>NZ_CDRNXD010000004.1:5000-2662500 GCF_977018625.1 Affinirhizobium capsici | reverse complement strand
GCTCTGCGTTCTTTCATTTATAGTGTGGAAAATTCACTCGCGTGAGGCTTTCCGTCATGACTGCGCAATCTTTCTCCACTCCACTCCATTCATCCGCGCCAAAGCCGCCATTTTTCGAGTTTGCCCCACCCATTCGCGATCCCTCAGAGATCCGGCAAGCGATTACTTCTGCCTATCGCAGGCCAGAAGTGGATTGCGTACTTGATCTTTTGCCCGCTGCATCGCTGCCAGAGAGTCAAAAGGTGGAAGTTAAAGCAGTCGCACGTCGCCTTGTTGCAACGCTGCGGGGCAAGGCGCGAGGCTCAGGTGTAGAAGGGCTTGTTCACGAATATTCTCTGTCCAGTCAGGAGGGAGTCGCCCTGATGTGCCTTGCGGAAGCGCTGTTGCGTATTCCGGATATGGCGACGCGAGATGCGCTAATTCGCGATAAGATATCGCACGGAGATTGGAAATCGCACGTGGGTGGGGGGCGCTCGCTTTTCGTCAACGCGGCCACGTGGGGCCTGGTCGTCACTGGGAAATTGACCTCAACTGTGAATGACCGTAGCCTCGCATCGGCGCTGACTAGGCTGATTGCACGGTGCGGGGAGCCGGTTATTCGCCGTGGCGTTGATATGGCCATGCGGATGATGGGTGAACAATTTGTCACCGGCGAAACAATTGCAGAGGCGCTGAGCCGTGCGCGGGAGATGGAGGCCAAAGGCTTCGGCTATTCCTACGATATGTTGGGTGAGGCGGCGACCACCCGTGCCGATGCGGAGCGTTATTTCCGTGACTATGAAAATGCCATTCACGCCATCGGTCGTGCGGCAGCCGGGCGCGGTGTTTATGCAGGTCCCGGTATATCCATCAAGCTCTCGGCTCTTCATCCCCGTTACACGCGTGCTCAGGCAGGCCGGGTCATGCAAGAGCTTCTGCCACGGGTCAAAGCGCTCTGCCACCTCGCCAAGGGTTATGATATCGGGTTGAATATCGACGCAGAGGAGGCGGATCGTCTGGAGCTTTCTCTGGACCTGTTGGAAGCGCTGTGTCTGGATCGAGAGCTATCCGGCTGGAACGGCATTGGCTTCGTCGTTCAGGCTTACGGCAAGCGATGCCCCTTCGTGCTGGACTACATTATCGATCTCGCCCAGCGTTCAGGCCATCGTATCATGGTGCGGTTGGTGAAGGGTGCTTATTGGGATGCTGAGATCAAGCGTGCACAGCTTGAGGGACTTGAGGATTTTCCTGTCTATACCCGCAAGGTGCATACGGATGTGTCCTACATCGCCTGTGCCAGAAAGCTGCTGGCCGCTCGCGAGGTCATCTTCCCACAATTTGCAACACATAATGCTCAGACGCTTGCGACGATCTATCAGATGGCAGGCCCTGAATTTACCATTGGGTCCTATGAGTTTCAGTGCCTGCATGGCATGGGCGAGCCGCTATATGAGGAAGTTGTCGGCCCTGCCAAACTTAACCGTCCCTGCCGCATTTATGCGCCTGTCGGTACGCATGAAACGTTGTTGGCCTATCTCGTCCGCCGGCTGCTGGAAAATGGAGCCAACTCCTCCTTCGTCAACCGTATTGGCGATGAGAATGTGAGCATTGACGATCTGATCACCGATCCGGCTGATGTTGTTCGGGCGCAAGCAAAGCCGGGTGCAAAGCACGAGAAGATTGCACTGCCTCAGGATTTGTTCGGCAAGGGCAGGCGCAATTCTGCGGGTCTTGACCTGTCGAATGAGAATACCCTGTCCCATCTTTCTGAAGTCTTCCAGCGAGAAGCTGAAAAGCCGGTCGAAGCAACTTCCCTGCTTGCATTCGGACATACCGCAGCCAAGCCGCAACCTGTTCTTAATCCCGCCGATCACAGAGACCAGGTCGGAACTGTGGTGAATGCTGCGGAAGCGGATGCTGCGCGCGCAGTTTCAGCAGCCAAAGCTAGCGAAGTCTGGCAGCAAACGACAGCTCAGGATCGCGCTGGCATTCTGGAAAAGGCTGCCGATCTGCTGGAAGAAAAGATGCCAGAACTTTTGGGCCTCATTATACGGGAGGCTGGGAAGTCTCTGCCCAACGCTATTGCTGAGGTCCGGGAAGCCGTTGATTTCCTCCGCTACTATGCAGAGCAGGCACGGCGTACGCTAGGTGTTTTGCATAGACCTTTGGGTGCGGTGGTGTGCATCAGCCCCTGGAACTTCCCTCTGGCGATATTCCTTGGGCAGGTGTCCGCCGCTCTTGTCGCGGGCAATTCGGTTCTTGCAAAGCCAGCGGAAGAAACGCCCCTGATTGCCTATGAGGCGATCAAGCTTCTGCACGAGGCCGGCGTGCCGCGTGATGCGGTCCAGTTGGTTCTCGGCGATGGTGGAATTGGAGGTGCGCTGGTTTCGGCGCCAGACGTGGCGGCGGTTATGTTCACGGGCTCCACAGAGGTGGCCCGCATTATCCAGAAGCAATTGGCGGACCGACTGTCTGAAACGGGCAGGCCAATTCCCTTGATTGCGGAAACTGGCGGCCAGAACGCTATGATTGTCGATTCGTCAGCACTTGCTGAGCAAGTTGTCGGTGATGTCATAGCCTCCGCCTTCGATAGCGCGGGCCAGCGTTGTTCGGCGCTGCGTATTCTCTGCCTGCAGGAGGATGTCGCAGAGCGTGTGCTGACCATGCTGAAGGGCGCTCTCGCCGAATTATCGATTGGACGAACAGACAAGCTTTCAATCGATATCGGCCCTGTGATCACGCATGAGGCTCAACAAAACATCAATGCGCATATTGAGCGCATGCGTATTCTTGGCCGAACAATCCACCAAGCAGCACTTCCGCCAAGCGCGGATCAAGGCACTTTCGTCGCGCCCACCATCATCGAGCTGAACTCCATCAAGGATTTGCAGCGGGAAATCTTTGGTCCGGTTCTTCATGTCATCCGCTATCGGAGGGAAGATCTCGACCGGTTGATTGAGGATATCAATGCCACAGGTTATGGCCTAACCTTTGGTCTGCATACGCGGCTTGATGAGACCATTGCTTATGTCCTTAGCCGGATCAAGACAGGCAATCGCTATGTAAACCGCAATATCATCGGGGCCGTTGTGGGCGTTCAGCCTTTTGGCGGGCGGGGTCTGTCTGGCACGGGTCCAAAAGCTGGCGGTCCGCTTTATCTGGGTAGGCTGGTGCAGACACCGCCGGAGCCACCACAACTCAGTTCCGTGCATCTCGATCCGGCGTTGAGCGCTTTGGCGCGTTGGCTGGATGACGGAAAGCGCCCTGAGCAGGCAGAGCTAGCCCGCGCAATTGGCAGCCAGTCGGCGCTCGGTTTGGAATTGCAATTGCCGGGACCAGTCGGTGAAACCAACCTGTACGCGCTGCATCCGCGCGGGAGAATTCTCGCTGTTCCGGCCAGTGAAAACGGTCTCATCCTGCAATTGGCCAGCATTCTTGCCACGGGCAACATCGCCGTGGTCGATGTATTTCGAGCACCGTTAGAAGCTCTTCTGGACCAATTGCCCGAGAGTGTTCGCACGCGCGTTCAGAAGGTGAAAGCCTGGAACACAATTGGACCCGCTGCCGGTGCCTTGCTGGAAGGTGAGGACGAGGAAATCAGAGCGCTTCAAATGCGAGTTGCAGATCTGCCGGGCCCGTTGGTTTTGACGCAAGCCGCGAAATCTACGGAGATGGACAGGGTGGATAGCTATTGCCTGAACTGGCTTCTGGAGGAGGTGTCAACATCCATCAACACGGCGGCTGCCGGTGGCAACGCCAGCTTGATGACCATTGGTTGACGGGCTTCCTATCGAAGCAGTTTGAGATAATGTGCGTCGCCATCGGGCGGCGCAGGAGAACCGGATATTGCGACTGATAATGAAGTGCCTTCCCCTTGTTGCAGGCGTTATCGCTGCATCAAGCCTTGCTCAGAATGCCCATTCTGCCGACTGGCAGCCGATTGAGCAGATCAAGACTTACTCAATCAAGGGAAAGACCGGGATTGATCTTTATCGATCTATTGGCAGTGAAGGGCCAAATGCCGGGGTGCAGGCAATCGCGCATACCAGTTTCAAGCTGACCTGGACGCGCAAATATGAGCCGCAGGGTTCGGCTTGCGCCATTACGGTTGCAAAGCCGCGTGTTATCATCACCTATACACTCCCCAAACCCTCAACGCCCCTGCCTGTGGACGTCAAGCAAAGCTGGGCTCGCTTTATCGCTGGCGTAGAAAAGCACGAGCGCGTACATGGCGGCTTCGTGAAGGAGCTCGTTCAGCAGATCCAGGATTACAGCCTGGGCCTCAGGGTCGAGAATGATCCCCAATGCAAGCGTATCCGCGAGATATTGACGGAGCGGCTCGGCGAGCTGTCACGGGCAGAGCGGGCGCGCAATGTGGAGTTCGACCGGGTGGAACTGGCCGATGGTGGCAATGTTCATCAGCTCATTCTGGCGCTGGTCAACGGTCCCTGAGCTTGAATAAACTTGAAGGATTCGAGCAGAAGGCCCGCCGAGCGACCGGCGGGCCTTCTGGTAAGATCGAATAGCTTTGATGGCAGGCCGATCTTCTTCCTTGGGAGGAATTCCTATTCAGCAGCCTGCAATCCAGAGGCTGTTGGTTCTGGCAATCGGCCAGCAAGAGCTTCGTTCAGCTTTGCAGCATCCAGCTCATTTTCCCAACGGGCTACCACAATGGTCGCAACAGCATTGCCCACGAAGTTGGTGAGCGCCCGGCATTCAGACATGAAGCGATCAATGCCTAGAATGAGCGCCATGCCTGCAACGGGAACCGATGGAACAACCGAAAGGGTCGCCGCAAGCGTAATGAAGCCAGCGCCTGTAATCCCTGCCGCTCCCTTGGAACTCAGCATCGCAACGAGCAGAAGCAGGATCTGGTCCGCGATCGATAGCTGAATATCTGTTGCCTGTGCGATGAACAGCGCGGCCAGCGTCATATAGATATTCGTGCCGTCGAGATTGAAGGAATAGCCGGTCGGGATCACGAGGCCCACCACGGAGCGCTTGCATCCTGCTCGTTCCATTTTCTGCATCAGTCCCGGTAATGCCGCTTCAGAGGAAGAGGTGCCGAGAACCAGCAGAAGTTCCTCCTTGATGTAGCGAATGAGAGCGAAGATGGAGAAGCCATTGTACCGGGCGACCGCACCCAGCACGACCACCACGAAGAGGATGGAAGTGAGGTAGAACGTGGCAATCAGGAAGGCCAGATTGGCGACCGAACCGATTCCATATTTGCCGATGGTGAATGCCATGGCACCGAAGGCACCGATGGGGGCCGCTTTCATCAGAATAGCAACCAGCTTGAAGATGGGCGCCGTTACAGCCTGCAAAAAGTCGGTGACCGGCTTTCCGCGCTCCCCCACCATGGCCAGAGATATACCGAACAAAACAGAGAAGAACAGAACCTGAAGAATATCACCTTGGGCGAAAGCGCCAACAATCGTTTCCGGGATGATGTTCATCAGGAAGCCGGTGACTGAACTTTCGTGTGCCTTGGTGGCATAGGTGGCGACTGCCTTGGCATCGAGAGACGCCGGATCGATATGCATGCCACTGCCCGGTTGCACCACATTGGCAACCAGCATGCCAACAGCAAGCGCAAGCGTGGAAAAGACGAGGAAGTAGAGCATTGCCTTACCGGCAACGCGACCCACTTTCTTCAAATCAGACATCCCGGCAATGCCGGTCGCAACCGTCAAAAAGATGACTGGTGCAATAATCATTTTGACAAGGCGTATGAACGCATCGCCGAGAGGTTTAAGGGACGCGCCAATATCCGGATAAAAATGACCAAGCGCGATGCCAGCCGCAATGGCGACCAGCACTTGAACATAAAGTTGGCGATAAAGCGGAATTTTGCCGCGAGGGGTCGCAGCGTCGAGATTTAAATCCATACCTGATCCTCCTTGCGTCCCCTACCCAACGGCTCTCCCGGAGACGACATTTCGATGATGAGGTAGAATTGCAAGCTGTGTGCCAACTTCATTTATTAGGATAAGTACCTGATATGAAAATATAATAATTCCGAACTCCCCGTCCGGGTGAATTGTGTGTGCGGAAATTCACACAGATTGACTTGTCGCGTGGGTCTTGTTGTGCGAAAAATCGGACATGAAAAAAGGCTTGAACGGCGTGATGGACTGGATGGCTGCGCCCGCACCAAGGCGCCGTTGGGCCATGTTTACGCTTCTCTCCTTTGCGCTGGTCGGCGTCACCCTCATTGGTGCGCATCGCTATGCGACAGATGCTGCGATGCAGGAATTGCGCAGCCAAGGCCGCATCGATGCCGGACTGAAAGTTGCGCTTTTGCGCGCTGTGCTGGAAAGACCAAGGGCACTACCTATGATCCTCTCTCGCGACCGGGAGGTGGAGGAGGCGCTGAGAGAACCGACCAAGCCGCATCTGGATGCGTTGAACCGAAAGCTCCAGGAGCTTGTAGCCGGCACCAACGCCTCGGTACTCTACCTTATTGATCGTCGCGGCATCACCATTGCATCGAGTAACTCCGCCGAGCCGACCAGCTTCGTTGGCAGTGATTATTCTTTCCGAGACTATTTTTCCCGCGCCATGGCAGAGGGCAAGGCGGAGCACTTTGCGCTGGGGAGCGTCAGCCTGAGGCCCGGTCTCTACATTTCCGAACGCGTGGGACCAAAGGATGCGCCTCTCGGTGTCATCGTGGTCAAAGCGGAATTCGATCAGCTGGAGCGCGATTGGCGCGAGACGCTAAAGCCCACATTCGTTGCGGATCGTGATGGTGTCGTGCTGATTACGAGTGTCGAGTCCTGGCGTTTTATGACTACCGCAACACTTGCGCCCGCCCTAAGCCAGCAAATTCGTTCCAGCCTTCAATTTGGCAATGCCCCGCTTATTCCGTTGCCAATGGTGGAGCTGGAGCCGTTTCAAAGCGATGCCCGGGTCATCCAAGCCGTGCTGCCGGGAGAGCGGCAGACGCATATGGTGGAAGTGGCCTTGGCCGTACCATCCACACCATGGAAACTGCATTACCTGCTGCCGACTGAGCCGCAACTGGATAATGCCGTTGGTCAGGCGCAATTGGCAGCGCTTGCCATTCTTCTGCCCCTGCTTGCGCTTGCTGCTCTCGTTCTGATGCGCAGGCAGGCGGTGCTGGCCCGCATCGAGCGTGAACAATCAGCGCGCATCGAGCTGGAGCGCAGGGTAGAGGAACGCACGCTTGATCTGCGGAATGCGCGGGATCGGCTGGAAACCGAGATTTCAGATCACCGCACCACGGAGGCCCGGCTCCAGGGCGTGCAGCAGGAGCTGGTGCAGGCTAACCGCCTTGCGATCTTGGGCCAGGTTGCAGCCGGTGTTGCCCATGAAATAAACCAGCCGGTCGCAACCATTCGTGCCTATGCGGACAATGCCGCCACTTATCTGGACCGGGATCGCTCGGATGCTGCTCGCGACAATCTGAGGGAAATCGCGGGCCTGACAGAGCGGATCGGGATGATTACCGAAGACTTGAAGGCGCTGGCCCGGAGGGGAAGAAGTGCTGCAGGTCCTGTCAATTTGCAAGAGGCAGTTTCGGGCGCGACTATGCTGCTGCGAAGCCGTTTTGCCGGAAGGCTGGATGCCTTACGGGTTGATCTTCCTGCCGGTGCTCCAATAATTGTGCAGGCAAGCCAGCTTAGGTTGGAGCAGGTTCTCATCAACCTGTTCCAGAACGCGCTGGAGGCGATTGAAGGCCGCGAGGATGGCCGCGTCAGCGTGAACGCGCATATGAAGAATGAGCATGTCTTCCTGACAGTTGAAGATAATGGACCAGGCATCCCGCAAACCGTGCGTGAGCATCTCTTTTCTCCCTTCAATAGCTCCAAGGAGAAGGGGTTGGGCCTGGGGCTCGTCATCGCGAAAGACATTATTTCAGATTATGGCGGGCGTATCAGCGTCGATACCTCGGACACTGGCACATGTTTTACAATCGAGCTGAAGCAGGTGCAGCCATGACAGACAGCATTCCAGTTCTTCTCGTGGACGATGATCGTGACCTGTTGCGGGCCACTTCGCAGACGCTGGACCTCGCCGGGTTCTCAGTCAGCGCACATGCGACCGCTCGCGAAGCCTTAGGCCAGATCCAGTCGGATTTTTGTGGTGTCGTCGTTTCCGATATCCGAATGCCAGGCATGGACGGGCTGGAACTGTTCGAACGAATTAAGGCAGTCGATGTCGATATCCCGGTCGTCCTCGTCACCGGCCACGGGGATATTCCCATGGCTGTGGATGCCATTCGCAATGGAGTCTATGATTTTATCGCCAAGCCTTATGCTGCTGAGAGACTGGTGCAATGTGTCCGCCGTGCCGGTGAGAAGCGCAACCTTGTGCTGGAAAACAGGGCGCTTCGGGAGGAGAGAGCGGCCGATGAAGGCGATCTTCCGCTCCTGGGGCAAACGCCTGTCATGCAACGCCTTCGACAAACCATCCGTCAGATTGCCAATACAGATGTCGATGTGCTTTTGACCGGAGAGACTGGCACCGGCAAGGAAGTGGTCGCCAGCCTGCTGCATCGGTGGAGCCGACGGGCAAAGGGCGAGTTTGTTGCGTTAAATTGCGGCGCCTTGCCGGAGCAGATCATGGAAAGCGAATTGTTCGGCCATGAGGCGGGTGCCTTCACCGGCGCGCAAAAGCGGCGCGTCGGCCGTATAGAGCATTCCAGTGAAGGAACGCTTTTTCTGGATGAAATTGAAAGCATGCCCGCCTCCTCGCAGGTGCACATGCTGCGGGTGCTGGAAATGCGCGAGGTCATGCCGCTTGGCACCAATGAAGTGCGCCCTGTCGATTTGCGCGTGGTTGCAGCTTCCAAGATCAATCTCGGCAATCCTTCCGAGCGCGGCGGGTTCCGCGAGGATCTGTATTATCGGCTGAATGTGGTAAGCCTCTTCATCCCGCCATTGCGGGAAAGGCGCGATGATGTGCCACTGCTTTTCCGCTATTTCTGCCAACGTGCGGCAAAGCGCTTCGGGCGCGATATGCCGCGTCTGGACGGTACCGTCACACGCCATCTGGCAGAACATGACTGGCCGGGCAATGTGCGAGAACTCAACCATTTCGCTGAGCGCCTGGCCCTTGGGCTCGAGCCTTCTCAACCTCAGGCCCTTCCCGTGACGGTTCCCGATAGCGTGAACCAAAGCCTGCCGGATCGGCTCGCTCGCATCGAGGCAGACTTGATTCGCGAGGCCTTGCAGCAACATGATGGTGACGTACGCCGCACTGTCGAGGCGCTCGGCATCCCCCGCAAGACCTTTTACGACAAGCTTCAGCGCCACGGCATTGCGCGAGGAGACTTTACCAATGGTAGCTGACTGACATTTGAAAGTTAAACTGCGACCCTATATCTCCCCATTGAACTTCCATCGCCCCATGTCATCCCGCCGGGGCAGCAAACGAGAGACATTCATGCGTATTACGATGATCGGTGCCGGCTACGTGGGTTTGGTATCGGGAGTTTGCTTCGCCGATTTCGGTCACCATGTGACTTGCGTGGATAATGTGGAAGAAAAGGTTGCCGCCCTGAAATCCGGCAGTATCCCCATTTATGAGCCGGGGCTGGAAGATATGGTTCGCTCCAACGTCAAGGCGGGCCGGCTTTCGTTCACCACGGATCTGGCCAAGGCAGTGGAAGATGCCGATGTCGTTTTCATCGCGGTCGGCACGCCGTCTCGCCGCGGCGATGGACATGCAGATCTGTCCTATGTCCATTCCGCTGCACGCGAAATTGCCCACGCCATGAAAGGCTTTACTGTTGTCGTGACGAAATCGACCGTCCCGGTAGGCACAGGCGACGAGGTGGAGCGCATTATTCGCACCGAACGTCCTGATGCGGATTTCGCCGTGGTCTCAAATCCGGAATTTTTGCGCGAAGGCGCAGCCATTGCCGACTTCAAGCGCCCGGATCGGATCGTCATCGGCTCGGAGGATGAACGCGCAACGGAGGTCATGCGGGAAGTTTATCGTCCGCTCTATCTCAATTCCGCGCCACTGTTCTTCTGCGATCGCCGCACCTCTGAACTGATCAAGTATGCCGGAAATGCTTTTCTCGCAATGAAGATCACCTTCATCAACGAGATGGCAGATCTGTGCGAAAAGGTCGGTGCCGATGTGCAGAAGGTGGCGAAGGGCATAGGCATGGATAAGCGTATCGGAGACAAATTCCTTCACGCTGGTCCTGGCTATGGCGGTTCATGCTTCCCGAAAGATACGATGGCGCTGGTCAAGACCGCCCAGGACAATGAGAGCCCCTTGCGCCTGATCGAAACAACGGTGGCGGTAAACGATTCTCGCAAACGTGCCATGGCCCGCAAGGTGGTATCTGCATGTGGCGGTAACGTGCGTGACAAAAAGATTGCCCTGCTGGGCCTCACCTTCAAACCCAATACGGATGATATGCGCGATGCACCGTCGCTCTCCATCATCCAGGCTTTGCAGGATCATGGTGCCTCCATTCATGCCTATGATCCTGAGGGTATGGACGTGGCAAAGACAATGCTGAAGGAGGTAACCTTCGGTGAAAGCCCCTACCAGATTGCGGAAGGGGCCGACGCCATTGTTCTCGTGACGGAATGGGACGCCTTCCGTGCGCTCGACTTTCGCCGCCTGAAGCCCCTTATGAATACGCCGACCTTCGTGGATCTTCGCAATGTCTACCCCGGTGAGGAGGTCACTCGCCACGGCTTCGATTATTGGGGGGTCGGAAGATAGCGATCAACCTGTTCCGGTCATGCGCTGCTCCAGCCAAGGTGCAGGAACGAGGCTGGGTGGGATGACGTTTCGCCGCTCGCCTCGAATGAAGCGTTCTATGTAGGATAGCGCATTTTCAAGCCCGTTCATCGTATAGGGCTTTTCGATGGCACCGATCGCGCCGGCAAAATCATCCGGGATGCGCTTCAGATTTCCCGTCACAAAAACGTAGGAAATACCCGAAGACGACAAGTAGCGACCGACGTCGATTCCACTTGGACCGTCGAGGAGATGAATATCCACGAAGGCAAACTCAGGCCTATACTTGTCTGCAAGCGCCTTTGCTTCCGCACTGGACATCGCCTGCCCAACAATCGTGTGTCCGGCGGCTTCCAGTTCGCTCTCCAGTTCAAGAGCAAGCAGCGCCTCGTCTTCGACGATCAGAATATTCACGTATGATAACCCTCTTCTACGCTTTCCACTGGGAGGCGGATATCGACAATGGTGTTTTCGCCCTGCTTGCTGCGTTCGATCTTGGCATTCACCTGTCTCGCGCAGGTCTCAAGAATCGTTCGGCTGAACTCTTCATCGGCCCGGTCCACTTCGACAGGCATCATTGAATCGGCTGTTCTGATCTGAAAGTGGCCGTTGAGGCGCTTGATGCAAAGGTTGAGTTTGCCGCCCCCATCTTTCAGTCCTCGCCGCAGCGCATCGCCCACCAGTTCATTGATGATCAGCGCGAGCGGCGAAGCCTTGATCGCGGGGACCAGAACGGGCGACAAATCGAAAGTGATCCTGATGTCATCGCGCCTCAGCGCGCCGATCATGTCCGTCACAAGATCACGGGCAAATTCGGAAACATCGAACCTCTCGACATCAGACGTGGTGAAAAGCTTGCGCTGCACCGTGCTGAGGGCCTCGACGCGATCAAGAACCGAGCGAAGGGTACGCCTGACGGTTTCATCGCCGCTGGTGCGCGCTTGAAGCTTCAAGATGGATGCGATGGTCAAGAGGTTGTTCTTAACCCGGTGATCCACTTCGTGCACCAATAGCGTTTTGGCATCCAGCGCATCGCGAAGATCCTTGGTGCGACGTGCGACTTCGCGCTCAGCGGAACTGCGAGCAGCGGCGAGTTCCATCTGCTTGTCTTTCACATGGGTGAAATCAAGCTGGGAGGCAAAGAAATACACCACTTCCCCATCGCTATTGCGCACCGGGCTCATGAAGAGTGCATTCCAGAACTTTGTACCATCCTTGCGGTAATTGAGAATATCGACCTCAAGGCTGCGCTCTTCATTGATGGCTTCACGCAGCTGCGCGACAACGGCTTTGTCGCTATCCGGCCCCTGCAGCAGACGGCAATTACGTCCGATCAGTTCCTGCTGGGTGTATCCGGTGAGTTCCGAAAAGGCGCGGTTGGAAAAAATGATAGGATTATCCGGCTGCCGCGGATCAGTAATGATCATCGGCATGCGTGTCGCTTTAAATGCGGCGGCAAAGGGGTCTTCTGATAAATGCTCCGCCAGCAATCTGTTGCCAGCATTGCGAGCGTTGAGCTTCGACTCTTCTTCATTATTCATGGAAACCAAGCGATGCCCGAAACAATCTGAAATGACATAATGAATGAGGGCGCTAACGGTTCCCGTACCGCGTTTCCAGGGCAAAAAGACCCGTCAAAAATTTGCCAACGGGAGCTTGTGCAAATGAAAGCGCTCATCTATAGCAGCGCCACTGGTCACGGAGTGTAGCGCAGTCTGGTAGCGCACCACGTTCGGGACGTGGGGGTCGGAGGTTCGAATCCTCTCACTCCGACCAGCTAAAGCCAGCAGTTCCTGAGCTTCTCCTCTCATAACAATCTATTTTCGGCACGAAGTTATTCAGTTCGCACGACTGACTACCAGCCGTTCTTGGCCTTTGGCTGGTGCCGCGCGAGTGAGTGGAAGGTAAAGGGACGGCCAGCGTGTCCTCGCGGCAGCAACGTGACGTCAATCTGTCGCCCGACCCCGTTCTAAAGATAACGGCGGTCGCGTCCCAAGAGGCTTTTTGCAGAGCCGGCAGGCTTCGTCCACCCAATTCTTGTATCGCCTGCTATCTGTGGTGCTTTGCTGAAGTTCGTCACAGCGACGAGCCGTCACGGACTGTCTTGCGGTAGGATGCGGGCGACATTTGAAATTGCTTGCGAAAATGATGACGAAAAATATCCGCAGAGGGAAAACCAACTTCGGCTGCAATATGCTCCACGGGCATGATGCTGTCTTCCAGCAAAATGCGCGCCGCAAAAAGGCGCTGCTGGGTCAGCCATTCCGCGGGTGGCATCCCGCGTGCTTGCTGAAAACGCCGGATAAAGGTGCGGCGGCTCATTCTGCAGCGGCTTGCCATGTCATCGACGCTGATTTTCTCCTTCAGGCGGCTCAGTAACCATGCGCAGAGATCTGAAAGACCATCCACCTGCGTTTGCGCAGAATGAGGAATATATTGGCTCTGATCTCCCGTGCGGAAGGCAGGTATCACCATGCGTTGGGCGACCGCTCGCGCCGATGCGCCACCGTAATCTTTACGAATAATGTGCAAGCACAGGTCCATTCCCGCCGCTCGCCCCGCAGAACTCATGATGTCTCCTTCATCCACGTAGAGGACTTTGGCGTCAACTTTAATCTTGGGAAAGCGGCTCGCCAGAAGCTGCGCCTGCGACCAGTGAACTGCAGCCCGCCGCCCGTCCAAGAGACCCGCTTCGGCCAACAGAAAAACGCCGGAGCAGATGGAAACGATGCGGCTGCCGCTGGCATGGGCCTTCTTCAGCGCCTTGACGACGGCCATTGGCGGCGGCTCATCCACATCGATCCATCCCGGCACGATAACAGTGTGAAACGAATGGAGGTCAGACAGACCTTGGGAGCTCACGATGCTGACCAGCCCTGAGCGTAGTGGGGACGAGGTGCGCTCCGCACACACTTCGATACGATAGGCTTTCTGAAAATCATTGGCGAGTGAGAATATCTCCATGGCGAGACCCATCTCGAAGAGATTGGCCCCATCATAGGCGACAATTGCCAGACGACGCTCGTCGCTATTCTGGGCTGTGGCCGGTAGCAACAAGTTTGGCACGATATTCCGTTTAGATGTCACAATTCACCGTTGTTTGAGATGATTAACTGATCAAACTCAAGAGCGCAATTAAGATACAACCGATAATAGATTCAATAATAAAACCAGAAATAAATGGGAATAAGGGTGGGGGACCCGAATATCATGCAGCTATTTCATCCAGTTAATATTAATAAGAACTCAAATATAAATGGTCTTGTATGGGCCCAGGAGATGATGGCGCAGATCGCATCTCGCTTTGAAATGAAGGACGGACCTGAGTTTCCTTGCGTTTTCGCACAGAATGCTTTCGCGAGGGGCAATATTCTCTGCATGCCGGTCAGCTTTCGGAATGGTGCCTATGATATGGAGTTTTTCTATGACGGTCTGAAAGATTATCTGGAGGCAAGTCTCGAATGGGATGGTTCTGTCAACACTGCACAGCCGCTACTGGTCCTGTTCGAACCTGTGAGGCATCTGTCCTCCACTGATGACTATCAAAACCTGTTCATATCTTCGATGCAGTATCTGATCGACCACGATCCTGTGCCCTGGGTCGATGGTACGCCGACGGCGCCCGAGCGTGAATTCTGGTCCATGTGTTTCCAAGGCCAGCAAATTTTCGTCAATGTCAGCCATCCCCAAAACCAGAAGCGGAGAAGCCGCAACCTCTGTGATTGCATGGTCCTCGTCATCAATCCGCGTGAGCGCTTTGATATCGTTGCAGGCATTCACAAGAAGGGCTTCGCAATGCGCCAGAAGATCCGTGAAAACATTGATCTTTATGACGATGTGCCACGCAGCCCACTTTTGGGTCACTACGAATCTGGTGATCTCGAATGGCCACAATATTTCTTGCCCGATAGCAACGACACGCCGCCCTTGCGCTGCCCTTTGAAGTTCCGTCAGGTTGAGGAGATCGGCTGATGGATATGGATGTGAGCCTGGCTTCTCGCATTCCCGAGCCGGAATATATGACGGAAGAAGAGGAGATTTGCTACGCTGCCGCCGATTATAGCGTTCCACATGAGGCGCTCGCGCGCGAGGTGGTCCGGGTTGCTTCTGGAAGGGTGCGCCGCGCAGTGGATCTCGGCTGCGGTCCGGGCGATGTTCTGTTACGCATTCGTCGTCATGCGCCGGACTGGATATTGACGGGTGCCGATATCTCCCCCCGCATGCTGGCCATTGCCCGCGATGCGCAGGAAGAGAGACTGTCAGCGCATGAGCAGCGCATCAATTGGCTGCTTACCAACGGGCGAAACCTTGCCTGTGCCGATTGCAGCTTCGATGTCGTGATCAGTAACAGCGTTCTGCATCATGTGGCGGATGTGGTTCAGTTCTGGCGGGAAATCCGGCGAGTGGCCGACGAAGGCGCGCATATCTTCGTGCGTGATCTGCGCCGTCCTGCGAATGAAGAGGCAGCAAGGGCTCTTGTGCGCAAGCATGTGGGTGGCGAATCCGAGGTCGTGCAAGCGCATTATCTCAGTTCGCTGCGTTCATCCTACACATGCGATGAAGTGCGTTTGCAATTGGCCGATGCTCAGATAGGCGGGCTGAGCGTGTCCGAGCTGGAGGATCGGTATGTGACGGTGGAAGGCTGCCTGCGCAAAATCTGAACAACACGGGTGCAAAGCGAGAAGGCCGCGAGGAGGAGAAGTTTCATGGCGTTGAACAAGTCCATGTCCGTTCCGCAAGGTGTCGTCCTTGCCATTTGCACCATCATCGGCTCCGGCCTGCTCGGGCTTCCAGGGCTGGCCATTGAAGCAGGGGGAGGGGCTGCCGCAGCCCTCTCCTGGCCGCTCACCCTGCTTATTTCGCTGCCGCTGGTCATCATCTTTCTCAGTCTGTCACTTGAAGTGCAGGATTCCGGCGGCGTGGCTCGCTATGCCGCTCTGGCACTGGGCAACTGGGCGGAGACGGCTGTGTCGCTCATCTTTGCCGTCACCTTCATGCTTTGCATTCCCATCGGTACTTTCATGGGCTGCTTGTACCTGCAGAAAATCTTTGGCTTGCCTGAAGGCGCAACTGTCCTGCTCGCATTTGCCGTTCTTATTACATCCACTTTCGTCAACCTGTTCGGCCTACGCCCTGCTTCGTGGATCAATGTGGCATCGGCCCTGTCTCTTGTGCTGCTGGTTTTTTTATTCGTCAGCGCACAGCCGCATCTCTTGGGTGCGGGCGTGCAGGCGTATCAAGGCTATCTCGCCAACTGGAAAGATGTGTCAGTCGATTCTCTCTGGAGCGTCAGCGCCATTCTGTTCTGGGCATTTCTCGGCTGGGAAAATCTCAGCTTCGGCAGTGGTGAAGTGTCCGGCGGGCGTCGTGCGATCAAGCTGATCTTCGTCATCGGCTTTGTTCTGGTTACTGCGATCTATGCCGCTCTAGCACTGGTGGCGACAGGTGCCGAAGCCTCCGGCATAAGCGTGCACGGCGTTTCCGGTCTTTTAAATCTGGTCGAAAACAGTCCGCTGGCGGTCGTCGTATATGGTTTGATCGTGCTTGTGGTTCTTGCCAACGTCAATGCATGGGTTTTTGCCGCAAGCCGATTGATCTTTTCCGCTGGCCGCGCTCGCATTTTGCCTGGTGCATTGGGGGCGCTTGCACCCAATGGCATGCCGCGCACCTCGCTGGTCTTCATGCTGGCGATCTATATCGTGCTGTGCCTTGCGCTGCATTTTCAGGTCTTCACTGTCACGCAAGGGCTCATGTTGGCGAACCAGAACTTCATCGTCATCTATCTGGCCGTCATTCTCTGCTATTTCCGGTTTAACCGCTCCCTCGTATCCCGCTTGATTGCGCTGTCCGCAGTTGCCTCCAGCGGCTTCCTCATCGCTGGCTTTGGCTGGACCCTGATCGTTCCTCTAGCCCTCACCGTCATTGGCTACGGCATCGATCTTCGCCGTAAAGCAAACCCGGTGCCTGTTGCATAATCCGGCACTGGCACATTGTATTGCAACGGCATTCCGGCATTGCTCGTGCTGAATGTGAAGATGCATTTCTTCTGTTGATCCAAATCAAGGTCTGCTTGTGCGGATAATGTGATTTCTCCAAGTGGCGGGGTTCGCTGGCTTACTGCTGATGCCGATCCCCATGATTGTCGCCTCTGGGGAATGTTCCGATGAACAATACCGTACCAATCGTGGCGCTGACCTTAGGGGCCTTCCTGGCGCTCCTGGGGGCCGGCTTTGCTCACGATAGTTTATTCGCAGCACACATGTGGGTGCTCTTCTTTACCTTGGCAGCAGCCACCATCGTTCTGCTCCGCCAGCTCAAATTCGCGCCTGCAGGCCGTTCCGCCGCCGCGGCGGATAAGACCGGCTACTTCGATGAAGTGGTCAAGTATGGTGCCATCGCTACCACCTTCTGGGGCGTCGTCGGCTTTCTGGTCGGCGTTGTCGTGGCCTTGCAGCTCGCATTCCCGGATCTGAATTTCGGGCCGTGGTTCAACTTCGGGCGCTTGCGTCCGCTCCACACATCGGCGGTCATCTTTGCATTCGGAGGCAATGCGCTGATCTGTACCTCACTTTATGTGGTGCAGCGTACATCGCGTGCCCGTCTCTTCGGTGGCGATGGTCTGGCCTGGTTCGTGTTCTGGGGATATCAGCTGTTCATCGTCATGGCAGCCACCGGCTACCTGCTCGGCATTACCCAGGGTCGCGAATATGCGGAACCGGAATGGTATGTCGATCTTTGGCTCACCGTTGTCTGGGTTGCCTATCTGGTCGTTTTCCTCGGCACGATCCTGATGCGCAAGGAGCCGCATATCTATGTGGCAAACTGGTTCTACCTTGCCTTCATCGTCACCATTGCCATGCTGCATGTAGTGAACAACCTGGCGGTGCCTGTCTCCTTCCTCGGCGTCAAGAGCTATTCGGTCTTTTCGGGCGTGCAGGATGCGCTGACGCAGTGGTGGTACGGCCATAATGCCGTGGGCTTCTTCCTCACTGCGGGCTTCCTCGGCATGATGTATTATTTCGTGCCCAAGCAGGCTGGCCGCCCGGTCTATTCCTACCGTTTGTCGATCATCCACTTCTGGGCTTTGATCTTCATGTATATCTGGGCAGGTCCCCACCACCTGCATTACACCGCCCTGCCGGATTGGGCGCAGACGCTTGGCATGGTCTTCTCGATCATGCTGTGGATGCCTTCCTGGGGCGGCATGATCAACGGCCTGATGACGCTTTCGGGCGCCTGGGACAAGATCCGTACTGACCCTATCATCCGCATGATGGTCATTGCCATCGCCTTCTACGGCATGTCGACCTTCGAAGGTCCAATGATGTCGATCAAGGCCGTGAATTCGCTCAGCCACTATACGGAATGGACAATCGGTCACGTCCATTCGGGTGCACTTGGCTGGGTCGGCATGATCACGTTTGGTGCGATCTATTATCTCGTACCAAAGCTCTGGCACCGCAATCGCCTCTACAGCCTCGCCATGGTCAACTGGCACTTCTGGCTCGCCACCCTCGGTATCGTGGTTTATGCGGCCGTTCTGTGGGTTGCCGGTGTCCAGCAGGGCCTGATGTGGCGCGAATACGATAATCAAGGCTTCCTGGTGTACTCGTTCGCGGAAACCGTGGCTGCCATGTACCCCTATTATGTGCTGCGTGCGCTGGGTGGCACCCTGTATCTGGCAGGCTCTCTCATCATGGCCTTCAACATCACCATGACCATTCTTGGCTACGAGCGGCGTGAAAACGTTCCAGGCGCGATGCCTGCTGCGCTCCAGCCTGCCGAATAAGGAGCGGACCCCATGTCCATTATGGATAAACACCAGTTTATCGAGCGGAATGCGACCCTGTTGCTGGTCGGCTCGCTACTCGTCGTCTCCATCGGCGGTATCGTGGAAATCGCACCGCTATTCTACCTGCAAAACACCATCGAGAAGGTGGAAGGGATGCGTCCCTATTCGCCGCTCGAACTGGCGGGCCGCAACATCTACATTCGCGAAGGGTGCTATGTCTGCCACAGCCAGATGATCCGCCCCTTCCGCGATGAAGTGGAGCGTTACGGTCATTACAGCCTGGCGGCCGAATCCATGTACGATCATTCCTTCCAATGGGGTTCGAAGCGTACAGGACCGGATCTCGCGCGTGTCGGTGATCGCTACTCGAACGAATGGCATGTGCAGCACCTGAACCGTCCTCGCGATGTGGTGCCGGAATCGATTATGCCAAGCTACGCCTTCCTGAAGGAGACGACGCTCAAGGTGAACGACGTCACGATGGACCTGAAGGCGAACGTGGCCGTGGGCGTGCCTTATACTCAGGAAATGCTCGACAATGCCAAGGCGGATCTGAATGCACAAGCCGATCCGAATGCGGATACGACGGCCCTTCTGGCACGCTATCCCAAGGCCAAGGTCGGTGATTTCGACGGAGACCCGACAAAGGTCACCGAGATGGATGCGCTGGTTGCTTACCTGCAAATGCTTGGCACGCTGGTCGATTTCTCGACCTATGACGATGCCACCGGCTATCGCTGAGGAGGCTGAACGATGGAAGTCTACACGGCAATGCGTCACTTCGCCGATAGCTGGGGTCTGCTGGCCATGACCCTTTTCTTCGTCGGCGCGCTTCTCTTCGTCCTGCGCCCCGGCGCAAAGCGCTCGGCTCAAGAAGCCGCAAGCATCCCTCTGAAGGAGGATTGATCATGGCGGACAAACATATCGATGAAATCAGCGGCATCGAAACCACCGGCCATGAGTGGGACGGCATCCGCGAATTGAACAATCCCCTGCCGCGCTGGTGGCTCTGGAGCTTCTACGCCACGATTGTCTGGGCGATTGCCTATACGGTCGTCTATCCCGCCTGGCCCATGCTGACGGGTGCTACCAAGGGCGTGTTGAACTATTCCAGCCGCGCTGAACTGACGGCGGAAGTGACAGGGGCCAAGGCCGCTCAGGCATCCATGGTTGAGAAGATCGCAGCGCTTCCGGTCAAGGATATTCTGGCTGATCCCCAGCTCACCCAGTTTGCCACATCGGCTGGCGCCGCTGCTTTCAAGGTCAATTGCGTGCAGTGCCATGGTTCCGGTGCGGCAGGCGGTGCGGGCTATCCCAACCTCAACGATGATGATTGGCTGTGGGGCGGCAATATCGACGAGATCCACCAGACCATTGCACACGGCATTCGCTATAATGCTGATACGGATACGCGTGTGTCTGAAATGCCTGCCTTTGGTGAAATCCTGAAGCCGGAGGAAGTGCATCAGGTTGCAGCCTACGTCGTCAGCCTCACCGGCACGCCGCATGATGCCAAAATGGTGGAGCCGGGCAAGCAGATCTTCGCGGATAACTGTGCCTCCTGCCATGGTGCGGATGCCAAAGGCAATCGCGAGTTCGGTGCGCCGAACCTAGCCGATGCCATTTGGCTGAAGGTTGAGGGAGAGGAGCAAATCGCAGCTCAGGTGCGCCAACCCAAGCACGGCGTCATGCCAGCCTGGAACGCGCGTTTGGGGGATACCACAGTCAAGGAGCTGGCTGTCTATATCCATTCGCTGGGTGGCGGCGAGTAAGCGCCCCGCCCTGACATCTGCGATTTTTCAAGGCCGCTCCGAAAGGGGCGGCTTTTTCTCGTTATGGCTCGCAAGGGTGCGGCATGCGGGCGCGGTCCTGCCAGTCTTGACCTAAATCAAGGTCTATATGCGCAAACGATGGGAAAAGGGAGCATATCATCAGCGGACCCTTGCCATGAACATCTATACAGCCCCACCCACACCCGAACCGAAGAGGAAGCCAAACGGCAATACGCCTCCGGTCGCTCCGGGGGCTGAGCCGCTCTACGAGGCGCGGAAAAAGATCTTCCCGAAAGATGTGCATGGGCGCTTCCGCCGGTTCAAATGGCTGGTCATGCTGATCACGCTTGGCATCTATTATCTGACGCCATGGATTCGGTGGGATCGTGGTCCCTTCGCGCCGGATCAGGCGGTGCTGGTCGATCTGGCTAACCGACGCTTTTATTTCTTCATGATTGAAATCTGGCCGCAGGAATTCTTCTTCGTTGCCGGTCTCCTCGTGATGGCGGGCTTCGGCCTCTTTCTCGTCACATCCGCCGTAGGCCGCGCATGGTGCGGCTATGCCTGTCCGCAAACGGTTTGGGTTGATCTGTTCATCGCTGTCGAACGCTTTGTCGAAGGCGATCGAAATGCACGCATGAAGCTCGATGCCGCTCCATGGGGCCTCGGCAAACTTGCCAAGCGTGTAACCAAGCACGCAATCTGGCTGGTTATTGCCGCGGCAACGGGTGGTGCCTGGATTTTCTATTTCGCCGATGCGCCGTCGCTGGCCTTTGATTTCATCACTGGCCAGGCGGCCTTCGTTGCCTATTCCACGGTCGCTTTCCTCACCTCCACCACCTATGTACTCGGTGGGTTGATGCGCGAGCAGGTCTGCATCTACATGTGCCCCTGGCCCCGTATCCAAGGTGCGATGCTGGACGATAACTCGCTCGTTGTCACTTACAATGATTGGCGCGGCGAGCCACGCGGAAAGCGCCCCAAAAAGGCAGAGGATGCCCTTACCGTGGGTGATTGCGTGGATTGCAATGCCTGTGTTGCGGTCTGTCCCATGGGTATCGATATCCGCGATGGCCAGCAATTGGCATGCATCACCTGTGCGCTGTGCATTGATGCCTGCGATAGCGTCATGGACAAGCTTGGACGTGAGCGCGGCTTGATCGCCTATGCGACCTGGAACGAATACCAGTCCAATATGGCGCTGGCGACGGATAACGGATCGAGTGAGATCGATCCGGCGCGTGTGCGCAACGCGGATGGCAGCTTTGTCGACAAGGTCCGCCATTTCGATTGGAAGATCCTGCTGCGCCTGCGCACCATGCTTTACATGGGAATCTGGACAGCGGTTGGTCTCGCGCTGCTTGTCACGCTCCTGGCCCGCGATCGGCTGGAAATCAATGTTCTGCATGATCGCAACCCCCAATATGTTCTGGAATCCGATGGCTCGATCCGCAATGGCTATACGGTGCGGCTCTTGAACATGATCCCGGAACGCCGCGTGGTCTTCCTCTCGCTGCAAGGCCTGGCCGGTGCGGAGATGAAGATCCCTTCGGTCTCCAATGACTATTCGGATCGCGTCTTTGCCATTCCGCTGGAGCCGGACCGTGCGGTGCCGCTCAAGGTTTTCGTCACGCTTCCGAAGAAGTCCGTTTCCGATACCCGCGAGGGCTTCACCTTCATCGTGGAAGACAGGGCCAGCGGTGAACGCAATGTCTATCACGCCAATTTCGACGCGCCCGGAGGCAGCAAATGAACATGCGCAATGAAACCGGTTTCACCTTCACAGGTTGGCACATGATCGGTGTCATCTGCCTCTTTTTCGGCACGATCATCTCGGTGAATTTCTACATGGCCTATCAGGCCGTGCATTCCTGGAGCGGTCTGGTGGTGGACAACACCTACGTCGCAAGCCAGCAATTCAATAACAAGGTGGCAGAGGCAAAGGCCCTGAACGCTTCCGGGTTAACGGATGCTCTCGACGTTACCGGCGACCATATTCAAATCACCATTCTCGATGCGTCCGGTCAGCCGGTTGTCGCCGATGACGTCACAGCCATGCTGAAGCGCCCTGTGGGCGATCACCAGGATTTCACCGTCCAATTGCCATCGCTGGGGCAGGGCGTTTACCGGCTGGAACGGCCGGTTCTCGACGGACATTGGATCGTGGATGTGAGCGCCATGAAGGATGGCAAGCGCATTCTACACCATACGCAGCGCATTGCGGTGATTGGAGAGCGTAAATGAGCTGCTGCGCACCGGGTTCACAAGCTTCGCTGGAAATGATGCAGGCGGCCCATACCGCTCCTTCGACGGAAGAATTGTTGCTGGCAAGCCGTGATCTGGGTGACGGCCGCCGACAACTGGAACTCAGCGTTCCCGCAGTGCATTGCGGCACCTGCATTTCCTCAGTGGAACAGGCACTGCGTGAAATGCCAGAGGTGGAGCGTGCACGTGTCAACCTTTCGACCCGCCGTGTTTCCATCGTCTGGAAAGAGCGGGATGCAGATCCAGTCGATCCGCGCGAATTCGTCAGCGCCATCTGGAAGAAAACAGGATACGAGGCGCATCTGTTTTCTGCCGAGGCTGAAGGCGATGATCAGTTGAAGGCGCAACTGTTGCGCGGTGTTGCGGTCACCGGTTTTGCGGCGGCCAATATCATGCTTCTTTCGGTCTCGGTATGGTCCGGTGCGGAAGCGGCAACTCGCGACCTGTTTCACTGGATTTCGGCCATGATTGCAGCGCCAGCGCTGATTTATGGTGGCCGCTTCTTCTATATCTCCGCCTGGGATGTCCTGCGCCAGGGCCGCACGAACATGGATGTGCCGATTGCGCTGGCAATCACCCTCTCTTATGCGGTTTCGCTCTGGGAGACGATCCATCACGGCGAACATGCCTGGTTTGATGCCACGGCTTCGCTTCTTTTCTTCCTTCTGATCGGTCGCACGCTCGACCACATGATGCGAGACCGGGCGCGGGCGGCCATCGTCGGTCTGGCAAGGCTTTCTCCACGTGGGGCCATGGTGCTTTTGCCGGATGGCGGACGTGAATACAGATCGGTCGATGATATTCGCAAGGGTGATCAAATTGCCGTTTCTGCCGGAGACCGCTTGCCGGTGGATGGCATTGTTCGTGCAGGTGCCAGCGATCTGGATGTCTCCATCATCAATGGTGAGGCTGCGTCCCACCATGTCGAAGTCGGTGCCGCGGTTCAGGCGGGAACGATGAACCTGACCGGTTCACTCACCATCGAGGCGACGGCCACGGCGCGAAACTCATTTCTCGCTGAAATCATTGGCCTCATGGAAGCAGCAGAAGGCGGGCGTGCTCACTATCGCCGCATCGCGGATCGGGCGGCGCAAATCTATGCTCCTGCCGTGCATCTGCTGGCTATCCTTACCTTCCTCGGCTGGGGCATTATCGGTGGAGACTGGAAACAGGCGCTGCTGATTGCCATTGCCGTGCTCATCATCACCTGCCCCTGTGCGCTGGGTCTCGCGGTGCCGGTGGTTCAGGTCGTTGCGGCGGGCCGTCTGTTTCAGGATGGCATCATGGTGAAGGATGGGTCGGCCATGGAGCGGCTGGCGGAAATCGATAGCGTTGTCTTCGACAAGACCGGAACCTTGACACTGGGGCGGCCGCAATTGATGCGCAGTCATGGCCGTGCTGAAGATATCGCGCTGGCCGCCGCCATTGCCGCGCATTCCCGCCACCCGCTCTCGCAAGCCTTGGCCGCTGCCTATCCCGGTTCAACAGGGGTGATTGACACCGTTGAAGAGATTTCCGGTCAAGGCATGATTGCCGTTTGCCGCAAAGGCACTTATCGCCTCGGGCGGCGTCATTTCGCTTGCCCCGAAAGCGGTTTCGTAACGGATGATAGCTATTCCGAGGTTGTGCTTTCCCATCATGGTGTGGAACTGGCGAGCTTTTCCTTCGAAGACAAAGTGCGCCCCGGTGCAGCAACGGCTGTCATGTCGCTGCGTAAGCAGGGCTATGCACTCTCGATGCTGTCTGGCGACCGCAAGCCCGTCGTCGCCCGGTTTGCAGAAAAGCTGGGACTGACGAGCTGGAGAGCCGAGCTGACGCCCGCCGGAAAATGTGAGGCTTTGCAGGCCTTGGCAGATGAGGGAAAGCACTGCCTGATGGTGGGCGATGGCATCAATGATGCTCCGGCTTTACGGGCGGCGCATGTGTCCATGGCGCCAGCCACCGCTGCGGATATCGGGCGGCAAGCGGCGGATTTCGTCTTCACGCACGAGGGGCTTGATGCAGTGCCGGTCGCAATCACCATCTCCCGTCGCGCCGGTCGCTTGATCAGGGAGAACTTTGCTCTGGCGATTGGCTATAACTGCCTTGCCGTTCCCATTGCGATAGCCGGCTATGCAACACCTTTGATCGCGGCCATTGCCATGTCCACGTCTTCGATCATCGTGGTGGCAAATGCGCTTCGGCTCAAGGCTTTCAGCCATCCGCTCCCGGATATGAGAGATGTATCCGCACATAAGCCTGCTGCCGGACTTTCTGGAAAGGCGCACGCAGCATGAACATGCTCATCTATCTCATCCCAGTCGCGCTGTTGTTGGGGGGGCTTGGCCTGTTTGCCTTCCTTTGGTCGCTGAAGACGGGGCAATATGACGATCTGGACGGCGCTGCATGGCGCGTTCTGGACGATGAGGACCGACCACGAAAATAGAGCGGCTGAAGAGCCGCTCGCTTGCTTTGACTGAGAGAATTCAAGCCGTGGCTTTGAGGCCGCTCCGTTGTGCCCTGATCATCGGCACGCGGCGCAAGACAT
The DNA here is from genome assembly GCF_977018625.1 of Affinirhizobium capsici. Taxonomy (NCBI): domain Bacteria; kingdom Pseudomonadati; phylum Pseudomonadota; class Alphaproteobacteria; order Hyphomicrobiales; family Rhizobiaceae; genus Affinirhizobium; species Affinirhizobium capsici. Next base: position 2,637,434 of record NZ_CDRNXD010000004.1, on the reverse strand, counting down.
CCTCTGCATAAAGGCGGGCATTCTCGCGCGCCTTATCCAGATTGCTGATGCGGCCCGGGTCCATCGTATGCAGTGTACCGCCACAGTCGAACACGTCGCGGAAGGCCGAACGCTCAATAATAGGCACATTGAGAACATCGACGCTACGTTGCGCAAGCAAACCTTTCACAGCCAGTAGCGCACGGGTCGTCACAAGCGAATTGACGCGGGTGAGAACAACGGAATGCGGCACCTTCAGGCCAAGGCGATCATCCAGATACTGCAAGAGTTCCAGCACATGCGCGCCGCCTTGTGCGTCCATGGCGCAGCCCTGGATGGGAATGAGAACATGGTCGGAAAGACCCATGGCCTTTGCCAGAAGCGGGCTTCGAATACCCGGTAGGTCTACCAGAATATAATCCGCCTGATCACGCTGTTCTTGAAGATGCCGATCGATCGAAGCCTGTGTCACGTAGGGAATAACTGTGAGGCGTGCGACCGGTTGCGAAAGGTCGTACCAGCGGGAAACCCAATGTTGCGGGTCCGCATCCAGAACCGCCACGCGATACCCCAGTCGGGAGAGCTCGGTTGCAAGCAGCAGAACGGCTGTGGTTTTTCCAGCGCCACCCTTGGTGTTGGCAAACGTAATGACGGGCATTGTCGATCCTGAAAACATGAGGTCATGAGCAGGCATCGCTCGGAAAAGTCACGATCATCGTGCCGATTCAGACTAGCAAAACATGGTTAACCAATTCTGATCCAGGCTAAGCAAGTCGCTGAACGGGCCTCAATGCCTCTTGTCTGCCGCCAAAATTTCCGGGGCAATTTGCGAAAGGGAAACAACGCGATCCACGCCGCCTCGGGCGATGGCTTCCTTGGGCATTCCAAATACCACGGAGGTGGCCTCGTCCTGCGCGACAGTGAAGGCACCTGCCTGATGCATTTCCTCCATGCCACGTGCGCCATCATCGCCCATGCCGGTCATGATCACACCCATGGCATTGCTTCCGGCAGCGCGCGCGGCCGAGCGAAACAGAACATCGACGGATGGACGGTGGCGGCTGACCAGAGGGCCGCTGCGAATAGAGACATGATAGCGAGCACCTCGTCGCTCCAGCAGCATGTGCTTATCGCCCGGCGCGATGAGAACATGTCCCCGCAAAACGGGGTCACCATCTTCCGCTTCCTTCACCTCTACCTCGCAAAGACCGTTGAGGCGTTGTGCAAAAGCGGCGGTGAATTTTTCCGGCATGTGCTGAACGATGACAATGCCCGGCGAATTGGCTGGCAACGCTTCCAGCATCTCGCGAAGTGCTTCGGTGCCGCCGGTTGATGCGCCTACACACACAACCATCTCCGTCGTTTTCGCCATCGCTCCCAGTCGGGGAGGGGGCAAAATGGCATCCGCCGTCAGCTTTTCCTGAACATGCGAATCCGGCCTGAACCGCTTCATTTTGTTCAGTCGCGCTCGTGCGGCTCCCTTCACGGCGGCCCGAACACGCTCTGCGCTTTCTGCCAATTGGTCAGCCGCACCGATCTTGGGTTTCTGGATGATATCAACGGCACCCGCCTCCAGGGCCTGCATCATCGTGGCAGAGCCCTCTTCCGTCAGGGAAGAGCACATAACGACGGGAATGGGGTGTTGCGACATTAATTTCCGCAGGAAGGTTATGCCGTCCATCTGCGGCATTTCCACATCGAGCGTGATGACATCTGGCACTTCGTCGCGAATCTTGCGGGCTGCCATAAAGGGATCGGTTGCAGCACCGATCACCTCGATCTCGTCATCTTCGGAAAGAATCCGCGTCAACGTCTGGCGGATGCTTGCGGAATCGTCAACGATGAGGACGCGGATCTTCTTGTTCATCATCTCAAACACGTTTGAAGATTGTATTGGCAACCTGTTTAATCGGCAGGTTCAAACCCGAAGCGGTCTCAGAGTGGCCGATGAAAAGATAACCACCAGGCACCAGGCAATCGCACAGGTTAGACAGGACATGCTTTTGTGTAGGCTTGTCAAAGTAAATCAGCACATTGCGACAAAAGATGACATGCTGCTTGTCCTTGATGGCATAGTTTTCGTCCATGAAGTTCAAGCGGCCAAAGCCCACCTGCTTGCGCAATTCGGGTGCTATTCGCACCTCGTTGCGCTCCGGGTCGCGATGCTCCAGCAAGTACTTCCGGCGCATGGGCATGGGAACCGGCAAGATCATATCGGTAGGGTAGATGGCGCGCCTCGCGGTCTCAAGCACCTCGGTGGACAGGTCGGTGGCGATGATACGAAATTCCGCATTGCGCTTGTCGGCCACGGCATCTGCCAGCACCATGGCAAGCGTGTAGGGCTCGGCACCTGTGGAACAGGCAGCACTCCACAACCGCATGCGGCCGCCGGATAAATCAAGAATGTCCGGAAGCGCTGTTTCAACCAGATATTCGAAATGCTTCGGTTCCCGGAAGAAGTCGGTCTTGTTTGTGGTCACGGCATCGATGAGGAAGATCGCCTCCCGCTGCATGCCGCCACCCTCAAACAGGAAGTCACAATATTCATCGAAGTTCGGAATGCCGCATACACGCAAGCGCTTGCGAAGTCTTCCCTCCAGCATGGTGATCTTGCTGGGTGGCATCTTGATGCCACTGTACTCGTAGATGAATTTTGCGAGCCGGTCGAAGTTTCGCTTGTTGATGTGGTCATCCACTCCTTGAGAGGATGTCTGACGTGCTAAAGCGCTCACTCTTTCATTCCTGTCATGCAACATGCTGAACGGGTGCAAAGCCTGCAAGAGCGCCGCCGCTATCTGAGAAGAGGCGGGCGAGATCTATGATGACTACGAAACCACCGTTGCGACGCACGACGCCGGAAATATAGTCAGAGCGCCAGCGAATGCCGATATCTGGCGCACTTTCAATCTGGCCTGCCTGGAAGGGTACGACTTCGTAGACCCTGTCTGCCACGAGACCAAGCGCCAGCACTCGGTCTGCTACAGGCACATCCAGAACCAGCATGCGCGTGTGGGATGTTTTAACCGTCGCCGTCATGCCCAGGCGGAGGCGCAGATCGATGACCGGAACGCCCTGCCCACGCACATCCCTAAGACCGAGCAGATAGTCCGGTCCGTGCGGGATCTTGAAAGGGTCTTCATGGTCCAGGATTTCCCGGACCACTTCCACAGGCACGGCGAAGATTTCCTCGCCGAGGCTGAATGTCACAAACTGGGCTTCGGTGTTGTTCGCCATTCAAGCGATCCTTTTGAAATCTGAATCATCTTCATCAGGCCCGCCCATGGACATGTCGAGGGCGAAGCCTTTCACGCGGGCCTGTTGAGCCGTGACGGTATTTTCCGAGCGGCGTTGAGGTGCTGGCTTGGCGGCTGCCGGGCGATGAGCCCTGGCCTGCTGCGAAGCGTGACCTGCATTGCCGCGTTCAACCCGGAAGAAGGAGATGGAGGCCTGAAGTTCTTCTGCCTGGGCTGCAAGTTCTTCCGAGGTTGCCGACATTTCTTCCGATGCCCCGGCGTTCTGCTGGGTCACCTTGTCAAGCTGCTGGATGGCATCGTTGATCTGGCTTGCACCGATATCCTGCTCGCGGCAGGCGGCGGAAATTTCCGAGATGAGTTCGGCCGTCTTTTGAATGTCCGGCACCAGGCGGTTCAGCATTTCGCCTGCCTCGGTTGCCACCTGAACGGTCTCGCCAGAGAGCGAGGAGATTTCTGCGGCTGCCGCCTGGCTGCGTTCTGCAAGTTTGCGCACTTCGGATGCCACGACCGCAAAGCCCTTGCCATGTTCGCCAGCACGTGCGGCTTCAACGGCGGCATTGAGGGCAAGCAGATCTGTCTGGCGAGCGATTTCCTGCACGATGGAGATCTTCTCGGCAATCGTGCGCATGGCGCTGACAGCCTTGTTGACGGCTTGGCCAGAGGTTTCTGCGTCGCGGGAAGACTGGCGGGCAATCTTCTCGGTCTGGGCAGCATTATCGGCATTCTGCTTGATGTTGGCAGCCATCTCTTCCATGGAAGCGGACGCCTGCTCGGCAGCGGATGCCTGCTCTGTTGCACCCTGAGACAGCTGCTCCGAGCTTGCAGACAGTTCCTGGCTACCAGAGGAGACGTTGGTTCCGGCAGAAAGAGCATCCGAGACAACACCACGCAGACGCTCAACCATGCTCTGTAGGGCGAGGCCGAGCGTATCCTTGTCGGAAAGCGGCTTTGGCGTAATCGTCAGATTGCCTTGAGCGATCTCCTCCGCAACACGAGTCGTTTCGCGAAGGTTGGTGACCATGGCTCGCATGGATTGACCGAGCGTATCCTTGTCCGAAAGCGGCTTTGGCTCCACCGAAAGGTCTCCCAGAGCAATCCGGTCGGCAACGCTTGCGGTCACCTTCAGGTTCGCGGTCATGGCGTTCACAATTTCCACCAGATCACGAATTTCATCATCGGATTTGATCGTAACCGTATTGTTCAAATCACCAATTGCGACGGCATCGATTGCACCTGCAATCTTCTTCAATCCGCCATTGATGGTCATGCTTATCCAGACTGCGGAAGCAAGTGAAACGAGCAAGGTAACGCCGGCAAGCCCGAGCAGGATTGTGAATGAGGAGTCAAACAGGCTATCGGCAGAGGCATCGGATGCCACGACCGCCGCTACAGTTTGCTCACTAATGTCCGTCACCATCTTGTCCATCTTGTCGGATGCTTCGGTGCCGTCAGTCTGGTTTATTTCCAGAGCTGCATTTACCTCGCCCGATTTTACGAGCGTTTGAATTCTGTCGTTAATGCGTTTGTAGTTTTGCCAGAAATCTCCAATCGCTTCCCACTTGCCCTTGAACTCGGCCGGAGCTTTGCTGATGCTTTCAGCAAGAACCTTCTCAAACCCTGCACGTTCCTCCGCCATGGTTTGCAGGGCATCGGTCACACGTTCCGGCTTCGTCGCAAGAAGAAGATCGCCTTCAGCCAGACCCAGGCCATCGAAATGTGAGGCAAGCTCCTTTGCCAGATCATTTTGCCGTACCGGGCCCGACAGCATGTCGTTGCGCATCATGTTCATCTGGCTCAAACCGGAGATGCCGAGGTAAGCGGACACCGATGAGCAAATGACAACAACGCCAAATACGGCGGCAAGCTTGGATTTGATCGTAAAGCGCATCGTTAATAGCCTTTAGTATGCGGAGTTGTGTGTGATTAAGTGTTGGTTGCTGATCTTGCGTTGGTTCAGAATGACAGCATTCGGTAGATGTTTCATGCCGGGTCAGTCGAAGTGGACCCGGCACAATAGCGCGGCGATCAGGCAATCCTTTTGAAGTCGTGGTCGTCTTCGTCTGGCCCGCCCGTGGACATGTCGAGGGCGAAGCCTTTCACGCGGGCCTGTTGAGCCGTGACCGTATTTTCCGAGCGGCGTTGAGGTGCTGGCTTGGCGGCTGCCGGGCGATGAGCCTTGGCATGCTGAGCCGAATGGCCTGCTGGTGCACGACTTGTGTGGTTACGTTCTACCCGGAAGAAGGCGATGGAGGCCTGAAGTTCTTCCGCCTGGGCTGCAAGCTCTTCCGAGGTTGCCGACATTTCTTCCGATGCACCGGCGTTCTGCTGGGTCACCTTGTCAAGCTGCTGGATGGCATCGTTGATCTGGCTTGCACCGATATCCTGTTCACGGCAGGCGGCAGAGATTTCCGAAACCAGTTCGGCAGTCTTCTGGATATCAGGCACAAGGCGGTTCAGCATTTCGCCTGCTTCGGTTGCCACCTGAACGGTCTCGCCAGAGAGCGAGGAGATTTCAGCGGCTGCCGCCTGGCTGCGTTCTGCAAGCTTGCGCACTTCGGATGCCACGACCGCAAAGCCCTTGCCGTGTTCGCCAGCACGTGCGGCTTCAACGGCGGCATTCAAAGCGAGCAGGTCAGTCTGGCGAGCGATTTCCTGCACGATGGAGATCTTCTCGGCAATCGTGCGCATGGCGCTGACAGCCTTGTTGACGGCTTGGCCAGAGGTTTCCGCGTCGCGGGAAGACTGACGGGCAATCTTCTCGGTCTGGGCAGCATTATCGGCATTCTGCTTGATGTTGGCAGCCATCTCTTCCATGGAAGCGGACGCCTGTTCGGCAGCGGATGCCTGCTCGGTTGCACCCTGAGACAGCTGCTCCGAGCTTGCAGACAATTCCTGGCTACCAGAAGATACGTTGCTAGAGGCTCCCGCTGCATCCGCAACAACCCCGCGAAGGCGCTCAACCATGCTCTGTAGGGCGAGGCCAAGAGTATCCTTATCGGAAAGCGGTTGTGGTGCGACGGTCAGGTCCCCTGTCGCAATGGCGTTGGCAATATCCGCCGTGGCTCTCAGGTTGCTCGTCATGCTGTTCATGCTGTCTACAAGAGTGCGTATTTCATCGCCGGAGTTGATCTCGACGGTGTTGCTAAGATCGCCAATGGCTACGGAATTCGCCAATTCAACAGCGGATGTAATGTTACGCTTGATCGCTCTGGTAACGAACACCACCACGGTGATCGCAAGCAGCGTGATGATTGCCGTGACGGCGATCATGACTTGGGTCAACTCAGCAAAAAGCTCAAAGCCCTCTTGCTTTAATTGCGCTGCCTGACTGAGTTGATAGTTGGAAAGATCGGAAATTCCTTCCGTGGTCGGATCGACTGCCTGATAGAGCGTCTCTTTCACAAGCTTGTCGAGCAACTGAATGTCGCGCGCGGCCAGGATGCCTTTTAGCTGATCTGCCGCCTTGCTGGAGACCTTCATTTGCTCCTTCACGTGGTCGGCGAGCTTGGTCTCTTCAGGGGTAAGCTTAGTCGATAGATAGGCGGTCCATTTGTCTTGGACAGTTGCCATCGCATCATCAACGCTTTTGGCTGCTTCCTCGAAGCTTACTGATCCTGAGCGGACCTTCTGGGTTGTATCAACCATCTTGATTGCATAGGCATCCGCGACAGCATTCAGCTGTTCAAGCGGTACGACGCGGTCGTCATAAATGGTTGCCATCGATTGCGTCATGCTGCTCATGCCATAATAGCCTGCCCCACCTGCCGACACCGCAATGCAAAGGCCCGAAATGATTTGGATAGCAAGGATCTTTGCACCGATTGAGCGGAAGATTGGGCGTGAGCGGGATTGAGTCATCTTGGCAACCTTCAGGATTTATGAATTGAAAAAGTAAGACCTGCCGAGAGCAGGTCTCACCGAGCCCGTCAGGCAATGCGACGGAAGTCGTGGTCGTCTTCGTCTGGCCCGCCCATGGACATGTCGAGGGCGAAGCCTTTCACGCGGGCCTGTTGAGCTGTGACGGTATTTTCCGAGCGGCGTTGAGGTGCTGGCTTGGCGGCTGCCGGGCGATGAGCCTTGGCCTGCTGAGCCGAATGGCTTGCTGGTGCACGACTTGTATGGTTACGGTCCACCCGGAAGAAGGCGATAGAGGCCTGAAGTTCTTCCGCCTGGGCTGCAAGCTCTTCCGAGGTTGCCGACATTTCTTCCGATGCACCGGCGTTCTGCTGGGTCACCTTGTCAAGCTGCTGGATGGCATCGTTGATCTGGCTTGCACCAATATCCTGTTCGCGGCAGGCGGCAGAGATTTCCGAAACCAGTTCGGCAGTCTTCTGGATGTCAGGTACGAGGCGGTTCAGCATTTCGCCTGCCTCTGTTGCCACCTGAACGGTCTCGCCAGAGAGCGAGGAGATTTCTGCGGCTGCCGCCTGGCTGCGTTCTGCAAGTTTGCGCACTTCGGATGCCACGACCGCAAAGCCCTTGCCATGTTCGCCAGCACGTGCGGCTTCAACGGCGGCATTGAGGGCAAGCAGATCTGTCTGGCGAGCGATTTCCTGCACGATGGAGATCTTCTCGGCAATCGTGCGCATGGCGCTGACAGCCTTGTTGACGGCTTGGCCAGAGGTTTCTGCGTCGCGGGAAGACTGGCGGGCAATCTTCTCGGTCTGGGCAGCATTATCGGCATTCTGCTTGATGTTGGCAGCCATCTCTTCCATGGAAGCGGACGCCTGCTCGGCAGCGGATGCCTGCTCTGTTGCACCCTGAGACAGCTGCTCCGAGCTTGCAGACAATTCCTGGCTACCAGAAGATACGTTGTCAGAGGCCGAAAGCGCATCACCAACGACGCCACGAAGACGTTCGATCATGGCGTTGACATACCCCAGAAGGTCGCCAATTTCGTCCTTGGTCGTGATTGGCGCGAGCTGTGTGAGGTCGCCCTCAGAGACCTGTTGCACTGCCGAGACGGCGCTACGCAGACCACGGTTGATGGACATTGCGATCCAGATCGCAGCGCCGACAGCCAGAAGCAGCGCAGTACCTGCCACGGCTACGAGGATCGTCCGGGTCTGTACATATGTAGCGGCTGCTTCCAGCTTTGCTTCATTGAGGCGTCCGGTTTCCAGGTTAATTACTTCATCCAGCAGCGTATCGATCTCGGTCACGGTTACACGATTTTCGGTGCCCGAAAGCTTGGTGGCAGAAGCGGCATCCCCGGCAACGGCGAATGCGCGGATCTGGTTATCTTGACGGAGATAGTCTGCACGCAGCGCCTTGAGCTTGTTCCAGTAAACCATGCCCTTTTCGGTGGCCTTGGCAACAACAGCCTCATAGGTGTTATCGAACTCGCCTCTCAACGTCTCGATCTTGGAGATGTAGCCCTGAATGGCAGCCTGATCGGAGGTCAGGAGCATGTTCTTCTGCTGGCGCAGCTGCTGCAATTGCAGAACATTCAGATCCTGAGCCAGCTTAAGGCGTGCTGCCGGGCCTTCAATGGTTTGCTCCAAGGTAGCGTTCAGCCCTGCGAGGCTGTAGATCGCCATGCCGGCTGTTGCGAGAAGCATGATGATGACCAGGGAGAAGGCGATGGTCAGTTTGGCTTTGATGGTTGCGCGCATGATACTTATCCTGATCCGGCTCAATTCGGCTGTGGGAGGGCGTTGCCGCGATCGGGCTTTGCCGAGAAAATTGTTTGCAAATTCGGGATGATGATGAACTCACCGCCTCTTTTGACGAGGCAGTCTATGAAGTCTGGACGCCAGCGCATTCCAACACTCGGAGGCGGTTCACCGGCGGATTTGACCAGTGTGGTCACTTCGTTCACCTTGTCCGTGCGGATGCCAACCAATGTTGGTTCGCCGTCCACATCAAGCTTGATCACGATGATCCGACTATCGATGGTGGGCTTGGTGGCTTCCATCCCGAATGCAAGGCGAATGTCGGCCAAGGGGATGACCTTGCCGCGGAAATTGATGACGCTGCCAACGAAGGCCTTGGCGCCGGGCACGCTCGTCTCCGGCAAAAGATCCAGGATTTCCTGAACCTGTACCGCCTCGAGCGCAAACATCTCACCGGCAATATCGAAAGTCAGAACTTCCAGTTCTTCTTTGTCGCCCCAAAGCTCGTCGGGAAGTTTTTTGGCTGTCTGGCTCATCCTGCGGCACGCAATTGCGCCTCCTGTTGCTGACCGGCTGCCACCAGATGCGCGACGTCGAGAATGAGCGCGACACCGCCATCACCCAGAATGGTTGCGCCAGAGAAGGTCGCAACATCGTGGTGCAGCTTGGACATGCTCTTGATCACGGTTTGGTGGTCCCCGATGATCTGATCGACGACGAGGCCGACCCGTTCGGACCCGGTGGAAATGACGACGACCTTCTGAAACTGGTCAGGCTTGGTTTGGGTGGAAAACAGATCCCGCAGCCGAATGAAGGGAACCAGACTGTCGCGCAGCGAGATGAAGCTGCGGCCGCGCGAACGCATATCGTCTTCGACCGAAAGCTCCAGGCACTCTTCGACGGCAGACAGCGGGATGACGTAACGGCCGGAGCCGACACGCACCAGCAGTCCATCGATAATGGCGAGCGTCAGAGGAATAGAAAGTGTGATTTCCGAGCCTTCGCCATTCCTGCTGACGACATTGATCGTGCCTCGAAGCGCATCGATGGTTTTCTTCACCACATCCATGCCGACACCGCGGCCCGACAGGTTTGTCACCTGCTGTGCGGTGGAGAAGCCCGGCTGGAAGATCAGCTGCAGGAGATCCTGATCGTTCAATTGCGCATTCGCAGCAATGATGCCGGAGGCCTCTGCCTTTGCCCGCACGCGCTCACGATTAATGCCGCGGCCATCATCGCGAATGGTGATGATAACCTCTCCAGCCGCTTGCCGCGCCGAAAGCATGATGCGGCCTACCGGATCTTTGCCGGCGGCGCGTCGTTCCTCTGGCGGCTCCAGTCCATGGTCGCAGGAATTGCGAACAAGGTGAACCAGCGGATCGACAAGACGTTCGACGACGCTTTTATCGACTTCGGTGGTTTCGCCCTCGGTAATGAGTTCGATTGTCTTGCCGGTTTCAATGGAAAGGTCGTGCACCAACCGGCGGAAGCGACCAAAGAGTTGCGCAACGGGAACCATGCGCAGCACCATCATCGTGTCGCGAAGCTCGCCAGAAAGACGCTCCACATCTTCAGAAACCGCGCGCAGTTGCAAGTCGCCACTGCCGCCCGCCAGCTGGCTCAGTCGCGACTGTGCAATCACCAGCTCACCGACCCGATCCATCAATTCGTCCAGGCGCTCTGCCGGAACGCGAACGTTTTCAGTGGCCTTGGCTTGTTTGCCATCTTGCGCTTGCGTGTTGCGCGGGGCTTGGCCAGCCTCGACCAGCGCCGGCGTGGCGGCAGGTGCAGCAGGCTCGGAAGCCGAAGTGGATGCTGTTTCGGTAACGGCAGCTGGCGTTTCGCCGAGCACCTGAACGTCCAGTTGCATGTCGTCCATGACGAAGATGAATACATCGTCAATGGCGGAACGCGGTTGCAGTGTCTTCAGATCAACCGTCCAGGAAAGGTAGAGATCGCTTGGCACCAAAGCGTCCAGCGACGGTATCTCGCTTTTATCGACGCTGATCGTGCACTCGCCCAGATCACGCAACTCATCCAGCAATGGTAGTGGATTTGTGCCATTGGCCATGGAATTGCGTGGCAGGCTGAACTTCAAGAGGTAATGCGTGGGCTGAGGCTCGCTCTTCGGCGCCGCGGCGGACGATGTGCCGCTTCCTGCCCGTTCGACTGCGTCGCGCAATGCGGTCAAGAGGCGCTCGCTGACGGCATCATGATTGCCGCCAGGCACCTCGATCAAAGCCCTCATGTGGTCAAGCGCGTTCAAAACGGAGCTGACCAGATCGTGCGTGGCGGGCACCACGCCTTTTCTCACCTGATCGAAAGCGGATTCACAATGGTGCGTGAAGGCTGCAAGCGCCTCAAAGCCGAACATTGCACCGGAACCTTTGAGCGTATGCAGGCCCCGAAAGACCGCATCGACCTGATCCTTGTTGCCAAGGTCGTGGTTCAGGTCCAGCAGACCTGTCTCGATCAGTTCAAGAATTTCCGCTGCTTCAGTCCGGAATACCGCTATCGGATCAGGAAAACTCATCTACCTAAGACCTTTTTGACAATTTTGACGAGGCTTTCCGGATCGAAGGGCTTGGTCAGCCATCCGGTTGCGCCTGCGGCTTTGGCCTGGCTTTTCAGTTCATTGTCGGATTCAGTCGTGAGGAAGATGACCGGGACGCCCATGAATGCGGGCAATTTGCGCAATTCCCGGATCATCGTAAGTCCGTCCATGTTCGGCATGTTCAGATCGGTGACCACCAGATCGTACTGGCCTGAGCGCATCTTGCCCAATCCATCCATGCCGTCCACGGCTTCGGTCACCGCATATCCCGCATTGGTCAATGCAACGCGCGTCGTCAGGCGAACGCTGGCGGAGTCATCGACTGTTAGGATCTTGGCACTCATGGTTATTCTCCGTTATGCAACCAGAAGCGGCTGTCTTCTGGTACGATGTTCGTCAGAAACCCTCCGCGTTCCAGTACGCTCAAAAGTGAACCGGAAGCCGGTTTGGCAAGTTTCATGGATTTTCCGCAAGTAGATGCGAATATACGTGCAGCTTCGATCAATTGAACTGTGCTGACGTCTGCCTGATGATTGTCTGAAAATTCTATAACAATCGATGAATGAGCTTGAATTCCCTCTATTAGGGACTCGTAATGTTCTGAAATCTTGCGAATACTGATATCCTCACCAAATGACAAGGCCGCCGCGCCGTGCGCATCTATTTTCATCAAAACCTCATCTATACGCAGTGATTCAATGCTGCGCACTCTGGATTCCGATGCTTAACAAGATACTAATATCTGAATGGTAGTTCTTATCGGGTAAGATTTGTGGTTGTAGTTTTTTGTATCAGATTGGCGGAAATTTAACCAAAAGTGGTGCTCAAGCTTATGTGTTGGCAACTCTTTAACGAGCGCTCCTAAATATGACAGTCTAATAGCTCGTGAGAGGCGGTCGCTCGAAATAGAGGCGTCCTGTTGGCTCACTCTGAATCAGTGACGAATGGAGATTAACTTGGCACCTGCGCGCGCACTAAAAGTTGAAACCGCCAGTCCGCAGGTCGTCGTGTATGCAGACCGTCTTGAGGAAGCAAGAAAGCGGATCGAACAGCGCTTTCTGGATGGCGGTGGTGTTCTTCTTTCAGTGCTGGATATTCTCAACCGCATGGTCACATCGCTGGATGGGCTGACTAGCTCGCTGGATGAGGGGGTGGCTTCGGAAACGACCAATGAGCTTCGCGCCACAATCGCGGCCCTGTCTGGGCTGAACGGAGCAGAAGCAAGCCGTCAATCAGGTTTCCAGGAGATTGCTGAATCCGAACGTAAGCTGCGTCCGCATCTTTTGCAGATGCAGGAGACGCTGCGTTATCTGCGCACCTTTGCCGTCACCGCCAAGATAACGGGCGCGGGCATTCCGGATTTTGCCGGTTTCGCGGAAGAGATACTGGAGCGCATTCAGCAAGGCAGCGTGCAGGTTAATGGTCTCGCCGATAAGCTGGCGACGCTTGGTAGCGGGCTCGGACCAATCATGACGAAAGGCAATGCCACCGTCGAACGCTACGGCCAGGTCATCCCTCAGATCGTCAACAATCTGGATGGTGGTGTGGATCAGATTCGCCATCATCGCCAGCAGCTCAATGAGCGCGCCGAACAGGTTAAGACCATCGCGCGGGGCATTCAGATGAAGCTTGCTTCCACGCTCTCGGCTATGCAGATCGGCGATATCACCCGCCAGCGCGTTGAGCATTGTCAGTCCTCGTTTACTGTTCTTGAAGAATTCCTGTCGTCATCGGAAGCGGATTTTCTGGGCAATGACGAGCGGCAGCGATTGCGCGCCGTGATCCGCCACCTGGTATCCAGCCAGATGAATGAAATCCGAGATGATTTTCATCGCGAGACATCCAAGATCATCGATACAATTTCCAGTTTCCGCGACGAGCTGGGGCAAATTACTGCGATCCAGCAGGAAATGGCAGGTGGGAACGACGAAGGCGGCGGGTCGTTGCGTGATCTGGAGCAGGGTATTGAACAGGCGCGTCGGGCTGTTATCGAGATTGAGGCCGTAGCCTCTGAAGCATCACTGATGACGCAAACTATGCTGGTTACCATTGAATCGCTGTTGGCCGATATCGGTGTGGTTCGCATCATTCGTGGCGATATTCATTACATGGCGCTCAACACCAATCTGCGCTGCGGCAAGCTTGGTGAAGAAGGCAAGGCCATCAATGTCGTCACCGCCGAGCTTCGCTCTTTCGCCGGACATCTGGATGAGGCGGCAGAGCATATTCTGGCGCAATTGAAGGTTCTGGAATCAGCTGCCAAACGGCTGGTCTCGGATGCGCCCGAGGGCTTCGAGCGACAGTCTCTCGATGAACGCCTGGCCCGTGCGCTTCATCGCATCCAGGCTACCTCATCCTCCATGGATGCGGAGCTGGAGCGATTGACGCAGGAGGGCCGTTCCGGCGTTTCGGATATGAATTCTGCCATGCAGCGGCTCGATTTCCGGGCCGACCTCGGTGACATTCTGGAACGTTGCGCCCAGGATCTTGCCTCTCACGAAGCAGCCGATCCGTCAGGGTTGGGTCCTGCAATTGAGATTGTCGGCCCCCGTATCAACAAGCTTTACACCATGGCGTCGGAACGCGAGCTTCATGCTGCGGTTCTTGGCACCGCGCCGCCGGAAGAGGCCCCGCTGACGGTCCTCTCCGATGACGATCTGGACGCTGCTTTGTTTTAATTCGACGGCTGTTGATGAGGACGATCTCAATCGTCGACGTGATCGTGGCCCCCGTTGCGGCCAGGTCTCCAATAGCCTTCCGATGCAATCTGCTCGCGTGACATTCCACGTGAGATGAGGTGGTGGCGCTGCGCTCTCACATTGCTGGTTTCACCGATAATCAGGGCTTGCCCTCGGCCCTCGGGCAGCGCGAAGGCTGTCAGCCTGTCGAGCATAACTGAGCTCGGACGCGGTGTGCCGCGATGCAGCCATTCAATAGCGACATTACCCTTCGTGTCGAAGGACTGTTCCCAACTTGCGTCTTCTATCTCGATAAAGGCGAAGGCGCGGGCCTGCGATGGAAGCTCTTCCAGAATGTGCAAAATGGCTGGAATGCACGTCTCGTCACCCGTCAAGATATGCCAATCGGCATCTGCGTTTAATACCACGCGGCCGCGCGGACCCTTCACGTCCACCGTATCGCCAGCTTTTGCATTCCGTGCGAATTCTGGCCCTAGGGAATGCCCATGCAGCACGAAGTCAACGGCAATCGTTCTGGATGCGCGGTCGATATTGCGGATCGTATAGTGTCGACGGCCAAGCTCGCCGTTTTCCTGGGGTAGGAAGAAAACGATATCCTGCCCCGGTCTGTATGAAAATTGCTCGAAGTTCTCGGTGCTCAACAGCACGCGGCGCATTTTCGGGTGAATGTTGAAGGCATCCACAACAGTCAATTGCCAGGAGGGCAGGTTTGGCTTTCTCGCCGGGGCTGCGTTGGCAGCAGGGATGGGCTGATCCATCATCTATTCCTCTTTCGCTTATATGCTGGCGAAAGAGATAGCGATTATATCTTGCTTTTTAAAGTCATGTTTATGATTGGGATTCTCCCCCGCCTATTGTCAGGCGGGGGAGAATGATCTGCCGTCAAGCGTGGCCGCTACTGAGAGCGCCGCTTGCCTCGCGCGCCTTTTCCTTGCGGTTATACCGGATGGAGGACCAGAGGGAGAGGCCGATCAAGCCAGCGCCGCCAAGGCCGGTAATGACTTCCGGAATGTGGTAGAGCGTCTGTACGTACATGATCACCGATAGGATCAGGATGGCGTAGAACGCGCCGTGTTCCAGATAGCGGTACTCGGCAAGCGTACCCTTTTCCACCAGCATGATGGTCATGGAGCGCACATACATGGCACCGATGCCAAGACCGATGGCGATGATGAAGAGGTTCTGGGTCAGGGCGAATGCCCCGATCACACCGTCGAAGGAAAAGCTGGCATCCAGCACTTCGAGGTAGATGAAGGCCCCCAAACCGCCCTTGGCCGCCTCGCTCATGGTCTTCTGGGATGCATCAAGTAACCCACCCAGAACTTCCACGAGAAGAAAAGTCAGCAAGCCGTATACAGCAGCGTGTACGAAGGTTGATGCCTCGCCCTCTGGCAGGAACTGCGAGAAAACCATGATCAACAGCAATACGAAGGCGATTTCAACGCCCTTGATTGTGGCAAAGCGCGCCACGCGGCTCTCGATGAATTCGACCCAGTGCACGTCCTTCTCGTGATTGAAGAAGAAGGTGAGGCCAACCATCATCAGGAAGGTGCCGCCAAAGGCCGCGATGGGCAAATGCGCATCATTCATGATCCGCGCATATTCCTCAGGCTTGGATGCAGCAAGAATAATCGCATCGATGGGGCCAATGCCTGCTGCGATGACCACGATCAGCAGCGGAAACACAATACGCATGCCGAAAACGGCAATGAGAATGCCCCAGGTCAAAAAGCGGTGCTGCCAGACAGGTGTCATGTCTTTCAGCTTGTTGGCATTCACAATGGCGTTGTCGAAGGACAGCGAAATTTCAAGAACGGCCAGCACCGCACAGATGAAGAAAACCGTGAGCATGCCGCCGATCGTGCCGGTGGATTGCCAGCCCAGCACACCGCCCAGCACAAGGCCAAGCACGGTGACGATAAAAGCCCAGCGGAAATAGCCGAGCGTAGAGTTCTGTGGGGAGTTCATGGCTTTATCTCCCCGCTTGTCACGATCAGAAACGGGTCGGAAACGGGCTGCGCGCAGACTGCGGCACCCGGGAATCGGATGGTAAAGGGATACATGGCATGTAATCCGCCGGCTCAGATTGCAGGCGGTACCGACATCGCGAGAGCGCCGTAAAAACTCTCGCCAGAGGGGCCCGGCACCAAAGTTCAATCCCCGGCATCGGTTTTACCGGGGAGACACCGTCAAAGATGGCGAATTTTGCACAAAGGTCAAGATGCCGTGAGTTACCGGTGATGTCAGTGTCAAGGATGATGCGTGTAACCTTGACCTTTTAGCCCAGTCGATGCATGGAGCGGGCCTGCCCGCGCCATCTGTCTCGGTCTGTGTTATTGTTAAGACCATCGAGATTGGCCGAAGGAAAGAAAAACAACAATGAGCAAAGCTACATCTTCTGCGCCTTCGCAGCGCATGCTGCGCGTTGGTGAACAGGTCCGCGCCGCCATCACCCAGGTCTTGCAGCGGGGTGAGGTGCGCGACGATTTGATCGAGCGCACCGTCATTTCCGTGTCCGAAGTGCGCATGTCGCCAGATCTGAAAATCGCGACAGCCTATGTCACGCCTTTGGGTGTGCAGGACCATGATAAGGTCATTGAGGCCTTGAACCGCCACGCGCGGTTTATTCGGGGGCGCCTGACCGGCGCGCTTCGCCAGATGAAATACATGCCCGAAGTGCGCTTCCGCGACGATACGAGCTTCGACAACTACAAGAAGATCGACGAATTGCTTCGGTCTCCGGAAGTCAGCCGCGATCTTTCCGCCACTGCTGAAGACGACGACAAAGAATAGAGTATCCATGTCCAAACCCCGCAAACCGAAGGGCCGCCCGATTTCCGGTTGGCTCATTCTCGATAAGCCCGTGGACTTCGGCTCCACGGAAGCCGTCGGCAAGATCAAGTGGCTGTTCAATGCGCAGAAGGCAGGACATGCCGGAACGCTCGATCCCCTGGCATCCGGCATGTTGCCGATTGCGCTGGGTGATGCGACCAAGACGGTTCCTTACGTCATGGATGGCCGCAAGATCTACGAATTCACGGTCACTTGGGGTGAGGAGCGCGCAAGCGACGACCTGGAAGGCGAGGTCACGCAATCTTCGGAAAAGCGTCCGACGGAAGAAGAGATCCGAGCCCTTCTGCCGAATTATACCGGCGTGATTTCGCAGGTTCCACCGCAGTTCTCCGCCATCAAGATAGCCGGGGAGCGGGCCTATGATCTGGCCCGCGAGGGCGAGACGGTCGAAATTCCATCCCGCGAAGTACAGATCTACCGGCTGACACTGCTGAAGGCTGAGACGGAGCGGGCCTTCTTCGAAGTCGAATGCGGCAAGGGTACCTATGTCCGCTCGCTTGCCCGCGATTTTGGCCGAGAACTCGGATGCTACGGGCATATTTCGGGCCTTCGCCGCAGTTTCGTGGCACCGTTCGCGGAAGACACGATGGTTCCTCTTTCCGAGCTGGTGGCGCTCGAAGCCATTGAAGATCGCGAAGAACGCCTTGCCGCACTCGATGCGTTTCTGGTCGACACCAGCGAGGCATTGTCCGCTCTGCCACAGATCCGTATCAGCGACGATCAGGCTCACCGCCTGCGCATGGGCAATCCCATCATCCTGCGCGGACGCGATGCCCCCGTGGCAGAACCGGAAGCCGTGGCACTTGCTGGCGGCAAGCTGATTGCGATTGGCGAAATCGGTGAGGGCGAATTCCGCCCGAAGCGGGTCTTCGCGTAAGCTAAGTTTTCATCGAAAAAAGGCGACGGCGTTGGCCGTCGTCTATGTCTGCGAGATCATCTTCTCGATCAGCAACCGTTCTCGAAGACGGTCGATCGCGCGCTGAAAAACGGCGGGGTCATTCAATGCCCTTGCAAGAACAATGGCTCCCTGGATGGCGAGAACGGCCTCTTCCGCAAGGATACGGGATTGTTCGGCATCGCGTCCCTGCCGTCTGAGCGCTGCCTCCAGCGCCTCCACCCAGGCGATAAAATAAGCGCGGATGGCCTCTGCAAACAGGTCACGCGTATTGGCAATTGCCAAAGCGCCGACGAGGCAAACGCGCCCGCCGGACCTGAAGTATTCCGCCGTGGAGTCGAGCATTGAAACAACGGCGCTATTCGCGTCGTTTTCCGTCCGCAATGGAAAATAGACCTTGTCTTCGAACCATTGGCTGATTTCGTCAAGAACAGCCCGCACCATCTCTTCCTTTCCATTCGGGAAAAAGTGGTAGAGGCTTCCCTTGCCAAGGCCAGTAGCCTTGCCGATCAAGGCAAGGCTTGCACCTTCATAGCCATGTTCACGGAAAACTTCGGCCAAGGGAGCGATGGCGTCGGATCTTTCGGCGACCATGCGTGCCATGATCAGAGGCCCAGGTCGCTGAGGCTGGGGTGATCGTCCGGACGGCGACCGAGAGGCCAGTGAAACAAACGATCAGCTTCAGCGATTGGCATTTCATTAATGCTCGCGTGCCTATGCGCCATCAGGCCATCCTCTGCAAACTCCCAGTTCTCGTTGCCATAGGCACGGAACCAATGTCCACCATCGTCGCGATATTCATAGGCATAGCGTACTGCGATGCGATTGCCCGTAAAAGCCCAAAGCTCCTTGATGAGCCGGTATTCATGCTCCTTGTTCCACTTGCGCGTGAGAAATGCCTGCGCCTCATCGCGATTGGTCGCAAACTCAACGCGGTTCCGCCATCTGGTATCGAGCGTATAAGCAAGAGCGACTTTGGCCGCATCCCGGCTATTCCAGCCGTCTTCAGCGAGCCGAACCTTCTCGACGGCGGTTTCAAAGGTAAAAGGGGGAAGTGGAGGGCGTGACATATCGAGCTCCTTTTTTTTGTACTGATTGGTAATTACTGTACCGATTGGTACAATTGAGGATGAGCGCATTCTTGTCAAGCGATCATTTTTGGTCATGTGATGGGGTGGAGATCATGCAGAGGCAGCCTTGGCTGGCCGGCGCACGATAACTCGTCAGTGATCGAATGCAGGCTGAGGCACCCTTGGACGATGCCAGGCAGGAAAGAGGCAAAGCTCGTTCTGAGCAAGTCTCTTCCCAATGCCGACGGAATGGTTTATAGCGACCGCCAGCTAGGCAGGGTATGATAGCCCTCCTGCTTTCATGGCCAAAGCTGGACGACATCCCGGCTTATGGCGTCCCTTCATTCCTCACATCAGAAAGGATTGTCCGATGTCGATCACTGCAGAGCGCAAGGCTGCCCTCATCAAGGAATACGCAACTGTCGAAGGCGATACCGGTTCTCCGGAAGTCCAGGTTGCTGTCCTGACCGAGCGGATCAACAACCTGACCGAACACTTCAAGGGCCACAAGAAGGACAACCACTCCCGTCGTGGCCTTCTCAAGATGGTTTCGAGCCGCCGTTCGCTTCTCGACTACCTGAAGAAGAAGGACGAAGCTCGCTACACGAAGCTCATCGCGAGCCTCGGTATCCGTCGCTAAGACGTCATTCCGGCGGACGGCACAGGCGGTCCGCCGGTTTTGCTTTCTGGCCAAGAGTGCCAGAATTTTGAAATGCCCGAATAGGGCGCTGAGGCAGACCCGGATCCGCCGGATTTGCCGATTGTAACCGATGACCTGTCATGGGGCAGGATTGCCGGATGCTTCGCCGGATTGCCGATGCAAGTGGGTTAATTTCGCCCCTTGCACCATCGCAAACCGAATATTGGAAGCCTCCCGCTGTCTTGCCCGTGATCATGTCACACCAGGCGCTGGCTTATGGCTATACGGTATTCGTGCGCGAATACCGCAGCCGCCGCGCAACGAAGGACACATCATGTTCAATACGCATACGGTAGAAATCGAATGGGCAGGCCGCCCGCTGAAGCTGGAAACGGGCAAGGTTGCTCGCCAGGCTGATGGTTCCGTTCTGGCCACCTATGGCGAGACGGTTGTTCTCGCCACGGTCGTTTCCGCCAAGGAGCCGAAGCCGGGCCAGGACTTCTTCCCGCTGACCGTCAACTATCAGGAAAAGACCTACGCTGCCGGCAAGATTCCAGGCGGCTACTTCAAGCGCGAAGGTCGTCCATCCGAGAACGAAACGCTGGTTTCGCGCCTGATCGACCGTCCGATCCGCCCGCTCTTCCCGGAAGGCTACAAGAACGACACGCAGGTTGTCGTCACGGTCATCCAGCATGATCTGGAAAACAACCCGGACATCCTGTCCATGGTTGCAACGTCGGCTGCCCTTACGCTCTCTGGCGTTCCCTTCATGGGCCCGGTTGGCGGCGCGCGCGTCGGCTACATCAATGGCGAATATGTTCTGAACCCGCATCTCGATGAGATGGACGAATCGAGCCTCGACCTCGTCGTGGCCGGTACGCAGGACGCCGTTCTGATGGTTGAGTCCGAGGCCAAGGAACTCAACGAAGAAATCATGCTCGGCGCCGTCATGTTCGGCCACAAGGGCTTCCAGCCGGTGATCGATGCCATCATCAAGCTGGCTGAAGTTGCTGCCAAGGAGCCACGCGAATTCGAGCCGGAAGATCATTCCGCTCTCGAAGCCGAAATGCTTTCGATTGCCGAAACCGAATTGCGAGCTGCCTACAAGATCACGCAAAAGGCTGAGCGTTACGCGGCCGTTGATGCCGTGAAGTCCAAGGTCAAGGCCCACTTCCTGCCGGAAGATGGTGAAGCCAAGTATTCCCCGGAAGTTGTTGGCGCTGTCTTCAAGCACCTGCAGGCGAAGATCGTTCGCTGGAACATTCTGGACACCAAGAGCCGTATCGATGGCCGCGATCTGGAAACCGTCCGCAAGATCGTCTCTGAGGTTGGCATCCTGCCGCGCACGCATGGCTCGGCGCTCTTTACTCGTGGTGAAACGCAGGCTCTCGTTGTTGCCACGCTTGGCACTGGCGAAGACGAACAGTACGTCGATAGCCTGACCGGCATGTACAAGGAACGCTTCCTGCTGCACTACAACTTCCCGCCCTATTCGGTCGGTGAAACAGGCCGCATGGGCTCCCCAGGCCGTCGCGAAATCGGTCACGGCAAGCTCGCATGGCGCGCTATCCGTCCGATGCTGCCAACGGCTGAACAGTTCCCCTACACGCTGCGCGTCGTATCGGAAATCACCGAGTCCAACGGTTCGTCCTCCATGGCAACCGTTTGCGGCACCTCGCTGGCGCTGATGGATGCAGGCGTTCCGCTTGCAAAGCCGGTCGCCGGTATCGCCATGGGCCTCATCCTTGAAGGCGACCGCTTCGCGGTTCTCTCCGACATCCTCGGTGACGAAGACCACCTCGGCGACATGGACTTCAAGGTTGCCGGTACGGCTGATGGCATCACCTCGCTGCAGATGGACATCAAGATTGCTGGCATCACCGAAGAGATCATGAAGGTCGCTCTCGGTCAGGCTCAGGGTGGCCGCAAGCACATCCTCGGCGAAATGGCGAACGCCATTTCCGAAAGCCGTGGCCAGCTGGGCGAGTTCGCGCCGCGCATCGAAGTCATGAACATCCCGGTCGACAAGATCCGTGAAGTCATCGGTTCTGGCGGTAAGGTCATCCGCGAAATCGTTGAAAAGACGGGCGCGAAGATCAACATCGAAGATGACGGCACGGTCAAGATCGCTTCTGCTTCCGGCAAGGAAATCGAAGCTGCCCGCAAGTGGATTCACTCCATCGTGGCAGAGCCGGAAGTTGGCGCAATTTACGAAGGTACCGTTGTGAAGACCGCCGATTTCGGCGCCTTCGTCAACTTCTTCGGCGCACGTGACGGCCTCGTTCACATCTCGCAGCTGGCTTCCGAGCGCGTTGCCAAGACCTCCGACGTTGTCAAGGAAGGCGATAAGGTTTGGGTCAAGCTGATGGGCTTTGATGAGCGTGGCAAGGTTCGCCTGTCCATGAAGGTTGTCGATCAGGCCACCGGCCAGGAAATCAAGAAGACCGAAGGCGACGCTGCCGCTGAATAAGGTTTCTTGTTGAGACCATTCTTGGGGCGCGGGATCGTTTCCGCGCCCCTTTTGCTATCCAATACCTCGGAACCCATCATGATCCGCGACGCCGTTAAAACACTTTTTCATCCCTTCGCCATCGGTACGCTGGACGCGCCGGGCGAGGGCAGCCGTATCCTTTTTCTGGCTGCGGAAACTGGTCCGCGCCTGCCGGAAGGCTTCGGTGCTGAGATCCTGAACGTCCAGCCTCTGCGCCCCCTCTTTCGTCCTTTGAGCCTTGCAGGAGCCAATGTTGTTCCCGAAGTTGAAGGCGAGGATTACGACGGAGCCCTCATCCTGTGCGGCAAGCACAAGGGCGATAACGAGAACAATCTCGCCGAAGCGCTGGCCCGCGTGCGCGAGGGCGGCACAATTGTTCTCGCTGGCTCAAAGGAAGATGGCATCCAGCCGCTTCGCAAGCAGCTAGCCAATCTCGGCTTCAATATCGAGCATATGCCGAAATATCATGGCGTGGTGGCCTGGTTCACACGCCCTGCCGATGTGTCTTCTGCGCTTGCCAAGTTCGCCAA
The DNA here is from genome assembly GCF_977018625.1 of Affinirhizobium capsici. NCBI lineage: Bacteria > Pseudomonadati > Pseudomonadota > Alphaproteobacteria > Hyphomicrobiales > Rhizobiaceae > Affinirhizobium > Affinirhizobium capsici. Next base: position 2,614,854 of record NZ_CDRNXD010000004.1, on the reverse strand, counting down.
GCAGCCGCAAATGATCGAAGGGCAGTTCGAAGCTGTCCCAGGCACCTTCTCGCATGATCGGATCGATCTCGGATCAGAACTGCTGGCAAGCCGCTTGCCGCGGGATTTCGATGGCAATGCCGCTGATCTGGGTGCCGGCTGGGGTTATCTCTCCGTCATGCTCAAGCAGGCTTCGCCGCGCACCAACCGCATTGATCTTTTCGAAGCGGATCATCGTGCGCTGGAGTTTGCCAAGAAGAACCTCGCGCGCAACTGCCCGGATTTGCAGGCCCGCTTCTTCTGGCAGGATCTGGCGGCAGAACCGATCAAGGAAAAATACGATCTCGTCATCATGAACCCGCCGTTCCATGAAGGTCATGTGGCAGATCCGGCTCTCGGCCAGGCCTTCATCAAGGCGGCATCGTCTGCGCTGCGTATTGGTGGCCAGCTATTGATGGTGGCCAATCGCGGCCTCCCTTACGAGCCGGTGCTGGCTGCGGAATTCAAGGAAAGCGGCGAGGTGTGCCGCAACGCGCGCTTCAAAATTCTCCAGGCGCGCAAATAGGGAGCCACTTCCCACATGAGGTTGCTGGCTTTCGCGACAGCAGCCTCATGCGCGGGACATCTCATCGACCGCTGCCAGACGATAAACCATATCGTCTGGCCAGATTTGGCCAATGGGTTGCCGCAACCCGAAGTGCTCGACCTCACTTTTATCAAGAGAAGCTTGCTCTTCCAGCCAGTCATACACCACCAAACGTCTTGCGATTCGCCACTCTTCCGAACGCTTCTCGAACCTGTCCAAATACCGGCCCATAATAAAAAGCTGCTGAGATTTGCCTCCCAGCTCGCAAACTTGATAGGCGGTAAAATAACTCTCGACACTTGCACTGGTGCCCTGGAATTCAAACAGAATATTATTGATCTGGTGGATACTTCGCTTGAACGTTTGGAGACTTGCCATCGCCCATTCGATAAAGCCTTCCGCATTTCCCTTGTAGGGACCATGGTTATCATAGGCATCCGGCCAATAGCAGCTCCGTAGGGCCTGTTCATCTGCACGGTCGATTCCCCGACAATAAAGATAAAGGCAATCTCGAATTTTTTTGCGATCTATGATTTGGTCGAGAGAAACATTGAACATTATATTATTCTGTAATTTTTTTGAATTTCAATATTAACACATAGAATAGAACATAAATTCTAGCGTGATCAGGAGATTCGATAATATAAACCCTTTACGATTGACAGGCATTAATAGGATATATTTCAGTACTGATTACGGAATCATAATGTCAGGCAAATCCGTGTCTCATGACGATTTTATTCCAGATGAAGCAGACCTGCTGGAAAAAGCGCGCACGCTTGCGGCGTATTTTGCGCTTGATGCTGCTGAGCGCGATAAAGCGGGAGGTGCGCCTCTTGATCAGATTGCGCGGCTCAAGCAGAGCGGCCTTTTGAAGGCACTAATACCGCAAGACTACGGGGGCTACGGTGCCAGTTGGTCCACGATCCTCAAGATTGTCCGCCTCTTCGCAAAGGTGGATGGCTCGTTGGCCCATCTTTACGGTTATCACTTCCTGGTCATGAACGGTTCTCGTATGGCGGGTGCCGAGGATTTGACGGAACGTGTGCAGCGCGCGACAGCAAGGAACGACCTGTTTTGGGGTAATTCCATCAGTTCACTCTCCCCGACGCTCACGGGCAAACTGGTGGGCAATGAACATCATCTCAATGGTTTTCGCCCATTCTCCAGCGGATCGCATGTTGCGGATATGTTGTTGGTCGGATGGAATGATGAGGAGAGCAATCAGCTGGTTCACGCTGCAATTCCTGTCGATCGCGCTGGCCTGAATATTCGTGGTGATTGGGATGGGTTCGGGCAGACCCAAACAGGCAGCGGCACCGTGTATTTCCACAATGTTATCGTGCGCTCCGAGGAAGTGATCGATCTGAACAAGACTAAGGGCGAACCCATTTCCACCCTGCTTCCCCAGATTAGCCAAAGCATTTTGTCGAGCGTCTTCATTGGAACTGCAATAGGCGCACTGGAGGCTGCGCGAGATTACACGATGAGTAAAAGCCGGGCCTGGATTAATTCTGGCGTCACTGCTCATCATGAAGACCCATGGGTGCAGCGTGTTTATGGGGAATTATGGTCGCGAGCAGAAGCGGCATTATTGCTGGTTGAAAAGGCTGATCTGGCATTGAACGCCATCTGGGAGGCTGGACGACGGCTGACGGCTGAAGATCGGGCAGAACATGCGCGCATCATCGCATCGGCCAATATCGTTTCTGGTGAAGTTGGCCTGAAAGTCACCTCAGATATATTTGAAGTCATGGGCGCGCGCTCAGCCACGCGCAGCAACGGCTTTGACCGCTTCTGGCGTAATGTCCGGCTTCATACCTTGCATAATCCGGCAGAATATAAAGCACGCAATATCGGTCTTTGGTTCCTGACCGGCAAATTTCCTGATCCGAAACTCTACGTGTGACGCATGTCCCGGTGCAAAGAAGCCCTGGATCGGATGAACCAGGGCTTCTTTCAAATCAGTCGTTCTTTAATGCTAGTCACTCGGCATCTGCGTTGCGCAAACGGTCGATGCTTGGCAGTGAGGTGATGTTATAGCCAGCGTCCACGTAATGAATTTCGCCGGTCACACCGCGCGAAAGGTCGGACAGCAGGTAAAGTGCTGAACCGCCGATATCCTCAATTGTCGCCGTGCGGCGTAACGGTGAGTTCTTCTGGTTCCACGAATAGATGGCGCGTGCATCGGAAATGCCGGCACCTGCCAGCGTGCGCACCGGACCAGCCGAGATGGCATTGACGCGAATGCCCTTCGGACCGTAATCGGCAGCCAGATAGCGAACGGACGATTCAAGCGCGGCCTTGGCAACGCCCATGACGTTGTAATTCGGTATCACGCGAACGGAGCCACCATAGGTGAGCGTCAGCATGGAGCCATCCTCGCCCATCAGTTCGGCGGCACGCTTGGCAATTTCCGTGAAGGAGAAACAGGAAATCACCATGGTGCGGCTGAAGTTCTCACGCGTGGTATTGGCGTAGAGACCCTTCAACTCGTTCTTGTCGGAGAAGCCGATGGCGTGGACCACGAAATCCAGCTTGCCCCAGCGCTCCTTGATGGCACTGAAGGTGCTATCGACCGAGGCCAGATCCTCCACATCGCAGGGCAGAACGAAGTCGGAGTTTACCTCTGCGGCCAGTGGTTTGACGCGACGTCCCAGCGCCTCACCCTGAAAGGTGAACGCCAGTTCCGCACCCTGTGCGTGAAGCGCCTTCGCAATTCCCCAGGCTATCGAGTGGTTGTTGGCGACCCCCATGATGAGGCCGCGCTTACCCTGCATAATTCCGCTCATCGACTTATCCGTTATAGCGCTGGAAGACGAGCGTGGCATTGGTGCCGCCAAACCCGAAGGAGTTCGAAAGGGCAATGTCCATCTTCGCATTGTCGATGCGCTTGCGCACCACCGGCATATCGGCAAATTCAGGATCGATTTCCTGAATATGCGCGCTTTCGCCAATGAAGCCCGATTGCATCATGAGCAAGGAATAGATGGATTCCTGAACGCCAGCGGCACCCAGTGAGTGACCTGTAAGAGACTTTGTCGACTGAATGTGGGGTATCTTGTCTCCAAAGACTTCGCGGATCGCGCCCATTTCCTTGGCGTCGCCTACCGGCGTGGATGTGCCGTGGGTGTTGATGTAATCCACTTCGCCCTGAACATTGGCAAGCGCCTGACGCATGCAGCGTATGGCACCTTCGCCCGATGGGGCAACCATGTCATAGCCGTCGGAGGTTGCACCGTAGCCCACCACTTCCGCGTAAATCTTCGCGCCGCGAGCCTTTGCGTGCTCCAGTTCTTCCAGAACCAGAACGCCAGCGCCGCCAGCAATCACGAAGCCGTCGCGGTTTGCATCATAGGCGCGGGAAGCGGATGCAGGGTTGTCGTTATACTTGGTGGACATTGCACCCATGGCGTCGAAGAGGTCGGACATGGTCCAGTCCAGATCTTCATGGCCACCGGCAAACATCACATCCTGCTTGCCCCATTGGATCATCTCAACGGCATTGCCGATGCAATGCGAAGAGGTGGCGCAGGCAGAAGAGATCGAATAGTTCACGCCATGGATCTTGAACCATGTCGCAAGCGTTGCGGAGGCCGTGGAAGACATGGCCTTTGGAACGGCAAATGGACCGATGCGCTTGGGGCTGTTGTTCTGGCGAACAATATCAGCGGCTTCCACGATCTGGCGCGTGGACGGACCGCCGGAGCCCATGATGATGCCCACACGCTCATTCTGCGCATAATCGGCTTCTTCCAGGCCGGAATCGGCAATCGCCTGCTTCATCGCCACATGGTTCCACGCGCCACCAAGCGAAAGAAAGCGCATTGCGCGGCGATCGACATGCTCCGTCGGGTCAAGCGTGGGCTTGCCCCAGACCTGGCACTTGAAGCCGTGCTCGGCAAAATCGCTGGAGAAGGTGATACCGGATTTTGCATCGCGCAGAGAGGCGGTGACTTCGTCGGCATTATTCCCGATTGAAGATACTACACCGAGACCGGTGACAACTACCCGTCGCATCTGATCTACCTTTACTTGTTTTCGTGATCTGCCTGAAACGATTTCAGGCAGTCTTGTCCTTTGAAAGGCCGACGCGCAAATCGGTGGCCTGATAGATTGTTTCGCCGTCTGCTTTCAGCCAGCCATCGGCTGTACCCAGCACCAGGCGGCCGCGCATGACGCGCTTGAAGTCAATGCCGTATTCCAGAAGCTTGGTGTGAGGGCGGATCATGCCCTTGAACTTTACTTCACCTGTGGAAAGCGCCATTCCACGACCTTCTTCACCCAGCCAGCCGAGGAAGAAACCCGTCAGCTGCCACATACCATCGAGGCCGAGGCAGCCCGGCATGATGGGGTTGCCTTCGAAATGGCACGGAAAATACCAGTCATCCGGCTTCACGTCGTATTCCGCGCGGATATAGCCCTTGTCGAAAGCGCCACCGGTTTCGGAAATATCTGTAATACGGTGCACCATCAGCATGGGCGGCAGCGGCAGCTGCGCATTACCCGGGCCAAAAAGCTCGCCATGTGCGCACTTCAGAATCTCTTCGTAACTAAAACTGGATTGTCTGGTGGTCATGAGGTCTGTCCGTTCCCCCTCGTCTTCGGTTCTGCGTTCTTAAAGCAAGACCGGCGCAAATTGAAGCGTGTGGCGCCTATTGCCGTAGCGCCAAGCATTTAAACGCAAGTGTTTGTGGTCGGCATATAGGAATGGAACCCTTCAAACCAGAGGGTTTGCCTGCATTTTTTCGCGTATCCACCCGTAGAAGCAGCCAAACGGCTCGTGCCAGCGGTGTTGGGCGCTATTGAAAGTGTTGCCAGCAAAAGTTATATCAAAACTTGACTGGATTGGTCTTGATGGAGCAGGGCAAAAATGGCTGACGCCATTACGGATGTGGAAACCAGACTTCGGACTTGCGGCTTGCGTCCCACGCGGCAGCGCATTGCGCTGGCGGATCTCCTGTTTGCCAAGGGCGATCGGCACCTGACTGTGGAAGAGTTGCACGAGGAAGCCACCTCTGCAGGCGTTCCAGTGTCTCTCGCGACTGTCTACAACACGCTGCACCAGTTCACGGAAGCGGGGCTGATTCGCGTTCTCGCCGTCGAAAGCCAGAAAACCTATTTTGATACCAATGTTTCGGATCACCATCACTTTTTCGTGGAGGGACGAAACGAGGTGCTGGATATTCCCATCAGCAATATCCAGATCGGCAATCTGCCTGACGCACCCGAAGGCATGGAAATTGCGCATGTGGACGTAATTATCCGTCTGCGTGAAAAAGTGTCCTCCTGATCGCTTATTTCTTTTTCTTCAGGGCCTCTTCGGGCGGACGGCCGGGCCGAGGCCTGTAACGCGGCAGGGTCCAGCCATAATGCAGTGCGCCACCGCGAAGTGCGAACGCAATGGCAATCCCGGCAGCAGAGCTTAAGCCCACCGGCAACTGCAAGAGCTCGACGGCGGTAAATGCGCTAGCGCCTGCCAAGGCCGCAGTTACATAAATTTCCGGCCTCAAAAGAATGGATGGTTCATTGGCAATGAGATCGCGCAGAATGCCGCCAAAGGTGGCTGTCATTGTGCCGGTTACGATGGCAATGGTGGGAGAGCCGGTGATCGCCAATCCTTTTGCGGCCCCCATGACCGTATAGGCAGAGAGGCCAATCGCATCGAGCCAGATCAACAGGCGGTAACGCCATTCCACCTGGTGCGCGGTGAAGAAGGCGAAGATGCCGACGATGACGCAGATCAGAAGATAAGTGGGGTTCGCCACCCAGAAAACCGGTGCGCCCAGCACCAGATCGCGCAAGGTGCCGCCGCCGACGCCCGTGGCCGCTGAGAAGAACAGGAAGCCGATCAGGTCAAGCTCCTTGCGTGATGCTGCCAATCCGCCCGTTGCGGCAAACAGCGCCACCCCTGCATAGTCCAGCATGATCAGCAGTGACATCCGTTCATTCTCCCCGCGCAAGCGTCACGCAAGTACCATTCCATTATAAAGTTTGCGCTACGCTTGCCGCGCTCCTGGCCGGACTTTGTATTCTTTCGACATCCATCGTGGAAGATGAACGTGATGAAATGCCTGCTTATCGTGGTTCAATTGCTGGCAGCCTGCCTCATGCCCTTTGCGGCCCATGCGCAGCAGCAGCTTATCAGCGATCCTGAAATCTACGAAAAGGATCATTTCCGCAAGGAATGCCCCGGCGCTATCTTCGATGACAGCTTCATCACGCGGCTGGATATCAACAATGACGGCATTATCGATGCGATCGCCAACCACGGCGCAATCAATTGCAACGGCCAGAAGGGTATTGGCTGCAACGAAGAAGGTTGCCCCTATAATTTCTACCTTCAGGTGAAGGAAGGCGGGTACTTCATGATCGCCACCGCCCAGATTTATGGCTATGATTTCATCAAGCGCTTCGGCAATATGGTCTTCGTTTTCCAGATGCACCCGCGCTATTGCGACCGCACGGAAAAGCCCGATTGTGAAATGACAGTCCGTGTGCGTGGCGCCAAGATGGTCACCATCTCCAAGAAGTAAGGCGTCAGGTTCAGATTCGGCCCGTCAGACGATAGCCGATCAACCCCAGCCATTCCCGCACTGCCGTCGATGTGTTTTGCGCATTCAGCGATGGCTGTGTGAAATCTAGCCAAAGCTTCACCTTGCCGCTCGTACGGTAATCCACCGGATAGGGTTGAACCTCCATTCCCGCCTTGGTGAAAAGTGCCGTGGCGCGTGGCATGTGGAAGGCGGAGGTTATCAGAAGGCAATTCGTCAATCCCGCCTCTTGCAGCAGTGTGCGGGTGTTGAGCGTGTTCTCCCAGGTATTGCGCGAGGTATTTTCCTTGATGATGCGGTCACTGCCAATGCCGAGCGCATTGAAGAAGTGCTCGGTGGCTTGCGCTTCGCCTTCGTAGCGACCGCTGAAGGAACCATCCCCGCCTGAGACCAGAAGTTTCGCCTGAGGATATTGCCTCGCCAGGAGAAGCGCTTGCGTATATCGGTCGGCAGCCGCGTTCCACTCAATCCCGCCACGCCCGCTCATGACCTCGTTTTCAATGGCGCCGCCTAGAATGATCATGCAGCTGACGGTCTCTGGAAGGGCGGCGGGCCGGGCGATCTCATCTTCCAGATGCTGAAGCAGCACGTTTCCCGTCGTGGTGTAAAGCGTGGCAAACAGCACGAGAGCGGCGAGAAACATTGAGGTCAGCCCCGTCCGGCGGAACCGCAAGAGCGTCAGCAGAAAGCCGATGGCACTCAGCAGAAATGCGAGGGAAAGCGGCTGCACCAGCAGCCAAAAGATCTTCGACAGATAAAACATGAACTCACTTGCGGAAATGGCTGGCTGTGTGGCGGTGCTTGTAGCGGTGATGCAGCGTTCTGCGAATGAGCAGTGAACAGAAAGCGATGGCGAGCGCCAGAAGGGCTGCGATGAACAATGCTTGATCGGGCAGGGCAGAGCCCAGAATGGCGCCGATCAAAGCACCCAGCAACATGCCGGTCCAAGGCACGATCTGTATCCACCAGTCGAGCTTGCGGTCTCCCGTCAGAAACCGCCCAATGCCGCGACCGAGCCGGGAGAGCGCGCCGGTCACATAGGTGAGGCCAATCGGTAGCCCTTCCACATGCTCAACGGCAGCATTCACAACCCCCATGGCCAGCACCACCAGCAGAAAGCGTAAGCGGCCAAGCTCTGGATCGGTGACCATGGAGGCAAGTGCCAACAGAATTGATACGGCAGACAGTACGCCGAAAATCCGCCGCTGCACCCAATGCGCAATCACGATCCCCATTGCATTACCGAGAACGAAGACGAAAACGGCCAGCAGCAGCACAAGGCCATGGGACCAGTCGCCATCGCTCATCGAAATTGCAGCGCGTGTGGTGTTGCCGGTCATGAAGGACACGAAATCGCCGGAGAGGCGCAGGCCAATGGCATCCGTCATCCCCGCCAGGAACGAAATCGCGGCGACGAAGGCGACCCCCACACCCGCCCTCTGTGTCTGGATCAGCCGCCTGCGCCTTGCCCATGTCATGGATGGTTCCCTTAGGAGAGGAGCGTTTTCACCAGCAGATGGTCCGGGTCCATCAACCCATCAACGATGGAGAAGTGGTGCTTGTCCGGTTCCGCATAGGCGCCAGTCTCCGCACCAAGACCAAGCCACATGCTGGCCAGCAGGGCGTTCTGGCGAATGAATTCGGCCCGCTCATTGCCGCCGACCCAGCAAAAGAGCCGCTTGTTCGGCAGAGGGCGCATCAGCGCCGGGCTTTCTGCCGCCGCTTCCTGCGGGCTTAAGCCAAGCTTCTCGTTGATCGTGGTGCCGACCAGGGGCCGCAGATCATGGACGCCCGAGATGGAAACGACGGTGCGGATGCGCTCCTGTACCGCTTGTGGCAGCGGCGAACCTTCGGCAATCATGCGGCTGACAAGATGGCCTCCGGCAGAATGGCCGGTGAGATATAGCGGCCCATCGATTTCGCCGGCGGCATCGGAAATCGCCTGGGCGATTTCTCTCACGATGTCGCCAATCCTTGCCTCGGGGCATAGCGTGTAGCTTGGCATGGCCACGGCAAACCCACTCTCGACGCATCCATTCGCCAGATGCGACCAATAGCTTTTGTCGAGTGATTGCCAGTAGCCGCCATGCACATACACCACCAGACCTTTCGGGGTCGTGTCAGGCAGGAAGAGATCGAAGCGATTGCGGGGCTTTTCGCCATAGACCAGATCCAGCTGCGCCCGCCCAAGCGCCAGCATTGTGTCGCGATAGGCTTTCGCTGGCTCCACCCAGAGGGCGGGCCATTTCTCGCCCTGCGGAATGTTTGCGCCATTGGTGTAGGCGTCGGTCCAGTCCTCAATGCGATGAAACAGCATGACAGTTCCTTTTTTGAGTTTGTCAGGGAAAAGTGGGAACCGGTTTTCCCGAAAAGACAAACGGCAGCAAATTCTAGAGAACGGTGCGAACGCGCCACAGTTCGGGAAACAGCTCCACTTCCAGCATTTTCTTCAAATACTGCGTGCCGGAGGTGCCGCCGGTGCCGCGCTTGAAACCGATCACCCGTTCCACGGTGGTGACATGGTTGAAGCGCCAGCGCCGGAAGTAATCCTCGAAATCCACCAGCTTTTCCGCCAGCTCATAGAGGTCCCAGTATTGACCGGGGGAGGCATAGACCAAGCGCCAGGCTTCCAGCACGGCCTCACTTTCCTGCCGCTTGTCGCGCCAGTCAGTTTTGCTCGCCTCTCCCCCTACATCGAAACCCTTGCGGGCGAGAAGGCGGATCGCCTCGTCGTAGAGGCTCGGACGTGCCAGGATTTCTTCCAGGTGCTGCATCAGGTCCGGGCGGTGCTGGTGCGGCCCCAGCATGGCAAGGTTTCGGTTGCCCGCCAGAAATTCGATGGCGCGATACTGGTATGACTGGAAGCCGGAGGATTGTCCCAGAGCATCGCGAAAATCGGTGTATTCGCTGGGCGTCATGGTGCGCAGCACATCCCAGGCGCTGTTCAGCTGTTCGAAAATGCGCGCCACCCGCGTCAGCATCTTGAACGCAGGCTGCGGCTCATCGCGGCGGATCGCGTCGATCGCGGAAGTAATCTCGTGGATCGCAAGCTTCATCCAGAGCTCGGATGTCTGGTGCTGGATGATGAACAGCAGCTCGTCATGGGCAGAAGACAGCGGCTTTTGTGCCGAAAGGATCGGATCGAGCTGCAAATAATCCGTATAGGACATCCGCTCGCGAAACGACATTTCAGCGCCATCTTCGGCAGGGTTGTAAGTCTTGATGCTCACGTCACGACTGCCTTCTGCTTGAAGCGGGGCTCATCCCACAGCCGGTTTGCAATAATGTCTTCCAGCACGTCCACGGCCTTCACCACGTCCTCATCGTCGATGTAGAGCGGCGTGAAGCCGAAACGGATGGCATCGGGTGCGCGGAAGTCGCCAATGACGCCGCGGGAAATCAGCGCCTGCATGATGGCGTAGCCTTGCGCGTGACGGAAGGAAACCTGGCTGCCGCGCTTTGATCCATCGCGGGGAGAGGCGAGTGTCAGGCCGGGGCAGCGGGCTTCCACTTCGGCGATGAAGAGGTCGCAAAGCGCGATGGATTTTGCTCGCACCGCCGCCATGTCGACCCCCTCCCAGGCATCAAGTGCCGCATCGAGCGCGGAAAGCGCCAGAATTGGCGGCGTGCCGACCCGCATCCGCTCCACGCCGTCTCCGGGACGATAGCTGAGGTCGAAGGCGAAGGGGCGCTCATGGCCCATCCACCCGGAAAGAGCGGGCTTTGCCCTGTCCGCCCATTTCGGCGCGACATAAATGAAGGCCGGGGCGCCGGGGCCGCCATTCAGATATTTGTAGGTACAGCCAACAGCAAAATCGGCATCCGCACCGGCAAGATCAACCGGAATGGCACCCGCAGAATGGGCGAGATCCCAGACAGCCAGCGCACCAGCCGCATGGGCCTTGGCAGTCAGCGCCTTCATGTCGTGCAAGCGGCCAGTGCGATAATCCACCTCTGTCAGCATCGTGACGGCTACTGTCTCGTCAATGGCAGCATCCACCTCTTCCGGTGCAACCACCTTCAGCACATAGCCGTGATTGAGCGATTGAATGAGGCCTTCCGCGATATAGAGATCGGAGGGAAAATTGCCGCTGTCCGACAGGATCACTTTGCGTCCGTCATCGCGCTGAGCCACAAGGTCGATGGCTGAGGCCAGCGCCTGATAGACCTTGATGGATAGCGTATCGCCCATCACCACCGTACCGTCGGCAGCACCGATCAACCTGCCCACGCGGTCGCCCACCCGGCGTGGCATCTGCATCCAGCCGCCGTCGTTCCAGCCGCGAATCAGCATATCGCCCCATTGGTCCTTCATGGTCTCCATCACGCGCTTTTGGGCGTTGATGGGAAGGGGTCCCAGCGAATTGCCATCCAGATAAATGACGCCATCCGGCATATGAAACAGGCTACGTGTCTTCTTGAAATCCGTCATTGTAGAGCTCTAATTTCCGTCATCCAAAGGTTTAAACCTCTTGCTGATATGGCGCGAGCCCTGCAACCCAAAACGCCAAGGTAAATCAACAGCCTTTGTAATGCCGATCCGTGGCCCGGCCATAACCGCTGCCGGTTCTTGCGAAAGGCAAAGGCTAAATGGCGGCTGGTCGAGCGCCTGCCCATCCATGCTTCCATCCAGCCCAAGCGCTTGCGCCACGCGCCCAGGCCCGGCGCACAATAAATGCGGCTCCAGGCGGCCTCGTCTGGCGGCCATGGTCTCGATTCCTGCCACTGGCTCAAGTGCACGAATCAGCACGGCGCTGCCCGGCAGGCACACGAAGTTCACGCACCAATGGATGCCATAGGAGCGGTAGATATAGACATGGGCTGGCGGGCCAAACATGGCGCGATTGCGCGGGGTCATGCCCCTGAAGCTGTGGGAGGCGGCATCGTCCGGCTCGTAAGCTTCCGTCTCGGCAATCACGCCGCCCACGCCGTCGACGGTAAAGCTCGCGCCAATCAGGTCGCGTGCGACAAACACGGCGCTTCGGCTGAAGAAGGTCTGGAGATTGCTCAAGTTAGGCTCGATATCCAAGGCTGAATTTCAGCCAAGCTATGCCAACCAAAGATAAAATGACAATTTTTTCGGAAGACTTGACCCGTGACGCCGAGAGCGCGGAAGCCTGAAACGTAAAAAGCCTGCCGCGGGAGGAGGTGCGGCAGGCTTTTAAACTCGATCGGCAATTTGGGAGGAGGAGGAGATTGCCGATCCTCTCGAGCGACACTGGGAGGAGGAGTGCGTCGCTTCGATGATTTGTATATAGCCTGAGCTTTGGCTCAGAACAAGAAACCCTGCCGCATTGCAGCAATGCGTCCAGCGCACGGCTCCGTAACGGCGGCGCTTAATTAGGCGGCGTCAGCGTGTTCATCCTGTGTGTGATGCGATATAGGGTGGGCAAAGCGCAAGACGAGGAAAAAATGACAACTATTCGATATCATGAGGGCGATCTCTCCGAAGCCGATGCTGCCCGCTATACGGATGCCATCGCGATAGACACTGAAACCCTTGGTCTGGTGCCGCGCCGGGACCGTCTGTGCGTTGTGCAGCTTTCTCCCGGTGATGGCAGCGCGGACGTCATTCGCATCGCAAAGGGCCAGAAGCAGGCTCCGCGCCTCTGTGCCTTGCTGGAAAATCCCAGCCTGGAAAAGATCTTCCATTACGGTCGTTTTGACATAGCAGTTTTGTACCATACCTTCGGCATCACGACGCAGGGCGTCTTCTGCACCAAGATCGCGTCGCGTCTGGCCCGCACCTACACGGATCGCCATGGCTTGAAGGATAACCTCAAGGAAATGCTGGATGTCGACGTCTCCAAGGCGCAACAGCAATCCGATTGGGCGGCGGAAACCCTGTCTCAGGCACAGCTTGAATATGCAGCCTCAGACGTTCTTCACCTTCATGCGCTTCGCGCCAAGCTGACCGAGCGTTTGATCCGTGATGACCGTCTGGATATGGCGCAAGCCTGCTTTGCCTTCCTGCCGACACGGGCCAAGCTGGACCTTTTGGGCTGGGAAGAAACTGATATTTTCGCCCATAGCTGATCTGTTGGAGCCTCGCCGATTGTTGGCGAGGCTCTTTAAGAATTTATTAACCATACTTGCCTAGCCTGAATGACCAATCGGCACACTAGACGCCATGAGGCGCCGCAGGCGCGGCTTTTCGCCGTCATGTACTGCTTTCCTTCGGGCCGACCTGTTGGACTTGCCCTGACACTGTGAGGCATCCGCATGTTGCCGCCCCTTTCCTCTGCATCTCTTTCTGCTCCGGCCCCTGGTGGTGTGGCAGATGACACCACCCAGCTCGTTCCGCTTGGCGCGCAAGGTCAGGCATCACGCCCGCCTGTCGCGGATCAGGGTCCTTTATTGCCGGCGGGCCGTCCGGTGGAAAATCGCGTTGCCGTGCTGGAACTGTCCGGCCAATGGCCAGCGGGCAGGGGTGTTTCCGGTTTTGCAGAGGTCATAGGCTCCCTTTTGAAGGTCGAGCGCCGGGCCGATGAAAGCCTGAGCGATTACATGGCACGCCTCGTGACGGTAATCCGCACCCTTTCCCCAGCGGCGCAGAACAATTTGCAGCAGGCGCTCTCGCAGTGGATGAAGGGCCTCTCGATCGATCTTCTCCTGCGCGCTCTTGCCAACAGCAGCGGGCCTGAAGCCACCAAGCTGGCCTTGCTCCTTGAAACGGAAGAACAAAATGCCGAAAAAATGGCGGATCGCGTTGCAACCTCCTACCAGCCAGATCAGGCCGTAGACGGCGATGATGATGTGCGCAGCGCTTGGAGCCAGAAGCTTGGTCAAAGCCAGACCGCCTTTAGCGGCAAGCCAATGGTTCAGGCGGCACAGGCAGCCCTCGTCAAGATTGCCGAACAGCAGGCCACAGGCGTTTCCACAAAGCAGGCCTCAAGCGAAACCACCGTCAATTCTGAAACGGCATTGGATGGGGCGGAGGCGGACGTGCCGGATGCCGGACATCTCGATAGCAAGGCGACCGCATCTCCCCGAATGCCTGCCATTGATGCCGAAAGCCGCCGCGACCCTGTCATGAACGACGGCAAGAGCGCGGAGCCTGCGCCTTCAAGGCTTGCAGCTTCCAGCACCGGATCTTTGCCCCAGAAAGAAGCGGCAGCATCATCTGATCAATCGCTGCGGCTGTCAGTCGCGCCTGATCCTGTTCCAGAGCATCCAGCCATTGGCACGGAAACCTCCAGCGGTTCGGCTGGTTCTTCCAATCAGGTCAAAGCACCCGCTTTGGCCGCACGTGAGCTCGCAACGAACCCTGCAGGTCCAAGTCGACTGAACGGCGAGGCGGCTGCCGCAAAACCGGCTTCGGTCTTGCCGCAGCCAGCGGCGGAACTTCTTGTGCCTGGCTCCTTGCCAGTGCAAGCTGTGCCATCGCCGCAGACAGTGATTGAGGCACAGCAACTTCAACAAAAGCTCTCAAGCCTGTTGACGCAAGCAGAGCGGGAGCTTGAGCACGCGCCCCAGCCGGAAACATCCATTGCCACCACTTCGAACGCGGCAAAACCAGCCTCGATAGCCAATGAGCAGGAGCCCGCCTCTGTCGCTCCGCTTCCTGCACCGGCCTTTTCCGCCACAGCAACATCGCAGGCCCTGCTGGCAGATGAATCGATTTTCGCGGGCTTGGCACAGGCAATGCTGAACATGCGCGGTACGGTGAAAGATGGTGTCGCGCCAGCCTATGTTCCCTATCCGGCCAAGGGCGACGGAGGTGAATTGGAAGATGAACTGATTTCCGCCGTAGAAGGTGAGGATGAGGATCGTCACCGCAAGGGTGGTTCGGGCCAACACTGTGGCCAGCAGCGTGAGCATCCCAATGCGGCAAAGGAAGATGAAGCGAGCGATGGTCTCGATCATTCATCTGCCAGTGCGGCAGAAGAGTTTTATCAGCGCCAGCTGGAATGGTGAGGCATGGTGATACGCTCAAGGAAACCGCGCAAAACTGTGCAGCGGTTTTGCGATAATGACATGTATAAAAACAAGAAGTTGCAGCACGTCGCATGAAGATGATCCACAGTACACGACGCAAGCATGGCTTCGTGTATCGCGCGACCGGCGCTGAGAAGAGCGTGATGACATGCGCATCAACGGAAAAAATCCCTCACATCTTGTAGTGGATGCCACAACCGCAGTGACATAACGTGGTTGTGGGACCGGCTTGAACGGGTCTGTCCTGGGGCGTAGAAACCTCTTGTACGTTAGGCTGGCATCCGTGATACGAGATGCCCCCTCGGTCATTCTGAGTGGCTGAGTGCTTGTGATTGCCCTATAAGGCTCTCCTACCCACTATGGCTGGGGAGGCCCCGACGCATGTCCAAGGTGCTTGCACCTAAAGGTCGGGGCGGTCGTACGTACACGATTTTCTAACTCCCCGGCCGCCAGGGGCCTTACCCAAGCAACTGGCCTTTGGCGTGCCAAACCCGTTCTTGTTTCGTGTGTTGCGTCACGCGCTTTTGGGCTGGACTGGTTCTGCTTCCTTGCCCTCAGGTCATGACGCACTCGCAGACCGGGAGCCATGAGGGCCATGGATGACTACAATTTCTTAGCCGATCTGCTCGCCACCTTCCGTGCCTCACCGGATGTCATCAAGGCGCTTTGGCTCATCATTCCGCCGGGCTTCGTATTGTGCCTGTTGAAGCTGCTGTTGAGGTGGCGAGAGAAGAGAGGCGGGCTTCGGCTGCGTCGGGGCGGATACTTTCGCCAGTCATTGGCGGAGGATTTTGGCTCTCCCCGTCCGCAAGGCGCAAGACAGGATCTTCTCAGCCATGAGGACTTGAGCGGAATTGCCAGTGTCTAGCCAAGCCAGACCCTGCTTCCCCTGAACGAATGAAGTGGTGCTTTGGCAGCAGCCCCTCACTTAACGCTTCTGATGGTTTTATGACCCCAGCCACAATCATAATGAGGCTCAGAGCACAAACGAAATGCTTGCGGACTTGGCACATCGAGGGCGTTGCGTCGTGTACTGTGGTGGCTGATCGCCGCAACAGGCTTTATCGACCCTGCGCCATGGCTTCGGCAAGCGAGGCCAGAGCTTCCTTCTCGTCCATGCCCTTTTGTAGGGAATTCACCAAAATGAGGGCTAGCGCCTCGCCATCAGGCGTATCTTTGCCAATCTTGTATTCCGTGCAGGCCGCATCGAAAACCTGCTGCAACAAAGATAGCTGGTCTGGTCCCACGGGACGCCGTATCGGTTGTGAACGCACACATGCCTCCATCCATCCGGCAGCCTTCGAGACCCCCTGCCAGCTACATTCTGAAAGACCCCCGTCTCTGTCGGGGCAACGCTCCTGAACTGGAGAAGATGGCGTGCGCTCTTGTGCGCCACAGCTCCTCCCAAGGACCGTCCACCCGACACCAGAATGGCTAAATGTAGTTGATGGCAAAGACGTGGCAATTACTATTATTAATAGATGATTTAGCACACTCTAATAAATATATGAGTGTGTTCTGAAATGAACTTTATGCCCACGCATGGCCGGTTTTTCTCGTCTTCTTGATGTTTAACGCCCCCTTAAATCGCCGCATTTACGCTGCATGGGCGGAAAACGCTTGGTAACCATTGTGAAAAGCGCCAACTCCACGCATGGAGAAAAGTAAGCGGCGGCATCCGGCTGGATGTTGCCGATCGTGATATTCGAGCTGGGGAGCACGACCGGGGTACATGGCATCGGGAAAGAAATCGCGCGAACGCGTCGAGCCGTCTTTTGGGTCGGACGAAAAGGCGGCAGATGAAGTTCGGATTGACGCCGATGACCGTATCACGGGTCGCGCCGCGCCGCGGAAGGCGCGCGCCGAACGTGAGGATCCGCCCCGGCGCAAGCGTGCCGTAGAGCCCGATTATGACGATTATGATGACGAGGAAGAAGACGAACGCCCCGTTCGCAAGCAGCGCCGCTCGGCAAAACGGGCGGAACCTCGCAAAGAAAGGCTGGGCTTTTTCGGGGCGATCCGCAGGCTGATCTATTGGTGCATCGTCCTTGGCATATGGGCGGCCATCGGCATTGGCGGTCTTGTGGCCTATTATGCCGCGCAAATGCCGTCCGCCAGCACCTGGGCCATTCCGGACCGTCCGCCAAACGTCAAGATATCCGCCCTCGATGGCACACTGGTTGCCAATCGCGGCACCACGGGCGGTGAAGCCATTGCTCTGGAAGAAATGTCGCCCTTCCTGCCCCAAGCCGTCATCTCGATCGAAGACAGGCGCTTCTATTATCATTTCGGCGTCGATCCGCTGGGGCTTGCGCGCGCCTTCGTCAACAACTTGACGGGGCGCAGCATTCAGGGCGGCTCGACCATCACCCAGCAATTGGCGAAAAACCTGTTCCTCTCGCCAGATCGCACGTTTGAGCGAAAGATCCAGGAAGTTCTCCTGTCCTTCTGGCTGGAGCATAAATTCACCAAGGATCAGATCCTTGCCATGTATTTGAACCGTATGTTCTTCGGTTCGAACGCCTATGGCGTGGAGGCAGCCTCCCAGCGTTATTTCGGCAAGTCGGCGCGGGATGTGAACCTCGCGGAAGCCGCCACTCTGGCGGGCCTCCTCAAGGCACCCACACGTCTTTCCCCGGCGCGTGATCCCAAGGCTGCGGAAGAGCGGTCGCAGGTGGTTATGGGGGCCATGCGAGAGGCAGGGTATATCACTGCCGAAGAAATCAAGACGGCCATTTCCCAGCCGCCTGCCAAGGCAAAGCGCTATTGGAGCGGCGCCGAGCATTATGCCGCCGATATGGTGATGGATGAGGTCAAGTCGATCCTCGGCGAGGTCAAAACAGATATCAATGTTCAAACAACGCTGGATCTGCGCCTCGAGAAGGATGCCGAAAAGGCGCTGACTGCGGCGCTTGAGAAAGAGGGTCCGAAGTCCAACGCCACGCAGGCGGCGCTCGTTTCAGTCGATGCAACGGGTGCGATCCGGGCTGTCGTTGGCGGGCGTGATTATGCCGATAGCCAGTTTAACCGTGCGGCCAAGGCCAAACGCCAGCCGGGCTCGGCCTTCAAGCCTTTCGTTTATGCCGCAGCGCTCGAAGCGGGCTACCGGCCCGATACCGTGATGACAGACGGCCCGGTGAAAATCGGTAACTGGACACCGGAAAATTACGATCAGAAATATCGCGGCCAGGTGACGCTTTCCACAGCACTTGCCAATTCGCTCAACACCATTGCCGCCCAATTGGTCATGCAGGTCGGGCCGAAAAACGTGATTGCCATGGCGCATCGTCTCGGCATCGAGTCCGATTTGCAGGAGAATGCTTCCATCGCGCTTGGCACTTCGGAAGTGACGCTTGTCGAGCTTACCTCCTCCTATGCCGCTTTCATGAATGGGGGCATGAAGGCGACGCCGCATCTGGTCAGCCGAATCACTGATGCCAACGGCAAGGTCCTTTACGAGGCGGATTATTCCGGTCCTCCGCGTGTCTTGAGCGAACAGATCGTCGCCAACCTCAATGGCATGTTGAACCGTGTCATGACGGAAGGCACGGGTCGCGCAGCCCAACTGGCCAAATGGCAAGCGGCTGGCAAGTCCGGTACCACGCAGTCCTTCCGCGATGCGATTTTTGTCGGTTTCACCAGCACCATGACCACAGGCATCTGGTTCGGCAATGACGATGGCACGCCGATGAAGAAGGTCACCGGCGGCGGCCTGCCTGCCCGCACCTGGAAGAATTACATGACGGCAGCGCTGGAAGGCTACAAGCCGACACCGTTGTTTGGCGTGGGCATTCGCCCTGCGGCACCGGAAGCGCAAACCACCTTGGGAGATTTCCTCTCCGGCGTTCTGCCGGGTGGCGGCTCCTCCAACAACGAGGACTACCCGCCTGCACCGGATGCGCCGCCGGAAGGTGCCGCGCCGCAGAATCAGGCGGCCTATCCGCCAGCCAACAATCCGCAGCCTTACCCGCAAAATCCCGATCAGGCCTATCCGGAACAGGGCAATCCTCGGCAGGGCTATCCACAGCAGGATCAGCCCGTTTACCAGCAACGCAACCAGCCCGCCTATCCGCAAGGCCAGCAGCGGGCCGTGCAACCGCGCAACGATCCCTACACGATGCCACCCGGCGATATCCCGCAGCGCGGTTATCGCGATTACCGCGAATATCGCGGTCCGCAAGACGGTCGGGTTCCACCGGATGCGGTGCTTGAGGGCCGTGCCCCGCCCGATGCAGTGCTGGAAGGTCCGGTGCCACCGGGCGATGTGGGTGGCGGATCGCCCCGGCGCGCGCCGCGTGATACAACGCTTTTCGATATCATCATGGGGCAGTGAACTGCTGCCCCGTCAGCGTGATTCGGCATATGGCTTACTGTCTGCCGGGTACGGGCCATGGGTTTGCGCCATAAAACCCCAAATATCGCTCATTTTTTGGTGATGAGGTCACGTCTTCCCGCCTTGCAGTCGGAAAAACCGGTCCTTATATACGCCGCATGACAGCAGCCGATGCTGCGAAACCATCCCAGTCGAGGAACTGTCAGTGGAATGCCTTTGAAGGGGTTCCGACAGTTCGCTTAAAGGAGAGAGAAGAAATGGCAAAAGTAATTGGCATCGACCTTGGTACAACCAATTCCTGCGTCGCCGTCATGGACGGTAAGGACGCGAAGGTTATCGAAAACGCCGAAGGCGCGCGCACCACGCCGTCCATGGTCGCATTCAGCGATGATGGCGAGCGTCTGGTCGGCCAGCCGGCCAAGCGTCAGGCCGTCACGAACCCAACCAACACGCTGTTCGCCGTAAAGCGCCTCATTGGCCGCCGTTACGAAGATCCGACTGTTGAGAAGGACAAGGGCCTCGTTCCTTACGAAATTTCGCGCGGCGATAACGGCGATGCCTGGGTCACGGCCAATGGCAAGGGTTATTCGCCTTCGCAGATCTCGGCCATGATCCTTCAGAAGATGAAGGAAACGGCTGAAGCCTATCTCGGCGAAAAGGTCGAAAAGGCCGTCATCACCGTTCCGGCCTACTTCAACGACGCACAGCGCCAGGCCACCAAGGATGCTGGCCGCATTGCCGGTCTTGAAGTTCTGCGCATCATCAACGAGCCAACGGCAGCCGCGCTGGCCTACGGTCTGGACAAGAAGGATGGCAAGACCATCGCTGTCTACGACTTGGGCGGCGGCACCTTCGATATCTCGGTTCTGGAAATCGGCGATGGCGTCTTCGAAGTAAAGTCCACCAATGGCGATACCTTCCTCGGTGGTGAAGACTTCGACATGCGTCTGGTCGAGTATCTCGCAGCCGAGTTCAAGAAGGACAACGGCATCGACCTGAAGACCGACAAGCTGGCTCTGCAGCGCCTCAAGGAAGCTGCTGAAAAGGCAAAGATCGAGCTGTCTTCGTCGCAGCAGACGGAAATCAACCTGCCCTTCATCACGGCAGATGCGTCCGGTCCGAAGCACCTGACGCTGAAGCTGACCCGCGCCAAGTTCGAAAGCCTGGTGGATGACCTCGTGCAGCGCACGGTGGCACCTTGCAAGGCAGCGCTGAAGGATGCTGGCGTTTCCGCTTCTGAAATCGATGAAGTGGTTCTGGTCGGCGGCATGAGCCGCATGCCGAAGGTGCAGGAAGTCGTCAAGCAGCTGTTCGGCAAGGAGCCGCACAAGGGCGTCAACCCGGATGAAGTCGTGGCGCTCGGCGCGGCCATCCAGGCAGGCGTTCTGCAGGGCGACGTGAAGGACGTTCTCCTTCTCGACGTAACCCCGCTGTCGCTCGGCATCGAAACGCTCGGTGGCGTCTTCACACGCCTGATCGACCGTAACACGACGATCCCGACGAAGAAGAGCCAGACCTTCTCGACCGCTGAAGACAACCAGCAGGCCGTGACGATCCGCGTGTCCCAGGGCGAGCGTGAAATGGCAGCCGATAACAAGCTGCTCGGTCAGTTCGATCTGGTTGGCCTGCCACCATCACCACGCGGCGTTCCGCAGATCGAAGTCACCTTCGATATCGATGCGAACGGCATCGTGCAGGTATCCGCCAAGGATAAGGGCACGGGCAAGGAGCAGCAGATCCGCATCCAGGCGTCCGGTGGTCTGTCTGATGCAGACATCGAAAAGATGGTGAAGGATGCTGAGGCTCACGCCGAGGAAGACAAGAAGCGCCGTGCAGGTGTTGAAGCCAAGAACCAGGCTGAAAGCCTTGTTCACTCCACGGAAAAGTCGCTGCAGGAATATGGCGACAAGGTTTCCGAGGCAGACCGCAAGGCCATCGAAGACGGCATTGCAAACCTGAAGACGGCCATTGAAGCGTCCGAGCCGAACGCTGAAGACATTCAGGCCAAGACGCAAGTGCTCATGGAAGCATCCATGAAGCTTGGTCAGGCCATCTATGAAGCACAGCAGGCAGAAGGCGGTGCTGAAGGTGGTAAGGCTGAGGACGGCGTGGTCGATGCAGACTACGAAGAAATCAAGGACGACAAGAAGTCGGCTTGATCGTCACGTCAGTCTCTGAATGTAACGTGTTGAGTATCCGGCTGCCCCTGCGCAGCCGGAGCCCTTTCGGGAGCCGGAATCTTCATGGCAAAAGCTGACTATTACGAAACACTGGGTGTCGGCCGGACAGCTGACGAGAAGGAGCTGAAAAGCGCCTTTCGCAAGCTGGCGATGAAGTATCACCCGGATAAAAATCCGGGCGATCAGGAAGCCGAAAAGAAGTTCAAGGAGATCAACGAGGCCTACGAGACCTTGAAAGATCCCCAGAAGCGCGCAGCCTATGATCGCTTCGGCCATGCAGCCTTCGAACAGGGCGGCATGGGTGGCGGTGGCTTCGGCGGCGGTGGCTTTGGCGGCGGTGCCGGTGGCTTCTCCGATATTTTCGAAGACATCTTCGGCGAAATGATGGGTGGCGGGCGTGCCCGCCGGTCCTCCGGTGGCCGTGAACGCGGTGCCGATCTCCGTTACAACATGGAGATCACGCTGGAAGAAGCCTATGCGGGCAAGACCGCGCAGATCCGCGTTCCAACAGCCGTGACCTGCGATGTCTGCTCCGGTTCGGGTGCCAAGCCCGGAACACAGCCTAAAACCTGTGGCACCTGCCAAGGTTCCGGGCGCGTGCGCGCAAGCCAGGGTTTCTTTTCGGTCGAACGCACCTGTCCAACCTGCCACGGTCGCGGCCAGATCATCCCTGATCCATGCACCAAGTGCCATGGCCAGGGCCGTGTGACGGAAGAGCGCTCGCTCTCGGTCAATATCCCATCGGGTATTGAAGATGGCACACGCATCCGCCTGCAAGGCGAAGGCGAAGCCGGTGCGCGTGGTGGTCCATCAGGTGATCTCTACATCTTCCTGTCGGTCAAGCCGCACCAGTTCTTCCAGCGGGATGGCGCGGACCTCTACTGCACGGTGCCGATTTCCATGACGACGGCAGCCCTTGGCGGCACCTTTGATGTGGCCACACTGGACGGAACGAAATCGCGGGTGACAGTGCCGGAAGGCACCCAGCCGGGCAAACAGTTCCGCCTGAAGGGCAAGGGAATGCCGGTGCTGCGCTCGTCGCAGACAGGTGATCTCTATATCCAGATCCAGATCGAAACCCCGCAAAAGCTCACCAAGCGCCAGCGCGAACTCCTCCAGGAATTCGAGGAAATCTCCTCCAAGGAGAACAACCCTGAATCCACCGGCTTCTTCGCGAGGATGAAAGAGTTTTTTGAGGGGTGAGCTGCGACCGGGCGCAAAGCGCCCGGTAAAATCGATCCAGTGGATCGATTTTAGCAGCGAACGCCCTGAGCCAAAGCGAAGGGCCGGGGCGTAGCCAGGAACGGTCGGCACAGCCGACAAAACGTGCCAGTGGCACGTTTTGAGTGACGAACGCCCTAAACCCAAAGCGAAGGGCCGGGATACGGTGCCACATATCAAAGCCTCGGGTGCTACAAACGCCCGAGGCTTTTTTTACATAGCATGGGTCGAACGGACCTGACGTGGATCAGACGTATTAGGGGGGATAGGCAACCGTTAAATTATTAAAAGTCGTTTGCGGCCAAAGATTTTGAATTTCATACCAAACAAAACTCCATCGACAGACTCCGCAGTAGGAATATTCCTTGAAAGGAATTTCCGTTAGAGATAACAATTCGGTGAGACGGAGCAGCATCGTATGGGCAGACTGGCGGGAAGAGTTATCGAGGCTTTGGCGGCGACCGAACAGCGTCAAGATCATGCTGCTGGTGTCGATCTGCGTCGACTTCGACTGCTATCAGGATTGACACAGGCCGAAATGGCTGCCCGGATGAATGTTCAGCAAGCTGCCATTTCAAAACTTGAAAAAGGTGGCGATGTTTACCTTTCCACCGTCCAACGCTACGTCGAAGCTCTTGGTGCGTCGTTGCGCGTAGACGCAGTCTTTCCTGCAGACACTCGGCTTGTATTGCGAGTAAAAGAGACTTTCGACATCGAGTACAGTAACGAAGATCAACTTATCTTTCCACTTCTGGCAGACGAGCCGTTTCGTCCTCAACGCGATGTCGTGCTTTCCATTCGTCCGCAATATTCGGATAAGATTATGGAAGGACGCAAAACTGTTGAGCTTCGTAGGAGATTTCCAGTTTCTGCGCCCGGGGGAACGTTAGCCTACATTTATTCCACATCGCCGGTCAGAGCTATGGTTGGAGTAGCTGAGATCAAGGATGTTCTGAAACTACCAGTTCAGCAGATCTGGTCCGAGTTCGAAGACACAGCATTTATTGAGCGAAAAGATTTTGATAGCTATTTTCAAGGGTTAGAGTTTGGATTCGCATTGTTATTTGACGATGTTAAGCCTTTCTCGCGACCTGTCCCACTAATAGAGCTGCGTGAAAAATTTGGTTTCGAACCACCGCAGTCATTCCTGTACGCGAGCCGCGATCTGCGAAAGGCGCTGAGAGATGAGGCAACAGTCGTATCTCATTGATACGAATATTCTGATCGGTCTTGAAGACTACCGCGCAGTTGAAACCGCCTATGCAAAATTCACAAGTCTCGCTGCGGCCCATAAGATCACGATTTTTGTCCACGAAGCTGCCCGCGACGACATCGCCCGTGACAAGAACATCGAGCGCCGCCGAATATCCTTTAGCAAGATTTCAAAATACCAAATTTTTGGGAAGCAACGCGGCCTGAGCCAAGCTGATCTTGAAGCTGAATTCGGTTCTTTGAAGCGGCCCAATGATATAGTAGACGCCACGCTACTCCACGCCTTGAAGAGCGACGCGGTTGACTTCCTTGTCACGCAGGACAGGGGCCTTCACGAACGCGCATTCAAACACTCCGCCGAGCTAGCCCGACGCGTGCTGTTCGTTGGAGACGCGGTCGACCTTCTCACTCAAACCTATGAGCCTAAGCAGGTTCCTATTCGGCATGTTGCAGAGGTTGAAGCCCATACGATCAACCATAAAGATAAATTTTTCGATAGTCTCCGCGAAGGGTATCCTGAGTTCAACGAATGGTGGCGCGAGAAGTGTGTTCGTCAGCATCGGTCTTGCTGGGTCGTTTACGATGACGACGATCTGGCGGGCCTGATTGTCCGAAAAGACGAAAGTGATAAAGATACAGACGCGGTGACTAAAGCTAGCAGAATTCTGAAAATCTGCACCTTTAAAGTGGCGCCCGACAAACGTGGCGTGAAGCTCGGTGAGCTGCTTTTGAAGCAGGTCCTTTGGTACGCCCAACGTAATGGATACGACTTGGCATACTTGACGACTTACGAAGACCAAGCGTCACTGATGAACCTTTTGGAATTTTATGGATTTGTCCATACTGGGACGAAATGCAATGGTGAACTCATTTATGAGCGAGCATTTTCGTCCGCGAAGCTAGTTCATGATCCGCTGATCAGCATCTTCGACGCAGCCAGAAAAAATTATCCGCGCTTCCTTGTAACCGACCAAGTTCGGGGTTTCGGCATTCCTATCAAAGAGGACTATCACGATACCCTTTACCCTGATCTATGGGTGCCTAAACAGCCGGACCTGTTTGTCGGTGCATCCCGTGCCGACCGTCCGACGCGGCCTGGAAATACTATTCGAAAAGTCTACTTATGCCGCGCACCTTCAAACCTAGGCGACGCCGGCTCTCTGCTGTTCTTCTACAAAGGGGCATCAAAGGATCGCCCCTCTCAAGCTGTGACTACGCTCGGGATACTGGAGAGTGTCACACTTGCGGGATCTACGAGAGAATTAATGCAACTAACGGGTGGCCGATCCGTCTACAGTGAGCTGCAACTTGAGCAGTGGCAGGCGACGACAGTCAAACCGGTAAAGGTCATAAACTATATCTTGGTTGCTTACATTGATCCGCCGATCGGGCTGGAGGAGCTACGCGCTCTGGGTATTGTGAATGGTAACCCGCAGCAATCAATCTATGAGATTCCATCTGACATTCTCCCGCGGCTCATCAATCGCGCTAATTTAGAATTCGATGTATGAGATAAAATAGGGAGTGTTCTACGCTTAGACGTTTCCGTGTGACGACCTCATTAGCATCGTTTAATGGCTGTTACGATTGCTTTAAAATCTCCCAACACAAGCTAGCGCCCACCACTCCCGCCGCGCACGTCCGCCATCCTCACACCAACCCCATCAACCACTTAGCGTTTTTCCATACACCACGCTCAAAACCTGTGTTTCAATTTGCCCGTTCCGCAACGGTTACACCAGCAGGCGTGCTGGCGATGCGGGGCCGGCGCGGGTGTGGGGGGCAAGACGCAAAACCCTCATGTCCGGGTACGCGGAAAATGGTCTCCCTCTGGCGACAACGGGGGAAGCGGTCAGGCGTCGGACGTCAGCCTGTCCCTTCATCTCCGAAGGAGCGCGCCGGGCGTGCCTGTGCGGCACACATGGGGGGTGGTTGCTGGAAGGGTCTATCGGTTTGTCCGCCGAATTTTCGGATGCCGATGGATCAAGCCCAGCCAGCAATCATTCTAGGCAGAGAGACCGGAGTCGCGTGCAAAAACCGCTGAACGGGGCGCTGAGAGGTGTCACTTATTACTATCCATACGAGGCAGCTTTCAGCGCCCCGGCCATGATTGTCTCATACCACGGGTTCAACGAACCGCGTGAATAGTGCTGTATGTTCTTTGATAAAGAGAAAAGCTTTCAAGCCAGAGCATGCAGGCTCGTGCCCGCCAATATCATGGCAAAGGCAAACAAACCGGCAGCAGCCACGCGGCTGATCGTTGCGGGGCCGAGTGCGGGTAGCCTGCCGCTCTTCAGCAGTGCGCCAAAGAAAATCCAGCCATTGGCAGCGCCCACCACCAGCAGCGCAAAAGCGGCAAGCCAGGGCAATAGGTTCAGCAAACCCTCATGTGGCATGATCACAAGCCCAATGATGAGCGCTTTCGGGTTGAGGCAGGTGGTAACGAAGACGGAACCTGCTGTCACCTTTTTGGATGCAACAGATGAAGGGGAGACGGACCACAGCTTGATTGCCAGAAACAACACCCAGGCGCCAGCTACCAGCTTGGCCCAAAGAGCAAGTGCAGGGTGCGCGAGAAAGATTGGGGCCGCAAGCGTTGCAACGGGCACGATCACCAGCAGATAGCCGAGAAGTTCCGCGCTGATCAGCGGCGTTGCCCGCAGCCAACCGCGCTCATAACCCGCCAGCGCCATCAGCGTATTGGTCGGGCCGGGGGTAGCCAGCAGCAGAAGAATGGCAAGGGCAAATTCAAGCACGGTGATGATCTCAATCCAGCGATGATCGATGTCCTACCAGTTCGAACCTGATCCGGCTTGATCGTGATCAAAAGGGGAGCGGGTCGCAGTTCGCAAAGCCGCCCGCATCGATAAACCTCGGTTCCACTGGCGTCTTTTCTCGCAAGAGGATTTCGGCTCAATAATGCGGTGGCTTGGTAATCGCGGGCGCTTCCAGCGAGGATTCCTCAAGAGACAGGAAACGCTCCGTCAGCCGGTCGAGCTTGGCGCGCGTCTGTTCCACCACTTTCCATTGCTCTGCCAGCTGCTCGGAAAGCTCATCGATGGTCTTTGCCTGATAGGCAACCGTCTCTTCCAGCCGGGTAATGCGATCATTGTCGGAGATTGGATTTTCGCTCATGGCTTTTCCTACCTCAGTCAGACAGGGCTGCAAAGTCTTCCATATTCGTGGTCTAACGCTTTTAGCGCACAAGCATGACAGATGAACCAATATCAGTTGCTTGCCTTGCATGGCGCAAAGGTTTAGCTCCTGATTTCATTCAAAATGCGAAGCACGATGGCGCAGAAAACCTTTCTCACCCGATTGAAGCTGACAGACTTCCGCAATTATGCGGATGTCGGCCTGTCGCTGGATGAGCGCCATGTGGTGCTGACGGGTGATAACGGGTCGGGCAAGACCAATCTTCTGGAAGCGGTCTCCTTCCTGTCGCCGGGGCGAGGGCTGCGCAGGGCGGTTCTCTCGGATGTCACCCGGGTGGGCGCGGCAGGTGGCTTTTCGGTCTTTGCCAATCTGGAGGGCCGGGAGGGCGAAGTCGCCATCGGAACCGGCATCGAAGCTGCGGAGGAATCAACCAGCCGCAAGCTGCGCCTCAACGGCACGCCCGCAAAATCGGTCGAGGAATTGACGGATCATTTGAGCGTGCTTTGGCTCACTCCGTCCATGGACGGGCTGTTTACCGGCGGTTCGTCCGACAGGCGGCGCTTTCTGGATCGGCTGGTTCTCTCGCTTGATCCTGCCCATGGAAGACGAGCTGCGGATTATGAGCGCGCCATGCGCAGCCGCAATCGGCTTCTCTCGGAAGGGCGGTTCGACCCGACCTGGCTGACGGGCATCGAGGTGCAGATGGCGGAACTCGGCATCGCCATGGCAGCGGCCCGCCGGGAGATGCTGGATCTTTTGACGGCCCTGATTGCCAGAAGCAGTGAAACGCCATTTCCCTCGCCCGATCTGTCGCTCTCCGGGTTTCTGGATGATGCGGGAGCCAGACCCTTCGCCGAACTGGAAGACGAGTACCGCCTGATCCTGCAAGAAAGCCGCCACCGGGATGCGGCGGCTGGCCGCACTCTGGTTGGTCCCCATCGCGCTGATCTTCTCGTTCGCCACCGGGAGAAGAACATGGAGGCAGAGCGCTGCTCGACGGGCGAACAGAAGGCTCTGCTGGTTGGGCTCATTCTTGCCCATGCAAGGCTGACCGGCGACATGACAGGCTGCGCGCCGATCCTGCTATTGGACGAGATCGCCGCGCATCTGGATGAAGGTCGCCGTGCCGCCCTGTTCGATCTCGTGCATGACCTCGGCGGCCAGTCCTTCATGACTGGCACCGACCGTGCCATGTTCTCGGCTCTTGGAGAGCGCGCTCAATTTTTCACCGTCGCCCAAGGCAAAATCCTTGGCTGAATCATTTCCATTATAAGCAGACTGACCCATGACCAACGCTCTGACACCGGACGAAATCGAACGCTACAAACGCCACATCCTGCTTCCCGAAGTGGGTGGCGAAGGCCAGCAAAAGCTGAAGGCGGCCCGTGTGCTGGTCATTGGCGCTGGCGGGCTCGGCGCGCCCATCCTGCAATATCTGGCGGCCGCTGGGGTTGGCACGCTCGGCATTGCCGATGATGATCGCGTTTCCCTGTCGAACCTGCAACGTCAGGTGATCCACGATAGCGGCACGCTGAACGACATGAAAACGCAGAGCGCAGCGCAAGCCATTCAACGTCTCAATCCGCATGTCCGCGTGATGCGGTTCGAAGAGCGCTTCGGTGAAGATTTCGCAGCAACACACCTGAAAAGTTTCGACCTCCTGGTCGATGGCTCTGATAATTTCGACACGCGCTATGCTGCTGCCGATGCGGCTGAGGCGGCCAAGGTTCCACTGGTGACAGGTGCAGTCGGTCGGTTCGATGGAACCGTCACCGTGCTCAAGCCCTATGAGAAGGATGAGGAAGGCGTTCTGAACCCCAGCTACCGCGATCTCTTCCCCATCAAGCCGCCACAGGGCCTGCTGCCCAATTGCGCCGAAACCGGCGTTATTGGCGCGCTCACCGGCGTCATCGGCACCTTGATGGCCATGGAAGCGATCAAGGTGATCACCGGCATTGGCGAGCCCCTGATCGGCAGGCTGCTCAGCTACGACAGCCTTGCCGCAAGCTTCAACACCATTCGCTACCGCCGCCGCACGAGGGGCTGACATGGTTCAGATCGAGCGCATTTCACCGGCGTTTTCCGATTGGGAAAATCTGCATGGGCTGATCATGTCGACCTTTGCCTACATGGACGAGCGGATCGATCCGCCATCTTCCGCGCATCGTCTGACGCTGGAAGGGCTGGCACAGAAGGCCAAGGATGAAATCTGCTTTCTCGCCAAAGAGGATGGTCAGTTGATTGGCTGCATCTTCTGCAGGCCTGAGCCTCCATCATTCCTGTATGTCGGCAAGCTCGCGGTTTCCTTGGACGCTCAAGGCAAGGGCGTGGGTCGCGCCTTGCTGGCGAGAGCCGAGCAGGAAGCCATCAGCTTGCAGCTTCCTGCTCTCAGGCTCGAAACGCGGATCGAACTCGTCGAAAACCACAAGACCTTTGCGGGATATGGCTTTCGAAAATCGGCTGAAAAATCCCATCCCGGCTATGATCGCGTGACCTTCATCGAAATGATCAAGGATCTTCACCCAATCAACGTTTGAAGATCACCTTGGTTTTCGCAACAGGAAACAGGAACTTCGTCACCCAGGCTGTATTGACCAAAGTACCGTCTGGTTGAAGCTCCATCCGGTCGTAGAAATGTACCTTGTTGGGCTTTGCCGCCGTGCCGAGGTTTACGATGTAATTGAACTTGGCCACCTTGCCTTCTATGTCCACCGTCGTGGTGCCAATCACGTCTTCACGCGTGCCAGTATATTTGCCAGGGCCGATTTTGGTGAAGCGCCAGGTCTTGATGTCGCGCTCACCGTCCGAATAGCGAAAATCCTCGCGCAGCGTCAGCGTCTTGCCGTTCCATTTGCCGGTGAGATCGACATCGAACTGGCGTTTGACACCATTGATTGCACTGAAGGAGCCGCTCGCTGTTGTTTTACCAGCGAAATAGCTCTCAAGAGAAAGATCCGCCGCATACGCAGTGTGCGTCATCGTCAGCATGGCAAGCCCCATCGTCACCGAAGCAAAACCCTTCTTCATCGGGTGCCTCCTTTCGTGTTCCGATTGGCTATACGGCAGCATCCTGCAACTGGATTGATGGCAACCCGCGAGAGTGAGATGAATCCGATGTGAGACGCGTCAAAGACGGCTGGGAAGAACCCGGTTCGGCGGACGGTGACCATCAAAGTAAGTGCGAATATTGATGATCACCTTGTCGCCCATATCGATCCGCCCCTCGATGGTAGCCGATCCCATATGTGGCAGCAAAACCGCCTTGCCCTCATTCGCCAGCTTCAGCAGCTTGGGATTGACAAGCGGTTCGTTGGAAAACACATCGAGACCGGCACCGGCAATCTTGCCCTCTTTCAACAGCTGGATAAGAGCAGCTTCATCGATAATGTCACCACGGGCGGTGTTCACGATGATGCTGGTCGGTTGCATGAGTGCTAGCCGGCGGGCGGAAAGCAGATGGAAGGTTGCAGGCGTGGACGGGCAATTCACCGAGACGATATCGACACGCGCCAGCATCTGGTCGAGGCTATCCCAGTAGGTTGCTTCCAGTTCTTCTTCCGTCGCGGGGCTTACGCGCTTGCGGTTGTGGTAATGGATGGAAAGGCCAAACGCTTTCGCGCGGCGGGCAACAGCGGTCCCGATGCGACCCATGCCGACGATGCCGATGCGCTTGCCGCCGATTCGCCGCCCGAGCATCCATGTGGGAGACCAGCCCGCCCAACTGCCCGGATCTTCTGTCAGAACCCTTGAGCCTTCGATCAAGCGTCGCAGCACGGCGAAAATCAGCACCATGGTCATGTCTGCCGTGTCTTCCGTCAGAACATTCGGCGTGTTGGTGACAGTGATCCCGCGTTTGGCCGCTGCATCCACATCAATGTGATCAACACCATTGGAGAAGGATGCAATCAGCTTCAACTGCGGGCCAGCAGCCTCGATAACCGTCGCATCGATTCGGTCAGTCACGGTTGGAACCAGCACTTCCGCTGTCTTCACAGCTTCCAGAAGTTCAGCCTGCGTGCGAGGGCGATCGTCAATATTCAATTCCGCCTCAAACAGCTCGCGCATGCGGGTTTCCACCGCGTCGGGCAGCTTGCGGGTGATGTAGACCTTGGGCTTCTTTCTGACAGTCATGAGCACCCTTCGGAAATGCGTTCAGAGGTCGTTAACCAAGATCGGCGACATTCAGCGGATCAGGCGATTTCTACCAGACCCAACGGGGAAGACAAATAAAACCTCGTTGGCTCTACCAGGCAAGACGCCAGCCCTCCTGTAGCGGATCACTCCCATCCGCGCACATTCGAGGATCTTGAAGAGTAAATACATGCGTCGTTTCGTTCGTACCACCTGCCTTGCAGGTCTCCTCGCCCTTGTGGCGACATCCATGGGTGCGGTCACCGAGCAGCATCCGGCTAAGGCCCAAGGCACAGCCAAGGGTGCAAGCGGTTTGCCACTGCCGCGATTTGTGAGTCTGAAGTCACGTCGCGTCAATATCCGCATCGGTCCTAGCACCGATTATGCGGTCTCGTGGATGTATACCCGCGAGGGACTGCCCATGGAAATCATTCAGGAATACGAAAACTGGCGCCGCGTGCGGGATGCGGAAGGCACAGAGGGTTGGGTGAACCAAGCGCTTCTTTCCGGCGAACGCACGGCCATTGCAGCACCATGGATGCGCGGCAAGGGCAAGGATGTCTTCGTCAATATGCGTCGCGACCCGCAAAGCTCCGGGCAGACCGTTGCCAAGCTTGAACCCGGTGTGATCATGCGCATCAAGGAATGCACAGGCGACTGGTGCAAGGCGCAGGCAGGTAGCGCTGAGGGCTGGGTTTCACAAGGTGAAATCTGGGGCGCCTATCCCGGCGAGGCCTTTAAATAAGGCCTGCCTCGATGGCTGCTTCCTTCAGCGAAAGCATTGGGCGCGGACCGAGCTGCTGGATAACAATGCCAGCCGCCAGGCAACCAAGCTTGCCGCACTCTTCCAGCGAACGGCCAGCCGTGTAACCGAACAGGAAGCCGGAGGCGAAGAGATCGCCAGCGCCAGTGGTATCGACCAGCCGCTCAAGGGTGATCGCATCCACCTTCACGCGCTCGTCTCCGCGCAGAATGATAGCCCCTTCCTCGCTCAAAGTCACAGCCGCCAGCTTGCAATCCTTGGCGATGTTGGTGAGGGCAAGTTCGAAATCCTCCGTTTCGTACAGCGCCAACGCTTCCTGCTTGTTGGCGAAAACGATATCGACCGTGCCTGAGCGCATCAGATCGAGAAACTCACCGCGGTAGCGGTCGACACAGAAGGAATCCGACAAGGTCATGGATACTTCGCGGCCATTTTCATGCGCAATCCGGGCGCATTCACGAATGGCTTCCTTGGCCCGCGGCGGGTCCCACAGATAGCCCTCGAAATAGGTGACCTTGGATTGGGCCACGACTTCAGGCTCGACATCTTCCGGACCCAGATCAACACAGGCACCAAGATAGGTGTTCATGGAACGCTCGCTATCCGGCGTGACAAAGATCATCGAACGCGCTGTCGGCGGAAACTTGCCTTGCGGCTTCGTTTCGAAGTGAACGCCTTGAGCGCGAATGTCATGGTTGAAGATCTTGCCAAGCTCATCCTCGGCAACCTTGCCGAAATAGGCGGCCTTTGCACCAAAGCTCGCAATACCTGCAGCGGTATTACCAGCGCTGCCGCCTGAGGCCTCATGCGCAGGGCCCATGAGAGAATAAAGCCGTTCGGCACGCTCTGCATCGATGAGGTTCATGGCACCCTTGATGATGCCGTTCTCGGTCAAGAAGCTGTCCTCACACCGGGCAAGAATATCCACGATGGCATTACCGATTGTCAGAACGTCGAACTTGCTCATGAAAAATGCCGTGCTCCTTGGCTTTGGTCGGCCCTGTATGGAGAATTCCAGTCAGAATGAAAAGGCTCAAATCTGCCAATTTTCCGCCTGTCATTTTGCTGTAACGCGTATTGGCTAATAACTACCTATCGGATCGCTTCGTTGTTCACGGATGCACTGGCGCGAGGCGGTTCCGGTACCTTCTTTCAGATCGTTCTCTTTAAGCCTCAACCTTCATTTGTGTCGGTGACGCTCATGAAGTAGATCGGGATATCCCGATTTGACGTCTGAAAGCATAGCTCCTTGTCTGCAGTCTTCGTGAACGTTGCCCCGGTCTTCCTGCTGATCCTGATTGGCTGGACGATTGCCCGCACAGGCCTGATGAAATCCGAAGCCGGGGACGCAATTGCGGAATTCGTCTTCAAGGTTGCACTTCCGACGCTCATTTTTCGCACGCTTGCAGAAGCGGAATTTGGCGGCGCTTCTCCCTTCATGTTGTGGATCGCCTATTTCGGTGGCGTCGCCGTGACCTGGGCAGTTGGCCACCTCATCGCAACAAGACTGTTTGCTCGAGACGCGAAAATCGGTGTCATCGCGGGCATGTCCAGCGCATTTGCCAACAATGTCTTCATCGGCCTGCCGCTTGTGGGCCGTTCGGTGGGCACAGATGGCATTCTGGCAATTTCCATTCTGCTTGCCATCCATCTGCCGCTGATGATGATTATCGGCACGGTGCTCATGGAACATGCAAGTGCAAAGGTGGATGGCGGGGGCCGTCGCAGTCTTTTCATTATTCTCAAACAGGTGGGAAGCAATCTGAGCCGAAATCCGCTGGTCATCGCTCTCGTCGTCGGGATTGCTTTCAATCTGTCAGGCTTTGGTCATCTGCCGGTCATTTTGAAAAGTGTCGTGGATCAGATCGCTGCCATTACGGCAGGCGCCGCCCTTCTTTCGCTGGGCATGACGCTGACAAAATACCCTCTGCGTGGGCAGATTGGTCTGGCAACCGTGCTTTCGGCCTTAAAGCTGATCCTGTTGCCCGCCGTTGTTTATCTTGTGGCGCATCTGGTGGGATTGCCGAAAGCCTGGGCGGCGGCCATGGTGCTGACCTCATCAGTTCCAACAGGGATCAATGCCTGGATTATTGCCACCCGGTTTCAATCCGGTAGTGGGCTTGCGGCATCTGTCATCAGTATGACAACCCTGCTCGGTGTGTTTACCGTCAGCTTCTGGGCATGGCTGCTGAGTTGAGCGACAGAGACAGACAATGAAAAAGCCCGGCGGAACCGGGCTTCTCGAAACTCATTTTGCGTCTCAATTGGTCGGCGCAGGCGCGGCTGCCGGATCGGGCAGCGGTGCCGGATTATCCGACAGCGACCGAAGATAGGCGATCAGGTTTGCGCGCTCATCATCCTTCTTCACGCCAGCAAAGCCCATGGCCGTGCCAGCGACATAGGCTTTCGGGCCTGCCAGAAAGTGATTGAGGTGTTCGTAATCCCAGTTAACCGAACCACCCTTGGAAAAATCCTTGAGGGCTGCGGAATAGCTGAAACCTTCATGAGAAGCGATGGGTCGGTTCACGACGCCCCAGAGATCAGGACCGACCTTGTTTGGTCCACCCTTCTCTCCGCTATGACAGGCCTGACACTTCTTGAAAACGGCTTCACCCGCCTTGGCATCGGCCTTTGCCAGCAATTGCGCAATCGGAACCGCTGCCGGTGCTGCCGCGTCTCCACCAGCACTCGGCGCTTCCTCAGCTGCAATCGCGAAGCCCGGTTTTTCAGGCGTTTCCGAATGGAAAAGACCTTCCGAGGCAATCGAGACAGACATCATGACGAAGACAGTGCCAAGCAAGGCCCCCACAGCCATGTTCGTATAGGCATTCATCCGCGAAAAGCTCCTTCCCACCTGCCGGCCCACCCGCCGGAATCACAGGCGTCCCACCTTGAATTCCACGGGAAGCTATGTCTTTTGCGAGAGCGGTGCAACCTGAATCGCATCCACGCCCCTGAGACCAATTGCCTCCCTTAGCTGGGGCATATACGAAGAGAAATTCATGCGCAATCCGGCTTTCAACCAGACGCTCGTTCTCATTCCGGCCCGGATGGCCTCGACGCGCCTTCCGGGCAAGCCTTTGGCCGACCTGAACGGGTTGCCGATGATCGTTCAGGTTGCTCATCGTGCCCGTGAAGCAGATGTGGGCCGCGTGATTGTGGCTGTCGATGATCAGCGTGTTTTGAGTGTGGTTCAGGCGGCAGGTTTCGAAGCCGTCATGACCCGGGCGGATCACCAGTCCGGCTCCGACCGCATTTTCGAAGCGGTGACGGCTGCCGACCCGGATGGCAAGGTGGAATACGTAGTGAACGTGCAGGGGGACCTGCCGACCATCGAGGCCGATGCCGTTCACGCTTCCCTTCGGCCTATGGACAATCCGGCTGTCGACATTGCCACGCTGACGGTTGAGATTGACAATGAGGCGGACAAGGCAAACTCCAATATCGTCAAGATCATCGGCTCACCGCTTTCAGAGACCCGGCTCAAAGCCCTTTATTTTACGCGCGCCACCGCCCCGACCGGACCCGGCCCGCTCTATCATCACATCGGGCTCTATACCTATCGGCGTGCGGCCTTGGAGCGGTTCGTTTCGCTTGGCCCATCACCCCTGGAAATTCGCGAACGTCTTGAACAGCTTCGGGCACTCGAAGCGGGGATGCGCATCGATGTGGAGATCGTTGACACCATCCCGCTCGGTGTTGATACTCCCGAAGATCTTGAAAAGGCGCGGGCTATTCTGACCCGCCGCAGCCAATAAAAATCGGACAGTATTTATGGTTCAGACCACCAATCGCATCGCTTTCCAGGGCGAGTTCGGCGCAAACTCCGACATGGCCTGCCGGGACATGTTTCCCACCATGGAGCCACTGCCTTGCCCCACTTTTGAAGACGCCTTCGTGGCGCTGGAAAGCGGTGACGCGGATCTGGCCATGATTCCGATCGAAAATACGCTTGCAGGCCGCGTGGCCGATATTCACCACCTGCTGCCGGATTCGCGCCTGCACATCGTGGGCGAGTATTTCATGCCGATCCGCTTTCAGCTGATGGTTCTGCCCGGTGTGAAGCATGACGCCATTCGCACCGTTCACAGCCACATTCACGCGCTTGGCCAATGCCGCAAGATCATTCGCTCAAACGGCTGGAAGGCCGTGGTGGCAGGCGATACGGCGGGCGCCGCCAGGCTGATTTCTGAAAAGGGTGATCCCAGCATGGCAGCGCTTGCGCCACGCCTTGCCGCCAGCCTCTACGGTCTCGATATCCTTCAGGAAAATGTCGAGGATTCCGAGCATAACGTGACCCGCTTCGTGGTGCTCTCACGCGACGAGCATTGGACAGCACGACGCGACGAGCAGGATGTGCTGGTGACCACCTTCGTGTTCAACGTACGCAATATTCCAGCAGCCCTTTACAAGGCCATGGGTGGTTTTGCGACCAACGGCATCAACATGACCAAGCTGGAAAGCTACCAGATTGGTGGCAAATTTATTGCCACGCAGTTCTATGCTGATATTCAGGGCCATCCTGATGATGCCCCAGTGCGCCGTGCGCTCGAAGAATTGCGTTTCTTTTCCGAGAAGGTGCGCATTCTGGGCGTCTATCGCGGCCACCCGATGCGCAGCACGCTGAACGCGGCCTGAAATCCTTAAGAATGGAGGAGAAGCTAGCGCTTCCACTCCACCCAATCGCGCATCAGCCGGTGCGCGATGGCACCCGGAGGTGGCGCAAAGGGACCTTCGCCGGCCGGATCGGCGTCCAGCATGTCGGTCACTTCCGCGCGCGTAAACCAGCGGCAATCCGCCAGCTCCTGCTCATCCCGGCGAATATCGCGATCCAAGGCTTCGGCATAGCAGCCAATCATCAGAGAATGGGGCATCGGCCAGGGCTGCGAGGCATGGTAGCGAACGCGGCCTGTGCGGATACCAGATTCTTCGAGCGTTTCGCGGCGTACCGCATCCTCGATCGTTTCCCCCGGCTCCACGAAACCTGCGAGCGTGGAATACATGCCGGGCGCGAAGTGATGCCCGCGGCCCAGAAGAACGAGATCGCGTTCCACATCCACCGTCAGCATGATGACGACCGGATCCGTGCGCGGAAACATCATGTGCCCGCAGTTCGGACAGCTGCGCTTGTAGCCACCAAGTTCGCTTTGTGAGGGCGTTCCGCATTTGCCGCAAAAGCGGTTGGCAGCATTCCAGTGCAGAAGGCTCAAGCCCTGCGCCAAAGCGCCCAGCATGGCTTCATCCAGCATGGCATCGCGAAAGGCGGTTCGAGCATCTGTGAGCGCGTAGGCTGCTTCCAATTCCTCGGCGGGTTTCAAAAGCGGGATAGCCAGACGTGGCTCTCCGTCCTCCGTATGTCCCAGGAGAACAGCATTCGCGTAATCCGGCTGCAAATCAGAAAGATCGGCCTCGCCGAAAAGTGGATCGAAACCGGAATCCGTCTTCTTCAGGACAATTCGGTTTCCGGAAATGGCGATGCGGTGTGCGCCTGGAATGGCGAGTGCGCGGGGCAGGGCGTCTTCTGCCCGATGTTCCGTGTCACGGTTCAATCGATTGCCGGAAAACGCGGTCAAGCGGCTTGGCTCCTCATGGGGAGCAGCGGTTTCAAAAAGTGAAAAACTCATGCGGAAAGTGCTTCGGAGAGAGATTGCAGGAAGGATGTCTTTTCCTTATCATCCCAGGCTGTGGCCGAACCATGGCCCCAGATGGGCCTTGGCCAATTCTCATCGCCTTCATGCCTTGCCACCACATGCACATGAAGCTGAGACACGACATTGCCGATAGCGCCGATATTGATCTTTTTGGCCTTTGTTACGGTTTTGAGCGCCGCCGCTACAAGATTGGTCTCGAAGGTCAGCATAGCCTGATCGAGAGGCGCGAGTTCAAACACCTCCACCATATCTGCCCGTTGCGGAACCAGCATCAGCCAGGGCCAGCGGGCATCCTTCAAAAGCCGCAATTGGCACAGGCCCAGATGGGTCACCAGCTCGGAATCCTTTTCCAGTCGGGCATCCAGCACGAATTCGGTCACGGTCGTCTCCTGATTACGCAAACTTGCTAGCAGTTTTTTGAAGGCTTGGCTTGCATTTGGTTTCGGAAACGACGATATGTCGCTCGGGAGGTTGGTGGTGGACGAGCCACTCGCCAACCGGGTCAGGTCCGGAAGGAAGCAGCCCTAACGAGCCCGGCACGGGTCGCCGTGCCAGCCTCCCACCTTTTTATCGACGTTTCGGTCAGCCTCCGGCCTGCTCTATGCTTATGCCGGGGATATCTTGGCCCAAAACAGGCTGGCGGCACTTTATGAGCGACACCGGGCCGACGACTTCAGGACAAACCGGCTACCGCGTTCTGGCGCGCAAATATCGCCCGAAGGACTTCTCCGACCTTATGGTCGGCCAGGAGCCGATGGTGCGTACGCTGACGAACGCCTTCGAGACCGGGCGTATTGCGCAAGCCTATATGCTGACGGGTGTTCGCGGTGTTGGCAAAACCACCACCGCCCGCATTTTGGCCCGTGCGCTCAACTACAAGACCCCGGAAATCGACCGTCCCACCATTGATCTGCGGGTTCCCGGAGAACATTGCCAGGCCATCATGGAAGGCCGCCATGTCGACGTGATCGAGATGGACGCCGCCTCCCATACGGGTATCGACGATATTCGCGAGATCATCGAGCAGGTGCGTTACCGCCCGGTTTCGGCACGCTACAAGGTCTACATCATCGACGAAGTGCACATGCTCTCCACCCAGGCCTTCAACGGATTGTTGAAGACGCTGGAAGAGCCGCCGGAGCATGTGAAATTCATCTTCGCAACCACCGAAATCCGCAAGGTCCCGATCACGGTGCTTTCGCGCTGCCAGCGCTTTGATTTGCGCCGCATCAGCGCTGCGGATCTGGTGGGGCTGTTTTCCAATATTCTTGGCAAGGAAGAGGTCAGCTTCGATCCTGAGGCGCTCTCCATGGTGGCGCGCGCGGCGGAAGGGT
Organism: Affinirhizobium capsici; assembly: GCF_977018625.1. NCBI lineage: Bacteria > Pseudomonadati > Pseudomonadota > Alphaproteobacteria > Hyphomicrobiales > Rhizobiaceae > Affinirhizobium > Affinirhizobium capsici. The sequence continues at coordinate 2,575,816 of NZ_CDRNXD010000004.1, read as the reverse complement.
CTGCCCGCGACGGTCTCTCGCTTTTGGATCAGGCCATTGCCCACGGTGGCGGCCGGGTGGAGGTGGAAACCGTTCGCAGCATGCTGGGCCTTGCGGATCGGGCGCGAATTGTCGATCTCTTCGACCACATCGTCAAAGGTGATGTGACGGCGGCGCTGAACGAGTTTACCGCCCAATATGAGGCAGGGGCAAACCCGGTTGTCGTTCTGACCGATCTTGCCGATTTCACCCATCTGGTGACCCGCATCAAATACATACCTGATGCGGCGGACGACCCGTCACTCAGCGAAGTGGAGCGCAATCGCGGCGCGGAATTTTCAACTTCCGTGGCCGTGACGACGCTGTCGCGCATGTGGCAGATGCTGCTGAAGGGCATTCCCGAGGCGGAGAATTCGTCGCGCCCTGCCGGTGCTGCCGAAATGGTTCTGATCCGGCTGGCCCATGCCGCGCATCTTCCTTCGCCGGAAGATGCAGCGCGTCGCGTTTCCGAAATGCTGGCCAATGGCAGCGGTAATGCAGGCAGCCCCATGCCTTCTTCAGGCAACGGTGGTGGCGCACGCGCCAGCTTCAACGGTGGCGGCGCTGCGACCGCAAGAGCGGTTGAGACGGTGGGATCCCCCATGCCGAGCGGCCAGCCTATGGCACGGCTTCAGGCTGTTCCTTCCGCGCAGGCATCGCCTTCTGTCGTTGGGAAAACCGAAGCAAAGCCGCAGCCGGAAAGTGCTGCAACACCGCAAGTCAACATTCGTTCGCTCGCCGATATATCGGATCTTTGCACGAAGAACCGTGAGCCGGTTTTGAAGGCGCGTGTTCGCCAATCTGTTCATCTGGTCAAGATTGAACCCGGCCGGCTCGAAATCCGTCTTGAGCCGGATGCGCCGAAATCCATAGCCAGCGATCTGGCAGCCAAGCTGAAAGACTGGACGGGGATTACCTGGTGGGTCACGCTTTCAAACGAGCGCGGGCAGCCCACGCTTGCGGAAGCGGAAGAGCAGGTTCGTGAGCAGCACAAGACCGACGCGAAGGCCGATCCGGATGTTGCTGCCATTCTGGCCCAGTTTCCCGGCGCAAAGATCATCGATGTGCGCATTCAGGTCACGGCAGAGGAAGAGGTTGAGGACATTCAGCCTCCCGCCGTGATCGAGACCGAGGAAGGCGACATCCTGCCGGGTGACGATCTGGAAATTTGACAGCGATACGATAAGGAGCGGTGCAATGCGCGACATCATGGGAATGATGGGCAAGGTCAAGGAAATGCAGGCCAAGATGGAGAAGGTGCAGGCGGATATCGCTGCCCTTGAAGTGGAAGGCAAGGCAGGTGGTGGACTTGTGACAGTCGTTTTGAACGGCAAGGGCGAACTGCGCAGCCTGAAGATTGACCCGTCACTGTTCAAGGAAGATGAGGTCGAAATCCTCGAAGACCTGATCGTTGCCGCCCACAAGGATGCCAAGGACAAGAGCGAAGCTCAGGCCCAGGCCAAAATGGCGGAGGTCACCGCCGGCCTGCCGCTGCCACCCGGCATGAAGCTGCCGTTCTAGGTTGAATATGGATGAGGCCGCCACCCGCGGCCTTTTTCATACCAGCTGTTTCAGTTGCGCCAGCATATCTCTGTGGAGCGGTGCGCGCAGATATCGTTCTCTCTGTTCCGGTGCCATTCGTTTCGGCTGAAAGACCATCAGATCCGCAATCCGTACGCGTTCGCCTACAAAGGGTTCGAACCGGATGTCTTCTCCTGACGAGATGGTTCCTCCAGCGATCACACGGCAATAGATGCCGGGACGGGCAGCGGCCATGTAGCGCTTGGCCATTTTCGGATCACTCATATGCGCGGTAAAGGTGCTGCACGGCACACGTGGCGAGGTCGCCTCAAGAACGACGCCACCGCTAAAGACGAAACGGTCACCGGCACAGACATTGCCGTTTTCCAACCCTTCCACAACAAGGTTCTCACCGAATAGGCCCGGTGTAAGGTCGCGCTGAAGCTCACTCGCCCACCATGCGAGAGTCTCTGCCCCTTCAATGTAAACCGCCTGTTCGCTGCCGCCATGATATTTACCATTGCAGATCGAATCACCCAGCAAACCGTTTTCATCCACATGCACCGGATAGGTCACGGGCTGTTTGTTGATGCCTGTCTTGTAGCTTTTTCCGGGCAGACGCTCAGGCTTACCAAGGCAGATAGCGGTTACTTTCATCAGGAAGGCCTCAAAGTTCACATTCCGTTATCAACGGTTATCGACTAAAAGCGCTGCATGGCAAAACGCGTTACTGGTCCCGAAATCGAAAAACTCATTCAGCTGCTCGCCAAGGTGCCGGGGCTTGGCCCCCGTTCAGCCCGCCGCGCTGCGCTTCACCTCATCAAGAAGCGCGAGCAGTTGATGGGTCCTTTGAGCCTTGCATTGGGTGAGGCTTACGACAAGGTGAAAGTGTGCTCCCGCTGCGGCAATGTCGATACCACCGATCCCTGCACGGTCTGCACGGACGATCGGCGTGACCAGGCCGTCATCATCGTGGTCGAGGATGTCTCCGACCTTTGGGCGCTGGAGCGGGCTGCCGCGATGAACGCGGCCTACCATGTGCTGGGTGGTACGCTTTCGCCTCTCGATGGCGTCGGACCGGACGATCTCAACATCAAGAGCCTGATCGACCGGGTGAGCGAAGGCGGTATCCGCGAAATTATTCTGGCGGTCAATGCGACTGTGGAAGGGCAGGCAACAGCCCACTTCATCACCGATCGCCTGTCGGACCTGCCGGTCAAAATTACGCGCCTTGCGCACGGAGTGCCGGTGGGGGGTGAGTTGGACTATCTGGACGAAGGCACTCTGACGGCGGCGCTGCGCGCTAGAACCGCTATTTAGCAGGAGAACGTAATGCTGAGACGTCGGATTGTTGCCGGTGCCATTCTGTTTACCTGCCTGATGGCCGGTTCAACATCATTGGCTGCTCCCTCAAAATCCGAGGTGGAGGGCCAGTTTAAAAGCTGGTTGACCAAGGAAATCATTCCAGAGGCGCGGCGGGCAGGGGTGTCGACACAGACCGCCGAGAGCGCACTCAAAAGCGTCGCCCTGAAATGGGATCTACCGGACCTCGTACCGCCCGGCACGACGCCGCCAAAGGAGCAGGACCAGACACAGGCAGAATTTTCTTCCCCCGGCGCCTATTTTTCCGAGAGTAGATTGCAGGGTCTGGCGGCGACGGGACGCTCCCTGGCAGCCACCCATGCGGCGACCCTGCGAAAGGTGGAAAAGACTTATGGCGTGCCGGGCTCCATCGTCCTCGCCATCTGGGGACGCGAATCCGGCTATGGGCGGGCCAAGCTGCCCTATGAAGCACTCGATGTTCTGGCCACCAAGGCCTTCATGTCCACTCGCAAGGAGATGTTCCGCAAGGAATTGATCGACGCGCTGCGCATTATCCAGCATGGCGACATTACGCCGGAGCGAATGCGCGGCTCCTGGGCTGGCGCACTCGGGCAGCCTCAGTTCATGCCCTCGAGCTATGCGAAGTATGCCGTGGATTTTGATGGCGACGGGCGGGCAGACATTTGGGATTCGGTGCCGGATACCTTGGCATCCATAGCACATTATCTGGTTCTGAAGGGCTGGCAGCGAGACCGGGATTGGGGTTTTGAAGTGACCATTCCGGCCAAGGTATCTTGCGCGCAGGAAGGGCCGGACCTTGCAAAACCCATTGCCAGCTGGACATCGCTTGGCATCAACCGCGTCTCGGGCAAACCATTTCCCGCGCAAGAGGCCAAGGTGGATGGGATGATGCTGGTGCCAGCCGGTCGCCATGGTCCGGAATTCATCGTGACACCGAACTTCTACGTGCTGAAGGAATATAATAATTCCGATTTGTACGCGCTGTTCATCGGCAATCTGTCAGACCGCATTGCCCATGGCGCAGGCGCTTTCCAAGGCAATTGGGGCGCGGTTGGCAAGATGCTGCGTTCCGATGTGCTGGCCATGCAGAAGAACCTGCAAGGCAAGGGCTATGATATCGGAAAGGCTGATGGCCTGGCAGGCTTCAAGACACGCCGTAGCATCGGCGATTGGCAGGCAAAGAACGGGCTTTCTCCAACGTGCTTCCCGGACGAAAGCCTGAAAAGCAAGCTTCGGTAATCAGCTGAGAGAAAGCTTGAAGCCTGTATGGCTTTTCTCGAAACCGAGGCTCTCATAGAAACGGTGCGCGTCCACGCGCCGGTTATCCGAGGTAAGCTGCACGGCGCCGCAGCCATGCGCCCGGCACTGCTCTATCGCCCAGAGGATCATCTCGCGCCCCAAACCTTGGCCGCGATGGCTTGAGGCGATGCGAACGCTCTCGATCTGCCCGCGCCAGAGCCCAAGACGGGAAAGGCCGGGCAGGAAGCTGATTTGCAAACAGCCGACCACTTCACGGCCTTCAGTCGCGGCAACGGCAAGATACTGGTTTTTATCATCCGAAATCGCCTCGAAGGCTTCCACGTAACGCCGATCCACCGGATCGGACACAACTTCGCGGGTGCGACCCAGAGCATCATCGGCCAGCATGGCAATGATGGCGGGCAGGTCGTCTTCTTCGGCGCGGCGGAACACAATCATGGCGGTTGCTCCTGGCTATAGATCTAGTGCAAATCGAGCGCAGCTTTGTGGAAGATATCGTCGCGTGGAGGGATTGCCTGACGCTCGATCATGCGGTGGACGCGAGGGCCATCTGGCCCGGCGTGCAGGGCGCGGATTTGGCGCCATACCTCGGCATCTGCCTGCGTGCGGCGCTGATTGTGCCGGACATAATCCGCCCAAGTGGCCGTGTGATAGGTCTCGGTCCAGATGTCGGGGTTTTCGAGATCGCGCATGAGCGCCCATTGCCGGGCACCATCGCGGATGCGGATGCGGCGACGCTCCTGCATGAGGGTGAGGAAATCGGCCACGTTTTCTTCCCTGATCGTATAATCCACCAGCACAACGATTGGGCCGCTTCGCGCTTTGAGATCAAGGCGAAGGGATGGCTCGCGGAAGGTATTGGCGGGATCAAGGTTGAGCGCCTCCATGGAGGGGAGCCATAGCTTCCAGCCTACGACAGCGCCGAAAACCATGGCGAGGCTGGATATCATCAACGACGTGGCGACCCCGTGCTCTTCCGCCAGACTTCCCCAAAGCCAGCTTCCCACGGCAATACCGCCGAAGGTGGCCGTCTGGTAAAAGGAGAGTGCTCTGCCCACCACCCAACGCGGGGTGGAAAGCTGCACCGTCGTGTTAAACAGCGAAAGCGCCAGCACCCAGCACGCGCCCGGAATGAGCAGCACGGCGCAGGTGAGAAGAATGGAAGAGGAAAGCGCTGCGGTGACAGCGCTGACGGCAAAGCCTGTGAAAGCAATGCGCACGATGATTTCCGTCGACAGCGCTTCGCGAATACGGGCATTCAACAATGCCCCACCGATAGCGCCAACTCCGAAGGCCCCGAGCATCAGACCATAGGTCAGTGGGCCGCCCACCACCAGATCACGCGCCACAAGAGGCAAGAGAGCGAGAATGGCGCTGGCGGAAATGCCAAACAGGAACGAGCGGAACAGCACGTTCAAAAGCTTGGGCGACATGGCCACATAGCCGAAGCCTGCGGACAAGGCGCGGCCCAGCGTTTCGCGCGGAAGCTGGTTTTCTGGCTCGGCCAGCTTCCAGCGCGATAGCGCGAATATGAGCGCAATATAGCTCATGGCATTGACGGCAAAGGCCGCCGCGGCGCCGAGCGAAGCGACGATGATGCCGCCGATGGCAGGCCCGACGCTGCGGGTGATATTGAACCCGACACTGTTGAGCGTGACTGCGCTGGGCAAAAGGGCGCGCGGCACGATATCGCCTACCGAGGCCTGCCAGGACGGATTGTTCATGGCCGTTCCGCAGCCGATGAGGAAGGTAAAGCCCAGAAGTAGCCAGGGCGTGAGCAGTCCCGCCCAGGCAAACACTGCCAGCAAAATGGAGATGGCCAGCATGAAAAGCTGCGCCGAGATCAGGATCGTGCGGCGATTGTAATTATCTGCCAGCGCACCGGCGACCAGCGAAAACAGCATGATCGGCAAGGCAGTCGAAGCCTGCACCAGCGCCACCATATTCTCCGAACTGGAGATCGCCGTCATCATCCATGCCGCACCAACTGCCTGGATCAAGCCGCCAAAATTGGAGACGATGCTGGCAAGCCAGATTTCACGGAAGGTCTGGTGGCGGAAGGGCGCAAAGGATGAAGTGCGCTCGGGCAAGGTGAACCTCATGCAGTCTCTGATTTCCTCCTAACTTAGACCTATGACCCGTGTGAACAAGCTCGAATCTGCCACGTTTTGTCCCCCTCCGGCTCAAGCCTTGCAATTGTGGGGCTATGGGGTTATGTGTTCAAATTCTTGATCGTCAGATGAAGAGTGGGCCCGACAGGACCCGCTCTTTTTTGTTAGGCGGTCGGACCAAAGCGAAGTTTTCGCCCCGTAATCCCTCGCCCTTGTGCGAAGAGCACCGGAAGACCATATGCAGGATAACCCGAAGGAACCGCGTCTCATCATCGAGACCGGCCTCGATCTTAGGATCGCTGAAATCATTGAGCCCACTCTCGAAGAGATGGATTACCGTCTCGTCCGCGTCCGGCTTCTGAATCAGAACGGGTTGACCCTCCAGATCATGTGCGAACGCAATGATGGCACGATGACCGTGGAGGACTGCGAAGCGGTTTCCACGGCAATTTCGCCGGTTCTGGATGTGGAAGATCCCGTCGATAAGGCGTATCATCTGGAAGTGTCTTCGCCGGGAATCGACCGTCCCATGGTGCGCAAATCCGATTTTGTGCGCTGGGCCGGGCATTTGGTGAAATGCGAGACATCCGTTCTTCTGGACGGGCGCAAGCGTTTTCGCGGCAAGATTGCCGAGACGAACGAAGAAGGTTTCACGCTGGAGCGGGACCAGATCGCCTATGGTGAGGAGCCTCGCGTTGTCGTTCCCTATTCAGCGCTTGCGGAAGCAAAGCTGATTTTGACGGACGACCTCATTCGTGACGCGCTGCGCGCCGACAAGTTGGCCAAGGCAGAAGCGGCAAACCAGAACGACGCTGACGAAGAATAAAGACCAAGTTTTCAAGTCCTTGCTCTTGAAGGGCGAATGCAAAGAGAAATCGATCGACGGAGACCGACGACAATGGCAGTGAGTGCGAACCGGCTTGAACTTCTGCAGATCGCAGATGCAGTGGCGCGCGAAAAGGTCATCGACCGCGAAATCGTGCTGGCCGCCATGGCCGATGCTATCCAGAAGGCCGCGCGTTCGCGCTACGGCACGGAAAGCAACATCCGCGCCGACATCAATTCCAAGACCGGCGAAATCCGCCTTCAGCGTCTTCTGGAAGTCGTGGAGCATGCCGAAGATTACAACACGCAGATCCCGCTGCTGTTGGCGCGTGACCGCAATGTCGATGCCAAGATTGGTGACTACATTGCCGACCCGCTGCCGCCGATGGATTTCGGCCGTATCGCCGCACAGTCTGCCAAGCAGGTTATCGTGCAAAAGGTTCGCGAAGCTGAGCGTGACCGCCAGTTCGACGAATTCAAGGATCGTGTTGGCGAAATCGTCAATGGTACGGTCAAGCGCGTGGAGTACGGCAATGTGATCGTTGATCTGGGCCGTGGCGAAGGCATTATCCGTCGTGACGAGATGATTCCGCGCGAAAACATGCGCTATGGTGACCGCGTTCGCGCCTTCGTCTACGATGTGCGACGCGAACAGCGCGGCCCGCAGATTTTCCTGTCGCGTACCCATCCGCAGTTCATGGTGAAGCTCTTCACCATGGAAGTGCCGGAAATCTACGACGGCATCATCCAGATCAAATCCGTTGCCCGTGATCCGGGTTCACGTGCCAAGATCGCTGTTATTTCCAACGATAGCTCGATCGATCCGGTCGGCGCATGCGTGGGTATGCGCGGTTCGCGCGTTCAGGCAGTTGTCGGCGAATTGCAGGGCGAAAAGATCGATATCATTCCGTGGTCTGCCGAACCGGCTTCGTTCATCGTCAACGCCCTTCAGCCCGCTGAAGTGGCCAAGGTGGTTCTGGACGAAGATGCGGAGCGCATAGAAGTGGTGGTGCCGGATGAGCAGTTGTCGCTGGCCATCGGCCGTCGCGGCCAGAACGTTCGTCTGGCGTCGCAGCTGACCGGCTGGGATATCGACATCATGACGGAGCAGGAAGAATCCGAGCGTCGTCAGAAGGAATTCAACGAGCGCACGAACCTGTTCATGGACGCGCTCGACGTGGACGAAATGGTCGGTCAGGTTCTGGCTTCCGAAGGCTTCGGCCAGGTGGAAGAAGTGGCCTATGTCGAGCTGGATGAAATCGCCTCTATCGACGGTTTCGACGAAGACACCGCCAACGAAATCCAGACACGCGCTCGTGAGTATCTCGACCGCATCGAAGCGGAAATGGATGCCAAGCGCCGTGAACTGGGCGTTGAGGACGAACTTCGCCAGATCGACGGCCTGACCTCCAAGATGCTCGTGGCTCTCGGTGAAGACGGCATCAAGACGGTGGAAGATTTCGCAGGTTGCGCCGCAGACGATCTGATCGGCTGGTCCGAGCGCAAGGATGGCGAGACGAAGAAGTTCGAAGGCATCTTCTCGAAGTTCGATGTTTCGCGCGTCGAAGCCGAGAACATGATCGTCCAGGCTCGCCTTCTGGCTGGCTGGATCACCGAAGAAGACTTGGCAAAAGAACAGGCCGAGGCTGAAGAGGGTTCTGACGAGGAGGCGGATGCCGCTGCCGAACAATGATGGCCGCGGCAGATGCCAAAGGCACTGACGACCATGACGAGGACCTGGTGGTGAACGATCGCACTTGCATCGTGAGCCGCCAAACCTTCGATCCGCAGGAATTGATCCGCTTCGTGGCGGGTCCCGATGGGCAGGTGGTTCCCGACCTGAAGCGACAGCTTCCTGGCCGGGGCTGCTGGGTGAAGGCAGAGCGGGCGCTGGTGGATCAAGCCGCCAAGCGCAAGCTTTTCGCCCGTGCCCTGAAGAAGGATGTAAAGGCAGGACCGGAGCTGAGTGCCCTTGTGGAGCAGCTCCTGGTGAAAGACGTGGCAGGCATGATGAATTTGGCGCGCAAGGCAGGCCAGTTCATCACAGGGGCCATGAAGGTGGACAATGCAGTGCGAACCGGCGAGGCGCTTGCCGTGTTCCATGCAACGGACGCCGCCCCGGACGGGGTGCGAAAGATTGACCAGGCCCGCAAGGCCTGGCGGCTGGGGACGGACGCAGAGGAGGAAATTTCCTCCTTCCGGTTGTTCACCACGGCCGAAATGGAAGACTTGATGGGCCAGAATGCTTTTATCCACGCCGCGGCGCTTGCCGGACAGGCGGGTGAGGGTGTAGTGAAGCGCGCAACCATGCTCGAAACGTACCGCCATGGCGGTCCTTCCGGAGCAGATGGTGGCGCTGGCCGGTCAGACACATGACGCGGTCACCGGCATTTGCCGGCTGCCGCATTGGAAGACGTGTATTGAACGACAGGCCCTGATGGTTTCCATCTGTTCCTGTCGGAAGGAACAGGAACGGATGACCGACAGTAAAGACGACAAGACACTCAGCGTAACGGGAAAAAAGACCCTCACCCTGAAGCCGTCAGGGATGAGCCAGGGTACCGTGCGCCAAGATATCGGTCGCGGTCGCAGCAAGGCGGTCGTGGTTGAAACCCGCAAGCGCCGCCCCATCCGCCCGGAAGATGAAAAGCCGATTACGCCGGTGGTGGCAACGCCAGCGCCTGCGCCACAGCCTGTGGCGCGCCCTGTAGAACAGCAGCCGGTTGCCGCAGCGCCGCAGCCCGCCGTTGTTCGTCCGGCAGCACCTGCCGCTCCGCAGCAGCCCGTGCAGCAACAGCGTCCGGCTGCTCCCCAGCACCAGCAGCGCAACAATCACCAGCAGAACAACAACAACCGCCCGCAGCAGGGCCAGCGTCCGCAGTCTTCGGGGCAGCGCGGCAATGACCGCCCACGTGGCACCGTTCTGCACGATCTGTCTGCCAATGAGATGGATGCTCGCCGCCGCGCTCTGGCGGAAGCCCAGGCTCGCGACGTCATTGAGGCCAAGCAGCGCGCTGAAGATGAAGCACGCCGTAAGATCGAGGATGAGCGTCGCGCTATTGAACAGCGTGCCGAAGAAGAGCGTCTTGCCGCAGAAGCCAAGGCGAAAGCCGAAGCCGATGCTATTGCGCAGGCCAATGCACCGGCCGCTGCCGCCCCCGCAGAGCGCCCGCAGCAGTCCGCTGCTCCTGAGCGCGCGCCGCGCAACACAGAAGGCCGCCCTCAGTCTGGTCGTCCGTCACCGGCAGCCGCTGCCGCTGCACCGCTTCCACAGCCGGGCGTTCCGGTTCGCAACCGCAAGGCTGCTGGCGATGATGATGACGATCGCGGCCCAGCACGCGGCGGTCCAAGTCGTGGCAAGGTTGTGGCACCGGCACCAGCCAAGGTTCCGGCCCGCCCGAAGGAAGACGATCGCCGTCGTGGCAAGCTGACTGTTACCACGGCCAATGTGGATGACGATGGCAACCCGCGTGGCCGCTCGCTTGCTTCCATGCGTCGCCGCCAGGAGAAGTTCCGCCGTAGCCAGATGCAGGAGACCCGTGAAAAGGTCATGCGCGAGGTCATCCTGCCGGAAACCATTACCATTCAGGAACTGTCGCAGCGTATGTCTGAACGCGCTGTGGACGTTATCAAGTACCTGATGAAGGAAGGCCAGATGATGAAGCCAGGCGACGTCATCGACGCCGACCTTGCAGAACTCATCGCGACCGAATTCGGCCACACCGTGAAGCGCGTTTCCGAATCCGACGTTGAAGAAGGTATCTTCGACGTGAAGGACGAAGATGGCGAACTGGTATCGCGTCCTCCGGTCGTGACCATCATGGGTCACGTCGACCACGGCAAGACCTCGCTTCTCGACGCCATCCGCAGTGCAAACGTGGTTGCTGGCGAAGCCGGCGGTATCACGCAGCACATCGGTGCCTATCAGGTCGAGCAGAACGGTCAGAAGATCACCTTCATCGATACCCCCGGTCACGCCGCCTTTACGGCCATGCGTGCTCGCGGTGCACAGGCAACGGATATCGCGATCCTGGTGGTTGCGGCTGACGACAGCGTGATGCCGCAGACGATTGAGTCCATCAATCACGCCAAGGCTGCCAATGTTCCGATCATTGTTGCAATCAACAAGGTGGACAAGCCAACGGCTGACCCGCAGAAGGTGCGCACGCAGCTACTGCAGCACGAAGTTTTCGTGGAATCCATGGGCGGTGAAGTTCTGGACGTCGAAGTTTCGGCCAAGAACCGCACCAATCTGGACAAGCTTCTCGAAGCCATCCTCCTGCAGTCGGAAATCCTTGACCTCAAGGCCAATCCAAACCGTACGGCGGAAGGCACGGTCATCGAAGCCGAGCTTGATCGTGGTCGCGGCGCTGTCGCAACCGTGCTGATCCAGAAGGGCACCCTGAAGCCTGGCCAGATCATCGTGGCTGGCGACCAGTGGGGCCGCGTTCGCGCCCTCGTCAACGACAAGGGTGAGCACGTCAAGGAAGCCGGTCCGGCTATGCCTGTCGAGGTGCTTGGTCTTTCCGGTACTCCGGCTGCTGGCGACAAGTTCGCTGTGGTTGAGAACGAAAGCCGTGCTCGCGAAATCTCCGAATATCGCCAGCGTCTGGCCCGCGACAAGGCGGCTGCACGTCAGTCCGGTTCACGCGGCTCGCTTGAGCAGATGATGAGCCAGTTGCAGACCTCCGGTCTCAAGGAGTTCCCGCTGGTCATCAAGGGCGACGTGCAAGGCTCTATCGAAGCGATTGCCGGTGCTCTGGACAAGCTTGGCACCGACGAGGTTCGTGCCCGTATCGTCCACTCTGGCGTTGGCGGTGTGACGGAATCCGATATCTCGCTGGCGGAAGCCTCCAATGCGGCGATCATCGGCTTCAACGTTCGTGCCAACTCCCAGGCTCGTTCACTTGCTGAACGGGAAGGCATCGAAATCCGCTACTACAACATCATCTACGATCTGGTGGATGACGTTAAGGCAGCCATGTCCGGCCTTCTGTCGCCAGAGCGTCGCGAAACCTTCCTCGGCAATGCCGAAATCCTCGAAGTGTTCAACATCACGAAGGTGGGCAAGGTTGCCGGTTGCCGTGTTGTTGAAGGCAAGGTGGAGCGTGGTGCAGGCGTACGTCTGGTTCGCGACAACGTCGTCATTCACGAAGGCAAGCTCAAGACGCTCAAGCGCTTCAAGGACGAAGTGTCCGAAGTGCCGGTGGGTCAGGAATGCGGTATGGCCTTCGAAAACTACGAAGATATCCGCGCCGGGGACACCATCGAGTGCTTCCGTGTGGAACACATTACCCGCACGCTCTAAGCTGCGCTCAGAACAACAAACTCAACGCCGGGTCCCAGACCCGGCGTTTTGCGTTTGGCGATCCAAAATCTGGCGTGCATTGCGAGAAAACGGCTTGAGAGCCCAAACCAGCTCATCGACTCGAAATATAGGATTTGTTGACCAGAAGGTCGGGGCGGGCGTCGCGATTCATTCAGTTGCAATGCCGTGAAACGGGCAGCGGTCACGACGCATTATTGTGGCGCACGTCATTTCCAGCACGGTCTTTCCACAGAAGCCGCAACATGTTCGCAGAATGTACCCGCCAACCCAGTCAGTTGCGCAGCTGAAGACGCTCTATTGCTTGCATGACGCTATCCTCAATCTCAAGCCCATCCTGCGAGGCCTTGGCACGAGCGGTTTGGCCGCGCCTGCCGGGCAGCCGCACGCCAGGCTCCCGCGCCATCTCGGCGGCAAGCAGAGCGATGCGACTCTCGACTTGCGGGCCTGCCGCAGCCGTTGGATCGATTGCGATGATGAAGTGGCCAAGCGCGGGCGGTCCACCTCGATCGTCAAACAGTGAGCTTGATTCAAAGGAATACTGTGCGCCCGTCAGGCTGGCGGACAAGACCTCGACCATAAGGGCGAGTGCAGCGCCTTTGGCACCGCCAGCAGGTGCCATAGTGCCTTGAATAGCTGCGTTTGCATCCGTTGTTGGATTGCCCTGCTCATCAAGCGCCCAGTCGTCAGGGATAGGCACTCCACGTTGCTGAGCTTCCATGACCTTGCCGCGCGCTACCTTGGACAGGGCTAAATCGATAACGATGGGCTCCTGTTTCGGCAAAGGCAGCGCAAAAGCAATGGGGTTGGTGCCGAACAACGGGCGCTTGCCGCCCCAGGCAGCCATGGAGGCTGGCGCATTGGCAAACATAATGGCCATCAGCCCCTGCTCTGCAAACCGCTCCACCGTCAGCGCCAGGACGCCTGCGTGGTGCGAGCGGTGGATAGCGGCAGCGGCAATGCCCTGCGAGTGGGCAAGAGGAGCTAACGCCTCAACGGCCACATCCAGCGCCGGGAAGGCAAAACCGTGATGCGCATCGACGGAAAGAAAGGCTGGTCGCGGTTGAGACAATTCTGCCTTCGCATCTCCCCGCACCTTGCCGGCTCGAACCTGCGACACATAGGCCACCACACGGCGCAGTCCATGGCTCGACTGGCCTGCCGCCTCTGCAGCGACGAGCCCTTTTGCAACGGACGTCGCAGCATCTGCCAGCACGCCATTGAATTCAAAGATGGCGGCAAGCCGTTGCTGAAGATCGGGGAGAGAAAAATGCATCGAATCATGTCCGTTAGCGAAGGCGCCCAAATGGCACCTTTTGAACGGGCGGTTCTTTAGCAGTTCCGGTAGCCGAGAGGAACCGTTACCTTATTGCTGAGGCCAGCGGGTGGCGGCGGCACAGGTGAAGCACGGCGAACGAGATCGACCATATATTGATCGAAATCGGAAAAGCCGGAGGAACGCGCAAGGCCGACACTGGAAAGATTGCCGCCACCGTCAATCCTGAACGTGATCATGGCGGTGCTTCCCTTGCCCGATGCCGGGCATTTTCCACGCTGGCGCGCCAGATGAGCGGCAAGCTTGGTTTGCCAACGGGCAGGCGAAATGGAGGATGAACCACTGGTGCTAGATGTGGCAGCGGCCGCCGTGCGCGTCGATTCCGTCACGTCAGCCTTGGCCTGCACGGCAGCCTTTGCTGCCGGTGGCTGAGGCTTCGGCTTTCGCGCCTCCACCTTCTTCTGCTTTGGCGGCTCCTTCGGCTCCTGTGGTTTCACCTCTTCTGGCTGAGGACGAATGACAGGAAGCGGAACCTCCACATGCTCCAGCATCGCAAGCTGTTCTTCAGCGGGAAGATCCTGCGGCGGAAGCGGCTCCTCGGGAATTGTCTGCGTGGTCTCCGTCACAGGTTCCTGAATGTCGTCCGGCAGGATCTCTGCCGTTTCCATAGGGGGTTCTGGCTCCGGTAGCGGTTCTGGTTCGACCTTGGCCTGTTCAACCGGCTGCTGCTCGTTCAGAACTTCTTGGACATCCTGTAACTGCTCCGAAATAACCGTTTCCTCGGTTGCCGCAGCTTCCGGTTCAGCGGCCATTTCAATCATGATGGCCGCAGGTGCATCTGGCAGGCCTGCCTCTTCCGGTTCCTGCCGAAGAAGGACAGCGGCTGCAGCCAGATGCGCGCATAGAACCACGGAGCCCGCTCCGACCCAGAGCGCCGCTTCTCCAAGCTTGCGTTGCCAGCTGCGCGGATGAAGCATCATGGCTGTGTTCCCGCCTGAGGCGCTGCAGGCTGGCTGCCGATCGTTTCCAGGCCAACCAAAGCGATCTTGAGATAGCCGGCATCCCGCAGCAGGTTCATGACCTCCATGAAATGCCCGTAATCCACGGCCTTATCCGCGCGCAGAAAGATGCGCGTGTCCTTGTTGCCCTGCGTTTGGCTCTCAAGCCTTTGCGCCAGTTGCTCACGCGCCACGGGATCATTGCCAAGGTTGAGCGACAGATCCTGTTTCACAGTGAGATAAAGAGGCTGTTCCGGCTTTTGCGCTGGCTTCGCGGTGGAAGCTGGGAGATCGACATTCACATCAACCGTGGCAAGCGGTGCGGCCACCATGAAAATGATCAGCAGCACCAGCATGACATCGATAAAGGGCGTGACATTGATCTCGTGGTTTTCCGAGAGATCGTCACCGTGATTTTCGCGAATTCCACCCGCCATAACCTATTCCCCCGCGACCAAAGACACGGACGACTTGACGCGACCGCCCGGAGGCACCTTGCGGAAATCCAGATCGCGGCTCACAAGCCGCTCAACCCCCGCCGCGGCATCCGCCAGAAGCTGGCGATAGCCGGTAATGGAGCGGGCAAAGATGTTATAGATCACGACTGCCGGAATGGCGGCTACGAGGCCGATTGCGGTGGCCAGAAGCGCTTCCGCGATGCCCGGTGCGACGACGGCAAGGTTCGTCGTCTGTGATTCCGAGATGCCGATGAAGGAATTCATGATGCCCCAGACAGTGCCGAACAAGCCAACAAACGGTCCGACTGAGCCAATGGTGGCCAGGGCACCCGTGCCACGCATCATGCGGCGGCCTGCATAGGCCTCGATGCGTCCGAGAACAGAAGCAACGCGCTCCTTCACGCCCGCATGTTCCACATGATCCAGCGCACCTTCGGAAAGCTTCAGCTCACGGGCGGCTTCCGCCAACATGGAGGCAGCCGGTCCACGCCGCTTTTCGGTGAGCACCAGCGCGTCTGCAAGGCTTTTGGACTGGCGGATGGCCTCGATCACCAGCTTTGCGCGGCGGCGCGCGCCAAACAGTTCGAGCGATTTCGCAAGCCATACTGTCCAGGTTAGCAGAGAGGCCAGGGCGAGGCCGATCATCACGCCCTTCACCACCCAATCCGCCGCCATGAACATGCCGAGCGGCGAAAGATTATGCGGGATATCGCTACGTTCAGCGGAAACTGATGGCTGTGCAGGTGCGGCTGCGGCAGGTTGCTCCACCGCTATACTCGCTTCTGGCGGCTGGCTTGCCGACACATCGGGCTGTGTTGGCGCATTTGGTGCTGCTTGCGGGGTTGACGAGGCAGGAGAGGTCGCAGTGTCGGGAGCCTGGGTTTGCGCCGGTGCCTGCTGTGTGATGGGTGCTGCGCTTCCCGCATCTTGTGCCTGCGCCAACGCACTCGAGCCAAACAGCGCAATGCAGGCCGCTATAACCAAAGTGCTCCTGACGCAGCCAGCGTTTGAAGACTCCGATTGAGTGGAAAAAGCAAAATGGCTGGACATAGAGGTCTCCCTGGCGGGCTTCATTGAGCGCAGGGGTGCTTCAGGCATATTCCTTCGCGAGAGGCCGCCACCGCGCGTTGCACAAGGGGATAATAAACATGACAAATAATGTAAACTAATAAGTGCGGACAAGCGAAAGATTCTTTACGAAATAATTCATGTTTCGCTGACGGTGCGAATCGCTTGCCAATTGCGATGTCAGAACATACCTAGCTGGCATGGCAGCACGCGATAGATATTCCCGGAAACTTGAATGCCCTCAATGCGGACATACCGGCTTTGCCGAGGTCTCGGAGGATGACGATCCACACCGCAAGGACCCAGGCTTCCAGGTCGATGAAATGCCAAAGGGCTTTTCGACCGAGTTTTCCTCCCGCGATCCGGCCAAATACATGTTGCGCTGCCAATGCGGCCACAAATTCCGCTTTGCCCGCAAAAGCGTCTATGCGCCCGGGGGTGAACCGCGAAGTTAAGCAGACAGACCTGTAAGCCCGACGAAATACCTAGGCCAAGATCGCGCTATCGCATGAGAAAGGTATGAGGGGGATTTTGGTGGAGCTAAGCGGGATCGAACCGCTGACCTCTTGCATGCCATGCAAGCGCTCTCCCAGCTGAGCTATAGCCCCATCAGGGTACCGGGCATTATCCGGTTCCGGGAACCCGTGGCGAAGCGCTGCTTCGTTCGGGGTGGCGGCTTATTACTTCCGGAAAATTCCGAGCGCAAGCCGAAAATGGAAGGCCCGGACATTTTTTTGGTCCGGGCCTGAAATCAAGTGCTTAGACTTCGTCTTCGTCGCCACCAACGCCGATGATGCCAGACATATCTTCATCGTCATCTTCGTCATCGGTTTCCAGGAAGGTGTCGTCGTCGTCGCCGTCGATTTCGACGTCGTCGTCACCCATATCCGGCAGGTCGTCGCCGCCAGCCGCATCGTCGCCCTCTTCCAGAGAGACCAGTTCGACGTCCGGGTTTTCCGTATCGACTTCAGCCACTTCTTCTTCTTCAGCCTGTTCCATCTTCATCTGAGCCGTGTTCTCTTCAAAGAAAGAGAGCGGCCAGGACTTGCCGGTGTAAGGCGAAACGACCGGATCGCGATTCAGGTCGTAGAATTTCTTGCCCGTATCCGGGTCGGTACGCTTGGTTCCAAGTTCCGCTTTTGCCACTGTGGATGCCTCGTGAGAATGGCCGATCAGTTCGGCGTTGCCGCAATCGCGACGCTCAAAATTGTTAGCCGGTCCCCATAATGCTTGTAAATGGTGAAGTCAAAGGCAAACTTGGGCGGGAAAGCTGGGAAATCGCATGGAAGCAGGCGCAATCGCAAGATGACGGGCTGGCCGATCCCACCCGCTTTGCCGGTAAGGGCGAACGGCGCGATGGAAAGCGCCCCCTCTTTGGTCTAGAGGAGTGCGGAAATCTTGGGAGACAGCCATGACCTTTATCATTGCCATCGATGGGCCAGCCGCCGCCGGAAAGGGTACACTCTCACGCCGGATTGCTGAAACCTATGGCTTCCAGCATCTTGATACCGGGCTTACCTATCGCGCGACGGCAAAGGCGCTGCTGGATGCTGGCCTGCCACTCGATGATGAAATCGTTGCGGAAAAGATGGCTAAGGCAATCGATCTTGGCGGACTGGATCGCTCGATACTGGCGCAGCATCATATTGGCGAGGCTGCATCCAAGATTGCCGTCATGCCCTCGGTGCGCCGTGCGCTGGTTGAAGCGCAGCAGGCATTTTCGCGTCGTGAGCCGGGAACGGTGCTTGATGGGCGTGACATTGGTACTGTTGTTTGCCCGCAGGCACCCGTGAAGCTTTACGTGACCGCCTCGCCTGAAATCCGAGCAAAACGCCGCTTCGATGAAATTGTCGCCAATGGCGGTAGCGCTGATTTCGACAGTATTTTCGAAGATGTGAAGAAACGCGACGAGCGTGACATGGGACGCGCTGATAGCCCCTTGAAACCGGCTGCAGATGCGCACTTGCTTGACACATCGGAAATGAGTATAGAGGCCGCATTCCAAGCGGCGAAGAGTATCATCGACGCTGTCTTGAACAGGAATTGACGGTCTGCCGGTTCGCCGGTGCATCGAAATCAAACGGAATAACTTGAAGGCCTGGTCCCCGCGCCGGATTGCCCTCCACGAGAAGGGCGGACTTGATCTTTGGGTATGAATAACACGAACCCCCGGCGCACCGCGTGCTCAAAACGGCACGATCAGGAGATTTCATGGTACTAGCAAACCCCACGCGGGAGGATTTCGCAGCCCTCCTCGAAGAATCCTTTGCCTCGAACGACCTTGCTGAAGGCTATGTAGCCAAGGGTCTCGTCACGGCAATCGAGAAGGATGTTGCGGTGATCGACGTCGGCCTCAAGGTCGAAGGTCGCGTTCCGCTGAAGGAATTCGGCGCCAAGGGCAAGGACGGCTCGCTCAAGGTTGGCGACGAAGTTGAAGTTTACGTTGAGCGCATCGAAAACGCTCTCGGCGAAGCTGTTCTGTCGCGCGAGAAGGCTCGCCGCGAAGAAAGCTGGATCAAGCTGGAAGCCAAGTTCGAAGCTGGCGAGCGCGTTGAAGGCGTTATCTTCAACCAGGTCAAGGGCGGCTTCACGGTTGACCTCGACGGCGCCGTTGCCTTCCTTCCACGCTCTCAGGTTGACATCCGTCCGATCCGCGACGTGACGCCTTTGATGCACAACCCGCAGCCCTTCGAAATCCTCAAGATGGACAAGCGCCGCGGCAACATCGTTGTTTCGCGCCGCACGGTTCTGGAAGAGTCCCGTGCCGAGCAGCGTTCTGAAATCGTTCAGAACCTCGAAGAAGGCCAGGTTGTTGACGGCGTTGTCAAGAACATCACCGATTACGGTGCGTTCGTTGATCTCGGCGGCATCGACGGTCTGCTGCACGTGACCGACATGGCATGGCGCCGTGTAAACCATCCTTCGGAAATCCTGAACATCGGCCAGCAGGTCAAGGTTCAGATCATCCGTATCAACCAGGAAACCCATCGTATCTCGCTCGGCATGAAGCAGCTCGAGTCCGATCCGTGGGATGGCATCTCTGCCAAGTACCCGGTTGGCAAGAAGATCTCCGGTACCGTCACCAACATCACCGACTACGGTGCATTCGTTGAGCTGGAGCCGGGCATCGAAGGCCTGATCCACATCTCCGAAATGTCCTGGACGAAGAAGAACGTTCACCCCGGCAAGATCCTGTCCACAAGCCAGGAAGTTGACGTGGTCGTTCTCGAAGTCGATCCTTCGAAGCGCCGCATCTCGCTCGGCCTCAAGCAGACGCTTGAGAACCCATGGCAGGCATTCGCTTACAGCCATCCGGCTGGCACGGAAGTCGAAGGCGAAGTCAAGAACAAGACTGAATTCGGTCTGTTCATCGGCCTCGAAGGCGACGTTGACGGCATGGTTCACCTGTCCGACCTCGACTGGAACCGTCCAGGCGAGCAGGTCATCGAAGAGTTCAACAAGGGCGATGTCGTCAAGGCTGTCGTTCTGGATGTTGACGTCGAGAAGGAGCGTATCTCGCTCGGCATCAAGCAGCTCGGCCGTGACACGGTTGGTGAAGCTGCAACCTCCGGCGAACTGCGCAAGAACGCTGTCGTATCCTGCGAAGTCATCAGCGTTAACGATGGCGGCGTCGAAGTGAAGCTCGTGAACCACGAAGATATCACCTCGTTCATCCGTCGTGGTGACCTGGCTCGCGATCGTGACGATCAGCGTCCTGAGCGCTTCTCCGCTGGTCAGGTTTTCGACGCTCGCGTCGTCAACTTCTCCAAGAAGGACCGCAAGGTCATGCTGTCGATCAAGGCTCTCGAGATCGCAGAAGAGAAGGAAGCTGTTGCTCAGTTCGGTTCGTCCGATAGTGGCGCATCGCTTGGCGACATTCTGGGCGCTGCCCTGAAGAACCGCACCAACGACTAATCCTCGTTGCGATAGAATTGAAAAGCCCGCCGGAGCGACTGTTCCGGCGGGCTTTTCTGTATCTGCCAGAGTGGTAGATTTCCTTGCTGCGATGATTGATGCCGCAAAAGAGGAAAATTCCCCGATACTTCGAAGTGCACGGTGTGGCGATTTTGCTGAGAGAGGGGATGTGTTTCAGAGGCTGCTGACGGGCCTGCTCATTTGATCCAGCAGATCAGCCGGAACCTATTTCAGCTTCATTAGTTGACCGGCATCTTGACCATCAACAAGGAGTTTTCGGGATGATGGAAGCTGGAAGAAATTCCTCGCTGGAAGCGCGCGGCGAGCGCATTGCTGGCGAAGCAGATGATGCGATGCGCGCTGAGATTTCCGCGCTGCGCAAGGAAATCGAGCATATCCGTGCATCTCTTTCGGATTTTGGCGCTGACACCTATGAGACGGTCAAGGCAAAGGCCTCAGATGCCGCACAATATGTTCAGGAAGAGGCCACCTCTGTCGCAGGCGTCATCCGCGAACACCCCGCGACGGCTGGAACCGTGCTGACGCTGATCGGCGGTATTGGCTTTGCTATCGGTTATCTGGTCGCCTCGACCTCGTTCGAGCAGAAGCAGGCCTGGTACCGCCGTTACTACTAAGAGGTCTCCAAGCCTTCCGCAGCGCGCGGCGGCTGACAAACATCGACCCAAGTGGCGGAGGTCAACTCCGCCATTCTAGCCGGCGAAATGCGGACAGCGGCGTTGATTGCGCCTGCAGCTGGAACCACGATATCGAAACGCTTCAGCGATTCATCCAGATAGATCTTCAGCGGCTCCTTCACGCCGAAGGGGCAGACGCCGCCAACGGGATGACTCGTTCTGGCCACGACTTCCTCTGCGTCGAGCATACGCGGCTTGGAGCCGAATCGATCGCGAAATTTGCGGTTATCCAGCCGGCTCATTCCTGATGCGACGAGAAGCACCACCTCATCTCCGGCCCGTAGGCAAATTGTCTTGGCAATTTGATCGGGCTCTACGTTATGCGCTTCTGCAGCCAGCGCGACGGTGGCAGAACTCGCTTCCGTTTCAATGACATGAATATCCGGAGCGTGTTCTATAAAGAATTCTTTTACAGATGTAAGGCTCATGACGCCAAGCTAGCCAAGCTTGCTCCGGGTGGCAAGCTCTCTCAATGTGCCCGTAAAGCTATGTCAATTTAGCATTGCTGCAGTGCGAAATATTGACTGTTTTTTAAGCGCTGATTTGATAATCTTCAATCATCGACAGACGCACTCCTCCTCCCAGTGTCTGTCGTGGGGTCCAGCAACACCTCCTCCTCCCAGTTGCTGGCCAGTATCAGAAGCCCGGCGTATCCTCCTCCCACGCCGGGCTTCTTCTATTTTCAGGAGGAGTTTGAACGCCTTGTGCCAGCTTGACAATTGGGCCTTGGCGAGGATAACTAACCCCGCATCGATATTTGTTTGACTGTGGCACTACAGCGCTCATTCGCGCTGACGACGACCCTTCCCTCAAATACGACCTTCCCCGCTTTTGCCGCTCAGGCGACAGAAGCAAAGACAACGTTGCGAGTGAAAGGACATCGTAATGGCTACTGGTACTGTAAAGTGGTTTAACGCAACCAAGGGCTTCGGCTTCATTCAGCCTGACGACGGCGCTGCCGACGTATTCGTTCACATCTCTGCTGTTGAGCGCGCTGGCATGGCTGGCCTCAAGGACGGCCAGAAGATCGCTTACGAACTGGTGACCGATCGTCGTTCGGGCCGCGTTTCGGCTGACAGCCTTCAGGCTGCTTAATTCGCTATTTTAGCGAATCGTAAGAATTTTGGATGGCGCCCTTGCAATCGCGGGGCGCCATTCCCATTTCTGGATCAAGCGGCAACTGAGCTGTTCTCCTGAAGGATGTGAAAATTCTTCGATGCCTTTCGAAGGGCGGCAATTTCGTTAACGATTTGTTAACCTTCTTGAGAGACCATGAGAACATGAAAAAGCGCTGATGCAAATCGGTGCTGTCGGAAATGCCGGACCTGTTTCGGAAACTGACCACGGATGTACTGGCAGAATCGAAATAGGCAGGAAAAGGTCGGGCTCATCCCCGGCCTTTTTGCTTTTTTGGGGGTTATCAAGGGTTTGGTCAGCCTTATGCTCGTGCTTAGCCCAAATGAAGTGCGAAGCTTAATTTGCGCAATTTGCCGAATTAAAGCTGTCTTCTGCAGCCTGGATTACCCCCAAAATAAACGCACAGTTATAAACCCTGAGATGAAAAATATTTACAGATTCAACTAAAACGGTTAAGGGGTTTCGTTATTTTTAATGGAGCCTTGCATGAAGATTGTAGAAGAGAATGAAGATTACATTGTTATAGAAGTTTCTGGTTCTGGTGAAAAAACATACAGAGTAGGATATCCGAAGGCTTCTGGATATCGAGCGGATGATCTCATCCAGGGATTGAGTAAAGCTGCCGAGCAAATCGACTCTAATGTTAGTGAGGAATCATGGAGATCGGTAAATTGGGCGCCGAACGGTAAATCCGAGACTTCAAGAAAGGCGATAACAAGAGGTCTTATTGGTGGATTTGTCGATAAGGCGAGCAGTTATCTAATTTACGAATACAGAATTAATTTTGCAAATTTTGACCGACAGTCTTTTCGGTTTAAAGATGAAACCGACGATACATACGTTTGCATAACTTTGAGGGCTGGTAATCACTACATCGACTACAACTCAGACAAGCCGACCATTGTTGGCGTGTCCTGATTGAGTAAGTACAGGCCTTCCGGGTGACCCCGGAAGGCCTAAAGGTGTTTCAGAGCGCAGCCAGGATACGAATCCAGGATCGGATGCCCTTATGGAACGAGTTGAGATCGTATTTTTCGTTAGGCGAATGGATACGGTCATCGATCAAGCCATAGCCGACGAGCAGCGAATCCATTCCGAGATAGGTCTGGAAATCGCCGACAATCGGGATCGAACCACCCATGCCGACCACAACGGCAGGCTTTGGCCATTCATCGGAGAGGGCAGCTTTGGCTTTCGTCAGCACCGGCGAATCATAGGAAAGCTGAATAGCAGGAGAGGCACCGTGCTCATGGAATTCCACGCGGCAATCAGCCGGGATTTTTGAGCGGATATAGGCGCGGAAGCTTTCACGGATTTTCTCCGGGTCTTGCTCGCCCACGAGGCGGAAAGAGATTTTGGCGGAAGCTTGCGCTGCAATGACCGTTTTGAAGCCTTCGCCCGTATAGCCACCCCAGATGCCGTTAACTTCACAGGTCGGCCGTGCCCAGGTGAGTTCGAGAACGGAACGCCCCTTCTCGCCCGATGGCTCGGACAGGCCGACTTCGCCGAGAAAACTCTTTGCGTCACGGCCAAGGGTTTCCCAGCTGGCCTTGATGTTTTCCGGTGTTTCGTCCACGCCGTCATAAAAGCC
Organism: Affinirhizobium capsici; assembly: GCF_977018625.1. Taxonomy (NCBI): domain Bacteria; kingdom Pseudomonadati; phylum Pseudomonadota; class Alphaproteobacteria; order Hyphomicrobiales; family Rhizobiaceae; genus Affinirhizobium; species Affinirhizobium capsici. The sequence continues at coordinate 2,552,273 of NZ_CDRNXD010000004.1, read as the reverse complement.
AGGCAAGGTTACGCGTCCTGTCTCATCGCGCAGGCCAGCCAGGGCGGTGGTAAGAATATGGATCGGGTTGGCGGCAGCCCCGCCGAAGAGACCGGAATGGAGATCACGATCTGCGGCAAAGACAGTGATTTCTTCTCCGACAAGGCCACGAAGCGTTGCAGCAATAGCAGGTGTTTGCGTGTCCCACATGCTGGTGTCGCAGACCAGGGCAAACTCCGCCTTCAGTTCATCTGCATTGGCTTCCAGGAATGGCTTGAGAGACGGAGATCCGGATTCTTCCTCACCTTCGAAAAGAATGGTGATGTTCACCGGAAGCGAGCCGGCCACTTCCTTATAGGCGCGGCAGGCTTCAACGAAGGTCATCAGTTGGCCTTTATCATCCGAAGTGCCACGACCTGTCAGAACCTTGCGGCCATTACCGATATCCTTCACTTTCGGATCGAAGGGATCATTTTCCCAGAGCTCGATGGGATCAACCGGCTGCACATCGTAGTGGCCGTAGAAGAGAACACGCGGAGCATCGGCGCGACCGGCCTCATGATGGGCAACGACCATGGGGTGACCGGGTGTATCGCGCAAAGAAGCTTTGAAGCCAAGCGCGTTCAATTCGGCAACCAGCCATTCCCCTGCTTTGCGGCATTCTGCCTTGTAGGCGGGATCAGTGGAGATGGAGGGAATGCGAACCAGTTCAAACAGGCGTCCAAGGCTTGCATCGAGATTTTTGTCGGCCTGCTCAAGAATTGGGGAAAGATCGGTCATGCGGATCAGCCTTGCGATTTTTATGTGGAATGTCGTTCGTTAGTGGATGGTGAGGTACCCTAAGCATGTCGCGCAAAAGTGTGAAGCGGTTTTGCGATAACGGCATGCGTGGAGGAAGCATGTCGCGCAAAAGTGTGAAGCGGTTTTGCGATAACGGCATGCGTGGAGGAAGCCATGTCGCGCAAAAGTGTGAAGCGGTTTTGCGATAACGGCATGCATGGAAGAAGCCATGTCGCGCAAAAGTGTGAAGCGGTTTTGCGATAACGGCATGCGTGGAAGAAGCCATGTCGCGCAAAAGTGTGAAGCGGTTTGGCGGGGCTTGTGTTTCAGGCGAGAGGAGACGAAGGGGAGGTGGCCTGTTCGACAGGGAGAGCATCAAGCTGCCGTGCATTGGCAAGCGCCATGCGCATATACTCTTTCAGAAGCTCTTTTTCGAAGCGACGAAAGCCTTTGAAAAGATCCTCATCCGCCTGAGCCGCGGCATGGGTTGCCAATTGCTCCAGAGAGCGCCCACGTTCGGTCAGTTCGATGATCTGTGCGCGCCGATCCCTGGGGTGAGGGCGGCGGGTAATGAGGGCGTCGCGTTCCATGCGGGCAAGAGTATTGGCAAGGGTGGCTTGCTCGATATCAAGCTTGTCCAGCAACTGCCGTTGCGTCAGGCCATCTTCCTGCCAGAGAGATTGTAGAACCGGGAACTGACCCGGTGAAAAGCCTAGTTCGGCTGCTCGCTTTGCCAGTGCGCGAGACAAAGTTTTCGCCAGCTGGTTGGCGAGGTAGAGCGCGGAATCCGTGGTCTCAAACGTCATGAAGGGTCCAGCCCGATTCGACTGCATGATATGTATCGCAGAGTATGGATGCGGGAGGAATTTGCAATCTGCAGAAACGAAAACCGCCACGACCGGGGAGGGGATCGGTCGTGGCGGTGATAGAAGGACAAAGGCCCGGAGAGGGGTGAGGCCTTTGCCCGACCTGACGCGGCGGGGGACAAGCCAGCTATCAGGTTGCGGCGTGATCAATCGCCGATGAGGGAGAGATGGCCATGCAAAAGTGGTCATTCAAGGGAATGCTGGATTACAATGGAGTAACGTTCCAGTGAACTGCCTCGTCCTAGCCGCGGCGCCGCCAGAAAAACAGGAGCTTGAGCGGCGCGTAAATAGCGGTGAAAGTCACCATCATTGCCAACTGTTGCGGAAAGGTTGAGGTGCCAAGGTCGGATATCGTGAAAAGCAGAAATGTGGCGAGTAGCAAAGCCTCAAGAATGTACATTTCAAGCTGCACCAGCCAATGGCGTGAGGGCGCATTCTCTGGCGGGAATATGCTTTCCAAGCCTCGACCCGCCAAAAGATAGACACCGCAGAACAAGATTTTCATGAAGATCATATTGCCGCTGTCGCCGCTATAGTAGCGCCATAGGCCGACCATCAGCATGAGTGCCAAGGTGACGAGGTAAAGGGTTAGAACACTGCGGCCGGTCATGAATACCTTTTCTCTAAAAACAACCAAAGGGAATGCGGATGCCGATGAGATGCAAACAACCAAAGGGAATGCGGATGCCGATGAGATGCAGTGGTCATCGCTGGAAGGAACACACGTGAAATTTCCGCGATGGTTCCAGCAAGGATAGACCTTTTCGGCAAGGCGGAGTATCCATCCTTTCATGAAAAAAGGCGATCATCTCTTCCTCGTGGACGGCTCAGGATTCATCTTCCGTGCCTTCCATGCCCTGCCACCGCTGACGCGCAAGACGGATGGTTTGCCTGTGGGTGCCGTCTCCGGCTTTTGCAACATGTTGTGGAAGCTGCTGACCAACGCGCGCGATACGAATGTGGGCGTCACGCCAAGCCATTTCGCGGTGATTTTCGACTATTCTTCGAAGACGTTCCGCAAGGATCTCTATGATGGATACAAGGCTAACCGATCTGCACCGCCGGAAGAGTTGGTTCCGCAATTCGGGCTGATCCGTCAGGCAACGCGCGCGTTCAACCTTCCTTGCATTGAGACAGAAGGCTTTGAGGCTGACGATATTATTGCGACTTACGCCCGGGCCGCAGAAGCCATAGGCGCGGATGTCACGATCATTTCCTCCGACAAGGATTTGATGCAGTTGGTGACGCCGAATGTCCACATGTACGACAGCATGAAGGACAAGCAGATCGGCATTCCGGACGTCATCGAAAAATGGGGCGTGCCGCCGGAAAAGATGATCGACCTGCAGGCGCTGGTTGGCGACTCGATCGATAATGTGCCGGGCATTCCCGGCATCGGCCCGAAGACCGCTGCCCAGCTTCTGGAAGAATTCGGCGATCTCGAGCAGCTTCTCGCTCGCGCGGGAGAGATCAAGCAGGTCAAGCGCCGCGAAAACATCATCGCCAATGCAGAGCTTGCCCGCCTGTCGCGCCAGCTCGTGGAGCTTCGCACCGATGTGCCGCTTGACATGCCGCTTGATGCGCTGGTGCTGGAACAACAGGATGGCCCGAAGCTTGTCGCCTTCCTGAAGGCCATGGAGTTTGGCACGCTGACGCGCCGTGTGGCGGACGCCTGCGATTGCGACGCAAGTATCATTGAACCGGCGGAAATTCTTGTGGAGTGGGGTGCAACGGCCCATGGCCCGGACCTCGATCCTGGCATGGAGCATAATCAAGACCTTTCGAAGATAGATACTGCTCAGACCCAAGCTGCTGGCTCCGCTATTGGCGGTGGAGCGCGCGCCGTGGATGTTGCTGCTGCGCGGCACGAAGCGTTCTCATCTCACAAGATCGATCACAGCGGTTACGCGACGATCCGTGATGTGGAGACGCTGAAGCTCTGGATAGCTGTGGCGAAAGAGACGGGTCTTGTGGCTTTCGATACGGAAACCACGTCGCTTGATCCCATGCAGGCGGAACTGGTGGGTGTATCGCTTGCTATTCAGGATTACACGCAGAGCCCGAACTCCAGCGATGTGCGCGCTGCCTATCTGCCGCTTGCCCACAAATCCGGCGGCAATGAAGATCTGTTCAGCGAAGGACCGAAGCTGGTCGAAAACCAGGTTCCGATGACAGAGGGACTGGCCCTTCTGAAGGACCTGCTGGAAGATCCTTCCGTCCTGAAGGTCGCACAGAACCTCAAATATGATTACCTCGTCATGAAGCGGCACGGCATTACCATGCAGAGCTTCGACGATACCATGCTCATTTCCTACGTGCTGGAAGCGGGCGTTGGCAATCATGGCATGGACGCACTTTCCGAGCGCTGGCTGGGGCATACGCCGATTCCCTACAAGGACGTGGCCGGTTCCGGCAAATCTGCCGTGACATTCGATCGCGTGGATATCGAGAAGGCGACGGCTTATGCAGCAGAAGATGCGGATGTGACGCTACGGCTATGGCTGGTTTTGAAGCCACGGCTTGCAGCAGAAGGGCTGACCCGCGTTTATGAGCGGCTGGAACGGCCGCTTGTGCCGGTTCTCGCGCATATGGAAGAGCGCGGCATCACGATCGACCGGCAAATCCTTTCGCGGCTCTCAGGCGAACTCGCCCAGAAGGCAGCTGCTTTTGAGGATGAGATCTACGAGCTGGCAGGCGAGAAGTTCAATATCGGCTCACCAAAGCAGCTGGGCGACATCCTGTTCGGTAGGATGGGGCTTCCCGGCGGCTCGAAGACCAAAACAGGTCAGTGGTCTACCTCTGCGCAAGTGTTGGAAGATTTGGCGGCGCAGGGTGAGCCGCTTCCCCGCAAGATCGTGGATTGGCGCCAGCTGACCAAGCTGAAATCCACCTATACCGATGCCCTGCCAATGTATGTGCATCCGCAGACCAAGCGAGTGCACACTTCCTACTCGCTGGCTTCCACCTCGACCGGGCGGCTTTCCTCGTCGGAGCCGAACCTGCAGAATATTCCGGTGCGTAATGCGGAAGGCCGCAAGATCCGCACAGCCTTCATATCCACGCCTGGGCACAAGCTGATTTCGGCAGATTACAGCCAGATCGAATTGCGGGTACTGGCGCATGTGGCGGAGATACCGCAACTGCGGCAGGCTTTTGCCGATGGCATCGATATCCACGCTATGACGGCGTCTGAAATGTTTGGCGTGCCGGTGGCAGATATGCCCGCCGAAGTGCGCCGTCGCGCCAAGGCCATCAACTTTGGGATTATCTACGGTATTTCGGCGTTCGGGCTGGCAAACCAGCTTTCCATCGAACGTTCTGAAGCTGGCGATTACATCAAGAAGTATTTTGAACGCTTCCCTGGCATTCGCGATTACATGGAAGCCACCAAGTCGTTTGCTCGAGAACACGGCTATGTGGAGACGGTGTTTGGGCGCCGCGCCCATTACCCGGAGATAAAGTCTTCAAACCCTTCGGTTCGTGCGTTCAATGAACGGGCAGCCATCAATGCACCCATTCAGGGATCGGCTGCCGATATCATCCGCCGTGCGATGATCAAGATTGAACCGGCACTGGCAAAAGCGGGGCTTGGTGAACAAGTACGCATGTTGCTTCAGGTTCACGACGAACTGATTTTCGAAGTTGAAGAGGAAGCAATCGCCGCGGCTATGCCGCTGATTGTTGAGACGATGGAACAGGCGGCGCTGCCCGCGCTGCAATTGCGCGTACCGCTGAAAGTGGATGCACGTGCTGCGGCCAATTGGGATGAGGCTCATTGATACAGCTCCGCTCCTTAACGAAGGGCGGAGCAATCAATTGGGGCGGGCGTAGAGGCTTTCCATAGCGATGCCCAATAGCTTTTGAGCATAATCACGCGCTGTATTGCGGGTGTTCTGTGTTACGCCAAGCTCTTCGCAACGCTGATCAACTGTCTCGACGATCAATGCCGCCATTCCCTGCGCTGCTTCGGTATCGGCATTGTCCGAGGTGTCCAGCGCCATGGCGAGCGCAGACATCGAGACAATTTCAAGAACAACAAGTCGCGCCTCCAAGGTGGCGAGCCGCTCCTCGAGAGGGTCCTTTGTTGGGTTGAAGCTAAGACGAGCTTCATTCATTCTTTCTCTCCAAGCAACGAGCTTCACTTCGAAGCTCCGCCTTCGGCGTGTTCGTCCGGATGTAGAAAATTATAATCAAATTCTAACGTTTTATCAGATGTGAGAACGGTCAACTCATTCTGACGCAATTTCGAGAAAAAGAAACCCGCATATATTTGGGTATCTTATCGCGCTATTACGCTAAAATACAAACGGCTTAAGCACGCAAAACATATTTCAAGAATCTAAAGTTCCAGGCGTCCGTTAAAAATACCACTTTGGTATAGTGTTGCCCGATGACAGGAATAAAAGACAAATTGTTGCAAGAAATATACTGTCGGAGACACATGATTGCAGAGACGCGTCTAATCTAGATAGCTCTTAATAATCCTGATAAACGCCTCGCCAGCGTTCGTCGGTTCACCGCTGTTGTCAATCGACCAAGTTTCGCATGCGATGTTAGAGCGGGAAGGCTGATGGCGCAGGCGCGCCAGAATTTCTCTTTCGCTCTCCCGGCCACGCTTTGCCAGCCTGGCCGCAAGGATCTCCGTTCGCGCCGTGATTTCAACCACCACCAAACGGGAAAATACCTGCTGAAAGCGGGGAAGAAGCGAGCGGGACCCGTTGACGATGAGGCAGCGTGCTTTTTTCTGCCGCTCCAGTGTGTCTGCTGGAATCCCATAGCAAAGACCATGTGCTTGCCAGGAAACAGCAAAGCCACCGGATGCTTCCTGACGGTGAAACTCATCCATCTCAAGGGCAAGATGATCTTCCCCGCCCGCATCCAGAGGCCTGGTGATAGAGCGGCGCACAAATTCTACGCGCTGATCCTCCGCAAAATGGCGTGAGGCATAAGCGATGATCGTGTCTTTTCCGGCGCCACTCGCGCCGACGACAACAATCATAATACCTAAACGCTGCTCATCCTGCTGCATGACTGAGGCCTCACGCCACCCTTTGACCGCCTCGCCATACGGCGCGACAGACGGGAACGCCCTCTTCACGATGAACGCGCACCAGATCTGCCCTGAGGCCGACCTCAATCCGCCCCCGATCTTTTAGACCGATGCCGCGCGCGGGATTATCTGTCACCATGGCGATGGCCTCTGGCAGACTCATTGTCTCAATGGTTTCCGCTAGGATAAAGGGTGCATGGAGCAGGCTGAACGGCACATAATCCGACGACAAAACGTCCAGTAGACCTCTTTGCGCAAGATCGCGTGCGGCAATATTGCCGGAATGTGATTTACCGCGCACGACATTTGGTGCGCCCATGAGAACATGCATCCCTGCCTCATGCGAGGCTTTGGCCGCTTCGATACTCGTGGGAAATTCCGCCACTTTCACATTATGGCTGACCGCTTCTTCAACATGCGCCAGGGTTGCATCGTCGTGGCTGGCAATGGTGATTCCCCGTTCCGCGCAAAGCGCGGCAAGCGCATTGCGATGAGGCGTGGAATAGCGTGCAGAACCCTCAATGCGCCGCTGCGTGAAGGCTCGGAATTCCTCCTCATTCAGGCCGCGTTTGGTTTTGTAGAAGTAAATATACTGCTCAAGTGTCTGAAACTGCCTCTGTCCCGGAGCATGATCCATCAACGAGACCAGCCTGACATTAGGGTCGTTCTCGAAATCCGAAAACTGATCCAGCACATCCGGGCAAGGTACTTCGCAACGCAGGTGGAAATAGTGCTGGCTTCTGAGCCGTCCGGCCCTCTGCGCCTCATCGATGACAGTGGCTATGGAGCGCATCTCTCCGCGCGGGAAGCCCCCCGCTTCGTCCGAGCCAAGGCGCAAACAATCAAGAACCGTAGTGATGCCGGAGGTGGCAATCTGCGCATCATGTGCCTGAAGTGCCGCCATCTGATCCCAACGAACACCGGGGCGCGGCGCATAATGTGTTTCCAGATGATCCGTATGGAGCTCCACCAAGCCGGGGATCATGAAATCACCTTCGACATCCTCGCCGGTGCGGTTTACGCCTTCGCTGATATCGCAAATCATGCCATCCCTGATCAGGATCGAGCCATGGATGACGTCGTTTCTCAGAACGATACGCGCATTTGTGAAGACCTGTTCACGGCTCATGCTGGTTCTCCTCGTCCCTGCAGTGCGAGGCAGTGTTGGACCGAAAATGGCTGGCCCTGTTCCTTTTCAACGAAAAGACCGAGATGCTCGACGCTGAGAGGCTTACCCAGGAACGCGGCGAAATGGTCTTCAAGCAGGCTGCGCACCGTAGGTTTGCGGCTTTCTTCGACTGGGCCGGTCAACGTCATGTGGAAGCGAAATTCATCCATTACGTAAGGGTAACCCCAACTTTCAAGCATTTCCCTTTGCCGTTCACTCAAACGCTCGGGTTTTCGTCTTGCCAGATCTGATGAGGAAAGAGGTGCTCGCCAAGGCTCGAAAGCCTCAACAACGCGATGGCACAGCGCATTGATGCTTTCGCTGCCGCCTGCGCATGTGAGCGCAAAGAACGGCCCGATTTCGGCAAGCTCGAGCCTTGGGATCGTCGCAGGCTGTTCCTGCGCGCAATATTGTTCAAAGAATATGTCGAGAGTTGCGGGCGTACGCGCTTCGTTCAGGCGGAACGGCGCTTTAAGCGTGGCGTGAAAGCCGTAGCGTGCAGGCTCACTGACCAGTGCTCGCCATTCCGCATCCATGAGCTTTCTAGATGGCGGATGTTGCGCGACCGGCGCTGTGGCGAACGCGTTCCTACCCAGCCAGTTGCTGGCGGCCTGTGTCAGTGGATGGTCTTCTGGAGGCGTCACATAAACGGCATAGCGCATAAGGGGGCAAAGCACCTGTATTCCTGTTCATCACCTTGTACGCGATGAAAGGGTTCAGGGTCAAAAGGCAATCCTACCTGGAGCTGCAGCATGTCGCGCAAGTCTGAACCGATTTTGAGGCAGCGGCACGCTTAGATGGGATCACGGAAAGTTCAAGATGAAGAAAATCGACTTGGATGAAACAAAACCGCTGCTTCGTGCATTGACGATCCGAAAAGAAGGAGAAAAGCCATGGATGTTACGATCCTGATGACCACCTTCATCTCGGTATTTGCTGCGAGCGGAATTTTGACTGCTTATTGGTACGCCAAGTAATCAGGCGCGAAGACCGAGTAGAAGACCGGATTATTCCAAGTTCATGGATGCGGTGCTGATGCGTGCAAGAATCGCCCCCATCCCTCAAGCCGGACGACCTATGCCCCTGGTCCGGCCAGAAAGCGGCCCCGGTTGAACCGGGGTCGCTTTTTTTTGGTTCTCAATGCGCACCGGACATGTCGCCCAGCACCTGCTTGGAAGCCACAGTTGAATCGGCATTCAGTTTATAGACCATGGGAACGCCAGTCGCGAGATTGAGCTTCAGGATCTCTTCCTTCGAAAGACGATCCAGAACCATGACGAGCGAACGGAGTGAATTGCCATGTGCGGCCACCAGCACCGTCTGGCCTTTCAGGACGCGCGGCAGGATTTCCGTCAGGTAGTAAGGCCAGACGCGTGCGCCTGTATCGCGCAGGCTCTCGCCGCCCGGAGGAGGGATGTCATAGGAACGGCGCCAGATATGGACCTGCTCCTCGCCCCATTTTTGACGGGCATCATCCTTGTTCAGGCCGGAGAGATCCCCATAGTCACGCTCGTTCAGAGCAAGATCACGGATGGTTTCGAGGTTCGGCTGGCCGACCTTTTCCAGAACGATGCGGCAGGTATCCTGGGCGCGCTTCAGTTCTGAAGTGAAGGCGATATCGAACTTGATGCCGGTATCGGCAAGTGCCTGACCGCCCGCCGTTGCTTCTTGAACGCCAAGCTCGGTCAGAGCCGGGTCCTTCCAGCCGGTAAACAGGTTTTTCAGGTTCCAGTCGCTCTGGCCGTGCCGGACGAGGACGAGGGTGCCGCTCATGAGTGCCTCCAAAAAATCAGTTGATCAGTCATTGAGCCCGAGAACATCGAGCATGGTGTAGAAACCTGGCTTTTGCGGATGCGCCCAAAGAGCTGCCGCAATTGCGCCGCGTGCAAAGATGGAGCGGTCCTGAGCGCTGTGGGAAAGGGTAACCAGCTCGCCTTCTCCTGCCAGAATGACCGAGTGTTCGCCAATCACCGAGCCTCCGCGAAGGGTCGCAAAGCCGATCGTGCCGGTTTCCCGCGCGCCGGTATGTCCATCGCGAACACGCACCGAATGTTCCTTCAATGAAATGCCACGCCCCTTGGCGGCAGCTTCACCCAGCAGAAGGGCGGTGCCGGATGGCGCATCTACCTTGTGCTTATGGTGCATTTCAAGAACTTCGATATCCCAATTGGCAGGGGCAAGCGCTTTTGCCGCCTGTTCCGTCAGGACAGCCAGAAGATTAACACCGAGGCTCATATTGCCGGATTTGACCACCCGCGCATGACGGGCTGCGGCATGGATTTTCTCCTCATCCGTTTCCGAGCAGCCAGTCGTGCCCACCACATGCACGATGCGTGCCTGCGCTGCGAGACCCGCAAATTCAACCGTGCTGGCGGGAGAGGTGAAATCGATAACGCCATCGGCGTGAAGGAAGGCTTCGAGCGGGTCAGACGTAACGGGAACACCGAGAAAGCCGGCTCCAGCCAGTTCACCTGCATCTTTACCTATGAAGGCAGATCCTTCACGACCAAGTGCTGCATGAAGTTTGACACCCGGTGTTTGCTGGATCACGCGGATGATCGTTTGGCCCATGCGCCCTGCGGCGCCCACGACCACCAGCTTCATGTCATGCTCGCTCATGCGTAAATCCGGCTCCGTTAAATAAGGTCAGATTGGTGACTGCAAATTGTTGAGGCGAGCGTAGAGCCCGTCCTGACGGCGCGCAAGCTCTTCATGGCTGCCTTCTTCCGCCACACGGCCTTCCGCCATCACCACGATCTTGTCTGCCCTAACGATGGTGGAAAGGCGATGCGCAACCACAACAACCGTGCGACCGTTCATGGCTGTTTCCAGCGCCTTCTGGACCGCTGCTTCCGACTCATTGTCGAGCGCGGAGGTTGCCTCGTCGAGCAGGAGGATTGGCGCATTGCGCACGAGGGCGCGGGCAATAGAGAGACGCTGGCGCTGACCGCCGGAGAGCGTCACGCCGTTTTCGCCCACTGGCGTGTCGTAACCCATGGGCTGCGCGAGAATGAAATCATGCGCATAGGCAAGCCGTGCAGCCTCCTCCACATCGCTGTCGGTGGCTTCCGGGCGACCGTAGCGAATATTGTCGCGGATGGTACCCTCAAACAGATAGGGCTGCTGGGAGACATAGGCCAAGTGGCGACGCAGGGATGATTTCGTGACCTTGGCGATATCCTGCCCGTCAATCAGGATGGTGCCATCCGCTGGATCGTAAAAGCGCGGAATGAGGGAAATGATCGTGGACTTGCCAGCCCCGGAAGGACCAACGAGTGCCGTGGTTTTTCCGCCTTCAGCCGTAATGTTGACGCCCTTGAGGATGGGCTCCTTCGGGTTATAGCCAAAGACGACATTGCGCAGCTCGATCTCGGCCTTGGTGACGACGAGGTCCTTTGCGCCCGGATATTCTCGTTGCAGAGGTTGCAAATCCAGAAGTTCGTAGATCATCCGCGCATTCACGACTGCGCGCTCCATCTGCACCTGCAATTTGGCAAGGCGGCGAGCGGGATCATAGGCCATCAACAGTGCGGTGACGAAGGAGAAGAAAGCGCCGGGTGGCACATCATTGTAGATGGAACGGAAGGCGGCATAGGCCAGAACGCTGGCAATGGCAAAACCGGCAAAACTTTCCGTCAGCGGCGAGGTGCGTTCCGTCAGTCGCGCTATGCGGTTGGCGCGATTTTCAGCCGCATCGATGATCGTGTTCACCTTGCGGCTGAGTTCCTGCTCCATGGTGAAGGATTTGACGATGGAAATGCCCTGGATCGTCTCCTGCATGGCGCCAACGACATGGCTATTGAATTCAACCGATTCCTTGGTGGCGCTGCGCAAACGCTTCGACACGTAGCGCAAGGCCCAAAGGAGCGGCGGCGCTACGAAAAACACGATCAGCGACAGTATCCAATCCTTGCTGATCATCACGCCGATGAGCGCAATCAAGGTCAGGAAATCGCGGGCGGTGGAGGTGACGGTCAGGTTCAGAACATCACGAATGCCCATGACATTCTGGCTGATCTGGGCGGCCAGATGGGCGGAGCGTGACTCGTTGTAGAAGCCGACCGACAGCGTCATAAGATGGTCGTAAATTCGGCGCTGATAAACGGCAACGATATTGTTGCCGATTTTCGAAAGCGTCGTGGCTTCGAAATAGGACGCAAAGCCGCGAATGAGAAACGCCACGAAAATCGAGCCGCAGATGATCATGACGAGATCGGCACGCTTGTTGGCGAAGGCCTCGTTCACAACCGATTCCATGATCCAGGCGGTGAAAGCCGTGGATGCTGCCACGAGGATGAGACAGCTGATCGCAAAGACATAGCCTTTGACATGATCGCGGCCATTCTCGGCGATGATCCGCTTCAGGACGCCGGTGACGGTGCCAGAATCCATGCGAGCCTTTGTAAGTCTCTCTTTTTCGACTGCTTCCAAAAGGACTGTCCCATTTGACGGCACGGCAGAGATGCCGTTTGCGCAGGTATTAACCAGTCGCAGCGTGCTTGGCTACACAGCGCACCAGATTCGACGCGCTGTTGCCGCTCGGTGTTTCCCGGCTGCAACAGAGGCTATTTGCCAATCATGCCTGCCAGCGGCGGCCATCCATGGAAATTCCGAAGTGTTCTGGCGTGCGGGCAAAGAACGCCAGACCTGCCAGGGCAGCTTGCGGATGCGTAACGATGAAGGTTGGGATCTGCCGCATCATGGCCTGATGCGGTGCCTTGTCTTCAAAGGCGGCACGAAATTCCGGCTTTTTAAACGCAGGCAGGATCTTCTGGCTGATGCCGCCTGCGATATAAACGCCACCTTTCGCCATCAGGATAAGGGCGAGGTCGCCTGCAAGGCGGCCAAGATAGGTGACAAAAAGGGAAATCGTTTCCGCCGCCTGCGCATCGCTTTCGGAAAGTCCGTGCGAGGTGATATCCGCCGGATCGGAATATTGCGGCTCGATACCATCGGCCATGCAGATGGCACGGTAAAGATGCACAATGCCGCGCCCGCAGAGGATCTGCTCACCGGAAATGCGCCCGTCAATGGGTTCGATGTGCGGGAAGATCTGGTAATCACGGTCACTGCGCGGGCCGATATCCACATGGCCGCCTTCGCCGGGAACCGGAAACCACATGTCGCGGGCGTGGATGAGGCCAGCAACGCCAAGGCCCGTTCCCGGACCCAGCACCGCACGCGATGCCACAGGGGCTTTCGTCAACGGGCCAATGGCGACACGATCCTCTTCCGACAAAGAGGCAGCGGCGAGTGCCTGCGCCTCGAAATCGTTGATGACCAGCACATCGCGAAAGCCGAGTTCGCTGATCATCTGGCGCGGGCGGACCACCCAGTTGCAGTTCGTCAGCTGGATATCATCGCCCTGGATCGGGCCAGCAATGGCGAGAATGGCGGAATGCGGCTGGCGCGAGGTTTTATCCAGCACCTGGGTCTGGATCGCCTCGTCAATGGTCGCGAAATCCGCCGTGCGCACATTGGGGAACTGTTGTGGTTCCGCAAAGGCATCGGTCAGAATCCAGAAGCGGGCATTGGTGCCGCCAATATCGCCGATCAGGATGGGAAAGGCTGGCTTGTCGTTATGGGACGCGTGGGCCATCAAGCGCTCGTTCCTTCGCTCGGTCAGTTGAAATCGATCAGCTTTTCAGCCGTCGCGCGGTTGAGCGCCATCGGAATATCGTAAACAGTGGCGAGACGCGTCAATGCTTTCACATCCACATCATGCGGCAGTGGCGTCAAGGGATCTGTAAAGAACAACAGCATGCTGACTTCGCCCGTCGCAATCATCGCGCCGATCTGCTGGTCACCGCCCAGCGGGCCACTTTTCAGGCGAGTTACATCAAGGCCGGGACAGGTTTCCAAGACGCGCCCCCCGGTCGTGCCGGTGGCAACAATGCGGAATTGGGAAAGGGCCGCCTCATGCTGCTTGGCGAATTCCGCCATTTCGCCCTTCTTCTGATCGTGGGCGATCAAGGCTATGCAAGGCTTATCCGACATCGCAGGTCTCCCACTTGAAGCGTCAATCCGCTCGGCAAAACAGAGGTGTTTACCGAGCGGCTTTTATACGGAAGATTGGTCCCCGAAAAGAGTTTAAAACGATTTACATCGCATCTTTGACTGGTTCAGGGTCTCGCGCGAGGGGAGGGTGCGCTGTCGGGCAGGTCCGGTGCGTCATCGTCTGACATGGGAGCGAGTGCTGTTGCGGGAACAGCCTGCGGCCGTGAACCGGCAACCGCATTGGGGTTGGCTGGAGCATTGAGAAGTGCCGCGCACGCCTTTGGCAGATCGGACACCATGACTGGACGCGGCGGCTTTGGCGGCGGAGCGTTCGGGTCTTTCTTCGGCTTGGCCCAAGGCTCTTCCGTAAACCACCAGGCAAGCGATTTATCACAGCCATCGCCTGCGGCAACCGCTGCCTGTGGCTTGCAGCTGGCAAGGCCGGGCGGGCAGGTGAGGCGAATGTGGAAATGCTCATCATGGCCGTACATGGGGCGCACCTTGCCAAGGTTGGAGCGGTCGCCCGTCCAGCTTTCGCAAAGCTTCTTCTTGATGGCCGGATTGACGAAAATGCGCTCCACCTGCGGATAGCTTGCAGCCGTCATGACCAGCCGCGCGGCGGTAGGGGTGAATTTGCGGCTATCGACCGTCAGGAACTTGCTCTTGTCGAGCATGGATGTGAACGGAATCTTCTCCCGTTGCTCTGGTGTCAGGCGGGTTTGCGGCATGGGCGTAAACCACACATCCACATCCAGCCCCACCTGGTGCGAGGCGTGGCCGAATGCCATGGGACCGCCGCGAGGTTGCGACATGTCACCCACCAGAATGCCATTCCCCCAGCCAAGCTTGACCGCATCATCGGAAAGCTTTTTCAGCGTCGCCACCGTTTGTGGCATGCCCCAGTGGCGATTGCGCGACAGGCGCATGGCCTGCCAATGCGGGCCATCATCCGGTAGGGCGACAGCACCGGAAATGCAGCCCTTGGCATAGGAGCCAATCGGCGTTGGCGCGCCAACGCTCGGGGCTGTCACGGCGCCAAAGGCCTGCTTTGCCGGCTGATCTGCCATGGACGCTGTTGCTGCCAGTGAAAGCGCCAGTGCGGACAAGAGCCCGACCTTCAAGACATTCGAGAGTGATTTCATGCGCAGATAACCCGAGTTTGCCGCTTGGCCGATAAAGCCGTGCCTGTATCGCTTCTAAACTGATTTGCCCGTTTGGTGAATCGCTGCACTTCATTCTGGGACGAATGAAGGCGACCCCCGAAATTTACGTGGTTGTTGAGGCGCTTGTGATGAGGCCGGACTGTTTTTCGCCCATAATTGCCCTATGCTGATGGGCAACAACAGACAAAAACCGAGGACGAACTATATGGGTTTGGCACATCTGAGACATGGAATTCTGGCCCTTGCCGCCTGCGCATCACTGCTTTCGCCGATGTCTGTGAGCGCCCAGGAGAAAACCTGGAGCCATGCCATTTCCATTCTGGAGCCCGCCAAACTTGCCCCCGACTTCAAGCAGTTTCCCTATGTGAACGCGCAAGCGCCAAAGCAGGGCGAGCTGAAACTTTCCGGCGAAGGAACCTTCGATAGCTTCAACCCGCTGGTGGACAAGGGCAATCCGGCACTGGGCTTGACGCTTGTCTATGACACTCTCCTGAAGCAGTCGGAAGATGAAATTGGCGTAAGTTACGGCCTGCTTGCCGAGGCCATGTCTGTGCCGGAAGATCGATCCTCCGTGACGTTCCGCCTTCGGGCCGAGGCAAAATGGGCAGACGGCCAGCCGGTGACGCCGGACGATGTTGTGTTCAGTTTCAACAGCGCCAAGGCCAACAGCAATTTCCTCGCCAACTACTATCGGCATGTGATCTCTGCCGAGAAGAGCGGCGAGCGGGAGGTGACCTTCCGCTTCGATGAAAAGAACAACAAGGAATTGCCTTCCATCGTGGGCGATTTCCCGATTCTTGCGAAACACTGGTATGAGGGCAAGGACGCCAAGGGCAACCAGCGCGACATTTCCAAGGGTAGCCTTGAGCCGCTGATGGGTTCCGGCCCCTACAAGATCGCCGCATTCCAAGCGGGTTCCACCATTCGCTATGAGTTGCGCGACGAATACTGGGGCAAGGACCTGCCGGTCAACATCGGGCAGAACAACTTCAAGACCGTCTCCTACACCTACTTCGCCGACGATGATGTGCGCTTTGAGGCGTTCCGGGCAGGCAATATTGATTACCGCCAGGAAAACAGCTCCAGCCGGTGGGCTACCCGCTATGAGTTTGATGCGGTGAAGGATGGCCACATAAAACGGGAGGCGCTGCCGAACGAGTTTCGCGCCACCGGCGTGATGCAGGCCTATGTTCCAAATCTCCGCCGCGACCAGTTCAAGGATGCGCGTGTTCGCGAGGCGCTGAACTACGCCTATGACTTCGAAGACTTGAACAAGAACCTCGCCTATGGCGGGCTGAACCGGGTGGACAGTTTCTTCTGGGGAACGGAGCTTGCAGCCAAGGGTCTGCCGGAGGGCAAGGAACTTGAGATCCTGAACGGCCTCAAAGGTCAAATCCCGGAGCGCGTTTTCACGGAACCCTACAAGAACCCGGTCAACGGCGACCCGAACAAGGTGCGCGATAACCTGCGCAAGGCAGTACAACTCTTCAAGGAAGCGGGCTGGGAGCTGAAAGGCAACCGTATGGTCAACACCAAGACCGGCCAGCCGATGAGTTTCGAAATTTTGCTCAACAGTCCGTCCAGCGAGCGCACCGTTCTGCCCTATGTGGCGAGCTTGAAGAAAATTGGGGTGGACGCGAAAATTCGCACCGTCGATTCCTCCCAATATGTAAATCGCGTTCGAAGCTTCGATTATGACATGATTTTCGGCGTTTGGGCGCAGACCATGAACCCCGGCAATGAGCAGGAAGGCATGTGGGGCTCATCCTCCGCCAGCCAGCCCGGTTCTCGAAATTATGCGGGTATTGCCGATCCAGCCGTGGACCAGTTGATCAAACTGGTGACGACGGCCAAGACCCGCGAAGATCAGGTGGCGGCCGTACATGCGCTTGATCGCGTGCTTCTCGCCAATAACTTTGTGATACCGATGTTCTATTCGGGCGAAACGCGCATTGCCTATTGGGCGAAGCTGATGCACCCGGAGCGCCTGCCGGAATACGGTATTGGCTTCCCGACGATCTGGTGGTCGAAATGATCGAAAGCAGTGGTTACGCAAGCTCTATTCAAGCTGCTTGCGCCATTGTTGCCAAGAAGTGCACATAGGCCAACATGCTGATTCTGTGATTCCCCCAAGGAGCACTCGACATCTTGACCATACATGAAATGCGCTGCCTGCACGGCAGCAGCCTCGGAGCACGCTGATGGGTGCCTATATCCTTCGCCGTTTGCTGCTGATGATCCCGACCATGATCGGCATCATGGGTATTTCGTTTCTGGTGGTGCAATTTGCGCCTGGCGGGCCTGTGGAACAGGTGATTGCCCAGATCCAAGGCTCTGATAGCGGAGATCGTCTCTCTGGCAGTTCCGATGTGCAGCCGATGGGTGGCGGCGGGGAAGAGGGGCGCTATCGTGGCGCGCAGGGTCTTGACCCGGAACTGATTGCCAAGCTGGAAAAGCAGTTTGGCTTCGATAAGCCGCCGCTGACGCGTTTTCTGGAGATGATGTGGAATTATCTTCGTTTCGATTTCGGCGAAAGCTTCTTCCGTAATGCATCCGTCATGGATCTGATCATCGACAAGCTGCCGGTTTCCATGTCGCTTGGCGTCTGGATTCTGATTGCTTCCTACATGATTTCCATACCGCTTGGCATTCGCAAGGCGGTGAAGGACGGTTCTGCCTTCGACGTGTGGACGTCCGGCATCATCGTCATTGGCTATGCGGTTCCGAGCTTCCTGTTCGGCATCCTGCTGATCGTTCTTTTTGCAGGCGGCTCCTTCTTCGATTGGTTTCCGCTACGCGGCCTTGTATCTGACAACTGGTCTGAACTGCCCTGGTGGCACAAGATTGCTGATTACTTCTGGCACCTGACCCTGCCACTGATTGCGCTCTCGCTTTCCGCCTTTGCAACGACGACGCTTCTGACGAAGAACTCATTTATCGATGAGATCAAGAAGCAGTATGTGGTAACCGCCCGCGCCAAGGGGCTTTCCGAGCGGCGCGTGCTTTATGGCCATGTGTTCCGCAATGCCATGCTGATTGTGATTGCCGGTTTCCCGGCCTCGTTCATTTCCGCCTTCTTCACAGGCTCGCTGCTGATCGAGAATATCTTCTCGCTGGATGGTCTTGGCCGCCTTGGCTACCTCGCCATCATCAACCGCGATTACCCCATCGTGTTCGGCACGCTCTATATCTTCTCGCTGCTGGGTCTCGTCGTCGGGCTGGTGTCCGACCTCATCTATACCTGGATCGATCCGCGCATCGATTTTGAAAAGCGGGAGGTTTGATCATGGCCTCCGTTAATGAACGCGAAATTGTGGTGGCACCTCCGCGCCGCGGCCTGCTCTCGCCGCCCAATCTCCGTCGCTGGCAGAACTTCAAGGCCAACCGGCGCGGCTATTGGTCTTTCTGGATTTTCATGGTGCTGTTCGTGTTGTCGCTTGGTGCCGAACTCATCGCCAATGACCGGCCACTTCTCGTTTCCTACAAGGGCGAGCTTCTGGTGCCGGTGGCAGTGACCTATCCGGAAGAAAAGTTCGGAGGCTTCCTGGCGACCACCGATTACCGCTCCGACTTCATCCAGCAGGAAATTCAGGCGAATGGCTGGATGATCTGGCCGCCGGTTCGCTATTCCTATCAGACGGTGAATTCCAACATTCCGCACTCGGCACCTACAGCGCCCTTCTGGCTGATGGACAAGGCAGAGCGCTGCGCGAACTACCCGCAAAAAGAGGCGGACCCGAACTGTACGCTGGGCAATATGAACTGGCTGGGCACGGACGATCAGGCCCGCGATGTGCTGGCCCGCCTGATCTATGGCTTCCGCATCTCCGTTCTGTTCGGGCTTGCGCTCACCATTCTTTCCGCCATCATCGGCGTGACGGCGGGCGCGATACAGGGCTTTTTCGGCGGCTGGACCGATCTTCTGATGCAGCGCTTCATCGAGATCTGGTCGTCCATGCCGGTTCTCTACATTCTGCTGATCATCGCCGCCATACTGCCTCCTGGCTTCTTCGTGCTGCTGGGCATTATGCTGCTGTTTCAGTGGGTGGGTTTTGTTGGCGTGGTGCGGGCGGAATTCCTGCGGGCGCGAAACTTTGAATATGTTCGGGCAGCGCGCGCGCTTGGCGTGGGCGATTGGACCATCATGTTCCGCCACCTTTTGCCGAATGCCATGGTGGCAACGCTGACCTTCCTGCCGTTCATCCTGTCCGGCTCGATTGCCACGCTGACCTCGCTGGATTTCCTTGGGTTCGGCATGCCTCCGGGCTCGCCTTCGCTGGGCGAAATGATTGCGCAGGGCAAGAACAATTTGCAGGCACCCTGGCTTGGCCTCACCGCCTTCTTTGCCATGTCGATCATGCTGTCTCTGCTGATTTTCGTTGGCGAAGCAGTGCGCGACGCCTTTGATCCACGCAAGACCTTCCGGTGAGCCCGATGACAGAGCCTCTTCTCTCGATCCGCGACCTCTCGGTGGCATTTCATCAGGGTGGCAACGTGACCACTGCCGTGGACCGCGTTTCCTTCGATATCCGCCCTGGCGAAGTGGTGGCGCTGGTGGGCGAATCCGGTTCCGGCAAATCCGTGACCGCCAATTCCATCCTGAAGCTTTTGCCCTATCCGGCGGCCAGCCACCCATCCGGCCAGATCATGTTTGGCGGTCGTGACCTTCTCAAGGCATCCGATGCCGAACTGCGGCAGGTGCGCGGCAACGACATCACCATGATCTTTCAGGAGCCGATGACCTCGCTGAACCCGCTGCACTCCATTGAGCGGCAGGTGAGTGAAATTCTGGAGCTGCACCAGTCACTGGTGGGGGAGGCGGCAAGACGGCGCGTTATTGAACTGCTGACGCAGGTTGGCATTCGCGAACCGGAAAAGCGGCTGAAAGCCTATCCGCATGAGCTTTCCGGTGGGCAGCGGCAGCGCGTGATGATTGCCATGGCGCTGGCCAACCGACCCAAGCTATTGATTGCCGATGAGCCGACGACAGCGCTTGATGTGACCGTGCAGGCGCAGATTCTGGAGCTTTTGAAGAAGCTCCAGCAGGATCATGGCATGTCCATTCTGTTCATTACCCATGATCTGGGCATTGTTCGCCGCTTTGCGGACCGGGTCTGTGTGATGACCAAAGGCAAGATCGTTGAGCATGGCACGGTTGAGGATGTGTTCGAGCGGCCCGCGCATGAATATACGCGCCACCTTCTGGCCTCTGAACCGAGAGGTGAACCACCGCCCGCCGACCCCACCCGCCCCGTGGTGATGGAGGGAAAGGACATTCGCGTTTGGTTCCCGATCAAGGCGGGCTTCCTGCGGCGTGTGGTGGATCATGTGAAAGCGGTGGACGGGATCGATGTGACGCTGCGGGCCGGGGAGACGGTGGGCATTGTGGGCGAATCCGGTTCTGGCAAGACAACGCTGGGTCTGGCACTGGCAAGGCTGATTTCCAGCAAGGGGCGCATCGGTTTCATCGGCAAGGACATCAACGCCTACAGCTTCAAGGAAATGCGGCCCCTGCGCGACCGTTTGCAGGTGGTGTTTCAGGATCCATTCGGTTCTCTCAGCCCCCGAATGTCGGTCAGCGATATTATTGCTGAAGGCTTGCGCGTGCATCAGCCGCAGCTTTCTTCCGCAGAGCGGGACCGGCAGGTTGCCGCCTCTCTGGAAGAAGTGGGGCTTGATCCGGCCACCCGCTGGCGGTTTCCGCATGAGTTTTCTGGCGGGCAAAGACAGCGCATTGCCATTGCCCGCGCCATGGTGCTGAAGCCGCGCTTCGTGATGCTGGATGAGCCAACCTCGGCGCTGGATATGACCGTACAGGCGCAAGTGGTGGATCTCCTGCGGGATCTTCAACGCAAGCATGATCTTGCCTACCTCTTCATCAGCCACGACCTGAAAGTGGTGAAGGCTCTTGCCAACCACATGATCGTCATGCGCGCCGGCAAGGTGATGGAGGAGGGGCCTTCCGCTGATATTTTTGCCAATCCGAAGAATGAATATACGCGTGCGCTCATGGCTGCTGCTTTCAACATGAAGGCAGTGCGCAGCGAAATCATCGCGCAGTAGGGATGAAGGGATCTTAAATTAGAGATTTCGGAACAATCGCAAGATTGTTCCGTTGCATCCTCGAATACGCACACTGCGCATTGGAGGAGATTTGAAATGAATACGCTGGATCGTAATCACACAGACCCGCCTGCCCATTTGCAAGACCCGAACTTTACCCGCAGCGCGACCCGTCCGGTTGAGCAACCGCTCAGCGGCACAGAAGCGCGTCAGGGAGCCAAGGGCGTTCCTGTTTTCATGGTGCTGGTAGCCGGGCTGATTTTGGCGATGATCGCCTGGGGAGCCGTTGAATGGTATGGCCAGTCAACAGAGCCACCTGCAGCGCAGACGACAAAGCCACCGGCTGGCGATACAACTCCCGCTAACCCGAATGCGCCACCGCCGTCGAACCCTTGAATCAAACCATATCAATCGATTTGATGGGTTCATGACTGGACAAGGCAGGCGGTTTTTTCGATAAAAGCCGCCGAGGCCGCCGCCGGATGCCTCATTTCTCAATGCAGGCAGCGCCCTCTTTTGGTGCGCCGGGCGAAGGCAGACATGACGACCAAGACAGATATTGCCAAGCGCGTCTACAATCACACCTGGAAGCTCGATCCCATCGTTCGCAGTTTGATCGATACGGATTTCTACAAACTTCTGATGCTCCAGATGATCTGGAAGCTTTATCCGGATGTTGATGTTACTTTCTCGCTGATCAACCGCACAAAGCGCGTTCGTCTTGCAGATGAGATCGATGAGCACGAGCTGCGCGAACAGCTGGATCATGCTCGCACGCTACGGCTCTCAAAAAAAGAAATGATCTGGCTGGCGGGTAACAGCTTTTATGGCAAATCCCAGATCTTCGAACCTGAGTTTCTTGCTTTCCTCGCCAATTATCAATTGCCGGAATACGAGCTTTCCAAGCGCGATGGCCAATACGAACTGACGTTTCATGGTCGCTGGATCGATACCACCATGTGGGAAATTCCGGCACTCGCCATTATCAACGAGTTGCGCTCCAGAGCGGCAATCCGCTCCCTCGGGCTGTTCACACTCGATGTTCTCTATGCCCGCGCCAAAGCACGCATGTGGGAGAAGGTGGAGCGGCTGCGCGATCTTCCGGGGCTTCGCATTTCCGACTTCGGCACGCGTCGGCGTCACAGCTTTTTGTGGCAGCGTTGGTGTGTTGAAGCCTTGAAGGAAGGCATTGGCCCGGCCTTCACCGGCACCAGCAATGTGCTTCTGGCCATGGATTCCGACCTGGAAGCTGTTGGCACGAACGCCCATGAATTGCCGATGGTGCTGGCGGCGCTCGCCAATAATGATGCGGAATTGAGTGCAGCGCCCTATCAGGTGTTGAAGGATTGGAACCAGCTTTACGGCGGCAATCTTCTCATCGTCTTGCCAGATGCCTATGGCACTGCATCCTTCCTGCGCAATGCGCCGGAATGGGTGGCGGATTGGACAGGCTTTCGCCCGGATAGCGCACCACCGATCGAAGGCGGCGAGAAAATCATCGACTGGTGGAAAAAGATGGGCCGCGATCCGCGCCAGAAGCTTCTCATCTTCTCTGACGGGCTGGATGTGGATGCGATCATCGACACCTACAAGCATTTCGAAGGTCGGGTTCGCATGTCGTTCGGCTGGGGAACCAATCTTACCAATGATTTTGCTGGATGTGCGCCGAAGGATATCGACGGGCTAAAGCCGATCTCGATTGTGTGCAAAGTCAGCGAGGCCAATGGCCGTCCAGCCGTGAAGCTTTCCGATAATCCTCTGAAGGCGACCGGTGATCCGAAAGAGGTGGAACGTTACCTGCGCTTCTTCGGTCAGGAAGATCTGGTCGAACAGGCAATTTTCGTCTGATATGCATAAAAAAACGGGCCTGATGAGAGGCCCGTTTTCCGTTCCGGTAACAGAACTTATTCGATGATCTGCACGACCTTGTGAGTGCGTGGCTCAACGATGACGCGCTGATCGTTGACGATTGCATAGGCGTAGTCACGATGCTCCGGAACCGGCGTCAGAACGACAGTTTCTGGCAGCGCTTCACCGACCACGACCTTACGCTCGACAACGACCGGGGCAGGAGCCGGTTGCTCGCGAACATAGGTCACAACTTCGCTTGGTGGCGGATCAATGGCTGTGCCCAGAGCCGCACCAGCAATACCGCCCACGGCAGCGCCAACCGGGCCACCAACAATCGCACCTGTCACTGCGCCACCGGCTGCGCCGCTGACTGTGCTCTGCTGCGCAGAAGCGGCACCGGCAAGACCGATCGCAAGAGCCGCAGTTGCGGCAAGAAGAATGTTACGCATGGCTGTTTCCTCATTTTTGTTATCGATGGCGCAATAACCCAAATCCCCTTCATCTCGTTCCGCTTGAACAGACACGAAGCGTGACAATTTTTAACAATATGAGAAAACACTAACTTTAAAACACATGTTTACAAAATAAACAAATGTTGTATGAAGGGCCGTTCAATGAGGACTGCCTGATGAGCGAACTTGCGCCGCAAGAAGCGGCTGTCTTGAAAATGGTGCAGGAAAATCCGTTTGTCGGGCAGCAGGACATTGCCGATGCCTTGGGGCTGGCGCGTTCCACAGTTGCCGCGCATATCATGTCACTCGTGCAGAAAGGTTTCATCCTTGGGCGCGGTTACGTTTTGCCGGAAGCCTCGCGGGCAGTCTGCATGGGCGGAGCGGTATTTGACCGGAAATATCGCGCCCGCCAGGCACTGGTACCAGAAACATCAAACCCAGTGGATGGCATGCGCAGCTTTGGCGGCGTGGCCCGTAATGTGGCTGAAAATCTCGCTCTGCTTGGCGTATCCACCAGCTTCATCTCCATGGTTGGCAGTGATGAGACGGCGGCAGCGCTTTTGGCGCATCTTCGTCAATGCGGCATTGATGTGAGCCAGGTGGCGACCTCCGCCGAGAAACCCACGGCGGAATATGCGGCTATTCTGGATGAGAAGGGCGATCTCGTGATGGGGCTTGCGGATATGGGGATCTTCGATCTCTTCCGCCCCGAGCAACTGGATCGCGTCTGGCCGCATCTTGCCTCTGCAAGTCTCGTCTTTTGCGATTGTAACATGCCGCAGGAAACGCTGCGGCTCTTGATCGAGCGCCGCCGCGACGCACGGTTCCGTCTCGCTTTCGATGCGGTTTCCACCCACAAGGTCATGCGCCTGCCGGATGACCTGCGCGGGGTCGATTACCTGTTCATGAACCTCGATGAAGCCAATGCGCTGTTGAAGCGTCAGAGCAAAGGCCCTTTCGATCAGACCGAGGCTGCTGCCTTTGCCCTCATTGAGGCGGGTGTTGCCCATGCAATTGTGACGCGCGGCCCGCAGGGTGTGGTAGTGGCGGATGCGCAAGGCGTACAGCATGTTGAGGCTGTCACAGCGCATCCGGTGGAAATGACCGGAGCGGGCGATGCGATGATTGCTGGAACATTAAGCCGCCTGCTGGCCGGTGAAACTGCCGCAGATGCGGCCCGGATCGGCGCACTGCTTGGTGCACTGACCACGGAAAGCGCTGCCAGCGTTCACCCGGAACTTTCTCCCCGCTTCGTGGAAGCGAACATGCACCGGCTGAAGCCGGTGGAAAGGATGTGAAACATGAGCCTGTTGAAACCAAAGCTGAGCCGCGAAGTGGCCGATGCGCTGGCTACTGGTGGCCCCGTCGTGGCGCTGGAATCCACCATCATCACCCATGGCATGCCTTACCCGGCCAATCTGGAAACGGCGCTGGCGGTTGAGGATGTTGTGCGCCAGAACGGTGCCGTGCCAGCAACCATTGCCGTGATCGATGGCGAATTGCGGGCTGGCCTTGAGCGCTCGGAGCTGGAAGCACTGGCGCAGGCCAAGGGCGTGGTGAAGGCTTCCGGTCGCGATCTGGCGGTTGCCATGGTGCGCAAGGCTTCTGCTGGCACCACCGTTTCCGCCACCATGCTGATGGCGGATCTGGCAGGCATCGATATCTTCGCAACTGGCGGCGTGGGCGGTGTTCATCGCGGCGCGGAACAGAGCTTTGATATTTCCGCCGACCTGACAGAGCTTGGCCGCACAAAGACGGCTGTTGTGTGCGCGGGCGTGAAATCCATTCTCGATATTGCCAAGACGCTGGAATATCTCGAAACGCAGCGCGTTCCGGTGATTGCCTATGGCACGGATGAGTTTCCGGCTTTCTTCACCCGCACGAGCGGCTTCAAGGCAGATCACCGCCTGGATTCAGCGGAAGACATTGCCAGCGCCATGCACATGCACCACCAGTTGGGCACTGGCACGGGCTTGCTGATTGCTAACCCGATCCCGCAAGAAGCAGCGCTTTCCAATGATTTCATCGATGGCACGATTGCAGATGCAGTGCGGGAAGCGGAAGAGCGCAGCATTGGCCGCAAGGAACTGACGCCTTTCCTGCTGGCGCGGATCAACGAGCTTTCCAAGGGCGAGAGCCTGAAGGCCAATATCGCGCTGGTGAAGAACAATGCGGCACTCGCGGCCCGTATGGCCGTTGCCTATTCGGCGCTGAAGAAGAAGTAAGCCAAAAAGCGGCAGGCGGCATTGCCGCCTGCCTGTTATCTCAAGCCGGAAGACGCGCTAAGCGCTCCGTCAGCAGCGCATAGAAACCATCCGCATCCACGCCGCGCATGAAGGTGGCGTTCTTCGGGCGGTCGGTTACGCCCCACCAATCGGCAACTGTCATGCCCTTGGTCAAAGCGGAGTCTGCTTCGATTTCGACATTGCAGAGGCGACCCGAATAAAGCTCCGGCTTCAGCAGGTAGGCGATCACGTTCGGATCATGCAGTGGTCCGCCATCCGTTCCGTATTTCTGCTCATCGAAGCGCTCGAAAAATTCCAGCCAGCCCACGACAGCCTCAGAAAGTGGCGTGCCGAGCGCCTTGATGGCCTCAACCCGGCTGGCGGTTGTCAAGGTCTGGTGCGTGACATCAAGCGGCATCATCACAATCGGTGCGCCACAGGCAAAGACGATCTTGGCTGCCGCCGGATCGACAAAAATATTGAATTCCGCCGCAGGTGTAACATTGCCGCCTTCGAACAGGCCGCCGCCCATCAGCACGATTTGCTGAATGCGCTCTGCAATCTTCGGCTCGCGCTTCAGCGCCGTGCCAAGATTGGTCAAAGGCCCAAGCGTGCAGAGGGTGACAGTGTCCGGTTCATTGTTCATCACGGTTTCGATGATGAAATCGACACCATGCTGCGCCTGAACCGGCATTGTAGGCTCCGGCAGGTCCGCACCATCCATGCCCGTTGCGCCATGCACATATTCTGCTGTGAACAGCGTGCCTTCCATCGGTCCTTCGCAACCGGCAAACACCTTCACGTCAGAGCGTCCGGCCAGTTCGCACACCTTGCGAATGTTCTTCGATGTCAGCGTGACCGGCACATTGCCAGCGGCGGCCGTAATGCCGAGAACCTGCAATTCCGGACTGCCAAGCGCCAGAAGAATGGCCAGAGCATCATCCTGGCCTGGGTCTGTGTCGATAATGATCTTCTGCGGCATAGCTCGTCTCTCGGTCTCGCATTCGTCTTGATAAGAATGAAGCGATGGATGTGCCACGCCAAACGCCTTGCGACAAGCGGCCAAATGGCTTGCGGCGCACGCAGGCAGAGAACCAATCCTCTCCTCATGCGTAATGAGTGACAAATGGAGGCATTCATGAGCGAGAGCATGTCGGTTTCAGAACGAGTGAGCGAGGGCAAGATTGCCTGGATTACCGGCGCAAGCTCCGGCATTGGCCGTGCGGTTGCGCTACGGCTGGCACGCGATGGCTTCCGCGTGGCGGTGAGCGCACGAAGCACTGAGAAGCTGGATGAACTAGTAGCGGAAATGCCGGACCGCCTGTTTGCCTTCCCCCTCGACGTGACAGATCTTGCTGCCTCAAAAGCGGTGGTCGAGGTCATTCGTTCGAGACTCGGCCCCATTGATCTCGCGATCTTTTCCGCAGGAAGCTACAAGCGCGACAGCGTTCGCCGATTTGACAGCACGGCGCTCAGCGAAACCATGAACCTCAACGTGGTGGGAACCGCACATACGTTGGAAGCGGTGATGCCGGATATGATTGCCCGCCGAAGTGGCGAAATCTGTGTGGTGGCATCAGTCGCCGGTTATGTGGGCCTGCCCGGCGGCGGCTTTTACGGCGCTACCAAGGCGGCGCTCAACAATCTTTGCGAAGCGCTGTACCCGGAACTGGAGCGCGAAGGCGTGCGACTTCGCGTGATCAACCCCGGCTTTGTCGATACCCCGCTGACCAAGAAGAACGATTTCCCCATGCCCTTCCTCATATCAGTGGAAGAGGCCGCAGAAGCCATCGTCAACGGACTCAAAACCTCCCGCTACGAGATCATCTTTCCGTGGAAGATGGCAGTGGCGATCAAGCTGTTGCACGCGCTTCCGAGGAGGATGCAGTTTGCGTTGACTCGGAAGATGTTGCGGAAGCGGTAAAGGCGCAAGGGGAGGCCTTATCGCACCTTCTGATCAACTACACCTCACTGCCACCCAAATGGGCTTTTCATTCCTCCTGCACTTTGGATTGTGCAAGTTTATCAAGTTGCCGACTGTCCTTGTGGTGTCGAAGCACCCGGAATGCCCAGTTGCTGCATCATGACGGACGCGGTGTTATAGCAGTGGAATGAGATGACCTTCCCATTTTTGATGTGGAAGACGTCGCAGCAGGGAACATCGATTGTTTTCCCGGTTGCGGGGATTGTTCCACCGGGCGTCACCAAAGCCCCTTGGTGCGTACCTTGGATGGCGAGCTCAACAACGATAACATCGTTCATTTCATAAATATCGAAGATTTCCCGGTGAACATCCGGAAACGCATCGGCCATACCGCTTGCGACCATAGCGATCTCTTCGCCGCGAAATTCCTGCCCCGTCGGAACGTTGCGAACGTAGCTGTCATCCGAAAAGCAGGACACGAATTTCTTGAGATCCAGGGTCAGGCCTTCTGCGGCTGCATAAAGCTCTCTGATCAATTGGGTAGGGCTGCTCATGGGCAAATTCCTCTTGCTGTTTCCGTTGCCTGCGAGAGTGAAGCAGCAGACTAGGGATTTACATAAGCAGGCAATTACTTCAGAGGTAGAACCTACAAAAAGGTAAGTGTAAGATTTTTATGGTTAAGAGTGATACGCCTTGCGGATTGGACGTTTCGCTGGCGGTCGTCGGCGGTAAATGGAAACCACTGATCTTGTACCATGTACAGGGTGGCCCGACACGTTTTTCAGAGTTGAAGCGACGCGTTGAAGGTATCAGCGAGAAGGTTTTAATTCAGCAATTACGCGACCTGGTCTCACTGAACGTTGTTGTTCGACGAGACCATAAGCGCGTACCACCAGTTGTGGACTATGAACTAACACCTTTCGGTAAGACGCTTGTGGAAGCCCTCGTTCCGCTGTGCGACTGGGGCAATGAGAACCGCTCGAAAGTCATGGAGATGCTAGCGTCAGCGCCGAAAGTTGACTGCTGACGCTTCATTGCATCGAAGCGCATGCCGCAGATTGCTCTACAAGATCCCAACTCACCCCTTCGCTAACCTGAACTGCGCCACATCGATGCGGCCCGTGCGGAAGCCGACGGCGCAGTAGTGCAGGTAATAGTGCCACATGCGGTAGAAGCGCTCATCGAAGCCTTGGGGCAGGATGCGGGGCCAGGCGCTCTGGAAGGCGCGGTCCCAGAGGAGGAGAGTCTTTTCGTAATCGCGTCCGAAGCGGAAGCAATCCTGCATCTTCAGCTTCGCCTTTTCGGCAATTTCGCCGAAATTGGTGATGGTGGGCAACATGCCGCCGGGAAAGATATAAGTCTGGATGAAATCCGCGTGGCGGCGGTAATGTTCGAAGCGGCTTTCATCGATGGTGATGACCTGGATCATCGCTTCGCCACCCGGCACCAGAAGCTCGCGCACCTGTTCGAAATAGATCGGCCAATGTTCTTCGCCTACGGCTTCGAACATTTCGATGGAGACGATCTTGGTGAACTGACCGCGCACATCGCGGTAGTCTTCCAGCCGGATTTCGCCCTTTTCCGAAAGGCCGGCATCGGCCAGGCGCTTGGTGGCAAAGGCGGCCTGTTCCTTCGAGAGAGTGAGGCCCGTCACCCGGCAGCCGGTTTCGCGGAGGGCCTGTTCCATGAAGCCGCCCCAGCCGCAGCCGATTTCCAGCACATGATCATCCGGCTTGATGTTCAGGTCACGAATGATGCGGGCGTATTTCTCGTGCTGTGCTTCCTCCAGCGTTACATCTTCGCGGCGGAAGATGGCGGAGGAATAGGTCATCGAGGGATCGAGCCAGAGGCGGTAGAAATCATTGCCCAGATCGTAATGGAAAGAAATATTGCGACGGCTTCCGGCCTTGGAATTGCGGCGCAGGCGGTGGCGTAGATGGGCAAGGCGGGCCATCAGCGCCATGGGCTTGGCAAGTTTTGCCCAATCCCTTTCATTAGCCAAGGCAAGATCGAGAACGGAATTGAGATCAGGCGTCGTCCAATCTCCATCCATATAGGCGCGGGCAAAGCCAAGCCCGCCGCCAGAGATGATGCGGCGAAGCGCGCGCGGATTGTTGAAGCAGATGGTGGCGCTGTGGGAGGAGGAGGAGTTTCCGAAGCGGTATTCACGCCCGCTCGGGAAGATCACGGTAAGACGGCCCTGTCTGGTGCGCTCCAGCATACGGCAGAGCATCCGCTCCCAAAACGGTCTGCGTTCGGTGATGAAAGCTGGATCTCCGTGTCCTGCATGCGTCATGATGCAATCCTCCACTCAAACAGACGGTTCTACAGAGCTTGTTACGCGGCTGGCCGCAGGCTTGTGCCGAAAGATCGGCACGCCTTTCAGCCAAAGGCGCAACGCCTCCCAATGAATGCCCGCCATGACCTTCATGGTCATCAACGGGTAGGTGATGAATGCGCGGGCAAGCACTCTATCCGTCAGGTCGCTCCGGCTGCCCACGAAGCTTGCAAAAAGCAGATCCCCCTCCTGGTCCCGCTCGTTGATTGCCACCTTCACCTTGCTCTGAGGTGGCAGAATATCGAATTCGTAAGTGCAGTCCATGGGCACGAAGGGCGAGACATACATGGCTTTGGCGCAGGCGTGGCGAATGGCGCCGCCCGCGGAAGTTTCCGCTGGAATGATGTAGGTATGGCGCTCGTTGAAGGTGTTGCAAACCTCATAGAGCAGGGCGATCAGCTGCCCATCAGCATCCTCGCAGAAGTAGACAGTGAGTGGATTGAACACATAGCCAAAAATGCGCGGATAGCAGAGCACGCGAATACGTGCCGGATGCGCCGCAATGCCCGCTTCGCCCAAGTGATTTTCCACCCAGGAACGAAGACCTTTTTCCTCGCCGGTGCCATGGTCCTTGTCGTAGAAGCTGAACAGAGCGCGGCGGTTGTGGCCGAAGAGTTTCAGGCGGCTGGAAAGGGTTTCCAGCTCATCCAGATCCAGCAGCAGCGAAAACACGCTGTAGCGCAACCGATGCTGTTTCGGTCGGTGACGGGCATGGACCACCGTGCCGAAATATATGGCTGATTGGAGCATCATTCCGCCGCCGCCAGCAATGAGCCGGTGAAGATGCGGCCGGATTCGTTTTCAACCTGCCAGGGGCGACGCGTACCAGTGGCTGCTTCAGCAGCGGCAAGGCCTGCCTGAAGGCCGTCTTCGTGGAAGCCGCTGCCAAAATGCGCACCGCAGAAAAAGGTGTTTCGACGGCCTTGCAGCTCCCAGACATCGCGCTGCGCATTCATGGCCGCCATATCAAATAGCGGATGGCTGTAATTGTAGGAGGCAATGATCTTGTCCTCGCGAATGGTGCGGCAAGCATTCAGCGTCACGAACATATCATGTCGGGGTTCCAGATCCTGCAGACGGTTCATCCAATAGGTCACGCAAAGCGGTGCACCCTCGCGATCCTTTTTGCCACCAATATAATTCCAGCTGGACCAGACATTGTGGCGCTTCGGCATCAGGCATTCGTCCGTGTGCAGCACAGCCACATTATCCGTATAGCGGAAAGAGCCAAGAATACGCCGCTCGATAGGGTCTGCATCCGCCAGCATGGCGAGCGCATCATTGGCGTGCGTGGCGATGATCACGTCATCGAAACGATCCGCATGGCCGGATCGGTCTGTCACGATGACGCCGTTCGCCATGCGCTCAATGCGGGCAACCGGCGAGGACAGTCGTATTTCGCCCGCGAAATCTGTCGCGATGCGCGCGACATATTCGCGGCTTCCGCCGGTGACTGTGCGCCAGCGAGGACGGCCTTTGAGGAGGATCAGGCCGTGGTGAACAAAGAAGCGGATGAAGGCGTGTAGCGGATAGGCGCGCATATCCACGGTCGTCATCGACCAGATGGCAGCACCCATGGGCAAGAGATGATCTTGAATAAAGGCGTCGGAATAATTCTCGCGCTCCAGATATTCGCCCAGCGTCAACTGCTCCAGATCGCGGCGGTGCATCAGCCCTTCTGCCTCCTTGTAAAAGCGAAGGACGTCTGAGAGCATTTTCCAGAAGCGCGGGCGCAGCACGTTTGTCTTTTGCCCAAGGATGCCCTTTAACCCGGTGCCGGAATATTCAAAGCGGCCATCGTCGATGGAGGCGGCAAAGCTCATGTCCGAGGCCTGGGTCTGAACGCCCAGATGCTCAAACATTGCCACGAGGTTTGGATAGTTTTTATCGTTGAAAACGATGAAGCCCGTATCGACTGGAATATCGCCATAGGGCGTTGGGGCGATGGCCGTATTGGAATGCCCGCCTAGCCTGTTCTCCGCTTCATAGAGAACGACCCGGTTGGAATGCGCCGCCAGCCAAGCGGCGGAAAGACCGCTGATGCCGGAGCCGATGACAGCGATACGACGATTTCCTGCCGAGGATGAAACCATTTTCAATTTCCATTGTTTACCTATGCTTTGCCTATACGCGGGGCAGCAAAAAACGGATCGTTTTTAAAATTTCTTTTCTCTGCTGATCCGCCTTCGCGTCCACGGCGTAATTCCCTGCATGAGCTTGACTGTTTCCATCTCGGCAAGGACGTGCCACAACGAAAAACTAGCGGCGGTAAAGCCGCGTGCACGCGTTCAGCATGGCCAGCGGATGAAACGGACTGATTTACATTCGACGGATCGAGACCTCACCACGACTGACCTCTCACGGCTGCTGCAAAAGGTGGGCCAGGACAGGGATGTCGACGCCTTCGAGGTGTTGTTCCGCTACTATGGGCCACGCGTTCGTTCCTTCATGTCGATGAAGACCCGCGATACGCAGCTCGCGGAAGAACTGATGCAGGAAACCATGACAGCCGTCTGGAACAAGGCGGTCCAATTCGATCCTGCCAGAGGCAATGTCTCGGCCTGGATTTTCACGATTGCCCGCAACCAGCGGATTGATGCGTTTCGCCGCAAACGACCTGTGTTTGATGAAAACGATCCGGCATTCGTGAAGGATGACGTTCCGCCTGCCGATGTGGAGATGGAAGGACGCCAGGACGCCGAACTGTTGCGCAAGGCAATGGACACGTTACCGCCGGAACAGCTGGATGTTCTCAAGCGGGCATTTTTTGAAGAAGCCTCACATTCGCAGATTGCTGAAGACATGGGCATACCACTCGGAACCGTAAAATCGCGCATTCGCCTTGCTTTTGAGAAACTGCGCACATCGCTGGAGGCTTTACGATGAGTGTGAAGCATCAAGTGAGCGACGAGCTTCTGCTGGATTATGCATCCGGCAACCTTTCCGAAGGCTGGAGCCTGGCGATTGCGACGCATTTGGCGCTTTGCCCACAGGCACGGCGACGCCTGGATGCCATAGAAGGTGCCGCCGGCGCTCTGTTCGACAAGATGAATGGTGCAGGCTCGGTAACGGATTCAGATTGGGAGCGCATGAAGGCGCGTCTGCATGGTGAAACGCCGCAAACCGTTTCCCGCCCTCCTATCGTTGCGTCAGAAGGTATTATCCCGGAACCGCTGCGTTCCTATGTGGGCGGCGATACCTCCAGCCTGAAGTGGAAGGCGCTTGGTCGCGGGGCCTACCAGATTCGCATTGATACCGCTGATCCTCAAACACAGGTCCGGCTCTTGCGTATTCCGGCGGGCAAGCCGGTGCCGGAACATACGCATGACGGGCGCGAATTGACGCTTGTGCTGGCAGGCAGCTTCCACGACGGCGAAGACCTGTTTGCGCGTGGGGATCTGGAGGAGGCAGACGGCAGTCTCCTTCATACGCCAACGGCAACAGAAGGCGAAGACTGTATCTGTCTTGCGGTCACCGAGGCACCACTCAAATTCTCCAGTTGGATCGTTCGCATGATCCAGCCGATCCTGAAAATCTGATGAATTAGAAAGGGGCGACGCAATGTCGCCCTTTCGCTTGGTGCGAGAGGAAAGCTCCCATGTTCGTTTATCTTGTTGCTTATCTCGCAACCGCGGCCGTGTTCTTCGGCCTCGATTTTATCTGGCTCGGCAAAGTTGCAACCACATTCTATCGCAGCCAGTTGGGCGACATGATGCGCGACAGACCGGATTTTGTCGCAGCAGGCATTTTCTACCTCATCTATGTCGCCGGCCTCGTTTATTTTGCGGTGCAGCCTTATCTCTCCGGTGGCAGCATAGGCCAAGCCTTTTTGGCTGGCGCAATCCTCGGCCTGATTGCTTACGGCACCTATGACATCACCAACCTTTCGACATTAAAAAATTGGCCGCTTGCCATGAGTCTCGTGGATATGGCCTGGGGGACGGTCTTGAGCGGAACTGCAGCGGCGCTCGGCTTGCTCATCACGCGGAAATTTATCGGCTAATTCAAGTTTGGAACATTCCAGCAGGACTCCTGTTCGGTCGGTCATCACCCGTACCAACAACAGGAGAGTTTCATGGCAGACAGGGACCCGACAAGTTTCGGGGGTGACCGCCCTAACCCCACCCCCAGTTCCAACCCCACTTATGGCAATTTGAGACCGGAAGCGCCGCGTACCTCTGTCTCATCCACTGCTCCACAGAACCAGCCTCAGGCTCAAACTCCTGCCAATCTGCGCCAACAGGTGCAGGACGACGTGCACGCCGTGCGCGATATGGCGAAGGAACAGATGGACCATGCCAGCGCCAAGGCGCAAGACATGGCCGAGCAGCAAAAAGGCTATGCTGCTGAGCGCGTGGCAGGCATCGCTGATGCCATCCAACGGGTTGGCTCCGAACTGGAGCAGGGCGAGAACCGGGAGATCGGGCGTGTTGCTCGCCAGATGGGGCAGACCGTTCAGCGCTTCGCGGAAGACATCAAGGGCAAGAACATGAGCGAAGTAGCCGGTATGGCTGAAGACTTCGGTCGTCGCCAGCCGCTCGCTTTCCTAAGCCTTGCCGCCATGGCGGGTCTGGCTGCCAGTCGCTTTATCGGCGCATCGGCAAGTCGCCAGGCCTCGCACACGCCGCACAGAACGAGCGCCGCCGTGAAACCTGCAGAAAGCCTTAAGTCCTCCCCCTCCGCAACCCTGAACAGCACGGGAGCATCCAATGTCTAACCAGACTGATAATCGTCCCTTGTCAGAACTTGTGACAGGCCTGGTTGCCGATGTATCCGGGCTATTTCGCAAGGAAATCAACCTTGCCAAGGCAGAAGCCTCCGAAAAGGTCTCTCGCGCCATGAGCGGTGTGGAAATGCTCGCGGCTGGTCTCGTCTTTGCCATTGGTGCCATCGGCGTTCTTCTGGCCGCCGTGGTGAGTGGCCTTTCGGCGCTGCTGCTGAACATGGGGTTTGCCGAACGTAATGCCGATGCCATTGCCGCAGTCGTCGTGGGTGTCATCGTAGCCTTGATCGGCTGGGGCATGATTTCACGCGGGCTTTCCGTGCTCAAGGGAAATTCGATGACGATGGATCGCACCGCGACGTCACTGCGTCGTGATGCCCAGGTGCTGAAGGAGAGAACCTGATGTCTTATACAAACGACGCACGGCCGGAAGAGATTGAACGCGAGATCGAGAAAGACCGCGAGCGTATCGGTGCCAAGCTGGATGAAATCCAGAGCCGCATGTCTCCGGGCCAGATGATCGACGAAGCTTTAGCCTATGCCAAGTCGAGCGGCGGCGGCGAGTTTTTATCGAACTTCACCACCTCCATGAAGACGAACCCCATTCCCGTTGCTTTGATGGGTGTGAGCCTTGCCTGGCTGATGTCTGGCCAGAGAACCACGACAACGGCCGAGGTTCGTGACGTGGAGCATCCGCTTGCGCCAGTGACAGGTTCTGTTCGCCGAACCGGCCCAGTGCAGCAGGATGGTGCGCATCGCTACAGCCATTTCGCCGACGAGGCCGGCAGCCGCTTCAAGGCGCTGACGGATGAAACAGGCCGACGTGCAGGTCACTTCACGGATGAAGCTGGCCGTAGCTATCGAGGTTTTGCGGACAAAGCTGGCAGGCAGATGCATGATATCCGCGACGAAACCGGCAAGCTGTTTGACGATGCTTCCGGCTGGATCGCTGCCTCCTGGGAAGATCTGAAGCATTCGGCTGCACGGGCGACCCGCCACGTCTCGGAAGCAGGCCGCTCCGCGGGCAAGGCTTCCATGGATATGGGTGCTTCTGTACGCGATTCGGCTCAGGCTTTGAATGAAACGATCATGCGCCAGTTCCGTGACCAGCCGCTGGTTGGGGGTGCGCTCGCCTTCGCCGTGGGTGCAGCAATCGGCGCGACCTTGCCGCGCACTGAACGCGAAGATGAAATGATGGGCGAAATGTCCGATCAGGTGAGGGGCAAGGTTGCTGCGCAGGCGTCCAATGCGCTTGATCGAGCTGAAGCGGTAGCCACGGACGTTTCTCGTTCTGCCGCTGCTGTTGCCTCCGATGTTCACGCTGCTGCCAAGGAGCGCATTACCGAAGAGGCTCACCAATTCCAACAGAACGGCAATGGCTCCCAGGCCACTCGCCCGCATTGAATTCTATATTAGCTTGCAACAATAAAGGCCCGTCAAACGTTGACGGGCCTTATGCTTTGATGGATTGGCGAATGGATACGACACGGAAACTTGAACTGTTCGCCCGTGCTGGATATGCGGCCCGGGGCCTTGTCTATGTGCTTGTCGGCCTGATGGCTTTGCTCGGCAGCCTCGGTGGTGGCAGCCCTGATTCCAAATCGGCGCTTCAACTGGTTCTGAGCCAACCGCTAGGACGGGTCTGGCTGGGTATCGTTGCCGTTGCGATGGTGGGATTTATCCTCTGGCGGCTCATTCAGGCGGTGAGTAACGCAGATCACCACCCGGATAATCTTAAAGGTTATGTGGTGCGCGCGGGTCTGCTCGTGAGCGCAATTACCTATGGCGGTCTTGCCATTTTCGCAGGCGGGCATGCTTTGGAGCTAGGTGGAGGTGGGTCTGGTGACGGGTCCAAAAGCTGGACTGCGTGGCTGATGCAGCAACCGCTGGGCCGAGTTCTGGTTGCGATTGTCGCCGCATGTATCCTCGGTGCGGGAATTGCCCATATCGTGAAGGCCGTAACAAGAGGCTATCACAAATATTTGTCTTTCGATGCGCGCGCACATTCCACTCTCGACATTTTTTGCGTCTTTGGCCTGATTGCCAAGGGATGCGTATTTCTCATTATCAGCACGTTCTTTTTCTACGCCGCGTTTACGGTCGATCCTGCTCAGGCAGGAAGCATGGCTGATGCGCTGACATGGGTGCGGCAGTTGCCATTTGGCGGACTGCTCTATGTGTTGATGGGGCTTGGCCTTGGTAGTTTCGGTTTATACAGCTTTGTCGAAGCGCGTTACCGCAAGATTACACCGCCAAGCATGGCCGAGGCGCGAGGTGCGCTGCCTATTTGATTAAGAAGGATATGGAATCTGAATGCTGCAAGGTAAGGTAACAGGGTATTTCATAGAACGCCTGCGTGGGGTGGAATTTGTCACCCTCATCTCTTTCGCCATTCTGGCTGGCGGCCTTTTCCTGTTCGCGACGATCGCAGGGGAAGTTCTGGAGGGCGACACACATGCGCTGGATGAAACCCTGCTTCTTCTGCTGCGGCAAACAGATAACCTGGGTCAAACCATCGGTCCCTTCTGGGTTTCCCATGCGGTGAAGGATATAACCGCGCTTGGCGGCGTGACCGTGCTGGCTTTGATGACAGGCCTCACAACCGCCTACCTCCTGTTGTCACGCCGCTTCAGCATCGCCATCTTCACAGCCTGCTCTATTCTTGGGGGGTGGCTCGTAAGCTCAGCACTGAAGATTGCCATTGCAAGACCGCGACCGGATATCGTTCCGCATCTGGTGGATGTGAGTGACCTGAGCTTTCCAAGCGGCCACGCCATGCTTTCTGCGGTAACCTATCTTACACTTGGTGCCCTGTTATCACGCACGCAGAAAACCCCGGCAACACGCCTTTTCATGATCGGTACTGCGCTATTCCTGACGCTGATCATCGGCATCAGCCGTATTTTTCTTGGTGTTCATTATCCAACGGACGTTTTGGGTGGTTGGTGCGCGGGCGCTGCCTGGGCCGTTGGCTGCTGGCTGGTTGCGCGGCGCTATATCTCAGCTAGGCCGGAGCCTGAGGCGTAAAGCGGACCGGTCTGCGAATGATATTTAAGAAGGAAGAGTGGATGGCGGACAGAGAGGGATTCGAACCCTCGATACGCTTTCACGTATACACGCGTTCCAGGCGTGCGCCTTCAACCACTCGGCCACCTGTCCTTGATCCAAGGGCTGCGTCGGAAAGTCTCGCGAAGCAGCGGTCGGGGCGGATATATACCTATGAATTTCAAAGGATCAACCCGCTTTTGAAAGATTTATGACTCCACCCACAGCCGAGAGACGCTTAGGCGGGCAATTGGCCTGATTGCCAACCCTTGATGACACGTATAGGTTTGGCGCCATACCGCCGAAACTTGAGCTGAACGGGTTTGCCCATGGCCTTTTTCTTCCGTTTCCTCAGCCTGCTTTGTCTTCTAGCGGCTATTGCTGCAGGCACGGTGGATTCGATCGCGTCTGTCGCGTCCTTCAAGGTGACGTTGACGAGTTTCGAGACCGACTGGCTCTCGTTCAGCCCCTCGACGCTCGCACTGGTAAAGCAATGGGTGGAACACTACATTCACCCTGAAGCCTGGCGCAGCGGTGCAGCCATTGTGATTGCGCAGCCGGCCTTCGTGGTCCTGCTTGGCCTGTCTCTCGTATTCTGGATGATCGGTTATCGACGTCGCCGCGCGGAACCATTGCTCGTTTAGCAACACTCGCATGCGCCATATTGAAGGAGGTTCATGATGTTTCTCATCGATATGTTCAACAAGAAGACGGTGATGCCAACCAGTGATACGGCGCTGCCTGGCCGTGATGAGGCTTTGCCGACGGCGACGCATCATTTCGTCAATGGCAATCCGCTAAAAGGTCCCTATCCCGATAATATGCACGTTGCTTATCTGGGCATGGGTTGCTTCTGGGGCGCGGAACGCCTGTTCTGGAAAATGCCGGGCGTCTGGGTCACTGCGGTCGGTTACCAGGGTGGCATCACGAAAAACCCCACCTATCATGAGACGACCACCGGCATGACCGGGCATGCGGAAATCGTGAAGGTTGTCTTTGATCCTGCCGTCATCAGCTATGACACGCTGTTGAAAACCTTCTTTGAAGAGCATGACCCGACGCAGGGTATGCGCCAGGGTAATGATATTGGCACGACCTATCGTTCGGCGATCTATACGACAACGCCAGAACAACTGAATGCGGCCAAGGCTGCGAGGGATCGGTTCCAGCAGGCACTTGAGGCTGCCGGAAAGACGTCGAAGATCACGACCGAAATTGCTCCTGCCGAAGAGTTCTTCTATGCGGAAGATTATCATCAGCAGTATCTGGCGAAGAACCCTGGTGGCTATTGCGGCTTGAAGGGTACGGGCGTTTCCTGCCCTGATGGCGAATGAACTGACGAAACTTTCAGCAGATAGCGGCGGCAGTGTGCAGCTCCGCCGCTCTTTCTGCGCAGTTCGTGGTCAAGTCGTGCCTTTTTTACCAGTTGAAAAATTTCTGGTGAATTTCGATTGAAGCCATGCAAGGATAAGGCCTCGCCAGGCATAATAACAAAGCTGGCATCCGCAGACATGCCCTGATGGGCGTGCGGGGGGACCCACGATGAACTGTAAAAATAATAGGGCTGCACGATGAAGAAATCCCTTCTTACTCTCCTTGCGATGGCCGCGCTTTCCACCACGGCATTGGCTGCCGATGTGAAGCCGGCGCTGGTTTACGGCACCGGCGGCAAGTTCGATAAATCCTTCAACGAGGCAGCCTATCAGGGTGCTGAGAAGTTCAAGAAGGAAACCGGTACCGATTACCGCGATTTCGAGCCTACCAGCGATACACAGGGCGAGCAGGCCATTCGCAACTTCGCGTCCAAAGGCTTCAACCCTGTCGTGGCCGTTTCCTTTGCCTGGACGTCCGCCATGGAAAAGGTTGCCGGTGAATTCCCTGACACCAAGTTTGTGATCGTGGATTCCGTCGTGAACCTGCCGAACGTTCGCTCGGTCGTCTACAAGGAAGAAGAAGGTTCCTATCTCGTCGGCGTTCTCGCCGGCATGGCTTCCAAATCCGGCAAGGTCGGCTTCGTCGGCGGCATGGATATTCCGTTGATCCGCAAGTTTGCCTGCGGTTATGCGCAGGGCGCCAAGGCAGCGAACCCGAAGATCGGATACTTGCAGAACATGATCGGCACCACGGGTGCGGCGTGGAACGACCCGGTTCGCGGTGGTGAGTTGACCAAGAACCAGATCGACCAGGGCGCCGACGTGATTTACGCAGCAGCAGGCGCAAGTGGTCTCGGCGTGCTCCAGACCGCAGCCGACAACAAGAAATATTCCATCGGCGTTGACTCCAACCAGAACCACCTGCACCCAGGCTCCGTTCTGACGTCCATGGTCAAGCGCGTCGATCTCGCCGTATACAACGCCTACAAGGATACTGCGGACGGCAAGTTCTCCGGCGGCATTCAGAGCAACGGCGTGAAGGAAGACGGCGTGGCTTATGCTCTTGACGATAACAATGCCAAGCTGATCACACCGGAAATGAAGACCGCGGTTGAAAAGGCCAAGGCTGATATCATTGCCGGAACCGTGAAGGTTCACGACTACATGTCGGACAACAGCTGCCCGATGTAAGAAAGAACAAGGGGCGTATGGTGTTATCTGCATCATACGCCCTCTTCATGTCCGGCTTCCGGAAAGAAAGGCAGTGCGCGTGAGCCAGAATCCAGCAATTGAACTGGTGGGCATCGATAAAAGCTTCGGTGCTGTTCATGCCAACAAGAATATCAATTTGAAGGTGGAGAAGGGCACGATCCACGGCATCATTGGTGAGAATGGTGCTGGGAAATCCACGCTCATGTCCATCCTCTATGGCTTTTACCAGGCTGATAGCGGCGAAATCCGTATCAATGGCCAAGCCCTGAGCATCAAGGACAGCCAGACTGCGATCGCCTCCGGCATCGGCATGGTGCACCAGCATTTCATGCTGGTTGAGAACTTCACGGTTCTCGAAAATATCATGCTGGGCGCAGAAGGCGGGCAGTTGCTGGCCAAGGGGGTTTCTGCCGCGCGCAAGGAATTGAAGCGCCTGGAAAGCGAATATGACCTGAAGGTCAATCCGGATGCTGTAATCGAGGATCTGCCGGTTGGAACGCAGCAGCGTGTGGAGATCCTGAAGGCTCTCTACCGGGGTGCGGATATTCTGATCCTCGATGAACCGACCGGCGTGTTGACGCCAGCGGAGGCCGACCACCTGTTCAAGGTGTTGAAGGTGCTGCGCGATCAGGGCAAGACGATCATTCTCATCACGCACAAGCTGCGCGAGATCATGGCGATTACAGACGAAGTGTCCGTCATGCGTCGCGGTGAAATGGTGGCCACCTGCAAGACGGCTGAAACCACGGTGGAAGAACTTGCGGAGCTGATGGTAGGCCGGCGTGTGCTCCTGCGCGTTGAAAAGGGCGAAGCCAATCCCGGCAAGGTTCTGCTATCGGTCAAAAATCTCACAGTTAAGGACAGCCGTGGTGTGACCATGGTGGATAATGTCTCCTTCGACGTGCGCGAAGGGGAAATCGTCGGTATCGCAGGCGTAGCAGGAAACGGGCAGTCCGAACTGCTGGAGGCCATTGCCGGTATCCGCAAGCCATCCTCCGGGGAAATCCTGATTGACGGACAACCAATTGCGGGAGCGGACCCGGCGCGCCTTCGCGATATAGGTCTTGCCCACATCCCGGAAGACCGGCACCACATGGGCCTCGTTTTGAAATTCGAAGAATATGAGAATGCCGTGCTCGGCTACCATCGCGATCCAAAATACGGAAAAGGTGCGCTGCTCGACCTGAAAGCCATTGAGGCCGAAGCGGTGGAGAAGATCGAGAAATACGATATTCGCCCGCCGAACCCACATCTAAAGACGGCAAACTTTTCTGGCGGCAACCAGCAGAAGATCGTCGTGGCGCGTGAAATCGAGCGCGATCCAAAGGCGCTGATCATCGGTCAGCCGACACGCGGCGTCGACATCGGTGCTATCGAGTTCATTCACCGCCGTATCGTCGATATGCGCGATGCCGGGAAAGCCGTTCTTCTTGTTTCCGTGGAACTTGATGAGATTCGCTCGCTTTCCGACCGCATCATCGTGATGTTCGCGGGCAAGGTGGTCGGCGAGAAGACCGCTGATGCAGGCGAGCAGACCTTGGGCCTGATGATGGCGGGGATTGCTGCATGAGCGCGAAACTTACATACCTCAGCCTTCGTGCTAGCACCCATTACTCTTTCAGCCATGAGCCAACGGACGCAGCAGTGATTTTCCGTGGCATTCTGCGTTTCAGGACAAGCTGCCTATGAGCACCGCCTCCGTACCCCTTCCCAATTGGATCACATACGGATTGATACCGCTGCTCAATCTGATCGTGGCGTTTTTCATCTCAGGCATCGTGGTCTGGTGGATCGGCGAAAACCCAATCGAGGCGTTGAAGCTGTTGATTGAGGGGGCGCTTGGTCGCGGCGACGCCATCGGCTTTACGCTGTTCTACACCACGAGCTTTATCTTTACCGGCCTCTCCGTGGCAGTGGCCTTCCATGCGGGACTGTTCAATATCGGTTCTGAAGGGCAGGCCTATATCGGTGGTTTGGGTGCCGCACTCGTGGCGCTTTCGCTCGACCACTATGTTCCCTGGTATGTGACCATGCCGTTTGCCGTCATCGGAGCTGCGGTTTTCGGTGCCGGTTGGGCCTTCATTCCAGCCTGGCTTCAGGCCAAGCGCGGTAGCCATGTCGTCATCACCACCATCATGTTCAATTTCATCGCTGCGGCGCTGATGGTGTATCTGTTGGTGAATGTGTTCATCGTCCCGGGCAAGATGGCACCAGAAACGCGCACCTTCCTTCCTGGTGGCCAATTGCCGAAGCTGGATTGGTTGATGGCAATATTCGGTGCAAAGCTGGGCCCGGCTCCGTTCAATGTGTCCTTCATCATCGCTTTGGTGATGTGCTTTCTGGTGTGGCTGCTGATCTGGCGCACCAAGCTGGGCTATGAAATGCGCACACTCGGCATCAGCCCATCCGCTGCCGTCTATGCAGGCATTCCCTATTCGCGCACGGTTATCATCGCTATGCTGATCTCCGGTGGTCTTGCGGGCATGATGGCGCTGAACCCGGTCATGGGTGCATCTGCGCGCCTTCAGGTGGAATTCGTCGGTGGCGCGGGCTTTGTCGGTATTGCTGTGTCGCTTATGGGACGCAGTCATCCCGTTGGCATAATCTTCGCAGCCCTCCTGTTCGGAATTCTCTATCAGGGAGGGGCTGACCTTTCTTTCGAGATGCCGAACATCACACGCGAAATGATCGTGGTCATCCAGGGCTTGGTGATCCTTTTTGCGGGAGCGCTGGAATATATGTTCCGACCAGCCATGGTTACGCTGTACCAGCGTTTCAAACGAGCCTGAGGAGGACGTCATGGATTTCTTCGATATCGTCGTCAGCATCCTCGGCTCGACCATTCGCCTGTCGATCCCGCTGCTGTTTACAGCCCTAGCCGGCCTGTTTTCTGAGCGCGCAGGTGTGTTTGACATCGGCCTGGAAGGAAAAATGCTGGCGGCAGCTTTTGCCTCCGCCTGCGTCGCCTACATTACAGGTAATCCCTGGCTTGGCCTTCTGGGCGGCATTGGCGTCTCGATCGTCTTTTCGCTGATCCACGGTTTTGCCTCGATCACCAATCGTGGCAACCAGATTGTTTCCGGGGTGGCGCTGAACTTCGTGGCGGCGGGCCTGACGATTGTTCTGGGCCAAGCCTGGTTCGGGCAGGGCGGGCGCACACCGCAGCTGGCTGGTGAGGCGCGCTTCTCGCCCATCATCCTACCCTTTGCCGATGCCATGCGTGATGTGCCCTACATCGGCCCGCTCTATGCCAATGTCATTTCCGGCAACAATATCCTGACCTATCTGGCCTTCGCTGCCGTTCCAATCTCCTGGTGGGTTCTGTTCCGCACACGCTTCGGTCTTCGCCTGCGTGCCGTGGGTGAAAACCCCGGTGCGGTGGATACGGCGGGCATTTCCGTCACATGGCTGCGTTATCGCGCTGTCATCGTCGCAGGCTTCCTCTGCGGTTTCTCAGGTGCCTATCTCTCAATCGCGCAATCGGCCGCTTTCATCAAGGATATGTCTGCGGGCAAGGGCTATATCGCGCTTGCCGCGCTCATTTTTGCCAAATGGAAGCCGGTTCCAGTGATGTTTGCCTGCCTGCTGTTCGGCTTCCTTGATGCCTTTGCCAATTTTATGCAGGGCAAGGCTGTCCCGGGCATTGGCGAAGTGCCGGTGCAGATTTTCCAGGCACTGCCCTATATCCTCACCTGTATTCTGCTGGCAGGGTTCATCGGTATTGCGCATCCGCCAAAGGCAGGTGGCGTGCCTTATACGAAGGAGCGTTGAGTTTCCATGTCCCACGATCTTTTCGAAGCGGCACGCGATGCGATGTCGAAGGCCTATGCGCCATATTCCAAGTTTCCGGTGGGTGCCGCCATTCGTGCCGATGATGGCAAGGTCTATGTTGGCGCAAACATCGAGAACCTGTCATTTCCCCAAGGCTGGTGCGCTGAGCCTACGGCCATCGGCAACATGGTGATGGGTGGTGGTCGCAAAATCGTCGAACTGGCCGTCATCGCCGAAAAGCTGGCGCTCTGCCCGCCCTGCGGCGGTTGCCGCCAGAAGATCGCCGAATTTGCCGGTCCTGAGACACGTGTCTACCTGTGCGACGAGGTGGGAGTGCAAAAGACCATGACCATGGAAGAGCTCTTGCCCTTCTCCTTCAAGACCGAGATCCTTGGATGAGGTCTGTCATCGATCTGCTGGTTGATCGCTTCGACGGCTTGATGCCGCGCCATGCCATTGTTTTGGGCTCTGGTCTTGGCTCATTGGTGGGTGAAATTGCCGATCCCATTCGCCTGTCCTATTCCGAACTACCGGGATTCCCCAAAAGCGGTGTGACCGGCCATGCGGGAGAACTGGTCGCAGGCGTTCTTGGCAAGCACCCGGTCATCATGTTGTCCGGTCGCGCGCATTACTATGAGCATGGCGACGCGGCAGCCATGCGTTTTCCCATCGAAGTGCTGCAGGGTCTGGGTGTGCAGTCGCTCATTCTGACGAATTCCGCTGGATCGTTGCGGGAAGATATGCCGCCCGGA
The DNA here is from genome assembly GCF_977018625.1 of Affinirhizobium capsici. NCBI lineage: Bacteria > Pseudomonadati > Pseudomonadota > Alphaproteobacteria > Hyphomicrobiales > Rhizobiaceae > Affinirhizobium > Affinirhizobium capsici. Next base: position 2,507,541 of record NZ_CDRNXD010000004.1, on the reverse strand, counting down.
TCGGTCATGCAGTTGACTGACCACATCAATTTTTCCGGCATGAATCCGCTGATTGGAACAGGCGGAGACCGCCGTTTCGTGGGCATGACCAATGCCTATGACGAGGCTCTGTCGCTTGCTATTCGCAATGCTTCCATTCGCACGGGAAACCCCTTGTTTCAGGGCGTATACATGTGGTTCTCGGGCCCGAGCTTCGAGACACCGGCAGAGATTCGCATGGCGCGACTTTTGGGTGCCGATGCCGTTGGAATGTCCACTGTGCCAGAAGTCATACTCGCGCGTCATGTTGGTTTGAGGGTTGCCGCATGCTCCGTCATCACCAATTATGGGGCGGGCATGACTGGAAATGAACTGTCACATGAAGAAACCAAGGAAATGGCGCCCAAGGGCGGAAGGCGTCTCGCCGAGATTTTGAAAGCCATGTTCGGCCAGGATCAAATTCCTTAAGCCGTTGCTTCGCTCAAGGTGGCGAAGCTGTTTAATGCATCAAGCGCATTGGGTTGCGCCTCATCGATTGAAGGTTAAGAATGAATTCTCCGACGAAGCCGGGAGGGATCACCATGGAACTGCTGGGCCCGCGTGAGGTCGCCGCGTTTGCGCTATCACTGCTGGATCTGACCAATCTGCGTGACGATTGCGATGCCGCTGCTATCGAGACCCTCTGCAAACGTGCGCATGGGCCGAGTGGAGACAGTGCAGCCATTTGCATCTGGCCGCGTTTCGTGGCGCAGGCTCGTTCTATCCTGGGCAAGTCCAATGCCATTCGCATCGCGACTGTCGTGAATTTTCCTGGCGGCGATTTGCCCGTGGAAACGGTTGTCGAGGAGACGCGTAAAGCGATTGAGGATGGCGCGGACGAGATCGATCTGGTTATCCCCTACCGGAAATTCATGGCCGGTGATGAGACGAGCGTCAGCGAGATGGTGCGTGCCGTACGCGCTGCCTGCCCCAAGGCCTGTCTGAAGGTCATTTTGGAGACTGGCGAGCTGAAGGAAGCGTCGCTCATCCGTCGTGCTTCCGAACTGGCCATTGCAGAAGGGGCAGATTTCATCAAGACCTCAACTGGCAAGGTTCAAGTGAACGCGACGCTGGAGGCAGCCGACATCATGCTGCAAGCTATTCGCGATAGCCGCAAAAAGGTGGGCTTCAAACCTGCGGGCGGAATTTCAACCGTGGCCGATGCGGATCTCTATCTGCGGCTTGCAGAAACGATCATGGGTGCGAATTGGCTGATGCCCTCAACCTTCCGTTTCGGGGCATCCGGTCTGCTGGACGATATTCAGTCTGTTCTTTCGGGCACGACTTCATCCGTTCCATCGAGCGGATATTGATATGATGCTGCCGCAGGAAATCATCCGTCGCAAGCGCGACGGACAAACTCTTTCCGTTGAGGAAATTCGAAGCTTTATCGCTGCCCTGACAAGAGAGACCATTACCGAGGGTCAGGTTGCAGCTTTCGCCATGGCTGTCTTCTTTCAGGGCATGAGCCGTGAGGAAACCATCGCGCTGACGCTGGCCATGCGGGATTCCGGCGATGTGCTGCAATGGGAGCGGGCAAGACCGCTGGCGGACAAGCATTCCACAGGCGGCGTGGGGGATAATGTATCCCTTATGCTCGCACCCATCGCTGCCGCATGTGGTCTGGCCGTGCCAATGATTTCCGGTCGAGGCTTGGGTCATACGGGTGGGACGCTGGACAAGCTGCAATCCATTCCCGGCTACCAGATCATGCCCAGCACCGAGATGCTGCAAAAGACGATCAAGGATGTTGGCTGCGCCATTATTGGCCAGACAAGCAATCTGGCACCGGCTGACCGTCGTCTCTATGCCGTTCGCGATGTAACGGCGACGGTGGAATCCATTCCCCTCATCACGGCGTCCATTCTCTCCAAGAAGCTGGCGGAGGGGTTGGATAGTCTCGTACTGGACGTGAAGTTCGGCAATGGCGCTTTCATGCAGAAGCCGGAAGATGCTGAGGCGCTGGCCAAGGCATTGGTTGACGTTGCCAATGGCTCTGGTGTCAAGGCATCTGCCATGTTGACCGATATGAACGAACCGCTGGCCGATGCTGCGGGTAATGCGCTGGAAGTTGTTCACTGCATAGAGTTTCTGGAAGGCAAGAAGGAAGGCACGCGGATTGAGACCGTTACACTCGCCTTCGCAGCAGAAATGCTGTTGCAGGCAGGTGTGGTAGATAGTCTCGAAGCTGGCCGCGAGAAGGCGAAGAAGGCCGTGAGCTCGGGCCGTGCGCTGGAGACATTCTCACGCATGGTTCACGCGCTCGGCGGACCTATGGATTTCGTGCGCCACCCGCAAGACCACATGTTCCGCGCACCCTTCATCACGGCTGTCACGGCACCCGAAGCCGGTTATCTTTCAGCTTGCGATACGCGTGGCATAGGCTTGGCCATTGTAGAACTGGGCGGCGGACGCCTTCGACCCTCCGACGAGATTGATCACCGTGTCGGGCTGGATCGCATTCTTCCGCTTGGAACGCGGGTGGAGAAGGGCGAGCCAATTGCCTATGTGCATGGGGCGGACCAGGACTCTGCCGATAGGGCAGCCGCACGAGTGGCTTCGCTCTACACATTGACGGATGTTCCGGTGCTGGCGCGGCCCGTCATTGCGAAGAAGATAGCCTGAACAAGAGAGTGAGCGCGTATTCGGACAGGAAGCCGCTGCACAGTTCTTCTGGGAATATTCTATGGCGTGAGGCGCATCGATGCGCCTTCCACCTGAAAGGATGAAAGTCGTTTCAGGAAGGTCATACCGATCAGGGTGCCAGTCAGCGCCTCATCCTTCAGCACCATGGCATCGACATCCCGAACACGGATATTGCCGATCTCGACCCGATCCAGTTTGACGAGTGCCCCCTTGGTCGTTCCGTTGGCTGTGCCGACGGAGTAGCGATAATCCAATCCGTTGGCGGTGAATCCAAGTCTTCGCGCTGTCGTTTCATTGATGGCGATGGAACTGGCACCCGTATCGACCATACCGTCCACTTGTTTTCCGTTCAGCCTGAAGCTGCCGAGGAAATGCCCACGCGCATCGGCGCTGAGAAGAACCGATCCGCCATTGCTTGATGGGCTGGGTGTAGGAGAGGTCGCGGTATCAACGCTTTGCGGTGATCCGCTTTTCGGCAAGGCGGTTTCGTATCGCATCAGGTAGGGTACCTGTGAGGCGACGATGGCAATGCAAACAAAAAACAGAACTGGGCGAAGCATAGAATAATCCGGCGATATTCGAAGCCAGATTGACGCGAAAAGCCTAAACGAAAAATGCCCGAAACAGTGAGTTTCAGGCATCCTTGGCGGTTGGGTAAAGAAAGGCTTACTTCGTTCCGTACATGCGGTCGCCGGCATCGCCGAGGCCGGGCATGATGTAGCCCTTCTCGTTAAGGTGGCTATCGATGGAGGCCGTGAAGATCGGCACGTCTGGATGGGCTTCGCGAAAGTTCTTGATGCCTTCCGGTGCGGCCAGCAGGCAAAGGAAGCGGATATTTTTCGCGCCCCGTTCCTTCAGCTTTTCAATGGCTGCGATGGAGGAATTGCCGGTGGCAAGCATGGGATCGACCACGATGACCAGGCGTTCCGACAGCGCGTCTGGGGCCTTGAAGTAGTATTCGACCGCTTGCAGCGTTTCATGATCTCGGTAAACGCCCACATGGGCCACGCGAGCGGCTGGCACCAGTTCCAACATGCCTTCCAGCAAGCCGTTACCAGCTCGCAGGATAGAGGCAAACACCAGCTTCTTGCCTTCAAGAATGGGAGACTGAATCTCAGTCAGCGGCGTTTCGATAGTTTCCATCGTCAGTTCGAGATCACGTGTGACCTCGTAGCACAGCAGGGTGGAAATTTCCCGCAGCAGGCGACGGAAGCTCGATGTCGAGGTTTCCTTGCGCCGCATGATGGTAAGCTTATGCTGCACCAGCGGATGATTGATGACTGTAACGCCGTCCATGAGAACCTGCCTTCGCTCTTCTTATTTCTCTTATGCTTTCTTCATCTACGGAAATGGCGCATACCGCAAGCACTCAAGCGGCACTCAAGTGCGGTTTGTGTCGCGATCCCCAGCCGCTTCAACCGCTTTATCGAAACGGGCGAGAAGGGCCTGCCGTGTAGTCTCATCAACGAATGCGCATTCAAGCGCCGTGCGGGTCATGCTGTTGATGTCAGCGTCAGAGAAGTTCATGACCGATGCAGCGATCTCGTATTCTCTCAACAGCGAGGTGCGGAAGAAGGGTGGATCGTCGGAGTTGATGCACACGCGAACGCCCGCTTCAAAAAGCTGCGGCAATGGATGGCTCGTGAAATCCGGGAAAACGCCGAGCGCAACGTTGGAGCCAGGGCAGACTTCCAGAACCACCTTTTCCTCCACCAGCCGCCGCACGAGTTCTGCGTCCTCGATGCAGCGAACGCCGTGGCCGATGCGAGCCGGACGAACGAGATCGAGCGCATCGCGCACACTGAAAGCACCGCACACTTCGCCCGCATGGATGGTGAGGGCAAGGCCCGCATCGCGCGCAATATCGAAGGCAGGCGCATAATCTGCCACCTTGTTCATACGCTCCTCACCAGCCAGGTTGAAGCCTGTGATCAAGGGATTGCGGCTTGCGGCTGCATAGCGAGCAGCCCTGATGACGCTTTCCGGGCCAAAGTGGCGTTCGCCCGTCACGATGATGCGCGTGATGATGCCATGCTTTTCTTCCGCAGCATGAATGCCTTCACATATGCCATCGAGATAAGCATCCGCGCCGAGCCCGATCCGGTCGCCATGGTCCGGCGAGATAATGATCTCGCTGTAGATCGTGTTGGCGACAGCAAGTTCTGTCAGGTAGCTCTCGGTCAGAAGAGCGTAATCTTCACGCGTGCGAAACAGGGCGGCCACGCGATCATAAGCTTGAATGAATTCGGCGAAGTTCGTCCATGCATAGGTTTCGCCTTGCATAAAGCTGGTTGGATCAACGCCATAACGCCGTGCCTGAGCAAGGGCGAGGGCGGGAGGGGCTGCTCCTTCGATATGGCAATGAATTTCTGCCTTTAGAAGATGTGCGGTCAAAGGAAGCTCCGTCCGTGCTTTCCAGGCGCAACGCCCAGATGTTTGGCTATCGTTTCGCCGATATCGGCAAAGGTGGTGCGAAGGCCAACGGATCGCGGTGGAATGCCCGGCCCGAAGGCAAGGATCGGCACCCGCTCACGAGTATGGTCTGTACCCCGCCATGTGGGATCGCAACCATGGTCAGCCGTCATGACGAGCAAATCGTTGGGGCGTAATTTGCGGCTGACTTCACCCAACCGCTTATCGAATTCTTCCAATGCGGCGGCATAGCCAGCAACATCGCGGCGGTGGCCGTAAATCATATCGAAATCGACGAAGTTGGTAAAAACGAGATCACCATCCTCTGCCTCGTCCATGGCCTGTAAAGTGGCATCCATCAGCGCTTTATTGCCATTTGCCTTGATGACGCGGGTGACACCTTGATGGGCAAAGATATCGCCCACTTTACCCACCGCATGAACTTTGCGTTCCGCTTCAATCAACCGATCCAGCAGGGTGGGCTCCGGCGGTAAAACAGAGAAATCACGCCGATTGCCGGTGCGCTCAAATGTTTGCTGTGTTTCACCAACAAAAGGTCGGGCAATCACACGCCCGATATTCAGAGGGTCCAGCAGGCGACGGACGATCTCACAGAGCTTCAAAAGGCGTTCGAGCCCGAAATGCCTTTCATGCGCGGCGATCTGGAAAACGGAGTCGGTAGAAGTGTAGCAGATCGGTTTGCCACTGCGGATATGCTCCTCACCGAGCCGGGCGATGATATCAGTGCCGGATGCATGGCAATTTCCCAGAATGCCGGGAAGTTCAGCCTCTTGGCATATGGCCTCGACAAGTTCTGGAGGGAAGGCATCGCCTTCTGTGGAGAAATATCCCCAATCGAACGTGACCGGCACACCTGCGATTTCCCAGTGACCCGAGGGCGTGTCTTTGCCTTTGGAGACTTCCGCCGCTGCGCCATAAATACCGAAGGTTTTTTGTGGAACAGCCATTCCTGCCGGAAATTCGCCTGTAGCGAGTTTTGCTGCATGCACGAGACCAAGCGCGGACATGTTGGGCAGGCTCAAGGGTCCCTGGCGAACACCCGCTCGATCCGCCGCACCCGCTGAACAGAATTCTGCGATATGGCCGAGTGTATTGGAACCGAGGTCATTATAACGCTCTGCATCGCGCGCACCGCCGATACCAAAGGAATCCAACACGAACAGGAAGGCTCTTGCCATTCATCTACCCAGATACGAACTTGGAGCTAGGTTGCAATGTTGGTGCAACTTCGCTCTCAGAGAATTGTCTTTTCCCTCATATATTCGGCAGGGTCGTCCGGTAAAGCGTAATTCCAGAAAGACGGTATTCAGGCGTGCAGCCTAGCAATCCACACAGTCAATTGAGTCGCCCAACCGCTGGCGGTAAAAATAGCTGCGCGAGATGGTGATGGATCGCGTTTCGGCTGACAGCACGCCCGGCAACACCATAAAGAGTTCGTGTGGAACGGAAAGTTCGGCGCGCACCAGGAAGGAATTAGGGGTTTTCAGGTCGCCTGGCACGTCCGTTACGGTTGTTCCGACAGCGTAAGGCCTTGAGCCGGTTTGATCCCAGGACCACTTCACCTTGGGATTGCCGCCCCCATCAATGCTGATGCCAGTTATCTTTAGTGAAATCTTCGCAGCATTCGTATTGTAGGGCACGAAAATCGCCTTCGACACATCCACCATGCCGGAGAGGTATGCCTTGTTGACGCTGGTCTGCTGCGTCACCAGATCGGCGACTGTACCGGTTGCCTTCGTGACACGCTTTGACACGCTCAAACCAATGGTCAGCTCGAAGCAGCTAATGTAGAGCGCGATGAGGATGGGCGCGATAATGGCAAATTCTACCCCGCCAATACCCGATTTATCGACAAGGAAGCGACGAACCGGCAGGAGAATGCCTGTGAAGCGATCCATATGCTCTGAGGTGAGGTGACGCGCCATCACGGATAATCCTCGCTCTGCCAAGCCGAGGTGCCGATGATCAGGAAATCAGTCGGCATTGAGCCATTTGGACGGATGTTGGTGATATAGGGGCGGATGAGATCGGTCATGATCTGCCAACGATAATAGGCGCGCATCATGTTGATCGACTTCGGCCCGCCTGGGCTAAACCCAAAGGAAATCGGATCGATATCAGCATAGGGATCGTTCGATTGCCGCGGGATAGTGGTTGGTATGTTGGCGAAGGTGCTGAAGCTGCGTACATCGAGATAGAGCAGCTTGGGCGTCTTGATCTCTTCCGCTGAGCATTTGATCAGAATGGACACTTCATCGCAGAAAAGCTGACGAAACTGCTCTTTGGTCTTGTCGGTGGTACGACCAAGACCAACTGTGATTTGGCCGGTGCGCAACTGTCTGGATAGTGTTTCCGTGGCATTGGAGACGAGCTGCTCCGCCGTGTAGGCAACAAAGGTCTCGATGATTGCAAAAACAATCATGAAATAGGGAATAGCCAGAATGGCAAATTCGATTGCCGCGGCACCGTCCTGAGAGCGCCATATCCTGCGGCCGACCCGCTTGGAAGCAGGTGAGGCTGAACCTACGGATTGCGATCCGGCGTCCTGGCACATCGTTTTTCAGTCTCCATGAGAGAGACGGACGCTAGGCGGATTATGTTGAGATTCCGTTTCCAGACTCATTCCATTTGCACCAGACCGATACATTCTGATGCTAATTCTGATTAGACCTCACGGACCCTTCGATGCGGCTGCCTGGCTGGTATCAGCGTGCTGTTCGCAATTGGGCGTGCAGGAGAGAACGGAACGGTCCGTCTGGCGGAACACACGCACCGTATTGCCTTCATCGATCGACACGAGAATTCGCTCGTCTGCAATGGCATTGCCCTCCGCATCGAGCAGCACGAGGTTTGTCGCACCGAAGGCGCGGCCTGTCAGAACGATGGTTTTGGGATCGGCAACCGTTGCATCTGCAACCTGAGCGTTGCCAATGATGACCTTGCTGACCGGACGATCCAGTTTAAGGATTCGCGCCTGATTCATATAGACGCGCAGCAATCCGGCGCCTTCTTGTGCAGTCGCAGAAAACGGCATTGCAAGAAGCAAAATCGCGGAAAGCCGGACCAACAGGGTGGATGGCATAGAAAAAGCGCCTTCTGAATCGGTGTTCTGTTTCTGAGCATGACAATTATTGGTGAATGAAGTCTTAATGTTCCGACTTGTGGCGAAAACCCAAATTGATACAAGTGCTGGCCCTGTATTTTGTCTCGTTATGACGCGGGCCGTCGAATTCGAGATTCCTAAAAAGCCTTGTGTGCCAACGCTTATACAACTGAAAGCTTCATGATCGAGGCGTAGTCCGCATTTTAAACTTTTCGCTCAATCTTCGTTTACTAAAGCATTCAGAACCAGCTCTTAACTCTATACTAACCTTCTTTATTAAGCGGTTGGAAATGCCCTGCTCGTAATTTGGGTGCACCGAACAGCGGACAAATGGTTGTCGGCATGGCTGAGTTTTCAGATCCCCGGAGTAGGAGAGACGAATGTCCAAGATTTTTGCGCGTTTCGTGAAGGAAGAGTCGGGCGCGACGGCTATTGAATATGGCCTGATTGCAGCGCTAATTTCCGTCGCTCTGATCGCCGGTGCCACTACGCTTGGTAATAACCTTAATAACGTCTTCCAGAATATCTCGACGAAGATGAGCACGGCTGCGACAGCTGCTGCGAAGTAAGCTTGTTGCCGGGCAGGATTTCAACGGCAATTGCTTGGTGTGAGGTCGAGTCCGGGAGGTACTGATGGAAGCTGGTTTTCTCTTAGCTTTCGTTGGGTTTCTTTTGGTTGCTGCAGTAAGCGATCTTCTGACAATGAAGATCCCGAACTGGCTCTCACTGGCACTCGGGCTACTTTTCTTTCCTGCGGCCATTGTCGCAGGTCTGCATATCACCGCGATCGGCCTCTCGGCCGTCGCGGCGCTTTGCGTGTTCATTGCCTGCTTTGCCTTGTTTGCGCTCAACGTCATGGGTGGCGGAGATGCAAAGCTTTTAACGGCTTGTGCGCTCTGGTTCGGATTGAGCCAGGGCCTTATCGTGTTTCTCGTCAATGTGGCATTCTGCGGCGGCATCGTAACGTTGCTCGTCCTTCTTATCCGCTGGATGTCAAGACTGGTGACAGACCGCGGCATTCGGCTGCCGCCGTCGCTTTCCACCGCGAAGAAAATTCCCTATGGCTTGGCCATCAGCGCAGGTGCTTTACTGGCATTGCCACAGCTTTTCATTTCCATGAGATGATTTTTACGTATTTCATTTGATAATAAAGCAGTAATCCACCTCTCTTAACTTTGCCTTAACCATCACTGTAAGGTGAACGTTAACCATAATTATACCATTGGCAGTCCATTGTCGGCGCAAACGTACCGACTCCTCAAGGATTGGCCATGAAACCCGCCCGTATCATCATTCTCAGCGTTGCCGTCGTCGCGGCAGGTCTTGCTGGCCTGTTGGCAATGAAGCTGTCGGGTGGACAGACCGTCGTTCAGACAGCCGAGGCTGTCATCCGCAAGGAGCCGACGGTTAACGTGCTGGTTTCCGCTGAAAACCTGCCTGTGGGCGCCCGGTTGACCGAGAAATCGCTGCACTGGATCGGCTGGCCGGAAAGGGGGGTGGTCGATGGCTTCATCACGCAAGCTGCCCGTCCACAGGCAATCGAGGAACTGACAGGCGCAGTGGTGCGCCTTCCGCTGTTTAATGGCGAGCCCGTTCGGGCTGAGAAGGTGGCTGATTCGTCGAACCGGATCATGTCTTCAATTCTGCCTAGCGGCAAACGGGCCGTTGCCACTGAAATCTCCGTGGCCACCGGTGCTGGTGGTTTCGTCCTGCCCAATGACCGCGTCGATGTCATCATGGTGCGCAAGAGAGAGCAGGGCGGTTACAGCACTGAAAATGTACTCAATAATATTCGTGTTCTCGCCATCGACCAGCGCATTGAGCAGAAGGAAGATGGTACGCAATCCGTCATAGGAACCACCGCAACACTGGAGCTGACGCCTGACCAGGCGCGGGTAATCGCCGTTGCGCAACAAATGGCTGACAGACTGACGCTTGCACTGCGCTCCGTTGCCGATGTGCAGGAGCCGGATACTCAATTTGCTGATTACCTGCTGGCCGGTGGCGGCAAGGGCGAGGTTCAGGTCATTAAATCTGGAACCATCGTCAATGCCACGAGCAGCGGCACAACCGGTTCGGTTCAGCGCTAGGAATTTTTAGGGAGCGGTCGCTGTGACATCTTGGAAGAAAACATTTCGCGCCTCTGCCGCAGCCGGCCTGAGCCTGTGTATGGTTTTGTCGGACGCCCCGGGTCTGTTGAGAGTGACACCGGCTTTCGCTGCATCGGATAATCTGGTGCGTATCACCGAGGCGGGGCGAGGCGTTCACAAGCGGCTCAAGCTGGGCCTGAACAAGGCGCTGGTTGTCGATCTTCCAGCGGATGCGCATGATATTCTGGTGGCCGACCCTACCATGGCAGATGCGGTAACGCGCACCTCCCGTCGAATCTACCTTTTCGGGAAGACGGTCGGTCAAACGAACATCTTCATCTTCGGCCCAGGTGGCGAGGAAATTGTTAGCCTCGATCTGGAAGTGGAACGCGATATCGATGGTTTGCAGGCAAATCTTCGCCGGTTCCTTCCCGAATCGGACATCAAGGTAGAGATCGTCTCGGACAACATCGTACTGACAGGCACAGTGCGCACGCCACAGGATTCCGCACAGGCGGAAAAGCTGGCCCAAGCCTTCCTGCAAGGTGGTGAGGCGACGACACGCAACTCAACCGCCACGGGCGGTGCGACCTATGGCGGCGTGGCAATATATGCGGAAGAGCGCCAAAGATCGCAGATCGTGAACCTGTTGACCATTGAAGGCGAAGATCAGGTAACCCTCAAGGTAACCGTCGCCGAAGTCAGCCGGCAGGTTCTCAAACAGCTTGGTTTCAACGGGTCGGTCTCCACCAATGGAAGGTCCGCAAGCGGCGGCATCTCGTTTGCAAATCCCACCAATCTCGGCACCGCTGCCGCGGTCGGCGGTCTCGGGGGCGTGGTTGGTTCCATCGGCACCACAAGCCTTGCATCCTATGTCAACGCCATGGAACAGGCGGGCGTCATGCGTACGCTTGCAGAACCAAGCTTGACCGCCATTTCCGGCCAACAGGCAAAGTTCTATGTCGGCGGCGAATATCGACTTGCCGGACAGCAGGATGTCACGGTCGATGACACGACGAACAGACCAACAGTATCGCGTACGGTGCAGACGGTAAACTACGGCGTGGAATTGAACTTCAAGCCGGTGGTGCTTTCCGCTGGCCGCATCAGCCTCAACATTGAAACCAACGTCTCCGAGCCGACCTATGAGGGCTCTGTCACCACTGGCAACGGTACCACGCCCCGGGTACCGGGCAGCACCTATCTTTCCCTGCGCAAGCGCGAAGCATCCACATCGGTGGAACTGCCATCCGGCGGATCTATCGTGATCGCCGGTCTGGTGCAGGATAATGTTCGCCAGGCCATGTCGGGTCTCCCTGGCATTTCAAAGGTTCCTGTTTTCGGTACGCTTTTCCGCAGTAAGGACTTCATCCGCAACGAAACGGAGCTGGTGATCATCGCCACGCCATATCTGGTACGGCCTGTCGCCCGAAATCAGTTGTCGCGTCCGGATGATAACTTCAACCCGGAAAACGATGCCGCCATGTATTTCCTCAACCGCGTCAACAAACTTTACGGTCGCCAGGAGCAGCCGGTCCCAACGGGCCGCTATCACGGTGCGGTCGGCTTCATTTACAAATAAGAGGCACACGAGAATGATCCGCACACCGTATGCTTCGGCTCTTTTGCTTCTCTCCGCAGCGCTTCTTTCCGGCTGTGGCAGTAACCAGATGGCGGCAAACGCGCCTTTGGATTATCGCCAGCGTCATCCGATTGTCTTGACCGACGCTCAAACCACGCTGGATATTCCAGTGGGTGCCAATGATTCACGCCTGACAATTGGCATGCGTGACACGATCAAGGGCTTTGCCCAGAATTTCAGGAACTCATCGGCTGGTTTCATGCAGGTGCAAGTGCCGCAGGGGTCAGTGAACTCGGTTGCCGCTGCCCAATTGGCAGGCGATATTCGCAAGACCTTGCAGAGCGGAGGCATTCGCAGCCAGCGCATTGTCATGACGAAATATGCAGCTGGTGGCCCCGGCGATGCGGCACCCATTCGCCTGGCTTTCGTCGCGACCAAAGCTGTAGCGGGACCGTGTGGCGAATGGCCGGAGGACCTTTCCGACAACACGTTTGGAAATCGCAATTGGTATAATTTTGGCTGTGCTTCGCAGAGCAATCTGGCCGCCCAGATCGACAATCCGACCGATCTTCTCGGCCCGCGCGCGCAGACACCGATCGATGCGACCCAGCGTGCAAATGTCATCAATACCTATCGCACCAACGCGGCCACAGGCAAATAAGAGGACAGGGCATGGCTCCGATCCAGTACGACATAAAAATGTCCGCCGCCGAGGATGAAATGGTGGAGGAGCAGGGACGTTCAACGGATCTGGACTCCATGCGCCCCCTGCCGCGAATTTCCATCCATGCCTTTTGCAACAGCGATGTCATGCACCGGATCATGGAGCGCCTGGGACAGGATCGCCGCATGTCCAAGGTAAATATGCGTGTGACGAGCGGTGGTGTGGATGCCGCGGCCAACATGTTTGCAGCTGCGCCTACGCCGAACCTTCTTATTCTCGAAACGGATGCCGAGCCGCGGTCCCTGCTCAGTGAGCTCGCGCCGCTGGCCGAGGTATGCGATCCATCGACCCGGGTTATCCTGATTGGCAAGCACAACGACATTACGCTGTATCGCGAGCTGATCCGTAACGGCATTTCGGAATATCTGGTCGGTCCGGTAAAAATGCCTGATCTGCTAGGCGCAATTGCCTCCATTTTCGTGGACCCGGAAGCTGAGCCGCTTGGCCGTTCTATCGCCTTCATCGGCGCAAAGGGTGGCGTCGGATCGTCAACGATTGCGCATAACTGCGCCTTCGGTATTTCCTCGCTGTTTTCGACTGAGACCATTCTGGCCGATCTCGATCTGGCCTATGGCACCGCAAATATCGATTTCGATCAGGACCCAGCGCAAGGAATTGCGGAAGCTGTCTATGCGCCCGACCGCCTGGACGAAGTATTTCTGGATCGTTTGCTGACCAAGTGCTCTGAACATCTCTCGCTGCTGGCTGCACCCTCGCTTCTTGATCGTCCCTACGATTTCGAGCGTCACTCCTTCCAGCCAGTGGTCGAAGTGCTGCAAAGAAGTGCGCCGGTTGCTGTTCTGGATGTGCCGCATGCCTGGTGCGACTGGACGCGAACCGTACTGGCGGAGGCGGATGAGGTGGTGATTACGGCAGTGCCGGATCTTGCCAATCTTCGCAACACCAAGAACATGATGGATGCGCTGAAGAAGCTTCGACCCAACGATCGGGCACCGCATCTCATCCTCAACCAGGTGGGACTTCCGAAGCGGCCGGAAATTGCGCCTTCGGATTTCCTGGAGCCGCTGGAAATCGATCCAATCGCAATCATTCCTTTCGATGGTCAGCTTTTCGGCAATGCAGCCAATAGTGGACGCATGATCAGCGAAATGGATGCGAAATCGCCAACAGCCGAAATCTTCTCGCAGATCGCCCATGTCGTAACAGGCCGTAGTTCGATGAAGAAGGCCAAGAAAGGTGGTCTTGGCATGGTGCTGGGGCTTCTGGGTCGAAAGTAAGTGAACGCTAAAATAAAGACTGGATTGCAGGATGTTTGGCAAACGTGGACATGATGGTTTTGGCAAGGCGGGATCGCCGACGCCTGTCCAGGCGCCGGCGCACACTCCCGCACCCTCCAGTAACGTCACGACGCGGTCCGCGCCGGATGTGATCCTGGATGTTGGTTCCGCGCCGCCGCAGTCGGGACCACGGCAGCCGGTTTCACCGCCTCCACTCGCACCAACGTCGAACAGTCAAAAGCGCCGCACGCTGCGCGACGATGGCTATTACGATACGAAGGCCCAGGTTTTTTCAGCCTTGATCGATACCATCGATCTTTCGCAGCTTGCCAAACTGGATGGCGAAAGCGCCCGCGAGGAAATTCGCGATATCGTCAACGATATTATCACCATCAAGAACTTCGCGATGTCGATTGCCGAGCAGGAAGAACTGCTCGAAGACATCTGCAACGACGTTTTGGGTTATGGTCCGCTGGAACCGCTTTTGGCGCGGGATGATATTGCCGATATCATGGTGAACGGCGCGGGGCAGACCTTCATCGAAGTCGGTGGCAAGACCATCGAATCTGAAATTCGCTTTCGCGATAATGCGCAGCTTCTTTCCATCTGCCAGCGCATTGTCAGCCAGGTTGGCCGCAGAGTCGATGAATCATCTCCAATTTGCGATGCGCGTCTGCCGGACGGTTCGCGTGTCAACGTTATTGCGCCACCGCTATCGCTCGATGGGCCGGCGCTCACGATCCGAAAGTTCAAGAAAGACAAGCTGACGCTCGACCAATTGGTTAAGTACGGTTCAATCACGCCGGAAGGTGCGGCTGTTCTACAAATCATAGGGCGCGTTCGTTGTAATGTGGTCATCTCCGGCGGTACGGGGTCCGGTAAAACCACCCTTTTGAACTGCCTGACGCGTTACATCGACGAAAACGAACGGATCATTACCTGCGAAGACACAGCAGAATTGCAATTGCAGCAGCCGCATGTAGTGCGGTTGGAAACACGCCCGCCGAATATTGAAGGCGAAGGCGAGATCACTATGCGCGATCTCGTCAAAAACTGCCTTCGTATGCGACCGGAACGCATCATCGTCGGCGAAGTGCGCGGACCGGAAGTCTTCGATCTGCTGCAGGCGATGAACACCGGCCATGACGGTTCAATGGGCACGATCCACGCCAATACGCCTAGAGAATGCCTTTCGCGTATGGAATCGATGATCGCCATGGGTGGCTTTAGCCTACCCTCCAAAACAGTGCGCGAGATCATTTCCACATCAGTGGACGTGATTGTGCAGGCTGCTCGCCTTCGCGATGGCTCACGCCGGATCACCCACATCTCTGAAGTGCTTGGCATGGAAGGCGATGTAATTGTTACGCAGGATCTGGTTCGCTTTGAAATCGAAGGCGAAGATGCCGCTGGTCGTCTGATCGGCCGCCACGTCTCGACTGGTATCGCCAAGCCGAATTTCTGGGATCGTGCGCGCTACTATAACGAGGAACGTCGTCTGGCAGCCGCACTCGATCAGATGGAAATCAAAACCAACTAATAGCAAAGAGGACCGGGAATGGATCTGACTGTCATCGCCCTTGCGGTCCTCGTTGCAATTGCTGCGTCCGGCATCGCCTATGCGCTTTTATTCTCGCGCATCGAAGTGGAAAAGAAGACGACAAACCGTGTGACACGCCTGTCTTCCGGCGTGACCGACGGCGCGCAATTGAAGGCTGCGCGTGACCGTGTGCAGGAACTGTCCAAGCGACGTAAGTCCGTTCAGGACAGCCTCAAGGATCTGGAAAAGAAACAGCAGGAAAAGAGCAAGAAATTCGGAGATCAAAGCCTGAAAGCGCGGCTTGCGCGTTCCGGCCTGCCACTCACGCAGGCGCGCTTCTATGTGTTCAGCGCGGTCTTTGCCTTGATCCTTGTGTTCGCCTGCCTGCTTGCTGAAATGCCATTGATGGTTCTGGCGGGTGTGGCGATTGTTGCGGGCCTGGGGATTCCGCGCTGGGTCATCGGCTTTTTCATTCGGAGGCGCCAACAGAAGTTTCTGGAGGAGTTGCCTAACGCGCTTGAAGTCATGGTGCGATCCATCAAATCCGGCTTGCCGCTCAATGATGCCATGCGGCTGATCGCCTCTGACGGGCAGGAGCCGGTAAAAAGCGAGTTCCGGCGAATTGTGGAGTCGCAGCAGGTGGGTCTCAGCACGCCTGAGGCCTGTGCCCGCATGATGATGACAATGCCATTGCCGGAGGTGAATTTCTTCTCCATCGTCATCGCCATTCAAAGCCAGGCAGGCGGTAATCTTTCTGAAGCGCTGGGCAATCTGGCCAAGGTTTTGCGCGAGCGACGCAAGATGAAAGCCAAGGTTCAGGCGCTTTCGATGGAGGCAAAGGCATCTGCCGTCATCATCGGCTCTCTGCCCTTTATCGTGGCCACGCTCGTTTACCTCACATCCCCGCAATATATTTCGGTGCTTTTCACCGATCCGCGCGGGCATTTCATCCTGATGGCTGCCGGCTTCTGGATGGCGTTCGGCATTTTTGTCATGCGGCAGATGATCAACTTTGATATTTGAGGGCACCGCATGACTGAGCTCGCCCAGAAACTGACTGACCCTTCCATGCTGGTTGCGCTTTTGGTGGCGCTGGCCGTTTTTGCGACCTTCTACACGCTCGTGCTTCCCATGATCGAGGGACGCGATCTGAACAAACGGATGCGGGCGGTTTCCACGGAGCGCGAACAAATCCGCTCGCGTGAACGCGCACGCATGAATGCAGATGCCAGTAAAGCCTCGCTGCGCACGCAGAAAAACCAGTCTGCCAGCCAGATTGTTGAGCGCTTTAACCTGCGTGAAGCCCTGGTGGATGGAAATACCGTCAACAAACTGAAGGCAGCGGGTCTTCGAACCCAAAATGCGCTCAACGTATTTCTGGTATGCCGCTTCCTGTTGCCGTTCCTGTTCCTCGCCGCAGCTGCCTTTTGGATCTTCGGCCTCGGAAACCTGTCTTCGCGTCCGCTGCCGATCCGCCTGCTCATTACGATTGCGACGGCCTATATCGGCTTTTATGCGCCGAACATCTATGTCAGCAACAGGGTCAACAAGCGGCAGGCATCCATCAAGCGGGCATGGCCCGATGCGCTGGATCTGATGTTGATTTGCGTGGAAGCCGGTATTTCGCTGGAGGCTGCCATGCGGCGTGCCGCGGAAGAAATCGGGCAGCAATCGGCGGAACTTGCAGAAGAACTGGTCCTCACGACCGCAGAGCTTTCCTTCCTGCCGGATCGCAAGGTCGCTCTTGAAAACCTCGCCATTCGCACGCAGCTGGACATCGTCAAGGCAGTAACGACGGCCCTCATTCAGGCGGATCGGTACGGCACACCCGTAGCGCAAGCTCTGCGCGTTCTGGCGCAGGAGGGCCGCGATGAACGCATGAACGAGGCGGAGAAAAAGGCGGCGGCCCTGCCGCCGAAGCTGACAGTGCCGATGATCGTGTTCTTCCTGCCGGTACTGATTGCCGTTATTCTTGGACCAGCAATCATTCAAGTTTCAGATCGGTTTTGAAGGCGCAAGAAGCAAGAAAAGCTCGCCATGCGGATAAGCGTGGCGAGCTTTTTGCCGAGGTGATTTCCGTCGGTCAGTTCGTGGCTGTCGCTGGCTTGCCGTTCTTCTTGTCTGCAAGCTTTGCCCAGGTATTCTGCTGCGACATCATGGAGCGGAGATAGGCCACATTCGCATCGGCCTGCGCAGGGTTCAGTTCTCGGCGTGCAATCTGCTCGGCCTCCTGAAAGCGACCCTGAAGGCCAACCACCAGTGCAAGGTTCTGCCGAACGCGGCTATCAGCCGTCGGAAGGTTAGCTGCATTGCGCAAATAGGTTTCGGCGGTTTTCAAATCGCCGGAGAGAACGTAGGACATACCGAGGTTGGACATGACGCTCGGCTCGTTGGGCTGCGTATCAAGCGCCATCCGGTATTTCTGCCGGGCTTCATCCGAGCGGCCCAATTGATCGAGAACGGCACCTTCGGCGGAATAGAGGCGCCAATCAGGGCGATCGGGTGTCTGAGCACGATTGATGGTTTGCAGCGCCTGCTCCAATTGACCTGCCGCTGCCTGAGCTTTGCCAAAGGCGGCCAGAACGGTGCGGTCGGCGGGATTGGCAATCGCCACCTGCTGCATCACGGCCAGTGCCTGGGTGTTCTTGCCGTTCATGCGCAGGATGCTGGCATAGTTGAGACCGATGGTGCGATCTTTCGGATTACGGTCATAGGCCGAGCCTGCGACCTTTTCAGCCTGCGCCAGTTCCGCAGCATTCATCTGTTCCACTGGCTTGCCGAAATTCAGCGAGGCGGTTGGAACCGAACCCGTGGTGATTCGGTCGGCGCGCTGCTGATTCGTGGCGCAAGAACCAAGTGCCAGGGGCAAGAGAAGGCCACAAGCAACGCTCACCCAAAGGCGGCGCCTGGCAGAAGGAGAAGAAAATGCGGTCATCATGGCTGTTGGCCCCGGTCCCTGAGACGCCAGCCGTGCTTTAAAAACGAGCAGGAAAGGGTGGCGTCTTCCTGTCTCAAGCAATAATCTGTTAACCCTAACAGTTCGTTAAATCCGCGTTTCTGAAAGCATCCCATGGCTCCCTTCCAGTTCATTGAAAGACCTTCTCCGTTTCATGTTTCAAGCGCAGATGCGCTGACCGTTCACGCGGTGACCCCTGCTGAATTGGAAGCGGGCAAAGCCGGAGAGGCAGCCACGGCCTGGGCCAAGGCGGCTGGCTTCAAAGCCGATGCGGGCAATCTGCTGCTCGTGCCGGGTGAGAGCGGCAAGGTTGCGGGAGCAATTTTCGGACTGGGGGCAAACCCCTTGGAGCAGCCCTTTATCTGCGGGAAACTTTCTCGTCAGTTGCCCGCCGGTCAGTGGAAGCTGGAAATTGCAGCTTTACCGCTGGAAAAGGCAGCACTCGGCTTTGGTCTTGGCACCTACAGCTTTGATAGCTACCGCTCGCCGAAAACCACAGATGCATTCCTCTCTCTTCCTGACGGCATTGATATTGCGGGTTTGGAGCGGACGCTCTCCGCGGTCTTCCTGGCGCGCGATCTCGTGAATACCCCGACGAATGACATGGGGCCGGATCATCTGGATGGTGTCTTTTCATCCATCGCCTCGCATTACGGGGCGGTGCTGTCTAGGGTGATTGGCGAAGAGCTTCTGGCTCAGAACTTTCCGTTGATCCACACGGTTGGGCGCGCCAGCGAGCAAGTGCCACGGCTTCTGGAAATGCGATGGGGCAGGAAGGGTGCACGGAAAGTCACACTCGTCGGTAAGGGCGTGTGCTTCGACACCGGTGGGCTGGACATCAAACCCCCGGCATCCATGTTGCTGATGAAGAAGGATATGGGCGGTGCCGCCAATGTTCTGGCGCTGGCGTCGATGATCATGGATGCAGGCCTGGACCTGGACCTGCGCGTACTGGTGCCAGCGGTGGAAAACTCCATTTCCGCCAACGCCTTCCGCCCGGGCGATATTTATCGAAGCCGTAAAGGGCTTACGGTTCAGATTGATAATACGGATGCGGAAGGCCGTCTCATTCTGGCGGATGCGCTGGCCTATGCGGATGAAGATGCGCCCGACCTGATGATCGATATGGCTACCCTGACCGGAGCCGCCCGGGTGGCACTCGGACCCGATCTGCCACCCTTCTTCACTGATGACGAAGCGCTAGCGGCAAGCCTGACTGAGGCGGCCATCGCGGAGGATGATCCGTTGTGGAGACTGCCGCTTTTTAAAGGCTACGAGAAGGATGTGCGCGCCCGCGTGGCGGACCTGACCAACGCTCCTTCAGGCGGCATGGCGGGTGCGATTACGGCAGCTCTCTTCCTGAAGCGCTTTGTGGGCGAGACAACGCCTTGGGCGCATTTTGACATCTACGCCTGGTCGCCAGCCGAAAAGCCACATGCCACACCTGGCGGCGAAGCACAGGCCATTCGAGCCCTTTTCCGCCATATTGCTGCGCTTTCCTGAGGTTCACAAAGGCACAGTGAGTATGGAGTAAGAATGCCTGCGGAATTGAGCGCAACCGAAGCATTGGGGCTTTGGCATAGGGTCTGTCTCCATCAGGTTCGGGATGAGGGGCAGGACTTCACCTTGCGCCAAATGGCTATTCTACTGCATATCTATCTGGTACCGCCGCCTCATACGGTGCGGGGGCTCGCCTCTGCACTCGGCGTCACCAAGCCGGTCATTACGCGGGCTTTGGATAGTCTTGGAGCCATGCGGCTTGTGGACCGCACGCGTGATATTGAGGATCGCCGCAACGTCATTATCAAGCGCACTCTTGACGGTGCGCTGTTTCTTGAAAAACTGGGCGATCAGATACGCGATGAAGCGCGCCGACCCATACCATGAGGACTGCACATGGCTGATAACCTCGACCGCCGCCTGAATGCCTTCCGCCCTGACCTCGCGGATGAGCGGCTGGCAGAGCATGTGCAGGCGGAGCGCTATGTGGGCGGTGAGCCTGCTTCGATTGCTGTGCCGATCGCCAATATTCGCCCCGCCGCTGAAAAGATGCGAAATATCGACACGCAGTTTCTGTTTGGAGAGCCTGTTCGCATTTTCGAACGACGCGACGGCTGGGCTTGGGTTCAAGCTGAAGAAGACGGTTACGTTGGTTATCTGCCGGAAGCGGAATTGATAGCACCCACGAGCCCCACCCACTGGATCGGCGTGCCGCGCACCTTTGTTTATCCAGATGCGGAACTGCGAAAGGTGCCAATTCATGCGCTTTCCATGGGAAGCCGGGTCGAGGTGATCGGCGAGGCTGAGACGCGTGGAACGCAATACTTTCTGCTCAAGTCGGGTGGCGCTGTCATTGCACGGCACTGTGTGCCGATTACGGACCATGTTCACTCGGATTATGTGGCCATTGCAGCCGAATTTCTCAATACGCCCTATCTCTGGGGCGGCAGGTCGGGCTTTGGCATCGACTGTTCCGGCCTTGTGCAATTGGCCATGATGATGGCGGGCATCAAGGCACCGCGGGATTCGGATATGCAGGCCGGTTTCGGCAGCGAGATCGGCAAACAGGATTTGAAACGCGGTGATCTGGTATTCTGGAAGGGCCATGTCGGTATTATGGAAGATGGTGAAACCATGCTCCATGCCAACGGGCATACGATGACGGTCGCGCGCGAAAATCTCGATGCGGCGATCCAGCGAATCGGCTGGCTTTACGAGCAGCCCACGGGCTATCGCACGCCTTATTGATCACCGATTCCGCCTTGCTTCATGGTAGAATGATCTCTCGCTTCCCATATGTGGGGAAATGGTGTGGAGCATTGCGATGATCGGACAATGGCGAATTCTGGGTGGAGCCTTTCTGGTGGCGGTCACGGCTATTCCGGCATTTTCGAAGGACAAGGCTCATGCGCTGCAAGTGCCGCGCACGGGTGAATTTTATAAGGACTTGCCTGGCGTCAAGCCGATGGAAAGCCTTGTGCAGAAGGACGACAGCCCAGATTGCGAGACTGTGACGGTCTATCGTCGCTGGAGCAATCGAGACATTTTCCGTGATTTTCCAGTGAGCGCATATCGCTGCGAGAAGAATGGCGTGACCTATACCGGAACCCAAATGCCAAACCGTCCCTGGGTTCCGGGGCTTAACCCGCAGACTTTGCCGGACTGAGACGGCCAAAACCATGACGTCGTAGAGAACACATAGCGCGTCGTAATCCCAAGCGCTTTCCGACATTCCAGATGCTTTGCTAACCAGGCTGAATACACCTCGTTGGAGGACGGGGAGATACCGCTGGTAGGCGGTGACGTTCGGTCAGCTAGACGATGTGCGTTGGAGTGAAAAATTCCCGCTTTGCCTGCCTGACTGAGCATAAATGTTCAAACCATGGAGGAGATGGCAATGAGCAGGAATAGAGGCGTAGTCTACATGCGACCTGGCAAGGTCGAGGTGCGCGATATCGATGATCCCAAACTTGAGGCACCGGATGGACGGCGCATCGAACATGGCGTCATCCTCAAGGTGATCTCCACGAATATTTGCGGATCAGACCAGCATATGGTGCGGGGTCGCACCACAGCCATGCCCGGCCTTGTCCTCGGACATGAGATCACTGGCGAAGTGATCGAAAAGGGCATCGATGTCGAGATGCTCCAGATTGGCGATATCGTCTCGGTACCGTTCAACGTAGCTTGTGGACGTTGCCGCTGCTGCAAATCGCAGGATACGGGCGTCTGCTTGACCGTCAATCCATCCCGCGCCGGTGGTGCCTATGGCTATGTCGATATGGGCGGCTGGATCGGCGGACAGGCAAAGTATGTCACCGTTCCCTATGCGGACTTCAACCTCCTGAAATTCCCGGATCGCGACCGCGCCATGTCGAAGATCCGCGACCTAACTATGCTTTCCGATATCCTGCCGACGGGCTTCCATGGTGCCGTGAAGGCGGGCGTGGGTGTGGGCTCCACCGTCTATGTCGCGGGTGCTGGCCCGGTTGGCCTCGCCGCTGCGGCTTCGGCCCGCATTCTGGGTGCAGCCGTTGTGATGGTGGGTGATTTCAACAAAGAGCGTCTCGCGCACGTTTCCAAAATGGGATTTGAGGCAGTCGATCTCTCCCAGAGTGATCGCTTGGGCGACATGATCGCCCAGATTACCGGCTCCGACGAAGTGGATAGCGCCATCGACGCTGTGGGTTTCGAGGCGCGTGGTCATTCTGGCGGTGAGCAGCCAGCCATCGTGTTGAACCAGATGATGGAAATCACTCGTGCAGCAGGCTCCATCGGTATCCCAGGGCTCTATGTCACGGAAGATCCGGGTGCCGTTGACGATGCCGCCAAGCAGGGCAGCCTCTCCATGCGCTTTGGTCTTGGCTGGGCGAAGGCTCAATCATTCCATACGGGCCAAACGCCAGTGTTGAAATACAATCGCCAACTGATGCAAGCGATCCTGCATGATCGGCTGCCGATTGCCGACATCGTCAATGCCAAGATCATTTCGCTTGAAGATGCGGTGCAGGGCTATGAGAGCTTTGACCAGGGAGCGGCAACAAAGTTCGTTCTCGATCCGCACGGCGACCTGCTCAAGGCTGCCTGATCTGCATCACAGAATCTCCCGAGCGCCTGCGGCAATCCTTGCCGCGGGCGTTTCTGTCAGTGGCTTTCGCCAAGATTTTATCGATTGCCGACTGGTGGCTTGAAATCCAGGTCAGCGGTCAGTCGCTGTTCATCATACAAAAGCCAGCGCTTTAGCCGCTACACGAGGGGCACGAATCGTCGCATCCCCAAAGGGGAAGTGATACGATGACAACTTTTTCGGGAGTTGTAAGCTTTTGATCTGGCTAGTGATCAAAATGGAATGGTGCCCAGAAGAGGACTCGAACCTCCACACCCTTGCGAGTACCAGCACCTGAAGCTGGCGCGTCTACCAATTCCGCCATCTGGGCGACGAGGAGCGATGTACTGGTCTGAGGGGGTCCTGTCAACGGCCCTTTTTGAACTTTCTGTGTCAGAGGTGAAAATTCTTCAGAATGCTTTGGGGTGAGCAATGCGCCCGCAGGGCGTATCAATTGGAAGTACCGCTATCCTCCTTGTTTTCTTTGGAAGATCGGTCGATATGGCCGAGATCACGGCTAGGCTCGATCACATCGCGCACGCGCTGTTTCAGGTCTTTTGGACCGGGAAAACCGCCATCCTTCACTCTTTCCCATATCACGACGTTGTCTATGCGAATCTCGAATATACCGCCAGTTCCCGGCACAAGTGCCACCTCGCCAAGGCTGTCGCTGAACGTGTGGAGAAGCTCCTGCGCCATCCATGCGGAGCGCAGCATCCAATTGCATTGGGTGCAGTATTGGATGGCGATTCTAGGTTTGCCGGTCATATGAACTTTCCACCGATCACAATTATCCTCACAGGGATTTTATGTCCCGGTTGGAGCGGGGAGCAAGGTCTATTCCGCCTCTTTATGAGGGATCGTTTGAAAGCAGGAATTTGATTTAGTTTGTTATGATGAAGCTTTTGCTTGAATAG
The DNA here is from genome assembly GCF_977018625.1 of Affinirhizobium capsici. Taxonomy (NCBI): domain Bacteria; kingdom Pseudomonadati; phylum Pseudomonadota; class Alphaproteobacteria; order Hyphomicrobiales; family Rhizobiaceae; genus Affinirhizobium; species Affinirhizobium capsici. The sequence goes on along the minus strand of NZ_CDRNXD010000004.1, from coordinate 2,483,688 downwards.
AAACAGGCTCGTTCATAGAATTATATATGTTCAACCACTTTGGAGGATGTGGCATGGCAAAGTTCGAACTGTATAAAGACAAGTCGGGTGAGTTCCGTTTTCGATACAAAGCTTCGAATGGCGAGACGATGTTTTCGTCGGAAGGCTACAAAGCCAAGGCTTCCGCCATGAAAGCCATTGAATCAATTCAGAAAAATTCACATGAAGCAAAAGTGGATGATCAGACTGTCACAGCGACGGCCTGACCTATGCCAGAATGGCAGGAGCCGCGGCCAGTTTGCGGTTCCTGCTGTAGAAGAAGATCGGAACACCACGCGCTTTCCCCCGTTCGTCGATTACACCCATCGACAAGGAGGAACCCGATGACCAAGAAATTGATAGCTGCATTTGCCCTGTCTACCGTGCTGCCGTTCGCAGCCATGGCGCAAAGCACGACGGCACCTGTGACGCCTGAACAGGGCCAGGCGACGAACCAGAATAACGCGCGAGGCGGCATGCCCGATTCGCCCCGCAGCACCGAGCCGACGACCGAGGGTCCATTCGTGACTGTTCCGGGCCAAGGTGCCTGGAAGGTAAGTGACCTTCGTGGCAAAGCTGTTTACACGACCGGCGGTGACAACATCGGTAGCATCAGCGATGTGCTTGTCAGCCAGGATGGCAGCGTGAACGCCGTCATTCTCGGCGTTGGCGGCTTCCTGGGGATCAATCAGAAGGATGTCGCGGTCGATATCAGCGCGCTACAACTGGGTCCTGGCATGACGCAGGAGCAGGCCAATCAGGCTGCTGCCAAGTCACCGGCAGTGTCTGGTGAAACAACTGCATCAACAGCCAACAACACATCCAACCCTGCTGCGGGCGCCAATACGACGAATGGCGTGGGCATGGGTGCCCAGCAGCAAAATACGGCTGCCGGTCAGGGCACGGCAGCACCGGCGCAGAATGAGCAAATGGCGGCAAACCGGTCCGGCTCATCGGCTGATGCGAAGATCGGCGAAGACGGCCTCCCTGAGAAGATTGTGCTGAACGTCACGCGCGAACAGCTAGATCAGGCTCCTGCCTTCCAGGGTATGACGCCCGCGCGATAAGGGGCAACAAAAAAGCCCTGCGATGACCTCATCGCAGGGCTTTTATACGAATGGCTTGCTTGAAGGCTCTTATTCGTCGTTCATCTTCAACGCGGCGATAAAGGCTTCCTGCGGAATTTCCACTTTGCCGAATTGACGCATGCGCTTCTTGCCTTCCTTCTGCTTTTCCAGAAGTTTGCGCTTACGGGTGGCGTCGCCACCGTAGCACTTGGCTGTCACGTCCTTGCGAAGGGCGCGAACGGTTTCGCGGGCAATCACCTTGCCCCCAATCGCTGCCTGGATTGGGATCTGGAACATATGCGGCGGAATGAGTTCCTTCAGCTTTTCGCACATGCCGCGACCACGGCGGTCCGCTGCCGAACGGTGGACCAGCATCGAAAGCGCATCCACAGGATCGCCGTTGACCAGCAGCGACATCTTCACCAGATCGCCTGCCCGGTAATCGATGATCTGATAGTCGAACGAGGCGTAGCCCTTGGAAATCGACTTCAGGCGGTCGTAGAAGTCGAACACCACTTCGTTGAGCGGAAGCTCGTAGGTAACCATGGCGCGTGTGCCGACATAGGTAAGTTCGGTCTGAATACCGCGACGGTCCTGGCAAAGCTTCAATACTGAACCGAGATATTCATCCGGTGTCAGGATCGTTGCCTTGATCCACGGCTCGCGGATTTCCTCTATCTTCACCACATCAGGCATATCTGCCGGGTTGTGCAATTCTTTCTCGGAACCATCGGTCAGCGTCATCTGGTAGACAACGGAAGGCGCAGTTGCGACGAGATCGAGATTGAACTCGCGCTCAAGGCGCTCCTGGATGATTTCGAGGTGCAGAAGGCCAAGGAAGCCGCAACGGAAGCCAAAGCCGAGTGCGGCCGAGCTTTCCATTTCGAACGAGAAGGACGCATCGTTGAGGCGCAGCTTGCCCATGGCAGCACGCAGATCTTCAAAGTCTGCCGCATCGACCGGGAAGAGACCGCAGAAAACAACCGGCTGTGCAGGCTTGAAGCCGGGCAATGCCTTTTCTGTCGGGCGCTTATCATCGGTAATGGTGTCACCGACGCGAGTATCGGCCACTTCCTTGATGGAGGCGGTGATGAAACCAATTTCGCCCGGACCCAGGCTGTCCACATTGACCATTTTCGGCGTCAGCACGCCGACGCGCTCCACGCCGTATTTCGCGCCAGTACCCATCATGCGGATCTGCTGACCCTTGGTCAGCACGCCATCGATAACGCGCACCAGAACCATAACGCCGAGATAGGTGTCGTACCAGCTATCAACGAGCAGCGCCTTCAGGGGAGCCTTCTCGCCAGCTTCGCTCTTTGGCGGCGGCAGCTTGTGCACGATGGCTTCCAGGACATCGGGAATGCCAAGGCCTGTCTTTGCAGAAATCAGAACGGCGTCGGAGGCATCGATGCCGATGACTTCCTCGATCTGGTCCTTGATACGATCTGGCTCTGCGGCTGGCAGGTCGATCTTGTTGAGAACCGTGACCAATTCGTGATTGTTGTCGATGGCCTGATAAACGTTGGCGAGCGTTTGCGCTTCCACGCCCTGAGACGCATCGACCACCAGAAGCGAACCTTCGCAGGCGGACAGCGAACGGGAGACTTCGTAGGCAAAGTCAACATGGCCGGGGGTATCGATGAGGTTCAGAACATAGGTTTCGCCGTTCTTTGCCTTGTAATGCAGGCGCACGGTTTGTGCCTTGATCGTGATGCCGCGCTCGCGTTCGATATCCATCGAGTCGAGAACCTGTTCCGACATCTCGCGTTCGGCCAAGCCGCCGGTCGATTGGATCAGGCGGTCAGCCAGGGTGGATTTTCCATGGTCGATATGTGCGACGATGGAAAAGTTGCGGATGTGGTCAAGGGGCGTACGATCGGTGCTCATGGCTGGCGCATATAGCAGCGAGCCGTTTCATCGCATAGCGGGAAATTGCGTTAGCTCCTATAAAACAGGGCTTCCTTAGCGAAATTGCTCTGGCCAGTCACGTCGAGTGGCTACCTGACCTTCCGTTCTCAAGCGCGCAACCTCTGAAAGGTCGATCTGCGTGATCAACCAACTGCTTTCCTGCACGTCATCGCTTGCGCTTTGCGCATATATCCCGCTGGGTGGCATGCCATAATCGGAGGGGACATAAAGGGCCGCGCGCCCCTTGTTTTCATCAAGCGCCGGAGACCATGGGGCATCGCCGGCCGTTGGCGACGAGAGTACCGCAAACTGGTTCTCCAGAGCGCGCGCCTGGGCACCGATGCGCACGCGGTAACTTCCAGCCAATGTATCCGTGCAGCTGGGAGCCAGAACAAGTTCTACGCCAAGCTCTGCAAGTTGGCGACCCAGCATGGGAAATTCATTGTCGTAGCAAATCAGAATGCCAACCCGTCCAAGAGGAGTATCGAAGGCTGAGAGCCCTTCTTTGCCCGCCGCAATATTCCAGCGTTCGCGCTCAAAGCGTGTCATGATCTGCTTGTCCTGATGGCCAATGAAGCCTTCTGGCCCGAACAGCGGTGCGCGGTTGCGGAACTGCCCATCGGGATCAAGGACCGGCAAGGAACCGGGCTGGAAAACCACTTGATGCTTTCGCGCAAGCCTCTCGCAAAGGTCCATCCACGTCCGTACGAGCGGCTGAATGCCTCGAATGGAGGCGTGCAGATCAGAGCGCACTTTTGGAGCCAATTGGCCAGAGAGAACCAAGCCCGCATATTCCGGCATCAGCAGCAATTGCGCTCCCTCTTCTACCGCCTGCTCTACCAGTCGGGACAAGTGTGCCTCATACTCGTCCCAATGCTCGATGAGGTCGATAGTGTATTGGCAGGCGGCGAGGGTGATGGTCATTCAGAGGCTCCTGATCCAGAAGGAGAGGGGTTTTGGGCTCTCTTGTGCCTCATCCAAATCGCGCCAGGAAAAGGTGGTGCGAAGATTCGGGTGATGCCGATAGCCACGCTTTTCCCAGAAGCGATTGAGGGGGACATAATCCTTGGGGCGCCTGGGATGGTTTTCCGGTCTCTCTACTGCGCAGAAAGTACAATTGCCGAGACCAAGTCTCGCTGCCTGCGCCTCCCTCTGCTCGAAGAAGGCAAGGCCAATGCCTTGTCCACGATAGGTGGGTAAAAGCACGCTTTCCCCAAAGTAGAAGAAGTTTCGCGGATCAAGGTTATTCATGACAAAAGGGGCTTTCACCTCATCCGTCTCGCCCGCCATGGGCGTTCCGGTGGATGCGCCGATGATCTTGCCGTCATCGATAGCCAGTGCGAAGACAGAGCCTTGTGACCGCGCATAGGTAGCAAGATAGGTGTGCTCGTAATCCAGTGTTCCGTTGTAAAGATAAGGGAATTCGCGAAATACGCTAATGCGCAGGCGTGCTACGTCGCTGAAATACGGTATGGCGTCGCTGCCGGAAACGGATTTAATCGTCAAAGCCATAGATTGTTTTCACTCGCTGATCGGGGCGTTATACCGTTGCGCCACGATCATTTGAAGCTGCCAGAAAGAGGAACCATCCGCATGCACGCCAGCGACATCATCCGCGCCTATTACGATGCCTTCAACGCGCAGGATATGGATGCCTTCTTGAACCTTCTGACAGAAGATGTGGTGCATGACATCAACCAAGGGGAACGTCAGGAAGGAAAGTCCACTTTCGCAAAGTTCATGGACCACATGAACCGTTGCTATAAGGAAAACCTGACGGACATAGTTGTCATGGCAAATGCTGAGGGCACTCGTGCCGCCGCGGAGTTCATGGTCAACGGAACATATCTCGTGACAGACGAAGGCCTGCCAGAAGCCAAGGGCCAAACCTATCGCCTTCCCGCTGGAGCCTTTTTCGAGCTGCGAGAGGGGAAGGTTGCCCGGGTAACCAATTACTACAACCTCAACGACTGGATTGCACAGGTTAATAGCTGATTTCTCGAATAAGAGACCTTGATTCTCTTATAGTGGAATTTTAGTATCGCTTGCATGAGCGATGAGATGGACAATTTCGAGGAAGCTACAGGGGCAAGGCTGAAGACCCTCCGGCAGAGGCATGGCCTAACGCTGGATGAACTGGCGAGGGCCTCAGGTGTCAGCCGTGCCATGATCTCCCGCGCCGAGCGAGGTGAGGTCAGCCCTACGGCATCCCTTCTGGCGCGATTGTGCGAAGCCTTGGGCATGAGCCTTTCACAATTCTTCGCAGCTGACGATGCACCCAAGAGCCCATTCATTTGCCGCGAAGATCAACGCCTGTGGCGCGATCCGGTAACGGGCTATCTGCGCCGTTCCATATCGCCGCCCGGCACGGCTAGCGCTGTCGATATTGTCGAGGTCGAGTTTCCGCCTGGTGCGCGGGTATCTTTTCCGCCGCGTGCTGAAAGCCGCAACATGACGCAGCATGTCTGGCTGTTCGAGGGGCGGCTCGACATGATCCTGCCGGATGGGACCTACTCGCTTCACGCGGGCGATTGCCTGTTCATGCACATTGGCGACGCCTTCGAATTTTACAATCCATCCGATGCGCCTGCCCGCTACGCCGTCATCCTCGACCGCGGACGGTCTTGATAAGGGTATTCACCATGACAATGATCCAAATTCTGACTGCCGAAGATATGACCTCCTGGCTCGACGATCTCTGCGAGGTCTTGAGCGATTGCATCAATGGCGGAGCTTCACTCGGTTTCATGCTGCCTTTCGAACCCAAGGATGCAATGCTTTACTGGAGGGACGTGCAGAGCCATGTCGCATTGGGCCAGACATTGATCGCCGTGGCGAAGCGTGACGGGAAAGTTGTCGGCACGGTTCAGGTGGGGCTGGCACAAAAGCCCAATCAACCGCACCGCGGCGATGTCATGAAGCTGCTGGTGCATCGTGCAGCAAGGGGGCTTGGCCTGTCTCGAAAGTTGATGACCTGTGTTGAAGCCGAAGCGGCCCGATTGGGCCGTTCGCTGCTGGTTCTGGATACCGCAACGGGTAGCGAGGCGGAGGCAATTTACCCCCGTCTCGGTTGGCAGAAGGTTGGCGTCGTTCCCGACTATGCGCTTTGGCCTCAGGGTGGTTTTTGCGATACCACCATTTTTTATAAGCGCATTGGCATATGAAGCCTCACTTCAAAGACGTGTTGAACGCATCAAGGATCAACCTCGCCGCCTCTTCGTGAACAGTGGCGCGATCTCGAACACCTTCACCATCGCAAATGGGGTCTTTCTCGCCAGCCTCACTTAGGATTTCCAGGGCATCCGCCTTGCATACAGGCAGGAAGCTGAAGTGGTTGGAACCTGGAATCTGGTAATAATGCACGCCTGGAAGCTGGGAGGAGAGCATCCTTGCATCAACGGCAACAGGAATCTTATCCGCATCTCCCAGATTGATGACAGTCGTTGCAGCCTTGATGGTCTTCAGGCTTTGCGGCTGGAATGCGGTTGCCAGACCCGGATCGACAATGACGGCGGAGGTTACGCGCGGATCGAGATTGGATTGCTCGAATTGCCCCTTGTCGAGCTCCTGTAGCTTGACGACCGGCGAGGCGACCCGCCTGCCATCGACGAAGCCGAAGCCTCCCGCAAACCATTTGCAATCCATCATCATGGTGTAGCGGTCACAGTAATCGGCATAGGCATTGAGGTCGGCACGCGCGCCGATCAGTTCCAGCGCCGTGCTTGCGCCGAGAGAAAAACCAAGGACGCCGATCTTCGAAGAATCGACTGAGGCTTTCCAGCCCGCGTCGCCCGTCATCCAGGTAATGATGTTGGAGAGATCCTGCGTCCGCTGCCAAATGCGGGGGGTGGCGATGGGGGTGGAATCGCCGCTGGTTGTGCCGGGATGATCTGGGCCAACGACAATATAACCTTGCGCGGCAAGGCTGGCGGCAATCCACGTCATGCCCTGCGCTCGCGAGCCTGAACCGTGGGAGAGCAGGATGAGAGGGTATGTGCCGGGGTTCATCGGGGAATTCAGCTTGGCCGAGGCGCCAGTGAAGATGCGGTTATCACCGATCAAGACGTCTGGCGCTTTCGCGTCGGAGGGATACCAGACGTCGACAGAAAGGGGCTTGCCCCGTTGCGGAGAGGGAACGGAAATCGTGGTTGCGCCAATGGTCGTTTCGGCGAAGGCTGCAGCGGGAAGAATGACGCTGCTGAGGATGAAGGTGAGAGTGAGAAGCTTTCTCATAGGTCTGTCCTTTCGTGCTTGAGACGGACCTTTCTTCACCAACCACCCAAACATCTGCGACCTTGAACCTGTTGGAGGTCGTTCTCGAACACGTTCCCGGTCCTCATGATCTGTCTTGAGGAAGGACATTATTGGGAACAAAGACGCGGCGGTGGCTGCCGCGTCTTTGGAGTGTCGGTGGCTTACAGCGTGCCTTTGCGCTGCTGCATCATCATGAAGGTGTCGAAGCTGTAGTCTGCAATTTGCAGCCACAGATAACCGTCCTTCTTGAAAGCCTGCTGGCTCTCATAGATCTTTTTGAAGTTCTCGTTCTTGGCAGAAATCTCTGCGTAGGTTTCCTGGGCAGCCTTGTAGCAGACTTCCATAATATCCTGGCTGAACGGCTTCAGGATCGCACCTTGCGCTACGAGTTCGCGCAGAGCCTTGGCATTCAGAGCATCGTAACGTTCCAGCATCAACGCGTTCACGCGGGCACAGGCATCGGTGAGAACGCGCTGGTAGCTCTTCGGCAGGGCGTTGAACTTCTCGCGGTTGAAGAAGGCGTGAACGGTCGGACCACCTTCCCAGAAGGCGGGGTAGTAGTAGTACTTGGCGACCTTGTAAAAGCCGAGCTTGTGATCGTCGTAGGGACCGACGAATTCCGTCGCGTCGATAGTGCCTTTTTCAAGCGCTGCATAGACATCGCCACCGGCGATCTGCTGCGGTGTTACGCCCACCTTGCTCAGCACCTGGCCAGCCAGACCGGCAATGCGCATCTTCAGACCCTTGAGGTCGTCGACGGTCTTGATTTCCTTGCGGAACCAGCCGCCCATCTGAGCGCCGGTATTGCCTGCTGGGAGAGCATAGAGATTGTGCTGCTCAAGGAATGCGTTCAGCAGGTCGTTACCGCCGCCAACCGTGAACCAGGAGTTCGTGAGACGTGCGTTGAGACCGAATGGAACAGCCGTGCCCAGGGCGAATGTCGGGTCTTTGCCCACATAGTAATAGGCGCAGGTATGCGCCATTTCCACCGTGCCAGCAGAAACCGCGTCCGCGGCCTGAAGTGGTGGAACGATTTCGCCTGCCGCGTAAGTCTGGATCTTGAACTTTCCGCCGGTAGCTTCGGATACGCTTTTTGCAATCTCCGTTGCGCTTTCGAAGAGTACATCAAGGCTCTTCGGGAAGGAGGAGGTCAGCCGCCAGGTGATCTCCGGGTTCTCTTGCGCCACGGCCGGTGCTGCCAGTGCGGTTGCTGCTGCTGCGCCGACACCGGCGACGCCAGCTTGTCGGAAAAATGCTCTGCGATCCATTTCACTCATGCCTTCATCTGGGCCTCTCATGAGGCGTATCTCGCTTAAGGCTAAATCAGTTTGTTGCCCCAACTGCAAGCCTGAGATGTAGAAAGTTGCCAGATTGCCGGACAGTCTGTCCGATGATTGCGGATAGCGATCGACCCTGCATGTCTGCCATGCAAGGAAGGAGACTTGCGAGACTGCTCATATTCACATAGATTAGAATCATTCTAAAAGGAGTTTGTGCTGATGTTGGATTTCTTGCGCGGTTCGGGTCGTCGGCGGTTTGAGAGCCTGAGTGAAGAAGAAATCCTAGCGCTGGCCATTTCCTCAGAAGAGGAAGACTCCCGCATATACATGTCTTATGCGCGGGCGTTGCAGGCTCAGGCACCGGATTCCGCCAAGGTCTTTCGTGACATGGCAGAGGTGGAGCAGACGCACCGCAATATGCTCATCTCGCAGTTCCGGCAGAGGTTCGGTGAAGATATTCCGCTGATCCGGCGTGAGCACGTGCGCGGCTTTTATCAGCGCAAGCCCGATTGGTTGGTGAAAAACCTAACCTTGGAAACCATCAGAGCCCAGGCAGAGTTGATGGAGGCGCAAGCCTACAACTTTTATATGGAAGCCCAGAAGCACGTCACGGATGCATCCACCCGTCAGCTGCTGGGTGATCTGGCGTTGGCGGAACAGGGCCACAGTGATATTGCTCACATGCTAGGCGAGAAGCATACGCCGGAGGAGGTACGCCAAGAGGAATCCGCCACGGAACGTCGACAATTTATTCTCACTTACGTGCAGCCTGGTCTCGCAGGCTTGATGGATGGATCGGTCTCAACGCTGGCGCCGATCTTTGCGGCTGCCTTTGCAACACAGGATACGTGGCAGACCTTCCTGGTCGGCCTTTCCGCCTCGGTGGGTGCGGGCATCTCCATGGGCTTTACCGAAGCCTCGCATGATGACGGCAAGATTTCCGGACGTGGCTCGCCGCTCAAGCGCGGACTTGCCTGTGGCATCATGACGACGGTGGGCGGTCTTGGCCATGCGCTGCCTTACCTTATTCCTCACTTCTGGACTGCGACGATCGTTGCCGCCATCGTGGTGTTCATTGAGCTTTGGGCCATCGCCTTCATCCAGAATAAGTATATGGAAACCCCGTTCATGCGGGCTGTTTTCCAAGTGGTGTTCGGTGGATCGCTCGTGCTCGCTGCGGGTATTCTGATCGGGAATTCGTAGGCGGCTTGGGGCAAAGGCGAGTGTTACAATAAGAAAAGGCCCGCTTGCGCGAGCCTTTTTTGATTCCGATCCACCCATGGTTATCGTACGGAGCCGACTACCAGTTCGCGGCCATCTTCGATGGAGACCCAGCGGCCCGTGTTGAAGGATGCCTGACGCTTCAGGTAGGTATAATCCGTATCGGTCCAGATCTTTACCTGGTCCGTGAGGTTGTCGAGAACATAGTCGCCCTCAGAGGTGCGAACAGTCAAAATGGCATGACCTTCACCATCGGGCTTACGCACAACAGTGATCAGAAGGTCAGCAAGCGAGAAGCCCTTTTCCTTCAGCTCCTTGCGCTTTTCCAGCGCATAGTCTTCGCAATCACCAGCGGTCGTTGGGTAGGCCCAATATTCTTCGCGGCCATAGACTTCCATATCCGTGCGAGCTTCGATCCGGTGATTCACCGAAGCGTTGACCTGCTGGATCATCTCCCAGCCATACTCGGTAACCTTTGGTGGTGGCGTGGATGCAAAGCGCTGATTGCACTCGTCCGGCAGGCGCTGACAAAATTCGTAATGGCCGATCGGCTGGGAGGTAATGCCACCCACGATCATGTTCGGTGAACCGGTGCGCGGCGCGGGAATGGCCGCGGAGGCAGACGCAAGCAAACTGGCGAGGATCACGGCAAAGTGCCGTGCCTTCAGGGCATTCATCATGGACCCGTCCCTTTAAATCCTAACGAAAGGTTAAGATCGACAGGGGGCAGGTGTCAATTATGAACGAAAGATTAACGAGGCCTGTTGAGATTTATGGTTAAGATCGATGCATTTTAGCAGCAGTTTAACTAAATCGGTCTCATGCCATTGAAATAATCGCTGCGCGCATCCGCTCTATGTCCTGTGGACGCGAAAGGCGATGATCTCCGTCGCGGATGAGGGTGAGTACGACATCATCGGCAGGCAGGAATTCCACAAGCTTCAGCGCATGGGCAAATGGCACGTCCGGGTCTTCCATGCCTTGCAGAATATGGACCGGGCAGCCGGTCTCGATCATGCCGGTCAGAACCCGATTATCGCGCCCGTCATCCAGAAGCGCTTTGGTAAAGATGTTTGGCTCGCTGCTGTATTCCGATGGCTCCTCGAAGTAGCCGCGTTCTTCCAGTGATTGTCTTTCGACGTCCGTGAGCGCGGGTTCGATGAGATCCATGGTGAAATCGGGCGCTGGCGCGATCAAGACCATGCCGGACACTTTGGCTGCCTCGGCCTTTTTCAATTCCTGCGCAACCCGAAGCGCAATCCACCCGCCCATGGAGGAGCCAACCAGGATCAGCCTGGCTGGTGCATGGGTGGAAATGACTGCAAGCGATTCTTCCAGCCAGCGGGAGATGGTACCGTCACGGAACGCGCCACCGGATTGGCCGTGTCCCGAATAATCGAACCGCAAACTGCCGAGCCCGAGCTCAACCGCAAGCTTTTCCATTTCCAGCGCTTTGGTGCCTTCCATATCGGAGCGATAGCCGCCAAGCCAGACAAGGAGCGGCTTTTCGGCAAATGTGCCCTGGCGGTAGACCATCGCGATCTCGCGAGCATGCGGCCCTTGGCCTACGCTCAGGCGGCGGAACGTAGCTTCAGTGGCAGTGTTTTCCATGGTGCGAATCTCCTCTCGTTGGGTGCGGATATAGAACAGATTCGGAAATTCCAGCTACTAGGTGATTTTCTGGCTTTAATATGCTATTGACTTCCGCGCAGCCTTGACGAAATTGCCGTTTCGTCGCGTGCGCGAAGCAACGCCGCTGCGACCCAGAAATTATTCGAGGAGAATACGACCATTCGCAGACCATTCAAAGCCGACGCTCCTGTAAAGGACGGTCCGCGCTCCAACCGGGAAATCCGCATTCCTCGCGTTCAGTTGATCGACGCAGAGGGCCAGAACCTCGGCATCGTGCCGACAGATCAAGCGATGAAGATGGCAGAGGAAGCGGGGCTGGACCTCGTGGAGATCTCTCCGAACACTGAGCCGCCGGTCTGCAAAATTCTCGATCTCGGCAAGCTGAAATACGCCAACCAGAAGAAGGCGGCTGAAGCTCGCAAAAAGCAGAAGATCGTTGAAATCAAAGAAATCAAGATGCGTCCGAACATCGACACCCATGACTATGAGGTGAAGATGAAGGCGATTCTTCGTTTCTTCGAAGACGGCGACAAGGTGCGCGTCACGCTGCGTTTCCGCGGCCGTGAAATGGCACACCAGGAACTTGGCATGAAGCTGTTGCTTCAGGTCAAGGAAGACACGGCGACGATTGCCAAGGTTGAGGCAGAGCCCAAGCTTGAGGGTCGCCAGATGATGATGGTTCTGGCACCGAGATAATTCGGCGCCAGTCCTTAATCTCTGTCGCTCGGTTTCTCGAGCAGGAATCACCTGTACACCCCATTGCGCTTTTGCCGGTTGGTGGTATAAGCGCGCGTCCGAACGGTCCGGCAGGGCATGCCGTGGCCGTTCTTGAATAGCTTGAAGCCAGCCTCATCAGCAGGTTTCGATACAAGAACACGGAGTAGCAAAATGCCCAAGATGAAGACGAAGTCGTCCGCCAAGAAGCGGTTCAAAGTGACCGCGACTGGTAAGGTCGTCGCAGCTGCTGCTGGCAAGCGCCACGGCATGATCAAGCGTTCCAACAAGTTCATCCGCGATGCTCGCGGTACGATGATCCTTGCCGAGCCTGATGGCAAGAAGGTTATCAAGAACTACCTGCCGAACGGTCTCTGAGACCCTTTCGCTTTTGGATCACTAAGGAGATCATGACATGTCACGCGTAAAACGGGGTACAACCTCCCACGCCAAGCACAAGAAGACACTGAAGGCAGCTAAGGGTTTCTACGGCCGCCGCAAGAACACGATCCGCGCTGCAAAGGCTGCGGTTGACCGTTCGCGCCAGATGGCGACACGCGACCGCCGCGTGAAGAAGCGGAATTTCCGCGCTCTCTGGATTCAGCGTATCAACGCTGCTGTTCGCGAATTCGGCCTGACCTATGGCCGCTTCATCGACGGCCTGAACAAGGCTGGTATTGAAGTCGACCGCAAGGTTCTGTCCGACATGGCTATCCATGAGCCTGCAGCATTTGGCGCTCTCGTCGATGCTTCCAAGAAGGCTCTTGAGTATCTGAAGGATGCAGGAACAGCCAACGAGTTTGAAAGCGCGGTTCGTTAACCAGCGCTTCCCAAGCTAGTCTAGCTTTATTGAATTGGGAAACCCGCGCTGGTTTGGGCTGGCGCGGGTTTTTCATTTTATCTACTAGGCCATATGGCACGAATACATGTCACGATCGAAGGTCAGCAGAGCTGATTTCGCCGCGAGCATCACACGGAAAAAACCATGTCCGATCTGGAAAATTTGAAGACCTCGCTTCTGACGGAAATTGCAGCTAGCTCGGACGAAGCGGCTCTGGAAGCCGTCCGCGTTGGCGCGCTCGGCAAGAAGGGTTCTGTGTCCGAATTGCTAAAGACGCTGGGTGCCATGAGCCCGGAAGAGCGCCAGACCCGTGGCGCGGCCATCAATGCGCTGAAAAACGAAGTGAATGATGCTCTTGTTGCCCGCAAGACCGTTCTAAGAGATGCAGCCATCAATGCCCGCCTGGCAGCTGAAACAGTCGATGTGTCTTTGCCTGTGCGGTCCTCCCCGGCAGAGCGTGGCCGTATTCATCCGATCAGCCAGATCGTTGACGAAATTACCGCAATTTTTGGCGATATGGGCTTTTCCATCGCCGAAGGCCCGGACATCGAGACCGATTATTACAACTTCACGGCACTGAATTTCCCCGAAGGCCATCCCGCCCGCGAGATGCACGACACCTTCTTCTTCCAGTCGGATGAAAAGGGTGAACGCAAGGTTCTGCGCACGCACACATCTCCTGTGCAGATCCGCACGATGGAAGCGCAGAAGCCGCCGATCCGCATCATCATTCCGGGCAAGACCTATCGTCAGGATTCCGATGCCACGCATTCGCCGATGTTCCATCAGGTCGAAGGGCTCGTAGTCGACAAGAAAAGCCATGTCGGCAATATGCGCTGGATATTGGAAGAGTTCTGCAAGGCCTTCTTTGAGGTGGATAGCGTCACCATGCGCTTCCGTCCGTCCTTCTTCCCCTTCACTGAACCAAGCTTCGAAGTGGATATTCAGTGCGACCGTTCGTCTGGTCCCATCGTGAAGTTTGGGGAAGGCACGGACTGGATGGAAATTCTCGGCTGCGGCATGGTTCACCCGAACGTGCTGCGTGCCGGTGGTCTCGACCCCGATGAGTATCAGGGCTTTGCCTGGGGCATGGGTCTCGACCGCATCGCGATGCTGAAATATGGCATGCCGGACCTGCGCGACTTCTTCAATGCCGACGTACGCTGGATGAGCCATTACGGTTTCCGCCCACTCGATATGCCCACCCTGTTCGGCGGTTTGAGCCAGTAGCGAGCCAAGGAGGATAGACCCATGAAATTCACGCTCTCCTGGCTGAAGGAACATCTGGACACTGACGCGACGCTCGAGCAGATTTGCGAGCGCCTCACGGCGATTGGCCTCGAAGTCGAGGATGTTGATGATCGTGCAGCCTACAAGCCGTTCGTCATTGCCAAGGTGATTTCGGCTGAAAAGCATCCGTCTGCTGATCGGCTGAAAGTGTTGGTGGTGGATGCTGGCGACGGCAAGCCGGTGCAGGTGGTTTGCGGTGCGCCGAATGCGCGTGCAGGCCTTGTCGGTGCTCTGGCGCGTCCAGGTACTTACGTTCCGGGCATTGATGTCACACTGGCCGTTGGCAATATCCGCGGTGTCGAAAGCCACGGCATGATGTGCTCCGAAAAAGAGCTGAACATCTCCGAGAACCATGATGGCATTATCGATCTGCCGGAAGATGCGCCGGTCGGTACAATGTTCGCATCCTATGCCGGTCTGGACGATCCCGTCATCGAGATCAACCTCACACCAAATCGCCCCGATTGCACGAGCATTTTCGGCATTGCGCGCGATCTTGCAGCGTCTGGACTCGGCACTTTGAAGCAGCCCAAGGCTCCGAGCTTCAAGGTGGATGGCGAAACGCCCGTTGAGGTGAAAATCGAACTTGATGACGAGCGGCTTTGCCCGGGCTTTGCCTTGCGCCTCGTGCGCGGCGTGAAGAATGGCCCAAGCCCTGATTGGATGCAGACCCGGCTGAAGGCTATTGGCCTTCGTCCGATCAACGCCCTCGTCGACATCACCAATTACATGACCTTCGATCAAGGGCGCCCGATGCACGTCTTCGATGCGGCCAAGGTCAAAGGCAACCTGATCGTTCGCCGCGCCAAGGATGGTGAGGAGATCGTCGCTCTCGATACGCGTACCTACAAGCTTGGTTCCAGTAACGTTGTCATTTCCGATGATAACGGTGTGGAATCCATCGGCGGCATCATGGGTGGTGAGCATTCGGGCTGTGATGAGAACACGGTTGATGTGCTGATCGAATCCGCTTTGTGGGACCCGATCAATATTGCCAAGTCGGGCCGCACTCTGGGCATTATTACCGATGCTCGCTATCGCTTCGAGCGTGGGGTTGACCCGGAATATATGATGCCAGGGCTGGAAAGGACGACGGAGCTGGTTCTTGCTCTTTGCGGCGGCACGCCCGCCAAGGCTCGCGTGGCTGGCTATAAGGGTCATGACCGCAAGGTGGTCGATTTCCCATTCTCTGAAGTAAAGCGCCTGACGGGCCTCACTGTTTCAGTCGAAGAGAGCCGTCAGATCCTCACCGGGCTCGGTTTCGAACTTCTCAGCGGCGATGAGACCGAGGCGCAGGTGGCTGTTCCATCCTGGCGTCCTGATGTGGATGGTAAGGCGGATCTGGTTGAAGAGGTCATGCGCATTCATGGCGTCGATAACATCAAGCCTGAGCCGCTTCCCGCCAAGGAAACAGTCAATGCTCGCATTCTGACGACGCTGCAAATTCGCACGCGCACGGCCAAGCGGGCGCTGGCCTCGCGCGGAATGCTGGAAGCCGTCACATGGTCCTTCATCCCGGAAGAGCAGGCAAAACTCTTCGGTGGCGGTCAATCCGCGCTGAAGCTGGCAAACCCGATTGCCGCCGATATGTCGGACATGCGCCCTTCACTGCTGCCTGGTCTGCTAACCGCTGCCCAGCGCAATGCGGACAAAGGCTTTGGCGATGTCGCGATCTTCGAAGTTTCCGGTATTTATGAAGGCGACACACCAGAGAAACAACGTCGTGTCGCCGGCGGTATTCGCCGTGGCACGGCGACGCTGGCAGGCGCGGGCAGACTGTGGTCCAACGCGACCAAGGGCGGCGGCAAGGCGGTCGATGTGTTTGACGCGAAGGCCGATGCTTTAGCGGTCCTAGAAGCTTGCGGCATGCCGATGGCTAACGTGCAGATAGAGCAGGGTGGTCCTTCCTGGTATCATCCGGGCCGGTCTGGCACGATCAAGATGGGGCCGAAGGTGGTGCTTGGCCATTTTGGTGAATTCCATCCGAACACCTTGTCTGCTCTTGATGTGTCGGGTGCACTGAGCGGCTTTGAAGTTTATCTGGATGCCATGCCCGAGCCAAAGAAAAAGGCGACACGCACGAAGCCAGCATTAGAGCTTTCGCCGTTCCAGATGGTCAAACGTGACTTCGCTTTCGTGGTCGAAAAAGCCGTCGATGCCGGAGCCATCATCAAGGCTGCAACCAGTGCCGACCGCAAGCTGATCACCGGCGTTAATGTGTTCGACGTGTTTGAAGGCGCTTCCGTGGGTGAGGGTAAGAAGTCTATAGCCATCGAAGTTCTGATACAGCCAGTCGATAAGACTCTGACGGATGAAGACTTCGACGCGCTGACGAAAAAGATTGTCGGGAATGTCGAGAAATCGACCGGCGGGCTGCTTCGTGCCTAAGATATTTTGAAGGAACGGATGTGATGTAAGCATCCCTTCCTTCACATGCGTCGATTGCAGATAGACTGCGAGTTTAAGCAGGAAGATCTCTATCGGATTTCTCGGCAGATAGCGTTGTTTCACCCCGAAATGAGCGGTGCTGAGAGCACGATACCAAAATAAAACGGGCGGCTGATGAGGCCGCCCGTTTTTCATTTCAAAAGAATGCCCGGTTTATGCGACCGCGCGACGCCCCATCTGCGATCCACCGTAGCTTGCGGTCGCTTGGGTGCGGAACCGCTGAACCATATCTGCCAGGCGTTCGGTTTCCTGGGTCAGGCTCTGTGCTGCGGCAGTCGTCTCTTCAACCATTGCTGCGTTTTGCTGCGTGACCTTGTCCATGTTGTCACCAGCCGCCGTCACCTCTCGCAGGCTGCCTGCCTGTTCGCGTGCGGCTTCCGCGATCTGTGAAATCGTCTGGCTCATGATCACCACCTGCCCAACGATTTCCTCCAAGGATTTGCCAGAGGCACTGACGAGATCCACACCTGTCTGAACCTGCTGGCTCGATGTGTTGATCAACTCCTTGATTTCGCGAGCAGCTGTTGCTGAACGCTGGGCAAGCTCGCGAACTTCCTGAGCAACGACTGCAAACCCCTTGCCAGCTTCGCCAGCACGGGCTGCTTCGACGCCAGCATTCAGTGCAAGAAGGTTCGTCTGGAAGGCGATTTCGTCAATCACACCAATAATACTGCTGATCCGTTCCGAGGAGCCCTGGATTGCGGTCATAGCTTCAATAGCGCGAGCTACGATAGAGCCACCTTTTTCCGCGTTATCGCGCGCTGTTGCCACAACGCCCTGAGCGTTCGCAGCACCTTCAGCGGTATGATTGACGCCCTTTGAAACGTCGGCCAACGCCGCGATTGTTTCCTCCAACGAAGCGGCCTGCTGTTCGGTGCGGCGTGCAAGATCATGAGAGGCGTCGGAGATTTCGCCAAGACCTGCCCGGATGGTGACGACCGTCGTGACAACTCCGCCGACTGCCTCTTCAAGCGACGCAACGGAAGTGTTGAAGTTCTGGCGGATTTCCTCGAATTCAGGCGCAACGGATTCATTCATGCGAACTGTCAGATCGCCCTTTGCCAAGGCGTTAAAGCCGGTTTGAACCTGGTGAACGAACTGACGCAGGTCTTCCGCCTTTGCGCTTTCCAGGGCCAGCTTCTCACGGCGCTCAGCTTCAACCGAGGTGCGCAGCCTATCCTGCTCAGCCTTCGCGGCGACGCCATGCGCAAGATCGTCGCGGAACTTTTCAAGCGCCTTGGCAAGCGTACCCACTTCGTCAGAACGATCTTTTTGGGTCACTTCCGTATGATAATCTCCGTTGCTCAGGCCGTTCACGCTCTTGAGCAACGCACCGAGAGGATTGCGAACGAGCTTGGAGGAGGCAACATAGATAATGAATACACAGGCGAGAAGAATGAGCAGGCCGCTGACGATGGCACTCTGAATGGCCTGAGAAACCGGAGCAGAGAAAATTGCTTCCGGAACATCAAGAACAAGAGCCCAGGTTGTATTCATGCCTGACGCGTTGATGGGATAGACAATACGGACGCGACCATCCTCAAAACCCTTGATAACGCGGGATTTCCCATCTTGGAGAGCGGCTTTCACGTCATCCGCACCGGGATCGGCGTAGGACTTCATCAGAAGATCTTTATTAGGATGTGCCAGCCAGTTGGAGTTGTTCGCCAGCAGCATGACCCGCCCACCTTCGAAGGGCTGCAGCGTATCCAGCGATTTGACAAGATCGTCCAGAGTAATGTCTACACCGGCAAGCCCAACTGTCGTGCCTTGGAGCTTGATTGGTACAGAAACGGATGTCAGTAGTTTACCACTAGTGGATACGTATGGTGCCGTGATCAGGCTCTTGCCAGATTGTAGCGGAGCCGCATACCACTGTTCTTGCGGCTTGATGATCCAGGTTGAAAACTCTCTCGATCCGCTGGCAGTCTTAGTCCAGTAGGGGGTAAAAACCCCTTCGGCATTGTTACCGTCCGTACCGTTCAACGTAAACTCGACCTTATCGTTTGGAACCCCACACATCCATGCGCCGAACAGGCTAGGATAAGGTGCCGTCACGGGCTCTATAAGGGCAATAATGTCTTTCTTGTTGCGACCGCCTTTTTCGATATAGCCGGAGAGGGTCGCAGCAAGAGTCTTGCCAACCGAGAGAGCTTCGGTGATCTGAGAGGTGACTTGCTGAGCAACGCTTTGCGCTTTCTCAGTTGCGAGCGCCATGACCTGTTGTTCGGTCCTGTCTTTCGCCTCCCATCCGGTGAAGCCAGTATATAAGCAAACCACAATAGATGCTGCTATGCCCGTTGAGAGCATGAGCTTTCCGGAAATACTCGTCAGAATCTGTTTCACCGTCGTCCGCCCCTTTAGGTTAGTAGGCGGAGCATATTCGAAAGAATATAAACAAAGCGCAAACAGTGGACTGCGATCGTTCACGTACAAATTAATGGATTTAATATCCATTGCAGGATTGGCGTTTTCTGTAGTCCCGATGAGCGCATCTTTGCTGCGCTCATGAGAGACGTGCTACTGCAATATTAGCGGTTGGCCATCTTCGCCATGCTTTCCGGGTAACGGTCACCTTTCACATGTGCTGGAGATAGTTGATCGCCGATTGTCTTCAGCTCGTCAGGCGATAGATGAATGTTAGCCGCGGCAATATTATTTTCCAGATTAGCAATCTTTGTTGTTCCAGGAATAGGAACGATGAATTCACCTTGTGCCAATACCCAGGCCAGTGCCAATTGACCTGGCGTTACGCCTTTTGCCTCAGCCATTTTTTCCAACAGGCTGACCAAGGCTAGATTGGCTTCAAAGTTCCCGCCTTGGAAGCGTGGCAAGCCACGGCGGAAATCGTTCTCGGCCAATCCATCCAGTGTTTTGAGAGCGCCGGTCAATGCGCCCCGACCAAGCGGCGAGAATGGCACGAAGCCAATGCCCAGCTCCCGGCATGTATCGAGAACGCCATTCTGTTCAGGATCACGGGTCCATAGCGAATATTCGCTTTGAATAGCTGCAATGGGATGAACAGCATGAGCGCGACGCAACGTTTCAGCACTGGCTTCCGAAAGACCAAGGGTCCGCACCTTGCCTTCCCTTACCAGATCGGCCATGGCGCCGACCGTTTCTTCAATCGGCACATCTGGATCGACACGGTGCTGGTAGAATAGATCGATCACCTCAACACCAAGACGTTTGAGCGATGCTTCAGCAACTGCGCGAATATGCTCCGGTCGGCTGTCGACACCGGAGGGTCGATCTGCTTTCGCGGCATCGCCGATGGTAAAACCAAACTTGGTGGCAATCTGAACCTTATCTCGGAAAGGCTTGAGCCCTTTTCCGACCAGTTCTTCATTGGTGAAAGGCCCATACACCTCGGCCGTGTCGAACAGGGTAACACCCAGTTCAACTGCTCGGGCCAATGTTTTGAGTGCGGATGCTTCGTCCACCGAGGGGCTATAGGCGTGGGTCATACCCATGCAGCCCAATCCGAGAGCGGAGGTTTCGAGTGAGCCGAGTTTTCGCTTCTGCATGAGAGTTTCTCCTTCAAGGCGTCATCGCTTCAGGTACTATGACTTTTGATCTTGAGATGAATAGTTCGGGTGCAATACTTCAGGGTATTTGCGGATTATCCTGACTGGGTTTTGACCCGAAGAGGCACGTTATTCAAATGCGATACGATACCGGAGATGCCCGTCCGATTCGACGAATGAATCGTATAGCTTGCGCGCTGTGGCATTGGTTTCGGCGGTGTGCCAATAGAGGCGCGACCAACCATTTTGCTTTGAGAGCTCGACCAGATCCTGAAGCAAGGCGCGGCCCAAACCTTGACCGCGTTGCGAGGCATCCACGAAGAGATCTTCCAGATAGCAATCCTTGCCGAGAATCCAGCTGCCTTCATGTGTCAGGCAAAGGGCGAAGCCCTGCATTTTGCCATCCACTTCCGCGACACACATGAAGAGAGCGCTTTCGCGACTCATCACTTTTGACCAGGTCGATTCCGTAACGTCTGGGGATACCGAAACCTGATAGAAATCGAGGTAGTTTTTCCAGAGGTCGAGAAAGCGGTCTTTGTCTGATGCGTGCGCGTCGCGGATTGTGGGCTTGTTCATTCTGTTCCTGCTTGGTCCAGGCGTTGAAGCTGATCTGCCGAAAGCGTGAGGGTGCCTGCGGCAATGATGGATTCGAGTTGGCGAACGGACGTGGCCGAGGCAATCGGTGCCGTGATGCCGGGTCGTGCGGCGACCCATGCGATTGCAACGCTTGCTGGCGATGCATTGGCTTCCACCGAGACCTGGTCCAAAGCTGCAAGGATCTTCATGCCCTTGTCGTTCAGATAGTCCTTGACCCGGTATGAACGAGCTACCCCTTCCGCATCCTTTGCATCGCGGTACTTGCCGGTGAGGAAGCCCGCCGCCAGCGCATAGTAGCTAATGACGCCAATATTCTCCTGGATGCAGAGGTCACGCAGAGGGCCGTCGAAACGTTCGCGGGTGTAAAGATTATATTCCGGCTGGAGAACAGCGTAGCGCGGCAGGTTATGGCGCGATGAGGCATCAAGTGCCTCCTTCAGCTGAAATTCATCGTAGTTCGAGCAGCCGATAGAGCGTACCTTGCCTGCCTGCTTCAGCTTGCTGAAGGCTTCCAGCGTTTCTTCGATCGGCACCTCATTGTCAGGCTTGTGGGCTAGATAGAGATCGACATAATCCGTGCCCAGGCGTTTCAGGGAAGCATCGATTGCCTGGGCAATCCAGCCTGCGGAAAGCCCGGTCTTTGTCTCCCCATTGTCGTAACCGACCTTGGTGACGATCACGGCCTTTTCGCGGGGGACGCTGCCGCGTTTCAGCCACTTGCCGATCATGGCTTCGCTTTCGCCGCCCTGATGCCCATCCACCCAGGCCGAATAAACATCTGCCGTGTCAATGGTATTAAAGCCAGCATCAAAGAAGCGATCCAGAAGATCGAATGAGGTTTTTTCATCAGCCGTCCAGCCAAAGACGTTGCCGCCGAAAACGACGGGGGCGATTGAAAGGCCGGTCCGGCCAAGTGGGCGAAGCTGCATCTTCGGTCTCCATCCAGAGTTTCTTCTTGAGCAATGGATATGGATGTTCGTAAGCCGGAGGGAAGTTATGGACTATTCAATTTCATTGATGAATTGGCTTTCAACTGGCAGCGCTTGCGGATTGCTTCAGTGCAGTTGCCTACGTAAGGTGTCGCGCAAACATGGAGGAGCAATTGATGTTTCGTTTCGGTATTCTCTCGACCGCCCGCATCGGTCAGCAGGCTGTGGTCCCCGCTATTCAAGATGCGGAGAATGCCGTGGTCTCGGCCATTGCCAGCCGTGACCTTTCGCGCGCGCGAGCCATGGCGGATCGCTTTTCAGTTCCGCATGCCTTTGGTTCCTATGAAGAACTGCTGGCATCAGACGTGGTGGATGCCGTCTATATTCCGCTCCTCACGAGCCAGCATGTGGAATGGACGATCAAGGCTGCGGAAGCAGGCAAGCATGTGCTGTGCGAGAAACCGATTGCATTGAAAGCAAGCGATATTGGGCAGCTGATTGAGGCGCGCGACCGCAATAAGGTGCTGATTTCCGAAGCCTTCATGATCACCTATGCGCCGGTTTGGCATAAGGTGCGGGAATTGTTGGCGCAGGGTGCCATCGGTCGACTTCGGCATGTGCAGGGCGCCTTCTCCTACTTCAACCGTGACCCCTCCAACATGCGCAACATCCCGGAGCAGGGCGGTGGCGGTCTACCGGATATCGGGGTTTACCCGACAATGGCTACACGCTTTTCGACAGGCAAGGAGCCGCTGCGCGTTCAGGCGACTTTGGAGCGTGATCCCGACTTCGGCACGGACATCTATTCAAGTGTCAAAGCCGATTTCGGCGATTTTGAGCTAAGCTTCTACATCTCAACCCAGATGGCGGCGCGTCAGGTGATGGTGTTCCACGGAACGGAGGGCTTCATCGAGGTCAAATCACCCTTCAATGCAGATCGCTACGGTGCGGAAGAGGTGGAACTCAATGACCAGAAGCATGGTCGTTGCGAGATCTTCCGCTTTGCCGATAGCCGCCAGTATCGACGGGAGGCGGAAGCCTTTGCCAGTGCGGCACAAGGTCATAAGGCCGAAGTCGTGACACTTGAAAATTCGCTTGCTAACCAGCGTTTTATCGATGCTATCTACCGCGCGAGCGATAAGGACGGCTGGGAAGCCGTCTAATCGTCCTGTCTCTTTCGGTTATGATGCCGGAATACGAAGCGGGAATAGCCGAAAAACGAGTAAAAGGTGGCGGTGGCTGATCCGCAAATGACTGCGACCAGAGGCTGAAGCGTGGGAAGCCCACGCATCAGCAGCGAATAGACCGCGTAATTCAGCAGCGCGGATGTAATACCCACCACCCAATAGCGGAAACCTTCTTTTGCTAGCGAATGAGGTGAACGACCGAAGGTTCGGCTGCGATTGATGATGAAGGTTGCGGCCATGGCTGCCATGATGGCGGGGATACGGGCGAAAAAGGGGCTAAGGCCCGCGTTTGAAATCAACGCATAGGTGAGGCCAGCATCGATAACAAAGCCAATTCCGCCTGCGAACAGAAACCAGGCTATGCGCTTCACGCCGCAGCACTCCCGCTTTCCGACGTGCCGTTAGGATCAGTGACCAGCGGAACCGCAGTTGTTTTGGAAAACAAGTGATCTGCCTGCGCTAGATAGGTCAGCCGCAGAACCTCGTTGCGGCCTCGCGCCACGGAATCAAGGATGACCCCTGCTGTCAGCGAAATGGCTGACAAGCTGACAAGCATCAGCGACAGCATCCAGGTCGGCATACGTGGAACAAGGCCGGTTTCGATATATTCGATGATTACAGGAAGTGAAAATAAGCAGCCCGCCGCCAGAAGCCACAGGGCTATAAGGCCGAAGAAGGCAAAAGGGCGCGTTTCCTTCATCAGCATGGCAAACATGCGCAGGATGCGCAAACCATCCCGGAAGGTGGAGAGCTTGGAGACGGAGCCTTTCGGACGCCTGCCGTAGTCAAGTTCCAATTCGGTCACGGGCAGGTTGAGACGTGAGGCATGGACAGACATTTCCGTCTCAATCTCGAAACCCGAGGAGATGGCTGGAAAGCTTTTCACGAACCGGCGGGTAAAGATGCGATAGCCCGAAAAGATATCCGTAAAATCGGTGCCGAAAAGCTTCCGATAAAGCAGATTGAACAGCCTGTTGCCGAAAGCATGGCCTTGGCGGCCGGCATCCGCATGGACGCCCCGGCGGGTGCCAACCACCATATCCACTCGCTCGGTCAGCAGGGTGCGGATCAATTCTTCCGCGTCCTGTGGCGCATAGGTGCCGTCACCATCCGCCATGATGTAAAGGTCGGCATCGATATCGGCAAACATGCGGCGCACCACATGCCCCTTGCCTTGTCTGCGCTCACGCCGAACCTCCGCACCTGCCAGCATGGCGGCAAGTGCAGTGCCGTCCGTTGAGTTGTTATCATAGACAAAAATGCTTGCCTGCGGCAGTGCTGCTCTGAACCCCCGCACAACCGAGGCAATGGTTGCCGCTTCGTTGTAACAGGGTAGGAGTACGGCAATTTTCAAATTGCGTAAGGCGGCATCATCCATGGAAAACTCGATACAAGGGGCTGTTCCGCCGGGGGACGGATGCTGAACGCAGCGGATTTTACTATTTCTTGAGAAGGTTAAAGCTAGGTTTCGAAACCAAGCGTAAACCATGCCACCCCAGGGGCGAGCTGTTATGACCTATTCAACGAGCGGCCATGCCTTTCCGGATGATGAACGCAAGGCCCCGGAAGGCGCGTTCAGCCGCTTGATCCCAAGTGTCGCCTTCTACGCTGTGCTGTTGATCGGTGCCATCCTCACCTTTTACCTGCCAACCACAAGCGATTATATCGGACCGGATAATGACGACGTGATGCGTCTGGTCGAGGTGCGCGATTTCCTCAACGGGCAGGGCTGGTTCGATCTTACCCAGTATCGCTTGGGATTGGAAAGCGGAACTCTGATGCATTGGTCACGGCTGGTGGATCTGCCGATTGCAGCGCTTATCCGGCTGTTTTCGATGTTCACGCAAACTCGGGAAGAGGCAGAAGCTATGGCTGCCATGGTCTGGCCGCTGTCGCTCGCTGTGGGCTTTCTGTTTTCGCTGGGGCTTGCCTGCCGCCGTCTCGGTGGCGTGTCCACCATGCATATCGGCCTTGGCATTGGTGTGTTGTATCTCTTCACCACGCTGCGCTTTTACCCAGGTGCGCTGGATCACCACAATATTCAGCTCACCGTGCTCATGTTTGTTGCGGCCATGCTGGTGGATCGCAGGCGAGGCGGTTTCAGCCATGCGCTGGCTGGACTGGCTGCAGCCTTTGCTATGGCAATCGGGGCCGAAACATTGCCTATCGTTGCAGTTGCGTGTCTTGTCGTGGCTGCGCAATGGGCATGGCACGGAGAGGAATTTGCCAAAGCAGCACGTAGCTTCGGCCTTGCGCTGACGCTTGGCATATCCGCATTCTTCTTCGCGACGGTGCCGCCGTCGCACTACGGTACTGTCACCTGCGATAATCTTTCCCTTGGCTTCTATTCCCTCGCCGCGATTGGCGGGGCAGGGTTGTTCCTGATTGCGCGCCTGGGTTCCAAATTTGATGTGCGAATGCGCATGATGTTTCTCGGCGGATTAGGAGGCTGTGTGGCAATTGCTGCTTTGCTGATTGCGCCGCAATGCATTGGCAATCCGCTCGGCAACCTTGATCCGCTATTGGTCTCTCTCTGGCTTGATGGTGTCGTTGAGGCGCAGCCTGCGCTGGCACAGTTGCGGCAGGCACCGGATACATTTGGCGGCTTTTACGCCGTTGGCTTCTTCGCCATCATGGTGTGTATATTCCGAGTTCTGGACCGCGAACGTGTAGAGCCCCATCTGGTGCTGCTGGCGCTGGTGGCCACGGCTTGGGCCATTTCCTTGATCCAGATCCGAGGATCTTTCATCTCAAATGCGCTCGCCATCCTGCCGCTTGCCCTGATCATTACGGACCTCAAGCGGTCTTCGAATGCTGAGCCGGAAAACATGAATGCCGGGTTTGCCTATATCATAACGGTTCTCTGTGCGGTGCCGATTGTCTGGGTCTTCTTCGGCGCTGTCAGCACCAAGGGTTTTGGTGATTCACTGACCCTGCGCGTGTTGACAAACGCAACAGCCACGGTTTCAGACGGGAACAACGCCTGCCGCAATAGCGCTGACATGCAAGCGCTTGCCGCACTGCCAGCCGGTGTCGTGGCGGCTCCCTCGGATAGTGGCGCTCAAATCTTGCGCTACACGCCACACCGCGTTTTGACCGCGCCCTACCATCGCAATCAGGCAGGCATGCTTACCGAACTGCACATCGGGCTCTCGCAGCCCAAGGAGGCCGAGGCCTTTCTGCGTGGTGCGAAGGTCTCCGTACTCGCCTTCTGCCCCACAGACACCCAGACTACAAACCTTGCCCGTATGAAGCCAGATGGGCTCTATGCTTTACTGGAAAAGGGGCAGGTGCCAGCGTTCTTGGAAGCACTCCCCACCACAAAAGAGCAGAGCTTTCGCCTTTACCGCGTCAAGCCGTGAAATCGGGGAAGGCAGCGGACGAAGAAGCTTGGTTGGCCTTTACTGTGAAACGCCATAAGCAGCAGGATAGAGGCCATAATCGCGCCGTTAAAGCCTGCAATCGCGATCAAGAGATTCACAAAAGTGAAAGAGGCCTGGGACAGGCTTGCTACCGTAAAGGCCGTTACCAGACCGATGCCGCTTACCAAGAGAACGGTTAGGGACCGGTAAATCAGGGCCGTACAGGCCAATACAGCGGCAAGAAAAAACAGCACGTCACAGCTCCTTGATGGCCGAAACGCAGGCCACACATTTTGCATAAGGGCTGAGGCATTTAAGAAGTTTCCAAACTGTCTGCCTGAGTACCGAAATCTTTCGTAGCAGGTTTAAGGAGCGGTGAACGAGAGTGCTGGATATGCGCATTTGCGCAGATGAAACCTTTAGCGAAATGCGCTAAGACAGATCCATGAACAGGCCTTTCTTCAGCGATCAGCAAACCAATCTTGCCGAAATTTCGGTGTCGGAGCTTTCCGGTTCCATCAAGCGAACCGTTGAGACAGCTTTCGACCATGTGCGTGTTCGCGGCGAAATTTCCGGCTATCGTGGCCCTCATTCATCGGGCCATGCCTATTTTGCGCTGAAGGACGATAAGGCGCGTATCGATGCGGTGATCTGGAAAGGCAGCTTTTCCAAGCTCAAGTTCCGTCCTGAAGAGGGGATGGAGGTGATCGCCACTGGCAAGGTAACGACTTTCCCCGGATCGTCCAAATACCAGATCGTCATTGAGACCTTGGAGCCTGCCGGTGCTGGCGCGCTGATGGCGCTGATCGAGGAGCGGAAGAGAAAGCTCGGCGCAGAGGGCTTGTTCGACCCGGAGCGCAAACGCCGTCTACCCTTCATGCCACATGTCATTGGTGTCGTGACCTCGCCCACAGGGGCGGTTATCCGTGACATTCTTCACCGCATCACAGATCGGTTTCCGGTTCATGTCATTGTCTGGCCCGTCAAAGTGCAGGGCGAAGGTTCTGGCGATGAAGTGGCGAGTGCCATCCGGGGCTTCAACGCGCTCGACCCCTTGGGTCCCGTCCGCCGCCCGGATGTGCTGATCGTTGCGCGTGGCGGCGGCAGTCTGGAAGATCTCTGGAGCTTCAATGATGAGGCTGTTGTGCGCGCAGCGGCGGAAAGTGCGATTCCGCTGATCTCTGCCGTTGGCCATGAAACCGACTGGACCTTGATCGATTACGCCGCCGACATTCGGGCACCCACGCCAACAGGTGCTGCTGAAATGGCTGTGCCGGTCAAGGCGGAACTCGATGCGCAACTGGCAAACCTCACTGCACGTTTGCGAGGATGCGCCTCCCGCCAGATGGACACCCGGCGCCAGGGCTTGCGTGCTCTTGTTCGGGCGCTTCCTTCTCTCGATCAGCTGCTGGCGCTTCCGCGCCGTCGTTTTGATGAGGCAAGTGCTGGCCTGGGGCGTGGTTTGGAACGCACGGCAACTGCCAAGCGTCACCATCTGGAAAGGGCGCAGGCGGGTCTGAGGCTGGAGCTTCTGGTCAATCGCATCGCGGACAACCGCCGCCGGATTGCTGAAAAAATCCTGCGCAAGGACCGTTGCGTGGAGCGGCTACTCTTGAGCGAACGCGGTCGTGTTCAAAAGGCGGAGGCGCGTCTTTCCTCCCTGCCACAACGTTTGAAGGGGCAGATCGAGCGGGAGCAGATGAAGCTGAATTCGTCGATGCGCCATGCCGATACGGCTGTCACCAATGCCATGGGCCGCCGCAGTTCAGCACTTCTCGCGCATGACCGCATTCTGCAGTCGCTATCTTATAAAAATGTCCTGAAGCGTGGCTATGCCGTCATTCGCGATGAGGATAATCGGCCTCGCACACGTGCAGAAGATGTCTCGTCTGGTCAGGTGCTCTCCATCGAGTTTGCCGATGGTCGCATCGCAGCAACAGCCGGCGACGGAGTGGCATCGCCGCCGAGCGCTCCGAACAGTCAGGTCGTTGCGCCGCGCAAACGCAGCTTGACCAAGCCTTCCGGTGACCCGCCGCCAGAGCAGGGCAGCCTGTTTTAACGCGATTCAAAGGCGGAAAGATACTTTGCGAGTAGCTTGTCCAGCGCTTCAAACTCCTCCGTCGAGAGCGTTTCGGTCAGCCGGTGTTGATTTTCTACATGGGCGGCCAGTGCGTCTTCGATGATGGAAAGACCCTGCGGGGTGAGCCCAATCAGCACGCTCCTTCCATCCTGCGGATTGGGTATGCGCTGAACCAAGTTCTGTTTCTCAAGTTGGTCAATGCGGTTGGTCATGGTGCCGGACGTCACCATCGTCGTTGCCAGCAGGTCGCCTGGCGATAACCTATAAGGAGCACCGGAGCGGCGCAGCGTCGCTAAAACGTCGAAACTCGCGCGATTGAGCGAATGCCGTGCCAGAAGCGCCTCAATCTCTCGATCCAGATGGGCATAAAGCCGGCCAAGCCGACCGAGCAGCCCCATGGGAGCGACATCAAGGTCGGGTCTCTCCTTGCGCCATTGATGCAGAATGGTTTCGACGTGATCCATGGGTGCAGTATCCAAGATTTTATCTTGACGTCAAGATTAATCCATTTATCTTGATATCAAGATAGTTGGATTCAAGAATATGTCTCGTCTCACGGATACGCTTATTACCGCTGTTGCGCCTGCTGTATGGGGTTCGACATATATCGTCACGACGCAAATGTTGCCGCCGGGTCTTCCGCTCACGGTTGCCGCCCTTCGCGCTCTGCCAGCCGGTATCCTCTTGCTCGTCATCGTACGCAAACTCCCTTTTGGGGAATGGTGGTGGAAAAGCCTCATCCTGGGCGGACTGAATTTCGCAATATTCTGGGGCTGTCTGTTTGTGTCGGCTTACCGTCTTCCCGGCGGTGTCGCTGCCACGGTCGGTGCCATCCAGCCGCTTATCGTCATTGTTTTGTCATCGCTCGTCTTGGGATCAACAATTCGATCCTTGTCCGTTCTTGCTGGTATCATGGGCATTGGCGGGGTGGCGCTCCTGGTGCTCACACCCAATGCACATCTTGATTTTGTTGGAGTGGTAGCAGGGCTGGCAGGCGCGCTTTCCATGGCAACGGGTACCGTGATGACCCGCAAATGGCGTCCGCCCGTCTCCCCGCTCACATTCACCGCATGGCAGCTGACGGCGGGCGGTTTATGGTTGCTGCCTCTTGCGCTGGTCTTTGAACCGACATTGCCGGTTCCCTCGCTTCAGAACCTGACAGGCTTCGTCTATCTGGGCATCATCGGTGGGGCGATTACCTATATGCTGTGGTTCCGCGGTATTGCGCGTCTTGAACCCTCAGCCGCCTCCGCACTGGGTTTCCTGAGCCCGGTGACCGCCGTTCTGCTCGGATGGCTCATCCTTGGGCAGTCACTTGATGTCCAGCAGGCGCTTGGTGTGGCTGTAGTGCTTCTGAGCGTCTGGCTCAGCCAGCGAGCACAACTTCGCTAGAAAAGGAGGAATGCGCCTGCCGTTAAAGCAGGCGCATCATCTTTTCAATCAGGCCCATTCGCCCTTGCGCATCACGGGTGTGCGCGAGCCATCAACGCGAATGCCGTCAATATCCACTTGGTTGGAGCCAATCATCCAATCGATGTGGATGAGCGAGGAATTGCCGCCCTGTGCTTTGATCTGTTCCGGCGTCAGCGATGCGCCATCGAGGAAGCACTTCGAATAGCACTGTCCAAGCGCAATGTGGCAGGACGCATTCTCATCGAACAGAGTGTTGTAGAACAGGATGCCCGACGCGGAGATAGGAGATGAATGCGGTACCAGCGCCACCTCACCAAGACGGCGGGCACCTTCATCCGTATCGAGAACCTTCTTCAGGACGTCCTCGCCCTTGGATGCCTTGGCTTCGACGATGCGACCCGCTTCGAACCGAACCTGGATATTGTCGATCAACGTGCCTTGATGTGAGAGCGGCTTGGTAGATGAAACGGTGCCTTCAACTTTCAGCGCGTGCGGTGTCGTGAAGACTTCTTCGGTTGGGATATTGGGATTGCAGACAACGCCATTCTTCGCCTTCGATGCGCCGCCATGCCATTCATGTCCGTCAGCCAGCCCCACCATCAGGTCTGTGCCAGGGCCGGTGAAATGCAGCGCGGCGAAGCGCTCATCATTGAGCCAGCTGGAACGCTTTTTTAGATTGGCATTGTGGTCCGCCCAAGCGGCGATCGGATCGTCATTGTTGATGCGGGACGCTGCAAAGATGGCTTCTGCCAGACGGTGGATGGCTTCCTCTTCACCAACACCCGGAAAAACCTGTTTGGCCCAAGCTGGGTTCGGGTAGGAGCAGATGTGCCAGTTGATGTCAAAGTTGGAGATCTTCTCCAAAGCAGGCTTGTAGGCAATCGATGTGGCGCGGTTGGCGCGTGAGACCTTATCCGGATCTTCATTGGCCAACATCATTGGGTTGTCGCCCGAAATCGCGAGTCGCGCGGCCCCACCTTCATAGGCCTTAGCCATGCCCTCATAGAGCCATCCCGCTGCCCTATCGAAACTGGAATCTGGGGCGTGACGGAAACGGGCAAGGGTCGTTTCCTCATCCGAATAGAAGGTAGAAACGATGCCAGCACCGGCTCGATAGGCTTGTGTGGTGATCAGCCTGACCAGCGGAAGGGCCGCCAAAGGCGCGGTGATGACGAGATCTTGTCCCTGCTGCAATTGAAGGCCAACCTTGACGGCAACTTCCGCCAGCTTTTCCAGCTTCACGGGATCGACAGGATTTTTGATCTCGGTGTGTAGGGACATAATCTGCTTCTCGTTGTTTCACTCACTGTCAAACAGATAGGCCGCTCTTCAGTGGTCCGCAACAACCGGTGCGATGATGGCATCCAGAACGCGCGCCGCATCCTGTGGCGACAGACGCACCTGAAGGCCCCGCTGGCCGCCGTTCATATAGACCAGCGGCTCATTCATGGCCGCTTGCTCGATAGCAGTTGGCACCTTCTTCTTCTGGCCGAACGGGCTGATGCCACCCACAACAAAACCCGTCGCCTTTTCTGCCGCCGCAGGCTTCATCATGGCGGCAGATTTGCCACCAAAAGCGGCGGCAAGCTTCTTCATGGAAACCTCGCGATCTGACGGCACGACCACGCACACAGCCTTGCCATCCACCTCGGCCATCAAGGTTTTCAGAACGCGATGTGGTTCCTCACCGATTGCCTCGGCCGCCTGGAGGCCTATGCGCTCCGCGTTTGGATCATAGTCATAGGTGTGGACCGTGAACGAAACTTTCGCCTGAGTGAGCGTCTGTGTGGCGCGGGTGGTTTTAGACATGGCCCCTGCACCTCACCTAGCAGCAAAGAAGGCTTCGTAAATCTCCGGCTTGAAGCCGACGATGATCTGGTCTTTCGCTTCAAGAACAGGCCTTTTGATCAGGGAAGGCTGCGCCAGCATCAGCTCAATGGCCTTTTCCTGATCCAGATTTGTCTTGTCGTCCTCCGAAAGCTTACGAAATGTGGTGCCAGCACGATTGAGGACTGTTTCCCAGCCCGTGGCGGCAACCCATTTTTCCAGATGCTGGCGGTCGATACCTGCCAATTTGTAGTCGTGGAAACTGTGCTCGACCCCGTTCTGTTCAAGCCACACCCGCGCCTTCTTCATCGTGTCGCAGTTCTTGATACCGTAGATGGTGACCATATCCGCCCCTGTCTCCAAGCAATTACCAATTGTTAAGACTATATGCCAATCCATGCGTCAGTTGCATGGCTACCATCATCTCTTGTGCATTGCAAAAGGTCAGGTCAAATCCCATATTTTGGATATCGAAAAGGAGATGAAAATGTCTACGAACATCAACAGGATGCGCGGTGGTTTTATTGGTCGTGCCATCGCTGTTTTCGGTGCCGCTGCTTCTGCTTCTGCCGCCGTTGAGGCTGGCCGCAAACCCAAGAAGCGCGATCTTGTAACGCTGGGCATCGACCCGGCGGCTTTCGACCGCACCTAAACCATTTGCAACCGCAAATGTGGTGATACCGAGCCGCGCCTGTCGCGGCTCTTTTGGTATCCGGGTTCAGGCTTACGCTACTTTTCATCAGGTGGAGCATCAGGCCATATAGGGCTACTGATGCTCTGAAGCAGATCGGGCGCAACCCCATCGATGCGGGCAATCAACGCTTTCGCCAATTCCCGGCCTGCATGCCGCACATCCTCATTCACAGTGATAATTTCCGGACGGATCCAGTTTAGAAAGTCTGCGGATTGCTTCGAGACGATATCAAGATCGTGACCGAGTCGCTTTCCCGCAGCCTCCAAACCCGCCACGAGAGCGATACTGGAACTTCCGCTGATCGAGACCACGCCATCGGGCGGATCGGAAGAATGCATCAGCTTTTCCATGGATGTGCGTAGCATTTCGAGCGGTGCTTCGCTTGTCACCCGGCCCATGGAAACTTCGCGAGCACCTGTTTCCGCAAGCGCTCGCTCAAAACCAATCCTGCTGTGCTGATAATATGACAGTTTGGTCGGTGGTGATAGAAGTGCGATGTGGCGGCGCCCTCGTTCCACCAGCTTCTTCACGGCCTGGTAGGTATAGCTCTCATTATCGAAATCATGAAAGGGATGGCAGATGCCCATATCCGTGCGGCCATGCGTGGCAAAGGGAAAGCGGCGTTCCGTCATCAATGCTACGCGGGGATCGTCTGGTGAGGTGCGCGAGATGATCATTCCATCCGCAGAGCCAGTGTCGAGAATGTAGCGTATAGGAACCATTGGGTCGCGGTGATGCACATGTGGTGTCAGAACCAGATGATATTGCGTACCTGCCAACACCTCGGAAATGCCAAACATCATTTGGCTGGTGAAGCCCATGAGTTCCTCATCAATACTCAACACCAGTGCAATGACATTGGTTTTACCCGTCCGTAAGCGAACGCCGGCCCGGTTGGGCTGGTAGCCCAGTTGCGCTGCGACCAGCCGCACACGCTCCTTTGTTTCGGCTCCGATGTCCGGTGCGTCTTTCAGTGCGCGGGAAACGGTTGTGATGCCAAGACCAGTCATAAAAGCAATCGTCTTCAGGGTCGGCCTTGTGCCGCCTGCCATCGCTTGTTCGGATGATCTTGGTTGATTGCTGTCGTCCATGTCCCGTCCACCATTCCTGTGCCCCCTTATAGCTATGTCGACAACGAGTTGAAACGCTTGCGCGAGCAATTTAGGAAAAGCACGATCAGTAGAAACTGAAACGTTACAGGTAGAAGCGCAAGCTCAATCTGACTTGCCAGAGAGAAGAATTGCGATTTATGATTGTGCAACGCATGCGCACAAATTTTTTTGCGATTGCGAATATAAAACACATTATCATGATTTTATCTATTTAAAACAGCATGTTAGATTTTCTCCATTCTGCAATTCCCTCCCTATTTGCTAGTTTGACGAGAATTCAAATGGCGTCACATTTTTTATTAAGATTCATGGTTGCGCTCTTTTGGTGTTTAGCATAGCTTTTTTACGGCAACGTTTCAGTGAGGGAGGAGACTCATGATTATGCGTGCTTTGAAAGCCGTTCTCGTGGCAAGCGTCATGCTGCCGGCAGTACCTGCATTCGCAACAGACCTGGAAGTTACCCATTGGTGGACATCCGGTGGTGAGGCTGCAGCCGTCAAGGAACTCGCCAAAGGGTTTGACGCGACTGGCAATAAATGGGTTGACGGCGCTATTGCCGGTTCCGGCGGAACAGCGCGCCCTATCATGATCAGCCGCATTACAGGCGGTGACCCCATGGGTGCCACCCAGTTCAACCATGGTCGTCAGGCGCAGGAGCTTGTGGAGGCAGGCTTGATGCGCGACCTCAGTGATGTGGCTGAAAAGGACAAGTGGAAAGAGGTTATCAAGCCCGCCAGCCTGCTTGAAAGCTGCACGATTGATGGCAAGATTTATTGCGCGCCGGTGAACATCCATTCCTGGCAATGGCTGTGGCTTTCTAACGATGCTTTCAAGAAGGCAGGCGTTGAAGTCCCAAAGAACTGGAATGAGTTTGTAGCGGCCGGTCCTGCCCTGCAAAAGGCCGGAATTCAGGCTCTCGCCCTTGGCGGTCAACCATGGCAGTCCGCAGGTGCGTTCGATACGCTCATCATCTCACTGGGCGGTAAAGATCTCTACATGAAGATCTTTAAGGACAAAGACGCCAAAGTGGCCGCTGGTCCTGAAATGGCGAAAATCTTCAAGGCGGCAGATGACGCCCGCAAGATGGCAAAGGGCTCCAATGTTCAGGATTGGAACCAGGCCACTAACATGGTTGTCACGGGCAAGGCTGGTGGCCAAATCATGGGTGATTGGGCGCAGGGCGAATTTCAGTTGGCCGGAAAGAAGGCCGGAACCGATTACACATGCCTGCCTGGCCTTGGCGTCAATGAGTATCTGACCGCAAACGGCGACGCCTTCTACTTCCCGGTTTTAAAAGATGCCGAGAAGACCAAGGCCCAGGCGGCTCTTGCGGAAACAATCGTTGATCCCAAGGTGCAGGTAGCCTTCAACCTCAAGAAGGGCTCACTGCCGGTGCGTGGCGATGTCGATTTGTCCGCTGCCAACGACTGCATGAAGAAGGGCTTGGCAATCCTCGCCAAGGATCAGGTTTTGCCAAGTCCGGACCAGCTTCTGTCTGCGGACACTCAAAAGCAGAAAGAGGACCTGTTCTCCCAGTTCTTTGCCAATACATCGATGACTCCAGAAGATGCTCAGAAGCGCTTCGCGGATATTATCGGTTCGGCAGACTGATCACCCCGCGGCGGGCCGGCTCATTCTTCTTGCGAAGAGGGGCCGGCTCTCCATCCCCAACAGGATGATGATGGCATCTGATCGCACGCATTGGCGCAATCCCCAATGCTCGCCCCCTATGCCCGCTGATGAGGAGGATCTCTTTACATGACAATGCCTGCGCCGGCTGGCAGACCGAACCAGCTGTTTAGAAATTTGAATTCCAAGATCGCCCTGATCCCGATGATCCTTGTGGCTGTGGGTGTTTTTCTGGGTGGAAGCATCTGGACGATTGTCTATTCCTTCACCCGCTCCAGCCTTCTGCCACGCCTGCAATTCATCGGGCTCGATCAATATGAGCGGCTCTGGGCAGCTCCACGCTGGATCATGTCTATCCAGAACCTTGCGATCTACGGCGTGTTGTCGTTGATTTTCAGTCTCGTCATCGGCTTTGTTCTGGCCGCCTTGATGGATCAGAAAATCCGCTTCGAAAATATCTTTCGCACCATCTTCCTTTATCCATTCGCGCTATCTTTCATCGTCACAGGCCTTGTCTGGCAATGGATCCTGAACCCGGAATTCGGCATCCAAGGTATCGTGCGCAGCCTCGGCTTCACCAATTTCCATTTCGACCCGCTCTACAATCCGGATATCGTTATTTACGGCATTCTGATTGCTGGCCTGTGGCAGGGAACAGGGCTTGTCATGTGCCTGAT
Source organism: Affinirhizobium capsici (assembly GCF_977018625.1). Taxonomy (NCBI): domain Bacteria; kingdom Pseudomonadati; phylum Pseudomonadota; class Alphaproteobacteria; order Hyphomicrobiales; family Rhizobiaceae; genus Affinirhizobium; species Affinirhizobium capsici. Next base: position 2,447,975 of record NZ_CDRNXD010000004.1, on the reverse strand, counting down.
GCTGGCTGGTCTTCGCGGTATCGATGAGGATATCTGGAAGGCATCGCGCGTGGACGGCATTCCCATGTGGCGCACCTACCTTTTCATCGTCATCCCGATGATGCGCCCGGTCTTCATAACCACACTCGTTCTTATCGCCAGCGGCATCGTGAAGGTCTACGACCTCGTGGTGGCCCAGACGAGCGGCGGCCCTGGCATAGCGTCGGAAGTGCCAGCAAAATACGTCTACGACTATATGTTCCAGGCTCAAAATCTGGGGCAAGGCTTTGCCGCCTCCACCATGATGCTGATTACCGTTGCCATCATCATCATTCCTTGGGCCTATCTCGAATTCGGAGGTAAAAAGCGTGGCTAATATCTCCACTCTCAACAGCACGGCTGCCAGTTTCGATGCTGTGACGCCAGAGGTTGCAGGGCCAAGCGGACGCAAGCCGAAGAAGGTCCTTTCGCGCCGGAACATCATGCTCTATGGCATGCTCACCGTCGCTGCGCTTTATTACCTGCTGCCGCTTTACGTCATGGTCGTCACGTCCATGAAGGGTATGCCGGAAATCCGGCTCGGCAATATTTTCTCACCGCCCGTGGAAATCACCTTCGAGCCTTGGGCCAAAGCCTGGGCAAGCGCCTGCACGGGCCTCAATTGCGACGGTCTGTCCAGAGGTTTCTGGAATTCGGTTCGCATCCTTCTGCCCTCCGTGGTGGTCTCCATCGCCGTGGCATCCGTAAGCGGCTATGCGCTGTCGAACTGGAAGTTCAAAGGGTCGGAACTGTTTTTCTCCATTCTGATCGTGGGTGCCTTTATCCCCTATCAGGTCATGATTTACCCCATCGTTATCATCCTGCGTGAACTTGGGATCTATGGCACGCTAACCGGCCTTGTGATCGTGCACACCATCTTCGGCATGCCTATTCTGACGCTCCTGTTTCGCAACTACTTCGCCTCGCTGCCGGAGGAGTTGTTCAAGGCAGCCCGCATCGATGGAGCCGGGTTCTGGCAGATCTACTTCCGCATCATGCTGCCCATGGCGCTGCCGATTTTCGTGGTCGCCATGATCCTGCAGGTCACCGGCATCTGGAACGACTTCCTCTTTGGTGTCGTGTTCACACGGCCGGATAGTTATCCGATGACTGTGCAGCTCAACAACATCGTCAACTCCGTCCAGGGCGTGAAGGAATACAACGTCAACATGGCGGCAACGCTGCTCACTGGGGCCGTTCCGCTGTTCGTCTACTTCATTTCCGGCAGATTGTTCGTCCGTGGCATTGCCGCCGGCGCAGTAAAGGGCTGATCTATATGGCCAATAGTGTTTCTATCCGTAACCTTTCACTTTCCTTTGGTGCTGTTACCGTTCTCAAGGATCTCAACCTCGATATTCACGATGGCGAGTTCCTCGTGCTGCTCGGTTCATCCGGTTGTGGCAAATCCACTCTGCTGAATTGTATCGCTGGTCTGCTGGAGCCGACCGAGGGGCAGATCTTTATCAAGGATCGCAACGTCACATGGGAAGAGCCGAAAGACCGGGGCATTGGAATGGTGTTCCAGTCCTATGCGCTTTATCCGCAGATGACGGTGGAGAAGAATCTGTCCTTTGGTCTTCAGGTCGCGAAGGTGCCTAAGGCCGAGATCGACAAGCGCGTGGCACGTGCGGCTGAAATTCTGCAGATTGGCCCGCTGCTCAAGCGCCGTCCGGCAGCACTATCCGGCGGTCAACGCCAGCGTGTGGCCATTGGGCGTGCGCTGGTGCGCGATGTCGATGTTTTCCTTTTCGATGAGCCGCTTTCAAATTTGGACGCCAAGCTGCGTTCGGAATTGCGCGTCGAAATCAAGCGTCTTCACCAGAACCTGAAGAATACGATGATCTACGTCACGCATGACCAAATCGAAGCGCTGACGCTGGCGGATCGCATAGCCATCATGAAAAACGGCGTCATCCAGCAGTTGGATGATCCGATCGCCATCTACAACAAGCCGCGCAACTTGTTTGTTGCGGGATTCATCGGGTCTCCTTCCATGAACTTCCTGCGCGGCGAAATCGTGGATGCGGGTGGAAGACCTGCTTTTCGCACGAATGGCGTGGATTTCTCGCTTGACGGTTACCAGGCAAACGGACCTTTGACGACGAGCCGTAAGGTCGTGCTGGGTGTGCGTCCGGAGCATGTCGGCATCGACCAGCCGGAAGCAGCGCGGGAGAACCATGAGGCCGTGGTTGATATCGAAGAACCCATGGGTGCCGATAACCTGCTTTGGCTAAAGCATGCGGGCCATACCATGGCCGTCAGAATTGCGGGCGCACGCCGGTATGCTCCCGGTTCCAGGGTTCGCATGAGTTTCGACATGGGGCTTGCATCCCTGTTTGATGCCGAAACGGAAGACCGCATCTAAGGATAAGTATCATGACATCCAATGTCGATCTTGCCGGGCAGTGGCGGCTTTCTTCACGCGATGAAGAAACGCAGGCTCTGATGCCGATACCGGGAGACGTTCATACCGCTCTTAAAAATGCGGGTTTGATACCGGACCCGTATTTCGGCCGCAACGAGCTGGATCTGCGCTGGGTCGCAGATATGGACTGGCAGATCGAGCGGGATTTCATGCTCGAAGATGAGCATGGTGATTGGTATCTTGATATAACCGGTCTTGATACGGTTGCCACGATCGAGATCAACGGCCAGACGGTGCTTGAGGCGGATAACTGCTTCAAGCGTTACCGCCCGGATGTCAGCCATGCCCTCCTGCAAGGCGCAAATCGCATCCGCATTCTGTTCCATTCCAGCATCCGGGAAGGGGCGGAACGGCAGGCGAAGCAACCTTTCTACATTCCTTATTCAACCGCCAATTCGCCCATCCCGAATGGAAACCTGCTGCGCAAACCGCAATGCCACTTCGGTTGGGACTGGAACATCGCGATTGCACCGCTTGGGCTATATGGAACGGTGCAGCTGCGACGCGTGGAACAGGCTCGCATTGAGCATGTGACAACCCACCAACAGCATCACGGCGATACGGTTGATGTAACCGTCACGGTTGAGATTTACGCGAAGACGCAAGGATCATTGCCAGTTCGCCTGATGCTTGGGGAGCAGGAGGTTGAACTGAATGTCGACGTTCAGGCCGGTCTTAGCTCTGTAAGTCATCGCTTTCACATTGAGAGGCCGAAACTGTGGTGGCCCGCTGGCAGCGGGGAGCAAAACCTCTATCGGCTGACTGTCGAGATACCCTCGGAAACCGTCGTCCGAACGATTGGATTGCGAATTGTCGAACTGTTGACAGATGCCGATGAAGCCGGAAGCCGCTTTGCGCTGCGCATCAACGGGCGCGAAATCTTTTGCCGGGGTGCCAACTGGATTCCTGCCGATGCCCTCTTCTCCCTGACAAGCCCGGAAAAAACGCGTGATCTGCTTCAGTCGGCGAAAGAAGCCCATATGAACATGATCCGGGTCTGGGGTGGGGGCTTTTATGAGGACGACTGGTTTTATGAAGCCTGCGATGAACTCGGTCTCATGGTGTGGCAGGATTTCCAGTTTGCGTGCAACCTCTATCCTTCCACGCCGGACTTCCTGAAGAATGTCGAGGAGGAGGTGGATTATCAGGTCCGTCGGCTGATCTCTCATCCTTCCATCGTGCTCTGGTGCGGTGATAACGAGCTGGTGGGCGCGCTCAACTGGTTCAAGGAATCACTTGAGAACCGTGATCGCTACCTTGTTTCCTATGACCGCCTGAACCGCACGATCGAGCAGGCGCTGATGAAGGCCGCGCCGGATGCAATCTGGTGGCCCTCAAGCCCTGCTTCCGGCTATCTCGATTACGGCGATGCGTGGCACGCGGATGGCTCCGGCGACATGCACTACTGGTCCGTCTGGCACGAGAACAAGCCATTTGAGGATTATCGAAAGGTGCGCCCGCGCTTTTGCTCGGAATTCGGCTTTCAGTCCTATACGTCCCTGCCGGTTATCCGCACCTATGCGGCAGAGAGCGATATGAACATCGCCTCGCCGGTCATGGAACTGCACCAGAAAAATGCCGGTGGCAACGAGCGGATTGCGGCTACCATGTTCCGCTATTTCCGCTTTCCGGAAGGCTTCGACAATTTTGTCTATCTCAGCCAGGTGCAGCAGGCACTCGCCATCAAAACTGCGGTTGATTACTGGCGCTCATTGAAACCCCATTGCATGGGCACGCTTTACTGGCAGCTCAACGATACATGGCCGGTCGCTTCATGGTCCAGTCTGGATTACGGCGGCGGCTGGAAGGTGCTGCACTATGTGGCGCGGCGTTTCTTCCAGCCGGTCAATGTGGCGGCCATTCCATCTGAAGACGGCACGGAAATCCGCTTCTCTGTGGTGAACGATACGCCTGAAGACGTGACGATCACGCTCAATTTGTCACTGCTCACCCTATCTGGCGAAAGGCGCTCGCTGCGCACACTTGATGCCCTCTGCTCACCCGATGCAGCCGTCGTGGCAACTCAGATCGATGCGGCGGAAATTCCTTCCGATTGCCTGCTTGCGTGGAGCTTCACCGCGACCGATGGCACAGGCGGAGAAGGGCATTATGTCCATGGCACTTACAAGGCGCTTCACCTCCAGCCAGCGGGTCTTGGGCTTGATGTTCAGCCTGCTGTTACGGGCAGTTATGACCTTACGGTTCAAGCCGCCGGGCTTGCGCTTTACGTGCTGGTGGAAAGCGATCAACCGGGTCGCTTCTCCGACAACGCTTTCGATCTCGCCACTGGCGAAATGCGGCGCATCACCTTTACCCCCCAAGACCCGAATGCGGGAGTTCCGAACTTCCGTCTCTACGATCTACACGCCTGCTCCACGAGCACGGCTTCCATTTAATCACCAGTGAGGGCTCAATTTAGCCCGGGAGGACATGATGACTGAACTTGGTTTTCAACTTTATAGCGCCCGCAATTTTCCGCCGCTTTCCGAAATCTTCAAGAAGCTGAGAGCTGCAGGTTACGCTCATGTAGAAGGCTATGGCGGCATCTACGCCACCATGGACGAAGCCGCGCTGAAAGGCCTTCGAGCGGATATGGATGCCAATGGTCTGACCATGCCAACCGGCCATTTCGGGCTGGATATGCTGGAAAAGGAACCGGCACAGGCGCTTTTGATCGCCAAAACGCTTGGCATAGAAGCCATCTATTGCCCTTATCTGCTGCCCGATCAGCGCCCGTCCGATTCAGCCGGTTGGCACGCCTTCGGCAAGCGGCTGGGCGAGGCGGGCAAGCGTTATCAGGATGCTGGCTACGTGTTCGGCTGGCACAACCATGATTTCGAGTTCCAGAAGCTTGCCGATGGCTCGACACCTCAGGAGCAGATATTTGCAGGCGGCCCGGACTTGGCATGGGAAGCTGATATCGCCTGGGTCGTGCGCGGCAATGCGGACCCCTTCGCCTGGATCGAAAAAGAAGCAAATCGCATCCGCGCCGTTCACGTGAAGGACATCGCGCCAGCGGGCGAAAATACCGATGAGGATGGCTGGGCGGATGTTGGCCATGGAACCGTAGCCTGGAAAGATCTCATGGCGAAACTGCGCCAGACGTCTGCCAAACACTTCGTGGTGGAGCATGACAATCCGAAGGACATCGACCGCCTGATCACGCGCTCAATCGCTTCCTTCAAGGCCTACTGAAACTAATATCTCTCGGAGTGGCGCATATGGCCAAGGAACTCGGCGTCGGCATCATTGGATGCGGCAATATTTCCACCACCTATCTTTCGCTCGCCCCGCTCTTCAAAGGTTTGAAGATGCTGGCTGTCGCGGATATCAATCGCAATGCAGCAGAACTTCGCGCCGAGGAATACGGCGTGAAGGCGCAATCGGTCGAGGAATTGCTGGCGAATGACGAGCTGGATGTCATCGTCAACCTCACCATCCCGGCAACCCATTTTGCCGTTTCCAAGGCAATTCTGGAAGCCGGCAAGCATGTCTATTCTGAGAAGCCGCTGGTTCTTTCGCTGGAAGAAGGCGAGGAGCTGCGGGCGCTCGCCAAAGCAAAGAACCTCGCCATTGGTTGTGCACCGGATACTTTCCTTGGTGGCTCCCATCAGTTGGCGCGAAAGATGATCGATGATGGCGCTGTCGGTCGCATCACCTCCGGCACATGCCATGTCATGAGCCCCGGCATGGAGATGTGGCATCCCAATCCCGGCTTCTTCTTCCTGGCGGGTGGGGGGCCGATCCTCGATCTCGGGCCGTATTATATCGCCAACCTCATCAACCTTATTGGTCCGGTCAAGCGCGTGGCAGCGCTCACGTCCATGGCTAATCCGACGCGCACGGTAACGAGCCAGCCCTTGGCCGGAACGGTTATTCCGGTTGAGACGCCAACCAACATCCATGCGCTGCTGGAATTCGTCAACGGTGCGACGATTACGCTATCCGCCAGTTGGGATGTCTGGTCGCACCGTCATGCCAATATGGAGCTATACGGTACTGAGGGCTCCATCTATGTGCCCGACCCGAACTTCTTCGGCGGATCTGTCGAGGCAAGTGGTCGCGATACGGACATCAAGCCGTTGGATATGTGGGATCATCCCTTCGCAAAAGATAACCAGGAAAGCCCCCGCGGCCCCCGCGCCAATTATCGCACCGCCGGTCTGGCAGATATGGCTATGGCGCTGATCGAGGGGCGGGATGCCCGTTGCTCCCTCGACCGCGCCCTGCATGGCATCGACGTCATGACTTCTATTCTGAAGAGTGGTGAGGAAGGTCGCTTCATTGACATGACCACGACATGCACACAGCCTGCTGCGCTGGGTATCGAGGAAGCTCAAGCGCTGTTGCGTTGAGAACAAAGCACCGGCCCTTGCCGCTGCCAAGGGCCGGTCTGCATGGCGAGGAGGAGAGTATGATGATCCGTAACCCGATATTGCCCGGCTTCAACCCTGACCCATCCATCTGCCGCGTGGGTGAGGATTATTACATCGCAACGTCTACTTTCGAGTGGTATCCAGGCGTGCAGATCCATCACTCGCGCGATCTGGTGAACTGGACACTGGTTCGTCGTCCGCTGGAGCGCAAAAGCCAGCTGGATATGCGCGGAAACCCGGATAGCTGCGGCATCTGGGCACCTTGCCTCTCCTATGCGGACGGACTGTTCTGGCTCGTCTTCACAGATGTAAAACGCTATGACGGCAACTTCAAAGACGCGCATAACTACATCGTCACGTCTCCCACCATCGCCGGCGAATGGTCTGATCCGGTCTATGTAAATTCCTCGGGCTTCGATCCCTCGCTTTTTCATGATGACGATGGACGCAAATGGTTCTTGAACATGCAGTGGAATCACCGCACGGAAAGCTATGGCGGCGCACCGAAAAGCCCGGCTTTTGACGGTATTCTTCTTCAGGAATGGGATGCAAAAACGGGACGTCTGAAAGGACCCGTCAAGAACATCTTTCCCGGAAGTCCTTTGGGATTGGTGGAAGGACCACACCTCTTCAAGCGCAACGGATGGTACTATCTGACGACTGCGGAAGGCGGCACAGGTTACGATCATGCTGTCACCATGGCGCGGTCCCGCCAGATTGACGGTCCTTACGAGATGCACCCCGATATGTATCTCATCACCTCCAAGGATTCGCCCGAGGCGGTGCTGCAAAGGGCAGGTCATGGTCAATACGTCGAGACCCCCGAGGGTGAGGCCTACCACACCCACCTCTGCGGTAGGCCCCTTGCACCGAAACGCCGCTGCACTCTAGGGCGTGAGACGTCCATCCAGAAATGCGTGTGGCGTGACGACTGGCTTTATCTCGCGCATGGTGGTCCTGTTCCCGCCGTGCATGTGTCTGCGCCGAGCGATGCAGAGCCGGCCAAAACTCCTGAGAGGATTGATTATCGCTTCGATGGACCCGAGCTGCCGCAGGATTTCCAGTGGCTACGCACGCCAGAGCCGGAGCGCTTGTTCTCTCTCACAGAAAGACCGGATGCGTTAAGGCTTTCAGGACGTGAAAGCATCGGCTCATGGTTCGAACAGGCTCTGGTGGCGAGGCGGCAGGAGCATCACAAGTTTCGTGCAGAAACGGTGGTGGAGTTCCATCCGGAGACTTATCAGCAGGTCGCTGGGCTAACGCATTATTATAATCGGCACAAATTCCATGCAGCGGTTGTGACCCTGCATGAAAAGCTTGGGCGGGTGGTGACGATATTCTCTTGCCCCGGTGATTTCCCCCATGGTCGCATGGAGTTTCCAGTCGAAAGCGGTGTCGCTATCGGTGATGGTCCGGTTCATCTAGCGATGGAAGTCAAGGATAACGACTTGCAATTCTTCCATCGTGTTGCGGATGAAAGCGAATGGCAGCCACTCGGCCCGGTTCTGGATGCTGGCGTGGTATCGGATGAGGGCGGGCGTGGGGAGCATGGCTCTTTCACCGGCGCTTTCGCTGGTATGGTTGCCTTCGATATTACCGGACAAGCAAAACCCGCCGATTTCCTGAGCTTCTCCTATGAGGCGCATAAAGCTTGAACTTGAATGATAAAATACTGGCGGAAGAATAATTTCTCTCGCCAGTATTCATTTGCTTGTACTGATGCTTCGAATTTTACAATCATATCGCCACTACAGCAGGCGGCTTTACCTGACCCTGCTTATGCCCCGCATCCCCGAAATCGCTTCACCCTTTAACAAGGCCTTCCTTACCAATCGTAAGGTCAGAGCTGTGCGCGCGCAATTCGAATTATCTATAAAATTGATTTGCCAAAATATGGAATTGGCATTATTGCGGATCTAAGATCAATTTTTATCTATAAAATGATATTCGCTGGAAATTACGCCGAAAAACTAGAAGGTTTAAGCCGCCGCGACAGATTGCGGCGACTTGCAGAGCCCAGTGGCTTCGATTTCAGCTCCAATGACTATCTCGGTCTGGGCACCTCCAGCACGCTGGCGAATAGGGTTGCGGAAGGGTTGCGTGAGGGCATAGCAATTGGCGCCGGAGGCTCACGCCTGCTGCGTGGTCATCATGAGCAGCATGCGATGTTAGAGGAGGAGGCAGCACTCTTCTTCGGTGCTCAGCGGATGCTTTATTTTGGAAGCGGTTATGCGGCAAACCTTGCCGTTCTTTCGACGCTGCCTCAACTGGGCGATCTCATTCTTCATGATGCACTCGTGCACGCCAGTGCGCATGATGGAATGCGGGCCAGCCGGGCTCTGATACGAAGCATTCCGCACAATGATGCAGATGTCTTTGAGACTGCGCTGAAAGAGTGGCGTCAGAGTGGAGCAAAAGGGCGACCCTGGCTTGTCGTGGAAAGCCTCTATTCCATGGATGGTGATTGCGCGCCGCTGGAGGCGCTGGTGAACCTGGCCGATCGCTACGAAGCGTTTCTTATCGTAGATGAGGCCCATGCTACGGGTGTGCAGGGACCGCAAGGAAAAGGTTTGGCTGCGACCTGGGAGGGGCGTGAAAACCTCATATCCATCCACACCTGCGGCAAGGCGCTCGGCAGTTTTGGTGCGCTGGTCGGCGCGCATCCGGTGCTGTGCGATTATCTCATCAATCGGGCGCGGCCATTCATCTATGCCACAGCGCCGCCGCCGATTCAGGCCTATGCCGTACGTCAGGCCCTGAAACTTCTCCAGCAGGAACCGCAGCGACGTCTCAAGCTTTTGCGGCAGGTTCACTACACCCATGCTTTGCTGGCCGAAAAACTAGGGCGTGACTTCGGCTCGACGCAGATCGTCCCGGTGATGATCGGAGAGGATGGACGTGCTGTTGCCCTATCTTGGCAGTTGGCGGAAGCGGGCTTCGATATTCGAGCCATTCGCCCGCCCACAGTGCCAGCCCGCACAGCAAGGCTCAGGATTACATTGACCCTGAACGTGGATGAGCAGGTCATCCACAATATGGTTTCGTGTCTTGCGGATTTGATGGAGAAGAATAGGTGAGCCAGGCCCTCGTTGTCACAGGAACCGATACTGGCATTGGCAAGACGGTTTTTTCCGCCGCACTCGTTCAGGCATTGAATGCCTTTTACTGGAAGCCGATACAGAGCGGACTAGAGGAGGAGACGGATAGCCAAGCTGTGGCAAGGTTGGCTGCGGCGGAAGCACGTGTTTTACCGGAACTCTATTGCTTGAAGCTGCCCGCTTCTCCCCATCGCGCGGCAGAGGTTGAGGGAAGAGCGATCAATCCTGCCGATCTAACGATTCCTGCCGTTGAGGGGCCACTGGTTATCGAAGGTGCTGGCGGCCTTCTGGTGCCGCTTACCCGAAAAGTCACATTCGCGGATGTTTTTGCTCGCTGGCAACTGCCAACGATCCTCTGCGCGCGCACCGCCCTTGGCACGATCAATCATACTTTGCTTTCGCTCGAAGCCATGAGGGCGCGCAATATCAAAATAATGGGTGTCGCCTTCATTGGTGAAGCGGTGCCGGACACGCAAGCCGTCATCGCAGAGACGGGCAGGGTGCCAGTCCTAGGGCGTCTCCCCTATCTTGCAGATCTTGCTCCTGAAGCCCTCAGGGCCGCCTTCAGGAAGGGCTTCGATCTGTCGCAATTTGCAAGAAGCGAGATGTCATGAAAAGACCGTCGCCCATCTGGCACCCCTTCACACAACACGCGCTTGAACCTGCTTTTGGCAAGATTGTAGCGACAGAAGGAGCTTACCTCGTCGAGGAAAATGGACGGCGGGTTCTCGATGCGATCTCCTCCTGGTGGGTCATCACGCATGGGCATCGGCATCCGCTCATTGTGCAAGCCATCCGCCATGCTCTGGATCGCTACGATCAGATCATCTTTGCGGAATATAGCCATGAGCCCGCGGAGGTGCTGGCGAGGGAACTGATCCGCGTCGCGCCAACAGGGCTGGAGCACGTTTTCTTTTCCGATAGCGGATCGACCGCCGTCGAAGTGGCCCTCAAAATGGCACTTGGCCATTTCCACAATCTGGGGCTGTCCCGGTCCCACATCGTGGTGATGGAGCACAGCTATCACGGCGATACGATTGGAACCATGTCAGCAGGAGAAAGGGGCGTCTTCAACGCCGCCTATGAGCCTTTGCTTTTCGGCGTCGACACAATCCCCTTTCCTGCCTTAGGCCAGGAGCAGCTCACCCTCGATGCGCTGGAGCGCCTTTGCCGAACAGGCGAGGTTGCGGCGCTGCTGATCGAGCCACTCGTTCTGGGGGCTGGTGGCATGAAGATGTATTCCGCGGAGGTGTTGGCGCAGTTCCGGCAGGTCACACAGCGCTATGGCGTGTTGCTGATCGCAGATGAGGTGATGACTGGCTGGGGCAGAACCGGAGCGCTGCTCGCTTGCGAGCAGGCCAACATCTCGCCGGATATTCTTTGTCTCTCCAAGGGCATTACGGGTGGCATGTTGCCACTGGCTGTCACGCTTGCGAATAGGGAGATCTTCGCGTCGCACTATTCCAAAGACCGGCGGAAGACCTTCTTTCATTCCAGTTCCTACACGGCTAATCCGATAGCCTGTGCGGCGGCTGTCGCAAACATACAGATCTGGCGTGATGAGCCAGTAATAGCGCGTCTCGATTGGATCGCGGCAGAGCATCGCCAACGTCTGGCGTGGCTGGGACACCTGGCGGGAATTGTTGAAACTCGTCAGTCCGGCACGATTGCTGCCGTAGAGCTGCAAGCACCAGAGGGTGGCTATCTGGCAGAGGTTGGGCCGAAGCTGCGCCGCTTCTTTCGGGAGCGTGGCGTGCTGATCCGCCCGCTTGGCAATGTAATCTACCTCATGCCTCCCTATTGTGTGACGAGTGATGATCTTGATCTGGCCTACGAAGCAATTGAGGGAGCCATTCATCAATTTGGCGCTCCCTCGTGATACGCGGCAGCCGTTTTGCCGGCTTTGGCCATTATGTGCCAGAACGTAGGGTCGACAATGCTGAACTGGAACGGCATTTTGGGCTTGATAGTGGATGGATCGAGGCGCGCACCGGCATCCGCGCCCGTCGCTGGGCAGCAGATGGCGAGAGCCTGACCGATATGGCAGCCGAGGCCGGTGCGATGGCATTGCATCAGGCTGAACTGCACCCTACCCAAATCGGTTTCGTTCTTCTCGCGACATCGACGCCAGATCATCTGCTGCCACCTTCCGCACCCTTGCTAGCTCATAAGCTCGGCATCCCAGGTAGTAGCGCAATGGATATTGCCGGTGCCTGCACAGGTTTTCTCCAGGCGCTGATCATGGCAGACGCGCTGGTACGCATCCATGGCAAGCCGGTGCTGCTGGTGGCTGCCAACATCTTGAGCCGCCGCATTAACTGGCAGGAGAAAGGTAGCGCCATCCTGTTTGCGGATGCGGCCGGTGCGGTTGTTCTGGTGTCGTCAGAAGAGGGGCATGGCTTACTTGCCAATGCCTTCCGATCCGATGGTGTGCATCACGATCTCATCACCATCCCCTCTGGCGGTTCGTTGAAACCCTTCGATACTGAAACGGAACTTGCCGATACAAGGATGACGATGCCGGATGGGCGCAAGGTCTTTGCGTTGGCGGTGGAAATGATGAGCACCTGTTCAGAACTTGCACTGCAAGAGGCAGGAATTCACAGCAATCACATTGATCGATTTTTCCCGCATCAGGCCAATGGGCGCATCATTAATGCGGTAAGCGAAAAGCTTGGTTTTGCTTACGAAAAAGCCATCCGCACACTTGTTCATTTCGGCAATTCTTCCGCCGCCACCATCCCGCTCTCCCTCTCCCTCGCACAGGAGAAAACAGGCTTCCAAGAGGGTGAAATACTTCTGATGACTGCTGCCGGTGCGGGTATGTCTGCCGGAGCTGTGGTCTGGAAGCTTTAATAGGGCGCCCGTGCTTCGTTCGGTAGTAAAATTATAGCGTGTGGATCTTCAACTTTAGGCGGAATAACCTATTTCCCGATCATAGATCATATTCGCAAGTTTCACTCATGCAACGCGCATGATGAGGTTTCCGCCAAATGGATTTGAATTCTGCCTTTCCGTTCCCTTATGCTCATTGGTATGCTGCGGTTCTATTTCTCGATGCAGGTCATCCGGTAAGCGAAGTTCTAGCCCGGCTTGACGTAAATGCTGCAGTGTTTGCAGCATGCAACGAGCGATATAGTCAGCTAAATTTTGCAAATATGTCCTGGGTGGCGAGCAGCTATGAGCGTGATGGTCTGGCACCGCCGGGTGAAGACCGTGCCCTTTACGATCATCTGATTCAAGGCGCGGAGATCGCTCCATCCGTTGGGGAACCTTTTAATATGCGTCTGCAGCTCAAGCTTATTCGCGACGTTGTTCATGCCCAGCCCGAAATTGGTCCCTTCCTGAACTGTGGTTGGACCGCTGTTTATCTCTGCGAAAGAGGCTTTCCTCCTATTCGCTACGTTCATGATGGTCAGTTCGTACGTGTCGGTGGCGTGCCACTTGCTGATAGAAAGAAAATGCCGTTAGAGGGCATTGATCCGTCCAGCTTCAGGAAATTGGGAGAAAGGTGGTTTCGGGATAATCGACGCGTTTACGGACAGGCCGAGACGCCCAGCCGGATGTATTGGTTTGTTGCGCGAGGGGCTGATCCAGATAGCTTCATCGTGTTGAATGAACGATATGCCAAAGACAATTCCGCTGGCTATTATATTACAAATCGCCGATTTCCGAGCGAAGAACCTGATGCGTTCCAAGTTGTCGGCTACTATTATGGCCGCGGCCAAAAGCCTGGCTTTCATGTGGAGGAAAGCCATTTTGCAAAGGATAACCGCAAGGTCTATGCCTATGGCACAGAGATTGCTGGTGCGCATGCCCCAAGCTTTGAGGCAATTGGCGATGAAGGTGCCTATTTTGTCGACCATGACCGTGTCTATTGGGAAGGCATACCCATGCCGGAGGCGGATCGCGCCAGCTTCGTCTGCGCTTCTGAAGTCGGTCAGTACTGCGCCTATGATAAGGATCGCCCCTATTGCCGGGGGGAGGTGCGGTCGGTCTCCAAGGAATTTGAGCATTGGAGAGCTTATTTTGAGGTACGACCGGAGATTTCAGATCTTTGGTGGCATCGTGAGAAGGAGCGAAGGGAACAGGCAAAAGAAGGCGTTTCTGCTCCAGACCTGAGGCCTCTTGGCGGTCCCTATTTCACCGACGGTACGCGTCTACTGGTGAAAAGCCGGAATGCCCGTCATGGCCTCCTCTCGCTCGATAATGTCGATCTGGAGTCCTTTCGGCACATCGATGATGTGTTCTTCTCTGATCGAAGCGGTCTACGCTTTGTGATACCGGATTATGAGGCCTATGGTAAGGACCCCGTTAAAGGCGGAGACCCGGAGAGTTTCAGGGCCCTTGGGAGTGGGTGGTATCGTGACGCCCGACAAGCCTACTATCTCAATACCGGGCTTGATTTCTGTGAATTTCGCCTCGTAAAAGCGGATATGGCCTCTTTCGAAGTCATAGGAGGAGCTTATGCCCGCGATATCCGAGGACTGATCGTGGCGGGCGTTCGCAAGCGCGACATCGATGATTTCGGCTCTGTTGTTGCACTCGGGCATAGCTTCGCCCGTATAGGACCAAAATTGCTCTATCTAGGGAAGGCCGTGAAGAAGCAATGCCAGATTGATCCCATGACGGCCTGGAGCCCACATGAGGATCTTCTGATTGATGCGAACGGCCATATGCTGTTGCGGGGGCAGTATCGTAAACCTGTTCCCGGTCTCGATCCCGCCGCGCTTCGCTTCCTGAATTTCGTTTTCGCCTACGATGTACAGCGTATCTACGGTCTTTCTCACTACGGCTTGATGGTGTGCGATGAGATCGACTACCAAAACGCGACTGTCGTTGGGCGCCATGCCCTAAAGGTAGATAACACCACGTTTCATATCCACGACAAAACACTCAGGCGCTCTGTAGAATCGCTCAACAGCAGTTCGGAACCAGAAACAGATGAAGGTTCTTAAACCCGAAGGAAACCGGATGCCGGAACGTAAAGCTCTGAGATTGTTTTTTATCCCAGTCCTTCTCTTCTCTAGCGTCGTGACAGCGAAAGCCGAGGACATTGGTTGGAGGAAACACCTATTCGATTTCAGGGTCCCCGCACTTAATTTTGAAACGCAGGTGCCAGCTGATGCCAAGGCTGAGACAGTGCCGATGGCAGAGATGGAACCCGGCTCCATTGGTCGAGTGAAAATCATCGGGAAGGTGACGCCAGGGGGTGGCGGCCAGCAAGTGGAGACCACCATTGTTGGATACGATCTGAAAAGCCCGCCTGCTGCGGCGCGCTTGTGTAAGTACGAGGCGGAGATCGCAGGCTACACGCCACGCTTGATCGACACTGCCTCGGATTTGACGGAGGCCAAGGTTTTTGCAACTCAAAGCGAAAACGGTGAACCGAAGAGTGCGATCCTCAGCACCTGTTTTGCAAAAGGCAAGAATGCGCTCGCAATTCATTTCATAGTCAATGTCACGGGTGAGCCGAAACCGGAACGTGCCAAAAAAGCCTTGCAGGATTTGGATACATACTCGGCTGCCTTCTTGAAGGAATTTCAATTCTCAGATGGCAAACAGGCAAATTTTGGCAGCGACATGCAGTCTGTCCCGCTTCAAATTGATGAGCGGAAGATTGATTTGCAGATCTCGAAGGACTGGGACGTTCCGATCAATGATTTTCATGGACCCTTGCCAGCTGAATTGCATTTGCTTCGCCGCAGCCAAAATAAAGATGTCGGGCTCATTTGGCTCAATGTTCAGAAACGGGCGGAAAAGCCAGATCTGGAAAAAACAGGCACGGAAATCATTCGCAATTATTTCGTTAAGCAAGCGCCGGATGTCGAAACTCCGGTGCTGCTCGATGTCAGCCAAAACGCGGCTATGTCCGAAAAGAAATTGGACAATCGGGAATTTCGATTTTCCGCCAAAAACAAAAAAGGCGAGGATATTGGTGTGATCGATGCAACAGCGGTTTGGAAGGACGGTCAACTCATTGTTGTCAGCCAATGGTCAACTTGGGCTGAAACTGCCAGCCGCAACGACTTCTTCACCCGTCTTCCCGGTATGACTGCCTATGACTTGGTGCGTTCTGCTGTTCTTGGTTTCGCGCCTTGAGAGCAATTGTTCGATCTATGCTTTAACAGGGCCAGACAACAAAAAAGCCGGTGATGGTGTCACCGGCTTTTGAGGGTCTTATTCCCACTCGATTGTGCCGGGTGGCTTCGAGGTCACATCGTAGACCACGCGGTTGATGCCGCGCACTTCGTTGATGATGCGGGTCGCGGTGCGGCCCAGGAAGTTCATGTCATAGGGATAGAAGTCAGCGGTCATGCCATCGACCGAGGTGACGGCACGAAGTGCGCAGACGAAATCATAGGTGCGGTAATCGCCCATGACACCAACGGTCTGTACCGGAAGCAGCACGGCAAAGGCCTGCCAGATGGTGTCGTAGAGACCCGCCTTGCGGATCTCATCGAGATAGATCGCATCGGCCTTGCGCAGGATATCGAGCTTCTCGCGCGTTACGGCGCCGGGGCAGCGAATAGCCAAGCCCGGACCGGGGAAGGGGTGGCGGCCAATGAAGCTGTCAGGCAGGCCTAGTTCGCGGCCAAGTGCGCGCACTTCATCCTTGAACAGCTCGCGAAGCGGCTCCACCAATTGCATGTTCATGCGTTCCGGCAGGCCACCCACATTGTGGTGGCTCTTGATGGTGACGGAGGGACCGCCAGAGAAGGAAACGCTCTCGATCACGTCAGGATAGAGCGTGCCCTGTGCCAGGAACTTCGGTGCGCCCTTGCCATCAGCCGCGATCTTGGCAGCTTCCGCTTCGAACACCTCGATGAAAAGGCGGCCAATGGTCTTACGCTTCACCTCCGGGTCGCTGACGCCAGCCAATTCCGTCAGGAACAGGTCTGACGCGTCCACGTGGATCAGCGGGATATGGTAGTGATCGCGGAACATGCCGACGACCTGTTCGCTCTCGCCCATGCGCATCAGCCCATGATCGACGTAGACGCAGGTGAGCTGGTCGCCAATGGCTTCATGGATCAGAACGGCTGCAACGGAGGAATCCACGCCGCCTGAAAGGGCGCAGAGCACGCGGCCATCACCAACCTGTTCCTTGATCTTGCGGATCATTTCCGCGCGATAGGCGGACATGGTCCAGTCCGACTTCAAGCCAACAATTTTATGCACGAAGTTTGACAGGAGTTTTGCGCCATCGGGCGTATGCACCACTTCCGGATGGAACATGGTGGTGTAGTAACGGCGCTTCTCATCGGCAGCAATTGCGAAAGGCGCATTTTCTGAGGTCGCGATAACCTCAAAACCTTCCGGCAGCCTGGTAACGCGGTCACCATGGCTCATCCACACCGGATAGCGGCCACCAACATCCCAGAAACCTTCAAACAGCGGGCTGGCTGACTTGATCTCAACATCGGCGCGGCCAAATTCCGCGGCATGGCCGCCTTCGACCACGCCGCCTAGCTGGGTGCAGAGCGTTTGCTGGCCGTAACAGATGCCGAGAATGGGTACGCCGTAATCGAACACTTCCTGCGGAGCGCGGGGGCTGCCTTCTGCGGTCACCGAAGCGGGACCGCCAGAGAAGATAACGCCCTTCGGCTGCATCTTGGTGAATGCGCCTTGCGCATTCTGGAACGGATGGATTTCGCAATAGACCCCGGCTTCGCGAATACGGCGCGCAATCAGCTGCGTCACCTGGCTGCCGAAATCAATGATGAGGATGCTGTCTGGATGGGCTGTCTGGGTCATGGCGAGCCTTTAAAGAAAAGCGACCGTTTTTGCAACTGCGTTAGAGCCGCAAATCGCCGGAAACAAGGGCCTGCGTCAAGCGGTCAAGAGCCCAGGCCAGCTTTTCATCGATGACGTGCAGATATTCGGTCCAGTCGCTAACGTGTTGAAGCTCTGCTTTGCCATCGGAAATGCCGCGAAGACCGATAAGTGGAAGATCGAAAGCCTGGCACGCCCGCAGAACGGCAAAGGTTTCCATTTCAACAAGATCGGCCTCGATCCCATCATAGCCGGAGCCGGAGATAATGTTGGCTCCGGTGGACAGCGACGCAACAGGAATGCCTGGAATGCTGTGCGGAAGCTCTATCACCGCCGGGAGATCAAGAAGCGGCGTACGACCTTTCTCAAAGCCGAGGGGAGAAGCATCCATATCGCGGTAGGAGACGGAGGAAATCTGGTAGACTTCCGTCTGCTCAAGCCTGCGGGAGCCAGCCGAGCCGAGGCAAACAACGAGATCGGGCAAATCTTCACGGGCCGCAAGTTCCGTCAGCGTCCGTGTCAGAACCACAGCCGCTTCAACCGGGCCGATGCCGGTGATCAGCGGAGACATTCGCGCCTGAAGGTGCGGACCATATTCCGGCTTTGCTGCCATGACGAAGAGCAGGCGCTTGCCTGCCACGGTCTTCAACTCAAAGCTCATCCTGTCACATCCTCTCGCCCACGGATCACCATCATGCTGCCGCTCATGGATGCGATCAGTTTTGCAGGGCCGGTACTCAAAGCATAGGCGCGACCATCGGCAACAATAATAGTGGAACCCGGCTTGGTAATTTCACCGCGGAACAGGAAGCGGTCGCCGCGGCCCGGCGACATCAGATTTACTTTGAACTCAATGGTGAGGATGGAAGCCTGCGGGTCGATGACTGTATACGCCGCGTAGCCACAAGCTGCATCAAGAGCCGCAGAGATCACGCCGGCATGCAGGAAGCCATGTTGTTGCGTCAGCTTTGCATCGAAAGGCATTTCGATTTCGACCATGGCATGTTCCACCCTGGTCAGTTCGGCTCCAAGCGTGCGCATGAACTGCTGCCGCTCGTAACTCTTCGCCACCCGCTCCCGAAAATCGCCCAGATCCGTCTCGTCCATTCACCGCCCCTTTTCGCAATTGCGAAATTGGCATGGGCTCAAAGGCACTGCAAGCTCAGTTCAGCAGGTAAAGCGAGATGTTGAGCAGCGTTGCGAAGCCTACCCAGGCCAGATAAGGCAGGAAGAGAAGTGCGCTCACCCTATCCCGATTCCAGCTTCTGCTGATGAAGGCGATGATCGTCAGAAGCATCGGAATGATGACGATGAGGCCGAGGATGGTGCTTTCCATGCCGAAAAAGGCTGGCGACCAAAGAAAGTTGATGGCCATCTGCGCAAACCAGATGTGCATGCGGGAAGATGATGGAGCATCCAGCCAGGTGCGCGCACCAGCGATGCCGATCAGCACGTAAAGCGTGGTCCACACCGGACCGAAGATCCAGTTTGGCGGATTGAATGGGGGCTTGTTCAGTGATTGATACCAATCGCCTGGGACATTGTTGATACCAATGAGAGCACCGAGACCGGCGACCGCAACCACAAAAATGAGATAGATGACAATCCGCTTCATGCGACGCGATGTAGGGCGCATCCAGCCTTCTTGCCAGATGCCCGGAGGCCCCAAGAAGCGCGTTTTATGAAAGGCGTATAAGGTGCTGATCCCAGGCCAGCCTGGAGTGCGTGGAACCTAGGTCTCCGCGATAGGAGGACACGGAGATGCCCGTGGCTGAAGGTGCGATGCCTGCCGCCTCCGGCACACTGCCTTCCGCCAGCACGCGACCGCTCACAGCATCGAGAATGATAGCGGCTCCGCCCTTTGGAGAGGCCAGCCCAACAAGCTTCTCCTTGCGATTGATGGCAATGGCACCGACGTAATTTGCTAGCTTGTCGGTGGTTTCACGGGGAAGGTCCAGGAATTTGATATCCTCACCAAGCGCAAAACGGCCAGCCAGTGGCGGATGGTCATTCGCCCCGCCTTCATACTGGCAGGCAAACCAGATGCGACCCCCATCATCGAGATCCAGATGCCGGGTTGAAAGCTGGCTCAGATGCTCTGGCATGCCATGACACTGGAGGAGTCTACCATCCTTTGCATCCAGAATGGCGAGCGAAGGCCGCATGTTGTCGAGGTTGAGCTTGGTGCGGCCAAAATCCGGGTGGGTCTCGATGCCGCCATTGGCGATGATCAGGAAGTGGCCATCGTCGCTGACCGTCATGTCGTGGGTGCCGATACCACCAGCATCGAACTCGCCTACACGCGCAAAGCCGTTTGTCGCATCATAGAGACCGATGACACCGCGATTGCCATCGAAATCATTCTCGCTGGCATAAAGGATCTTACCATCCGGCGAAAAATGCCCATGTCCATAGAAGTGACGATCCGCGGGCGTATGAATGATGACGGGTTTTGTTTCACGGGAGGGATTAAAGATCATCGCAAACGTGCCAGGTCGTCGGGCAAATGCAACGCCACGGCCCGTCTCCTTGCAGAAAGCAAGACCGTGGGCGCGAGCTGGCAGGAGGGTTTGATCGATCACTTCGCCGCGCTCACTGATGGTGGCGATGCCATAGCTTCCATCCGGCGCGCGGAAACCCGATGCAAACACAGCATCGGCCCTGTCGAGGGCAAAAAGCTGACGAGGCGTGAGCGCACCGAGAAAACCTATACCTGCAGCCCGGATGAATGCGCGCCGGTCAATGGCCACTGTGCGCATCGCATCAATCTCCGTCGGAGAAGGAGAAGCCTGCGCCGAGGCCGAGGCCACCTCCAAGCCCATCATTCAGGCGGATGATGAGGTCGCGGCTATTGAGAAGCACAAAATCAAGCCTTTGGCGGTCATCAGGGTTAGTAACCGCCTTCTCCACGTCCGTGTTGATTTTGTTGACCGTGCGGATGAGTGATTTCAGCACGAAATCGATGGAGGACACGATGGACTGCTGATCGTCATTCAGAAGATTGATAATGCCGGATACGTTCAGCATGTTTTGCACGCCTTCAAGGTTTTCGTTCAGCATGGCAAAGGAGAGGCCGGAACGCCAGAAAAGCGCCTGTCGCGCGAAGGCTTGTGCCTCTTCACCCTTGTAGAAGCTCTCGATGCGCTGGTCACGGAGCGCTTCTGACGCATGGACCAGAATACCAAGCACCTCCGTCACGGCTTCCTGATCGGTGCGGAAAGCAGCGCTTTGCGGCCCTGGGTTCTTCCAGTCCTTCGAAATGCCGTTCTGATCATCCCAAGCCTGCACGAGTTCTGTGCCGATACGCTGGATATTGCCGGCAATGGCCAGACCATAGCGGCAGCGATAGCTATCGGCCTTCGTGGCAACCTCTTCAAAGCCCGTACCGTAGAGAAGAAATTCCAGCGCGCCGAGACCCTGGACGGCAACGCTTTTGCTGGCGAGCGTTGCAGGGGAGGCCGCGGCTTCATCGGAGGTGGAAAGGAGAGCCTGTACCTGTCGAAGGCCCACCCCTTTCTTGTCCGGGTAGAACAGCACACGCTCGAACCGGTTCTTCTCAAGCACTGGCCCAACCCGAACGATCTCGATCTGCCCCCAGCTTCTAGCCGTACGGGCAAAGGCATCGCGCGCCTGCTCCAGGTTTGCCTGCGATGGCATGGAGCAAAGCTGCATCATCCGGTCTGTCAACTGACCAGCCTTGTCGGTGAAGTCGCGGTAACCGGGCTCGATCACTTTTTCGATGGTCGCTTCCATCAGCGCCACCGTCTTTTCATGCGTCAGAACCGGCGGCGGGGATGGATTGGCATCCTGCGCGAAAGCACCGCCCGCTGTGGACAGAACGAGGCTGAAGGCAAACATCAACGTGCGCATCATAGCGACTCCAGAAAGGTCAAAAGCGCTTCTCGGTCTTTACGAGACGACGCAGCGAATGCATTGCGGGCTTTTTCTGCCTCTCCGCCATGCCAAAGGATGGCTTCGGTAAGGTCGCGCGCGCGGCCATCATGCAGAAAGAAGCTATGCCCGCTGACGGTTTTTGTCAGCCCAATGCCCCAAAGTGGAGGGGTTCGCCATTCCTGCCCGGACGCAGAGCCAACGCTCTGTCCATCCGCTAGACCTTCGCCCATATCATGCAGCAGAAAATCGGAATAGGGCCAGATCAACTGGAAAGCCTGTGCCTTATCCAAAGCATCACGGCGGGTCACATATTTCGGTATATGGCAGCTTGCACAGCCAGATTGGTAGAATATCTCCTTGCCCTTCAAAACGTCCGGCAAATCGACATTGCGCCTCTGCGGAATTGCCAAGTGGCGGGAATAGAAGGTGACGAGATCAACAACAGGGTCTGGTGCTTCCGTATTTCCCAGACGCGGCTGAACCCCATTCGGCATTGATTGGCACTGCGTTTGCGTTGGGGTGCAATCACCGTTGGGGTCGGGCCTGTCAGGGGTAGAAATGCCCATATCGCCGGAAAAGGCTGCGGCGACCTGATCGCGCACCGTCGCGTTCTGGGCTTTGAAGCCGAAGCGACCAAGTGCCAATTTGCCGCTTCGATGTTCGCGAACGACCGCAGCGCGACCAGAAATTCCATCGCCATCCAGGTCATCAGGGTCTGCATGGGCCAGAATATCTGCTTCGGGGATGGCTTCGATCAGGCCCATGCCAAGCATGGGCGGTGCAACGCGTGGAGAGAGCGTGACATCTTGCTCCAGAGGGCCATAAGCGAGGTTCGCTGCAACGTAATTCGGCTTGCGAAGCGAAACTTTAGTGCTGTCGGCAAGGGTAAGAGCAACCTCTTCATAGATGATCTTCATCTCGCCTTCGGCGGCAAGCCCTGGCACAGCCAGATCCTGCAACTGTTCACCATAGGTGGCGTCAGGAAAATTCAGAACCTCATGGCTATCAATACGCGACTGTTCCTCCGGCGTGCGAGACGCGCGGGCCAACCGCAGAAACATCGAGACGTGTTCGGTGGCACCTTCCGGCGGGTGTCCGCGACCGTCTCTCACATGACAGCTCAGGCAGGAGCGTGCATTGTAGAGCGGCCCCAAACCATCGGATGCTTGCGTGGAGGAGGGCGCGGCTACCCAGAGCTTGGTGAAAAGCGCGTTGCCAAGCTTGAACTCGTGCTGCTGCTGGAATGTAAGGTTGGAAGAGGCTTGCGAAAAGGCGTTCTGGTCAGCGGTAGCAAGCGAGGTTCCGGAACCCCCTGCCATGGCCTCAAACGCTTCCGCTTTTGCGAAATCCTGCGTCGGGCGCACCACCTTCTTCACCCGCTCCAAATCAACTGCGGAAAGATCGGATCGCTTCTGCCATGCCTCCGGCACATCATCCTTCGCAGCTGTTCCGACGGGAACACTTGCCAGATAGATGAACACCAAACAGAAAGCGGGCAAGAGAGATTGGGGGCGCATTCAATCGTCAGGGCCGCCAGAGGATGATCCGGCGGCCCTGCCTTTGACTTATTTGAACACAGCGTTTGGATTGTCGAGGCTGTCTGAACCTTCCAGCTTGATCGAACCGAGGTCCAGCGCCGCAATCACCCGCTCGATTGACTTGGTCTGGTCGATCAGGCCGTCGATCCCGGCCTGAACTGTTGCATTGCCTTCCTTGTTGCCCTCACCAATCATCTGGTCATAAGCCTCTACCTTGGCAGCGCGGTCGGCAATGGACTGCATGGCAGCGACTGTCTTGTCCAGCTTGCCAGTCAGTTCCGTATCAAGTGCGGCGTTCTTCGCCTTCACCAGATCATGCAAGGAGGGGCCGGTAAGCGTCGTGCCGTCAACGCGGGTATAGGTGCCGTTATAGGCTTGCTGAATACCCAGCGCATCGTTCAGATGTGAGTTGTGCGTATTGTCGGAGAAGCAATCCTGCTCTTCTTCAGGATCGTGCAGCAGCAGGCCAAGCTTCATGCGCTCGCCGGCCAACTCGCCGTAGGAGAGCGAACCCATGCCGGTTAGAATGGCAGTGAGGCCAGCCTTTGGATCGGCAGTGACAGTCTTGAATGCTTCGCCATCCGGCGCCCAGGCCACGACCATTTCCTGCAAATCCTGCACGAGAAGGGTGGAGGCGGATTTCAGATAATCGGCACGACGGTCACAATTGCCATGGGTACAATTGGCCTTGTCATAATCGGTATAGGGGCGGTTGCCAGCACCGGGCCCGGTGCCGTTCAGATCCTGACCCCAGAGCAGAAATTCGATGGCATGATAGCCAGTCGCAACATTCGCTTCCACCTCACCGGCCTCATGCAGGCTGCGGATCAGTTCCGGCGTGATTTTGGATGCATTGATCTCTTCACCGTTTACCGAAAGCTTCGGGTTGGAGATGATGTTGGCCGTGTAGAATGCGTTGGAATCACTTTCGGTGCCGTAACCAGCGTCGACGTAATCGATCAGGCCCTCATCCAGCGGCCAAGCGTTGACCTTGCCTTCCCAATCGTCAACGAGAGGGTTGCCGAAGCGATAAACTTCCGTTTGCAGGTAAGGCACGCGCGCGGCGATCCATGCGGCGCGTGCAGCCTTCAAAGTCTCTTCTGAAGGCTTGGCAATCAAGGCATCGATCGCCTTGTCCAACGTCTTTGCCGTATTCAGTGCATCTTCGAACTTGGCGTGTCCAACAGTCGCGTAATGCTTCACGACCTCGGAAGGTTCTGCGGCGCTGGCGGGAAGGGCTGCAAATGCCACGGAAGCGGCCAGTACAAAAATGCTGGAGTTGATAAAGGTACGGCGGAGCATGTCCCCTCCTTAAGAGCAATTGCGTATCGAATGTCCGATCACGCTTTTCCGGTCGAAGGCGGCAAAAGAAAGACAAGCTTCCCACCCCTGGAAATCTTGGCTCTCAATGCCGCGTCGGGCGAAGTCATCGCGCAAAATAAAACTGGTGTCAAATGATCTAGATTAGTTCGCGCGCAAAGGCTTCGTGCAACTTGACGAGTGTCAACCTCTGCTCTCAGACCTTGCTAGGCCTTCCGCTTCATTTTGCAGAAGAAGAAGCCGTCCGTATCCGTGCGGGCAGGGGTTAGCGTCAAAGTCTGGCCATTCGCGCTATGCGGCTGGGGAGCGCTTTCGCCGAACAGCGTCTGCCAATCGGTAAGCGCCGAGTGAACCTCGAATTGCGGGTTACTTTCAATAAAGCGTTCTATCTGCCTGTCGTTCTCTTCCGGCAGAACAGAACATGTGACGTATACGAGCGTGCCGCCGGGGCGCACATAGGCTGAGGCGGATGTCATGGCATCCTGCTGCTGATCAAGTCGCTCCTCGATATTGCGCGGCGTGATGCGCCACTTCGTATCGGGTCGCCGTCTCCAGGTGCCGGTGCCTGTGCAGGGCGCATCGACCAGAACCATATCCAGCTTGTCTTTCAGATTGTCCAGAGCCTTGCTGTTATCGTGAACCTGTACGTTGCGTGTACCGGCGCGACGTAGCCGCTCGATGATGGGGGCCAACCGCTTGCGGTCCGCGTCATAGGCATGAACCTGCCCCTTGTTGTTCATGGAAGCGGAAAGGGCCAGCGTCTTTCCGCCGCCGCCTGCGCAATAATCTAGAATTTGCTGGCCTTCCTTGGGCAGAACCAGATCCGCGACGATCTGCGAACCCTCATCCTGCACTTCGAACCAGCCCTTTTGGAAGGAAAGCTCTGCCGTCACATTTGGGAGGCGGGATGCACCGTCTCCGGCGGGAATGCGAATGCCCTGTCTTGCAATACGGGTGGCGCCTGCACCAGAGCGTTCGAGCGCCTTGATAACCTTTTCGCGGTTAGCTTTCAGAGTATTGGCGCGAAGATCCAGCGTCGGACGGTCCGCCATGGCCTGCGCTTCTTTCAGCCATTCATCGCCGAAACAGGCCTCAAAGCTTGCAACGAGCCATTCCGGAATGTCGCCCTGCACATGGGCTGGCGCTTCAGCTAACTGGCGGCTTTGCAGTGCTGTAAGATCCGGTGTGGCGGGGGCAAACTTGTCGTCCGCCAATTCCGCTTGCAGTGTTTCCGGTGTAAAGCCCCATTGTCGAAGGAGGACGGCATAGACCAGAGCCGTCTCGCTCTCATCGTCCATCAACCAGGCATGTGACAAACGCATGCGCAATGCGTCATACACAATATTGCCGATGGCGGCGCGATCGCCGGAACCGGCAAAGCGGTGGGCAAGGCCCCAGTCCTTCAGTGCATCGGCGACAGGGCGCTTGCGTGCCTCGATATCCGCCAATACTTCGATGGCAGCAGCCATCCGTCCGCCCAATCGCATGTCCCGATCTCCTTGCTTTCATGGCGCGTGTAGCCGTGAAAGCCGTTCAGGGCAAGCCGGAGGCCATGGGTGAACTTCAACTTGAGAAGATCAGCCGATAACCTCATAGCAGACATTGGCGGTGCCGGAGGCAACCATGCCGATGTTCTTTGCTGCGGCTTTGGAAAGATCGAGAACCCGCCCCTTGATGAAAGGTCCGCGATCATTGATGCGCACAACTACGGTCTTGCCATTGCGCTTATTGGTAACCTTCACCTTCGTGCCGAAGCTGAGGGAGCGGTGAGCTGCAGTCATGTTCGCAGCGTTCATACGTTCGCCTGATGCCGTCTTGGAACCGAGAGCATACCAGGAGGCGTGACCACAACCTGGCGCAGCATGTGCTGCATTGGTACCCAAAAGAGAAAGTGATGCGATGGCAACCGCGGCGAAAGTTGAGCGTTTAGCGTTCTTCAAATCCTGTTGTCCCCTGTGAACCCAGTGCTGGAATGCGTGCGGGTTGGCTAAGGCAGGGGCAAAAAAGGCGAAAAAGTGGGCTCATCGTTCACGCAATGTTACAGTCTGTAACATTTGTGATTAGTAGCCGGCTAATGATCGATCGCTATGGATAGGGAAAAATTAAGCAGAATCAGCGAGTTTTAGAAATGTCATTCTAATGATCGCAGAAGCGTTGATTCGATGGAAAATCGTGAAGAAAAATTTATATCGCTGAGGGGATTCAGTTGCCCCATTTGGACAAATTTTGTGGCGCTTTGCCACGAAAGTTAAAATTTCCTAATCACAATGGACTATTGGGAAGGAATTTCCTGCCTGTTGAGGCGGCGGCTCAGCTATGGACCCCAAGCCAGATTTATTTGCGCCAGCGATCGTCTTTCCATAGCTGGAGGAGAGAGACGCGATAATCTGGATAGAGAAAACTAAATCCAAGGTTGCGGATTTTCTCGTTCGAAACCCGTTTATTCTCGCCGTAGAAAGAGCGCGCCATGGGCGAGAGTTCGGCGGTCTCAAACGTCTGTTCAGCTGGCGGCTCGATCTCCATCAAACGCGCCGCTTCAGTCACGACATCCTGTGGCGGAGCGGGTTCATGATCGGTCACATTGAAGATGCCCTCCGCCATTCGGTCCGCAAGGAAGCGCGTGGCCCGGCCAATATCTTCCACACGAATGCGATTGAATACCTGGCCTGGCTTCACGAGGCGACGAGCATTGCCCTCCGCGAGATTGAGGAAACCATTGCGACCAGGACCGTAAATACCGGACAGCCGCAGGATGGCCAGTGGCAGCGCATCTCGTTTGGCCGCACTCATCCAGCCATCTTCTGCCGCCACCCTTTCGCGTGACCGGGCGGAGACCGGTTTGCAAACCGTTTCCTCGTTCACCCATGCGCCGCCATGATCACCATAGACGCCAACGGTAGACAGATAGGCACACCATTCAAGTTTCGGCATCAGTTGCCGAAGACCGTCTTGCGCCAGCATCGACACCGGGTCACCTCCAGAGCCGGGCGCGATAGACTGGACGAGATGGGTCGTTTCCTGAAGTTCTGTCCGCAGTGCGTCTGAGATCACAGCGCCATCGAAGACGAAAGGGCGTATGGCACTTTGGCGCAGTTGCGAGGCTTTATCTTCGGTTCGGGTGGTGCCAGCGACACTGGCACCTGCAGAGAGAAATTCAGCGCCAATGGCTTGGCCGGAATAGCCCGCTCCGAAAATCATAACCCGCATCTAACGCACTCCCATCATCCATTCATATTCTACATCACCGTCATCGTCCGGTTGACGGATTTCAGCAAGTGCCTTGAACTCTTCCATCGGCAGAAGACGCGAAAGCGCCCAGACCGCCATGGCGCGAACGACAGGCGAGTTATCCTGCGACAGTTCTCGACAGCGCTCGATGAGCGATGGATCATCGCTGTTGCCTGCGGCAATCAGAACATTGCGCACGAAGCGATCGCGTCCAATACGCTTCACCGGTGAGCCGCTGAACAATGAACGAAAACCAGTATCATCGAGAGCGAGGAGCGAGGCGATACTTGGTTCCTTCAAATCCTCTCGCGCTTGCAGCTTCATCTCCGACGCCTGCGCTGCGAACTTGTTCCAGGGACAGGCGGCAAGACAATCATCGCAGCCATAAATGCGGTTGCCGATCTTCTGACGAAGTTCCGGCTCGATCCGTCCTTTATGCTCAATGGTGAGGTAAGAGATGCAGCGTCGGGCATCAATCTGGTATGGTGCAGGGAAGGCATCCGTGGGGCAGGCGTCCAGACAGGCGCGGCAGGAGCCGCAGTGATCCCGCTCGCTTGCGTCTATCTCCAGTTCCGCCGTGGTGAACATGCTGCCAAGAAACAGCCAGGAACCGAAGCTGCGGCTGACGAGATTGGTGTGTTTGCCCTGCCAGCCCAGGCCTGCCGCTTCTCCCAAGGGCTTTTCCATGACCGGAGCCGTATCGACGAAAACTTTCACATCTTCTCCGGCCCGGGCCGCGAAGCGCGTGGCAATTTCCTTAAGCCTGCCTTTGATGATGTCGTGATAATCGCGGTTGCGAGCATAGACCGAGATGGCGGCGCGATCCCTTCGTGCCTGAAGCGCACGCGGGTCTTCCTCCGGCCCGTAATTCAAGCCGAACATGACGATGGAGCGTACCTCTGACCACAGCGTGCGCGGATCGCCTCGACGTTCCAGCGTTTCTTCCATCCAGTTCATGGTGCCGTGCCGACCGGCTTGCACGAAGGTTGCCAGCCGCTCTGGAGCCTGCGGGATGGAGGAGGGCAAGGTTATGCGACAGAGATCGAAACCTTGTGCTTTCGCTTCCTCACGAATGAAAGCGCTCAGCTTGCGGCGGCGCTCTTCCATCCTCTGTTGTTGGCGATCCGTCTGTGGCGCCTGGTTCTGGTCAGAAATCGAGGTCCGCATAATGAGATACCGGCGTAATGCCGCGAATGCGTTCCGCCAGGAGTGGCCGGAACGATGGGCGCGACTTCAGCCTCTGATACCACTCCTTGGCAACCGGTGTCTCCTGCCAATCGATTTCGCCAAGATAATCGAGCACGGAGAGGGATGCGGCAGCAGCAAGGTCCGCATAGGAAAGGCGGTCGCCTGCCAACCATGTGCGAGAGCCGGCAAGCCAGGAGAGGTATTTCATGTGCTGGCGAATATTGCCGCGGGCCGTGCGCAAAACTTTCGAGTCCGGCGCGCCGCCGCCCTGGGCTGGCGTCATTTGCAGTTTGTAGACGCGCTCGCGGGTCAACGGACGCGTCACATCCTGTTCCATCTTCTGCAGGAACCACTCGGTCAATCGGCGAATTTCCGCACGCTGGAACGGATCTTCGGCAAACAGCCGCTTGTCCCGCTTCAGCACACCATGGGTTTCATCCAGAAATTCGAAGAGGACAGTGGGACCGCAAAGCGCCCGCATACTGTCATCCACATAGACGGGCAGCGTTCCAGCGGGATTGATCGCCAGAAACTCACGACGCTTTTCCCACGTCTGTTCTTCGACGAAGTCCGTCTGAAAGCCATATTCGGCCAGTATCAGCCGCACGAATCGCGAGGCAGAGGACATAGGATGATGATAGAGCGTTGGCATTGATACTCGAATAAAAAGATTGCTGTTATAAGCCTGAGTCGATCGCGATCACCAAAGCCGGAATGTGGCTGACATAAGGCGGCCACGCGGATTTGCTAGCTCGAAGTTACTGATTTCCCCTCAATATAGTTCCCATCCCCGTTAATAAAGGATCAAGAATGGCGGACCACTCCCTCCTAAGCGCCTTCCTTCTTGGTGTTATCGAAGGAATAACCGAGTTCCTTCCGATCTCCAGCACCGGCCACCTCATCATCGCAGAGCAATGGCTGGGCCAGCGTTCCGATACCTTCAACATCGTCATCCAGGCAGGCGCGATTCTGGCGGTTACCATCATTTATTGGCGGCGGCTGATGGATTTGGCACTCGGCTGGCGAGAGCCGAAGAACTTCAGATATGCCGCAAAGCTGATGCTCGCCTTTCTCATTACGGCTGTCCTCGGCCTCATCGTCAAGAAGTTGGGCTTCGAACTGCCGGAAAATGCCAGCCCCATTGCCTGGGCGCTTGTCATCGGCGGTATCTGGATGATCGTCGCGGAATGGGCGGCAGCAAAACGCCCACAAAGCACGGAAATCACTTGGCTTGTCGCCGTACTGGTTGGTATCGCGCAGGTAATCGCCGGCGTCTTCCCCGGCACCTCGCGCTCGGCCTCCACTATCTTCATCGCCATGTTGGCAGGCACCGGAAACCGTGCCGCCGCTACCGAGTTTGCATTCCTCGTCGGCATTCCCACAATGTATGCCGCCAGCGGCTATCAGCTTTTGAAAACGGTGAAGGATGGAGGTCTGGCTGGCGAAGACTGGACATCCATGGGGGTGGCCTTCGTCACCTCAACGGTGGTCGCCTTCATCGCGGTGAAATGGCTTTTGTCCTACATCCAGACAAACCGTTTCACGGTATTTGCCATCTACCGTATCATTCTCGGCATCGCCCTTCTGGGCATGGCCTATGCAGGACTGATAGCCTGACACTTTGAAATAGAAATGGCCGGTCGCGTGACCGGCCATTTTTATAAAGAGCATTCCAGAACGAATTCGATGACGGTGCACTCCTTGGGAGCAAGTGCACCAGTCTTCGTATTACAGTGTTGAAAAGCGCCCGTGTGGGCGCTCGCAAATGAAGCTTAATGACGGATCGAACCGGTAGCGCAGGGATCAACCCCATAGGCCGGGGCGCACGAGCTCTTGTTCGCCGCCACAGTGCCGGGTGCGAGGAAGGAGCCTGCCAGAATTACGAGTGCCGCACACGCAAAAAAAAGTGCGATGGACTTGCCCATGGGGGAATGCCTTTCGGAGGATGGGGAATGGGTCACGGCCGATTTTCAAACCTAACTGGCGCCGGTTTACGGGCCGTATGGTGAAGATTCAATAGCAGATGTTGCTGAACTGCCGGTTAACGCCACTCAATTATCCGTTGCGTCTTTTTGGTCACAAGGCGCAAACTGAAACAGGCAGGATTTGCATCCTGCCTGTCGAATTAACAATAAGTTAACGTGGTCAATCAGGCAGCCTTGCCCGAATTGGTGAACTGGCCCTGCACGCGATACTGCACAAGATAGCTCGGAAGAATGGTGTCGACGAGGGTTGGACGTACACCGAAGGCTGAAAGCGTGCGTCCTTCCTGTTCAGCTTCCTTGGAAACCACATTGTCGTTCTTCAGCAGCGTTACCTGATCGCCAGTCAGCGGCGGCGTAATGAGCGGAACCATGGATGCGATGCTGCCGATCATCGATGCAATGCCGAAAGGCAGTGATACCAGCGGACGCTTGCGATAGGTCACGCGCAGAACAGTCTCAAGACATTGCTTGAAGGTCAGAACTTCCGGACCGCCCAGTTCATAGATCTGGCCCTTCTTCACCTTGCCGTCCACCGCTTGTGCCACGGCTTCAGCCACGTCTTCCACATAGATCGGCTGGAACTTGGTCTTGCCGCCGCCAATGAGCGGCAGGAACGGCATGGTGCGCGCCATATTTGCGAATTTGTTGAAGAAATTGTCTTCCGTGCCGAAAATGATGGAGGGGCGAAGTATGACCGCCTCCGGTATGATCGACAAAATAGCGTTTTCAGCGCGACCCTTGCTGTGGGCATAGGACGATGCCGACTTCGCATCTGCACCAAGAGCGGAAATATGGGTGAGGCTTGCGCCGGCAGCGCGTGCTGCTTCAGCGACGGCCTTGGCACCGAATTCCTGCACGGAATCGAATGAGTTCTTGCCGCTTTCAAACAGGATGCCAACGCAGTTCACGACGTGATCTGAACCAGCAACCGCCTGATCGATCGACTTGCGGTAGCGCAGGTTCGCCTGAACGAGCTGGATTTGGCCGACATAGCCTGCCGGACGCAGAAAACCGGCCAGATCAGGACGGCGTACAGCAACGCGAACACGATAGCCGCGCTTTGCCAGCGTCCGAACCACATGCCTGCCGACAAAGCCCGAGCCCCCGAACACGGTGACGAGCGGCGGAAGATTGGACATGGTCATGGGAATGCTCCGAAAGCCAAGGAGGAACGTCTTTTTCTTAGTCTCTAGCCGAAAGCGGAGGGCAGGTGAAGCCTTGGCGCGCACTCATCGTCCGCTCCGCTTCATTTTCTCTAAGGAGTAGAGGTGAAAGAAGGGTCAAACACCCTCGACTACCACCATCTCGGCATCCGCCACTTCCTGGCGAATCTTGGCTGCCACCTGATATTCCGGGGAGTTATAGCAATCCACCGCATGTTTCAGGCTTGGAAACTCGATCACCACGTTGCGGGTGCGAGCCGTACCCTCCAGGCGTGCGAACTCGCCGCCGCGTGCAAGAAAATTCGCACCGTATTTCTCGAATGCGGGCTTTGCCGCTGCCACGTAGTCCTTGTAGCGCTCAGTATCCCGAACATCCACGCGTGCAATCCAGTAACCCTTAGGCATGTCGTCCTCCGAAAATTCCATTTCCCTCAATCAGATGGGTAGAATGCTCAAAGTGCAAGGGCCATTTCATCGAGAATCGCTTTTGCCGCAGCCACAGGATCAGCTGCCTTGACGATGGGGCGACCAACCACCAGATGGCTGGAGCCGTTGCGAATGGCATCCCCCGGGGTCACCACACGTTTCTGGTCACCCGCTTCAGACCCGGCAGGGCGAATGCCGGGGGTGACCAGCGCCATATCAGAGCCGATGATCTGGCGAACGGCAGCCGATTCTTCCGCAGAGCAGACAATCCCGCCCATGCCTGCCGCACGGGCCTGTTCTGCGCGCTTGAGAACCAGTGAACGTGGATCGGTGTCGTAGCCCGCTTCCTTCAGGTCTGCATCATCCATGGAGGTCAGGACGGTCACACCAAGCAGGCAAAGATCGGAACCCTTGGCAGCGGCTACAGCAGCACGCATCGCCTTGGGGTAGGCGTGCAAGGTCAGCATGTTGACGCCCATCCTCGCCACATTTTCCACGCCATGGGCAACGGTGTTGTCGATGTCGAGCAGTTTCATGTCGAGAAAAACAGATTTGCCATCGCGTAACAGATCCCGCGCCAGTTCCAGCCCGCCGATGAAGGCAAGCTGGTAGCCGATCTTGTAAAAGGTGACAGTATCCGAAAGCTTGGCGACCAGCGCCTCAGCCTCTGCGATGGTCGGAACATCCAGGCCCACGATCAGGCGTTCGCGTGCGGCTGCGCTCATACTCTCTCTCCTCGGCTGAATTTGATGGACTTGCAACTCGCACGGAAGGCACGATGCTGCAAGCCCGCTTTTGTTCGCCAGAGGGTTTGATGCGTGTCGGATTACGGACGAGTATAAGTCCAGAGCTGTGCTGGCGGCAGATTGCGCACCACGAAATCGT
This sequence comes from Affinirhizobium capsici, assembly GCF_977018625.1. NCBI lineage: Bacteria > Pseudomonadati > Pseudomonadota > Alphaproteobacteria > Hyphomicrobiales > Rhizobiaceae > Affinirhizobium > Affinirhizobium capsici. The sequence goes on along the minus strand of NZ_CDRNXD010000004.1, from coordinate 2,414,655 downwards.
AATGCCGGATGCGATATCGATCGGGCCGTGCGATGATGGGCGAGACGGGACCATAGGTGATCTGCATCACCGGGCGGCCATGCGGCATGCGATCCAGCAGGTCTTCCAGCAGCCAGATGCGCTTTTCCATCGGAAAGCTCAGCATGGGGATAGCTGAAATCACCGCATCGAATTTGCGGTCTTTAAAGGCACCCAGGATGTCGTCGAGTTCGAAGGCGTCGCCATTGATGAAATGAACGCCATCGAACGTCTTGGTCAGATGCTGATAGAAATCGGTCGAATATTCGATTGAAACGAGATCTTCCGGCTTGATGCCACGTTCAAGAATTGCCTTGGTGATGATGCCGGTTCCAGGACCGAGTTCCAAGACGGGAAGGCCAGATTGCGGATTAACAACGCTGGCCATGCGCCGAGCAGTGACACTTGAGGTCGGCAGGATTGCGCCCACTTGCTTCGGGCCTTCCATCCATCCTTTGAAGAAACGAATTTCCTCATCGAACTTCCGGCCAAGCCGTTCTTTCAGACGCAATTCCATCGGCAACTCCTCCATAATATGTTCAGTCATCGCGCCCTCATGGCGCAAAATCAAGAAAAAATGTCGCAAATATTCGGCAGAAAGAGGAAGGACCGCCGGAGCGGTCCTAAGGGATGTTACACACGCATAGGCATTAGCACGTAGAGTGCGTCATCGCCTGCGGTGTCTCGAACGAGCGTTGGTGACCCAGCGTCAGCCAGCAGGAAGATCGCATCCTCACCGGAAAGCTGCGCTGTAATATCAAGGAGATATTTGGCGTTGAAACCGATTTCCATCGGGTCGCTTTCATAGCCAACAGCAACCTCTTCCGTGGCGCTGCCGGAATCCGGGTTGTTGACCGTCAGCAGCAACTGGCCTTCGGAAATTGCCAGTTTGACGGCGCGCCCGCGCTCGGAGGAAATGGTCGAAACACGATCGACAGCCTTGGTGAAGCTCTGGCAATCGACGCGCATTTCCTTGTCGTTTCCGGTCGGAATAACGCGCTGGTAATCGGGGAAGGTGCCATCGATGAGCTTCGATGTCATGACGATGCCGCCAATGGTCAGGCGGATTTTTGCGTCCGACACTTCCACGGTAACCACCGCTTCCGGATCGTCCACCAGCTTTTGTAGTTCGCCCACCGTCTTGCGAGGAATGATGATGCCGGGCATGCCTTCCGAGCCGGAAGGCGCTTCGATATCTGCACGGGCAAGGCGGTGACCGTCGGTTGCCACGGCGCGCAGCTTGAGCAGGCCCTCGGTTTCGATCGTGTGGAAGAATATGCCGTTCAGGTAGTAACGGGTTTCTTCCGTTGAGATCGCAAACTGTGTGCGATCGATCAGCATTTTCAGATCGGTGGCCTTGATCTTGAAGGTATGGGTGAAGCTTCCGGCGGTAAGGTCGGGGAAGTCCGACTCCGGCAGGCATTGCAGCGAGAACTTCGAACGGCCAGACTGCACTGTCATCGTGCCGCCATCCGGGTTCACCGCCAGGAGAACCTCGGAACCGTCCGCCAGTTTGCGGACGATTTCGTATAGAAGGTGAGCCGGAACCGTGGTGGCGCCAGCCTGCTCCACCATGGCGGGCAGTTCCTCGGTGATTTCCAGATCAAGGTCCGTCGCTTTGAGCGCCAGATCGTTGCCGGAAGCTCGCAGCAAGACGTTGGAGAGGATCGGAATGGTGTTGCGCCGCTCCACGACACGGTGAACGTGGTTCAACGATTTCAGGAGGTTGGACCGCTCAAGAGTAATACGCATTGGACGCTACCGCTTTCGACCGTACCGGCTCCCGAAAAGGGGCCGCATGTTATTCTTGTCCGTCAATTTGGTCGGACGGATGTGGAGGCGCAAAATGGCAGAGTTTGGAAGCAAAAGGCAAGAGGGGCCTCTGATTCTTGAGGGGAGTTCAATCGTGATCAAGACATGTTCACAGCTTTCCACATGACAAAGGAGAGGATAAGCGTAGATCTCTATAGGTACCCGGCGCGGGCCTTACGCTTTCATGCACTGATGATATGCGGTGTCGTGAAAGATTTGAACGACGATTGATTGAAGTCTGATTTTGCCTCGAGAAATTTCTGGAGCTATTGTCATGGTTGAAAGCTCACTCATTCCCCGCAAACTTCTTTTCGGCAACCCCCATGCTTTCGGAGCGCAGCTTTCTCCCAATGGCCAATGGCTAAGCTGGATCTCGCCAGTTGATAACGTTCTCAATATCTGGATTGCGCCCACGCATGATATGGGAAGCGCCCAGCCATTGACGCGCCAGACTGGAAGACCGATCTGGTGGCAGGAGTGGACGGCTGATGGTCGCTTTATCATGTTCGCCAACGATGAAAATGGAGATGAAAACGAACATATTTTCATCGTCGATCCGAAATCCGGTGATGTGCGTGACCTCACGCCAATTGAGGGCGTCAATGCTCAGGTTCAGCACTGGTCGCGCAAATTTCCCAGCAAGCTCGTTATCGGTCTCAATGACCGCGATGCCCGCTGGCATGATCTTTACAGCATCGATGTCGAGACGGGTGAGCGGGAGTTACTCTGGCTTAACACTGAAGGGTTTGCCACCATCGGTCTCGATTGGGATTTTCGCCCGCGTTATGGTCGATCCACGGCAGCAGATGGAAGAACAAGCTTTTGGCAGATCGAGAACGAAACCGTCCGGCACTGGATGGATGTCTCCCATATCGACGGTTGGCTGACCTGGCCCATCCTCTTCCATTCAGACAACAAGCGCTTATTGATGAAGACCTGTGTCGGCCGTGAGACTGCCGCTTTCGCTTGGCTGGATATGGAAAGTGGCGAAGAATCGATCATTGCAGAGCATCCTCGTTTCGATGCTCACAGGGTAATGGTGCATCCCACAACACATGATGCGGAGGCAGTCTCCATTGCAGCTGCTCGCATGGAATGGGTCAGCCTGACACCGGCGGTGGAAGAAGATCTTGCCCTCTTGCAAGCCAAGTTGGCCGGTTTCGAAATTGATATTGGCAGCCGGTCCGATGATGATCGTCGCTGGATCGTAGAGGCGCATACGGCACAGCAGGCGGTGACCAGCTTTCTTTATGATCGCGATAGCGGGACGCTGAGCGAACTCTTTCGTGCCCGTCCGGAACTGGATGCCTATCGGCTTGCACCGATGCGGACCATCGAAGCTAAATCACGGGATGGTCTGGATCTTCTTTCCTACCTGACACTCCCGGCTTCTGTGAAAGGTGAGCGACCTGAAGAGCCGCTGCCCATGGTGTTGTTTGTGCATGGCGGCCCGTGGGGGCGGGATTTTTACGGCTATCGCGGCGATCATCAATGGCTGGCGGATCGCGGCTATGCGGTGCTATCGGTAAATTACCGAGGTTCGACTGGATTCGGGAAATCCTTTGTCGCCGCCAGCGAAAAGCAGCATGCGGCCAAAATGCACGATGATCTGATCGACATGGTGAATTGGGCGATTCATGAAGGCATTGCAGATTCGGCCAAGATCGCGATCCACGGCGGTTCTTATGGAGGCTACGCCTCGTTTGTTGGTGCCACCTTCACGCCTGAAGTTTTCTGCTGCAGTGTACCCGTCGTCGGCATCAGCAACCTGCAGACGCTGCTGGAATCTATGCCACCCTATTGGGCCGGTTTTGCCGAGTTCATGTATCAAAGCTATGGCGACCCGCGCACGCAAGAGGGACGCGCCCTTCTGGCCGAGCGTTCGCCGATCCACAGGGTCGATCAGATCGCCAAGCCGATGTTGATCTTCCACGGTGCCAATGATGTGCGCTGCAAGGTTGCGGAAAGCGATAGTATTGTAGCAGCCATGCAGGCGAAAGGCATTCCAGTCACGTATGTGGTCTATCCCGATGAAGGACACGGTTTCCATAAGCCCGGCAATCGCCTTTCTTATATTGCCATGGCGGAAGCCTTCTTTGCCCAGCATCTTGGCGGCGACTTCGAGCCTTTCGGAGATGATCTTGATCAATCCAGCCACGAAATCCGGGTTGGCGGTGAGATTTTCGACCTTGCCGACACGGGACAATGAGGAGTAGCTGCAAATTCTCTCCGCCTTCCCCCGTAAGCGGGAAGTGCAACCTGCAACCAGAATGTTGCTGTAAGAATAGAAAGCAAGGATGATCGTGACGGAAGAGCGTCGAGCTGAGGAAAAAACCTATCGAGTGGGCAATGTCGCCATTCCGGCGCGGCCTGTGGAACCGGCGCTTTATCTCGTGGCGACACCAATTGGCAATCTTGGCGATATCACGCTGCGTGCGCTGGAAACCTTGGCGGGGGTAGATGTGCTGGCGTGCGAGGATACGCGGGTGACCCGCGTTCTCCTGGACCGTTTTGGCATTTCCGCACGGCCTTACGCCTACCATGAACACAATGCCAATGAGGCAGGGCCGAAGCTTCTGGCCGCTCTGGAAGCGGGAAAATCCGTGGCCCTGGTTTCCGATGCCGGTACGCCGTTAGTGTCCGATCCAGGCTATCGTCTGGGCCAATTGGCTATCGAGGCCGGCTTCAAGGTGGTGCCGATCCCCGGTGCCTCTGCGCCTCTGGCGGCCCTCGTTGGTTCTGGCCTGCCATCCGATGCCTTCCTGTTTGCAGGCTTTTTGCCGGTGAAAGAAAAGGGCAAGCGGGACAGGTTGGCGGAACTCGCCAAGATCCCGGCAACCCTCATCTTTTTCGAATCTCCCCATCGCATCGCCGATACGGTGGCCATTGCTGCCGATGTTCTAGGCCCAACCCGTGCGGCCTGCGTGTGTCGCGAATTGACCAAGACATTTGAGGAATTCCGGCGTGGCACGCTGGGCGAACTTGCAACGTCTTATGAGAATGCGACCGTGAAGGGCGAGATCGTCTTTGTGGTCGGGCCGCCTGCCTATGACGATGTGCCAGCCGCAGTCGATGTCGATATCATGTTGCGGGAGCTTGCACTCTCCATGCCTGCCACCAAGGCAGCAGCAGAAGCGGCGAGGCTAACGGGCCTTTCGCGCAAGGATCTCTATCAGCGGCTGATCGAGCTGAAGGACACCGATGAAGGCTAAGCTCCGCGACCGCAAACAGGCGGAACGGCGAGGGCGATGGTCCGAATATTGGGCAGCGCTTTTCCTGGTGGCAAAGGGCTATCGCATTATGAACCTGCGCTACAAAACCCGCAGCGGCGAGATCGATCTCATTGCTCGTAAGGGTAATCTGATTATTTTTGTCGAGGTGAAGGCGCGCAGAGAATTGCAGGGCGCACTGGATGCTGTAAGCTTTCACAGCCAGAAACGCATTCGCGCCGCCAGCGACCTTTGGCTTTCGCGCAGAAGCGATGCCGCTATCCTCTCACAACGATATGACATTATTGCTGTTTTGCCTTGGCGGTTTCCCAAGCATTTTACTGATGCATTCTGAATTTTGCATGGCTGTGCATTTTAGGAGGGCTTGTTACAGTCCTGTCATATATGCGTAACCTACATGTCACAGTAGATCGTTAATCAGCCCTCATCCTAACAACGGGAAAGAGGGACGATCCCCATGTTCAAGAAGCTCAGCCTCGCCGCAGCGGCGCTTGCCCTTTCGGCCACCACCTCACTCGCTGCAACCGAAATCACCTGGTGGCACGCCATGGGCGGCGAGCTTGGCAAGAAAATCGATGAGATTGCCGCCAAGTTCAACGAGAGCCAGAGCGAATACAAGGTTGTGCCAGTTTACAAGGGTAGTTACCCGGAAACCCTGACTGCCGCGATTGCCGCCTTCCGCGCCAACCAGCAGCCTGCCATCGTCCAGGTTTTCGAAGTCGGCACCGGCACTATGATGGCCGCCAAGGGCGCTGTCTATCCAGTCTACAAGCTGATGAAGGATGAGGGTGAGCCCTTCGATACGAAGTCCTTCCTGGCGCCGGTTGTGGGTTACTACTCCGATACGCAGGGCAACATCCTGTCCTTCCCCTTCAACTCCTCTACGCCGATCATGTATTACAACAAGGACGTCTTCAAGAAGGCCGGCCTTGATCCGGAAGTCGCGCCGAAGACCTGGAAGGAAGTCGAGGAATTCTCCAAAAAGATCGTTACCTCCGGTGCTGCCAAATGCGGCTTCACCTCTGCCTGGATTTCCTGGGTTCAGACGGAAAACCTCTCCGCCCTGCACGATCAGGCCTATGGCACGCTGGAAAACGGCTTTGGTGGTGTAAAGAGCGAGTTCACCTTCAATGGCCCGGTTCAGCAAAAGCATTGGGCAAACCTGAAGAAATGGCAGGATGAAGGTCTCTTCAAGTATGGCGGTCCGGTTGGCGGCGATAATGCTGCAACCATGTTCTTCTCACAGGAATGCGCTATCACCATGAACTCTTCAGGTGGTCGTGCAGCTGTCATCAATAACGCCAAGGACTTCACGCCGGGCTTTGCTCCGCTGCCTTATTATGACGATGTCACGAAGGAGCCGAAGAACTCCATCATTGGCGGTGCCACGCTTTGGGTTCTGAACGGCAAGGATAAGGCGACCTACAAGGGCGTAGCAAAGTTCTTCACTTACCTGTCCAAGCCGGAAGTTCAGGCAGACTGGCACCAGTACACGGGTTACCTGCCAATCACCAACGCGGCTTACGAGCTAGGCAAGAGCCAGGGCTACTATGACAAGACGCCAGGTGCTGACGTATCGATCAAGCAGATCATGCGTGGCACCCCAACGGCCAATTCCAAGGGCATTCGCTTCGGCAACTATACGCAGGAGCGTACGGTAATCGATGAAGAATTCCAAGCCCTTCTGGCTGGCAAGAAAGACGCCAAGCAGGCTCTGGATAGCGCCGTCGAGCGTGGCAACAAGCTGCTGCGCGATTTCGAAAAGGCCAATTCCAACTAATTGCCTTCTTTGATCGGTGGGGCCCGGCATTTGCCGGGCTCCTTTCTGCCTTTGTCCCTCATGGATTTGAGGGAGCGACCTATCCAGCCGAAAGCACGGCCATGAATACTAAACGCACAACCTTTGACAGTCGCCTGTTGCCATACCTTCTGGTCGCGCCGCAGCTTTTCATCACGCTCATCTTCTTCATCTGGCCAGCAGCACAGGCAGTAAAATCGTCCTTCGAGCGCGAAGACCCGTTCGGTCTGGCGACGTCATTCGTCGGCCTTGCCCATTATGCCGAGCTTCTGCAAGACCCCAATTATCTGGATGCAATTGGCCGAACCGCTGTCTTTGCAGTCTGCGTGACGATGCTTTCGATGCTGTTGGGGCTGGCATTCGCTGCGGCGGTTGATCGGCTCACACGAACCTCCAAGGTCTATACCACGCTGCTCGTCTGGCCCTATGCGGTTGCCCCGGTCGTCGCCGGTATTCTATGGTGGTTCCTGTTCAATACGTCCACTGGCCTCCTGCCCTTCTTCCTTGAGCGGTTCGGCATCCATTGGGATCATGACCTGAACGGCACCCATGCGATGATCCTGATCATCATTGCTGCTGCCTGGAAGCAGATTTCCTATAACTTCCTGTTCTTTCTCGCTGGCTTGCAATCCGTGCCGCAGGCGTTGATGGAAGCGGCCGCAATTGATGGGTCCGGCCCGGTCAAGCGCTTCTTCACCATCTCTCTGCCGCTGCTCTCGCCCACCACCTTCTTCCTGTTCATCATCAACGTGAACTACGCCATGTTCGATACGTTTCCGATTGTGGATGCAACGACAGTCGGTGGCCCGGCGCAGTCCACCACCACCCTGGTCTACAAGGTCTATCAGGATGGCTATGTCGGCCTGAACCTCGGCTCCTCCTCGGCGCAATCCGTCATTCTGATGTTGATCGTGATGGCGCTGACCTTCGTGCAGTTCCGCTTTGTCGAACGCCGCGTCCAGTATTGAGGATTGATCATGGTTGAGAACCGCCCTTTTCTGAACATCCTCACGCACGCATTCCTGATCCTCGGCTTTCTGGTCGTGGCGCTGCCCGTCTACGTGGCTATCATTGCTTCCACGCACGATGTTGCGACTTTGATGACAAGTCGAATGCCGCTTCTGCCGGGGTCTCACCTGATTGAGAATTACAGCGCGCTTCTAACGAGTGCCTCGGCCGCCAATGGTTTGCCGAACTATAGCCACATGGCGCTGAATTCGCTGATAATGGCAATTGTGATCACGGTTGGCAAAATCGTTATTTCAATCCTGTCCGCCTTCGCCATCGTCTATTTCCGCTTTCCGTTCCGGCAACTGGCTTTCTGGGTGATCTTTGTTACCCTGATGCTGCCGGTGGAAGTGCGCATCATGCCCACTTACAAGATCGTGGCGGATCTCGGACTTCTGAATTCCTGGGCAGGCCTGACCGTGCCGTTGATCGCGTCGGCCACTGCCACCTTCCTCTTTCGCCAGTTCTTCATGACCGTACCTGATGAAATGCTGGAAGCGGCGCGCGTGGATGGTGCAGGGCCAATGAAGTTCTTCCGCGATATCCTGCTGCCGCTGTCGCGCACCAATATTGGCGCGCTCTCCGTCATCCTCTTCATCTATGGCTGGGTTCAGTATCTCTGGCCGATCCTGGTGACCACGGATACCAGCTATTACACCCTCATGATGGGCATGAAGCGCATGGTCACCGTCCAGGACGGGGTAATCCAGTGGAACCTCGTGATGGCTGGTGCTGTGCTTGCCATGCTGCCCCCCATTCTCATCGTCATTTTCATGCAACGGCTGTTCATCCGCGGCCTTACCGAAACGGAGAAGTAACATGGCGACCATCTCTATCGCCGACGTCTCGAAGATTTATGCGGGTGGGGTAAAGGCCGTAAATTCGGTCTCCATCGACATTGCTGACGGCGAATTCATCGTGCTCGTCGGTCCATCCGGCTGTGGAAAGTCCACTCTGCTGCGCATGGTGGCGGGGCTTGAAACCATCTCCGAAGGCGAGGTGTCGATTGGCGGGCGTATCGTCAACCGCATGGAGCCAGCGGAGCGTGATATCGCCATGGTATTCCAGAACTATGCGCTCTATCCGCATATGACGGTTTACCAGAACCTGGCCTATGGCCTGAAAAACCGCGGCACGCCGAAAGCGGAAATCGATGCCCGCGTGGCGGAAGCGGCCCGGATGCTGGAGATTAACCAGTATCTGGAGCGCAAGCCCCGTGCACTTTCCGGCGGTCAACGGCAGCGCGTGGCCATGGGCCGCGCCATTGTACGCAAGCCTGCGGCCTTCCTCTTCGATGAGCCTCTTTCGAACCTTGACGCAAAACTGCGTGTTTCCATGCGCGGCGAAATCAAGCGCCTCCAGCGGCGTCTTGGCACCACCTCGATCTATGTGACCCATGATCAGCTGGAAGCCATGACGCTGGCGGACCGGCTGGTGGTGCTGAACGGTGGGCAGATCGAACAGATCGGCTCGCCGCTGGATGTCTATCACACGCCTGCCTCTACATTTGTGGCGAGCTTCATCGGCTCCCCGGCCATGAACCTTGTGCAGGGCGAGTTGCATGGAGACCGGTTGGCGGTTGGCCCGGCGGTTCTGGATCTCAAAGGCTATGCCCCTGTCTCCGGTCCCGTCACCATCGGTATCCGTGCGGAAGATTTGCGCGTCACGCATATGACCGACGAGGGGATACCCTTCCGGGTAGATTATATCGAAGAGCTTGGGTCGCAGCGTCTGGTGCATGGCTTTGTCGGCGACCAGATGCTCACAGCCGCTATGCCGGGCGAAATGGTTCTTCCAGACGTTCTGCACCTGGGGGTCGATCTTCGCAAACTGCATTTCTTTGATTCTGCCACCGGCAAGCGTATTGCGGAAACGCAAAACCAGCCACGAATGGCAGACGATGTTCGACATCACGCGACTGCGTGAGATTTGCCCATGCGCGAACGTATAACCAGCCGTTGCCATTGCCCGCCGGTCGTCCTACATCTGGCGGGCAATTTCTCAAGGGGCAGTCATGGCCAAGATTCAAAAAGTCGCGTTCCAGATGGACCATGTGTCTGGCATCAACATCACCGGCGATTCCACATTTGCTATGGCGCTGGAAGCGCAGGCACGCGGCTATGAACTGTTCCATTATACGCCTGAGCGGCTGACCATGCGCGACGGCAAGATTTTTGCCGCTGTGGAGCGCATGCAGCTTCGCGATGAGAAGGGCAACCACTTCACCCTGGGCGAACGTGAGCGAGTGGACCTTTCGACCATGGATATCATTCATCTGCGGCAGGACCCGCCGTTCGATATGGCCTATATCACCTCCACGCATCTCTTGGAGCGCCTGCATCCAAAGACGCTGGTGGTGAACGACCCGGCCTGGGTACGCAATTCGCCGGAGAAAATCTTTGTCACTGAATTTGCAGATCTGATGCCACCGACGCTGATTACGCGCGATGTGGGTGAGATTGCTCGCTTCCGTGACGAACTGGGAGATATTATTTTGAAGCCGCTCTACGGCAATGGCGGCGCGGGCGTCTTCCATTCCGCACGCGACGATCGAAACTTCTCCTCGCTCCTGGAAATGTTCGCCCAGATGTATCGTGAGCCTTTCATCGCGCAGGCCTATCTTCCTGCTGTCCGTAAGGGGGACAAGCGTATTCTGCTGGTGGATGGAAAGCCGGTGGGCGCCATCAATCGGGTTCCCGCTGAACATGACGCCCGCTCCAACATGCATGTGGGTGGCCGCGCCGAGGCGACAGAACTGACGAAGCGCGAACAGGAAATTTGTGACCGTATCGGCCCAGCCCTTCGCGAACGCGGCTTCCTTTTCGTCGGGATCGATGTGATTGGCGACTACATGACCGAGATCAACGTGACCTCTCCAACGGGCATTCGCGAGGTGAAGAAATTCGGCGGTGCCGATGCAGCAGCACTGCTGTGGGATGCCATTGAAGCAAAACGATCTGCCACTCTTTGATCGGTTGCAAATTTAGCTTCAACTTTAACAGGAATTTTGTTCTGCAATTGTTCTTGTTTTCAGCGCAAGGTTGTGCTTGATTGCCACCGTGTTGCGCGGCACATGATTTCCGCGGGTTTGAGCGGGAGTGCCATGGTCGCGCGGGTCAGTACGGTTGCATTTCAGGGTATCGAAGGCGTCCCTGTTGACGTGCAAGTCATGGTGGGCCCTGGCAAGTTGGCCATGCAAATCGTGGGTCTGCCGGATAAGGCTGTGGCCGAAAGTCGCGAGCGCGTGCAGGCAGCGCTTCATGCCTCAGGTCTGGCATTGCCGCCAAAGCGGATTACCGTCAATCTTGCGCCCGCGGATCTTCCCAAGGAAGGGTCGCATTTCGATCTTCCTATCGCGCTTGGGCTCATGGCCGCGATTGGCGCCATTCCCGGTGATGCCCTTTCCCGCTTTGTGGTGATTGGTGAGCTTAATCTCGATGGTACGCTGGCTCCTGTCGCAGGTGCGCTACCTGCGGCGATTGGCGCCAATGCGCTGGATAAGGGCTTGATCTGCCCGGCAGATAGCGGGGCCGAGGCGGCGTGGGCTGGATCGGAAATTGAGATTCTCGCTCCACGTAGTCTGATCGCGCTTGCCAATCATTTTCGCGGCACACAGCTGTTATCACGGCCAGCGCCCGCCATTCGTGCGAACCCGACTGATCTTCCCGACCTTGGCGATATCAAGGGCCAGGAAAGTGCCAAGCGAGCCTTGGAGGTGGCAGCGGCAGGCGGTCATAACCTGCTCATGGTTGGGCCTCCCGGTTCGGGGAAGTCCATGCTGGCGGCTCGTCTCCCCTCGATTTTACCGCCTCTGTCGGCGCCAGAACTGCTGGAAGTCTCGATGATCCATTCCATTGCGGGCCAACTGTCGGGCGGCAAGTTGTCGGATCGTAGACCGTTCCGCACGCCGCATCATTCCGCCACCATGGCAGCGCTTGTTGGAGGTGGTATGCGGGCAAAGCCGGGAGAGGCTTCGTTGGCGCATCACGGCATTCTCTTTCTCGATGAGTTTCCGGAATTTTCGCCGCAAGTGCTGGATGCCCTGCGCCAACCATTGGAAACGGGCGAATGCGTAATTGCCCGCGCCAATCACCGTGTCTCCTATCCGGCGAGTATCCAGCTTGTGGCGGCAATGAACCCATGCCGCTGCGGCATGGCGGGTGAGCCGGGTCACACTTGTGCCAAGGGGCCCCGCTGCATGACGGATTATCAGGCCCGCATCTCCGGGCCGCTCCTGGATCGCATCGATATCCGCATCGACGTCCCGGCTGTTTCAGCGGCAGACCTTATACGTCCAAGGCCAGCCGAAAGCAGTGCGGAAGTAGCGGCACGAGTAGGCCGTGCGAGAGACAGGCAACGCGTTCGCTTTCAGGCGGCAGGCTTGCCCTATATCAGCACCAATGCCCGCTGCTCGACCTCGCTCATCGAGCGCTTTGCCGAGCCTGATGCCTCAGGCCTGCAGTTGCTGCGCGATGCTGCCGAAAAGCTTAAATTCTCCGCCCGTGGCTACCATCGTGTCTTGAAGGTCGCCCGCACTCTTGCAGACCTGAGTGATGAAGATAAGGTTGGCCGCATTCATCTGGCTGAGGCGATATCTTACCGTATTGCAGGCGAGCGATTAACTGCTGCTGCGTGACGAGTGGGCAGCCGTCCCGCGGATGCCAAGTTACGTATGCCAAGTTGTTGCGTTGAGGTTACCAGTGGCGCTTGTACGCATAACCTGTGAGGACCATGAATGGCACGCTCCCTTCTTCCAGCTCATGGAAGAGGTGTTCGGTCTCTCCGGCTTTCGCGATTGGGGCGCACTCTGTGGATGGTCAGGAGACTACGTCGTTCATGGATGGGAGGAAAACGGACGTCTGGTTGCCAGTCTTGGTGAAACAAGAATGGTCCTGACCGGTTCTGACGGTCGTGCGTTCGATGCCCTCCAGTTCGGCGCGGTTGCGACCGCCAAGGAGGCTCGTGGCCGAGGTCTGGCGCGGTACCTGATCGAAAACGTCTTGAACGTGGCCGACAGATCAAATCTAGCCGTGCTCCTGTTTGCCAATCCTTCTGTAATCGATTTCTATCCGAAGTTCGGCTTCAGGCGAGTGCCCTGTCAACGTTTGTGGATTGATCAACCGCATGGAAGCAGAAGCCAGGCTCTGCCAGGCAAAATTCTTGATCCTCAATCACTGAATGATCGGAAGATGGTCGAGATTTTAATAGCAAAATCTAACGCAGCTGGGGGCCTTTTGCTCGCAAAGCGTTCCATGGGTACTATCCTCTGGCACTGGCTCAACTCCAATCTCACTGCTGTTTATCTGCAAGAATTTGACAGTATCGCTTTTATTGAACTGACAGAGAATGACCTGTTCCTTGCGGATTGTCTCGGTGGAGAAGAGGCGGAGGACGCTGTCGTCAAAGCCTTGGTTGGAGTGCGGCCTGCAATAGAATTTGGCTTCGTGCCGACCAGCAAAGCGCTGTTGGAACGACTGACACAGGCTGCTGATAAAGACTGCTACATGTTCTGGCTTGGTCCAAGACTGCCTAATGAGCTGATGCGATTTCCGGCTTTAATGATGACGTGACGAGGGCCGGAGGAACCGGCCCCACACAGTTTAGAATCAGCCACCCAAACCGTCAAAAAGCACTGTCGAAAGATAACGTTCTGCGAAGGATGGAATGATAACAACGAGGTTTTTGCCTGCATTCTCTGGCCGTGAGCCAACCCTGATCGCAGCTGTCAGTGCCGCACCTGATGAAATGCCAACCGGCACGCCTTCCAGCCGCGCGACGAGGCGTGCCATCTCCACGGCGTCCTGGCTGGCAACAGTGACAACCTCGTCATAGATGGTGGTGTCCAGAATTTTTGGCGCGAAACCTGCGCCGATGCCCTGAATTTTATGAGGTCCGGGTTCGCCGCCGGAGAGAACAGGAGATTCAGCCGGTTCAACGGCAATGACCTTAAGGTCGGGCTTGCGGCTCTTGAGAACCTGGCCTGTTCCGGTGATTGTGCCTCCCGTTCCGACGCCCGAGACGAAGAGATCGATCTGACCTTCGGTATCGTTCCAGATTTCTTCGGCCGTCGTCTGACGGTGGATTTCAGGATTCGCAGGATTTTCGAATTGTTGCGGTACAATTGCGTCCGGCAGGCTTGCCGCCAGTTCTTCGGCCTTGGCAATGGCACCCTTCATTCCCTTTGAGCCTTCCGTCAGGACCAATTCCGCACCAAGCAGAGCCAGCATCTTGCGGCGCTCGATGGACATGGTTTCCGGCATGGTCAGGATCAGGCGATAGCCTTTGGCGGCAGCGGCAAAGGCAAGCGCGATGCCCGTATTGCCCGAGGTCGGCTCAACCAGCACCGTCTTGCCGGGTACGATCTTACCTGCAGTTTCCAGTGCTTCGATCATCGCCACGCCAATGCGGTCCTTCACCGATGCGATGGGATTGAAGAATTCAAGCTTGGCCAGAAGATTTGCCTTCACGCCTTTCTCTTTGGCGAGCTTGTCGAGACGCACCAGTGGCGTGTTGCCAATTGTTTCGGTGATAGAAGAATAAATCTTTCCGCGACCGGGCTTGGTATCTGACATTACTCTCTCCGTCCGTTATCAACGAGTTAAGTTCAGCGTACTGCGATATAGGCAGCGGTTCCAGCCAGCACCGCCGCAGCACTGCGGTTCAACGTTTGAAGTGCCTTGGGTTTTGCAAGCATCGTCCGCGCCTTGGAGGCAAGCAGGATGTATGGCAGCAAAACGCACAACAGCACGATGAAGGTGATGCCAACCAAAGTGACATAATCCTGCGCATCTATCGCATCGAGCGGGATGAGCGTTGGCACAAGCGCGACATAGAACAGCATGGTTTTTGGATTGCCGAGCGTGACGAGCAGGCCGGAGAGAAAAGCCATCCAGCCGTTTGCGCCCGTTCGTGCCTGAATATTCTGCTTCAACAGGCCAGCGGTCCAGAGCTTCCACGCGATGTAGCAAAGATAAAGCACACCTAGGTATTTGATGATGAGGAAGGGCGTGGTGAAATTCTGCGCCACGATGGCAAGTCCCAGAACAACAGCTGTGAGATAGAAAAGGTCGCCCAGAATGAGGCCCAGCCCCATGTAGAAGGTGGGCCGGAAGCCGGACCCAAGTGCACGTGCTACAATGGCCGTCATGCCGGGGCCGGGAATGGCGGCGGCAATAAAAAGAGCGGCAGCATAGGCAAATAAGGTGGTAAAGGTCATGGCGAACTCTGCGTCTTTGTCAGCTCTGACGTGTCGGAATAATTACGGCAGCTTATACACCCGTTGAGCCAAATCCACCCGCGCCCCGTGTTGTCTCGCTAAAATTTTCCGCCTCGTCGATGCGGGCCTGAACGACTGGGGCGAAGATAAGCTGAGCGATGCGCATCCCGCGTTCGATGTGGAAATCATCTTCACCAAGGTTGATGAGAAGCACTTTCACTTCACCGCGATAATCGCTGTCGATGGTGCCCGGTGTGTTGAGGCAGGTCACGCCGTTCTTGAATGCAAGGCCGGAGCGTGGGCGGACTTGAATTTCAAAGCCCTGCGGAATCTCAAAAATGAAGCCGGTCGGCACCAGCATTCGCTTGCCGGGTGAGAGCGTCAAAGGCTCACTCACGGCTGCGCGCACATCCATGCCTGCCGCCCCCGGCGTTTCATAGGCAGGCAAATCCAGCCCCTCGCCATGCGGTAGCCGAATAAGTTTCAGGACAGGACCGAGGATATCGCGCATCAGGTTTCTCCGTGTTCTTCGCCCGGTCAATTGCATAATTGCCTCGAAATCGCTAGATACGCGGCAACTCAAAGGATTTACTCGACATGGCTGAAAGCATTGCCGAGGCGGTATCTCGCCGCCGCACCTTCGCGATTATCGCGCACCCGGACGCCGGTAAGACGACTCTCACCGAAAAACTGCTGCTGTTCGGCGGGGCCATCCAGCTTGCCGGTGAAGTGAAGGCGAAGAAAGACCGTATCCAAACCCGATCGGACTGGATGAAGATCGAACGTGAGCGCGGCATCTCCGTCGTTACGTCCGTGATGACGTTCGAATATGAAGGTAATGTCTTCAACATTCTCGATACGCCCGGCCACGAAGACTTCGCGGACGATACCTACCGCACGCTGACTGCCGTGGATGCTGCCGTCATGGTAATCGACGCCGCCAAAGGTATCGAGCCACGCACGCTGAAGCTGTTCGAGGTATGCCGCATGCGCGACATTCCGATCATCACCTTCGTCAACAAGATGGACCGCGAAAGCCGCGATACGTTCGAGGTTCTGGACGAGGTTGAGGAAAAGCTGGCGCTGGATACCGCGCCGATTACCTGGCCGGTGGGTCGCTCCAAAAGCTTCTGTGGCTCCTACAATCTGGCCAACAGCACCTTCCGGGGCAGCGATACCCAGGTTGAACCAACCAAAGTGAACGGCCCTCAGAGCGTGGCCGATCACCTGCCGGAAAATGAGCGTCAGGCGTTTGTCGATGAGTTGGAACTGGCGGTCGAAGCGTGCCGTCCGTTCGACAAGCAGGCTTTCCTCGAAGGACACATGACGCCGGTTTTCTTCGGCTCGGCACTGCGCAATTTTGGTGTTCGCGACCTGATCAATGCGCTTGGCGATTATGCGCCGCCGCCGCGTGACCAAGTGGCGGATATCCGCAAGGTTCATGCGGCTGAAGACAAGATGACTGCCTTCGTCTTCAAGATCCAGGCCAATATGGACCCGAACCATCGCGACCGCATCGCCTTTGCCCGCATCTGCTCCGGCAAGCTGGAGCGCGGCATGAAGGCGCGTTTGGCGCGCACCGGCAAGCAGATGGGCCTCACGGCTCCGCAATTCTTCTTCGCGTCCCAGCGCCAGTTGGCAGATACGGCCTATGCGGGCGATGTTGTAGGCATTCCGAACCATGGCACGCTGCGCATTGGCGACACGTTGACGGAAGGCGAAGCGCTGGTGTTCCAGGGCGTGCCGAACTTCTCGCCGGAAATTCTTCGCCGCGTGCGTCTGGAAGATGCCATGAAGGCGAAGAAGTTGAAGGAAGCGCTTCAGCAGATGGCGGAAGAAGGCGTCGTACAGCTTTTCTCACCGGAAGATGGCTCGCCCGCTATCGTGGGCGTTGTCGGTGCGCTGCAGCTCGACGTGTTGAAAGAACGTCTCTCGGCGGAATACAGCTTGCCGGTCTCGTTTGAGATGTCGCGCTTCTCCGTCTGCCGTTGGGTATCTGCGGATGACAAGGCGGATCTGGAAAAGTTCATCACCGTCAAGCGCGGCGATATCGCTCGCGACCTGGATGGCGATCCCGTTTTTCTCGCGCAGGATGCGTTCTCACTACGATACGAGGCTGAACGTTATCCAGCTATCAAAATGGTCGCCATCAAGGAATATCACGTCGCCAAGGCAGCGTGAGGGGAATGTCGGCGCGGGGATCACTCCCCGCGCGGATAACGCTGGTTTTCCTCCAGCACGTTCAGATCCATGTGATTGCGCATGTAGCGCTCCGAAGCTTTTTGCAGTGGCTGATAATCCCAAGGAAAATAAGCCCCGTTGCGAAGTGCAGGATAAACCACCCAGCGTCGCGCTTGGCTTTCACGCACAGCCTCATCGAACCGGCGTAAATCCCAACGCTCCTGCATCATCGCCGTCATCCGCAGCAATTGCTCCGCATGGTCCGCGGAACCGGCAAGGTTCTGAGTCTCGTGCGGGTCACTTTCCAGATCGAAAAGAAGAGGCGGGTCGGCCTCGCAGAGCGTCAACTTGAAGCGCCCGTCACGCAGCCCAACCAGCGGCGCAATCGAGCCTTCAGCGGCATATTCCATGGGAACCGGCCCGCGAGAGTCTGTGCCTTTCGCAAGCGGCGTCAAATCCTCGCCGTCAGTCCAGCGTGAAAGCCGCGTAAGATCGAGCCCAGCGAGTGCGCCAATGGTCGGTGTTACATCGAGTGTTGAAGCCGGCTGGTTTACGAGAGCGGGCGCCCAGTCAGGTGCCGCGATCATCAAGGGTACGCGAGCCGATCCCTCAAAGAAGCACATCTTGAACCAGAGGCCCTTCTCGCCCAGCATATCGCCATGGTCTGAGACAAAGAGGATGATGGTATTATCGACCATCCGTCCGCGCTCCAGCACGTCCAGAATTTCGCCGATCTTATCATCGACATAGGAAATATTGGCGAAATAGCCGCGCCGCGCGCGCCGTACCTGTTCCCGCGTAATATCAAAGGCGCGAAAATCGCAGGCTTCGAGAAGCCTTTGGGAATGCGGATCGAGGTCTTCGAATGCCGGAATGTCTCCCGGAGGATCAAGATACTCGCAATTCTCGTAGAGATCCCAGAATTTTTTCCGCGCTACATAGGGGTCATGCGGATGGGTGAAGCTGACAGTCAGGCACCAGGGTCGCTCATCCTGCCGACGTGAAAGATCGTAGAGTTTGCGGGTGGCGTTGTAGGCCACTTCGTCATCATATTCCATCTGATTGGTGATTTCGGCAATGCCCGCCCCAGTGACGGAGCCGAGATTGTGATACCACCAGTCAATGCGCTCGCCGGGCTTGGTATAGTCTGGCGTCCAGCCGAAATCGGCCGGGTAGATGTCTGTCGTCAGGCGTTCTTCGAAGCCATGGAGTTGGTCGGGCCCCACAAAATGCATCTTGCCGGACAAAGCTGTGCTATAGCCCGCGGCGCGTAAGTGATGGGCAAAGGTCGGGATGTCGGAGGCAAATTCCGCCGCGTTATCATAGACCCTCGTGCGGCTTGGGAGCTGCCCGGACATGAAGCTTGCCCGCGCCGGTGCGCAAAGCGGACTTGCGGTATAGGTATTGGCAAAGCGCACGGAGCGCTCTGCCAGCTTTTTCAGATTTGGAGCATGCAGAAAATCGGCTGGACCATCCGGGAACAGAGTTCCGTTTAGCTGGTCCACCATCAGGATCAGAATATTCGGCGCCTGCATGGTTGCTTAGAGCCCGAGTGCCGATTGAACCGCTGGTAGTGCTGGCTTGCCGTCAAGCGTGGTCACACCAGAAAGCCAGGGTTCGATCGTCTTCGGATTGGCCTTCAGCCAAGCCTTTGCGGAGGCTTTGGGGTCCTGCCCGTCCAGGATCGAGCCCATGAGCTCGTTTTCCATGCCGATCTCAAAGCGCATGTTCTTAAACAGCGTTGCTGCATTTGGGCATTTGGCTGGCCAGCCAGCGCGTGCCAACGTGTAGACCTCCGCGCCACCGTAGTTTGCGCCGAAATAGGCATCGCCACCGGAAAGATAGGTGATCTTGTATTGCGTGTTCATGGGGTGTGGTGCCCAGGCCAGGAAGACGATGTTTTCCTTCTGGCTCTCGGCGCGTTTCACCTGCGCCAGCATGGCCTGCTCACCAGACTCCACCAATTCCCAGCCCTTGAGATCGAAATCATTCGCTTCAATCATTTTCTGGATATTGGCGTTGGCCGGAGCGCCGGGCTCAATGCCATAGATCTTTTTGCCGAAACTGTCGGCCTGCTTTTGCAGATCGGCAAAATCCTTCACGCCCTTGTCTGCCACATAGGACGGAACCGCGAGGGTAAATTTCGCGCCTTCGAGATTTTTGGTCAGCACTTCGGCTGCCTTGGCAGCATTCAGATCATCGATGAACGATTTCTGCGCTGGCATCCAGTTGCCCAGAAACACATCGATCTCGCCATTCTTCATGGACTGGTAGCCGATGGGAACTGAAAGGGTTTTCACATCCGGCTGGTAGCCCAAGGCATCCAGCACGACAGAGGCGGTGGCATTGGTCGCCGTTATGTCCGTCCAGCCCGGGTCTGAGAGACGAATTGTCTTGCAGGCTGCATCGTCAGCAGCGGCTGCACCGGACGCCAGTACCATGGCAAAAGAAGCGCTGCAAAGGAGGAGCCGAATTGGTGTTGCAAGTTTCATGGTTGTTCCCCAGTTGGCGCGTTTCTGGCAATTTCAGCCTCATGCCGCGCTTTTTTTCTGATCGGTCGTAAGGTCGTTTAGAAAGGCGTCACACCAATGCTGCACATCGTTCACCAGTAGGTGGTCCATCATGCCGCGCCACCTTTGAATTCGCTCTTCAAGTCCCATGGTAAGCGCGCGGGCTATCGCATTTCCCGTACCCTCAATGTCATAAGGATTGACCAGCAGAGCTCCCTTCAGCTCACGCGCAGCCCCCGCAAAACGGGAAAGCACAAGCACACCGGGATCTTCAGGATCTTGTGCTGCGACAAACTCTTTTGCAACGAGATTCATACCGTCACGCAGGGGCGTGACAAGCCCAACCTTGGCAAGCCGGTAAAGACCAGCCAGTACCGGGCGACCGATGGAGCGGTTGATGTAGCGGATTGGCACCCAATCAACAGTACCCAGAGCACCGTTCACCCGGCCAGCCTGCTCCGCCACGGTTCGCTGCATGGCCTCGTATTCCGGTACTTCGGAACGGGATTTTGGTGTGATCTGCAAATAGGTCACGTTGCCCTGATGAGCGGGATTGCGTGACACGAAGCTCTCATAGGCATCGATACGTTGGGTGATGCCCTTGGAATAGTCCAGACGGTCCACGCCGATGATGAGATCTCGATTTTCCATGCTTTGACGCGCCTTGCGTACCAGAGCGGAAGAGGCTGCTTTCTTGGCAAATTCGGCAAAAGCGGCTGTCTCGATGCCGATGGAATAGAAGCCACCCTTGAAGGTGCGTCCGTGCGAACTGAACAGGCCGTCGCCGATCGCATTTCCGTAGCCTTCCCGCACCAGACAACCGCGAAAATTCTCCAGGTCGTGATCCGTCTGAAACCCGACCAAATCATAATGTGTGAGGCTGCGCATGATCTCTTCATGCACTGGCATGGCAAAGAGAACATCCGCTGGCGGCCACGGAATATGCAGGAAAAAGCCGATCTTGTTGGTAAAGCCCATCTGGCGCAGTTCTGCTGCCAGTGGAATGAGGTGGTAGTCGTGAATCCAGAGAACATCATCCTTCTGGATCAACGGCGCGACGCGGTGGGCGAAGAAGCGGTTCACCCTGAAGTAGCCTGCCATCTCCTTGCGGCCATATTCCGCCAGATCGAGCCTGTAATGGCAGATGGGCCAGAGCACGCGGTTGGCGAAGCCGTGGTAATATTCCTCCACATCGGTCTTGGTGAGATCCGTCAGTGCATAGGTAATATTGCCGCGCTCCGTTAAGGAAAGCGGCTCCGGTTCCCGAGAACCGCTCGATTTTCCGGACCAACCCATCCATATGCCGCCACGCTCTTCCAGCGCAGCCTGTAGCGCCACGGCAAGTCCGCCAGCGGGCGCAGTGCCGTTCTTTTCCGGCATCGGTACGCGGTTGGAAATGACGACGAGACGGCTCAAGATGAATACTCCTTTTTGAACGTTGTCAGGAACCGGTGAAACTCAGGAAGCGCTGGCAAGTTGCGTGAGGATTTGCCGCAGGTGCGCGGATGTGGGAATGACTGCTTGAGCATCCGTGTGGTCTGCGTCACCAATGCGGACGGACAAGCCGCCTAACTCATTTGCAACTTTGAACATGGCCTCGTCGGTGAGATCGTCACCAATCGTGATTGGCTTGCGACCCTTGAAGGGATGCTCTTCCATAAAGGCACGAACAGCCGCCCCCTTGCTCGCACGCGAAGGGCGAATTTCGATCACCATCTTCCCGCGTTGAAGCGCATAATTCGGACCGGCCTCGTCCAAGGCAGAAGCCATAACTGCTTCTAGCGAATGCTCCCATTGCGGCGCTTGCCTGAAATGAGCCGCCACAGCCGCGCCTTTGTCTTCGATAATGACGCCGTCCCAGTCCACCGTCACCCGCTCAAGCGAGCGCTTAAGCGTCTGGAAGGCGTCATCCTCCTGCACAAGGTCGAGGGTTCCATCGGTTCTGCGGCGCTCGGCACCATGCAAACCGGCGATGGGAAGCGATAGGGGTGAAAACAGTCCATCGGCAAAAGGAAGATTTCGCCCTGTAACCAGGGCCAAAGCTCCATCCAGCTTGTGAGAGAGGCGTTCGAGATTTTCCACTAAACCCGGTGGAGAACTGACGCCATCCGGTGTCTCGGCCAGATCGAGCAGTGTTCCATCTATGTCAAGGAAAAGGGCCCAGCCCTTCGGTTCTGCCTGCAAAACGTTGAGCGGGCCACTCACAGTCGCAAGTTCTGCCGCTTCGGCATCACGTGGTGTGTCGGTCGTTAACATGGATTTGGATGTAGACCGGCACCTTGATAAGGCAAGATGAAGAGAAGCAAATCTGTGCTGCCGAACCATGAATTCGACATCATCCGTCGCAATCTGCCCTTTGCTATCGGATTTGCTAATGTGTCGTTAACTGATTCGGCACAGACTTTTATTCGAGCCTTCGTGCTATTGCGTTTTTGGACTGGGAAGATCGATCATGTGCCGCTGGGCCGCCTATCGCGGTAATCCCCTTTATCTGGAGGAACTGGTTTCCTCTCCCGCCCATTCGCTTATTGAACAGAGCCATTGCGCAAGCCGCGCCAAGACCGCCACGAATGGCGATGGTTTCGGCATTGCCTGGTACGGCGATCATTCAGAGCCGGGGCGTTACCGGGATATTCTTCCCGCCTGGTCCGATTGCAATTTGCGTAGCCTGGCGCGGCAAATTCGCTCTCCACTGTTTCTCGCGCATGTGCGTGCTGCCACCAACGGCGGCACAAGGCGGGATAACTGTCACCCATTTGTCTATGGTCCGTGGTCCTTCATGCATAATGGCCAGATTGCCGGATTTGAGAAAATTCGCCGCAAGATGGAAGCGCAGCTTTCGGATGAGCTTTTCAATGCGCGCACCGGCACGACCGACTCCGAACTGCTGTTCCTGCTGGCCCTGCAAATGGGAATGGCCGATGACCCGTTTGGCGCGGTGGGGCGTGCTATTGCAGAAGTAGAGCGCCTCTCCGGCGAGGCCAGCGACACCACCCTTGTGCGCTTTACCGCAGCCTTTTCCGATGGGCATTCGCTGTTCGCCATTCGGTATGCGACGGACCACAAGCCGCCAACGCTCTATGCCGCACCCATGGGTGGACAGGGTGGGTATTGCCTCGTCTCAGAGCCGCTGAACGATGATGTGGATGCCTGGGCCGAGATACCGGATGGTAGTGCCGTGATGGTCTCAGACAAAGGGCTGGTGACATCAATCTTCCAGCCCTCAGCTTTAGCCGCTGCGGCCTGAGCCGGCCATAAGCCGGGTTTCCTCCACAAAGCGCTGTAAGGCTCCTTGTAAGGGCTCCCGCCGGTAGGCGAGGTAAAGCGAGGCAGATAGCCCTGAATCCGGCATGAAGCGGCGATAGGTGACGCCTGATGTTTCCAATCTGGCCATGGACTGAGGAATGATGGTGAGCCCCAGGCCAGCCGCCACGAGGCTTAATGTCGCGACGAGCTTTGGCGTTTCCTGCGATAAATGCGGGCTGAAACCTGCTCGTCGACAGGAGGCGATAATCGTGTCGTAGAGCACCTGGCTGCTCGGGCGTCGATATAAAACAAAGGTTTCTGCAGAGAGTGAAGCAAGGGCAATCCGCTGTTCGTCCGGCTGCCGTGCCAATACGTGATCGTCCGGCATGGCAAGTACCATATCCTCTTCATCCAGCAGTTCCGTAATCAGGCTTTCGCCCCACCGCAACGAATTGGTGCGGATAAATGCTGCATCCAGTCTGCCAGCATTTATTGCCTCTACCAGCTCGCTCGTTGCCCCTTCATCCAGCGTCAAGGAGAGCTCGGAGTGGCGTATCCGAAGGCTACGGAAAACGGAGGAAACGAGAGAATGAAAGGCTGCAGAACTGGTGAAACCGATCTGCAGTTGGCCGGTTTCTCCGCGTGCGGCACGTCTCGCCGCCTCTACAGCTTCTTCGGCGCTGCTGAGCACTGATCGTGCCTTTTCGATGAATGCGGTACCCGCGTCAGTCAATTCCACGCCGCGAGGCAGACGACGAAAGAGTGGCGTGCCAATCATTGTTTCCAGCGACTTGATCTGTTGGCTCAGTGGTGGCTGTTGAATCCCGAGCCTCTCTGCTGCGCGTGTCATATGGCCTTCTTCAGCAACAGCAATCGCATAGCGTAGATGACGAAGCTCAAGCATCGATATGTCCTGTATATGGAAGATGCTGTTAGCATATATTGGACACACAGGTTGTGGAAGCTTAATTTGGAGCCAACAGGAGATCCTTCGATGACCCCCATCTCTTCATCTACTGCAAGCAATGAGCTGCCGACGAAATCGCAGATATTCTTCGGCTTTCTCGGAATCGGTATCATCGGCTTCGGAGGTGTTTTGCCCCTATCGCGACGCCTGTTGGTGGAAGACAAGCGGTGGCTCTCACCGCAAGAATTCACCGATCTCTTGGGCCTCTGCCAGTTCTTGCCGGGTGGCAACGTGATTAATCTCTCTGTTGCGGTGGGTATGAAGTTCCATGGATGGCGAGGCGCTCTTGCGTCCATTTTGGGGCTCACGGCTGTTCCCACTGCCTTCGTCATCCTTCTCGGCGTCATTTACGACCAGTACAGGTATGATCCGCATGTGCAGCATCTGTTTGCCGGTTTGGCTGCAGCAGCTGCCGGCTTGCTAATTGCAATGGCGGTCAAGCTGCTCAAGCCAATCCTGGGTAAGCCGCAAGCGCTCCTGATTGCAGGCTTGCTCTTCCTGGCCGTTGCGTTCTTTCGCCTGCCAATGCTGGCGGTGATGTTGACGCTGGCGCCTCTCTCCATTCTTCTCGCTTGGCGGGCGCAAAGATGACGGGAACACTGATTGCGCTTGCACTGATTTTTACCGAGCTTTCCCTCATGGCTTTCGGGGGCGGCTACGCCGTTCTGCCTGAGATCCAGCGGCGCGTCGTGGAGGTGCAGCATTGGGTATCACCAGAGGAATTCAGTGCGCTATTTGCTCTTGCGCAGGCTGCGCCCGGCCCCAACATGATGATCGTGCCGCTGCTCGGCTGGCACATTGCCGGCTTCCCAGGACTGGCGGTGGCATCGGTGGCAAAATTCCTGCCATCCTCCGTCATCACATGCTTTGCCGTTTCAGCCTGGGATCGTTTCCGCGATAGACCATGGCGCAGCGCTGTGCAGGCTGGTCTGCTACCCATAACCGTTGGCCTCGTGGCATCAAGTGCCGTGGTCATCACGACGGAATCGGCATCAAGCCTTTGGCTGGCCGGCATCGTAGGCATGACTGCCGCTTTGTCCATCTGGACACGGGCTCATCCTCTGGCCGTGCTGGCTCTCGGCGCAAGCGCCGGGCTAGCCTCAGGCTTTGTCTGAAAGGCGTTCTGCAATCAGGCTCGCCAGCCGTTCGGCAACCTCTTCCTTGGTCATCTCCGTCCATTCCGCAATGCCATCGCCGGTAATCAGCTTCACGCGATTTCTGTCGCCGCCCATGATGCCGGTTGCGGGGGATACATCGTTGGCGACGATGATATCGGCACCCTTCGCTTCCAGCTTGCGGCGGCCATTGGACTCTACATTTTGCGTTTCGGCTGCAAAGCCCACGACGAAGCGGGGGCGCTCGGCATGGTGGCCCACGGTCTTCAAAATATCCGGGTTCTCGGCCAGTTGAAGCGGAGCGGGTGCCTCCCCCGGTTGCTTCTTGATCTTCTGGTCGGCGGCGCCGAGAACCCGCCAATCTGCAACCGCTGCCACCATGACGGCGGCATCGCAGGGCAGTTGCGACAGCACCGCAGCTTTCATTTCTTCGGCGGTCTCTACATGAATGGTCGATACGCCTTTAGGGTCGGCGATTGTGACGGGACCGGAAACCAGTGTCACCTCGCCACCAAGCTTTGCCAAGGCGCTGGCAATGGCATGACCCTGCTTGCCGGATGAGCGATTAGCGATGTATCGGACTGGATCGATTGGCTCGTGCGTTGGCCCGGAGGTCACGACGATCCGCTTGCCCGCCAAGGGACGCTTCTGAGGCACAAGCAATTGAATTGCGGCAGCGACAATCTCCAGCGGTTCGGCCATGCGGCCGGTTCCAGCTTCACCGCTTTCTGCCATTTCCCCGCGCATGGGGCCGATGAAGTGAATGCCATCCTGGCGCAGCGTTTCCGCGTTGCGGCCGGTTGCGGCTGCCTCCCACATCTTGGGGTTCATGGCTGGCGCAATCAGAACTGGCCGATCCGTTGCAAGGAGCACCGCGCTGGAAAGATCGTTGGCTAGGCCATGCGCCATCTTCGCCATCAGGTCTGCCGTGGCAGGCGCAACAAGCACGAGATCGCACTCGCGCGCCAACCGGATATGGCCGACATCCTGCTCGTCCTCGCGAGAAAAGAGATCGGTGTAGACATGGCTGGCAGAAAGCGCGCCAACGGCCAGCGGCGTTATGAATTCCTGGGCAGCCTGACTGAGAATAGGGCGCACGGATGCACCTCGTTCCCGTAAGCGGCGAATGAGATCGAGGCTCTTGTACGCGGCAATACCACCGGAAATGATCAGCAGAATGCGTTTGCCCGCAAGCTCCATCGTCGCGATATCCTATCGAGTTTGTCAGGGAAAACTAGAAACCGGTTTTCCCAAAAAGACAAACGAAAACAAATAAGCATGGTGTCACGTCTGGTCTAAGCCGTTTTGCGACTTTAGGAAAGATCAAGGAGACCGCTTCTTGGCCACTGGCGCTTGCGCAGTCACAAGCTTGAACTCTTTCAGCTCCTGCTCAGAGAGGTAATAGAGCCGGTCCGGCGGCGTTTCCAGCGCGTGAAACCAAAGGCCAGATCCTATCCCCATGGCATCCAGATGGCGTGCCACACGCGCTGTGGTGCTTTGGGCGCTGGACATTGCCTGTTCAGGGCTTGGCCGTTCCGTGCCGCCATTAAACACCTGATGAACGCCAATCACGGCATCCTTCTCCGCCTCGCGCACTGTGCCGCCCGCCATCACGATGGGGCAGGAGGAGGCACAGAGCGCACCCTTTGCAACTCGAGTGCCGAGCTTTCGTTCGCGGATGAGCGCGGACATGGCCAGCGCATCATCCACGGAACCTCCAGGCGAATTTAGCGAGACCTGCTTCACATATTCGCCGCGTGCCTCGATTTCTTGACGAAAGCGTTCGGCTGCACCTGGATCGATGGCACCTTCCGCCAGAAGTATGCCACCTGGCTGAAGATCAAAGCGAATGGCCTGGCGCAGAACCTGTGGGTCGCTCGCTGGTTCAACAGGCGGGGCATGCGGCTTGCCATCTGTGAGGGCAGGCGGAAGAACCGGCTGACTGACCTTTTGCGGATCGTAGGTGGGCACAACACTCGTTTCGGAGGTTTGCGAGAACTCCCGAATATCGACGAACAGAAATAGTGCGGCAGCCGCCAGCAGGCCATAAAAGGCGGTGCGCATGATGAGGCCGTCGTCGGCTTGCGCAAAGGCTTGCCACAATCTCTGACCTGCCTCATTGGGCTTCATGACGCAGGCCCTATGCGCGTCTGCTTGTTGAGGTCCAGGCTAGTGACTTTGCTCGCGTCCTCAGTCTCCGCCGTTGGTGCATCAGTTTGTTGTTCAGCTTCTTTGGCCTCTGCCTTACGAACCGCCTCTTCCAGATCGATCCCGCGTGCGCTCAAGGCACGCTGCACCTCAAGCGCCTCCAGCAGTTCGGCAGCGGTAATGCGCTCGGCAAAGGGCATTCGGCTTTCCTGCCGACGGATGGCGCCATGAACCGTAGCCAGCACGAAGACGAGAACGGCTGGCAGAAGATCGATGGAAATTGCGCCAGCCCAGGCCGGAATGAAATCGCTTGCATAACGAAGAACCGCTTCAGCTGAAGACAGCGGCACGAACCGTCTTTCCGCGACCGGTGGGCGGTTCAAAATCTCGTCTGCCGCTTGTGACAGAACCTTGGATTGCGCGCCGACCGAGGCGCGGATCGTCTCCATGACCTGACCCTGGCGATTGGCAAGATCAACCTCGCGCCCATCCGCCACAGGTGCAATGAAACCAAGCGAAAGATCGTCTGCCGCGCGCCGGATCGAGGGCGCGATGGAGGTTTGATTGAGCGATGTAATCACGCCGGTGAGCGCGACGACTTCTGATGAGAATTGATCGGCGCGCGGCGCAATGGCACCCGGCGCCGAGACGAGCGTGCGCATGGTTTCCAGCCGCTTTTGCCCTTGCTCGAACAGGTTCGCCACCTGCTCACGCGAGGCCACGATGCCGTTTTCCAGTTCCTTCATCTGCGCGGACATCTGGCTCAAGAGCTGAACCACACTGCCTGAACCCGTAGTACCAGTCAGCGCGCCGGATTGGCGCTCGGATTCAGCCAGTTGCGAGAAGCGTTCGGAGGCGCGTTGAATATCCGGCAGCAAGCTCTGTGCCGCCAGCGCATTCTGGTGCGCCCGATCGAGATCACCCGTATAGCCTTGCACTGTCTCTGCCAGATGCTGCTCAAGTGCTGCGGACCCTGCCAGTGCCGCGGCATTCAGCCAGCTCGACATGGCAATGATCATGGCACAACCCAGTGCCATCACGCCAAGCATGGCGCCACGTGCACCTGGACCCGTTACGTGCGGGAAGAACCGCGCCATATAGGACCAGAAGGCATAGATAGCGACGGAAACAGAGCCGGAATAGATAACAGCCGCGAAGAAGACCGCAGTTGCTGACCCATCCAAAATGCTGCGGACACCGAGATAGGTGTAAACACCGGATGCCAGGGCCAGCACAGCCAGCGCAAACCGGGTCATGGTTTCGACGGCGGCAACCCCGTCATGCAGCCGGTGAGATGCGCCAAGCGCCATAGGATCAATTCTCCAAGGAATGTTTTCTTAACAAACGATGAAGAAACGGGCGAAATGAAGGCCGCTTCACACGCAGCGCGTTTGTTCAGGTCACCTGAATTGCGATGTAGATCATTGTCGCTGCAATCACCCAAAGGGCGGCTCTGCCCCAACGGCTGTGTTTGGCCTCTGCCTTGCCAATAGCCTCCGCCGTCTGATCATCGAAGCGCACACCATGCTCTGTCATGTGCAAAAGCTGCTGATGGAACTTCTCGGTTTTGGCCGCTATTTCAGGAGCCGCTTCCGCCAGCTTGACAGCTGCTTTCAGGCCATCGCGCAGATCGCTTGCTATACGCTTTGGACCCAGGTTATCGCGAATCCAGCCGCCGACAACCGGTTCTGCCGCGCGCCACATGTTGAAGCGCGGGTCCAGCATACGTGAGACGCCTTCCACCACAACCATGGTTTTCTGCAGAAGGATCAGCTCTGGTCTCGTCTGCATTTCAAAGAGGTCGGTCACCTCAAAAAGCAGGGCGAGAAGCCGCGCCATTGAAATTGTCTCGGCAGGCTGACCATGGATCGGCTCGCCGATGGCGCGAATGGCCTGGGCAAAGCTTGCAACATCATGGTGGGAAGGCACGTATCCGGCCTCAAAATGCACCTCTGCCACGCGCATGTAGTCACGTGTGATGAAGCCATAGAGGATTTCGGCCAGGAAGCGGCGTTCCTTTTTACCCAGTCTTCCGACGATCCCCATGTCCACCGCAACGATGATGCCTTGTGGGTCTACGAACAGGTTGCCCGGATGCATGTCCGCATGGAAAAAACCGTCGCGCAGCGTGTGGCGAAGAAAAGACTGGATCAGCGTTTCTGCCAGCTTTTCGAGGTCATAGCCTGCTTCACGCAGCCCATCGATATTCGACATCTTGATGCCATCAATCCATTCCATGGTGATGACATCGCGGCCAGTCCGTTCCCAATCGACTTGCGGAACGCGGAAGCCCGGATCGTTCTTGGTGTTTTCTCCGATCTCGGAGAGGGCAGCTGCCTCCAGCCGCAGGTCCATTTCCAGCTTGGTCGTCTGCTCCAGTGTTCGTGTCACTTCCACCGGCTTCAAGCGGCGTGTGGAGGGCAGAAGACGTTCCTGCATCCGCGAAATCAGGTACATGCTTTCAATGTCATGCGCGAACCGTTGGCGCACACCGGGACGCACGACCTTGACGGCCACCTTCCGCTCGCCCTCTGCATAACGCACAGCTGCCGGATGCACCTGAGCAATCGAAGCTGCTGCAAGAGGCTCCTCAAAGCCGGTGTAAAGCTCCGTGACGGGCCGACCGAGAGAGGCCTCGATGGCATTCTTCGCCGTCTCGGTGGGGAAGAAAGCCATGCGGTCCTGGAGCATGGAGAGGTCCAGCGCCCAGTCCACGCCCACCACGTCTGGCCGTGTTGCCAGAAATTGCCCGATCTTCACATAGGAGGGGCCGAGGCGATCTACCGCTTTTGTCAGGCGAACGCTACGGCTTTCCTGAATGGAGGTTGGCCGCGTAAAAATCTGCGCGATGGATTTGGCAAGCCCGACGACAGGGGGAAGCCCTTGCGTTGGCAAGGCTGCGACGACCCCCTCGCGAACCAGAACCCAGCCCACGCGGGCCAGGCGAAAATAGGCGCCAATCGTGCTCATGCGCTTAAAGCTTCCAGCCCGAGTGCAGAGCGGCAATGCCACCGGTATAATTGGTGTAGCTCACGCGGGAGAAACCCGCTTCGCGGATCATCTTGGCGAAATCTTCCTGATTGGGAAATTTGCGGATCGATTCCACCAGATACTGATAGGGCTCGGCATCTCCTGTAATCATCTTGCCGAACTGCGGAATGGCCCGGAAAGACCATTCGTCGTAAAAGCGGTCGAGCAGGGGCATTTCCACTTCGGAAAACTCGAGAACGAGAAGACGTCCACCACGCTTCAAAACGCGGTAAGCTTCCTTAAGCGCCACGTCGATGCGCGGCACATTGCGAATGCCAAACGCAATCGTATAGGCATCAAAGCTGTTCGCCTCAAAAGGCAGTTCCTCGGCATTGGCTTCAACAAAGGTGAGGTTGTCGGAAAGTTTGCGCTTCACCGCCCGCTCAGAGCCAACGCCCAGCATGGAACCATTGATGTCGAGAACTGTCGCATGGGCCAGTCGGTTGGAGGCTTCGACGATACGGAACGCGATATCGCCGGTGCCGCCCGCCACGTCCAGGACTTTGTAAGAGGTATCTTTCCGGGGGTTCAAAGCCGCAATCATTGCGTCCTTCCAGACCCGGTGCATACCCGCCGACATCACGTCATTCATGATGTCGTAGCGCTTGGCCACCTTGTGAAAGACATCGTTGACGAGGCCCTGCTTCTCGCCTTCCGCCACATTGCGAAAGCCATAGGAGGTTTCCATTCCGCCATTTGCCGTCACGCGGTTTTCAGCCATGGCTCATTCTTCTCCGTTTTTCGAACTCTGGCCGGACCATAGCGAAGTTGGCGCGGCGATACTATCTCTCAAAGTGCCACTTGCGGCACTATGGCGCTGGTCTATAGAGCACTGCCCGCGCCGTTAAAACAGGAAGTTAGGTATTCATGCCCGAATTGCCAGAGGTCGAAACCGTGCGGCGCGGTCTGGCGCCCGTCATGGAACATGCTTTTGTCACGAGTCTGGAGACGCGACGTGCAGATCTGCGTTTTCCGTTTCCCGAAAGTTTTGCCGAGCGTGTGGGCGGACGCCGTATCCTGGGCCTGGGAAGACGCGCCAAATATCTGCTGATCGATCTCGATGACGGCATGACAATCATATCGCATCTGGGCATGTCGGGTTCGTTCCGCATTGAACAGGGAGAGCAGGTGGAATTGCCGGGTGAGTTTCATCATCCACGCTCCAAGAATGAAAAGCACGATCACGTTGTCTTTCACCTGGACGGCAAGGATGGGCCACAGCGTGTGATCTATAACGACCCCCGCCGGTTTGGCTTCATGCATCTGTGGCCCCGCACTGAACTTGATCTCTATCCGGCCTTCGCAGGCCTCGGACCTGAGCCGACGGGCAATCTGCTGGATGCCAAAGGCTTGGCCGCACGTTTCAAAGGCAGGGCGCAGCCTTTGAAAAGCCTGCTGCTCGACCAGACAGTGATTGCAGGTCTCGGCAACATCTATGTCTGCGAGGCCCTCTGGCGCTCGGAACTTTCACCAACGCGCAAAGGCGGAACTCTGGTGACGGAGGCAGGCAAACCCAAAGCGTCATTGCAAAAGCTGACGGTTGCCATTCGTGAAGTCATCGCCGATGCCATTGCCGCGGGCGGCTCTTCTCTGCGTGATCATATTCAGACCGATGGCTCGCTTGGCTATTTCCAGCACAGCTTTTCCGTCTATGATCAGGAGGGCAAGCCGTGCTCCAGACCGGGTTGCGGGGGAGTGGTTGAACGCATCGTGCAGTCTGGGCGCTCAACCTTCTTCTGTGCAACATGCCAGAAGTGATTCAGCGCATTCGACTTTTCCCGCCGTTGGGCATAGAGACAGTTGAAATTGCGCGTTGACTGAGGGCCGCAATCCGGTTATGTAGCCGCCCACAGTTGGGAAAGCCTTTGATGGCTTCCTCCATTGCTCCCTAATTGCTGGATGACAGGTCACGTGGACCCGGCGCGGTAATGGCGGAGTTTTTGTTCGAATTCGAAGAGAGGCAGAAATGGCCAATACCACTTCGGCGAAAAAGGCGACCCGCAAGATCGCACGCCGCACCGACATCAATAAGGCACGCCGTTCGCGCGTTCGTACCTATATCCGCAAGGTCGAAGAAGCGATCGCTTCTGGCGACGCTGCACAGGCCGCAGAAGCTCTGCGCGCTGCACAGCCGGAAATTCAGCGCGCTGCGACCAAGGGTGTTGTTCACCGCAACACGGCTTCCCGCAAGGTGTCGCGTTTGGCCGCGCGTGTGAAGGCTCTTTCCGCCTAATTCCCGTCACAAACGGTTGTCATTTTTAAAGCCCGGTCATTGACCGGGCTTTTCGTGATTCTCATCTGTTAAAATTTGCAGTACTCCCTCCGGGTGATATCCATGACAAGGGGGTGACATAAAAAATTTATATTTTTCAATGATTTACTGGAGGACGGTTGGCCTTGTCCTCCATTGGTCGGGGGTCTTTAACCCTTCAGACGAGTCAAGCGAATTTTTATTTTTTCGCCTTCACATAGCACTCTCAAAGATGCCATTTTCGAATCCCATTGATTCGTTTGAGATTCTTGGCCGCCGGGCCCGCTCCGAGTCAAATTAGGGTTCCTGAGTCAACGCTCGTGCTTTAATTTTGCGTAAAATTCATCGTTGATTCCCCTTTGCGATCCTGCCTTAATGATCCTCAACAAGAGGCGCGGGGAACCCTCCAGAAAATACGATTAGTTCTTCCGGTTAACCGGAGACTAACGGTTTTCGTCTCTTGTCCGGGCCAGATTGGCGGCTCGGTTTTTCACGGAGTTAAAGCGTATCGACCGGTTTCTTCAAAGCGACCGGAGCATCGCTTTTGTGTCGGGTGCGGAGCGCCGCATCGGGCATGGCACAGTGATCCTGTGTCTTCATCGCGAGGGATGAAGGTACGGGGGAGACGCAAGGGGAGCGTCTTTCGTTGTCGAAGTCTTTCGGCAACAGCCTGCGGGGACTTGCAGGTGTGAATGAAACAAAGGCGGCGGCGATCGGTTCTGGCGAGGAGAACCACGCAGCGGCCACAAAAGAAAATGATCATCCCGGCGTGCGGTTTCGCATCGATCGGCGGGAAAACATGAGAAGGCGGCACAGAATGCAGATGAACACCGTATCGACCCGGACGTTGGAGAGTGGCAACCAGTCGTCTGAGGCGTTGGGATCGGTTTGCTCCGAGGCGGCAGGAGAAAAGTCTGACATGAAGCATGATGCTCTTTTCGAGCGGTTCAGTGCGCGTTTGAAGGCACAGGTTGGTCCAGAAGTTTATGCAAGCTGGTTTGGCCGTCTGAAGCTTCATTCCAATTCGAAGAGCGTCGTACGTCTGAGCGTTCCCACGACTTTCCTTAAGTCCTGGATCAACAACCGTTATCTCGAACTGATCACCACCATTTTCCAGGCGGAAGATTCCGAAATCCTGAAGGTCGAAATCCTGGTGCGCACCGCAAGCCGGGCTGCCCGGCCCACAACGGAAGTGCGCGCTGCCCCGCAGATCGAGACACAGGCTGCACCAGCGCCTCGCCGCAGCGGCCCTCGGGAGATTGGCCAGATCGCCTCCTTCCCCGTTCAGCCGCAGCCGGTTTCCCAGGCTCCGCAGTCCGCTCACCGCTCCAATGCACCTGCGCCCCTCTTCGGTTCACCACTCGATAGCCGCTACACGTTCGATACCTTCGTTGAGGGCCCTTCCAACCGCGTGGCACTCGCCGCTGCCCGCACGATTGCGGAAGCTGGTGCCAGCGCCGTTCGCTTCAACCCGCTGTTCATCCATTCCGGTGTTGGCCTTGGCAAGACGCATCTGTTGCAGGCTATCGCCAATGCCGCTGTTGGTTCCTCGCGGATGCCGCGCGTTGTCTATCTCACGGCGGAATACTTTATGTGGCGCTTTGCGACTGCAATCCGCGATAACGACGCGCTCACGCTGAAGGAATCGCTCCGTAATATTGATTTGCTGATTATCGATGACATGCAGTTCCTGCAGGGCAAGATGATCCAGAACGAGTTCTGCCATCTGCTCAACATGCTGCTCGACAGTGCCAAGCAGGTTGTCGTGGCTGCCGACCGCGCACCTTGGGAACTGGAATCGCTTGATCCACGTGTCCGTTCTCGCCTTCAGGGCGGTG
Organism: Affinirhizobium capsici; assembly: GCF_977018625.1. Lineage (NCBI taxonomy): Bacteria > Pseudomonadati > Pseudomonadota > Alphaproteobacteria > Hyphomicrobiales > Rhizobiaceae > Affinirhizobium > Affinirhizobium capsici. The sequence goes on along the minus strand of NZ_CDRNXD010000004.1, from coordinate 2,380,287 downwards.
TCGCCATCGAAATGGAGACGCCGGATTATGAAATGCGCTTCGAAATGTTGAAGCGCCGCCTGGAAATGGCACGTCAGGATGATGCCGCTCTCGATATTCCGGATGAGATCCTGAGCCACGTTGCCCGCAATGTCGCTAATTCCGGTCGTGAACTGGAAGGTGCCTTCAACCAGCTCATCTTCCGTCGCTCCTTTGAGCCGGAATTGTCTATTGAGCGCGTTGATGAACTTTTGGCTCACCTCGTTGGTGCTGGCGAAGCCAAGCGTGTCCGCATTGAAGACATTCAGCGCATTGTCGCCCGTCACTACAATGTCTCGCGTCAGGAGCTTGTCTCCAACCGTAGGACGCGGGTCATCGTCAAGCCGCGCCAGATCGCAATGTATCTGTCCAAAACACTGACGCCGCGATCCTTCCCGGAAATCGGTCGTCGTTTCGGCGGTCGTGACCACACCACGGTCCTGCACGCTGTGCGCAAGATCGAGGAGCTGATCTCAGGTGACACGAAGCTCAGCCACGAGATTGAGCTGCTGAAACGCCTCATCAACGAGAACAACGCTTAAAGCGGAATCTGGGTAGCATGACCACTGAACGTGATGTTACCCAGCATTTCTATGCCCAATCCGCATTATCCTATGCAGATAACACAGCCGGGCAGATAGAAAGCGCCTATCTTGGTAGTTTCGCTAATCGTTTATCGCCGGACGCATATGTGCTGGAACTTGGATGTGGGAGCGGGCGAGATAGCGCGTTTCTCATGTCTCGTGGTGTGCGGGTAAAGCCCACAGACGGCATTGCTGAAATGGCCGCAGCGGCTCAATCTCGTCTCGGCGTGCCGGTTAACGTCATGCGTTTCGAAGAGATCGAGTTCGACGCCGAATTTGATGGTATTTGGGCGAATGCGTGCCTTTTGCATGTGCCGCGCTCAGAACTTCCATCCATCCTCAATCGTATCTACCGTGCCTTGAAGCCTTCGGGCGTGTTCTATGCCAGCTATAAGGCCGGTCATGCGGAAGGCACCGATGGATTTGGGCGCTATTTCAACTATCCAGATCCAGAGTGGTTGACGGGTGTTTACGGTCAAGGATGGCAGACCGTTGAAATTGAGAATGCCATGGGTAGTGGTTACGATTTGAATCCCACGGAATGGCTGCATGTTTTCGCTATGAAGCGGGCTTAAGCCGCCAAAGCAGTTTTCGGGTGGCACATTGCCACTGATATTCCTATTCATTGAACGAATTTACGCCCCTGTGGCGCCGGCTGATATTTCGGGTGTTGAATGCACAGACAGATGAATGCTCTGGAATGGTTGATGCTCGTCAGTCTTTCGCTGCTGTGGGGCGGGTCCTATCTGTTCATCGGCATTCTTGTGAAGGTCTGGCCGCCGCTGACCATCGTTACCGCACGCGTATTATTAGCGGCGCTGGCGCTCTGGCTGTTTGTGCGCCTGATGCGCGTTGAAATCCCGTTTAATCGTTCGGTCTGGCTGGCTTTTCTAGGCATGGGATTTTTGAATAACGTTATTCCATTCTGCCTCATCATCTGGGGGCAGACTCATATTGCGAGCGGTCTTGCTGCGATTTTGAACGCCACGACGCCACTTTTCGGCGTTCTTGTCGCGCATGTGCTGACACCGGATGAAAAGCTGACCGTCAACAGGCTGGTGGGTGTTCTCATCGGCATTGTTGGCGTGGCCGTCATGATCGGCCCCACGGTCCTCGGGCATTTCGGCAGTGATGCCTGGGGAGAGATTGCGGTTCTTGCTGCCGCCCTATGCTATTCCTTCGCGGGAATCTTCGGACGACGTTTCAAGCGTATGGGATTGTCTCCACTCGCCCCGGCCACCGGTCAGGTCACTGTGTCTTCGTTTCTGCTTCTCCCGGTCGCGCTGATCGTCGATCAACCATGGACCCTCGCCGTACCTCAGGCTCCTACCTGGGCGGCACTCTTTGGGCTGGCGTTCTTGTCAACGGCTGTGGGTTACATCCTGTTTTTCCGCATCCTGTCGAGCGCAGGCGCCACCAACATCATGTTGGTGACGATCCTGATCCCGCCAAGCGCAATCTTGCTCAGTGCCCTTGTGCTAGGGGAGCAACTGGCCGGGCGTCATTTCTTGGGTATGGCGCTCATTCTGCTTGGCCTTGTCGCCATCGACGGCAGATTGCTTAGACGGTTCGTGCCTCAACGATAATTTCAGGACTTGCCTGCTCCTGAAAAGCAGAGCGGTCCCACCAGCCTGAAGTGCGCTCTATCTTGAAGCCAGCTTTTTCCAACAGTCCCTGAATTCGCGGTAGAGTTGGAAATCGTAGCGTGCTTTTGCTTGTTAGTTTCTCGCCTGATTTGAGAAGCGTAAAGACGGTTTCGAACGATAGAAGATCGCCGTCGATCTCGTGCCACTGATAATAAACCTCTACCGGCCCGACGCCTTCAACGTCGCGAACCTCCCGCGTCTGATCTTGCGTCCAATTTCTCCAATGCTCGAAGGCGGGGTTGCGACTTTCGAAAACCAGCCGGCCATTGGGGGACATATGGCGGCGGATATTGCTGAGGACGGCCAAGGTATCCGCGTCATTCAGAAAAACCTGAAAGACATGTGCGGTCATGATCGCCAGATCGAAATGCTTATCCAACGTGAAGTCAGAGGCGCCAGCCTGAATCCAATGAACCTCGTGGGCAATGTCTTTCGCGCGCGCTATGGAGAGCATACCGGGGGCGGGGTCCACGCCGGTCACATCATGCCCTAACTGAGATAGAGGCAGCGTGAGAAGTCCCGTGCCACAGCCGATGTCTAGAATACGGCACGGCTCTTTTACAAGCCTGAGGTAAAAGATCCGATCTTCGCCATGCGTATTGAAGCTGTCATAGAGTGCGGCCATCTCTTCGCGTTCGAAAGCGTCATCGACAAGCATGGCCGTCCCTTTTGTCTACACTGACAGGTCTGCGACCACCGCATCCAATATCAGCATTCCCTTTGGTGTACAGCGTAGCCTGGAATTGCCAAGCGGTTCAATAAAGCCGTGTTCGAGCAAAACCTGTTCACGATCCGGGTTGGGGTATCGGTCGGAAAGCGCATGATAGCGTGACAGATCCACACCTTCGCGAAGGCGCAAACCCATCAGCAATAATTCATCGGCCTGCTCGCTGCGGTCCAGAACGTCCTGATCAACCATGCCGTGGCCCTGCGCTTCCACCAAATTTAGCCACTGCTCCGGGTTGCGCTGAGTGGATGTTGCGACCTTGTGACCATCGCGGGTAATGCGGCCATGCGCACCCGGGCCGATCCCCGCGTAATCGCCGTAGCGCCAATAGGTCAGGTTATGGCGGCTCTCAGCACCTAATCTCGCATGGTTGGAAACCTCGTAGGCGGGCATCCCAAATCCGGCGGTAATGTCTTGCGTTGCTTCGTAAAGAAGTGCGGATTGATCTCCATCCGGCACAATAAGCTTACCTGCCTTGTGCAGGCCGAAAAAGGGCGTGCCCTCTTCGATGGTCAACTGGTAAAGCGAGAGATGATCGACAGCATAGGACACTGCCTCGTTCAACTCCCTTTCCCAATCTTCGACTGTCTGGTTGGGCCGAGCATAGATCAGATCGAAGCTCATGCGCGGAAAGATTTCGCGTGCAAGCCGGATAGCCTTCAAGGCATCCGCCACATCATGCAGGCGTCCCAGAAAACGAAGGTCCTTATCGTTCAGGGCCTGAACGCCAAGTGAGACCCGGTTGACGCCAGCCGCACGATAGCCGCGGAAGCGATCCGCCTCCACGCTGGAAGGGTTAGCCTCCATGGTCACCTCAATACCGGCTGGAACATGCCAGAAGCGGGCAATGCCATCCAGGATCGCTTCCACCGTGCGCGGTTCCATGAGGGAAGGAGTGCCGCCTCCCATAAAGATGCTGGTGACGGTGCGCGGGCCGGTGAGGTTCCGCATGGTTTCCATCTCGGCCAGGAAGGCGGAAGTGAAGCGCGCCTGATCGACTGGCTGATGGCGGACATGGCTGTTGAAGTCGCAATAGGGGCATTTGGCCGCGCAAAATGGCCAATGCACATAAAGCCCGAAACCGGGTTCACCAGTATCGGGAAGGAGAGGGGCGTCGATCAACAAAAGCGTCAGGCGTCCAGACAGGTTTCGACAAAGAGTTTGAATGCGCGGGCGCGGTGCGAAAGTGCCTCCGCGTCGCCGGGCTTCCAGCCATGCTTTTCTTCTGCGCTCATTTCGCCGAAGGTCGCGTCATGGCCTTTCGGCTGAAAGATGGGGTCGTAGCCGAAGCCAGCCGTGCCACGTGGTTCCGACGCAATAAAGCCTTCGACTTCGCCGCGGAACATTTCCGTGTGGCCATCCGGCCAAGCCAGGCATAGCACGCTGACAAAGCGTGCTGTTCGCTTCTGCGGCGTTGTGGCACCCTTGTCTTGAAGCGCGGTCTCCACCTTGCGCATGGCCATGGCGAAATCGCGCGAGCCATCCAGCGTTTCAGCCCAGTTGGCAGTATAAACGCCCGGGGCGCCGTCCAATGCATCGATCACCAGACCGGAATCGTCAGACAGCGCGGGCAGCCCTGAAGCCTTGGCGGAAGCCAGCGCCTTGATGGCGGCGTTTTCCTCAAACGTGGTGCCGGTTTCATCCGGCTCCTCGAAATTCAACTCGGAAGCTGACTGTGCCGAAAAGCCGAACGGGCCAATGAGATCCGCGATTTCCCGGATCTTGCCAGCATTGTGGCTGGCAACGACGATGGTGCGGGTCTCAAGTTTGCGCATGTGTCTGTTCCTGTTAGCCGATCGCCTGCTTCTGCAGTGCGACCAGTTCCTGTGTTCCGTTCGCTGCCAGGTCAAGAAGGTTAAGCAATTCATCGCGGCTGAACGGCTTGCCTTCGGCAGTGCCTTGAACTTCCACAATGCCGCCAGCACCAGTCATGACGAAGTTGGCATCGGTTTCAGCCGCTGAATCTTCCAGATAATCCAGGTCGATCACAGGTTGGCCTGCAAAGATGCCGCAGGAAATGGCGGCGACATGATCCTTCAAAACACGATCAAGCTTGATCATGTTGCGTGATTCCATCCACTTCAGGCAGTCATGCAATGCAATCCAGCCGCCGGTGATTGCTGCCGTGCGGGTGCCGCCGTCGGCCTGGATGACATCACAGTCCACCGTGATCTGACGCTCGCCCAGAGCCTCAAGATCTACCACTGCACGCAGCGAACGGCCGATCAGGCGCTGAATTTCCTGGGTACGCCCGCCCTGCTTGCCAGCGGCTGCTTCACGCTTCATGCGGTCGCCTGTCGCGCGTGGAAGCATGCCATATTCGGCTGTTACCCAGCCTTTGCCGGAATTGCGAAGCCACGGTGGCGTCTTTTCCTCGAGGCTTGCCGTGCAGAGCACATGGGTGTCGCCAAACTTGACGAGGCAGGAACCCTCCGCGTGCTTCGAAAAATTGCGCTCGAAGCTGACCTTGCGCATTTGGTCGGTTTTTCTGCCTGAGGGTCGCATGCTCTTCTCCTGACGTTCTTGCACGCGTCATAAAACCCCTTGGCCCGCATTGCAAAGGAAAAGCCGAGTTTTGCCGAGCATTGGCATCGCTCGATGGCGGATTCCTTTTGCGAACAGGCAGGAACGCATTATATTCGGGATAAAGCGCAATCGATAACCGGATGAAATGCGACAGATGGATCAACAGTCAACGCGGGGGAGGGACGGCACGTCTATACTTGATGACCGTTCACGCGAGATATTCCGGCGTATTGTTGAAAGCTACCTGGAAACAGGAGAGCCGCTTGGTTCGCGAAACCTGTCGCGCCTTCTTCCCATGTCGCTCTCTCCTGCGTCAGTTCGCAATGTCATGAGCGATCTGGAGGAGTTGGGGCTTATCTATGCTCCTCATATCAGTGCCGGGCGTTTACCAACGCAGACAGGTCTGCGCTTCTTCGTTGATGCCTTCATGCAAGTGGGCGACCTTTCTGTGGATGAGCGCGCAAATATCGAGCGCCAGATCCGCTCCGTGGATCGCGACCAGCCGATGGAAAGTCTGATGACGGAAGCATCCCGCATGCTCTCCGGCGTGTCACGGGGGGCCGGTATCGTCATTGCCGCCAAGAACGATCCGGTGCTGAAGCATGTCGAATTCATCCGGTTGGAGCCAACCAAGGCGCTGGCGATCCTCGTAGGTGACCATAACCAGATCGAAAACCGCATCATCGATCTGCCAGCAGGCGTGACATCCTCGCAACTGACAGAGGCTTCGAACTTTTTGAATGCGCATATGGCGGGACAAACCCTGCCGGAACTGCGCGGACAGTTGAAGACCCTGAAGGAACAGGTGCAGACGGAACTCGACGCGCTGTCTCGCGATCTAGTGGAGCGTGGTCTTGCCGTTTGGGCAGGTGATTCCGAAGAGGGGAAGCCGTCACGCCTCATTGTGCGCGGTCGCGCCAATCTGCTCGAAGGATTGGGTGGAGCGGAGGATCTCGATCGGTTGCGATTGCTCTTCGATGATCTGGAAAAGAAGGATAGCCTTCTCGAAATTCTGGACCTCGCTGAAAGTGGACCTGGTGTCCGTATCTTCATCGGTTCAGAAAACAAGCTTTTCTCCCTTTCCGGCTCTTCCCTCATTGTTGCGCCTTACCGGGATGAGGAGGATCGCATTGTGGGTGCGGTCGGCGTTATCGGGCCAACAAGGCTGAATTATTCCCGCGTCGTGCCGATGGTGGACTACACGGCACAGCTTTTGACACGGCTCACGCGCAACCCTCGCGCCCAGTAAAACGGCAGTCTGCCGCTAGCGAGCCTTGATTTTTCTGCGCCGAACCTCGATATCGGGCTCAAAATCCATGCAACCTCTGAACGGAGTACGTCATGACCGACGAGACGAAGAAACCCGGACCTGACGCGGCAGAAAACCAGAATACGGCTGAGGCCGTGGCTTCCGCACTCAATGAAGACGCGTCCGAAGCTGCCGATGTGAACGAGCCGGACCCAATGGACGTTCTCAGGAACGAGAACAACGAGCTTCGTGACCGTTTCCTGCGACTTGCTGCGGAAATGGATAATCTTCGCCGCCGCACCGAGCGCGATGTGAAGGATGCCAAATCTTACGCTGTCACCGCGTTTGCCCGAGACATGTTGGCGGTGTCCGACAATTTGCGGCGCGCGCTGGACTCCATTCCAGCAGACTCCAAGGAGTCGGATGATGCTGGGCTGAAAGCCTTGATCGAAGGCGTCGATATGACCGAGCGGGCCATGCTCTCCGCGCTGGAACGTCATGGCGTGCGCAAGATCGATGCAGAAGGCCAGAAGTTCGACCCCAACTTCCATCAGGCCATGTTCGAAGTGCCAAACCCGGCAGTGCCGAACAATACCGTCGTGCAGGTGGTTCAGGCAGGTTATGTTATCGGTGAGCGCGTGCTTCGCCCCGCTATGGTTGGCGTTGCCAAGGGTGGCCCAAAGGGCGACGCTGCTGCCAACACGGAAGCGCAAGCAGACAAGGCTTGACGATAAGGCAGGTCGGGATTTTACCTCCTCGCTTCCACACATGAAAAAGGTCCGCTCTTCAAACGAGGAGCGGACCTTTTTTCATTTGTCTGAATAATTGAGGCCGGGTGCTGGAGCATGTCGCGCAAAACTCTGTAGCGGTTTTGCGATAACGACATGCGTAAAAACAAGAAGTTAAAGTAGGTTGCATGAGGCTGATAAGCTGCAACGTGCTTTAAGTCTTCCAGCAGCGGATGTCTTGAGAAGCAGTTTCACTCTCGATGGGAGGGGGTCAGGCCGCGTTCGCCTGTTCCTGGTTCAGGAAAGCGTAGATCGCGGAAGCCGAATCGGTTGCGCGTAGCTTTGCAACGAGATCAGAATCCCGCAGCACGCGCGCAATTCTTGAAAGAGCCTTCAAATGGTCAGCGCCTGCACCTTCCGGTGCCAGAAGCAGGAAAATGAGGTCCACGGGCTCGTCGTCCAATGCCTCAAAATCCACAGGCGTTTCCAAACGCACAAATAATCCCTGGATTGCCCCAATGCTGCCAAGCTTGCCATGCGGAATAGCAATGCCGTGACCGACACCGGTTGAACCGAGCCGCTCACGCTGCAGGATGACATCGAAGATCTCGCGCTCCGGAATCCCCGTCAGCTTGGAAGCTTTGGCGGCGAGTTCCTGGAGAAGCTGTTTCTTGGAATTGACCTTGAGCGCGGGAATTATCGCATCTTGCTGCAGCAGATCTGCCAACGCCATTCTTTTCATCCTTCTGCCCCCCGACATGGGGGAACGGGAGTGCCGCTTAGGCACTCCCTTCAGGCTTATCCCTTTATACTGGCGGCGTCGATCCAGCCAATATTGCCGTCATTGCGGCGGTACACGATATTCAGTTCTTTCCCCGGATTTCTGAAAAACAGAACCGGTTCGTCCGTCATGTCGAGCGCCATCACGGCGCTGGCCACAGTCATCGTCTTCAGAGGTTTGGAGCTTTCCGCCACGATTGTCGGCGCAAAATCTTCCGGAACCTCTTCAGCTTCATCCGGCACGGCATCCATGACGGTGTAGGCAATCTCTGCATAACCATTCTGGGTTGCGCCAGCATGGTGATCACGCAGTTTTCGCTTATAGCGACGCAGCCGCTTTTCAATTCGTTCAGCAGCAGCATCAAAACTGACCTGCGGATCATTCGCCTCGCCTGCGGCATGCAGAACAATGCCCGTATCGAGATGCACCTTGCAATCCGTTGCAAAGCGCGGGCCGGATTTCTCAACGATCACCGTGCCCGAATAACCTCCATCGAAGTATTTTGTAACCGCCTCCCCGATATGGTTCTCGATCCGCTGTCTGAACGAATCGCCGATTTCCATATGCTTTCCGGATACACGCACACTCATGGAATTCCTTCCTTCTTGTCGTGACTTGCACGAAGCAGTCTACGTCAAGCAGCTCCAGCATCCAAGCGTCTGTGTTGCTCGATTGCCGATTTGAATGCCGATTGGCCTTTATCAGCGGTTACCGCCCGGCCAAAGCCGTCCCTTTCTCGTTGGTGCGGCGCGCTTCTATCCACCAATCCTTAATAAGTCAACGCAGATTCTGGGAATCACTCAGGCATAGCACTAGCCTATGTCCGTGAAAATGGCGGTCCTTCGCCCTTCCTAGCCAGAACTGACTTTAGCCATGGCGCGCTTTTCGCGACGACGTTGCACCGAGCTTGGGATGTTCATAGCCTCGCGATATTTCGCCACAGTGCGGCGGGCAAGATCAATCCCGGCCGCTTTCAGGCTCTCGACTATATCGTCATCAGACAGAACGGCGTCCGTTGCTTCCTGCGAAATCATCTGGCGAATGCGGTGGCGAACCGATTCTGCAGAGTGGCTATCGCCGCCCTCGGCTGAGTTGATCGAAACGGTGAAGAAATATTTCAGTTCGAACAGGCCACGCGGTGTCAGCATGTATTTATTGGACGTCACACGGCTCACAGTGGATTCGTGCATTTTGATTGCTTCGGCGATAGTCTTCAGATTCAGCGGGCGAAGATGATCCACCCCATGTTGTAGAAAGGCATCCTGCTGCCGCACGATCTCAGTGGCTACTTTCATGATTGTCTTGGCGCGCTGGTCGAGGCTGCGTGTGAGCCAATTGGCGTTTTGTAAGCATTCACTGAGGAAGTTGGCATCTTCGCCCTGTCGAGGCGTATTCTTGGAAACGCTTTGAAAATAGGTCTGGTTTATCAGCACACGGGGGAGCGTATCTGGGTTCAGCTCTATCAGCCAGTTCCCGTCAGTGCCGCGTTGCACCACAACATCGGGTAGAATCGCTTCATACCCGGTTGGTTCAAAGGCGCTACCGGGCCTCGGGTTGAGCTGCCGGATTTCCGATAGCATGTCGAGGAGGTCTTCCTCATCCACTTCGCATAGGCGCTTGAGGCTGGCGAAATCACGCTTGGCCAGAAGGTCGAGATGGGCGACCAGCATTCGCATGGCCGGGTCGAAGCGGTCTTTTTGTTGCAATTGAATGGCTAGGCACTCGGCAAGCGATCGCGCAAAGATGCCGGGCGGGTCTAGCGTCTGAAGGGCTGCAAGCACCTCTTCCACTTGACCAAGTCGGGCTCCCAGGCGATCTGCCATGTCTTCCAGATCCGCCTGCAAATATCCGTTTTCATCCAGATGATCGACGAGATGTTGCGCAATCAGACGGTGTTCGTCGCTTGAGATCAGTAGCGGGATCTGTTGCCCGAGATGATCCCGCAGGCTGGCGTCTGAAGCAACGAAGTCTTCCAGATCGTAACCATCGGCGCTCTCGCCGCCGGGCATGGACTTCCATTGCCCCATAAGTTCAGGGGCATCCGGCTTGCGGTCACCATTATCGTCAGGAAACACATTTTCGAAGTTCGCATCCAGCCGTTCCGCCAGATGATCCGAACTCTGGTCCCCCGTATCGAACCATTCCGCATCGCTTGCGGAATCCGGACGAAGCAGTTCAGTTTCGCCTGAAGGTTCATCACCGGTGCCTGCTTCACTATCATTTGGCGAAAATTCAAGCAGCGGGTTCTTCTCGACCTCTTGGGCAATAAACTGGGTGAGTTCAAGGTGCGTCATCTGAAGCAGTTGGATGGACTGCATCAGTTGCGGCGTCATGACGAGCGATTGGGACTGGCGCAGCAAAAGGCTGGCAGAAAGAGCCATGATGGACGCGAAACTCCCTAAAAAGCCGGTTTCGGCCGCCTCTTGATCTTTGAGGAGGACCAGAAGGGCCACTTGGCCCAAAAATTGCTTTTTTGGAAGATTTGGTCAAGCGCGGACGTGCAGCCAGACCAAGAATCTGCTTGGCTTTGGTTTACAGATGAAACTTGTCGCCAAGGTAAAGACGCCGCACATCGGCATTGTTGACGATATCTTCAGCCCGACCATGCGTCAGCACTTCACCCGCATGAATGATATAGGCGCGGTCGATGAGGCCCAATGTTTCACGCACATTGTGGTCCGTAATGAGAACGCCAATGCCACGCGCTGTAAGGTGACGCACGAGATTCTGAATATCGGAAACCGAAATTGGATCGACGCCGGCAAACGGCTCGTCCAGCAGCATGAAAGCAGGGTCGGTCGCCAGTGCTCTAGCAATTTCCAAGCGGCGACGCTCACCGCCGGAGAGAGCCACGGCAGGCGATTTGCGCAGGCGGCTTATGTGGAATTCTTCCAGCAGCTCATCAAGCTTGCGCTCACGCTTCTGCTTGTCCTTCTGGTGAACTTCCAGAACGGCGCGAATGTTTTCCTCAACCGTCAGGCCGCGAAAAATGGATGCTTCCTGCGGCAGGTACCCAACACCCAAGCGCGCCCGCCGGTACATCGGCATACGGGTCACATCATTGCCGTTGATGGCAATCATGCCCTCATCGACGCCAACAAGCCCTGTAATCATGTAGAAGCAGGTGGTTTTGCCTGCCCCGTTCGGACCCAAGAGGCCGACCGCCTCGCCACGACGGACGATCAGCGACACACCATTGACAACGCGACGGGTGTCGTAGGTCTTGGAAAGGCTATGGGCGATGAGGGTGCCTTCGTAGCGGGCTTTGTCCTGAGGGTCGAAACCCTCAGGAGCCTGCGTCTGTGCACGCGAGGAAAAAAGAGCCATGTAAATCCGGTTCGCTTACTGCTTCGGCTTTGATTTCGGGTCGAGCATGATCTCAATCCGTTTGCCGCAGTTATCGAGCTTTGCCTCGCCCGTATCCACATGCACAATCAGCTTGCAGCCGGTTAGAACATTGGGACCATCGGTCAGTACGACCTTGCTTCCGGTCAAGGTGAACATCTGCGAGGCCATATCGTAGACGCCGTCATCGCCGGTCGCTGTCTGCGTTCCGGAATTCAGGAACACCTTGCCGGACACAAAGATCTTGTCGATGTCCTGCTGCCCGGACGTGACGCTGCTTCCGCCGCTATTGGCGTTCGAACTGCCACCGCCTGCCGGATCGCCCTTGTAGAGCACGGTCATCTTGGCTGACTTCATGGTTGTCGTGCCCTGCACAACTTCCACATTGCCCGTGAAGAAGGCTTTCTTTTCCTGATCCTTGATTTCGAGCTGGTCGCTCTGGATCTGGATTGGCTTGTCGTTGGACAGCTTCATGCCGTCCATCTGCTTGGTTGTGGACTGGGCGCTGGCCACAGTCGCAAGACCTGCGACAGCCATACCGGCAAACCAGGAGAGAAGGCGGATCGAGTATAGGCGGCGATTGATCATTGGGCCGGGCTCTGGTTGTCTTGTTTCTTGGAAGCGGAGCGGTCCAGGTTAACCTGAACCTTTCCCGCAAAGCTGATGGTTTTGCCGTTATCCAATATCTTCATCGACTGCGCAATAATGGACGCGTCCGGCGTTGTAATCTTTACCGGGTCCACCGATTCCATCAGGCTCTTGGGTACATCCAGGCGAGCAGACTGAAAATAGCCGGTCGTACCGTTGCTCAGGTTCACCTGAAACGGTGCCGTCATGTTCAATTGGTCCTTGGCACGGTCAAATATACCGCCCTTCGCAGTCACGCGTGCGATCACGTCACCGCTCATCGGCATGGCAGCCTTCACGTTCTCAAGCGTGATCATGTTCGGATCGGCCACATCCTGAAGGGCGCGCACTGCCGTCATTGAATAGCTGATGCCCTTTTCATTGCGGCCTGCAATCGCCGGACTTTCCATGACGATCTTGCCATCTTCGATGCGGGCGCTCTGCACGGTCAGATTTTCCGGCAGGTAGGAACGAATGAATGTAACGGCGATGAAGATCAGTGAAACGATCACCGCCGCCACCGGAAGAAGAACGCGAAGTCGTTTTACCCGCCGTGAGTGTGCGAGTGCCGATTGATAGGCGTTGTTCTGGCCGCCTGCAGGTTGCGGGGCCTCGGGAGTGCGAGCAAGCTTTTGCAGCATGAGAACCTTCAAAACCGTTCCTCGGCGGCCAAAAATGCTGTGCGCGGCGCGGAGGGAGGCGGACTAATCGAGCCCTAATATGGCTTTTCTGGATCAAGAAACAATAACGAATGACACAAATTCGTGTAAACGATATCGATCTTGCGCAAAGATCGTAAATAAGTCAGTCATCGCGCTAGGCCTATCAGGAGATATCAAGACCATGGATCAGTCGGCAATCGCGGACCGGCGGCAACTGCGGCGTAAGCTTACCTTCTGGCGCGTGGCCGCTGCATTTCTTGTTCTGGCGATTGGCTTCTCGCTCTACAGCGCAACGAAAAAAGGCTCTGGCTCTGCTGTGCCGCATGTGGCACGCGTCGAAATCTCCGGCATGATCCTTGATGACGATGAGCTGATCGAGCGCCTGGAGACGATTCGCAAGAGCCCGCAGGCGAAGGCGCTTGTCGTATCCATTTCGTCACCTGGCGGCACAACCTATGGCGGGGAGCGCATTTTCAAGGCGCTTCGTGCCGTTGCGGCTGAAAAGCCTGTTGTTTCGGATATCCGTACCCTTGCGGCGTCTGCAGGTTACATGATCGCTTCCGCTGGCGATACGATCATCGCCGGGGAAAGCTCGATTACCGGCTCCATTGGCGTCATTTTCCAGTATCCTCAGGTGCAAGAGCTGATGAACAAGCTCGGCGTGTCCCTGGAAGAGATCAAATCCGCGCCTATGAAGGCGGAACCCTCGCCCTTCCACGCCCCGCCGGAAGAAGCAAAAACCATGATCCGCAGCATGATCATGGATAGCTATGCCTGGTTTGTTGATCTGGTGGCAGATCGGCGCAAGATGCCGCGCGAAGAGGTTCTTCAGCTGGCAAATGGTGCGATCTTCACCGGCCGTCAGGCATTGAAGGTGAAGCTGGTGGACAAGCTGGGCGGAACGCCCGAAATCCGCGAATATCTGACCTCTCGCGGCATTTCTGCCGATCTTCCCATCGTGGAATGGAAGAAAAAGGATGAGTCAGGCTATTTCGGCCTCTCCTCCATGGCCCTGCAACTGGTGCGCTTGGTCGGTTTGACGCCGGAACAGACGCCCGGCGCAATACAAGACCTGCTGCATCGGAAGTTGTTTCTTGACGGTCTTGTTTCCGTTTGGCAGGTTGGCAATGATTAAAAACCCAATTTTATCAGGGGGAAATCCGTGATCAAGTCCGAGCTGGTGCAGATCGTTGCGGCGCGTAACCCGCATCTCTATCACCGTGATGTCGAGAATATCGTCAATGCCGTTCTGGATGAGATCACCGATGCGTTGGCGGCTGGCAACCGCGTTGAGCTTCGCGGCTTCGGTGCCTTCTCCGTCAAGAACCGTCCTGCGCGTTCGGGTCGCAATCCGCGCACCGGCGATACGGTGTTCGTGGAAGAAAAGTGGGTTCCCTTCTTCAAGACGGGCAAAGAGCTTCGCGAGCGGCTGAACCCCGATCTCGCTGATGAAGAAGACGAGGATTGAGATTGTTCGTGATCCTTCGAGGATCGCGTCTTCTTGAAAGCAGCCGGGAAGAACCTATTCTGAAGGAGAGCGGTGCGCGTTGCGCACTCTCGCCTTTACGCGCCAAGGGAGCAAGCCATGAGCCGAATCCGCAAGATCGCCAGCCTTGTTATCTTCATCCCGCTGGGGATTGTGCTGATCGTTCTGTGTGTGGCCAACCGGGAGCCGGTGCGGCTTGCGCTGAACCCGTTCCAACCCTCCGACTCGGTTCTTTCCGTCACAGGTCCCCTGTTTCTGATGCTGTTTCTGGCGCTTCTCGTCGGGATGCTGATTGGTGCTTTGGCTACCTGGTTTGCTCAGGCAAAGTATCGCCGGCAGGCACGCATTGAAGCACGGGCGGCCATCGCGCGCGAAAAGCAGAATGACAATCCTGCTCCTCGCTCGACGGAAAAGGCCGTGGTTGTCTCCGGTTGATCAGCCCACTTCGGCTGAATTTCCGGTCAACGCGGCGTTGAAATCTGCAAAGAATTGCTGAGCCAGTTTTTGGGAGGTGGAGCCAATCAGGCGCGACCCCAATTGTGCCAGTTTACCGCCTACCTGTGCATCGGCGCTATATCGCAGGATGGTATTCTCTCCGTCCTCAATGAGCACGACATCAGCAAAGCCCTTGGCAAAGCCTGCGATGCCGCCCTTTCCTTCGCCGGAAATCCGGTAACTTTCCGGCGCATTGATATCGGAAAGCGTGACTTCGCCATTGAAGCTGGCAGAGACGGGGCCGATCTTCAGTTTGACACTGGCAGCAAGCTCCGTCGGCGATTTCTGCTCCAGGCTCTGACAGCCAGGAATGCACTGGCGCAAGATTTCCGGATCGTTCAACGCGCGCCACACTGTCTCGCGTGGGGCTGCAATGCGTTCTTCACCGCTAATTTCCATGTTATCCTCCCCGATTGTTCTCCCGGATGAACATATTAGCTTCGTAATCAGCGAAAGGGAAAGCCCTTTGCCAAGCGCGAACCCAATGCTATTTGCTGCCCTATAAAGAAGATAGCGGATAGAGCGCTTTGAAGAAGAAACCGACGCGGCAGGAGCCGTCATCGCAGAAAAAGGCATCCGGCCCCGGCTTTAAGCGGGATCATGGCCCAAGACCTGCAGCCCATGCAAAGCCGCAAGGGCAGAAATCGCAGCGAACCGCAGAGCGCGAGACGCCGAAGTCGCAGGCATCTGCCGCACCGGCAGAAGTTCGCCCGCTTATTCTAAGGCAGGGAGACCTTCCGGTTGAGCGTGTGCCTGTCATTCTCGAATCGAAAGGGGCGGGGGATTTCCACCTTATCGATAGCGGGGCCGGGCTGAAGCTCGAGCAATACGGTCCATATCGAATTGTTAGGCCGGAAGCGCAGGCGCTCTGGCAGCCAAGTCTGCCTTCGCATGTCTGGGACAATGCGAATGCGATCTTCACTGGAGATACGGATGAAGATGGCATGGGGCGCTGGCGCTTTCCGAGTGAAGCACTCGGCGAAACCTGGCCTCTCTCTCTGTTAGGCGTCGACTTTCTCGGCCGCTTCACCGCCTTTCGGCATGTGGGCGTTTTTCCAGAGCAGATTGTTCACTGGTCATGGGTGAAGGAGCAGGCTGAAAAGGCTGAGCGTCCGATAAAGGTTTTGAACCTGTTCGGCTATACAGGTGTTGCATCATTGGTCGCTGCCGCAGCTGGTGCTGAAGTCACCCATGTCGATGCTTCAAAGAAAGCCATCGGCTGGGCGCGCGAAAACCAGTCGCTTGCCCGGCTGGACCGTGCGCCGATTCGCTGGATTTGCGAAGATGCCATGAAGTTCATCCTGCGTGAGGAGCGTCGTGGCAATCGTTACGATATCATTCTTGCCGATCCGCCGAAGTTTGGCCGTGGTCCCAATGGCGAGGTTTTTCATCTTTTCGAGCAATTGCCGCTGATGCTGGATGTGTGTCGTGAAATTCTTGCCCCGAAATCGATCGGTCTCGTGCTGACCGCCTATTCGATCCGGGCAAGCTTCTATTCCATCCATGAGTTGATGCGCGAAACCATGCGCGGTGCCGGTGGTGCGGTCGAATCCGGTGAACTCGTGATCCGCGAAGCTGGTCTCGATGGCAAAACGCCGGGACGTGCTCTCTCCACATCTCTCTTCAGCCGCTGGGTGCGCACATGAACGACGAATTTCGTAAGCCCGGTGCGCGTCGCGTCGGACAGGTCAAGGAAGTCACCAGCCTTTCGAACCCTATCGTCAAGGATATCAAGTCACTGACGAACAAAAAGGACCGTGAGGATACCGGCACGTTTCTGGCGGAAGGTTTGAAACTCATCATTGATGCGGTGGAGCTGGGCTGGGAAATCCGCACTCTGGTTTACGCCAAAGCCGCCAAGGGCAAAACGCTCGTTGAGCAGGTGGCGGCCAAAACCGTGGCCCGTGGCGGGCTTGTGCTGGAAGTCAGCGAAAAGGTCCTCTCCAGCATTACCCGTCGCGATAATCCGCAAATGGTTGTCGGTGTGTTTGAGCAGCAATGGAAGCGGCTTGACCAGTTGGCGCTGGAAAGAGGCCAAACCTTGGTCGCCCTAGACCGTGTTCGCGACCCTGGAAATCTCGGAACGATCATCCGTACGGCCGATGCAGCCGGTGCGTCGGGGGTGGTTCTGGTAGGCGATTGTACCGATCCTTTCTCACTGGAAACTGTGCGCGCCACCATGGGCTCTGTGTTTGCCATGCCGGTTTATCGCGCTAGCGCCGAAGAATTCCTGGCCTGGACAAAGCGCTCCGGCGGGCAGATCGTTGCCACCCATCTGGCCGGTGCCGTGGATTACCGCACCATCGATTATGATCGCAAGCCAACCATTTTGCTGATGGGCAATGAGCAATCCGGCCTGCCAGAGCATTTGGCGTCAGCAGCGGATCGGCTCGCACGCATTCCGCAGGCGGGACGGGCGGATTCACTCAATCTGGCGGTCGCCACCGCCGTCATGTTGTTCGAAGCACGCCGCACACAACTTTCCCTGGAGGCAAAATGACCGTGTTGGAGCCAAAGTCCATTGCTGCCCCCACACTGCTTTCTCGGCCCGTGCCGATTCTGGTCTTCGTCCTTCTGGCGGTGCTTGCCGATCAGCTGATCAAGATTGCCGTGGAGATGTATCTTCCCTTGCAGGAAGCTGTGCATGTTGTGCCGTTTCTGGCGTTGTACCGCACCTATAATCTCGGGGTTGCCTTCTCGATGCTGGACCATCTCGATGGTTGGTTCATCGTTTCCATGCGTCTTGTCATCGTGGCCTTCGTCATCTGGCTCTGGCGGCGTACTCCGAAAAACCGGTTCTTTGCTCACACGGGTTTCGCGCTGATTATTTCTGGTGCGCTTGGCAATATTTTCGACCGCTTTCTGTACGGGCATGTCATCGATTACATTCTGTTCTACACGGAAACCTGGTCATTTGCCGTCTTTAATCTGGCCGATAGTTTCATTACGGTTGGTGCAGCCTGTGTGATTGTCGACGAGTTGCTGGGTTCTCGGAAGCACATTACCAAAAATTGACAGCAATCGTAATCAATCGGAAGTAATCGTGTGATAAGCCATCTCAGATGCGTATCCTCGCCGACCTTCATGAGAAACTGCGATCCACCCTCAGCGCGACAGAGGTGCATGGGGGCGACTCCGTTCGTGCTGCGCCGAACGAGGAGCCGCAGCGGCATGGTCTTCTTTCGCGCGTAAAAGCCTATCTCGGCACTCACCGCCTCAAGCGAATGGCGTCTGAACTCGGCCCTGTTATGCCTTCAGGCACTCATCACGTTCATGATCTTGTGACGCTGGATGCACAGGCATTTCTAGAAGGTCAGGAACTTCTCTCCCAGTTGGCGGTGGTCCGCGATAGCCGGGGATTGATCGTAGGCGCAAACAGGCTCTTCAGAGAAATTCCGGGCTGCGAGGAGCCGTTTGGGTCCACCCTGGAGCGGTTGGGCTTGCCGCTCTCTGCTCGTCTGGTCACACAGGACATCGATATTGAACTGTCGATCGAGCGCGAGCTTCGCATATTCCGTTGGCGCGATATTCTGGTCAAGCAGACGGGCTTGGAGCAGGAGCTTATTTTCAGTACTGCCCGCGATGTGACGGAAGAGCGGCGTGTGGCTCATGCCAAGGATGAGGCCAGGCTTCAGGCTGAGGAATCGAGCCATGCCAAAAGTCGTCAGTTGGCAACTGTCGTTCATGAGTTGCGCACGCCGCTAAACGGCATTCTGGGCATGAGCCAGCTGTTGCAGCATACGCAACTGACGCCAGAGCAGCGCAATTATATCGGCGGGATTTCCCAGGCCGGTTCCGCCATGGCGCAGTTGGTGGACGATCTTCTGGATTATTCTACAATCGAGGCTGGCCGGTTTCGCCTGAATAGCCGTGCTGAGAACATCCGTCAGTTGCTGGAAAGTGTGGTGGAGATGATGGCCC
Source organism: Affinirhizobium capsici (assembly GCF_977018625.1). Classification (NCBI taxonomy): domain Bacteria; kingdom Pseudomonadati; phylum Pseudomonadota; class Alphaproteobacteria; order Hyphomicrobiales; family Rhizobiaceae; genus Affinirhizobium; species Affinirhizobium capsici. The sequence continues at coordinate 2,361,492 of NZ_CDRNXD010000004.1, read as the reverse complement.
CGCGGGCCCATCAAAAGGGTATCGAAATCGGGGCGACAGTCGCCTATGACGTTCCAGCCCTGATGGACTTTGATCCGGCACGCCTCAGGCAAGTGCTGTTCAATGTCATCGGCAATGCCGTGAAGTTCACGCAGATTGGCGGCGTTCTTATTCGCGTCCAGCTTGAGGGATCACGTTTGGTTATCACCGTTGCCGATACTGGTCCCGGTATGACCGAAGGGGACCGGGAGCGTATATTCAAGGAATTTGAGCAAGCCGGGGATGCTGCGGAGCGAAGCGGTGGAACGGGTCTCGGTCTTTCAATTTCCTCACGCATCCTGCGTGAATTTGGCGGAGCGCTTTCTGTCGATAGCCGCCGTGGAATTGGCACGACCTTCACCATTAGCCTGCCCGCAATATCCGCCGATGCTGGCAAGGAAGGCAGCGACCGTATGCTGCTTCTGCGTTCCTCCCGCGTCTTGTTCCTGGCACCGGATGGCCCCGCCGCAGAGGCAACTGTTGCCAGCATCGAAACTTTGGGTGGTCGGTGCCGCCACGTTCGCACGGTCTCGGAAGCGGAATGGGTCATCTCCAATTCAGCACGGCAAAATCTCGCTTTCACGGATATGATTGTCGATCATCGCATCGGTGGTGTGGATGGCATGGGGCCGGTTGCGAGCCGCATCCGACGCATCCTCCTGGTCAGTCCCGAAGAGCGCGGCCATCAGCGTTGGGATGCCTATGATGCCTGGCTTATCCGGCCCCTGAGAGAGCAGTCGCTCGTAGATGTTCTGCGGGGGCGCTTAGGCGGAGGGCAAAGCCATAGGGCTTCGGCAACTCCAGAAGGTATCACAGCATCGGAGCCATCCTTTGCTATCGGGCTTCAGGTGCTGCTCGCGGAAGATGATCCCGTCTCTGCCATGATGGTCGGAGCCGTCTTGCGAAAGGCAGGCTGCACGGTTCAGCATGTGAGCGATCTGGTCGCGCTTGAAGCCATGGCACTGGCTGAGCGGCGGCCGGATCTTATCATCTCAGACCTTCATATGCCTGGTGGTGAGCTTTCCGATGTCCTGAAGCGGCTCGACCGTGATGGGTCGCGTACCCCTATTCTGGTCCTTTCAGGCGAAACAGATGAGGCTGTGAAAAATGGAATTCTTGCTGATGGCGCGGATTGCATTTTGCAGAAGCCTGCCGATCCTCACCGTTTGCTGCACGAGCTAAAGCAGCTATTGGACCAGCAACGCCAGACGGTGTAAGTCTAATCGTGCTGTTGCAAGTTCTTTATGAATGATAAATTTGCACCCAGGCACGTCACTTTCCTGTCGCATAATGGTGTTTTATGAAGTCCACCAACGGGGACGGTAAATCAATGAATGTCGATCTTCTCAAGCGAGAAATCCAAGAGGATATCCAGCGTGAGCAGGAGCCGCAGGCTGGCTTGCCCGCAGATGTGTTTGGCCGAATCGGCAGCATGGAAACGCGCCTTGCGCGAAACAGCCGCGAAATTGAAGCGGCCCAGGCCATTCGCTACAAGGTTTTTGTTGAGGAAATGGGCGCGACCTTGCCACCGGAAGCCATGGCCTTGGGACGCGACTTCGATTTCTACGACGAGATCTGTGATCATCTTCTGGTGGTCGACACAGCGCTGACGGGTGAGCCGGAAGACCAGATTGTCGGCACTTATCGCCTGCTGCGACAAGAGGTTGCCATGGCAAATGGCGGCTTCTACTCGGCAAGCGAATATGACGTCGCTCCGCTTCTGGCACGCCATCCTGAAAAGCGCTTCATGGAATTGGGCCGCTCCTGCGTGCTGCCGCACTATCGTACAAAGCGCACAGTGGAACTGCTGTGGCAGGGCAACTGGGCCTATGCATTGCGCCATAAGATGAATGCCATGTTCGGCTGCGCGTCCTTCTCCGGCACCGATCCGAAGAACCATGCGCTTGCCCTTTCCTTCCTGCACCACACCGTGGGTACAAAGGATGAATGGGCGGTGTCTGCCCGTGCAGAGCTTTTCCAGGATATGAACCAGATGCCGATGGAGGAGATTAACTCCCGTCAGGCATTGATGGCACTGCCGCCGCTGATCAAAGGATATCTGCGTCTGGGGGCCATGGTGGGCAACGGTGCCGTGGTCGATCAGGCTTTCAACACAACGGATGTGCTGATCGTGCTGCCCATCGAATCCATCTCCGGCCGATACATCAACTATTACGGCGCGGATGCGGGTCGCTTCGGCGGCTGAGCGATGAAGGAGTTGGTTTTTGCAGCCCGGCGCCGAACAGCGCCGGGCTGATCCATTTTCAGCTTCCGGCGTTATAGGCGGCGATGGCTGCCATGTTCACGATATCGGAATCCTTCGCGCCCATGGAGGTGATCTGGACCGACTTGTCGAGACCCACGAGAAGAGGTCCGATCAGCGTCGAACCGCCTAACTCTTCCAGCATTCGGGTTGAGATTGAGGCGGAATGAATGGCGGGCATCACCAGCACATTGGCCGTGCCGGAAAGCCGATTGAACGGGTACTGCTCCATGCGGGCCGCGTTGAGCGCAACATCTGCAGCCATTTCGCCGTCATATTCAAAATTGACCCGCCGCTGATCGAGAATGGCAACCGCTTCACGCACACGCTCAGAGCGTTCGCCACGCGGCTGGCCAAACGTGGAATAGGCCAGCATCGCCACACGTGGCTCATACCCCATGCGGCGTGCCAGACGCGCTGCTTCACAGGCTATGTCGGCCAGATCTTGTGCGCTTGGCATATCATGCACAGCTGTATCGGCAACGAAAACAGTGCGACCGCGAGAAACGACGATGGAAACGCCAATCACCTTGTGGCCGGGCTTTGGATCGATGCAGCGTCGCACATCGGCAAGCGCTGTCGCGTAGTTTCGCGTAGTACCCGTCACCATTGCATCCGCATCGCCAAGTGCCACCATGCAGGCAGCGAAATGGTTTCGGTCATTATGGACCAGGCGTTGGACGTCGCGCAGCAGATAGCCTTCCCGCTGAAGCCGCGCATAGAGGTAATCGATATAGGCTTCGACACGGTTGGACAGGCGCGCATTGACGATTTCGATGCCGATACGGTCGAGTTCGATGCCGGCTTTTTCGGCGGTTGACCGGATGACATCATCACGTCCCAGGAGAATGGCTGTGCCAAGCCCCTGGTTGATGAAGGATACGGCAGCGCGCATGACCTGTTCTTCTTCCGCCTCGGCAAATACCACGCGCTTCGGGCTGCGCCGTACCTGGGCGTAGATGTTCTGTGTGGTAGCAGCGATCGGATCGCGCCGTGCGGAAAGCTCGCGGCCATAGGCGTCCAGATCTTCGATTACCTTGCGCGCAACGCCGCTTTCGATGGCCGCTCTGGCAACGGCCACTGGAATGGCCGAGATGAGGCGCGGATCGAAAGGAACAGGAATAATGTATTGCGGCCCGAAGCGCGGGCGCACGCCCTGATAGGCGGCAGCCACGTCATCGGGCACATCTTCCCGCGCCAGATTGGCCAGCGCTTGCGCGGCTGCAATCTTCATATCGTCGTTGATCTGGCGCGCCCGCACATCAAGCGCCCCACGGAAGATGTAAGGAAAGCCGAGAACATTGTTGACCTGGTTAGGATAGTCCGAACGGCCCGTTGCCATGATCGCATCGTCACGAATCTGGGCCACTTCTTCCGGTGTGATTTCCGGGTCGGGATTTGCCATGGCAAAGATGATCGGGCGATCCGCCATGGAGCGGATCATCTCTTCCGTGAAGGCTCCTTTTTGCGAGAGGCCGAAAACGACATCCGCACCCTTCATGGCCTCTTCCAGTGTGCGGCTGCCGGTCTTCACCGCATGGGCGCTTTTCCACTGGTTCATGCCTTCGGTGCGGCCCTGGTAGATCACGCCCTTGGTATCGCAAAGGATGATGTTTTCCGGGGCAAAGCCCATGGCCTTGATAAGCTCGATGCAGGCGATGGCCGCCGCACCCGCTCCGTTGCAGACAAGCTTCGCCGTCTTGAGGTCACGGCCGGTGAGCTCCAGCGCGTTGATGAGGCCTGCCGCTGCAATGATCGCCGTGCCGTGCTGGTCGTCATGGAAAACCGGGATATCCATCAGCTCGCGCAGGCGGCTTTCAATGATAAAGCATTCCGGAGCCTTGATATCCTCAAGATTGATGCCGCCAAAAGATGGGCCGAGATAGCGCACGCAGTTGATGAACTCGTCGACATTTTCTGTATCGACTTCCAGGTCGATCGAATCCACATCTGCGAAGCGTTTGAAGAGAACGGATTTGCCTTCCATCACCGGCTTTGAAGCCAGCGCGCCGAGATTGCCAAGGCCGAGAATGGCAGTGCCGTTCGAGATGACGGCGACCATATTGCCGCGTGTCGTATAATCATAGGCGGTGGCAGGATCAGCGGCGATGGCTTTGACTGGTACGGCAACGCCCGGCGAATAGGCGAGCGAAAGGTCACGCTGCGTGGCCATCGGCTTGGTGGGTACGATTTCAAGTTTGCCCGGACGACCCTCGGCGTGAAAATCGAGCGCTTCCTTTTCTGTCACAGATGGACGCGCATTTTTGCGACCCTTCGGCGGTTGGCTTTCCTTGGCAGACATGTCCCCTCCAGCATCTTGTGGGCATCGCTTGTGTTTCGACTGCGCGATATTGTGTTCCCAGGGTCATAATCGATAAAGTCACCCACTAGCCTGCGCAACAAAAAATGGCCGGAAGATTTTGCTGAACCCATCACCAGACGTTTTGAACACAGCCGAACTCACCTCGGCTGAAAGCCGTGCTTCGGCAACGCCGATGATGGAGCAGTTCATCGAGATCAAGGCGAATAATCCGGATTCGCTGCTGTTTTACAGAATGGGCGATTTCTACGAACTCTTCTTTGAGGATGCCGTGGAAGCATCCCGAGCGCTTGGAATTACGTTGACAAAACGCGGCCAGCATCTTGGCCAGGATATTCCCATGTGCGGTGTGCCGATCCACGCCGCAGACGATTATCTGCAAAAACTCATCTCGCTTGGTTTTCGGGTCGCGGTGTGCGAGCAGATAGAAGATCCGGCTGAAGCCAAGAAGCGCGGCTCAAAGTCGGTGGTCAAGCGGGATGTGGTGCGGCTTGTCACGCCGGGAACGCTGACGGAAGAGAAGCTTCTTTCTCCTTCGGAATCCAATTATCTGATGGCGCTTGCCCGCATCAAGGGCGGCGGTGAGCAACAACTGGCGCTCGCCTGGATAGACATTTCCACCGGGGTCTTTCGGCTGGCGGAAACGACACAGCTTCGCCTGCTCGCCGATATTCTTCGAATCGAACCCCGTGAACTGATCGTGGCCGATACCGTTTTCTACGATGAGGAATTGAAGCCCACCTTCGATATTCTCGGTCGAATTGCTGTGCCTCAACCGGGCGTGTTGTTCGATAGCGCGACGGCGGAAGAGCGAATTTCCCGCTATTTTGGCGTCGGAACGCTGGATGGCTTCGGCACCTTCACGCGGGCGGAACTGGCGGCTGCGGCAGCAGCCGTTGCCTATGTCGAGAAAACCCAGATTGCAGAACGCCCGCCACTCAACCCGCCAGAGAGGGAAAGCGGGGCTTCCACGCTCTTTATCGATCCAGCCACGCGGGCCAATCTGGAGCTCACCCGTACCATGAACGGCGACCGTGACGGCTCGCTGCTGAAAGCCATTGACCGCACGGTGACAGGCGGCGGTGCGCGCCTTCTTTCAGAACGCCTGATGTCACCGTTGACCGACCCGGAGGAAATCAACCGGCGCCTCGATAGCGTAGCGTTCCTGATTGATGAGCCCTCACTGTGCAGCGAACTCCGTTCCGCCCTCAAGCATGTGCCGGATATGCCACGTGCGCTCTCGCGACTGGCGCTGGATCGCGGTGGTCCACGAGATCTGGGCAGTATCCGCCAAGGTCTTGCCGCTGCACGTCAAGTTGGTGAGTTCTTGAGCAAGGCCCTTTTACCGGAAGAGCTGTCGGATGCTCTTAAAGGTTTGAACGCGCTGCCACGCTTCGTCGAAGATGAGATGGACAGGGTCTTGGGTGAGGATCTGCCGCTTCTAAAGCGCGATGGCGGCTTCCTGAGGGATGGATGCCATGCGGAGCTGGATGAAGTGCGCGCCCTTCGTGATCAATCGCGGCGGGTCATTGCCGGTCTGCAACTGCACTATGCGGAAGAAACGGGCATCAAGTCACTCAAGATCAAGCACAACAATGTGCTGGGATATTTCATCGAGGTGACGGCGGGCAATAGCGGCCCGATGACTGATACACCGGAGGCAAAGGCTCGCTTTATCCATCGCCAGACCATGGCCAATGCCATGCGCTTCACCACAACGGAACTGGCTGACCTTGAAAGCCGCATTGCCAATGCCGCAGACCGGGCGCTGACAATCGAGCTGGAGGCCTTTGATCGTTTGACGACTATGGTGCTTTCCCATGCAGAGGTGCTCAAGGCCGGGGCGAGGGCGCTTTCTGTCATCGATGTCGCGGCAGGTCTGGCACTTCTGGCGGAAGAGTGGAACTACTGCCGCCCGGAAGTGGATGCCTCGCGCCAGTTCAACATTCAGGGCGGGCGTCATCCGGTCGTGGAACAGGCGCTTCGCCGCCAGTCCACAAGCTCCTTCATTGCCAATGATTGCGATCTGTCGCCGAACACGGATGGCGGCTTCGGTGCGCTTTGGTTGCTGACGGGTCCCAATATGGGCGGTAAATCCACCTTTCTGCGCCAGAACGCCCTGATTGCCATTTTGGCCCAGATCGGCTCTTTCGTGCCTGCCACACTGGCGCAGATCGGGGTGGTGGATCGCCTCTTTTCGCGCGTCGGTGCGTCGGATGATCTGGCGCGTGGACGCTCCACCTTCATGGTGGAAATGGTCGAAACTGCTGCCATCCTCAATCAGGCCACGGATCGCTCGCTGGTCATTCTCGATGAAATCGGACGCGGAACCGCCACTTTTGATGGTCTTTCGATTGCCTGGGCAGCCGTTGAGCATCTGCATGAAGCCAATCGTTGCCGCGGACTTTTCGCCACCCACTTCCACGAGTTGACGGTGCTTTCGGAAAAGCTGAACCGGCTCTCCAACGCCACCATGCGCGTGAAGGAATGGGATGGCGATGTCATTTTCCTGCATGAAGTGGGGCCGGGCGCAGCCGATCGCTCCTATGGCATCCAGGTGGCCAAGCTCGCCGGTCTGCCGGATGCCGTGGTGGCGCGCGCACGTGATGTCTTGAACAAGCTTGAGGATGCTGACCGCAAGAACCCCGCTAGTCAGCTCATTGATGATCTTCCGCTGTTTCAGGTGGCGGTCAGAAAAGAGCAGGAGAAACGCGGGCCGTCCAAGGTCGAGGAAGCCCTGAAAGCAATCAATCCCGATGACATGACACCGCGTGAGGCGCTTGACGCACTTTATGCGCTAAAGAAGCAGCTTAACTGACCGTTCCCGCAGCCGGGGTACCGCGCCTTGCTTTCCATTCCACTGCCATTCATCGTCGGCTTGGTGTTTGCGCTTACGCTGCATCGCAATTTGAAGGGCGTGGAAACGCCGGGTTCCAAGCGCTATTTCGTCGTGTTCCTGATTGCCTATGCTGTGCAGGGGGCAATTATCGGGCTTCGCTTTGGCTATGGTATCGAATGGCTGCATCTCGTTCAGCCGGTTACAGCATCCTTGATGCCGCCGCTTGCTTACCTTGCTTTCCGCTCTTTGGCAGTAACGCCAGTGGCTCGCCCGTTCTTGCATGTTATTGCGCCGCTGCTTGTTCTCCTGGCTGTCAGCATATTTCAGCATCTTGTTGATCTCCTCCTGATGTTGGAGTTCATCTGTTACGGCATGTTGTTGTTTGGCCTGACTTCGAAGGGATCAAACACCTTGGCGGAAACCTCTTTGCAGCGCATGCTGCCAGCGGTGCGGGCGGCGCGTCTTTCGGCCATCCTGCTGCTGTTCTTCGGGCTTTCAGATGCGTTCTTGGCTGGTGCGACCTTCTTTTATGGCAATGCCATGGTGCCCGTCGCAGTTACGGCGATGAATTTCACAGCGCTTTTCGTGGTCACACTCTATTACTTCGTCCCGGATTTTTTTGGTCGCGAAAAACCGGGCTTTGCCGAGCCGTCCCCTCCTGCCACAAGCGCAGAGGATGCCGCGCTGCTCTCCCGCATCGAGGCTGCTCTGGATGAAAATGCTCTCTACCGCCAGGAAGACTTGAGCCTTGCAAAGCTTGCGCGGCGAACCGGGGCAACACCAAGGGAAGTGTCGGCAGCCATCAATCGGGCGAAGGGGCTCAATGTTTCGCAATACGTCAACAACCGGCGCATTCAGGAAGCTTGCCGCCTCCTGCGAGAGACCGATCAGCCGCTTACGAGCTTGATGTTCGAATGCGGATTTGGCACCAAATCCAATTTCAATCGCGAGTTCAGGCGTGTGACCGGCAAAAGCCCGTCAGAGTGGCGAACCAAAATCCGCCTCAAGAATTGATAAACCAAGGATTGGAAATTTCCGTCCGGTGTGAAATCAATCGAGCGACGGAAACGCTCTGGAAACAGGCGCGCACCCACTGTGCCAAATAGAAGCGCAGCGCGTCTAAAACATTATGCAAGCACATGCCGATAAGGCTATAGACCGAGGGACGCGGCACCCGGCGGGAAGACATGGCAAGAGAAGAAATCGATTTTTCCGAACTTCTGGATTTGGCGCATCTGCGCCAGGAATGCGAAACCATCCTTGAAAACGGCGCGGGAAAGGTGCTCGAAATGCGAGCCGCCCTTCTGCCCGTCTTGCGCAAGGCAAGCGTGGAGGGGCGCGAAAAGGCTCGCGAGCTTCTGGCGCAGGATGGCAGCGGCCTGAATTGCGCAGAGCGCATTTCCTATATTCAGGACCAGTTGATTACCATCATCTTTGAAACGGTGACACAACGTCTATACCCGGCAGCGGCTTCGCAGGTAGCCATAACAGCCGTCGGCGGCTACGGACGTGGCACGTTGGCCCCGGGGTCGGATATCGATCTGCTTTTCCTTCTGCCCTCCAAAAATACCGAGGATATGCGCAAAGCCATCGAGTTCCTGCTCTATGTGCTCTGGGATCTCGGTTTCAAGGTGGGCCATGCCACCCGCACGGTGGATGAGTGCATCAGCCTGTCCAATCAGGATATGACCATCCGCACCGCCGTTCTGGAAATGCGGTTCATCTGCGGCCGCGAACCTCTTGCCAATCAATTGCAGTCGCGCTTCGACAGCGAGATCATCAGCCATGGCGCAGAGGATTTCATCGCAGCAAAGCTCGGCGAGCGTGACCAGCGGCACCAGAAAGCGGGCGATACGCGCTATCTGGTGGAGCCGAATGTGAAGGAAGGCAAAGGCGGTTTGCGCGATATCCAGACTCTATTCTGGATTGCCAAATATCATTACCGCGTTCGCGATGCCGCTCAGCTCGTCAAACTTGGCGTTCTCTCCCGTCAGGAATGGCGGCTGTTCCAGAAGGCAGAGGATTTTCTCTGGGCGGTGCGCTGCCAGATGCACTTTGTGACCGGCAAGGCAGAAGAGCGCTTGTCCTTCGATATCCAGCGCGAAATTGCGTCAAATCTCGGCTATAGCACCCGCCGCACGCTTCCCGCCGTGGAACGCTTCATGAAGCACTACTTCCTGGTGACGAAGGATGTCGGCGATCTTACGCGGATTCTCTGCTCCGCATTAGAGGAAGAGCAGGCGAAGCCCGCTCCTGGCATCACGGGCGTCATCGGGCGCTTTCGCCGCCGGGTTCGCAAAATCGCTGGCAGCTCCGAATTCGTGGAAGATCGCGGACGCATCGCACTGGCAGACCCGGATGTGTTCAAGCGCGATCCAGTCAGTATCATCCGCCTCTTCCATGTCGCGGATCTGAATGGCCTCGAATATCACCCTGATGCGCTGAAAGCGATTACGCGGAATTTCCGCCTGATCGACGACAATCTGCGCGAGGATGCGGAAGCGAACCGCTTGTTCCTCTCGATCCTCACGTCGCGTTTCGATCCGGCGCTCACGCTTCGCCGCATGAACGAATCGGGCGTTCTCGGCCGCTTCATCCCCGAATTCGGCAAGATCGTCGCGATGATGCAGTTCAGCATGTATCATCACTATACCGTCGATGAGCATCTGATCCGCGCCGTCGAGGCATTGTCGCAGATCGACAAGGGAAAATCTGCAGACGATCACCCGCTGGCCAATCAGCTGATGCCGCATATCGAGGAGCGGGAAGCGCTGTATGTCGCTGTGCTGTTACACGATATCGCCAAGGGCCGGCAGGAAGATCATTCCATCGCCGGTGCCCGTGTCGCTCGCAAGCTCTGCCCGCGCTTTGGTTTGAAGCCAAAGCAAACGGAACTGGTGGCATGGCTGATCGATCAGCATCTGGCCATGTCCATGGTCGCCCAGACACGCGACCTACATGACCGCAAGACCATCACGGATTTTGCCGAAACGGTTCAGTCGCTCGACCGGCTCAAAATGCTGCTGATCCTGACCATTTGCGATATCCGGGCTGTCGGTCCCGGCGTCTGGAATGGCTGGAAAGGCCAATTGCTGCGCACACTCTATTACGAGACGGAATTGCTGCTTTCCGGCGGTTTTTCTGAGGTCTCCCGCAAGGAGCGGGCCAAGGCTGCGGCAGAAGCGCTGGCCGATGCTTTGTCCGAATGGAGCCAGAAGGACCGCAAGACCTACTCCAAGCTCCACTACCAGCCTTATCTTCTTTCCGTCGCGCTGGAGGATCAGGTTCGCCATGCGACATTCATCCGCGATGCGGATAAGGCAGGCCATGCGCTGGCAACCATGGTTCGCACCGATAGCTTTCGTGCCATCACGGAAATCACGGTGCTGGCACCTGACCATCCGCGCCTTCTGTCCATCATCGCGGGTGCCTGCGCCGCAACCGGCGCCAACATTGCCGATGCGCAGATCTACACCACCACCGATGGCCGGGCGCTTGATACCATCCTCATCAATCGCGAATTCCAGAGCGACGAGGATGAGTTGCGCCGCGCCGGAACGGTCTGCCGCATGATCGAGGATGTTTTGGCGGGCAAGAAGCGCCTGCCGGAAGTCATAGCCACCCGCGCCAAATCCAAGAAGAAGAACAAGACCTTCATCGTTCACCCATCGGCGACAATTTCAAACACGCTATCGAACAAGTTTACGGTGATCGAGGTGGAGGGGCTGGATCGCACCGGTCTTCTTGCTGACATGACGGTGGTTCTCGCCGATCTTTCGCTGGATATTCATTCAGCGCGCATCACTACCTTTGGTGAAAAGGTCATCGATACCTTCTATGTCACCGATCTGGTGGGGCAGAAGATCACCAACGAGAACCGGCAGGGCACCATTGTGCAGCGTCTCAAGACGGTGTTGAGCGATCAGGAAGACGAACTGCGGCGCGGCATGCCGTCAGGCATTATCGCGCCCGATCCGGTTGCTGTTCGTGCCGCCAATCCTCCGCGCAAGACGAAGGCAGACGCATGAGCCTGGTCAAGAAGTTTGCAACTGTCGGCGGCGCGACGTTGGGCAGCCGCCTTTTCGGTTTTGCCCGTGAAACCCTGATGGCCGCAGCACTCGGTACGGGACCGATGGCGGATATCTTCTACGCCGCCTTTCGTTTCCCGAACCTCTTTCGCCGCCTCTTTGCGGAAGGGGCCTTCAACGCCGCTTTCGTACCGCTGTTTTCCAAGGAAATCGAGGCAAACGGCGTCGATGGTGCCAAGCGCTTCTCGGAGGAAGTGTTCGGTGTTCTTTTTACCGCACTGCTCGCCATCACCATCGTGATGGAGCTTTGCATGCCGCTTCTGGTGCGGTGGGTCATCGCACCGGGCTTTGCGGACGATCCGGAAAAAACGGCCATTACCGTTCGCATGGCCATCGTCATGTTCCCGTATCTCATGTGCATGTCGCTGACAGCCATGATGAGCGGCATGCTGAATTCGCTACACCATTTTTTTGCCGCTGCCATTGCGCCCGTTTTCCTCAACGTGATCATGATCAGCACTCTGTTCTACACGTTGTGGAGCGGTGCCGACCCTCTGACGACAGGATGGTATCTCTCCTGGAGCGTATTGGCCTCTGGCATCGTGCAATTGGCCATCGTCTATTTCGGTGTGCGCCATGCGGGCATCCGCATCGGCTTTCGCCGCCCGAAAATGACTCCGAATGTGAAGCGGCTTCTGATTCTAGCCGTTCCTGCTGCGGTGACGGGTGGCATTACCCAGATCAACCAGATCATCGGGCAGGCCATCGCCTCCGGCAAGGAAGGTGCAATTGCCGCCCTGCAATATGCGGATCGCATATACCAATTGCCGCTTGGTGTAGTCGGCGTTGCCGTGGGCGTCGTGCTGCTGCCGGAGCTTTCACGGGCGCTAAAATCCGGCAATATGAAAGAGGCGGGCAATATCCAGAACCGCTCGCTGGAATTTGTGCTGTTCTTGACGCTCCCCGCCGCCGTTGGCATCTGGATTTTGTCCGAACCCATTATCCGCGTTCTTTATGAGCGGGGTGCGTTCCATGCGGAAAATACGGCAGTTGTGGCCTCCATCCTCGCGATTTATGGATTGGGCCTGCCGGGATTCGTGCTGATCAAGGCGCTTCAGCCAGGATTTTATGCGCGGGAAGATACGAAGACGCCGATGCGCTTCACCATGCTTTCGGTGGTGGTCAACTCCGCGCTTGCCATCTCCCTTTTTCCGATCATAGCAGAACGCGGCATTGCCACGGCGGAAGTTGCTGCTGGTTGGATCAACACGCTACTTCTCTTCTTGACACTTTGGCGGAGAGGCAATCTGCGTTGGGAATGGTCCTTTGCGCGCCGGGTACTGCTCCTGATGGTGTCCGCTGGCGTCATGGCTGCGGCGCTTCTCTATGCCCAGTCCCATGTGGTGGGATACCTTCAGCCGGGAAGCGCCTTCCTGCACAAGCTGGTGGCGCTGTTCGGGCTGATCGGCATCGCGATGCTGGTGTATTTTGCGACCGCCTTCCTCATCGGCGGAGCTGATCTTGGTATGCTCAGTCGCAATCTAAAGCGCGGTCGTGCCGCGCCTGCCAAGCCAGTCGATGATCAGCAATAGACCCAGCGGCGCTTTGGTCCAACATCCACGTGGATGATACCGTTGCAGTAGCGGCCGATGCCTCCGATGCCGGGGGCGCTGGACGCTGCCGCGACGATTTTCTTGTCGGAAACACCGGGCACACGAATATCGGCGGCAAGACAATGGCTATGCTGCGATGTGCCGGATCTGGGGCGATGCCCAGATGTAACAATTGGTTTGCGCCCGGTCTCTAGGGCGATATGGGCGAGGATGGCTTCCAGCTTTTCCGGGAAGCAACCGGTGCGAACGCTGACACGCTGAACCGTATAAGCTGCGCTGTAATCATGTTTGAACAGGTTGGCGCGACGTTTTTTCACACTTTGAGTTTCTCCTGCCACAGCATGGGTCACTGCGAGGATGCCGGCGAGCGCGACGCATAACAGCAAGCGCATATTGTCTCCGTCAGTTTATTTGCCCTCAAAAGGGGCTGAATGGAACTGATGGAGCATTTCGTTTCTAAAAGTGACGCCAGTAAGGACGAATTTGCTCAATTATGAGGCTTTTGTGCCTTTTTCGTTAAGATCCGTTAACCATTGATGGTTGCAGGTTTTTTCCGATAGCCTCCCTGTGGAGAGCCTGGGGAAAACTTGAGAAACCTGCCACGGTTTTGGCAAATTCATACCAGGTTTCAGCGTTTTGAATGGGCTGCTTCAGCATTAATAAGCGCGGCCTACTTGTCTTCCGATCAATGTTCGCATTTTTTAATCGATGCAAAAAATGAAAATGACCGTTCGGGGAAAGGCAAAAAAGCCATGTCATTTATGAAGCACAGATTCGCGACGACTGTTCTCGCAGGCGCTCTTTTATTCGGTGCCAGCAATGCGTTCGCGGAAGCTGTCCTGCATCGCGGCAACGGCGGAGAACCGCAGACGCTGGATTACGCAAACATTTCCATCGATATCGAAGGCTTCGTCGTGAAGGACCTTTTCGAAGGCCTCACCATCTACGACGCCAAGGGTGAGATCGTGCCCGGCGCTGCCGAAAGCTGGAAGATTTCCGATGATGGCACCGTCTATACCTTCAAGCTGCGCGAAGACGCCAAGTGGTCTGATGGCACGCCGGTAACGGCGGAAGATTTCGCCTTCGCCATGCGCCGCGTGGAAGATCCGAAGACGGCTGCCAAATACGCCAACATCCTCTACCCAATCAAGAACGCTGAAAAGGTGAACAAGGGCGAAGCGCCGGTAGACCAGCTTGGCGTAAAGGCAGTGGATGCCAAGACGTTTGAGATCACGCTTGAGCGCCCGACGCCTTTCTTCCTTCAGCTTCTGGCGCATTACACGGCCCTGCCCATCAACAAGGCCAATTACGAGAAGTTCGGCAATCAGTTCGTGAAGCCGGGCAACATGGTATCGAATGGGGCATTCAAGCTTCAGTCACACGTTCCGAATGACACGCTGGTTGTCGTAAAGAACGAGAACTACTGGGACGCCAAGAATGTGAAGCTGGACAAGGTCGTCTTCTACCCAATCGATGACGATGCCGCATCCGTGCGCCGTTTCGAGGCCAAGGAGATGGATCTGGTCTACAACTTCTCCGCAGAACAGATCAAACGCCTGCGTGAAGCCTACAAAGACCAGGTACACGTGACGCCATCGCTGGCGACCTATTATTTCGCCTTCGACAATCGCGAAGCACCTTATAGCGACGTGCGCGTTCGCCAGGCTCTCTCCATGGCCATCGACCGTGATTTCATCACCAATGAAATCTATTCCGGGGCTCAGATCCCTGCTTACCACCTTGTGCCGCCCGGCATGGAAGGTTACGGCGAAGGCGTAAAGCCTGATTGGGCATCGCTGTCGCAGATCGACCGTGAAGACAAGGCCATCGCCTTGATGAAGGAAGCTGGCTACGGTGAGGGCGGCAAGCCGCTCAACATCGAAGTCCGCTATAACACCAATACCAACCATGAACGTGTGGCAACCGCATTGGCTGATATGTGGAAGAACACGTTTGGTGCGAAGGTATCGCTGGTCAACCTCGATGTCGCTTCGCACTATGCGTTCCTGCAGGAAGGCGGCAAGTTCAACGTAGCGCGTGCATCCTGGTCTGCGGATTATGCCGACCCGGAAAACTTCCTGGCTCTACTGGTCAGCACCAACACCTCGTTCAACTACGGCAAGTACAAGAGCGCGGAATTCGATGCGCTGATGAAGCAGTCTTATGATGAGCGCGATGCTGCAAAGCGCATGGAAATCCTGAAGAAGGCCGAGGAAATCCTGAACAAGGATCAGCCGATTGCGCCGGTCATGGGCAATGCCAATCTTTGGCTTGTCGCATCCCGCGTTGCAGGCTGGCAGGATAATGCCGTCAACGAGCATCTTTCCAAGTTTTTGAGCGTCTCGGACAAGTAATCGAAAAAGGAGCATGACGCGCGCCGTTCTCATCCGAACGGTGCGCGTCATCGTTTGAACCATGATCAGTTTCATCCTGCGCCGATTGGCGAGTGCCGTGCCCACGGTATTCGTCGTCGTGACGATATCGTTTTTTCTGATGCGCTTTGCGCCTGGCGGTCCGTTCAATCTCGAGCGTCCGCTTCCACCCCAGACCATGGCGAACCTGATGGCCACCTATCAGCTCGATCAGCCTATCTGGAAGCAATACATTCACTACCTTGGAAATGCTGTCACTGGCGATTTCGGGCCGAGCTTTATCTACAAGGATAATACGGTCGCTGAGCTGATCGGCAAGGCGCTGCCTTACTCAATGCAGCTTGGCTCCATGGCAATCCTGATCGCTTTGATCGGCGGTGTGCTGCTCGGAACCATTGCGGCACTTCGGCAAAACTCGGTACTGGATTTCGGGCTTATGGCCTTTGCCACGGTTGGTGTGACTGTGCCGAACTTCGTCGTTGGCCCGGTGCTGACGCTGATCTTTGCCATCATGCTGTCATGGCTGCCAGCCGGGGGCTGGGGGGATGGTTCCATCCAGTTCCTCATTCTGCCTATCATCGCGCTGGCCTTGCCGCAGTTGGCGGTGTTTGCCCGCCTCACACGCGGTGCCATGATCGAAGCGCTGCACACGGATCATATCCGCACCGCCAAGGCCTATGGCCTGCCGTCTCGTGTGGTCGTTGTCACGCACGCTTTGCGCGGGGCCATGCTGCCGGTCGTCTCCTACCTTGCGCCTTGTGCTGCGGCACTGTTGACCGGTTCTGCGGTGGTGGAAAGCATTTTCACCATTCCCGGCGTTGGCCGCTACTTCGTGCTCGGTGCGCTCAACCGCGATTATCCGCTGGTCATGGGCACCGTCATCCTCGTTGCGATCTTCGTGATCGTCTTCAACCTGTTGGTCGATATTGCCTACGGCCTGCTCGACCCGAGGGTTCGCCATGACTGATACCGTAAACTCCACCCCGGAAGTGCAGGGCCGAAGCCTTGGGCAGCTTGCCTGGCTGCGCTTTCGCCGCAACAAGGCTGCCATGGGCGGCTGCTTCATGCTGCTTCTCATCGGCCTGTTTTCTTTTGTCGGTCCATTTTTTATGACGCACACCTATGATCAGGTGTTTCCGTCCTATGTGACGATCGCGCCGAGCCTCACGCCGCGTCCCGACCCAAAGACCCTTGAGGATGTAGCCACATCCGCGGTTAAACGCGCTCGCCTCAACCTCGATAGTTTCGAGGTGAAAGATGGCACCTTCACCGCCAAGGTTTCCGCTTCCAGCCCAATCGATCCACGCACGGTGCGCTATTTCGATCGGGTGAACGAGTTCAAGGGAACGGAAGTCAAGGAAACGGCACCCGATCAGCTCTCCATGGTGCTGACCGGCCATGTCGATCAGCAATATTTCCTCTTCGGCACCGATAGCAACGGCCGCGATCTTCTGGTCCGCGTCATGCTGGGCGGGCAGATATCGATCGCGGTTGGCGTTGCGGCCTCGCTCGTGTCGCTTGGCATCGGCGTCATCTATGGTGCGACCTCCGGCTATCTGGGCGGACGGGTCGACAACATCATGATGCGACTGGTGGAAATTCTCTATTCGCTGCCCTTCGTATTCCTGGTGGTCGTGCTGGTGGTCTTCTTCGGTCGCTCGGTCATGCTGATCTTCATCGTGATCGGCGCTGTGCAATGGCTGGAAATGGCCCGTATCGTGCGCGGTCAGACACTTTCGCTCAAACGGCGGGAATTCGTGGGAGCGGCACAGGCGCTGGGCCTGACAGATTGGCAGATCATCCGACGTCACATCATTCCCAATACGATTGGTCCCGTCATCGTGTTTGTCACGGTCGTTGTTCCGCAGGTTATCCTGACTGAAAGCTTCCTGTCCTTCCTCGGCCTTGGTGTTCAGGCACCGCTGGCAAGTTGGGGTACCTTGATTTCGGAAGGTGCCAAGAACATGCAGGGCGCGCCCTGGCTTCTCATCTTCCCATCCATCTTCTTCGTTCTCACGCTGTTTTCGCTGAACTTCGTGGGCGATGGCCTGCGCGATGCGCTCGATCCGAAGGACCGTTGAGATGGAAAAGATGGAAACACACGAAACCGTTCTGACGGTCTCCAACCTCAAGGTCGATTTCACCACGCCGGACGGCGATGTTCAGGCCGTTAAAGGCACGAGCTTTTCGGTGAAGAAGGGTGAGACGCTGGCAATTGTTGGTGAATCCGGTTCCGGCAAAAGCCAGACCATGATGGCGATTATGGGCTTGCTCGCCGCGAACGGGCGCGTCTCCGGTTCTGCCCGCTACCGCGATAAGGAATTGGTGGGTGCAAACCTGGGCGAACTGAACAAGGTGCGCGGCTCCAAGATCACCATGATCTTTCAGGAACCGATGACATCGCTCGATCCGCTCTACACGGTCGGCAAGCAGATTGCCGAGCCGCTGATCCACCACCGCGGCATGGATAAGAGGGCGGCAAGAAGCCGCGTGCTGGAACTGCTGAAACTGGTGGGCATTCCAGAGCCGGAACGGCGTATTGATAGCTATCCGCACGAAATGTCCGGCGGCCAGCGTCAGCGTGTCATGATTGCCATGGCGCTTGCCAACGAACCGGACCTTCTGATCGCGGATGAGCCGACAACCGCGCTTGACGTGACTATTCAGGCGCAAATCCTGGAGCTTCTCGCTGATCTTCAAAAGCGCTTCGGCATGGCCATCGTACTCATCACCCACGATCTGGGCGTGGTGAAGCATGTGGCGGACCGTGTGGTCGTCATGCGTCGGGGCGAGATCGTGGAGCAGGGAAGCCGCGACGATATCTTTGAGCGTCCGCAACAGGATTACACGAAGATGCTGCTCGCGGCCGAACCTTCCGGTTCCAAGGAGCCGCCAGCAGATAAAGCACCCATCATTCTCGAAGGGCGCAATGTCACGGTCGATTTCGAAATCGGTTCTGGCCTCTTCTTCAGGAGCAGCCGCAATTTCCGTGCGGTGGATGGCGTCAATCTCACGCTTCGCCAGGGCCAGACCATCGGCATCGTGGGCGAATCCGGTTCCGGCAAATCCACGCTCGGCAGGGCCTTGCTGCGTCTGCTGCAATCGGATGGACGCTACAGCTTCAACAGCACGGATATTACGCAGCTGGATCGCAAAGGCATGCGGCCATTCCGCCGCCAGATGCAGCTTGTGTTTCAAGACCCCTACGGTTCGCTTTCTCCGCGTCAGACGGTGGGCGAAATCATCACCGAAGGCCTCTTTGTTCACGAGCCGAACCTGACCAAGGCGGATCGCGACAAACGGGCCATCGAAGCGCTGAAGGAAGTGGGACTCGATCCCGCAGCCCGCAACCGCTACCCGCATGAGTTCTCAGGCGGCCAGCGGCAGCGCATCGCGATTGCCCGTTCGATGATCCTGAAACCAAAGGTCGTCATTCTGGACGAGCCGACCTCGGCGCTTGATCGTTCTGTCCAGCGTCAGGTGATCGAGCTTCTGCGTGACCTGCAACAGAAGCACGATCTATCCTACGTCTTCATCAGTCATGATCTTTCGGTGGTGCGGGCCATCTCCGATCATGTGATTGTCATGAAGAATGGCAGGATCGTGGAGCAGGGACCGACAGAGGATATCTTCGACAGCCCCGCCCAGGATTATACGAAAGCGCTGATCGCTGCTGCTTTCACGCATTAACCCGAAGCGCCCGGTTCGCCGGGCGTTTCCATGTTCGAGAGGTAGGAATGTCTCACGCGTCTGTCTTTCTCGTTACTTTGCTCGTCGATGACTACGATCGAGCCAAGAGCTTCTACTGTGACATTTTGGGCTTCGAATGCACCTTTGACACGCCTCTGGACGAGCTTGGAAAGCGCTGGCTCGTCGTGCGTCCCAAGGGGGAGGCGGGTGCCGGTCTCCTGCTGGCGAAGGCGGACAATGAAGCCCAGAGCGAGAGGATCGGAAACCAGACGGGCGGACGGGTCAGTTTCTTCCTGAAAACAGATGATTTTGCGCGTGATCATTCAGCTTTCCAGGTCATGGGCGTGCGCTTTTTGGAGCAACCGCGTCACGAGTCCTATGGAACCGTCGCTGTGTTTGCCGATCTCTACGGAAATTTATGGGATCTGATCCAGCACACATCGTGATGGCCTCTTGATCGCATAGTGCTGCCGTGCTTAGAGCGCGGCTTGAAACCCCTGGCCGTCCGGGGCGAGACGCGGAAAGACACAATCACCCTTTTCGAAGCCTCGTTTCCGAAAGCCTGTGGCCCTCCACCAGCCTATCGAGGACGATATGAACAGCTTCAAGCCGCTTGTTTTCTCTGGCGTTCAGCCCACCGGCAACCTGCATCTCGGCAATTATCTCGGCGCGATCCGCAAATTCGTGGCGCTTCAGGAAAACAATGATTGCATCTATTGCGTCGTGGACCTGCACGCGATCACCGCTCAATTGGTGCATGAAGATCTGAAGGGTCAGATTCGCTCCATCGCCGCTGCCTTCATCGCATCCGGCATCGATCCGGTGAACCATATCGTCTTCAACCAGTCCGCCGTGCCGCAGCATGCGGAACTGGCCTGGATCTTTAACTGCGTCGCCCGTATCGGCTGGATGAACCGCATGACGCAGTTCAAGGACAAGGCGGGTAAGGATCGCGAAAACGCATCGCTCGGTCTCTTGGCTTATCCGAGCCTGATGGCAGCCGATATTCTGGTTTATCGCGCAACTCACGTTCCGGTGGGTGATGACCAGAAGCAGCATCTGGAACTGGCGCGTGATATTGCCCAGAAGTTCAACATCGATTTCCAGCAGAAAATCCGCGCGACGGGCCAAGGCGTGGACATGGTTGTGGGCGAGGAGCCTATCCATGGTTACTTCCCGCTGGTCGAGCCGCTGATCGATGGTCCGGCACCTCGCGTCATGTCGTTGCGAGACGGCACCAAGAAGATGTCGAAGTCTGATCCGTCCGATCTGTCGCGCATCAACCTGATGGACGATGCCGACGAGATCCTGAAGAAGATCCGCAAGGCAAAGACGGACCCGGATGGCCTTCCATCAGAAATCGAAGGTCTGGCAGGCCGCCCGGAAGCGGATAACCTGATCGGGATTTACGCGGCTCTTTCGGACAAGACAAAGGCTGACGTGCTGAAGGAATTCGGCGGCCAGCAGTTCTCGGTGTTCAAACCGGCGCTGGCCGATCTTGCCGTGCAGGTTCTGTCCCCGATCACGGAAGAAATGCGCCGCCTGATGGGCGATACCAGCCATATTGACGCGATCCTGAGGGACGGCGGCGAGCGCGCCCGTGCCCGCGCCGAACTTGTCATGAACGACGTCTACGACATTATCGGCTTTTTGCGCTGAAACCTGATATCATTATGACGCCCGCCGGTTGTAGCACCGGCGGGTTTTCATTTGCCTGATATGGTATAAATTCGCGATCTCGATCCAGTTGGTCGAGGTATGCGGAGGGGACATATGGTTTCAAAGCGGTTGTCGCGGCTGGAGGGCCACCGGCGCAAGTTCATGGCCGTAATAGACGGCACGCCAGAATGCGAACGCGCCGTGCATTATGCCGGTCGTCGTGCGCAAAATACGAATGGCGCATTGGTGCTTCTCTACGTGATCCCGGAAGGCGATTTCCAGCAATGGCTGGGCGTGGAACAGATCATGCGGGCCGAGGCGCAGGAGGAAGCCGAAGCCGTCATGGCCAAGACCGCCCAAAAGGTGCGGGAAACCATTGGCATTGATCCCGAGATTGTGATCCGTGAGGGTAACGCCGCCGATGAAATCAATGCCGTGATTGAGGAGGATCGTGACATCGCTATTCTGGTTCTGGCCGCAGGATCCGCCAAGGAAGGGCCGGGGCCACTGGTTGCCTCTCTTGCGGGCCGAACCACGGCTTTCCCAATTCCAGTCACCGTGCTGCCGGAGACGCTTTCGGATGATGAAATCGATGCGCTCTGCTGATGGGCCTTGACCGTTCATTCACAAAGGCGCACTTGAACGGAAAGCTGAATGCGACTATCTTCTTTTGAAGAATTCTAAACTGGCGCTGTAAAGAGCTGCCAAGGAGATGCGACATGTTCATCCAGACCGAAGCCACGCCGAACCCGGCTACCCTCAAGTTTCTGCCAGGCAAGGTGGTGCTGGAAAAGGGAACGGCGGAATTTCGTAATGCCGAGGATGCGCAAGCCTCTCCTTTGGCAGCGCGCCTGTTCACCATTCCGGGCGTCACGGGCGTCTATTTCGGCTACGATTTCGTCACCGTGACGAAGGAAGCGCAGGAATGGCAGCATTTGAAGCCTGCTATTTTGGGCTCGATCATGGAACACTTCATGTCCGGTCAGCCGGTCATGGGCGGTTCTGCCAGCTTTGCCGAAAGCACGGATGAAGAAGGTGAGTTCTTCGAAGATGGCGATGAGACAATTGTCGCCACGATCAAGGAACTGCTGGAAACCCGCGTTCGCCCGGCTGTGGCCCAGGATGGTGGCGATATCACCTTCAAGGGTTTCCGGGATGGCACGGTCTATCTCAACATGAAGGGCGCTTGCTCAGGCTGCCCATCCTCCACAGCCACATTGAAGCATGGCGTTCAGAACCTGCTCCGTCACTTCGTGCCGGAAGTTCAGGCTGTCGAAGCCCTCTAAGCTTCCATGAAAATACTCGCAATCGATACGGCGGGGGTGGATTGCTCCGCCGCAATCTACGATGCCTCTAAACAGCGCGCGCTCTCACTGGTCACGGATCGCATTGGCAAAGGTCATGCGGAGCGCTTGATGGCCATGATCGAAGAGGCTTTACGCAGTGCAGAACTCATTTTACCTTCTATTGATCGTGTCGCTGTGACCATCGGCCCGGGTTCCTTTACCGGTATTCGGGTGGGTGTGGCGGCTGCCCGAGGGTTGGGTCTGGCTCTGGATGTCGATGTTGTCGGCGTTTCCACGTTACAGGCCCTCGCCATGAAGCATCTGGATGGAGATGCATCGCGCCCCGTTGTTGCCGCCATGGATGCCAAGCGACAGGAAATTTATGCGCAAGCTTTTGATCGGCAGGGCTTGCCCCTTGGACAACCGCAAAGCCTGTCGCTGAGCGAGCTGAAGGCTCTGGTTGCGGAGCATCGGGCTGCCGTCATCGGCTCTGCTAACGCTTTGCTTTCCGGTCTTGAGAAGAGCGATGAGCCGGATCGGTTCGATATCGCCGTGGTCGCGAGATTGGGTGCTCAGGCACAACCGGGTGTGGATATCGCAAAACCGCTTTACCTTCGTGGACCGGATGCTAAACCCCAAGATGGATTTGCACTCGCACGCGCCTGACGATTCTCAATGTTCGAAGACTATCTGACCTGGAAGCCGTTTTTCGATGTCGTTCCGATGCGCGATGAGGATTGCGCGACCGTAGCCGACATGCATGGCCAGCGTTTTGCGCGGCCATGGAGCGAGCAGGAAGTGGTAAGCCTTCTCACCCAGCCCGGTGTCTTCGGTTTCTGTGCGCTCCAGACGAATGCTTTTTTCAGCCGACCCCTGGGTGGTTTCGTGCTGGCACGCGAGGCGGCAGGCGAGGCCGAGATTCTGACCATCGCCGTATCGGAGAAATTCGGGCGTACCGGCCTTGGCTGGAGGCTGATGCAGGCGGCCCTGCGGGAAGCATTCGATCGTGGTGCGGAAAGCATGTTCCTGGAGGTCGAAGAAACGAATTCTGCCGCCATTGGTCTTTATCGCCGTCTTGCCTTTGAGCAGGTGGCCCGCCGCCCAGCCTATTATGCGGCTGCGGATGGCACGCGATCCGCGGCGCTTGTCATGAAGCGCGATCTTCGCTAGTCCCTGTGCGAAAGACTGTCGCCGGAACACACCGCTTTTTAAGCTAGATGTGTTTCAAGTTGGGATTGAGAATGCCTGCCTGCATAGGGGCGGGCGTGGCAAGACTTCCAGGGCCGAGAGACCAATGACCGATCTGACCAAATCACTGGAAGAGCTTTGCGCCCAAAAAGGCATGAGGATGACCGAGCAGAGACGGGTCATTGCGCGCACTCTTCAGGAATCAGACGATCATCCGGATGTCGAGGAGCTCTATCGCCGCTCCTCCAAGATCGATTCGCGGATTTCAATTTCGACGGTTTATCGTACGGTGAAGCTGTTCGAGGATGCGGGCATCATTGAAAAGCATGATTTTCGCGATGGCCGTTCACGCTATGAAACCGTACCGGAAGAGCACCACGATCACATGATCGACGTGAAGACGGGCGAGGTCATCGAATTTCATTCCGCCGAAATCGAAGCCTTGCAAGAGCGTATTGCGCGTGAGCACGGCTTTCGTCTCGTCGGTCATCGGCTGGAACTCTACGGCATTCCGCTGGACAAGGACGACACGTGATCGCTTGGGCGCGGATTGGCCTTATCCTGTTCCTGCTGGCTCTGGTCACGATGGTTCTTCTGCCAGTGCAGCTGCTTGGGCTGAAATATGACTGGAAAATCCGCCGCAGGCTGCCGCGCTGGTGGCATCGGATTGCGTGCCGCCTGCTCGGCATCCGCATCCGCACCCATGGAAGGCTTGAAACGCGTCGCCCCTTGATGATTGCTGCCAATCACGTCTCCTGGAAAGATATCATGGTGCTCGGTGCCGTGGCAGATGTGGTTTATGTGGCCAAGGCGGAAGTGGCGGATTGGCCTGTCTTCGGCATTCTGGCCAAGCTTCAGAAGACGATCTTTGTGGCGAGAGAGCAAAAGCGCCGTACAGGCGATCAGGTGAACGAGATTGCAGCGCGCCTGAGCGGGGGCGAAATCGTTGTCCTGTTTCCGGAGGGTACGACCTCCAACGGCAACCGGCTGCTGGATATCAAATCCTCCCTCTTCGGTGCGGCCAGCGCTGCCGTTTCGTCATCGCCGGAGGGCGTGGTGCATGTGCAGCCGGTATCGCTCGCCTATACCGGCATTCACGGCATGCCCATGGGTCGCTATCATCGCCCCGTAGCTGCATGGCCGGGAGATGTTGAGCTGGTGCCGCACCTCATGGGCGTGCTGAAGGCTGAAGCCCTGGAAGTGGATGTGGATTTTGGCGAGGTGGTGGAGTTTCGCCAGGATACCAACCGAAAGATCGCCAGCAGCGCCATCGTGTCGCGGCTGCGCACTATGCTCAACCAGCGTCTCTATCCACGCGCGGGCTGAAACCGCTTCAATTCCGGGCCATCTTGCAGTAAAGAAGCGCGCATGAGCGACCATACAGCCCTTCTCCCCACTCCGTTGCCAGCGAACGGAGACTGTTCCGAAACGCGCCTCGATGCGCGCCCCAACGCACGCAAAGTGTTCATCAAGACCTATGGTTGTCAGATGAACGTCTATGATTCCGTGCGCATGGGCGATGCACTGGCCAGCGAAGGCTATGTGACAACCGAAAGCGTGGAAGAGGCGGATCTGGTTCTTCTAAACACCTGCCATATCCGCGAAAAGGCGGCGGACAAGGTCTATTCCGCGCTCGGTCGCTTGCGTGACATGAAGAAGGAGCGCGCTGCAGAAGGCCGTGAGATGATGATCGGCGTCACCGGCTGCGTGGCTCAAGCCGAAGGCGAAGAGATCTTGCGCCGGTCTTCCGCTGTCGACGTGGTCATCGGTCCGCAGACCTATCACCGTCTGCCGCAGGCCCTGAAGCGTGCGCGGCAGGGTGAGCGGGTGGTTGAGACGGATTACGCCGTTGAAGACAAGTTCGAGCATTTGCCGGTTCCGGAAAAGAAGGTCATCCGCTCGCGTGGCGTGACATCTTTCCTGACCGTTCAGGAAGGCTGCGACAAGTTCTGCACCTTTTGCGTCGTGCCGTACACGCGAGGCTCCGAAGTTTCCCGGCCGCTGTCACAAATCCTCGATGAGGCGCAGAAGCTTGTGGATGCCGGTGTGCGGGAAATCACGCTTCTGGGGCAGAACGTGAATGCATGGCACGGCACGGGTCCGAAGGGCGATACCTGGGGCTTGGGTGAATTGCTGTACCGTTTGGCGGAAATTCCCGGTCTTGCCCGCCTTCGCTATACCACCAGCCACCCGCGTGACATGGATGACCGTCTGATCGAGGCTCATCGTGACCTACGGGCGCTGATGCCATATCTGCATTTGCCGGTTCAGGCAGGCTCCGACCGAATCCTGAAGGCGATGAACCGCCGCCATACGGCTGAGGATTATCTGCGCCTGATCGAGCGCATCCGCACCGCGCGCCCCGATATCGCTCTGTCGGGTGATTTTATCGTCGGCTTTCCCGGCGAAACGGACGAGGATTTTGAAGATACGCTCAGGCTTGTCGAAGAGGTGCGCTATGCACAGTCCTTCTCCTTCAAATACTCCACCCGCCCTGGAACTCCGGGTGCCGAGCTGGGTTCTCAGGTGGCGGAAGAAGTAAAGGCGGAACGTCTGGAGCGCCTGCAAGCGCTTCTCTTGAAG
This sequence comes from Affinirhizobium capsici, assembly GCF_977018625.1. Taxonomy (NCBI): domain Bacteria; kingdom Pseudomonadati; phylum Pseudomonadota; class Alphaproteobacteria; order Hyphomicrobiales; family Rhizobiaceae; genus Affinirhizobium; species Affinirhizobium capsici. The sequence continues at coordinate 2,335,633 of NZ_CDRNXD010000004.1, read as the reverse complement.
CAGCAGCAGGCATTTTCCGAATCATGCGTGGGCAAAGTGATTGAGGTGCTCTTGGAGAAGCCCGGCCGTATGCCGGGTCAACTGATTGGGCGCTCGCCCTGGCTTCAATCAGTGAATGTTGAACAGCAATCATCGCAAATTGGTGACATTATTTCTGTACGAGTCGTGGGTGCTGGACCAAACAGCTTGTTTGCAGAGCGAATTGAGCGTTAAACTCATCTCATCATCCACTGGAGCATGCCTACTTGAACGGACGTGAACTGGTACCATCATCCTCGCGCAACACACGCACTGCTGCGACTGACGCCAACCACTTCGTCTTGACCTTTGAAAACAACCGGCTGGCCAGCGAGCTTTTCGGGCAGTTCGACCAGAACCTGAAGCTTTTGGAAGAGCGGTTGCATATTGATGCCCGCGCCCGCGGCAATTCCGTCAGTATCACCGGCGATGTTTTGGCAACGAATCAGGCGCGTCGTGCTCTCGATTTTCTTTATGAGCGCCTGCAAAAGGGCGGTACTGTTGAAATTTCTGATGTGGAAGGTGCAATTCGCATGGCGGTCGCAGCCGATGACCAGTTGACGCTTCCGACCCTGGAAAAGAAAGCCAAGCTTTCCATGGCGCAGATTTCAACGCGCAAGAAGACGATTTCCGCACGCACCCCGACACAGGATGCCTATATGCGCGCGCTCGAGCGCGCCGAATTGGTCTTCGGTGTGGGCCCGGCCGGTACGGGTAAGACCTATCTCGCCGTTGCCCATGCAGCGCAACTTCTGGAGCGCGGCGCTGTCGACAAGATTATTCTCTCGCGTCCGGCTGTAGAAGCAGGCGAGCGGCTGGGCTTCCTTCCGGGCGACATGAAAGAGAAGGTCGATCCTTATCTGCGTCCACTTTACGATGCCCTGTACGACATGATGCCGGGCGATAAGGTGGAGCGTGCTATCACCGCTGGCGTGATTGAAATCGCCCCGCTGGCCTTCATGCGCGGCCGCACGCTGGCCAATGCTGCCGTTATTCTCGATGAGGCGCAGAACACGACATCCATGCAGATGAAGATGTTCCTCACGCGCCTTGGTGAGAATTCGCGCATGATCATCACGGGCGACCCAAGCCAGGTGGATTTGCCGCGTGGCGTGAAATCCGGTCTGGTTGAAGCTTTGCAGATCCTCAAAGGTGTCGAGGGTATTTCGGTCATTCGCTTCAAGGATACCGATGTCGTGCGCCATCCTCTGGTCGGGCGTATCGTTCAGGCCTATGACGCGCAATATGCCGTTCACGAGGAAAGCGAGGAAGAGGATCGCTAGTCGATTCCTGCTGCCATGCCGCAACTCGACATACAGATCAGCGTTGAAGACGAACGCTGGGGCGACGAAGAGAGCCTCCTGCCGATGGCGGAGCGTGTGCTGAACGCGTCTGCTGGCTATCTTGCACGTGAGGAGGGGCAACCTTTCCCCTCTCACCCGGTTGAACTCTCGCTGGTTTTCACCAATGATGAAGATATCCGCGGAATCAACGCGGAGTGGCGTGGTAAGGATAAGCCGACGAATGTGCTTTCTTTCCCTGCCTATCCCATCGAACCTGGTGATCTGACTGGGCCGATGCTGGGTGATATTGTGATTGCGCGTGAGACTGTCGAGCGAGAAGCGCTCGATCTGGAAAAGACATTCGATGAGCACCTGACCCACCTGATGGTGCATGGATTTCTGCATTTGTTCGGCTACGACCACCTTGAAAAAGGCGAAGCCGAAGAAATGGAAACGCTTGAGACTCGCATTTTGGCCACTCTCGGCCTATCTGATCCCTATGCGGGCCAAGACCCGATAGTGTGAATTTGGAGCCATGAACGAGATTTCGACCACAGCCGCCCGGAGCGGCACTGATTCGGAGCAGTCGTCCTCAGACGAGGGTGGCAGTCCGTACAAACGGGAAACAACAACCCGGAACACCAACTCCTTTTGGACGCGGGCCATCCGCCTGTTGCGTCCTTCGCAGGGTGAACGCCTGCGAGAGGACCTGGCTGACGCATTGATGACCGATACAGCGGTCAGCGCAGCTTTTTCCGCCGATGAGCGGGCCATGCTTCATAATATTCTGCGGTTTCGTGAGGTAAGGGTCGAGGACCTGATGGTCCCCCGCGCCGATATCGAAGCCGTTGATATAACGATTTCGCTGGGTGAGCTATTAATCCATTTTGAGACGACAGGTCGCTCCAGAATGCCTGTCTTCAACGATACGCTGGATGATCCACGCGGTTTCGTCCATATCCGCGATCTTTTGTCCTATCTCGCCAAACAAGCGCGGATGCAGACTGAGAACGAAGCCTCTGAGGAGCAGTCCACCTTCAAGACAACATTTGATCTCGGTCGCGTGGACTTGAGCAAGACCGTCGATGAAGCCGGGCTTGTTCGCACCATCCTTTTTGTGCCACCCTCCATGTTGGCCTCGGAACTGATGCGCACAATGCAGGCCGCACGAACACAGCTGGCACTCGTCATCGATGAATATGGTGGAACAGACGGTCTCGTCAGCCACGAGGATATCGTCGAAACCGTAATCGGTGATGTGGAGGATGAGCACGATAATGATGAGATCATGTTCTCCCGCTTGAACGATGATCTCTGGGTTGCCGATGCGCGCGTAGAGCTGGAAGAAATCGCAGAAGCCATAGGCCGCGATTTTGATGTCCATGATCAGTTGGAGGATGTGGACACGCTCGGCGGCTTGATCTTCCAGTCACTGGGACGCATTCCGGTGCGGGGTGAAATCGTTCGCGCCGTGCCCGGTTTCGAGTTTCAGATTCTGGATGCCGATCCGCATCGCATCAAGCGCGTGCGCATTCTACGGCGCAGACAGATTACAGCTGCGCCATCCGTCGTCGGTAAAGCATCTGGGGCTTCCACTCCGGAAGAGGCCCGTGGCGCGGCATCTTCCGATGCGTGATAGTCTGGTTTCCTGAAGGTTTTGACCTCTGACGCCTTCCTGCTAAACAGAAGCAGGAAGGCCGGATAAATCCGGTCGCATCGATTCGTTGATGGGATTGGGAGAAGGCCGCCATGGAGCGTCTCGCCAGCAAGGTTATCCTGCTCTGGGGCGTTCGTCGTGCCCTTCTGGCCATTTTTGCAGGAGCCCTCGGTGCGCTGGCTCTGCCGCCCTTTTCCTTTGTTGCTGCCCTTTTTGTCTCCTTCACCCTGCTTGTATGGTTGATGGATGGCTGCGCAACAGAGCCTGGAGCGGGATTTTTTGCGCGCTGGCGCACGACATTCTTTCTCGGCTGGCTTTTTGGCCTTGGCTATTTCGTCGCCGGGCTCTGGTGGCTGGGAAATGCCCTGCTGGTCGATGCAGATGAATTTGCCTGGGCCATTCCGCTCGCAGTCCTTGGCTTGCCCGCTTTTCTCGGGCTCTATTATGGCTTCGCCACGATGGTGGCGGGCTTTCTTTGGTCGGAAGGTTTCGGGCGTCTCGCGGCACTTGCGGTGGGCTTTGCTGTTGCGGAGTGGCTCCGCAGCTTTCTCTTCACCGGCTTTCCCTGGAATATGATTGGCTATGGCGTCATGCCGATCCCGGTCTTGATGCAATCAGCTCATGCGATTGGGGTTTTGGGGGTCACGGCATGCGCGGTTTTTGTGTTGTCCGCCCCAGCGCTTCTCGCCACAAGGCGGGGGCTAGCGGGTGGCGCTGCCATTGCCGTGCTGCTGACGCTCACGCATTTTGGCTATGGCTATTATCGCTTGTCCCATATGAAGACCGATGCATCGGCGGATGCACCCGTCATTCGGCTTGTTCAGCCAAACATCGATCAGGCCCGCAAGATGGACAATGCGGACCGGCAGGCCGTGTTTGAAGAGCATCTGGCCCTGACGGCCCTTCCGCCGCGAGAGGGGGGCAAGCGCCCGGATATCATCGTTTGGCCAGAAACGTCAGTTCCGTTCATCCTCACACAGAACCGCGATGCGCTCACCAGAATTGGTGAGGTGTTGCAGGATGGCCAGGTTCTGATCGCAGGTGTGGTGCGAGCGGAGGATGGCGCACCTGGACAGCCCCCGCGCTATTATAATTCCATGTACGCCATCGATAGCCAGGGGCAGATCATCGCGGCCTCCGATAAGGTACACCTCACCCCTTTCGGGGAGTATCTGCCCTTTGAAAGCTTTTGGAATGAACTGGGCATCGGCAATATTGTCGATATGCCGGGCGGCTTTACGGCGGGGTCGGCGCGTTCTCTCATTACCATGCCAAACGGTAAGAGCTTTTATCCGCTCATTTGTTATGAGGCGATTTTCCCGGCAGAGATTGGGCCTGATGCGACGAAGGCAACAGCGCTTCTCAATATTACCAATGATGCCTGGTTCGGCGATACGCCGGGACCTTATCAACACTTTCAACAATCGCGCCTGCGAGCCGTGGAGACAGGCCTTCCACTGATTCGTGCTGCTAATAGTGGAATTTCTGCAATTATAAATTCAGACGGCACCGTAACGCGCGGCCTTGATTTTGCTCAAAAAGGTGTCATCGATGCCACTCTGGGTGGATCTTCCGTTTCGGATTGGATCAACTATAGTCAGACGACATACTTCTGGTTGATACTGATTTCACTGTTATTGATTGCAGGAATTTCCCGTATAGGTTACAATAATCGTCTCAATTGACCTGAAACCCCTAAAATTGCATAGTGCATTCGCACGTCGTGCTGCTTTTGTTGCGAACAACCGCTTGGGCACCGGTAAATAAGCAATGGTTATTTGCACGTTCTGCGGGCTGTGGGGACAATTGAGCAAATTAGGACGCTTGAAATGATGGAAAATAAGAAGAAGCCGAACCCGATCGACATTCATGTCGGAAGCCGCATCCGGCTTCGGCGCACCATGTTGGGCATGAGCCAGGAAAAGCTCGGTGAAAGTTTGGGGATCACCTTCCAGCAAATTCAAAAATACGAAAAAGGTACCAACCGCGTCGGCGCCAGCCGGCTGCAGAATATTTCCAGCATTCTCAATGTGCCCGTGTCATTCTTCTTTGAAGATGCACCGGGTGAGCAAAATGATAATCCGCCGGGTATGGCAGAGACTTCCAGTTCCAACTACGTTGTAGACTTCCTCTCCTCCTCGGAAGGACTGCAGCTCAACCGCGCTTTCGTCAAAATCAACGATCCCAAGGTGCGTCGCAAGGTCGTGGACCTCGTGAAAGCGCTCGCTGCCGAAGGCGAAGCGGAATAAATTTTTGACTATCTTTCTTGAAAAGCGGCTGAAAGGCCGCTTTTTTTGTGCGCGGATCGGCAAAAAAATAAAATCCTCATCCTTCTTAAACCGTCGCATGTCACATAAAGATATATTTATGTGGTTCTGTCCTTGTCATCCTTCTATCGAGCGATTAGGACAGTCGTGGTTTGTTCTTGAGGGGAATCCCAGCATGCGCGCCAACTACCTGTTCACCAGTGAATCCGTAGCCGAAGGTCACCCGGACAAGGTGTGTGACCGTATTTCCGATGAGATCGTAGATCTGGTCTATCGGGAAGCGGCCAAAACCGGCGTGGACCCGTGGAAAGTTCGCATTGCCTGCGAAACCCTGGCCACGACCAACCGCGTGGTTATTGCCGGTGAAGTGCGCCTGCCGCCAAGCTTGATGAAGCAGGACAAGGACGGCAACGAAGTCATCAACCCGTCGAAGTTCAAGGCTGCGGCCCGCCGCGCCATCAAGGATATTGGTTACGAGCAGGATGGCTTTCATTGGCGCACTGCCAAGATCGACGTTCTTTTGCATTCTCAGTCTGCCGATATCGCGCAAGGCGTGGATAACGCCGCCGATCATCAGGGCAATGAGGGTGCTGGCGACCAGGGCATCATGTTCGGTTACGCCTGCAATGAAACCCCGGACCTGATGCCGGCACCGATCTATTATTCGCATCGCATCCTGCAAATCCTGGCCAATGCCCGCAAGAAGGGCGAGGGCGATGCTGGCAAGCTCGGCCCCGATGCCAAGAGCCAGGTCACGGTTCGTTATGTAGACGGCAAGCCAACCGAGGCTGTCTCCATCGTTCTTTCCACCCAGCATCTGGATACCAGCTGGGATTCGAAGAAGGTTCGCCAGGTTGTCGAGCCGTATATCCGCGAAGCACTTGGCGATTTGAAGATTGCCGATGATTGCAATTGGTACATCAATCCCACCGGCAAGTTTGTCATCGGCGGACCGGATGGCGATGCTGGACTGACGGGTCGCAAGATCATCGTGGATACCTACGGCGGTGCAGCTCCCCATGGTGGCGGTGCATTCTCCGGCAAGGACACGACAAAGGTTGACCGCTCTGCTGCCTATGCCGCACGATATCTGGCGAAGAATGTCGTTGCTGCCGGTTTTGCCGACAAGTGCACGATCCAGATCTCCTACGCCATCGGTATTGCCCAACCGCTGTCGATCTATGTTGACCTGCATGGCACAGGCAAGGTAACCGAAGATCAGGTTGAGGCGGCGATCCGCAAGGTGATGGATCTTTCGCCAACGGGCATTCGCCGCCATCTCGATCTGAACAAGCCGATTTATGCAAAGACGGCTTCCTATGGTCACTTTGGCCGCAAGGCTGGCCGCGATGGTTCTTTCTCTTGGGAGAAGCTGGATCTCGTGAAGCCGCTCAAGGAAGCCCTCAAAAACTGAGGATCTAGCGATGGACACCGAACGTCGGTCGCGCGCCACCGAGGCGTTTTTCGGCCGGCGCAAGGGAAAGCCACTGCGGGAACGCCAAGCCGATATGATGGCGACGCGTCTGCCTGAGCTCAAGATCGATCTTGCTCAACCAGCGCCCAAAGCGCTGGTTGACTTGTTTCCAAAGCCAGTGGAAAAAATCCGCCTGGAAATTGGCTTCGGTGGCGGCGAGCACCTCATTCACCGCGCGCAGGAACACCCTGTCACCGGCTTCATCGGTGTCGAGCCCTTCATAAATTCCATGGCAAAGCTGCTGGCGAAGATCGAAGAAGTGAATGCGGAGAATATTCGCCTTTATGACGACGATGCCACGGAGCTTCTGGATTGGCTGCCGGATGGTTCGATCGACCAGATCGATCTTCTCTATCCCGACCCATGGCCGAAGCGCAAACACTGGAAGCGCCGCTTCGTTTCGCAGGCTAACCTCGCACGCTTCCATCGGGTGTTGAAACCCGGCGGCCTGTTTTGCTTCGCCTCGGACATAGACACCTATGTAAACTGGACCTTGCAGCATACGCACCGCCACGGTGGCTTTGCCTGGACAGCGCAGCAGCCTTCCGATTGGCTTCAGCCTTACCCGACGTGGCCAAGCACGCGCTATGAGGCTAAGGCACGTCGTGAAGGCCGCTCTTCCGCTTATTTGACGTTTCAGAGAGTGTAGCCGGTGTAGACCGGCTCGTCCTGGCAACAGATTGCCTCTCAACACCTTGGGCGGGCGCTGTTGTTACCGAAATTGGTGTCGAATGCGAGCTTTAGCTTGAGATTGAGCTTGCGAGGCTGAGCCCAGAAGAGACCGGTAAATGAGCGAATCTATTGATCAATCTAGGAGATATGGTCGCAGATGGCTGCCGTGTGGCGGATGACGTGGCCAAGAAAAAAACTGTTTTATTCTGCCGCCTGACATCACAACCGGGCATAAGCCTCTGAAGCGGGCCTTCATTGACCCGCTTTTAGTCTCAGCCAATTTTAATGCAGGCTGACCGTGCGAAGATCGTCTTCCGCAGCCTTGAAGAACGTGCTGGAGCGATTGTCTGTCAGCAGGATCGGTGTGCCGTCCGCGCCAAACAGAGCCCAGAGGTCAAGCGTTGGATCGATCTCCGGCGCTTCCGGGAAGCAGCGGCTGATATCTTCGAACCGCATCTTGCGGATATAGCCAACTTCGCCAGCACCCAGATGAGCCAGCTCATTTTCAGTAAGTTTCGCCGTTGCCTGCTTGAGGAGCATGAGTGCCTCCGTCTGTTCTGCTGTGGCCGGGACAGCCACGGAGATCAGTCTGAGACGGAAATATTAATTTTTCGCACCATTCTTTCAGGTTCCGGGCGGATCAAATCAACTGCAAGCAGTCCATTGCGCAATCCCGCACCTGAAACCTGCATTCCATCGGCCAAAACAAACATTCGCTGAAACTGCCGCGCTGCAATTCCGCGATAAAGATACTCCCTCTCGCCGGTTTCAACCTGCCGTCCGCGGATAATCAGTTGATTCTCTTCAATGGTGACGTCCAGATCGTCCTCTGAAAATCCGGCGACGGCCAAGGTGATTCGCAAACGCTCCGGCTCTCCGTTAACGGATGGTCGAAGGCGCTCGATGTTATAGGGGGGATAGCCGTCATTCGCCTTGGCGAGACGCTCCAGTGTCTTTTCCATCGTGTCGAAGCCCAACAGCAGCGGGCTGGCGAAAGGTGTCATACGGCTCATGATACAGTCCTTGAAGACAAGCGACCATTTGCGCACCCACAGAACGGCATGCGCGTGTTTACCCTGAACATATGGGGGCGGGAGAGGCGTCCTGCAAGCGCTCCGGCTGGCTGCTGTCAGAGGCTTTTGTCAACCTCGCCACCGAGGGGGATGGATGGTTGAGCGCCCGCCTTCAGGCAAGCAAGCGAACCAGCCACAGCCGCACGCCGCAAGGCATCGGCAAATGAAAGGCCCTTGTCCAGGCTGGCGGCCAAATAGCCACAGAAGGTATCGCCCGCACCTACCGTGTCGACCGGTGTGATCTTCAAGCCTGAGGCTCGCAGCAATTCACCCTCATGCAGGGCAACAACACCGTCTGCACCAAGTGTCACGACGAGCGACTGACCTGTTTCGGCAGCGAGTGCGCGCATGGCCTCGATACGTTCCTCAGTGGAAAGACCGTGGCGACCGATCAGCAGTTCAAATTCGGTTTCGTTCGAGACGAGGATGCTTGCAAGGCGCGACAGGCGGATCGCATCGTCCGTCAGCGGAGCAGTGTTGAAAATCGTGGTGACGCCCTTCGTCCGGGCCGAGGTCATCGCGTTCTCAACAGCTTCAGCTGGCACTTCCATTTGCAGCATCAGCAGATCGCCCGCATTCATCGAGGTTACGGCCTGTTCGGCATCAGGGGCGGAAACCGTGCCATTGGCACCCGGCACCACCGCAATCATGTTCTCGCCATCGCCACCAACCAGAATAAGCGCCGTTCCGGTAGGCTGATCAACCGGCTTAACCGCTTCAAGGAAAACGCCTGCTTGCTTCAAAAGTGCAAGAGCCGGTTCAGCAAAACCATCGCGTCCAACCGCTCCCACCATGCGAACCTGTGCACCCGCACGTTGCGCCGCCAGCGCCTGATTTGCGCCCTTGCCGCCTGCTGCCGTTGAAAAATCCTGTCCGGCGACGGTTTCGCCGGGCTTCGGCAGGCGTGCGGTGGTGGCAATGAGATCCATGTTGATGGAGCCGAAAACGGTAATCATGAAAATTCAGCCTGTTTATGAGAATATCGTGCGCGGACACTGCCCATCCGATCAATCCTCGTCAACCACCCTTAACTTGAGCATGCCGGTGCGGCTCTCCACGCCACGATTTTCCTGTGGGGGGAGGGGCAGTTCCGCCTGCCGCTCGCTTTCCAGATCAAGTGCCGAGATGCGCCCGCCACGCTTTTGCAGTTTGTCGGAGGAGGTGAGGATCTGCTCCACATCCTTCTGTGCTGCGGCAAAATGCGATTGCAGCTTGCGTGTGCGCTCATCCAGGCGCCCGAGATCTTCCATGAGAAACGCAAGCTCCCCTTGGATCAGGTGAGCCTGTTCCCGCATACGCTGGTCCTTTAGCACGGCTTGAATGACCTGTATGGACAGCATCAGCAGCGATGGAGACACGATGACTATGCGGGAGCGCTGCGCCTTGGCGATGCAGCCTTCGAAGTGTTCGTGGATTTCGGCAAAGATCGATTCGGATGGCACAAACAGAAATGCAGTATCCTGCGTTTCCCCTGATAGGAGATATTTATCGGCAATATCACCAATGTGCTTTTCCAGGTCGCGGCGGAATTGTTGCCCGGCAATGCGCTTCAAATCCGCTTGTGGTGCATCTCGGAAAGAGTGCCAGGCTTCCAAGGGAAACTTTGCATCCACCACCAATGGCGGTGCATCATTTGGCATATTGATCAGGCAATCCGGGCGCATGCCATTGGAGAGAGTGGCCTGAAAGCGGTAGCTGCCTTTGGGCAGCGCATCGGCGATGATGGTTTCCATTCGTCCCTGCCCGAAAGCGCCGCGCGTCTGCTTGTTGGACAAAATGGCCTGAAGACCCACCACATCCTTGGCAAGTGACTGGATGTTGTTCTGGGCCGCATCGATTACCGCGAGCCGTTCCTGCAACACCCGAAGATTGTCGTGGGTGCTCTTGGTCTGTTCGGCAATGCTGCTGCCAAGGCGATGCGCCATGCCATCCAGTCTTTGGTTGACGCCGCGATTGAGTTCCGACTGCCGCGCCGCAAGCGCCTCGGTCATGGCAGAAACGCGGCCCTGCATTTCCACCTGGGCTCGCATCAGTTCCGCAAAGCGCTGGTCCATCTCGTCGCTTCCGCTTTGGCCTCGGCGCAAAAACAGCCAGGCAAAAACGAGCCCCACGGCCAGACCGAGGCTGAGAAGAATAAAGCCGTCGCCCGCAAGCAGGCCTATAAGCCGGTCGAAAAATGAAGCGCTCTGGTTTTGCATGCCCGCAGACTAGAGAAACTCGCAGGCCTTGGGAAGATCAAAACAAGAACAAACGACGATTTCTGCCGGTTTGGCGCTTTACCGGATGTTCCCTATCGCAAAAAGATCAGTTATGGGGATGCGCATGACCATCAAGCCTCTCATCATTCTCCCGGACCCCCTTCTGCGTCAGGTATCGCAGCCCATCGAGCAGGTGGATTCCGATGTTTTGAAGCTCGCCGATGACATGCTGGAAACCATGTACGATGCACCCGGCATCGGCCTGGCTGGCATCCAGATCGGCGTTGCACGCCGTATTCTCGTGGTGGATGTATCGAAGGAAGGGGATGAGAAAAACCCGCTCGTCATCATCAATCCGGAGATTGTTGCCTCCACTGATGCACGCTCGGTTTATGAGGAAGGCTGCCTGTCCATTCCTGAATATTATGCTGAGGTTGAACGCCCGGCCGGCGTCACCGTCAAGCATATTGGCCGCGACGGCAAGGAACATCTCCTGGAAGCAGACGGGCTGCTTGCGACCTGCCTCCAGCATGAAATCGATCATTTGAATGGCGTCCTCTTCATCGATTACATTTCGCGCTTGAAACGTGAGATGGTCATCAAGAGGTTCACCAAGGCAGCGCGCAGCAAGATCTGATTGAAATGAGCGCGCATCGCGTGCTGCGCATTCGTGCCTGCGCATGAAGGAGTTCGCGCCATGGCGCTTCGAGTAATTTTCATGGGAACGCCGGATTTTTCCGTTGCCACGCTAAAAGCGCTGGCCGAAGCGGGCCATGACATTGTAGCGGTCTATACCCAACCGCCAAGGCCCGGCGGTCGCCGCGGGCTGGACCTGCAGAAATCTCCCGTGCATCAGGCCGCTGAAGCGCTGGGCATTCCGGTTCTCACGCCTCTCAATTTCAAGCAAGCAGAAGATCGCCAGCGCTTTCGCGAATTCGGTGCGGATGTTGCTGTTGTTGTGGCCTATGGGCTGTTGCTGCCGGTCGATGTTCTGGAAGGCACGGGGCTTGGCGCTTATAATGGCCATGCCTCGCTTCTGCCGCGCTGGCGAGGGGCCGCCCCCATTCAACGTGCCATCATGGCTGGAGATGCCAAAACCGGCATGATGGTGATGAAAATGGAAAAGGGGCTGGATACAGGGCCCGTTGCCATCACGCGCGAGGTTAGCATCGAACCGGATATGACCGCCGGGGAACTGCATGACGCTCTGATGGCTGTTGGTGCGAGCGCCATGGTTGAGGCTATGGCAAAGCTGGAAGAGGGTAATCTTCCATTGGTTCCACAGGCAGAGGAAGGCGTTCTCTACGCCTCCAAAATCGACAAGGGTGAAACACGCATCGATTTCAGCCGTAGCGCTGCCGAAGTGCACAATCACATTCGCGGTCTTTCCCCCTTTCCTGGTGCCTGGTTCGAAGCTGAACTGAACGGCAAGCCGGAGCGCATCAAGGTGTTGGCGAGCCAAGTGGCGGACGGCGAGGGAGAATCCGGAACCGTACTTGATGCTCAACTGACCATCGCTTGCGGCACAGGTTCTATCCGCCTATTGCGGCTTCAAAAAGCAGGTGGCAAGGCACTGGACGCTTCTGAGTTTCTTCGTGGAACGACCTTTGCCAAAGGCGCGAGGGTCGGCTGATGCCACGCTTCAAAATGACCGTGGAATATGATGGCACGCCCTATGTTGGTTGGCAAAAACAGGAGAATGGCCATTCCGTGCAGGCCGCACTGGAAGGTGCCATTCTCTCGCTAACGCAGGAGACGGTGACGATACGCGGCGCAGGGCGCACGGATTCCGGTGTTCATGCGCTTGGACAAGTCGTCCATGCCGATCTTTCGCGCGAGTGGGCTCCGCACAAACTCCGCAATGCCGTCAATGCGCATTTGATGATGAGAGAGGAGAAGGTCTCCGTGCTGGAGGTCGAGCGCGTATCGGATGATTTCGATGCGCGATTTTCAGCGCTTCGCCGTCATTATCTCTACCGTGTCATCAGCCGTCGCTCACCTTTGGCGGTCGAGGCCAAACGTGCATGGTGGGTGTCTAAGGATCTCGATCACGAGGCCATGCATGCGGCGGCGCAAATGCTTGTCGGCCATCATGATTTTACAACCTTCCGCTCGGTTCATTGTCAGGCAAAAAGCCCCGTCAGAACGCTCGACCGGCTGGATGTCACGCGCACTGGTGAATTGATCGAAATCCGCGCTTCGGCGCAAAGCTTCCTGCATAACCAAATCCGCTCGTTCGCAGGCACGCTTAAGCTTGCTGGTGAAGGAAAGATGTCCCCGGACGATGTTCGAGCAGCTTTGGAAGCGCGCGATCGCGCAGCCTGCGGCCCGGTTGCTCCACCGGACGGTTTGTATTTCATGCAGGTCGATTATCCCTAGGCTGCATCAGCCGGGGTAAACGTCGAGGAACTTCTCCAACGCGTCGGATATGAGCAGTGACGGCACGATCAGCACCATTGTGAGGGCCGTGATCGTCAAGCCGTGCGGCCCGATGACCATGCGGAACACCCGCGAAAGGCTGACGATGAGCGCCACGATGGCAGCAAGCCAGACGAGTGCAATAATGCCCGTGAGGCCGGGTGCGACCACCAGCAGCAGGCTGAGCACGCCGTATAGATAAGAAAACGGTAGCGACATCCAATTGGCGGTAAATACCACAGCCGGAAAATGTTTGCCGAGCCCCATGATCAGCACCAGGAGCCCCGCCAGCACCAGCGGCAAAAGCCAATTCGTGGCCTCCAACATGCCCATGCGCAAAAAGAAGATGCCGCCCAGCTTGTAATCAGGCGGCAGCGTTTCCAGCACCGCCAGTCTCCACCAGATCCAGGAAAAGCCGATGGCTGGCAGGCACCAGACAATAGACCAGAATGAACGCATCATCCCGCGGTCGGAAAAATCCACATAGGCAAGGCCGGTGCGGTCTCCTTTGACCAGCAGCCAAAGGCCGATCAGGTAAAGTCTGACTTCAGTGATGGACGGCAAGCGACATGCTCCGGGAGGAAAGTTGTAGCATTAGGGAATAGTCAATCGCATCGAAGATTCAAGGGCGTGGGCCACCCAAAGTGACGAGATGCCAACGAGAAAGATATAGCCTGCTCGCTTAGCTCCGTGGCCTCCAGCGACCGTCGCCAGGATACGCCATATGAGAAGCAGCAGACTTACAGTGACTGCAAGAAGCAGCGAAATCTGCAACAGCCAGGAAATCACGGTTTGGCCACTCGTGAGCAAAAGCAGCGGGTAGACAAGACCATACACGATGTAAAGTAGTGGAATACTTCCCCAATTGACCATGACAATGATCAATCGCAACAAAGGTCGAAGCCCGAGTGCAAAGCCAAAGACGCAGATGCTGAGGAGCAGGCTGAGCCAGCCGCCGATCTGCATGAAAAGCGATTGAAACAGGAAGGTAATATTTGACCGACCGAGATCCGGGGAAATTGCCAGGTAATTGACGCGCGCAAGGACGGCGTGAATGAGAAATGCTGGCAAGTAATAAACGAAAGCCCAGAACGAGAGTATGACGCCACGATCGGTTATATCGAAAGCCGATAGGCCTCTGGCATCGCCTTTGGCAAGTTGCCAAAGCGCCAACCACTGCGGGCGAATTTTCTCAAGAGGTGGCATTCCCGAACCAACGCTCGATGAACAGGGAATAGATACCTGTAAGGTCTTCTAGATCCTTCACCGCCACCCGCTCATCCACCATGTGCATGGTCTGGCCCACAAGGCCAAACTCCACCACCGGGCAGTAATCCTTGATGAAGCGGGCATCCGAAGTGCCGCCGGTTGTTGAAAGTACTGGCGTCTGGCCCGTCTTTGCCTCAATCGCAGCCGATAGCGAGGAAATAAGCGCATCATCGCGGGTCAGAAAAACATGGCTTGGCCGCTCGGACCAGACAATCTCATAGCGCATAGGCTGGCGACCGGGCCGCAAGGTCTCGTTCGCCGCTGCCTGTTCCAACCGCTTTAAAAGTTCCGCCTGCAGGCTTTCCGCGCTCCAGGTATCGTTGAAGCGAACATTGAAGCTGAAGGTAGCCTTCGCAGCAATGACGTTCGTTGCCGGATTGCCGGTGTCGATGGAGGTGACTTCCAGATTGGTCGGCGGAAACTGCTCCGTTCCGTGGTCAAGCGGCGGATACATCAAGCCTTGCGCCATGACAGCCACGGTGCGAAGCGGGTTGTCGGCCAGATGCGGATAGGCCACATGGCCTTGAACACCGTGAACGGTGACGGTGCCGGAGATCGAGCCGCGACGGCCAATCTTGATCATGTCACCCAGGCGATCCGGGTTCGTCGGCTCGCCCACAATGCAGGCATCCCAGCGCTCGCCGCGTTCGGCTGCCCATTGCAGCAGTTTCACCGTCCCGTTTATTGCCGGGCCTTCCTCGTCTCCAGTGATAAGGAAGGAGATGGAGCCCTTCGGTGCGCCGTGCTGCTCTATGTGGCGGGCAACCGCTGCGACGAAGCAGGCAATGCCGCCCTTCATGTCCACAGCGCCGCGCCCGAACATCATGCCATCGGCAATGTCCGCTGCAAACGGCGGGTGCGTCCATGCGGCCTCATCGCCCACCGGTACCACATCGGTGTGTCCGGCAAACATCAGGTGCGGGCCGGATGTGCCAAGCCGCGCATAGAGGTTTTCAATGTCCGGTGTGCCTGCTTCACTTGCCACCATGCGGTGGATCGAAAAGCCCAGTGGCTCCAGCATGGCCGCCAGTTCCGTCAGCGCGCCGCCTTCCTTCGGGGTTACCGAAGGGCAGCGGATCAGGGTCTCGAGGTTGCGGACGGGATCGGTGGCGGCCATGGCTATGCTCTTTTTGAGGTATTAATCGCGCAACAATTCGTTGATGCCGGTTTTGGAGCGGGTCTTTTCATCGACGCGCTTTACGATCACCGCGCAGTAGAGGTGCGGCGCGGGCTGGCCATTGCCCATGGTGGCATTGCCGGAGGGCATGGAGCCCGCCACGACGACCGAGTAGGGCGGAACTTCGCCGTAGGAGACTTCGCCGGTGGCGCGGTCGACGATCTTGGTTGACTTGCCGATATAGACGCCCATGCCAAGAACGGAGCCTTCGCGAATGATGCAGCCTTCCACCACTTCGGAGCGGGCACCGATGAAGCAATTGTCTTCGATGATGGTAGGGCCTGCCTGCATCGGCTCCAGAACGCCACCAATGCCAACGCCGCCGGAGAGGTGAACATGCTTGCCGATCTGGGCGCAGGAGCCAACGGTTGCCCAGGTATCCACCATGGTGCCTTCACCGACATAAGCGCCGAGGTTGACGAAGGAAGGCATCAAGACAACGCTTGGCGCGATATAGGCAGAGCGGCGAACAACTGCGTTGGGCACGGCGCGGAAACCGGCGCTGCGGAATTCGCTTTCGCCCCAGCCTTCGAATTTGGAAGGCACCTTGTCCCACCAGGTGGAATTGCCCGGACCACCCTTCACGACCTCCATGTCGTTGAGGCGGAAGGAGAGAAGCACGGCCTTTTTCAGCCACTGATGGACAGTCCAGTTGCCATCGGCGCCGCGTGTTGCCACGCGCAACTTGCCGCTGTCGAGCAGGTTCAGCGCTTCATCCACGCCATCGCGGATCTCGCCCTTGGTGCTGGTGCTGACGCTGTCACGCTCATCGAAGGCTTTTTCGATGATGGCTTCGAGTGAGGAGTAATCCTGGCTCACAGTGCTGGTCATGGGAGTTCCTAGTCTATCAGGCAGATCGTGATTGAGTGGAAGGTCTGTGCCGACTGGCAAAATAGTGCCTTTTGCTCTATGCGAGCGTCTCAAATGCGTCAATCTGAATTGGCGTTTCACTGATTCGGATAAAGAGGAAAAGCGGTATGGCAGATACGGGCGACGAGCGGAAAATGCGCCGCAACGATGGTGTGTGGGACCCGCTGAAAGCTAGCTCCGTTGATAAGCTTCGAGCCCGCAAAATTCCAAAAACCCCGCAATCGGAATCGCCCGCCTATCGGCTTGCCTATGTGGATGAGGATTTCCTTTGCCGTCAGGAATTGCGCCCCGTTCGCCTGCAACTGGAGCTGCTAAAGCCGGAAATGCTGCTGACGGAAATGGGCATCAAGTCCACTGTCGTGCTGTTCGGTGGTGCACGTATTCCCGCGCCTGGCACCGAGCCTTGGGCTGCCAAGAACGAGGTTCAGCGGGAAAATCTCAAACAGGCCTCTGTTTTTTATGAAGAGGCGCGCAAGTTCGCGGGCCTTTGCGCAAAACATTCCGCAACGCTCGATCATCATGAATTCGTGGTGGTCACGGGCGGTGGTCCGGGTGTGATGGAGGCCGGTAACCGGGGTGCCGCAGAAGCAGGCGCGCCGACGATTGGCCTCAACATTCTCCTGCCGCACGAACAGGCACCGAACGAATACGTCACGCCGGAGTTGAGCTTCAACTTCCACTACTTTGCCATTCGCAAAATGCACTTCCTCATGCGGGCGCGGGCGATTGCGGTATTCCCCGGTGGTTTTGGCACGCTGGATGAATTGTTCGAGGCACTGACGCTGATCCAGACGCGGCGCATGGAGCGCATCCCGCTCATTTTGTTTGCCAAGGAATTCTGGCACCGAATCATCGATTTTCAATCGCTGGCCGATTTCGGCACGATCGCGCCGGAAGACATGGAGCTGATCAATTTCGTTGAGACGGCAGAACAGGCCTGGGACGTGATTGCCGATTTCTATAAGCTCGAGCGCGTTTCCGCATGATACGAAAAAGCCTGCCCCGCGGCGGTGGGGCAGGCTCTCTGTTCGCCCTGAGAGAGGCGATTACAGCGGGCGATCCGGCATGTCGTCTATGGAGATGACGCCATCCTTGTTGCGATCCAGACGGTCGAACAGTTTGTTCGCAGCAGCCGTTGCTTCCTCGCGACTGATCTGACCATTCTCATCCGTATCGGCAAAGCGGAAGATGCCGGCACTCATCATGCCGTGTCGCATGCCGGCGCGAGGGCCATCTCTGCCAGGGCCACGCTCGCCCATTTCACGCGGACCGTGTTTTGGGCCAGGGCCATCCTTGCCTGGTGGCGGTGGGGGAGGTGCATCCTTGCCAGGCGGCGGTGGTGGGGGAGCATCTGCGCCGGGTGGTGGCGGCGGTGCGGCCGCATCAGGTGCCATGTCATCCTGGTCGTCATCAGCGGCTTCCGCACGCGCCGCCTTGCGCTTCTCGCGCCACTCTTCCATCTTGGCTTCGTGATATTTGCGAAGCTCTCCCGGCGTCAGAATGCCATCCTTGTTCGCGTCTGCCGCGTCAAAAAGTTTGGTCTCATAGGCCGTGAACTCCTCCTTGCTGATCTTGCCGTCCTTGTTGGTATCGGCATCCTTCAGCAGGCGCACGAACATGAGTTCGCGCATGATCCCGGCATGAGGGCCATGTCCGCCAGGGCCACGACCGGGGCCGCCCGGTGCTGCGAAGCTGGCGGGTACCATCGCGCCTACAAGGAATGTTGCGCTCAGCGCCGCAAGCGCAAGTTTCTTGACCGTCATGGGATTGCTTCCTTTCCTTTGTCGGTATGAAACAAAGGTAGGTGCGGTGGCGGACTATCGCCACTTAAAACCCCGTAAGGCTGGGTGAAACTTTGGTAATCTAATCCAGATTCAAGGCAGCAAAGCCTTCAGGAAACTCGCCAGATCATCTGTCAAGAAATCCACATTGGGGTCTTCGTCATCGGCCTGTTCCCAACGCTCAATGACGAAATCCCCCAGATTGCGTGGCACCAGAAGAACAGTCTTCATGCCAAGCGCACGCGGCACTTCCAGATTGCGTGGCAGGTCTTCGAACATGGCCGCATTGCGCGTGTCGATCCGCTTGAGCTGGGTAAATTTGTCATAGGTTTCACCCGCCGGTTTCGGCACGTATTCGGCTGCTACGATATCAAAGATATCGTCGAAATGATCGAGGATGCCGAGCGCTCGCGCTGCCGCTTGCGCATGGGCAACGGTGCCATTGGTAAAGATGAACTTGCGGCCCGGCAAAGCCTTGATCGCTTCTCCCAGCGTGGGGTCCGGCAGCAGCATGGAATAGTCGATAGCATGCGCTCGTTCCAGAAACGCATTGGGATCAATCTTATGATGCAGCATCAGCCCACGCAGCGTTGTGCCATGGTCGTGGTAATAGCGCTTTTGGACCTTGCGCGCCTCTTCCGGCTCCATTTGCAGCAATTCAGAGACGAAGGCCGTCATGTTGCGATCAATCTGCGAGAACAGATTGATGTGGTGCGGATAAAGCGTGTTGTCGAGATCGAACACCCAATCACGGACATGGGCAAATTCGGCGGGCTGTGGCGCGTTGTTAAGCTTTGGCATGGAGGCTTTATGCCTGTTCATCCGAGAAATGAAAAGGGAGAACCGTTTCGTCGCTCCCATGCCTTGGCCACTCTCAGAACTCCGTGATACCCGGAGAGAATGGAACTCTGGATCCCCATCACAATCGCCGCGGCTTTTCTGCAAAATTTGCGGTCTGCCTTGCAGCGCCATCTGCGCACCAGCCTTGGCACGCGCGGTGCCAGTTTCGTGCGCTTCGGCTACGGCTTTCCGATCGCGCTTCTCTATGTGCTCGCCCTGCATTTCTGGGCGGGCTATTCCCTGCCAGCGCTTAATCTCCCCTTTGCCTTCTGGGCCGTCGTTGGCGGCTTGGCGCAAATTTATGCGACCATCATGCTGGTCTACCTGTTTTCCCTGCGCAACTTCACAGTTGGCACCGCCTATTCGAAAACGGAACCCATGCAGGCGGCAGTTTTCGGGCTGATCATCTTGGGCGAAACGCTAAAACTCGGCGTGGTACTTTCCATCATCGTCGGCGTTTTGGGCGTCATGCTGATATCTGTTGCCCGCACGAAGCTCACCATTGGCAACCTATTCGCAGCGCTGTTCAGCCGCACCGCCATGATTGGGATTGCCTCTGGAGGCGTGTTCGGCATTTCTGCCGTGGCATATCGCTCCGCCTCACTTTCTCTGGATGGCCCCAACCCGCTGATGCAGGCCGCTGTCACACTTGTCTGCGTCACCGGCTTTCAAACAGTCTACATGCTGATTTGGATGTTGCTCACGGACCGCAGCGAAATCGGAAGGGTGGTCCGGTCCTGGCGATCGTCATCGCTCGTCGGCATGGCGGGGGTGGTCGGGTCCGCCGGGTGGTTTACTGCCATGACCCTGCAGCAGGTCGCTTATGTGCGTGCGCTAGGGCAGATTGAGCTTGTCTTCACCTTCATTGCCTCGGCGCTCGTTTTCAAGGAACGCGTCAATCGGCTGGAAGTGGCAGGATGCCTGCTTATTCTCACAGGCATCCTTGGGATCGTCGTTCTGTAAAGCATTTCCAGCAAAACGGCTAAGCGGCTTTGCGTACGAAAAATGCGCCAGCCTAGCTTTACGGAACCAGAAGGGTGCCTGCGCCACCTTCGGTGAAGATTTCCAGAAGGACAGAATGCGAGGTCTTGCCGTTGAGGATGACAACGCCCTGCACACCAGCCTTGATGGCGTCGATGCAGGTTTCAACCTTCGGGATCATGCCGCCGGAAATCGTGCCGTCCTTGATAAGCGCCTGCGCCTCAGCAACGGAAAGCTCCTTGATCAGGTTCTTGTCCTTGTCGAGCACACCCGGTACGTCCGTCAGGAACAGCAGGCGGTCAGCCCGCAGCGCACCGGCAATGGCGCCTGCAAATGTATCGGCATTGATGTTGTAAGTCGCGCCATCACGGCCCGGTGCGACCGGTGCGATGACCGGAATCATCTCCGATTTGGCCAGAAGATCCAGCAGGGTGCGGTCTACTTCCACCACTTCGCCGACGAAACCGAGATCAAGAACACGCTCAATATTCGATTCCGGGTCGATCACGGTCTTCTTCGCCTTTTCAGCGAAAACCATGTTGCCATCTTTGCCGCAAAGGCCAATGGCCCATTCACCCGTCTGGTTGATGAGGGCGACAATCTCCTTGTTGATCGAGCCCGCCAGAACCATCTCGACGATCTCAACCGTCTTCTGGTCCGTCACGCGCAGGCCGCCTTCGAACTTGGATTCGATGCCCATTTTGGACAGCATTGCACCGATCTGCGGTCCGCCGCCGTGGACGACGATGGGGTTTACGCCCGATTGCTTCAACAGCGCGATATCTTCCGCGAAAGCCTTGCCGAGAGCCGTATCGCCCATGGCGTGACCACCATATTTCACAACGATGGTCTTGTTCTCGTAACGCTGCATGAAAGGCAACGCCTGTGCCAGCAAGCGGGCCTGCATCTCGCTTTCGGATGGTGACATGAAAATACCTCTGGAATCTCGCGTGCGGCCTTTTAACCCATGTTTTTGACAGAGGAAACAATCCGCGCCCAACAAATGCACGTAGCCAGCGTTAACCTTCCGTCAGTAAATTCTCATTGAGAGGCGATGCATGATCGGTGACGCGGAACTTCCCGAGCTTCTGGCCCGCATTGCCCTGCAGGATCGTGGTGCTTTTCGCGCACTTTATGCAAAAGTGTCTCCGAAACTTTTCGGCGTTTGCCTTCGTCTCTTAAAAGACAGGCATGAAGCAGAAGATGCTTTGCAGGAGGTTTTCGTGAAAATCTGGTATCGCGCAGATCGCTTTTCTGGCTCATCCACCAGTGCCTTGCCGTGGTTAACGGCGGTGGCACGCAATCATTCACTGGACGTTTTGCGCCGCAGGCATCCTTCAACGGATAGTCTGGACGAGGGGGCGGAATGGGATGTCGATCCCTCACCTGATCCTGAGACGAAATGTGTTATCAAAGGTGAGGGCAGACGCATTGACAGGTGCATGCAAGAATTGGATTCTGATCGAGCTGGTGCTGTGCGCGCCGCCTATGTCGATGGCTTGAGCTATCAGGAACTAGCGGATCTTTATGGTGTTCCGTTGAACACCATGCGCACCTGGCTCAGGCGAAGCCTGCTGAAACTCAGAGAGTGCATGAACCAATGAGCAATCCTGACCAGAGCGAAGGAGACCGTGCCCGAGATGAGGTTCTCGCGGGCGAATATGTTCTTGGCGTCCTTTCCAGCGAAAAGAGGCAGAAGGTTGAGCAGCGTTTAAGGCGAGACCGAGCGTTCGCCGCCATCGTAGCGCGATGGGAAGATAACCTTGCGCCATTGGATGAGGCCTATTCGTTGCAGGTGCCTGCCGCAACAGTTCTGCCTTCGATAGAGCATCGTTTGTTTGGTACGACGGAGCGGCCGAGGTCCAGCGCGGCGGTATGGCCGAAGCTGTGGGCATCCGCACCTCTCTGGCGCACGCTGGCCTTCGGGTCCTTTGCCATGCTGATCGGTGTCGTGACCTTTGGTGTTCGCCCACCATCCTCGCCTGCCACCCCAGAACGTCTTCTTCACGCTCAGCTGGAGGGCCACAGCGATAATGTGTTCAGCCTTGCAGCAGACTTTAACCCAGAGAGTGGCAGAATTCGCGTAACTCCAATTGCCAACGGTCAGGCACAGCCGAAATCGCTGGAGCTATGGATGATCCGTGGAAAAGATCCCGCCGTGTCACTGGGTGTGCTGCCGCAAAGCGGCGAGGGCGAGGTTGTCATTCCCGACGCCATGCGCGGCGAACTCACCAGCGGTGTGACTCTCGCTGTGAGCCTTGAGCCGGAAGGCGGCTCACCGAATAAATCACCGACGGGCCCTGTGGTCGCGTCCGGTCAGGTTCGGATGCCCTGAAAGCGCATCCCTCAATCTCAGTCGAAAAAATGCGGCTGAGTGAAACTTTTCTGAAAATGCGCTCGTCCTTCTGTTTGATCCCGATGGTGTGGATCACCCGCGCGGCTCGCCCGCCGGCGTTCGAACGAAGGAAGAGGAAATGTCCATGTTCAAGGTCGTAACCCATACCGTTCTTGCTACCGCCATTCTCGCTGGCTCGACACTCGTGTCGCAAGCCGCGAACCCCAAGGTCGGTGGTGCGGCGATGTACGAAACGAAGAACATCGTCGAAAACGCCGTAAATTCAAAAGATCATACGACACTGGTTGCGGCGGTGAAGGCCGCCGGTCTGGTTGATACGCTTGAAGGCAAGGGCCCCTTCACAGTATTTGCGCCTACCAATGCCGCCTTCGCCAAGCTGCCGAAGGGCACTGTGGATAGCCTTTTGAAGCCGGAGAACAAGGCGCAGCTCACCAAAGTGCTGACCTGCCACGTCGTGGCAGCTGACGTCATGTCCAGTGCACTGGGCAAGATGATCAAGAGCGACGGTGGCGAACACGATGTGAAGACGGTGGGCGGCTGCATCCTCAAGGCGAAGATGAAGGGCAAGAACATTACCCTGACAGATGAGATGGGTGATGTGGCAAAGGTCACCATTGCCGATGTCAAGCAGTCGAATGGCGTGATCCACGTCATCGACCATGTCATGCTGCCGAAGATGTAACTCAGTTCCAACAGTACACGTCAATGCGGGCGAGCGGCTTTTGGCCGCTCGCTTTTTTATTGGCTCTTGCCGACGGTTTTGGCGATTTCAGCGCGCAGCGAATCCAGCCCTTCAGACTTCTCCGAGGATGTGGCTATAACTTCCGGATAAGCGGCAGGGCGCTTGCGTATCTTCTCGACGGTTTCCGCAATCAATCGCGTGACAGCTGGCGGCTTGATCTTGTCGGTCTTGGTCAGCACGATCTGGTAGGACACGGCAGCCTTGTCGAGAAGCGAGAGAACCTCCTCGTCATTCTTCTTCAGCCCGTGACGGCTGTCGATCAGCACATAGACACGCTTCAGCGTGGCGCGACCTCGCAGATAATCGAATACCAGCTTTGTCCAGGCATCCACCTGGTCCTTGGGTGCCTGCGCATAGCCGTAGCCGGGCATATCCACGAGTGCCATGGGGGGAAGGTCATCGCCTTCGCCGGAATAGCCTTCCGGCACAAAGTAATTCAGTTCCTGCGTACGGCCCGGCGTGTTGGAGGTCCGCGCCAGACCTTTCTGGCCCACCAGCGCATTGATGAGCGAGGACTTGCCAACGTTGGAGCGTCCGGCAAAGGCCACTTCCAGCGGGCCTTCGGGCGGCAGGAACTTCATGGAAGGCACGCCACGGATGAAAATCCACGGGCGTCCGAAGAGCGGCAGGTCTGCTTTTGAGATCGTGTCAGTCATTCGTAGCCCTTTACAGAAGTCCCTATACGGAAAGCCCCGGTGCGTGCCGGGGCTTTCGATCTTTACTTTGTCTCGGCCGGCTTTCGCCGGAAGACCTTTTTCAAGTTGTCGAACAATTCGATCTTTGCACCGTGGCGCTTCATGATCAAAGCCTGTTGCGTAATGGATAGCGTATTGTTCCATGCCCAGTAGATCACGAGACCAGCTGGGAAGGATGCCAGCATGAAGGTGAATACCAGCGGCATCCAGGTGAAGATCATCGCCTGGGTCGGGTCTGGCGGCGTCGGGTTCATGCGCATCTGCAGGAACATGGTGATGCCCATGATGATCGGCCATACGCCGATCATCAGCGCATGCGGCACATCGTAAGGCAGAAGGCCGAACAGGTTGAACAGCGATGTCGGGTCCGGCGCAGAGAGGTCCTGAATCCAGCCGAAGAATGGCGCATGGCGCATTTCGATGGTGACGTAGATCACTTTGTACAGCGAGAAGAAGATCGGGATCTGCAAGACCACAGGCCAGCAGCCTGCGATCGGGTTGATCTTCTCTTCCTTGTAAAGCTGCATCATCGCCTGCTGCATGGCCATACGGTCATCGCCATGCTTGGCTTTCAACTCTTCCATCTTTGGCTGCACGCGCTTCATGGCCGCCATAGAAGCATACTGCTTGCTGGCAAGCGGGAAGAACAAGGCCTTCACGACAATGGTGGTGCAGAGGATCGCGACCCCGAAATTGCCGAAGTAGCGGAAGAAGAAGTCCATCAGCTTAAACATCGGCTTGGTGATGAAGTAGAACCAGCCCCAATCGATCAGCAGATCGAAATGCGGAATGGACAAGGACTCCTTGTAACCATCCACGAGCGGTACTTCTTTGGCACCTGCGAAGACAAGGTTCTTCACCTCTGTCGATTGGGCAGGAGCAACCGTGAAGCTGTCGGTCTTGTAATCGGCCTGATAACGCGCCTGGCCATCGGTAAAGTGGGTGAAGCGCGACTCGTAAGGCAGGGTTTGGGCAGGGATCAGCGTTGCTGCCCAGTACTTGTCGGTAATGCCGAGCCAGCCGCCGGTTGCCTTCGGATTGCTTGCCGCTTCCTTCTCGATGCTGCTGTAGCTCTTCTCGCTCAGGCCAGCTTCAGCGCCGATCACGCCCAGAAAGCCCTCATGAATAACATAGACGGACGGATGGTCCGGCTTGTTGTAGCGCGTGACGCGGCCATAGGAGGAAAGGTTGATCGGTGCGCCGGAGCCATTTTCAATCTTGTCCGTCACTGTCAGCATGTAATGCTCATCGACGGAGATCGTACGGTTGAAGACCACACCCTTTTCGTTGGTGAAGGTCAGCGTCACCGGGGTCTGAACGGTCAGTTTTGCGTCTGCAGGTGCTGTCCAAACGGTTGTGGGCCCGGGAACTGCGCCCGTTTCAGCGCTACCGATATAGCCCAGTTCCGTAAAGTAACCATCGCGCGTGTCGGCGGGCGAAAAGAGCGTGATGGTCGGGCTCTTCGGATCGACAGTCTCATGATAATCGCGAAGGTGCAGGTCGTCGAAACGCGCGCCGGTGAGGTTGATGGAGCCAGACAGGGCAGGCGTATCGATGGTTATGCGCGGTGTCTTGGCCAGTGCTTCCTCGCGCGTTGCCTGTGCCTGCGCCTGAACATTTCCGGGAAGCGTGCCATTCGGCTGCGCACCGCTTTGCGCGCCGGGGCTTTCCGGCTGAATCACCTGGCTTTGGCCCTGCTGGGCCTTCAGGGACTCTTCCGCACGGCGTTGAGCTTCGATCCTCGGGTTCATGTAGAGGAACTGCCAGGCAAGAACGATCACCACTGAAAGCGCGATCGCGATGAAGTAATTACGGTTCTTTTCCATCATGCTTTCCTGGAACGGGTCCCCTCGGACCGCTTGTGTTTCGGCTTGCTTTCCAACCGTGCGGAAAGCGCCGATGTCATTTCGGCAAAGGACGCGGTGAGAACGTCGCGACGTGCAACGATGACGTAATCGTGACCGTTTTTCATCGCTGACCCTGCCTCTTGCCGCACCGCTTCACGCAAGCGCCGTTTCATCCGGTTGCGCTCGACGGCATTGCCTTGTTTTTTGGTGACCGTGAAGCCGACACGCGGCTCGGTTTCGGCCTCCTTACGATCCAGTACTTCCACCAGAAAGAACGGACCACGGCGTTTTTCACCGTTTCTAACAGCAAGAAACTGCGGCCGGTTTTTCAACCGCCCGACAGTTCGCTTTTTTGTGTCTTTCGACATCATCGCCCGTCATTCTCCCGGGCAAGCCGGCAATTAAGCCGACAGGCGGTTGCGGCCACGTGCGCGACGAGCAGCAAGAACCTTGCGGCCGCCAGCGGTAGCCATGCGGGCGCGGAAGCCGTGACGACGCTTGCGAACAAGCTTGGACGGTTGGTAGGTACGCTTCATTTTTTTAACACCGCGGTGTGCGGCCCTTCTTGAATTTGCCCCTCGCGGGGCAAGAGCGTTGCTGAAAACGGTACGGCATGGAAACGCGCTTGCGCGCGCTGTAAAAGCCGTACAACGCGGGGCTTATAAGGGCATAGGCTTCGTAAAGTCAATTGCTCGGACCACGCACCCAGGTCAGGCGGGCACTCTGGTTACCGGTTCAACACGCAGGCGGCGAGAATGAATACTACTACTCGCAATAATTTTTCTTCAGTGTTCCTTAATTACTGAATGCCAAACTTCTAGTAAGTGGCCGGGAGCGGGGGCTCAGTGAACCGGTTATGCGGAACTGAAAGAAGGGCATGATGAAAATTCGAGGCAAAATCAACTTTCTGGTGGGTATCTTGAGCCTTGTTGCTCTGATTACCGGAGGGCTATCGCTCTTTGCCATCTCTGCATTTAACGACAAGATGGAAAAGGTCAACGCAGCTGCGGAGCGCGCCTATCGGGGTGAGAGTCTCAATCGCGCTGTGACAGCCGTTGTCATGGAGGCGCGTGGCATTTACGCTGCCAAGGACTCGGCTGATGCGGAAAAATTCGGTCAGGGCCTTATGAAAAGCCTGGACCAGATCGATGGCGTTCTAACCGCTTGGCAGCCCCTCGTTCCTGCGTCGCAGAAATCCGCTTTCGATGCTATGGTAGCGCGCGCCAAGGAGTTCCGTGCATTCCGGAGCGATACTGTTCGTCTTGCAAAGGAAGAGGGGCCGGCGGCCGCTGCCAAGCAGGGCAACAACGAAGCAAACCGCAATAACCGTAAGGCCTTCCAGGGCGAGATCGATGCGATCGTCAATTCGGACCTGGCTGAACTGAGCCAGATCAAGAAAGACATTGCGGATCTGGGTAGCACGCTGGTCCTGCTCGTCGGCGGTGTTACGCTGCTCGGCGTCGTGCTGGGCGCGGGCATTGGCATTTATATCGGCAGCCGTTCGCTGAGCCACCCCATCACTGACCTGACCGAATCCATGAAGCGCCTGGCATCCGGCGATTACACAGCCGATATTCCTTCGCTCGGACGCGCCGACGAAATCGGTGACATGGCTGCGGCTGTTGAAGTGTTCAAGAGCAACGGTCTCGAAGTCAACCGCATGAATGCCGAGGAAAGCGCCAATCGCGCCAAGAGCGATGCGCTGCAAAACCGCATGGCAAGCGTCATGGCTGCTGCGGCGAACGGTGATTTTTCCTCCCGCATCAACAAGGATTTCGGTGATCCGGCGCTTGATCGGTTTGCCCGCAACGTGGATCAGCTTCTGGAAGCCGTGGATAGTGGTCTCAACCGCACGAGCGCTGTGTTGAAGCGTCTTGCGGTCGGTGATCTCACCGAGACAATGTCCGGTGATTTTCACGGTGCATTTGCC
Organism: Affinirhizobium capsici; assembly: GCF_977018625.1. Lineage (NCBI taxonomy): Bacteria > Pseudomonadati > Pseudomonadota > Alphaproteobacteria > Hyphomicrobiales > Rhizobiaceae > Affinirhizobium > Affinirhizobium capsici. The sequence goes on along the minus strand of NZ_CDRNXD010000004.1, from coordinate 2,308,085 downwards.
GAACTGCAGCATAACGTGAATGACGCCATCAATGGTCTGCGCAAGACCATGTCGGAAGTTCATACCTCCACCAGCTCCATTGCTACCAATTCGGAAGAGCTTCGCGTTGCAGCGGATGACCTGTCTCGCCGCACCGAGCAGCAGGCCGCTGCCCTGGAAGAAACATCGGCAGCACTGGAAGAGATTACAGCTGTTGTGCAGACCTCCACGATCCGCGCCCAGGAAGCCAGCGAGATGGTGACCGAGGCCAAGCAGAGTGCTGCGCAATCGGCCACTGTCGTTCGTGATGCTATTGCGGCCATGGGGCGGATCGAGCAGGCGTCACATGAGATTTCTCAAATCATCAATGTGATCGACGAGATTGCCTTCCAGACGAACCTCCTGGCGCTCAATGCAGGCGTTGAGGCTGCACGTGCTGGCGAAGCTGGTAAGGGCTTTGCGGTGGTCGCGCAGGAAGTTCGCGAACTGGCACAGCGATCGGCAAATGCCGCAAAGGACATCAAGGCTCTCATCACCAAATCCGGTGAGGAAGTGGCTGGCGGCGTCAATCTCGTTCAAAAGACAGGTACGTCCCTGAGCGAGATCGAAACCCGCGTCCTCAGCATCAATGACCATATCCATTCCATAGCAACCGCCGCCCGCGAACAGTCGACAGGTCTGCAGGAGGTGAACACGGCTGTGAACCAGATGGACCAGGTCACGCAAAGAAACGCGGCTATGGTGGAAGAAACTTCTGCGGCAACACATAAGCTTTCGCAGGAAACGGCGACATTGTTCTCGCTCTTGTCCCAGTTCCAGATCGGCGACCGCCAGACGACGCAGCGCATTTCTACTCCAGCGTCCGCTCCTGTCAGAGCAACGCCGAAAGCCACGTCGCCTTCAACCCCGCAATTGGCAAGGGCAGGTGCGGCACCGAAGTCTTCTCCAGCCCGCAAGATGGTTGGCAATCTGGCCCGTGCATTAACGGGTAGTGCATCGGCTGCAGTTGCCGTGGCTCCGAGCGGTGAAAACTGGGAAGAGTTTTAAAACTCGGCCAGATTACTGAAAGGTAATCCGGTAAAGGCGTCAGAGGGGTAGAAAAACCCGGCTGACGCCTTTACTATTTCAGCCGAATGTTCGCGGCATGACGTTTCATGCGCGAAGTGAACACATCGCCAATCTTCTCTGCCCATCTGCGCGGCAGAAGACAGGTATGTGCGGTCAAGGCATGAATTCCTGCGCATGACTTAGGCGCAGGTGGATCGGAGACCCGAATGGCCGGTGAGGCGGACGCATCCGCCCTCGTGGGGAAAACACCCGCACAAGAGGCGGAACAGATCATTGAGCCGATGCCTCGCCGCTTGAGCGGCTTGTCTGGCCGTCTGCTGTGGTTGACGGTTGCCTTCATCATGCTTGCGGAAATTTTGATCTTTATCCCCTCCATCTCCGTCATGAGAATGACGTGGCTCTGGGATCGGCTGGATACAGCCGCTGCCGCCGGTATTGTCATCGATGGCCTGCAACCGGCGGAACTGCCACGGGAAGTGCAGAACGACACCTTGCTTGCTACTGGCACCAAAGTGCTGGCGCTGCGCAAGGATGGAACCTCGCGCCTGCTTGCAGCCATTGATGTGCCGCCCCAGGTGGATGAAACTTTCGATTTGGCGCATGAGGGCATGGTCGATTCCATGCGCAATGCGCTCGAAACGCTGTTTCTCGGTGGTGGGCGCGTGATGCGCGTCTTCGGTCCCATCGGCGAAACTGATATGATTATCGAACTGGTGATGACGGATGATGCCTTGCGCAAAGCCATGATTGGCTTTTCCAGGCTTATGTTTGCGGTATCGCTGCTGATTTCCGTTTTTACCGCTATCCTGATTTATCTTTCAATCAACAAGATGATGATCAGCCCGATCCGACGGCTGACGCACAGCATGCAGCACTTCTCGGAAAGGCCGGAAGATCCGCAGCGCGTGTTCAAGCCGGGCCGCGCCAAGGGCGAACTGGAAGTGGCCGGGCATCATCTGGCGGCCATGCAGACGGAGCTCCAGAGAACGCTTAAACAGCAGAAAAATCTCGCTGATCTGGGGCTCGCCGTCTCCAAGATCAATCATGATATGCGCAATATCCTCGCCTCCGCACAGTTGATGTCGGATAGGCTTGTGGATGTGGATGATCCCATGGTTCGAAGCTTTGCCCCAAAGCTGCTTCGCACCATTGATCGTGCCGTGGGCTACACCAGTGAAGTTTTGTCCTACGGGCAGGCGTCCGAGGCTGCCCCACGGCGACGTCGCCTGAAGCTTGCGGAACTTTGTCAGGATGTGCAGGATATCCTGGCACTCGATCCGGACGGCAGCATCGAATTCGTCGAACAGATCGCACCTGACCTGGAGGTGGATGCCGACGGGGAGCAGCTCTTCCGCGTTATCCATAACCTCTGCCGTAATGCCGCACAGGCGCTCGCTCAGGCGGAACCGGAAGAGGGGCAGGCGCACCGCATCCTTCTGAGCGCACAACGCGTGGGAACGGTCGTTAGCATCATCGTGGATGATAATGGCCCTGGTATGCCGCAGAAGGCGAGGGAGAACCTCTTTGCCGCGTTCAGAGGATCTGCGCGCTCTGGCGGAACCGGGCTCGGGCTTGCGATTGCCAGGGAGCTGGTACTTGCCCATGGCGGCACAATTGCGCTGGTCGAGAAGCCAGTCAGAGGCACGCAATTTCGAATCGAAATTCCCGACCGTCCGGTCTCCTTGGAGGACTATCGCGCAAGAGCATGAAAAATATATAACAAAAACAATAGCTTGCTAACTTGTATCAAGAAAATGACAGGCATAACTCCAAAAGCGCTTGCAATCATCGGCGCAAGGCTTTAGAGGATCGCCAACGCCGACGGACAGTCGGTGAGGCAAGCACCCGTAGCTCAGCTGGATAGAGCACCAGACTACGAATCTGGGGGTCAGGAGTTCGAATCTCTTCGGGTGCGCCACCTCTCTTCTTTCAAAAAGAAATTGTTTTGTGTCGGAAGATGCGCTTTCCTGTGCTTGGTCTTCAGCAAAGCATGCTTTGATGATGCCTCATTCCATCAAGCAAAAAGAGCGCCTCTCGTTTCTTCGAAGGCGCTCTTGTCTGGTCTCATTTTCCCGCTTTACCAGCCATAGCTGAATGTCAGGCCGCTTTGTCCATAGCCGCGCTGCTCCACATCGGTGCGCGTGCCGCGGCCATATTGGAATATGCCGTAAGCATTATCGTCGCCTTCCTGACGCAGGGTCGCGCTGTGATCCTGCCCGCGCTGGCGGATGAAACCGATATTGCCCCTGCCGCCCTGATAGAGGCCAGCGGCATTGCCTTCACCATTCTGCCGGATCTCGCCATTCTTCAAGCCGCGATACATGGAATAGATCCGCATGCCTGTCGAGAGCAGCTCGCCACCTTCGGCTGGAGGAGCAAGATTGAAAGAAACAGAGCCTCCTGCCATGGCAGGTGTTGAAACTGCGGGCAGGGCTGTTCCTGCAAGTGCGGTGCAAATCATGGCGGTCTTCAAAATCGTGTTCATGGCAATCTCCCCTGGCTTTCAGTGTGGGTGTAAGATGCCATCATGCGGATGAACCGATCTGGAATCAGACATTTAGCTGCCGTTCAGCCACCAGGAATTCGCGCTTGGCTACTAGGGTTAGAATGCAATGAACGCAAAAACCGGCCCACCATGGGGGCCGGTTTTGAATCATATATAGATAGGCCTCAGATGCGAGGTTCCACCGTTTCCAGGCATTTGACGCTTCTGCCCTCGGCGGTGATTTCGAGGCGGGCGTCATAGGCAGAGCCGGAGCCGAGAGAAACAGTGCCAAGCGAGACCGGCTTGGTCGCGGTCGCGCTGAAAGGCCCGCCTTGCTGGATTGTGTTGGAGCCACCATTGCCGGAGCCATCCACCTTCAGGCGGTAGGTGCCGTCAACGGCTTTATCAGACATGGCGAAGGCCTGAAGCGTCGTCATGCCACTACCATTGGTGACCTTGAGCTCGCAGCGAAGCGGTCCTTTGGCTGAACCTGCAAGGGCGAGACCTGCGGTGCCGCCCACTGCCGCGATAAGCAATGTCAGGGCCACCGTGCTTTTTGCATTTCTATTGATGAACATTGCCATACTCCGGGTCGAGAGAGAGTGCTAAAACCGTTGATCAGTCACAGGATTGAACGAAGGCTGCCACATTGCCGCTGCCAGCCTGGGCAACATTGGCGCCGCAACCGCGACCGACCTGCACGCCTGCAGCAATGTTGCCATTGCCATCCTGCGTGAGGATGGTGTTGTGGTCTGAACCGAATTGGGCCACGCCTGCCGCATTGCGGTTGCCCGTCTGGTAGCTGGTCGCTCTGTTGCGATAGCCTTCCTGGCCTGTCACGGAGAGGTTGTCTGAGCCGCGCTGATGGGATGCCGAAGTGTTGGCATGGCCGTTTTGATAAACACGCATCCGGTTCCAATAACCGTTTTGCGCGCCGCCCGCCGAGTTGGACCAGCCATATTGCTCGATGCGGACATCATTGGCCAAAGCGGGCACAGCACCTGCAAGGCTGGCAATGGTGACGAGAGCAAGAATAGATTTGGCAATCATGGAAGCGTCTCCGTTTGCGGACAATGCCGCCGTTGAACGCTTCCTTTTTATGGTAGCTTCTTGGAACGGGTGCTGAAAGGCCCGTTTAACTTCGGTTCATCGTCGTTAACCGACTGAGCGATACCCGCGGTCGAAGTAAATCAAGGCGCTGCCGTCGTCGCGGATGTCTATGTCATCGACCTCACAGAACAGAACGTTGTGCGTTCCGCCGTCCACAACAGAGCGGATACGGCAATCGAAGCTTGCCAGTGCGTCAGGCAGTTTCAGGCTGCCGTTTCCGGTTATGTCCCACTGCGCGGCGGCAAAGCGCTCATCCACCGGCGTCTTGCCCCCGAACAGACGGCTTAAAGGCTCATGCTCCTGTGAGAGAACATTTACGCAAATCCTGGCGTTAGCCGAAACGGCGCTGGATGCTGACGAAGCCTTGTTCAGGCAAACCAGCAAAGTGGGGGGATTATCGGATACGGAACAGACGGCAGTTGCCGCAAAACCAGCGCGGCCGCCCGCGCCATCCGTGGTGACAATGGTGACCGCTGCTGCAAGGCGCGCCATGGCATTGCGGAAAACCAGGCTGCGGTCTTCGTCTTCAACGCGTTCTTTCAAAGCGGGTGCAGTCATCAAGTCATTCTCCATGGATGCAGGCGGCGCAAGCTCAAGGCTTGGCGAAGGCAGATACGGATATTGCAGGGGAATAGACCATGGCGCAAAATCAGAACATGCCAAGAAGTTCAGCGAATTAGAAAATCCTGCTCAAGTCCATCGCTTGATCACCAAGTTCGACCAGGAACAGGGCGGTTCAGCCTGCCCTTGCACGAAGCCTTGCGAGGCTGACGATCTCGATATGACGGTTTGCGGTGATCTGGATTATGCCGTCCGTCCTCAACCGCGTGAAATTGCGAGAAACCGTCTCAATGGTAAGGCCCAGGTAATCAGCAATATCAAGCCGCGATACAGGCAGGTCGAATATGCGTCTGTCGCCTTGAGCATCCGGGTCCATATGCATGGCAACCAGCAGCAACAGACTTGCCACTTTCTCTGCAGCCGATTTTCGCCCAAGCGTCACCATCCAGTCACGCGCCTCGTCCAGTTCCCGCAGGGACTGGTCCATCAGCCGTTTGCGCAGGGTGGGGTTGCCTTCGATCAAGCGCTCCATGATGGCGCGGGGAACGCGGCACACTTCGACGCTGGACGCTGTTTCCGCCGTTAGAGGGCTTTCGCTGGCATAGAGCCTGCCCACCAGATCGGGCGCAAACTGCAGACCGACGATTTGCTGGCGACCGTCTTCCAAAGTTTTGGAAAGCTTCACGACGCCGCGCATGATGTTGTCATAGGCCTGCACTTCTGTACTTTCACCCACCAGTTCTTCGCCCGCAGGCTGGCTCAGCTGGCGGGTATGTTTTGAAAGATAGCTGAGTTCAGTCGCGTTCAGCGCCCCGCACATGCCTTTGTGGCGGACCTCGCAGGACTTGCAGAGTTCCGGGACGTCAGAGTTGTGAATGTCGGAGCGGGTTATATCCATGGCGAGGCATGTATAACGGCTTTCTTCCAGGCTGCCCATTCTGCTTGATCTTGATCAAGGATCGCCTGGTTTTCCCTTCTATTCTGGCGGCGAAAGGAAACACCATGCAGCCAGATCTTCTTCGCCGTTATGCCGTCGCCGTACCACGTTACACGAGTTATCCAACGGCTCCGCATTTCCATGACCGCATTGGCGCAGAAGCCTATGCGCAATGGCTCGCGGCAGAAGATGGGGATGATGCGGTTTCGCTTTACCTCCACATCCCTTTCTGTGATCGCCTCTGCTGGTACTGCGGCTGTCACACCAAACAAACCAAACGCTATGAGCCGGTGGCCGGTTATGTGGAGGCTTTGCTGGCGGAAATCGCGCTGGTCGCTGCGCATCTGCCCAAGCGCCGTGTGCTTGGCTCGATCCACATGGGCGGCGGCTCCCCCACCATTCTGTCGATTGCAGATCTTGGTCGCATTCGGCAAGCACTCGAAGCTGCCTTCGATATTGCGCCGGATTGTGAAATCAGTGTCGAAATCGATCCGGGCTTCGTCGATGCGGAAAAACTGGCCGCCTGGCGTGCCTTCGGCGTAAATCGCGCCAGTGTCGGCGTGCAGGATTTTCATCCACAGGTGCAGGCAGCCATCAATCGTCCGCAAACCTTCGAACAGACGGCGAAGGTTGTTACCATGTTGCGTGAGTTGGAGGTGGGGGGCATCAATCTCGATGTGGTCTACGGATTGCCGCACCAGACCTTGGAGAGCCTGGATGAAACCCTTCGGCTTGCCCTTTCCATGCAGCCGGATCGCTTCGCCATTTTCGGCTATGCCCATGTGCCATGGATGAAGAAGCACCAGACCTTGATTGATGAGACAACACTGGCAGGCGTGGAAGAACGCTTTGCCATGCAGCAGTTGATCGCAGATAGGGTTAAGGCCGCAGGCTATCTCGCCGTGGGTATCGATCACTTCGCCAGACCGGGCGACAGCCTGGCAGAAGCGCTTGCCGCAGGCGAGGTAAAGCGCAATTTCCAGGGCTATACGACGGATCGCGCTCCCAGCATGATCGGCCTTGGTGCCTCCGCCATCGGAAAGGTGCAGGCGGGCTATGCGCAAAATATCGTGGCGACGGGCGAATACATGCGCGCTGTCCAGGAAGGTCGCCTTCCTGTCGCGAAAGGCTTTGATCTTTCTGCAACAGACCGGGCCGTGGGTGCAGCCATTGAACAATTGATGTGCAGCTACTCGTTTTCGGCGAAAGACCTTCGGCGCGAGTTTGGTTCAGCAGCCGATGTGCTGCTCCTTGATGCCGCCCGTATGCTCCAGCAGGATGCCGACGGCTTCATTGCCTTCGATGGGGATCGTTTCGAAGTTCTGCAAGCCGGAAGACCCTTCGTTCGCACCATTGCAGCGGGCTTCGACCAGTATATCGGACGCAATGCAGCAAGACATTCCGTTGCTGTCTAAAGCATTCCAGGAAAAGTATGCAGCGGTTTTCCGTCCGGAAATGCGCACGTTCTAAGGGTTACGCGTTGCGGCGGCCCCAGGCGAAGAAGCCGGGATTGACGAAATCGGCTTCATCCAGTCGGTTGATCTTGCCATAGGCGAGGGGAGCTCCATCGGCAGTGAGGACGCTTCCTCCCGCCGCGCGCAGCACGGCATCGCCTGCCGCCGTATCCCACTCCATGGTGCGATTATAGCGGAGGTATAGGTCAGCCTCGCCTTCGGCCAGCAATGCGAATTTCAAGGACGAGCCGATCTGACGATACTGCGTCACGCCAAGCTCTTTCAGATAGGGCTGACACTTCTCATCCAGATGCGAACGGCTAATCATGGCGACCGGCGGTTTCGCAACGGCTCGTGCGTGAATCTTATCGCGCTTGGTCACATGGCCATCCGCGTCAACGGTCAGTTTCCAGGCACCTTGCGGTCCACCCAGATAAGCGGTGCCCAGAACAGGCGCATGAACCACGCCAGCAACGGGGACACCCTTTTCGATCAACGCGATATTCACCGTAAACTCGCCATTGCGGCTGACGAATTCCCGAGTTCCATCCAGCGGATCGATGAGAATAAAGCAACCGCCGGAGATATCTGAGCGGATACCCTGAGACATCTGCTCCTCGGCGATGATCGGAATATCGGGAAGCTTGCTGTTCAAAAGCGTAATGATGGCGGCTTCGGCGGCAATATCCGCTTCCGTCACCGGCGAGGCGTCGGCCTTGTGCGCCACGCCACAGCCGCGTCGGTAGATGGCCAAAATGATCTGGCCAGCCTGAAGGGCCGCCTCTTCAAAAACAGCCAGCAATTGTTCTGCATTGTCCTGCATACATCCTAGATGCGGCACACACCTTAAGAATGCAACGTCTTTTCTGTCGAAGAATTTGTTTTGGGAGATGCAGGAAGAGCATTTGCAGGCGCAGGCGATAGCAATATGGTCCAACCCTCATACATGCCGGATGAAAGGAAAACGGGGCCATGCGTTGGAAGCGGACGATGCAGTTGCTGGATGTGCATGCCGAGGGAGAAATTGGCAAGGTTGCCATTGGCGGCGTGCCAAAAATCCCAGGTGCCACCACAGCCGATAAACTGGCATGGCTGAATTCTGATCCAAAGGGCCAGGAGCTACGTCGTTTTCTCTGCCTTGAGCCACGCGGCAACCCCATCGGCTCGGTCAACCTTCTGGTGCCACCAAGTGATCCGAGCGCCGATGCCGCCTTTATCATTCTGCAGCCAGATCAGGCCCATGCCAGCTCCGGTTCCAACTCCATTTGCGTGACAACCGCCCTTTTGGAAGCAGGCATCGTGGAGATGCAGGAGCCGGAAACCATCGTGACGCTGGAAACGGCAGCCGGTCTGGTCAAGGCAAAAGCCACCTGCCGTGACGGACGCTGCGAGCGTGTCGAGCTGACGATGGTGCCTTCCTTCGTGCATGAACTCGATGTCGCGCTCGAGACGCGGTGGGGCCGCATCACAATGGATCTGGCCTATGGCGGCGTATTTTATGCGCTGGTGGATGTACGCCAATTGGGCCTGACGATTGAGAAGAAGAACGCCGCCGCTCTCGTGGCCGCCGGTATGGAGTTGAAGGCGCAAGTTAATGAAGCCTTTCCCGTGGTGCATCCAGAAATTCCGGCAGTCTCGGGCGTTGCCTATGTGATGTTTCGCGATACGGACCCGGATGGCGTGATCCGCACCTGCACCACCATGTGGCCGGGGCGTGCGGATCGTTCGCCTTGCGGAACGGGCAATTCTGCCAATCTCGCCACGCTTTACGCACGGGGCAAGGTGAAGATCGGCGATGTGCTGACATCGCGCTCGATCATCGGTTCGGAGTTTCGGGTAGGGCTGAAGGAGCTTGCCAAGGTGGGCAACCGTGATGCCGTTATCCCCACCGTGAGCGGTCGCGGCTTCACATTCGGTCAGCAGACTGTCGCGCTCGATCCGTTCGACCCATTGGCGAACGGCTTTGCCATGACAGATGTATGGGGTCCATCAGCCGGGGATATTCCCGGCTGACTGTCGCTATCGAATCTTAGATCTCGACGAGGGAAGAAGGGATGGCGACATCGCCATCCTGAAGCACCAGCATATCCAGGCCATTGTTATTGGCCGCAACCTCAGGCGATTGTTCCGGTGCATTTTTCGGCAGAAGGCCAGCCTGCTGCATTTCCATCAGCTTTTGCGCGCCGAACTTGTCGCCGTGGGAGGCGGCATCGGCATAAAGCTGGGCAGCGCGTTCCGGGTTGGCCTTGATGCCTTCGCCCGCTTCATACATCAGGCCAAGGTTGATCATTGCATCCGTGCTGCCGCGCTTTGCCGCAACATCGTACCAGGCAATGGCCATCTGGTTGTCTTCGGGAACGAGCTTGCCCTCGTCGTAAATAGCGCCAAGGTTGAAAGCAGCCGTGTCATCGCCATGAGCTGCGGCGAATTCGAACCAGTGGATGGATTGGCCTGGATCAGGCTTGGTGCCAAGACCATCGCGATAGGCAACGCCGAGATTATAGGCTGCAAGAACGTTGCCTGCGTCGGCTGCCTGCTTGTACATCTGAAATTCTGATTCCTGATCGCCGAGACGGCCCAGTAACATTCCAAGATTAACCTTCGCCGCAGAGTAATTCGCATTCACCGCGGTTTCATATGCACTCATCGCTTCATCAGCCTGCTCAGTCTTGTTCAGGGCGCGGCCAAGCTGGAAAGCAAAACGTGGGTTCTGCGTTTCCTTGTAGGCAATCGAGCATGCGGCAACGGCCGAACCATCGATTTGCTCGATACTGACGGGCGCAAAAGCCTGATTGCGGTTCAAATCATAGGGGCTGCCCGCCATCCGGTCGCACTGCTCTTGCATCGCTGCAGTGGCTACACGGTTCGAAGAAGGCTGGGCGCTCAGGCTCGCCGTCATGGCTCCGACGGCAAACACAGTTCCTGCACACACACTTGCAAATGTTTTAATTTTCGAAGAACGCGTATTCATTCTTCTCTCCGGCGGTTGGTTTTGTTTCTAATCTTGTTGGCTCTCCAACGCCGTTCGTGCGTAAACGGTTCCTTTACTTGTTGATGATCACAGCTTGCTGATCGCGGTTGATCTGGCGCGAGCAGTTTTCGGCGTGGCGCACAATCTGCCAAAACGGGTTGTCGCATTCACCCTCACGGTGCTAATGCCAAACTGTTGCGAGACTTGAGAGCGGACGGAAAATCCAATGAAGACGATCAGCATAAAGCGCCCGGATGATTGGCACCTTCATTTGCGCGATGGTGCCATGCTCAACGGTGTGATTGGCGATACGTCGCGCCATTTCGCCCGCGCCATCATCATGCCCAATCTCGTTCCGCCTGTTGTCACCACGGCAGATGCCAAGGCCTATCAGCAACGAATCGTGGACGCGATCCCGGCGGGTCACCGCTTCGAGCCGCTGATGACGCTCTATCTGACAGAACACACAGACCCCAACGATGTTGAAGAGGGTAAAAAGAGCGGGCTTATCAAGGCCGTTAAACTTTACCCTGCCGGTGCCACCACCAATTCCCATGGGGGGGTGCGCGATCTGGATAAGGCCATGCCCGTGCTGGAGCGCATGGCGAAGGTGGGGCTCAATCTCTGCGTCCACGGTGAAGTCACCACCCCGGAAGTCGATATCTTTGATCGCGAAGCCGTGTTCATCGAGGAAAAGCTCGATCTGATCCGCCGCCGTATTCCCGAGTTGAAGATCACGATGGAGCACGTGACCAGCAAGGTCGGTGTCGATTACATTCTGGCGAGCGACAAGAATCTCGCCGGGTCAATCACGACCCACCATCTGATCATCAATCGTAACGCCATTCTGGTGGGCGGCATTCGCCCGCATTATTATTGCCTGCCCATCGCCAAGCGCGAGACGGATCGTCAGGCACTGCGCAAGGCGGCGACCTCCGGCGACGCTCGCTTCTTCCTCGGAACAGATTCAGCCCCCCATGTCGATGGCATGAAGGAATGCGCCTGCGGTTGCGCGGGAATTTATACATCCATTAACACCATGAGCTGCCTTGCCCATGTGTTCGAGGAGGAAAATGCACTGGATCGTCTGGAAGCGTTTGCCTCCCTGCATGGCCCTGCCTGGTATGGCCTGCCGGTGAATGATGAGGTCATGGTGTTGGAAAAGCGAGAGAATTCTGTAACCTATCCAACCAAGGTCGAAACCGGTGCCGGTCCGGTCACTGTGTTTGATCCTCAGTTTCCTCTGCACTGGGCGGTGCGCGAAAACGAAGCATAGATTGCATTATTACGAAATTAGTAATGTATTCGACAGAATTGCTGGTTAGCTTCTGCCGCAGCGTGGATGAGGGCGTGGTTTCGGGGTTGGCATGATACTGGATTACAGAACTCTGCTGATTTCGCTGGGCGTTTCCGCGCTCTGCCTGTTACTCACCATACTTGGCACATGGATGGCGCGGCGGCAGGATGGCTTTTTGCTCACTTGCGTCGTTGGCCTCGCCTTTTTGGTGCCTGGTATCTTCACTTACAGCTACTATACGGAGATACCGTCCCCTTGGGTGGCTGTCATGTGCTGCTCTCTGATGTTAATGGGCTTTGCCACGATCTATGCGGCGGCCCGGCAATTCAGAACGGGAGCCTCGCCCATCGGGACTGGTTTGCAGGCCTCGCTTTGGGCGGCTGCATTGACGGCTTTGCCCATTGCAATTGGTCTTGATGGCCTCGGATTTTTGAGCCTCAATCTTACGGCAGCAACCATGTTGTTTGCTACAGCACTGGAATATTGGCGTGCACGGGATGAAGCCCGCGGGCCTTTGATCGGCATGGCAGCTTTGTATGCGATGACGGGCATGTCATTTCTTCTCTGTGCCGCCATGATTGGCTTCCAGCAGCACTGGATACTGGGCAGGGCACCGGATAACTGGGCTGAAAATCTGAACATCGCTATCAGCATTGCCGGCATGACCGGCATAGGTGCCATGTCTCTCATGGTGCATCAGGCACGGTTGACGGAGCATCACCGTCGTGAATCGCTGACCGATGCGCTGACTGGACTACCCAATCGCCGGGCGCTGTTCGAGGCCTATCAAACGCTGCCTTTCAATGAAGAAACTGCTGTCATCATTTTCGATATCGACCGGTTCAAGCAGGTCAACGATCATTACGGACACGCTGCGGGCGATGAAGTCATCCGCGTTTTGGCAGAAGAACTTCGCCAAAGCGTCGGGCTCACCTTGGCGGCGAGACTTGGCGGGGAAGAATTTGCAGCCGTGCTGCGCACCGCAGCACCCGGTTATGCGGAATGGCTCTCGGAACGCATTCGTCGCAATTTTGCGGATCGCGAGATCCTCGTGGACGGAGAGGTCCTTCGGGTCACCGTCAGTGCCGGTGTGGCTTACGGTCATGATAGCTGCGCCGATTTCGATGGGGTACTGCGCAGAGCCGATACAGCGCTTTATCTGGCAAAGCGCAATGGCCGAAACCGCGTTGAGCTGGCGTCGGCGTGCCAGCCGGATAAGGCACAGCGCTCGACAGCCTGAGTAGAAACCATCTTCCTTTTGTATTGTAACGCTATGCAAGGCTGGCTTCCCGTACATCTTGCTGCTAAGGCGTGAGTTCGAAAACGCGGGTCGGTTTTCGAGCATCCCGGGCTGAATTCGACAGCGTTTCCCAAAATCAGCCGCAGTGCGGCACGAGTGGCAATCGTTGAATACCCGTCACCTCGCGCTGCCAAACATGGAGACCAGCATGATTCAGGTGACCTATCCCGATCGCGCCGTCATGGCCGAACTCATGGCAAAAATGCTGTGGGAGATCGGCGCTGTTCATTTCCGTCCAGAGCAGCCCTACAAGCTGGCCTCCGGCATGGCGAGCCCGGTCTATATCGATTGCCGCAAGCTGCTTTCCTATCCGCGCATTCGCTCCACCATCATGGATTTTGCAGCCTCCGTGGTGACCCGTAATGCGGGCTTTGAAGCTTTCGATTGCGTGGCGGGTGGCGAAACGGCGGGTATTCCCTTTGCTGCACTCCTGGCAGAACGGCTGGCGCTTCCCATGATCTATGTGCGCAAGCAGCCGAAGGGGCATGGTCGCAATGCCCAGATCGAAGGGCATATGCCGGAAGGCGCACGGGTTCTCGTGATTGAGGACCTCACCACTGTCGGCGGCAGCATGTTCAAGTTCATCGATGCCATTCGGGCCGCTGGCGGCATTGTCGATCATGCCATCGCCCTGTTCTACTACGGCGTTTTCCCGGAAGCGGAAGCCCGGTTTGAAAACGGCAAGGTCAAGTGCCACTATATCGCCACCTGGCGTGAAGTCCTGGCAGTGGCCAAGGCACAGAAGCTGTTCGATGAAGCCACTCTGGCGGAAGTAGAAAGCTTCCTGGATCAGCCGCTGGCCTGGTCTGCCCGCAATGGTGGCGTAGCTGAACTTCCAAAGGGTTGATGCATGCAGGATGGCGAGCGTTTGCCCGCCCAATAATCAAATATTCGAATTTGACTGGCTTCTCGGAAGTCGGTATTTAATCGATTAAATTAGGGGATCGATTTTGACCCTAGGTCCAGAAACCACGGCCTGACCTCTGGACCTGCGAACCACTTGGCCAACTCTGGGAGGTTGTTGATGATCCTGTGCTGTGGTGAAGCCCTGATCGACATGTTGCCGCGCGAAACGACCGTTGGCGAAAACGGGTTTGCGCCCTATGCTGGTGGCGCGATCTTCAACACTGCCATTGCGCTTGGCCGCCTTGGCCAGCCCACAGGGTTCTTCACTGGCCTATCCGACGACATGATGGGCGATATTTTGCGCGAGACCTTGAAGCAGAGCCATGTCGATGATCGCTTCTGCGCCATCTCTTCGCGTCCAACCACCATCGCCTTTGTCAAGCTCGTCAACGGGCAGGCGACCTATGCCTTTTATGATGAAGGCACCGCCGGGCGCATGTTGTCGCGAGAAGACCTGCCGGAACTCGGTTCAGAAATCGAAGCGATGCATTTCGGTGCCATCAGCCTCATACCGGAACCGTGCGGAGAAACCTACGAAAGCTTGATGGCGCGCGAATATAAGACCCGCGTCATCTCGTTTGATCCCAATATTCGTCCAGGCTTCATCAAGGACCGCGAAAAGCACCATGGCCGGGTCGCCCGCATGGCGGCCATGTCGGATATCATCAAGTTTTCCGATGAAGACCTGGAATGGTTCGGCATGGACGGCGATCATGACACGCTTGCCAAATACTGGCTGGGGCAGGGTGCAAAGCTGGTCGTCATCACCCGTGGCGCGGAAGGTGCTGTGGGTTACACGTCCAGCTTAAAGGTTGCCGTGCCTGCCGAACGCGTGACCGTTGTCGATACGGTTGGCGCTGGCGATACCTTCGATGCTGGCATTCTCGCCTCCTTGAAGCGCCAGAACCTGCTGACGAAGGAGAAGGTCGCGAGCCTGTCAGACCAGGCCGTCAAGGACGCGCTTGTTCTGGGCGCCAAAGCCGCCGCGATCACGGTCTCGCGCGCTGGTGCAAACCCACCTTATGCGCATGAGATCGGCCTCTAGATCTTGCGTCATAATCCGCTAGGCTTGGCTGCGGTCCCGTAGTTATGGAGGCTGAACTGTGCAGAAGGTTGCGGTTGTCACAGGCGCTGCCCAAGGCATTGGGCAAGCCATAGCCTTGAAGCTGTCAGATATGGGATTTTTGGTCGTCGCCAACGATCTGCAAGATTCGTCTGTCATTGCTGGAAAGATCGAGGGCAAGGGCGGCGTAGCCATTGGTTTTGACGCAGATATAGCCGCTGGCGGTACATTTGCTGCAATTTTCGAAGAGGCTACCCATCGATTTGGTGGCGTCGATGTGCTGGTCAACAATGCCGGGATCATGATCCGAAAGCCGATCGCGGAGATCACGGATGAGGAGTTTGATCGGCAGATGGGTGTCAATTTGAAGGGCACCTTCAACGGCCTTCGGGAGGCAGCCCGCCACTTGCGCCCAGGCGGACGCATTATCAGTATTTCCAGCTCTGTTGCGACTATGGCCTCAGCGAATTACGGCATTTACGGTGCCAGCAAAACAGCGATCGAGACCATGACAAAGGTACTGGCAAAGGAACTGCAGGGACGCAATATCAGTGTGAATGCAGTAGCACCGGGGGCTACATCAACACCAATGTTTCTGGAAGGAAAAGCGCCTGCTGCCATCGAGGCCTTTGCCAGGTTATCTCCACTGGAACGGATTGGTGAACCGGAGGAAATTGCCGCCCTCGTCGCCTTTCTTGCTGGCCCGGAAGGTGGCTGGATCAACGGACAGATCATTCATGCGAATGGCGGGGTTATTTAGCGTTCACACGCTCTGGAGCCGATTTAGCCAAGGTGATCGAACAATAATCGCACGGCCGCTACACGCCCCAGGCAGCGTTCTGTAACACGACCCGGTAGCCATCCGGGTCTTCGAATGTCTGACCCACTCGGTCCCAATAGGGATTGAAGGATTGTACCGGCATGAAGCCATGTTGCTTCATGCGGCCTGTGCGCGATTGATACTCTTCATCATCTGGCAGGTAGAACACGAGCAAGTGGTCCTTGCTTGGCGAACGTCCGGCAACATGCTCCGGGTGCCTGGTGAACTCAAGATGATAAGGGGCCTTTGGATGCCCCAGTATCAGGCCATCGAATCCGTCATGCGCTTCGAAGCTGGCCAGAATCTGGAAGCCTAAGCCGTCGATATAAAACGGCTTCAGCCGACCGATGTCATCGGTCGGCCGCACGACCCGCAGGATGGGAGGATGAGTCATTCCTCAACCAATCAAGGCTTTGACCAGCCCGGCGGTCGAAGCGTCCTGACCGTCCGTTCCCTGCTTGCCTTGCACCACAGGCAGAAGGCCTGTTGCCAGCTCCTTGCCCAGTTCCACGCCCCATTGATCGAAGGAGTTGATGCGGAACAGCACGCCTTCCACGAAGACGCGGTGCTCGTAAAGCGCGATCAGGCGTCCAAGCGCAAATGGGGTCAACTGCTCATAAGTGAAGGTGATGGACGGGCGGTTGCCGGTAAAGACGCGGTGCGGCGCAATGTGGTTTGCCTTTTTCTCATCCATGCCAGCCTTTAGAAGCTGTGCTTTTGCCTCATCCAGTGTGCGGCCTTTCATAAGAGCGGCGGACTGCGCCAGGCAATTTGCGATCAAAAGCTCGTGCTGATGGCGCAGTTCCGGCTCAAAACCCTTTGCCGCAATCATGAATTCGGCAGGTATGATGCTCGTGCCCTGATGGATCAGCTGGTAGAAGGCGTGCTGACCATTGGTGCCGGGTTCACCCCAAACCACCGGGCCGGATTGGCCCTCGACAGGCGTGCCGTCAATCGTCACGCCCTTGCCGTTCGATTCCATATCCAATTGCTGGAGATAGGCGGGGAAGCGGGAAAGACGCTGGTCGTAGGGCAAAATTGCGCGGGACGGATAATCCAGAACATTGCGATGGTAATATCCGATGAGGCCGAGCAGGGCTGGAAGGTTCTCGCGAACCGGGGCCTGCCGGAAATGCTGGTCCATGGCATGTGCGCCATCCAGGAACCTGCCGAAATTCTCCGGGCCAATTGCAATCATCAGTGGCAGGCCAATCGCCGACCAGATCGAATAGCGTCCACCGACCCAATCCCAGAAGCCGAAAACGCGGTCTTGATCGATACCAAAAGCAGCGACCTTCTCCAGCGCGGTGGATACGGCTGCAAAGTGATGCTTCACCGCATCCTCGCCCAGCGCATCGGCAATGAACGCGCGGGCGCTTGCGGCGTTGGTCATGGTTTCAATGGTGGTGAAGGTCTTCGAGGCCACGATGAAGAGTGTCGTCTCGGCATTTAGAAGCTTCAACGTGTCGGCGATATGGGCACCGTCGACATTGGATACGAAGTAAGCGCGAGGGCCGTCATGGAAGGGGGCAAGCGCCAGTGTTGCCATGACGGGACCAAGATCCGAACCGCCAATGCCGATATTGACGACGTCCGTTATCGCTTTACCCGTCGCACCCTTCAAATTGCCGGAGCGAATGCCATCGGCAAACTTGCCCATGGCGGCAAGCACGCCATTCACATCCGGCATCACATCCTTGCCATCCACCAAAACCGGCCTGTTGGAGCGATTGCGCAGGGCCGTGTGCAGAACGGCGCGGTTTTCCGTGAAGTTGATCGCCTTGCCGGAGAACATCTCCTCACGCTTTTCCGCAACGCCGCCCTCGTCAAACAGCTTTTCCAGCAGCGAGAGGATTTCATCGTTCACGGCGCATTTCGAGTAATCCATTAGGAGATCGTCGAATTTCGCATGAAAACGCTGGAAGCGCCCCGAGTCCGCTGCAAAAGCAGCCCTGATATCGGTTGCCCCCGTGCGTGATGCGGTTGATTTCAGCTGTTCGACAATCGCCTGCATGGTCGTTCCTCATGCTCATCAATGAATGAGTGGGAACCTATTCGCTTTATGTGGCAAATCAAGCGCACATAAATCGATTTACGGTAAAGCCTACCTCCCGATAGCGGATTGGAGCGTGCCACCAAAGCTATCGCCCACGCGTCCTACCTGATCGGAATAGGAGCGGCGGGTATTCGGATCAAACACCGCAATCGGCGTGCTGACTGCAAGGCTCGCCGCACTTCCAACCGTCTGCGCCGTGCCAAGCGCAACGGCCCCGAGCCCTTCGCCAAGGCCGACCTTGGAATCGGTCACCGTCTGTCCTGCAATCAGGCGGTTGCCCAGCAGCTTTACCACATAGGGGCTTTCGGCGAATTTGCCGTGGTTCAACTGGTCGCCGCTTTGGAGCGCCGTCAGATCGAGAACAGTGATGCCTTCCTTCTCCAGCCCTGATCGATAGGGCTCCTGACGCGGATCGATCTGACCCAGCCGGTCCACGTCCCCGGAAATACGCTTTGAAAGCGCCAGCGCCCGGTCATCCTGGGAAACGAACAGGGTGAACTTCGGACGCTTCTTCCCGATTTCTGCCAGTTGTCGGCCAAACACATCGACATCGAGATCGGGCGAGGCCAGAATGACGTTCTGGATCTTTGGCGCGACCCGGCCATCGCGAATGGCCATTTGCCTGAGCGCCTCCACCGTCAGCCACGAGCCCATGGAATGGGCCATGATCGTTATTTCACCAACCTCCGGTTCCTGGGAGAGCAGGCGTAAGGTGGTTTCCAGCGCATCTCGGGAATAGTTGGTGCTTTCCTTGTCGTAGTTGTAAGCGAAAATGCTGCCGCGAGAGGGCCAGGTGAACAAGATCGGCGCAACATCCGCTCCGCTATCGTGCACGATCTGGGCAAAGCGGTAGACGGCATCTTCATACCGGTTGTTAAATCCATGCACGAAAACAAGCACGCGCTTGCTTTTCGGCAGATTGCTGCGAAGCCATGATTTCGACTGGTTTGGGGTCAGTTCAGTCACAGCCAATGTAGCGAAATCCTTGGCAGGATTTGCCGGTAGCTTCGATGGCCACTGTACCTGTCCGATTTTGCGCTTGGAATCCGGCGGGATCGATACCTTGATCTCGGTAACCTGCGGCTCCTTGCCACGTTCGCCTGAGAAAAGCACGCCGGGATTGGGCGAAGCCTTGCGGGTGGTGGCCACCAGCACATCCACTTTCGATGCCTGTGGCGATGTTTCCGCTACCGGAACCAGAACACCCTCCGGTCTGCTCGCACAAGAGGAGACCGTAAGGCAGACCGACAGAAGCAAGGCAAAGCGCGAAGAGGAATTGCAGATCATCTGCCGGACCACCGATCATTTGACATGGCGGCAGCGATAGTCTGCCACCATGTCACTTATCGGTCGAATTTACAGCCGTCTACTAACGAGCAGGTGATTGTGCGCCGGTGTGGCTTTCCAGCAATCCCTCATGCCAGCGGCCTTACGATTTATCCCGCAATTCGCGCCGAAGAATCTTGCCCACGTTTGTTTTTGGCAATTCGGTGCGAAATTCGATCTTCTTTGGCCGTTTGTAATTGGTGAGGTTGGCAGCGCAATGGGCTTTGAGGTCGGCTTCGGTCAGTGTCGGGTCGCGTTTGACGACAACCAGTTTGACGGCCTCTCCCGAATGTTCATCCGGCACCCCGATGGCAGCGCATTCCAGAACGCCCGGATGCATCGCGGCCACCTCTTCCACCTCGTTCGGATAGACGTTGAAGCCAGAGACAAGGATCATATCCTTCTTGCGATCAACGATCTTGATGTAACCCTTCTGATCCATGTAGCCCATGTCGCCACTGCGGAAATACCCGTCTGCCGACATCACCTTGGCGGTTTCGTCCGGTCGGTTCCAATAGCCCGCCATGACTTGCGGGCCGCGGATGCAGATTTCACCAACCTCGCCGAAGACAAGATCATTGCCGTCTTCATCACGAATAGTCACCTCCGTCGAGGGAACCGGAAGGCCGATGGTGCCGGTAAACTCATCGATGTCGATACGGTTGACCGTGGCCACTGGCGATGTTTCCGAAAGCCCGTAGCCTTCGGTAATCGGGCAGCCGGTCACTTTGTGCCAGCGTTCCGCGACCGGGCGTTGGATGGCCATGCCCCCGCCAAACACCATCAACAGGGAGGAATTGTCCACCTTGGCAAACTCGGCATTGTTCAAGAGCGCATTGAAAAGTGTGTTGAGCCCGGGGAAGATGTGGATCTTGTGCTTCTGCATATCCTTCACGAGGTTCGGAAGGTCGCGCGGATTGGCAATCAGCACATTATGCGCGCCAATGGCCACACCCATCAGCGAGTTCACGGTCAGCGCAAAAATGTGATAGAGCGGAAGCGCGCAAAGGAAGGTCATTACTTCCGGGCGGTCGCGCTTGATGAAGGCCGTTTCCAGCCAGTAACTCATCTGATCCTTGTTGGACAACAGGTTTCGGTGCGTCAGCATCGCGCCCTTGGAAACGCCCGTGGTGCCGCCCGTATATTGCAGGAAGGCAATATCATCGAGCCCTCGATCGGCCGGCGCCAAGGCCTTGCGCGCGCCCTCGGACAGCATGGCCTTGAAAGAAAGAGCCGATGCAATATTCCATGCCGGAACCAGCTTCTTCACCTTGCGAACGACGAAATTGACGATGTGGCCTTTCAATCCCAGCATATCGCCCATGCTGGTCACGACCACGCGTTTTAGCTCCGTTTTGTTCACCACCTGCTGAACAGTGTGCGCAAAGTTTTCCAGAACGAAAATGATTTTGGCGTTGGAGTCATTGAGTTGGTGTTCAAGCTCGCGCGGGGTGTAGAGGGGGTTGACGTTGACGACAACGTATCCAGCGCGAAGAATGCCGTAAACCACCACCGGGTTTTGCAGGATGTTCGGCATCATCACCGCTACCCGGTCTCCCTTGGTCAGCCCCTGGGCCTGCAGCCAGGCACCAACTTTGCGGCTTTCCTCTTCCAGCGCACGGAAGGTCAGCGCCTTGTCCATGCTCGAAAAGGCGGTGCGATCCGCAAATCGGGCACAGCTTTCCTCAAACAGTTGCGCAATGGAGCGGTGGGCAAGCGGCGGCAGTTCCGCAGGCACCGTGGGCGGATATGAGGCAAGCCAAATCTTGCGCTGTGGTGAATCCAAAGAGATATGGGAAACTTCGTTCATGCCGCCAACTCCTCCTGAAGGGAAGGTTGCTCCCGAGCCTCCACTCCCGCTAAGCAACCCTTATAACTTTTATATACGAATACGCGTCCGATTTATTCCAAAAGCTAAATGACTTTGACGTAAGCGTCAATTATCTGCGGCGGCGTCCACTATAAAATTCGGAACCGAATTCGCCCTGCGCGTGTTGGAATGGGCAGAAACACTTCAACAAAGGAGGTGCAACATGCTGCATCAGGAACCCCGCAACGGCAAAGATCCCTATGTGAAGGACAATTACGCTCTCATTGCCAGCGACAAGGTTGAAGGCACCAGTGTCTACGGCGCTGATGGCCGCAAGATCGGTTCCATCCAGCGTATTCTCTTGGAGAAACGCGGCGGCAAAGTCGCCTATGCCGTGTTGAGCTTTGGAGGCTTCCTCGGCATTGGAGATGACTACTATCCATTGCCATGGGAAAAGCTGAATTACGATGAAGAGCTTGATGGCTACCGTATCGACTTGACCAAGGATCAGATCACGGGTGCCCCGCGCTACAGCAGCCTCGACGATCAGAGCTGGTACCGTGAGCGGGACCGCACGATCCATGATTATTACGGTGTTCCACCTTACTGGATGTAAGTCCCATAATAGAGCGCAAAGGCCCGCAGTGAAGCATCGCTGCGGGCCTTGCTTTGTGCAGTTTAATCCAATCTTCAGGCTGGTATGCGAGGTTTCGCGCATCAGAGGGCGGGAAGGTAGGAACATGGTGGAGGCGAAAGGGGCAAAGGCCGCAACCACTCGTGATTTGCAGATGGATGATCTGCCTGCCATCGCCACGCTGTTCGCCCAGACCTTTCGTAAGCGTGCAGCTGATCGCGTCGCCACACCCGACCTCATTTCCGCTCTTCGTAGCATCTATTTCGAGAACCCCTGGACAGACCCGGAGATTGCATCGAAGGTCTTCGTGGATGAGCAGGATCGGGTCAGGGGTTTCATAGGTGTCACCGCCCAGCGCATGGTCTATGGTGATCGAAAACTGCGTGCAGCCGTGGCGGGCTCACTTGTCGTGCAGAACCCGGCGGAGCATCCACTTGCTGGCGCGCGTCTCGTGCGAAGCTTCCTCGGCGGGCCGCAGGACTTATCGTTGACCGAAACGGCCAATTCCACCGCCATGGGCATGTGGCGCAAGCTGGGTGTGCCAGTCAACACACACTACAGCATGGCCTGGGTTTGCCCCTTTCGCCCCGCTGCCTCAGTTCTGGCTTTGCTCACACCTCGCCACCCATCGGCTGGTGTTCTCTCGAAGCTTGCACGGGTAGCGGATGCCGCCTTTGCGCGGATCAGCAGGGATACATTACACCCCGTTGTCGAGCCTTCCCCTCGACGTCTCGTATTCTTTGACGTCGATCGCCAAACATTCGATGCAGCAGCGCTGATACTCTGTGCCTGTTACCCTCTCCGCCCGGATTGGGATGCAGCCTCGCTCGACTGGTTCTCCCATCACGCCGGGCAAAAGCGAATGCTGGGAGAGCCATGCTACCGGCTGGCGGTTGATGCACAAAACCGCCCCTTGGCCGCCTATATCTATTTCCGTCGTCCAGGCAATATGGCCTGGTTGCTTCAAAGCTTTGTGTCCGACAAACATGCCGACGATCTCGTTGATGATATGTTAGTTTCAGCTTACCAATTTGGCTGCTCTGCCATTCGTGGCGGAGCACAGCCTTGGCTGCTCAATACGCTTTTGCGGCGCAGGACGCTGTTCTTGGGTCGCAGTTATTTCCTCGCCGATGCGCGAGATAAGTCGCTACTGGCACCTCTCCAGTCTGGAGAGGCGCTTGTCAGCGGATTGGCCGGGGAAACCTGGATGAGGCTTATCGGCGATCGGTTCTAATTCAAAGAAGCGTGGCGGGTGCCGCGTGCAGATAGTCCGCCACCTTGCGCTTTGAAGCGATGTTTTTCCAAACCGCGTCCACCTGCTCCAAGGTCAAGCCTGTCGCCTGCGCAACATCTTCCGCAGCAATGTCGTGATCCAGCCCGAACAAGCATAGATCCATGAGATTGTAGGGGAGCGAGAAGTAATATTCATCCTGACCCTGTGGCAGGGACCAGGTGTCGGTGGTCGGCGGGCGACGGCGGATTTGTTCCGGCACGCCCAAGGCTTCGGCAAGTTGATAGACCTGGGTCTTATAGAGATGCGCGATGGGCTTGAAGTCAGCGGCGCCATCACCATTCTTCACGAAGAAACCCTGGTCATATTCCAGTCGGTTTGGTGTGCCAGCCACCGCATAGTTCAGCCGGTCGGCATGGTAATATTCCGTCTGTTTGCGGGTGCGCTGCTTCATATTGGCTGCAGCAATCATGCCAAGATAAACGTCGAGCGGCATTCGGTGACGGCTTTGCTGGCCTTGCGGGTCTGCCACCACAAGCCAGGAGATGTTGTAGCCACGGCCAGCAAGCGCATCTTCCAGCACGACCTTGCAACCCCATCCTTCTGAGAACTCTGGAACGATTTGGCGGATGAAGCCGTCACGGCGGCGATAGCAGCCCGCGGCATCAAGGCTTGGGCCAATATCTTCCAGCACGGTCTCGATGCCGATGGCCTCTGCCAGCGCCTTTCCGAGGCGAAGGCTTTCAGGATCGGAATCATGTTCCGGCATGAAAATGCCAAGCACTTTGGAAGGGCCGAAAGCGCGGGCCGCCAAGGCGGCAGTGACACTGGAATCGATGCCGCCGGAAAGGCCAAGCGTTGCTCCACGCTTACGTAGATCCTTGCCCACCACCTGCCGCATCCAGGCACAAATGCGCTCGATTTCCGCCTCGGCATCAAGTGTAAGGCTTTGCGCGGAAAAGGCGGGGGCGCTTTTGGCGCGAAGTGCTGTCATGGATTGCATTATGCCACCTGTTCCTGTCTTTGTTCATCCAAAAGGGAGAGACGTATCTTGCCGCTCGTGGTTTTCGGCAGCGCCTCGTGAAATTCAATGAATTTGGGGATCATGAAATCCTCCAGATGCTCGGCACAGTGGCGCAAAAGCTCGCGTGGCAACAGTGCCAGGCCCTGTCGCAGCACCACATGCGCCTTCACAACCTGGCCAAATACCGGATCGTCCACGCCCTCAACCGCAGCCTCCTCTACGGCAGAATGCCCGTAGAGGACGCGCTCCACCTCCTGCGGGCTCACCTTTTCACCGCGTGTCTTGATGATGTCGTCCTTGCGGGAGACGAAGTAGAGGAAGCCATCGGCATCAGATCGGAAGAGATCTCCGGTACGATAGCGAATGCCGTCGGCGGTTTTTTCCAGAGTGCGCGCGGTCAGACCATCCTGTTGCCAGTAGCCTGTCATCACGTGCGGGCCGCGCAGCGCGAGTTCACCGATTTCGCCCGCGGGAACGGGGTTCCCTTGGTCGTCAAGAATTTCAGCCACTGTGCCGGGCAACGGCCTGCCTACGGAAAGAGGTCTTGATGTCCGCTCTGCCGGATCGAGATAACTTGTCCGAATGCATTCCGTCTGCCCATACATGATGAAGAGCTTCGCGGAAGGCAGGAGCGTTTGAAGCCTGTCCGCAATGGCAGGTGGCAATGCCGCCGCCGCGCTCGTCACGTAACGGAGATGTGGCAGACAACCGTGTTCGAGATCATTCATGCCTGTAATGAGGCCGGCCATGGCTGGCACCAGCGGCAGGCCGGTGACCTTCTCCTCGCTCAAACGATTGAGGATGACGCGGGGATAGGCAAAGCTTTTCTCCAGAACAAGCGTGGCCCCCGCCATGAAGGCCGTCACCATCTGCGTGATGCCATAGCCGAACGAGAGCGGAAGCACGCTGAGGATCACGTCCTCGCTGCTATTGCCGAGATATTGGACAATGGCGCGGCAGGTGAAATCGAGATTAGCGTGGGTGAGCATCACACCCTTTGGTGCGCCAGTGGAGCCGGATGTGTGGATCAGCAGCGCCAGATCGGTATCTGGATAATTGCCAAACTGGCCCTCTTGTGCCGAACCGGCCTGCAATTCGCCAAGGTCGAGGCAATTGTCGATAGCGGGTTCGGGTCGCCCTCGAACGATCAAGGGGCAGGAAAGGCCAGAGCCTTGCCGCGCGCTATCCATCACCTGTACCTGACGGGCAAGTCCGATCAGGGCTGCAGGCTTGGTGCCGGCAATAATTTCACCCAGCTTTTGCGCCTTTACGGTCGGATGAAGCGGGCAGGGCGTGGCCCCTATGCTCCACAGCGCAAAAAAGCAGCACACGGCATCCGCGCCATTGTCGAGGAGAAGCAGCACCCGGTCACCAGCTTGGATACCGTGACTGGCAAATCCTGCCGCCAGGGCCTGAACGCGCCCTGCAAGATCGAAGTAGGACAATCGTTCGCCATCGGCCACAAGCGCTAAACGATGTGGTCTCTGTTCGGCCTGGGCAAAGAGATTGGCTTCAATACGCATCTGCTGCTCCCGGCAACGGATGAGAGATATGGCTTACGCCGCCTGAAGTTTGGAAGAAAGGTAGCTTGAAACGCGGTCAATGCTGTCGAGGTTTTCCGGGACGATTTCGTCATCGGCAACGCGGATACCATAGCTGCTTTCAAGAAACGCGATGAGTTCCAGCACGCCGGTCGAATCCATGACGCCGCTCTCCAGCAGCGACTGGTCGCTGCCAATCTCCGCATCGGCTCTGAAGAGGAAGTTTTCGGCAATGAATTCGCGAACTGCAGCCTGATATTGATTGGACATGTCTAAGCTCCCCGGTGCAGCTGTCATGTCAAATGCTGACGGCGACTGCACATTCTTGATGGGGTGAGTGTGCCCACAACAGCTTACTGTTGGCTAAGGGTGAAACTTCAAATTTTAAACATGTGCCGAAATCGTGCGACTACTTAATTCCCTCAGGTCAAAACGCGCTGTTCGCGGGTGCGTGCTGCGGTCAGTTCAGCCGTCGTATGGTTGAGGCGATCAGCAAGAACACGCATGATTTCAACAGCCATGTCTGGGAAATCGCTCATCAGGCCAAGGAAGTTTTCCTTGCTGATTTTCAAGACCTCGAGCCGGGAGGTAGCCCGCACCGTTGCCGTTCGAGAGACATCGCAGAGAATGGCGATTTCGCCGACGATGGAATTTTTTTCGAGATCTGCGACCTTTACTTCGCCGCTCTCGGCATTCACCAGAACGTCTGCCGTGCCGGACAAAATGACGTAAGCCGCATCGCCAGGGTCGCCTTGCCGAAAGAGGTTCTGCCCCTCGCGGCAATTCAGGCGCTCGGATGCGAAGGCGAGCAGCTTCAATTTCGGCGGTGCAATCTTTGAGAAGAGCGGTACCCGCCGCAACATCTCAACTTCTTCCTTTAAGAGCATCAGTCTTCCCCTGTCCCGTACCAAAACGATATTATGAGACAAGCTCCTTGAACATACCGTTTTTGCCGGAAAGTTCGTCAAAGCTGCCGCTTTCGACAATGTTGCCACCGGAAAAAACGAGAACCCGGTCGAAAAGTTGCGCTATATCGGCGTTTGGTAGTACCCAGATGATCGCCGGGCGGTAGCCATCCTTGTGCAGATCGCGCATGACATTGGTGACAATACGGTCCTGCGCACGCTGATCGAGCGCTGGAAGCGGCCTGTTGAAGATGAAGAAATCCGACCGTTTCAATAGCGCGCGGGCAAGGTTGATCTTCTGCCGTTGAACGCTCGTCAGGCGTCTGCCTTGCGCGCCGACATCGAAATCCAGACCGATGGCGAGAACATTGTCTTCCAGTTCCATCTCCTGGAAAATGTCGCGCGCCAGTACGTTGATCCGCTCGGATGCATCGGCCTCGCTATAGGCTATGCGCCCGAACAGCACATTGTCGATCAGCGAGGCCGTTTCCGAAAAGCGCTGCGGATCATGCCGTTCGATGGTCTCGCTCAACTCTTCAGGAATGTTTGCGTAAAAAGCGTTGCGGGCCTCTACTATCTTCTGCTTCAGCTCCGGCGTCAGCAGGCCGAACCTGTGTCTCGGCTCGATATAGGCAAAGCTCAGGCGAATTATGCTGGTGCGTTCTTCCTGCTCGGCATCCTGCGCGGAAACGCTTTGCAGCTTCTGCAAAAGCTCCTCGTAAAGCGGAATGTCGTCCGCACTCATGAATGTCAATTGCTGGAAGAACGGGTTGTCCGGCGGCAAGTCCTTGAAGAGTTCGACGGCGGTTTCGGCGATCTCAAGGCCCATGGCGTAAAGGTCGTCCGTCAGGCCGCTGCCACGCATGATCTGCTTGAAATAAGGATGAGCCACCAGCAGCCTCGGCGTCATGGATTTGCGCATGGTGCCAAACAGCAGGTTTTCGCCAACGGACGCCTGGTCGTTGAACGCATCCGGCTCGAACGGCACCACCATGGTATCGAGGTCTTCCTCCTGAAGCCTTCGACGCAATGCAGAACGCACATCGACGATCACATCGGTAATCGCCCTGTGCGATTCCACATCCACTTTTGAACGCAGTGCCAGATCGAAAATGTCCTGCGAGATCGTGGCCGCATCCAGAACGGGGCGGATGACCTTCAAGAGATCGTCCGGGCCAGATGCGCCAGCAGACTGATAATCGATCCAGTCGCTGTTGAGGTCGAGAGAGGGGTTGCCCGCAAGCTTGGCTTCCAAAAGATTGCGCTTGTAATTGCGTGCCTCTGCGCCCTTGTAGCTCACTTCGGTCAATGGCGCATGCTTGAGGCCATAGAGAAGGTTGTCACGCAGGCTGGCGTGGAAGAAGTAGGCTTCGGCGGAAATGAAGGTGATGCGGCGGCCGGTAATGGATTCCGGCATTTCCAGAATGTCCTGCCCACCAAGAGTGATGCGCCCGCCATCCGGCCATGCCACACGTCCCAGCGCCTCCGCAAAGGCCTCTCCGCCTGATCCATTCGGGCCGATAATCGCAATCGTCTCATTTGGCTGGATCTCGACGGAGACGCGGTTGAGAACCGCAGCGCCGCTGTCATCGGTCACCAGCACATGCGTTGCAACAAGCGGCGCGGCAAGCTTTTCAACCGGCGTGGCGACAAGGCTCGTTACCTTCTCATCGACGAGTTGCTCAACATCGAACTGCTCGATCACCTGGGCATATTTCACCTGCACGTCCTGGCGTGCCTGATCCCAATCGATCAGCTCTTTCAACGGGCCGGGAAGGTCCTTGTAAGCGCCAATCACGGCGACGAGCTGACCAATATCAAGTTCGCCTTGCAGGGCAAAATAGCCGCCGATGACATAGAACAGGAAGGGCGTGATCTGGGCCAGGAAGTTATTGATGAACTTGACCAGAAACTTCCACTGGTAGAGGTCGTAGCGAATGTCAAAGATCAGGCCGAGACGCGCAGCAATATCGGCGCGTTCAAGGTTGGATGTATCATGTGCGTGGATGGAGCCGATGCCATCGACAATCTCGCTCACCCGACCGGAAAGCTGGCGCGCCGTCAATTGCCGTTGACGTCCCAGCTCCAGCAAACGCCGGCGCATGCGCGGAATGATAATGCCCTGAACACACACAATGCCCGCCGCGATCATGCCGAGCCAGAAGCTCTGGATGATGATGAAGGCAAGCGCGGTAATGGCCTGTCCGCCCAGCAGCGCGGGCTGCACGAAGGCGTCGCCGGTAAAGCCGCCCAGCGGCTCCACCTCATCCTTGATCATGGTTGCGATTTCGGCGGATTTCGCCCGTTTGAAATAGGCGGGCGGAAAGCGGAGAATGCGATCCACCAGTTCAAAGCGAATGCGCCGCAGCATCCGCTCGCCCAGCCGGCCCTTGTAGGTATTGATGTAAAACTTGAAGAGCCCGTTCAAAACGACAAGCGCCAGGAAAACGAAACTCAGCGCCAGCAGCGTGCCCAGCCTTCCCAGTTCGAACCCGTCGAACAGATGCACCTCCCCGATGAAGGGAAGCGAGAAGGAAATCGGCATGAAAAGCTTGGTCGCGTTGGCGTTTTCGAAACCTTGCCCCTGGATCGGCCCGTTGACGATCTGCTTCGGCAGGTCGAAGGAGAGGAAATAAGGGATCATCGAAAGCCCGACGATCGTCAGAATCCAGATCTGCTGCTTATAGGTATTGCGCCAGATGTAACGGGCTAGGCTGACTTCCATCCTCATCCGCGCTGCATCCAGTTCAAAGCTCCTCAACAGCCCACGGTGATCAGCGCCGTTATGCGCGGCTGATGGCAACCCGGAGAATGAAAACTAGCGAGGTTCGCAGCCTGTTCCAAGTCTAAAATAAGGTATGGATGGAATCCTTGCGAAAGGAGAGGCCGAATGCCCCCTATTGCAGGAATTTGTCCAGAAGCTTGGCAGCCGGGCGGCGATTGTCAGGGCCGGTTGCGTCGCGATGCAGCAGAATCAGCCGTTCCGCTTCCGAGAGTGCCTGTTGGCGCAGATCGGATACGACATCCTCAAGCGTCAGGTCTTCCATCGCCAGTTCCGGCTTCATGATTTTCACCTTCTGGCGCACCCCGCGCAGCTTGTGCTCACCAAGGTCTATCCAGTCTCCCTCGCAATAATCGGCAAAGGCTTCGCTGGCGATCACGTCCGTGTCGTATTTCTTCGTCAGCGCCTGCAATCGCACCACTTCATTCACAGCGGAGCCAAACGCCGAGAAGGTCAGCCGATCCCGCAATCCCACATTGCCGAACATCACATTGCCGATGTGAAGGCCGATGCCATAGCCGATGGGTGCGAGCCCCTTTTTCTGGCGCTCCCCGTTCAGATCCGCCATCCGGGCCTGCGCGTGGCGCACGGCGCTCATGGCTGCCTGGCTTGCAGCGCGGGAGGGTTCACGGTGCCGGTCGCAAGGGTAAACGGCCAGAAAGCCATCGCCCAGAAAACTGAGGATCTGCCCGCCATTGCGATTGAAGGGAGCCGCCAGCGCATCAAAGAAACTGTTCAGCGTATCAATATAGTCCTGACGGCTTTCCTTGTCGGCCAGCGAGGTGGAGGCGCGCATATCGCCCATCACTAGCGCGGCACGAATGGTCTCGCCATCGCCGCGCCGGATCTGTCCTTTCAAGACCCGTTGGCCCGCATCCATGCCAAGATAGGTGGTCAACATATTGCTGGCGAGCTTATCGAGAACCGCCATCTTGGCAGCGACGGCCAGATGGTTCTGCAAGCGCATGAGGGCTGATACCATGTCCTCGCTGAAACCTTCGGCAGCACTGGTAGACCAGGAGCCCATCATGCCCTGGATCGATCCGTCGCCGAAAGGCTGCAGGAATGCGATGTAATCGGTGATCTTTTCACGGCGCAAATCCTCAAACACCGTAAATTCCACCGGCCCCTCCGCTGGCACCTTGCGGCGTATGTATTCAAGGTTGTTGCTGAGGAGATGGAAGTAAGGGCTTTTCAGGAAGACGTCGTTATTGCCCACGTCGTGCCGGTAGCCTTCCACCTCCAGTCCGCTTTGCGCCCGCCATGTAAAGCCCAAGGCATCATAAAGAGGATGCAGCATGGCGAAGGAGAGGTGAACACGCACGATCGGCATGCCCGCGGCAGAAATGCGCTCGCAAAAGCCGCGGACGATCTGCTCCAGCGATGCACCGGAAAGAGCCGTCTTAGTCAGCCAGTCGGCGACCTTGTCCATGAAAATCGAAGAAACCGGTCCGGAAGCAGTTGTCATGAGATGGCCTATGCAAGGAGTGGTTCTCTGCCGGGCGGCGTCTTTCTGTCACATCGGTATGGTTGCGCGCAGAAACAAGACCGTCCATCAGATATAACGCATCTGGATTTTAAATCCGTCGCGAGGGGCTGTTACGATCCCATCTGGCGTCGGCTTGGCAGCTGCCCTGCCGCCAGGGCGTAGCCGCCATTGGCCCCATCGATAAAGTGAACATGGTTGCGTGAGAGCGGGCTGAACACGAAGCAGGTCATCAGAGCCTCTGGCTGGCTGTGCAGGCCGAACTCGCAAATGCCTTGCGCCTGCGCCTCCTCCAGAAGCTGCTTGATCTTTCCAAAATGCGCTTCATCGATATCGACGGTCATTTTTAGCCCGTCATCAAACTTTCGAAAGTCGGAATTGGCTGCAACATCACGTGCATATTGCTGCGCGTCAAAGCGTCCGAACCTGCCTTTGCGCCGGTAGAGCCAGATGACCAGCCAGATTTGCAAACGCGCTGAAACGTAAGCTTTCAGTCGGTTGGTGAGGCCCGATGACGCACGCACTTCTCTTTCAATGTTCTCGCTTTTATAGTTCAGCGGTGGTCCCTCTGCGGGTATCGGATGGCTGGCGCGGTCCAGTTCTGCGGTGAGCGCAATCAACTGGCGTACCAATTCCCGAAAGCCGGTCATCGTTTCGGCGGAAACCGGCTTGGCAATGATGGAAAGGATCTGGCCATGCCGCGCAGGGATCGGCTCCCACCGGCAGGAAAGGCCGGTCAGGTCCGGTGCCTTACCAGCCTCATCCGCAATATGATAGCGGCCCGCCTTCATTTGCGCTTCGGCCCAACTGGCGCCGCCGCCATTGAACATGGCGTAGCTTGCATCGGCACTGGCGGCAAAACGTGCAACGCTCACCTCAAGGCCCGCTTCGCGAATATCGTTGACCGGTACCAGCGCCACGCGCATGTCCAATCGCAGCGCATCCCGCACCCAGTTGCGCACCTCGGCCAAGGCTTGTCGCGCTTGTTTGGCGGCTGAGGCAGGAAGGGCCACCATCGCTCCATCGCCCCCAAAAACAAAGGGATGGTTTCTGCGGCCCAGCATATTCATCAGCGCGGAAATGACGGCAGCCCCTGCCATGTTCACATCCTTGTAGCGCCCCTCGGAAATTGCCTGTGTCGAGCCTACGACATCGGCAATGGCCAGCAGCCAGCCATCGGGCAATGGCCGGTAATTGGCAGGCTCGGCCACGCCTTCGAACTGGCTCAGTTCAGGCAAAGTATCGTAGAAATTATCGGTTGCCAGGGTACTCATGAAGCTAAGCTAACATGAGCCATCGGCTCGTGTATCGGAGATTCTTGCAGTCAGCTTGCCGCAGGATCGATAACGAGACCTTCCAAGGCTTTACGCACGCCCTTTTCGAAAACGAAAACCTTCAAGCGCTCGGTCCTGCCACGGATGGCGATCTCCTGGCTTGGAATGGCTGAAAGGTCGAGACCTGCCAGTTGGGCAACCGGTTCGGAAAGAACCAGCTTTGTGTCCAGATCCTTGGCTACGGTTTCCAAGCGGCTTGCCACATTCACCGTGTCGCCAATGGCTGTCAGCGTGCGGGCATTGCCATAGCCGAGCGTTCCGACCACCGCAGGCCCGGTGTGGATGCCCATGGCGATGCGTAAGGGATCGGGAAGTTCATTTTCCAATTGCTCGTTCAGCGCCTCGATCCCGGCAATGATGCGGCGGGAGGCATCCAGCGCCTGGCGGCAGGCCAGTTCTGCATTGCCGCTCAGGCCAAACAGCGCCATGGCCCCGTCACCGATGAATTTGTCCATGCGCCCGCCTGCCTGTTCCACCGCATGGCCGACAACGGCGAAATAGCGGTTGAGCAGGAAAACGATATCGAAGGGCAGCCGCGTTTCCGTCAGCGTGGTGAAGTTGCGGATATCGCAAAAAAGAACGGCGATTTCCCGTTCACGTCCGGGTATGGCTTCATAGCTGTCCGGTGTTTCATCCACTTCCGATTTCGCCACCAGAAGAGGGGTGAGCGTCACCGGCCCAGTGGGTCGCAATTGGCAGGCGAGGCGCACATCCGCCCCTGCTTTGATACGTGATAGGGTGCGCTCTTCCTGGCTGTCGGGTGCAGAAAGGTTATTGAGCCCTTCGATGATTTGCACCCGGCAGGTGGAACATCGGCCTTTGCCGCCACAAACGGCATAGTGCGGACGGCCAGCCATGCGGCTTGCTTCCAGAACGGTATAGCCGCGCGGAACGCTGATCGCCTGACCTTCAGGAAAGCGGATGGTGATGAGGTGGGCTCGTTCGCGCAGCCACCTTATGCCTCGCGCCGCAAAGACGCCCAGCACGAGCGCTGCAAAGATGCCATGCATGACCAGGCGAATCTCCAGCAGCTGCTGATTGGCTTGGGCGGAAAGCGCGGTCGGATCGTAGTAGCCGCCGGGAAAGCCGCTCATCAGATAGACCGGCGTCGACATGGTGCGGCCCATCTGCGCAAAACCGAGCAGCGACAGAGTGGGGATCAGGATGGCAACTGTCAGAACACCGGGCCAGATCGCTGTGTACCAGGGCCGGTACCGCAGCCAGAAATGAATTCCCAGGCAGCCATGCAGCCAGATCACCACTAGCGCCAGTGCTTGCTTGGCGCCGTTGAACGGCGATTTCGTCCAGAGTGTGTGGACGACCGTTTCGTAATTATCCCGCAAATAAAAGAGTGTAGAGGCAAGCCGCGTCGAAACGATGTGATCGATCAGCAGGATCGGGATCAAGAGGCCCAGGATGATTTGCGCCGCCTCGGTCCACGGCATGGTCATGCTTCGGCGCATATAGAGCGAGCCGAGAACCAGCGTGATATGGGTCAGGAAGGCACCGTAAAGCAGGACGCTTCCGGCAGGGTTGCGCCACATTGGCAGGAACCAGCGACGCGCATAATCCGCCATTTCCACGGAAATGAGACCGAACATATGGTTCATCATATGCATGGTCAGGAAGGAAAAGATAATCAGGCCCGATAGAAGACGTGCGCGGCGCAGGCGGCGCTGTGAGATCAGGTTTTCAAGGACGCCCGCTGCCATTCTATCTCGGCTTTTCTTCAATTCATTTGAGGAATGGCAGTTTTATCGAAGGCTGTAAATCTTTGCGCAGTAGGCCGTATCAATGCTTCGCATCATTCCGTCTCGGCCATGCAGCAACAAATCGTCGGGAATGCGGCGTCATCTGCGTCAGAGCGTGATCACCATGCCGTCACGTGCGGCAACCGTCGCGGCAAAATGTTCCTGAGCCAGTCGCTCCATCAATCCCATCTCATCATCTGTACGGGAAGGAGCATGGTGAAACAGAACGAGCTTCTTCGTGCGGGCCATTGCCGCCAGTTTGACGGCCTGTTCCCAGCTTGAGTGACCGAAACCACGGTAACGCTCCATTTCCGATTCGGTAAAAGCCGAATCATAGATGGCAATATCCGCATCCTTCATCATCTCCAGCGCCACGGGATCGATGCTGTCTGGATTATGTTCCAGGTCGAACACGAGCGCGACGGATTTGCCACCCCATTCCACGCGGTAGCCGATACAGCCTCCCGGATGGTTCAGCGAAAAGGTGCGCAGCGTAATGCCGGGGCGAGGGGTCAGCACATCGCCCGCCTTAAAATCCCGAAAGTTCAGCGATGCCTTGCAGATATCGAGCTTGACGGGAAAAAACGGTGGGCTGACAAACTGGTGCAGCATTTCGGAGGTCGTCATCGTGCCATGCAGATGGCCGGACCACATGGTAACCGCAATGCTGGGATTGTACATCGGCTTGAAGAAAGGCAGCCCGATAATGTGATCGTAGTGGCTGTGCGTGAAGAAAAGATCGACCTGTTCCGTCCCATCCGACAGCATATCCAGCCCTGCTTCGCGAATGCCTGAGCCCGCGTCGAAGAGAAGCCTGTCCTCTCCGCAGCGTACTTCAACGCAAGGGGTGTTGCCGCCATACTTTACAAATTCGGGTCCGGACACCGGAACGCTGCCGCGCGAACCCCAGAACTTTACCTGAAACACGTCTTCCTTCTTCGGTTTCCCGCTCAATCCCCGCCGTTGTTTTACACATTCGGAGGAATTCCTGAATTTTCACTTAGCCAAAGCCCTTTTGCGCGAGATTGCAAGTGCTTGACTGGCATTTTGCTCAAATATGGCGGGAATTTGCAGTCGCGGCCTCTCAAGGTTGCAAGGATCGAGTGAGATCAAGCGCGCTTGCTGGAACGGGAGGTTCTGTGAGGTAAGGTTGCTGAATGGTGCCGCTTACGTGACTCGAACACGTGACCCCGTCATTACGAATGACGTGCTCTACCAACTGAGCTAAAGCGGCCCGGCGAGCCAGTCGCTCGCGGTGTGAGGGGCCAAATACATGGAATGGGGGGCGATTTCAAGCGGGTAAATCCACTCTTTTTTCATGGGCGAGGTGACCCTGCCATCAAGCCGCCTTGCCTGGGGATAAAAACTCAGTGGCTTGCAGTGCTTGCAGTTCCCGCGGCAAGAGGTTACCGGAAGATGAACGAATACACGCGCAATCAATCAAGAAGGATATTTCGTGAGCGGTTTGGAAACGGCAATTAGGAACGCGCTGGAGCGTTCTGACCGCGCTGACCCGAATGTGCGCGCACGGATTTATCATTCCGCCCGGCAGGCGCTGCAGGCCGGATTGCAAAAGCAGCAGATCACCGATCTTCAGATCATCAACGCGCAAGAGACGCGTCTGGAAGAGGTCATCCTTCAGATCGAGAGCGAGGAAACCGCTCACGCTACGGCAGATGAGCCGGAACTTTCGGTCGAGCCGGATCTCAATCTCGCTCCCGGTGCTGTAAGCCCTGCTGCGCATGCAAGCGGGCCTTCCTTGGGCGGGCAGACCCGTGAAACGCCTTCGAGCGAAAGCCATCAGGGCGATCTGGGCGGTGTCCGACCGGAATCAAGGACTGAGTCAAGAACTGAACAAGCGCATGAGCCGATGCGGGCGGAACCCCATGCGGATCGGCTCGTGCCATCGCCCCAGCGCAGCGTGCCGCAGAAGCGCCGTCGCGGCCTGTTTTCGCGTAAGGAAAAATCCGCAAAAGCGGAGGCAAAGGCCGATATCGCGCCGCAGGTGCCGGGTGAGAAGCGCAAGCGCCGCAAGCGCGGCCTCATCTCGCGCCTCTTCATCTATCTTATCTTCTTCACCTTCATTGGTGTCGGCCTGTGGTGGGCTTATACGGCGGGCGTATTCATGTCCTATGCCGAGCGGGACAAGAGCGTGCCCAATCCTCCTGCCTCCGTGCAGGAAGAGGATTTCACCGGTGCGCCGACAACCGCGCTTGATCCCAGCCAGGGTTTCTCCTCTGAGTGGCTGGAGATTTTCGGTCACAATACTAAAGCCCGCGTTTCTCCTGGTCCACAGGCCAGCGCCGACACGGTTGAAA
Organism: Affinirhizobium capsici; assembly: GCF_977018625.1. Lineage (NCBI taxonomy): Bacteria > Pseudomonadati > Pseudomonadota > Alphaproteobacteria > Hyphomicrobiales > Rhizobiaceae > Affinirhizobium > Affinirhizobium capsici. The sequence goes on along the minus strand of NZ_CDRNXD010000004.1, from coordinate 2,271,936 downwards.
TGGCCGATGGTCCGGCTTTGCGCATTACCTCCGCTACCGCTGATACGGCTGGCGATGTCGCCATCGAAGTTCCGTCAGAGGTTCTGCGTCAATTGGCGGGCAAGACTTCGACGATTGCCGTGACCCTTCAGGCGGCGGGCGACAAGTCGGTGCAGCTTGCCATTCGCTGTGATTTCTCAAGCCTCGGCGATTGCTCGCGCCATCGCGTGACAGCCACGCAGGAGCGGTCGGATACACTGTTCCGCGTCACTTTTGACAAAACGCTGGCCCCCACCCAGCCGGGCCGCATTTTCATCAATAGCGACATACTGGGTGGCAAGCAGCCGGTTATTCTCTTCTCCATCCGCGCCCTGGCAGGCCAGTAAGCTCTATTTCAGCGCATCGGGGCCGAAGCCAAGTATCTTGTCGTCGATCTCGCCAATCGCCTTCTTGTCCTTGCCTTCATAATCGATGGTGTGGAGAATGTGGCGAATGATATTGAGGCGCGCGCGCCGCTTGTCATTGGCGCGTACGATAGTCCAGGGCGCAAATGTGGTGTGGGTCTTTTCCACCATCAGATCGCGCATCTGGGTGTAATCTTTCCACTTGGTCAGCGCGGCGACGTCCATGGATGACAGTTTCCAGATCTTCACCGGATCGTGGCGGCGGTCATGGAAACGTTTGAGCTGCATTTCCCGGCCAATATTCAGCCAGAATTTGAAAAAGTGGATGCCTTCATCCACAATCAGCTGCTCAAAGCTTGGTGTCACCTTGAGGAAGTGCTTGTGTTCCTGGGGCGAGCAAAAGCCCATCACGGGCTCCACGCCAGCACGATTGTACCAGGAGCGGTCGAAGAGAACCATTTCACCCTTGCTGGGGAAGTGCGTCACGTAGCGCTGAAAATACCATTGCCCCGCCTCTGTCTCCGTCGGTTTGGTCAGGGCCACCACTCGGGCATAGCGGGGGTTGAGGGCGCCGTGAATGGCAAAAATCGAGCCGCCCTTGCCCGCCGCGTCGCGTCCCTCGAAGAGGGCCAGAATCCGTTGTCCTGTCTGGCGCATGGAAAGCTGTGCCTTGACGAGCTCGATCTGCAAGGCTTCCAGTTCCGCCTCGTATTGCTCGCTTTTCATTTTCTTCTTGTAGGGAAAACCGCCGGAGGTGAGGGCAGTATCGTCAACCCAGTCAGGCAGCTTCGGGTTGTCGATATCGAAAACCCGCAATGTGCCGCCGATATCGAGTTCAACGGCGCGGCTTTCGCCGGAATCAGTCATGTGTAACCTCCGCTTCATGTCATCCTGTAAAGAAGTCTGGGCAAGTGGCAGAAGTTTGCAAGTGGTCCGCATTTTTTTCCCTGCGTCCACAGGCGCACGCTGTATAGCTGTCATGCTGGCAGGTTATCTCCCCCGCAGGTTGGGGAGGTGCGCATGGTGGATGCGAGGTTAGAGATGATGCCTGAAAATCGGGTGGAGACGCTGGGCAAGCGGCTGAAGCAGGCATGGCTGGTGCTGGTCGCTGCAACCCTGTTGGCAGGCTTGGCACTTCTTGCGCAATCTCCGGCCTATCTGGTCGCTCTCGGCTGGCTTCTCCTTGTTCTATCCGTCCTCACTCTGCCAGCCTCCAAACCAGTGGAGCAGGCAGAACCTCAGGCTGTCGTTACCGAAGTGAAGCCCGTCGATACATTGAAGATCACGGGCGCTGCCCTTGCAGCCATCGATATGCCGGTCATCGTCCTTGGCTCAGACGGCACGATCCTGGAAACCAATCCCGCTGCGCAAAAGGCCTTTGGCGATCTGATGCGCGGCCAGCATTTGTCGGCCCGGCTGCGGTCTCCTGGCATTCTCGACATGGTGCGCGATACCATGCAGACCGGCCAACCAAACCAGATCGAACATTCTGAGCGTCTGCCTTCGGAACGGGTCTATGTGGCACGCATCAAGCCCATCCCGGCCATGGAGGGGGAACAGCGGCTTTTTGCTCTGTCCTTCCGCGATATTTCCGATCTGCGCAGCATGGATCGCATGCGCTCGGATTTCGTGGCCAATGCCAGCCACGAGCTTCGAACGCCGCTTGCCTCCCTGCGCGGTTTCATTGAAACGCTTTTAGGGCCGGCAAAGGCTGATACCGCAGCGCATGAGCGCTTCCTCGGCATCATGCTCGATCAGGCCACCCGCATGAGCCGCCTGGTGGATGACCTCCTGTCCCTCTCGCGACTGGAACTGAAGTCACACATCGCACCGGACCAGCAGGTTGATCTTGTTCCGCTGATTGGCCATGTGCGGGATTCCCTCAGTCCCCTGGCAGATGATCTGGGCGTCGACATCATCATGCATCTGCCGCAAGAAAAGGTGGAGGTCACGGGTGACCGGGATGAGCTGATCCAGGTCATCGAGAACCTGATCGAAAATGCCTGCAAATATGGGCAGGAGGGCAAGATCGTGGATGTTCATCTGGGACGGGATGAAACAGGCACGGTGGAATTCAGCGTGATGGATCGTGGCCCCGGCATCCCGGCAGAGCATGTTCCGCGTATAACGGAACGGTTTTACCGCGTCAGCGTGGCCGATAGCCGGTCCAAAAAAGGCACCGGCTTGGGTCTTGCCATCGTCAAGCACATCCTCACGCGCCACCGCGCACGTTTGGTCGTGAAATCTGAATTGGGCAAGGGTACAACCTTCACCGTTCGTTTTTGACAAAAATTGCTTTTGCCATTCTGTTGCATTGAAAAATAGATTATATCTTTCAATATTTTAGCCTGTCATAAATGTTTCATCCAACTGACATAAAACGGTGGTGCTCCGGCGGCTAAGAGTGGCGCGCCGAAGTGCTGGCACCACAAGAGATGGTCAGCGAAAGGCAGCGTCCACACCAGCCCATCACGGGAGAATTAAATGACCGTCCTGAAACTTTCCGCAGCTGCTCTGGTTGCATCTGTCGTTTTCGCCGGTGCCGCCTCTGCGCGCGACCAGATCCAGATCGCCGGTTCCTCCACCGTTCTTCCATACGCAAAGATCGTCGCTGAAACGTTTGGCGAAACCTTCCCGAACTTCAAGACGCCTGTTGTTGAGTCCGGCGGTTCCGGCGCTGGCCTGAAGGAATTCTGCAAGGGCGTTGGCGAAGCAACCATCGACATTGCAAACGCTTCGCGCCCGATCAACAAGAGCGAAATTGAAGCCTGCAAGGCTGCTGGCGTTACTGAAATCCAGGAAATCCGCATCGGTTACGATGGCATCGTTTTCGCAACGGATTCCAGCAACGGCGAAATGAAGCTTGAGCCTAAGGACATGTACAAAGCACTCGCTGCCGAAGTCGTGGTTGATGGCAAGCTCGTTGCCAACCCTTACAAGAACTGGTCCGATATCAACCCGACCCTGCCAAAGGGTCCGATTGCCGCTTACATTCCTGGCTCCAAGCACGGCACGCGCGAAGTCTTCGAAGAGAAGATCATGTCGGAAGGCTGCAAGCAGGCCGGTGCCGCTGAAGTCATCAAGGCTTCCATCACCGATGCCAAGCAGGCTGCTGCCAAGTGCGTAGCAATCCGCAAGGATGGCGTGGCTGTCGATATCGACGGCGATTACACCGAAACGCTGGCGCGTATCGCTGCCAACAAGACCGGCGTTGGCGTCTTCGGTCTCGCCTTCTACGAAAACAACATGGACAAGCTGAAGGTCGCAACGGTTGATGGCATCGTTCCGTCCACGGAAACCATCTCCACCGGCAAGTACCCGGTTTCCCGCCCCCTGTTCTTCTACGTCAAGAAGGCACATCTCGGCGTTATCCCAGGCCTGAAGGAATATGTTGAGTTCTTCACGTCTGACGCCATGGTTGGCCCGGATTCTCCGCTGGCAGAATACGGCCTGGTTGCCGCTCCAGACAACCAGCGTGAGCAGGTCCGCAAGGACTTTGCAGCTGGCAAGACCATGTAATGCAAAGTGGAGCCGGCGATCAGATCGCCGGCTTCATTCCTTCACGGGCTTTTTGTCTGTCGCGCGCAACAGATGTGCCGCTGCTGCGACAGGCTCAGTATCCTGTTAACCGGAATTCTGTACGGCCTCTTTCAAGAGGTGCTCGATGCGGATGAAAATCCCATTGCCAAGCCCAAGCCGGGGGATTTTATGACAACTTCCATGCTCCTGTTCATCACGCTCGGCATAGCGCTGATCGGTTATCTGGCCGGCAGTCGCCGCGCGTCAGCTCTTGCGGGCGGTCGCTCGTCTACCATGCATTCACGTCCGGGCTATTACGGCATGTTCGTTGCCGTCTGGTCCGCGCTGCCCGCACTGCTTTTGCTGGGCGTCTGGCTGGTTGCGGCGCCTGCCGTCATCAATTCCACCATCCGTGGCGAATTCCCGGCAGATGTGCAGGCACAGTCGCCAGCAACGCAAGGTCTCGCTTTCGGCATGATCGAAGGCATTGCCCGCGGCATGCTCGCCCTTTCGCCGGACGAGCGGGAGCAGGCAGAGCGTAACCCGGCAGATTTGCGCCCGCTGATGGGTTCGCGCGGTGTTGCCATCGCAGGCGATCCCGAACCCTATATGGTCAAGGCCGCCAATGACCTGAACAGCATGAATGCCACCAGCACTCTGCTGCGCAACGGACTTGTCATTCTGGTCGCACTTGCTGGCGCCTTGCTCGCCTATCGCCTCATCGCTCCTCGCTTCCGCGCACGCAACAAGGTCGAGTCCGTTATTCTCGCCAGCCTGGTCGTTGCGTCTTCCATCGCGATCCTGACCACCGTTGGCATCATCGCTTCGATGTTGACCGAGGCCACCCACTTCTTCGGTCGTGTTCCCGCCCATGAATTCTTCTTCGGCACCGTTTGGGACCCGCGCTTTGCTGCCGCCGGTGCAACGGCTTCCGAAGGCCAGTTCGGTCTCATTCCTCTTCTCCTCGGCACGCTTTACATCGGCTTCGTCGCCATGCTGTTTGCCGTGCCCATCGGCCTCTTCGCCGCCATCTACATGTCGGAATACGCCTCTCCCAAGGTGCGCTCCGTCACCAAGCCGCTTCTGGAAGTTCTGGCCGGTATTCCAACCATTGTTTACGGCTTCTTCGCGCTCACAACGGTCGGCCCATTCCTTCGCGACATCTCCTCGCAGATCAATGGTCTGGTGACGGGCGATTATGCCAGCTTTATCCAGGCACAAAGCGTCATCACCGCTGGCTTCGTCATGGGCATCATGCTGATCCCTTATGTGTCGTCGCTGTCAGATGATATCATCACTGCCGTGCCGCGTGCGCTGCGTGATGGTTCGCTGGGTCTTGGGGCCACGCGGTCTGAAACCATCAAGCGTGTGGTCCTGCCTGCTGCTCTGCCGGGTATTGTCGGCGCGATCCTGATGACCGCGTCGCGCGCCATCGGCGAAACCATGATCGTGGTTCTGGCCGCCGGTGTGGCCGCCCGCATTCAGCTCAACCCGTTCGAGCCGATGACCACCGTGACCGTCAAGATCGTCAGCCAGTTGACGGGTGATCTTGAATTTACCTCTCCACAGACGCTGGTGGCTTTCGCCCTGGGTATCACCCTGTTCGTCATCACGCTTTGCCTTAACATCTATGCGCTGTTCATTGTGCGCAAATACCGGGAGCAGTACGAATGAGCCAGGTCGTCACCCCCTCGGCCGTCGCTGCGGGTGCCCGCGCCCCGCGCCGCGATATTGGTATCAAGAAGCGCTATGCTGCTGAGCGTCGTTTTCGCGCCTATGGTATTGCAGCACTTGCCTTCGGCCTGATCTTTCTCTTCGTGTTGCTGTGGTCCGTGGTCTCGAAGGGCTATACTGCCTTTCAGCAAACCATGATCACGCTGCCCATCGAATTCTCGCAGCAGGTCATCGATCCGCAAAACCAGCGGGAAAAAAATGCGCAATTGTTGATGACGGCGAACTATCCTGTGCTGGCACGCAATGCGCTGGCCAAGGCTCTGGGCGTTGCTTCGACCGATCGCACCAAGCTGCGCGAAGTGGGTCAGATGCTCTCTGATAGTGCACGTACGCAGTTGCGGGATATGGTCGTTGCCAATCCTTCCATCATCGGCACGACGCAGAATGTAACGCTGCTTGCATCCGGCGATCTCGATTCCGCCTTCAAGGGGCAGATCAATCTGTCCGTGCCGCAAGAAAACCGCAAGGTTTCCGATCAGCAGGTGGGCTGGATGAAGCAGCTGGCGGAAGCCGGTTCATTGGCCAAGCATTTCAACACGGGCATCTTTTTCAACGGCGCTTCCAGCCGTCCTGAGGCTGCCGGGGTCGGCGTCGCCCTGATCGGCTCCTTCTACATGATGCTGATCGTGCTGGTGCTGTCGCTGCCCATCGGTGTTGCGGCCTCCATCTATCTGGAAGAATTTGCGCCGAAGAACCGCTTTACCGATCTGATCGAGGTCAACATCAACAACCTCGCAGCCGTTCCCTCCATCGTTTACGGTCTCTTGGGACTTGCGGTCTTCATCAACTTCATGGGCCTGCCGCGTTCGGCATCGCTCGTTGGCGGCTTCGTGCTCACCCTGATGACGCTGCCCACCATCATCATCGCCACACGCGCCGCCTTGAAGGCCGTGCCGCCGTCTATTCGCTCGGCAGCCCTTGGTCTTGGCGCTTCGAAGATGCAGACCATCTTCCACCATGTCCTGCCGCTCGCCATGCCGGGCATTCTGACTGGCACGATCATTGGTCTCGCGCACGCCCTGGGTGAGACCGCACCTCTGCTTCTCATTGGCATGGTTGCCTTCGTTGCAAATTACCCAACCACTCCGATGGACCCATCCACGGCCCTGCCGGTACAAATCTACATGTGGGCAAACGAGGCGGAACGTGCCTTCGTAGAGCGCACCTCGGGAGCGATCATCATCCTGCTCCTGTTCCTTATTGTCATGAATGTCGGCGCAATCCTCTTGCGGCGCCGCTTCGAAAGACGTTGGTAGTCAAGGAGACAGATCCATGAACATGATGTCCGAAGCAGCAGTAGAAAAGGCGCTGGATCAGAAAATGAATGACGTTTCCTACAAGATGATCGGCAAGGACGTGTCGGTCTATTACGGCGAAAAGCGCGCGCTGTTCGATGTGAACCTCAACGTCCGCCAGAACACCGTGACGGCATTGATCGGCCCCTCCGGCTGCGGCAAGTCCACGTTCCTGCGCACGCTGAACCGCATGAACGATACGATTGAAAACTGCCGCGTCACCGGCCGTATCACGCTCGATAGCGACGATATCTACGATCCTGCCATCGATGTCGTGGAGCTTCGCGCCCGCGTCGGCATGGTGTTCCAGAAGCCAAACCCGTTCCCGAAGTCGATCTATGAAAACATCGCCTATGGCCCGCGCATCCACGGCCTTGCCCGCAACAAGGCGGATATGGACCAGATCGTGGAAGCCAGCCTGCAACGGGCTGGCCTCTGGAACGAAGTGAAGGATCGCCTGCAGGAATCCGGCACCGGTCTGTCCGGCGGTCAGCAGCAGCGCCTTTGCATTGCCCGCGCCGTGGCCGTTTCGCCGGAAGTCATCCTCATGGACGAGCCATGCTCGGCGCTGGACCCGATTGCCACGGCCAAGGTGGAAGAACTGATCCACGAACTGCGCTCCAACTACACCATCGTCATCGTCACCCACTCCATGCAGCAGGCGGCGCGTGTTTCGCAGCGCACGGCCATGTTCCATCTGGGGCAGCTGGTGGAAGAGAACGATACCGACAAGATGTTCACCAACCCGGACGATCAGCGCACGCAGGATTACATCATGGGCCGCTTCGGCTGACCCTTTGAGACCATCCTGACCGCATCGAAAACGCCAGATCCGAGGAAAAATTCATGTCATCGCATATTACATCGGCCTTTGATGAAGAGCTAAAATACCTGAACCGCCGCATTTCCGAGATGGGCGGCCTTGCCGAGCAGATGTGCGCGGATGCCGTGCGTGCGCTGGTCAATGCCGATGGCGCCCTGGCGCAAAAGGTCATCTCCGACGATGTGATCCTCGATACAGCCGAGCGCGAAATCCAGGAAAAGGCCATCGTGACGATTGCCAAGCGTCAGCCCATGGCGTCCGATCTGCGTGAAATCATCGGCACGCTGCGTATCGCCGCCGATCTGGAGCGTGTGGGCGATCTTGGCAAGAATAATGCCAAGCGCGTGATGGCGGTGCAGGGAACCGGCGTGCCGCGCAAGCTGGCGCGTGGTCTCGAACATCTTTCCGAACTGGCGCTCGTCCAGCTGAAGGAAGTGCTGGATGTCTTCGCCAATCGCTCGGCGCAAAAGGCGGAAGCCATTCGCCTGCGCGATGAAGAGATCGACGCCATGTATACCTCGCTGTTTCGCGAGCTTCTGACCTACATGATGGAAGATCCACGCAACATCACCACCTGCACGCATCTCCTGTTTTGCGCCAAGAACATCGAGCGCATCGGCGATCACGCGACCAACATTGCGGAAACCATCTACTTCATCGCAACGGGTGCGCCGCCGCAGGGCGAGCGTCCGAAGGACGACAGCTCCAACACGCTCGGCGCTGTGACCGAATAAGCCTGACAGGCCGGAGTACTTAAAGCCATGCTGCCCAAAATCGCTGTTGTCGAGGACGAAGAGGCGCTGAGCGTTCTTCTTCGTTATAACCTCGAGGCCGAAGGCTACGAGGTTGAAACCATCCTTCGTGGTGACGAGGCGGAAATCCGTCTGCAGGAGCGTGTTCCCGATCTCCTGATCCTGGATTGGATGCTGCCCGGCGTCTCCGGCATCGAACTCTGCCGCCGTCTGCGTATGAGGCCAGAGACGGAGCGCCTGCCCATCATCATGCTGACGGCGCGCGGCGAGGAGAATGAGCGGGTGCGCGGCCTTGCCACCGGCGCAGACGATTATGTGGTGAAGCCTTTCTCGACACCGGAGCTGATGGCCCGCGTCAAGGCCATGCTGCGCCGGGCCAAGCCCGAGGTCCTCTCCAGCGTTCTGCGCTGCGGCGATATCGAGCTTGATCGCGAGACCCATCGCGTCCATCGCAAGAGCCGCGAAGTGCGCCTCGGGCCCACCGAATTCCGTCTGCTGGAATTCCTGATGGCGTCACCGGGCCGCGTCTTCTCCCGCTCGCAGCTGCTGGATGGTGTCTGGGGCCACGATATCTACGTGGATGAACGCACGGTCGATGTGCATGTCGGGCGTCTGCGCAAGGCGCTCAACTTCTCCAATATGCAGGATGTCATCCGCACCGTGCGCGGCGCGGGCTATTCCATGGAATCGTGAAGTTTAGGTTCCTGCAAGATAAGCCCGGTCCCGAAGGTGCCGGGTTTTTCTTTGGCCACGTTATGGCAGGCACAAAAAAAGCGGGCACATGTCCCGCTTTTTTAAGTTCTTGTCTTTTCGGCTGGCTCTCAGCCGCGAGCAACCGCATTGGCGGCTCTGCGACGCTCGGTCACCGGCTGGTAAGCCATGCGGGCGTGATACTTGCAGTAGGGCGAACCGTCGCAAGCTTCTGCGCCGCAGAAGTGGAAATCGTCCTTCAGCGGGTCGCCAACTGGCCACTTGCAGGTGCGCTCGGTCAGCTCTGTCAGGGTCAGCCGGCGCGCCATCGGCACAACTGCATTGCTGACCGTTTCCAGAATCCGGGGCTCGGAGGCCGATGCCTCTACTTCATCCTGCATGGCTGAAAAATCTGCAGGGCGAGGCTGGTTGCGAACAGGTGCCGGAGATTGCGGGCGGGCAGCAAAGGTTGCCGGGCGCTGAACAGGGGCCGCAGGGCGCTTCGGTGCGCGGGTCGGCGTTGCCGTTCCGCCAGCCTTCACGCGGCCTGGAAGGTTCAGGCGATGGACTTTGCCAATCACCGCATTGCGGCTCACACCGCCCAGTTGTGCAGCGATCTGGCTGGCGCTCAAGCCCTCAGCCCATAGCCGCTTTAACTTCTCGACACGTTCGTCTGTCCAGTTCATGCAGTCTCTCCGCCTTGAGCACGCATTAAAAGACAGAATCACTCACCGCTACGACAAATAATTTTTGTCGCATGTACTATATCTATACTTTCGGTGACTAGTTCCGCCGCATGCAGTCTAGTAATTGATGATTAACCTAATAGGCGGTGGACTCGGTGGCAAGAGTCGGCGGAATCGCAGCGAATCGATTTCCGGGTTTTCCCCAACTTGCTTGACAACAGAGTCATTTTTGCCACAGCGATTTCAACCGTGAGTCTTGTCTGTGCAGGAAGGCTGAAATGCCTTGCGATCCAAGCGATTTGTTGACACGCGCGAATGAAATGCTGATAGTGCCGACGCCGTCCATTGGGGCGGCATTTTAATTTTTCGCGGCATGTGCCGCCCATCGTTTGAGATAACTGCCCAAGGAGTGATGTCGCCATGGCTGAAGCCGCACTTTTCGACACGTTTGCAAGGGCTCCGCTGCGTTTCGTGCGCGGTGAGGGCGTCTGGCTCGTGACGGAATCTGGCGAGCGATATCTGGATTTCGGTGCGGGCGTTGCGGTCACTTCCTGCGGTCATGCGCATCCGCATCTCGTTGCCACGCTGAAGGATCAGGCGGAGAAGGTCTGGCACCTGTCGAACCTCTACGAGATCCCGGATCAGGAGCGTCTGGCGCGCCGCCTCGCAGAGGCCACCTTCGCGGATAAGGTGTTCTTCACCAATTCGGGTGCGGAAGCGCTGGAATGCGCCATCAAAACAGCGCGGCGCTACCATTATTCCAAGGGTCACCCGGAAAAATTCCACATCATCACCTTTGAAGGCGCATTCCATGGCCGCACGATTGCGACCATCGCCGCTGGGGGGCAGGAAAAATATCTGGAAGGCTTCGGACCCAAGGCTCCCGGTTTCGATCAGGTTCCGTTCGGCGATCTGGATGCCCTGAAGGCCGCGATCACAGAGAACACGGCTGCCATCCTCATCGAGCCGATCCAGGGCGAGGGCGGCATCCGCGTCGTGCCGAAGGAATTCCTGAAGGAGCTGCGGGCGCTGTGCGATGCCCATGGCCTGCTCTTGATGTTCGATGAGGTGCAGACGGGCGTTGGCCGTACCGGCAAGTTCTTTGCCTATGAATGGTCGGGCGTCGCGCCGGATATCATGGCGGTCGCCAAGGGTATCGGCGGCGGCTTCCCCTTCGGTGCCTGCCTTGCCACGGCGGAAGCGGCCTCCGGTATGAAGCCCGGCGTGCATGGCACCACCTATGGCGGCAATCCGCTGGCCATGGCCGTGGGCAATGCCGTGCTCGATGTCGTGCTGGGCGAAGGCTTCCAGGAGCATGTGCGCGACGTCGCTCTGGTCTTCCGCCAGGGTCTCGCGGCGCTGAAAGATCGCTTCCCGGATGTAATCGAGGATATCCGCGGCGAAGGCCTCATGCTCGGCATCAAGGCGCGCGTTCCGGCTGGCGAGCTCGCAACAGCCATGCGCGAGGAGCATATTCTCGGTGTTCCGGCTGGCGATAACGTCATCCGTCTGCTGCCGCCGCTGGTGGTCACTGCGGAAGAGGCGCGTGAGGGCCTTGCTCGCATCGAAAAGGCTGCGGAAAAGCTTCAGAACGAACAATTGAAGAAGTCTGCCTGAGCTGGCAGTTTTTGAGCGAAACGGGCCGCCGGATGGCGCCCCAATGGCCTGAGTGGCCTTAATGGATTGTACATCATGGCATCTCCAAAGCATTTTCTCGATTTTTCTGCCGTTTCCTCTGGCGAGCTGCGCACCATTCTGGATGATGCGCGCACCCGCAAGCAGGCCACCAAGGCTGGCACGGCGGATAAGCCGCTGGCAGGCAAGATGCTGGCCATGATTTTTGAGAAGCCCTCCACGCGCACCCGCGTTTCCTTTGATGTCGGCATGCGCCAGCTGGGTGGCGAAACCCTGTTTCTCTCGGGCACGGAAATGCAGCTTGGCCGCGCGGAAACCATTGGCGATACGGCCAAGGTTCTCTCGCGCTATGTGGATGCCATCATGATCCGCACGACGGATCATACGCGGCTGCTGGAACTGGCAGAGCATGCAACGGTGCCGGTCATCAATGGTCTTACGGATGAAACCCATCCCTGCCAGATCATGGCCGATCTCTTGACCTATGAGGAACATCGCGGCCCGGTTGCTGGCAAAACCTTTGCCTGGACGGGCGATGGCAACAATGTGCTGCATTCCTTCGTGGAAGGTGCGGCACGCTTCGGCTACCGCATGAACATGGCCGTGCCGCTCGGTTCCGAGCCGCTGGATAAGTACCTCAACTGGGCGCGCAACAATGGCGGCGACATCATGCTGTGCCATGATGCCGAACGTGCCGTAGACGGTGCGGATATGGTTGTCACCGATACCTGGATCTCGATGAACCAGGAGCATAAGGCCCGTGGCCACAATATCTTCCAGCCATTCCAGGTGAATGAGCAGTTGATGGCCAAGGCAAACAAGGATGCGCTGTTCATGCACTGCCTGCCCGCCCATCGCGGTGAGGAAGTCACGGATGAGGTCATTGATGGCCCGCAGTCGGTTGTCTTCGATGAGGCGGAAAACCGCCTTCATGCGCAGAAGTCTGTCCTGGCCTGGTGCTTTGGCGCAATCTAGAGCATTTCCAGGAAAAGTGGTCTCCGGTTTTCCGTCCGCACATGTGTTTGGCCAAAGCAGAAGCTGATTGTCGGCTTTGCCGTCTGCCTTGATTTTGGCGGGCGGCATTCCCATGTGTCGGTCAACCCAACGCTGCCTCCGTTCCCCGGGGCGCACCTCAACATAAAAATCGTCGGCCTGTTTCCATGCTTACAGCGCCGTGCGCCATAGGTCGCACAAAGGCACGCTGTAACACTTTGCATTTGCTGCATAATGCTTGCCTTGAATCGAGTTCGATTTAAGGAATTATGCGTCAAGCGGTTCCGCTTGAACGCCATATGTGCGAAATGGAAAGCTCCGGCGCGAAGGAGTGAAATCATGGCTGAAGCCATCGTCGATCTGAGTGAACTTGATCTTGCAGGTGATGATCGCGTTGTCCCCTTCCAGGTGGAAGGTCTGGATGTGCGTGGCCGCGCGGTGCAAATGGGCCCGCTTTTGAACCAGATTTTGGGCCGCCATGCCTATCCGGCTCCGGTTGCGCGCCTGCTGGCGGAAGCAATTGTTCTCACCGCCCTCATCGGCACGTCGCTGAAGTTCGAAGGCCGCTTTACCGTGCAAACCAAGGGCGATGGCCCGGTTGATCTTCTGGTGGCGGATTTCACCAGCCCGCAGAACATGCGCGCCTATGCCCGTTTTGAGGAAGATGCGCTTGATGCTGCCGTCAAGGCTGGCAAGGTCTCGCCAACCGAACTTCTCGGGCATGGCGTTCTGGCCTTCACCATCGATCAGGGCCACGGCATGCAGCCCTATCAGGGCATCGTGCCGCTGGATGGCTCGTCGCTGGAAGAGATTGCTGGCGTCTATTTCCGGCAGTCGGAGCAAATCCCCACCAAGGTGCGCCTCGGCGTGGCGGAATTGTTTGATCGGGATGCCGAGGGCAAGGCCCGCCATGCCTGGCGGGCCGGTGGCGTGCTCGCGCAATTCTTGCCGGAAGCGCCAGAGCGTATGCGTCAACCGGATATTCATGGTGGCGATGGCGATGAACGCGAAGTGGATTTCGTTGAGGATGACGCCTGGGCCGAAGCCAGCATGCTGGTAGAAACAGTGGATACGGACGAATTGACCGATCCGCAGGTCGGCATCGAACGGCTGCTCTATCGCCTGTTTCACGAGCGCGGCGTGCGCATCTATGAGCCACAGGCAGTGGTGGACCAGTGCAGTTGTTCGAGGGAAAAAATCAAAGGCGTTCTCGATGGCTTCTCGGCAGAAGAAATCGAAGACAGCCAGGAAAACGGCGAAATTGCCGTCACCTGCGAATTCTGCTCCACCACCTATCGCTACGATCCTTCGGAATTCAAACCAAACTGACGGTGATGCCTGTGCCGGTCTCCATCTGATAAAGGAGATCGGCCACCTGATGGCGACCAATGCTCGACAAGGCCAACAAGCTTTGCCTTGCGCTTGCTCGCTGCCATGTAATCCCATCCCGATCAACAGGCCATCCGGAGGGTTTTCATGGACTGGAGCATTTCCAGGAAAAGTGCATAGCGGTTTTCCGTCCGGAAACGCGTAAAAACAAAAAGTTAGAGTGGTTCATTGTTTCCGTGAAACAGTGAACCGCTCTAATGGAGCAAACGCAACAGTGCTCGATGGCCTGCTGCTAAAGCATGTTGCGCAAAAGTGTGCAGCGGTTTTGCGCTAACAACATGCGATAAAACAAAAACTTAAAGCGTGGAGAGCGAATCTGAAAGATCGCGACGCGCTTTAATGCCGCAGTGTTATCCAGGCTCTGGTGTCAGGTATTGACTTCATTCGAAATACGTACATATATCTGTACATTAAAATCGAGAGCTAGGGCTTTAAATGGCAAATGTTCGATTTACTGAGTTCCGTCAAAATTTCGCTACCCATTACGACTCCGTTATCGAGTCGAGAGCCCCCCTTCTCGTTACAAGGCAAGGCTCAGAGGCCGTTGTCGTTATAGCGGAGGGTGAGTTCGAAAGCATGACGGAGACATTACATCTGCTTTCCAATCCCGCCAACGCGGATTGGCTTCGCGATAGCCTCAGTCAACTTCAGGGTGGAAAATTGGTCGAAGTGGACCCAACACTTTAAATGAAGCTTGTATGGACTGAAAACGCATGGGCAGATTTCGAATTTTGGTGCGATAACGATCTTGGGATGGCCGAGAAAATTCGCGATCTCATCAAGGAAACCAAGCGAACTCCTTTTAAAGGTAGAGGGAAGCCTGAACCTTTGAAGGGCGATCTGGGGGGTTTTTGGTCTAGGAGGATTACAGGCGATCACCGTTTTGTATATCGGGTATCTGGATCGGGAGCCGACCAAAAGCTTGAGGTCCTAACTTGTCGGTATCACTATACAAAAAAATGAGTCCCGTCATCTTGAACGGTGACATAACAGAGCAGATCAATACGGTTTTCGCGGATTTCCTCCATTGTGGCATTTGCTCCACAATGGCGGAAACATCAGAAGCGCCGAGTGCGGTTGGTCGCCAAGCACCCCTCATTCCTTTAAAGGTAGCAGGGTCTGGCTTGGCTGGACACTGGCAATCCCGCTCAGCTCCTCATGGCTGAGAACATCCTGTCTTGCGCCTTGCCGTCGCGCGGAACGCAAACCTTCCACCACTGGCTGGCGAAAACCTTGGCCCCAACGCTGCCCTAACCCGCGCCACGACAGCAACAGCAGCCTCAACACACCCATTATGAAGCCCGGCGGAATGATGAGCCACAGCGCCTTGATGGCATCCGGTGAGGCACGGAAGGTCGCGAGCAGATCGGCAAGAAAATTGTAGTCATCCATGACCCTTATGGCTCCCGGTCAGCGCATCCGGCATGGGAATGCGCAACAGCCGAAACCGGCGCTGCCATCACCATCGAATGCGACACTCAAGAACGGGTTTGGCGCGCCAAAGGCGAGTTGCTTGGATAAGGCCCTGGCGGCCGGGGAGTTCGAAAATCGCGTACGTACGACTGCCCCGACCTTTGGGTGCAAGCACCTTGGACATGCGTCGGGGCCTCCCCAGCCATAAGGGTAGGAGAGCCTTATAGGGCAATCACAAGCACTCAGCCACTCAAGAATGGCCGAGGGGGCATCTCATGCGGTGGATGCCAGCCTAACGTACGAGAGGTTTCGACACCCCAGGACAGACCCGTTCAAGCCGGTCCCACAACCACGTTATGTCACTGCGGTTGTGGCATCCACTGCAAGATGTGAGGGATTTTTTCCGTGGATGCGCATGTCATCACGCTCTCCCGCCGCGCACGTCCGCCATCCTCACACCAACCCCATCAACCACTTAGCGTTTTTCCATACACCACGCTCAAAACCTGTGTTTCAATTTGCCCGTTCCGCAACGGTTACACCAGCAGGCGTGCTGGCGATGCGGGGCCGGCGCGGGTGTGGGGGGTAGGACGCAAAACCCCCATCTCCGGGTACGCGGAAAATGGTCTCCCTCTGGCGACAACGGGGGAAGCGGTCAGGCGTCGGACGTCAGCCTGCCGTTTCATCTCCGAAGGAGCGCGCCGGGCGTGCCTGTGCGGCACACATGGGGAGTGGTTTCTGGAAGGGTCTATCGGTTTGTCCGCCGAATTTTCGGATGCCGATGGATCAAGCCCAGCCAGCAATCACTCTAGGCAGAGAGACCGGAGTCGCGTGCATAAACCGCTGAACGGGGCGCTGAGAGGTGTCACTTATTACTATCCATACGAGGCAGCTCTCAGCGCCCCGGCCATATCGGAGTTTCATACCACGGGTTCAACGAACCGCGTGAACATCGGCGCATACGCCTGTTTTTTGATAAAGAGCGAGCCTTGGCGAATGCGGAATATCTCAGTTCAACGTGCGCAGAAGGCCGGGGGAATCCAGCGAGAAGGCGGGAATATCAACGGCGAATGTCTGCCCATCATCGGTCTGCATCTGATAGTGGCCGAACATCATGCCGGATGGCGTATCAAGCGGGCAGCCGGATGAATATTCATAGGTATCGCCCGGCTCAAGGCGCGGTTGCTCGCCCACCACACCGGGGCCTTCCACTTCATCCACAAGACCGTTTTGGTCTGTGATATGCCAGTAGCGGTGCATCAGCTGCACTGTTGACCCGGAGTGGTTTGAAATAACGACGCGATAGCCCCAGACGTAGCGGCTCTCATCTGGATCGGATTGATCCTCCAGATAATAGGGCTCCACCTCGACTTCGATATCCTTCGTCCGTGCACGGTACATGTGCCATACCTCATTGCGTAGAAGGGATATCGTACAGGTCGGGCGCTAGGTCAAGAAATGCGCCCGTCCTTGAAGCTTCAAACCCCTGTGTTTTGACGGTTAATCCTAACCGTCAAGGTAAACGTGTCAGGCTGAAACCTTCGCCAAAGCCTGGGCCAGGTCGTCGATCAGATCGTCTGCATCCTCGATACCGCAGGAGAGGCGCAGCGTTCCGGCAGAGATGCCAAGTTCAGCCCGCGCCTCATCGGTGAGGTTCTTGTGCGTCGTCGTTGCCGGATGCGTGATCAGGCTCTTGGCGTCGCCCAGATTGTTCGAAATCTTCACGACATCGAGCGCATCCTGAAGCGCAAAGGCTGCATCCTTGCCGCCCTTCAGCTCAAAGCAGACCAGCGTTGAGCCGCCGGTCATCTGCTTGGCAATGATATCTGCCTGCGGGTGGTCCTTGCGGCCCGGATAGATGACCTTCGCCACCTTGCCCTGATCGGCCAGGAAGTCGGCAATACGGCCAGCGCTTTCCGTCTGCTGCTTCACGCGAAGCGGCAGGGTTTCAAGGCCCTTCAACAGCGTCCAGGCATTGAAGGGAGACATGGCCGGTCCGGTATGGCGGAAGTAATCATGCAGGTTTTCGTCGATCCAGTCCTTACTGGAAAGCACGACGCCGCCAAGGCAGCGGCCCTGGCCATCGATGTGCTTCGTTGCTGAATAGACCACCACATGCGCGCCAAGCTCCAGCGGCTTCTGGAAAAGCGGCGTGGCGAAGACATTGTCCACCACCAGCTTTGCGCCGATCTGGTTGGCAAGCTTGGCAACGCCAGCAATATCCACCACTTCCAGGGTCGGGTTTGTCGGGCTTTCAAGGAACATGACCTTGGTGTTGGGGCGAATGGCCGCTTCCCAGTTCTTCAGGTCGCGACCGTCCACCAGCGTGCATTCCACGCCATATTTCGGGGCCAGCGTTTCCACGATGTAGCGGCAGGAGCCGAACAGGGCGCGGGCGGCAACAATATGGTCGCCAGCCTTCACCTGGCAGAGAATAGCGGCGGAAACGGCTGCCATGCCAGACGCTGTGGCGCGAGCATCTTCCGCACCTTCCAGCGCAATCATGCGCTTTTCGAACATGTCATTGGTGGGGCTGCCGTAGCGTGCGTAAATAAAGCCGTCGCTCTCGCCCTTGAAACGTGCCTCGGCGGAGGCGGAATCCTCATAGACGAAGCCCTGCGTGAGGTAGATGGCCTCGGAGGTTTCGCCGAAGGACGAGCGCAGCGTTCCTTCGTGTACGAGCTTGGTTGCCGGGCGCCAGGTCTTGCTCATGTGCGTATCCCATTCCAAAAACAAAAAAACCGGTCTCGACGGACCGGTTTCGCACCCGGTCCTTTTAGCCACTTGTTTAACGTGGCTGCAAGCCGACCGGCCAAATCACCACGGGATAAGTTTCGCATACGCCTATAGAGAGCTTGCGTCAATTCCCCGCTTTTGCTTTTGTCCACCGATTAAGGAATAGGTTCAATGGAACGTAAAGCTGGCATTTTGGCGGATCGCGCGATCGGCGCACTTTTTGAGGCAGGCAGGCTGAAGAGCGAGGCTGCGCTGGATGCCGACCAGATTCAGCCCGCAAGCCTCGATCTGAGGTTGGGCTCCAAGGCGCTGCGCGTACGTGCCAGCTTCATGCCGGGCCGCAACCACACGGTGGCCGATAAGCTCGAACGCCTGACGCTGCATGAGATCGATCTCGAAAATGGTGCGGTCCTGGAAACGGGCTGCGTCTACATCGTGCCGCTCATGGAAAGCCTCGATTTGCCACAGGAGCTTTCCGCCTCCACCAATCCGAAAAGCTCCACGGGTCGCCTCGATATCTTCACCCGCGTCATGGTCGATCACGCGCAGGAATTCGACAAGATCCCTGCTGGCTACTCCGGCCCGCTCTATCTCGAAATCTCGCCGCGAACCTTCCCTGTCATTGTGCGCCGGGGTTCGCGCCTCTCGCAGATCCGTTTCCGTGTCGGTCACGCGCTGCTCACCGAGGCTGAGGTTCTGGCCCTGCATGAAAGCGAAACATTGGTCGCCAGCGAAATGCCCAATGTGTCCGGCGGCGGCATCGCGCTTTCGATTGATCTGAAGGGCACCGGGCCGGATGGCCTCATCGGCTATCGTGGCAAGCACCATACCTCCGTCATCGACGTTGACCTGAAGGCCCAGCACGATGTGCTGGATTTCTGGGAGCCGCTCTACAGCCGTGGCCGCGATGAACTGATCCTTGATCCGGATGAGTTCTACATCCTCGTGTCGCGTGAGGCAGTGCACGTGCCACCGCTCTATGCGGCTGAAATGACGCCTTATGACCCGCTGGTCGGCGAGTTTCGCGTGCACTATGCAGGCTTTTTCGATCCAGGCTTCGGCCATGCTGCAGCAGGCGGCACTGGCAGCCGCGCCGTGCTGGAAGTCCGCAGCCACGAAGTGCCGTTCATTCTGGAGCACGGGCAGATCGTTGGCCGTCTGGTCTATGAGCATATGCAGGAGCCTCCGCAGGGGCTCTATGGCTCTGGCCTCGGCTCCAACTATCAGGCGCAGGGCCTCAAGCTTTCCAAGCATTTCCGCAGCTGAGCTAAGCCCACCGGTTTTCACTTGAAATGCGGCATCGGCTGGTGATACTTCTCGTCTCCGGCGATGCGGGTGTAGCTCAATGGTAGAGCAGCAGCTTCCCAAGCTGAATACGAGGGTTCGATTCCCTTCACCCGCTCCAGCACATTAATATCGCCAGTTCGAATTCAGATGTCGTCAGGCAGCTCTTCCAACAGTTTAGAAGATTCAGAATTAAGAATTCCCAGGTCGATCGGGCCAGGCTTTGATCACCTATTCTTCGATCTTGGCCTGCGCGCTCGGCCTATGCATCGTCTTGCTCCAGAAAAACGGTCGCTTGCGAAGCTCGTTTGCTGCACGCCAGGCTGCACATGAGACCATCATCCAATAGAGGGGAAGGGCCAGCCACCGCCAACCGATGCGCCTTTTTTCCTCTTCAATCATGCAGCGGGAGCCGAGTGACAGGAAAATACCGTAGCTCGCGACGACGTTGATGAGATCAAGGACAGCAATGAGGTGCTGGGGTCTATTCGGCTCGAACAGCAAATGGCCGGTAAAGCTTAAGAGAAAGATCGGCAGCAGCGGATGAAGCAGCGCTGAAACCAGCATGCCGCCGATCATCAGCTGGAAGATCAGCATCGCGCCGAAACCCATGTCGCGGGTTGCCGCCCAAGGATGGCGCATCACCACCAGCCAGGTTTGAAACCAGCCCTTGAACCACCGGGTTCTTTGCCCAAGCCAGACGCTGTAGCTTGTGGGTGCGTCCTCCAAAGTCTGGTAGCGGAGCGTTTGTGAGCGATAACCCTGGCGAAAGAGCCGCATTCCAAGGTCTGCATCCTCGGTTACGTTGAAGGGATCCCAGCCGCCGACCTCACGCAAAATGTCGGTTCGAAAATGGTTGGATGTTCCGCCAAGCGGTAATGGCATTTTCATCCAGGCCAGCATGGGTAAGATGCCTCTAAAAAGCGCCGCATATTCCATGGCAAACAGGGCGCTGATGCTGGTTTCGCCCAGATTGGCAATGACGAGAGGTGCTTGAAGGCAGGCGACTTGTCGCGGCATGCGGCGAAAGCGTTGGTGGGCCTCCAGCAATTGCTTCGGGTGCGGCCTGTCCTCCGCATCATAAATGGCAACAAACTCACCCCGCACGCCGCTCAGCGCGTAAGACAGGGCTTTGGGCTTCGTACGAGGCTGACAAGCAGGAACTTCAATGATTTCAAAGTGTGGCGGCAGATCGACCGCCGCCAGTGCATCCAGCGTTTCCCGATCGTCTGCTTCGCAGACAAGTTTGATGTCGAGAAGAGATCGCGGCCATTCCAGCCGTTCCAGATTGCGCACGAGCTGTGAGACCATGCCGCCTTCGCGATAAAGTGCAACCATGACCGTGTATCGCGGCAGCGAATGCGGGAGATCAATAAATTCGGGTGGCGGCGCCTGCTGACGAACCAGAATGAGAGCAAGGCAGCGCAAAATGAGGGCTATGAAATATACGCTGGAGAGGAGAAGATGCAGGAGCGGAAGGAAGACCTCCGGTCGATGAAAGCAGGCCGTGATAATGACGGTGAAGGCTATTCCGCAGACCAAGCCCTGGGCACCGGTGGCCACGATGCGCGACGACGCTTCCGGACGGGTTTCGAAAAGCTGCAAGACAACGGAGCGCACTCTTCGCTGCGCACCGGCAGCCCAGACTGCGCGCTTGGCCACCGATGGCGTCGTGATCACCATACGGTCGCGCAGCGAGGGCATGGTTCTGAGCCGGTTCGCCAGATGCTCCAATCGCGCCGCTTGCGGCACAATGGCGACGCGGGGCGCAGAGGCATCATCTTGGAGACGCAACTGCAAGGGAGTGATCAGTTGAGTATCGAGATCCTCGCTATCCTGTATCGCTCCTTTCGGAATCGTCGCGACAAAGGGAAGGCCGAGGAGGCGGGCAAATCGGGCATAATATTCTTCTTCGCGCATATGCCCTTGACGAATGAGCTCTTCCTCAATCGAGGTTCCATGCATGTCGGCTTGGCTGGAAAGGCGTCTGATCAATAATGGTGGAATGCCGAGAATTTCCAGCGCTGTTTTTTCGCTGGTGCGTGGATCGGACACGAGGCTAAGGCAAACAGGATTTGCCTTCACGGACCGAAGAGGTTGCCGCAGCTTATCTGCCAGATGTGGATATTCCCCCAGGAGCGTCAAACTGATACACCAACGCAAACAATACGAGCCGACCTCTTCCCCACCGGACGACACAGGAATTGCACTTAATGGTTTTGTTTCGCGGAATCCAGGGGTATCTTAAGTTTAGTATGGCCTTGATAAGCTTAGTTTTTTCAAGCTTTTCCGTGCATGCCTCTTATGCTGCGGAGGTCACGGGAGCCATGCTGAATATGGCTGATCCCAATGAGCGATTGAGCAAGCCTGACCTCACGACACTGCCCCGTTTCCGGGTGCTGACGACCGCAGATTTTCCACCATTCAACTTTGTCGATCAGACAAACAGGCTTGGGGGCTTCCATGTCGATTTGGCGCGTGAAATTTGTCGGGAGTTGGCAATCGAGGCAAAATGCCAAATTCAGGCGGTGCCGTTCAACGACCTTCAGTCCACACTTGAGGCGGGCAATGGCGAGGCAGTCATTGCGGGCGTCGCGGTCTCACCGTTATTGCGGCAAAAATTCGCCTTCTCGCATCCATATCTGATGCTACCAGCACGCTTTGTCACCTCGCGTAAGGCAGGCCTGCAAGGTTCGGCTGATGCAGCGCTGGCAGGTAAGCCAGTGGGAGTTGTTGCCGGGACAAGTCATGAAAAAATGCTGTCCGCCTTTTTTCCGAAGGCCAAGCCTATGCCTTTCGACGATCAGGATGCAATGCTGACCGCGCTAAAGGAAGGCAAGGTTGAGGCCGTTTTTGGTGACGGCCTGCGTTTGCCATTCTGGACAGCGAGTGCCGCCTCGGAGAAATGTTGTGAACTCTTCGATGGGCCTTACATCTCAGAGCGCTACCTGGGTGAGGGGCTGACTGTGATGACACGCAAGGCAGGGCCAGTTTCCGTTGTGGCGGCGGTGGATTTTGCCCTGTCGCAACTGGCGCGCAAGGGCAAGCTGCAGGAAATCTATCTGCGCTATTTCCCGAACGGCTATTATTGAGCAATTATTACTGGCTGGCCCAGATGATGCGCGCCATCCAATCAATCTCTTCAAGAGCAAAGCTGCGGTTCGGATGTTCCGGGTTGAGCGAGGTCAGCTCGATCATTCGCGCGCTTTGCCGCATCAAAACTTTCGCCATCACTTCGCCATCGCGTGTTTTGACCACGACACGATCACCCTTGCGCACCTGCGCGCCTGGTTCCACGATCAGACGGTCGCCATCCCGGTAAAGAGGCAGCATGGAATCGCCCTGTACTTCCAAGGCATAGACATTCGCACGGTTTGGGATGGGGGCTGGAAATTCGACGACATCCCAGCCATGGCCCGCCGGAAAGCCGCCATCATCGAAGAAGCCGCCGGCACCCGCCTGCGCAAAGCCTAGAAGCGGTATCGAACTCATTTGCGGCGGAAAATTACCATCCGGCAATGTCGTGGTTGAAGGCGTGAGGTAACGCATGAATTCATCGAGCGAGGCACCTGTGGCTTCCAGAACCTTGGCGAGTGACTCGGTGGAGGGCCAACGCTCCCGTCCATCGGGACCGAGACGTTTTGATTTGTTGAAGGAAGTCGGGTCCAGACCGGCGCGTCGCGCCAGCCCGGATGCAGACATCTGATGCCGCTCTGCCAGCGTATCGATCGCCTTCCAGATCATCTCATGCGATAACATGGCGGTTCCCGCATCTCCGGTGAACTGACTATCCATCTTGTACAATGCAGCCCGCCGTTCAATCTTGTCATCCCGCCTTGCAACCAGGAAAACAGGGTTCTCAGGATCTGTTGCTTGCATGAAATCGCAAGACGGATCACTGATCGTCCACGAGATCTTTCGTTAAACTCATACAAGCTTTCTAGTCAAACTCGCCGATGCCGTAAAGAGAAAAAAGGAATAAAATCCTTTTTCGTAAAATACGATTATGCCACTTGTGCCATGCTGACCTTGCCGAGCTTAATGACGGCTTGTGTGCGGCTATCGACGTTGAGCTTGAGTAAAATCGCTGAAACATGCGCCTTGATGGTGGCTTCAGACACGCCAAGTTCATAGGCGATCTGTTTGTTCAGAAGGCCTTCCGCCAGCATGGAAAGAACGCGGGTTTGTTGCGGTGTCAGCGTCTTCAGCCGCTCGATCAATTCCAGTACCGCTGGGTCTTCCTCGCTTTTCTGATCGTGTGTGGCCGGTGCCCATATATCGCCGGCGAGAACAGTCTCGATCGCATGGCGAATATCTTCCAGGCCGGACGACTTGGAAATGAAGCCTGAGGCACCAAGCTCCAGTGCGCGGCGGACAGTCGCCGTATCGTCGGTCGCCGAAACGATCATGATCGGCAGGCTGCTGAATTCCGCGCGCAGCGACATGAGACCCGAAAAACCACTGACGCCCGGCATCGCAAGATCCAGAAGCAAGAGATCGGCTTCGCTGTAGCGGCGAGCGGCACTTCGCGCATCCTCAAAGGTGCCCGCTTCGACAATCTCTGCCCGTGTGGCTACTGTATCCAGCGCCTGGCGAAGTGCGCCGCGGAAAAGCGGATGATCGTCCGCAATGATAATTGTGAGCTGTTGCATGTTCACGCTCCCTCCCAAGAGCATGCCCGCGTCCTGACATCCGTCCTACCCCCGGACATCAGGTTTTAAAAAGGCACTTATGACTGAGACATCATCCCGATGTTATGCAATTGCCTGAGGTCAAGAACTTTAGCGTTAGGAAAAGCTCGAAACAAGTCCAAGTTTTAACCGGCAATTGGATGCGTCAGGTTCTGTTGGGTGACAGCTCTCCGTCTGGCCGTGTTTCTTCGATGATACCCATAAAGCGGCGAAAGAAGCGTTCCATGATGGAGAAAGACTTCTCGATCTCTTCATCGCTCGGGAGGACGGTTGCCTTGGGCCCGCCCTGCTTTTCCAGAGCGTCCACACGGCGGGTCAATTGATCGAGTTCCTGCTCGAATGCCTTGCGTTCATCTGCTGCCATGCGGCAGACGAGGCCCGTTTGCTCTTCCTTGCAATAGGTGACATCGCCTGTCTGGCGATCAAGCCGGATGAAGCCGTCTCGCAATTTTTCCAGCTGGTAGCGTTCACGGTTCGCTTCATCTTCAGCCATTCCAGCAGAGGTGCTGGATGCAAGGATGAAGCTGGCAAGAAGAATGTTTCTCATCTGCATTGTCTCGCCTCCTGGCGTTCTGGCGGTTCGAAGGAAACCGATCTTTGCAGCATGGACAAGCGTTTCGGTTTGCGGCAAAGCGTGGTGCATGTCTGCGGCAGTCACTGCCCGCTGAAATCACAGGAAGTATCATGGCCACAGTTGATCGTCCTCATCTGATATACAAGATTGTGCCGAAGGAATTGTGGCAGGCGGCGGAAAAGAAGGGCGTTTTCGAGGGCGCGCCCGTCGATCATGCGGATGGCTTCATCCATTTCTCAACGGCTGCTCAGGCGCGAGAAACCGCCAGGCGTCACTTTAACGGCCAGGCAGACCTGCTGCTGGTTGCCGTGGAGGCGGACAGGCTTGGGCAGGCGCTGCGCTTTGAGGTTTCCCGTGGCGGTGATCTTTTCCCGCATCTTTATGACACTTTGCCACTTTCCGCCGTTGAATGGAGCAAGCCTTTGCCGCTTGGGGCAGATGGCGATCACCAATTTCCCGAGGGTTTTGCCTGATGCCGTTTTTCGATCTGACCCGTGCCGCCCTGTTCATGCTTGACCCGGAACACGCCCATGGCGTTTCCATCAGGGCCTTGAAGCACGGCCTGGTGCCTTCCGTTCACATCCCGGATGACCTCAGACTGCACGTGAATGTAGCGGGGTTGGAATTTCCCAATCCCATCGGTCTGGCAGCAGGCTATGACAAGAATGCGGAAGTGCCGGACGCCATTCTGCGCCTTGGTTTCGGTTTTACAGAAGTTGGCACGCTGACGCCGCGCCCGCAGGCGGGAAATCCGAAACCGCGAATTTTCCGTCTCGTTCAGGATGGCGCGGTCATCAACCGCCTCGGCTTCAACAATGAAGGGCATGAGGCCGCTTTTGCGCGCCTTCAAGCTCAGAAGACCCGAGGAATTGTTGGCGTCAACATTGGCGCGAACAAGGATAGCGAAGATCGTATTGCGGACTATGTTGCCGGTATTCGCCGCTTCGCCAGCCTTGCGCGATACTTTACCGTCAATATCTCCTCACCCAATACGCCAGGCCTTCGCGATTTGCAGGCACGAGAAAGCCTTGCTGCCCTTTTAACGGCGGTTCTTGCCGCCCGTGATGAAGAGGCCGCAAAAAACGAGCGAACCGTGCCGGTTTTCCTGAAAATTGCGCCCGATCTGACCGAAGAGGGAATGGATGACATTGCTGCCGAAGTGCTTGCGCACCCGCTGGATGGCTTGATCGTATCCAATACGACGCTTTCTCGCACCGGCTTGCGCGATACGCGGCAGGCGGGCGAGGCTGGAGGTCTTTCCGGCAAGCCGCTCTTCACGCGTTCCACGGCAGTTCTGGCGCGGATGCGCAAGCGGATTGGGCCGCAGCTTCCCATTATCGGCGTAGGCGGTGTTTCATCCGCCAAGACCGCCCTGGAAAAAATCCGGGCCGGAGCAGATCTCGTCCAGCTTTATTCATGCATGGTCTATGAAGGACCGGGGCTGGCCGGAGCGATCGTGCGGGGGCTCTCGGCTGAATTGGACAAACTTGGTGTAAACTCAATTAGTAATATTCGAGACGCTGCTTTGGATCACTGGAATTCCGTGAAAATCGACTAGATGAAGGTAGTATAAACGGATTTTTTACCATGACACCCTTTAATGAAGGGGTGAGAAGCGACAGGTAATCACGCGCAATTGCGCTGGAAGTACGCAGAATTTTGCCGTATTCTCACGACATGTTACGAGGTGTAACATTACGAAGGAGGATTCGCATGCGACTGCATCTTAACCTGCCCGTCGTCACGTTTGGCGTTCTGATCATGAGCGTTGTCGTGTTGAAAGCTGGTATTTGGCTGATCGCGCCAGGCGCCTGAACAGGCTTTTACCGGAACGTGCTTCTGATCTTTCCTGGCAGCAGGATTGCAAGGAAGACGCCTCGAAACGCCAGGAACAGATTGAGGCTGATCCATAAGCCATAATTGGCAAATGCCGGCACAGCCACGCCAAGGCAGAGACAGTAGCCGATGAGGGACAGCAACATCATGTTGCGCATTTCCCGCGACCATGTCGCACCAATGAAGACGCCATCCATCTGAAAAGCCAATGCGCCGGTCACACCTGTGAGGGCGGCCAAGGGCAAGTAATGCGCGGCGATCTGCCGGACCTCCGGTGATGTGGTCAGCAGATTGATGATGGGCGCCCCGATCAGTAGAAATAGTGCGGCCAAAATCGCGCCCATCGCCAAAGACCATGTGGCCGTGAGGACAAGCGCGCGGTTGAAGCCATGGCGGAAGCCTGCCCCCACGGCACGGCCGGTTAATTGCTCGGCGGCCCCTGCCAGACCGTCCAGAAAGAAGGATGAGAGCAGGAAAATATTCATGAGGACGGCGTTCGCGGCCAGAACTGCGGCACCTTGGCTCGCTCCCATGCGCGTCATCAGCGCAAAGGCGAAATTCAGAACCAGCGAGCGGATGAGAATATCCGAATTGAGCCGGAACAGCGCTGCGAGTTTGCGCCGCTCGAACAATTCGGCTTTCTCTGGTCTCTCCCGCTGCCGCATTCGGCTGAAGATGATGAGCAGGCCCGCGAGCATGGCCACAACTTCCGCAGCACCTGTTCCCAAGGCAATGCCTGTAATGCCCCAGCCGAGCCACAGGCCAAACAGCAAAGTGAGAAGAATGTTGGTGCCATTGAGCAGGATCTGCAATTTCAGGCCCATTACGCCTTCGCCGCGCCCCAGCACATAGCCCAAAATGGCAAAATTGGCGAAGGTTGCAGGGCTGGTGATAACGCGGATGGCAAAGTAAGCGCGAGTGGTTTCCACCACTTTGAGGTCATCGCTCATTAATGGCGGAATAAAGTGCCAGATGAGCGGCGCAAGGCAGAGCATGATGAGCCCGAGGCCCAGCGCGCCGATCAGGGCGCGCAGAAGAACGGCATATTCTTCCCTCTCATCGCGCCGTCCGAAGGCTTGGGCCACGAGGCCTGTGGTGGAGGTTCTGAGGAAACTGAGGCTGCCGAACAAGAGGTCGAAGATGATGGCCCCAATGGCAAGGCCTGCAAGTGCAGCCGGATCTCCCAGACGTCCCGCAACTGCGGTATCCGTCAGTCCCAGCAGGGGCGTCGTGAGGTATCCAAGGGTCATGGGCACGGCAATGGAAAGCACCAGCCGGTTCGTGACCTCAAAGCCGAGGGATTGATTTTCCTGTGTGGTCATAAATTCTCATCAGGAACATGCCCAGACAAGATTTCCCGTCAGGCAGACAGAACCATGGCCCAATAGGGTCTCATTGCAGTGCTGGACCGTGCCATAGCCACGCCAACATGAGAATAGTTGCCGAGCATGTTTTCGAGGTGTTTTTTGGAATCGATCCATGCCTGAACGGCTTCGGCCACGGTGGCCTGGCCGGTTGCGATATTCTCCGCAGCCGGTAGCGGCACATCGTTACGCTTCATGCGGGTGCCGAAATTATCGCCGAAGCCGATAAGATGGCTCATCTGGTTGGCCTTGGCCATGCGGACGGCCTGTTCTGCGGCGGCGCGGCCGGTGGCGCTGCTGGGTGAGAGGGCGGAAAGCCCGTGTTTCTTGCGCAATTCGTTGACCAGCGGCAGTGCGCCGCGCGTGTCATCTGTTGCGCCATCGACTTTTACCGGGCCGCGCGAGGTGACGCAGCCGCCAAGCGCGAGAAGCGCGCCGCCGGAGAGGATGAGAAGGGTGCGGCGCGAAGTCTTGTCCATGGTCAATGTCATTATCGTCTGTAGCTGAAAAGTCTGAGAAGGATGAAGGCAGGGATCACGATCACCGCCCCGGCGATGAGATAGTCTCCCACCGCCCCAAGCGCGTGGAAGCCGCGATACCAGAGGTCGAGCACGAAGTTGCGGATGCCATAGACTATATCCCATGGATGGATATTGAAAACAGCCATGACGAAGCCCACGATCAGCGAGACGACGATGAGCTTGACGATGGTGCGTGCAGGGGAATCGCCCAGCATTCGGTTCATCTGATCAGACATTCCAGCCGTCCTTCGGTCTTTGCGGTCAATGCCTGGCACAGATATGGTCTTGTATCCCGCACCGCAAGTTTATGGTCCCGGCTCTCCAATAGAACTTGAGTTTTTTTATGGCTTCGTTCAGAAGCGGCCACCTCAAACAGATGATTGCGCTTATGAGCCAGCACCAGTTCTCCTCCGGCGATGCGATTGCCGACCGCCGCGCCGATTATGCCCGCATGCTGGCAGAGGCGGGGGATCATGCTGCTGCGGCAGAACTTTACGAGCAGGCGCTTGAGCTTGCGCCTCATTGGGTGGCCGGTTGGGTTCTCTTGGGAGATGCCTGCCAGAAGGCGGGTAAAATCGAAGCCGCCATTGCTGCCTTTACTCGCGTGGAGGCCATGGATGAAACGGGCCTCTTCGGGGCCAGCCTGAAGCTTGCCGCACTGGGTGCAGCACCGGTGCCGGAAACACCGCCATCGGCCTATGTCGAGGGCCTGTTTGATGATTATGCCGACCGCTTCGAAGCCTCTCTGGTGGAGAAGCTGAACTACAGCGTGCCGCAAAAGCTTTTCTCATTGGTCAAGCAACACGGGCCATTCGATCTCACAGTGGATCTTGGCTGTGGCACGGGTTTGTTTGGCGTTGAAATTGCAGGTGGGACAGCGCGGCTGGAAGGCTTTGACATTTCTGCCAACATGCTGCTGAAGGCGGAAGAGAAAGGGCTCTACCAGCATCTGGGACAGGCTGATCTTTCTGACGCGGATCTGGCGAATGGGAGTCTGTTCGGCGAAGGCCTGCCGCGCCATCGTGCCGATCTGATTTCGGCAGCCGATGTGTTAATGTATCTCGGCAGTCTCGACGTGACATTTTCGCTGGTGCGAGACCTGCTAAAGCCAATGGGTCTGTTCGCCTTCTCGGTGGAAGATGGCGGCACGGCCCAGGAGGGGTTCACTCTGCAACCATCGCTGCGTTATGCCCACACGAAAGCCTATGTGCTCGATGTGCTAAACCGGACTGGCTTCGAAGTAGTGGACCAGTTGCGGACGGACATTCGAAAGGATGGCGGAAATGACCTGTTTGGCATCCTGTTTGTTGCGCGCTTGAGCCTGTAGATTATAGCTTTCTTGCCATTTCTGTCAGTGACCCTGTCCTATCTTGAATCTCGAAATGTTGCGCTGCACAATATCAGTCTAAGACAGATACAAGGCGGCAGACATGGCTCTAGGATTTTACGGCGCAGATCCTTCCCGGCATACATTGGCTGAAGATACGCAAGGCCTCGTTACAGGCGCGCTGGTTTCCGGTCTTGGCTTTTATTTACTAAGCCGCGTGGGTTTGCTGACGGGCGGTACGGCGGGTGTGGCCTTCCTCATCCACTACGCGCTCAACATCTCGTTCGGTCTGCTGTTCTTTATCGTCAACTTGCCTTTCTATTACCTGTCCTTCAAGCGTTTAGGCTGGGCCTTCTCCGCAAAGACATTCGTCGCTATCGGGCTTGTTTCGATGATCACGGAACTTGAACAGCGCTATCTGCTGATCGGCTATCTGCATCCGTTTTGGGGCGCGCTCATGGGCGGCCTTCTGCTCGGCTATGGGCTGCTGGCGCTCTATCGCCACCGTGCAAGTCTTGGTGGGGTAGGCATCCTGGCAATTTATGTTCAGGAGCGGTTCGGCATTCAGGCGGGGCTTATCCAGCTTGCCTTTGATGCCTGCGTCATGGCGGCGGCGTTTCTTCTACTTGAACCCCTGGTGGTTTTCTGGTCCATAATCGGTGCCGTGGTGCTGAACCTCTTCCTGGCGATCAACCATCGCTCAGACCGTTACATCGTGGTGCGTTGATGGCAAATGTGAGCGAAGGCAAATCACCTGCTGGCTTCTGGGCATCCAGCACGGACAAGCATTCGCTGGTTGAAGATGCGCAAGGCGTGATTGCCGGTTCCATGCTGGCGGCGCTCGGCGTGACCTTGCTCGCTTCCGCACATCTTTTGATCGGCGGCACGGCGGGGCTTGGCTTCCTGATCCGCTATTCGACGGGCCTGAGCTTCGGTGTCGTTTTCTTCGCGCTGAACCTGCCCTTTTACTGGCTGGCCTATCGGCGACTTGGCCTTTCCTTCACCATCAAGACGTTTCTCGCCGTTGCGCTGACCTCGGTCCTGACAGAAGTGCTGCCGGGTCTTGTTCCGATCGGCGACATCCATCCGCTTGTCGCAGCCCTTTTTGGTGGCCTGCTTATTGGAACCGGGATGCTGGCGCTGTTTCGCCATCGCGCAAGCCTCGGCGGCTTCGGTATTCTGGCGCTCTATCTTCAGGAAAAGCTGGGCTGGCGGGCAGGCTTTGTGCAACTGGGATTGGATGGATTGGTTCTGGCGCTGTCATTCTTCGTTGCCACGCCCCTTGTCATTCTCTGCTCTGTGATTGCCGCTGTGACGCTGAACCTGACTTTGGCGATCAATCACCGCACAGACCGTTATATCGTGCGATAAGCCTCTTCTTTTTCACGCGGACATCATTACCTTCTGCTGCGTGACGAAAGCTGCTGCACCCCCAAAAGACCAACTGCCTGACCTTCTGCCTCGCCCGTTCCAGACATGGTTTGCGGAAAAAGGGTGGCAGCCGCGCGCGCACCAGATGGAGCTTCTGTCTCGTTCGGCCGCTGGCGAGAACATGCTGCTGATTGCGCCAACCGGGGCGGGCAAGACGCTGGCCGGGTTCCTGCCTTCGCTGACGGATCTGACGCGGCGGGGAAAGATACCGCCCGGCTCTGCGTTTACTGGCGTGCATACGCTCTACATTTCGCCGCTCAAGGCACTGGCCGTCGATATCGAACGAAACCTGATGAAGCCGGTGGCGGAGATGGGACTGCCTGTTTCCATCGAGAACCGGACAGGCGATACACCGCAGGCCAAACGCCAGCGGCAAAAGACCAATCCGCCGGATATTCTGCTGACCACGCCTGAGCAATTGGCGCTGCTGATTGCCAACAAGGAAGCAGAGCGCTTTTTCAAAGACCTGAAATATGTGGTTCTGGATGAACTGCATTCTCTCGTCACATCCAAGCGTGGCCATCTTCTTTCGCTGGGGTTGGCACGGCTTCGCCGCCACGCGCCGGAGCTTCGCACGATTGGACTATCCGCTACTGTCTCCGACCCCATGGATTTGTGCCGCTGGCTGGTGCCGCAGGGAGAAGAACCCGCGCTCCCGGCGGGACTTGTGCATGTGACAGGCGGTGCCGCGCCAGACATATCCATCATGACAACGCAGGACCGCATCCCGTGGTCAGGCCATGTGGCGACCTATGCCATTCCGGCTGTCTATGAGGAAATCAGGAAGCACAAGACAACGCTGATCTTTGTGAACACGCGCTTCCAGGCGGAACTTCTGTTTCAGGAACTCTGGACGATCAACGAGGACAATCTGCCGATTGCGCTTCACCATGGCTCGCTGGATGCCGGGCAGCGGCGCAAGGTGGAAGCGGCGATGAGCGACAACCGGTTGCGCGCCGTGGTGGCCACCTCCACGCTGGATATGGGTCTCGACTGGGGTGACGTGGATCTTGTCGTGCACGTGGGTGCGCCCAAGGGGGCATCGCGGCTGGCGCAGCGCATTGGCCGCTCCAACCACCGCATGGATGAGCCTTCGAAAGCCATCCTCGTTCCCGCCAATCGCTTCGAGGTGATGGAGTGTCAGGCAGCGCTCGATGCCAATTACCTTGGTGCACAGGATACACCGCCAGTGGGCGAGGGTGCGCTGGATGTGCTGGCCCAGCATGTGCTGGGCATGGCCTGCGCCGAACCCTTCGATGCGCTGGAGCTTTATGACGAGATCATCAGTGCAGCCCCTTACGCAGGCATTTCGTGGGAAACATTCGAGCGGATCGTCGATTTTGTTGCAACGGGTGGTTATGCGCTTCGAACCTATGAGCGCTACGCGAAGATCCGCAAAACCAAGGAGGGCCGCTGGCGCGTTTCCAACCCGCAAATAGCGCAGCAATACCGCATGAACCTTGGCACCATCGTGGAGGCAACCGAATTGAACGTGCGCCTCGTCAAGCGCAACCAATTGGGTGCTGTGGGGCGCGGGGGAATGTCACTCGGTAAGGTGGAGGAATATTTTCTCGAACAACTGGTGCAGGGCGATACGTTCCTGTTTGCTGGCAAAGTGCTGCGGTTTGAGGGCATCCGTGAGAATGAATGCCTTGTTACCAATGCCTTCACGCTGGACCCCAAGATTCCCGCCTATGCGGGCGGCAAATTTCCGCTTTCCACCTATCTGGCGGACCAGGTGCGGGCCATGCTGGCCGATCCTTCCCGCTGGCATGTGCTGCCCGATCAGGTGCGGGACTGGCTGGCGATCCAGAGGGACAAATCCATGCTGCCCGCTCGCGATGAGTTGCTGATCGAGACATTCCCGCACGGCAAACGCTTTTTCATGGTGGCCTACTGTTTCGAAGGGCGGTTGGCGCACCAGACACTTGGCATGCTTTTGACGCGACGCCTTGAGCGAGCCGGTGCAAGGCCGCTCGGTTTCGTGGCCAATGATTATGCGCTGGCCATCTGGTCCCTCAACGACATGGGCGAGATGATCGATGGCGGGCGCATTTCACTGTCTGACCTCTTCGATGAAGACATGTTGGGCGATGATCTGGAGGCATGGCTTGCAGAAAGCTTCATGCTGAAGCGCACGTTTCGCCAGTGTGCGGTGATTTCCGGGCTTATCGAGCGGCGACATCCGGGCAAGGAAAAGACGGGTCGGCAGGTGACGGTTTCGACCGACCTCATTTATGACGTTTTGCGCAGTCATGAGCCCGATCACATTCTTCTCGAAGCAACGCGAAGAGATGCGGCATCCGGTCTTTTGGATATCGGCCGTCTTGGCGCTATGCTGGAGCGAATCAAAGGGCATTTGCTGCATCGGCCTCTGACCCGTGTTTCGCCGCTCGCCATTCCGGTCATGCTGGAAATCGGGCGCGAAAACGTGGCGGGTGAAGCGCAAGACTTCGTGCTGCAGGAAGCGGCAGCCGATGACCTGATTGCCGAGGCGATGAGCTGATACCGACAGGCTGAACGAACGCATCATGATGAACCACAGACTGGCGCTTGCCGCCGCACAAACAGCCGCACCGGCTCTTGGCGCGGATATCGTGATCAACGGTGTTGCCGCGACCTGCGATCCGCTGGGTGCGCTGTACCTGAGCGAGCTTTCCTGTCTTGTAGTATCCGATCTCCATCTGGAAAAGGGAGCAGCCTTTGCCCGCCGCGGCATGATGCTGCCGCCCTATGATACGCTCGCGACCCTCAACCTGCTCTCTGCCGTTATCGCCCGCTATGACCCCCGGATCGTGATTTCGCTCGGCGATAATTTTCATGATCGCCGTGGCTCACAGCTGATGCCGGAAGCGTTTCGCGAGACGATCAACCATTTGGCGCGGGGGCGTGACTGGATCTGGATCAACGGCAACCACGACCCGGATGGCATTTTCGATTTGCCCGGCCAGTCCATGGATGAACTGCTGTTAGGTGGCCTGGTGTTTCGGCATGAGCCGAGCCTGATTGCTGGCAAAGGCGAGGTGGCGGGACATCTGCATCCTTCCGCGACGGTTGGCCGTCGCGGCAAATATGTGCGTCGGGCCTGTTTTGCCAGCGATGGGGCGCGGCTGGTGATGCCCGCTTTCGGCGTGTTGACAGGTGGGCTCGACCTGAAACACAAGGCGATGCATGGCCTGTTCGACCATGCTGTTTTGATTGCCCATCTTCTGGGGCGTGACCGCATCTATTCAGTGCGGTTCAACAGCCTGATCGGCTGATCAGTTGTAGTTGACGGCGGCTACTGCCGTCATATCCATCTTCGACTTGGCAAGCGAAGTGAATGTTTCCAGCGGGCACGCACCATCCACTGCCTGTGCCTCGCAGCCCGGCACTGTGACAATGGCCTGCAATGGCGGCGATGCTTCATTGATAGGTGAGGCATTGCGGATCTGGTCAAGGCTGGGGGCGACAAAGCCTAGCTTCACATAGGCACGACCGCTTTCATCATGCAGGCGTTCGAAGGTCAATGCGCCCGTGGGCGGTGTCTCGTCGTCGAGATAGGGCGGGATCTTCCAGTGTAGGCCAAGGATGGCGGCGATTTCTGCCTGCTGCGTATCACTCCCCATCAAGAGCAGCAGCTTTGCGTTAGGCGGTCCACCTTCAGGAGCTTGGTCCTGTGGGCCTGTGCTAAGCGCCAGCAGCAACTGGTTCAGGAAATTGGAGGCATCGCGCCTGGCAAGATAGGGTACGCGATTGCCGACATCGTATTTTACCTGACGAAGCTCTGACAAACGAATGATATCAGACGGCGTCGGTGATTTGCCGAAGGCGACCTGATCGACCGGGAAACCATTGGCATATTGCAGCAGGAAAACCTGAACGGCTGTGCCTGCCTCCGCCAAGGGGCCTTTGACGGAAACGCTGGCTGGCTTGGTTCCCTTGGCTTCCTTCACCTCAACGGTCCATTCACGAGTTTGCATGGAGCAGGTGCTGTCTGGCGCATCGCAGCCGAGGATTGTATCCATTTCCTTCATCAAAGGCTGTACCTTGGCTTTCAGCGTATCAAAGCTGCCACCCGCTGCTTCCAGAATGGCTGCCTTGCCCTTCACCGGATCGATCGCGCCAAGCGCTGTGTCTGAAGCGGCATAGAGGGGATCGACCTCTCCCTTTGCAAAGCCGACCTTGAGGCCGCAACCTTCGAACATGGTGGAAAGCATCACATTGCCGGTATCGATCGTGCGCTGCACTGGTCCATTTGCCCAGCCGAACACCTCCCCATTTGCCGGGCAGCCGGAAGCGGGAACGAGGCCCTTCGCCCGCAGCATGGAAACCTCCCAGCGGGCCAGTTGTGCTGCGGCTTGCGCGCCATGCGGCGTCAGTTGGCCGTCCGCCGTATCCCATTTTGGCCAGGCTTTCGCAGACATCTTTTCCAGCTCTTTCGTGCTGGTCTGCGGACGCACCCCGTGGCGCATCAGGGCGATGTATTTGTCGCTCGTCAGGTTTTCGGCAAAGGTTGCAGAAGCGATCAGACAAGCAGCAGCGGTAAGGAGCGCGGTTCTAAAATACATTGGTTTGGCCTCAAGGGGTGAATACCTCGGACAGCCTTAGGACCAGTCTGTGTAAACATGGTGACGCAAACGGCTGCGTGAAATCAATCCTTGCGGAAAACGATGCTGGCTCCCCAGCCGGTGATGACGGCAACGAGTACGCAGAAAAGGCCATAGGCGAGCGGCTTATCATGCGCGGCATCGGTAATGGCCTGTTCCAGGCCGGTTTTCACCACCCGCAGCGGCAGGTCTTTCTGTGCCACCAGAACCCCGCTTTTGAACAAGTAGGCATGAACGAGATGCACGCCATCCGGTACATTGGCCGGGAGCCGCAGCGTGGCGCGAAACAGGCTGGAACTGACAAAGCCGACGCCTGTCGTATCGTTCTGATAAAGCCCGCCGCCCACCTTCAGGCGACGATAGGCCTCTCGAAAATCGCTGAGCAACGTGGCATTGCCGAGATAGCCGGTGGGTGAGAGGGTGAGGTGATCTATACCCAGGCCAAGCCGGTTCAATTGCGCCACAGGCTGAATATCGTTCAAGGGGCGCGTGCTGGCGATGGAATAGGATTCCGGTACCTGCTCGAAGGTCATCGACCTTGTATTCATCCAGATGCCGAACACCCGCTCCTTGCGGCGCACGGTGGCATAGTCACGCGGGCCTTCCAGCGTCACCACCACATCATATTGGCCAATGGCAAGAAACAGCTCATCCGCGTTGGTCAGTGCGCCGAAGACGGTGAGATCGGCCCCGCGAAAATCGGATGTAATGGCGATTTCGGAGGTGGAGGTGCCAATCTCCAGCCCTTCTTTAACGGGTCCGCCCTGGCCCGGCAGGCTTTGCGCTGCGGCCATCTGGCCGGCAAACAACACCAGCAAGACTGAAAACAGGCTGAGGACGAACCGGGAGAACCTCATCGACCGATATTCCCCCCGATCTGGAGGGAGTAGAGGTCGGCAGGCGTCAGGACCAGATCCACGGCAAGGCGAAGTCCCACGGCCAGCACCAGAAGCGCCAGAAGGGCGCGCAACTGTTCGCCGCGCAGCTTCTGGCCAACACGTACGCCATACTGCGCACCGATAACGCCTGCCACCATCAATATGGTGGCCAAGACGATATCGACCGAATAGTTCGTCGCTGCCTGAACGACGGTCGTATAGGCCGTGACGAAGATGATCTGGAACAGCGACGTGCCGACGACGACATTGGTGGGGATACGCAAGAGATAGATCATGGCCGGAACCATGATGAAGCCGCCGCCCACACCCATGACCGAGGTGAGCACGCCAATGCCGAACCCGAGCGCCACCACGGGAATGGCGGAGAGGTATATCTTCGATTTCTTGAAGCGCATCTTCAACGGCAGCCGATGAACCCAGCTATGCTGGCCGGGTCGCTTCAACGGGATCGGCTGGTTCTTGGCGGCGCGCCGCATGGCCCGCACGCTCTCCATCAGCATCAGGCCGCCAATCGTCGAGAGGAAGGCGACATAAAGAAGGGAGATGATGAGATCCAGCTGGCCGAGGCGTCTGAGCCAGGAAAAGATCCAGACACCAACCGTTGCCCCCGCAAGGCCCCCAAAAAGCAAAACCGTGCCAAGCTTCACATCGAGAGAGCCGCGCCGAAAGTGACTAATGGCACCGGAAACGGAGGAGGCCACAACCTGATTGGCACCCGTTGCAACCGCAACGACCGGCGGGATGTTGTAGAAGATGAGAAGAGGCGTGATGAGAAACCCGCCACCGACGCCGAACATGCCGGACAGGAAACCTACAGCGGCGCCCATGCCAAGGATGATGAAAATATTCACCGATAACTCTGCAATGGGCAGATAGACGTTCACGGTGCGCCTCTCTCAAGCAGGTCCGAGCCAAAAATGCGTCAGCGGTTTCGCGTCCGGACTGCGTAACACAAACTAAGCAGGTCCGAGCCAAAAGTGCGTCAGCGGTTTTGCGTTCGAACTGCTTAAACAGACATAGACGGGGGCATTTTTGATGACCCCGCCCTTAGCGGAAATAATCTAACTGCAGCTCGATGCGCTACCACCAACATCCGTGACAGCGTCAGCGAGGGTGCAAAGATGTCTGCCCCCCTTCGTCATGCGATGTGACAGGAACGGTGTCAATGGCCAGATGGCGGGTTTGAGTTCCGCCTTCTGGAGCGTATCTTCAGCCGGTTGCCTTTTGCGCCTTGGCCTGGTGCTGCTCCAGAAGCTTGCGCACCAGTTCCTCGGTAATCGCGCCATCATCCTTCAAGCCATTGCTCTTCTGGAACATCTTGATGGCTGTAACCGTCTTCTTGCCCATCAGTCCATCCGGTTGACCGGCATCGTAGCCCGTCTTGTTCAGGATGGCCTGAATGTTGCGGATGGCCTTGCCCATGTCGATGGCGCCGGTGGTGTTCTCGACCTTGCCGATCCACTCATCCGGGATGTTGGTGCTGTTCGATTTCGGGTCCAGCGGTTGAGCCTTCCAGCTCTCAGCTGCCGTCTTTGCTCTGGCCAACTGATCCGGCTTCAAGGCCCGGCCAACTTCATCACGCTTTTCAGCCGCATCCTTATCACCGCCCTTGGCCGCGACAGCAAACCACTTGTAGCTCTCTTCCAAATTCTGCGTCGTACCATTGCCGCGGGCAAACAGGATGGCAAGATTGAACTGGCTATCAGCAATGCCGAGATCGGCTGCCTTGGTGAACCAGGAAACAGCGGATTTATAATCAGCAGCACCGCTTGCGCCCGATGCCTGCAACACTGCAAGGTTATGCATGGCGCTGGCGTTCCCGGCTTCGGCGGCGCTTTGATAAAGTGCAAGCGCCTTGGTCATATCGCGGTTTACGCCATTGCCTTTTTCATAAAGGCTGCCGAGGCGGTATTGCGCCGGTGCGAAGCCCTGATCGGCTGCAAGCTGATACCAATGCGCGGCTTGCCTCGGGTCCGCAGCGACACCGTTACGGCCTTCCGTGAAGCGAGAGGCAATTTCGAACATGGCCTGCGGATCTCCCTTGGATGCGGCGTCTGCCAGGGACTTTGGTCCGATCGTTGCGGGAACCTCAATGGATGCCGCTTCATGAGCAGCACTATCTGACGCGGGTGCATTGAGGGGCTGAGAATCGACGGGTGTGCTTGGAGCATTCGCCATCGCAGCAGGTTGATCGCCAGTTGGGTCGGCGCCTTCCTCTGCGGTTTGTGCACCGGGTTCCTGCGTCGTATCCATGGCGCCGCCTTGGATGCTTCTTCCTTCAGCGGGTGCTTCAGTCGCTGCGCCAGGTTCGATCTGCGGAGCTTTCGTTGGAAGATCAGGCGCCGGCTGCTGCTGGAGCACCGGCGAGGTCGCGGCAATTGGAGGCGGTGGCGTAACGATCTTGTCGCCGCGGGTGAGAGTATTGACCAGCGGCATGGTCATCAAAGCAAGAAGGATCGCACCGACAGCCATCAGGATGGGGCGACGATGCCGCGATAGCGTTCCCTTCAAATTCGCAGTTTGCGGTTGAGCCTTGCCCTTGGTTGCCGAAGAATTGCTGCGGCCACGGCCTTGTGAACTGCCCTTCAGCGGATCGGTTTCCATGGCGGCAGCCTTTGCCGCGCGGCGTGCAGCAGCAATATAATCCATCCGCTCGTTGCTATCTGCCCCGCCAGCATTGGCGGCCTGGCTGGCCCGCACGCGCTCAAGAATCTTGCGCACGTCCGGCTTGCCGGAACCCGGCTCAAGCAGATCGTTCTCGTGGCCGTCCGGCACAATGTCGGAAGGATCGATGGAAGGAACAGGCTCCACAACGGCGCGGGCGACCACGTCCTTGCTGCCCTGTTCATTTTTGCCGTTTGATTTGAAGCGCTGTGTCAGCGAAGCCAGAAAGCCGGATTTTGTCTTTTCTTCCGATTTATTGAGCGCATGTTCGCTTTCCTGCTCATCCAGGAAGGCAGGCGCTGTATCGTTCATCAACTCTTCGGCGGCACGCGCAAGAATGCGTGGTGCCGGTTCAGGCATCACAGGTGCGGCCATCGGCGCGCGAATTGCGGGTGCTTCCGGGGTCGATGCAGCCTGCGGCGAGGTCATGTGACCTTCCATCTTGTCCAGACGTCCGGCGATCTGGACCAAGGTGCGGTGGAGGCTGTCGAAGGTGTTTTGAGCACGCTCGTCCGAAGCACGAGCCAATTGCTCCAGATGGCGCAAATCCTCGGCAAGCGCGACGATCTGTGTTGTATCCTGAGATACGCTTGCCGAACCTGAAAGCGACTGGCCAGGCGCAGGCTTGTAGGCCTGAATGACGGTTTCCGCGGCCTGACGCGCTGCTTCGAGAATGTACTCGTCGCTGGTTGCCATATAGCTTTCGATGGAGGCGATGCGGTCGCCAAGGTCACCCGGTAGGGCGGCTGCTTCTCGCGGGGAGGCGCGGAACAGGGCAGTCAGATCAGCAATCTGCGCTTCGAGATGCATCAAAGCACGGTTGTCGTGCTGAGGGGCAGCGGTCGTATCGTTGAGGCGGCGGGCAATATCGTCCAGCCTTTGTTCGAGCCTGTCGAAGCCACCCTGATCCAGCAAGCCGCCACGGGCGGGTGCAGGACGATGCTGAATTTCTTCAAGACGCTCGGCCAGTTCATCCAGACGCGACAGGACATGACCGTCCAGCTTATCGCCGCTCATGGCATCCATGCGGCGGGAAAGATCAGAAAGATAGCCCGTCAGTTCCGCCTGATCGGTCTGCCCGATGCGGGAGGCGACTTGCTCCAGCCGTTCCTCAAGCCGATGCGTATCCTGCAACTGGGCAAGATTATCGAACTGTTCGGTCAGATGCGCGAGACGCTCCTCGAGCCGGCGCAGAGTGGCCTGTTCCTCGGCATTTTCGCGGGCGCGGCCATTGACGGATACGGCGCGGCTGATTTCATCGAGACGGCTGTCGAGCTGAGAGAACTGATCCTGCACGACATCCGGCATGGATGGACGCGCAATCAGGTCCTCGATCACCGTGGTCAGGATGAGAACCTTGTCTTCCAATGCCTGAAGGGCTGGGTTATCGCCCATCGTGCCGAGTTCGGACTTGATTCCATCAATGCGGTAGGCGAGCGCAATCAGCTCGCGCTGGATGCCATGGGTATCGAGTTCCTGGAAGCGATCTTCCAGCTCTGCCCAGCGCAGCTCCATCCGCTGAACGCTGTCCTCGCGGGCCAGCCCATCCATCATATGGCGCAACTCGTCCAGTTCCTGATGCAGGACTTCCGAGCCAGCTGGAGAACGCTGGTTCATATTTTCGATGCTGTGCGCCAATCGGGAGAGCTCATCGCGCAGCTCATCCGGCAGGCGGCGATCCATGGAAAGCTCGCGAATGGCGCTGATTTCGGCGCGCATCTGGTCCATCTCGCGGGAAATGCCCTCCGAGATATCACGCTTCAAATCCTGCCGAAGGGCCTGCAATGCGCTGACGATATCGCGCACGCCGAATTCCGATTGAGCGGCGGCACGGCCAGGAGCCGATTGTGACTCTGGCTGGCGGCGCGGCTCTTCGCGGAAGCGCTGGCGCTGAAGGGGTGCCTGTTCAGGCAGGCGAGCAGGCTCCGGGCGGGCTGCTTCCAGCTCACGCCGGTCATAGGCATCTTCGTATGCCGCTTCACGGCGTTCACGCGATGCTGGACGTTGCAGTGGCTGTTGCCGTTCGCGACGCGGGGCGGGCTGGCGATCCTCAAATTGTTGGGCTTCGGGCCGATAAGACGGCTCGACGGATGCCTGTTCTCGTGCGGCATACTGGTTTGCAGACAGGCGTTCGCGTCCCGATGCTTCGATCTCCCGGCGATCTTCCCGTGAAAGCGCTTGCGCCTGTTCGTCTCTTTGCTCTTGCCTAGCTTGGCTTTTGGGCTCCTGCTCACGGCGCTGCTCGCGCTCGCGCGCGGCACCCAGCATACGCTGACGCTGGCGAATCTCTTCCAGAATATCCTTATCGATACGCGGTTCACGCCCCGAAGTCTTGAGCAGGCCCTCGATCCGCGCCTCTAGGCTATCGATGGTTCTGTTCAACGCATCGAGCGAGCGTTCCCCGCGCGGATTAGGATTTTGGCGTGATCCGTTCATGTCTTGCTCGCTCGCTTTCGGCTGCGCTCATCC
Organism: Affinirhizobium capsici; assembly: GCF_977018625.1. NCBI lineage: Bacteria > Pseudomonadati > Pseudomonadota > Alphaproteobacteria > Hyphomicrobiales > Rhizobiaceae > Affinirhizobium > Affinirhizobium capsici. Next base: position 2,230,239 of record NZ_CDRNXD010000004.1, on the reverse strand, counting down.
CAGGTCTGCTTCTCGGCTTCCAAGGTTCAGCCGCCCGGTGCGTGACTTCGTGTTGCGCGCAATCTACTGGCAATAAGCATCGAAGCTTGTTCGTGGCTTGTTGTCACTGCGCGAACCAAAAGGCCGGACGGCCGAAGCAGTGAAGGCTCCGGTTCAGGATCACCATTCGCGAAACGTGGTTAATACCGTGTTAACATGCTGGCACTTCCGTTGAGGAAATGCCTGAAAAAGCAAGACTTGTGGCTTTGGGGAGGATTTCTCAGGCGGATAAAGTGCTCGGACAGCCGATTATTATTTAATGCTATTTTTCGCATGTATTTAACGGCGCTTCGATGGCACACTCGGCAGGCGAGCGGTGCCTGCTTCAACTCCGCGTAAATGTTTTGCCCGCATGTTGCTTCCGGTCTGAAGCGCCCTCTGACAGTCCTCACCAAAGATTTTGTCGCAGTGCCCACTTCGTGATTGACGTTTACGCGCACGTCAATATTTTAGGGGCATGAATACCGGCTAGAAGCCGGTCGCTGATTTTGGAGGAGTTCGCGAGATGCCTGTTTATAAGGCCCCGGTTGCAGATACCCTGTTCGTTCTGAAGGATGTGCTTGGGATCGAGCGCTACAACAATCTTCCCGGTTTTGGCGATGCCACGCCCGAAATGATTGAGGCAATCGCATCCGAGGCTGCGCGCCTTTCGGAAGAAGTGCTGTTTCCGGTCAATTATTCCGGCGATCAGGAAGGCTGCGTGCGTGCGGACGACGGGTCTGTCAAGACCCCGCGGGGCTTCAAGCAGGCCTATGACGCCTATTGCGAAGGCGGCTGGATTGGCTTGGCCGTGCCGGAAGAGTTCGGCGGTCAGGGCCTGCCCTACACATTGCATGCGGCGGTTGGCGAATATACTTCAGCCGCCAACATGTCCCTGATGATGTATCCGGGCCTCACGCAGGGCGCGATTGCCGCGATCCTCGTTCACGGCAGCCAGGAGCAGAAAGAGACCTATCTGCCAAAGATGGTGGAGGGCAAATGGTCCGGCACCATGAACCTGACAGAGCCACATTGCGGGACCGATCTGGGCCTGTTGCGCACCAAGGCCGTGCCGAATGGCGACGGTACCTACAAGATTTCCGGCCAGAAGATCTTCATCTCGGCTGGCGAACACGACATGACGGACAATATCGTCCATCTGGTTCTCGCGCGCATTGAAGGTGCGCCGGCAGGCACCAAGGGTATTTCGCTGTTCATCGTGCCGAAGTTCCTGGTGAATGAGGATGGTTCGGTTGGCGAGCGCAACAAGGTTGTTTGCGGCGCTATCGAGCACAAGATGGGCATTCATGGTAACGCCACCTGCGTCATGAACTATGACGAAGCGACCGGCTATCTCATCGGCACGGAGAACAAGGGCCTCAACGCCATGTTCGTGATGATGAACGAGGCCCGCCTCGGCGTCGGTCTTCAAGGTCTTGCCATCTCCGAAATCGCCTATCAGAACGCCGTGGCTTACGCGAAGGATCGCATTCAAGGCCGCGCGCTTTCTGGCCCAAAACAACCGGAAAAGGCTGCCGATCCAATCATCGTGCACCCGGATATCCGCCGCACGTTGATGACGATCAAGTCCTTCAACGAAGCGGGCCGTGCCTTCATGCTGTGGACCGCGCTGAAATCCGACGTGGCACATCGTTCCAGCGATGAAGCCGAGCGGCAGGCGGCGGACGATCTTCTGGGTCTGGCAACGCCAATTCTCAAGGGCGTGCTGACCGACAAGGGCTTCGACCATGCGGTGATGGCGCAGCAGGTTTATGGCGGCCACGGATATATCGAAGAATGGGGCATGAGCCAGTATGTGCGTGATGCCCGCATTGCCATGATCTATGAGGGTGCCAATGGCATTCAGGCGCTCGATCTTGTCGGTCGCAAGCTGGCGCTGAACGGTGGCCGTGCCGTGATGGCAGCTTTCAAGGAAATCGGCGATTTCTGCGAAGAAAATCGCGCTGACGAGCAGATGGCACCTTACACCAAGGCGCTGAAGAAGGGCCTGAACGATCTTCAGGCCTCCACCATGTGGTTCATGCAGAATGCCATGGCAAAGCCGGATAATGCCGGTGCCGGTTCCACCGATTACATGCATCTCTTCGGTCTGGTCATGCTTGGCTATATGTGGGCGAAGATGGCAAAATCGGCGCAGCAATTGCTGGCCGAGGGCGATGAGCGGGCGGACTTCCTCAACACCAAGCTGGCGACGGCGCGTTTCTACATGGACAAGATCATGCCGGAAACGGCGCTGCGCAAAACCCGCATCGAAGCCGGTGCCGATACGCTGATGGAACTTGCTGCCGAAGCATTCTAAGTTGCAATCTGAATCAATGGCCTCCCTTGGCTTGGCTTAAGGGAGGCCCACGCATGGCGTTCAGCCTGCTCCAGACGGGGCGTCGTACCGGATATTCAGGCGCTTTTGCGCCCAAGGGAGAGAGATAATGACCGAAGTCTATATCTATGACCACGTGCGCACGCCACGCGGTCGCGGCAAGAAGGATGGCAGCCTGCATGAAGTGCCGTCTGTTCGCCTTGCTGCCAAGACATTGGAAGCCATTCGCGACCGTAATGGCCTTGATACGGCGAACGTCGATGACATCATCATGGGCTGCGTCGATCCGGTGATGGATTCCGGTGCCGTTATCCCGAAGGCCGCGGCCTTCGAGGCGGGTTATTCCACCAAGGCTCCGGGCATGCAGATTTCGAGGTTCTGCGCATCGGGTCTGGATGCCGTGAATTTCGGTGCGGGCAAGATCGTGGCCGGTTCGGACGAGATCGTCATCGCTGGCGGTGTGGAAAGCATGTCCCGCGTTGGCATGGGCATGTCCGGCGGTGCCTGGTACATGGACCCTTCCGTCAACTTCCCCGGCTATTTCATGCCGCAGGGTGTTTCCGCTGACCTGATTGCCACAAAGTATGGCTTTAGCCGCGATGACGTGGATGCCTATGCGGTGGAAAGCCAGAAGCGGGCTGCAAATGCCTGGGAAAAGGGCTACTTCAAGAACTCGGTCATTCCGGTGAAGGATCAAAATGGCCTGACCATTCTCGATCGCGACGAGCATATGCGCCCTGGCACGGACATGCAGGCGCTTGCCTCCCTTAACCCGAGCTTCCAGATGCCGGGTGAAATGGGCGGCTTCGAAGCTGTCGGCATTCAGGCTCATCCTGAAATCGAGCGGATCAATTATGTGCACCATGCCGGTAACTCCTCCGGTATCGTGGATGGCGCAGCCGCCGTTCTCCTGGGCTCGAAGGCTGGTGGTGAGACCATGGGCCTGAAACCTCGCGCCCGCATTCGCGCCTTCACCAATATCGGCTCCGACCCGGCGCTGATGCTGACCGGCCCGGTGGATGTCACAGAAAAGCTTCTGAAGAAGACTGGTATGTCCATCTCGGATATCGACCTCTTCGAACTCAACGAAGCCTTCGCTGCGGTAGTACTGCGGTACTGCCAGGCATTCGAGATTTCGCCGGATATCATGAACGTCAATGGCGGCGCGATTGCCATGGGCCATCCACTCGGTGCCACGGGTGCCATGATCCTCGGCACGGTGCTCGATGAGCTGGAGCGCCGGGATTTGAACACTGCGCTGGTGACCCTCTGCATTGGTGCAGGCATGGGTACGGCGACTGTGATTGAGCGCGTCTGATCGGGAGGAATGACAATGACTTACAAGAATTTCACCGTTGAGACAGATGCAGACGGCATTGCTCTCGTTACCTGGGATATGCCCGAAAAGAGCATGAATGTTTTCACCGTCGAGGTGATGGACGAGATTGATGCCATTGTGGATGCCGTCGTGAAGGACGAGGCGGTCAAGGGCGTCGTCTTTACCTCCGGCAAGTCAACCTTTTCCGGCGGTGCGGATCTGACAATGATCCGCGGCATGTTCCAGCTTTTGCATGAAGAGCAGGAAAAGAGCCCTGAAACGGCGATGCAGAAGCTCTTCGACGTGGCAGGCCGCATGACCTGGCTGTGGCGCAAAATCGAAACCTGCGGCAAGCCGTGGGTGTCCGCCATCAATGGCGTTTGTATGGGCGGCGCGCTGGAACTCTCCCTTGCCTGCCATGGTCGCGTGGCGTCCAATGCGAAATCGGTGAAGCTCGCTTTGCCTGAAGTGAAGGTCGGCATCTTCCCCGGCGCTGGCGGCACGCAGCGTGTGGCGCGTCTGGCCAATACGCAGGACGCGTTGCAGATGATGACCACAGGGCAAACTTTGACGCCGCAGCGCGCCAAGGCCATGAATCTCGTTCATCAGGTAGTCGAGCCAGACCAGCTGATTACTGCTGCCAAGCAGATGATCAAGGACGGGTTGAAGCCGGTCGCGCCATGGGATGAAAAGGGCTTCAAGGTACCGGGCGGCGGCATCTGGACGCCTGCTTCCGCACAGCTTTGGCCAGCGGCCCCGGCAATCCTGCGCCGTGAGACGGCAGGCAATTATCCGGGTGCTCTCGCCATCCTGAAATGCGTTTACGAAGGTCTACAAGTTCCGTTCGATACGGGCCTCAAGATCGAGCAGCGCTATTTCACGCAAATTCTGCGCTCCACCGAAGCCTTCTCGATGATCCGCTCACTGTTCATTTCCATGCAGGAACTGGGCAAGGGCGCGCGCCGCCCAGCGGGACCGGAAAAGAAGAAGCTTTCCAAGATCGGTGTCGTCGGCGCGGGTTTCATGGGTGCTTCCATCGCCTACGTTTCTGCTGCTGCGGGCATTGCAGTTTCGTTGATCGATCGCGATGAAGAAGCTGCTGCCAAGGGCAAGGCGCATTCTGAAAAGCTGGTGGCTGATCAGGTGGGCAAGGGCCGCATGAGCAAGGAAGACGGCGAAAAGCTTCTGTCGCTGATAACGCCAACGGCGGATTACACCACGCTATCCGATGTTCCGCTGGTCATCGAGGCAGTCTTCGAAGACCGTCAGGTCAAGAAAGATGTGATCGAGAAGGTTGAGGCCATTCTGCCGGAAACGGCAATTTTCGCCTCCAACACATCGACATTACCAATCACAGGTCTCGCGAAGAACTCCAAGCGTCCAAAGCAGTTCATCGGTGTTCACTTCTTCTCGCCGGTCGAGAAGATGATGCTGACGGAAGTTATTCTGGGCGAGGAAACGGGTGACGAGGCTTTGGCCGCGGCGCTGGATTATGTCGGCCAGATCAAGAAGACGCCTATCGTGGTGAACGATACACGCGGCTTCTACGTCAACCGCTGCGTCTTCCGTTACATCAATGAAGCCTATGACATGCTGGCGGAAGGTGTTCCGGCTGTCATGATCGAAAATGCCGCCAAGATGGCTGGCATGCCAGTTGGTCCGCTTTCGTTGAATGATGAAGTGGCAGTCGATCTTTCCCAGAAGATCATGAAGGCCTCCATTGCCGATCTCGGCGAAGCCTCGGTGAAGCCGGAGCACATGACGCTCATCAACAAGATGGTCGATGAACTGGATCGCCGTGGCCGCAAGAATGGCAAGGGCTTCTACGAATATCCTGCAAAGCCCGCCAAGAAGTTCCTCTGGCCGGGCCTCAAGGATCTCTACCCCCAGAAGCACGCATCCGAAGTGGATGTGAATGTGCTGAAGCAGCGCCTTCTCGTAACCATTGCCCTGGAAGCAGCCCGCACCATGGAAGAGGGGATTGTGACCGATCCACGCGAGGCGGATGTCGGCTCGATCCTCGGCTTCGGTTTTGCGCCCTATACCGGCGGTACGCTGTCCTACATCGACGGCATGGGTGTGAAGACCTTCGTGGAGCTTTGCGAAAAGCTGGCGGCACGCTATGGCGACCATTTCCAGCCGACACCGCTTTTGAAGGACATGGCGGCCAAGGGCGAGACCTTCTACACGCGCTTTAACCCCTATGGGGCAGAGCAGAAGGCCGCTTGATACGGTATTTCCTTCGCAGTTCAGACAATAGGCTCCTTCGGGGGCCTATTTTTTTGCCAGTTGTTCATCTGGAATATTACTTCCGATTCACAAATAAAGTGATTGAGAGTTATATTATAGTTTTTCAGAAATTGATGGAATGAGTGCCGTTAATCCTGGAGACAGGATTTGTATTGTACGGCTACTAAGATAATGACATTCTGATTCATTTAGAGATTGTCATTTATCTAGGGCCACTGTTCTACGAAGGATATTTTCCGTGAAGAAGCTTTTTGCCGCCGCTGCTATGGCAGCTTTTATGTTTCCTGCTGTCTCTTTTGCCAAGACACTCTCATTCCCTAGCGACAAGCCCGTCGCCTCGATCACAATACCCGATAGCTGGGGTCCGGAAGAGACGGATACAGGTATTCAAGCGACGTCCGATGATGAAGCCATTTATATCTCGGTTGATGTTGCCAATGCGGAAGATGCCGGTAAAGCAGTCGATGAAGCCATCAAGTTTCTCGACAAGAATGGCGTAAAGGTAGACGAGGCATCGCAGAAGCAGAGCGAAAATGCCATCAATGGTATGAAGATGACGAACTTCGAGTGGTCCGGCAAGGACAACGATGGTGACGTCAGCATTGCTCTGACAGTCTTGTCTCCCTCGCCAGACAAGATTCTGCTGGTTACCTATTGGGGAACGAAGAGTGAGCAGGAAAAGCACACGCAAACTCTGATCGAAATCATTTCGTCGCTGAAGCCTGCGAAATAACGCGGCTCCGACGTGTTAGTCATCCACCCTTCGCCGTCTCCTCGGCGGAGGGCAAGTCTGTCACAGAATTGAATATTTTTGACCGTGATGGACAGCTAATATCGTGGTGTCCTAGCGACAACCGGTTGGAAGATGAGGTAAGTGAGCGCAGGGGGCGGACAATAAGGAAACTGGATGAATAAAGCGGACAGGCACTATGCCTCCAACGTCGGTAACATGACGGAGGGCGCGTCTTCACCTGCAAGTGTGAAGCGCAGCTTCAGTCTTGTTAACTTATTGCCTCGGTTGCCTGCCTTCCGCTTCACGCTCTCACCTGCCAACCGTCAAGAAATCCTGGTAACCTACGCACTGTCGCTTGCTGTGGAAGCGCTTGCCATCGTCGTGCGCTTTCTTGTCGATCCTTATCTGCCGCCTGGCTTTCCTTATCTCACCTTTTTTCCTGCGGTGATTTTGACCGGTTTTATTTTTGGCATGGGACCGGCACTCTTGAATGCGATCATATCGGCAGTGGTTGCCTGGTATTGGTTTATTCCGCCTGGTCTCAGCTTTACGCTCAATGCGCAATCAGCAACGGCACTTGCTTTCTTTTTCGTTGTCGTCGCAATTGACCTCGGCCTGTTGAGATTGCTCTTCACCGCCTATGCACAGCAGGCCAAGGCGCAAGAGGATCTGACACGGCATCTTCAATTGCAGCAGCTGGTGTCAGAGGAGGTTGACCACCGCCTGAAGAACCTGCTCGCAACCACAAGCGGTCTCATTTCGCTCTCGCAACGCCACGCAAGCACGCCACAGGAGCTAGGAACGCAGCTCCGCCAACGTATCCAGGCCATGGGCCATTCCATCGCGCTTCTCAGAGGCTCCCTGCATGGCGGCAGTGCCACGATGCAGGCTACAATCCTGTCATCGCTGGAGCCCCTTGGAATAACGCTTGGGGACAGGCTAAGCTTCAAGGGGCCAGCGCTGGAACTCAACGGTTCCTCCATCATCTCGCTCAGCCTCATCTTGCACGAGCTCGGCACGAACGCCTTCAAATATGGAGCACTGTCTCGCGAGAGCGGGCGCATTCGCATTGCATGGCAGGTGTTTGAGCAGGATGATGACAACAGTGGTGAGGCTGAACCGACACGATGGGTGAAGTTGAACTGGGAGGAACGGGATGGTCCGCCTGTCGAGCCGCCTTCTGTCACCGGCTTCGGCACAGAATTGGTGAGGCGTCTCGCAAAAAGCTACGGTAGCGATTGCCAGCTCGATTATCAGCGGCAAGGCCTTTCAGTCACGCTTGTTATGCTGGCGAATACAATTCTGGTTTCCGAAAAAGCATAACGGCGCCCAAGGGAGGCGCCGTTTGAGATCAATACCAAGCTTTTAGGCCTTCTTAACAGCTGGAACCTTCATGGCATCCGGTGTCTGGCCAAGCGGCAGCCATTTCTCGCGCTCGCGCCACAGTGCGGGCAGTGCCAGTAGACCGATGCAGCAGGCGGCGATCGCGGTCTTGGTCAATTGCGACAGTTCCGGTGTGCGGCCATCGAGATAGTAGACGCCGTAGACGATGGCGACGTGCCATACGTATACATAGAGCGAGTGACGGCCGAGCAGCTGCAGGAATTTCAGCGATAGGACCCAGATGATGGCGTTGCCGATACGCTGTACCCAGAGCGACTTGTGCTTTGGACCCGCGATGACCAGCCAGGTAATCAGGGTTGCCGCTGCGACGAAGTTGATGAGATAGACCGGCCCGAAATCCGCGCGAATTTCCATCGTCGCGAACTTGCCCACCAGTTCGGCTGGCATCATGCCATGCGCGGTCAGGATGCGTAGCGGCAGGAAGAAGGCGCAGACAAGTACGCAGATCGTAGGGATGAACGTATTCTTTGCAGAGAAGATGCCTGTCCAGTTGATCTTGTTGAGCGAGGTCATCGCACCCAGCACGAGGCCGGAATAAAACACGATCTGCCAGCCGAGAAGGTTGAACGAGGCGCGAATGCCCTGATCGTCAGGACGCATGAAGAAATTGTTCAAAGGTTCGGTCACGAGCTTCTGGAGGCCCAGCTGACCGGCCATCCAGAGCACCAGCGACCCGGCCATGACATGCGCCCACTTGCCATCGATCACCAGCTTCACCAGCATCGGCGCGAAGATCATATAGACGATGTATTGCGGCAGGATATCCATGAAGGTCGGCTGGAACACAAAGCTCGCAATCGCCGCCAGACGGATCGGATCGTCGAATGTTGTGTAACCGAGCCAGTTGTACCAAATGTAATAGGCACCCGGCAGCACCATTTGCGCGGCCAGAACGCAGATGACGATCGCCATTGCGTAACGATAAAGCTCGAAGGCGCGTGAATAGATAGCATTGCGGCCGAACTCATAGCCATTCTTCGCCATCTTGCGCACATAGACCATGCCGATCAGCAGGCCGGACAAAAACACAAAGCCCTGCGCGTCTTCAACGAAAGCCAACTGGTTGTGGTTGATATTGACCAGCCAGTAGCCACCGGCAAAGACAAGGTGATTGATCAGCATGAAAACGAGGAAATAACCTCGCATACCATCAATGAGGTCATAGCGTTTCATCGGTCGCGTTCTCCTTGGGCGGATCTTGAACCTAAGGGTCAGCGATCCGATGGGCCTCTTCGGGCAGGATGATCGGGCATCAAAGCAGTTTAGGTTGTACTGAACACCGCTCTAAACGCGCACTCCACGGAGGGGTTCCGCGCGTTCAGCCTCTATTGTGATTTGAACATTGTCACAAGCGTGTCATGAACCGTGAATGAATGCGATATTCACTCAGCTGCGGCACGACGCAAGCCAGCGACCTGCGTGATATAGGCGCGGAGGGCAGCGGGCTTAACCGGCTTGTGCTGGAGGCCAAGCCCGTATTTTTCAGCTTCTGCCCGGGTTTCCGGGGTTCTATCGGCGGTGATCACAAGGCCGGGTAGGGGAGAACCTGCAAGCGAGCGAGCCGTCAAAATCGCATCGATTCCACTGCCCACATCCAGGTGATAATCCGCGATCACGATATCGGGAACAGGCTCGCCACTGCTGAGAAGGGTGGAAAGTTGATCGATGGAGCTTGCGGTCGAGACGCTGCATCCCCAGCCGGTCAGCAAAAGCTTCATGCCTTCCAGAATGGAGGTTTCGTTGTCGATGCACAGCACGCGAAGGCCAGATAGGGGTTGAGGATGGGCGCGAGTGGCACGTGCGCTGGAGGCGGGCGCAGACGCGCTCTTTTCACGCGGCAAGCGAACACGGAAAATCGTTCCGCGACCGGGTGTCGATGTCAGTTCGACCGGATGCGCCAACACGCGCGAGATGCGGTCCACGATGGAAAGACCAAGACCGAGACCGGTCGCGGTTCGCGCTCCTTCATCCAGCCTTGTGAACTCCTTGAACACCGATTTGAATTTGGAGGAGGGGATGCCGATGCCGGAATCCAGCACTTCTATCACAACATCCTTGCCCCGCCTGCGCGCACCCACCAGCACCTTGCCGCTGATCGTGTATTTGATCGCGTTGGATACCAGATTTTGCACCAGACGCCGAAGCAGGTTCGCATCGGTTCGCACCGAGAGCGTGGTTGGCAAAACTTTGAACTTGAGGTTCTTCTCCCGCGCAATCGGCGCAAAATCCGTTTCGATGCGCTGGAAGAGTTCGCCAAGTGGAACGGTGCTGAAACGCGGTTTCATGGCTCCGGTATCCAGACGCGAAATATCGAGAACTGCGCCCAAAATGCTTTCCACCGATTCGAGTGCGGAATCGATATTATGGACGAGTTGGCTGTTGTCGGATTCGCCCAGGCGCTCAACCAGCGAAGACGAATAGAGCCTCGCTGCATTGAGCGGCTGGAGGATATCGTGACCGGCTGCGGCGAAGAAGCGGGTCTTGCCAATATTGGCTTCATCGGCTGCGGCGCGGGCCTCGGCCAGTGCGCGGTTCACCCGCGTGAGTTCCGATGTACGCTCTTCCACCCGCTGTTCCAGCGTTTCATTGGCCTGCTTCAGAGCTTCTGCAGCGGCCATGCGCTCCGTCATGTCGGTGAAGGTCGCGACGATGCCTTGATCCGGCATGGCATTGGAGCGAATTTCAATAACCCGTTCACCGTTGCGTAAAACCAGCGAGAAGGGGGTGTCGAAGGTTTTGATCCGCGCCATCATGAGGGCGGAATCCTCTTGCGAAATGACGCCTCGCTCAGCCAGAAGATCGATGATGTCGCGCAGCGGATAGCCAACTTGCCCTACCTGTTCGGGAAGGTCGAGCAGGTTGCGGAAGCGCCGGTTCCAGATGGCGAGGCGATCGGAACTATCGAAGACGGCAACCCCCTGGTCCATCTGCGAAAGAGCCGTTTGCAGGATATCCTGATTGTAAAGCAGCGCCTCACTGGCCTGGTCCAGAAGCCAGGCTGTATCGGAACTGGCATCCTCCACCTTTTGCAGGATGAGCGAGAGGACGAGCCTTGCGGAGGATGAGCCGATGGCGCTGCCCAGCAATTGTTCTGAAAAGTGGATGAGCGCCATATCTGCCGCCGCATCGTCGGTCAGGCGCCGCCCGGCGGTGCGCTCATAATTGGCGAAGGATCGGCGCATCCGCTCCTCGCCGAGATAGCGTGCGATTGCTGCCTTGAGGTCGCCAACGCTGACGCGGGTTTTCCAGCCCTTCGTTGCAAATTGCGAGCGCGATTGGCGCTTGACGAAAATACCTGCCTGTATGCGTTCAACTGGTCTTGGATTGCGAGACAGCGATCCGATGACAAAGCCCGCGCAATTGACGATGAGGCTGAGAAGGACGCCATTGACCAGCGGGTCTGCCTGAGGGCCGGAAAAAATGCTTGTGCCGGGAAACAGGAAATCGAGAATGGTGGAGGCAAGGGCCGAATTGTTCGGCCCGCCAAGGCTTGGCAAAAAGAGCAGATAGGCCCAGACGATGAGACCGAGAGCCATGCCCGCAATGGCACCGCGCGCATTGGCCCGTCGCCACATCAGCCCGCCCAGCATGCAAGGGGCAATCTGTGCCGTTGCCGCAAACGCCAAAAGGCCGATGGAAGCAAGTCCGGTTTCGCTATCGCCAGCACGATAATAGGCATAGCCGAGAAGAAGCACGGCGAAGATGGCCGTGCGGCGGATGCGCAGGAGGTTCTTGACGAAGGAGGCTCGGTCATCTCTCGACGTCATCAGCTTGCGACGCAGGAAAATCGGCATCACGATATCGTTCGAGATCATGATGGACAGCGCGACCGATTCCACGATCACCATGGCGGTGGCGGCGGAAAATCCGCCGATAAAGCTGATCAGCGAAATGAAGGGCAGGTTTTGGCTCAAGGGCAATTGCAGGACATAAAGGTCCATATTGCCGCCACCTGAAAAGGTGATGAGGCCACCCATGGCCACAGGCAGAACAAAGATGTTGATGGCGATGAGATAAAGCGGAAAGAGCCACGTCGCACGCTTCAGTTCGCCCGCTGTGCGGTTCTCGACCACCATGACATGAAACTGCCGGGGCAGCATCAGAATGGCGAAGGCCGAAAGACCAATCAACAACAGCCAGCGGGAAACCGGCGTTTGATAATCAAGCGCTGAGTGAACGAGAGGGCTTGCCGAGGCCTTTTGCCATAAATCGGCAGGACCATCGAAAATGACGAAGAGAACTGTCAGGCCTATCGTCAGGAAAGCGATGAGCTTCACCAGCGATTCCATGGCAACCGCCAGCGTCAACCCGTCCTGGTGTTCAGTGGCATCCGCATGGCGGGTGCCGAACATGACAGCGAAGACAGCCATGAGGAGCGTGACGATCAAGGCAAGGTCTATGAAGTAGAGGTTGCCACTGCCCAGGCCAAATGCCGAGGGATCGACCATGGCCGTGACGGAACTGGAAACGGCCCTGAGTTGAAGGGCAATGTAAGGAATGGCTCCGATCAGCGAAATAACCGAGACCAGCAGCGCCACGCCAGAATTCTTGCCGTAGCGGGCGGCGATGAAATCCGCCACGGATGTCAGCTTTTCAGCCTTTGCCAGTTCCACGATCCGGCGGATGAGCGGCATAAGGAATATGAAGGCGAGGATGGGGCCGATATAGATGCCGGTAAATTCCAGCCCCTTATGCGCAGCAAGGCCCACACCGCCGAAATAGGTCCAGGATGTGCAGTAAACCCCAAGGCTCAGCGCATAGACGGCAGGTCTGCCAATTTTAGGCACGCCGAATTTCCGTGCCCTGCGATCACCATAGCTGGCAACGGCAAAGAGCAGGAGAATATAGCCGCAAGCGGACAGCAATATCATCCAGCCAGGCAGCATCGAACCTCCGTCTAAGGGTGAGCCTCACCCTGGACATGCGCCCAATCGCATGACGAAGGGATAGTAGGACAATTCCACGCCCTTGGAAATTGAGCCGCGTCTCGTCAAAAAGTTCAATGGAGGCGGCACTTCTGCGCTTGCTGCCACCTTTCCAATGATCACGGCCGCGTTATATTGCGAAAAACTTATATCTGTTGAAGCTGTGGGGAAGGGGTTCTGCCATGTCGATGATCAGCGAGTTTCGGTCATTCATAGCCAAGGGAAATGTGGTCGATCTGGCGGTCGGTATCATCATTGGCGGAGCATTCACCGGTATCGTCAATTCGCTCGTCAACGATGTCGTCATGCCGGTTGTCAGCGTGGTGATTGGCGGCATCGATTTCTCCAACTACTTCTTTCCGCTCAGTTCAGCGGTCACGGCCGATACGCTGGAGGCAGCAAAAGCGCAGGGCGCAGTGTTCGCCTATGGCAAGTTCATCACCGTGGTGATCAATTTCGTTATCCTCGCCTGGATCATCTTCCTAATGGTGAAGGGTGTGAACCGGATTCGCGCCGCCGAAGAGAAGAAGCCAGCCGAGGCCTCACCGGCGCCGCCGCCAGCTGATGTGCAATTGCTGACGGAAATCCGCGATCTCTTGCGGACGCGCACGCCTTGATTTGTCATCAAGATTTTCGATCCCCTTCTCACGGATTGGAATGAGATTTCGCCAGATACTTGGGGTATGAGGGTGGAGAACGGAGACCGCCCTCATGACGATTCTGGAAAGCCTGAGCGCTCGCGCGCTTGCCGCACCGCAAAGCGGCATTGTGGAACTGGTGAATTACGCCAGGGGGCGTGACGGGCTTATTCCGCTCTGGGCGGGAGAAGGTGATTTGCCTTCTCCTTCCTTCATCAACGAGGCAACAAAAGCCTCTCTCGATGCGGGGGAAACCTTCTATACCTGGCAGCGCGGCTTGCCGGAGTTGCGCCAGGCTCTCTCCAACTATTATCAGCGCCACTTCGGCGTGAGCCTCTCCACCGACCATTTCTTTGCCACCAGTTCCGGCATGCATGCCATAAACCTCTGCGTCCAGGCGCTGACATCGGCTGGTGACGAAATCGTTTACCTGACACCGAGCTGGCCCAACATCGTGGCAGCCGTTGGCGTGGCCGGTGCCAAGCCCGTGGCTGTGCCCGTCGATTTCATCGATGGGGGATGGTCGCTCGATATCGGCAAGCTGGAAGCGGCGATTACCAGCCGCACCAAAGCGTTGTTCATCAACACACCTTCGAACCCGACAGGCTGGACCGCAACGCATGATGACCTGAAGGCCATCCTGGCACTTGCCCGAAAGCACGGCCTCTGGATCATCGCGGATGAGATCTACGCGCTTTACTTCTATGAGGGTAGGCGCGCGCCGTCTTTCCTTGATGTGCAGGAAGATGGTGACCGGATCATCTATGCCAATTCCTTCTCCAAGAACTGGTCGATGACCGGTTGGCGCGTGGGCTGGATCGTAGCACCGCCGCAAATCGGCCAGGTGCTGGAAAACCTCATCCAGTATTCAAGCTCCGGTCTCACACCCTTCATGCAGCGCGGGGCCATCGCGGCATTGGAAAAGGGTGACGACTTCGTGCGCGCCAATTTCGAGCGGGCAAAAACCTCGCGCGATATTCTCTGCGACACACTCATCGCCACCAATCGGGCCCAGACTTTGAAGCCGAGCGGAGCCATCTACGCTTTCCTGCGGATCGATGGCATAGATGATCCGAGACGCGCCGCCTTCGACATCGTCGATAAGACTTTGGTGGGCTTGGCACCTGGAACGGCGTTCGGCCCCGGGGGCGAAAGCTTTCTCAGAGCCTGTTTCCTGCGTGATCCGGGCCAGATTTCGCACGCGGCGTCCCGTTTGGCGGACTATATCTCCAAGCTTTGATAAACTTGGAAATTCGTACCGATACGGCCTGAATATCTAAAATTGCACAGATTATCGAAATTCTTCATTTTCTATAGCGATTACAATAGTTTGCTTTGCGGCCCGCCAGTAAGATCTCCTGAAGCCTGTGATGGTTGGATGAGCTCCAATCAAGACTGGCAGGGGAGCATCGGACATGACAGTTCTGGTGACAGGCGGAGCAGGTTATATCGGCAGCCACATGGTGTTGGCGTTGCTCGATGCGGGCGAGGAAGTTGTCGTTCTCGACAGGCTTTCCACCGGCTTTCGTTGGGCCGTACCGGATGAAGCGCGCTTCTACCTTGGCGACGTGGGCGACCGTGAGATCCTGCGGCGTATTTTCGCCGAGAACCGGATTGATGCCATCATGCACTTTGCAGGCTCGATCGTTGTTCCTCAGTCGGTGCAGCACCCGCTGGAATATTATGAAAACAACACGTCCAAGACCGGCGTGCTGGCGTCAGCAGCCATAGAGGCGGGCATTGAGCATTTCGTGTTCTCCTCCACGGCGGCTGTTTATGGTGACAATATCGGTGAGGGACTCGTTCGCGAATCCGACCCGACACTTCCAAAAAATCCCTACGGGCAATCAAAGCTTATGTCCGAGATGATGTTGCGTGATGCGGCCAATGCCTACCCGTTCCGCTATGTCGTGCTGCGATATTTTAACGTTGCCGGCGCTGACCCCGAAGGGCGGACTGGACTTTCCACACAAGGGGCCACCCACCTCATCAAGCTTGCTTGTGAGGCCGCCTTGGGACGCCGGGACGCACTCGACGTTTACGGGACGGATTATCCGACTTTGGATGGAACAGGCGTGCGCGATTACATCCACGTCAGCGATCTGGTTGCTGCACATTTGAACGCCTTGTCTTATCTGCGGCGCGGCGGCGCATGTCTGACCGCCAATTGCGGCTATGGTGAAGGCTATTCCGTTTTGCAGGTGGTGGAATCAGTCAAACGCGTCCACGGTCGGGACTTCCGCGTGCGCTACTGCCCGCGCCGCTTGGGAGATACCGCCGCTGTGGTGGCGGATTCGTCGCGCGCTCGCGATATCCTGGGCTGGCGACCGCAACATGCGAGCCTTGACCACATCATTGCTACGGCGCTGGATTGGGAAGAGACACTCGATGCACGACGCCACGGTGACCTCAAGACAATCCATCGCAGGCTGGCTGCGAGTTTCTGAAATTCTACTGCAAATGAAAAAGCGCCGCGGAATGCAGCGCTTTTTGATTCAAAGACCAGAAAGTTCGGTCTGATCAGGCGACCATGCCCCAATCGTCGCTGCCCGTTTCAAACATGCGCTCGAGGTTCAGGAAGCAGATCATGCCGCTATCATGCGCAATAAGGCCATCGGAGAAAGCGCCGCTGGAGCCTGCAGCAGCCGGAACCGGCTGGAGACGCGAGGATGGGATGGTCATGATATCGGAAACACGGTCTACCAGCAGGCCGACCGTCATGCCCTTGATATCGGCAACGACGATGGCGCTGCGCTCGTTCACTTCTGTATTATGCATGCCGAGCTTCACAGCCAGATCCACGATCGGGATGACCGTGCCGCGCAAGTTCATCACGCCAATCACATCATAAGGCGCGTGTGGCAGCGGGGTGACCGGAGCCCAGCCGCGAATTTCACGGATCGATGTGGTGCGAACACAAAATTCCTGCGCATGCAGCCGAAAGGCAATGATTTCCAGAACCTCTTCGCCGCTCATTTGTACCGCGTTCATCAAATCCCCCAAGGAAACTGTTCGATATGTCTGCTGTCGAGCAAGGCTGCGCTTGCAGGCTTTGGTGGGGACGCTGAACCTTCCAACACCCTTGGCAAGAGCATGCGCGAATCACTCGAATATGCATCGAATATCGCCGAAGAAGCTTTCTGCTTTCCTAATGGCCAGCACGTAGAACCAGTAATTTCTCTGCTCATGCAACAATGAGGGGAGAACAATAAAAGGAGTAAGTGTAAATGGTGCTGCGAAAGAGGATTGAACTCTCGACCTCTCCCTTACCAAGGGAGTGCTCTACCACTGAGCTACCGCAGCATCTTCGGTGCAGGCTGTTGCCTCGCCGGAACGAGGGGCCTATTGCCATAGCTTGTTGAGGAGTGCAAGCCGCAAACGCCACAAATCTGTCAAAACTGGCGGGAGCCGAGGGCTGTTTTGGTTTGCAGCGCCCTGAAGTAGAGTGAACGGATGAAAGACAGAGACGAATCGATACCGTTGAAGCCCCAGCGCCCCCAGCCAACCGAAACGGAATTGCGTAAAGCCAGAGCCGCACAGAAGCTGCGTGAAAATCTGGCTCGGCGCAAGCAACAGGCGCGGGCGCGCCGAGCAGGCGATGCCGATTTGAGCGAGGGGCTGCCTGCCGCAAAATCGGACGAATCGGACGATTGATAGCTGGGCACGGCCGCACATTCAGGCAATCGAATTGAAGCCTTGGGTGATTTCGTCTAAGGACGCGTTAAGTCTGGGACTTGCGGGGGATTTACGGCCAACCGGCGCTTACGCGGCGAATGGCTGACGTGACGAACAAGAGTGTGGCGGCGGCGGCAGTGTTTGAGAACCTGCCTGTCTGCCTGTAACAGGAAAGGCGAGCCGCGAAGGCTCGTTCAAAGTGAATGGATCGCATCCGAATTTCTGGCGGCAACAAGCTGCACGGCATCATTCCCATTTCAGGCGCGAAGAACGCTGCTCTCCCCCTGATGATCGCTTCACTTCTGACAAGCGATACACTGACGCTTGAGAATGTGCCGCATCTCGCCGATGTGGAAGGCTTGATGCGCATTCTCGGCAATCATGGCGTGGATATCGCCGTCAATGGTCGCCGCGAGCGCCAGGAAGATGGTTATTCCCGAACGATCCATTTTACCTGCCGAACCATTGCCGACACCACGGCACCCTATGAGCTCGTCTCCAAGATGCGCGCCAGCTTTTGGGTCATCGGGCCGCTGCTGGCACGCGAAGGCCGCGCACGGGTCTCGCTACCGGGCGGTTGCGCCATCGGCACGCGCCCTGTCGATCTGTTCCTGGATGGCTTGCAGGCCTTGGGTGCGCAGATCGAGATCGATGGCGGCTATGTGAATGCCACGGCACCTGCCGGCGGCCTGATTGGCGCGAAATATACATTCCCGAAGGTTTCCGTTGGTGCAACGCATGTCATGCTGATGGCGGCGACGCTGGCCAAAGGCACGACGATTATCGAAAACGCCGCGCGTGAGCCGGAAGTTGTCGATCTGGCCAATTGCCTGATCGCGATGGGCGCGAAAATCTCGGGCGCTGGCAGCAAGACAATTACTGTCGAAGGCGTAACCAATCTTTCCGGTGCGCGCCATCGCGTCTTGCCGGACCGGATCGAGACCGGAACCTATGCCATGGCCGTTGCCATGACCGGCGGAGACGTGACGCTGGAAGGCACGGACCTTGCGCTTCTTGATACGGCGCTGGAAACACTGCGGCAGGCTGGAGCTGAGATCACCGCGACGGAAACCGGTATTCGCGTGGTGCGCAATGGCAATGGTATCCACCCCGTCGATATCGTGACCGAACCCTTCCCCGGTTTCCCGACCGATCTTCAGGCGCAGTTCATGGCCTTGATGACCCGTTCCTCTGGCGTTTCGCACATTACCGAGACGATTTTCGAAAACCGTTTCATGCATGTGCAGGAGCTCGCCCGCCTTGGGGCGCGCATTTCGCTCTCCGGCCAGATGGCCCGCGTGGAAGGCGTCCAGCGCCTCAAGGGAGCGCCAGTGATGGCAACCGATCTTCGCGCCTCCGTCTCGCTGGTGATTGCGGGCCTTGCGGCCGAAGGCGAGACCCTGGTCAACCGCGTCTACCACCTGGACCGCGGGTTTGAGCGGTTGGAAGAAAAGCTCACCCGCTGTGGCGCCGTGGTTGAGCGCGTCAGCGAATAAGCATCTTGTATTCCGACGACCGCCCGGCAGTTGTTTCCCGCCGGGCGGCATCCTATCTCTGACCCCAAGAAGTGGTTGCAAGGCAGCTGCGTAAGGGATTGAAGATGGTAGAGATGACGGAACTGAAGCTGCTTGCATTGGACGAGGAAGATCTTCAGATCATTTCGGCCCACATGCAGGACAGTGTTTTCAAGGCAGCAGACCTGGAATGGTGGCCGAAGCGCGGTCAGTTCTGCCTTGTGGTGAACCGCTTTGTCTGGGAAAAGGCAGAGCGTGCAAAGGAAGGCTTTGAGCGCCGCCGCGCAGTGGTGACGTTCAAGCGGGTTAGCGCCGTGCGCACGCTCGGCGTCAACCGGCAGGATAAGGAAGCGGTCTATTCCCTGCTGGCCATTCGGTTCAGCAAGAAAGACGATGGACCGGACGGGGTGATTGAGTTGACCTTGGCGGGCGGCTCTGCGATCAGCCTGGATGTCGAATGCATAGAGGCGCAGCTGGCCGATACCGGCGGTGTCTGGGGAACTGAAAACAGGCCGAGCCACGAGGCTTAAAGCAGCCGGGCCGGTTCGTCGTTCAGTTCGATCATATAGAGGGACTTGACGGTGGCAATCTGGCTGGAACAGGCTTCGGACGATTTCGAAAGACGCTTTGCGGAATTTCTCACCACCAAGAGGGAAGTCTCCGAGGATGTAAACGCAATCGTCCGTGCCATCATTGATGATGTTCGCGCTCGTGGCGATGAAGCACTTGTCGAGTATTCAAAGCGTTTCGACCGGGTGGATCTGAATGCCGTGGGCCTGCGGGTGACGGAAGCCGAAATTGACGCTGCCTTCGCTGAGGTCGATGAAAGCGTGGTTGACGCGCTGAAGCTGGCGGCAGAGCGGATCGAGCGCCATCATGCCCGGCAGATGCCCAAGGATGACATCTACGAGGATGCCATGGGTGTCGGCCTCGGTTCGCGCTGGACGGCGATTGAAGCTGTTGGGCTGTATGTTCCGGGCGGCACGGCGAGTTATCCAAGCTCTGTTCTGATGAACGCCGTGCCGGCGCGTGTGGCGGGCGTCGAGCGCATTGTGATTGTTTGCCCGGCAACCGGTGGAAACATCAACCCAGCAGTGCTGGTTGCGGCAAAGATCGCCGGTGTTTCGGAAATCTATCGCATTGGCGGCGCACAGGCAGTTGCGGCTCTGGCTTATGGCACCGAGACCATTGCCCCGGTTTACAAGATCGTCGGTCCCGGCAATGCCTTCGTGGCCGCTGCCAAGCGTCAGGTGTTTGGAACGGTCGGCATTGATATGATCGCCGGTCCTTCGGAAGTTCTCGTGATTGCGGATGCCGAAAACGATCCGGATTGGCTGGCGGCCGATCTTCTGGCCCAGGCCGAACATGATGCCGGTGCACAGGCCATTCTTCTGACCAATGATCGCGGCTTGGGTGAAGCGGTTGAGAAGGCCGTTGAACGCCAGTTGAAGACGCTTTCCCGCTCTGACACGGCGGCAGAAAGCTGGCGCGATTTCGGCGCGATTATTCTGGTGGATGATCTGAAGGCAGCCCTGCCGCTTGCCAACCGTATTGCCGCCGAGCATTTGGAGCTGGCAGTGGCCGATCCCGATCCGCTTCTTGCTGGTATTCGCAATGCGGGTGCCATTTTCGTTGGCCGCCATACGCCAGAAGTGATTGGCGATTATGTCGGCGGCTCCAACCACGTGTTGCCCACGGCACGATCTGCCCGTTTTTCGTCCGGACTTTCAGTACTGGATTTCGTCAAGCGCACATCCATTTTGCGGCTTGGCGCAGACCAATTGCGCGCCCTGGGACCGGCGGCAATTACACTTGCGAATTCCGAAGGGTTGGACGCGCATGCCCGTTCAGTCTCCATTCGGTTGAACCAGGGATAAAATTTGATGGCTGATGGCGACTTCCGGCTGTTCGACGTGGTGCTGGATGACAGCATTGGCCGTTCGACGCCGGATGTCGAGCACGAGCGTGCGGTCGCCATATTCGATCTGATTGAGGAAAACGCGTTTCATCCGGTTGGCCATGCCGGTGGGCCTTATCGGCTGCAATTGTCGCTAATCGAGGCAAAGCTGGTTTTGACGATTACAACCGAGGCGGGGGAGGCGGTTGCCACACACATCCTGTCGCTGACGCCGCTGCGGCGGATCATCAAGGACTACTTCATGATTTGCGAAAGTTATTATGAAGCAATCCGTTCCTCCACCCCATCGCAGATCGAGGCGATCGACATGGGACGGCGGGGTATTCACAACGATGGTTCGGAAACACTGCGGGACCGGCTGAAGGGCAAGATCGAGATTGATTTTGATACCGCGCGACGACTTTTTACGCTCGTCTGCGTTCTGTATTGGCGCGGTTGACATGACGAGCGGCCCAGGCACCGAAACCAAACCCGCACGGCCGGGGGCGCTGCTGTTCATGTGTGGCATGAATTCCATCCGCTCGCCCATGGCGGAAGCCATTGCAAAACGTCTGCTGCCAACCGATATCTATGTTCGTTCCGCCGGTGTAAAAGCAGGCGAGCCAGATCCCTTTGTCGATGTCGTTCTCCAGGAAATTGGCTTGAGCCTGCCAAGGCATCCGCCCCAGACACTGGACGAGCTGGAGGATGATTTCTTCGATGTCATCGTCACGCTCTCGCCGGAAGCCCATCACCGGGCTTTGGAGCTGACGCGATCTCAGGCCATCGATGTGGAGTACTGGCCGACGCTGGACCCCACCGTGGAAACAGGCAGCCGCGAGCGTATCTTGGATGCTTATCGTGGCATAAGGGATGAGTTGTGGGAGCGAATTCAGACGCGTTTTGCCCGACCGCATGTCCAGCCGCATCAGACGATTTGACATAAAGCCGGACCGTCATTCAGAGGAGTGTGAGATTCGCGCACTCGCTAGGTTCACAAACGTGCGGGGAACGTGTAGTTTCCGCGCAATTTTCAAGGCTGCAGCCTCAATGTGGCCTCTTATTGACCAAACACAGGAAGAAAAGCTCTCGATGGCTAAAGAAGAAGTTCTGGAATTCCCGGGCGTTGTTACCGAATTGCTGCCCAATGCGACATTCCGGGTGAAACTCGAAAACGAGCATGAAATCATTGCACACACAGCGGGTCGCATGCGCAAGAACCGCATCCGCGTTCTGGCGGGCGACAAGGTTCTGGTGGAAATGACCCCTTATGACCTGACCAAGGGCCGCATCACCTACCGCTTCAAGTAAGTGCCTCTTATTTCACAGCAAGCCTGAGGTTCCCCATGGCTCTGGACCAAAAGCTCATTCTCGCCTCGGGTTCGCCGAGGCGCCTTGATCTTCTTAACCAGATGGGGATCAAACCGGCGCGTCTCATGCCGATGGATATCGATGAAGCGCCGAAGAAATCGGAACATCCCCGCTCGCTGGCACGCCGTCTTTCGCTGGAAAAAGCGGAAGCGGCCTTTGCTGCCGTGAAGGATGATCTGGCGTGGCGCCACAGTTACATCCTCTCTGCCGATACGGTGGTGGCTGTCGGGCGGCGTATTCTGTCCAAGACGGAATATATGGACGAAGCTGCCAGTGCGCTGCACCTGCTCTCCGGTCGCGGTCACTGGGTTTATACTGGCATCTGCCTGGTAACGCCGGGCGGCCAGTTCCGCCAGAAGGTGGTGGAAACGAAAGTTCGCTTCAAGCGCCTTGCCACCAAGGAAATCGATGCCTATCTGGCGTCTGACCAGTGGCGCGGAAAGGCCGGGGCCTATGCCATTCAAGGCATTGCTGGCAGCTTCGTGCAGAAGCTGGTGGGTTCCTACACGAATGTGGTTGGCTTGCCGCTCTATGAAACGGCGCTCTTGCTCAACGGCGAGGGTTTCGAAGTGGCCACGCTCTGGCCGGAGAACTGACATGAATGACAAGATTGTTTTCAGCGCAAAGGTCGAGCCTCTGCGCAAGGCAAGACCATGCCCGGAATGCGGCAAGCCTTCCCACCGCGAACATTACCCCTTCTGCTCCGACCGTTGCCGCACGCTTGATCTTTCGCGTTGGCTGAATGGCTCTTACGCGATTCCCGTGGCGGACGATGAGCGCAAGGCAGATGGAGAGGACGAGGTTTGAAGCGTCTGATGTGACAGCGTACCCTTGAAGGAATTCAGTGCTTTAGCGCAAGGCAGACAGGGTTTTTCACAAGCTTGTCAAAAAAGTTGGCAAAGCCGCTTGCCATGTCCGAACAAGATGTTATAACCCCGCTCGCTCCCGGGGGAAACGCCCCGGCGGTCCTCGAAAGAGGCCGGAAGGCTTCGCAAAAGCCGAGATGCCCGGATAGCTCAGTTGGTAGAGCAGCGGATTGAAAATCCGCGTGTCGGTGGTTCAAATCCGCCTCCGGGCACCATTTTTCAAAACGGTTTTCGTAATTAGGTTGTTGATGAGCTGTTGGTGCGATGTCGCCTGCAGACCCGTCTCGCTACGTGTCGAGGTATGAGAACGGCTATATTGCCAGCTCGGTCGAACAATTCCGATTTCAGATCAGAAAAGAGTTGACGCGCGGCGTGAGGGGGAGAAAACAGTAGCACCCTTCCTGCACTACGCTCTCGCCGAAGTGCGCTCTCATTCTCTAGAATGATTTTTCAACGAGTCCAACATGAGCACTGCCGATATTCAACTGCTTGTCATAGCTGCCGCTGGCGTTATTTTTCTCGTTTTCCTGATTGTTTCCAAAATCAGAATGCACCCGCTTTTGGCGCTCCTCATCACGTCCATTGCAGTGGGTTTGGCAACCGGCATGCCTGTCGAGAAGCTGATCAAATCAATCGAGAGCGGTGCAGGCAATACGCTCGGTGCGGTTGGCATTGTCGTTGCGCTGGGTGCCATGCTGGGCAAAATCCTTGCAACATCCGGTGTGACGGACGGAATCTCGAACCTCATTATAGAGAAGACCTCTGCGCGCCTGCTACCCTGGGTCATGGCAGGGGCTGCATTCGTCATTGGAATACCCATGTTCTTCGAAGTGGGCCTTATCGTGCTGTTGCCGCTGATTTTCAGTGTGGCGCGGAAGCTTGATTCGACCTCGGCCGTTCGTGGCTCCTCTTATGTTTATGTTGGTGTCCCGGTCATCGCTGCCTTGGCTTCAATGCATGGCATGGTGCCGCCGCATCCCGGACCATTGACGGCCATAGCGGCGCTCCACACCAATCTTGGCGCAACGATGCTTTATGGCTTCATCGCCGCCATTCCTGCCATCATTCTGGGTGGGCCGCTCTATGGTGCATTCATTGCACCGCGTTTGACCGTTCGCCCGGATGAATCGCTTATCGACCAGTTCTCCACGCGCACTGAGGCGGATGGCTCGCCTCAAGCTGCACCGGGTCTTGGTCTCAGCTTGCTGACTGCGCTTCTACCGGCAATCCTGATGTTGCTCCACGCCCTGACGGAGCTGTTCGCCCCAAAGGGTTCGACCGCTGAATCTATTACAGGCTTTATTGGTGATCCCGTCATTGCCATGCTGATCGGCGTGATCTTTGCCGCTGGCGTGTTGATCTATGGCCGTGGCGGTAATGCTGAGAAACTCCGTGAGTCCATGTCTGGTAGCGTGAAGCCAATCGCCAATGTTCTACTCATTATTGCTGGTGGCGGTGCATTCCAGCATGTGTTGACGGATGCCAAAGTGGGCGATGCCATCATGCATATGAGCCAGCAATTCTCGCTTTCGCCGCTCATGCTTGGCTGGATCATCTCCATGCTTCTTTCGGTATCCACGGGCTCCGCGACGGTTGGTATTGTCGGCGCATCCGGTCTGCTTGCACCTCTTGCCGGTGCGGGTGACATCAACGCGCCACTGCTGGCACTCTCGATCGGTTGCGGGTCACTGTTCTTCAACTATGCCAACCATGCGGGGTTCTGGCTGGTGAAGGAATCCTTCGGCATGTCCATGCGCGAGGCGACGTGGACGATTTCCGTTATTCAATCCATCGTCTCGGTTGTGGGGCTGATCATGGTTCTCTTGATGAACCTGCTGCCGCCTCTCATCTGAGAAGCCCCTAAAGCGTGTTGCGATCTTTCAGATTCGCTCTCTAAGCTTAACTCTTTGTCTCATTGCATGTCGTCATCGCAAAACTGCTGCACACTTTGCGCGAGATGCTTCAGTTTCGCCTCAGCCATTCTGCCATGCCGCGACCAGCGGCGCGGCCGGTGGCGAAGCAGGCGGTTAGCAGATAGCCGCCGGTGGGCGCTTCCCAGTCGATCATCTCCCCGGCGGCGAAAAGTCCAGGCTGGGCGCAGAGCATGTAATGCTCATCGAGCGCATCCCAACGGATGCCGCCAGCGGTGGATATTGCTTCTTCGATAGGGCGTGGTCGCTGAAGAATGATATTCAGGTTTTTAATGAGGGCGGCAGTGCCTTCCGGGGATTGAAGGGCGTCTTTGTCCGTCGCTTCACGAAGCAGGGCTATTTTGACCGGGGAGAGCCCGAGCTTGCGTAGGCGGTTTGATAGGCTTTGGCTTTTCGGTTGCTTCTGCAGGGCGGATGAGAGCTGCGCTTGAGTTCGTCCCGGCGAGAGATCCAGCCTCAGCGTTGCGCTGCCATTTGCCAGCCATTCATCCCGCAAGGCCTGTGCATGGGCATAGATGAGGCTGCCCTCCACGCCATGCTCAGTGATAACGAATTCACCCTGTGACGTGCCAGCCGATGACGTGATCGCGACCGATTTGATAGGCTCGCCAGCAAAGCGCTCTCGGAACAGATCGCTCCAGCCAGCGTCAAAGCCGCAATTGGCGGGCAGGAGCGGCGAATGCGCGATGCCGAGTTGATCAATAATTGGGACCCAGGTCCCATCTGAGCCGAGCTTTGGCCAGCTTGCTCCGCCCAGCGCCAAGAGAATGGATTTTGCACGGATGCGCCTTGGTCCATCTGGCGTGACAAATTCTGCCACACCGGGGGCAATGCCAACCATGCGGTGGCGTGCCAAGAAGGTGACGCCATGATCCTGTAGACGTTTGATCCAGGCCCGCAATAGGGGCGATGCCTTCATGACGGTTGGGAAAACGCGACCCGAGGTTCCGATGAAGGTTTCACTGCCAAGTTCAGCCGCCCACTCGCGCACCTGCTGCGGTGTGAACTCATCGAGAGCTTTCGCAAGACGCGAGGAGGCCGTGCCAAAGCGGGTGCGAAACTGCTCGTAGTCTTCCGAATGGGTTATGTTGAGGCCGGATTTTCCGGCCAGCAGGAACTTTCGGCCAAAACTTGGCATGGCATCGCAGATGGTAGTGGAATGACCGAGCCTGCTCAGCTCTTCCGCCGCCATCAAACCGGCAGGTCCGCCGCCGATGATGAGACTATCCACCGTCAGTTCAGGCAGTGCCATGCGTGAGCCCTGTTGCGTTTCAAGTGGCGCAAACCAGTGCCTGCGCCCTTATTATCAGGCCATCCACTGTTGGATATAGGGCCAGACTTCGACACTGCCGTGATAGATCATGTTGAAGGTAACATAGACAATGACGGCGAGACCAAGATAGGCAATCCAGCGATAGCGGTGCAGCAGCTTGGCGACGAGGTTGGCCGCAAGACCCATCAACGCGATGGAGACCACAAGGCCAATAATCAGCACTGTGGTATGATCCTGTGCAGCACCCGCCACGGCCAGCACGTTATCCAGCGACATGGAAACATCGGCAATGACAATCTGGGTGGCGGCTTGCAGGAAGGTCTTGTTGACTTTGGTCTTCTCCGCTTCTGCCTCAGACATGGCATCTGCGGCATTATGATCCGCCGAGCGCAACTCGCTCCACATCTTCCAGCATACCCAGGCAAGCAAAAGACCGCCGATTAATTGCAAGCCCACGATGCCGAGGAGATAGGCTGTTATGGTGGCAAAGCC
Source organism: Affinirhizobium capsici (assembly GCF_977018625.1). Taxonomy (NCBI): domain Bacteria; kingdom Pseudomonadati; phylum Pseudomonadota; class Alphaproteobacteria; order Hyphomicrobiales; family Rhizobiaceae; genus Affinirhizobium; species Affinirhizobium capsici. The sequence continues at coordinate 2,203,596 of NZ_CDRNXD010000004.1, read as the reverse complement.
GATGCGCAGAACGGTTGCGGCAATAATGCCGACCAGAATTGCCTTGTTGCGCTGATGCGCAGGCAGACCTGCCGCAGCAAGGCCAATGACAATGGCATTGTCACCCGCGAGTACGAGGTCGATTGCGATGACCTGGAGTAGAGCCGCCAGTCCCGCCGCTGTAAAAATTTCCATCTGTTTCTTGTCCCTCCGGCGCTACGCCCCCGCATATCGCGCCTGTCCATTCATTTCCCGAATGGCTACATAAGATTTCACGCCGGATGACAAGAGGCGGCTATGATCAGAGCGCAGTTTTCTTTAAGTTTTGCGCTTTGATTTCGCATTCAAGGCTTCAACCGCTTTTTAAGCGCATCAATCAAGTGAGTGGCTAGCGCATCATAGTCTTCATCGAAGTGATGGCCGCCCTCAATGCCAAGCGTTTCTACACCGGTGGAACCTAGGGCCTTGCAGGCATCTTCATCATCCTCGGTTCCATAGACGCATTGGATTCGTTTAGGATCGATCTTCTTGAGGTCGACCACTGGGTCGCCGCCTTCTCCCGTACCGGAGCCGCCGAGCCAGCCGGAAACCGAGATCTCGAATTCGGCTGTGTTGGACAGCGCCAGCAGCGACATCAGGATCACGCGGTTGCGATCCGCCTCCGGCAACTGGTTATAGGTAGAGGGAATAATGTCTGCTCCGAAGGAATATCCGATCAGCATCACATTCTGCACATTCCACTGCTTGCGGTAGGTGCGGATGATGCGGCTAAGATCTGCCGCGGTGGTGGCCGCATCTTTTTTCGACCAAAAATATCGCAGAGAATCCAGGCCGACGACAGGAATACCGTCCTCCTGCAAAGCGGAGCCCACTTCACTATCGATATCGCGCCAGCCACCGTCGCCCGAAATGATGATAGCCATGGTGTTGTACTTCGGCTTCGTTTCCAAAACCGTCAGAGGCAGACCAAGCGGCGAGGAATCCGCACCTGACGCGTCGATACGGTCGCTGAGTGTCTGGATAAGAGCCGTATCCGCATCGACATCCTGGTTTTCGATATCAATGTCCTCGTGATCCTTCTGCAATTCCTTGGCGTGCGCGGCACCATCTGCGGGTGCCGCCTTCGTCAATAGAATAGTGGCTGGCGAAGGTAGATCGCCGTCGGTCAGGCCATATTGAACGGCATTGCCAATGGTCTTTTTTTCTGCCGGGGTGCAAAGAACCTTCGGCAACGTAATGGTGGCATCGGGATCGACAGCAATTGCTTCGCCAATCGTGTGCGGCGGGCTCTGTGCCAGCATGCCGAGAACATAAGCACCACCCGCGCCAACGCCCGCAACGATGGGGCTGCGGTAATTGCCGTTGCCCAAAGAGCGCTGCACCTGTTGGGCAAGCGACTCGATGTCGGATATCATATAGATGCAATCATCGTCATCCTTGCCAAGCGAGGCGATGTAGGACGGGAGATCAATGCCGATGACCAAAGCACCCTTGTCGGTCAGCGCCTTTGCCTGCTGTTCCTCACGCGCATTCCAGCCATCCGCATCCGAGAGAAGGAAGATATTGGCCTTCACGTCACCGGAGGGTTTCAAGATATGCGGGGAGGGGATCATGCCCGTGTCGAAGGTCTGATCACCGGATTGCGCGGCAGCTGGACCCAAAGCGAAGCTGCAAAGCATCGCAGAACACAGCAAAATCCGTCCTAAAGCTTTTCTCATTTGCCAACCACACCGCGAACTCCGCCGCTGATCAATAGGGTTACATCCATCAGGGCGAGCACCGCGCCCGTTCCACCCGCAACCGCAAAATAGCGGGGCTCCCAGCGGGGATGGAACTTCGATTTGAAAGCTCTCAAGCCCTTGAAGTTATAGAAACGCTCACCGTGTTCGAAGAGGGTGCTGCCAATTCGATCCCAAACCGGGGCTACTTCTCGCTTCGACATGCCGGACAAAGGAGCCATTCCAAGATTGAACCATTGATATTCGGCAATTTTCAGATGCTCAATAAGACTTACGAATAGGAAGTCCATCGCGCCGCGTGGCGCTTCTGGCGCAAAGCGCATCAAGTCCACGCTGCCTTCCACCTTTGTTTCGGTCAGGAAAAGCGTGGCAAACGCGACGATACGCTCTCCCATCCGGATGATCGCAACGGGCATCGAGGAGACGTAGGCTTCATCGAAAGCCCCGAGAGAGAATCCTTTTTCCCGCGTTTCATGGTGCGAAAGCCAGGCATCCGAGACAGCTTTCAGTTCCGGCATGATGGCGGGCACATCCGCCTTCTCCACGATGGCAAACTCCATGCCATCGCGCTTGCCCTTGTTGAGCGCCTGCCGCAGTCCCGCAAGCCTTCCACCCTTCAGATCGAAGGTGGAAAGATTGACCATTGCCATCTCTCCCAATTTGAAAGCGCGCAATCCTGCATCGGCGCAGAAAGACAGCAGTGCCGGAGAGACTTGATAAAGCACGGCGCGACCGCCTGCATCGCGCGCCCGCTCCACGAAGCGCCAGATCATCTCGGCGGTCTCTTCGCTATCACCCACCGGATCACCAAGCGCTATCCACGAGCGGCCCTGAATGCCGTACATGATGAAGCTCTTGCCGCTATCGGAGAACATCACATGCTTGTCGCCCATTCTCACGAGATTGGCGTCGGCATTGTCCTGTCCATCCACAATGGCTGAGGCTTTGATGATTTCCTCGGCAGTTACATCCTCCGGACGATTGAACGCCGGTCTGAGCAGGCTGAAAATGGCAATGGCGCCGGAGAGGATGGATACGCCCAAAAGCGCGCGCAAGCCGCGGGGTGCTTCGCCGAAGAATTCGAACTGCCACCAAAGCTGATGGCTGTAATCCACATCGCGATACACGAAGAGAAGGATTGTGGTGGCACCCGCAAGGATGATGCCGATGGCCATGATCCAAGGCGTGCTGAGCACCTGCGAGAAAAGGGAGGCCGGACGCTGGAAGCGGTTTCTGTTGAGCAGCATGGCTACGACGAAGAAGCCGAGGAAAGAGGCTTCACCCAGTGCAACAGCGCGCAGGAAGGAAAACAGGAAGCCCAGAACGCCACAGGCGAGCGCAACCCACCAGGCGCCATCAAGGCGCTGGGCAAGGCCGCGTGAGGCAATGACGAGGCCAAGCCCAAGAAGGCTGGAGAGAAAGTGCGCACTTTCCACTACGGGCAGCGGAATAAAGCCGGAAAGAATGTCGAGATCCGTGTCGGGCGTCGGCGTCACGCTCGAAAAGATCAGCATGGTGCCGAGCAGGAGCGCGAAGGCCGACAAGAGCGGCGGCGAAAGGCGAATGGCAACATTGCCAATATCGCTGGCCACAGGGTGCTTGGCGAGTGCCCGCGCTTCCGACACGATAATCATGACAATCGCGATGGTGAGCGGCAGGACGTGATAGACCATGCGGTAAAGCACAAGGCTGCCCAGCAGCGCATCGAGACTGATGGTATTTCCGAGCGCGCCAATGATAACCGCCTCAAAGACACCCAGACCCGCCGGGACGTGACTGAGAACGCCGAGACCAACGGCCGTTGCGTAGATGGCGAAAAAGGAGGGCCAACCAATATTGGTGTCCGGCAGCAATACGTAAAGCGCGGAGGCGGATACTGCGAGGTCCGCTGCCGTGATCAGGAACTGCCGTGACGAGGTGAGGGTATCGGGCAGGCGCAGGCGAATGCGCATGATTTCAACGCGACGCCCGTTGCGGCCCACATAGAGCAGACCACCCAAAATGATGAGAACCGCGACCGCGCCCGCACGCAGATAAAGGGCATCCAAACCCACAATGCTGGCCAATCGCGGAGCGGTGATCAGCGCGGCGATAGAACTGACAGCCAGGAGGCCGAGACCGAACGCGAAAGTGACGAAGGCAATGACGCGGGCTATATCGTCCGGCGACAGGCCAAGGCGGCTATAGGCGCGAAAACGGATTGCGCCGCCGCTCAAAGCACCAAAGCCTGCCGTATTGCCAATGGCATAAGCGCTGAAAGCTGTAGCGGCCACCGGGCCGAATGGCAGTTTTCTGCCGATATACTCCAGGGCATTCAAATCGTAGTAGATCAGCGCGAGGAAGCTCAGGGCCGTAAAGAGGACAGCAAGGCCAATGGCCAGCCAGCTGGTATCTGCCAGCGCATCCACCACTTCATCATAACGTACTTCATTGGTCAGCTTATAGACGGCCACCGCCATCATCGCGAACACGACCAGCATTGCCAACCATGTGATGTAAAAACGGAACCGCGCAAAAAAAGCGAGCATGCGGTTGCTGTGTGGCGTGTCCGGCGAGGAACTTTCGTGAGCTGTCATAAAGCACCTGGTTGCAGATCAAGCATTTCCTGCACGAGCGTCAAATCGATCTCGCCAGAAGCGCTTACTCCTCTCGCTGAAACTTGGACAAAACTACGGCGCTGTCCAAAACTTTGCGAGTGTTTCTCTTTTATTTCATGTGACCCGAAAAGAAACAGATCCGTCGTTGCAAGCCATGCGTTTGCAGATGTCTTTTCAAGTCGCGCACTATTGTTGAAGGCTTTAGCGCGTGCTCATGAAATTTCCTTAAAGAAATCCGTAAAATCACGGCTATCAGGCGTTTCGGATGAGCTTTGGCATCCTTGAATGCACATCAGGCGGAGATTTGGTGCAGATATGGTTATCGCCCCGTTTCAGGCCCTGAAAACCTTGGGAATAGGTATATTTAAAACAATAGAATGTAACAGATTTGCCGCAACTCGTCATGAATGCGTAAGTCTTTGCATCCTGCGGCTTATCAGTTTTCAGGAAAACGCTTGAACGCCATCACGCATTAACTTTCAAGCAAGGAATTAACCATACAACTAGAGCTACACGGCGAACTGGGTTGGATGCGAGCCTTCCACCTTTTCTGGCATGAAGCCGCGCCGACGTACCGGTTTTGACCCGGTATCTCTCCATGACAACTCAAGGTAATGCGCGAAGATTTGTCGATGACGAGCAGGTTTGTGCCGGTTCTTATCGCGATCAGTGTGCAATCTTAAGACGCCATTATGGTTTTCATGGGTGAATGCAGATGCGAGCCCGAGCTCCTCGGGCGCGAAAACGAGATCACAGTCCGGATACAGAATGCCGGGAATTATGGGGATGAGCCTTGGCTCAAGACGCGGGATCGGAGCAGACCAGAAAGGCGCAAGCGGGAAGCTTGCGTGACCGACTGGCGTTTGCCGGCCTCGACGCCGAGAGTTGCGACCTGTTGCGCCGGTTCCGCCCTTCGCTGGAAGCGAGATTGAAAGAAGGCTTGCGGGATTTCTTCCATAGGCTGCAATCATCCTCCGAAGCGATGCGCTTTTTCGAGAGCGATCTTCAGGTGGAGCGCCTCCACGATTTGCAGGCTTCCCACTGGAGCGTTTTGACGGACGCCCGCTTCGATGCGCTCTATGCCGAGCGAGTGAAGGTTCTTTCTGATGCCGAGGGCCGTATGGGTCTCGATCCGCGTTGGCACATCAGTGGTCATGCAGTGATGCTTGAAAACCTGATCGACGGTCTTTTGGAGCAGATGGCGCCCAAATCGCTTTTGCCCGCCTCCCGCAAACGGGACAAGGAGATTTCCGATGCCGTGCGGGCTGTCATTCGGCTTGTCATGGTGGATGTTGAGATTGCGATTTCGCTGCGCATCAACGAGATGCGTCAAAAGCATCAGCGCGCTCTTAGCCTTCAGCGGGAAAAGGATCAGGCCGAGGCAAACGACCTTTTCGGGCCCGTCGCGGCGGCGCTGGCTGGCAAGGATTTGACGGTGCGCATCGGCGATAAGCAGCCCGATGTGTACAGTGATTTGTGCTGTCTGCTCGATCAGGCGCTGGATGCGATGACGGGTGCACTGGAGACTGCTTCGCACCGCCTGTTGCGCGCGGAAGAAATGACTGCGACGCTTTCGAACGATGCAAGGCAGGTGGCTGAAGAACTTGGGGCGCATGCCCAAGCGATGGGTGTGACCTTCAACGATCTTTCGTCACTGACCGAGAATGCCAAGGCAAGTGCAGCTGAATCGGCGCTTGCAGAGAAATCCGTTGGCGAGGCACGCCGCGCTGCCGAGGAAAGCGGTGAAGTTGTTGGCAAGGCGATCAACGCCATGTCCGATATCGAGAATTCTGCCGAAAAGATTGGGCAGATTATCGGCGTTATTGATGAGATTGCGTTCCAGACCAATCTGTTGGCCCTGAACGCAGGCATTGAGGCTGCGCGTGCAGGAGATTCAGGCCGCGGTTTTGCGGTGGTTGCACAAGAGGTTCGTGCCCTTGCACAGCGTTCTGCCGATGCCGCGCGTGAAATCAAGCAATTGGTGAGCGGCACGAAAGCCCAGGTCGATGCTGGTGTGAAGATGGTGCACCAGACCCAGCACGCCATTGGCGGGCTGGTTCAGCAGGTCAAGTCCATCAACGACACGGTGACTGGAATTGCCCGTGCGACGGATGACCAGGTGCGTTCGCTCGAGCAGATGCGCCTTGATGTGGAAACGCTGGATCGTCGCATGGCTGCCAGCGCGGAGCGTGCACGGACTGTGGGTGAAAGCGGCGATGCGCTGCAGACGGTCATCGTTGAGCTTGGACGGACGGTCCGGGAATTCCGGATCGAGCGGCAGGTCGAAAAGGGTCATGTCTGGGAGGCGCGCCGTCCTCGCAGCACTGAAGAGTTAAATGAGCTTGGCGATCATGCTGATCTGGCGGCAAGCAATCTTGCCTTTCTGCCATCGCATGCGCTGGCGGTTGGAAGATAATCGGCCTCGGGGGCCGAGTTGGGAACTCTAACGGCACGAGCTTTGTGTCGCGAGGAAGTTTGAAGGACGAGGGTTGAAGGAATGGCAGTCAAGAATGCACAGGCAGAGACAGTGAAACTGGCCTCGGTTCTGGACCTCAACGAGGCGTCCAACCTGCATGGCCAGTTGTCATCGCTGCGCGGCAAGGATGTGTCGATTGATGCCTCCGGTGTTGAACGTGTTGGCGTGCAATGCGTGCAGGTTCTCATGGCGGCAGTAAACGCCTGGGAAAAGGACAAGAAGAGCTTCGTGTTCGATAAGGTTTCGGATGCATTTACGAAGACCATGCAGCTCATCGGAATCAATGTAGATCACCTGCTCGCGAAGGAGATTCGGCAGTGAAGAAAAAAGTACTTACCGTGGACGATTCACGGACGATCCGGAACATGCTTCTGGTGACCCTCAACAATGCCGGCTTCGAGACCATTCAGGCTGAAGATGGCGTTGAAGGTTTGGAAGTGCTCGAAGAGTGCAACCCGGACGTGATCGTCACCGATATTAACATGCCGCGTCTCGATGGTTTCGGCTTTATCGAAGGCGTGCGCCGCAATGAGCGCTACCGCGCTGTACCTATTCTCGTACTGACAACGGAAAGCGATGCGGAAAAGAAAAACCGCGCGCGCCAGGCTGGTGCGACTGGCTGGATCGTGAAGCCTTTCGATCCGGCAAAACTGATCGATGCGATTGAGCGTGTAACCGCCTGAACCGGGAATTCCTGCGATGGATATGAACGAAATCAAAGAGATCTTCTTCCAGGAGTGCGAGGAGCAGCTCGCGGAACTGGAATCTGGTCTTCTCAAGCTGAATGATGGCGACCGTGACCCGGAAACGGTGAATGCCGTCTTCCGTGCAGTCCACTCAATCAAGGGTGGTGCCGGGGCGTTCGGCCTTGATGACCTGGTTTCGTTCGCGCATGTGTTCGAAACGACGCTGGACTGCGTACGCTCGAACAAGTTGGAGCCGACGCAGGACGTTCTCAAGGTCATGCTGAAGTCCGCCGACGTGTTGGCCGACTTGGTGACAGCAGCGCGCGATGGCGGTTCAATCGACGAAGGCCGCAGCCGTGGCCTCGTCAAAGAACTGGAAGCGCTTGCCCGCGGTGAAATCCCGGCAGGCGGCGGTGCAGAGGCGCCAAAGGCGGCAGCTCCCAAGGCCGCACCGGCGCCCGCAGCCGCAGCGCCCGCACCCGTTCCCACCGACGACAGCGGTTTCCAGCCCATCCCATTTGCCTTTGAAGGCTTCGGTGATGAGGACGAGGGCTCGGCCCAGACCGCTTTCGAAGTCAGCTTCAAGCCGCGTCGGGAACTGTATGGGAAGGGCAACGAGGCAGCCTTGCTGCTGCGCGATCTCTCCCGCCTCGGCGAAATGAGTATCAATTGCGATACGGACAGCCTGCCGGACTTTGACAGGATGGACCCGGAAGGCGCCTATTTCAGCTGGACGATTATCGTCAAGACCGACAAGGACGAGCAGGCCATTCGCTCGGTCTTCGAATTCGCCGAATGGGATTGCGATCTGGAAGTAAAGACATCGGAAGCTTCGCAGGAAGAACTGCCGATGGTTCCGGTACCCTTCGATCTCTCCGCGCTCGATGAGGGCGGTGCCGAGGAGGAGACGGGCTCCGACGAATCCGCACAGGATCAGGCTGCCGCTGTGGCTGCAGCCGAAACCGCAAGCAATGTGACCAAGATGGCCGCAGCTGCCGCTCGCGTCGATAAGAAGGAAAGCCAGGCAGCGGCTGCAGCCGCCGCCGCTGCGGCGAGTGCAAACGCCAATGCCGCGGCCAACAGCGCTGGCCAGACGATCCGCGTCGATCTCGACCGAGTTGACCGCCTGATCAACCTTGTCGGCGAGCTTGTCATCAACCAGGCCATGCTTTCGCAGAGCGTCATTGAAAACGATACGACGGGAACGTCGTCCATCAATATGGGCCTGGAAGAGCTGCAACAGCTCACCCGCGAGATCCAGGACTCGGTGATGGCGATCCGCGCGCAGCCGGTCAAGCCGGTCTTCCAACGCATGTCGCGTATCGTTCGCGAAGTGGCCGACATGGTTGGCAAATCGATCCGCCTGATCACAGAGGGTGAAAACACCGAAGTGGACAAGACGGTTATCGACAAGCTGGCCGAGCCGCTGACCCATATGATCCGTAACGCCGTGGACCACGGCATCGAAAGCCCTGAACGTCGCGAAGCTGCCGGCAAGAACCCGGAAGGCACAGTTAAACTCACCGCGAAGCACCGTTCTGGCCGTATCGTGATCGAACTGGTGGATGATGGTGCCGGTATCAACCGCGAAAAGGTTCGTCAGAAGGCGATCGACAACGATCTCATTCCGGCAGATGCCAACCTCTCCGATGAGGAAATCGATAACCTGATCTTCATGCCGGGCTTCTCAACGGCCGACAAGATCTCGGACATTTCCGGTCGTGGCGTCGGCATGGACGTGGTCAAGCGTTCGATCCAGGCACTGGGCGGTCGTATCTCGATCAGCTCGCGCCCGGGACAGGGCTCGACCTTCACGATGAGCTTGCCGCTGACGCTCGCCGTACTCGATGGCATGGTGGTGACCGTTGCTGGCCAGACGCTTGTGGTACCGTTGACCGCCATCGTGGAGACGCTGCAACCGGAAGCATCGAGCATTCATTCATTCGGCGCAAACCAGCGTTTGATCTCCATCCGCAACTCCTTCTGCCCGCTGGTTGATGTCGGTCGAATCCTCAATTTCCGCTCCTCCCAGGCCAACCCTATCGAAGGTGTTGCGCTGCTGGTTGAATCGGAAGGTGGCGGTCAGCGCGCTCTTATGGTGGATGCGATCCAGGGCCAGCGCCAGGTCGTTATCAAATCTCTCGAAGCAAACTACACGCATGTTCCCGGCATCGCAGCCGCCACCATCCTCGGCGATGGACGTGTTGCCCTCATTCTCGATGTCGATGCGGTGGTTGCCGCTTCACGCGGCCAGTCGCTGCGAGGCGACGGTGCTTTGAAGTCGGACATGTCTTTGGCAGCAACGGGTTGAGTGTATGTCGTACGCCGTGAAGAATCTTGCGCAGGGTAGCAGAGAGCTTATCGCTTTCCGTATTGGCGATCAGGAATTTTGCGTCAACATCATGTCAGTGCGGGAAATCCGCGGCTGGACGAAAGCGACGTCTCTTCCTCATTCGCCGTCCTATGTCATGGGCGTCATCAATCTTCGCGGAGCAGTGCTTCCAATCGTCGATCTCTCGGCTCGCCTCGGAATGCGGCGCGCTGAACCTACGCCGCGCCACGTTATCATTGTCGCTCAGGTTAAAAGCCGGGTGGTTGGTCTTCTGGTCGAAGCTGTGTCGGATATCCTGACCGTGACTGACGAGAATATTCAGCCGGTACCCGAGGTGTCTTCTGATCTTGAGAAGCAATATGCGCGCGGCATTCTTGCCATCGACAAGCGGATGATCTGCTTGATCGAGTTGGATGCCATTTTCCCGGAAAGTGAAAGCGAAGCTGCATGAAAGCTATAGGTCTCGCAGATACCCGGCAATCACCGGATGAGGTTTTGGCCAGCGGAGAATATCCGCTGACCCGCCGTGACTTGTCCGAAATTGCCGCGATGATCTATGCCGATGCGGGCATCTATCTGAACGATACGAAAGCCTCTCTCGTCTATTCGCGGCTTTCGAAGCATATCCGCAATCTGGGCCTCAGTGGGTTTCGGGAATATTGCAACCTGGTTGCTTCGCCTGAAGGGGCGGGGCCGCGACGCGAGATGCTGTCTCACCTGACAACCAACTTCACGCGTTTCTTCCGCGAAAACCATCATTTCGACCATCTTCGCGATGAAGTGCTGCCGGGCCTTATTCAACGCGCAAAGAGCGGTGGCCGCGTCCGTATCTGGTCGGCTGCCTCTTCCGACGGCCAGGAACCCTATTCAATTGCGCTGACGGTTCTTTCTCTACTGCCAAATGCTGCCGATCTGGATTTCAAGATCCTGGCAACCGATATCGATCCCAAAATTTTGGCGTTGGCGCGCGCTGGCGTCTATGATGAAAATTCGCTGGAAACTGTATCGCCTGCCATGCGCAAGCAGTATTTCCGTGAAGTGGATGCCGGTGGTCGCCGCAAATTCCAAATTGACGATCGCGTCAAGAAATTGATCACCTACAACGAGCTGAACCTGATGGCCCAATGGCCATTCAAGGGCCAGTTCGATGTGATCTTCTGCCGCAACGTTGTCATCTACTTTGATGAACCGACGCAGATGAAGATCTGGTCGCGATTTGCCGCCCTGCTTCCTGTCGGAGGCCATCTCTATATCGGCCATTCCGAACGTGTGTCGGGCGATGCGAAAAACCTCTTCGATAACATTGGGATAACCACCTACCGCTATACTGGCAAAGATGCGGGGAGGAAGGGATGAGTATGCCAGCCAGAGTTCTTGTCGTTGATGACTCGCCTACCATGCGTGGGCTCATCACGGCTGTTCTGAATCAGGACCCAGAGGTCAACGTTGTCGGCCAGGCTGGTGATGCGCATGAAGCACGCGCCGCGATCAAGCAGTTGAACCCGGATGTGGTGACGCTTGATATCGAAATGCCCAACATGAATGGGTTGGAGTTTCTCGAAAAGATTATGCGGCTTCGGCCCATGCCGGTGATCATGGTGTCCACCATGACGCATCAGGGCGCCAATGCCACGCTTGCTGCTTTGGAAATCGGCGCTTTCGATTGCGTTTCCAAGCCGGTTCCAGGCGATTCGCGCCCCTTCGGCGATCTGGCGGAAAAGGTGAAGGCGGCTGCCCGCTCGAAGCGCGGTAGAACGCAGCCCTCCGTAGTGCCTCAAATTGCACCGGCTTCCGGTTACCGAGTTGGGCGCAAGGTCGTTGCCATCGGTTCCTCTACCGGGGGGGTCGAAGCGCTGATCGCAGTGTTGCAGAAGTTTCCACCCAATTGCCCGCCGACGGTCATTACACAGCACATGCCGCCGACGTTTACGAAAAGTTTTGCAGAAAGGCTTAATCGTCTTTGTGCTCCTGTGGTGCAGGAAGCGACCGACGGTGCGCGTTTGGAGATCGGAAGGATCTACCTTGCTCCCGGTGGCGACAGGCACCTTCAGGTCGTCAATCCCTCGGCTCCAAGCTGCCGGCTTTTGGAGCGCGATCCGGTCAACGGCCATCGGCCGTCTGTGGACGTGCTCTTCGATTCGGTCGCCGAACTGGCGGGACGGAATGCTGTCGGCGTCATCTTGACCGGAATGGGTCGGGATGGAGCCTCCGGTCTGCTCAAGATGCGTGGTGCTGGTGCACGCACGATCGGACAGAACGAGAAGACCTGTGTGGTCTATGGCATGCCTCGAGTTGCCTATGACATCGGGGCCGTCGAGCAGCAATTGCCGCTCGGCGCCATCGGAGACGAAATCTTGAAATTAACTGCTGCCCGAAAAGAAGGTACCGAATAAATGTCTCTCGCTGAAAAAATAAAAGTTCTGATCGTGGATGATCAGGTCACGAGCCGGTTGCTGCTCAGCGACGCTCTGACACAGCTCGGCTTCAAACAGATCACGGCCGCGGGTGATGGCGAGCAGGGCATGAAAATCATGGCCGAACAGCCACATCACCTGGTCATCTCCGACTTCAACATGCCGAAGATGGACGGGCTGGGTCTTTTGCAGGCCGTGCGCACCAACCCCAACACCAAGAAGGCCGCCTTCATCATCCTGACGGCGCAGGGTGACCGTGCACTTGTTCAAAAGGCAGCACAGCTGGGCGCCAACAACGTTCTGGCAAAGCCCTTCACGATCGAGAAGATGAAGGCTGCTATCGAAGCAGTATTCGGAGCGCTTAAATGAACCAAATGGCCGCAGCCAAGCGGATGAATATCATCCAAGGCGAATACAAGGTAACGGATGATCCGGACGCCGTCATTACGACGATCCTGGGGTCTTGCGTGGCTGCGTGCCTGAGAGATCCGGTCGCAGGCATAGGTGGTATGAACCATTTTCTGCTGCCGGGGAACGGTCCAGGCGGCATGTCCGGGGGGGATATGTCGCGTTATGGGGTCCATCTCATGGAGTTGTTGATCAACGGCATCCTGAAACGCGGCGGGCGGCGCGACAGACTGGAAGCGAAGATCTTTGGCGGTGCGAAAACCATCGCCAGCTTCTCCAATGTGGGTGAACAAAACGCGGCATTTGCAACACAATTCCTGCGCGATGAAGGCATCTCCATCATTGGTTCATCAACCGGCGGGGAGTTCGGAAGAAAGCTGGAATACTGGCCTGTCAGCGGAAGGGCGAGAACCTACCCACTGACCGGTGCAGAAACACAAAAGACTGTGGCTCAGGAACAGCGTCCTGCGAAGCCTGCCAAGCCAGTCGAAAGTTCAATCGAATTTTTCTAGACGGAGAAGCAATGTCGGAGTTGCATGTACAGCCATCGCTTCCCGCAGACGAAAAGCTGCCAGAGGTCCTGATGCGGATCGTCAGCGAACTGCATGATGTGGCTTACCTTATCGAACGTGTGGAGCCGCAATTGTTAGAGATTGGCGGCGCGTCCATTTTGCAATCATCAGATGCCATGAAGGTTCTTCAAGGTATTGACCTTGCCGTGCAAAAGGCGAGGGGGCTTGCAGAGTTTATCGATACCATCACTGCGGATATTCCAGACAACTGGACCGTGGATGTGACCACCGCTCTCAGTCTGGTCAAGCTTGCTGATATGCATAAGGCTCTCAGCAATGGTCTGCGCCACGGACATTCTCAGCCCTTGTCGAAGGCTGCGGGTGATTTCGACTTCTTTTGAAGAAATGAGCACTCGTCTTGAGGATAGGTGCCACATTGTTAATTGATTAGGCGGAGACTCAAAAGAGCTTTTCGCAAAGACATTTTGAGGGGGCGGCGTGCCCTCTCGTAAGCCTTTTCTTGCTTCGCGTCTCGCGCGTAATGAGTTGATGTTTCCCCGATCGCGTTGCCCTTCGTCAGCCTGGCGAAACGCTCGCGCAAGCTTCGTGAAATAGGTTGTAGCTGGGCAAAGGGCTCTTTTACCTATTTGACGTGCGGGAACAGAATGAATCTGTTAGCTCAATTCAACCAAGTCTTGAAAAATCTGGGGTCGCTTGGCCAGACGAAACTCCTCGCGCTGGCGGGGATCGGTGTCGTGTCGATGGCGATTGTGATCGCTGCGGCTCTTTTCGTAAACAAGCCCTCCTATGAGACGCTTTATGTTGGGTTGGAGACATCCGACCTCAATCAGGTAAGTATCGCGCTGGCGGAATCGGGAATTAGTTTCGCGGTCGGGCAGGATGGGAAAAGCATTCAGGTGCCGGTGGGTATGACCAGCCGTGCAAGGCTGATGCTGGCTGAACGCGGTCTGCCAAACAGCAGCAATGCCGGCTACGAACTCTTTGACAATGTCGGCTCCCTGGGGCTTACCTCCTTCATGCAGGAAGTGACGCGGGTACGTGCCCTTGAAGGTGAGATTGCACGCTCCATCCAGCAGATCAGCGGCGTTGTTGCTGCCCGTGTCCATATCGTCATGCCCGATGTCGGAAACTTCCGTCGGGCAGGCCAGAAGCCCACAGCCTCTGTCATGATCAGAGCCACAAATGAGGCGGGCCGCAAGGCTGCAGCCTCGATCCGTCATCTTGTCGCTTCTGCTGTTCCGGGACTTGAAGTGGATGACGTCACAATTCTTGATTCCACTGGACAATTGCTGGCGTCTGGGGATGAAGCTGGCAATAGCAGCCTCAATCGCTCCATGACTGCCGTGCAATCTGTGCAGCAGGAAATGGAAAACAATATCGACAAGGCGCTCGCTCCTTTCCTCGGCATGGATAACTTCCGCTCCAGCGCGACGGTTGTTCTCAATACCGATAGCCAGCAAATCCAGGAAACTGTCTACGATCCTGAATCGCGCGTCGAGCGTTCTGTGAAGGTGACCAAGGAAGCCCAGAAGTCTCAGCAGCGCCAGTCGGACTCGGCAACTACAGTTGAACAGAACGTTCCGCAGGCCGCTCCGCAGAGTGGCGGCGCAGCAGGGCCTGAATCCTCGGATCAGTCCGACAAGAAGGAAGAGCAGACCAACTACGAGATCAACTCGAAAACCACCGCGACCACGCGCAATGGCTTCCGTGTTGAAAAGCTCTCCGTCGCAGTCGTCGTCAATCGCGGTCGCATTGCACAAATGGTGGGTGAGCCAGCCGATCAGCAGAAGATCGATGCCTATCTCGAGGAAATGAAGAAGATCGTTGCCACTGCAGCGGGCGTTAGCACAGATCGCGGCGATATCGTCACCGTGACCGCCATGGACTTCCTCGAAAACCAGCTTCTCGATCAGGCAGCCGCAAGCGGCCCAGGCATTGGCGAAATGTTGACCCGCAATATGGGCGGCATCATCAACTCTGCGGCTTTCGTGCTCGTCGCCTTCCTGGTTGTCTGGTTTGGTGTCCGTCCGGTCGTCCGCAGCGTCGGTGGCAACGCGGTGACCGCAGAAGCAGCAGGCGAAACGGCGGGGCTCGAACTTCCAGACTTCTCGCCAGCCGGTGCAAACCCGGCGCTCGCGGAAGGCTTTGGTGCAGATTTCGGCGCAGATTTCGGCTTCGACAGCTCGAACGATCTCTTCGGCGGAGACGACGACAGCGGTGGCTTCAACCGCCGTGTCAAGGAAGGTCCAGAGAAACGTTTGGCGCGGATGGTGGAAATCTCGGAAGAGCGCGCCGCGAAAGTCCTTCGCAAATGGGCAGCGGACAGAGCAGCCTAAGCGATCTGCTCAGAAGCTCATCCAAAATTTTTCGCAAACCAGAAAGGGGTCGGCAGAGCCGGCCCCTTTTTTATGTGGTTGCGCAGTCACATCATGGGGGTAGCTCGCACAACTGGAGGGCTCCATGGAAAACGAGAATGTGACGGAGGCTCAACCTTAAGTGTTGACGTTATGCGATAATTGCGCATGATTATTACCTGCAGACATTAAATATCGCTGTATAACCGTTCTCGTTGATGCGCAACTGCCCCAGGTTATGGCAATTATGCGGCACACGCCTACAATGTAGATGATTCGGACAGTCGACGAGGCAAGCAGGACCGGAATAGCCGCCGGAGCATGCGCTGAAAGGGCAATTCTGATGGAGGGAATTCACGTCCCTCGAAAGGAGACGGGGCTGCATGGAGTTGCGAGGGGCGGAATTGATTGGGGATGCCAAGCTGAAGCTCGGTTCGATATCCTCCAAGACCATCAGCCGAGACCAATTCCTCAGCAAACTGTCTGCGAGCGGTTCCGCAGGGCAAATCCAGGCTGCCTTGGGCATGTTGACTGCTTATGTCGGCGCTTCACACTATCTGCTTGCACGTTACGACCTTATCCAGGAACACGGGCTCGATTTCATTGTGGCATCAGATTGGCCCTTCGATCTCGTTCGCCGAATCGGCGCGGAACTGGTGCGAGGCTATGGGCGCTCGACCGAAATCGAGAAATGCTTGAGCCTTCTTACCCCGCAATTTGCGCTTTTGCCGGACGATGCGCCTTTACCGCAGCAGATCAGCCGGCAGTATTGCTCGCTGATGTTTTGTGTCGGTCGCACGCGGTTTTCGATCATGCTGTTGTTTGACGATGGCTTGATCCTGTCGCAGGACAGATTGCGTGAGGTGGGTGTGCTGGCTGCCTATGTCGTGAGCCTGGGAGACAGGCGCGAAGTGCGCGCCGAGCGAGATTTTGAACTCACCGATCGCGAACTTGAATGCTTGTTCTGGATTGCCGAGGGCAAAACAAGCGACGAAATAGCCGTTATCCTAGGCATATCGCGCAATACCATCAACAACTACATCACCAGCGTCATGCGTAAAACCGCAACAAAAACGCGCTCCGAGGCCATCGCCTACGCGGTTCGCAACAATCTTGTATAAGGGCTGTAATGGCAAGCTGGAACGGCATGTTCAAGAGTGACATGGATTCATCTGCGGCTGCGGGCGGCCAAGGACAGCGCGCCTCGACCCGTTCGGATATTTTTCCGCGTCTCGTCAATATGCAGAAGGCGCTGAATGCGCGGCATTTCGCAGTTTTCCGGGTGACAGGCGCAGGCCTGCCCAACAAGCGTAAGCTGGTTTGCGAATTGGATAATTGGGGCGTGAGTGCCGCGGAAAACTGCAGTGCCATGATGCAGGCCTATGGCGATCAATTGCTGGAGCATATTGAGCATTCTTTGTTGCCGGTGGTCTGGTGGCGCGAGGATGCAGATGATGACCGGGAAGCCCGCCAGTTACCGATGGCGCATGTCCTGGAAAGACGACAGATGCCATTTGGCGGCATTGCCTTTCCCGTGCGCCTTGGCGGCGTGGGAAATGGCTATGTTTCCTTTTCAGGCAGCGGTATCAATCTGGCAAGCGAGATCATGATCGACCAGCATGTGCGCAGCTGCCACGTTCTCATGGACCTGCTCTCGCTTGACGAGCGACGGGCCATTCCGGCCGAAACCTTGAGCGAACGGGAAATTGCGTGCCTTCAGTTGGCCGGTGATGGCCAGATCAGCGAAGAAATAGCCGAACGGCTTGGCCTTTCCGTACACACGGTGAACGCCTATCTGGGCTCGGCAACAATCAAGCTCGACGCCGTCAACCGCATCCAGGCCATCGCCAAGGCAATCCGCCTCGGCTATATCCACTGAGGTTTTCTCAACCCTGACATTCAGCTGGCAAGAGCCAGGGGTTCGCGGCTGTAACGCGCCTCATGCAGTCTGCGTGTTAGCAGGCGTGTATTCTCTTCAGGATCGTCGGATGGGTCTTGGAAGGAAATATGGTCGATTTCAATGCCGGCCAATTTGTCCGCCAAAGTCAGTTTCGCATAAATCGAAATGCCGCGAGGCTTGATTTCCAGATCCAGCACAACCTCCGGATGACCGTCCCATTCCAGCTTGTACTCGCCGCCGGAGCCGAAGCTGACAGTTCCCGGATGAAAGAAAAGTTCCGCAGCTGAAGAGACCAGATCCGCTATACTGCCATAGCATTCAAGCCGAAGAAGAGAGATGAGATCGCCTGCATCGAGCAGTCTCAGTTCGGTCGCAACCGGACTGATTGCGTGCGCCAGGATTTCTTCACGTTCCAGCGAGTAATTGCACTTCTTCATGTTGTTCAGCGTATCCGTATTTAAGGCGATCGCGGTGACCGCGAGGCGTAGACCCGGTGAATCAGTTCAGCCACGGCCTTGTAAAAGGCTGGTGGAATGACACTATCCACCGAGACTTGCGCAAACATGGAGCGGGCAAGCGGAGGGTCCTCAAAAACAGGAATATGGTTCTGCTCGGCAATCTCTCGTATTTTCAATGCGATAAGATCTGTGCCCTTGGCAACGACGACAGGTGCATCGCTTTCCTCACGCACGTAGCGCAACGCCACCGCGTAGTGGGTCGGGTTGGCGATTATAAGGGTTGCGCGAGGCACGTTGTTGATCATGCGCTGGCGGGCGCGGCTTCGCATCAATGAACGCTGGCGTGCCTTGACGGCAGGGTCACCCTGGGACTGCTTGTTTTCGTCCTTGATTTCCTGCCGGGACATCTTCAATTCGCTGTACCAGTGGTGACGCGACCAGAAGAAATCGGCAATGGCCAGCACAGCTGTGGCCAAAAGGATGATTACCATCATCTTGGACAGTGAGCCGTAGATCATGCTGGGAATATTTCGCGGATCGGAGAACATGGCATCCAGCGAATGCATGAAATCACCACGCATGGCGATGAACATGACAACGCTAACGATCAGGATTTTGAACAGCGACTTGCCGAATTCCACCATGCCCTGAACGCTATAAATGCGCGAAAAGCCCTTGGCTGGTGAGACGCGCGAAGCCTGCGGCCTGACGCGTTCCAGGACAAACGAGGGCAGGTTTTGCATGAAGGAGGCCACCAGGCCAAACAGGCAGAACATGATCATTGCAGGCAAGAGAAAGCCAGCAACATCCCAGCCGAGCCGAACTGCAATCGATAGCAGATCGGAAGCGTTCTCGAGCGGCCACTGATCGGGTTGCTCAATGATGTCCTTCAGGCTTTCGCCAAGTTGGGCCGTGCGGGTAGGAAGAAAAAACACCAGATAGCAGTAGAACGCCAGCGATGAGGCAAAGATCGTAACTTCTTTTGAAAAGGGAACATTACCTTTCTCCGCGGCGTCGCGAAGTTTTTTCTCGGTAGGGCTCTCTGTTTTACTGTCTTTATCCTCAGACAAGGCTTCATCCTTGCACAGGGCAAGCTTTTAAAGCCTTCCTGTCGCTGGCAAGAAGGCCATCATGGCCCCCCGTAACCGTATCAAGCCTGGCTAGGCCGAATCACTGAGCCTTATCTTACGGCTTATCGAGGTACAATTGAATCGGGGCAGGGTGTGGAAATCGTCACGCAACCCAACCTGTTGCTCAAAGAATGCACCTGACGGTAGAAAGCATGGCAAGCTGCCCTGCGTTGCCGGTGCGATGAAACAAAAAAGCGCCGCGGTGGGCGGCGCTTTCGAATGCAAATAGTCTTGACCTTATCAAGCGGCAGCGGTCGTTTCGCCACCTTCCGCTGGCGGTTCCTTCAGCTGGATCTGCCCGGCATTGGCCAGACGGATGGCTTCTTGTGCCACCGCACGGCGGGCGATTGCCACTTCGCGCGGGTTTATCATCATATTGGTTGCACCAAGATCGGCTTCGATCATGCGGCGCTGGCGCGGACTGATGGCCGAGAGCACGCTTTCCTTGATCTCCGCCGTGGCGCCGCGAAGCGCCATGGTGATGATGTCGGCGGCGATGTCGTTCAGCAACATCACGCGGCTGCGCTGCGGCATGGCCAGCAGGTCTTCGAAGAGGAAGATCTTCGGGCGAACCTTGTTGACCGATTCCTTGCTGATCGATTCCAGAGAGCTGAGCAGGTTGTCCACCTGTGGCTTCTCCAGCTCGTTCATCAGTTCCGCCACCTTCGCAGAGCCGGTGGAGTTGCGTTCCGCTTCGATCAGGTCGATCAGTTCGATAACGCGGTTTTCGATGATCTGTGCAGCCTTGGGGCTGACATCCTTCATGTTGACCGTGCGGTTCATGATGTCTGCCCGCTGTTCGTCCGGCAGCTGCAGAAGCAGCTTCGCACCGAAAGCGGAGGGCAGCATGGAAAGGATGTAGGCGATGGTCTGCGGATGTTCCTTGAGCATGAACTGACCGACGAATGCCGGATCGGCGTCCTGCAGGCGATCCCAGATGGAGGTTTCGAATGCCTGGAAGGCGGTGCGGCGGCCCAGGAGACCATCCACTTCCTCTGGCGTCAGCCCTTCTTCCAGAATGCTTTCGATTGCCCGCGCGTTGTCCATGAGGCCGGAGCCTTCGGTGAACAGGTCTTCGAACTCGTTGACGAGTTGGAGCAGTTCATCAGGCGGAATCTCCCGCAGCGTCTGTGCAGAAGCGATAATCGTCTGCAACTCGCTTTGGGTAAAATATTTCAACAGCTTGCCAGCCACCCCCTTGCCCATCGCAAGGAGGACAGCGGCGGCCTTTTCAGCTTGGGATAACGGTTTCGTGGAGACTGCGCCTCCGAAATCGTCAAAGTCCATCATGGTCTTCCCTCACTGTCCCTCATGGGATCAGACTTTTTTAGTGCCGAGAACTTCCGTCAGCTTCACGCCGAAACGTGTGTCGTCGTTTTCAAGCACCGTGATTTCACCCTTGGCGATACGGCGACCGTTCACGGTAATTTCCACCGGTTCGCCAATCCTCTTATCCAGCGCGATAATGGCGCCTTCTTCCAGGCCCATCAGGCCTGCAACTTGCATCTTGCTCGTACCCAGGACGATCTCGACCGTGATCGGGATATCCATGATCATGTCGAGGTTTGAGTCCAGTCCACTACCAGGCTGCTGCATTTCAGAGCCACTGGCAGACGAACCGAAATCCGAGCCACCGAAATCCGACCCTCCGAAATCTGAACCGCCCCCGAAATCAGAGCTGCCCCCAAAATCCGACGAGCCGCCGAAATCGGATGTTGCGCCGAAGTCCGAGCCGCCAAACGATGTGTCGGAGGCGAGATCGCCGCCAAAAGCATCCAGATCCATTGGCGATGCACTTGCCGCGCCGCCAAATTCCGCATCCAGATCGGGCACATCGCCCTTTTCGTCAGCCTTCAGCACACCCCGCAGATCATTGATCGCCTGGTCCAGTTCCTCTTCGTTGCCGGAAGAGCCGAACATGTCATCTGGATTCATCGGTGTTTGTTTAGTAGCCATGGATGCATTATTCCTGTCGAAACTTGCGTCAGCCTGCCCAAGGGAAAATTTGCCGGAAAATTCGGATCAACCCATCAAATGGCGCAGCAGTTCATCTTCAGTGCTGATATTGTCTTTGACCCGGACAGTGTATCGGTCGCCCGACCGTCCGAATTCGCAATGGTAAAGGTCCTTGCCGTTGGCGCTGACATTGACGTGCACATCGCCCTTGTCCTCAAAGGCAATGACATCGCCTGCCATCAATTTGGAAACCGTCTTCAGCGTCAGGCTCTGCAAGCGAATGCGCGCTTCCAGGGTCACCTGGGAGCGGCGGACCTGTTCAGCAATCTTATCGGCCCATTCCTGCTTGTGCTTGGGAAGCTGACCTTTGGCTTTGGGAGAAACCACCCGCGTCTTCAAGAGAGCAGTCTGGGGAATGACGAGCGCGATCTCAGACGAGACCTTGCCCATTTCAAGACCGAGACGAATGGCGGCGGCAAATTCCGGCTTTTCATCCTTGTCGGCATCATGACGGGCGTTCGCATTTTGCGGACGCTCAAGTGTTGCCTCAAAACCACCGGCCGCATTCACGCCAGAACGGAGCACATTGCCGATACGCTCGAACACCATCGTGGCCAAGTCGAGCTCTATGTCGGAAAGTGCCCGGTCCATCGGCTGGCGCACCATGTCGCCATCGGCACCCAGCATACGTTCCATCAGGGCAATGACAAAGCTGTTGCCGCAGCCTAGTACGAAATTCGGGCACCAGTTGCGAAGGCTGCCATCCACCAGGCAAACGCCGGGACCGAGCTTGGTGACAAGATCCTGCTTCAGGCCCGCCTGAAAGCCGATATAGGTCACATCGATATGGATGTTGGTTTCGCTGTGAAAGACATCCGGAAGAAACTCCGAATAAAGCTGGCCAAAATCGGCGCAGATTTTCTCGACGGTTTTATAGTCGCCAAGCCCGCCGGTCAGTTTCGCAAGCAGAGCCAGATCCATGCGTGGAGCGCTATCGTCCATATCCGTGCTCATCTGTCTCAAGCCGCCTTGCTATCGCCGCCGCCGCCAGGATTCATCATCTCCTGCTCGACCGCATCGATTGATGGGCGCTCATGGCTGGAAATGGTCTTGCGGCCATATTCGAGAGCAACCTGCGGAACCGAGCCGTTCATGTAAGCGATCAGCGTCTGCTTCACGACGATATACAGGCGATGCTGCTTGGTGCGTACGATCTTGATCATCGCGCAGAGCGGAGCAACCATACAGTAGGACAGGAAGATGCCAAGCATGGTGCCCACAAGAGCCGCACCAATGAGACCACCCAGAACTTCCGGCGATTCGTTGATCTTGCCCATGGCTTTGATAACGCCGAGAACGGCCGCCACGATGCCGATCGCCGGAAAGGCGTCGCCCATCACGGTCAATGAATTATAGGGCTTCATCTTGTCGTGCAGAATGGTCTCGATTTCCTCATCCATGAGGGCTTCGATTTCATGGCTGCGCGCATTGCCGATGATGATCAGACGCACATAGTCGCAGATGAAGGAGGTTAGCTCCTTGTTCTTCAACACGGTTGGCGCCGACTGGAAGATCGGCGATTCGTCCGGGTTGTCGATATGCGCTTCGATTTCGTTGCGTGACTTGGTGCGCAGATCGCGCATCAGGGAGTAAAGCACGCCCAGCACGTCCAGATAGTTGCGCTCCTTGGGAACGGCATATTTAAATGCCTCTCCCATGGCCTTGCCCGAGTCTTTGACGACCTTCATGGGGTTGGCCATGACGAAGCTGCCAACGCCGGCACCGCCGATAATCATCAGCTCGAACGGCTGTATGAGGACTTCCAAATGGCCACCCATGGCCATGTAGCCCCCTAGCACGCAGCCAAGTGTAATCACAAATCCGATAATAATGGTCATCGCGTACCTGTACCATGTTCGTATCAGGTTCCTGAAATACTTCGCCAGGCTTTCGTGAGGCTGGATTGAGAGGGTGTTAAAATACAAGTCCACTTGTCTTGCTGCGGAACAGCCTCGCACAAGTCTTTACTCATAGTGTCCGGCTTTGAAGGGCAATTTGCCCAATTTGCCTCTCCTCGGTGCCACGTCCTGAGGATTGAACGAGCCAAGCACGGAGCAGTCACACTATGCAGTCCGGATTGTATGTCGGTATTTCCTCGCAGATCGCGCTTGAGCGCCGGCTGAACACAATCGCCGATAACATGGCCAATATGAATACGGTCGGCTTTCGCGCAACGGAAGTGAAGTTCGACGAGGTTCTGAGCAAGACACGCAACGACCTGAATGCAAAGGTTGCTTTCGTCAGCCAGGGCAACGACTATCTTTCGGATCGGGCCGGAGCGGTGGAGCAAACGGGCAACCCTTTCGACGTCGCCATCAAGGGCGATGGCTGGCTGGCAATCGATACGCCGCAGGGCCAGGTTCTGACAAAGGACGGTCGTTTCACCATGCGCGAAACGGGTGAACTTGTGTCTAGCCGCGGCTATCCGGTTCTTGATTCCGGTGGTGCGCCGATCCAGCTCGACCGCACCGGCGGACCGCCAGTCATCTCACCCGATGGCCGCATTAGCCAAGGTGATCGTCAGGTCGCCCAGCTCGGCGTGTTCACCGCTGATATCTCCAAAGGCTATCTGCGCTACGAAAATGGCGGCGTCATCCCAGTCGAGAATCCGCAACCTGTTGTCGACCGAATCGATGTGACCGTTGCGCAGGGCTATATCGAGCAATCCAACGTCAACGGCATCGGCCAGATGACGGAGCTTATTCAGGTGAACCGCGCCTTCGAAGCGATTTCGTCCCTCATGAAGGACACCGAAAGCAGCTTCGGTGAAGCCATCAAGACACTTGGCGGCTCACGCTAAACCGACATTCTCACTTCAAGCATCTGCCGCATGAAGGCCCTGGTTTGCCTATGCCGGAATGCTTCAACCACCCACGGAGAGACAGCGAATGCGCGCCGGTAGCGGAAAGCTCAAGGATCTTGCATCGCTCACGCAGCGCTTCACCAAGCCTGAGGTTGCTATTGCGCCGGGTGGTCATGTCCGCACGATTGCCAGCGGCCATTACACGGTGTCTGGCCTAGCACGGCATGTTCGGCTGGGAGAGTTTGTTGCCCATCGCAGCGCCACAGGCATCCATCTCGGCGAGGTCGTGCGGGTCGAGCCGGATCTCGTCTATGTTTGCCCCATTGAACCGGGCGAGCCGATTGGTATTGGCGATGTTGTTATCCGCAAGGGCGCGTTTCGCGTGGCCCCGGACGATAGCTGGTGTGGCCGCACTATCAATGCCCTTTGCGACCCCATCGATGGCAAGGGTGCGCTTGCCAACGGGCCAGAAAAGCGCTCGATTTCCAACAATGCGCCGCCATCCATGACCCGCCAGCGGGTGGAAACCGGCTTTCGAACCGGCGTTCGCGCCATCGACATTTTTTCACCACTCTGCCTTGGCCAGCGTCTGGGCATTTTCGCGGGGTCCGGCGTCGGAAAATCGACGCTTCTCTCCATGCTCGCCAGGGCCGATGCCTTCGATAAGGTCGTTATTGCGCTGGTGGGCGAGCGCGGCCGCGAAGTGCGAGAATTCATCGAGGATACGCTCGGCGACAACATGGCGAAATCGATTGCCGTGGTGGCAACAAGCGATGAAAGCCCGATGCTGCGCAAGATGGCACCACTGGTGGGTATCACCATTGCAGAGCATTTTCGCGACAAGGGCGAGAATGTGCTGTTCATTGCCGATAGTGTCACGCGCTTCGCCCATGCCATTCGCGAAGTAGCCATGGCATCTGGCGAGCCTCCCATTGCACGTGGCTATCCCGCATCTGTCTTCACTGAATTGCCGCGCCTTCTTGAGCGTTCTGGTCCTGGCCCGGAAGGAACAGGCACCATCACGGCGATCATTTCCATTCTGGTGGATGGTGATAACCACAACGATCCGATTGCCGATTCCGCGCGCGGTATTCTGGATGGTCACGTCGTGCTTGAACGAAGCCTGGCCGAGGAGGGGCGCTATCCGCCCATCAACCCACTCTCCTCCATCTCCCGTCTGGCCCGAAAGGCCTGGAGCGGCGATCAGGAGAAGCTGGTCTCAAGGCTCAAGGCACTGATTCACCGATATGAAGAGACGCGGGATCTGCGCCTGATCGGCGGTTATCGCGCGGGCAGCGATCCGGATCTCGACATGGCGATCAAGCAGGTGCCGGTGATTTACGACGTCTTGAAACAGACCCCCGGAGATCCACCGGCCATCGACGCCTATGCGGATCTGGCCATGGCCCTGCGGGCAGCCGCGCAAGCTGGCCCCGGCTTTCAGCGATAGAAAGGACTACTGGCGTGGACCATAATGAGAACGAAGAGGTCAAGCCGCTGAAGCGCCGCCGTCGCAACTCCGGCGTTTTCAGTGATCGAATGCTGGCTGCAGCCGGAATTGGCCTTGCCTGCGCCTCTGCTTTCTTCCCCTGGTACGTTTTTTTCAACGAAGACAAGTTCGGCATCCGGGTTCAAACCATGGACCATACGCGCGATTTGCCGAATACGCCCGCTCGAAACGTATTCAGCGTTTCGCCGCTCGCCATGGTGAACAAGAACCCTTCCGATACGCCGAAGGCATTGCCTGATCCTATCGACGGGCTGACAACGGCGACCGTGTCGTCGCTGGGCAAGGAGCCGCCGAACAATGATTCTCCAGGCGCCATGCAACCGCTGCCGGGCAAGAATACCTTCCGGCTGATGCATGTGGCCAACGGCCGCGCAATGATTGAAGACAGCAGCGGCATGTACATGGTGCGCATCGGCTCGATTTTGCCGGATAACAGCCGTTTGGCGACGATTGAACAGCGCAATGGTCGCTGGGTGATCGTGACTTCGAATGGCGACATTGTCGATGATCAGGCGCAAGCGGCGGCCCCGTAAGTCTGACGCAAGATTACCAGCATAGGCTTCAGTTAGAAAATGGAGATAAGCCTATGCAACCCATCCAACTGTTTGATCTGGCCTCGCGCCAAGCCGAGTGGCTCTCGATCCGCCAGCAGGTCGTTGCTGGCAACATCGCCAATGCCAACACTCCGGAATTCAAGGCCAAGGATGTAACGCCCTTTTCTGCCGTGCTGAACAATGCCGGCATCAGCATGGCGAGAACCAATGCCGCGCACCTGAGCGGCAATTCGCTCGATAGCACTATTGATGTCGGAATTGAGAAAGAGAGCCTGAACCAGGAAATTGGCGTTCAGGAATCCGGCAACACCGTGTCCCTCGCACAGGAACTTTCCAAGTCTGGCGAGATCAAGCGGCAGTATGAGCTAAGCACCAATCTGGTCAAATCATTCCACGGCATGATGATGCTTACGGTCAGGAGATAACGACGCATGGACCCGCTGTCAGCAGCTTCGAAAATCGCAGGCTCAGGTCTGGAAGTACAGTCCACGCGTCTGCGGATCGTGTCTGAAAACATCGCCAACGCCCGCACCACGGGCGATACCCCAGGTGCCGATCCTTACCGCCGCAAGACCATTACCTTCGGTGCGGTTCTCGATAAGGCTTCCGGTGCGGAAATCGTCAACGTCAAGAAGCTTGGCAACGATCAGGGCAAATTCATCGAGGAATACGATCCGGGTAATCCGGCCGCCGATGAAAAAGGCTTTGTGAAAATGCCGAATGTGAATGTCCTCATAGAAATGGCGGACCTTCGCGAAGCCAATCGCAGCTACGACGCGAACCTGCAGATGATCAAGCAGACTCGCGATCTCGTCAGCTCTACCCTCGATCTGCTGAAGAGCGCGCAATGATTGATAAAGTACAAAATGTAAGTTCGCTTTCTTTGACGCGCGAATTGGGAGAGATTTCTTCCACCAGTTCGTCGAGCAGTCTCGGTTCCGCCGCACCTTCGGCTGCCGCAGGCACGGGGACTGGCATGTCATTCTCCCAGGTTCTGGGCGGAATGGCAGCAGATGCCGCGCATAACATCAAGGCGGCGGAATCGCTGTCGATCGCTGGCATTCAGGGCAAGGCGAATACACGCCAGGTCGTTGATGCAGTGATGGAGGCGCAGCAGTCGCTTCAGACAGCGATCGCCTTTCGCGACAAGATCGTGAACGCCTATCTCGAAATCACGAAGATGCAGATCTAAAGGCAAGGACCTAAGACGATGAGAGCGCTTTCCGTCGCGGCGACGGGCATGGATGCCCAGCAGACCAATCTCGAGGTCATCGCCAACAATATCGCCAATATCAACACGACCGGCTTCAAGCGCGCCCGTGCCGAGTTTTCCGATCTGCTGTACCAGACGGAGCGTGCCAAGGGCGTGCCTAACCGTGCCAACCAGGCCATCGTTCCTGAAGGTGCCAATATCGGCCTTGGCGTACAGACCGCCGCCGTGCGCAACATCTTCCAGCAGGGTGAACTGACGCAGACCGAAAATTCGCTCGATGTGGCTATCATCGGTCGCGGTTGGTTCCAGGTCCAGGCCCCGGATGGCAGCACGATGTACACACGTGCCGGTGCTTTCAACACGAATGCACAAGGCCAGCTCGTCACCATTGATGGCTATGCTGTGGTGCCGAATATCACGATCCCGCAAAACGTGACGGAAACAGTTATCAGCCGTACCGGCCAAGTGAGCGTGCGCGTTGGCAATGCCAACACATTTACTGACCTTGGCCAGCTGACGACTGCAAACTTCGTGAACGAAGCGGGCCTGAAACCGATGGGTGACAACCTGTTCCAGCAGACGCCAGCCTCTGGTGAAGCCATTGTCGCAGCACCGGAAGATCCCGGCTTCGGCTATCTCAAGCAAGGCTATCTGGAATCGTCAAACGTCGATCCGGTCAAGGAAATCACCAACCTCATCTCCGCCCAGCGCGCCTATGAGATGAATTCCAAGGTGATCACGACCGCAGACGAGATGGCTTCGATTGTCAGTAAGAACCTGAAGTAACTGATTAAGGGGTGGCAGACATGATGTTTCGCCGGAATAGCAGGATGCGGAGCGCCATCGTGGGAATATCCCTCGGTGTCATCTGCTTCGCGGGCTCTCAGGCGAGTGCCCAGAATGGCATGGCGGTGGTTCCCAAGCAGACCATCTATCCGGGCCAGGAAATTGATGCCGCCCAACTTCAGGAAGTCGAAGTGACCAATCCGAACATCGCCGGTGGCTATGCCAGTTCCGTCAGCCAGGTCGCCGGCATGATCAGCAGCCGAACGCTTCTGCCGGGCCGTACGATCCAGGTGAATGCGTTACGGGAACCCTATGCGGTGAAGCGTGGGACAACGGTTCGCATGACATTTAACGTTGGCAGCATGATCATCGCCGCATCCGGCACGCCGCTCGATAATGCCTCGGTCGGTGACGTGATCCGTCTGCGCAATCTCGATTCAGGTGTCACCGTGTCCGGCACTGTCATGGCAGACGGAACCGTTCAGGTGATGGCGAAATGATGAAGCGTCTTTTCACTCTGGGCCTTGTCTGCCTCACGTTTTTTTCTCCGGTGACCTCAGCTCACGCGGACCCTGCCCGGATCAAGGATATTGCTTCGCTTCAAGCAGGGCGTGACAACCAGTTGATTGGCTACGGTTTGATCGTAGGTCTGCAGGGATCAGGTGATAGCCTGCGTTCCTCGCCCTTCACCGAACAATCCATGCGGGCCATGCTGCAAAACCTTGGCATTTCCACGCAAGGCGGCCAGTCGAGCGCCAAGAATACGGCAGCGGTCATGGTTACGGCCAATCTGCCACCCTTTGCCAGCCCCGGCAGCCGCCTGGATGTCACCGTCAGCTCGCTGGGAGATGCCACCTCGCTTCGCGGTGGAACGCTGATCATGACATCGCTTTCCGGTGCCGATGGACAGATCTATGCGGTTGCCCAAGGTTCCGTCGTGGTTTCGGGTTTTTCTGCTCAAGGGCAGGCTGCAAGTGTAACCGAAGGCGTGACGACAGCCGGGCGCGTGCCGAATGGCGCGATCATCGAACGCGAACTGCCGTCCAAATTCAAGGACAGCGTTAATCTTGTCCTGCAACTGCGCAACCCGGATTTCTCCACGGCTGTGCGCATAGCCGATACCGTGAACCATTTTGCCGCCCAACGCTATGGTGGTGCCGTGGCAGAACCGCGCGATTCGCAGGAAGTCATTATTGCCAAGCCCCGCTCTGCGGACTTGACCCGCTTGATGGCGGAAATTGAAAATCTGGTGGTGGAAACCGATACGCCTGCCAAGGTCGTTGTCAACGAGCGCACCGGAACTGTCGTCATAGGGGCTGATGTGAAGGTATCGCGTGTCGCGGTAAGCTACGGCACGCTGACAGTTCAGGTGACCGAAACTCCGCAAATCGTGCAGCCGGAGCCCTTTTCCAATGGTCAGACGGCGGTGCAGCCACAAACGGACATCAGCGTCATGAAGAATGGCAGCAATGTCGCCATCCTGAATGGGCCCGATCTCAGAACGCTTGTTGCGGGTCTCAATAGCATCGGCGTGAAACCTGACGGCATTATCGCGATCCTTCAAGGCATCAAGTCGGCAGGCGCACTTCAGGCGGAGCTTGTGATCCAATGATGAAGTCCAGGATTCAACAGATGGCGGCGACGCTGCCCGTAAAGCTTGCCGCAGTTGGCGTAGTTCTTCTTCTCGTGCCGCAGGTCAACGCCCAACAGGCAAGCCCTGTCGCGCCGACGGGCACGGCTGCCGACATCGAAAAGTTTTGCACCAATATTGCCGACCCGGCGCGTGACCAGCGCTACCTGTTGCAGAAACAGGAGCTGGAAAAGCTGCAAAGCGATGTGGACCAGCGCATTGCCGTGCTGGAGCAGCGCAAGACGGAATACGAGGACTGGCTGAAGCGGCGCAATGATTTCATGCAGCGTGCCGAAGCAGGTCTCGTTGATATCTACAAGACGATGAAGCCGGATGCGGCGGCTCCCCAACTTCAGGAAATGAGGCTGGAGCTGGCCGCGGCCATCATCATGAAACTTCCGGCGCGTCAGTCCGGTCTCATCCTGAGCGAGATGGACCCGATCAAAGCGGGACAGATCTCCATGATCATGTCCAGCGCGTCCGACCCCAACACATCAAAGGACCGCCGTTCATGACGAAGCGTATACCGGCTCTGTTCGCAGCCCTGCTGCTCACCAGTTGCGGCAGCCAGACAGTCAAGGAAATCGGCAATGCGCCGTCCATGAGCCCGATCGGAAGTGGCCTGCAATATGCGCAGACCCCTCAACTGTCTTCCTATCCCAAGCAGCCTCGCCATATGGCGAGCGGCTATTCCTTGTGGAGTGACAGCCAATCCGCCCTGTTTAAGGATGCGCGCGCGCTTAACGTGGGTGACATCCTGACGGTCGATATTCAGATGAACGACCGCGCCGACTTCGACAACGAGACGGACCGCAGCCGCACCAACAAGACGGGCCTGAAGTGGAACGCGAACGCCAACATCCTCGGCGTTACCCCATTCACTACCGGGGACATGGGAACGGATTCGCAGACCTCCACCAAGGGCCAGGGCTCGACCAAACGTTCCGAAAAGCTGAACCTGCTTGTTGCAGCGGTGGTCACAGGCGTTCTCGAAAACGGAAACCTGCTGATCTCTGGATCCCAGGAAGTGCGCGTGAACCACGAAATCCGCATTCTGAACGTAGCCGGTATTGTGCGCCCGCAGGATGTGAACGCCAAGAACCTCATCTCTTACGACAAGATTGCAGAAGCCCGAATTTCCTATGGTGGCCGTGGCCGCTTGATGGAGATGCAACAGCCGCCGATCGGTCAGCAGGTCGTGGACCTGTTCTCGCCCTTCTGATGCTCGCCTGAAAGGACTGACAGGCCATGGAAGAGGCAGAAGGCTCCCAGCCAAAGAAGAAGGCGTCGCCCATTCTGACAATCGCGGCCATTGCCGTCGTCACCCTCATCGGTGCCGGCGCAGGCTGGGTTCTGGGCGGCATGATTGCGCCGAAAGACCCGGCGGCGGAAGCGCAGAAGGCAGAAGCAGCGTCAGCACATCCCGCAACTGGCGGCGAGCACGGAGAGAAGAAGGAAGAAGGTCTTCCCCACATCTCAACCCCTGCCGCAGGTGTCGTGCAACTTGAGCCGATCACCACCAATCTCGCCTATCCCTCCGATAACTGGGTGCGGCTGGAAGTGGCTCTTGCCTTCAATGGGCCGCCGGAGCTTGCGCTGGCAGAGCAGATCCATCAGGATATTCTGGCCTATATGCGCACGGTCTCGCTGCAGCAGATAGAAGGGCCGCGTGGCTTTCAATATCTTAAGGATGACCTTCAGGAACGTGTTGACCTTCGTTCTCAAGGCAAAGTATCGAAGGTGATGCTCAGAACCTTCGTGATCGAATGATTCGATTTATCTTCCTTCTGACCGCGTTTCTGGTGATGCCCGCAGCGGCATTTGCCCAGCAATCGCCGGCCGATCTTCTCAACCTGCCGGTCGATGGCTCGGCGGCGGCCTGGATCATTCGCACCTTCGGTCTGCTCACCGTGCTTTCGGTGGCGCCGGGCATTCTGGTGATGGTCACCAGCTTTCCGCGTTTCATCATCGCCTTCTCGATCCTGCGAACAGGCATGGGGCTTGCCACGGCACCCTCCAACCTTGTTCTGGTCTCCATGGCGCTGTTCATGACCTTCTATGTCATGTCACCCACCTTCGACCGCGCCTGGAACGAGGGCGTGCAGCCGCTTTTGCGCAATGAAATCACGGAAGCAGATGCTGTGCAGCGCATAGCGCAGCCCTTCCGCGTTTTCATGACAGCCAATACGCGGGAGAAGGATTTGAGCCTTTTCGTGGATATTGCCACGGAAAAGGGGCAGGCCGTTGGCACTGGGGATGCGATCGATTACCGCGTTCTGGTTCCCGCCTTCATGCTCTCTGAAATCCGTCGTGGCTTTGAAATCGGCTTCCTGATCGTTCTGCCATTTCTCGTGATCGACATGATCGTTGCCGCCATCACCATGGCCATGGGCATGATGATGCTGCCACCGACATCGATCTCGCTACCGTTCAAGATTCTCTTCTTCGTGCTGATCGATGGCTGGAACCTGCTGGTCGGCAGTCTGGTGCGCTCCTTCAACTGATCGCGCATCATCTCCATGACCTTTCGCGTGAACGAAAAATGCCGCGGACATCATCCGCGGCATTTCCAGTTTGCAACAAAGTTGGTTTGAGGTTACCGAACTTCGACCTGCGGCAGTGGTACGATCATCTTTCCGCCGCTTGCCACATAGGCACCGTTCTTGCGGTAGATCTCGTCGAAGAAGCTCCAGGCGAAGACGAGCACATAGTCCGGGCGGTCAGTGCCCAATAGCCGCGAACTGGGAAAGATATCCAGATGTGTTCCAGGCGTCAGGAAACCTTGCTTGGCAGGGGCATCATCTACCATATAGTCGAGCTGAGCTGTCGTCAGGCCACAATATTGCAGCATGGTATTGGCCCGGCCTGAAGCGCCGTAACCGACAATGCTGTGGCCCTTGGTGCGAAGATCGTTGAGAAGCGAAATAAGCTCCGCTTTTCTCTGTGCAATCTGCTCTGAATAGGCCTGATATGTTTCCGGGCGGTCGTATCCGCGCGCGCGTTCGTCGGCCTCCAACTGGCGCGCCGCTTCTGAAATGGTCCGAGCGTGGATACTGTCTTTCTTGGCGACGTAGAAACGGATCGATCCGGCATGGATCGGGATCTGCTTGATGTCGAAGATCACCATGCCGAAGCGTTCGAAATGTTTCATGGCCGAGAGCATGGAGTAGTAATACAGATGTTCGTGGTACATCATGTCGTACTGGCTCTCTTCCAGCACCTTGCCCAGGTAATGGACTTCGAAAACGAAGACGCCATTCGGTGCCAGGCAATCGTAGACGGCTTGCGTCGCCTCACGAATATCGGAAATGTGAGCAAAGACGTTGTTGGCCATGATCATATCGACATGACCGTGTTGATCGACGACCGTCTTGGCGGTTTCGCGGTTGAAGAAGCCGTTGATCAGCGTCAGCCGGTCATCTTCAATGCTTTCCAGGACGTTGCGCGATGCATCGACCCCAATGACAGTGGCGATGCCCTGATCGGCGAGGGGCTTCAGCAGCACGCCATCATTGCAGCCAAATTCCAGAACCTTGGCCTCGGAGGGCTTCAGGAAGCGCTCGGCCATTTCTTTGGCATAGGTGGCAAAATGGTCGCGCAATGTGCCAATCTTGGAGGAGAAATAGAAATACCGCTCGTTGAAAAGCTCTTCCGGTGGCGCATGTTCTTCGACCTGTACTGCATAGCATTCATGGCAAAAGACGATGCGCAACGGATATTTCTTTTCGGCAGGAATTTCAGCTCGCGAAAGGAAAGCGCCCGCCAGCGCCACTTGGCCGAAATCGATGACCGGCGAAAGCTCGCTGCAATCGCAGAATGCGCATTGGGATTTGGACATTTGACTGCTTTCCGTCTTCATGCGGCCCGGTGTTCGGCCAACTCACGCTGTATGTAGTCGAGGCTGAGCAGCAAATCCTTGATGCCCTCAACCGTCAGTCGTTCGGTATTGTGAGAGGTGTAATCTTCCAATTCCGCGACTTCCTTGATGCCTTCGCTGAGATAAGGGCGATAGTTCAAATCACGGTTATCCGCCGGAATGCGATAGTAGCGGCCCATATCTTCGGAGCGGGACATTTCTTCACGGGAAATCAGGGTCTCGAATACTTTTTCCCCGTGGCGCGTGCCGATGACATCCACCGTGCTGTTGCTCTTGAAGATCTCTTTGAGCGCAATGACCAGCTCGCCGACCGTTGCTGCCGGTGCCTTCTGCACGAAGATATCGCCCTGGCGGCCATGGTTGAAAGAATGCAAAACGAGATCGACAGAATCGTCCAGCGACATCAGATATCGCGTCATGTTGGGGTCAGTCACCGTCAAGGGCAGGCCCCGCCGAATTTGCGAAACGAACAGAGGAATGACCGAGCCACGCGATGCCATGACGTTGCCATAGCGGG
Organism: Affinirhizobium capsici; assembly: GCF_977018625.1. NCBI lineage: Bacteria > Pseudomonadati > Pseudomonadota > Alphaproteobacteria > Hyphomicrobiales > Rhizobiaceae > Affinirhizobium > Affinirhizobium capsici. The sequence goes on along the minus strand of NZ_CDRNXD010000004.1, from coordinate 2,169,684 downwards.
TCGCGCAAAAGATGGTGTCTTTTTCCGTCAGGTTGCGCGCTTGCGCCACCATGACCTTTTCCATAAGGGCCTTGGTCATGCCCATGGCATTGATGGGGTAGACGGCTTTGTCCGTGCTCAGCACCACGACGCGGGAAACCTTTTGCTCCAGCGCGGCCTTCACCACGTTGTCCGCCCCGATGACATTGGTGCGAATGGCTTCCATCGGATAGAATTCGCACGAGGGCACCTGTTTCAGCGCTGCCGCATGGAATACGAAATCCACGCCGCGAAAGGCTGCATGGACACTCTCGTAGTTGCGGACATCCCCGATATAGGATTTGACGCGCTGATCCTGGAATTGCTGTCGCAACTCTTCCTGCTTTTTCTCGTCACGACTGAAGATACGGATTTCCTCCGCACCATTGTTGAGAAACAACTTCAGAATTCTTTGGCCGAACGAACCCGTTCCGCCGGTAATGGTGATGATCTTACCCTCAAACATGGTGTCCCGCCCATTGCATGTGATTGCTGTGCATATCTCGGATGAGCGCCGGCCAAGAGGCCGGAACATATCCAGTTAGTGTCCGAAAATGGCTTGCATCGAGTGAGCGATCGATTTTCACGCTTGGATCATCGATGACCTCGACCGAAAGCCCGTATTGACGAATGATGAGGCGTGCCAGATCAGCCTTGGAAATTGGTTCTGCGGCAACATGGTAGAGGCCAGTTGCAAGCCTTCCCGAAACGATTTGATCCGTGATCAATCGCGAAAGTTCGGTCGTCGGCAGACCGGAAAAGATCGCCCGTGAAAAGCCGCGGCAGGTTTCTTTCTGCTGCAAGACCCACTCCAGCAGACCGCGCTTTCCTGCCGGGTCCGGACCGATAATGGATGTGCGAAGCGTGGTCACGAAACTGGTATTGCTTTCGCCTAACTGCTTTGCCAGACCATAAATATCGGCCGCATCCGGCAGATCATCCTCGCGGTAGCTGCCTTTTCGCCCGGAAAATACGCCATCCGTGCTGATATGGACGAGGCGGAACTTCATCGAGCCTGCCAGATGCGCTAGGCGCCTGGGCAGTGCCGAAAAGAGGCCGATCATCGTTGGCCAGTCGTTCCACTGCTCCTTCGGCACGGATACGCAATTGATGACGACGTCTGGGCGCGCCTCTTCCAGCAAGGCGATAAGAGGTTGCAGTTCGCGCAAATCCCCACATATCAGCGGCTGGCACTGCGGATGCTCCTGCCAGCTATGGCGCGAGCGACTTGCGGCGACAGCCTCCAGTGCGGGTCTTTGTGCGAGTTCACGCAACATCGCCTGACCGAGAAGCCCTGACGCGCCAAGCACGAGGATACGCTTGGCAGGGGCTGTGTTGCGGCTTTCGGCTGTCATCGAGAATGAATTCTTCCGTTGCAGTGGCCGCCTTGAGGGCGGCCTTCGTTACACGTCACACAACGACGGTGCTGAGGAGATCGGCTTCACTGAAGAGCAGGCCAGGTATGAAGCCTGCGGTGAGGAAGAGTTCGCGCTCCTCTTCCTTCTGGAAAAGAACAACCATCGTTTCCAGGCTTTCGTCATCGCGCACATGATCAATTGAGCGAATATTGATGGTCTCGTTAAGTCCCAGGCCGCGCAGATGCTGCCCCAAATCCTTGGCATTCGGAAAATTGTGAATGATGACATCCGTGACGCCCGCCACTGAATTGGCAATATGCGACAGTGTCTGGATCGCCGCCATTTGCGGGACGGTTTGCATGAAGTGTTGAACTTCACCGCCGCCACCGTGGCCGAAAGCGTTGATGCGAGTGAGAAGCTCATATGCGCGTACGAAATCTCGCGCGGCTACCCAGAAACGCGCAGCCACTGTCATCCGCACCATCGTGAACTCCTCGATCCACAAGGCGTAGGATCGAATGATATCAGGAGCCGTCGAGATCGAGCCACGCCGCTGCCCCACATAGAGCATGTAATCCAGTCCGCCGCGATAACGGTCCCAGGCCCGCATCACTTCGTCTTCACCGGCCGGGGGACGGTCGCGTGCAATGACCGATTCCGTGATAGCGACGTAGAACGGCTTGGCGCGGAAGGTGATCGCGCCCTGATCGAGGAAATGGGCAAGATAGGCGAACGCCCAGTAGCAGAACAAGCGCGACGCCCAGACAGACCGCAGCGCCGAAGCACGGTAAATGCCGGTTTCAGGGAAGATATGGTTACGCAGGATGAATTTGAGCGCTCCATCGAAATCTCCGCGCTTGAAAACATGATCGCGCTGGATGATGAAACTTTGGGCGATATCGGTTCCGGCAACCTCGTTGCGGGTGATCGAAGGTGTGTAGCAGACGCTGGTTTCCGGATGCGCATCCATATAGTTGACCGCATCCAGCACGCCTTCCGCTATCAACTGGTCGTCGTCACCGAGATAGATGATAAGCTCGCCGCGTGCCAGATGCAGGGCGCTTAGCAGGTTCTTCTCATAGCCCACATTGCGCGTGCAGCGGCGATAGACGACGGGCAGTCCCTTATCTGCAAAGTTTTTTGCCACCTCTGCCGTATTATCCTTGGAGCAATCGTCAGATATCACCACTTCGTAGCTGAAGGGGAAGCGGTACTCATCCGCAATCAGACCCAGCAGACGTTCCAGAAAATGAGACCTGTTATAGGTCGGAATGCAAATGCTCAGCTTGATAGGATGATCCATCACTCGCTCCACTCAGGAAATTTTGGCCGCAGGCGCCTCGGATCAGGCGGGACGATAGAAGGGTTCGGTTGATTCCGGCAGGGCAGGTACATCGATATGATCCGGCTCCAGTCCCTGGCGGGCGCGATCGACCATCATCTCGTAGGCCTTTTCCAGATGCTTGCGGAACCGTACGTGATCGAATAGCGGCTTGACGTACTTATTGACCTTCAACCGCTCTTTCAGTTCGAGCGCCAGCTGTGGATTCTCGTAGATTTCCACGGCCTTGCGGAAATAGTCTTCGCTGTCTTGCGCCACCAGTTCCGGCATGCCGATGGCGTGCAGGAGGCTTTCGGAAACGCGAGAGGCGAAATGTGTGCCCTTTTTGGTCAGTACGGGCAGGTTTGCCCATAGCTGTTCCGATGTGGTTGTGTGGCCGTTCACCGGAAAGGTATCGAGACCAAGATCCGCAAGCCCAATGCGTGCAATGTGATCGGCGTACTGCACCAGCGGCGTGAAGGCAAAACGGTTTTGCTTGATGCCGTTCGATACCAGTTTCTTGGTCAGATTGGCATGAGATTCATTGCTGGCGCACAACAGCCAAAGGAAACTGTTCGGCGTTGCCTTCAGGATACGTATCCATAGCTCGATATTCTGCAATGAAATCTTGCGGGTATGGTTGAAAGAAGCAAATACGAAGGTGTCTTCCGGCAGGCCCGCATAATCGCGCGTGTATGGCAGCGGCTGCGGACGGTGCATGACATCGTTCGGCTGGTAGGAATCCGGCAGCCGGCAGAATTTTTCCCAGTAATTGGGTTTTGCATAATCGGGCAGAACATAATGGTCGCCGATGATGTAATCGACATCGATATTCGGCGTTGTGCCAGGGTAGCCCAGCCATTCTACCTGTATGGGAGCAAGCTTGTAGTTCAAAAGATGGGAGCGGCTTTCGCGGGTCTGACCCTTCAGATCGACAATCACATCCATATCGTGGGAGCGGATCGTTCTAACGGCTTCATCCGTGTTCATGTCGTAAATATCAACGACATTGCCCCATTTGCTGCGGACTTCGTCGGAATCCAGACGTTCCCGGTCCGTGTAGCAGAAGATTGTAATGTCGAAGCGGCTGCGGTCGTGATCTTCCAGCACGCCGCGCAAGAGTTTCATCGTCGCGTGGGAACTCCACAAATCCGAGGACAGATAGCCGACGCGGATCTTGTCCGCCCATTGATGCGGCATTCTGCGACGGGAGGCCGTCAAGCCAGGTGGCACGGCATTCGGATCGTAGCCAACGATCTTGTTGATGGCCTCATCATCCTGCCAATGAAGGTGGTAGAAGGGGGATTCAGCCTTGTAGGCACGCGGATCGTTCTTGGCGAAGCTGCGATCGACAATCGGCTGGTACTTTGAAATGGCGTCGTAATCGTTGATCTCTCGCGAGGTCACCAGATAGGTGTGAATGAGAAGCGGGCTATCCGGGTAACGCTTCAGCAGAGACTTGATCGTCATACGATCCCGCTGGTCCTCTGGCATGTTGCTCAAAAGGATCAGCGCCAGGCTGTTATGCTTGGAATCCTTGCTCTCGGCCAGCGTCTTCAAGTAAACGCGCACCAATTCCTTCTCGTTCTTCAACAGGAAGCATGAGGCAATGTAGAAGGCCAGTTCAGGGTCCTTCTGGGCCGCTTCCGCCAAGGGTGCAGAAAGCGCCAGCACGTTATCGAGCTCGTTCAATTCGTACCAAAGCTGGATAGCCTTGCGTCTTGCCGCATCTGCCTTGCTGCCACCGGCTTCGGCGGCGAGCTGGAAAGTCTGTGCTGCCTCCCGCTTCATGTCCATCTTCAGCAGCGTTTCGCCCAAAAGCGTGTAGACCGTGGAGTCAGACTGGTCGTCCATCAGCACGTTCAGCGCTTCCAGGGTCTTGTTATAATCTCCCTCGCGAAAGCTCTTTTTCGCAGATTTGTAGAGAGGATGATGTGACACTTTGGCTCCGCTTCAGACGCGTATTGGTAAAATCGTTCAATTCCAGCGTAAGGCGCGAAACTTGCCCCAAACCGACTCGCTGTCTTGTGGGATAGGGACAATTTCGACTCGCCGTTTAATGAATCTGCAAGGAATCCCTGTGATTATCATCCCCATATGACGCGTTTGGTTTCGCGGTTACGAAACCGAGTGGCATGAAGCCGATCGTCATTGCCGGTAATCCAGTCCGGTATGTCCCCAAAAAGTAATCTGTAACAAGGGACTAGAATTCGATGACTTCCATTATGACCAACTCTGCAGCTCTCTCCGCTCTCTCCACGCTGCGTTCGATCAGCTCGGGCATGGAGCAGACGCAGAACCGTATTTCTTCCGGTTACCGTGTTGAGAACGCCTCCGACAACGCTGCTTACTGGTCGATCGCGACGACCATGCGTTCGGACAACAAGGCTCTGAGCACTGTCAAGGACGCACTCGGCCTCGGCGCTGCAACCACAGACACCGCTTACACAGCTTTGAACAGCTCCATCAGCGTTGTTGACCAGATCAAGACGAAGATCACTGCCGCTTCGCAGCCAGGCGTTGACAAGGGCAAGGTTCAGAAGGAAATCGACCAGCTGCAGGACCAGCTGCTTTCGATTGCCAAGTCTGCTTCCTTCTCTGGTCAGAACTGGGTTTACGAAAAGGCTGGCGTCAACACGGCTGGCACGCAGTCCATCGTTGGCTCCTTCAACCGCGACGCTTCCGGCAACATCAGCCTGACGACGCTGCAGTACAACACGACCAGCTCCAAGCTGATCGCTGAATTGGCAAGCGCCGGTTCCTACTCCACCGCTTCCGGCATGCTGACGAAGGTCTACACAGCCAACTACACCAACTCCGTTGGCGTTCAGACCGTTGGTTCGCTCGGTGGTGGTTCGCTCGGCGAAAGCATCCTGACGCTCGACATCTCCAACGCTTCTGTTGACGATCTGTCGAAGGCTCTTTCCGTTACGGAAGCTGCTCTGAAGGACATGACCAACGCAGCTGCTGACATCGGTGCTGTAAACGCTCGTATCGACCTCCAGTCGACCTTCGTAAACGACCTGATGGACTCCATCGAAAAGGGCGTTGGCAAGCTGGTTGATGCCGACATGAACGAAGAGTCGACCCGCCTCAAGGCTCTGCAGACGCAGCAGCAGCTTGGCATCCAGGCTCTGTCGATCGCCAACAGCGACTCGCAGAACATTCTGTCGCTCTTCCGGTAATCGACAGATCCATCCCAATCCTAAAGATCGCGCTCCGAAAGGGGCGCGATTTTTTTATGCGCGCTATTCCATCTATAAATCATGCGCTGCTGACGCATGTCGTGCAAATCCTATGCGGTTTTGCGGGAGCGACTGCTGCTAAAAAAATGACTTTCAATCGCAAGACGCAGTCTGGATGACCGCTATCTGCTTTGGGATTAACGCCCACAGGTGGGTCAGACGCGCTTGGATAAAAATTATGGAAAATTTTTTATAAATTTAAGAGTTTAGCAAGGAAAACCAACGATAAATGTCTGCATATGACGCGGCGGTTCACAATTTTGAAACCGAGTGGCATGAAGCCGATCGTCATTGCCGGTAATCCAGTCCGGTATGTCCCCAAAAAGTAAACTGTAACAAGGGACTAGAATTCGATGACTTCCATTATGACCAACACCGCAGCCCTTTCTGCTCTCTCGACCCTGCGTTCGATCAGCTCGGGTATGGAAGAGACGCAGAGCCGTATTTCCTCCGGTTACCGCGTTGAGAACGCATCTGACAACGCTGCTTACTGGTCGATCGCAACGACCATGCGTTCGGACAACAAGGCTCTGAGCACTGTCAAGGACGCACTCGGCCTCGGCGCTGCAACCACAGACACCGCTTACACGGCTCTGAAGAGCTCTATCGGCGTTGTTGACCAGATCAAGATGAAGATCACTGCCGCTTCGCAGCCAGGCGTTGATAAGTCCAAGGTTCAGAAAGAAGTCGACCAGCTGCAGGACCAGCTGCTTTCGATTGCCAAGTCTGCTTCCTTCTCCGGTCAGAACTGGGTTTACGAAAAGGCTGGCGTCAACACGGCTGGCACGCAGGCTATCGTTGGCTCCTTCAACCGCGACGCTTCCGGCAACATCAGCCTGACGACGCTGCAGTACAACACGACCAGCTCCAAGCTGGTTGCTGAATTGGCAAGCGCCGGTTCCTACTCCACCGCCTCCGGCATGCTGACGAAGGTCTACACGGCCAACTACACCAACTCCGTTGGCGTGCAGACTGTTGGCTCGCTCGGTGGTGGTTCGCTCGGCGAAAGCATCCTGACGCTCGACATCACCAATGCAACGGTCGATCAGTTGTCAATTGCGCTTTCTGTTACGGAAGCTGCTCTGAAGGACATGACCAACGCAGCTGCTGACATCGGTGCTGTAAACGCTCGTATCGATCTGCAGACAAGCTTCGTCAACGACCTGACCGACTCCATCGAAAAGGGCGTGGGCAAGCTGGTTGATGCTGACATGAACGAAGAGTCGACCCGCCTCAAGGCTCTGCAGACGCAGCAGCAGCTTGGTATCCAGGCTCTGTCGATCGCCAACAGCGACTCGCAGAACATTCTGTCGCTCTTCCGTTAATCGACAGATCCATCCCAATCTTAAAGATCGCGCTCCGAAAGGGCGCGATTTTTTTTATGCATCATGATTCGGGAAGTCTCAGGCGTTGACCTCGACACATGCCTGCAGCGCGAATCGGAAGAGTGTCGAGAGCGTTTTAATGGCATCGAACACTCTGGCAGTCACAATGTTAACGAATATTGGCCGCCGCACGCTCATCATAGCCGATATTGCTTGCGTAATTCCGCTCATTTTGGCGGATTTACCCCCGTAAATCCGCCCAGCTGCCGAAATGCATTAAAACTTCCGAACGCGGATTTAGTCTTTGTTAACCTTAATAGAATTATATGAAGACACACAAGCGGTGCGCCCGAAGGCAGAGAACCTGAGCGGGCGAGCATGACGCAAGCCACCCCTTGCCGGCAAACCCGGAGTTTCTCGTCAATTGTATTTCAGTAGGGGCATCCTATGACCAGCATTCTGACCAACACCGCAGCGATTGCAGCTCTGTCTACCCTGCGCTCGATCAGCAGCAACATGGAGCAGACCCAGAGCGCGATCTCCTCCGGCTATCGCATTGAAGATGCATCTGACAACGCTGCTTACTGGTCGATCGCAACGACCATGCGTTCGGACAACAATGCTCTGAGCACTGTCAAGGACGCACTCGGCCTCGGCGCTGCAACCACAGACACCGCTTACACGGCTCTGAAGAGCTCCATCAGCGTTGTTGACCAGATCAAGATGAAGATCACTGCCGCTTCGCAGCCAGGCGTTGACAAGGGCAAGATCCAGAAGGAAATCGACCAGCTGCAGGACCAGCTGCTTTCGATTGCCAAGTCTGCTTCCTTCTCCGGTCAGAACTGGGTTTACGAAAAGGCTGGCGTCAACACGGCTGGCACGCAGTCCATCGTTGGCTCCTTCAACCGCGACGCTTCCGGCAACATCAGCCTGACGACGCTGCAGTACAACGCGACCAACTCCAAGCTGATCGCTGAATTGGCAAGCGCCGGTTCCTACTCCACCGCTTCCGGTATCCTGACGAAGGTCTACACGGCCAACTACACCAACTCCGTTGGCGTTCAGACCGTTGGTTCGCTCGGTGGTGGTTCGCTCGGCGAAAGCATCCTGACGCTCGACATCACCAATGCAACGGTCGATCAGTTGTCGGTTGCCCTTTCCGTTACGGAAGCAGCGCTTCAGGACATGACCGATGCAGCTGCTGACATCGGTGCCATGAATGCGCGTATCGATCTGCAGACAAGCTTCGTCAACGACCTGACCGACTCCATCGAAAAGGGCGTTGGCAAGCTGGTTGATGCCGACATGAACGAAGAGTCGACCCGCCTCAAGGCTCTGCAGACGCAGCAGCAGCTTGGCATCCAGGCTCTGTCGATCGCCAACAGCGACTCGCAGAACATCCTGACACTCTTCCGTCAGTAATAACGGATTATCGATAGCTACTTGGAGAGGCCGCGCCGTTGGGTGCGGCCTTTTCCGTTGTCTAAGCTATTGACTGACGAAGAGCCTTTCCATCCTGTAAAATGCCAGCCTGACTTCAAAAAAGATTGGTAATTCGAGTAGTTTGCGTTCCAACGCCAGCCTCGCACAAGCAGAATCCAGCTTTATCGGTTTCAAGACAAGCCAGCCGCCGGTTTGCCTTCGGGCATTTGAGCGCGCGCATTGTTTCAGAACGCCGAACGCTGTGTCACGTCGTGGCTGTGCGTAAGCATGATGCTGTCGCGCGTTGCCGGTGAGGCTCCGGCATGTCCCGTTTCGCATCCAGGGGCAATCCTTTATGACCAGTATTATTACCAACACGGGCGCACTTGCCGCGCTTCAGACGCTTCGTTCCGTAAACCAGAACATGGAGCAGGTTCAGGCCCGGATTTCCTCGGGCTATCGCGTCGAAAAGGCAGCAGACAACGCGGCCTATTGGTCTATCGCGACGACCATGCGTTCAGATAACAAGGCGCTCAGCACGGTTCAGGACGCATTGGGATTGGGTGCCGCCAAGACGGACACGGCCTATACGGGTCTTGAGTCCGCCATCAAGGTTGTTGATCAGATCAAGTCCAAGATCACCGCGGCTTCCGAGCCGGGCGTTGACAAGACCAAGATCGACAAGGAATTGCAGCAGCTCAAGAATCAGCTGGCTTCCATTGCCGAATCTGCCTCCTTCTCCGGCGAGAACTGGCTATTTAACAGCAGCACCGTGGGTGCTGGCCCGAAAAATATCGTGGCGTCATTCAACCGTGCAGCAGATGGCGCGGTTTCTTTGACCACGCTTGAGTTCAATGCGGCCAATTCGATCATGATCGACACATCCAGTGCGGGTCGGGGCATTTTGACCAAGGACTGGACCGTGAACCAAACGACGTCCGCCGGTACGGTCGTGACGGCTGCCTATTACCTGGTCAATGCCAGCTCGGCGAGCATGGGTTCCGGCACTGAGATCAAGCTGGATGCCAACACGACGACGGAACAGCTGGGGGGAATGCTGAACGCTGTCGAAAATATGCTTCAGCAATTGACGGATTCGGCTTCCGCGCTCGGTGCTATCACCAGCCGTATCGATATGCAGACGGCGTTCGTTTCCTCTCTGATGGATTCGATCGACAAAGGTGTGGGCAAACTGGTCGATGCCGACATGAACGAGGAATCGACCCGCCTGAAGGCGCTGCAAACACAGCAGCAGCTGGGCATCCAGTCGCTTTCGATCGCCAACACTAATGCGGAAAATATTCTGCAGCTGTTCAAACAGTAAGACGATCACCAAAGCGCATGCCGCGCCTTGGTCAAAGTTGGGCCGCGATCCGCCAGTTCGCGGCCCAATCTTCATTTTCGCGCAAGTTTGACTGCCTATGGTTTCGAAATATTCACGCTCTTTGTTTTTAATCTGGAAAGCGTGAAAGAACCCAGTGCAGCGGAGTCAATGGTATCCATGGCGTTGACCGGTCCATCCCATCCCTCTTCCCAAGCCGTCGCTTGCAGTGCTGTCTGTGCATGCGGGCAGGAGATTTCTTGATGACCGCACCTCTTGCCCGTTACCTCAAAGATTTTTCCTCTGCTCCGCCGCCGGTTGTTGCGCCGGTGATGGATGAGCCCGATTTCGGTGCCTCGTTTTCATTCGAGCCCACGGTGGATTTCATGCCTTCCATCGATGTGGAAGCAGAACGTGCCGCGGCTTTCGAGGACGGCAAGGCAGAAGGTGAGCGTTTGGCTGCCGCCGCCCATGAGGCTGAGCGCGAGCAACTTGAGGCTGAACATGCCCGCGCTCTTGCGGCCCTTCGCGAGCAATTGGAAGGGGAGGCGGTCATCCATCTGGAAAACCAGATTCGCAGCATGCGCGATGCGCTGGCCATGACGCTGGAAGATCTGACTGCGGCTGCACTTGCGCCTGTTTTACAAGCGGCACTTGCTGCCAAAGCCGCCGAAGACCTCGCCGATATGGTCCGCGATATTCTCACCAGCGAAGGGGTGACGCGCTTGACCGTCAAGGGCCCGATTGCCCTGTTTGAGAAGTTCCGCGATGCCTTGGGTGCTGAAGCGCCCGAGTTGCGTCACATTGAAAATGACGATCTCGACCTCTCTGTCGATATTGATGAATCGGTGCTGGTAACGCGTCTTTCCGCCTGGGCCGGTAGTGTGAAGAAAGTGCTGGGATGAGCGAGCAAAACCACCATCACGGCAAGAATGAAATCATTATTGTCAAGAAGCATGGCGGCGGTCACGATGGCCACCATGGCGGCGCGTGGAAGATCGCCTATGCCGACTTCATGACAGCCATGATGGCCTTCTTCCTCGTTATGTGGCTCGTCAACGCTGCCAACGAAGAAACGAAAGCGTCCGTTGCCAGCTATTTCAATCCGATCAAGCTTTCTGATGAGACGCCCGCGCAGAAGGGTCTTAAAAAGCCTGTCGATGCAGCGGAAGGCCAGGAGCAGAAGGAACGCTCCAAGGTCAAGGCTGATGCCGATCAGGTTGGCGCTGCCGCCGCAACCGGCGAGGACATGACCAAAAGCTCAGGCGATCAGGCTAATTTTTCGGAGGCTGATTTTTTCCAGAACCCCTATTCGGTTCTTGCTGAAATTGCCCAGGAAGTCGGCCAGCAGGCGAATGTCAGCGCAAAGGGTGAGGGTGGTGCCAGCTCTTCCGGTCCCGCTACCGGCGCGGATGGCGGTGAGGCGTATCGCGATCCATTCGATCCTGATTTCTGGACCAAGCAGATTGAAGTGACGAAGGCCGACGGACAGAACAAGGCACCTGCTGAAAAGCAGCCGGTCGATCCTTCAGCGCAAGCGATGCAGGAAATGCTGCCGCAGACCCCGCCAGCCCAACAGGCTGCAACTGCGACGGATGTCAGCAAACAGCCGGATACGGCCAAGATTGAGATGGCATCCGTTGCTGTGCCGCAGACGCGGCCCGATGCTGCCACCCAGCAGGCTGATGCTGCTGCCGCCGCTGCGGAAGCGCGCAAGGCAGAGGACCTTAAGAAGGAAATCGAAAGCCAGATTTCCGGTGTGGCTGGCAAGTTGGCAGAGGGCTTGGTGGTGACGCCAAGTGAGGGCGGCCTGCTGATCACGATATCCGACCAGCTGAACACTCCGATGTTCGACATTGGCTCTGCCGTTCCGCGCAAGGAGCTGGTTCTGGCAATGGAAAAGATTGGCACCATCTTGAAAGACCGCAAAGGCGATGTGCTCATTCGCGGCCACACGGATGCGCGTCCGTTCAAGTCCGGCGAAAACGATAACTGGCGGCTTTCTGCTGCCCGCGCTCACAGTGCCTATTTCATGCTGGTCAAGGGTGGGCTGACTGAAGATCGGGTCAAGCAGATATCCGGCTATGCCGATCGCCGCTTGCAAGTGCCGGAAAATCCCATGGCCGACCAGAACCGGCGCATCGAAATTCTGCTTGAGGACGGTAAGGCTTGATGATCCGGCGTCTACGGCACCCTTTCTCCTTGCTTGCGGCAACGGCGCTTTCTGCCGTCTGGCCGGCCATTTCGGGTGCCCAACAGGTGGATGACAATCTGGAGCCGTACCAGATGGTGCGCTCCCTGCAATTTGTGCAGGATACGGTGGTCATGGGCGACCATTCCGCCGGTGAAATGCAAAAATTTCTTCTGGCTACAATCGATAAGCGACTTCGCTCGTCCTCGCTGAAGGTTTTCGATGATCCGCGCAACGTGGATGCAGCGCTCATCTATGCCATGAGCGGCGGAAATCCGGCCACGCTTGAATATCTTGTCTCAAAGGATGCATCGGGCAATTTCGATAACCGTGTTGCCAACGCCTTGCGAAAATATCTCGCAGGGCGCGGGACGATGGTCTCCGGCGGACTTTCAGAAATGGTGCCCGAATATCGCGATCACCGGATTGGCCCCTATCTCGCGCTCGTGGCCGGGAATGTCATGATTGCGGGCGATCGAAAGAAAGCGCTGTCCTTCTACGATACGGCTAGGTTGCTGGCGCCAGGTACGATTGTCGAAGAAGCGGCACTACGTCGCTCCATCGCGGTATCCGTGGAAGATGGAAATGCCCTTCAAGGGCTTCACTATGCGCGGCAATATGCGCGCCGCTTTTCTCACTCGCCCTATGCCAGCCAGTTTGCCGATCTATTTGTAACACTTGCGGTCGATCATTTCGGTGAGGTTTCCATCGATGATGTGGATGGAGCTCTTGAAGTGATGGACAATGATCGCGCCCAGGAAATTTTCCTGCGCATGGCGCGTCAGGCCGCGATCAAGGGTAAACCCGAACTTGCCAAGCTGGCTGCGGATCGCGCCGGTCAACGCACAGATGGTGCTCGCGAAACAGGAGCAACCGCCGCAAAGCTGTTCGAAAGCGTTTCGCAAGTCTCTACCTCTCAGGTTCAGGAAACAGTCAAGGCCCTGGAACAAATTCCCGATGAGGCATTGAGCGCTGAGGACAGAGCGCTTCGCGATGCCGCACGCCGGGTGGCGGCAGAAGTGGTGCGGCAGCCGAGCCTCGAAAGCCTGGAGCAAGACAAGGCAGTTAACCTCGAAAATCAGATCAGTGCAGAGCAAACCTCTGCTTTGCCCGGGCATGACGCCGCGGGCGCCGCAGCCGGAGCAAATTCGCCCCCCTCGGCAGACGCGCATGCGCTCGACCCCGACTTCAAGACATTCGTCGACAGAGGCCGATCGAGATTGGGCGCTATCGACGATATGCTCAAGGAGGAGAGATAAGTCATGCTGCCACCCTTTTTGAATACACCTGCTCCCGGCCCGACAGCCGCACCTCAGGATCAGCCTCGCGCTGGTAACAAAGGGGAGGATGACGGCTTCGGCAAAACCCTTTCGAGCCTTAACCGGCGTGAATCCAAGCTTTCAAGCGATAGTCCAGGAAATGGTCGTCTCAACGAGAGCCGGGATGACGAGCATAACAGCGACGAGGAAGGTCCGGGCAATCGTCGGATCAGCATCTCATCCGCGGCTCTTATCGGCTCTGGCGCATTAAAGGCGGCCAATACCGCAGCACTCGCCGATGGCAAAATGCTTGCGTTGAAAAGCAAGAGCGCGAACGACATGGGGGCCGAGGCTGGCGACCTGGAGAAGAACGCGCTGGCAGAGGCCAAACTCTCTGGCAAGATGGCTGCAGCAAAAAAGAAAGACGCTGTTGTCGATCCTCTTGCGACAAAGGGCGAGACAGACCAGGCAGCTGGTGAGGCCAAAGACGAACCTGAGGCCCAGGCAACGGCAACATCTATTGAGCCGGATGTCAAAACCGTTCTGTCTCTGCTTACCGGGCAGGACATGCAGGCTTTGAATGGTCTGGCGCAGGCCGCAGGCCTTCAAAAAACCATGGGCCGTAGCGACACGAATACGGAAAAGACGTCCCGCGGAAGTGACAGGCTGGATATGGCGCAATTGGCTGCGGCGGGCGCTGGCAAGGGTGAGGAGAGCTCTGATGCGCTCTCTATGCCGGGCCAGGTTGAAGGCGGCAGCGGACGTACGTTCCACCTGGCAAGCCAGCGGAGCGGCGCGAGCATGGACATGACGATCTCAACTGCCAGCGATGGCAAGGCACGTTTTGACGTCACACGCGGCGGCAACGGTTCTAGCGAAACCGTGACCGTGCTCGACGCGCGCCGTTTCCTCGGCTTCAATCTGTCCAATAATGCGGCAGCACTCACCTCGGCCATGACAAACGAGCCGGAATGGACGTCTGCCATGCATCCAAGCGCGTCCCTTTCCAACGCTGCTTCCCAGAGCAGCACCGGCAATGTGGTGAATACGCTCAAGCTACAGATGACGCCGCACGATTTGGGAATGGTGACTGCAACGCTGAAACTGACCGGCGATCAGCTGACCGTTCATCTGACCGTGGAAACCCGCGCGGCACACAATCAACTCTCGCAGGATAGCTCTGGAATACTTGATGCTCTGCGCTCACAGGGCTTTACGGTCGATCAGGTCTCGGTCAGCATAACGCCTTCGCCGCAGGCGTCCGATGGATCAAGCCAGGGGGGCGATCTGGGGCAACGCGGGGCCGCTCTCGGCCAACAGGGCAGCGGTGGGCAGGGGCAATCCGGCCGCTCAGGCTCCTCTTTCAATTCAGGAATGGATTCCAATGATCATGTCTCGGATTCGCGTGTTGCTGCCGCTGGCGGCGACGCTCGCTCTGACGATATCTATCTCTGAGGCCAAGGCGGTTGCAGCAGGCGCGTGTGAACGCGAGATTCAGGCCGCAGCAGCCAAATATCAGATCCCGGAAGGTATTCTCTACTCGGTCGGTCTCGCGGAGACCGGGCGAAAGGGAAGCCTCTATCCCTGGGCGCTGAATATCGAGGGCAAGGCCTATTTTCCGGAGACGCCGGCCGCAGCCATGCAGGCTTTTGTCGAGGCCAAAAGGCAGGGGCGGGTGCTGATCGACATGGGCTGCATGCAGATCAATCACCATTTTCACGGCGAGAATTTCTCCTCAGTACAGGAGATGTTGGACCCTCAGCGCAACGTGGAATACGCGGCAAAATTCCTCCGCAACCTGCATGACCGACATGAAACCTGGACTATGGCGGTAGCCAGATACCATGCTGGACCCAATAACGATCCCGCCCAGAAGCAGTATGTGTGCCGTGTCATGTCCAATCTGGTCGCAACCGGCTATGGCAAGTGGACACCAGCAGCTGCAAAATTCTGTCAATGAACACAACTAATAGTTTGTTGACGAAAGCATTAGTTGACCAACTCGCCGATTGTCACTGATTTGGCGAAAAAGTGGCCAATCAAGGGCATCTTTATAGGGCGTTAACTTTTCCACTGAAAATTTGTGCGGCTTTTTGGCGAGACCCACTAGATATAGCGCAAATCGGAACAGCATCCTTAATCAACTATTAAAAGCTATGGTTAATTTTAGGTAGTTGTTCATGAAGGCTGCGATTCGTACCCATAGTCCATCGAGGCACCACACTGATTCGGAGGCGGACGAATGATCGTAGTGGTTGATGAGCGTGAGCTTGTTAAAGAGGGTTACACCTCACTTTTTGGACGCGAGGGCGTACCCTCAACAGGATTTGATCCCCGTGAGTTTGGGGAATGGGTCAACACGGCAGCAGATACAGACATTGCTGCGGTGGAAGCATTTTTGATCGGCCAGAGCGAGCATGCACTCGAATTGCCACGCGCAATTCGTGATCGTACCTCGGCTCCTGTCATCGCAGTCAGCGATCAGCCTTCCCTGGAAGCAACGCTTGCCCTCTTCGACAGCGGCGTCGATGATGTGGTGCGCAAGCCAGTGCATCCGCGTGAGATTTTGGCGCGTGCGGCAGCTATTCGCCGCCGTGTAAAAGCGTTGGCGAACTTCACCGATGTCGGCTCCATTCGCGTGTTCGACGATGGCCGCGACCCGGAAATCCAGGGCGAGGTTTTCCCTCTTCCACGGCGCGAGCGTCGCATTCTCGAATACCTAGTCGCCAATCGCGGTCGTCGGGTTTCCAAGACCCAGATCTTCAACGCGATCTACGGCATCTTCGATGAAGAGGTCGAAGAAAATGTGGTCGAGAGCCACATCAGCAAGCTGCGCAAGAAGCTGCGCAAGAAGCTCGGCTTCGATCCGGTCGATAGCAAGCGCTTCCTCGGCTACTGCATCGACTGGAACTGACACAACTTTCGCATCATGTTGCGCAATCTTTACGCGCTATTAGCTAGTTTGAGCCCCGGAAATCGACATAGGTTTCCGGGGTTTGTATTTTGTTTACCTCGGAGAATGCCCCGGTCTGCTCCTACTATCAGGATGTGTGGAAAGGCTGATGAACAGCCAAACAGCCAGCTTCACGCAAGGCCCGTCATCTAGTGTCGTCGTATAGGCAGAACGAGGATTTGATATGAGCCTTTACGGAACCATGCGAACCGGCGTGTCCGGTATGAATGCCCAAGCCAATCGCCTGAGCACGGTGGGCGACAACATTGCCAATTCCAGCACCGTTGGCTACAAAAAGGCCTCCACTCAGTTCTCGTCGATGGTATTGCCCTCTACGGGCGGAAACTACAATTCCGGCGGCGTCAACACAACCATTCGCTATTCAATTGGCGACCAGGGTGCTTTGACCGGCACGACATCCGCGACCGATCTGGCGATCGATGGCCAAGGCTTCTTCATCGTTTCTGCAGCCGATGGCGCTGACTATCTTACGCGCGCTGGTAATTTCGAGGTTCAGGACGACGGCAGCTTGAAAAATGCTGCTGGCTTCACGCTGATGGGTTACCCCTATTCGTCCACGACCGACCCGACCATCGTCATCAACGGCTTTGAAGGTCTCAGCAAGATCAACGTCAATGCTGGCGGAATGTCGGCCACGCCGTCGAGCGCAGGCTTTGTCTCGGGCAACCTGCCGGCCAACGAGGCGATCGGCTATAAAAAGGCATCTTCAGTGGTTGCCTATGATAGCCAGGGCAACTCACGTCTCTTGAACATGGAATTCGAGAAGACGGGCAATAATGCCTGGACTGTCGATATCAGCTACACAGACCCAACGTCTGGCACGACGACGGCCTTGGCAAGCTCCGCCATCACATTTGACGTCAATGGCAAACTGCTGACGCCCACGACGCCTGTGACCACGACTGCCATGCCGATCAACGGCGCTCAGCTGGCAAGCCTAAGCATCGACATCGCCAACAATGTACAGCTAGGTGCAGCCTACACGATCACCGGCAATATCAACGGCCAGGGTGCAAGCGCTGTCGACAAGGTGAAGATCAGCGAAGATGGCATCGTTTCCATTCTCTATAAGAATGGTCAGTCGGTTCCGAAATATCGCATCGCCATGGCCAATGTACAAAGCCCGAACAACCTGACGCCTCTTGCTGGCAATGTCTATTCGCAAAGCAATGACTCTGGTGTTGTCGTCATGGGTTATGCGGGCAGCACCGGCTACGGCAAAATCAAGTCAGGCGCATTGGAAAACTCCAACGTCGATATCGCCGACGAACTGACGCAGATGATCGAATCCCAGCGAAACTACACTGCCAATTCCAAGGTGTTCCAGACCGGTTCGGAACTATTGGATGTTCTGGTGAACCTGAAGCGTTAAGGCGGACCCAAGATCTTCCGCAGGAGTAGCATAGATGTCGCTTTCCACAGCATTGAACACCGCCCAGACAATATTCAACAACACCTCCAAGCAAACGAACGTGGTGTCGACGAATATTTCCAACGCACAGAATCCAAACTATGTGCGTCGGAGTGCGGTGTTGACCAACTCTGGAAACGGTGCCGTCGTCACAGGCATCGATCGAGCGCAGAACGACTCTCTCCTGCGGCAGACCATTCTCACCACATCAATTGCGTCCGGACAGTCCACCTTGCTATCCGGCGCGAAGGAAATTCGCGATCTTCTCGGCAATAATGACTACGATAATTCGCCGAGCGCTCGCCTGCAAACCCTGTACAATGCCTTGTCTTCCTATGCTGGCGCACCGGGCGAAACGACACTGGGTGCTGCCGTCGTTACCGCCGCGCAGGATCTGGTTGATAACCTGAACAACACCTCAACCGAGGTGCAGGGTATTCGTCAGCGCGCCGATTCCAAGATCAAATCCCAGGTGGATGAGCTGAACGGTCTTCTGAAGCAATTCGAAGAAGCGAACAACAAGGTGATCGGTGCCAATGCGACGGGCGGAGATCCCAGCAACGCATTGGATACGCGCGAAACGCTGCTGAAGAAAATTTCGGAAATGGTGGGCGTTTCGACTGTCACGCGCACCAATGGAGACATGGCGCTCTATACATCCGAGGGCACCACCCTTTTCGAACGTATTCCCCGTGCCGTTTCCTTCGTTCCGACCAATACCTATACGGCAACAGTGACAGGCAACCAGCTTTTCATCGATGGAGCGGCGGTCACGCCAGGGCAGGGTGGTGATACAAGCGCCTCCGGTTCCCTGCAGGCGCTACTTCAAATCCGCGATGAAATTGCGCCAAAATTCCAGGCGCAACTGGATGAAGTTGCAAGCGGCCTGATCAATTCATTCGCCGAAAAAGGCCCGGGCGGCGCCCTGACGCCTCTGGCTGGCCTCTTCACCAATGGTGTCGATAATTCGGTTCCGGCTTCGGGCGTTGTGCAGCCTGGTCTTTCCTGGGCGATCAAGGTCAATGCCGCGGCAAAGACGAACCCTACCACCGTCCGTGATGGCGGCATGAATGCAGGTTATGTCGTCAATACCAGCGGCTCTGGCTATTCCGCTCTCATAGACAGCTACGCGCAGGCTATGAAGGCTACAAGAGCTTTCGATCCTGCAACTGATGTTAAGGGCACGCTTTCTGTAATGACCTATGCTTCCAGCTCGGCCGGCTGGCTGGAAGCGATCCGCAGCACTGCCAGTGCGGCTGATGAAACCAAGACGGCGATGCAGTCGCGGGCTTCTGAAGCCTATTCCAACGAAACCGGGGTCAGCCTCGATGAGGAGCTCTCGCTGCTTCTCGAAATCGAGCAATCCTACAAGGCGGCGACCAAGTTGGTCAGCACCATCGATGAAATGATGAAAGCCTTGTTAGCTACAGCAGGATAAGTCATGAAGACATCATTCAGCTCTTCGGTATCGGTTCAATCCAGTCTTCGCACAGTCATGGCGAAGGCCCAAACGGACCTGATAAAAGCCAATAAGGAAGTCACCACCGGCGTTCATGCGGATATGGGTGTGGCTCTCGGCGCGGACACGTCGCGCAATCTCGATTTGACCCGGGATGTCATGCGTATCGACTCGCAGCTGACTATCAATTCGGTGGCAACCACCCGTATTGATTCTTCCGATGCTGCTTTAGGCAATATGTCTAAATCCATCGATAGCGTTCGCGGTATCCTGGCGTCACTGACCTCCAGCCCCGCAACCCTCGGCGATGCGGTGCAAGGGCTTAATTCAGCCATCAACTCATTCACCGATGCGGCCAATATTTCGGTTGCGGGTGAGCACCTTTTTGCGGGCGTCAATACAGATGTGACGCCAATGGCGTCCTACACGCAAGCCGGCTCGCCCTTCAAGCAGGCCTTCGACCGGGAACTGAACCAGTTCCTGACGACCAACGGTCTTGCGACAAAATCAGACATGACAGCAACTGACATGCAGAACTTTCTCAATCTTATGGAGACAAAGTTCGATGGCACGTCAACGCTCACAAGTCCGCCACACCCGGCCACGGTGGTGGGGCAGGATTTCTGGAAGACATATGCTTCCAATGCCAACGATGCCAATATGTCCACCCGCATCAATTCGTCGGAAGTCGTAACGACTTCGACCAATGCGAATGGCGCAGGCTTCCGTAATTTCATGCTGGGGACCGTGATGTCCGCCGAGTTTCTGACGCCGGACGTAGCGGAAGCAGCGCGCAATGTTGTGGTGGTCAAAGCCAATGAGGTGATTGGTCGCGCCCAGACCGGTATCACGAAGGCGCGCACGGAACTGGGTATTTCCAGCGAACGCATCAAGACCGCAAACGAATCCCTGGAAGCCCAGAAGAAGATTTTCGAAGTGCATCTGAATGATTTGCAAGGTGTCGATGCCTACGAGGCGTCCACCAAAGTGACCTCTCTGCAAGCTTTGCTTGAGGCCTCCTACACGCTGACATCGAGAATACAGAAGTTGAGTCTGATTAACTTCCTTTGATGGAAAGGGAAGTCAGTGAAAATGAAGGATACATGAATGTACCAGTTTTCATACGCCGAGGTCATGGAGGACGATATCGCGGACGCCAAAAGCCGCGAACGTCAAGCGCTTGATCGCACAATCGAACTTTTGAAGGCTGCACGGGATGCGGAAGATTATTCCGGCGCCGCGGTTGAAGCCTTGTTCTTCACACGGCGGGTCTGGATCAGGTTTATCGAGGACCTCCGCCAGCCGGAAAATGAACTGAATGTGGAACTGAGGGCCAACCTCATCTCCATCGCCATCTGGATTCTCAAGGAGTGTGAGCTGATCAGACGCCGTGAATCCTCAAATTACCAGGGCATTATCGACGTAACCACCATCATCAGGGATGGCTTGAAATGAAAAGTACACTGCGCATTTCGCTGAAGTCCGGCGAGCGAATCTTCATCAACGGCGCTGTTTTGCGCGTCGACCGCAAGGTGGCTCTGGAATTTCTCAATGATGTGACCTTCCTCCTGGAAAATCACGTTTTGCAGCTTGAGGATGCAACCACTCCGTTGCGCCAGCTGTACTTCATCGCTCAGATGATGCTGATCAACCCGGAGGGCAAGGAACAGTCACTTGCCATGTTCCGCAAGTCGATCACCATGCTGTTGAGCTGCTTCAAGGATGAAGAGATACTGGCCGAGCTGAAGCGCGTCGACGCGCTTGTGGTCAGTGGCCGTGCTTTTGATGCCCTGAAGGCGATCCGTTCGCTTTATGCTTCTGAAGACCGCATCCTCAACAACCAGGAAATGACGCCGGCAACGGTTGAGCAGATCCGCCGGGAGATCGCACCATGGCGATAGACCCGACAGGCAGTTCCACGTCGACCACCACGAAAAGCTCGGTCACGAACAACCCCTGGGCCAATGCCTCTGCTTCTGCGGGGGCAGCCAACAAGGCCAGCCTGAACTATGATAGCTTCCTGAAGCTGCTCATCGCCCAGATGAAGAACCAGGACCCGACATCGCCGATGGATGCATCGCAGCAGATGTCTCAGCTGGCATCCTTCTCCCAGGTAGAGCAGACGATCCAGACCAACACGCACCTCAAGAGCATGTTGCAGGCGGAAGCGATCACGCGCGCTGGCGATCTAGTCGGCAAATACGTGATGAGCGCTGACGACAAGACCACAGGCAAGATCGCCCAGGTTGAAGTCTATTCGGATGGCGTTATTGCGCTGACTGACAAGGGTGAGAAGATCCTCATGCAGGCCGGGGTCGTCGTCTCCGATACGGCAATTACGCCACCTGCTACTCCTGCGACAGACAACACTGCCTCTCAGACTGAGGATCAGCCTGCCGAGAACGCTGGCTGATCGGCCATACCGAATTGTGTGCCATATGCGGCGTGCAATTTATGCTGCAAGACTTTTAGCATGCTGCTTGATTTATAAATCCATGCCGATCCCGGGTATCAAGCAGTAGCCTGAGTTCAAAGGGAATGCGTTGCATTGCGATGCATTCCCACGCGTATTGAAACACATTAAAGAGATGCTTCAGAAGGCTTCGAATGATTCGAGGCGAGAGGTGGCGACATGAATGAAGCCGACGCATTGGAAATCATGCAGGCAGCTATGCGCACTGTGCTCATTGCGGCCAGTCCTGCTGTCATTGTCGCGATGGTCGTTGGTGTTGCGATTGCCTTTCTGCAGGCGCTAACCCAAATCCAGGAAATGACGCTGACCTTCGTGCCGAAGATCGTCGCCATTCTCTTGAGCTGCGGATTGGCAGCCCCCTTCATCGGCTCGCAGATCAACATTTTTTCCGAGCTCGTTTTCTCCAGAATACAATCCGGCTTCTAACCTCTCCGCCAGGACTTGGAGCATTTCCAGGAAAAGTGGGAACCGTTTTTCCGTCTGGAAATGCGCACAGACAAAGGCTTGGAGCGGCTCAACGTTTCCGGGAAAAAATGAACCGCTCTAAAGCCGTTCTGCGCGCACGACATGCCATCTTCGCGCAAGCTTCGATGTCTAAGGTCATAGTGAACTCGCGTAGCTTCTGCTGCGCGGCCTTCTCATGAAGAGACGGAAAGAAGCGATGGCACAGACACCTGCACTTACAATCCCGAAGGTCAATCCAGACGGCCGGGATATCGGCTTTGCCCTCGGCATCATTGCCATTCTATGCATCCTGTTCCTGCCAATCCCGAAGTTTCTGATCGACGTTGGTCTGGCATTTTCGATTGCCTTCTCCGTTCTGATCCTCATGGTGGCGCTCTGGATTCAGCGGCCCCTGGATTTCTCATCCTTTCCAACGATTTTGCTGATCGCCACAATGGTGCGTTTGTCGCTGAATATCGCGACGACGAGAACCATTCTGACCCATGGTCACGAAGGCCATGATGCGGCGGGCGGCGTGATTGCAGGCTTTGCCTCGCTGGTCATGTCCGGTGATTTCATGATCGGTGTCATCGTCTTCATGATCCTGGTCACGGTCAACTTCATCGTTATCACCAAAGGTGCAACGCGTATCGCGGAAGTCGGTGCGCGCTTTACCCTTGATGCTATTCCCGGCAAGCAGATGTCGATTGATGCCGATCTTTCGGCAGGCATTATCGATGAGAAAGAGGCGCAGCATCGCCGTCGCGAGCTGGAAGAAGAAAGCATGTTCTTCGGTGCCATGGACGGTGCCTCGAAGTTCGTGCGCGGCGATGCTATCGCTGGCCTTCTCATTACTGCCATCAACGTCTTCGGCGGCATCATCATCGGTTACTTCCGCCACGGAATGCCGATTGGCGAAGCTGCGGATGTTTTCGTCAAGCTTTCCGTTGGCGATGGTATTGTTTCGCAGGTTCCGGCCCTCATCGTTTCCCTTGCTGCGGGCTTGCTCGTGTCGCGCGGCGGCAGTGCCGGTACAGCCGATAAGGCCGTCATCGATCAGCTCGGTGGCTATCCACGCGCTCTGACACTTTCGTCCGTGTTGATGGGCATTTTGGCACTTGTGCCTGGTCTGCCGCTCGTTCCGTTTGCGGCTCTTGGCGGTGTTCTGGCTTTTGGTGCCTGGATTGTTCCCCGTCGCATCGAAGCGGAGAACAAGCAGCGTCGCGAGGCGGAAGAAAAGAAGATCATCCAGACCAAGGAAGCCGATAAGGATTCGGTCAAGTCCATGCTGCGGACGGCGGAGATCGAACTGGCGCTTGGCAAGCAGATTTCCACCCGTCTTCTGGGCGCGCATCAGGAGCTTGCCTTCCGCGTCAGCAAGATGCGCAAGAAATTTGCCACGCAGTACGGTTTCGTCGTGCCCGAAATCAAGGTTTCGGACGATATCTCCATCCCGGAAAAATCCTATCAGATCCGCATTCACGGAACGACGGTGGCTTCGAATGCGCTGCGCGTCGGCGAAGTGTTGGTCGTGACGGGAACTGGCCGCAAGCCAAGCATTCCTGGCGATGAAATTCGCGAGCCCGCTTTCGGCATGCCAGCGGTCTCCATTCTGGAAGCTTTTGCCGACGATCTGAAGCGTGAGGGCTTCCACCCGATCGATAACGTCTCCGTGGTTCTCACGCATATGAGCGAGGTCATTCGCAACAACCTGCCGCAGCTTCTGTCCTATAAGGATGTGAAGACGCTGATTGATCGGCTGGACCCGGAATACAAAAAACTGGCGGACGAGATTTGCTCGTCGCACATGTCCTATTCCGGCTTGCAGGCGGTGCTGAAGCTCTTGCTGGCGGAGCGTGTCTCCATCCGCAACCTGCATCTCATCCTGGAAGCCGTGGCAGAACTTGCGCCGCATGTTCGCAAGACGGAGCAGATTGTGGAGCATGTGCGCGTGCGCATGTCCCAGCAGCTGTGCGGCGATCTGACCGACAATGGGGTCTTGCGTGTCCTGCGCCTCGGCAGCAAATGGGATCTGCTTTTCCATCAGGCACTGAAGCGGGATTCCAAGGGCGAGGTTGTCGAGTTCGATATCGATCCGCGCCAGTTGGAAGAGTTCAGTGAACAGGCCAACAAAGTGATCCGCGAGTTCATGGACCGTGGCATGCCCTTCGTGCTAGTCACATCGCCTGAAACGCGCTCCTATGTGCGCATGATCATCGAGAGACTGTTCGCCACGCTGCCGGTTCTTTCCCATGTCGAACTGGCGAAGGGGCTGGATATCAAGATACTGGGCTCCATTTCATGATAACCGACCCGCAGGGTACGATGCTGGCCTTCTTTCTGGTTTTTTGCCGGATGGGAGGCTGCTTCATGACCCTGCCGGGTTTTTCCAGCGCCCGCCTGCCCATGAATGTGCGGCTTTTCGTAGCCGTCGCGATCTCGCTGGCGGTACTGCCGATCCTGTGGAGCACGGTTTATCCGCGCGTCTCGTCAGGAACGGGCACCTATATCGGACTGATTTGCACCGAAATGCTGATCGGCATCATGTACGGCATGATTGCCCGTCTTTACGTGATGGGACTTCAGTTCGCAGGCTCGATCATAGGCATGTCCATCGGTTTCTCCGCGCCGGCAGGCCACGACATCCTTGAGGATATGTCGGAAACAAGCGTCACGAACTTCATCTCATTCTGCGGCCTGATGATGCTGTTCATGCTGGATTTTCACCACGTCGTCCTCAGGGCTCTGCTGGATTCCTACGGTGCAACGCCGGTGGGCGCCGTCATGGAGCCACAGAAAATGCTGATTACATTGACCGATACGCTACGGGCATCGACCAGCATCATGCTGCGCCTGGCAAGCCCTTTCCTGATTTTCGGCCTGCTTTTCAATGTGGGCGTCGGCCTGGTCAACAAGCTGGCACCGCAAATTCCCATCTTCTTCATCTCCACGCCCTTCCTCCTCGCAGGGGGTGTGTTCATGCTCTATGTTTCGATAGCCGCCTTGGCGCGGCAGTTCGCGGATGGCTTCGGCCCCGTGTTCAACTCATTCTGAGGAAGGCATGGCTGGCGCCGATACAAGATCA
Source organism: Affinirhizobium capsici (assembly GCF_977018625.1). Classification (NCBI taxonomy): domain Bacteria; kingdom Pseudomonadati; phylum Pseudomonadota; class Alphaproteobacteria; order Hyphomicrobiales; family Rhizobiaceae; genus Affinirhizobium; species Affinirhizobium capsici. Next base: position 2,144,378 of record NZ_CDRNXD010000004.1, on the reverse strand, counting down.
AAGAAGCTGAAGCGTCTCGTTAATGTTCAACGACATCTGGAAAAGATGGCCGAGGGTGATCTGGCGGCTACCAACCAGCAGAGACAGGAAGTGGCCGACTCCATGGAAAAGGTGATCGATGCCATCGGTTCCATGACCCCTGTTCATATGCAGTTTTCCAAAACCTATGCGGAGCGCTTCGGTCGGCTGATGGTCAAGGATCAGCAGCTCTTTGGTGTTCAGCAGGTGCTGGAAGCGCGTGTGCTGCGCGAACGTACAAAAGGCGACAGGCTGGAAGACCAGATGAAGGATGCGCGTGCCGATGAGGACCGCGAACGCGACGATAATGACATCTACGATCTTTTGGAGCTGACCCTGGCCGCAAAGACCGCCAGAAAAGAATAGTCCGTGAAGGTGAAGGCCGTCACCTTGCACTTCTCCGCGAGAGACGGTCAGATTTTTATTTTGTATCCCGAATTTTCAGGGGGCCACGCCAGCCTGAGCCAAGCTTCACTCAGCATACTCACTCCATCCGAAGCAGCGATGCTCATTCTTGTTCGATCACTGGCTCTGCCATTGGCCGCAAGCAGTTATCGCTCCAGTCGGCTCGAGAAAACAAAGAGTTAATGCGATTTTGTGTTTTGTTAAACGCGAAACGCTCTCAGTGGATGGAACGGAAGGGGCCTGTTATGTGCCTCATTCCGCTGGACGAAAGGATGCAGACGTGGCGATCTCTCCTCCAAGCGATCTCGTCATGGACGTGCTGCGAGCAGCCGATCCCAACGCGGTGCAGGAAGCGCAGGCAAAACTCTCCGCAACGCGCGCTGCAGGTGCAGCCGTGAAGCTGGCAGCTGCCGGAACCGGTTTTTCGACCGTTGTGGATCTTCTCGGTGGCGCAGGCACGCGCAGCCATGTGGACACAGCGCGTAAAGCCGACAAGGGCGTTGAAATGCCGGAGGAGTACCGGAAATTTGAAGCCTCCATTCTCCAGAACTTCGTCAATTCCATGATGCCGAAGGATAGTGAAGAGATTTATGGCAAGGGCTCGGCCGGTGAATTCTGGCAGAGCATGATGTCGGAAAAGATCGCCGACGAAATGTCGAAGAGCGGCGGCATTGGCATTGCCGAGCAAGTGTTCAAGCATTCGCTGGACAAGATGCGCAATGACGTTGCACCCAACCCTACCACGGACAAAGACAGCCGCAACAAGGCGATCAGCATGATCGATGAGTTTGAGCGGAAAGTATTCGATCTTGCGCCGACTGAACGCGCACAAGCCGAGGCATAAAATGACACATATGGGAACAGAGCACGTGGAAGCTATCTCGAGTGATTATCGCATCAAGTCCGTACTCGGCAGGCTTGAGATGATCATCGATAATGAGAACGAGCGCATTGGCTCTGACGCACAGTTCGACCTGAAGGTCTCGAACGCGCATAAAAGTCGTTGCCTGTATGAATTGACGATGCTGTTCCGCGCCACCGATCCACAGGAACTGGCGGTCAATTACATGGATCAGATGCATGTGCTGAAGAACAAGCTGGCGCTGAATGCGCGCCGCGTGGAGGCACATCTGCATGCCGTGCGCACCGTTGCCGACATTCTTAAAAATGCCGCGCGTGATGCCGATGGCGATGGCACCTATACACAAGAACAGTTCCTTTACAGCGAATCCTGATGGTCAAGCTTATCCTCACCGGCCTCTGGGTCTGCATCGTCACGCTGGGCGCCGTCTTCCTCTCCGTTGAGATGTCGAAGCCGAAGCCTCCTGTCGACGAGGCCGCGCAACTACGCGACAAATCCGAAGTGGTGAAGGGCGAGAGCATCAACATTCCCATGCTGAAAAATGGGGCTGTTCAGGGCTATTTCATCACCCGTATTTCCTTTCTGATGGACAAGGAAAAGATCAAGGGTGTGAAATTGCCTGTGACTGAGATGATGACCGACGAGCTGTTCACCCTGCTCGTCGGCAACAAGATGGTCGATCTCGGCAATACCGGCAGCTTCGATCTGCAAGCGTTCAAATCTACGATCAAGCAGAAGCTGAATGAACGTTTCCATCAGGACTATGTTCTGGATGTTCTCGTCGAACAGCTCGACTATCTCTCCAAGGACGATATTCGCGCCAATGGGGAGCGTCAGGCAGGACAGCAGGTCGCGCCAACAAAGATCGTTGAAGGCGTGAAGGTCGAAAAAGCGCCTAGTTCCGGGCATTGATCCTGGACATAGGCCATGACCGCCAGTCGCGCTAACTTGCGCTGGGTGAGGAGAGAAGACTGGCGCATATCGGCGGCGGCCTTCAGTTCAAAATTATGGGCAGCGGCGGAGGGGCCGCCTGCTTTGGAAACGAGTGGTGCGATGCGCCTGCCGTCTTGCAGAACATCTGACGATAATTTGCCGGTCAATAACCGCGTGCCGGTTTGCGCCGGCGCGCTGAGAACCGCCGTGGTGGCCTTCAGGCACGCATGGCTTTAAGGTTGTTTCCACTCGCCACCTGGTATCGAAGCATGCTGGCAGGTTTTCCCGCCCACAGTAAGCTTGAGAGCCTCTCCCTGCTGGAATCCATGACGGCTGTGCGGGTTGGATACAGGCCGGTTTCTTTCGTTACCGCACCTATTCTGCTTCACGGCTTGTTGCGCGAAACGTATCGAAACAATCTTTCGCAACGAATGCTTCTGCCGGAAACTGCTCTGGTTTCTACCATGTTGCGGTTTTCCTTACATGGACAGGCGCTTACACCTGTTCCAGCAGCTGATTTCATTCCGGTGCTCCTGACCTATATGGCGGAACCGAAACGGTTGGTTCTTGCGGGGAGCAATCGTCAGCGCCTGTCAGCTGCGCGTGATTTCATTCGCTCTCACGTGCCATGGCATGAGGTCTATGCCGCTCATTTGCCGTCAGGGGCAGATTCCAGTGGCGGTGGACGCCTGATGGCGGAGATCGGAGCGGTCCGCCCGCATCTGGTGTTAGTGGATAGCTGCTCCCTTGAAGAAGAGCTGATGCTGGAGAGCGAGCTTTCGCTGTCCTATGATGGGCTGGCGGTGTTTTCTCCAGGTTTCTTTGCCTTCTGCCAGAAGCAGAATAATTCTTTAGACAACGGGCCGCAAGAAACCCCGTTAACGGTTTATTCGCCAAATAAATTTAGCTTGTCTTAATGTTGGGTGCAGTCCGGGCAGCATCGTGCTCGTCCTGATAGACCCAAGGTGAGGCAGCGGCGGATAGGGTACAACCCCGTCGCGACGACGGCTACGCATTTCGCGTGGCGGCAAGCACGGTTGGGTTCATGTTGGCGTTTGGTGTCATAAAGGACAGCATGTTTAGCAGCGGGCCGCGCATAAGCGCCAAGGCCGCACTGACATCGCTTCTGCTTGCAGGGTTTGCCACGCTGGGTGCGCTTGCGCCGGTTGCATTGCCGCTTCGCCTGGAAAGACAGTTTACGGCAACGGCAAGCCTGAATGTTATTCTGCCTGGCCAGACAGATCTTGCCGAGGCTGTACCGTCCAAACTTTATCAGCCTGAGGTGCTGGCGCAAATCGCTGAAGAACTTGGCTGGTCCGGCCAGGATATTCGCTCTCGCCAGGGCGTTTTTGATTTCCTGAATGATCTCCTCACCGGCGAGGCCATGACGATCGATCGGTCTGAGGCTTCGCTGCGGCAACGTCTGCAGACGATGCTGACGCCCCTGATCTCGCCGGATCATCGAACGGTTACGGTCTTGGCCAAAAGTGCTGAGGCGGAAGAAGCGGCCAAGGTGGCCAATGCCAGCGCTGAAGTGCTGAAAAGGCTATTTGAGCGGGAAACGCCGCCGCAAACGGAACAGAACCTCACAAAGCTTCGTGAGGATTTGCAACAGGCTGAGGCTGCAAAGGATGCTCTCGGCATTTCTGAGGCTGATGTTGCAAGTTTTCAGCAGGATCAGAATCAACGCACGGTTTTAGCGGTACAAAAGGATGATCTTGGGCGTCAGCAGGATATGCTGAACGCACGTGCGCAAGCCCTGGCAAAATGGAAGGCCAGCGATTTCGCCGGGCGTGTGTTGCCGGAGGAATTGCAGGCACTTGGGCTTGATGCACAACGCCAGCGTCTTTTCGATGCTCAATTGAAGGTCCAGCAGCTTTCCGCAAGTCTCGGTCCCAAGCATCCAACCCTGATGGCTGCCGAGGGTGCTGCCAATGAGGCACGGACTGCCGTTGCAAAGGCCGTGACGGCACTGATTGCTGAGACCAATCGCCAGCTTGGGGATGTGAAGGTAGAAGATGCGCAAGTTGAGAAAGACCTCATCGCTCTCACGGCCAAGCCTGTTTCTGTAGCACTGCGTGAGCATGTGGCACTTGAGAAGAAGATTGAAGATCTCCGCAAAATCTATCTTGACGCTATGCGGGCCGAGCGGCGTGAGGTAAAGCCTGCTGCACTGATCCTGCCGCTCCAGCCAGCGAAGGCAAGTGAGGTTTCAGTGTCTGGCCTTCCGCTTTGGGTCTATTCTGTCTTGGGTGGCTTGGCGGGCCTTTGTCTTGGTGGTGCATGCCTTCCCGGCCGTCGCGAGATCGAGGCGAAAGAGGAAATCCAGACTGAAGCGGACGACGCGTATTTCGATATCGAGCCACAAATTATGCCGGATGTGGTTCCTGTCATCGAGGTTGCGACCTCTGAGGATCTGTTGGCACGCCTGGATGAAGAACTCCTCGAGCCCAGTGTTCCGATGCGGATTGCAGTGGCGCCATCTCTGGCTGAAGACGATGTGGTGGACGCTGAAACATCTCTGACTGGCACGCCCTCGCTCGAAGACTTCTATCCTGAGGAAAATCAGGCCGAAGACGAAACGGAACTGTCGATTGAAGCCATGCTGGATGCTGTTGCCAATGACGACCGTTCACATGGCTGGCTGCGCGAACTTATCATGGCCAATATCGAGCCTTTGGGCAATGACAACAGGCTTCCACCGTTGATGGAAACGGCTTTTGAGCGGGTAGAAGCCGGTGCTCAGCAGGACGAACTGGCGCAGGAAGTGGCGGAGCTTCAGGTATTACTGGAGCAGCTTTCCAGAATGCGTGAAGTGCTCGCGGCATATCCTGACTTCGATCCCGTCGAGACGGAAAATGAGGATGCGGCGAAGCCTCATTGGCGCCATGTCGCTTGAGACTGGCCGGTCGGCTGAATATCGTAAACCAATGCAGAAAGGGGCCGACAAAGGCCCCTTTCAAGATTTCATAGAGCGATTTTGCTAATTGTTTTTATCCTGCTTGATCGGTGGCAGAATAACCTGATGCGGCGTTCCGGCTGGTGCCATCAACTGCTGAAGAATATCGTCGGCCGATTGGCTTCTACCGCCAATGCCTGCTTCCAGAAGTTGCCGGTCCAAATCGCCGCCGCTTTCCAGCGCTGCGAGTTCCGCACCGGCTTCGAGACGACCGGCTGTGAGTTCCTGACGTTTCTTGATGCGCTCAAGGCTTTCAACCGCGCTGCCCAGACGGCTGTTCACGCCTGCCTGACTGTGGGCAATAGCCGATTGCGCCCGCAAGAGCGATTCGTTAGCCTTCACATTTTCGACTTCCCGCTTCATCTGGCTGATGCGGGCTTCGGTCTCCTGAATCGTTCTCAGCATTTGTTGTTGACGCGGTATTAATCGCTCAAGTTCCTGCTCGTCGCGCTGGATCTCGGCACGGACACCGGCGATGCGTTGGGCGAGGCCCTGCGCGAGGTCCATGCGACCGGCAGTAATCGCAGAGCGTGCGCTCTCGGCGTCCTTGGCTTCCTTTGCACGCCCTTCTTCCAGACGGCGAGCAACGACTTTGTTGGATGCCATGATGCCCGCGAGATCGGAGCGGGCCTGTCGCAAAGCCTGTTCCGCATCACGCAGTTCCTGATCCAGAATTCGCATGGACTGACCGTCTGCCGCAGCCTCGGCCGCCTCGTTGATGCCGCCGCGGATTGCGGTGAAAATTTTGCCCCAGACACTCATTCCCCAAGCTCCCCGCGTTTCCATTCCTCGATCATATCGGCCGCATCAACCGCATTTGCAGCAAGAATGGCGACCTCTTCAACAACCATTTCTGCACTTGAACGGGCAGAGAGCGAACCGAATAGCTCATACCATTCCTTGCCGCCGAGCGTGGTGATGCCGAAGCTGGAGAGGGGAACGAATTTATGGGTCTTTAAGGCCATTCGCTCAAATGCCTCACGATGAGGAATTTCATCGCAGGGCACCAGCAACACGCTTGCGAGGATATCTCGTTCGCCACTGACGGTGACAAAAACGTCGAGATTGCCTTTTTCCTTTAATGTCACACACAACACATCGCCATGCTCTGGAACGGCGACATCAACATCGCCCAGCGCTGCCGGATCGGCTGCGAATAGTTGTGTGAGAGACGTGAGTGTCCAGCTCTCCAAGAAATCCTCCATCGGTTGAAATAGCCACTTTAATCTGAGTATGTATTGTGCAAATTACAGCATCAGGTCCGATATTTTTTTGTTGCCAGGGAAACTCAGACGGCACCGCGTCTTTTATTGATTTTCAAGGGACTGCGGAGGCATCTTTTTCAGCCCAACGAGCTGATGCGTATTGTTTGATGGAGCGAATGACAAGCTGTTACCAGTGTTTCACTAAAGGAACTGGCTCTTTCAAACCTTCCGAAGAATGAACAACCTGGACTGTGTGGATGATGTCAGGGTGAGCAATGATAGCTTGGTTCCGAAAAAGTGGAAAAAAGAATTTAGCGGGTGACGAATTGGGGCCTTTGGGTGCCAGCATCGGTGGCGCACTGGATCTGGATTTTCTGTCGCTGGAAGCGAGCGCAATCGGGAGCGTACCTGCCATGCCGCTTCCACAAAGTGGCCCGTTCATCATTGCTGCCTATGGGGAAGCAACGCTTGATGAAACTTCAGTTTTATCGCGATATTACGATGAAGAGCATCGGATGATTCAGGTTCTCTCGTCTTCGGGCCAGCCGGGGGATGCGATTGACGATCTGAGCTTCTATCGTCCTTGGGATAGCGTAGTGCCGGTATCGGCCTCCGAATGGAATCGCTGGACCGGACCTTCGGGTTCGATCGGCCAGCCAAGCTATGATGCGGACGGGATCGTGTACCAGCGTTTCTGGGGCGAAGGGGCTGGACGGATAGAACCAGTGCAATTTACGGAAAAGGTTACGGATGAAGATGCCGATAGCCGCCTGATCCATCAAACCTGCATGCTCTATTTTCGCTCACTGGCGTCAATCCAGGAAATGCTGCTGATCAATGTCGAGCGGGATCTGGACGCTACCCAGTCACAATCCGGTAGTTCGGTTGAATTCATGATTGGCTACGGGCTTGTCGCCGCTGACGTTCGCCGGGTTTGATTTCGATTTTAGGGGAGATTTGAGTGATGCATTACGTGGCGGGTTTGCCTGCGTTTCTAAGCTATTTCGGCGTCGGGCTTTTGGCTTACGGCGTCTTCGCTGTCATCTACACGTTCTTGACCCCGCATAAGGAGGTTCAGTTGATCCGCTCCGGCAATCTTGCTGCGGTCACGGCCTTTCTCGGTGCTCTCCTTGGTTTCAGCCTGCCCTTGGCTTCAGCCGCCGCAAATTCCGTCAGTCTTATCGATTATGCCATCTGGGCGGCAATCGGCATCGTTGCACAAGTATTCGCCTTCTACATTGCAAACTTGACCATGAGGGATCTGCACGAGAAGATCACGGCGAACGAGATTGCAGCAGGCCTGTGGGGTGGCGGAATTGCGCTCGCTATTGGCATCCTTAATGCGGCTTGCATGACCTATTGAGGAGGGACTGATGCGCAGACGTTTAAGCGGCCGCAAACGGCCAATCCTGGCGCTCGGAACAATTGCAGCCTCCTCCTTCATCCTGTCAGGATGCGGAGACGATCCACCTTCGGACCGTGTCTTTTCCTCGGTTGATCAATGCGTATCTTCCGGTCTGGACCAGCAATTGTGCCAGACTGCTTATCAGGACGCGATGCGTGCTCATCTGGCCAATGCACCACGCTTCGATGGCGCGGCTGCCTGTGAAGCGGAATATGGAAAAGGCCAGTGCACTGAGGAAAAGCCGGTTGCAGGCAGTACAAGTACCGGCAGTTTCTTCGTTCCCTTCCTTAGCGGTTACCTTCTCTCATCGACGATCAGTAACCTCGATGATTATTATCGCTACAGGCGGCAAGCCCAACAGCAAACAACCGCTTCAGGATATGGCGGGAGCTATGGCTATGGGCCGGTCTACCGCAACCGCTCAGGACAGACAGTCACCACGACAACCGGCGGCGGGCGTGACGCAGTCCTCAGCCCAAGCGTCAACACAAAGCCGGTCAACGTGAACACTAGAACCGTCAGCCGTCAGGGCTTTGGCGGACGCTCATCTTTCAGCTTTGGTGGGTAGCAGGTGCGTCGAATAAGTGTGACACCTCGCGCAGATTGGAAGCAGAAGGCACGGGAAGTTGGTTTCGGCTTCCATGAAATGTACGGCGAACCTTATTGGGTCGATGATGCCGCATATGTCTACTCTTTGGAGGAGATCGAAACGCGGATCGAAGACCCAAGCCAGGAATTGCACGATATGTGTCTCGACCTTGTCGGTGATATCGTTAACAGCGAGGAACTGCTGGACCGGCTGGCCATTCCTACGGAACTGCGAGATGTCGTCCAGCGTTCCTGGCAGAGGCGAGACCGGCATCTATATGGACGCTTCGATCTTGCCTATGACGGTCACGGGCCAGCAAAAATGCTGGAATATAACGCGGATACGCCGACCTCGGTTTTCGAAACAGCGTTTTTTCAGCATAACTGGCTGATCGATCAGATCGATAATGGTATATTTTCGCAGGATGCGGATCAGTACAATCTGCTCCAGGAAAGTCTCATCGATGCGTTTGGGGCATTCTCGCGCGAGCCGATCTTCCACTTCTGTGCGCTGATGGACAATGAAGAGGATCGCGGCACGACGACCTATCTGATGGACTGCGCCCTTCAGGCGGGCCACAGAGTGGAACTTCTGGATATTCGCGATATCGGCGTCGATGCGCAGCAGCGGTTTACTGATCTCAATAACCGGGTCATCGACAGGTGTTTCAAGCTCTATCCATGGGAGTTTATGCTGCGAGAACCCTTTGCCCGCGAACTGATTACGTCGGGAGATGTGTTCGTTGAGCCAGCCTGGAAGGCCGTGTTGTCAAACAAGGGTCTGCTTCCGCTTCTTTGGCAAAAACATCCAAATCATCCCAATCTTCTGCCAAGCTATTTTGTAGATGATCCTGCGGCAGCCAGCTTGGGTGATTTTGTAAGAAAGCCGCTTCTGTCCCGCGAAGGCGAAAACGTCACACTGTTTCGCAACGGGCAGGAGTGGCAGTCTGCGCCAGGTTCGTACGGCGAAGAGGGGTTGGTAGTGCAGGCCTATGCTCCGCTGTTTGAGAGTGAAGCCGGTTTTGCCGTGATCGGAAGCTGGATTGTCGGCGACCGCGCTTGTGCAATGGGAATTCGAGAGGACCAATCCCGTATCACCGGCAACCTTTCAAGGTTTGTGCCACACATCATTCTCGATTGAACGGGCAACCGCTAAAGGCAAAAGTTCAGCAATCGGCTGCTCCGCGACAATCAACGTCGCTCCCTTGCATTCAATGAAGTGACCGCATAGAGCAATATGCCTCTAAAGCGGCAGGACGTTCCCATTGCCGCAGTAATCTTCACGATCAGGAGGATGAGCCGTGGCAGTTATTATCGATGGCAAAAAGTCGGCAGCCAAGGTTACCGATGCGGTCGGTGAAGCGGCAGCGGTTCTGGAACGCGAAGCGGGTATCAAGCCCGGCCTGGCCGTTGTGATTGTTGGGAATGACCCTGCAAGCCACGCCTATGTGGGCGCAAAAAGCCGCATGGCGAAACAGTGCGGCTTTAACTCCATGCAGTATACTCTGCCGGAGGAAACCACGCAGGATGAACTGGCAAATCTGGTTGAAAAACTGAATGCCGATCCGGCTGTCCACGGTATCCTTGTCCAGCTGCCGCTTCCCAAGCATCTCAACTCCGAGCCGATTATTCAGTCCATTCGGCCAGAGAAGGATGTCGATGGCTTGAATGTTGTGAACGCTGGTAAAGTGGCAAACGGCGATCTGCAAAGCGGGCTGGTTTCCTGCACGCCAGCCGGCTCGATGCTGCTTCTTCGCAACCAGCTCGGCGCGGATTTGTCGGGCCTGAACGCCGTCGTTATCGGTCGCTCCAACCTCTTCGGAAAGCCGATGGCGCTTCTGCTTCTCGCAGCCAATGCAACCGTGACCATGGCGCATTCCCGCACCAAGAATCTGGCGGAGGTGTGTCGCCAGGCCGATATTCTGGTGGCTGCCGTGGGCCGTGCGCAGATGGTGCGCAAGGATTGGGTGAAGCCCGGTGCGACGGTGATTGATGTGGGCATCAACCGTGTCGACGCTCCGGAAAAAGGCGAGGGGGCAACGCGCCTCGTGGGCGATGTCGCCTTCGAGGAATGCGCGGATGTGGCAAGCGCCATCACGCCGGTACCGGGTGGCGTCGGACCAATGACCATTGCCATGTTGATGGCCAATACCGTGATTGCTGCCTATCGTTCTGTTGGAAGGCCTGTTCCGCAGTTCTGATTTCAGCTGGGGGCTGGACCGGTTGAGGCGCGCAGGATGAATTCCGCGCGCCAGAGCTCCGCCTGAGGTGCATCGATTTCTTCGCCTTTGACCGCCGAAATCAACCGTTCAGCGATGCGTCTGCCTGCCTCGCGAATGGAAGAGCGGGTGGTGGTCAGAGGCGTGCTGAAATGCTCAGGCTTCAAGAGCAGAAGATCATCGTCATGGGCGATGACGGAAATGTCTTTACCCACCTCCAGTCCCGCCTGACGAATGGCGCGCACGGCACCGAGCGCCAGAACCGTGCTGGCACAGAGAACAGCGGTTGGTCTTGAACCCCGTTCCAGAAACCGCATCATGTGCTGAAAACCGTTGGCGTCTGTCATCAGCGTGCTGCTCACATGCTCTAGCGGAAGGCTCATGCCGACAGAGGCGAGCGATTTTTCCACGCCCGCCCTTCGACGACAGGCAAAATCCAGATCAAAGGGACCATTCAGAAGCGCAAAGCGCTTATGGCCCAGTTGGAGAAGATAGCGTGTCGCCTCGGCAAAGGCTTCCTCATTGTCCACGTCGAGATAGGGATAATCCTCCGGCAGGCCTGCTGAGCGGCCATGAACGATGAAGGGAACCGGCAAGGTTTGCGCCATGGAAATGCGTGGGTCCTTTTCGCGCATGTAAGCCATGTAGTAGGCATCCACAGCCCCGCTCGACACAAGATCGCGTATGGCCTGTTCTTCTTCCTGCGGCTTGGCAGGCATGATCGTGAAATGGAAATCATGCCTTAGGCATTCATCCGCCAAGCCGCTCTGAAACTCGGCAAAATGCGCATCCATAGGCTGCTCAACTGTCACCGGCATCACAAGCCCTAGCGACCCCGCCTTGCCGGTGGCCAAGCGCCGTGCGGCCCTGTTTGGACGATATCCGGTTTCCTCTGCAGCCTTCACGATGCGCGCACGGGTTGCGGCGTTGACCTCAGGATAGCCGTTCAGGGCGCGACTGATCGTCGTTTGCGATAGACCCAGAAGATTTGACAGTTCCTTGAGATTCACAACCCTTAACCACCTCCCGGGCTGTTGGCGGGTGCTTCCTCCCGCTCAAAGCGCTTCGAAGGCGCATATTTGCCGGTTTTTCTTCAAAATGCAAAACAATAGACTTTGCAGCCTTCTGCCCTAGTTTTTGCTCTGGCGGGAGAAGGAATGCAGTGGGCAACCTCTTGACTCATGCCCTTCACCCATGTCTTCCTTGCGTTCAAAGCGCTTTGGGAGGCGCTTCAACTATCCAGCGACTGTCAGGGTCGCTCAATCGTGACGGGAGGTTCGTCTTGTTGAAAAATCTACTGCTGGCTGGTGCCGCTGCTCTTTGCCTTGGTGTTGCGGGCGCATCCGCTGCCGATCTGAAATTTGCGCCGGGTTCGGACGCCAAGTTCAACTGGAAAAGCTACGAAGATTTCAAGAAGGCGCATGCCGATATCAAAGGTCAATCGCTGAACATCTTTGGCCCTTGGCGTGGCGATGACGAAAAGCTTTTCCGCAGCGTTCTGGCCTATTTCAACGATGCAACGGGTGCGAATGTTCAGTATTCCTCCTCGGAAAACTATGAACAGCAGATCGTCATCGATACGCAGGCAGGTTCGCCACCGAACATCGCAATTCTGCCGCAGCCGGGCCTGCTTCAGGATCTCGCTTCTAAGGGCTTGCTGGTCGATCTCGGCCCGGAAACCGGCAAATGGGTGGAAGAGAATTACGGCGCTGGCAAATCCTGGGTGCAGCTTGGCACCTATAAGGGCAAGGACGGAAAGGATGGCTTCTTCGCATTTCCATACAAGGCTGACCTGAAGTCACTGGTCTGGTACGTGCCGGAAAACTTTGAGGAAGCCGGTTATAAGGTGCCGAAGACGATGGAGGAGCTGATTCAGCTTTCCGATCAGATCGTCAAGGATGGCGGCACGCCTTGGTGCATTGGTCTGGGTTCAGGCGGTGCGACGGGTTGGCCGGCGACTGACTGGGTTGAAGACCTGATGCTGCGCATGAACACGCCGGAAACCTACGACGGCTGGGTCACCAATACGGTGAAGTTCAACGATCCGAAGGTCGTCAGCGTTATCGACGAGTTTGGCAAGTTCGCCAAAAACGAGAAATACGTATCCGGCGGGGTGGCTGCTGTTGCGTCCACCGATTTCCGCGATAGCCCGAAGGGTCTCTTTGGCATTCCGCCCAAGTGCTACCTGCACCATCAGGCCTCCTTCATCCCGACCTTCTTCCCGGAGGGCACGAAGCTTGGCACGGATGCGGACTTCTTCTATATGCCAACCTATGCTTCCAAGCCTGAACTTGGAACGCCGGTTCTAGGTGCTGGTACACTGGTCACCATCACCAAGGATTCGCCTGCTGCCCGTGCCTTCGTCGAATTCCTGAAAACGCCGATCGCGCATGAAGTCTGGATGGCACAATCCGGCTTTCTCACACCATACAAGGGTGTGAAGACGGAAGCCTATGCAAATGATGCTCTGAAGAAGCAGGGCGAAATCCTCACCACGGCAACGACCTTCCGCTTTGACGGCTCTGACCTAATGCCGGGCAAGATCGGTGCTGGTGCCTTCTGGACAGGCATGGTCGATTTTGTTGGCGGCAAGTCCGCGCAACAGGTTGGCGATGAAATCCAGAAGGCTTGGGACGGCCTGAAGTAAAACCACGATAGGGGCCGTCGCGATCATGGGGCGGCCCTTCCATCTCTTGCCGAAAGAAGACCGGCATGATCGGCCGGATGTGATGGGCTCTATTTGAAGAGTCTCAAGGAGGGGACATGGTTTCGCAGATTGTGTCGGCTGTCGGTGTGATGGTCGTGGGCGTCTTCGTCTGTGCGCTATATTACTGGCTATCGGACAAGCTCTTGAACGCGGCCCTGCCGGTCCGGGCGGGCGACGTTACCCAGGCATCCCGCAATCTCAACCGCCGGGCCGTGGTGCGTCCCTGGCTTTTCCTCGGGCCTGCGTTGCTGCTGCTCGCCATCTACCTCGTCTATCCGGTCGTCGCGACGTTCATCCTGTCCTTCTATGATAGGGCAGGGGTCAATTATGTTGGCTTCGCCAACTACCGCTGGGCCTTCTTCGATGCAGGCTTCCGTCAGTCTATTTTCAATAACATTCTGTGGTTGGCCGTCGTTCCCGCCGCCTGCACATTCTTTGGTCTGGTGATTGCGGTTCTGACGGACCGTATCTGGTGGGGCAATATCGCCAAGAGCATCGTCTTCATGCCTATGGCGATTTCCTTCGTCGGTGCCTCGGTGATCTGGAAGTTCATTTACGAATATCGCGGTGGTAACGACACGCAGATCGGTCTTCTGAACGCAATCGTTACCTCGCTTGGCGGCGATCCGCAGGTGTGGATTTCCATGCCGTTCTGGAACAACTTCTTCCTCATGATTATCCTGATCTGGATTCAGACCGGCTTTGCCATGGTCATCCTGTCGGCGGCGCTGCGCGGTATCCCGGAAGAGACCATTGAGGCCGCCGTGATTGACGGTGCCAACGGCTGGCAGATTTTCTGGAAGATCATGGTGCCGCAGATCTGGGGCACGATTGCCGTGGTCTGGACAACGATCACGATCCTCGTTCTCAAGGTCTTCGACATCGTTCTCACCATGACCAATGGTCAGTGGGACACAATGGTTCTGGCGAACCTGATGTTCGACTGGATGTTCCGCGGTGGCGGCGATAGCGGGCGCAGTGCGGTCATCGCACTCGTCATCATGGCCGCTGTTACGCCGATCATGATCTGGAATATCCGTCAGGCCAATCAGGATGCGGGAGGACATTGAGATGGCAAGCCTAACCACTCGCCTGAGACGCGTCGGCCTGCCGCGCCTGATCGTCCACCTTTCGGTGCTTCTGATCGTCATACTCTGGCTGATCCCGACCCTGGGTATTCTTGTCACCTCCGTGCGGGACAAGGGCCAGATTACCACATCCGGCTGGTGGACGGCCTTTGGCAGCTCCTCGCAAACCAGTGCGGGGCGGCTGGGCGATCCTTCCACGGCTAAACAGGAAGGTGCCAATTTCGTTATCAGCGGCTCTGTCTTCGAGCAGGGACAGGGTGGCACGGTAAAAGCTTTCGGCACGCGCGTGCAGGAACCCGCCGCCTATAAGGTGGGCGAACCGGCCGATCTCGGAGAAGGCGAAACACTCAACATCAATGCCGATGGCACTTACGTTTATACCAAGAATGCGCCTTTCGAAGGCTCACGCGGCAAACGCATCTATCTGACGGTGACTTCCCCGCCGGTTTTCACACTGGAAAATTACCGCACGGTTTTGTTCTCGGAAGGGATCGGACAGGCTTTCATCAACTCACTGACGGTGACAATCCCGGCAACGATCATTCCGATCCTGATCGCCGCCTTCGCCGCCTATGCCCTATCCTGGATGCAGTTTCCGGGCCGCTCGCTCATCATTGCGCTGGTAGTCGGCCTCATTGTCGTGCCGCTGCAAATGTCGCTGATCCCGCTTCTTCGGCTCTATAATGAAGTGGGCAACCTCCTCGGCACCTCTTCTAAAACCTATGCTGGGATCTGGCTTGCGCACACCGCCTTCGGCATGCCGCTCGCCATCTATCTCCTGCGCAATTACATCGCCGGCCTTCCCAAGGAAATCATCGAAAGTGCACGTGTCGATGGCGCTTCCGATTTTGAAATCTTCCTGAAGATTGTGCTTCCGCTTTCCTTCCCTGCTTTGGCCTCATTCGCGATCTTTCAGTTCCTGTGGGTCTGGAACGACCTGCTGGTTGCCATCGTCTTCCTGGGCACCGGGCGCGATCAACTGGTCCTTACGGGCAGTCTGAACGCGCTTTTGGGATCACGCGGGGGCAACTGGGAAATCCTGACGGCATCTGCCTTTGTCACCATTGTGGTGCCATTGCTGGTGTTCTTTGGGCTTCAACGATATCTGGTGCGCGGCCTTCTTGCCGGTTCGGTCAAGGGCGGCTGAGTGCCTCTCCATCAAGGTTCATTACGCATGACAGTTATTTCACAGACGACCGAAACGCCCGATGCAGATTGGTGGCGGGGCGCGGTTATCTATCAAATCTATCCGCGTTCCTATCAGGATTCGAACGGAGATGGCATTGGTGACCTGAAGGGCATTACGGCTCGGCTTTCCCACATTGCATCGCTGGGTGCCGATGCCATCTGGATCTCGCCCTTCTTCCCATCGCCCATGCGCGATTTCGGCTATGACGTTTCGAACTATATCGATGTCGATCCAATGTTCGGAACGCTGTCGGATTTCGACGCGCTGATTGCGGAAGCGCATCGCTTGCGTATCAAGGTGATGATCGATCTCGTCATCTCCCACAGTTCGGATCAGCACGCCTGGTTCATCGAGAGCCGATCGAGCCGGGTCAATCCCAAGGCGGATTGGTATGTCTGGGCCGATGCAAAGCCCGATGGCACGCCACCCAATAACTGGCTGTCGATCTTTGGCGGGTCCGCCTGGCATTGGGACCCGACACGTATGCAGTATTACCTGCATAACTTCCTCACTTCCCAGCCGGATTTGAACCTGCATAACCCGGAAGTGCAGGATGCGCTGCTGGAGGTCGTGCGCTTCTGGCTGAAACGCGGTGTGGATGGCTTCCGTCTCGATACCATCAACTTCTATTTTCACGATAAGCAATTGCGGGATAATCCATCACTGGCACCGGAGCGTCGCAATGCTTCCACGGCGCCTGCGGTCAATCCTTACAACTTCCAGGAACATATCTACGATAAGAACCGCCCGGAAAACCTTGAGTTCTTGAAGCGCTTCCGTGCCGTGCTGAACGAATTTCCAGCCATCGCCGCCGTGGGTGAGGTGGGCGACAGCCAGCGCGGGCTCGAAATCGTCGGAGAATATACCTCCGGCGGCGACAAGATGCAGATGTGCTATGCCTTCGAATTCCTGGCACCAGACCGGTTGACGCCGGAGCGCGTGGCCGAAGTGCAAAAGGCATTCGCGACTGCCGCACCGGAAGGCTGGGCTTGCTGGGCTTTCTCCAACCACGATGTGGTGCGCCATGTCACCCGCTGGGGTGCCGATGTGATGGACCGCGAAGCCTATGCGAAGCAATTGGCGGCAATCCTGCTCACACAGCGAGGTTCCGTCTGCATATATCAGGGTGAAGAACTGGGCCTGACGGAAGCCGATATCGCCTACGCCGATTTGCAAGATCCCTATGGCATTCAGTTCTGGCCCGAATTCAAGGGTCGCGATGGTTGCCGCACGCCGATGGTGTGGGATGACCATGCGGTGCTGGCGGGCTTCTCAAGTGCTGAAAAACCGTGGCTGCCCATTCCGGTGGAACATCAACTTCGGGCCGTGAACGTGCAGCAGGGTGTGGAGAACTCGGTGCTCGAGCACTATCGCCGCTTCCTGAGCTTCCGCAAGCTGCATCCGGCGCTTGCCAAAGGTGATATCGAGTTCTTGCCCGTTGAAGGACCAGTTCTGCGCTACCTGCGCAAACTCGGGAACGAGGTGGTTCTGTGCATTTTCAACATGAGCGCCGATGAAGTGGCCACCGAATTGCCAGATGGCGATTGGGCGCTACTCGAAGGTCACGGTTTTGCCAGCGATCTGAACGGCCGCATGGTGGCGCTGCCTGCCTGGAGCGCCGCCTTTGCCCGCTACGCATAACAATACTATAGGCGGAAGGCGGTTTTCCGCCTTCCCGCTCCAGAGGATGAAAAGGGGAGAGACATGACCGGACTCGTTCTGAAAGACATCCGCAAGGCTTACGGGCAGGTGAAGGTTCTGCACGGCATTGATCTTGAGATCGCTGAAGGCGAATTCGTGGTCTTCGTCGGCCCCTCCGGCTGCGGTAAATCCACGCTGCTGCGTATGATCGCCGGCTTGGAAGAAATCACCAGCGGCGACATGTTTATTGATGGCAACCGCGTGAACGAGGTTCCGCCTTCCAAGCGCGGCATCGCCATGGTCTTCCAGTCCTACGCGCTTTATCCGCATATGACCGTGTATGACAACATGGCCTTCGGCATGCGCATCGCGGGCGAAAGCAAGCAAGAGATTGACCGCCGCGTGCGCGCAGCTGCCGATATCCTCCAGCTGACGCAATATCTGGAACGCCTGCCCAAGGCACTTTCCGGCGGTCAGCGGCAGCGTGTTGCCATCGGTCGGGCCATCTGCCGCGATCCGAAGGTCTTTCTGTTCGATGAACCCTTGTCGAACCTCGATGCGGCGCTTCGCGTTGCAACCCGTATCGAAATTGCCAAGCTCAAGGAGCAGATGGCGGATACCACAATGATCTATGTGACGCATGATCAGGTGGAGGCCATGACGCTGGCAGACCGGATCGTGGTTCTGTCTGCCGGTCGCATCGAACAGGTGGGCGCACCGCTTGAGCTTTACGAGCGTCCGCAAAATCTCTTCGTTGCCCGCTTCATCGGCTCGCCCGCCATGAATGTGATCCCGGCAACCATTGCAGAAACGGGACCGCAAACGCGAATCGATCTGCGCGGCGGCAAGGTTGTTTCTGTGCCGGTGGAGACTGGAGCCTCCGAGAAGGGCAAGGCGGCAAGCTTTGGCATTCGCCCGGAAGACCTGACCGTGACGACGGGTGAGGACTATCTCTTTGAGGGTACTGTCGCGATTGTTGAAGCGCTTGGCGAGGTAACGCTTCTCTACATCGACGGGCTTTCCGATGAGGAGCCCATCATTGCCAAGATCCCTGGCATCTTCAAAGTGCAAAAGGGTGAAAAACTGCGTTTCACCGCAGATTCCTCCAAAATGCATCTTTTCGATGCGGACGGGCAGACTTACCGTCAATAAAGTGCGGTTTTATCCTGTTGATTTCACGGCAGGTCATAGTCCCCTCCCGCCGCGAAATACGCTTCGTTAAGCTCTAAGCTATAGTCTTGATGCAAACAAAAAGCATAGCCGGGGCTGTAATGACAATGGGTCCGAACCATTACCTGAAGCGCGAGGAATCTTTCATGTATGACCGCGAAACGCGGTTCCGCATGGAAGACACGATGAATGCGGCCCGTATCGAATATACCGAAAAGCACGTCATGCACATGGCGTCGCGTCGCTGCGATGTTGTGCGTATTTCCATGAGCGGTGCTGTTCTGGCTCTTCTGACACAATACAACCTGCCGGAACAATTCGTTCTGGATATTCCTGATGCCCGCATCATGAAGATCGGCTGCGTGCTCATGCGCACCAATGCCAACAACACGATTGAAGTCCGCTTCCTGCGTATGTTGACGCAAAAGGAACTGGACCGCATTTTCATCTTCTCCACCCACCCGGCTCACAAGGATAAGAAGCTGGACGTGCGGAACTGGTAACTTAGTGGGTCGAGGGCCTGCCTAATCCGCACTCGCGTTCAGGCGCCGCTCGCCCATCCTGAACCAGGCTTTGGCGATCTTACCCTCCACCACTTCATAGATGCAGATTACATCGATTTCACCCGGACCTTCGGGGAATGTGCGCGTGACCGTCTCATGGTCGATCACCATATTGCCCATCACCATTCGGTTGAGAAGCTTGCCGTGCAGGTTCGGCTCGCGAAACCGCTCGATATGGCGCTGACGGATCTCGGCCTTGCCCGATGCCAAAAGCTGGTCGGGAAAGACGAAGTAGAGGCAGTCACTCGCCCACCATCGCATGAAGGCTTCGATATCCCGGCAGTTATAGGCTTCCAGCTGCATCTGCACGGGATAGGATACATCGGCGGAGGCAGGTAACATGATGGAACTCTCAAAAATATTCTGCCCCGCCGGTGCGAGGCAGAACAGGTGATGGGCTTACTGCTTCGGTGTTAGCGGTGCACCCGTGTACTGGTTGACGTCGCGCATTTCGGGGCTCGAGACTTTCAGCAATTCCTTTGCGTCCGCCTTGATCTGGGTTGCGACATACCAAAGTGGTAAAGACTTGAACGAGATGACCTCATCGAAATCCGTGGCGAAAGAGCCTTCATCCATGGCAACATTGCCATAGCGGTTCTGGAACCACTTCATCCAACCATTAGCGCCCTCAGAGCCGGGAGCAGGCGAGCACATGTAAGCATTTTTCGCGTCTTGAGCCACGGGAACACCCTTGGCATCGCACTGCAGCGTATTGGTCGGCTGGTGCGCGGCGGAGATCGGCGGGTTGCCCGGAAAGCTTGGGAGCAGCATGGTCACCATCGAGCCCTGTTCAATATTCCATTGAGCGGTGCTGTGGCAGCTAATGCAGCCAGAGTTCGGTCCATTTTGTACCACTGGGCCACCGCTGTTGCGAACCACATATTGGTTGGTTGCACCATCGTTCGGGCCGGAAAGGCGGCCACCCCAACCCAGCGTTTGCGTGGAATATTTCGGTGCCGCTGGATTGATCCAGTTTTCCGTCAGCTTGTCTGTTGCTGCCCTTGCCTGGGGGTCGTTACCCCACTGCACACCAAGCGGTATCATTCGTTCCCAGGGGTCCTTGCCCGGAGATGTCGCATCGTAGACCAGAGTCATGAATACCCATCCCGTCTTTGGGGAGGATTGGGTGTCTTTCACGATAATGTCGAACTGGGCTACATAACCCGGCCAGACATCCGCTGGAGTGGTGGGCTTGCCATCTGGCGCAATCAACAGATCCCAGGCCTGCGCACCTTTCAAGGCATCCCACCAATTGGTCTTCTGCTTGGAATCGGTCGATGCAAAGACGGCCGCCTTTACAATCAGTGATCCCTCGGCAAACTGGGCATTCTCTGTTTTGAGCACAGGCTTCATGGCATCCTTGCCCCACAGATTGAACATCGTGTAGGCCGCACGCGCATCGTAATAGGTCAGGACATGCGTTTGGAACGGTGCTCTCAGGCCAGTGCCGGGGAAAAAGCTATTGTCAAATTCTCCTGCGGAATAGGTGCCGCGGATGGCTTCACGAATACTGCCCGTCCAAGGCTCGTTATACCAGCCAGCCTTGCGCGCATCCCACTGGTTATAATGACTGAAAAGTGTGCGCGCATTCTCGGTTACGGCAACCTTCAAGGCATAGGCATAGGCCGGGGCATTCTGGATCGTGATCGGCTTGTTTCCAATCGCTTTCTGCCAGGGCGCATCCGTTTTCAACGGGCTCACACTTGTTGGCCAGTCATAGCTGAGCTTGAAAGTCGGACCACGATAGGTTTTGGGTGGTTTGATGCCGTTATTGTCTTGAAACGGTGTGGCGCTCAGCAGCGCCTCGTTGGATTTCGCGCCTTGCATGAGCAGGCTCTCGGCCTTGGAAGCGGTTGCAGGACAGAGGAGAGTTACGCTTAAAAGGAATAAGGATAGGCGAGTATGATTGTGTAGCATGGCAGCCTCAGGAAGTTGTCCTGGGCAAATCAGCCGCTCCATACGCTGGCGCAGTGCGCGAAGAAACTCCGCGACCGCACCGCACATAAGCAAATGATAAAGCTCCAGGCTGTAATATTCAAGTTTAACGTGAATTTCTTAATCGCGTAAACTTTCGTATTCAACCCCAAGTTATAACGGGTGCACGCTCTGGGAGAGCGTTTATCATCTGCTAACCAGTCTTTACCGCGTCATCCGAAGAAGACGCTCGCACCCTGATCCGCTGGGCCGACATTGCGTCGGAAGGGGGCGAACAATTCGCGGCCCATGCCGAATTCATTGTCGGCGAGATTGGCTTCAGCCAAAGGCCGGGACGAGAATTCTGCCGCATCCACCAGCACTTCCAAGGTGCCGTTCACGGCATCGAGGCGAATGATATCGCCATCCCTGATGCGCGCAATTGGGCCACCGTCGCAGGCTTCCGGTGTCACATGAATGGCGGCTGGAACCTTGCCGGAGGCGCCGGACATACGGCCATCGGTGACAAGCGCCACCTTGAAGCCGCGATCCTGGAGCACGCCGAGCGGCGGGGTGAGGCGGTGCAGTTCCGGCATGCCGTTGGCCTTCGGGCCTTGGAAGCGCACAACAGCGATGAAATCCTTGTTCAATTCGCCGCGCTTGAAGGCATCTTGCAATTCCTGCTGGTCGTGGAAGACGATAGCTGGTGCTTCAATGACATGGCGTTCCGGCTTGACCGCAGAAATCTTGATGACTGCCTTGCCAAGGGTGCCGGTCAGCATTTTCAAGCCACCATTGGACTGGAAGGGGGAGTCGATCTTCGCCAGAACCTTCGCGTCGCCGCTTTCTTCCGGGCTTGCCTCGCGCACAACCGCGCCCTTTTCATCAAGCCGTGCCTCAACCGTGTAGCCTTCGAGGCCCTGGCCGAAGACGGTGCGAACGTCATCATGCAGCAGTCCCTTTTTCAATAGCTGCTTGATGAGGAAGCCCATGCCACCAGCGGCGTGGAAGTGGTTCACATCGGCCAGACCATTTGGGTAGACGCGGGCGAGAAGCGGCACGACGTCCGACAGCTCGGAAATATCCTGCCATGTCAGCTCAATGCCCGCAGCGCGTGCCATGGCAACCAGGTGGAGCGTGTGGTTGGTAGAGCCACCCGTTGCGTGCAGGCCAACAACGCCGTTCACGATGGAGCGTTCGTCAATCATCTCTCCCGCTGGCGTGAATTCATTGCCAAGGGCAGTGATGGCAAGCGCACGCTTTGCCGCTTCGCGGGTCAGAGCCTCGCGCAACGGTGTGCCGGGATTGACGAAGGATGAACCGGGCATATGGAAGCCCATGATTTCCATCAGCATCTGGTTTGAATTGGCTGTGCCGTAGAAGGTGCAGGTGCCGGGGCCGTGATAGGATTTGGATTCCGCTTCCAAAAGTTCGGCGCGGCCCACTTTGCCTTCCGCGTAAAGCTGGCGAATGCGGGATTTCTCATCATTCGGCAGGCCAGACGTCATGGGACCGGCTGGAATGAAGACGGCGGGAAGATGCCCGAAGGTGAGTGCTGCAATCACCAGACCGGGGACGATCTTGTCGCAGACGCCGAGATAGACGGCTGCGTCGAACATATTGTGGCTGAGCCCGACGCCTGCCGCCATGGCAATGGCATCGCGGGAAAAGAGTGAAAGCTCCATACCGGGCTGGCCTTGCGTTACACCATCGCACATGGCCGGAACGCCACCTGCCACTTGCGCTACACCGCCTGCTTCGCGCGCTGCTTCGCGGATGATAGGGGGGAATGTTTCATAGGGCTGGTGGGCCGAAAGCATGTCGTTATAGGCGGTGATGATACCGAGATTGGGCACAACGTCGCCAGCAAGCGCGGCCTTCTCGGCGGGGGAACAGACCGCAAAGCCATGCGCAAGGTTGCCGCAGGAAAGCGTTGCGCGATGTACGCCCTTGGCGCTCGCTCGCTTCACACGATCCAGATAGGCTTCGCGGCGCGGCTTGGAGCGCTCGATGATCCGGCGGGTGATTGCTTCGATGCTTGAATTTGCAGTCATGCTCAATCCTCCATGGGAGAACCGGCGGCTGGGAGCCGCGCCGGTTTTTCTATCTGTGTGTGAGCCGCTATCTGCGACTTGAAGGCAATTTGTTCAGGGGGCCCAGTAAATTTCGAGGTCCGAAGGTGCGCGGTTCAGCATGGAGCGGATCGGCATCTCAGTCTCATCTGTCCCGGCTTGCGCCTTTTCCAGAACAGCCCGCTTGGCATCGCCCTCGATATGCAGAACCAGGAAGCGCGCATCCGCGAGCGATGGATAGGTAAAGGTCAGGCGTTGTTCGCCCGCACCGTCGGCTTCCATCGTCATCACGCCGCGGGGTGCATCGGGATCGATGGCGCGGGAGAGATGATTGCCGCCTGGGAAGAACGAGGCCGTGTGACCATCCGTTCCCATGCCAAGGATCACCACATCGAAGGGATTGCCGATATCCTCGGTTTTTTCCGTCGCGATGGCCGCGGCCTGAAGGGCAGAGGCAACATCTTGATAGAGCGGCAGGAAGGTGGCTGCTGCCGCCTTGTTCTGCAAAAGGTGCGTTGCGACGAGCAGGTGGTTCGAGCGCGGATTGTCGGCGGGAACGAAACGCTCATCCACCAGCGTGATCGTTACCTTGCTCCAGTCAATTTCCGCCCCCGAAAGCACCTCGAAAAGGCGCTTCGGTGTCGAGCCGCCGGAAACGGCCATGGAGGCCATTCCCCGCGCCGAAATGGCATTGGCCAGATGTTGCGCCACATCAGCCGCCAGACGCGTGGCCAGAACCTGTGTGTCGGAGAAACTGTGAAGACGCACCACCATGCCTATTATCCCTCGTGCCATGTGCGGCCATCACGCTCGATCAGCGCGATGGATTGGCTTGGACCCCAGGTGCCAGCCGTGTAGCCCTGTGCCGGTTGATTGGTGGCGTCCCAGCCCTTAAGGATCGGGTCCACCCAGCGCCATGCGGCTTCCACTTCGTCGCGACGCATGAACAGCGTCTGGTTCGAGCGGATCACATCCATCAGCAGGCGCTCGTAAGCGTCTGGATTGCGCACGTTAAAGGCTTCGGCAAAGCTCATATCAAGCGAGACATTGCGCAGGCGCATGCCGCCCGGACCGGGGTCCTTGATCATCAGCGACTGCTTCACACCCTCATCCGGCTGCAGGCGAATGATGAGCTGGTTGGCCACAATGCGACCAGCGGCATTTTCGAAGATGTTGTGCGGGATCGGCTTGAAGGTAATGACGATTTCCGACATGCGGCTCGTCAAGCGCTTGCCGGTGCGGATGTAGAAAGGAACGCCCGCCCAGCGCCAGTTGTTGATCTCGGCCTTGATGGCGACGAAGGTTTCCGTGTTGGAAACGCCGCCTTCCAGTTCTTCGAGATATCCTTTCACTGGCCCGCCAGCGGAAGCGCCTGCCTTATACTGGCCACGCACCGTCATCTGCTCGACGTTGCCGGCATTGATGGGCTTCAGCGCACGAAGAACCTTCAGCTTTTCGTCACGAACCGCTTCGGAATCCATGGAGGAGGGTACTTCCATGGCCACAAGGCAAAGAAGTTGCAGAATGTGGTTCTGCACCATGTCGCGCAGCGCACCGGCGGTATCGTAATAACCGGCACGGCCTTCAAGACCAACCGATTCCGCCACCGTGATCTGCACATGATCGATATATTGTGCGTTCCACAGCGGCTCATACAGGGTGTTGGCAAAGCGCAGCGCCATCAGGTTCTGCACTGTCTCCTTGCCGAGATAGTGATCGATGCGGAAGATCTGTTCTTCGCGGAAAACCCGGCCGATCGTGTCGTTCAGGTCCAGCGCGGATGCCAGATCGCGACCGATCGGCTTTTCCACCACAATGCGCGTGGATTTGGTGATCAGCTTGTGGTCACGGATCTTCTCGGAAATTGCGCCGAAGATGGCGGGCGAAACGGCAAGGTAGAAGGCGCGAACGCGATCTTTGCCATCGTCCAGCAGCTTCTTCAGCTTATCCCATCCGCCATCGGATTTCGCATCGACAGAGACGTAGTGCAGGCGGTTCAGGAATTTCTTGACCTCCGCCTCGTCATATTCGGCAGATTTCAAATGTTCCTTGAGGGCTGCATCGGCAAACTTGCGGAACTCATCATCGCTCAAAGCGCTGCGCGAAGCACCGATGATCCGCGTGGGTTCGGAGAACTGGCCCTCGATCTGTCGGTGGTAAAGCGCTGGAAGCAGCTTGCGCTCCGCAAGGTCTCCAGTGCCGCCAAACACGACATAATCAAACGGTTCAACGGGAATGATCTGGCTGCTCATGCCTCACTCTTTCCAAGTCTTGGGTTGGGTACTGAATAATCTAATCGATTTAAAAAAGCCAGATGGCTGGCTGATTTTTTGTCATGCGGGCTGTCCAATAGGCCCCGTGCGACCAATCGCAATGCGGTGGAGAAGTCTTGTTTGGCTAGGAGGTGCAACGGCAAAACCAGCCAGAACAACGAAGAGCATACATACCAGAATGGGCTTGAACACACCGCGCCGCGGTGGCGATATATC
The DNA here is from genome assembly GCF_977018625.1 of Affinirhizobium capsici. Taxonomy (NCBI): domain Bacteria; kingdom Pseudomonadati; phylum Pseudomonadota; class Alphaproteobacteria; order Hyphomicrobiales; family Rhizobiaceae; genus Affinirhizobium; species Affinirhizobium capsici. Next base: position 2,118,951 of record NZ_CDRNXD010000004.1, on the reverse strand, counting down.
TGCCCATCCAAGTGCCTCCAGTAATTCCAATGCGCTTTCGGCCTGTTCTTGCCGCACATAGATCGATGCTCCTTTAAGAGCCGTAGCATAATGCGGAAAGTTGTTGAGCATATGAACCGGCGTAGCCACCACCACAATGCCATGCGCCTCAAGAAGCGACTGTGTGGCACCGAAATCAAAGGAGTTGGAAACGGTCGCCACGCGTACAATACAGTCTGATTTCAGCGTCATCTTCACTCGCCTATTGCCAGGGAAGATTAAAACTTGTCGCGCAGGGCGTACCAGGTCAATGCTAGAAACAGCAGTGGGCTGCGCAAACGAGGGCCGCCGGGGAAGGGGGGAACCTTCAGATCCTTGAAGAGATCAAGCTCGCTGCTGTTGCCGGCAATCGCATCGGCATAAATCTTGCCGCTATAGTTGGATAGCATAACACCATGGCCGGAATAGCCACCAATGGACGTGACGCCGGGCATGACCTCGCGGGCAAAGGGTTTACGGGGCATGGTGATGCCGACAGACCCGCCCCAGCCATGGGTGATGTTGATATTGGCCAGCGATGGATAGATTTCTGCAATCTGTCGGCGGATATGGACAGAGATATCGCGTGGACTATCCGCCGTGTAGGCTTCGCGCCCGCCGAATAGCAGCCGGTTATCGCGGCTTTTGCGGAAATAGCGCACCACGAATCGGCTATCAGCCACAGCCTCCTTGCCCGGCAGAATAGTCGGGAATTTGTCCAGAGGCTCTGTTGCGCCGATGAACGAGCGTATCGGCATGACATGGGCCGCCGTTTCCCGCTCCAGATTGCCGATATAGGCATTGGTGGCAATCAGAACGCGCTCGGCGGTGATCGTGCCGCGCTTGGTGTCGATCAGCGTTTTTCCGGAAACCTGCCGGATGCTCTGCGCCGGGGTCATTTCATGGATGCGTGCGCCCGCTTCTGCCGCCACGCGGGCAAGACCTACAAGAAGCTTCAGCGGGTGAATGTGGCCAGTGCCGGTATCGCGCACACCACAGAAGTAACCTGTCGAACCCAATCTTTCGGAGGTTTCGGTTCGGTCCATGAAGGTCAGGTGCGGATAGCCGTACCGGCCTGCCATCACCTCGACAGAATGGCGATAATCTTTCTCGTATTTTGCCTTGTGCGAAACATTGAGCTGGCCGGGCATATAGTCCATGTCGATGCCATGCACCTCTGCAAATTCCAGCAGGTGGCGCTTGGCATTTTCCGCCATGTCGAACAGGGTCTTGGCACGCTCGAAGCCCAGTTCCTCCTCCATCTCGTCCGGCCATGCACGCTGGCCGGTGCCCAGTTGCCCGCCATTGCGGCCCGATGCGCCATCGCCAAAGCGCGAGCCCTCAATGAGAACCACCGAAACGCCGCGCTTGACGAGGTTGTAGGCGGCCTGAAGCCCGGTATAGCCGCCGCCAATGATGGCGACATTCACGGAGATCGACCCATCCAGCGGCGGGTATTCGGGCCTCTCCCCCAAGCTCTCCTGATACCAGGAGAGGCCGGGCGCTATCGGGCTTTGCCAGACCATGAAACCCTCACACGTTGAGGAGCAGGAATTCACGCTCCCACGGGCTGATCACCTGCATGAAGGTTTCGAACTCCCCGCGCTTCACGCCTGCATAGATGCCGATGAATTCCTTGCCGAACACCTCTTCCAGGGCTTTCTCATCTTCCAGCAAGGCGACCGCTTCCAGAAGCCCGCGAGGCAGATCGATCGAGCCCTCATTGGCCGTGTCATAGGTCGGTTCGGTCGGTTCGATCTCCTTCATGATGCCAAGCCAGCCGCAGGCCAGTGAGGCGGCAAGCGCGAGGTAGGGATTGGCATCCGAGCTTGGCAGGCGGTTTTCGACGCGCCGCGCCTGAGGTTCGGAGATCGGCACGCGGAACGCCGTGGTGCGGTTGTCATAGCCCCAGGCATTGTTGACCGGGCAGGCCATATCCGGCGTCAAGCGTCGGTAGGAGTTCACGTAAGGGGCCAGCATCACCAGCGAGCTTGGCACGTATTTCTGCATGCCGCCGATGAAGTGGAAGAATGCCCGTGACGGGCTGCCATCCGGGTTGGAGAAGATGTTCTTGCCGGTCTTGGCATCCACCACAGATTGGTGAATGTGCATGGCCGAACCCGGCTGTGCCTGCATGGGCTTTGCCATGAAGGTGGCATAAATACCGTGCTTCAGCGCCGCTTCACGAATGGTGCGCTTGAACAGGAACACCTGATCGGCAAGCTGGATCGGGTCGCCGTGTCGCAGGTTGATTTCCAGCTGTGCCGGGCCCTCTTCATGGATCAGCGTATCGATCTCGAGACCCTGCTTTTCCGAGAAGTGGTAGATATCATCTATCAACTCGTCGAACTCGTTGATGCCAGCAATCGAATAGCCCTGGCCACCCACGATGGACCGGCCTGAACGGCCCTTTGGCGGGTGAAGCGGATAATCCGGATCTTCGTTGATCGCAACGAGATAGAACTCGATTTCCGGTGCGACGACCGGCTTCCAGCCCTTGTCGCTGTAAAGTCGCATCACGTTCTTCAGCACGTTGCGCGGCGTGTAGGGTACTTCCTCACCATTGGTGCCCACGACATCGCAGATGACCTGTGCAGTCGGATCGCTTTCCCACGGCACGACGGACAGCGTGGAAAGATCCGGCACCAGTTTCAGATCGCTGTCGCGCGGCTCGTAGCGAAAGTTCTCCGTCTCGTCTGGATATTCGCCGGATATGGTATGGCGATAGAGTGCGGATGGCAGGGCCAGCGATGTGTTGGAGGTAAACTTGGAGGTCGGCATCATCTTGCCACGCGGAACGCCCGCCAAATCCGGCGTAATACATTCCACATCCTCGATGCCTCGTGCCTTCAGCCATGTCGCTGCCTCGCGCCAGTCTGAAACGCCTCTCAGCGAGGTAGGCAGTGGCGGAGGTGCTGCCTTGACTGCGCTTCTGGATGCGGAGGCTGAGGACTTTTTCTTGGGCGGCATAAGTCACCGATCATTGTTGACGTTGAACCCATCATAATCAAGGACATGCAATTGGCTAGCCAGCATGATTGACTTTATCGTCAAGCTCGCAAACACAAAGACTGCGCCAGTTGAATGAAGGAAGATCGACGTGAAGCCTAGATATGATGTGGTCGTTTTAGGCGCAGGCGCTGCCGGGATGATGTGTGCGGCCCGTGCCGGGCGCGACGGCGCATCCGTTCTGGTGCTGGATCATGCGCGCGCTCCGGGAGAAAAGATCCGTATTTCCGGCGGTGGGCGCTGCAACTTCACCAATATTCATGCAAGTCCCGCCAACTTCATTTCCAGCAACAGGCATTTCGCAAAGTCAGCATTGGCCCGGTACACCCCACGCGATTTCCTCAACCTCGTCGAGAAGCATCGCATTGCCTGGCACGAAAAGACGCTTGGTCAGCTTTTTTGCGATGATAGCGCCAAGGACATCATCCAGATGCTGCTGCACGAAATGCAGTCAGCGCGCGCCCAGCTTGAACTGCAGCAGACGATTACCTCCATTGAAAAGACAGAAAGCGGTTTCCGCATTGGTCTTGAGCAGGGTGCAGTCGAATGCCGGTCGCTCGTCGTTGCGACTGGCGGAAAATCCATTCCGAAAATGGGGGCGACGGGCTTTGCCTATCGGATCGCGGAGCAGTTCGGTCATAAGATTGTCGAAACACGGCCGGGGCTCGTGCCACTGACCCTTGATCCTTTGCTCCTGCAAGGAATTGCTACGCTTGCCGGTGTCGCTGTGGAAGCGGAAGTCTCCCATGCAAAGACGACGTTTCGCGAAGCGCTTCTCTTCACGCACCGCGGCATAAGCGGGCCTGCGATCCTGCAGATTTCATCCTATTGGCGGGAAGGGGATGCCATCAGCCTCAAATTAAGACCGGATCTAGCCCTGCTGGAGCAGTTAAAGGTTGCGCGTCAGAGCGGCGGCAAGCAGGCCGTGCAGACAGTCCTATCCGAAATTCTTCCCCGCCGACTTGCAACCTACCTCATGGAGTCCGGTTCTTTTGCAGGCCCCATGGCGCAGCAGAATGACCGTAAGCTTCAGGCGATCACGGACGCCGTGCAGAACTGGACGATACGGCCGGCGGGTTCGGAAGGTTATCGCACCGCTGAAGTAACAATCGGTGGCGTGGACACCAAGGAACTCGATTCGAAATCCATGCAGTCCAAGCTGGTGCCGGGTCTCTATTTCATTGGCGAATGCGTGGATGTGACTGGCTGGCTCGGCGGTTATAACTTTCAATGGGCATGGGCGTCCGGCCATGCCTGCGGAGAAGAACTATCGGAAACAACCTAAAGAGGAAAATCAAGATCGTTGGCTCAATATGACACGTATTCCGATACGAGTTTTTATAATCACTAATTAACGAAGCTTAAATTTGATTTCGACTTTAGGGATTTTTATTTTTCGTTCATCCGTCGATGCGAGAAAGGAGGAAGAAAGTGTTCTGCGTGTCGTTTTTTGACAAGCAAAACCAAATAATGATGGGGAATTAGCATGGTGATCGACCGCATGCTCGCGAGCTTCAAGATCCAGACGAAGGTGATTGCCTTCATCGTTCCGTTCGTTGTCAGCATTTCAGCGGTGGGGTTATCCGGTCTCTATGCTTCCAGCCTGCTCCAGTCACGCATGGATATGTCCAATTCCGTGCTGCAATCTTTGAGCGGGTTCAAGGATGTCTATTCCAGCATGGGCTCGTTCCTGCAAAACACCACGGAGCAGGCGAAGAAAGACTTGAACGAAAAGGTTGCCTTGCAGGCTTCTCTGCTCAAGTCCGTGCGGGACGGCGCCAATTCCGAAGACGGCTATGCCGACATGCAAAATGCGGTGAAGGCGACCGAAGCCATCAGTGCACGCGTGGATCAGCTGTGGGCAGATTATCAGCAGGAGGTCTCTGTCCGCAAAAGCCTGGACGACAATCTTGCCATTCTCATTCGCAGCCAGACCGATCTTTTGAATTATGCCACCAGTGCTCGTGAAAACCTAGCCTCTGACGAAGCCTCGGCAAAAGGTTTGTTGCGCGATGCCGAGCGCCTCAACCGTGGTGCCAATGTCATTGCCAAGCTCGTGGCCGACTTCAACGGCAAGACAGTGCCGGAAGAAAAGATGGGCGTGCTGAAAGCGCAGATGGATGATTTCGTCTCTGCGGTCAAAGGCATCGGCGAAGCACTTCCTGCCGATCAACAGGTGCTGGCAAGCCAGCTTTCGGACAATATGAAGCAGATCCGCGAACAGGTGGATCAGGGTGTGAGCGACGCCACGGTCAGTTCGGTTGAGCGGACCATCAATCTGATGCGACCCTTCACCATTCGCCTGCAGGGAACGGCAACAATCAAATCCCGCCAGGCAACGGAAGTCTTCGGTAAGCTGGATGCCCCTATTGCCAAAGCAACGGCCTTCCTTGCCACGACGCGCCAGATCTTCGACGCTATCCGTGCTATTGAATTGAAGGCAGCGCGTTTCACGACCGAACCGGACAAGGCAAAGCTTCGCGAATTGCAAGATGCACTGATGATGCTGGATATTCCGGTCGGAACCCTGCTGGCCGATACTACCCTCTCACCTGAATTGCATAAGCGGGCAGAGGCCATGATGCCGGTCTCGGCCCTCATGGACAAAGACGCTGCGAAACTTCTGGATATCTCGGTCAAGCGCGATGGAGAGTTTCAGGCAGCCGGTGCCGAAATCGGCAATATCTGGGGCAAGCTGACCACATTTGCTGCTGCCCAGCGCGATGCTGCGGGTGTGGAGCGCAGCAAGGCGAACCAGATTTCCGTCACCGCCATGGTACTTGGCATTCTCGTGGCCATTTTTGCCGGAATTGGCCTGATCTTCACCTTCAAAGGCCCGATCCTGCAAATCGCTGCCGCCATGCGCAAGCTTGCCTCCGGCGATCTGGAGACCAGCATCGATGGCGAAAGCCGCGGCGATGAAATCGGCGACATGGCCCGTGCTCTTGGTATCTTCAAGGAAAATGCCCAGGCGAAAGTTCGCATTGAAGCGGCCAGCGAGCAGGAACGCGCTGCCGCAGAAGAGGAGCGCCGCCGCAACGAACAGGAAAAGCAGGAGATCGACCGTCAAATTCAGTTCGCTGTCGGTGAACTGGCTGCAGGTCTTGAGCGCCTTGCATCGGGAGACGTATCCAGCACGATCAACACTCCGTTCGTGGGCCGCCTGGAGCAGTTGCGCATAGACTTCAACAAATCCACCGAGCGCTTGCAGGATACGATCCGCCTGATTCAGAGCAATGTGACGGCCATTCAGGGGAATGTCCGCCAGATGTCGCAGTCTACGGACGATCTGTCCCGCCGCACCGAAACACAGGCTGCTTCGCTGGAGCAGACCGCGGCTGCCGTCAGCGAAGTCACATCCAATGTTCACTCCGCCGCTCAAAGGGCGCATGAGGCTCACGCCATCGTGGACGAGACGCGCCGCAATACGGATGGCTCGCTCATCATCGTTCGCAACGCTGTGAGCGCCATGCAGCGGATCGAGGCTGCTTCACAAAAGATCGGCCAGATCACGGAAGTCATCGATGGAATTGCCTTCCAGACCAATCTCCTGGCTTTGAACGCGGGCGTGGAAGCTGCGCGCGCGGGCGATGCTGGCAAAGGCTTTGCAGTTGTGGCACAGGAAGTGCGAGACTTGGCGCAGCGATCTGCCGGCGCAGCGCGTGAAATCCGGGAATTGATTGGCGCATCCACCGTGGAAGTCGATAACGGCTCTCGCCTGGTTCAGGAAACCGGACAGGCGCTTGAGACAATCGGCGAACAGGTGGCTCGCATCAATACCCAGGTGGAAAGCATCGCACATTCGTCCCGCGATCAATCCTCGGCCTTGCAGGAGGTTAACAGCGCTGTCACCCAGATGGATCAGTTGACCCAACAGAATGCCGCGATGGTGGAAGAAACCAGTGCCGCAAGCCGTCAGCTGGCCGATGAGGCAGATCAGCTTGCAGAATTGCTCCGCCAGTTCCATGTGCAGTCAGGCGGGGTGCCCCAAGGTGAAGTCCGCCGCAGCTATGCGGCCTGAAGGCTCTCAAAAGCAGTAATTTGAAACAAGACCTCTCATTCGTTGGGAGGTCTTTTACTATAAGTTATTGGCCTTGAAGCCGACGGCGGAACCGCTTTCATTATTCAACACTTGTTAAGTGGCTTGAGCCATCCTTTTGATATGCGCAGGCGGTGATGGATCGCCAGTGCCCTTGCCCGATTGCGGGAAGGAACATTGTAGGGTGGAAAAGATGCAGAAACATCGTGCACGCGCCGTCGCCTTGGCCATTGCTGAAAACCAAGCTATCTTTCGCCTTCGTCTTTTCCTCGCTGCCAGTTGCGCGACTGCCGCTCTTTCAGTCCTATTTGTTGTATTGGCAGCTTAAGAAGAAGAATAGATCCTCCTAAGGCTATCGCCTTTCTTGCGAGGGATGAATGCCCAAGATTGGGCAAAAGGCTGGCTTCGCGCCAAATGTGATGGAAAATACGCTAGATGATCACGAAATGTGGTCATGACATCTGTCAAATTTATGGGTCTTTTACTGAATCCGAATAGTCTGATCCTCGAATTTTCTACACGAGGGGCTGATGAAGAGCTTTTTTCCGAAAACAGTAACAACCAGAATGCTGCTGCTTTGCCTTGCATTGGTTGTGGCTGCGGTTGCCGCCGTATCCGGCATGACTTACATCAATCTTCGCAAGGATATCGTCGAGAGGTCGAACGAGGATGCGCGTGCTGCCATGCGCGCGATGGCCGTGCTCTATGGTGCTGCGGTTGAGGGTTCTACGATCACGGTGCGTGATGGCACCGTCAGTGCTGTCCAGCAAACGAGCAAGATGGGCTTTGCCGATCACAGCCTGGTGGACCGGGTCGCCGAATCCATCAGTGGCGTCGCAACGATTTTCGAACGGCAAGGGTCTGATTACGTTCGGGTTTCCACCAATGTAAAGAAGGAAAATGGCGACCGTGCCATCGGAACGAAGCTGGCCGCTGACCATCCAGCGCAAGCGGCGCTCGCCCGCGGCGAAGCTTATTTCGGTCCGGCAACCCTGTTTGGCAAAAGCTTCGTCACGGGCTACTATCCCATTAAGGATAGTGCCAGTGCTGTCAGTGGCGTTCTCTTCATCGGCATTCCCGCTGAAGTCTACTTCCAGCAGATTGCCGCTGCTGCCTGGATCATGATTGTCACCAGCATTCTGGCTATCGCCGCTGTTGGCCTTGTGGGCTTGATCGTGACACGCCGTTTGGTGCGGCCGCTTCCGGTTCTCACAGAAACGGTTTTGGCAATTGCCGATGGTAGGGATGTGAAGGTTCCTTATACGGATCGCGCCAATGAATTTGGCAATATCGCCCGTGCCTTGGAAGTCTTTCGTCGCAATGCCGAGGAAAAGCGCCTCATGGAGCTGCGTTCTGAAGAGGAGCGTAGAGCAGTTGAACATGAGCGTCGTCAGCATGATGAGGAGCGCCATCTGGTGGCGGGCCAAATTGATCAGGCTGTCGATGAGCTTGGTGCGGCACTGGCCCGCCTTGCGCAGGGCGATCTGACCCATACGATCAAGACGACCTTCGCAGGACGTCTGGAAACCTTGCGTCTTGATTACAACGCGTCCATGCAGCGTCTCAGCGAAACGATCAGCCGCATTCGCGAAACGACCGTCAGCATCGAAGCGCGGACCGCCCAGTTGAGTGAATCCTCCGGCGATCTTGCCCACCGCACTGAAACACAGGCAGCGTCGCTGGAAGAAACCGCTGCTGCGGTGGATGAAATCACGGTCACTGTCACCAATTCCGCCGAGCGGGCGCGTGAAGCCAATAATGCGGTTGCTGAAACAAGAAAGACTGCTGATAGCTCCTCCACCGTCGTTACCAGCGCGGTCAATGCCATGGGCCGGATTGAAGAGGCCTCTTCCAAGATCGAGTCCATCATCGAAGTGATTGACGAGATTGCCTTCCAGACCAATTTGCTTGCCCTGAATGCCGGTATCGAGGCAGCACGTGCGGGCGAGGCAGGCAAGGGCTTTGCCGTTGTTGCGCAGGAAGTGCGTGAATTGGCGCAACGTTCTGCCAGTGCCGCGCATGAAATCAAGGACCTGATCAACCAGTCCAGCACTGAGGTGCGCAATGGTTCCGAACTGGTTCAGCAGGCCGGACAGGTGCTAGCCACCATCAGCCGCCAGATTGCTGGCGCAAGTGGCCATGTGGAAGCGATTGCCACAGCCAGCCACGACCAATCGCTCGCACTGCGTGAAATCAACGGCACTGTGAACAAGATGGATCAACTGACCCAACAGAACGGTGCCATGGTCTCCGAGACCAATCAAGCGAGTGCGCGTCTGGCAGCGGAAGCGGAGAACCTGCGCCAACTGGTTGACCAGTTCCGCACCGAAACGGGTTATCAGGGCCGACGCGCTGCCTGAGAGATTTAGGATGGATTGGAATTGAGAAAGGGCGGTCCGGCGGGCCGCCTTTTTTGCACGGGCCGGCCGCGATGCGGCAGGCTTCCCATGCTTTGTATTCATCATGATGCCTTCTAATTTTGAGAAAGCCTTCCCTGATCCTCAAAGCATGCGCGGGAGGACGTCGGTCTCGCCATCCCGGTCTGTCACGCGGTGTTTTGCGGTGCCAGCAATATGCAGAACAACGCAGCCAAGCAGGATATAAGCGCAGTATTTGTGCAGTGCTTGAAACAGCAGGAAGGCTGCATCACTCTTCGGAAACAGCTCTGGCACATAGCCAAAAAAGAAAAATGGAACGCCGTCACCTTCAGGGATGGTACTCGACATCAAATACCCCAAGAGCGGTGTCACGAGGACCAAGACAAGGATGAGCTTGTGCATTGCATGCGACAGCATCCTTTCCCATGGTTTCAGCCCGACTGGTGAGTGCGGCAGTGCTGCTTGGTAACGCCAGCGCAACGTCACATGCACAAGAGCCAGCAACCAGACCAGAACTCCAAACTGCTTATGGTTGGGATAAAGAAACCCGGCCACAGGGTCATGCTCTTGCCGCCCAGTCATGAACCAGCCTGTCGCGATCAGCCCCAGGATGATAACAGCGCGCAGCCAGTGCAAAATGCGGATCGACAGCGGATATTTTGAAATCGGCCCTGTCTGAGAGATTACAGTCATGCAGTATCCTTGCTTCGCCCCATGCCGCCCATGCGTCACCGATGCACTTGGTAGAATAAGGATAGCCATTTTTTATGGAGATCTTGTCCAGATTTGATGGAGCAACAATCTAGCTCTGTGGCCTGATCCGGGGCGCGGCAGAGTCGCAACAACAGAGGTACTAGAACCCGTGATTATCCCGTTGCAGCATTTCAAGCAAATCATTCAAGTACTCAAAGGCCTGGGCAGTTCGGATCAGAAACCGCCCAGGCACTGCTTCATGGACTGCGTCAGACACTGACAAAGGTCAGGCACGCATCTGCGATCAGTTTGCGCGCGAGGCCTAAGTCTGCCCGCCGGTGTTCAACGCGGTTGGGCAACCACCACGGGGATCATCAAATCACCCCAGTTACCATTGCCGCCGTGGTGCCGGGCGGAGCGGACCAACTCTACTGAAACGCCAGCTTCTACGGCTTTCATCACCGCATGGTTCAAACGGTGCAGTTCGTTTGCAAGGATGCGGATGGCCGATTGCTGATCGGTGCTCATCGAGGTGCTTTGCTCTTCTGCACGTTCCTTAACTCGTGTCTGGGCATTCATGGCATTTCTCCTCTTGTCTTCGGGGTTCTTGAACGGTGATTATTCGGCTGCGGGTCTGAATTGGTCGTGCTCGGTCGATTCGTGCATCGCGGTGGTGGAAGACAGGCCGCCCGATATGGCAAGCGAAACCTGATCAAAATAGCCAGTGCCCACTTCGCGCTGGTGCTTGGTGGCGGTGTAGCCATTGATTTCAGCCGCAAATTCCGCTTCCTGAAGCTCGGAATAGGCGGCCATCTGGCGATCCTTGTAGCCACGCGCCAATTCGAACATGCCGAAGTTCAACTGATGGAAGCCCGCCAGCGTGATGAACTGGAACTTGTAGCCCATGGCACCCAATTCCCGCTGGAACTTGGCAATGGTCGCATCGTCCAGGTTTTTCTTCCAGTTAAAGGAGGGCGAGCAGTTGTAAGCCAGCTTCTTGCCCGGATGAGCCCTATGGACACCCTCTGCAAATTTCCGTGCCTGCTCCAAATCCGGCTTGGAGGTTTCGCACCAGATGAGGTCGCAATAGGGTGCATAGGCGACAGCGCGTGCGATACAGGGCTCAAGCCCGTTTTTCACCTGATAAAAGCCTTCTACGGTGCGGCCCTTGTCATAATCCACGAAAGGCTGGTCGCGCTCATCAATATCGGAGGTTAAAAGTTTTGCCGCTTCCGCATCCGTGCGGGCAATGACAAGGCTCGGAACGCCCATGACATCGGCTGCCAGACGCGCAGCGGTCAGGTTGCGGATATGGGCTGCGGTGGGAATAAGAACCTTCCCGCCCAGATGACCGCATTTTTTCTCTGAAGCCAGCTGATCTTCATAGTGAACACCGGCAGCACCAGCTTCGATGAAGGCCTTCATGATTTCGAATGCGTTCAAGGGGCCGCCGAACCCGGCCTCCGCATCCGCAACAATGGGTGCAAACCATGTATCGACGGAAAGACCCTTGCCTTCGGCGGTTTCGATCTGGTCTGCACGTTGCAGGGTGCGGTTGATGCGCTTTGCCAGTTCAGGTGCCGCATTGGCCGGGTAGAGCGACTGGTCGGGGTACATGGCCGACGCGGTGTTGGCATCGGCAGCAACTTGCCAGCCAGACAGATAAATGGCTTTCAGGCCAGCACGAACCATTTGCATGGCCTGATTGCCGGAAAGCGCACCCAGTGCGTTGACGAAATCTTCGCTGTCCAGCAATTCCCAAAGGCGGTTTGCCCCGCGCTCCGCCAGCGAATACTTGATCTCTACGGAGCCACGCAGACGCTGCACGTCCTGTGCGGTGTAAGGACGCTGGATACCATCGAAACGCCCCTTCGGTGCGGATGGAACAAGATTGTAAAAGTCTGTCATTTGGCTCTCTCCCGATGATGACAGTCATCTTTGACAAGTTTTACTCGCCGTTGACTGCCTTGAAGCAATGGGGAAAATCTATCCTGCAATGCAGCAAATATCCATGTGTTTAGGGCGTTTCCTCGAGAGAATGAGGTTAGGTTGTCTTGTTTTTCACGTCCTGCTCTGTCAATTTGTAAATCATTGTAAACTGGTCGAGAATGTCGTGGCGGAACGGAAGATCTTTGCGGGACCGAAGGTGAGACGGGTGCGGCAGGCTTTGCAGCTTACGCAAACCGCAATGGCGGAAGGTTTGGGAATTTCTCCCTCCTACCTCAACCTGATCGAGCGCAACCAGCGCCCATTGACGGTGCAGCTGCTTTTGCGTCTGTCCTCCGTCTACAAGGTTGATCTTGAACTTTTGCAGGCGGAAAGTAGTGGTGCTGCAACGCAGTTACGCGAAGTGTTTGCTGATCCGCTACTGGCCGGGGAAGTTCCCGGCGAGCAGGAGGTTCTAGAGCTGGCGGACATGGCGCCCAACGCGGCAGGCGGCATCATCAAGCTTTATCGTGCCTACCGTGAGCAGGCTGCACGCCTGACCGATTTGTCAGAACTTCTGGCGCGTGAGGGGCATGAAACATCGCTGGCAGGTGCAAGGCTTCCCGTTGATCTGGTGCGGGAACGAATGGAACGTCGCTCCTGCTTCTACCCGGCAATCGAGGCGGCGGCAGAGAGCTTCATGGAAGCTTTGCTGCCAGGTGATGATACGACGGCGCGGTTGAAAGCCTGGCTGCGGGAAAAGCATGGTATTACGATTCGCCTGCTTCCTGTTCATGCCATGCCCAATCTCAGCCGCCGCTACGATCGCCATTCCATGCGGCTTTTCCTGTCAGAACGATTGTCTCTGGCGGATCGACGGCGGGAAATTGCTCAGGAAGTGGCGCTTCTGGCGCTGCGCCAGGAGATCGATGCGGAGCTGGAAGCACTGTCTCTCGGCTCGGCGGAAGCTACGCGGATTGCTCGTTTTGAGTTGGCGAGGTTGGCCGCACTGGCGCTGCTGATGCCCTACGGTGCCTTCCTCACGGCAGCATCGCGGGCGCGGTTTGACGTGGATGTGCTGGCTGCCCGCTTCGATGTGTCCTTCGAGCAGGCAGCGTTCCGCCTGCCCATGCTGGCGCGTCCGGGTGCAGCAACGCCTGCCTTCTTCATCATGGAGGTGGATCATGCCGGTCACATTCTGCGTCGTGCCGGTGCGCAAGGCTTTCCCAAAACCCGCTTTGGCGGCAACTGTCCTAAACTTGGTGTGCATCTGGCATTGATGCAGCCGGGGCAAACAGTGGTGGATGCTGTCGAGATGACGGACGAGACGCGGTTCCTCACGATATCGCGCAGTATTGATAGCGGGCATCTCGGCTTTGGAGAGCGGCCGAGACGCAGGGCTATCCTGCTGGGCTGCGAAATGGAGGCTGCGGGCGACATTATCTACCGCCTCGCTGCGGACCTTCCTGCCGCCAAGGTTCTGGCCGGAACTGCCTGTCGCGTGTGTGAGCGGCAGGGCTGTCTTTCCCGTGCAGAACCACCGGTCACCAGGCCCCTCGGTCTGGATGAAATGGTGACGGGGCTCAGCGCATTCGATTTTCAATAGTGTTACAATGCACATGCTTTGTGCGTTGCCGAATATTTGCGCTTGTCGCTTTCCATATTCCTTTCTACTCTCTTAAAGAAATACAGAATTTGTGCCTGTCATCATCAGGAGGACAGGCGACAAGACGGGAACAGGAGCTGACATGAAAATCGCCGCCTTGGGCATCCTGGCGCTGGCCGCCACCGCTTTCGCTTCCACCACGGTTCTGGCTCAGGATCGCGAAGTCCACGTCTATAACTGGTCAGATTACATTGACCCGTCCATTCTTGAGGATTTCACCAAGGAAACCGGTATCAAGGTTGTCTATGACGTTTTCGACGATAATAGCTTGCTTGAAACCAAGCTTCTGGCGGGCGGCTCCGGTTACGATGTCGTGGTGCCGACCGGTCCTTTCCTCCAGCGCCAGATCAAGGCTGGGGTGTATCGCGAACTGGATAAAAGCAAGCTGACGAATATCGGCAATATGTGGCCGGAGATCATGCAGCGCCTTTCGAAATACGACAAGGATAACGCCCATGCGGTCAACTACATGTGGGGGACCACCGGCATTGGCTACAATGTCGATAAGGTAAAGGCTGTTCTGGGCGATGTGCCGATCGATAGCTGGGACGTCATCTTCAAGCCGGAAAATGCCGAGAAGCTGAAAGCCTGCGGCCTCAACGTGCTGGACGCGCCGGACGAGACTTTCGCCATTGCGCTGAATTACTTGAAGAAGAACCCGGACAGCAAGGAAATTGCCGATATTCGCGCCGCAGGCGAGGTCTATAACAAAATCCGCCCCTATGCGACTTCGATCAATTCAGCGGCCTATATCAACGATCTGGCCAATGGGGATATCTGCATCACCATCGGCTGGTCTGGCGATATCCTTCAGGCCAAGCATCGTGCGGAAGAAGCCAAGAACGGCGTGAATATTAATTACGTTCTTCCGAAAGAGGGAACGTATATGTGGTTCGACAATCTGGCGATCCCGGCGGATGCCAAGAATGTCGAAGAGGCGCACGCGTTCATCAATTACCTGATGCGCCCGGAAGTCATCGCCAAGGCTTCGAACTTCGTCCAATATGCCAACGGCAATCTTGCCTCGCAGAAGTTCATTGACAAGGCGGTGCTGGATAATCCTTCCGTTTATCCCACGAAGGAAGTGCTGGGCCGCCTGTTCACGATCTCGCCTTATGAAGGCAAATCGCAGCGTGAAGTGACATCCGTTTGGACGAAGTTCAAGAACGGTCGCTGACACATCGATTTTGGCGGGCTTCGTGCCCGCCATTTTGATTTACTTATCTGGCGACGAACAAAGTGGGCAGGGCATGGCCAAGACTCTCGGACCCGTTAAGCGCAAATTTTCTCCCTGGACCGATCCATCTGCTACTCCATTCATTCGGTTTGAAAATATCACCAAGCGCTATGGTGATTTCACCGCCGTCGATAATCTGACACTCGATATTTACGAACGTGAGTTCTTTTCCCTGCTTGGGCCGTCCGGTTGCGGCAAGACCACGCTGATGCGAATGCTGGCTGGTTTTGAGGAACCAACAGAAGGGCGCATACTGCTGCAGGGCAAGGATCTTTCTGGCGTTCCTCCCTATCGCCGTCCCACCAATATGATGTTCCAATCCTATGCGCTGTTCCCGCATATGACGGTCGAAAAGAACATTGCCTTCGGGCTGGAGCAGGATGGCCTGCCCAAGGCAAATATTGCCGCGCGCGTGCAGGAAATGCTGCGGCTGGTGAAGCTTGAAGCCTTTGCCAAGCGCAAACCGGCGCAACTGTCCGGCGGCCAGCGTCAGCGCGTGGCGCTTGCCCGCTCTTTGGCCAAGCGCCCCAAGGTTCTGTTGCTGGATGAGCCGCTTGGTGCACTGGATCGCAAATTGCGCGAGGAAACCCAGTTCGAGCTCATGGATATCCAGCAGACACTGGGGCTTACATTTCTGATCGTCACCCATGATCAGGAAGAAGCGATGACGGTGTCGGATCGTATCGCCGTCATGGACAAGGGCGAGGTGGTGCAGGTGGCAACGCCCGCTGAAATCTATGAGGCTCCGAACAGCCGCTATGTGGCGGAGTTTATTGGCGACATCAATATTCTGGAGGCAAAGGTCTCCGCCAAGGATGGCGAAGTTCTCACGCCTGGCCACCCGCCTGTGGTGCGACTGCAATCGGATGGATTGGCGCTCGCTGCGGAACAGGAGTGCCCGGCAACTGTTGGCGCTTCTGCCACCTTTGCCCTTCGTCCGGAAAAGCTGCGGATCTCCTTGGATAAGCCTGCGAACGCTGAAGTTAATGTTGCGCATGGCGAGGTTTGGGATATTGGCTATCTCGGCGATTTCTCGCTTTTCCTCGTCAAGCTGGATGACGGACGCATAATGCGTGCGGCGCAAGCCAATGTTTCCCGCCTTGTGGACCGGCCAATCACGTTTGGCGACATGGTTTGGCTCAGTTGGCCAGTTGATGCTGGTATGGTTTTAACCCGGTAGGGAAGGCGTTTAATATGGCAGAGATTGCAGCCTCTTCCCGAAACAGCCCCTTGCGATGGCTTGTTGTTGCCGTGCCTTATCTCTGGTTGCTGCTGTTTTTCGCAGCGCCGTTTTTCATTATCTTCAAGATTTCATTGTCGGACACGGAAATCTCGATGCCGCCTTACACGCCGGTATTCGAAGGCTTCGGTTCGATCCGCGACTTTCTCTCCGGCCTGGATTTTGAAAACTACAGCTACCTGACGGGCGATCCGCTCTATCTCGGCGCCTACCTGTCTTCGTTGCGGATCGCCTTGATCTCGACATTCCTGCTGCTTCTTATCGGCTATCCCATGGCACTGGCCATGGCGCGAGCGAATTCCGCCATTCGCCCAACCCTGATGATGATGGTCATCCTGCCTTTCTGGACCTCATTCCTCATCCGCGTCTATGCATGGATTGGCATTCTGAAGCCCGAAGGCTTGCTGACAATCCTGCTGCAAAGCCTGCATATCCTGGGGCCGGATCAACAGGTGCAGATTTTTAGAACGGAATATGCAGTCTTCATTGGCATCGTCTATTCCTATCTCCCCTTCATGGTGCTGCCCCTCTATGCAGCGCTGGAAAAAATGGATGGGGCGCTCCTGGAAGCGGCAAGCGACCTCGGCTGCCCGCCTTGGAAGGCCTTCTGGCGCATCACATTTCCACTCTCGCTGCCAGGCGTGATCGCAGGCTCGCTCATATGCTTCATCCCCATTACCGGCGAATTTGTTATTCCTGATCTGCTGGGTGGCCCGGAGACACTGATGATCGGCAAAACGCTGTGGACGGAGTTCTTCCAGAACAGGGATTGGCCGCTTGCCTCGGCAGTGGCCGTGCTTCTGCTGCTGGCACTTGTCATTCCGATCGTGATCTTCCAGAACCAGCAGAAGAAGGTGGCTTGAGATGAAACCGGGCCGCTTCGATAGCACTGTCCTCACCCTCTGCTTTGCGTTTCTCTACATCCCGATCATCATTCTGGTGGTCTATTCCTTCAACGCATCGAAACTCGTCACCGTCTGGGGTGGTTTTTCGTTTGAGTGGTATCGGTCCCTATGGAGCAATCAGAGCCTGATGGATGCCGCCTGGGTCACGGCGCGGGTCGGCGTGCTCAGTGCAACATTCGGCACGGTTCTCGGCACGTTAGCGGCTCTGACACTTGTGCGCTTTCCACGCTTTCCGGGGCGCATTCCCTTCACCGGCATGATTTACGCTCCACTCGTCATGCCGGAGGTCATCACTGGACTTTCGATGCTGCTACTTTTCGTGGCGATGAATGTCGATCGCGGCTTCTGGACGGTCACAATCGCACATACCACATTCACCATGTGCTATGTGGCGGTGATCGTGCAGTCCCGGCTTATGACTTTTGACCGAAGCCTGGAGGAAGCGGCGCTCGATCTTGGTTGCCCGCCGGTCAAGACCTTTTTCCGCATCACGCTGCCGTTGATCCTGCCTGCTATCATTTCCGGCTGGATGCTCGCTTTCACGTTATCGCTGGATGATCTGGTGATTGCGAGCTTCACCACCGGGCCGGGAGCGACCACGCTGCCCATCAAGATCTATTCGCAGGTGAGACTGGGTGTGACACCTGAAATCAACGCAATCTGCACGATCCTGATCGGGCTTGTCACAATCGGGGTGATTGCCGCGTCCATCAGCTCCAAGCGCACGGAGTTGCGCCGTATTCGAGATGAGCATGTCGCTCTGCGCGGGGCGACGTGAACCGAAAACGCGATCAAGGCGTGTTAGGAACAGCCGTCTCGACGGATGTCGTCGGGGCAGAAGGCCAGATCACAGGGTTTGGCCACACACCACCGATATAGAGTTCCCGCGGCGCTTTGCCGTTGGATATATTTTCCAATGCACCTGTCAGGAAGAGGCTGCGGGTGAGAAAGGGAACCGCGCCGGAAAGGGTCAAGCGATAGGGGGCGGCATTCAGCGCCAGCGACTGGATTTCGACCGTGCCGCCACTAACCTGCGCATTGAGGTCCAGCGTGTCGAAGCTTAGGGACGCGCGACGAACCTGTTTGAGATCGAAATAGTTCGCACTGCTGGAAAGCATATCGAGCTTGACCAGATCGAGCCCCGGCAACGTGCCGCTGGTGGCATTGACCTGCACCTGCCCGCGAACTTCATCTGCGCTCACATTGCGAAGCGGCTGATCGGCAACCAGGCGCGCCGACAGGTTGCCCCTGCCACTCATGGCAATATTTTCCAGCTTCAACGCACTTGCAAGCTGGGCAAGGTTGACGTCTCGGGCCTTCAGATTAAGCTTGGTCGTTTCCTTGGGCTCGCTGCTCATGGAGAGGTCACCCGTCAGATTGCCACCAAAAAGATCGGCATCCAGAACCTCCACCTGCGCGCGTTCCATGCTGGAAACCACACTGACGGCGGCATTCGTCATGTTGAGCATGCCCAGTTGAGCTTGAGCGGCAGAAAACCGCACATCGAAACCAAGTTGACGCTCGAAGGGAGGCTCGGCGGGCTTTTCTGCATCACCGTCATCTTCATCGGATTGACCGGAAATCGCGGTGACCAAGTCGCCCAGGTTTAGTGCATCGAAGGCAAGTGTTCCCGTCACTCTGGAGGCAGATGTTTCCGTGGCCATGGATAGATCCATGACGCCAGTTCCCGTTGTGCCGTTTGCCCCGATGGAAAGCTGATCGAAGCGAATGACATGACCAAGCGTCACAAGCTTGGAACTCAGGGAAAAATCAGTCAGTCGATCTGCGATATGGATGGGCAGTTTCGTCCAGGCAACGACGTCTGCAACACTCGGCACAGTGAGCTTCAAATCTCCGGCGAAAAAGGCGTAGTGGGCCAGATCCGCCGAGCCGCTAAAATTGGCGGTTACCAGCGCGGATTGCAGGCTTGCATCCACCTGGGTGCTGCGACCCGCCAGCAGTCTCAATGGTGCTGCGGCACTCACGTCCAGAGCGGCAGTCTTGCCGTTCACGACACCCTTCATTGTCAGCCGGGCAGAGGCAGAAAGCCGCGCCCAATCGAGAGTGCCTTCGATATCATCAATCGAGAGCGAGCGACCGGCGGCATCGCTCATGATGATGGAGCCGTGAACGACTGTAATATCACCAAGGACGAGATCATGGGCTAGCACGGTATTGCCGCTTTCATGATCTGCCTGTTCGCGGACAGCCTTTCCGAGAAGCCCGTCCGTCCCCCAGTTCAGACGGCCTTTTGCATTTCGTCGTAACAAAATGCGCGGTTCGATCAGCGTAAAATCTTCAAAGACAGGCGCGCCACGCAAAGCTTGCCAAATGCTGAAACGGGCAGACAACGATTCGACATGGCCGATGATCGGCGCATCGGCCCGATCCTCCTTGCGGATGGTTATATCGCGCAACGTCACCACTGGGCGTGGCCAGAAGCTGAGTTCCGGTGGGGCAGCAATGAGAATATCGTGGCCCAGCCATTCTTCGACCGTTGCCTCCATGCGCTCACGCACAAGCTGTGAGGAAATCAGGGATGGCGAGAAGATGCGGAAAGCTAAAATACCCAAAAGCACGGCCATGCTCGCCAGAAGCGCGGCGCTGATCAGAAAATTGCGCGGCTTGTGCTGGTTCATGCGGTCGAGAGAGCTTCCACGGTGATGTCCGCTGTTGGGACGCTGACAGATCTAGGATCGCTGAGCGAAGGCCTGTGTGTGTATTCGCGGTTTGGCTCTAACTGAAATAACTCCTTCTTGCAAATGCGAGAGATTGGTGCGCTCTTTATCTGGCATTGCAACATGCTATAGCTGAGCAATCAGGGTTGGAGGACTGTCGATGAATGCCGAAATGCCGCTTTGGGTCCCTTCTGTCGAACAGTGTGCACACGCTCCGCTCACACGGTTCATGACGTGGTTAAGCGGTCGCACCGGACAGGCCTTTGGCGATTCTGATCTCCTGCATGCGTGGTCCATCGAAAATCGGGCCGAATTCTGGACAGCCATCTGGGACTACTTTGAGGTGCGCGGCGAAAAAGGCGAGCGTGCGCTGGTTGATGGCGACATCATGCTGAAGGCCCGTTTCTTCCCCGATGCGAAGCTGAACTTTGCAGAAAATCTGTTACGGCGCAGTGGCTCGGATGATGCGTTGATTTTCCAGAGTGAGGACAAAGTGTCCTATCGCTGGACTTGGGATGAGCTACGCGAAAAGGTCTCCCGTTTGCAGCAGGCCCTGCGCGCGCAGGGAATTGGCGAGGGTGACCGCATCGCCGCCATGATGCCGAACCTGCCGGAAACCATGGCCTTCATGCTGGCTGCCGCATCCATTGGGGCTATCTGGTCTTCCTGCTCGCCGGATTTTGGCAGGCAGGGTGTTCTGGATCGTTTCGGCCAGATCGAGCCGAAGCTGTTTATCACCTGCGATGGCTATTGGTATAACGGCAAGCGTCAGGATGTAGCGGACAAGGTTCGCGATGTTGTGGCGGACTTGAAAGTGCCGGTGATTATCGTTCCCTATGCGGGTGATGCGCAAGCACTGGCGGCCTCGCTTGACCATGGAAAAGTGCTGGAAGCGTTCATCGCGCCTTTCTCGGCAGCTCCGCTCGAGTTCGTTCAACTTCCCTTCGCGCACCCGCTCTATATTCTTTTTTCCTCTGGCACGACGGGCGTTCCAAAATGCATCGTGCATTCCGCTGGTGGCGTGCTGTTGCAGCATCTGAAAGAGCATGTCTTGCATTGCGGCGTGCAGCCGGGTGATCGCCTGTTCTATTTTACCACCTGCGGCTGGATGATGTGGAACTGGCTGGCTTCCGGTCTGGCGGCTGGCGCGACACTCTGCCTTTACGATGGTTCGCCATTTGCGCCGGACGGCAATGTGCTGTTCGATTATGCGCAGAAGGAGCGTTTTGCAATCTTCGGCACCTCTGCCAAATATATCGATGCCGTGCGCAAAGGCGGCTTCGAGCCGATCCGCTCGCATGATCTGAGCGCGCTCAGGCTTATCACTTCCACGGGCTCGCCGCTTTCCCCGGAGGGGTTCAGCTTCGTCTATGAGGGCATCAAGAAGGATGTGCATCTCGCCTCAATTTCCGGTGGAACAGATATCGTCTCGTGCTTTGTGCTGGGAAATCCGCTGAAACCCGTGTGGCGCGGCGAAATCCAGGGGCCGGGTCTCGGTCTTGCTGTCGATGTGTGGAATGACGAGGGTCAACCTGTGCGCGGCGAAAAGGGTGAACTGGTTTGCACCAAAGCCTTCCCTTCCATGCCGGTCATGTTCTGGAACGACGCGGATGGTGCCAAATATCGTGCCGCCTATTTCGAGCGGTTCGACAATGTCTGGTGCCATGGCGATTTTGCTGAATGGACCGCCCATGGCGGGCTCGTGATTCACGGACGCTCGGATGCCACGCTTAATCCGGGCGGTGTGCGCATCGGGACAGCAGAAATCTATAATCAGGTCGAGCAGATGCCGGAGGTTCTCGAAGCCATCTGCATTGGCCAGGATTGGGAGGATGACGTGCGCGTGGTGCTTTTCGTGCGGCTGGCGGAAGGCAAGGTGCTGGATGAGGCTTTGACTTCGGCCATCAAGACGAAAATCCGCAGTGGCTGCACACCGCGTCATGTGCCTGCCCGCATCATTGCCGTCAACGATATTCCCCGTACTAAATCCGGAAAGATTGTTGAGCTTGCTGTGCGGGAGGTGGTCCACAACCGTCCGGTCAAGAATAAAGAAGCGCTTGCCAATGCCGAGGCGTTGGAACTGTTTGCCAATCTTCCGGAGCTTCAGCAATAAGAATAGGAGAAATGTTATATATGCTCATATTCTTAACTGGTTTTTAAGTTGAGCGTATGAGGATGCGAAGGCAGAGACAAGAACGAACTTCGTTTAGTGGCTCAACTCTGGACAAAATCTATCAGCATGACCTTGAGGGCAGCTTCGGCTGCCTTTTCTTTTGCTTGCCGTTCAACGCTCCATAGTGCGTGAGACGAACAGCACTGGCACAAGCCCGACAAGTACGATGATCAGTGCTGCAACAGATGCGTCTTCCACCTGTGCGCGTGAGGCGTCTTCGTAGATCAGCGTGGCCAAAGTGTTGAAGTTGAAGGGTCGCAAAAGAATGGTAGCTGATAGCTCCTTCATGGTTTCCACGAAAACGAAGAGGGCCGCCGTCAGCAGGGCAGGGCGCATATTCGGCAAGAGAACGAAGATGAGGGTCTGAAGCCGGTTACGCCCCAACGTGCGAGCCGCCATGTCGAGGTGCGGCGAAAGCTTGTGGAAGCCGGCATCCACCGTTCCTTCTGCCATGGTGAGAAAGCGCGTGCTGCACGCATAAAAAATGGCAAAGCCAGTACCGGAGAGGATGAGGCCGGTCGAGATGGCAAAGTGCTGCCGGAGAAATGCATCCAGTGCGTTATCGAAAGCGGCCAGTGGAAATAAAACGCCGATCGCCAGCACAGTGCCCGGCATGCCATAGCCGAGAGATGCAATGCGCCCCGCCACACGGGTGGTGCGGCCCGTATGGCCGCGATTGGCATAAGCCAGCGCAAAGCCGATCAGGACAGTAGCGAACGCTGCGGAGCCTGAAACAGTGACGCTATGGCCAATTGCTTTCCACAATCGCTCATCGGAGAAAAGATACAAGCGTTTGCTGGCATAATGAACCAACATGAGAAACGGCAGAAGAAAACCGATTGCGACAGGCACGATGCAAACCAATGCCGCTGCCGCACCCTTCAAGCCTTGCAGGGGGCGGCGGACATGATCATTTACGCTTGCCGTGGTGCGATTGGCGACAAAGCGCTGACGCCTGCGCGCCATGCGTTCCACCCAGATCAACAATGCGACGAAGACCAGTAGAATAAGCGCCAATTGAGCTGCGCCCGCAAGGCTGCCACGGTTCAGCCAGCTATCATAGATCGAGAAGGTGATCGTATTGACGCCGAGATATTCCACCGCTCCGATATCGTTCAGCGTTTCCATCGCCACCAAAGTGAGACCGATCATGATGGCCGGGCGTGCCATGGGCAATTGAATGCGCCAGAGCGTTCGCCACAGGCCGGACCCAAGCGTGCGGGCCACATCTCCAGCGGCGCGGCCTTGCATAAGGAAGGTCGAGCGGCAGGCGAGGTAGACGTAAGGGTAAAGTACGCTGGACATGATCAAAACCGCGCCACCGAGCGAGCGAATGTCCGGGAACCAGTAATCGCGGATGGTCTTGAAGCCGAACATATCACGCAACAGCGTTTGAACGGGGCCCGTATAATCCAGAAATTCCACGAAGGTGTAGGCTGCGATATAGGAGGGGATGGCCAGCGGCAATACGAGCGCGACTGAAAGCAGGCGGCGAAACGGAAACTGGAATGTGGTAACGAGCCATGCTGTGGCAATGCCGAAAACACAGGTGACCAGGCCGGTGAACGCCACCAGCAGAACTGTGCGTGTTGCTGCCCGCGGCAGCACATTTACCAGCACATGGCTCATGGTTTCAGAGCCGCCCGAAAATGCAATCCATATGACCGCTGCCACCGGCATGGCGGCAATCGCGGCAATCAATACGGCAATTGCTGAGAGCGTGCGGGTTTCCGCACGCGCCGCATGTTTCAGAGCGAGGCTGGCTTGAGGCAAACCGGCATCCTTTGTTCTTGAATTTCAGCGTCAGCCCTACAACATCGCCGGCAAAAGCCAATAGCCGTCTGAACGATTTCGTTGAACTTAATCAGCCAGAACGCGCGGTGAGGGGAAGGTCACCTCCACCAGTGTTCCCTCATTCGGGGCGGAATGGATGGAGAAGACAGCGCGGTTCGCATCCACCATGGCTTTTGTCAGTGGCAGACCGAGGCCTGTGCCGTCCCCACGCTTGCGTGAGGCACCTGCCACCTGACGAAACGGCTTCATAGCTAATTCCAGCTCTGAACGTGTCATGCCAATGCCTGTATCCCGCACGCGCAGTACCACGCTGCCATTGCTTTCATAGCTGGTGGAGACCACGATTTGCCCGCCGGAAGGCGTGAAGCGAATGGCATTGGAGAGGATGTTGAGCACGATCTGCTTGATGGAGCGAAGATCGGCCACCACGGGTGGAACGGACTGGCTAAGGGCCGTGCGAATGATGACACGCTGCGTATTGGCCTGTGGCTGCAGCAGGGAAACGGCTTCTGCAATGGTGTCGTTGATGCCGACGGAGGCAAAATCCAGATCCATCTCACCGGCTTCGATCTTCGAAATATCCAGAAGATCGTTGACGATATCGAGAACATGCCGACCTGAACGACCAATATCATTGGCGTATTCCACGTAGCGGGAATGGCCTATGGGACCGAGGCGTTCCGTCGCCATCATATCGGCAAACCCTATGATGGCGTTGAGTGGTGTACGGATTTCATGGCTCACATGCGCCAGGAAATCCGTCTTGTGAGCGCTGGCGGTTTCTGCCGCACGCTTGGCATTGCGCAACTCGTCTTCAGTGCGCTTCCACTGGGTCACATCCCGAATGACGGCGCAGAAGCCGTTGGAAGAGGTCAGCTTGCCGATGGTCATGAACAGAGGCACGAAGCCGCCGCTGGATTCGCGACCGATCACTTCCCGCCCGTCGTTGAGAAGGCTAGCCACGCCAAAGCCGGTGAGGCCGCTCAAATAATCGAGAACGGATTTCTGGCTTTCATGGGCAAAGAGCATCACGAAGGGTTTGCCGATGGTTTCGGCATTGTCATAGTTGAAGAGTGCGCTTGCCGCCCGGTTCATGGAGCGAATGTCACCTTCGGATCCCAGCGTCACGACGCCGTCCGTCGCAGTATCCAGAATGGCGCGCAATTCCTCCACTTCTACACTCAAGCGATTGACCTCGTCGGCCTGCGCCTGCTGTTCAGCAAGGGCCTCCGGTGAGGGCTCGACCTTGGCGGCGTCCGGATCAGTAACATTTGGCATGAGTGCCAAAATCAGCGCCGAACCATCGTCATAGCGCACGGATTGCAGGCGGGCCGTGACTGGAACAATGACATCATCGGCACGAACAACAACCATGCCGCCCGCTTCAGACGTCTTGTCATCCAGTTCGTGACGCTGCAACAGGGCATCGAGCCCACCCACTTCGCCCAACTGCTCCAGGGAATCGTAGCCGGTCAGCCGCAGGAATTCTGCATTCGCGTGGATCAATTCGTCCCCACTATGCACCAGAAGCGCGACGGGCATTTGATCGATGATGTCAGCCGAAAGCTGCGGCCGGGGACGAAGCAGGCCGGATTCTGCATAGGCCTGAGCGAGCGTGATCGGCTCCTCATCAGCTTCAGCTTCTGCCTCTAGGCTCACCTCTTCCTGCTCGCCAGAATGATCGACAGCCGCCTCTTGATCTTCGTCGACTGCGTCACTGTCGCTTTCAACAAAAGGCGCGTCATCTTCGGCTTGCGTCAGTTCCTGGCTTTCAACGGCTGGGATTTCCTCTGCCTCGCCAGTTTCCGAAACCTCGTCTTGCGCGTGCTCATGCTCTGAGGCCAATTCAGCCTCGCTCACAGCATTCTGGTCATCGTCGGCCTCAAGGCCAATGTGAAGCAGGGAACCGGCCGGCTTAACGGTCTCGGCAGAAACCTCGTCCGCTACCGCTTCCGGCGCTGTCTTCAGCGGCCCAGAGGTCTCGGCCGGTCTTTGCGATTTAGCACTTTCTTCCCCGCGTCGGAATGCTTCCAGACGCCGCGCAATCTCCTGAAAGGCGGCCTGTTCCCCAGGGGTCAACCGGTCGCCCGTGCGCAAACGACGCTCATCGAAGCGTACCACTTTATCGGAGTGGCGTTGCCCCGGATTCTCAACGATCCGCAGCACTGGCTTTTCGAAAGCAGGAAGCGGCATTGGTTCGTTTCGGTCCGCTTCGGTCTCGCCAGCCATTGTGCTTTCGGCGTCGTCCGCCTGAACATCTGTAGCCGCTGCCGTCACGTCATCACCGGATGCCTCGGTCTCAACCTCGGTCAGCCTTTCGGTGTTTTCCTCGTCGGTCACGTCCTCATTCGAGGCTGCGTCCTGCTCAGCCTCATAGTCTACAGTCGCATCCAGGTCGGCCGCATCTTCAAGGTCCATGCCGTCCAATTCTGCGTAGAAGGCATCGACCTCTTCCGCCGTGACGGGTTCCAGCTCCTCGTCCTCATCGGATGAAGCCGTTGCAATCTCGGTCTCTTCCTCCGAAGGCTCCTCGACTTCGGTAATCTGCGGCTCGTCTTCCGAAGCTTCTTCCAAGCCTTCGGAAAGATGGGGCGAAGGCTCATCGGCAAATCCGGCCTCGGCTCCTACTTCAGCCTCGCTTGCTAAAGGCGCAGCCTCGACCTCCGGCGCTTTGGTCTCGCCATCTTCGAAGGTGACAAAATTGGCTTCGTCGCTGTCGTCGGAAATGTATTCCTCTTCTTCAGCCTCTGAGACCAGGGTCAGTCCCAGCCCCAAGGGGTCTTCCTTGGCATCGGCAAGACGAATAATGCCGAACCCACGGAAGCCATCGAATTCCCGGCTGCGGGAGTAAGTTGGCAAGGCTGCAAGATCAATCGGCACAATCAGCGATGTACCCTCGATCGGCCACCAGATTGTTTTGCCAGACCAGGTATCGCGACGGTTCAGAAGCTCCGTGATGCGGCCTTCAGGGTCCAGATTGAAAAGAGCGGCGACATCGCCGAAGGAAAGTCCGGTGACTTCAGCTGCGTGGGGGCCAACGGCATTGGCAAGCTCAGACGAAATCTCGCTGAAGTTTCCATCCGCATCGATTTTCCAGACGAAACGCGTCGCACGCGTATCGCGCCTGCGCTCAAAGGGGAAACCTTCTCTCGTTGTCACTGAGGCTGGTGCCTCATCGGCAGGCACGAGCTCATCATTATCAGGCTCCCGACGCACAACGGCAGGCGCGCGCGGCTGCTCCTTCACAGCCTCCTGAATATCCGCATCGGGCGCGGGATTATCAGTTATATCGTCGACAGCCTTTAAGGCTACCTCGGTGAAATCAGGGTCTTCTTCAACCTGCTCTTCCAGTTCATCAATGTCGGCAATGGCTGTGAGAGCTTGATCGAATGCGCTTTCCGGCGATGTGGAATGAACGTCTACATCATTCTCCGTCTTTGGCTCTTCAGGCGCTTGCGAAGAAGGATCGGCATCCGACCCCTGCGGAGCCACGTCCGATTCCGGCTCCGGCATGATTTCAACGCTCTCATCCGTCTGCGGTTGGACGATGAACAGAAGATACCTTGCAGGCTGGTCAGTCAGACGTGCGAGTGCACAGGGCAGATTGCCAAGGCCTGTCTTGAGCAAGCGCTTGACGATACGCTCAGGCACGCGCTCCAGTGCCTCAACCATGGCCAGGCGGGCGGCGGAATTAAGTCGAAGACGGTCAAAATCCGGCGAGGAAGCAATCAAATCGGCGTTTTCGCCCATCACGGCCATATGCGTATTCGGGTCGTCGAAGCCTTCCAGCATGCGAGCGGCGAAATCCGCCATTGCGGCCTCTTCGTTAGCGTCAGGCACGCTGAGCAGGATAGCAGCTTGCGCATTCGGCAGATCGATCAATTCCACTTGCGCACGGGCGGAGATACGCTCGAACCCAGAGGTGATGCGCACGGAAAGACCAGCACTGTCTCCGGTTTGGCGCAGTGCGCGCGCGGCAGCCTTTGTCTGGCGGAAGGTGATATCGCTGGCAGGGACGCCACGATCCATGAGATCGTAAATCGTGGCCGCGCGGAAGAGCCGTGCGCCGCGACCATTTGCCCACAGCACGTCCTTCATGTCCGGGCTGAACAAAACAAGCGCTTTGCCTGCGGCAAACTGCTCACGCACTCTCTCATGAATAGCGATATCGACGAACGGATACTGCACAGCGGACATCGGCTTCCTAGACAGGGACCCTTCGGAGTTCATTCCGAAGTGAGGTTAACACATTGTTAGTAACTTCCCAGCCCCCATTCGGTCCACTCGCGGAGGAGTTATTCTCCTCAACAGGGTTAACCTGTAAAATTGTATGTTGCATCGCACAATAATGTTGCAATGCACAACGAGATCGCCTATATAGAGGTCATGGAGCCTCGATTGAGGTCTAACTCGATAAGGATGGATGACATGGCATACAGAACTGATGACGTTTTCTCGTTCTCTGCCTTTGACCCGAGCCGCATGACTGAAGGTCTGCGCGACTTTGCGGAAAAGGGCGCCTCCCAGTCCCGTGAGGCTTTTTCCAAGATGAAGGAAGCCGCTGAAGAGGCTAGCAAGGTTGTGGAAACAACTGTGCAGACGGCACATGCTGGCTCTGTTGAGCTGGGCCTGAAGGCAATTGGTGCCATGCGCACCTCTGCTGACTTGTCGCTTTCCCACATGGAAGCGCTTCTGGGTGTAAAGTCCGTGTCCGAGCTGATCGAACTGCAAACTTCGTTCGTGCGTAAGCAGGCGGAAGTGGCAGTCGAGCAGGCCAAGGCCATGCAGGAAGCTGCCCGCAAGGTGTCCGAAGAGGTTTCCAAGCCAGGCAAGGATGCCGCTGAGAAGGTCATGTCGACTTTCAAGACGGTCTAAAAGTTAAATCCTCCCAAGGATGGGCCGGGTTTTGCCCGGCCTTTTTTCATTAAGGGGCGGGAAGGGACTTGCAAAAAAAAAGCAATTCTCTTATGTCACGCCCTAGACGACGCCGGGCAACCGGCCATGTCATGTGCGGTTGTAGCTCAGTTGGTTAGAGCGCAGGTTTGTGGCACCTGAGGTCGGTGGTTCAACTCCACTCAACCGTACCATTTTTCTCATTCCTTCGATGCGCGACTTTCGACTTGGTTTGGCAGCATAGGCCGACCAGGATCCATGATTTGAGAAAAAACTGCTGCGCAGGAGCTCGCCATGAATAGTGTGTCGGAGCGCTCCGCCTCCTTTGACACGCTCCCAATGGCAACAAGCCTTTTCCGACGGATGCAAATATCCTCTGCTCAAGAGTAACTCGGGTTGCTTCAGAGACGGCTAGGCAAGCATTCCTTAAAATTTTTCTACATTAGTATAGCAGGAAATCGCTATAACTATTTCTCCTTAATCTTGCAGTGATGCGGTAAGGATCAATTAGCAATACAGCCTCAATTTTGGAGACAAATAGGAGGCTTTGCCGTGAAGATTTCCCACAAGTTGACCGCGACAACTTTTTCGCTCGCGTTGCTTCTTTTTGCGTCGATTTTGTCCACTTTCTCTGTGCTTGAAGTCATGCGCGGCTCCATGTCGACAATCGTGACCGACCGATTGATTCCAGCCAGAGACCTGAAAATGATAGGCGATCTCTATGCGGTCAACATCGTCGATACTTCACAGAAGGTGAATGCGGGTTCCACAAGTTGGGAGAACGGCAAGAAATCACTGGAGCAAGCTCTGACCAAGTCTGAAGAGCTTTGGAAGCAGTATCTCGCCACCTATCTGACCGATGAGGAAAAGAAGCTGGCCCTCGAAACTCAAGCTGACATCAGTAGCGGACGGGAGCCCATCAAGGAACTGGCGACCATCTTCGACAAGCACGATCAAGTAGCCCTGCAGTCATTCATCAATACCAAGCTTTACCGAGCAATCGATCCCATAACAGAACATATTGCCAAGCTGGTTGAATTGCAGGTGCGTGTCGGGCATGCTGAGTTTGATAAAGCCGAAGCGAAGGCTGAGTGGACCTTGGACCTGCTGCTCGGCTTTACCGTTGTGGCTCTTGTTGTGGTCGCCGTGGCAGTGCGGGTCATCCTCAAAGGGGTCACCGGTCCACTGCGTTTCATCACAAACTGTATGTCGGAGATAGCGCAAGGAAATCTTTCGCTGACGGTTCCCTTCCTGAAGAACAGGGATGAAATCGGTGCCATCGCAAAAGCACTGGAAGTTTTCCGCAATGCTGGCCTTCGCAACCGAGAACTGGAGCGTGAGGCGCAGGAGAGCCGCCTTCGCTCTGAGGCCGAACGGATCGAGATGCAGCGCCGCGCCGAGGAGGATGCTGCTGAACGTTTGCGTATCGCCACATCAGGATTGGCCGCTGGCTTGCAAAAGCTGGCAGCCGGCGATCTCAGCACGCAGCTGAACGAGGCCTTCGCTCCTGATTTCGAGCCTTTGCGCCATGATTTCAATGTCTCGGTTACCCAGCTCGGTCGTGTCCTGTCCCAGGTCTCGCAGGCTGTGCAAACCATGAACAACTCCACGAAAGAAATCGCAGAAAGCGCAAACGACTTCTCCAGGAGGACGGAACAGCAGGCATCGGCCCTGGAGGAAACAGCCGCGGCGCTTGAAGAGATTACCACGAATGTTTCTCAGTCCGCCCATTTGAGCAAGGAAGCACGGCTGGTTGCTAATCAGGCGAATAGTTCTGCCACCGTTTCTGCCGGTGTTGTTGCCAATGCGGAGGAAGCAATGCGCCGTATCGAGCAAAGCTCTGCGCAGATTTCCAACATCATCGGTGTTATCGATGAGATAGCCTTCCAGACCAATCTTCTGGCGCTTAATGCCGGGGTTGAAGCGGCCCGTGCAGGAGAGGCAGGAAAAGGTTTTGCTGTCGTGGCTCAGGAAGTAAGGGAGTTGGCGCAACGATCCGCTCACGCTGCAAAGGAAATAAAAGCCTTGATCCACAACTCGGTTGTCGAGGTGGAAAGTGGCGTCCAATTGGTGCGAGAAACAGGCGGCGCGCTGAAGACGATTGGGGAGTTGATCGTACAGATCAACGCGCATGTCGAATCAATTGCTCTGTCCTCCAATGAACAGTCCCTCGGACTGAAGGAGGTCAATATCGCCGTGAACCATATGGATCAGACGACACAGAGAAACGCGGCCATGGCTGAAGAGGCAACGGCTGCAACTTCCTCTCTGTTCCAGGAGTCGGGAAAGCTTCAAGAGCTGGTGTCCGCCTTCGTGCTCGAGCCACCCTCATCGCTCGGCCGAAGAGCTGCCTGAACGACAGGGCCTATGATCTGAGCACGAGTGAACGACGACCCATCCGAGAACCGGGTGGGTGTGCAAATTTGGGCCTGATGCTACTTCTCAAGGGTAGGAATTGGCATCTGTTATTTAGGAATTGTGTATATTGATTGTTTACTCTCGCTTTGAACACAGCTTCAGGCTGAGAAGAGAGAAGTTTCTAACTATGACTAATATTGCCATATCGAAGCGGCTGTGGATGGCTGTTCTCCCACCGCTTTGCGCCATGATCTACCTGGCATCTCTCCAGGTTGTTGATTTCCGGAGCTCCTACCAGCGCATGAACGTGGTTGTTGCGATCAGCGACGATCTGACAAAGCTCGCCGGTGTGGTTCATTCGATCCAGGTTGAACGCGGGCAGACGGCAGGCTTCATTACCTCGCAAGGGAAGGCGGGTGCGACCGAAGTGACAGCCGCGCGGCAGGCAGCGGACAAGGCCTTGCAGGCAATGCCCGATGTTTATGACGCGGCAGACACGCTTGGTCAGGCAGGTCTCAGCAAAGAAGTCGCAGATGTTCGCACGAAACTCAGTGAGCTCCAGGGTTTCCGCTCGAAAATTGATGCTCTCTCTGTTCCGGGCAAGCAATCTTTCGAATTCTATAGCGGCCTGATTGCCGATCTCATGGGTGCTGCGAGTGAGTTTGTCGAACTGGACAGCAGTTCGACACTGGCACCGGAAATGACTGCTTACACGCAGCTCATGGCCGCCAAGGAAATTGCGGGACAGGAGCGTGGCACGGGCAATGGCTTCATTGCGGCTGGAAAAGTTGATCCCGCACGTCTGGTAGCATTTGTGCAAATGGGTGGTGCCCAAGATGCACTATTGGCAAGCTTCCTCAATGGCCAAGATGATGCGCGCAAGGCAGATTATGCTGCAAGCTTGCAGGTGCCCGCCCTTGAAGACATTCGCGCGCTCCGAGCCAGGATTGCGGGCGATGGCAATGCCGCCAATCTTGCAGACCTCAACGCCAAGACCTGGTTTTCTCTGACCTCACAGCGCATTGATGCGATGAAAGCGCTGGAGGACAAGAGCCTTGCGCATATTGCAGCGCGTGCGCAGGCCGATGCCTCTAATGCCTTTTCGAGCTTGACGACGGTGCTGATCCTCTGCGTTTGTGGCGGCCTCCTGATGATTGTGTTGTGTGCCTATATGGCCATGACAATCTCCTCGCCGATCAAGGCGATGGTTGGCGCCATGGGGCGCTTGGCCGAAGGTCATCTGGAAACAACTGGCACGGATGGCAATCGCAAAGATGAAATCGGCGATATGGCGCGCGCCGTTGAGGTTTTCCGTCAAAATGCCATTCGCAACGCGCAGCTGGAATCGGAAGCGGATGCCGCTCGGGCTCGTGCCGAGAGCGACCGGATCGAGGCGCAAAGACATGCCGAGGCAGAGGCTGAGGAGCGGCTCAACCGCGCAACCGGTTCTTTGGCTGCTGCTCTGCGTGCTTTGGCATCCGGGGACATGAGCTGTGAAATCCATGAAGCCTTCGCCCCGCAATTTGAAGCTCTGCGTTCGGATTTCAATCGCTCTGTCAGCCAGTTACGCCAAACCCTGTTGACTGTCCGCCAGTCTGTTGCTTCTGTCAGCGGTGGTGCTTCCGAAATATCCGCCGCCTCCGATGATCTTTCGCGCCGTACGGAACAGCAGGCGGCCTCACTTGAGGAAACAGCCGCGGCACTTGAGCAAATCACCTCCAACGTTTCGGCCACATCCCGGCGGTCCAATGAAGCCAGCAGTGTGACGCGCGATGCTCAGATGCAGGCTGGCAAGTCTGGTGAAGTCGTGCGCGAAGCAGTGGTTGCCATGGAGCGGATCGACCAGGCGTCGCGTCAGATCGGCCAGATCATTTCCGTCATCGATGAGATCGCATTCCAAACCAATCTGCTTGCGCTCAATGCAGGCGTGGAAGCCGCGCGTGCGGGCGAGGCGGGTAAGGGTTTCGCAGTCGTGGCACAGGAAGTGCGGGAACTGGCACAGCGTTCCGCCAATGCAGCGCGTGAAATCAAGACCCTGATCAACAACTCGGAAGTAGCGGTGGCTGAAGGCGTACGGCTGGTTTCCGATACGGGCAGCGGCCTTGAAAGCATCGCGGAACTCATCGTTTCGGTCAACGCTCACATGGAGGCCATAGCCGGTGCCGCGCAGGAGCAATCATCCGGGTTGGCGGAAATCAGCAGTGCGGTTAACCAGATGGACCACACCACGCAGCAGAACGCAGCCATGGTAGAGCAGATGAATGCGGCAGGCGCTGGCCTTGCCCGTGAAAGCAACACGCTGGAAAGCCTGATTTCTCAATTCAAGCTTGAACAGTCACACTTGGCTGGCGGTCAATCCACAGCCGCCGTGCGACGGTATGCTTGAAAGTGCGGACGGCAGAGCGCAGCATCTACTCAAAAATGCTGCGTTCGGCTTTCACGCATTCGCTCAAGTAATCCACCACCGTTCGGATACGCACCAGATCCCGCAGGCTTTCGTGGTAATTCGTCCAATAAGCGCGGCGGATGGAAAGTTCCGGCAGCACGCGCTGAAGATCGGGTGATTGGCGCGCAATATAATTGTGTAGAATTCCAACGCCTGCACCGGAGCGCACTGCCTCCGTCTGGCCAATCGCGCTCGATACCTCGAAGGCTGCATCCCAGTTGCGCATGATTTCGCCTGTATAATTGAGCGAGGGCGAGAAAATGAGGTCATCCACATAGCCAATGCGCGGATGGTGGCGCAGTTCATCAATATCGCGCGGGCTGCCCCTGCTGGCAATGTAATCGCTGGAAGCATAGAGCCCGAGGGTATAATCCGTCAGTCGTGAACAGATGAGACGGCCTTGGCTCGGTTGCTCCACCGTCA
Source organism: Affinirhizobium capsici (assembly GCF_977018625.1). NCBI lineage: Bacteria > Pseudomonadati > Pseudomonadota > Alphaproteobacteria > Hyphomicrobiales > Rhizobiaceae > Affinirhizobium > Affinirhizobium capsici. The sequence continues at coordinate 2,085,075 of NZ_CDRNXD010000004.1, read as the reverse complement.
CGGCAATATCGGCTTCGCGCTGTGACAGGGAGAAGGATCGCGGAACCGGCACCAGCTGAATGCGCAAATGCGGATGCCGCTCCAGAAGCTTTCCAAGGCGCGGTGCGAGAAAAGACACACCAAAGCCATCCGGTGCGCCAATGCGCACCGTGCCTTCCACGGGCGCATCCAGCTTGCCGGTGCGCGCCTGGGCGGCCAGCATTTCCGCCTCCATGCGTTCTGCTGATGCAAGAAAGGCATGGCCTTCCGCCGTCAACTCGCAGCCGCTGGGCTTGCGGATCATCAGGCGGGTGCGAAGATCGCTTTCCAATGCACTCAAACGCCGCCCCAAGGTGGCATGGTTCACGCCCAGTCTTCGTGCCGCTGACAGCAATTGACCCTCGCGTGCCACTGCCAGAAACACGCGCACATTATCCCAGTCCATTTCGCTCACGCTTTAATTTTTGCACAATGGATGCGTAAATCATGCTGTTGTCTTGTGCAAATGAAAGCGCATACTGCCGCCACAACAATGGAGGAACCCCATGTATCAGATCGGGCATTTCATCAACGGCAAGCGCGTTGCAGGCACGTCTGGCCGCAGTCAGCCGATTTTCAACCCGGCAACAGGTGAAGCGCAGGGCGAAGTGGCGCTGGCCAGCGCCGAGGAACTGAATGCAGCCGTGGAAAGCGCCAAGGCTGCACAGCCGAAATGGGCCGCCACCAACCCACAGCGCCGCGCCCGCGTGTTCATGAAGTTCGTCCAGCTTCTCAATGACAACATGGATGAGCTGGCCGTGATGCTCTCCAAGGAGCACGGCAAGACGGTCGAAGATTCGAAGGGCGATATCATTCGTGGCCTTGAAGTCTGCGAATTCGTCATCGGCATTCCTCACCTCGCCAAGAGCGAATTTACCGAAGGTGCCGGCCCGAATATTGATATGTACTCGATCCGTCAGGCCGTCGGCATCGGTGCAGGCATCACGCCGTTCAACTTCCCGGCCATGATCCCCATGTGGATGTTTGCGCCAGCCATCGCCTGCGGCAATGCCTTCATCCTCAAGCCTTCGGAGCGCGATCCCTCTGTGCCGATGCGTCTGGCAGAACTGATGATCGAAGCTGGCCTGCCGGAAGGCATCCTCAACGTCGTCAACGGCGACAAGTCCGCTGTCGATGGCATTCTCACCCATCCGGACATCAGCGCGGTTTCCTTCGTCGGCTCCACGCCGATTGCCCGCTATGTCTATGGAACGGCAGCTGCAAACGGCAAGCGCGCCCAGTGCTTCGGCGGCGCAAAGAACCACATGATCATCATGCCGGATGCCGATCTCGATCAGGCAGCCAATGCGCTGATCGGTGCTGGTTATGGCTCTGCGGGCGAACGCTGCATGGCGATCTCCGTGGCCGTGCCGGTTGGCGAAGAAACCGCGAACCGCCTCGTGGAAAAGCTCACTCCGATGGTAGAGAGCCTTCGCATTGGCCCCTATACAGATGAAAAGGCCGATATGGGCCCGGTCGTCACCAAGGAAGCCCGCGAAAAGATCCTCGGCCTCATCAATAGCGGCGTGGATCAGGGCGCAAATCTTGTGGTCGATGGACGCGACTTCAAGCTTCAGGGCTATGAAAACGGCCACTTTGTCGGCGGTTGCCTCTTCGACAACGTTACGCCTGACATGGATATCTACAAGACCGAAATCTTCGGACCAGTACTTTCGGTCGTTCGCGCCAAGACCTATGAGGAAGCGCTCGATCTGCCGATGAAGCATGAATACGGCAACGGTGTTGCCATCTACACCCGCGATGGCGATGCTGCGCGCGACTTCGCGTCCCGCATCAATATCGGCATGGTTGGCATCAATGTTCCAATCCCGGTTCCGTTGGCATACCATTCCTTCGGCGGCTGGAAGTCCTCATCCTTCGGCGATCTCAACCAGCACGGCACGGATTCTATCAAGTTCTGGACCCGCACCAAGACAGTCACGAGCCGCTGGCCGTCTGGCATCAAGGACGGTGCCGAATTTGTGATGCCAACGATGAAGTGATGCCGACGATGAAGTCATAGCGGACCTCATCGATCGAAACAAACCCCGGAAGTCTTGCTTCCGGGGTTTGTTTCTTCTGGGGAAGTCTGCTTAACCAGCTTGCGCGGTCGGCAGCCGAACGGTCAGCACGCCTTTATCGTAGGTCGCTTGAAGGGTCTGGCCCTTGGTCGACACCACGCGCTCGAACTGTCCCTTGATATCGGTCGCCTTGATAGCTTCCACGGCCTCATCCGCCTTGATAGAGGTCATATCGATCTCCAGGGTGCCACCTGTGATGGTTACATCACCGGCCAGGATGAGGCCCTCGTGCGAAAGGGCAAGCGTTCCGCCATCGACCTGAAGGCTGCCATGGCCGAGAGACGTGGGATGAGAGGCAACAAGTGTTCCCTCGTTCAGCAAAGTGCCGCCGCCATAGCTGTTGTGGCCTGCAAGCGTCAGCTTTCCGCTACCAGCCTTGGTCAGCATACCCTTGCCAGAAATATTGTGAAGCCATTGATCTTCCGCGGCGTAACCGCCTTTTTCAGCCTGCATGTCCACCGTCACATCGCCAGGAAAGGCAGCGAAACCACCGGCAGCGGCAACCAGATCAAGCCTGCCCCAGCCATTACTCTTGTCGAGCAGTGGATAACCGCTATCGATGCCCGTTGTGTAGAGAACCACGCGACGCTGTTCAGCGTCGAGGTAAGGAAAGCGGGTTTCCAAAAGCACTTCCGCGCCTTTGGGCACAATCATTTCCTGGCCTGCCTTGGCCTTATCCTGCGGCAGACCATAGGTCATGCGCTGACGGTAGATGGCAGCATTGGCAAAGTAATCATCGAACCGATCATCCTTGCCAGTGTGCGCCGCCGCGTAGAGGCTTTCCCCCTGTGGGAGGTTGGCTTGCATGGTTGCTGTCATGTTGTTGAGCGCACGCATTTTCAGGTCTTTGTGCGCGGGATCGTTGAGTTGTGCTGCGGCAATGGCTGTGGCTGCAATGCGCCCACCAATCACATCCAGCGGCGAATGCATGCCGGTGACGATGCGGTTTTCACCCAGTTCCGAAGCGCGCGTCATGAGTTCGGCAAACCGAACCGGCAGCGCATAGGCGTAAGCATAGGCTGAAACATAAGCAGCATTGGTGTGGCCGGAGGGGAAGGCTCCATCCTTGCCCCGGCGTATCTCCCTTGCGCTCAACAGGGCAGGTATCACCTGCACATTGCTCTCATAGGTGTCGATCGCCTTGTCGCCGAAGGCCTGAGAGCCGGTTTTTACCACGTCGCCCTGATCACTCATTCGCCATGGGCGGGGAGAGGCATAGAAATATTTGGATGGTGATGTCGAACCTTCCGATCCGCGCATCACCGTCATGAACCGCACGAAATCCTGAAGCGAAGGATTGCCTGTGCCTGCCTCCGTTCCCTGATCATCTTCCTTTTCCGGCAGAGGCTTGTTCGGGTCGAAATCGGCAAGACTATGAAGAATGGTGGTCTTTGCGCCCGCTTCGCGCCGGTATGTCTCGGCAAGCGGCCCCATGCCGTCGATGACGGAATAGCCCTGCGCACGGCGGTCATCCAAATAGGCAGCCAAGGCGTTTGCAGGCGTGCGGGCGGCTCCCGTCACGTCAAGAACATAGCGCATATTTGCAGCCCAGATTTGCGGCGAAACGACCCTAACCTTGGTGTAATCTTCCGTGCCGTCTCCATTGGCGCCGCCCTTGGCCCAGCGCTCGTCACCCAATTGCCAGATGTCATCGAAGCCGGAGAGAATCTGGATGATGGGATTGGCGGCGCGATCAAACTTATTGACCTTTTGGCCATCGGCTTTGACGCCCGCCTGGGCTTTGTAATTGTCTACCACGGGCAGTGGATAGGCGACGTCTGGGACGGGAACAGTAAAACTGCCAGAGCCCACCGGTGCCGCCAGCGTAGAACTGGCGATCAGCAAGGCAACGGTTGCAAGCAACGGGCGACGAATATGTTGGGAAAGACGCGGCATAGACATGAGAACTCCTTCGGAGCGTTTTTGAAGGTGGTTCGCCATCTCGTCTGCGGGGCATACCCCCCCCGTTCAACGCCACAGAACAGGGATCGGCTCTTATTGACTGCCAAGGCGGAAGTCTTCACGTCCTCTCGCGCCTGACAAGCTTTGTTGCCTTAGGCATTGGCTATGACAGTGACATGACATTTTCTCGCAAAGCCTTTGACGATATGCCAAAACAAAACCGGCCCATGTGGGCCGGCTGTGGAATGCTGATTGTGTGATTGAATTTCGGTCCTTATTTCGAAGGGCCTTCGTTGAAGCCTACCTTATCGACCAGTTCAGAGGCCTGCTTACGGTATTTGGCAACCTCGGTCAGGGGCAGGGTATCCGGCTTGATGGTGCCGAAGGACTTTACAATAGCCGAAGGTTCGGCACCCGGCATGACCGGATATTCAAAAACCTGTTCCGCGTAGATCTTCTGCGCCTCGCCGGAGGCAAGGAATTCCATCAGCTTCAGGGCATTGTCCTTGTTCGGTGCATTCTTCGCCAATGCCATGCCGGAAACGTTCACATGCGTGCCGCGATCACCTGCATTCGGGAAGAGAACCTTGATGGCCTTGGCCCATTCCTTCTCTTCCGGCGCCTTGTCATTGGTCATCATCAGGCCAACGTAATAGGTATTGCCGAGCGAGATATCGCACTCGCCAGCCATGATGGACTTTGCCTGGCTGCGGTCATTGCCATCGGGCTTGCGCGCAAGGTTGTCCTTCAAGCCGGTCAGCCACTTTTCCGTATATTCTGCGCCGTGATGCGCGATCATCGAAGCAAACAGCGCCAGGTTATAGGCATGCTGGCCATCGCGAATGCAGATCTTGCCCTTCCACTTCGGATCAGACAATTCCTCATAGGTAATATCGTTCTGCGCAACGCGCTCCTTCGATGCGTAAACCACCCGGCCGCGCGTTGTGAGGCCGAACCATGTATTGTCGGCGTCGCGCAGAGCCGCCGGAATATCCTTGTTAATGACTGCATTATCGGTCACCGGCTGAACCACATCGCCTTCCTTGGCTTCAGTCAGGCGCTGGATGTCGACAGTCAAAATCACGTCTGCTGGAGAGTTGACGCCTTCGGCCTTGATGCGCTCGACGAGGCCCTTGTCCAGAAAGAGAACATTGGTCTTGATGCCGGTTTCCTTGGTAAACCGATCGAGCAACGGCTTGATCAGTTCTGGCTGGCGATAAGAGTAGATGTTGACTTCACCATCTGCCAGCGCTGTGGAAACTGAGAATGCTGCCGCAATACCTGCGAGCAACATTGTCTTTACGCATTTCATCCCAATACCCTCCATGTTAATGTTGACTGCCTCATTCATGAATTTCCAGTCGGCGTCAATTCACACCGCTGTGAGTCCTGCCATTACCTGAACAAAATTTTCATATTTTGGAATTGTTCAAAACTTGGCTAGGGCTTATATGAAGAACCTAACGGAATCAGGGAGAATGGCATGCGCCTGACAAAGCAGACAAACTACGCAGTGCGGATGCTGATGTACTGCGCCGCCAATGATGGAAGCCTGAGCCGGATTCCAGAAATCGCCAAAGCCTATGGTGTGTCGGAACTTTTCCTGTTCAAAATCCTGCAGCCTTTGACCAAGGCGGGACTGATTGAAACGGTTCGTGGCCGCAATGGCGGTGTGCGTCTGGGTCGTGCGGCTGACAAGATCTCGCTGTTCGACGTGGTCAAGGTGACAGAAGATAATTTCGCGATGGCGGAATGCTTTGAAGATGGTGCCGTGGAATGTCCGCTGGTGGATAGCTGCGGCCTCAATTCGGCATTGCGCAAGGCATTGAATGCCTTCTTCGATGTTCTGGCGGAATATAGCATCGACGATCTGGTGAAGGCTCGCCCGCAGATCAACTTCCTGCTGGGTCTGGAAGAGGCCGCACCCGTCAGAAACGCGCTTCCCGCTTGATAGTGATTTGCTGCCCCGCCTGTCTGGCGGGGTTTTGTTATGGGCCGATCTCTTCAAACGGGTCGGCGAATTTGAAGCGGCATGCCTATCCGGTTTAGCCGCCCCAATTGAATTGATGAAGCCCGCAGCCTTTCCAAGCCTCATTCTCACTGCCGCTTTCGGCCTTCTTGGAGCTTGGGTCGCACAAGCGCTTGGCCTTCCGGCCCCCTTTCTCCTTGGTCCGGCTGCATTGGTCACCATGGGAAGCCTGTCTGGCTTGAGGTTCGCTGTTCCCATAGCAATTCGCAATGTGGCTTTCCTTGCCGTTGGTCTTTCCATGGGAGCCAGCGTCACACCGCAAGTTATCGCTGCGGCTTGGGCCTGGCCATTGAGCTTCCTGATGCTGATCGCCATGTCGGCCTTCTTGCTGTTCCTCGTTTTCTTTATGCTGCGCCGATCTTTCGGCTATGATGCGATGACAGCCATGTTGGCTTCTTGCCCGGGCCATCTCAGCTATGTGCTGAGCCTGGCTGCCGGCGTCAAAAGCGATCTCGTCAGTGTAGGCGTCGTACAAAGCGTGCGGGTGCTGGCGTTGACCCTTCTGGTGCCGCTTTTCGTGGAGCTGAGCGACCCCGCTCCGGCAATGTCGGCTATCGCAATCAAATCCATGAGTGCAGTCGTGGTCTTTGCCATGGCACTGCCTGCGCTTGGAATAGGGTTGGTATTGCAGAAATGGGGTGTGCCTGCGGCCTTGCTGGTTGGCGGAATGCTTGTTTCCAGCAGCCTGCACGTAACAGGTATTGTGGAAGGCACCATTCCGGTTTGGGTACAGCTTCCTGTCTATGTGGTGCTTGGCAGTATGATCGGCGCTCGTTTTTCCGGGGTGAGCTTTGCGGATTTGCGCAAGGCAGCCTTTGCCGGCACAGCCGTTACACTGGTGGCAGGGGTTGTTTCCATCCTCGTGTCACTGGCGGTTTCCGCCTGGCTAGACATTCCGCTGCCCGCAGCACTGATTGCCTTTGCTCCCGGTGGGCTTGAAACCATGGCCGCCATGGCCGTTATTCTCAATGCAGACCCCGCCTATGTGGCAACACATCATATTGTCCGTCTTGTATTTTTGTCTTTTCTAATGCCCGCTATGATCGCGTGGGTGAGAGATCGGTAAATTATCATCTACAAAAAACCGTATTCAAAAATTGATATATCTGCTGTCTGTTGCAGTTGAACAAGTGTACAACATGAAGTACTGACAGAGTTGAGCTTCGCGGTACGTGAGCTTCTGATAACGAACAAAAACTGCGCTTTGGTAAGAATTGGTATTAGACTTCCGGAACGAAGGACCTTATTTCGAGGGTTCTCCTCATAAAGGCTTTCTTCTTGACTGAGAAAGTAATGATTTGCATCTGTACGGGCGGTTTTGTCGGGTGCAAAGCAAAGGGCCAACCTTTCCCAAACGCATTCGATCCTCGTTCTCACGAATGGTTGAAGAAACTTCTATCGTCAGTTGAGATTGGGTAAGGGCAGCGGCAAGTGTGTACAGGGGTTGATACTGTACCTCTCGCCGAGATGGGCAAAGGCCGATATTAAGAATAGCATAGGCTATTTCTGTGGCGGCGAACGGGCAAGACACAGCGTGCGCATCACGCCGCTGGAAGGGGGATATAATTATGGATGCAAGCAGCCAGATGGTTGAAAGGCGCAATATCGGATCGCAAATGGCTTTGCGTCGCATTCCCAAGCAGGAACGCAGCCGCGAACGCATTGATGAAATCCTGAAAGTGGCGATGGACCTCATCGGCCAAAAAGGCATCGATGCCGTGACCATGAAAGAAATCGCCAGCCTTTCTGGCGGCCCGATTGCGTCGGTATATCAATATTTCCCGAACAAGACAGCGATTATCGCAACGCTTTACGATCGCTATATTGGCCAAGTTCGCAATATGCTGGCGGAAGGCTTGAGCCGGATTGCTGGTCCAAGCGATATTGCACCTGCTTCCGATATGATGATCGATCTTTACACCAGCTTTGTGCGCAGCCATCCGCCGGTGCAGGACCTGATCAATGCGATCCAGGCGGATAAGGCCTTGGCCGATATTGATATCAGTGAAGCACGTCAGATCTCGGAAATGTTCAGTGAAGCTTCAGAGCAATTCGTGCCAGAAAATCTGCGCGAAGAGTTTCGCCGCACGGCCTTTGTCATGTGTCATCTCACGGTCAGCATGGTCCGTCTGGCGATCAAGGTGCCAGAGCGCGAAGGTGCGCAGATCGTTTCGGACTTCAAGGTCTCGATCCATCATCAGCTGGCCCGCTTCGTCGTCTGCTGAACGGACTGGCATCGAGAGAATGATTAGAGGCGGGGCATTTTTGTCCCGCCTTTCTGCTTATGGCACTTTCAGTGAAGATGGCATTACTTCACTTCCAAGCGCATGCTCTAGAATCCGAGCTTATCCCGCAGGCCATACCACCAGGCACCCAGCTGGGTCAGTGGTACGCGAAATGTCTGGCCGCCAGGGAAGGGAAGGTTGGGCAGTGATGCCCATATATCGAAACGCCCCGCATGGCCGCTCACTGCCTCGCCGAGGATTTTGCCCAACAGCTGCGTGGTCGTCACGCCGTGCCCGCTATCGCCATGCGAGAAATAGATGCGATCTGAAAGCCGTCCCACGTGCGGAATGCGGGTGAGGGTCAGGGCAAAATTGCCGCCCCATGCATAGTCGATCCTGCGACCTTCCAATCGCGGAAAGGTCTTCAGCATTTTCGGGCGAATAACAGCTTCGATATCGGCCGGGTCTCTCCCGCCATAGCCGATGCCGCCACCGTAAAGGATGCGGTTATCCCCGGTGCGTCGATAATAATCGAGAACATAATTGGCATCTTCAACGCAGTAATCGGCGGGAAGCAACGAGGCTGCAAGCTCGGGCTCGAGCGGTTCCGTTACAATGATCTGGCTGGATACCGGCATGACGCGACTGCTGATTTCCGGGAATTGAGGAAAGAGATAGGCATTGCCGCAGACCAGCACATAGTCGCAACTCACGCGGCCTTGGGCGGTGCGAACTGTCAATCGTGCGCCTTCCTCAACGTCCAGCACGCGGGAGCGCTCAAAAATGCGTCCACCGAGGGCTTCCACTGCCGCCGCTTCACCAAGCACGAAGTTAAGCGGATGAATATGGCCGCCCAAACGGTCGATCATGCCGCCCGCATAGCGGTCCGTCTTCACGTAGCGCGGGAGCTCCGATCTCGATACCATCTCCAAAGCCGGATGGCCGTAGCGCTCCCAGTCAGCCTTGTGCGTTTCCATTTCCCGGATTTGCTTTTCGGTGAAAGCTGCAAAGAAACCGCCATCGCGAAGATCGCAGTCGATGTCGTAGCGTGCCACCCGCTCGCGAATGATGGCGGCACCTTCCAGAGACATCTGACCGAGCGCGACAGCCTTCTCCGGCCCGTAGCGTTTGGCAATGGTGGCAAGGTCGCGGCTATAGCCGTTGACGATCTGCCCGCCATTGCGGCCCGATGCGCCAAAACCGATGCGCTCCGCTTCCAGTACCACCACGCTGTGGCCGCGCTCGCACAATTCCAGCGCTGCGGACATGCCGGTGAAACCAGCGCCGATCACGCAAACATGCGCATCAGTCTCGCCCTCCAGCGAAGGGCGGACGCGCTGATCCTTAGCGGATGCTGCATACCAGGAGGCCGTATGGCCGGGATTGCTGCTTGTAGCGCGGGTCACGACAACATGTTCCTCAGATGGCAAAACGGTCCGGGCGGTAGGGCGTGATATCCATGAAAGGCTTTTCACCACAAATGGATTCCGCAATGACGCGGCCCGTAACTGGCCCAAGCGTCAGCCCGTGATGGCTGTGGCCGAAGGCAAACCACAAGCCGTTGTGTCGCGGTGCCTTGCCGATCACTGGCATCATGTCCGGCGTGCAGGGTCGGGCACCCATCCAAGGTTCCTTGTCGAGCCTTTCACCAAGCGGGAAAACAGTGCGCGCCACGGCTTCAGCGCGCTCCAGCTGAACAGGTGTCTTCGGCGCATCGCGCGTGGCAAATTCCGCGCCCGTGGTGAGGCGAATGCCCTGTTTCATAGGAGCGAGAAAATAGCCGCGCTCGGCATCCATGGTCCACCCGTTCAAGACCTTATTGTCACGCATGCCATAATGCATGTGGTAGCCGCGCTTGACGCCGACGAGGAACTGGTAGCCGAGTGGCTTGGTGACCGTATCCGACCAGGGCCCAAGTGCTATGACGACATCCTTGGCGGAAACGGGGCCATCTTCCGTCGTGACCTCCCACCCACTTCCCTTCTGCTTGAGCGACATGGCGTCGCCGCGAATAAAACGTCCGCCCAAGCTCTCGAAGAGTTTCACATAGGCAAGGGTCAGGGCATGGGGGTCAAGCACAGACCAGGGTTCGACCCAGCTCAGACCGCCGACGAAATCATTCGATAGATGCGGTTCTTTCTCCGCGAGTGATTTGGCATCATGAACAACGAAGTTCAGGCCATATTCCCGCTTCAGCCGCTCTGCCTCCTTCACCTCTGAATCCTGCTTGGCCTTGGTGCGGAATGCTTCCGTCCAGCCATCCTTGCGGATGAGGTGAGCGGCGCCTGCTTCCCCAATCAGGATGTCGTGCTCGGTGATGGAATGCTCAATCAAAGGCGCATAGGCGCGGGCAATGACTTGATGCCGGCTGACATTGGAATTCCACCAGTAGGTCGCCAGGAATTTGGCGACGGAGGGCAGGGCGCTCAGGTGATAGTGCGCATCGATCCGATTATTGAGCGAATAGCGCAGGATCATTCCCAACTGCTGCGGAAAGCCGTAGGGCACGACGCCTTCGCGCTGAATCAGACCGGCATTGCCATAGGAGGTTTCTTCCCCTGGTCCCCGGCGATCCACCAGAACCACCGATTTGCCGCGCTTGGCCAAATGCACCGCCGTTGAAACACCAATGATACCCGCACCCAGAACGATGACATCTGCCGACATGTAATGCTGCTCTTTTGAATGAAATGACTTGCGCAACAAACATTGCGTCCGCTTGGTCCCGCTTGCAAACGAAAACTGCGCTAAAGCCCTCATCACCAAGAGTTTTTAGCGGCAGTGCAGAAGGTGCCGCCAAGGCTTGCCTCTGCACTGCCCATCTGGTGATGATCAGTGTGCCATCATCTCTTCAACGATCTCTTTGCCGTTCAGCTTGGCCGGATAATAGGTTGGCCAATTCGTCAATTGTTGAAGCAGGGCGGCGCGGTCATTGCCCCAATAAAGGTGGTAATGCTCTGCCTTTTCCGGCGCGATGATGTGATCGCTGAACTGAATGAACTGCGGCGCTGCTTCGTCACCCGTCGTCTTCTTGAAGATAAAGCGAACGCCGCGATTGCCCTTTTTGTAGGTTAGGATTTCATGGCCATCACTCTCATAGTCGCCGCTGACGACGTCCTTCCCACGATAGAAGGTGACCTTCTTGCCTTGGATCGTGATGCGGGTCACATCGGTCTTGTAACCCTCTTCATAGTAGCTGCGATATTCCGCTGCCGTCTTGTCTCCGTGCTCAGCCTTATGCGCTAACACCGGATCCAATGTGCCGTCCACCAGGTAAGGATAGACGGATTGCCAATCGCCCTCCCAATCGGAAAGCGCACGCGCTTTTACCTGTGAATCTTCGAAATAGCCCTGCTGCACGCCCTTCTCCTCCCCATGCGAATGGCTGTGATTATGCTTGTGGTGTGAGGCAGCCTGCGTCGATGCTGCACTCGCCACGATGACCGTGGTTGAAATCGCCAGGGCATAACCAAGCGTTTTGATGACCTTGTGCACGTCCACTCCCTTTCAAACGGCGGCGACGTCCCTGTCGCCCAAAAAGATATGTAATAACATTACGCATCGGCATTAACGCGGTTTCGCCGCCTGCGCAAGTTGAAATCTCTTTTGCCGGGGAGGGACGGAACTTCTCCCAAATGCTCTTGTTGGAGGGCCACCGAAACCCAAGGAGATGCTCAATGTTCTATACCGATGGAAAGCTGCAACACCCTGTTCGCGTGGAAAAACCGGACCCAAGGTTTGCGCGTGCGCTTCAGCAGGCAATCGGCGGAGTGGAAGGTGAGATCCGCGTGGCGATGCAGTATTTCTTCCAGGCATGCGGTGCGCGCGGCAACCCGAAATTTCGCGATCTGTTGATGAACACGGCTGCCGAGGAATTGGGCCATATTGAAATGCTGGCCACAGCCGTTGCGCTTAATATGGAAGCTGCACCGCTTACGGAGAAGGAAGCCATGGCTGCCGATCCGGTCAACGGCATGGTCATGAACGGCTTCAACATGAAGAACCTGCTCTCGGCCGGGCTTTCCGCCATGCCGGTGGATAGCGACGGCGTTCCCTTCGATATGTCGCACGTCTATGCCAGCGGTAATATTGCGGCGGATATGACTGCCAATATCGCCGCCGAATCCACAGGTCGCACACTGGCCGTGCGTCTCTATAACATGACCAGCGATCCCGGCATGAAGGACATGCTGTCCTACCTCATCGCCCGTGACACCATGCACCAGAACCAGTGGATGGCCGCGCTGGAAGAACTGGGCGGCGCTGAAGGTGCGTTCCCCATTCCAAACAGCTTCCCCCAGGAAGAGGAAAAGCGTGAATTCTCCTATGCCTTCCTTGGCTTTCAGGCGGATGGAACCCCGCCGGTCGCGGGTCGCTGGTCTGAGGGTCGTTCCATTGATGGCAAGGGCAATTTCACCTCGACACCCCTTTCCGCAATGGGACCGAAGCCTGATCTCGGGCCTGCCAAGCCTGGCAGCGGTGCTCAGTCAGAGCAGCTATAATTTTCTGTAAACGAAATTCGATGGCGGCCTTTCATGGGTCGCCATTTCCCATAAAGGTATTTCGCCATGCAAAGAAACATGCTGCTGGGTATTGCCGTGATCATCTTGGTCGTGCTGGCGCTGATCGTGATCAGACCCTTCTCCACCTCCGGGGATGCTCCCGGACAGCCGTCCCCTCACGCGATTGACCAGTAAGCGTGCACCCATCCCTGAAGCAGACAAAATAAAAGGTAGCGAATGGCTACCTTTTGAGGTGAGAGGGGTGTTTTTTGTTAGTTTAATTGAGTGGAAAGCTGTGCGCGTGCGCGGTTGACGCGGCTTTTGATAGTGCCGACGGGGCAACCGCACCGTTCAGCAGCCACTTCATAACTTTGGCCCTGAAGAAGAATAATATCCACCGCATCGCGGTAGTGATCAGGCAGTGCCAGAAGTGCGCGATGAAATTCATGCGCCCGCACAGACCATTCCTGCGGCGCATTCACGCTGGGGCGCGCCGAGGCGCAGTCTTCAAGTCCAACGGTTTCGCGCTTGGCAAGACCAAACTTTGTACAAAATGTATTGCGAAGGATCGTGAACATCCAGGATTTAAGGCTGGTTCCTTCCTGAAACTTATCGATATTGGCCAATGCACGAACCAGCGTTTCCTGAACGAGGTCATCGACATTGGTAGGGCTGCGGTCCAATCGTCTTGCGAAAGAACGTAGCGCGGGGATCAACTCAATCATTTGAGCCTGAACCCGATGATGTGTGGTCATATCGGTCATGATATTTGCCTCCATACCCTCTGTCCAAGAAACACAACCCGCGGCGTTCTTGTTCCGTTAAAATTAGCGAAATCGGATATAGTGTCTGCTTTGGTACAAAGCGCAGGCAAAAGCAGCCTGTATGCCCCTCACTTTTGATGGGGTGAGCAAATTTTGGCCTATGGCCGCCTGCTGTCATCTGCCTGTTAGAAAGCAATCATAAGAGTGTTCCCAACGGTTGCACGGCTGTGCATTTGGGGCATGGAATGAGCGAAGATAGATTTCTCGAACTGAGGCAGGTGGCTAGCACCTATGGGTCAACCCAGGTGCTGAAGGGCATTGATCTGTCCGTCAAAAAGGGTGAGTTCGTTGCCCTGCTCGGTGCATCCGGCTGTGGCAAGACCACCCTGCTGCGCCTGCTTGCCGGCTTCGTTTCTCCGTCTCAAGGGGCCGTCAGCATATCGGGCCGCGATATTACAAGGCTTCCGCCGGATCGTCGCGGCATGGCGCTGATGTTCCAATCCTACGCGCTCTGGCCGCATATGACGGTTGCGCAAAACATCGGTTATGGCCTGAAGCTGCGCAAACTTGCCTCAGCAGAAATTGCAGCCAAGGTTGAAGCGGTGCAGGCGCTTTTGGGGCTGCAGGGGCTTGGTCAACGCAAGCCCGCAGCCTTGTCCGGCGGCCAGAGGCAGCGTGTGGCATTGGCACGCGCGCTGGTCATCGATCCGGAAATTCTGCTGCTGGATGAGCCCCTCTCCAATCTCGATGCGCGTATTCGCCTCACAGTGCGTCATGAGCTTCGTGCCCTGCAGCAGCGGCTGGGCATTACGGCCATTCATGTCACACATGACAGGGAGGAGGCGATGGTCATGGCGGACCGCATCGTCATCCTCAATGGTGGGCAGATCGCCCAGCAGGGAAAGCCGGAAGACGTCTATAACCAGCCCGCATCCTCCTTCGTTGCGGCCTTCATGGGGGCGGAAAACCTTCTGAGTTTCAAGGGCGAGGTTGAGGATAAGCGCGTGCGCTTTGCATCTTTTCCAAGCCATAAGACGCTGACAATGCCGGTGCCGGGTCACGCTTTGAAGCCCGGCCTGATGGAAGCACGCTTCCGCCCGGAGGCAGCCCAACTTTTCGAACCGGGCAGAGCTGTGCCGGAAGCCGGCGGCCAGCTTTTCGACGGGCGCGTTCTCTCCGTCAGTTATCCCGGCGGTCACTGGCGGCATGTCATCCGTGTTGGCGAACACGAGGTGATGGCCGATGCGCCTCGCGCCTTCACGCCGGGCGCGGATGTGGTGCTGGGCGTCGCCAACGAAAACTTCTTTGTCTTTAACCCGGCTGCCTGAAGCCGCCGGGCCGAATTCAACCTCTTCATCTCAAACGGAGACGACCAATGAACCGATTGTCTGCAATGGCAGCTCTTGCCTTGTCTGCCTTCCCTCTTTCTGCCCTTCCTTCCCATGCCGAAGAACTGACCGTGGTAACGGCGGGCGATCAGAATATGGTCGATTATATCAACCAATATCTTGCGCCGCTGTTTGAAAAAGCCAATCCCGGCAACACGGTTCGTGCGGTGGGTACTGGCCCTGGCGATGCCGGTTCACAAAAGATTCTGGAGCGGTTTGATGCGCAAGCCGGAGCCCAGCAGAAGACCTGGGATACGGATGTTGCCGTGGTCCACGAGAAGTTCGTTGGTCCCATGGTCACCAAGGCTTATCTCGCCAAGTATCGCGGTGATATTGATACCGGCAAGCTCGTCACGCGCGACAATGCCAAGATGGCGCTCGGCACCAATGTCGAAGGCTATGTCATGCCGATGTTCAACAGCCAGACGGCCATTGCCTATAATCCGACGCTCGTTCCCAACCCGCCCAAGAGCTACGTGGAACTGGTGGATTGGGCGAAAGCCCATCCTAAGCAGTTCGGCTATAACGGCATCAAGGGCGGTGCATCCGGCGTTAGCTTCGTCATGGGCTGGATCTACGCCTTCGGTAATACTGATGCCAACAAACTGATGAACGGCCCCTTCGATCAGGCCGACACGCAGAAGTGGGACGGCGCACTGAAGAAGCTCGCCGATTTCACTACCAATGCGACTTTGACCCCTGGCAATGCCGGAACGCTTGATCTTCTCTCACGCGGCGAAATCGCCATGGGTCCGGTCTGGGTGGACATGTTCTACAGCTGGAAGGCCGATGGCCGCCTGCCGCCGGAGATGAAGCTGGTTCTTCCCGCACCCGGTATGCCTGGTCAGCCGATGCACTACGTGATCCCGGAAAATGCGGCCCACAAGGAACTGGCGGAGAAGTTCGTCGCGCTGGCCACCAGCCCGAAGGTACAGGCAGAAGGCATCGTCAAGCGCTTCAACTGGTATCCCGGCATCGACGCAACCCATGTGAAGGCGGAACTGGACGACGCGACCTGGAACAAGCTCTTCGTGGATATTTCGCCGGAAGATCTTGCCTCCAAGGGCAAGCCATTTCCGATTGCGCCTTACAATACGGCTATTCTCGAGGCCTATGAGAAGTCTGTAAAGTAACCGCCTGCTTGGCTTCCCCTCCGGCTCGGTTCGGAGGGGAGGGCACCTTTTTCATACATTACGTTCACTGGTTTCTTTCATGTCCAGACGTTTTCTCGGCCTCTGCCTCGTGGCACCTGCGCTTGCGGTGATCGGCCTGTTGTTCATCCTGCCTCTCACTCTTTCCGGTATTGGCGCATTCCGCGTGGATGAGGGCTGGGGCCTCGCGAATTTCTGGAAGTCTTTTGATCTTTACTGGAAGGACATGGCATTCACCGTTGCGATCATCACGCTTTCGACGGCTTTAATCGGCGCATTCTCCGTTGCGATTGGCGGCTATCTTACGCTCGGTAACCATCCGCGTGCCGTGGCGCTTCTCCGGTTTCTTTATCGTTGGCCGATGTTCGTGCCATTCATTGTTGTCGGGCAGGTCTTGCGCACCTTTCTTGCCAAGAATGGCATGATGAACAATACCGCCATCAGCCTTGGTCTCATCGAGCCGCTGCAAGCCATGAGTTTTCTGGATTGGCGCGGCATTGTCATTGCCTTCGTGTGGAAGCAGACGCCTTCCGTGGCGCTCCTGCTGTCCGGCGCCATGGCATCGGTCAATCGGGAAGGCATTGAGGCAGCGATGAACCTCGGCGCATCGCGCTTTCGCATTCTGTTTCAGATCGTCCTGCCCCAGGCGGTTACCACACTTGCAGTGGGCCTCATCCTTTCGTTCGTCACGATGATGTCGGTTCTCTCGGTGCCGTTGATGATCAATGCGCAATCGCCCACCATGCTGACGGCGGACATCGCTTTCCGCGTCAATGCCTATGGTGATTATGGCGTCGCCAACGCGCTCGGCCTCATCTCGCTTCTCATGGCCTCTGGCGTTGCCTGGTTTTATCTCAGGATCAGCATGAAGGAGCGGGTGTCATGAACGTTTCCTCCCGCACACTTTCTGCTCTTTGGTGGGTGCCGCGTGGCATCATCTTCGGGCTGATGGCCTTTGTTATTTTCGGGCCGCTGTTCAACATGCTGCTCTGGACTGTGACAGAGAAATGGTACTTTCCTCATGCGCTGCCGCTGGAATATGGACTTTCCGGCTGGCAGAAGGTTTTCGCGCCGAGGGGAGGAGCGCTTGAATCGCTTGGCAACTCGTTGATCGTTGCAATCCTGACCGTGCTGGTTTCACTAGCGCTGGCCATTCCGGCGGGCTATGCGCTCGCACGGTTGAAGCTCCCGTTGAGGGGCTTGATCCTGCTTGCTTTCCTCATGCCTCAGGCTTTTCCCAACCTCACGGTTTACGTCAATGTCGCACGTATCTTCTATGAGATCGGCCTGAATGGCACCATTGCGGGCGTGGTTCTCGTCCACGTGTCGCATGGTCTGGTCTATGCGGTATGGATCGCAACGGCGGCCTTTTCCGCCATTGAGCCGGAACTGGAACAGGCAGCTCGGTCGATCGGTGCCGGGGCAATACGGACCTTTCGCGATATCACCCTGCCGCTCGCAGCACCCGGCCTTTTGGCAAGCGCCATCTTCGTTTTCCTGGAATCGCTGGATGAATTTACCGGAAGCTACTTCGTCGGCGCACCGGATGTGAACATGCTGCCCCTGTTGCTCTATTCCGCAGGGTCTGGCGGCAACTATCAGATTGCTTCCATCACAGCACTACTGCTGCTGATCCCTTCGCTTGTATTCATGCTGCTCGTCGAACGCTTCTTGAAAGCGGACGTGCTGTCCCGCGTGGGACGATGAGGTCTTGATGACAAAAGAAAAGCCCGCCCGCAACCAGACCCGCTTTGTCAGCGCCGAACAGGTGGCACGCAAGGCAGGCGTTTCACGCTCTGCCGTTTCGCGAACCTTCACGCCCGGTGCCAGTGTCTCGCCCGCCACGCGCGAGAAGGTCATGAAAGCGGCAGAAGAACTTGGCTATCACGTCAACGATCTGGCACGGGGAATTCTTGCCAATCAGAGCCGCCTTGTCGGTATTGTCGCCACCAAACCGGAGGTCGGCTTTCGCTCGCATCTGGCAGCAGCCCTTTCCAAAGCGCTGATCGCCCGTGGCAGCGTACCAATTCTTATCAATACAGGCCAGACGGAAGAGGAATTGCTGGCCGCCCAGCGCATTCTCATTGGCCATCGCGCAGCGGCAACCATCATCCTCTCTGGCTCCCCGCCTGAGAGCTTCTTCGAACTGGCAAGGCGCAATGGCCAGCCGGTGGTGATGATCGGACGGGCCGAAGCGGGTGCGGATCTGGTGCAGGCCGGAAACCAGGAAGCAGCCACCCGCGCGGCCGAACTCTTTCTTCAAGCAGGACGCAAAAGGCTCGCCTACATTGGTTCGCATTCGGGAACGCCCAGCATTCGCGAAAGGGAAGTTGCTTTCGCCGAGGCGTGCAAAGCACACGGGCTCACCCCAGTTCCAGCGACGCACGGTGCGGATTCGGATTATCAGGGTGGTGTTACGGCCGCGCACAGACTTTTGGAAAACAAGGCGGAATTTGATGCGGTCTTTTGCGCCAACGATCTTCTGGCCCTTGGGCTGATCGATGTGCTGAAGCGCTCCGGTCAAAGGGTGCCGGAGGATGTGGCTGTCATGGCATTTGATGACGTGCCCGAAGCAGCCTGGCTGAACTATAGCCTGACGACCTTTCGCCAGGACCCGCAACGTGTCGCCGCTGCTGTGATCGAGCTTCTGGAAGAGCGTGCCGCAAATCCGGATGCGCCACACCGCACAATTCGCCTCATCCCCGATCTGGTGATTCGCGAAAGCTTCATCCCGGCAAGTTGAACATGCATTTCGGGAACGGCGGCGGGGTGAGGCGGTTTCGTTTGAAAGGAGGAGCATATCATGTCCGAATTTCAAACTTTGAAGCGTAGGCGCGGAACGCTTATTCTCTCCGTTATCATCGCTGTTGGTGGAGTGCTGGCAGCGAGCGAAGCCATGGCACAGGCCGGAACGACCGCCCCAAGCCCATCAACGGATCGCTGCCTCGCACCCCAAGCCCAGGGGCAGACTGGCGGCGATGGTGGCAATCAGGCAGGTGGCAGCAAGCCGGAAGCTCTTTCCGGCAATCTGGCAAATTGCAATGGGGTGTTAAAGCCGCCGGCAACGGGGGATCACGATATCCTTGAACCTGCGCCGCAAACCGGAAATATGCCGGTCATCAAGCCTGGGCAGGCACCGCAAAACCCGTCAGGCGGTTGATGTAAGACGACAAACAAAAAAGGCGATCCTGCTGGATCGCCTTTTTCCAATGTATTATCGGCCCTTGCGCGGACTTTGCGTTGCCATTTTGGCAAGCCGCATGGCGCGAAGCTTTTCAGTTTTCTTTTCCCGCGCCATCGCTTCGGTATCAATGATTTCTCGGGCGGCTCGATCCGTCGCTTCCGCTCTGTCGCGCGGGGAAAGTTTTACGGGAGCAATCGTCACATCATCCAGGGACATGGCCTATCCTTTCTTAACGACTATCGGGAACGTTTCACACTTTGATCAGCGTCGACCGCCAGCGGCGGCTTTCTTTGGCATCGGCAGCAACCCTTCGCGCTGCGCCTTCTTGCGCGCAAGCTTGCGCATGCGGCGAATGGCTTCCGACTTTTCACGGGCACGGCGTTCGGATGGCTTTTCATAGGCGCTGCGCGCCTTCATCTCGCGGAAAATACCCTCACGCTGCATCTTCTTCTTCAGGGCGCGGAGAGCTTGGTCAACATTATTGTCGCGGACGAGAACTTGCAAAAATATCTCCTTCTGCACCCCGAAAACGAAGTGCCTGATGATCTGGTACGGTTTCGGCAAGTGCCGAACAACACGCGAGAGATGCGGATGGCATCACCGCGAAAGGGCGGACAAGGGTCACGCCTGAAATTGCGCTCTGCCTCGTGAGAGAGGACTCTTCCAATGGAAAGACCTGCGCGCGATGATACTTTATGTAGTGGCGCAAACCCGAAATTCAACCTTTAGGAAGAGTTAATTTGAGACATGGTGCGTGCTCCGCTTTCGCAGAAAATTTCTTCCACCAGAAACCGCAGGCAGGGCGGGATTGTTCCAAGAGCAAAAGCCACTTGTCACATTTCTCTTCAAAAGACATATGATAAGTAAGATTAGTGAGATGTGAAGGGCGGATGATCGCCCTAAGGAGATAGGCGTCATGACACTTCACCAAAACCTTATTGCCGGCGAGTGGGTGGGCTCGGAGGCGGAAGAGAACATCAATCCTTCCGATACGCGCAATGTGGTAGGCCTCTATGCTCAGGCGACAGCGCAGGATGCACAACGGGCTATCGCTGCCGCTAAGGCGGCTTTTCCATCCTGGTCGCGTTCCGGCATTCTCGAGCGTCATGCCATTCTGAAAAAGACGGCGGACGAAATTCTGGCCCGCAAGGACGAGCTTGGCCGTCTGCTTTCGCTGGAAGAAGGCAAGACGCTGGCTGAAGGTATCGGTGAGACGATCCGTGCCGCCCAGATCTTCGATTTCTTCGCGGGCGAGACCCTGCGCTTGACCGGCGAACTCGTTCCTTCGGCGCGGCCCAATATCGGGGTCGAGATTACCCGCGAGCCGTTAGGTCCAATCGGCGTTATCACGCCATGGAATTTCCCCATAGCCATACCCGCCTGGAAAATCGCGCCAGCCTTGGCTTACGGCAACACGGTCGTGTTCAAGCCCGCCGAACTCGTGCCGGGCTGCTCTTGGGCGATCGTGGATATTCTGCATCGTGCAGGTTTGCCCAAGGGCGTGATGAACCTCGTCATGGGCAAGGGTTCCGTTGTCGGTCAGGCCATGCTTGACAGCCCGCATTTGGCAGGCATCACTTTCACAGGCTCCACCGGAACAGGAAAGCGCGTGGCGGCGGCATCCATTGAGCATAACCGCAAGTTCCAGCTGGAAATGGGCGGTAAGAACCCGATGGTGGTTCTGGATGATGCCGACCTTGGCGTGGCCGTAGAGGCGGCCGCCAATTCCGGCTTCTTCTCCACCGGCCAGCGTTGCACCGCGTCTTCTCGTCTGATCGTTACCGAAGGCATTCATGATAAGTTCGTCGCAGCACTGACGGAGCGTCTCAGCAAGTTGAATGTCGATCACGCGCTAAAAGAAGGCACGCATATCGGCCCGGTTGTTGATGAGCGCCAGTTGAAGCAGGATTGCGACTATATCGACATCGGCAGAAAAGAAGGCGCGAAGCTAGCCTATGGCGGGGAGCGCATCGAGCGCGAAACGCCCGGATTCTACCTCCAGCCGACGCTGTTTACGGAGGCGACGAATGATATGCGCATCAGCCGCGAAGAGATCTTCGGGCCTGTTGCCGCTGTCATCCGTGTGAAGGATTATGAGGAAGCGCTCGCGGTCGCCAACGATACGCCCTTTGGCCTTTCCGCCGGTATCGCAACGACAAGCCTGAAACACGCGACCCACTTCAAACGTAACTCTGAGGCTGGCATGGTGATGGTGAACCTGCCAACGGCTGGTGTTGATTTTCATGTGCCCTTCGGTGGTCGCAAGGCCTCCTCCTTCGGACCACGTGAGCAGGGAAAATATGCCGCCGAGTTCTTCACCGTGGTGAAGACAGCCTACACGCTGGCCTGAGCACCATCTTTGATGGGGACTGTGCCGGTGGTTCATCCGCCGGCATTTCTTTTGCGATTGCTTGTTCATCCCAGAGATTTCATAGTCTCGCCAATGTGTTAATTGGGGGGAGCCATGATAGACATTCTGACTGGCCAATTGCTCGATCCGTTCCGCATAGGGCTTATTTTCTTTTTGCTGATGACGGCGCTACGGACACGCGAAACCATGGGCCTTACCATGCCGCTTGCCATGGGTGTGGTTTTCGTCGCCGTCCTGCTACCGCTTACCACGGCGGCAGGAGCAGGTGTCGACAGGGTTCAGGCGATCGGCTTTGGGGTTGTTGCAAATGCCATTATTCTCGGCGTTTTTCTGCTCGGCTGGCTGGCATGGGAGAAGTCAAGGCGATGAAGACAAGCACCTGATGCCGTGCTTGAAAGTCAGACGCCGTGCCTGTATCTTACAGGAGTGAGGTCAAGTGCGCTAACACTTGACCTCGTTGCGACTAGCTAAAGAATTGGACCCGGACGCGAATTAACCAGCTCGTCCGGGTTTTCCTTAGCTCAATCGTGATTGCGATAGGTATCCCCATCTTCATCACTCCTGTTCGAGAGCAGAGCCTCTGCCTCGGCTCGTGCGGCTCATCCTCACGAGTTGGCGCTGGCTGGTTCAACGCCTGCTGCTTCGCTCTCGATCCAGCGCCTATAGCATCTCAAAGTTGCGTGTCGACGGAGGTGAGTGGCGAGATGAAGAACATAAGTATCTGACAATCTTATACTTTAAAATGAAACAGGCCGGCGCGAGGGCCAGCCTGTTCGTCGTCAATCATTCGATATGAGGGTTATTTCGCGTCGTCGGCGAAGATGTCCTTCTTGTGCGTATTGCCCGGTACCAGCAGCGCGCCGATGACGACCGTGACGCCCGCAATGATGATCGGGTACCAGAGACCACCGTAAACATTGCCAGATTGTGCCGAGATGGCGAAGGCCGTTGCTGGCATCAGGCCGCCGAACCAGCCGTTACCAATGTGGTAGGGCAGGGAGAGACCGGAGTAGCGAATGCGAGTGGGGAAGAGTTCCACCAGCATGGCGGCGATTGGGCCGTAAACCATCGTCACCAGAATGATCAGGTAGGTCAGGATCAGGATAACCATGATCTTCTGGCCGGTAAAGATATCGAAGAAGTGCGCAGCCTTGATCACGCTGGTATTCTTGTCGGCAGCAAGCGGATAGCCGGCAGCCGTGAGAGCGTCGTTGACCGATTTGGTGAAGGCAGCAGGAGCAGCCTTGGCGGCATCGCCTGTCAGAGCCTTGGCATCGTAGGATGGGATAACGCTTTCACCCACCTTGATCTGCGCTGTCGTGGCTGCTGGATCTTCGACGGATGTGTAGTTCACCGAGTTACGAGCAAGTGTTGCCTTGGCAATGTCGCAAGAGGAGGTGAACTTGGCCGTGCCGACCGGATTGAACTGGAACGAGCAGTCGCCGGGAGCTGCGGTGACAGTGACTGGCGTCTGCTGTGCTGCGTAGAGAGCCGGGTTGGCTGTTTCTGTGAGAAGCGGGAAGACGAACTTGTAGGTGAGAGCCGCAATCAGGCAGCCGGCCAGAATGATGGGCTTGCGGCCGATCTTATCTGACAGCGAGCCGAAGAAGAGGAAGCCGCCTGTGCCGAGGATCAGTGACCAGGCCACCATGACGTTGGCGGTGAAGCTATCAACCTTCACAACGTTCTGGATGAAGAACAGAGCGTAGAACTGGCCAGAATACCAAACTACAGCCTGACCTGCGACGAGGCCGAACAGGGCGATGAGGGCGAATTTGCCGTTCTTCCAGGTGCCGAAGGCTTCGCGAAGCGGAGCTTTCGAGGCTGCACCTTCTTCCTTCATCTTCTTGAAGGCAGGCGATTCATGCATCTGCATGCGGATGTAGAGTGAGATCAGCAGAAGAACGATCGAGCCCAGGAAGGGTATACGCCAGCCCCAAAGATCGAAGGCCTTGATCATCTTTGCCGAACCATCAGGGTTGAGGACGGCTGCACCTGCTGCATCGAGAACCGCGGTTGGAGCCCAATTGGCATTTACATAGCTCTGCACCATCAGGATGACGATGAGTGACAGAAGCAAGCCAAGAGTTGCCGTTGTCTGGATGAAGGCGGTGAAATAGCCGCGCTGGTTGGCAGGCGCGTGTTCAGCCACATAGACCGCGGCACCACCATATTCGCCGCCGAGCGCCAGGCCCTGCAACATACGCAGAATGATGAGAATGACCGGAGCCGCCGCACCCCAGCTGCTGTAGCTTGGCAGAAGGCCGACGAGGAAGGTCGAAAGGCCCATGATGAGGATGGTCATCAGGAAGGTATATTTGCGGCCAACAAGGTCGCCCAATGCGCCGAACACGAGCGCTCCAAAGGGGCGAACGATGAAGCCGGCTGCAAAGGCCAAAAGCGCAAACACGTTACGTGTGGCTTCCGGGAAGGCGGTGAAATACTGTGCGCCGATGATCGCCGCCAGTGAGCCGTAAAGATAGAAATCGTACCATTCAAAGATGGTGCCAGCGGAAGAGGCGAGAATGACCTTCTTCTCCTCCCCGGTCATGGGACGCGAGCGGTCCCTTGCGTTCATTTCAATTGCTGCCATGAATTCCTCCTCCAGAATTCCGGTCTTCCGACCGTCAAATATCGCTGATCACATCGTGCGCGTGGTGCCATTTCTGGCTCGCTTCGCTTCATCAGTCCGGCCCTCCAGCCGTCTGTCTGCAATCTCTCCCTTTCGGGTGCGGCCCTCCTTGCATGCCGGTTTAAACACGGCGTCCCCCGCCAGACTGTCAACTCCTACCCATGTGACAGAATGCGATGGTGCCAAAGTAACACAGAGGGATTGGACGGATCAGAACGACTTTCGTCTAAGTCCACAGCCGATCTTATCCTTCGAGGGAACAGCGCTTTGCGGAATGCAATGTCACCGAAGTTGGCGATTTATTTCATCATCACTTGGCGATAAGACATGAGGCGTTCAAAGGAAATGACACGGATGGCCTGCGTGTCGATTGGAGATTGGAATGGAAAAGACGAGCTATTACGCGAACATGGGCGGTCTGCCACCACAGACCGAGCTTCTATCCAGCAAGGCCACATTCACCACTGCCTATGCAGTTATCCCCCGTACGGTCATGACGGATATCGTCACCAGCCTTCTGCCGCATTGGAATGAGACACGCGCCTGGATTATCGCGCGTCCGATGACAGGTTTTTCAGAAACCTTCGCGCAATATATCGTGGAAGTGCAGCCCGGCGGCGGCAGCGACAGGCCAGAGCCGAACGCCGCAGCCCAAGGCGCAATCTTCGTGGTGGAAGGCGAGATGACGATCACGCTGGAAGGTACGGCCCATGCGTTGCGCTCAGGCTCGTTCGCCTATCTGCCAGCTGGTGCAAAGTGGACGTTGAAGAATACCGGCTCTACTGCCGTGAAATTCCATTGGGTGCGCAAGCGCTTTCAGGTGGTGGAGGGGCTGGAAGCTCCGCCTGCCATTTTTGCCCATGAGGATGAGCGTGAACTGGTCGCCATGCCGGATACCAATGGATGCTGGGCGACCACTCGCTTCATCGATCCGTCAGACGTGCGCTACGACATGCACTTGAACATCGTCACCTTCCAGCCGGGTGGCATCATTCCCTTCATGGAAACCCATGTCATGGAGCACGGGCTCTATGTGCTGGAAGGCAAGGCCGTCTACCGCCTGAACAATGATTGGGTGGAAGTGGAGGCAGGCGATTTCATGTGGCTTCGCGCCTTCTGCCCGCAGGCCTGCTATGCCGGTGGCCCCGGCCGCTTCCGCTACCTGCTCTACAAGGACGTGAACCGTCACGTCGATCTGATCTGAACAGACGAAGCGGCCCCTGAGCAGGGCCGCTTCTCATTTGTCGATCAAGCAACCCGCTTCAAGGCATCGCCGATCTTGGAAACGATGATCTCGATGTGCTCCTTCTCGATGATCAGCGGCGGCGAAAGCGCAATGATATCGCCCGTCACGCGGATAAGCAGGCCGCTCTTGAAGCAATCGACAAACACGTCATAGGCGCGAGTTCCTGGTGCGCCATCACGCGGTGTCAGTTCGATGGCACCTACAAGGCCAAGGTTGCGGATATCGGCCACATGTGGATGACCCTTGAGGCTGTGCAGGGCTTCCTGGAAGGTTTCCGCCATGCTTGCACCGCGCGTCAGCAGACCTTCTTCCTCATAGATTTCCATGGTTGCGATACCGGCGGCGCTGGCAACCGGATGGCCGGAATAGGTGTAGCCGTGGAACAGCTCGATGGCGTTGTCCGGCCCATGCATCAGGCCGTCATGCACCTTGCGGCTTGCAAACACAGCGCCCATCGGGATCGCACCATTGGTCAGACCCTTGGCTGTCGTGATAAGATCCGGCACCACGCCGAAGTAATCCACCGCAAACGGCGTGCCGAGACGGCCAAAGCCGGTAATGACTTCATCGAAAATCAACAGAATGCCGTGCTTTTCGGAAATCGCACGCAAACGTTCCAAATAACCCTTCGGCGGAATGATAACGCCAGCCGAACCGGACAGCGGCTCGACGATCACAGCGGCAATGGTTTCAGCACCATGCAACTGCACCAGACGTTCCAGATCTTCCGCCAGTTCAATGCCGTGCGGTGGCAAACCCTTGGAGAAGCCGTTGCGCTCCAGATCCAGCGTATGCCGCATATGGTCTGCCGGGATCTGCGGGAAGATGCGGCGGTTGTTGACGAGACCGCCCACAGAAATGCCGCCGAAGCCAACACCGTGATAGCCCTTTTCGCGTCCGATGATGCGCGTTCTCGTGCCCTGGCCGATGGCGCGCTGGTAAGCGATGGCGATCTTCAGGGCGGTATCGACGGATTCGGAACCGGAGCCGGTGAAAAACAC
The DNA here is from genome assembly GCF_977018625.1 of Affinirhizobium capsici. Classification (NCBI taxonomy): domain Bacteria; kingdom Pseudomonadati; phylum Pseudomonadota; class Alphaproteobacteria; order Hyphomicrobiales; family Rhizobiaceae; genus Affinirhizobium; species Affinirhizobium capsici. The sequence goes on along the minus strand of NZ_CDRNXD010000004.1, from coordinate 2,058,581 downwards.
GCGGTCAAGCTGTGCGGAAGGGCCGCCGGGCGACATCTTGCCAAGCTTTTCAGCGAAGTCGAAGGCAACGGGATGTCCCATCTGGAAGGTGGGTGCGAAATCGAGCGTGCGCAGCTGGCGCTCAACTGCATCGGCAATGCGCTTGCGGCCATGGCCAGCATTCACGCACCACAGACCGGCCGTGCCATCCAGCACCTGATTGCCATCCACATCGGTGTAATACATGCCTTCGGCACTGGCCAAGAGGCGCGGCGAGGCCTTGAACTGCCGGTTTGCCGTAAACGGCATCCAGAAGTTTTCCATCGAAGGCAGGTTAGAACGTGAAGAGTGGTCCATAGCAATGCGGCTCCATTTCCGATGTGTTTGTGTGCGGCATTTTCAAAGCGGCAACAAGTCCTTTTCTGATGTCATGCAACCTGTTGATTTTACTGATAGGATACGCCATGAGTTTCGATATGTCGAACAGGTGAAACAGGTGGTGGCATGTCCGTCGATATAGGCAACAGGTTGCGCCAGATCCGCATGGCGCACAAGCTCTCGCAGAGGGAATTGGCAAAGCGCGCCGGTGTGACCAATTCAACCATCTCGTTGATTGAATCGAATGCCTCCAATCCTTCCGTTGGAGCACTGAAGCGCATTCTGGATGGCATCCCGATTGGGCTGGCGGAATTCTTTGCATTCGAGCCGGAAAAACCGAAGAAAGCCTTCTATGCGGCAGAGGAGCTGGTAGAGATCGGCAAGGGCCGCATCTCTTTCCGTCAGGTGGGAGAGAACACCTTCGGGCGCAGCCTGCAAATTCTCAAAGAATGCTATCAGCCCGGTGCCGATACCGGCAAAGTTCCGCTTGTCCATGAAGGCGAGGAGGGCGGCATTATCCTGTCCGGGCGATTGGAAGTGACTGTGGATGATGAGCGCCGCATCCTCGGCCCCGGCGACGCATACTATTTCGATAGTCGTCGCCCGCATCGTTTCCGATGTGTAGGACCGGTGGCGTGTGAAGTTATCAGCGCCTGCACGCCACCGAGCTTTTAATTCATCGGCAGCGATCTCAAACGGAACGCATCAACCCGCCATCGACCTTGAGGTTCTGGCCGGTCATGTAACCGGCACCTTCCGAGAGAAGAAATGCAACGGTGGCGGCAATTTCGTCCATCGTGCCGTAGCGTTTCATCGGCACACTCTCTCGGCGTTCCTCCGTACCTGGAAGGCTATTTATCCAGCCTGGCAGCACATTGTTCATCCGCACATTGTCGGCGGCAAATGTGTCGGCAAACAGCTTGGTATAGGCGGCAAGGCCGGCGCGGAAGACTGCGGATGTAGGGAACATAGGCGAGGGTTCGAACGCCCATGCTGTCGAGATGTTGACGATGGCGCCGGATTTCTGCGCCTGCATGATGGGTGCCACCAGCCGGACCGGACGAATGACGTTCATCAGGTACACATCCATGCCCTTATGCCATTGCTCGTCAGTGATATCGAGGATAGCAGCGCGAGGACCGTGACCGGCAGAGTTCACCAGCGCATCAACGCGGCCCCATTTGCCCATAGCGGAATCCACCAGCCGTTTCAGATCGTCATTCGACTGGTTGGAGCCGGTCACACCAATTCCGCCAAGCTCTGCGGCCAGAGCTTCACCTTTGCCGGAAGAGGAAAGGATTGCGACCTTATAACCGTCTGCAACAAGTCTTTTGGCTGCCGCCGCACCCATGCCGCTGCCGCCTGCCGTAATGAGTGCTATCTTTTCCGCCATGTCCTGATCTCCATCCTTTAAAGAACTGGAGGCAGACATAGCATGCTGGCTTGTGCTTCGCGATTGGCTTGCACTTGCAAGCCACCGCTTGACCCGTCACAATCAGCACTATATCGCCGCCGAATGAAGACACGCAAAGCATCGTCCCATTCCATTCCCACACGTTTGGCCCATGGGCGCATGGCAGCGCGGCGCCTGGCGCGTGGACGCGATGCCTGGGCGCTACGCTGGCAGTCCTTGCTCGCCGTCGTGGATCTCTGCATCCTCGCCTTTTTCATTCTCGGCCCTTACTTGAGAAGCGGCCCCACCTATCTCATCATTGATTATGCGATTGCGGTGTGGATTGCGGGCGAGCTTCTGGTGCGGGCGCTGGCGGCGGATTCGCCGAAGGCCTTTTTCAAGCGACCTTTGACCTGGATAGATCTGGCGGTCCTGGCGACGCTTCTATTTCCCGACACGCTGTTCAATTTCGCGTTTCTGCGCGCCATGCGCCTCTGGGCGATTGGGGAAAGCCCGCTTCTGCGGGTGGCGCTTCGAAAAGCGGGGTATGGCAATTATCATGAAGTGGTGCGAGCCGCGCTCAACTTCATGGTCTTCCTGTTTGTGGTGACGAGCTTCGTCTACACCACCTTCTTCTACAATCAGGATGGTTTGGAAGGCTTCGTCGACGCGCTTTATTTTACCGTCGCGACCATGACGACCACCGGCTTTGGCGATATCACGTTGCCCGGAACCGTAGGCAAGCTCACCTCCGTCGTCACCATGATCGTTGGGATTTCCCTCTTCGTGCGGCTGGCGCAGGCCGTGGTGCGGCCCAACAAGGTCACGTTTCCCTGCCCGCAATGCGGATTGCAGCGGCACGATCTGGATGCCGTTCACTGCAAGGCCTGCGGGCAGGTGCTGAATATTCCGAACGATAACGATTAATCAGCTCGATAGCGTCTCGGCGCTGATCAGGAACACCGCATCCTGGGATTCAGCGGTCTCAATCCAGGCAAATTCCAGATGCGGGAATTCTTCTTCCAGAATCTCGCGACCTGAACCGATTTCGCAGATCAGCAGCCCCTCCGGGTTGAGGAAGGCTGGCGCATCGCGAAGGATTTGGCGCACCAGATCAAGTCCGTCCTCGCCGCCATCATGTGCCATGCGTGGCTCTGCCTGATATTCCGGTGGATAGCCGGCCAAAGCCTCATGATCGACATAGGGCGGGTTGGTGATGATGAGATCATAGGTGCGACCTGCAAGCGGCGCGAAGAGATCGCCCTGTAACAAGTTCACTTGGCTCTCTACCTCATGTTCCGCAACATTGAGCTTGGCAACTTCCAGCGCATCGGCAGACAGATCGACAGCGTCGACAGTCGCGTGGGGGAAGAACTTGGCTGCAATCACTGCCAGGCAACCTGAGCCGGTGCAGATATCCACTGCACTTTTCACCTGCATCGGATCGGGCAAAAAGCTGGAACCATTGGGGTTCAGATATTCGTTGAACAGGATTTCGCCGATATGTGAACGCGGTACGATCACCCGTTCATCCACATGGAAGCGAACGCCCTGAATATAGGAATGGCCCGTGATATAAGAGGAAGGCTTGCGGCTCACCACACGCGCTTCGATGCGCTCTGCCAATAGCTTGCGTTCATGCGGAAGAAGCCGTGCGTCGAGGAATGGGTCAAGCGTGTCGATTGGAAGATCCAGCGAGTCGAGCAGGAGAAAGGCAGCATCATCGCCTGCAGTGGATGTGCCATGCCCATAGGAAAGATTTGCCGCATTGAAGCGGGAAATGGCATAGCGCCAGAAATCGCGCAGGGTCACAAGTTCGCGGGCGGTTTCATCCAGATTGGGCACTGTTTCACTTTCCAAGAATGACTAGGTTCATTATTGCTCTAAAACATTTTGGGAAAAGCTGTCACGCGGCAATTCGATGGGATGAGCAATGGCGAACAACAGGCGTGGCCCGCCCAAGGGACAGAAGGAGAGGCGGGAAGCACCCGCCACTTCGCGTCCACCGCGACTGGCGCCTGATAATAGCCAGCGTGCAACCCTGTCACGCGCGCTATCCAAGCTCGGTTTTTGCTCGAGAACGCAGGCCGAGCAACTGATCCTTGGCGGGCGTGTGACAGTGAACGGCAAGACGGTTCTCGACAAGGAAACCTGGGTTGACCTCAAGCAGTCTAGGCTTGCGGTTGATGGTCAACCGATCAAAGCGCAAGAATTTGTCTACCTCATGCTCAACAAGCCGCGCGGTCTTGTCACGACACGGCACGATCCCCAAGGGCGGCCAACGGTCTATGATTGCCTGAAGGATGCTGCAACGGCCCATATCTCGCCGGTCGGGCGACTGGATAAAGCCAGCGAAGGCTTGCTTCTCTTCACCAATGATACCCGGTTTGCCGATGCACTTCTCGATCCCAGAACGCATGTTTCGAAAACCTATCATGTGCAGATTGATGGGCTTGCAGATGACGCCTTGCTGGCAAGCCTGCGGGCAGGGGTGGATCATGATGGGGAGAGATTGACCGCACGGCGTATCGATCTTTTGCGGCAGGGCGAGAAAAATGCCTGGCTGGAATTCGTGCTGGATGAAGGCAAGAACCGGCAGATCCGTCGGATGCTGGAGGCGCAAAATGTTGAATGTCTGCGTCTCATACGCATCGCCATTGGCGACTTGCCGCTAGGCGAGCTGGGTAAGGGCGAGAGCCGCCAGCTCACAGCATCTGAAGTCTCGGCGCTCAAGCGCCTGTCTGCGTGAAGCCCTATTTCAGGTTTCGCCTTCAAGCGAGATGGAAAGCAGCTCCAGTTCCTGGCCTCCTGCCATAACCACATCTCCCACGCGCTTTCCGACCAGCTGCCTGGCAACGGGGGATACATAGGAGATGCTGCCTGCCTTGGGGTCGGCTTCATCTTCACCCACGATCTTGTAGGTCTGCACCCTGCCATCCTCTCGCGAAAAGGTGACGGTATGGCCGAAGGCAACGATTTCCGTATCCTGCGCATATGGAACGATCTGTGCCGTTCGAACCCGCTCGGTCAGATAGCGCAGGTCACGTAAAGGCCCTGCGGCTTGCCGTCTTCGCTCATTCACATCCTCAATGGCATTGGACGCATGATAGGCCTCGCGTGCCTCATCCATCTGCCGTTTCAGTTGCTCCAGGCCCGCCTCTGTTACAAGGTTGGGGTGAGGCGATATCGGGCGGTCCGGCAGCAGGGTTTCTGCAGCGGTTTCAGCACTCTCTTCTTTTACAAAGGCCACGCTCATGCACGGGCTCCTTCTTTCAATCAGAACTTCTGGTTTTGTGCGAGACAACTGAGTTGCTGGGCTGGTCCTACACTAAAACCAAGATCGTTGAAAAAGCCATGAGACGAACAAGCGTTCCATGCAGTAGCATCGCCGACCGATGTTGGCGCGATAATTGCATATCTTGCAGAACGTAATCTGCAGGAGATGTCATTGCCGAAACAGAGGGCTATCCACGCGCTGTTAATGCAGCCAAGAGGAGCGCAAGATACTGTGCTCGGCTGGGTTACGGCTTCCGGTGATGCGCATCCCAGCCGCTTGCTTGACGAGGACCTGGCCTGACCATGTCCAAAGCCTCAAACGAGCTCACGATCCTGGTCATTGACGAAAACGCAATCCGTGCATCGATCATCGAAGAGGGACTGAAAGACGCCGGTCATCTGAAGGTCACCGTGATCCACGAGATGCAGGGCGTCGCCCGGCTGATCGAGACGATGGACCCGGATGTCATCATCATCGATATTGAAAATCCCAATCGGGACATGATGGAGCACATGTTCCAGCTGACGCGCAGCGTCTCGCGGCCGATTGCCATGTTCGTGGATCGCTCCGATAGTGCCGCTATCGAGGCGGCCGTGGATGCAGGGGTCTCGGCCTACATCGTGGATGGGCTGAAGAAGGAACGTGTCAAGCCTATCCTCGATATGGCGGTGAGCCGCTTCAATGCCTTCAGCCGGCTGCAGCGTGAATTGGCGGAGGCACGTAATGCGCTTGAGGAGCGCAAGGTCATCGAGCGGGCGAAAGGCATCCTCATGAAGATGCGGGGCTTGAGCGAAGAACAGGCATTCGCCCTGCTGCGACAGACAGCGATGAACGAGAAGAAGAAGCTGGCCGATATCGCTCAGAGCGTCGTGACGGCTGCAGGACTGCTGCTTTGAGCGCGGGAGGGATCGGAGAATGCTGGTGAACGAAACGGTTTTGACCCAACCTGATGACGGTTCTGTCCATGCTCCCGCACGCGGGCGCGCCAAGGAAAAAAGAGTACTGAGGGCGGGCTACATCCCCCTGATGGATGCCTCCATCCTGATTGCCGCGGCAGAGCTTGGCTTTGCAGAAACCGAGGGGCTGCATCTTGAGCTTGTTCGCGATGTGTCCTGGGCCAATGTCCGTGACCGGCTCGCTTTTCGCCAGTTTGACATTGCACATATGCTCTCGCCCATGCCTGTTGCGTCCATGCTGGGGCTCGGCTCAAATCCCTCTCCGACCATTGCCCCATTTTCCCTTGGGCGTGGCGGCAACGCTATCACGCTGTCGGTGCGTATTTTCGAGCGCATGAAAGCGTTGACCGGGCTTGTTGACGATGCAGATGGGCTCGCCAATGCGAAAGCCTTGGCGGCGGTCCTTGCCGACATGCGAAACAGGAACGAGGCCATGCTGACACTCGGCGTGACCTATCCTTTTTCTTCCCACAATTTTGAGTTCCGCTACTGGCTGGCGGCTGGGGGAATCGATCCGGACCGTGATGTCAAACTGGTGGTGGTTCCTCCACCCTTGACCTCCGATGCCTTGGCTGCCGGTGCTATTGACGGCTTTTGCGTCGGCGCACCCTGGAACATGATCGCCTCAGAGCGAGGCATTGGGCGCATTGTTGCCGCCAAGCAGGATATCTGGCCGCTCGCACCCGAAAAAGTCCTGGGCATGCGTCCCGAATGGGCCGAGGCCAATGCCGATACAGTCTCACGCCTCATCGTTGCGCTCGACCGTGCAGCCCGCTGGTGCGATGATGAAGCCCATCACAATGACCTTGCAGATATTCTAAGTGCGCCGGAGTTCATCGCTGCGCCGAAGAGCATCATTCGCAGTGTCCTCAGCGGGCAGTTCAATCTCGATGCGCTTGGAACGAAGAGGGTGGTTCCAGACTACTTTCTTTTCCATCGCGGAGCGGCAAACTATCCCCGGCCAGATCAGGCAAGCTGGATCTATAGCCAAATGATCCGTTGGGGCCAGATTGGATTCAGCCGTGAAGGCCTCCAAAATGCAAGAGGCGCGTTCCGCCCCGACCTATATCGGGCTGCCCTCGGTCAAGATGCCGCCATTCCGGATGAGGCAGCGGAAACGGGCCATTCCGGTTACGATGGCTTTATGGATGGCAAGTTCTTCGATCCTGAGAATGTGCCGTCTTACATCGAAAACTTTCCCGTCCGGCAAACAGCAACCGCCTTCCCTGGAACGTCCGAAGCGTGAATGGGGCAGTGCACAAACGTAAGGCATTTGCATTTTGCTCAAGGCCTCCAAACGAGCAGCTCAGGCTCGTAAGGAGCTGAGGGTCGTCACCTGAAGCAGCTGGTAATGCTGAGATCCTTAAGCTTTCCCGTGCGCCATCTCGAGTTGGCACGCTGCTTGCATATCCAACTCTGTCCTCAGTCAACGGCGATTTGAGGGCAGATGAGCGCCCTCACAGGCGCAGATAACCATCAGACAACGACGTCGCAGGCTACTTGCTGTCCGGCTCTTCCCGCCAGGACAACGCAGGAAAGCAAGCGGCGTTTTTTTGTTTTCTTAATCTCCGTCAACCAGAGGGGCACGACGCAAATGACGAAGACGACAGGAACAGGCATGGGTCGCCGCGACCTCTTGAAGATCACTTCCGCCGTGGCGATGATCGGCGCGGTTAAAATGGCATTCCCTTGCGGGGCCTTCGCGCAATCAGCTGGTCCTGAAGTCAAGGGCATCAAACTTGGCTACATCGCGCTGACCGATGCCGCGCCGCTACTGATCGCCAAGGAAAAAGGCATTTTCGACAAGTATGGCCTGACAGAGGTTGAGGTCATCAAGCAGGCCTCCTGGGGTGCCACCCGCGACAATCTCGTGCTTGGCGGTGCGGCCAACGGCATTGATGGCGCCCATATTCTCACGCCCATGCCTTATCTCATTTCGACGGGCAAGGTGACGCAGAACAACGTGCCGGTGCCGATGTCAATTCTCGCTCGCCTCAATCTCGACAGCCAGGGCATCTCTGTGGCGCAGGAATATGCCTCGAGTGGCGTCCAGCTTGATGCCTCGAAGCTGAAGGAGGCCTTTACGGCCAAGAAGGCAAAGGGCGGCGAAGTGAAGGTTGCCATGACCTTTCCCGGCGGTACGCATGATCTCTGGATACGCTATTGGCTCGCCGCTGGCGGCATAGATCCGGACAAGGACGTTTCCACCATCGTTGTGCCGCCGCCGCAAATGGTTGCAAACATGAAGGTCGGCAATATGGACGCCTTCTGCGTGGGCGAGCCGTGGAACGAGCAGCTCGTGAACCAGGGCATCGGCTTTACCGCCTGTACGACCGGCGAGCTCTGGAAGGGCCATCCAGAAAAGGCGTTAGGGCTGCGTACTGACTGGATCGAGAAGAACCCGAACGCCGCAAAGGCGCTGATGACGGCTGTCATGGAAGCCCAGATGTGGGCCGACAGCATGGACAACAAGGAAGAAATGTCGGCAATCCTCGGCAAGCGGCAATGGTTCAACGTGCCGCCGAAGGATGTCGCTGGACGCCTCAAGGGGAACATCAATTACGGCAACGGTCGTGTGGCTGAGAAGACCGGCCTGGAAATGAAGTTCTGGAAGGATCATGCGTCCTACCCCTTCAAGAGCCACGATGCCTGGTTCCTCACCGAAAATATCCGCTGGGGCAAATTTGCGCCCGATACCGATATCAAGGCGCTGGTCGACAAGGTCAATCGCGAGGACATCTGGCGCGCTGCTGCCAAGGATCTCGGCGTTGCGGCCGCCGATATTCCGGCCTCCACCTCACGAGGACCAGAGACCTTCTTCGATGGCAAGGTCTTCGATCCCGACAACCCCAAGGCCTACCTCGATAGCCTGACGATAAAGGCCACGGCCTGATGCGACCTGTCCCGCCGCACTGAGATCTTTCGCAGTGGCGGGGCTCTCCCTGAACCCATGGCAATTCCCGTGAAAGAGCAAACCGCTTTGCCTCCGGAGTTGCTTAAAACCAAACACAAAGAGCGTTTCGGGGTTTCGCAGAAACTCTGAAGCGGTCTAGCGCCGAAACAGGAAGTTCTCCATGACCGCAACTGCCCGCAAGGCCCAGGCCGCGTCTGAGGCCACGCTGATGAACAAGATGAAGACGTCGACGGTCGTCACGCTGCCCAGGCAAACGCGCCGAGCTTTTCGCCCGCAAACCTTTCTGGCCGCGGTGGCTCGCGCAGTTCTGCCGCCGCTCGTCGTCGTGCTGATGATCCTGGCCGTCTGGCAGATTGCCTGTTCTCATCCAGGTGCCAGCCTGCCACCGCCGTCGCAGATCTGGGCAGATAGTTCCGATCTCATCGTTTCGCCGTTCTTCAACAACGGGTCGCAGGATATCGGCCTTGGCTGGCGGGTGCTGATCTCGCTGGAGCGTGTGGCCATCGGCTTTGGCCTTGCCGCTCTCGTTGGCGTCATCCTCGGAGCGGTTGTTGGACAGTCGGTCTGGGCAATGCGCGGGCTTGATCCGATCTTCCAGGTACTGCGCACCGTGCCGCCACTCGCCTGGCTGCCGCTGTCGCTTGCGGCCTTCCGCGACAGCAACCCCTCGGCCATTTTCGTGATCTTCATTACCTCGATCTGGCCGGTCATCATCAACACTGCTGTCGGCGTACGCAATATTCCAGAGGATTATCGCAATATTGCCCGCGTGCTGCGCCTCAACCATCTGGAATTCTTCTTCCGCATCATGGTGCCGGCTGCAGCCCCCTACATTTTCACTGGTCTTCGCATCGGCGTGGGTCTCTCCTGGCTCGCAATCGTTGCAGCAGAAATGCTGACCGGGGGCGTCGGCATCGGCTTCTTCATCTGGGATGCATGGAACTCGTCGCGTCTCTCCGACATCATCGTAGCGCTCATCTATATCGGCGTTACCGGCTTCATCCTCGACAAGCTCGTTGCCTTTGTCGGGTTCATCGTCACGCGCAGCAATTGAGGAAGGCCGGCATGAAAAGCTATCTCAAAATCGATCATGTCGATAAAAGTTTCGAGCGCAGCGGCACCCGAACAGACGTGCTCAAAGATGTGTCCCTGACCATCGACAAGGGCGAATTCGTCTCCATCATTGGCCATTCCGGCTGTGGCAAGTCAACGCTTCTGAATTTGATCGCCGGCCTCACCCGGGTGACTTCAGGTGCGATCCTGCTCGGAAATACGGAGGTTAACGCGCCAGGCCCCGAACGGGCAGTGGTATTCCAGAACCATTCGCTATTGCCTTGGCTTACCGTCTACGAAAACGTCAATCTCGCCGTCTCGAAGGTGTTTTCCGGTCGCAAAAGCAAGACAGAGAAGCATGATTGGGTGATGCACAATCTCGACCTTGTGCAGATGGTTCATGCGAAAGACAAACGTCCGTCAGAAATTTCCGGCGGCATGAAGCAGCGTGTCGGCATTGCGCGCGCACTGGCCATGGAACCGAAAATCCTGCTGTTGGACGAGCCATTCGGCGCCCTCGACGCGCTGACCCGCGCCCATCTTCAAGATGCGGTGATGGAAATCCATGCCCGTCTTGGCAACACGATGATCATGATCACGCACGACGTGGATGAGGCCGTTCTCCTCTCGGATCGCATTGTGATGATGACCAACGGACCTGCTGCTCGCATTGGTGAGGTTCTCGACGTTCCCATTGCGCGACCGCGAGACCGTATCGCGCTTTCCGCTGACCGCACTTACCTCAAATCCCGCGAAGCCGTGCTGAAGTTCCTCTACGAACGCCACCGCTTCGTCGAAGCCGCGGAGTAAACACCATGCCAAAATTTGGGGCCCAGAAACTCGTCATCATCGGCAACGGCATGGCACCGGGCCGCATGCTGGAGCATCTCTTCGAACAGGCGCCCGGCCTCTACGATGTCACGATCTTCAATGCCGAGCCGCGCGTTAACTACGACCGCATCATGCTCTCGCCTGTGCTCTCGGGGGAGAAGACATTCGAAGATATCATCATCCATGGCGATGGCTGGTATATTCAGAACAACGTCACTCTCTACAAGGGCCATCGCATCGTCGAAATCGACCGCAACGCCCGCACCGTCACATCCGACCATGGCGTGACGGAAAGCTACGACAAGTTGGTGATCGCGACCGGGTCAGTACCCTTCATCATTCCCGTGCCGGGCAAAGATCTGCCCGGCGTCATCACCTACCGCGACCTTGACGATGTTGACGCAATGCTGCTGGCCGCTCAGTCGCGTGAAAAGGCCGTGGTCATCGGCGGCGGACTTCTTGGGCTGGAAGCCGCCGCTGGGCTTGCGCTGCGCGGCATGGACGTGACGGTGCTGCATGTGATGCCGACGCTGATGGAGCGCCAGCTCGATCCAGCCGCTGGCTATCTGCTGCAAAAGGCCGTGGAAGAACGTGGCATCAAGGTTATCACCAAGGCCAATACCAAACGCATTATCGGCACGGATCGTGTTGAGGGAATTGAACTGGATAACGGCACCATCATCCCGGCAACGCTGGTTGTGATGGCTGTCGGCATCCGGCCGAATGCGGGCCTTGCCAAGGAGGCAGGCCTTGCCGTCAATCGCGGCATCGTGGTTGATGCGGGCATGCAAACCTCCGACGGCAATATCCTCGCGGTTGGAGAATGCGCCGAAGTGGATGGCATGGTTTACGGCCTCGTTGCACCGCTTTACGAGATGGCTCGCATTGCCGCCGCCCATCTTGCCGGTGATACAAAGCCCGCCTTTGTCCATTCCGACACGCCGACCAAGCTGAAAGTGACAGGCATCAACCTTTTTTCTCTGGGGGATTTCGCCGATGGCGATGACCGGGAGGAAATCGTGCTGCGCGATGCGACGGCGGGCATCTACAAGCGCGTCGTCATCAAGGACAATCGCATCATCGGGACGGTTCTCTACGGCGAGACGTCCGATGGCGCCTGGTTCAACGACTTGAAGAAGAAGGGTACCGACATTTCAGCGATGCGCGACACGCTGATATTCGGCCAGTCATTCCAGGGAGGTACGCCGCTGGACCCTATGGCGGCCGTTGCAGCCTTGCCGGATGATGCGGAAATCTGCGGCTGCAACGGCGTATGCAAAGGCAAAATCACCTCGACCATTACCGAGAAGGGACTAACAACGCTGGACGCTGTGCGCGCCCACACCAAGGCTTCTGCCTCCTGCGGCAGCTGCACCGGCCTTGTCGAGCAGCTGATGTCGATGACGCTGGGTAATGCCTATAACCCGGCTGCTGTCACGCCCATGTGTACCTGCACCGAGCTTGGCCATGACGACGTGCGCCGGCTGATCAAGGCCAAAGGGCTCAAAAGCATTCCTGCCGTTATGCAGGAACTGGAATGGAAAACCTCCTGTGGCTGTGCCAAGTGCCGCCCGGCGCTCAACTACTATCTCGTCTGCGATTGGCCCGATGAATATGCCGATGACTATCAATCGCGCTATATCAATGAACGCGTGCACGCCAATATTCAGAAGGATGGCACCTATTCAGTGGTGCCGCGCATGTGGGGCGGCGTAACCAGCGCATCTGAACTGCGCGCCATTGCCGATGTGGTCGATAAGTTCGAGATTCCGATGGTGAAGGTGACCGGCGGCCAGCGCATCGACCTTTTGGGCATCGAGAAGGAAGACCTGCCCGCCGTCTGGGCCGATCTCGGCAAGGCCGGTTTCATCTCCGGCCAAGCCTATGCCAAGGGCCTGCGCACCGTGAAAACCTGTGTGGGTGAGCAATGGTGCCGGTTCGGCACGCAGGATTCGACCGGGCTTGGCATTCGCATCGAGAAATTCATGTGGGGCTCCTGGACGCCAGCAAAGCTGAAACTGGCGGTCTCTGGCTGTCCGCGCAACTGCGCGGAAGCGACCTGCAAGGATATTGGTGTCATCTGCGTGGATTCAGGCTTTGAAATTCATTTTGCGGGCGCTGCTGGCCTCGACATCAAGGGGACTGACGTTCTGGGCCTGGTGAAAACTGAGGACGAGGCGCTGGAGCATATCGTGGCGCTGACCCAGATGTATCGCGAACAGGCCCGCTACCTGGAGCGCATCTACAAATGGGCGAAGCGTATTGGCCATGACGAAGTCCGCCGCCAGATCATGGAGGATCACGACAAACGCCGCGCCTATTACGAGCGTTTCGTCTTCAGCCAGAAATTCGCCCAGGTCGATCCCTGGTCGGAGCGCGTCTCCGGCAAGGACAAGCACGAGTTCAAGCCGATGGCGACTGTCGGCTTCCATCAGGCAGCGGAGTAACATCATGACCACGAACTGGATCGCCATCGGCCATATCGACGATATACCGTTACGCGGCGCACGCTGCGTCAAAACGCCGGAAGGCAAGATCGCCGTTTTCCGCACTGCCGAGAGCGAAGTCTTTGCCATTGAAGATCACTGCCCCCACAGGGGCGGACCACTCAGCCAGGGCATCGTACACGGCAAAGCCGTTACCTGCCCGCTGCACAATTTCGTCATCTCTCTGGAAAGCGGCCAGGCGCTGGGGGCGGATGAGGGCGAGGTGCGGACGATCCCTGTCCGAAACGTGAATGGACAGCTTTCGATTGCGCTCGAGGCTAAGGCACTGGTTGCGGCGGAGTGACGGAAATGCCCAATGAGACCCGCACTACCTGCCCTTATTGCGGCGTTGGCTGCGGGGTGATGGCCCAGGTCGATGATGATGGCCAGGTAACAGTCAAGGGCGACCCGGAGCATCCGGCCAATTTCGGCAGGCTCTGCTCCAAGGGTTCGGCGCTGGCACAAACGCTTGATCTGGAGGGCAGGGTTCTTGCGCCTCAGATCCATGGCGAAACGGCAGGCTGGGACGAGGCCCTCGAGCTTGTGGCACAGCGCTTCAAGCAAACCGTTGATGCGTACGGGCCAGACTCGGTCGCCTTCTATCTCTCCGGCCAGTTGTTGACGGAAGACTATTATGTCGCCAACAAGCTGATGAAGGGCTTCATCGGATCGGCCAATATCGATACAAACTCAAGGCTTTGCATGGCTTCCTCGGTTGCTGGCCACAAGCGGGCCTTTGGCTCCGATACCGTGCCTGGCTGTTACGAAGACCTGGAACTCGCTGATCTCGTCATCCTGACCGGCTCCAACACGGCCTGGTGCCATCCGGTTCTCTATCAGCGCCTTGTGGCTGCGAAAGCTGCCCGTCCGGCGATGAAGATTGTTGTTATCGATCCGCGCCGCACCGCAACCTGTGACATTGCGGATTTGCATCTCGCCATTTGCGCCGATGGCGATGTGGCCCTGTTTAACGGGCTGCTTCATTATCTGGTTGATACTGGGCGGGTCGATGAGGCCTTTGTCAGCGCACATACCAGCGGTTTCCCCGAGGCAATACTGGCCGCAGCCAAGCTCGATATGGTGCATCTTTCCAAGATAACCGGGCTTTCCGCCACTATGCTTAGCCAGTTTTTCCAACTGTTTGCAGAGACGCAAAAGGTTGTGACCTGCTATAGTCAGGGCGTCAACCAGTCGGCGAGCGGCACGGACAAGGTCAATGCCATTCTCAATTGCCACCTTGCCACAGGTCGGATCGGTCAGCCGGGCATGGGACCGTTTTCTCTGACAGGTCAGCCCAATGCCATGGGCGGTCGCGAAGTCGGTGGTCTCGCCAACATGCTGGCGGCGCATATGGAGCTCGGCAGTGCTGCGCATCGCGATATCGTTCAGCGCTTCTGGAATGCGCCTGTGATGGCCGAAAAGCCAGGTTTCAAGGCTGTCGACATGTTCGAGGCGGTGGCGGACGGGCGGATCAAAGCGATCTGGATCATGTCCACAAATCCCGTGGTTTCCATGCCCGATGCGGATGCGGTGCGTGCTGCACTGGAAGCCTGCCCCTTCGTCGTCGTTTCAGACATAGAGGCCAACACTGATACGGCCCGGCTTGCGCATGTGCTGCTGCCTGCTGCAGGATGGGGTGAAAAATCCGGGACGGTCACCAATTCGGAGCGCCGTATTTCCCGTCAGAGGCCATTCCTGCCCATGCCGGGAGAGGTCCGGCCAGACTGGTGGCAGATGGTGGAAGTGGCAAAGCGCATAGGTTTTGCGCAAGGCTTCAACTTTGCGTCGCCTGCGGATATCTTCGCCGAGCACGCAGCGCTGTCTGCCTTTGAGAACGAGGGTGCTCGCGACTTCGACATCGGAGCCTATGCCGAAATTGATGCGGCCAGCTATGATGCGCTTATTCCGTTCCAATGGCCGCAGCCAGCGGGCGCACCGTCCCGCCAGCGGTTCTTCGCAGATGGTGAATTCTATCACGCGGATGGCAAGGCTCGCTTCGTGCCCGTCACGCCGCCGGCTCCTGTCCAGCGAGGCAATGTTTTCCCTTTCACGCTCAACACGGGCCGGGTGCGCGACCATTGGCACACCATGACCCGCACAGCAAAGAGCGCCCGCCTGTCGGCACATATCGCAGAGCCGTTCTGTGAGATACATCCGCTTGATGCACAGGTGCTTGGCATCGCGGATGCCGACCTCGTCACCGTCGCGTCTGCCTCCGGCCGCTGCATTATCGTCCGCGCATTGCTGACGGACCGGCAGCCGCGCGGTTCAATCTTTGTGCCGATGCATTGGACCGGTGAGACGGCGGCGGCTGCACGCGTTGACGCGCTGGTGAGTGACCGGGTCGATCCCATCTCTGGCCAGCCCGCGCTGAAGCATGCGGTTGCCTCTGTCGCGCGCTATGTACCTGCTTTCCATGGCTTTCTGGTCTCGCAATCCAAGCCGGAATCGCGACCATTTTCCTATTGGGCTATCGCCAGAACCGATGGCGGCCATCGTCTGGAGTTCGCGGGCGATCGTCCCGCACAGGGTTGGGATAACTGGCTGCGCGAGACGCTGGAAATTAAGGATGAAACCGGATTTTCCGGTTATGTGGACGCCAATGGCGGCGAACACCGCCTTCTCGCATTCAATGGTGACCGGCTCATAGCAGCGCTCTATGTGTCGCGGAGACCCGTTGCCGTTTCGCGCCAATGGGCGGTGGAGCAATTGACCGTTACCCACGCAGAAACATCTGCCCGCTTCATGCTGATGGCTGGGCGGCCCGCACCTGGTCGACCGGATAAAGGGGCCATTGTCTGCTCGTGCTTTTCGGTTGGCATCAACCAGATCGAGGATGCTGCGCATCGAGGCTGCCGATCTGTGGAAGCGATTGGTGCCGCCTTGAACGCTGGAACAAACTGTGGCTCCTGTCGCCCGGAAATCAGAAGGATCATCGACGCAAGCCAAATCCTTGCCGCCGAGTAACTCTTTTTTGCCAAGCCAACGGTGTTCTGAGCGCTGCGCATGGTCCCGAGCAACGCCTATGGTTCAATGGCTGGCAGCAATCCGTTTTGATCAGGCTCCTATGCGTGACGATGGACTTTCTCCAGTCACATATTACGCTCTGAAGGTGCGTCGTGCTCAATCATCCTTGTTCCAGTACCATGCAATATACTGGTGTCTGCGGTCGCGTTTCTTGTCCGCAAGATAACGTTTTACGTTTCGAACATCCGATTTTTCCCCGGCAAACCAGATGTATGTTTCCGGTTGCGTTTCGTCGATCTCAGCCTTGAGCCGATGAACCAGCTGTCCGTTGGCTTGCTGGGAATAGCTGGCGCGATGCAGCCATTCGATTGAAAGCAGCCCATCATGTTTGATCGTCTGCTCTTCTGCGCCATCCTCAATTTCGATAATCGCATTTATTCGCACGTCGGCTGGAGCTTCTTCCACCATCCGTAAGATGGCAGGCAATGCGCTTTCATCTCCCGCGAATAGAATTGACTTTGCGGCGGGTAAGCCGCCGCTCCCCGGCCCCATCAGCGCTACCTGTCGTCCGGGTTGAGCGTCACGCGCAAAGTCTGCGCCAGGGGTGGCAACACCCTGCTTCGGATGCTGGAGAAAATCGATGCTGATGCGTTTGGCCTTCTGATCAACGGAACGGATCGTATAGGCGCGCACTAGCAGTTCATCCTCGCCCTCCGGCCACCCAATGCTCCCGTTTTCTTTAAGGTTTGGCCAGACAGGCACTCGATCAAGCGGGGGAATGAGCAAACGCACGTGAATATCACCGCCCACAAACGGCGTTACATCCGCGACGGAGAGAATTACGCGTCGCATACGCGGCGTGACATCCTCCGATCCCACAACTGTTGCCTCGTAAAACCCGGGTGGGCGTACCTTTGGCGCGGGCTTGGACCATTCAAGAGAAAACGGCTCATCGCCAGCGAAATAGAACAAATGCTCGGCAAACATTGTGCGTGCGGCGGCAAGCTTGTCATCGTCCTCTGTCCGAATTTCGATCATCAAACGCGCATCAGAAGTCTTGATATCGATCGTCCAGTCTTCAGAAGAGAGGAAGGCCCCCTGATCGGATGGAGCAACATCGGAATGTTCGACAAAGTGCTCGCAAATTTCGGCAAGCATGGCGCCGACATCAGCAGGATAGGCGACACCGGAAATTGTGGAGAGGAGTAATGCGGTCATGATCTTGCCTGCATAGAAGGGGCTTGACGGATTTGCATGTGATGGCGGCCCATCGGGAGCATCATCGGTCTGCCAGAGGTTGGATCGGGAAGGATCTGGCTCTCAAGTCCAAAGACTTCACGAACCATTTCCTGCGTCAGCACAGTATGGGGCGAACCTGCCTTGAAAACCTGTCCTTCCAGCATTGCGACGAGGTGATCCGCATAACGCGCAGCGAGGTTGAGGTCGTGCAGCACCATCACAATGGTCGTGCCGCGCGTATGGTTGAGGTCGGTCAGAAGGTCGAGAACATCGATCTGATGGCTTACATCCAGGAAGGTTGTCGGCTCGTCCAGCAGAAGCACCGCAGTTTGCTGTGCGAGAGCCATGGCAATCCAGACCCTTTGCCTTTGGCCGCCGGACAATTCATCTAAGGGTCGTTCCGCAAGATCCAGTGTCTGCGTCGCGGCAAGCGCATCTGTAACGGCGCGGTCGTCATCCTTGGTCCAGGATGCGAAGAGACCGTGATGAGGATGCCGCCCGCGGCTCACAAGATCCATCACTGTGATGCCTTCGGGGGCAATGGGTGATTGCGGCAGAAGACCCAGCCGTTGCGCAAGCTCTTTCGTTGGCAACCGATGAATGGCGCGCCCGTCAAGAAGCACTTCGCCCTGTTGTGGCGTGATCAGGCGTGAAAGGGCCTTGAGCAGCGTTGATTTTCCGCAGGCATTGGCTCCAACAATTGCGGTAATCTGACCGGGAGGGAGGACAAGATCCAGATCCTTCAAGATCTGCTTGTCACCATAACCGGCGAAGAGGGTCCGGGCCTCAAGGCGGGGATCAGTCATGAGGTCGCTCCCTGGCGGTTGCCTCGAATGATCAGGATGATGAGATAGGGCGCTCCAAGTGCGCCGGTCACGACACCAACCGGATAGCGGCTGGGCAGCAGAAATTGCCCGACAAAATCACCTGCCAGAACGAGCACTGCCCCAACCAGCCCGGCGGGAAGAAGGATGGAATGACGGCGTCCGAATATGCCTGCAGCAATGGGGCCTGCCAGAAAGGCAACGAAAGCAATTGGACCGGTTATGGCGGTCGCCGTCGCGATCAACCCCACGGCGGAAACGATGACCCAAAGCCGGGTGGATGCGACATCGACGCCAAGTGCAGTGGCTGTTTCATCACCCGTTCGCATCACTTCCAGGTCCCGCGCCTTGACCAAAAGGAGGGCGCCAAATATCAGAAGGGAAAGAAGGAGAGGGGCCACCATCTCAAGCTTCGCACCATTCAAGCTTCCTGTCAGCCAGCGCATGGCCTCCTGGAGGCTGAAGGCAGGAGCGCGGGAGAGGATATAGGCGATCATGCTCTCAAGCATGGCCGAAACGCCAATGCCAACAAGGATGAGCCGGGCGCCTGCCACGCCATTGCGGGATGAAAGGCCATGAACAAGCAATGCCACGGCAAGTCCTGCCAGCACCGCAAAAACGGAAACGGCAAGGCCATTGACGCCAAGGATGACGATGCAAAAGACTGCTGCTGCACTCGCGCCCGATGTGATGCCGATGATGTCGGGGCTGGCGAGCGGATTGCGTAGCAGGATTTGAAACGCTGCTCCGCCCAAACCGAAGCTCATGCCCGCCACCAAGCCAAGAACCGCCCGAGGCAGCCTCAATTGGCCCACCGTAAAACTTGCACCGGGAACGTTCTCACCGCCTAGAATGCGCATGACATTCTGAAAAGGAACATAGGTTTGGCCGAAAACCAGCGAGCCGCAGAACCCGGCAAGGATGACCAGCAGCATGGTGACCAGCAGCGCATGGCGACGTTGACTGTGGCGCTTGCGGCTTTTCCCCATCATTGCCGCAGAGGGTGATGATATGTGCGCAGGCATCACAACTCCTTCACCTTCTGGCGACGGACAATGAAGATGAAGAAGGGCGCACCCACCAAAGCCGTCACGACACCCACTTCCAGTTCTGAAGGACGCGCGGCCAAACGGCCGATGACATCGCTGACTGTGAGAAGGATCGCGCCGCCAAGTGCCGAAAATGGCAGAAGCCAGCGGTAATCCACGCCAACAAGAAGCCGGCAGACATGCGGAACCACAAGGCCGACAAATCCTATGGGTCCACAGACGGCGGTTGCGGCACCGCACAGGATGACCGCGCCAAGGGTTGCGATAACCCGAGCGATTGCAACACGCTCGCCAAGCCCCGCTGCAAGCTCATCCCCAAGCGCAAGCGCGTTCAACTTTCTGGCAGAGAGGAGGCAAAGCATGAAG
Source organism: Affinirhizobium capsici (assembly GCF_977018625.1). Taxonomy (NCBI): domain Bacteria; kingdom Pseudomonadati; phylum Pseudomonadota; class Alphaproteobacteria; order Hyphomicrobiales; family Rhizobiaceae; genus Affinirhizobium; species Affinirhizobium capsici. Next base: position 2,038,869 of record NZ_CDRNXD010000004.1, on the reverse strand, counting down.
CCTACGATCAGAAAGCCGTAGACCGGCTCGATGCGCTCGAAACTTGCTCCGCCAACGCCGCCGATTTGCCAGGAGCGGATGCCACCGGCGATATCGGCTCGCGGCAGAACAATGGCAATGACAAGCGATGAAAAGGCAATGGCTGTCGCCGTGCCAGCCAATGCCAGCTTCAAGGGTGTTGCACCCCCACGTCCCATTGAGCCGATGATATAAACAAAAATGGAAGTTGCCGCGGCCCCGAAGATGGCCAGCCATATGAAGCTATGGGCAGAGCTGATGCCGAACCAGGCTACACCCACCACAACCGCCAGTGATGCGCCGGTGTTGACACCCAGTATGCCAGGATCTGCCAGGGGATTGCGCGTAACGCCCTGCATCACGGCACCGGCCAGTCCAAGCGAGGCCCCAGCCAACAGTGCCAGCAATGTTCGTGGAATGCGCGTCGCCACGGCTGCGCGGTCAAGTGTAGATGTGTCGCCAGCAAGTGCCGCCAAGACTTCTGACGGTGGCACATCACGCGTGCCCACCATCAAAGACAGGATGGCAACAAGGCCTGCAACCGCAAGAACCGCGAAGAGAGAGAGCAGCCGGGTGTGCTTTGGCAGTGGAATGGTCGATTGCTGTTTTGAAAGCAGCATGCGGCTCGCATTCATTCCGTTTTTCTCGCCGCTTCGGCAAGCTTGGCCACGTATTCCGGCAACACCCAAGTGATGGAAAGAGGTGTGGGATTGGCCGCTGTTCCAACCGGATCACGACCTAAGGTTACAATGGCATCGTGTTTGACGGCAGGCATCTTGGCAAGGAGAGGATTGGCCTTCATTGCCTGTATGAGTTCCTGATTGCCGTAGGTCACCACGATATCGACATCATCGAAAAGGTCGATCTGCTCGGCGCTGATTGACCCTGCAAAGCTGCCATTCGAAGAGGCCTGCACCACGCTTTTCGGCATGGAGAGGCCAAGATCCTTGAAAAAGCGAACGCGTGTATCCTGCGTCGTGTAGAAATTGACGATGCTGAGATCTGTGGCATCGAGATGCGTCACGAACATCGCTGACTTACCCTTCAGTTCAGGGTATTTGGCGACCTCCGCGGCAATCTTGCTCTCGATGTCTGAGATCAGTGCCTCGCCTTCCTTAGCCAGGCCAAGACCGGCGCTATCGAAACGGATGGTCTCGCGCCAGTCGGTAGACCACGGCGCCTGGGGATAGGCGACGACCGGCGCAATCTGGCTGAGGGTTGTGTAATCGCTCGGGTTCAGGCCGGAATAGGCAGCCAAAATGATGTCCGGCTGGGTTTCTGCAACTGCTTCAAAATCGATGCCGTCGCCCTCATCGAACAGTCGTGGTTTTGAAGCACCGAGTTCCTTCAGGCGTTCTGCGACCCAAGGCAGCAGACCATCTCCGTCATCATCACCGAAATTTGCAGCCGCCATGCCAACCGGCACAATTCCAAGAGCAAGAGGAACTTCATGGTTAGCCCAGGCGACCGTTGCTACTCGACGCGGCTTTTCGGCTATGGTCGTCGTGCCCAGCGCATGCTTCAGTTCCAGCGGATAGCGGACCTCGTCAGCTGCCACGGCGTGCGGCACGGCCATGCTCAGGAGAAGGGCTGCTACCGGCGCAAGCTGATGCAATCTGATCCGCATGGTCCTGTTCCTTTCCTTGCTAAGTTGACCGTCACTCTCAGCTTAAAGCTATGAGGTCAAGCAAATTGGACGGTGCAATTCCCTCCCACTCTTGATTTTCCGGGGAATTTTACAAAAAAGAGATATTTACAATACTGGATGAAAATTATCCAGTTAAAGAGCCTCGTTCGACAATGCCTGCTGCCTCATGCCCCTGCGGGCATAGCCTTGCTGTCGGACGGCTCCAGACGATGACCGGTTCATCGGCGGGAGTTTTGGAACGTCAATGACTGGATGAAAGCATGATCAGCGCCATTTCCGCCAATAGCAAAACCCGAGCTTCCCTGCGCCATCGCACCGCTGCCCTTCTCGGCTGCACGGCATTCGTCGCATTGATGCCAGCCTTCGCATCCGCGCAGGAGGCTAATGGGGACGGGATCGTGCTGGAAGCGGTTACCGTGCAGGGTTTTGGACAAGCAGATGCTGATTCCAAATCGATCGTTGCGAACCGATCAAGTGCGGTCGGTAAGATGCCAGGCGAGATTTTCACGACGCCGGCCACCGTGTCTGTCGTGACCTCCAAGGAAATCGAACAGCGCAAGGCCGATAGCGTTGAGAAGGTGGTGCAATACACGGCTGGCGTGACCACCGATTACTATGGCTCGGACGAGCGCTACGACTATGTCAAGATTCGCGGCTTCACGCCCTTTACCTATCGCGATGGTCTTATGGTCGGGCGCACCTGGACTGGCGTGAAGGAAGAGCCTTACGGCTTTGAACGGCTGGAAGTGCTTAAAGGAGCCAATTCCACCGGCTTTGGCGTTTCCGATCCGGGCGGCGCAATCAATTATGTCACGAAGAAGCCGCGCAGCGAACGTTTCGGTGAAGTCTACGCCACCACCGGCTCTTACGCGCATAAGGAAACAGGCATCGATTTCGGCGATAATCTGACGCAAGACGATACACTGTCCTACCGCCTGACCGGCAAATTCGAGCGCTCGAATGGCGAGTTCGATTTCTCGAACAATGACGAAAATTTCATTCAGGGCGGCCTGACCTGGAGGCCAACAGATGCGACGTCCTTGACCTTCGTCTTCGATCATCTGGATCGCAAGGGTACTCCGAGCAGCGGCGGTCATCCTCTCGACACGGATTTCAGCCGTGACCGTTTCTTCGGTGAGCCATCCTACAACTACGATACGACCAATCGAAACACCTATTCCGTCATGTTCGAGCATGATTTCGGCAATGGCTTGTCGTTCGGCTCCAACGCCCGTTACAGCAAGTCCAGAAATGGCTTTGGCTACACCTATATCTTCGATGCGCTTGGTGCACGCGATCCCGCCGATACGCTGGTTGATCGCAGCTACTTTGGCAGCGACGGTTCGGCAGAGCATTTCATTGCCGATGCCCATCTTCTTTACGAAACGCAATTCGAGCAGGTTGAAAGCCGCACACTGGTTGGCACGGATTACAGCCACTTCGATTCCAGTGGCGCGAACTACTATACCGCTGCGCCACAGATCGATTTTATCAATCCGGTCTTCGCCGGTGGCCCAGGGCCGCTTTCGCCCTACAGCAGTTCGCAAAAGGATCAGGTCACACGGGCAATATATCTACAGCAGGATCTGGTGTTTTCTGATCGGGTGACGGCCAGCATAGGCCTGCGCAACGATTGGCTGGATCTGGACGACACCAACCTGCTCGCCGGCACAAAGCAAAGCGGCAATTACAGCGAATTGAGCAAGCGGTTTGGTTTGAGTTACAAGTTCACCGAGGAGCTTGCAGCCTATGTCAGCTATGCGGAATCGGTCGCACCTCCCACGTCTGGAAAAGAGCCTACCTATGGCAAGCAATATGAGGCAGGAATCAAATATCGACCGGACGCCGTTCCAGCTCTTATCACGGCCTCCATTTACGACCTGACACTGGAGAACATCACGACCTATGAAGCGCCTGTCTACCTGCCGAATACGGTAGAGAAGGTGCGCCATCGCGGCTTCGATCTGGAAGGCAAGGTGGAACTGACGTCGAATGTGAACCTGATCGGTGCCTATTCCTATATCAACTCCAAGATCGTCGATGCAGGCGGGACCTATGATGGCAAGAAATTTGCCCAGGTTCCGCAGCACATGGCATCCTTGTGGGGCACTTATACACTGGAAGGAAACGGCACGCGGGGCGACATGACCTTCGGTGCGGGAGCGCGGTTCACCGGCTCCTACTACTTCGACAACGCCAACACGCGTAAATCGAAGGGCGCGGTCGTCTTCGACGCCTCTTTCTCCTACAATATACGGGAGAACACGACCTTCCAACTCAATGTCAGCAATGTCTTTGATGAGAAGCACATCGCGAATAATGATGGGGGCGCGCTCTACTACAATCCCGGACGCGCCATCTTTGCGACGCTTCGCCAGAGCTGGTAGTGGAAGCAGGTCCCGGCGACGCCCGGCGGGACCATCTCTCTCATGCCGTTTGGTGTTTGCGACGCCATGCGGCAGGTGTATCTCCGCTCATGCTGCGAAACACCTTGGTCAGGTGCGCCTGATCGGAAAAGCCAAGTTGTGCGCTGATGTCTGCGATGCTCATGCCGGTATCACTGAGCATGCGCCTGGCAAGGTCGATGCGACGGGACAACTGCCACTGTAGCGGGGTCAGATTGGTCGTTTGCCGAAAAACGGTGGCAAACCAGCTTTCGGACAGACCAACCACATCCGCCATTTCCCGCACGGTCAGACGTCGGCCACCGCAATTGGCGAAATAGGCGGAAAGACGATTGAGTTGAGCCTGCGTCAGCCGCCCGCTTGCACCACTATTTTCATCAGCCGTTGCGTGCAGATCGAGCAGGCCCGTCACAATGCTTCCGATCAGGTTCTCGGCGAAGGCTGGATGTTTGCCACTATCCTCAAGCTCGTCCACGACAAGCTTGGCAAGGCTCACCAGTGGACCCGGATCTTTCAGTTCTACCGGCTTCCTGATAGCGGCTCGGGCAGCGGAAGATCCTATCGCCGGTGCTATATAGCGCATCAGGCGGTCCTGGTGCAGGTGCAGATCAAGATGGGAAAAGCGATGACGCTGGCTAAACTTCGTCCACAGCGGCACACCAGCCGGTACATAAATCGCAGCCGCCATGCCTCGTTCGAAATGGTCAAGGCGCGAGGATTGGTCCGAAACACGGATGTGATTGCTGACGTCCTTGAAGAACAACACGATGCGGGGATCTGGGGAAAGATAATATCCACTTGCACCAGCCTGGCCCTCGGCCTCCCAATGAACACCGACGATACCATCCAGAGAGCGCCATTTTGCCGGCGCTAGAGCATGTATGCCCTGGATTTCGGATTGCATCGCATGAAGATAAGTCAACGGACCCGCCTTCCAGTCTGTCGTCAAGGTCATGTAGCTGAATAAGTCTCCTCTTCTGGACGCAAAAGCTTTGACCGTCAATAAAGATGACCGTCCCAATCAACATATCGATTGTGCTCATGAGGGTGAAACCGGGGATACGAAACGCCAAATGCGACGTATAAGAACGGCGACGAAGTGAGATGCGTGGAGACGAAACTTGAAGAGTGAGCGCGCAAAGATGGAGCAGGGCGAGTGGTATTCCTGCATGGATTTAGAGCTTGATGGATTGCGCAAGCTTGCCAGGCGTTCCGTCCATGCTCACAACACTATGCCTCCCGACGAACGTGGCCCCATCGCTGATGAGCTTCGATCATTGTTGGCGGGTGCCGGTGATGTTTTCATCGAGGCACCATTTCATTGCGCATACGGAATGAATATTTCGCTTGGAAATGGTGTGTACATCAATTCGGGCTGCGTCATCCTCGATAGCGCTTCAGTGGTGATTGGCGAAGGCAGCATGCTTGGTCCGGCCGTGCAAATCTATTGCGCCGAACACCATCATGACGTGGCACTCAGGAAGGCAGGGCTTGAGCGCGCTCGCCCGGTCACCATTGGCAAGAATGTCTGGATCGGTGGCGGCGCCATCATCCTTGGAGGGGTGACAGTGGGAGACGGGGCGATTATTGGCGCCGGATCAGTGGTCACGCGAAGCGTGCCAGCAGGCCAGACAGTGGTCGGAAATCCCGCCCGACCCATCCGTTCTCATTAGTCGATCAATCCGGTGGGAACTTGCCGTTGCACTATCCCGCCTGTAGTCTCCTTGCCAACTGTCAAAGCAGCTGGACCGGAGGCAAGATGGCATACAGGCGAATAGTATTGGCCATCGGCCTCGTGATCTCGCTGCTCGGCCTGGTCTGGATTGGTCAGGGAACAGGTTTATTTCCCTATCCCGCTTCAAGCTTCATGATCAATCAAACACCCTGGATATGGCGCGGGTTGCTTGTGTTGGTCATTGGGCTCGGTACCGTATGGGCCGCAAAACGCTTTTTGCGTTAAAGCATCCGTTTTCTGCGGCACGCAAGCCCGCCGAATTGCCAACCTAACCAATATTGGCTGGACTCATCACCAACGACGTACCTCATGTCCTCCAAACAGCTGTTCAATTGGTAGCTGAAAGATGAAATAGGGGTTGATCGGCGGCAGAGCGGTTGCCTGCTCCAGTCGGGCGAGGTGGTCAGCTTCCAGTTTCACATTGAGTGATCCTACATTCTGTTCCAACTGCTCCACGCGGCTGGCGCCGATCAGCACAGACGAGACGCCCGGCTTTTCCACCACCCATTTGAGCGCCACTTCAGCAGGCGTGCAGCCGATTTCCGCAGCGACTTCCTTCACGATATCCACCACCTGGAAGTTTCGTTCTGTGAACAGCATGCCGCCGAAGGGGTTGTCGCCGTTGAGCCGGCCATTGCTGCCTTCGTCGCTGACGTGCGAACCACGGTCAGGCATGGCTGCGGCGCGAGCGGCATCGGCAAGCTTGTCTCGGCCATATTTGCCGGTAAGTAAACCGGCAGCCAAAGGGCTCCACGGTACAAGGCCAAGGCCAATTTCTTGGCCTGCTGGCAAAAGGTCGAGTTCGACACCGCGATCAATCAGCGAGTAGGCGTATTGAAGGCCAATGGGCTTTGCAAGGCCATGCGCTGTAGCGAGTGTCGCGAGTTTGGCGACGTACCAGGCAGGGGTGTTGGAAAAGCCATAATGCAGGATCTTGCCGGCGCGAACGGCGTCGGTGAGCGTCTGCAAGGTTTCCTCAACGGGTGTCATGCGGTCCCACACATGTACCCAGTACATGTCGATGTAGTCGGTCTGCAGGCGCTTCAACGAGCTTTCTAGTGCAAGACGAATGTTCTTCGCACCATTGCCGCCCCAAAGAGGCGTATGTGGCCCGCGGGAAAAGCCGGATTTCGTCGCCACGACGAGGCGGTCTCGCTGGCCGCTATCCTTGAGGAAACGACCGAGCATGCTCTCGCTTTCGCCGCCGGAGTAAATGTCCGCCGTATCGATAAAGTTGCCGCCTGCCTTCGTATAAGCATCGAAGATTGCACGAGACATTGCTTCGCTGGCACCCCATCGACCTGCGCCAAACGTCATGGTGCCGAGAGCCAAGGGGCTGACGATAAGCCCGGAATTTCCAAGAGTTCGATAGCTTGTAAGGTTCATTTGCATTCTCCTCGCTTGTTGCCAACAGATCTAGATGCTTGGCAGGCCCGGGATTAGCCCTTGCTCACCACATGAACCTGTGAGCAGAATGCAGCAATGGAAAGAGGCGAACTCAACGATCTTTTAGCCTTTGAAGCGGTCGCCCGCGAACGCAGCTTTACGCGCGCGGCGGCAAAGCTTGGCATGTCTCCATCTGCTCTTAGTCATGCAATGCGTGGCCTTGAGGAACGTCTGGGCGTGCGTCTTTTGGCCCGCACAACCCGCAGCGTCGCGCCGACCGAGGCAGGAGAGCGCCTGCTGCAATCACTCAGACCGGCACTTTCAGGTATTGAAGAGGGGCTGGAGGCGCTTCGGGAATGGCGGGATAACCCCTCGGGAACAATTCGCATTACCACCTTTGCCTATGCGGCCCGGATGGTCCTGCTCCCCAAACTGCCCGCTTTCCTTCTCGCCAATCCTGATATTCGCGTGGAGGTGAACGTGGACGACGGCCTGACGGATATCGTTGCTGCGGGCTTTGATGCTGGTATCCGGCTGGGCGAGGCGGTTGCCAAAGACATGATCGCCGTCCGGCTCGGGCCGGACCTGCGTACTGTCGTGGTCGGCACACCAGATTACTTCAAACGTCACCCGCCGCCACAGACGCCCTACGATCTCGATCGCCATGCCTGCATTGGCTATCGGTTGACGACTTCTGGCGGTCTTCTGCCCTGGGAATTCGAGAAGGGCGGCAAGGAGATCAAAATCTACACGAGCGGTCCGCTGGTCGCAAACGATAGCGATTTACCGGCCGCCGCAGTACGGGCCGGTGTCGGTCTCGGATATATAATGGAGCACGACGTGGCAGACGAGATCGCATCTGGCGCGTTGATTAAGGTGCTTGCGGACTGGTGTCCGTCCTTTCCGGGCTTTCATCTCTATCACCCAAGCAGACGCCAATCGCCGCCAGCACTGCGTGCGCTGATCGCGGCGTTGCGGGTGACGTGAGTGTCACGGAGATGCTGAAGCGGCACGTTGATGAATTTTGCGACGGCAATCTGGCCGGTGCAGCCTCCACCGCTCGCTCATGTTTTCTTCCATCAAGCCCGTTTAACGTGATTGGGCAGACCGTGGAGATCCTGGATTTTTCCGGCCACGAGGGTCTGAAGCCGCCATAGGTTGCGGTCTTGGACGCCCCTGTCTGCAAGGTGGGAAACTGCACGGTAGAGGTATTCCGCGCATGATCCTGCGGGACCACATGCCTGGGCGATGAGCCTGGCTGTTTCGTCGAGCCCGATTTTTTCCGTCAATGGAGAGGTTTTCGGACTTGCCCAAAAGGTAAGTGCGCGCCGCGTTCCGGAAGGTGTTCGGACAGATACCCAGCGCGTCATTTCGCAGACCTCCGCATAACGGATTTCACGGGCGAGAAGCCGGCGAATGTCCTGACGCCGGGCGTGACGAGATAGCTTCAAAACAATGCCCGAACAGCTTCCTCCTGGCCGAAGCGCGAGCATCAGGCCGGGGAATTCGGTGGTCGCTCTCAGGCGTTCAATGCGCAAGGCGAACGCCCTGTGCCATCCATGAACAACCGCAGGTTCGATTGCCGACGGCTCAAAGCCAGGATTCCACATCAAAGATCCGTAGGCGAATATCCATAGATCCTCGTCCGCGGCCTCCTCTTCAACCCGCTTTACAAGTGCATCAAGTTGCTGGGAAGAGATCGGTGTCCAATGGGGCTCCGGGCCCTCATCCTCAACAACCTTGATCGTTCTGGCAACCAGTTCGGGTGTCAATTGCAAAGCAGCCGTGGCTCGTGTCTTAGGGGTAGGTCTTCTTTGCATCTTTGTCACCCTCCTGGGAATATGGCCGCCGAAGCTCGGTCGTGTCCGGCGGTTAACGACATTGATTTGAGAAGGTCAGTCCGTAGGACCGTCGATGACGGCGCGGAATGTGATCTCAACGATCTGTTCTGGAAACGCCAAGGCATTGACACCGATCAGATTGCTGGCGCATTGGGGGATATCCGTGCCGTACATCTCCTTGCGGATCTTCGATCCGGCTTGAAAAGCGCTCGGAACATCAAGGACGTAAAGTGTCTCTTCAACAACATCGTTGAGAGTGGCACCGAATTGCTCAAGCAGCTTCCTGGCATTGACGTAGGTCTGGCGAATTTGCGATTCCATCTGCGAAAAGTCGCGGGGACGACCCTTATCGTCGAGCGCGGCTGGAGCAATGAGCTTGCCGTCTTCGCCGTGGCTCAGCTGCCCGGATATGTAGATGGTGTCCTTGACCTGTACAGCCTGGACGTAACCGAAGGCCTGCTCCCAGGCAACGCCGTGATTAATGATCTTCTTCTGTGCGGATTTGCTAGTGGTCATGGTCGTTTCCTTGGCGGATATCGTGAGGAGGTTTTCTTCGCGCAGTGAGAGGCGGCGGAGGTGGCACATGCCGTACCCCGCCGCAGGCGCTGATCAGGCCCGAACAAAGGCCAGCAAGTCGGCATTCAGAACATCGGCATTAACTGTCAGCATACCGTGCGAAAAACCGGGATAGGTCTTGAGAGTGCCATTCTTTAGAAGCTTGACCGATTTGAGCGCTGAGTCAGCGATCGGCACGATCTGGTCGTCTTCGCCATGCAGCACGAGCGTAGGTACGCTGATAGCCTTAAGGTCTTGCGTCTGGTCGGTCTCTGAAAAGGCCTTGATGCCGTCGTAATGCGCCTTGGCGCCGCCCATCATGCCCTGCCGCCACCAGTTTTGGATAACACCTTCCTGGACGGTCGCACCGTCGCGGTTGAAGCCATAGAACGGGCCAGCGGGAACATCGCGGAAGAATTGGGCCCGGTTGGCGCTGAGTGCTGAGCGAAAACCGTCGAAGACTTCCATGGGCAGGCCTTCCGGATTGCTTTCCGTCTTCAGCATCAGCGGTGGAACGGCGGAAACCAGTACCGCCTTGGCAACGCGGCCTGCAGGCTCGCCGTGCTTGGCAACATAACGGGCAACTTCGCCGCCCCCGGTGGAGTGGCCGATATGGACTGCATTTCTTAGATCAAGAGCTTCGGCAACCGCGAAGGCGTCGGCGGCATAATGGTCCATGTCATGCCCTTCAGAAACTTGGGCGGAACGGCCGTGACCGCGCCGGTCATGGGCGACTACCCGATAGCCGTGGGCAAGGAAGAACAGCATCTGTGCGTCCCAGTCGTCCGACGACAACGGCCAGCCGTGGTGGAAGACGATCGGCTGCGCATCCTTTGGGCCCCAATCCTTGTAGAAGATTTCAACGCCGTCATTTGTCGTGATGTATTCCATTGCCGTAGCTCCTTTGTTTTGTGATGCAGCACGCTTTGAGCGTTTGGTGAGGCTGCCGTTGTTTGACGCTCTCAATCTACCGAAGCTCGTCCAAGCAACAATTGCATCAATAGTTTCGAGTTTATTTCATTATTTGCAACAGTGGGGGGAAGGATCAGGCCCGCTCTCTGTCAGGCAGCGCCTGGTCGGTTGATCGTCAGGAAGTGACGGACGACAGGCTTCTCTGTTCCTGTATGGTAGGCGAGAACCTTGCCCTGTAGATCCGCGTCCGCGTTCGATACCCGCTTGTGTTGGCGAAGATGCTCGGCCCAGGACTCGACCATGAACCATTCGACGATCTTCTCCGGATCAGCTGAGTCTTCCGTCACGCCCCATCCATATGCTCCGTCCCGACGTCGTTCTTGTGACAGGTGATCGAGCGCATGCAGGAATGCGCTGCGGTGGTGTTTCTCCACCTTGTATTCGATCAGGATGAGCACCGGGCCACGATCATGAGCGACGGGTTCTGCGACAAGTGGTTCAGGCCAGTGGTTGGATGGCACGAGGTCGGCTTCTCCTGCCGGGAGTTTAATGCGGTGCATCACGAACCCTGCGACAAGCAGACCTGCGGCGCCGATCAGCAAGCTGGACTGGATGCCGACGGCCTCGCCGACCGCGCCCCAGCCGAGACTACCCGCGGTCATCGCGCCGTTGAAGACGGTCAGGTAGACTGCAAGCCCTCGACCGCGGACCCAGTTTGGCAGCACGGACTGCGCGGTGCCGTTCAGCGTCGTCAGAGCAGTAATCCAGGCAGCGCCAAGGAAGAGTAGCGCAAGGATGGCAACGATCTTTGGCGGGGCAAGCGCAAGGACAACCATGACAGCCGCGGTGGTGATGGCGGCGCCGAGAAGCAGGCCGTCAGAGTTCAGGCGTTGACGCAGCTTCGGCATGGCGAGTGCTCCCCCGATTGCACCGGCGCCGACCGCACCGAGCAGAATCCCGTAGAAGCTCGCATCACCGCCGAGCAATTGTCGGGCAACCAAGGGGAGAAGGGCCCACACCGCGCTGGCAAAGGAAAAGAAGATCGTTGCACGCAGGAGAACCACATGCAGCGGCCTGCTGGAACGGGTGAACCGAAGTCCTGCCCGGAACGCGCCGAAGAAATTCTCCTGAAGCGCGTCGCTGGTGTTCTTGGCACGCGGCCACCAGACAAGCGCAGCAATGACGACGATGTAACTTGCCACATCCGCGCCATAGGTAATGCCCGCACCGAAGGCCGCGAGAAGCAGGCCGCCTGCGGCCGGTCCTATGGAACGGGCAATGTTGATGCCAAGCGAGTTCAGCGCGACAGCGCTTTTCACATCCTCGCGTTTGACCAGTTCAGGTACGATGGCCTGCCAGGTTGGGCCCATCAGCGCCGCGCCGATGCCGCCTAGAAAGGTTAGGCCGATAAGTGCACTGACTGAAAGCATGCCCGTCTGTGAAAGGACCATCAGCGAGATGCTGACCGATGCCAGCAATAGCTGCACGGCGATCAGGAATTTGCGGCGGTCGAGGATGTCGGTAAGTACGCCCGCGGGAATGGCGAGCAGGAAGATCGGCAGGGTTCCTGCAGCCTGAACCATGGCAACCGCGGCTGTCGATGCAGACAGGTCCGTCATCAACCAGGAGCTTGCGACGTCGCGCATGAAGCTTCCGGTATTGCCAAGAACGGTGGCGGCCCACAGGACCGCAAAGACGGGCTGTGCAAGGGGTGCGAAACTTCCCCCGGATGACTTGGCGGAGCTCATTTGCCTTCTCCTTTCGAAAGATCGTATGTGGCGACAAAAAGGAATGCGCCAGCAAGCCCGAGATGTTCGAAGAAAGCATTGGTCGCCATCATGCGCTCCATGCCCGGGGCCATTTCCCAGAAGCGCAACGCGATGAAAGTGGCGAGGATGGTGAAGCCCGCCAAGGCGAGCGCGCCCAACCAGCGAAGGAAGCCTGTGACGACCATCGCCGACGCTGTCAGTTCAAAGACGATGACGGCCACGGCAAAGAAGGTTGCAGGGTGCAGATTGAAATGATCCATCTCGGCGAGCGCACCATTGAAATCGGCGATCTTGGTGACAGGGCCCTGAATATAGGCGGCGCAGAGCGCAAGAAGGGCCGCTCTGCGCAAGGCAGGTGCCGATAGGACATAGGCGGCAAGCCCGCGTGCTTTTGGAAATGAAGTGCTGATCATGGTTGCTCCTGCGATCCTGGCCGGTCAGTGCGAGCGGCGTTCGTGTTCGTCTGATGGAGCGATAGTGTTAGGAAAAGTCTCTTATAACAATTGCATCAATAGTTGTCAGATAATTGCATAAATCGCAATTATGCGGATGTTGAGCAATCGAAAAAGGGCAGCGGTTTATGCCGCTGCCCTTTGCTTGAATAATATCGTTGGCGCATCAGACAGCCCAGCATGAGCAACCAAGGGCTCCAAAGAAACCGCGTAAATCCGAAATCGGAAGCTTCGATGTCCAGGCACCGGCATGGTCGTGGCCGTGCACGCCACAGTCGTTTGCGCATCCGCATGTGGAAATTGCAGTGCGGCGCAGCGAGCGGGCGCCTGCGCCGTCCGGCTCGCCCCAGGCGGCATATCCGCCGAACTTGCGCACCGGCGACCAATCCGGCATGGCGGGTGGGATGTTGTTCTCGTCAAGGGCCTTGAACTCGCCCGCACCATAGACGATTTTGCCGCCGACCATGGTTAGCTCGGAAACGAGAAAAGAGATCTCGTCCTCGCGGCAGGAGAAGAAGTCCTTGTCCGGCACGATGAGGTCAGCAAACTGGCCCTTCTCGATGCGGCCTTTCTTGCCTTCCTCGTTTGAGAACCAGGTTACCTTCTCCGTCCACATGCGAAGCGCGGTCTCTCGGTCAAGGCAGTTGGCGCGCGGATAGAGCTGCATGCCGCCGACGGTCTTTCCCGTCACCATCCAGGCAAGCGATACCCATGGATTGTATGAGGCGACGCGGGTGGCATCGGTGCCCGCCGAGACGTTGACGCCTTTGTCCAGCATCTTCCTGATGGGTGGCGTAGCTTCAGCCACTCCATGGCCGTACCGCTCGACGAAGTACTCGCCTTGATAGGCCATGCGGTGCTGGGTGGCGATGCCGCCGCCAAGGGCTGCGATCCGGTCGATCGATCGGTCGGAGATTGTCTCGGCGTGGTCGAAGAACCAGTTGAGGCCCTCCAGCGGGATATCCTTGTTGACCTTCTCGAACACGTCGAGAGACCGAGAGATCGTTTCGTCATAGGTGGCGTGCATCCGCCAGGGCCAGCGGTTCTCAGCAAGAATCCGCACGACGTCCTCGAGCTCGCCTTCCATCTCCGGGGCCATTTCCGGGCGCGGCTGGCGGAAGTCCTCGAAGTCGGCGGCAGAAAAGACCAGCATCTCGCCAGCGCCATTATGGCGGAAGTAGTCGTTGCCCTGCTTGTATTTGACCGAGGACGTCCAGTTGAGGAAGTCTTCCTTTTCCTGCTTCGGCTTTTGAGTGAAGAGGTTATAGGCCAAGCGAACGGTGAGCTGGTTCTCGTCGGACAGCTTCTGGATGACCTCATAGTCATCAGGATAATTCTGATTGCCGCCGCCCGCATCGATGACGCCGGTGATGCCGAGACGATTCAACTCTCGCATGAAGTGGCGGGTGGAATTGACCTGGTAGTCGAAAGGCAGCTTCGGGCCCTTGGCAAGCGTTGAGTAGAGTATGCCAGCGTTCGGCTTGGCAAGCAGCATGCCGGTCGGGTTGCCACTGGCATCGCGGGTGATCTCGCCGCCGGGCGGGTTCGGTGTGTCACGGGTGTAACCGACGGCACGAAGGGCGGCGCCGTTCAAAAGCGCCCTATCATAAAGATGCAACAGGAAGACGGGCGTATCGGGCGCAACCGCATTGATTTCCTCGATCGTCGGCAGGCGTTTCTCGGCGAACTGATGTTCCGTAAAGCCGCCAACGACGCGCACCCATTGCGGAGCAGGCGTGATTGCCACCTGGCGTTTGAGCATGTCCATAGCGTCCGCGAGTGACCGAATGCCATCCCAGCGCAGTTCCATGTTGTAGTTCAGTCCGCCACGAACAACGTGCGTGTGATTGTCGATCAGGCCCGGCAGAACGCGCTTGCCCTTGAGATCAACAATCTTCGTACCCGAACCGGCGAGAGCCATGATTTCGCTATCGGAGCCAACGTCCAGAAACAGGCCGTCCTTGATCGCAATTGCTGTCGCGTTCGGATTTGTCCGGTCGAGCGTGGTCACGCGGCCGTTATGAAGGATAAGATCGGGATACATGCTATCCACTCCGGACTGGTTTCGATCAGCAGCTTGGGCTGCGGAGAAAAGGCTTGAGAAGGCGAGGCTGGAGGCCCCGCCAAGAAAGGATCTGCGTGTTGCCATCAGCTCCGTTCCTCATGACTTGTTGTGGTCGGAAGGGCAAGCTCGGCCTGCTTGCTTCCCTTCGGGAGGTGACCGAACATATGTGGCTTGATCTGGTTGATCCATGAGACAGCTGCCGGTTCCTGCGCCAGCAGCGTTTTAGCCAAGGGAATAAGCTGCTCACCGACCAGAATGCCGAGCAGGCCAACAAGGGCAATGACCGGCGGGGCAGGCGAGCGGACATTCAGCAGGCTGTAGACAATTCCGACCAGCAGGCCGGCTGCGAGCGACATGAGATACATTTTCATGGGACACCTATCTAATTGGAAGCCACTCCGACATTTCGTCGGAGTGGCAGCGGGATCATGATTTTGCCGGGTTCGGGCCGATGCGCTTGCCGTGCTTCACACGTTCTTCTGCGCCATGGACCATCGTGTAGGCGTAGTCGATGCCCATGCCGTAAGCTCCGGAATGCTCCTTCACCAGCGTGGTGACGGCGTCATAGGTCTCCTTGCGGGCCCAGTCGCGCTGCCATTCAAGCAAGACCTGTTGCCAGGTCACAGGGATCACGCCCGCCTGCACCATGCGATCCATAGCTCTGTCATGGGCCTCCAGCGAAGTGCCGCCCGACGCGTCGGCCACCATGTAGATTTCGTAGTCAGAAACGTCGTTAAGAGCGGAGAGGGCAAACGTCGTGTTGCAGACCTCCGTCCAGAGACCGGAGACAACAATCTTTTTCCGGCCATTGGCTGCATTTTTCGCCAAGGCATCGCGGACATTCTGGTCGTCCCAGGAGTTCATCGAGGTACGTTCAAGGATGTCGTTCTCGGGGAAAACTGCCAGCAGTTCGGGGTAGGTGTTCCCTGAGAAGGACAGGGTTTCGACCGTGGTAATCGTGGTTGGGATATTGAAGATCTTGGCTGCCTTGCCAAGCCCGACGACGTTGTTCTTCAGTGTCTGGCGATCAATCGACTGGACGCCGAAAGCCATCTGTGGCTGCTGATCGATGAAGATAAGCTGGCTGTTGGCGGGGGTCAGGACTTCGAGCTTGGACATGGTTCTCTTCCTCGGTTGCGGCCCGCAAAGGGTGCCAAAAAATTGGGTAGCTGCTGTCGGGAGTGTCCCGGTCTCATTGACCTCGTTGCTCACCGCCTTGGCTGCTGAAAACAAACCTATCGCCGAAGGTCTTGACTCGGAATTGCAATAAAAATGTCGAGTGAATTGCGGAAAACGAAATAGTTGTCGGGGCTAAACTCTAGCTGCCGTAGAACTCGATATGAACGCGCGGTTAAGCGTGTCGAAGCTCGCTTGCAATCGGAGCGCAGTGAGCTCGACTGGCCTCTGGGCCGGCAATGGTTGAGGCCGTTGATCAAGTGACGGAATTACAATATTTATTTTGATAGAATTGCATCAGGTGAAACAATCGAATGAACGATTACAAGGCGCTTCGCACCTTCCTCCTCGCCGCTGAGAAGCGCAACTTCGCGCAAGTGGCCCGCGAACTCGACATGACGCCTGCGGCTGTGACACGAGCCATAGCCGCCTTGGAGACGGAGCTCGGGGTTCAGCTCTTCGTGCGCACCACAAGGCAGGTTTCCCTGACCACCGACGGTGCAATCTTCGCCGCGCAAATCCAACCTGCGGTCAAGACGCTTGAGGACGCGCGACGCGAGATCATGAACGCACACAAAGCGGAGGAGGGGCGTCTGAGAATCAGCGCACCCACCTGGTTCGGAAAGGTCGTGCTGCCGCCGATCCTGTCCGGCTTCAAGGAGAGGTATCCGAAGATGTGTTTCGAAATCTCCCTGTCGGACGGTCTGGTAAACATCGTGGACGACGACTACGATCTGGCGATCCGCATCTCCTCCCAGCCATCTGACAAGTTCACGATCTGGAGAAAGATCCGCGTTGTTCCACGAATTCTTGTCGCAGCGCCCGGCAGTCGCTTCGTCGATATGTCACATCCGAATGAGCTGTCACCGGACGACTGTCTGGCCTATAGCGGGGAAAGCCGACGGGAAAATTGGGTTCTGTCGGATGGTGGATCGAGCATTGCGATTTCTGCCGGACGAGCATTCAGTGCCAATAGTGGCGAGGTGCTGGCCGATATGGCCGCAGATGGAGCAGGCGTCGCCTTGCTTCCTGGCTTCAACATCGCTGAGCACATCCGTAGCGGGCGCCTCGTCCACGTCTTCAAGGGATGGGCGCCGCCTGACCTCTGGCTGACGCTCTACTATCCGCCTTACCAGGCCTTGCCACCGCGTATCGCCTCGTTCTCAAAATTCTTTGAGGAACAAGTCGCCACCCACATGGTGGCACTGGACGAGGCTCACAGACCATGATGTTCGCAGTCGGGCATTTATCAGTCAGTGACCGAAACGTTACCGACCTTCGAAAGGGAGCTTCACCTGCTCCTGTTTAACTTGCCACCGCGTTGCCCCGGACTTCGAACGAAGGAAAGCAAAGCTCGACCCGAGTGCCTTCTCCTATGCGGGAAGAAATTCTGACCTCGCCACCAGACTGGCGCACGAAACCGTAGACCATCGCGAGCCCAAGCCCTGATCCGCCGGTTTTTGAGCGGGTTGTAAAATAGGGCTCCATCGCCTGGTCGAGGACTTCTGGCGACATGCCGACCCCTTCGTCAACGACTGCGATGATGACTGTATCGGTCTGTCCCAATGCTTCTACTCGCACCGTGCCACCTTCCGGCATGGCCGCCGATGCATTGAGGCAGAGGTTCAGGATGGACTGCTCCAGCAGCGCGGGATCAAGGCTGATAGTCGGCAAGTTGGCTTCAAGTTCGAGCTTCAGCCGATTGCGATTGCCGATCGCCATTTCCAGCACGTCAGCCATGCCATGAAGAATTGTGGCAACGTCGATCGGTGCCGGATGGATCTGCTGCTGGCTGCCGACAGACAACATGCTGGAGGCAAGCGCTCGCCCGCGCTCGGCCGCTTTTCGTATGCGCCCCAGATGGCGCTTCTGCCTCTCGGTAAAGTCAGGCTCGCGCTCAAGCAGGCCAAGGCTTCCCGTGATGATCCCGATCATATTGCCGACCTCGTGGCTGACCTGATGTGTCATGCGCATGACCACATCCAGACGCTGGGCACGGGCAGCTTCCATTTCTTGCCGATCAATGGCCGTAATGTCGCGGGCGAGCAGGACGACGCCTCCGTCAGGTTGTCGCGATGCGGAAATCTCGACAACCTGGTCGTTAACAAATCGATGCCGGAGTACCTGACGCTCAACAAGCAAGCCGCGCTCGCTTTCGGCTGGCATGAGCAGTGGATCAATCTCAGGGACTGTTCCAACAAAACGGCGCAGCGACATTTTCCGTGACGAGCCTGTGTGGCGCATCAGTTCGATAATGCGACGATTCATAGTGATCGGACGACCGACTGAATCGAAGAGGGCAATGCCTTCGTTCATCGTCCGGAAGGTCGAGCGGATCGTGCGTGCGGCCGCTTCCGCCGTGCGCCTGAGGCGCGACACGCGATCCACGCTCTCCTTGAAAGCGCGGAAGGCTTCGAGCAGTCGGATCAATTCGGTTTCCGTCCCTGCATAGACGGGCGGTCCAACATTTTCCTCGCCACGCGCAAGCGCATTCATGCCGCGCGAAAGATCACCTATCCCGTGTGAAACCCGCATGACAGAGCGGATAGACACAATAGCGAGTATGACGATTGCCAAGGACGCGAGCACGATCATGACGAGCAGTTGGCGCAACGTGCTTGATGTTGCCTTGAGGTTCTGGTTCAGCGCGCTCGCAACCAAGGCGCTCTGGGTTTCGGTAGCGTGTGACAGATCGCGAGACACGGTGTGCAGGCGTGAAACCGATGCGCGGATGGAAAACATCTCAAGCAGGTAACGTGTCTGTGCCTCAAAAATTCGTTGGTATGGTTCGAGTTGTTCAGCCGAAATTTGCGTGCCTGGGCCGTGCAACGCCAACCGGACACTCGTTTCCGCGACGAAGCGCCTTTGCAGTTCGCCCAGCTGAAACAGGCTGTCGGATGTCGATGCGGATTGCGCAATACCATTGAGACGCTGTCGCAGATCCTGATCCTGGATCGTGCGAGCCGTTGCTATTTCTCCAAGCGCCACAGCCGCTTCGGCCTTCTGCTCCTGGGCGGCGTCTGCATTGGCGGCTAACGCCAGCGTCTGCGTTTCGATATCTTCGAGGAGTTCGATAATCCTGTGTGTACCAGCCCCTTGCAATGGCGCACTTGGCTGTTCCGGTGCGATTGTCTCCAGCAGTGTCTCTACCTGCGCAACCACTGCCCGGCTTTCGCTCGAGACACGATAGGGAGAGGTAGCATTCATCAGGAACGGAGCGCTGGAAACAAGGTCGGAGACCTGCCTCGAGACCAGTGAGGCCTTGGCAAGGCTTGAAAAGGCCTGCACGCTGTAAGCCGACATTTCGTTGCGCGCCCGTTGCAGGCCATAAATGGCGACTGTCGACAGGATGAGAACCGACACACAAATGAAGGCGATGGCGAAGGGCAATCGAAAAGCAATTGATGAGAGGAAGGCGCGGTTGATCAAGGCGATGATCCGGCGTCGTCGGTGTGAAGTATGTACCCCTTGCCGCGTCGTGTCTGAATATGGCGTGGGAGGTCCGGGTTTCGCTCGATCTTGCGTCTCAGCCTGAGCACCAGAACGTCAACGTTTCGATCGACAAAACGATCGGAGTCTGCCCCCATCCGGTCGAGTATCTTCGCACGGCTTACCGGCATGTTTGGGGTTTCGGCGAGGATTTCCAGCAATGCAAACTCCGCTGACGTCAGCGTCTTCGTCGGATCGGCAAGGCAGACAGCACGGCGCTGTGCAAGATCAACAGCCCATTCGCCGAGCCGCAGTGCTGCCGAAGCATGCTCGCGCTCGCTCTCCCTTTCCTGGCGCAATTGCGGGTGCGTACGGCGGAGAACCGCCTTGATGCGCGCGGTGAGTTCGATGGGTTCGAACGGCTTCACGACATAGTCATCGGCTGCCGTTTCCAGACCCAGGACACGGTCTGTAGAACTGCCTGCCGCCGTTACCATGACGATGCCAACATCGGTCTGCGCCCGCAGTCGCTGTGCGAAAGCTCTGCCGGACAGGCCTGGAAGATTGTGGTCCACCAGAACCAGTTGCACCGTCTCCTGCTGCAATCGCTCCTGGGCAGCCTCAGCGGAAGGGGCGGTAAGGGGTATCCAGCCTTCAGCTTCGATCAGGTCGCAAATAAGCTCCGCCATATCCGGATCGTCCTCGACGATCAGAATTTTCACCTTCTGGTTCAACACGTTGCAGTCCTCCCATCGGCATCATAACTGGCCAGCGGGAAAACACCAAAGACTTGTGGTTATCGGCCGATGTCACAATTGTAATATTTGCAATCTCTGCAATAGCTGACGACGGTCGTGTGAAAGATCGGTAACCATTCGCCGGGTTGCCAGTATCGCCGGAAGCGGACATGCTTCAGCCATTGGAACGGGGAGGTTCCAAGGGAGGATGACGTGAAATTATTGACCGCCATCGGTGCGGGGCTGCTTGCCACCCTTGCCACGGCCCTGACGGGCCACGCTGCCGAACCTTTGAAGGTTCTTTGTGGCGTTGACGAGGTGTGGTGCGCCGCCATGGAAAAAGCCTACAAGGCGAAGACTGGCATTGAGGTCCACATGCCCCGCATGAGCACCGGCGAGATACTCGACCGTGTGCGAACGGAGCACAATGCTCCCACCTTCGATGTCTGGTGGGGCGGGACCGGAGTGACCCACCTGCAGGCGGCCTATGAAGGCCTGCTCGAACCTTATCGGCCTCGCCAGGAGGCGGACCTTCTACCATGGGCGCGGAATTTCTTTTCTCTGTCTGGAGGCACATCCGTCGGCCTTTACGCCGGAGCGCTCGGCTTTGCCTACAATGCGGATATTCTCTCGGCTCAAAAGTTGCCGGTACCAAACTGCTGGAAAGACCTCGCCAAGCCGATCTATCGCGGTCACATCCTCTCCGGAAACCCACATTCTTCGGGCACTGCATTCACCACCCTGGTCACGCTGGTCCAGCTCCTCGGTGAAGACGAAGCTTTCGCTTATATGCGCGAGCTTGGCCGGAATATAACCGACTATACCAAGGCGGGTGCCGAGCCGGTAAAGGCGGCGGGCCGGGGAGAAATCACCATCGGCATCTCTTTCATGCATGATGCCGTTACGCAGAAAGAGGCAGGTGCTCCCCTTGTCATTGTCGCGCCCTGCGAGGGCACCGGCTACGAAATCGGAGCGGTCAGCATCATCAAGGGCAGCCGAAATCTGGAAGAGGCGCGCCGCTTTGTCGATTTTGCGCTGAGCCCCGAAGGCCAGGCAACTGGTGCAGCCGCAGGCCAGAACCAGGTCCCATCCAACGCCCGGGCCGTGCTTCCGCCTGCGGCTCCCGACATCTCGATGATCAAGATGGTGGACTATGATTTTGCCACCTTCGGTTCACCCGAACAGCGAAGTCGGTTGTTGAGCCGCTTTGATCGCGAAATCAATCCAACCAACTGACCTTTCAACAACCGGACGACCTCGAAAACGGCGCCTTATTGGTGCTGCCGCCGAAGGCTTGTCCATTTTCTTGAACTTCAGACGCAAGCAACAGGAGGATACCCATGCGACTGGCAATACTGTCTACACTTCTTTTCGCAGGTACGAGTTTGTCTGCCGGTTCGGCGATGGCCGCAGGCGAGCTCAATCTCATCTGCGCCGCCGACGTCGTCATCTGTGAGCAGATGAAGGGCGATTTCGAAAAGGCACATGATATCAAGGTCAACATGGTTCGCATGTCCTCCGGCGAAGCCTATGCGAAGATTCGCGCTGAAGCCCGCAATCCAAAAACCGACCTCTGGTGGGCGGGTACCGGCGATCCCCACTTGCAGGCAGCCTCGGAAGGGCTGACGGCGGAATATAAATCGCCCATGCTCGACCAGTTGCAGGATTGGGCGAAGAACCAGGCTGAAAGCTCAGGCTTCAAGACCGTGGGTGTCTATGCCGGTGCGCTTGGCTGGGGCTACAACACCCAAATCTTCAAGCAGAAGGGCTACAAGGAACCCGCCTGCTGGGCTGACCTTCTGGCACCGGAACTGAAGGGCGAAATACAGATAGCCAATCCGAACTCGTCGGGCACCGCCTATACCGCGCTCGCTTCGCTCGTGCAGATCATGGGCGAGGACAAGGCCTTCGAATATCTGAAGGCGCTCAACGCCAATATCTCGCAATATACCAAGTCTGGCTCTGCGCCGGTCAAGGCTGCCGCCCGCGGTGAAACCGGCCTTGGCATCGTTTTCATGCATGACGCGGTGGCCCAGACGGCCGAAGGCTTCCCCGTCAAGTCGATCGCACCTTGCGAAGGCACCGGCTACGAAATCGGTTCCATGTCGATCGTCAAGGGGGCTCGCAATATGGAGAACGCCAAGGTTTGGTACGACTGGTCTCTGAAACCGGAAGTTCAGTCCCGCATGAAGGATGCCAAATCCTTCCAGCTCCCGTCGAACAAGTCCGCGGAGATCCCCAAGGACGCGCCAAGGTTCGAGGACATCAAGCTGATCAACTACGATTTCAAGACCTATGGCGATCCTGAAAAGCGCAAGACGCTGCTCGAGCGTTGGGATCGTGAGATCGGCGCCGCCGCGAACTGACACCATCTTCTTCAGGCCGGTCGTCTGGCGATTGCCGGCCCCTTTCATCCTTGCTTTTCTTTCGAATGAGGTCGACCGTGAAACATGGCAACCGCAGATCGGATCTGTTGCTGGCGTTCGGAGCCGCGTCCTTCATCCTGCTTCCCTGGTATAGGCAGGAATCCGGGTTCTTCGGTCTTGGCTGGCTTAGGGATTTTCCTTTCACCGAACAAACCGCGCCAGGCGTCCTGCAGCTTTTTGGCCACGGTCGCCTCTGGCTGCTTGGAGTGGTGTTCTTTTTCTGTCTCGGCCTTGCCACGCGATTCATCGCCGACCCAATGCGCCGTGGTGCCTTCTTCGCGGCTGCTGGCGGGGCAGGGCTCGTCTATCTCTGCCTGCAGGGGCTTGCGATCGGCTTCTCCGGCTGGACCTGGGGGATCAGCGACGCCCTTTTCGGACCGCTGACCAATGGGCAAGCCTCCATGGGAGCTGGCGCTGTTTGCATGGCTATCGTCTTCGTACTCATGTTTGCCTTCGGCCTTGTGGAGCGCGGGGTCATGAAGGGCGATGCCTTCGTCGTCGGGTCTATCTCGATGCTTGTCTTCCTCGTCTTTGTCTTCGTTTTCTATCCGATCGGCAGCATGCTCGTGGCTGCGGTTCAGGATTTCGATGGCTCTTTCAATCCTGACGGTTTTATCCGCAATCTGCAGGATCGCAGCATTTGGAGCCTGAGCTGCATGATTGGCGAGGGACGTTGCGGCGTCGCCTGGCGCACCTTCACGCTTGCCATCATGACGGCGACCGCATCTACCCTGCTGGGGCTTGCCTTCGCGCTCGTCGCCACCCGCACCCGCTTTCCCTTCAAAAAGGGCCTGCGCCTTCTCACCGTCTTGCCGATCATCACGCCGCCCTTCGTCATCGGTCTCGCGCTTGTTCTGCTTTTCGGTCGTGCCGGCGTTGTCACCGAGACGCTGTCCAGCCTGTTCGGTATCGAGCCCGGCCGCTGGCTTTACGGCCTCATCGGCATCTGGATCGCGCAGGTATTGTCCTTCACCCCCATCTCCTTCCTTGTGCTGATTGGTGTCGTGGAGGGTGTCAGCCCATCCATGGAGGAGGCTTCGCAGACACTGCGCGCCGACCGCTGGCGCACCTTCTGGCGGGTATCGCTGCCACTGATGAAGCCGGGTCTCGCCAATGCCTTCCTGATCGGGTTCATCGAAAGCATGGCCGATTTCGGCAACCCGCTGGTGCTCGGTGGCAGCAATGGCGTACTCTCGACCGAAATCTTCTTCGCTGTCGTGGGCTCGCAGAACGATCCTTCACGGGCCGCCGTCCTGGCCATGGTGCTGCTCGTCTTCACACTGTCAGCCTTCCTTGCCCAACGCCTATGGCTCTCCGGCAAGAATTTCGCAACTGTTACCGGCAAGGGTGACAGTGGTGCGCATATCGCCCTGCCGCGCGGCGTCTCCATCGGCGTGCACGCCATCGTCATTCCCTGGATGATCTTCACGGTCGTCGTTTATGGCATGATCCTGGCTGGCGGCTTCGTCACCACCTGGGGTCTCGACAACACGCTGACGCTCAGGCACTACGCGCGCGCCTTTTCCGTGGGCATAGAGAATGGCTCGATCGCCTGGACGGGTGTTGCGTGGAACTCCTTCTGGACCACGATGGAGATTTCACTTATCTCCGCGCCACTGACCGCAGCCGTCGGATTGCTGACCGCCTACATCATTGTCCGGCAGAAATTCGCTGGCCGCAACCTGTTCGAGTTCGCCCTGATGATGAGCTTTGCCATTCCCGGCACGGTCATCGGCGTCAGCTATATCATGGCCTTCAACCTGCCGCCGCTCGAAATGACCGGCTCGGCCCTCATCCTCATCGCCTGTTTTGTCTTCCGCAACATGCCGGTTGGCGTACGCGGCGGCATTGCGGCGATGACCCAGCTCGACAAGAGCCTGGATGAGGCTTCGCTTACGCTGAGAGCAGACAGCTTCCGCACTGTGCGCAAGATCATCCTACCACTGCTGCGCCCCGCAATCACGGCGGCGCTTGTCTACTCCTTCGTGCGCGCCATCACCTCCATCAGCGCCGTGATCTTCCTCGTCAGCGCCGAACACAACATGGCAACCTCCTACATCGTCGGCCTTGTCGAAAACGGCGAATATGGCGTGGCAATCGCCTACTCATCGATGCTGATCGTCGTGATGATCACCATCATCGCCGGCTTCCAACTCCTTGTCGGCGAACGCAAGCTGCGCCGCGAAAATCGTGTCGCAGGTCTCGGCGACAACCGTCCAGTTCCTCTCGGTCAGGAGAAAACAGCATGATCACCGTTAAAGCCGGATCTGTCATCTTCCAGAATGTCCGCAAGACCTTCGGCGCCTTTACCGCCATTCACGATCTGTCGATCAATATCGAACCCGGTACACTGGTCACCCTTCTTGGTCCTTCCGGTTGTGGCAAAACCACGACGCTACGGATGCTGGCGGGCCTCGAACATCCGACCTCCGGTAAAATACTGATCGGCGGAAAGGATGTGACCATGCTGCCGGCGAACGAGCGCGACGTCTCCATGGTCTTCCAGTCATACGCTCTCTTTCCACATATGACCTCGCTTGAAAATGTCGCCTACGGCTTGCAATCGTCCGGCTTGGGAAAGAAGGAAGCGCGTGAGAAGGCCGAAGAGGGCCTGAAGCTTGTTGGGCTCGCAGGGATGGGCCATCGCCTGCCGGCGGAGCTTTCCGGCGGCCAGCAGCAACGTGTCGCGGTCGCGCGCGCCCTGGTTCTGGAGCCGCAGGTCCTGCTGCTCGACGAACCGCTCTCCAATCTCGACGCACGTCTGCGGCGGCGGGTGCGAACTGAAATCCGCGATCTCCAGCAACGGCTGGGTTTTACCGCTGTCTATGTCACCCATGATCAGGACGAGGCACTTGCCGTTTCCGACCGGATTATCGTGATGAAGGACGGCGAGATTGCTCAATCCGGTGCCCCGCGCGAACTCTACGAAGCACCGGCGTCACCCTTCATCGCGGACTTCATGGGGGAGGCCAATGTGCTTCCCTGTGAAGTGGTTCAATCCAATGGCGCGGAGGTACTCGTACGGGTCAGCAATATTGAACATCGCCTGCTTTCCAAAGCAGATATTGGCCCGGCAAAACTCGCTGTTCGACCTGGGGCCATCAGGATCCGTGTTGCCGGCCTGGAGGGTTTGAAAGGGCGCGTCCTCCACTCTGCCTATCTCGGTGGTCATGTAGAATATGAAGTCGAGACCGATATAGGCACGCTCTTCGTCATTGATCATGCCGTGGACTACGCCCATGCCGCCGAAAGCGACGTCACACTGGCGTTCAAGAACCGTGGCATTGCCGTCATCGGCGGCTGATGAATTTGCAGCAAGACTAAGGAAGAAGAAAATGACAATGAATGATACGGCGCTCGCCGCGCGGTTTGCTCTCGCAAAGACGCTGGCTGTGGAAGCGGGGGCCATGGCACTCGATTACTTCAATCGACGAGATACGCTGGTGATCGAGACGAAGCGGGATTTGCAGGATGTGGTCTCCATTGCCGACCGCAATGTCGAGACCTTCCTTAAGGAGCGCGTGGCCGAAATCTACGCAAATGACGGGTTTCTGGGAGAGGAGTTTGGCCACGACGAAGGCACCTCCGGCTTCACCTGGGTGGTCGACCCGATCGACGGAACGGCGCCTTTTGTCAACGGCATGCCGACCTGGTGTGTCTCCGTGGCGGTTGTGCGGGATGGAGAGCCAGTGGTTGGTGTCATCCACGTGCCCTGCTCAGACGAACTCTATGCTGCGGCTCACGGCTTTGGCGCGACCTTGAACGACAAGCCCCTGCGCCTCGATCCCAGCCGCAACCTGCAGAATGCGATGACCGGGATTGGATGCAACAACTATGTGACCCCTCAGCGCGTCGGTGCCATCATAGCGGGCCTGATGGAGCGCGGCGGCAATTTCATCCGCAATGGATCAGGCGCACTGATGCTGGCTTACGTCGCAGCTGGCCGCCTGGTCGGCTATTACGAGCCACATATGCGGGCCTGGGATTGCATGGCAGGCTTCTGCCTTGTGCGCGAAGCAGGCGGCAAGAACCTCGCCTTTCCGGCAAGCGGTCCCGAATTCCTGAACGGACATCCGGTTCTCGCCGCAAACCAGTCTTGCTACGATGAGCTATTGCAGTTGCATCTGAGCAATCTTTAAAGACGACGCGGTGCCGACGACAAAATGCGGACACCATTGCAGACTTTGACCCTCACGAAGTAGAACTTGCGCCAAGGCTTCAGCAAGAATTTCAGTATTCGGACGGAGGGTTCGTTGTGTCGAAGGATAGCGCGGCGGCGAGGCCATCGCCGCCTTGCGCCCCTATTGAACGTTGCGAGGAATGCCGCGAAACGCAGGAAGATAATCTTCTGGTTGTCCTGGCGGCGCACGGTAAGAGCGCATAACAAAGCGGGTATTTCTCGTCTTGGTTCACATGACGGAAAAGGAATTGTGATGATATCTGCAAGATGATGCTGCAAGAGTTTTACCACACCTACATCGATTGCCTTAATCGACAAGACTGGAATGAACTCAGGCAATATGTTGCCGACGACGTTAAGCACAATGGTCGCCAGCTTGGGCTGTCAGGCTACCGCTCGATGCTGATCAAAGACTTCGAGGACATCCCCGATCTGCGCTTCGTCGTAGACCGCCTGGTATGCAACCCGCCGATTATTGCAGCGAGGTTGATGTTCGATTGCTCGCCAAAAGGCCAGTTCCTCGGCTTAAACATCAACGGTCAACGCGTTTCATTTGCAGAGAATGTGTTTTACGAGGTGACAGGCAGTAAAATAGTCGAGGTGTTTTCTGTCATTGATAAAGTCGCCATCGAAAATCAGATCGCTTAAAATGCCTTGTGTGACAGCCGATGCTCATATCGACCGACAGGAGGCATTGGTCGTAAAAGACTGCCAGTCGAACAAGGGCTCCGATTGACTACCGAAGAAAACCATCGCGGTCGAACTCTTCCCAACCATCAAGTTCTCCTGCGCACTTGTCGGTCTTGCGGTCCGTCCTCTGTCCCGGCTTCTGCTTCTTCTTGAGCGATCGTGACAGCTTCCTTTCGTATGCCGCCTTCTGTCGCTTCTCAGCCTTCGCCTCGGCATCCTGCACACGCCACTCATCCACGGCGCCTCGGTCGAGAAGGTCCTCGACCACCTTCGGATCAAAGACATGGAAGGTAATCTGCCGCGCACGGCCGCTCAGTCGCACCGTTCTTGTTCCCGCGCTTGGAAGCCGGCCGTCCGCAAGCCAGCGATGGCGCTCGCTCGTTTTGATCACCAGGATATCTTGGATCTCGCGTGGGATCACTGGCAATTTTTCGGCTTCTACCATCACTCCGGAAACGATGGCGGCTGCGACGTTGAATGCCGTTTTCTCGGTAGCAGGCATTGCTAGGGTGATCTCATTGCCTTCCAAGCTGATTGTCTTTTTCAAAAGCCCCGGAAGCCGGGCCTGCATCTCCTGCAGAATGCCTTTGGCTCGAACGGCAGACCCCAGCGTCATCACGGGCGACAACGTCCATGTGCGGATCAGTTCGACATCGCTCTTCTCAGTCTTCGGCATGCCCATTAAATGGTGCAGATGGGGTGATGGTTCAACAGACAGATTGATTGGTTGCCGGTGACCTCAGCACCACAAGGCCACCTCCGAACCGGAGCTAATTGGACGCTCCAGCGACGATAATTTCCGTTTGGGGCTTCAGAACGCGACGAGGCGGGCGGGGCGCGCCCGATAGCATTGCCTCTCCAAATCTGCCATTCTCGCCATCAAGGCCGGTTCTACAAAGCAGACTTGGGTCAACGCGAGATCCAGGGCTCCAGATCGAATACGCGTTATCGCATCACTTTTTCAAACAGAAATCCTTCGTCATTCGGCAGATCACTTGGGCCGGGATGGTGTGGATCGGGGTGTTTGGCGCTGAAGAAGGCGATGATGTGAAAGCCACACTTGTTAACGTAGAAGTGGATGTTTCTCTTCTCGAAATAGGGTGTGTTAGTCTGCCAAGTCAGGGTCTGCGGATAGCGCGCCTCAATGGCGAGCCAGGCCTTGTGACCATAACCTTTTCCGTCCTCTCCGACCTTCACGAAGAACAGATCCAGCGTGTTGTGGTGGGTCTCGTTGATCGTCACCACGGCGCCGCCAACCACCCTGCCGTCTGAAAGAATATTGAGCGCAACCGCTCCGGGTGCGGTGATGGACCTGGTAAGATCCTCGTCGGACGGTATGGGACTTTCCGACAGCTTTCCATATTCTTCGATGACTGCAACGGCAAACGCCTCCTGAAGCTCCTTTTTGAACTTTGCGAAATCGGCTGGATCAGTAATGGCAAGGCTTACGGTAGGACTGGTCATGACTTTCCCTTTAACTGTTCAATCGCGCTACAGGGTCGGAAATATCCAAACGGGATGTGCCTCCCGATCCCGCGCAGAAATGCCAGCATTGGATTAGCAAGCAGGGTTTGCGGCTTTGTGGAGGCTGTGTGAAGCTACTGTGGAGACGAGGGGGCGTAATCCGGGGGGCGCACAGCCATGACTGAAGCCGTAGGCGCTTCAGATCAGGAGACAGGATTGCCGAGGAAAATTTCGAACACGGCGCCGCCGCGGCTCGACGGCGCGTAGCGTATATGGCCACCATGCGCCTCAACGATGGCGCGCACCACGGACAGGCCGAGACCGTTTCCGCCTTTTTCCAATGAGCCGGACTGGGTTCCACGCCTGAAGGGTTCGAAGGCAGATGAGGCGATGTCGGCGTCCAGTCCCGGCCCTTCGTCTGCCACTCGCAACAGCACGCGATTATTTTCGACGGCCAGGCTGACCTCGACCGTGCCGCGCACCGCATAGCGGCGTGCATTGGTCGCAAGCGCAAGGAGCACTTGCCGGATCCGCATTGCATCTACGTTCACCACGACCTCATCGAGGTTAAGCGCAAGCTCAAACCCATCGTTCCGCAACTCCGGTTCCAGGATACTCGCAAGGCGCTGGATTTCGTCTTTCAGTTGCACGGGCTGCAGGTTCAGGTCCAGATGACCGCTATCGGCCAGGGTTACCGTTCTGAGATCTTCAACCAGCCTGGCAAGCGAGTCCACCTGCAGGATCAGGGCATGGAGAGACTTTTCATCGGGCGTGAAAACGCCGTCGATCATGCCTTGCAAGCGACCCTTCAGGATCGTCAGTGGCGTACGCAATTCATGCGCGATCGTGGCGTTCCAAAGGGTCATGTCCGCCGCCATGTCCTGCAAACGTTGGGCCATGGCGTTGAAGTCCCCCACAAGAAGGGCCGTTTCGCCAAGGGATTGGTCGCCGGGTGTGGCGCGGGCGGAAAGGTCTCCATCCTTGATCCGTCTGGCGCTGACAGCGAGCGATTCCAGGGGTTGAAGGATGCGTCGCGCCAGCCTGACCGAAGCGACTGCCGCGACAATGAGCGCGATCAGGATCAGGACGGCCAGGATAATGAAGTCAAAGCCCGTCAGCCAGTTGTCGGCATCCTCGGACCAGGGGGAGAAATAGAACAGGATCGCGAAAGCGAGATAGGTTCCGAAGAAGACCAGAAGGCCAGCGGCCACAGTCACGGACGCCATGGCCACAAGGATCTGCCGGCTGAGCCCCTTCACCATCATGGATTAACTGCCAGACGATAGCCGACGCCTCTGATGCTGGCCAGCATGCCTTCGCCGCCGGCCTGCTCGAGCTTCTTGCGCAGCTTGCTCAAATGACTGTCTATCGTCCGATCCAGCGCGTCGGAGCCTTGAAGACAGGCGTCCACCAGTTCGCTGCGCGAAAACACCTTGGAAGGCGTTCTGGCAAGGTGGGCCAAGAGCCGGAATTCCGTCAGCGTCAGAGAAAGGGGGACGGCAACGCCATTCTTCTCGATCTTTACCTGATAGCTGTCCAGATCGATCGTGAGCGTTTCGGCTCGGATCACCGCTCCTGTCTGGCTGATGCCGGCGCGACGCAATACGGCCTTGGCCCGCGCGACGACCTCAATCGGATTGAACGGCTTGACGATGTAATCGTCCGCGCCAATGCGTAGCCCCTGCAACCGGTCAACATCTTCATCCAGGGCCGTGATCATGATGACGGGCGTGCGGCCCCGTCGCTGGATTTCGGCCAGAAGCTCCCAGCCATCCAGTCGCGGCATGGTAATGTCGGCCAGAACAATATCTGGTTTCAGAGAGCGGTGAAGATCCAGCGCCACCTGCCCATCGCGGGCATGGACCGTCCTGAACCCCTCGCGGGTGAAATAAGCTTCGAGGATGCCGGCGATTTCGGCATCGTCTTCGGCGATCAAAACAAGTTCTGCCATGGTTATCGCGCTCCTTGATACTTCAATGCCACCGAACGTTTGAAGCGTCGAGTGGGCGCGCTCTGCGTCCATAGAATTGCAACAAAACCTCCACAAAGCGCCAACGTCCCGATTCTAAAGGACCGGCATCAAGATTGTACCCAAGTGAGATGGATGGTCACTGCGATGAAGCACCTGGCGCGTTTCCGGCTATTCGGCCTGCTTTGCATGCCCATGCTGCTGCTGATTGGCTGCAGCGATCAACCGAACACCGGGGAAGAGGATGCGCCTGCGGACGCACAGCCCGCTCGCGTCAGCGTGATGATCGTCGAGCCGCAGACCGTCACGATCTACGACGAACTGCCGGGTCGGGTCAGCGCGTTGCGCACGGCGGAAATCCGGGCGCAGGTCAATGGCATCATCCAGAAGAAGCTGTTCCAGGAAGGCGCCATGGTCGACGCCAATACGCCGCTGTTCCAGATCGATCCGGCCCCCTTCGAAGCCGATGTCGATGCGGCCTCTGCCGTTCTCGCCCGCACCGAAGCTGAACTCGCGAATGCGAAGGTGAAGTTCAATCGCGCCAAGCTTTTGTCGGCGCAGAAAATCACCAGTGAGGAAGCTTTGAACAATGCCACGGCAGCTTTTGCCCAGGCCAAGGCAAGTGCAGCGGAAGCCAGCGCTAATCTTGCACGGCGAAAGCTTGAATTGTCCTATGCGACCATCCGCAGTCCGATCAAAGGCCGGATCGGCCAATCCTTCATGAGCGAGGGCGGGCTTGCATCCTCTGCCGCAACCAATGCGCTTGCCGTGGTGCATCAGATCGATCAGGTCTATGTCGATGTCCGCCAATCCTCCATGAGCTTGGAAAGCCTGCGCCAAACGGCCCCTGGAGCCGGGACGGACAATCCGGAGGAGCTACCAGTCAAAATCAAGACCATTGCTGGTACACCTTACAGCCACACGGGACGAATCCTGTTCTCCGACATCTCGGTTGATGGTGCCACAGGCAGTCTCGGAATCCGGATCCTCGTCCCCAATCCCGAAGAGCAGCTCCTTCCGGGCATGTTCATCCGCGCCATGGTGCCACGGGAGGTCTATTCCGCAGCGCTTCTGGTGCCGCAGGAGGCTGTGACGCGCGATCCCGCCGGAAATCCGCAGCTTACCATCGTGACGGCGGAAAAAACCGGCCTGCTGCGGAGCGTCGAGCTGGGACCGCTGGTAGATGGCAAGTATCTTGTCAAGTCTGGCCTTGCTGCCGGTGAAACCTTCGTTGTGCTAGGCCAGGGGCGGGTCGAGAGGGGTAAGACGCTCGAGACTGCGCCGATGCAGACTTCTCCGCAGACCCAAAGCTAAGGAGCCGATGATGCCGCAGTTTTTTATTGATCGGCCAGTCTTTGCCTGGGTCATCGCCATAATGATCGCGATCTGCGGACTGATTGCCATTCCCCAGTTGCCGGTGTCGCGCTTTCCCACCATTGCCCCGCCGAGCGTATCGATCTCCGCGACTTATCCCGGCGCAACGCCCCAGACGATCAACGACAGCGTCACAAGTCTGATCGAGCGCGAGATTTCGGGTGCCAAGAATGTGCTCTATTTCGACTCCTCGGCTGATTCCTCGGGATCAACAACCGTCACAGTAACGTTCAAGCCGGGGACCGACCCGCAACTGGCCCAGGTGGATATCCAGAACAGGTTGAAGGCTGTCGAGCCGCGATTGCCAGAGCAGGTACGCCGCAGCGGGCTTTCCGTCGAATCTGCGTCCTCCGGCTTCTTGATGATTGTCTCCCTGAAGTCAAAGGATGGAACACTCAACGAGATCGCGCTGGATGATTATCTCGTGCGTAACATCGCGCCTGAACTCAAGCGCTTGGACGGCGTCGGGCGCGTCCAGTCCTTCGGCTCCGAGGCGGCCATGCGCGTCTGGGTCGATCCGGCACGCCTCGTCGCCCATTCCATTTCCATGGCAGAGGTGACGCAGGCGATCCAGTCGCAAAACCTCCAGGTAGCCCCCGGCCGGCTTGGCGATGCTCCGACGGTTCCCGGTCAGAAAGTCACCGTGCCGCTCAATATCAGGGGCCAGCTTCAGACCACGGAAGAATTTTCAGAAGTGATTTTGCGATCAAACCCGGATGGCTCACGCCTTACCCTCGGCGAAGTCGCCCGGATCGAGGTCGGATCCCAGTCGTCCGGCTTTGCCATTCTCGATGGTGGCAAGCCCGCTACCGCCGCCGCCATTCAGATGATGCCCGGTGCCAATGCTGTGAGCACATCGGGCGGCGTGCGGGCGCGGCTTGCTGAACTTGCGCTCACCATGCCCGCAGGACTTGAATATGCAATTTCGTATGATACGGCGCCCTTCGTAAAAGTGTCGATCCAGAAGGTCGTACAGACGCTTGGCGAAGCCATGGTGCTCGTCTTTCTGATCATGCTGCTCTTCCTGCAGAACATCCGCTACACGCTCATTCCGGCGATAGTCGCGCCTATCGCGCTGCTCGGCACCTTCGCCGTCATGCTGGCGATTGGCTATTCGATCAATGTCCTTACAATGTTCGGCATGGTCCTGGCCATCGGCATCATCGTCGACGACGCCATTGTCGTGGTCGAAAATGTCGAGCGGCTGATGGCGACGCAGGGACTGTCCCCCCGGGATGCAACCCGCAAGGCGATGAGCGAGATCACGGGTGCCGTTATCGGCATCACCCTTGTGCTGACGGCCGTCCTTCTTCCGATGGGTTTGGCCTCGGGTTCAGTCGGGGCGATCTACCGTCAGTTCACCGTCTCGATGGCTGTTTCGATCCTCTTTTCCGCGTTTCTGGCCCTCAGCTTGACGCCGGCTCTCTGCGCCACGCTGCTGAAGCCAGTCAGTCACGATCACCATCAGCGCAAGGGCATTTTTGGCTGGTTCAACCAGGCCTTTGACAGGTTGACGCAGCGTTATGTCGGCTGGGTTTCGGGTCTGGTGCAAAAAACCGGCCGGACAGCCGTCGTCTACCTCGCGATTGTCGCTGCGGTCGCCTATGGCTATGCCGCGCTGTCCACCACCTTCGTGCCGCAAGAAGACCAGGGCTCCTTCATGACCTCCTTCACCCTGCCTGCCGAGGCAACGGCGGAGCGCACCCGTGAGGTGGTTGACCTCTATGAAAAACATGTGCAGACGCGACCGGATATCATCAACAATCTGACGATCATGGGCTTCGGCTTTTCAGGCTCCGGCGCCAACACCGCCATGTCGTTCACCACCATGAAAGACTGGAGCCAACGCTCGACAAAGGTCGATGACGAAGTGAACGCGGCAACGCAGGCCATGGCTGCCTCAAACGAAGGCGAGATCATGAGCATGAAGCCGCCCGCCATTGAGGAACTCGGCACCACCTCGGGCTTTTCGCTGAGACTGCAGGATCGCGCCAATCACGGAGAAAAGGAGCTGGCAGCGGTCGCCGCCCAGCTCACTAGGCTTGCATCTCAGAGCCGGCTCCTCAGCGACGTCCGCGTCGACGGGCTTCCCAGCGGTCCCAGCGTCACGCTAACCGTCGACCGCCAGAAGGCGAGCGCGCTTGGCGTTGCCTATTCAACGATCAGCGACACGCTGGGCGGTGCCGTCGGCTCGACTTATGTCAACGACTTCCCGCGCAATGGGCGGCTGCAGCAAGTCATCGTCCAGGCAGAGCCGGCAAGCCGCATGCAGGTCAACGATGTTCTCAACCTCTATGTGCGAAGCGATACCGGCAAGATGGTTCGCCTGTCCGAGATCGTCACGACGCAATGGTCGACCATCCCGTTGCAGGTAACGCGCTACAACGGCTACCCTTCGATCAGCTTCTCCGGCTCCGCCGCCAAAGGCGTATCGAGTGGCAAAGCCATGGATGAGGTCGAACGTCTCGCGCTGATGCTTCCCAAGGGATTTGCCGTCGAATGGACGGGGCAATCCTTGCAAGAGAGGCAATCCGGTGCCCAGGCGCCGATGCTGATGGCCTTTTCCTTCCTTGTCGTGTTCCTGGTGTTGGCCGCGCTCTACGAAAGCTGGACCGTGCCGCTTTCGGTCATGCTTGTGGTGCCGCTGGGCGTGATCGGTGCCGTAATCGCGGTGCATCTGCGCGGACTTGAAAACGATGTCTTCTTCAAGGTTGGCTTGATCACCCTGATCGGCCTTTCCGCCAAAAATGCCGTGCTGATCGTTGAGTTCGCGCGCAAACGCCAGATAGACGGTCTGGGGCTGGTGGACGCAGTCATCGAGGCAGCACGCCTTCGCCTTCGCCCCATCGTCATGACCTCGCTGGCCTTCACGCTGGGCGTCGTACCGCTGGTCATTGCATCGGGCGCAAGCTCGGAAACCCAGAACGCCATCGGAACCGGCCTGTTCGGCGGCATGATCTCTGGCACGATCCTGGCTGTGTTCTTTGTCCCAACCTTCTACGTTATCGTCATGCAGCGTGCACGCCGGCTCGGATGTTTTGGTGTGCGCGCGTCAACCGCCAAATCGTAGAGTTGATACAGTACCCCTCATGAGGCAGCCTGCTTCTTTTTCGTCCACGAGAGAGAAGCAGGCTGACGCCTCATGCCTCAACATGCAGAGTGCTCGCAGGCCCCCAGCAAGTCTAGCCTACCGGACTGCGGCAGATATTGCCTGGCTTTTTAGAAGGTCACTTTTTCCGTGCCGGATATAATCATTAATAACTTACCTCAAAAGATGGCTTAACGACGGGAATGTTGCTTCAATACGTGCAACACATCATCGCTGACGGCCCTTACGCTTTCCCCCGAGCACATGGATTTCAATTGGGAAGGTGTGATATGCGCCGTCGATAGTTCCGCCCACCGCAGGCAATCTTCAAATTTTGCAAGCTTCTGCCAGTCATTCAAGGGCGCAGCTATAGAGCCATTGGCGTGAAGTCGCTCGGTGGAGAACCTGCTCCCATCCTTTAACGAGATATGGACTTGATGCGGTAGGCGCTCAACGCCGCGTTCTTCTTCTGCGCTGTAAGAACTCATAGTGATCTTCGACATATAGACGCGCAAACTGGGCCGGGTAGCAGCTTGAGGAGTGAAGTCACCAAGTGACAAGCTTCCGTTCAATAGCGCGACGGCCAAGCAGTATTGCATGGAAAATCTCGCCTGCATCTCATCGGAAGGATCGGGATAGGCTAGGTTGTCAGATGCAGATCGGCCAACTTTCGTATCGATCTGTTCGATGTCGTCAATCGAGAATCCATGCTCCTTCTGGAGGTCCAAGGCCGCATCGACGGCCCTATGGGTTGAGGCGCAGCATGGGTGGAGTTTCGTGACCAGACCGCGTGTTTCGATGACGTGCTTTTCGTCCCAGGACAGATCGGCCCAACCCACGGCCTCGTCACCACCGAAGAGATCGAGGAAACCCTGCGGACGTTCGAGAATGTCGAGCCTGCCGCCCAAACCAGATTGGGCGAGCAGGGCTGCCTCGACGGCGTTTCGTGCTGCAATCCCTGCATGGAATGGTTTTGCTCCGGTGCCGAATTGTCCTTTCGGGCCCGAGGCCATGCTGGTGGCGAGGCTCATTGCAGTTGCTATCTGGGCTTCGTTAAGTCCTAAAAGAATGGCCACACCTGCTGCGGCTCCTATGCAGCCGACTGTCGAGGTGCCGTGCCAGCCCCTGTTATAGTGTGACGGGATGACGCCGAAGCCGACCAAGGCCTGCGCTTCCAGACCGGCAAGGTAGGCTCTTACCAGCATAAGCCCTGAAAAATGATCACTGCTTGTTGCAATCGACAGGAGAGCCGGCACCAGAACGGCAGACGCATGCGCACGTGCGGGATGGAAGTTATCATCGAAGTCGAGACAATGGGCGGCGGTGCCGTTAATCAGGGCGGCAATCGAGCGCGATGAACGGCCACCCGTGAAAACCAGCGAGGGACCATCTTGTTTGATTTCATTTGCGAAAGCTGCGGTAACAGAGTGCGTTGCCGGGTCATTCCTGCCCGCAATCATGCAGGCAATCGTATCCACAATTGCATCTTCCGCCCTCTCCGTCGCAATGGCTGAAAAGGACCTTCTTGAAACGAGTCGTCGCGCAATTCTTTCGAGGGCCGTTGTCATTCTATCGCTTCCTTGCAAACTTGCATGAAGCGGCATTGATGAACGGGCAGGTTTACGGGCGCAATCTTATGCAAATGACGGGTGACGTTATCCGGGAGAACGAGAATGAAAAAGTCGGGCGACGTTCAGATCAGCATCAAACATATCCAGGCCTTCGATGCGATTGCAGCCACAGGCTCCACCATTGCTGCTGCCGCGGATCTTGGCATCTCCCAGTCCAATACCAGCCGTCTTCTGCATCAGTTGGAGATTTTTCTTGGTGTAAGCCTGTTCGACAGGGATAAGAACCGCCTCTCGATGACGCGCGAAGGAATGCAACTGGGACCGCAGATCCGGGCCATAGCAGACAAGCTGACTGCGTTGAAGATCACGGCGCAGGAACTGGAGGAGGGGCGTTCAACGGATATTCCGCTGAAACTGGCCTTTCCTGCCAGCCTCTCCGCGACGCTTGTGCCGCGCCTGATCAAGAGGTTTTTAGCCGACTCCGGTCCCGTGAGGATCGAGATTGCATGCGGCAACTATGTTGCGATTGAGCGAATGGTGGCGGAAGGCGCGGTCGATCTTGGCTTCACGCGTTTGCCGTCTCCGACGCCTGGACTTCGTGAAGAGCATGTCATGCCGACCCGGAATATCTGCGTCCTGCAGGAGAGCCATCCCCTTGCCAAAAGCTCCAAAATCACTGTTGAACAGTTGAAGACCGAGCGGCTCATTCTTCTGAACCGGGAGCGTGCTGTCCGTCACGAACTGGAAGCCGTGTTCTATCGTGCTGGTCTTCGCCGTCGCCCCGCCATTGAAGCGCATTCCGTCGGCTGCGCCTGTTCTCTTGCGGCTGAGGGGCTTGGCATTGCAATCGTCAGCGAATTGCTGGGGCTGGAGTATCAGGCTTTGCCGCTGGCATTTGTTGCGCTTGAACCGACCATAGCCGTTGATTACGCAGTCGTCAGTTCCGAGCTTTCCCCGCTTCCAAAAATGGCGTTTCACTTCTTGAACTACCTTCGGGAATGGGCTTAAGCCATCGAGCCGGTTAAGAGGGAGTGGCGACGGGATGATCAATTTCAGACAGCTGGAAGTTCTGAAAACGCTGCTCGCGACCGGTTCAACCATTGCCACTGCGAAAAGCATGGGCCTCAGTCAGTCCGGAGTGAGCCGCCTGCTCCAGCAGTTGGAGACGGATCTTCAACTGAGACTTTTTGACCGGGACAAGGGCAGGCTTATCCCGACACCTGAGGCCAGCATTCTGGCTCGTGATGCCGAGACGATCCTGCTTGGATTGAACCGCTTTTCAGGGCTGGCAGAAGATCTTCGAAGCGGCGCAAAAGGTCCGGAGCTGGTCCGGGTTGGGCTTCCCAGCAGTATGTGGGAGAATTTTGCACCTGCCATGATGACTGATTTCGTGCGTGATTACCCTTCAGTGCGAATCGAAACCTTTTTCGAAACGACGTCCAACATTGCACGCCTGGTCGAGCAGAAAGTCATCGACTTTGGCTTTTTGCGCAACGAACATCAGGCCCTCCCGGGTATAGACATGGAAATCGTGGCAACGGGAACGAGCGTATGCGTTTTGCCCGAAGGGCATGAGCTGGCATCGTTGACAAAAATTCACGCCAAGGATTTGCGTGGGGTGCCGCTGATCCTCATTGGTCGCCAGAGGCCCACGCGCATGTTGCTCGACCAGACATTTTCACGCGAAGCCGTGAAGCAGAACGTGAAGATCGAAACCCACACCAATAGCTCCGCCTGCTCCTATGTGGCCCATGGCTTAGGCGTTGCCATTTTAAGCAGCTTCTTTGCCAATCTCTACCAGCACCTCCCCATTGTTCAGCGTCCCTTTGTTCCCGTCACCACACAGGAATTTGCCTTGGCGACGCCGTCGGGAACATCGGCCTCTCTGGCGACCAAGGCCTTGATGGAGGCTCTCAAGCGGCAGATCGTAATCTCCCAGAAGCGGGCAATCGCTTGAGGTCGGAACGGATCCTGATGGAATCCTGAGCCGCCCGGGGCTCGCAGGATTATGCATTACTGTATGACAAAAATGCATAAGATTGCGCTCATTTTTTTGATCCGTCATAGTCTACCCCATAACAGCCGGTGACTTTGCAGATCCGGTGCCGACATTCGCGTTCAGGGGAACCGATGATAAGATTCATATTCCATCGACTGTTGATGGCGATCCCAACCTTGGTGATCGTTGCCATCACAGTCTTCGCGCTCATTCGATTCATTCCCGGTGATCCGGCCGCGTTGATGCTGGGAGATATGGCCACGCCGGATCAGATTGCCGAGATGCGCAGAGAGCTTGGGCTCAATACATCGCTGCCACAGCAGTTTCTCGTTTGGTCAGGCAACGTACTGAGCGGGGATTTCGGCCACTCCATCGTCAACAAGGAACCCGTGCTGCCGCTTGTTGCGTCAAGATTCATGGTTTCGGCCGAGATCGTGGTGGTTGCAGTCATTCTTGCCAGTCTCATCGCAGTGCCTGCGGGTGTCATCGCAGCCTGGCGTCAAAACAGCGCATCCGACCTCTTCCTGATTGGCACGGCGACTGTTCTGCTGTCGATCCCTACATTCTGGCTCGGATTGCTTCTGCTCCTCTTCTTCGGCCTGAAACTCGGCTGGCTGCCGGTGCTGGGCTATGTGTCCATCTCGGACAATTTTACATCTGGCCTGCTCTACCTGGTCCTGCCGATCATGACACTCGTCATCCACGAGGCTGGTGTTCTGATCCGCATGGCGCGTGCTTCCACGCTGGAGGTTCTCAGGCTCGATTACATAACCCATGCTCGCGCCAAGGGCTTGTCCGAGCAGGCGGTTCTCTGGAAGCACGCTTTCAAGAATGCCTTCGGTCCGACCTGGACCATGATTGGCCTGATCCTTGGAAATCTGCTGGGTGGTATCGCCGTCATCGAAACTGTCTTCACCATTCCGGGCCTCGGACGCCTGATGGTCGACAGCATTTTCCAGCGGGACTACCCCGTTATTCAAGGCTGCCTTCTCTTCGTCGCCATGTCCTACGTGGTCGTCAACCTGATTGTCGATCTCCTCTATCCTCTGTTCGATCCGCGCGTGGTGGCCGAATGAAACACGTTTCCCTCAATGGCCTGATCGGCGGCATTCTCATCGCCTTCCTTCTGATAGTCGCTGCCTTGAGCCTGCTCTGGACGCCCTTCGACCCCATGAAGCTCAGCTTCACCGCGCGGCTTGCGGCTCCCGGTCCACTTCATCTGCTCGGCACTGATGAGTTCGGCCGCGATGTCCTGAGCCGCCTGATGGTCGGCGCGCGGGCAAGTGTCTGGATCGGCTGCCTCACGGTGGGCTTCGCGGTGATCGCAGGCACTCTGATCGGTTTGGTGAGCGGCTATGCCCGCGGCTGGATCGATGGCCTGATCATGGCGGTCAACAATGCACTGCTGGCTTTCCCCGGCATCCTGCTGGCGCTTGGTCTTCTTGCAGTGTTCGGCGCAAATCAATACGGAATCATCTTCGCACTCGGTATCGCTTACACCCCGTCCATGGCACGCGTTGTGCGGGGGGCCGTATTGTCGCTGCGGGAGCGGGAATTCGTCGAAGCCTCGCGGGTGATGGGCAACGGCGAGATCTTCACGATGTTCCGGCACATCCTGCCCAACTGCCTTGCGCCGATCACCGTGCTTGCCACCTCAATGTTCGGCTGGGCCATTCTTTCGGAAAGCGCCTTGAGCTTTCTCGGCCTCGGCGTGCCACCGCCGGCTCCGACCTGGGGCAACATGCTGGCGGCAGGCCGTCCCTTCATCGAGCAGGCCGTCTGGCTCGGGCTTTTCCCTGGCCTCTGCATCGCGCTCACATTGCTTGGCATCAACCTTCTCGGTGATGCGCTACGCGACAAACTCGATCCCCGCATGAGAGGTTTGAAATGACTGAAGGAGAACTTCTCAGCGTCCGCAACCTTTCTCTGCAGATCGCGCGCCGTGATGTCTGTGTCGTAAACGATGTCAGTTTCGATGTAGCGCCCGGTGAAATCTTCGGCATTGTCGGCGAAAGCGGATCTGGCAAATCGCTGGCGACTCGTGCGCTCGTTTCCCTGCTGCCGCCTGTCATACGCAAGGTGGCCGGCACGGTCACCTTCAAGGGCCGCGATATCGGCAACATCAGCGAAAAGAACCTGCGCACGCTGCGTGGAGCGGAAATCGGGTTGGTCTTTCAAGAGCCCATGACCTCGCTCAACCCCTCGATGACCATCGGACGGCAACTGGAGGAGGGGCTTTCGCTGCATACGCAGGATCAAGCCTCCACCCGCCGCGAAAAAATCCTGTCCATGCTGCAACGCGTCGGCATTCGGGATCCTGAAAGGGCGCTCACGTCATATCCGCACGAGTTTTCCGGCGGCATGCGCCAGCGCATCATGCTGGCATCCGTCATGCTTTTGAAGCCAGCCTTGTTGATTGCCGACGAACCGACGACAGCGCTTGATGCCGTGATCCAGCGTGATGTCATGGAACTGATGGTGGAACTGACCAAGGCAGAAGGGACCGCCGTCCTTCTCATCAGTCATGACCTGCCGATGGTGGCACGCTACACCGACAGGATCGTCGTCATGGAAAAGGGCTCAATCGTAGAAGCCGGCACGACGGAACAGATTCTGGAGCGCCCGCAGCATCCCTATACGCGCAAGCTCCTTTCATCCTTGCCGGTCCGTGGCGAGGTTCGATCCATCGATACGACGTCCGCGCCGATGGTCTCGGCCCGCAACATTGTTGTCGATTATCCGGGACGCAAATCGCTTCTCAAAAGGGGCGAGCCGAAGCGCGCATTGCATGGTGTCTCGATTGACATTCATGAAGGCGAAGTCGTGGCGCTTGTTGGTGGCTCCGGCTCCGGCAAGACGACTTTGGGACGCACGATTGCGGGACTGGTCAAGGAAACCGAAGGGGAGGTTCTCTTCCAGGGCCGCACGCGTGATCATGATTGGCGCGACTATCGTCTCAACTGTCAGATGGTTTTCCAGGATCCCTATTCCTCGCTCGATCCTCGCATGACGATCCTTGCTCTGGTTGAAGAGGCGCTACGTCTCGTTTCCGGAATTGATCGGGCAGCCAAGATGAAGCGCGCCTATGAAACGCTGGAGGAGGTTGGCCTCAGCGCAGATTTCGCTCTTCGTTACCCGCATGAGCTCTCCGGTGGTCAACGTCAGAGAGTGGCAATTGCCAGAGCCATTGCGCGCCGGCCCCGGTTCCTGATTGCCGATGAGCCTGTTTCAGCGCTCGACGTCACTGTCCGTGCGCAGGTGCTCGCGCTCTTTTCAGATCTGCAGAAACGATACGGCTTCTCCTGCCTGTTTATCAGTCACGATCTCGGCGTGGTCGAACAGGTGGCTGACCGGGTCATCGTCATGCAGGACGGCAGGATCATCGAGCAAGGTGATCGCAACACGATCTTCGACACGCCGAGGGAGGCCTATACGCGGCGTCTTCTCTCGGCAATTCCCGCGCTCGATCTCAACGAAACCGGCGGCGTGAAACTCAAATGGCGCCTGGAGGCGTGACAATGAATACAGCACCCATCACATCTGAAAACTTCGGATCGATCGCTGAAAGGCTGAATGCGATTTGTGACGCGCAGCCCTTCATCACGCGGTTTTCCATCAAAAATTTGCGCAGCGGCGAGATCTTTGAACGCGGCGCTGGCGAGGAAACACCGTCGGCCAGCACACGCAAGACCTCCATCATGATGGCGGCGCTCAAAGCCGTGCATGAGGGCCGGCTCGATCTCGAAGAGCAGATTGTCTACGAGGCGCGTTTTGCCGAAGAGGTCGCAAGCGGAATGTTCCGCTATCTGACGCCGGGACTTGTGATCTCGCTGCGCGATGCCATCACTGGCATGATGGTGTTGTCCGACAATGTCTGCACCAAGATGGTGTTCGAGCGGCTGACGCTGGAAGAAGTAAACAGCTACTGCCAATCCATCGGGATGGTCGGCACGCACCACCGTTTCCTGATCCCGCCACTGGCTCTTTCGCCCGATCATTCGCTGAAATCCGTCACCACGACGACCGCACGCGACCAGATGTTCCTGCTTCAGTCTATCCTCAGTGCGCAGGGATCCAAGGAGGCTTCAGAGCATCTCGGCGTTTCACAAGAACTCAGCAGCTATGCCTTGCAGACGCTGAAAAATCAGATCCTGCGCTATGCCATCCCCTCGCGTCTGCCCTTCGGCACTGTGGTCGCACACAAGGGTGGCACGGGAAAGCGCGGCCGCATGAATGCGGGCATCGT
Organism: Affinirhizobium capsici; assembly: GCF_977018625.1. Taxonomy (NCBI): domain Bacteria; kingdom Pseudomonadati; phylum Pseudomonadota; class Alphaproteobacteria; order Hyphomicrobiales; family Rhizobiaceae; genus Affinirhizobium; species Affinirhizobium capsici. The sequence goes on along the minus strand of NZ_CDRNXD010000004.1, from coordinate 1,995,734 downwards.
CTACGATGACGGCCAGCCGCTCTACATCATCACCGCTTTTACGGATCAGGTTCCGCAGGAAATGCCGGATGGAACGCCGGGTTATACCGTATCTCTCGAAACCATCGGGCGTCTTTCGCGTGTCTGCTGGGATGATTTTCGAGCCTGACCCAACAGCATCACAACAAACAAGAACAGAGGGTAGAACATGAAAAGCTTAACTCTTGCCGGAACCATGCTGATCGCGCTTTCGGGCGTGGCCGAGGCGCGTGATATCGTGATTGCGCAAAGCTCGGATTTGCGCAGCAACATTCCCGGCGTCAACCGTGATGGGAACACGGACGGCGTCATTCTGCACATCGTCGAAGGGCTTGTGGGCTATGCCAACAACGGCGAGGTGAAGCCTCTTTTGGCGCAAAGCGTGGAGACATCAGCCGATGGGCTGACCTACACCTTCAAGCTTCGGCAGAACGTCCAGTTCCACAATGGCAAGCCGCTGACGGCTGATGATGTGGTTTGGAATTGGAACCGCTACATGGATCCGGCCACGAAATGGACCTGCATCAAGGACTTCGACGGCGGAACGGTGAAAGTGACAGGGATCAAGGCCGTCGATGCCCAGACTGTCACCATGTCGCTGGAGAAACCTTCGGCGGTTTTCCTCGGTCTGATGGCGCGGCCTGAATGTGGCTATACCGGAATGATCTCGAAGGATTCGCTCAAGGCCGATGGCTCGTTCGATAAGCCGGTCGGCACCGGTCCATTCAAATGGAATGAGTGGAAGAAGGGCGAATACATTCAACTGTCCAAATTCGATGGATATCAATCGCCAGCCAATGACGGCAAGCCGGATGGCATGGTCGGTTCAAAACGTCCGCTGGTGGACGGCATCAAGTTTATGGTCATCCCCGATGCATCCACTGTGAAGGCTGGTCTGCAATCCGGCGTGCTCGACACGGCAGAAATCTCTCCCGACCTCATTCCGGAGTTCGAGAAGAGCGAAAAGGCCAAGGTCATCATCTCGCAAAACAACGGCAAGAACCTGTTCTATATCCAGACCCGCGACCCTGTGATGAGCAAGCCCGGTGTGCGCCGTGCCATGGCAATGGCGCTCGATATGGATGAGCTTGTTGCTGCTGCTTCAAATGCCACCGGCAAGGCCAACGGCTCCATGGTGGCTTCGGACTCGATCTATTTCAGTGAAACCCAGAAGAAGCGCCTTCCTTACGATCTGGCTGCGGCCAAGAAAGAGCTCGCGGCCTCCGGCTACAAAGGCGAGCAGATCAACATCATCGCCAACAAGCGCGGCAATGTTCCAAGCTTCCCCGCTGCCGTTATCGCGCAAGCCATGTTGCAGCAGATCGGACTCAATGTGCAGATCGAAGTGCTGGACTACGCGACACAGGTGGATCGCCGTCGTTCCGGCAATTACCAGATCATCTCGCAATCCGTTGCACCGCGGCTCGACCCGGCGCTGATGTATAGCTTTTACGTCGGTGACAAGGACAAGAATGCCTCGCTGATGTGGGACAATCCTAAGGCAATCGAGCTGATGAAGGCGGCTTACGCAGAAATCGATCAGAAAAAGCGGCAGGCGATTTTCGACCAGTTTCATGACCTCATGCTGGAGGAAATGCCGGGCATCTTTCTTTACGACATGATCGATGTCTGGGGGGCAACCAAGTCCCTTCAAGGCCAGCCTGTCTGGCAATCGAATGCGCGGCTCTGGGAAGTCTCCGTCGCTCAATAACCCATCATGCAAAGGCATCGCATTCGTGCGTTGCCTATCTACCTGACAGAAGCCTCCGCCATTGTCGATGCGCGGACATGGTTTCGCTTTGCCTTGAGGAACAGCATGCCAGATCAAACTGCCCTGAAATCCCTGACTCAATCGATCGACCGTCTCGCGCCGGATTTTACCATCCTGAGCGACCGGATCTGGGATCTTGCGGAACTCAAATTCGACGAATTCAAATCGGCTGAACTGCTCGTTCAGATGCTGAAGCAGCATGGATTTGCGGTCGAGCAAGGCATCGCAGGAATGGAAACCGCATTCATCGGCCAGTATGGTGGCGGCAATCCCGTCATCGCGTTTCTGGGCGAATACGATGCGCTTGCAGGCATGAGCCAGCTTGCGGGCATTGATGAGCCTCTTCAGGGCGAACCCGGTGCCAGTGGCCACGGCTGTGGCCATAACCTGTTGGGGGCTGGTTCGCTTTTGGCAGCAATTGCGTTGGCGAAACATCTTGAGGCGAACGGCCTGCCGGGCACTATCAGATATTATGGTTGCCCCGGAGAAGAAGGGGGCTCGGGCAAGACCTTCATGGTACGGGCAGGTGCATTCGACGATGTGGACGCTGCTCTCACCTGGCATCCGGCACCTTTCAATGGTGTCAGATCAACGAACAATCTGGCAGTGCTCGAATATTACTACCGTTTCAAGGGAGTTGCCGCTCACGCCTCTAACGCTGCTCATCTCGGACGCTCTGCTCTTGATGCGGTTGAACTGATGAATGTCGGCGTGAATTTCCTCCGCGAACACATGCCACAGGATTGCCGCGTTCATTACGCTATCACCGACGCGGGTGGGCGCGCTGCCAATGTCGTCCAGGCGAAAGCAGAAGTGCTGTATCTGGTTCGTGCGCCCGAGATGTCACAGGCCTTGGCACTGGCCGAACGCGTCGATCAGGTGGCGCGCGGGGCGGCGATGATGACAGGAACGGAGGTCGAGATCATATTCGACACCGCCGCCACAAATCTTCTGCCAAACCTCACGCTCGAAAATGCCATCCACGAAAATCTGGTGGCCATCGGGCCGGTGCCATTCGACGAGGCAGATATTGATTTTGCTCGAAAGATCCAGGCGACATTCACCCAAGAAGCGATCAGAAGCAGCATCAAACTCTACCAAATCAAAGGCGATGCCTTCTCCAACGAGAAGATCGATGGCTCCACGCCGTTGCACACGGGCCTGCGCGCCTTCGAAGGCCAATCCCACTTTCGCGCAGGGTCTACTGACGTCGGAGACGTGAGCCGTGTTACCCCGACTGCGCAATGCTGGGCTCCGGCCTGGGCAATCGGAACCAATCCGCATACATGGCAGGTGGTCGCGCAGGGAAAAAGCGCTGCCGCTCATAAAGCAATGGTGCACGCCGCGAAAGCTTTGGCTTCAACAGGGCTGGATTTGGCCACCTCACCTGAGTTGCTGGCTAAAGCAAAGGACGAGTGGCAGGTGGCGATGAGCGGCGAGCCTTACGTGTGTCCAATCCCGGAGCATATTCAGCCGGCTACGATAGCCGTATAGAAAGTAAAGTTGGCACTTTGCAAAAAGCAATATCCGTTTTGCTGATCATAGGATTGCAATGCAGGGATGGTCTTCCAGGTTAACGTCAACCTGGCAGCCTCCGTCAGCTACATGCATGCAGATCGATCCTCGGCGTCGCGGCGAAATGCCATGAGTTCTCTGACCTCGATTGCCACTTACAATGCCCGTGCCCGAATTTTGCCCGGGCATCAGGTCGCCAATGATGCCAAAACACTATCCGGCCCGACTGCGAAATCAAGGAATGAAGGACATTTAGGGAGAATTGGCTAAGGGGGGCGGATTCTCACTTGATTTCAGTGACTTAGTGGATAAATTTTGAAATTCCCTATATTTTCCCGCCCCGAGCGACCTTGAATGCCACCTTTGTGCCCTGGCTTTGGGCCTCAGTCAACAGGACGGGTTGGTGGCAATTATTTCCGCGACTGCGTGCAGATGAAAGGTTTTGTTATTCACGCTAGTTGTGAGTTCGGTTCACTGCTTTGCGAACGCCCCTTTCATTCAACAAGCCGCTTTGCCATCAGGATCGAAGGCGTCCGGTCGATTTCGACAAAGCCAAACTTCGCGTAAAATGCTACGACCCTTTCGTTGTGCTGGTTCACCCCGAGATGGACCCCTTCTACTCCGGACAGCATCAACGCATTCAATTGATGTCTCACCAGTGACGACCCATGACCTCCATTCTGCAGCTCAGGTAGAATATTGATGTGCAGATGTGCCGGGTAGGGGTTCGTCACCTGAGCTGGTGTTCTTGACGGGCTTTGGATATGAGAAAGAACATTCTCATCCTCTGCAGTCCGCGCTGAGAAATCGCGAAGCTCTTCTTTCAGGAAGGGCCACCATGAGGCCTCAAGCCAATCTTCATAGGCGGTCGTGTCGGGTGCTGCGACACAGTAACCCATCACGACGCCGCGCTGGGTCAGGACAAAGGCATTTTTTGGGCAGAAGCGAACGTAGGGCAAGGCCCAGACAAAACCCGGAAGTCTCGCGTCAGTGTAGTGTCGTGATCCGTCTCGTCCGCTGTCTGATGTGCGCAGGCAGATATCCAGGATCGCAGCCTCATCGGAAGGCTGGGCGTTGCGGATGACAACGGGTGATGATGGGGAGGGAATGTTCATGAACTTGGCCTCAGGCTGCAGCTACAGGGCTGCAAAGCGCGTCATCGAAACGCTGCCAGGTCTCAGCGAGCTCGACAGTGCGCCGGGCACGACGTGCCTCTTCGATTTTGATTGCTACGAGTCCCGCTTCCAAAGCCGCAACGATATTGACGGGTAGTGGTGCCGCCTGGGTCAGATGCTTGTAAATATCCAAAGCCATCTGATCATCTGCACCATAGTGATCACTTTCGTGTCCCTCGTAACGCCGCTCGACAAGCTTTTCGCCCGTAATGGCGGAGTGGACCTCGAAGCGATTACGGATGAAATCGCCCTCTGCCATTCCCTTGTTGCCGATGACGCAGAAGCGGCGAAACTGATCCGGAACGTTGAGGTTGGTATGAAACGCCATCGTCGCTCCGCCCTGATATTCGACGATCGCGGTCTGATAGTCGATAATATCGCCGTCGCTCTCGAAGACGGCATCGCTCTTCAGCCAGCCGCTTGGTTTCTTGTAGAATTCCCGCTGTTGAAACGCGGAAAGCTGATCGGGCCGGTTTTCCGCAACGAATGACTTACGGCCCCCGAAGCTGGCGACGGCCATGGCGCGCTGCCCCACGACGCAGCCGTAAAGATCGATGTCGTGACAGCATTTTTCCAGGATGAAAGGACCAGCATAGCGCGTGTGCCGCCGCCAATCCCGCATGAAGAACGCGCCGTGGTAAGGCGCGATATGCTCGGATGCCTCGATCGACGTGATGGTGCCGATGTGGCCTTGAGCCTGCGCCGCGCGCAAGTCCCGATAGAGGTCGGAATACCGCAGAACAAGCCCTACCATAACGCTCTCCTTGCCGTATTCGGCAAGCAGGCGCGCCATTTTCATTGACTGATCTTCATCGATCACGACCGGCTTCTCGGTGAACACGCGCACGCCTTTGCGCAGCCCCGCGGTGATATGGTCCAGGTGAAAAACATTGGGCGAACCGACCATAAGCAGATCAGGCCGCGTCTGCGTCAGCATCAGTTCCACTGAATCGAAGCGTTTCGGTTCCGGCATGCCAGAAGAAAGAATGGCTGGCAGTCCTGCAGGCTCGGGGTCCATAAGGCCGACGATTTCAAGGTCTGGGCAGGCCTTGGCGAAGGAGGCGATGACATTGGCAAGCCGAAAGCCAAGCCCGGCGACTGCAATTTTCATTTTCTAGTCCTGTTGGCGAGAATGGGGTAAATCAGGAGGATGCGTCATCATCCGTGGGCGCCCCGGCGACGCGATCGAAGCGTCTTTCGAAATCCATGGTCTGGCTGCGCCCGCGCATGGATGAGAGACGCCTGAAGTCCGGGCTACCATGGGCAATCACGGGCAGCATGGCCGCACCGATCGCGGCGGCTCCCGGGCCGAGTGCGCCAGCACACAGCCGGGGAATATCCCGTTGGCTTCGGGCGCTGACGGATGGCAAAAGGGGATAGGCCCGGTCAATCAGGGAGTTGTTGAGCGCTGGCGGAAAATGCCCTCCGACGATGATCGTCTGCGGGTCCATGATGTTCTCAAGCAGCGAAACCAGCAATCGGAGGCGCCTTGAATTGAGATCGAGCCACCGCATCAAAACACTGTTGCGTTGAGCATAGAGTTGCTCCAACACGCCAGGCCTCGCAATCTCCTTGCTTTCGCAAGAGAGCATCGCTGCCAGTTCATCGATAGAGAACGGAGTCTGTCCATCAGCGTCCGGATTGGTGAATTCGGCAGGCCATGTCAGGAGGCCGATCTCTCCAGCATTGTTCCAAAATCCCTGAAGCGGCATGCTGTCGTTTATGATACCGGCGCCGAGCCCGTGCCCGACGAAAATATGAACGTAGTGGGTCAGTCCTGAGGCTCTGCCCGCCCTGAGTTCGGCAACTGCGGCGGCTGTGGCGTCATTCTCGATGATTGTTGGAAGGCCGCAAGAATCTTCGATAGCCTCCGCCACGGGGATGCGGCTCCAGGCATCCCAGCCCGGCGGGCCGACGGGATGCTCGAACTCTGCTTCCTGCAGCGTTGGCATGGCGATACCGATACCCCAGGCAGGGCGGTCGGCGGCAACAGAGCGCAGACGCTGCGTGATATCGGCTATGGCGCGTATCGTATCGGACGGATCTTCGAGCGATGCCGATGCCGTTTCGCGTCCCAGTTCTTGCCCCGCCAGGTCGCAGACGATGCCCAGAAGCCCGTCGCGATCCACATGGATGCCGAGGCAACACCCTGCGTCCGCACGCACTTGCAACCTTTTTTGCGGGGCGCCGCGCGCGCCTTCCTGCTGAATGGATTCCACCACTAAAGACCGGTCGATCAAATCCTTGCATATATTGGACATTGTCTGCGCCTTCAGACCCGTCACCTGAACAAGGTCGCGCCGGCTGATGCCGCCGGCGGCGCGGATAAGGTCGAAAACCAGGCGACGATTGTAGCGGCCCGAATATGTGTGATTGCTGCCCATCAGGCTCATGGGTGCCAAATCCTATTTATTCAATTAAATGGAATTTATCAGTGCCTCTCATTGTCGTCAAGTCAGGTCAGTGCGATGCCGTCCTGGAGTTTGTCATATAGATGTAATAAAAACCCCGTAAATCCGCGAAAAAGGCAGCTTGATTTTTAATCCATCCAATGGAATTAATAGCACGCCTTCTTCTCAGTGCAGTGACTTTAAAAAAGGGAACACAGTCATGCTGAAATGGACCTTGCGGCGGATCATGGCGGGCGCTTTGGCCTCGGCCTCAATCCTGGGTGTTGCGAATGCTGGAGAGCTTGTCGTCTATACCGCTCATGGGGAGGCAACGTCTGCTCCCATTCTTGAAGCTTTTGCCAAAGCGAATCCGGACGTGAAGGTGACTGTCGTGCGCGGTGGGACGGGCGAACTCATCGAGCGCCTGCGTGCCGAAGGCGGTCACTCCTCGGCCGACGTGATGTGGGGCGGACCGACACAGACTTTCGAAGAAAATTCGGCGCTCTTCCAAGCATACGAGAGCAAGTCGGACGCCGAGATGGTGACGAACGATCCCAATCACATCTGGCATCCGTTCACGGTGCTATTGCAGCCTCTGATCGTTAGTACCAAGCGGGTCGAAACCGGCTCCATGCCCAAGACGCAAAAAGATCTCGTTTCACATGATTTTGCAAAGAATGGCGGTCTGATTATTCCAGACCCAGCGAAATCTGGTACGGGCTATGTCATTCTCTCTGCTCTTGCGGGCAATTTCGGCTGGGATTTCGTTGGCCAGATGGCCAAGGGTGCGCGTATTGCGCCCGGTTCTGATGACGCATTCAACGCAGTCCGGGACGGTGAAGCGGCAGTCGGCTGGATCAACGAAGATCTCGGTGCCAAGTGGAAGGCGCAGGGGCTTCCAATCGATATCGTCTATCCAAGCGATGCCGTCACCGGACAGATCGATGCTCAGGCTATCGCCAAGGGCGCGCAGCACCTCGACGATGCCAAGAGCTTCATCGATTTCCTGGGCAGCAAGAAGGTGCATGAGATCGTTCGCGATGCCACCGTTCGACGTTCAGCACGCAAGGATGTAACGCCCCCGGCCGCCCTGCCTGACATGTCCACGCTCACGATCGTGTCGGCTGTCGATCCGCGCCCGGTTGTCGTGGCTCGCTTCCAGGAGCTTCGCGGAAAATGAAAGTGCTGCGCGACAATTGGCTGATCTTTTCAATCGTCGCGCTCGTGCTTTGCGGCCTGACGATAATCGTCCCGCAAGTTCGCCTCATGGCCGCCTCCCTGCTGGAGGAGGGCGGCCGTTTTACTCTTCTGCATAATAAGGACGGCTTGCAATCCGTGCCGGAAATGACCGCCCGTTACGGAGTGGAGAAAAGCTCCGACGGGCTGGCCATATCGCTGGCTTCGACTGACCATCTGAAGGTTAGTGTCGAGGACGACCGAACGCTGCGCCTCTCATCGCAAGAGCCGATTTCTCTGGGCAGGGACGGCGCCGGGCTCCTGCAACTTGATGTGGGCACCGCTCGTTTCGCGCTCTCACAACAGGCGCCGCGCGGGCTTTTTGCCACAACAACCCCCGCACCTTTAAAGATGCAGGCGCAGGCCCCCAACACCGTCTTGCTGTCGCATGCCGCAAACGCCTACATCACCTTTGAAAACAAGGCATTATCGCTCTCTGCCGCTCACTACATCGATTTCTTCACGCGCTCGGAAACACTTTCCGCTACGCTGAACAGCTTGTTGATTGCCTTGACCTCAACCGGCATCGCCGCTCTGATCGGGGTTTCGCTTGCCTATCTTATCGCGCGCTACCGGGTCGCGGGCAGCACGGCGATCGTCTTTCTTGTCACCATGGCGTCCGTTTCTCCACCATTTTTGGGAGCATATGCGTGGCGCTTGCTCCTGGGGCGAAATGGCGTTCTGACCAATTATCTAGGTCTTGATGTCTCGATTGTTGGCTTGCATGGCGTCATATGGGTTATCACCTGGCTTGTTTTCCCGATCATCTTTCTGCTTAGCCATAGCTCGTTTCAGAGCTTGGACGCCGGTCATATCGAGGCGGCGGAAAGCCTCGGAGCCAGACCGCCTCGTGTGCGCATGACCGTCGAAATTCCGCTCGCGCTCCCCGGGATTATCACCGGGCTCTATCTTGCGACGATGGCAGCCTTGTCTGACTTTGGAACACCGCGAATCATCGGTCTGGACGTCAATGCGCTGCCGGTTCTGATCTACACCTCCTTCCTCAGTGAAGCCGGACGCAATCCGGCTCTAGCGGCGACAGGATCGATGGTGCTCATCATCATCTCGAGCCTTTTCCTTATGGCGCAGCAAATCTATCTGGCGCGACGCGGTTTCGCCGTGGTGTCGTCGCGCGCTTTAAACCGGAAGTCGCTTTCGCCGCTCGCCCATGCTGTGGTCCTCGGAGCCATCTGCATTGCCCTTCTCATGGCATTCACGCCTCACCTCACGGTGCTCATATCCAGCTTTATGGAATGGCGGGTCGGTCTGCCGACAGCGAACCTGACGCTGGCAAACTACACCACCATGTGGCGCACCGGGATGGGACCTGCCTGGGTGACCTTGTCGCTTGGTATTGCCGGAACGGTGGCCGCCACAGCCATCGGACTGGGGATTGCCTATGTGATCATACGCAAGCGTTATCGCATCATCGCGCCGGTTCTCAGCCTCACGGTCATGATGCCCTATGTCATTCCCGGCACAGTGCTGGGCATCGGCCTCATCATGATGTTCAACAAGGCGCCGGTCCAACTGACGGGCACATGGTTCATCCTTGTTCTTGCCTATCTCATTCGTAACCTTCCCTTTACGGTCAAGGCGTCAGAAGCGGCCCTTAGACGCGTTCATCCGGCCCTCGAGGAGGCCGCGATCAGTCTCGGAGCGCGTCCGCTCAGAGTGTTCGTCACCATAACCGCGCCTCTGGTGCTTGCGGGTGCCGTGACCGGGGCAACGCTCACCTTCCTCCACATCGTGACAGAGCTGTCGTCCACCATCGTTCTCTATCGTCCGCCGTGGAAACCGATGACGGCCGTGATCTTCGAGAACACCTTGGTGGATGCCGATTTCGGTGTTTCTGCTGCACAGACCATTCTCCTGATGCTGATTATCTACATCCCTCTCTATTTCATCGTCCGATACGGCCAAATTCGAGGAAAATTCGGTGGTTGAAACCTTATCGTCCAAAGCTCCCACCCAAGGCTGCGAGGTCGTCATAGACGCTGTGTCCAAGACCTTTGGTAATCACGCGGTTCTGAAAGACGTTAGCCTCACGATAAAACCCGGTGAATTCTTCACGCTGCTAGGGCCATCCGGTTGCGGCAAGACGACGCTTTTGCGGGCCATCGCAGGCTTCCATCCCATTGATGGTGGGAGGATTTTGTTCAATGGGCAGAACGTGACTTCGCTTGCCGCCTGGGACAGGAATATTGGCTTCGTTTTCCAGAACTATGCATTGTGGCCGAACCAGACGGTTTTCGACAATGTCGCCTACGGGCTGAAGCTGCGTAAAGTCCCCAAAGACGAAGTCGCAGAAAGAGTTCGGGCCGCGTTGGCGCAAGTCGAACTTCACGACGTTGAAAAGCGCTTTCCCGCAGAAATGAGTGGCGGCATGCAGCAGCGCATCGCGCTGGCGCGTGCGCTTGTCATCAATCCGCCGCTCCTGCTTATGGATGAGCCGATGTCAAATCTCGACGCGCGTCTTCGAGTGTCACTCCGCCACGAACTGCGCAGCCTGCAGAAAAGGCTCGGCCTGACAGCCATCTATGTGACGCATGATCAGGAGGAAGCTCTGGAAATGTCGGACCGGATTGCGGTCATGCAGAATGGCATCGTGCAACAGCTTGCAGATCCTGAAACCATATACTCGCGACCCGTCAACCGCTTCGTGGCCGAATTCGTCGGCAGCGCGAATTTTCTGGAAGGCACTTTTGAGGCAACCGGTTTCCAGATGGCGGATGGATCGAAGCTGTCTCTTTTGGAAAGAGGCCACAGCGGCAAGGGCACGCTTGTGGTGCGTCCTGAACAGGTGATGATACGCGAGTGCGGCAACGCACTGATCGATGCGACAGTGGAAGATCGGCGCTTCATGGGCAAGGCCTGGATGCAAAGCCTTCGGCTTGAGAACGGTGCGATCATCTCCGTGGAGACCCGAAGCGCAATCAATGTGGGATCGCGCGTCGGCGTGGACTTCGAGACCATAACTTTTCTGCCTGTGGAAGCATAAGCAATGGCCGACTTGCCCCTTGAAGAACTCATGCAGCTTGCGTCGTCCGCAGCCCTTGCAGGAGGCGCCGAGTTAAAAGCGCATTTTGGTGATGTTTCGCGTAACGATGTTCAACGAAAAGCTTTGGGAGATTATGCGTCCAAGGCTGACCTTGCCGCAGAGCATGCAATTGCCGCGGTTCTCGCACGAGCAGGCACCAATTATGGTTTTGTGGGCGAAGAAACCGGTACTCATAGGAGCGAATCCAAACAGCGGTGGGTGGTGGACCCGCTCGACGGAACCAGTAATTTCATTTGGGGCATCCCGTATTTTTCCGTCAGCATTGCATTATGCGACGACGATGGCGAATTGTTGGGTGTCGTCCTTGACCCTTTGCGTGACGAAATGTTCACCGCCATTCGAGGCTGTGGCGCATGGCTGAACGGAAAGAGACTCGCTCGGCTCAGTGACAAACGTCCGGACGAGGCGATCATCTCCCTTTCCATGCCGATCCAAGGACAGTTGAAGGCAATCGAACGCAGCACCTTCTTTCAAAGCCTGGATGCCATCACCAACGAAACAGCGGGCGTCCGCAGACTGGGTTCGGCCGCACTCGATCTCGCTTATATTGGTGCGGGACGACTAGACGGCTATTTCGAAGATGGCCTCAGCCACTACGATTATGCGGCAGGAAAACTCATCGCTCAGGAAGCTGGAGCTCTTGTTACGTCGTTCACGGGTGGCGTTCCGATCGATGGCGGTTCATTGCTGGCTGGCACTTCATCGATGCTTCTATGGCTCAAGAGCAAGTTTCAGCATCCGTGAGCGCGTAACTTGAAACCGCATCACAACCATGTAGGCCACTTTCTGGTAGCGGAGCGGCTAACCTTGAACCATGTGCTCTCGCAAGTCGATGTATCCGATTGTATTGCTCCTGCATCCTTCGGCCGATAGCAGCCATTGCTGCGGGTCTCCGGCCAATTTTGCGAGACCCGCTTGAGCACAGAAGGTTTGATCGACGGCCCTCAGAATTCTTCAAGTTGTTGAGAAGGTGTTGCTTTTTTCTGTAAGAAGCGGACGCTGATTTCTAGTGGAAAACCGACCTAAAACGGCCTGCCTGGAGAACTTTAATTATCAGATGATTTCAAAGGCCTAATGGACAATCCTTGAAACTCCCTCTGTTTTCCTGCCATGAACGATCGTGGGTGCCACCCTTGTGCCCTGGCTTTGGGTATCAGTCCATAAAATCCGCCGAGCGGATATAATTTCCGCCTCAGCAACAAAAACGGCATTCAAAAGCGGGTTACATTGAGGCTCACTCCGTTCAAAATGGGCCGTGACTTGTGCATTCAGCATGTCCACTAAGAGATATCCCTCTTCGCTGTAGTTGCGCGGAGAGTGCCAACGATCTGCTGTAATGCTGCGCTGGAAGGCGCGCTATCAGCTAGCTGATCCAGTACGGGAAAATTGTGAACTGCTCCTAGATATCGTGTCGCAGTTACACTGACACCAGCCTCCATCAAGACACGCGCAGCGTCTTCACCTTCGTCGCGAAGCGGATCGCATTCTGCCGTAATGATGATAGTCGTGGGAGCTCTATCCAGATGTCGTTTCTCCGTGAAAGGCTTCGCAGCCGAAGACGTCTCTTTGGTTGCCAGACTCGGATGAGCGAGCATCGCGCGCACAACGTCCATGGTGAGCCAAGGCCCCGAACCAAACTTGGCTCGTGACAAGCTGTCGCGGGCGCCGATGATCAACGGGCAGATCAGTATTAAAGCTGTCGGCTTGAAAATGCGTTTGCCTTGGATTTGAAGGCACGCCGAGGCCGCAAAATGAGCGCCCATGCTATCTCCGGCAAACGCATTTCGTGATGGGTCAATACGCAAATCACCTGCATGATCTTTCAACTCTCGGATTACGGCCTCAGCGCGCTCGATCCTGATCTGCGTCCCAACTTCATCTGGAAGAGCGTCATCCAAGCTGGCCACAGCCATGCGCGCCTCTACGGCGAGTTGTCTAAGCCAACGGTCATGAGAATGTGGTTTGCCTGGCGACCATCCTCCACCATGAAAATAGAGCAAAAGTGGCAGCGTCTCTTCCGTTCTTGGCCGAACGAGGCGGAAGGGATTTTGTGTTGCATTTTCCGACGCAGGCTGAATGAAAGTCGTATCAACGTCTGATTCATATAGGTCCGGCATTTGCAGCCCCACTAGGTCCGAGCGAAAAGACTTGAGGTCGCTGGGTAACTGGCTGAAACTCTCCACGAACCTCTGAGCATCAGCGTCGAGGGGAAAGCTTTCTGTGCCTTTTACAAGATTAAGGGGCGATGATCCGGACTGTAGGGCCATAATTCAAATCAACCCTTGTCTGTGGTGAAAGATTTACGCCACTGACTGGGCGAAAGCCCAGTAGTCTTACGGAAGATGCGGGAAAAATGTGCCTGATCACACAAGCCGCAGTCGAACGCGATGTCAGCCAAAGACGCGTTCGACGTCAGCATCAGATCCTTTGCGCGCTCAATTCGTTTAATCTGCACATGAGCGAGAGGCGATGTGCCAAAGCTTTTCTTGAATGCCTTGCAAAAGTAGCTTGGTGACAGACGCACTTCGTCCGCAAGATCAGTCAGTGTGATCCCAGTTCCCAGTTCTTTTGCAATGTAGCGTTCGATCCGCTTGATCTGCCATGGTGCCAGACCGCCAGCGGTGCAAGCTGGAGCCGATAATAGGGCGCGAGCGTGGCTGATATACTCAAACGCAGCTTTGTTGCTGCCCAGGGCAGACCGCTCGGCTTGTTCGAGCAAGACTGCGAGATCAGGGTAAACGGACCCGGAGCTAGCTTCAATGCGAACGGGAACGGCGGGCGACATACCGAGGTCTGAAACGTGAATAGACATTTGATCTTCTCGCTTTTCGGTGTGGTTGTTTGCAGGTCCAAACTAGCAAACCAACGCGAAAGGCGGTAATTAAGCGCTGTTAAACGGTATTAAGATGTGTCGTCCTCGACCACCGGTTTAAGAGAATTTTTGCCTGATGAACCTCCTTTCCGACGACGTGATCGCGTTTGACAATTTTGTGCTTTCGTTGCGTGCACGCACGCTAAGCGAGAATGGGCAATCGGTACGCATTGGATCCCGGGCGCTTGATATCCTCGTTGCTTTGGTGGAGCGGCAAGGCGAGTTGGTGACGCGTGCCGAGTTGATGTCGAAGGTCTGGCCCGACACTACCGTAGATGAGAACGCGCTCCGGGTGCATCTTTCTGCCCTTCGCAAGGCGCTCGGCGAGAAACCCGATACGAACCGCTTCATCCTTAACGAAGCGGGGCGCGGCTATCGCTTCATCGGTAAAATTCGGCAAATTTCCTCCTCTGAGGCTTCGGCGTACTCTTCTGACGATCAGGCGCAGCCGGAGGTTCATCTTCCTAAAAATCTTGGACGGGTCATCGGGCGCGAAGAGATTACTTCAGGGCTGGTGAAGCTTCTCGATGAGCGGCGCTTTCTAACCATTGTCGGACCCGGAGGCATTGGGAAGACCACCGTCGCAATTGCAGTGGCTCAAGACTACGCCGCGCGACACCGTACGTCTGCTTACTTTATTGATCTTGCTCCGATTTCCGATCCTGCGCTCGTGACGACGGCGCTTGCGACCCAACTCGGACTTGCGGCCTCTGTTACGGGAGTGGAGCAAGCTATCCTGAATTGCCTACGCTCCGCGCGGGCGCTTTTGCTATTCGACAATTGCGAGCATCTGGTCGAGGCCGTCGCAGCCTTGACTGAAACAATCCTGCAAGGTGCGCCGGACCTCGTGCTTTTGGTGACAAGCCGCGAACCGCTGAGGGCCGAAGCGGAATGGGTCTTTCGCCTTCCTTCCCTTGAGGCGCCGGTGGAGGATGTTAAGACTGCGCAAGACGCCATCCGATATTCTGCTGTCCAATTATTCTGCGAGAGGGCGAAGGCCAGCTATCATGAATTCGAACTCTTGGACGTGGATGTCAGTGCCGTGAAACGCATCTGCCAGCAACTAGACGGCATTCCCTTGGCGATTGAGATGGCTGCTGCCCGCATGGACTCACTCGATGCCAGCGACATCGCCGCGCGTCTGGATGACCGGTTTTCCTTATTGACCAAGGGGCGCCGGACAGCTCTGCCCCGTCAAAAGACGCTAAGGGCAACGCTGGAATGGAGCCATGATTTCCTGTCCGAAAGTGAGCGCTCCGTCTTTCGCAGTCTTTCGGTTTTCCGCTCCTATTTTCAGTTGGATGCGGTGATTCCGGTCAGCGGCCTGCCTGAAGCAGAAGCTATGGAGACATTGACGGGGCTTGTGTCCAAATCGTTGGTGACCATGGACCGCAATGGCCGATCAAGCCTATACAGGCTTCTGGACACCACACGCTTTTACGCGGAGGAAAGGTTGATCGAGAGCGGCGAGGAAAGCCGGGTACGGCACGCGCACGCAGCACACACGCTGGCTCTTTTCACCGCCGACCGGGTAGCCTGGGACGGTAACGATCCAAGGCAGAGCCTTGCGCAGCATGGCTGGCGTGTAGACGACCTGCGTGCTGCGCTGGACTGGTGCTTCTCAAAGGCAGGCGATGCTCGGTTGGGCGTCGAACTGGCTTCAGCTTCAGCGGCACTCTGGTTCCATCTCTCCTTGCCGGACGAATATCTTTCGCTTCTGCGCCGTGCGATCCGCGCTACGGAAGGTACAGATATTGCGGGAACGCAGGCAGAAGCGGAGGTGATGGCAGCCTATGGTCATGCACTGTGGCACATAGAAGGTCCGGGCGAAGAGATGAGAGCAGCCTTCCAGCGAGCCATGGAGATCGCGAAAGCCTGTGACGACGAACCCGGTGTTTTGCGCGCAGCATGGGGACTGTGGGCGCAAGCCATTCTGGCAGGTGATTACACCCGAAGCCTTAGCTTGGCAGAGAATTTCAAAGTTCCCGCCTATGAGACAGGCGAAGTCGCCCATATTCTTACTGCCGATCACATGCTGGCACTTTCCCATCACTTCATGGGTCATCAGGCAGAAGCACTGAAAATGCTCCATCAGGTCATTGCGGGGGATCAGACGCCGGATAGAACCAATCACACCAACCATGCGCAGGTGGATGGAAAGACTGCGGTACTCTCTCTTCTGATGCGTATTCTCTGGCTACAAGGTGCTTATGATGTGGCCGTGCAGACAGCGCTGGATTGCGCAGCCCATGTGAAAGACCTTCGCCATGACCTGACCACCTGCTATGGTCTCGCCATTGGTTGCATTCCCGTCGCGCTCTGGGCCGGAAAGCCGGATCTTGCAGCCGAGTGGAATGCCATGCTTGCCGAAACGACGGCAAGAAAGGGCATGAGGCATTGGGAAATCTGGGCCGTCGGCTTTGATGCCGGGCTTGGCAAGAAACAGATGCTGCCCATCGATGCGACTGCCATGCAAATGGAAGTGTTCGCCACCCTCGGTGCCCCTGTCCCGGACGACTGGCTGCATGATCGGCTGACTGGAGAGCAGGAAAGCTGGTGCGCGCCGGAGATGATGCGACTTCTTGCGCTGTCCGGGAGGGAGGCTTCGAAAGCGCTCGAGGCTGCACTAGAGTTGGCGCACACGCAAGGCGCAACATTCTGGGGCAGTCGGCTTGGTGGCAAGTCCTAAGGCCGCAACTGGAAGGTTGCGGCCTCACCTGTTGGTTTAGAGACATCAGCCCTTGATAAATGCCAAGAGATCGGTGTTGAGCACATCGGCATTGACGGTCAGCATGCCGTGGGAGAAGCCGGGATAGGTCTTGAGCGTGCCGCTCTTCAATAGCTTGACCGATTTGTGGGCCGAATCCGCGATTGGAACGATCTGGTCGTCTTCGCCGTGCAGGACGAGTGTCGGAACGCTGATGTTCTTCAAGTCTTCCGTCTGATCTGTTTCCGAGAAAGCCTTGATGCCATCATAATGGGCCTTCGCACCGCCCATCATGCCCTGACGCCACCAGTTCTGGATAACGCCTTCATGCACCTTCGCAACATCGCGATTGAAGCCGTAGAAAGGGCCTGCCGGAACATCGCGGAAGAACTGCGCGCGGTTGGCGGCAAGTGCTGAGCGGAAGCCGTCGAAGACTTCCATCGGCAGGCCTTCAGGGTTGGCATCCGTCTTGACCATGATAGGCGGAACGGCGGAAACCAGAACCGCCTTGGCAACGCGACCAGCCGGTTCGCCATGCTTTGCCACGTAGCGGGCAACTTCACCGCCACCGGTGGAGTGGCCGATATGGACAGCATTCCTCAGGTCCAGCGCTTCGACAACAGCGAAAGCGTCGGAAGCGTAATGATCCATATCGTGGCCTTCCGAGACCTGGGCCGAGCGGCCGTGACCGCGACGGTCGTGCGCCACCACGCGATAACCCTTGGAGACGAAGAACAGCATCTGCGCGTCCCAATCGTCGGAAGACAGCGGCCAGCCATGATGGAAAACGATTGGCTGTGCGTCCTTCGGACCCCAGTCCTTGTAGAAGATTTCAACGCCGTCCTTGGTTGTTACATATGCCATTGTCTTGTTTCCTTCGGTTGGTGTGGTGGTGGAAGCAGCCGTGGCTGCAGAGAAAAATGCTGGAAAAAGCGTGCTTGCAGCAGCCATCGCCGCTGTCGTGGTGAGAACGCTGCGGCGGGTCATAGGGAAAAATTCAGAGGTCATCGTCTCGGCTCTTTGAGTTGTCTTCAATCTCATCAGGCGAGGCGTTTTCGTCTGATGAAGAGATCATGCCGCAGAAACCCCGCTACGAGAATTGTCCTAAATGTTGCGATTTGATTGTGATTGTCGCAATGATCCTCGCCCGAAGGATTGAGCGTAAAGCTGTTCAGCACGCATGAAATGGAAAAGCCCCGCGCTTAGAAGCACGGGGCGAATAACACGGGCATAATTGGGCGTGACTTCACGCCATGCCTGGCCGCTTGATCGTCAGAAAGTGTCGCACGACGGGTTTTTCCGGGCCTGCATGATAGCTTAGCACCGTGCCCTGCAGATCCGCATCGGCATTTGAGACGCGCTTGTGCTGGCGCAAATGTTCGGCCCAAGATTCGACCATGAACCACTCTACGATCTTTTGCGGATCGGCCGAATCTTCCGTCACACCCCACCCATAAGCCCCGTCGTGGCGTCGCTCCTCTGAGAGCTTGTCGATGGCATGGAGGAAGGCTGTGCGGTGATGTTTCTCGACCTTGTACTCGATCAGGATCAGTACGGGGCCTCGATCATGGGCGACAGGCTCTGCAACCAGCGGCTCCGGCCAATGGCTTGAAGGGACCATGTCGATATCACCGGCGGGTAGCTTGACGCGATGCATCACGAACCCAGCCACGATCAAGCCAACCGCCCCGATCAACAGCGTGCCGGGCACGCCTGCGGCCTCGCCTATCGTGCCCCAGCCCAGGCTTCCTGCCGTCATCGCTCCGTTGAATACCGTGAGGTAGACGGCGAGTCCTCTGCCTCGCACCCAGTTCGGCAAAATTGCCTGTGCGGCTCCATTCAGGGTCGTAAGCGCGATAATCCACGCTCCACCGAGAAAGAGGAGAACGAGAATGGCGACCCACTTTGGCGGCGCGAGTGAAAGAGCAGTCATGACAAGTGCTGTCACAATGGCAGAGCCCAGAAGAAGCGCATCAGCATCGAAGTTGTTCCGAAGTCTCGGCAGGATAAGCGCGCCTGCAATAGCGCCCGCGCCGACGGAGCCGAGCAAAATGCCATAGAAGCCAGCGTCTCCACCCAGCAGTTGCCGGGCAACAAGTGGAAGAAGAGCCCAAACCGCGCTGGCAAATGCAAAGAAGATGGCAGCGCGCAATAGCACCACATGCAGCGGACGGCTGGCGCGGGTGTAGCGAAGACCTGCCCGGAACGCGCCGAGAAACCCTTCCGCCAAGGCGTCATCGGCATTCTTGGCACGCGGCCACCAGACGAGCGCAGCGATGACAACGATGTAGCTCGCGACGTCTGCACCATAGGTAACACTAGCGCCAAAAGCCGCAAGTAGCAGGCCGCCTGCCGCTGGACCGATGGAACGGGCAATGTTGATGCCAAGCGAGTTCAGCGCCACCGCGCTCTTCACGTCCTCCCGCTTGACCAGTTCCGGCACGATTGCTTGCCAGGTTGGGCCCATCAGCGCCGCGCCGATGCCGCCTAGAAAGGTTAGGCCGATAAGTGCACTGACTGAAAGCATGCCCGTCTGTGCAAGCACCATCAGGGTTATACTAACGGAAGCCAGCAATATCTGCACGGCGATCAGGAATTTGCGGCGGTCGAGGATGTCGGTAAGTACGCCCGCAGGAATGGCGAGCAGGAAGATCGGCAGCGTTCCGGCAGCCTGAACCATGGCAACCGCGGCCGGCGACGCGGAAAGGTCGGTCATCAGCCAGGAACTAGCGACATCACGCATAAAGCTGCCGGTATTGCCCAGCACGGTTGCGGCCCAAAGCACCGCAAATACCGGTTGGTAAAGCGGCGCGAAAGTACCGCTTGGGGATTTGGTCGCGCTCATGACTTGGCGCCTTTGGTCAGATCGGAGATGGCAACGAGCACGAATGCACCGGCCAGTCCCAGATGTTCGAAGAAGGCGTTGGTTGTCATCATACGGTCCATTCCGGGAGCCATTTCCCAGAACCGCAGGGCAATCAGCGTGGCGATCAATGTGAAGCCTGCTAGAGCAAATGCGGCCAGCCAGCGGAAAAAGCCTGTGATGACCATGACGGAGGCTGTGAGTTCGAAGCCGATAACCAGCACCGCAAATGCGGAAGGTGGCGTAAGGCCAAAATGCTGCATCTCGGCAATGGCGCCCGGAAAGTCGGCGATCTTGGACAGTGGACCTTGGATATACGCCGCACAGAGGGCCAGCAATGCAGTGGTTTTAAAAGCAGGCGCGGACGCGCTTTGCAAAACACCGCTGCGGAGCCCGGAGAGAGACAGGGAAGACATGGCAGTTCCTCTGATCTTGAGAGCTAATATTGTTTTGATGGAGAAAGTGTGCAGCCGCTGCTGATAGACAAAAATTGCAGCAATATTTACGAATTCGTTGCGCTGGATGAAATAACAGGGCAGTCTTGCCCATAATCGGTGGCAGGTACTAACTGCCACTCCGATTTTCGGTAAATCTGAGAGTCAGACAGCCCAGCATGAGCAACCAAGCGCGCCGAAGAAGCCTTTGAGGTCTTTGATCGGAAGCTTCGATGTCCAGGCACCGGCATGGTCGTGGCCGTGCACGCCACAGTCGTTTGCGCATCCGCATGTGGAAATCGCAGTGCGGCGCAGCGAGCGGGCGCCTGCGCCGTCCGGCTCGCCCCAGGCGGCATATCCGCCGAACTTGCGCACCGGCGACCAATCCGGCATGGCGGGTGGGATGTTGTTCTCGTCAAGGGCCTTGAACTCGCCCGCACCATAGACGATTTTGCCGCCGACCATGGTTAGCTCGGAAACGAGAAAAGAGATCTCGTCCTCGCGGCAGGAGAAGAAGTCCTTGTCCGGCACGATGAGGTCAGCAAACTGGCCCTTCTCGATGCGGCCTTTCTTGCCTTCCTCGTTTGAGAACCAGGTTACCTTCTCCGTCCACATGCGAAGCGCGGTCTCTCGGTCAAGGCAGTTGGCGCGCGGATAGAGCTGCATGCCGCCGACGGTCTTTCCCGTCACCATCCAGGCAAGCGATACCCATGGATTGTATGAGGCGACGCGGGTGGCATCGGTGCCCGCCGAGACGTTGACGCCTTTGTCCAGCATCTTCCTGATGGGTGGCGTAGCTTCAGCCACTCCATGGCCGTACCGCTCGACGAAGTACTCGCCTTGATAGGCCATGCGGTGCTGGGTGGCGATGCCGCCGCCAAGGGCTGCGATCCGGTCGATCGATCGGTCGGAGATTGTCTCGGCGTGGTCGAAGAACCAGTTGAGGCCCTCCAGCGGGATATCCTTGTTGACCTTCTCGAACACGTCGAGAGACCGAGAGATCGTTTCGTCATAGGTGGCGTGCATCCGCCAGGGCCAGCGGTTCTCAGCAAGAATCCGCACGACGTCCTCGAGCTCGCCTTCCATCTCCGGGGCCATTTCCGGGCGCGGCTGGCGGAAGTCCTCGAAGTCGGCGGCAGAAAAGACCAGCATCTCGCCAGCGCCATTATGGCGGAAGTAGTCGTTGCCCTGCTTGTATTTGACCGAGGACGTCCAGTTGAGGAAGTCTTCCTTTTCCTGCTTCGGCTTTTGAGTGAAGAGGTTATAGGCCAAGCGAACGGTGAGCTGGTTCTCGTCGGACAGCTTCTGGATGACCTCATAGTCATCAGGATAATTCTGATTGCCGCCGCCCGCATCGATGACGCCGGTGATGCCGAGACGATTCAACTCTCGCATGAAGTGGCGGGTGGAATTGACCTGGTAGTCGAAAGGCAGCTTCGGGCCCTTGGCAAGCGTTGAGTAGAGTATGCCAGCGTTCGGCTTGGCAAGCAGCATGCCGGTCGGGTTGCCACTGGCATCGCGGGTGATCTCGCCGCCGGGCGGGTTCGGTGTGTCACGGGTGTAACCGACGGCACGAAGGGCGGCGCCGTTCAAAAGCGCCCTATCATAAAGATGCAACAGGAAGACGGGCGTATCGGGCGCAACCGCATTGATTTCCTCGATCGTCGGCAGGCGTTTCTCGGCGAACTGATGTTCCGTAAAGCCGCCAACGACGCGCACCCATTGCGGAGCAGGCGTGATTGCCACCTGGCGTTTGAGCATGTCCATAGCGTCCGCGAGTGACCGAATGCCATCCCAGCGCAGTTCCATGTTGTAGTTCAGTCCACCACGAACAACGTGCGTGTGATTGTCGATCAGGCCCGGCAGAACGCGCTTGCCCCTGAGGTCGATCACTTTCGTCTCCGGCCCCGCCAGGGCAGTGATCTCGCAATCGCTCCCTACCTCAAGAAAAAGGCCATCTTTAACGGCGACGGCAGTGGCTGCGGGCTTGGCACCGTTCAGAGTGGTGACGCGGCCATTGCGGAGAATGAGATCGGCAAACATGATGGCGCTCCAAATTAAAAAGTTCGGGGATGGGGTCTGGATGAGTAACCCGAAGGTTTCCTCACCCTGCATCGCATTTGGTTTATGCGTCTTGAGATGGTCTTTGGACGTCGATCCGTGCCTGACCAGCCCGCCCGGCAGGCAGATGGCCGAACATGTGTGGTTTGATGTGGTTCAGCCAGGAAACAGCAGCAGGCTCCTTTGCCCAGAGAATCTTCGCAAATGGCACCACCTGCTCGCCCAATAGAATACCTAGCAGACCGACCAGAGCGATGATTGGCGGGGCAGGCGAGCGAACCTGCAACAGGCTGTAGATGATGCCGACCAGAAGGCCTGCACTGAGAGACATGAGATACAGTTTCATGGAATTCGCGCCTCGCGTTGAAGGGCGGTCGCTCAACATGTCTTCATATGAGGAGCGACCATTCAGGTTTTAATTTGCGGGGTTAGGGCCAATGCGCTTACCGTGAGCAACGCGCTCATTTGCGCCGTGAACCATGGTGTAGGCGTAATCCACTCCCATGCCGTAAGCGCCGGAATGCTCTTTCACCAACGTGGTGACGGCGTCGTAAGTTTCCTTACGTGCCCAATCACGCTGCCATTCCAAAAGAACCTGCTGCCATGTGACGGGGATGACGCCAGCCTGCACCATACGGTCCATGGCGTATTTGTGGGCGTCGGCGGAAGTGCCGCCGGAGGCATCTGCGACCATGTAGATCTCATAGTCCGGTCGATCATTCATTGCCGATAATGCGAATGTGGTGTTGCAGACCTCCGTCCAAAGGCCGGAGACGACGATCTTCTTGCGGCCCTGCGCTGCGTTACGATCCAGCGCATCGCGGACATTCTGGTCATCCCAAGAGTTCATCGACGTGCGCTCGAGGATGTCGTTCTCTGGGTCTACGGCCAGGAGTTCCGGGAATGTGTGGCCAGAAAAGGATTGCGTTTCGACCGTTGTGATCGTGGTCGGAATGTCGAAGATTTTTCCCGCCTTAGCCAGGCCAACCACGTTGTTTTTCAAGACCTGACGGTCGATCGACTGCACGCCGAACGCCATCTGTGGCTGCTGGTCAATGAAGATGAGCTGGCTGTTGGCGGGGGTCAGGACTTCAAGCTTAGACATTTCGATCTCCTTGTTGAATTGGATGATGTTCAGATACAGCGTTAAAGGGCGAACGGTCTTGGACACCGCAATGCAGATTTGTCTGGTGGTGAGGTTGTAAGGTTTAGGGCACCGGGAGAGGACGAGCGGCGACCGGGGGCGTGTTGCCGCAGCAATATCAACACTGAGGGCCCGGATTATCCCCGACATGCAGATCGCACTCTGCGTCATGCAGTTCCATTGTTTCGGAACGAGGCTCTCCGTCGCTGGTTTGATGTGCGTGGTTGTGTTGAGAAAAGCTCGCGCGATCAGTAATAATTACCGAGGCGTGTCGGTCGCAATCAGAGCAATAATGCTAGCCGCCAATGACTGATTTGGGATGAAGTCGGACCGTTCGCTATCTCTACTCGGCAATCCGAGGCCGGACAGTCGGATACATCTTTTCCGGTCATCGCTCACGGGTCCCCAGCCAATTTGCCGGATCACCTCAAACGCAATAGGTGGGGTGAGTGAACGTAGAAGCGATCGCCTAACTTATTGAGAAGGCGTCACATTTCTACGCAGGGGACAACAGCAAATTTGCCTCGAAAAACCGGTCAAAATTGCCTTTGCCTAGTAACCTGAATTATCACATCATTTCAATAACTTAATGAAAACCCTTGATTCCCTCTGTTTTACTGCCGTGAGCGAACGTGGATGCCACCTTTGTGCCCCGGCTTGGGCATCAGTCAACAGGAAGGCGATCGGTAATAATTTCCGCGTTCAAAGCTCACGTTTGCGGTGCCGCAGCGGTAGAGCGTGCGGCACCTTTGCGCCTTCCAATCCGGACGTAAGGCCGACTATGACTTCGCTCAGGAGCAGACATCTGGGCAGCCCGCACTAACCGCGCGCCTCACGGTTGGCAGATAACAGCGCCGCTCGCGCCGACTTCTGTGCAGGCCGAAAAAAGGATTGCAGCAACCAGTAGAGCTGCACGATCAAGGAAGTAAGGGCATTTAGGGAGAATTGGCTGGGGAACCTGGATTCGAACCAAGATTAACGGAGTCAGAGTCCGCCGTTCTACCATTGAACTATTCCCCAATCTGCTGACTGGTGCAGTCAGACTGGAACGCATAAGCTGATGAGCTGGAGCCGGAGCTTTGCAACCCGCTTGCGTTGTGGGTGCCTTCTAACAGATTTTTGTAAGCGATCAAGAGCGGAATTTCAGTTTTTCACAAAGGGCATGGATGGCGGCTGGCCGCAGCAGCAGCAACCTTTCTGAACAAGGGCATTGGCGAAAGGGCTTGTGACTGTTATCCTATGTTCAACGAAACAATGAACGCCGCTGCGTGCTTCAAGAAGCTCTGGCGCGGCCAATGGATAAGACAGTGATGAACCCCGATAGCGGCGGAAAGCCGCCCGTAGGCGGTGCGTCGGCAGAAGGGCGACCAGGCGGGAAATCTCGCAGGCGTCGAAAGATGAAGCGGGGCGGTAAGCCGCCTGCCGCATCGTCTTCCGTGCGTGGCATCGATGCTGCCAACACCACGGATGCTGAACGGGCCGGGTCGCCGGAGCAAGCTGCTCCCCGAAAGCGCAAGCGTCGTCGTGCGCGCGCAGCACAGGCAGACAATCAGCCACTGCAGCCTGCTTCCCAGGCCGCAGCCGTGAATGCGAAGCCAATCTCTGCCGAACAGGCAACGCCAGCATCTGGTCCAAACCGCAGGCGGGGCAGAGGTAAGAAATCGCGCGAGGGCCGCAGTCTGCAGGGCCGTCCGCTAACCTCCGGGCAGGGTCAAGGCGGGGCAAAGACGCAGGGTGCGTCGAAGGCGGCTAGCCGCCACGGAACACATGCTGCACCGGCGGCCAAGCCCGGCCATGCACGAAATGGCCATGCTCAAGGTGTTGAGCGGGGCAAGCATCCGCTCGTTCCGGATGCCTTGATGGAGCCGCGTCGCCGTGCGCACGCTGATGATCTCTATGCGGCGCTCGACCTTGGCACAAACAATTGCCGCCTGTTGATTGCCCAGCCCACAAGGCCAGGGCAGTTTCGCGTGGTGGACGCTTTTTCGCGAATCGTTCGCCTGGGCGAGGGGCTCGCCGCAACGGGCCGCCTCTCTGATGAGGCAATGGATCGCGCTGTCGAGGCCCTGAAGGTTTGCGCAGCAAAGCTTGCATCCCGCCAGATCCGCAAGATGCGGCTGATTGCGACAGAAGCCTGCCGCGCGGCCGACAATGGTGAGCTGTTCCTGGAGCGCGTGACCCGCGAGACAGGGCTGACGCTTGAAATCATCGATCGCGAAACGGAAGCGCGATTGGCTGTTTCCGGTTGCTCTTCCCTCGTCGGGCGCGAGGCACGCTCTGTGGTACTGTTCGACATCGGTGGTGGCTCATCGGAAATCGCTGTTTTGCGCATGCAGGAAAACCGCTCCAGCCGATTGGCAAACCACATCACCCACTGGACATCGCTTCCGGTTGGCGTTGTCACTTTGTCGGAAAGGCATGGCGGCCGCGATGTGACGCCAGCTGTGTTTTCAGCCATGGTGGATGAGGTGGAGGCAATGCTGGCGGGCTTTGATTGCCCGACTTTTCAGTCCGCCGGGGGCGATGATAGCGATCCGGAATTCTACCTCATCGGCACCTCTGGTACGGTGACGACGCTTGCGGGCGTGCATCTGGACCTTCCGCGTTACGACCGGCGCAAGGTGGATGGGCTTTGGCTCTCCGATGCTGAGGTGAGCGAAATGCAGGCGAAGCTTCTTTCCTGGGATTTTCAGGGTCGCGCGTCCAATCCATGCATCGGTCCGGATCGCGCCGATCTGGTGCTGGCGGGTTGCGCCATTCTGGAAGCGATTCGTCGCCGCTGGCCAGCACGGCGCATGCGCGTGGCCGATCGCGGGCTTCGCGAAGGACTTTTAACGGATATGATGGCAGATGACGGCGTGTGGAGACGCGCGCGCGGACGCCGCCACGCGGAACAATCGGCACATAGGCCTGCGGAGATGCATCGATGACCAAAACTCCCATCGGGCGCAAACTTGGCCAGAAGGTGAAGAAGGGCAAGCTGAAGGCTTCCTCCCGTCGCTGGCTTGAGCGTCACATCAACGACCCTTACGTGCAGCGCGCAAAGCTGGAAGGCTACCGTGCGCGTGCGGCTTTCAAGCTGCTCGAAATCGATGAAAAGCACCAGATCCTGAAAGGCGCGCGGCGCGTTATCGATCTGGGTGCCGCACCGGGCAGTTGGTCGCAGATCGCCGCCAAGGTGACAAATTCCACGGAAGACGATATCCGCGTTGCTGCCATCGATTTTCTGGAAGTCGTTCCCATTCCCGGCGTCAAAATTCTGCAAATGGACTTTCTTGATGAGGAAGCGCCAGCAAAGCTGATCGAAGCCGTGGGCGGCACGCCAAATCTTGTCATTTCGGATATGGCGGCACCGACGACGGGCCACCAGAAAACCGACCACCTGCGCACCATGCATCTTTGCGAAGTAGCAGCCTATTTTGCCGTAGAAGTTCTGGCAGAAGGCGGACACTTCCTGGCCAAGACCTTCCAGGGCGGAACTGAGCGCGATCTCTTGAACATGCTCAAGCTAAACTTCCGGCAGGTCATGCACATCAAGCCCGCGTCCTCGCGTTCGGAATCGGTGGAAATGTTCCTGCTGGCCAAGGGCTTCAAAGGCCGCCGTGCCATTGAGCAGGAACAGGTTGACCAGCAGGATCAGCCCCACGAGAACGAAGACAGTCTCTAGGCCTATTCCCCCGGTGCTTCGGCGGGTTCTTTCGAGAAGCGCCGGTGACCGGAAACGGCAGAGCCCGTGTGTGGCTGAAGGCCAAAGACCGGCAGGATGGCACACAGCGAGATCGCCGATACGATGAAAAAGGCCAGATGGAAATCTGACAGCTGCAAATGCGTGCCGGAGAGGTAGGATGATGCTTCCAGCACCAGCGCAGCAAAGGCAACGCCAAGCGCCAGACTGATCTGCTGCATAACTGAACTCATGGAAGTGGCCTGGCTTGCCTCCTCATCGCCGATTTCCGAATAGCCAAGCGCGTTAATGCCGGTGAAAAACAGCGAACGGGCAAGGCCGGATGCGAAAAGGAAAAAAGTTATCACCAGCGCTGGCGTGTTGGGGGTGAAAAAGCCGTTGATGGCGGTCATTGCCGAGCCTGCAATGCTGGCGCTCAGCAATGCCGTGCGAAAGCCCGTCGCTGCAAAAGCGCGTTTGGCCATGAACTTCACTGCCATGGCACCGGCTGCACCGGCAAAGGTGGTAAGACCTGATTGAAACGGCGTCATGCCAAAGCTCAGTTGCAGCATCAGCGGCATGAGAAATGGCACAGCTCCCGTTGCAATGCGAAACATGCTTCCTGCCGTGACGGATGCGCGAAACGCCGTGTTGCGAAACAGCCCGAGTGTGAGGATCGGGTTCGGGTGACGCTTTGCGTGCGCCACATAGAGGGCGCAGCAGATGAAGCCGAGAACTGTCGCACTGATGCCCACATAGGGCGGCAGAGCCGGAAGGCTGATGACCGAAAGTCCGAACACGACCCCTGAAGCCGCTATGGCGGAGAGAAAGAAGCCGCGCACATCCAGCGGCGGTGCGCTGCGTGGCGGCAGTTCGGGAAGGTGGATGGTGGAAAGCCAGATGCCGATCACGCCGATGGGCACATTGATGAGAAAGATCCAGTGCCAGCTGAAATAGGTGGTGATGAAGCCCCCGATCGGCGGGCCCGTGAGCGGCCCCACCAGTGCCGGAATGGTCAGCAGCGACATCGCCGACACAAGATCTTTTCGCTCCGTCGTGCGCAACAACACCAAGCGTCCAATCGGCGTCATCATCGCTCCGCCCATGCCTTGCAGGAAGCGGGCAAGTACGAAAGCGAGAACGGAAGACGAGATGGCGCACAGGATCGAGCCGATAACGAAAATACCGATCGCTGCGCGGAAAATATTCTTGGCCCCGAACTTATCCGCCATCCATCCGCTAATCGGAATGAACACCGCAAGCGAAACCATGTAGGAGGTGAGCGCCAGCTTCAACGTAATGGGGCTGACGCCGAGATCCAGGGCTATGGCAGGCAGCGCGGTTGAGATGACAGTCGAGTCCATATGCTCCATGAACAAAGCGACGGCCAGGATCAGCGGTACAATACGATTCATTGCGGGCACGGCTCGGAAATGACATGAGCTAAGTTTTCACTCCTACGCCTGCTTGGCCTGCCTGACTAGTAAATTCCAAGAAAGAATCGACCCATTGTTTCTGGGCCGCAAAGTTCCTTGAAGAACTCCTCACGTCTGCGTGAAGGGAGTGTTCGCATCGCATCCGGCGATTATGTTTGGAAGCGACAAGCCAAATAACGGATCAGCGTGAACGGAGGATGGAATGGCAAAAATCGAGATGGGTCGGCGTGTATTGCTTGGCAGCGCGGGAATAGGTGTGCTGGCGGCTCCTGCAATTCTGTCGGGCCGCGCCTATGCGCAAACCGCAACACAGCCCGCAACTGCAACGGATGCCACCATGACCACACAATTGCCGCCGGATACGCACAGCTTCAAGCTGGGAGATTTCAAGGTTTTCGTCATCAAGGACGGTGCTCGGCCATCCGGCAAGCCAAATGAGACGTTCGGCACCAATCAAAGCCCTGATGCCGTGGGCGATTTGTTGGAAAAGAACTTCCTGCCCAGGGACCAGTTCGTCAATTCCTTCTCGCCGGTGTTGATCGATACCGGCAGCGAAGTGGTTCTGTTCGATACGGGCATGGGCCAGGCGGGTCGTGCGCAAGGCACCGGACGCCTGCTGGAAGGGTTGAAGGCCATTGGCTACCGCCCGGAGGATGTCACCATCGTCGTCATCACCCACATGCATGGCGACCATATCGGCGGCTTGATGGAAGATGGCAAGCCCGCGTTTGCGAACGCGAAATACATTGCTGGAAAGACCGAATATGACTTCTGGACGGCGGCTGCCCGCGCCGGGACCCCAGCGGAAGGCGGACAAAAAGCCGTGTTGGCCAATGTGAAGCCACTCGCCGAGAAGACAACCTTCGTGGGTGACAATGCGTCTGTAACCTCCGGCATCACCGGCATGAATGCTTTCGGCCATTCGCCGGGACATATGATTTACAATGTTGAATCCGCCGGACGCCGCCTCATTCTGACCGCCGACACGGCCAATCACTATGTGCTTTCACTGCAAAGGCCAGATTGGGAAGTGCGGTTTGACATGGACAAGGCACAAGCCGCTGCAACCCGCAAGAAGGTGTTCGATATGATCGCGAGCGATAAAGTGGCCTTCCTCGGCTACCACATGCCTTTCCCGGCGGTCGGTTTTGTCGAGAAACAGGATACAGGCTATCGCTTCGTGCCGAAGAGCTACCAGTTCGATATCTGAGGTCATCCTCCAAAGCCCGGACATCGTGCCGGGCTTTTTGCTATTCCCTTCCTGTCATAACCGTGTTACCAGCCCTCGCCAACTTCCCATTCCTGAAGAACGCTTCCGGTCATCCTCCTGCCGGGACGGGCTTCCTTTTATTGAAGGAAATTGGCCATGGCTCGAATTATTGAATCCGCAACGGGCGCAGACGCGCTGACTTTTGACGATGTGCTACTGCAGCCGGGTCATTCGGAAGTCATGCCGGGGCAGACGAACATCTCCACCCGCATCGCACAGGACATTGAGCTGAACCTGCCAATCCTGTCATCCGCCATGGACACCGTGACCGAAAGCCGTCTGGCGATTGCCATGGCGCAAGCGGGCGGTCTGGGCGTTATCCACCGCAATCTTACACCGATTGAACAGGCCGAAGAAGTTCGCCAGGTCAAGAAGTTCGAAAGCGGCATGGTCGTCAATCCGGTCACCATCGGCCCGGATGCCAGCCTTGCAGAAGCCTTGTCCTTGATGAAGGCGCACGGCATTTCCGGCATTCCAGTGGTTGAAAACGGCGGAAGCGGTGGCCAGAAAACCGGTCGTCTGGTCGGTATCCTGACCAACCGTGATGTGCGCTTTGCATCCGATCCGACCCAGAAAATCTACGAATTGATGACGCGCGAAAACCTGATCACGGTCAAGGAAAGCGTCGATCAGGGAGAAGCCAAGCGCCTCCTCCACAAGCATCGCATTGAAAAGCTGCTGGTGGTGGATGGGCAAGGCCATTGCGTTGGCCTGATCACCGTGAAGGATATCGAAAAGTCTCAGCTGAACCCCAATGCATCAAAGGATGCGCAGGGCCGTCTTCGTGCCGCAGCTGCTATCAGCGTTGGCGATGATGGCTTCGAGCGGGCTGAGCGCCTTATCGATGCCGGCGTTGATCTTCTCGTTGTCGATACAGCCCACGGTCACTCGCAGCGCGTTCTCGACTCCGTTGCCCGCGTGAAGAAACTTTCCAATTCCGTGCGCGTCATGGCCGGTAACGTTGCAACGGCAGATGGCACACGTGCCCTTATCGATGCCGGTGCGGATGCGGTGAAGGTTGGTATCGGTCCCGGTTCCATCTGCACCACGCGTATCGTTGCAGGCGTTGGCGTGCCGCAGCTTGCAGCCATCATGGCAGCGGTTCAGGCGGCACAGGAATATGATATTCCAGTCATCGCCGATGGCGGCATCAAGTTCTCGGGCGATCTCGCCAAGGCGATTGCTGCTGGTGCTTCCGCTTCCATGGTGGGCTCGCTGCTGGCCGGTACGGATGAAAGCCCGGGCGAAGTTTATCTCTATCAGGGCCGTTCCTTCAAAGCCTATCGCGGCATGGGTTCCGTCGGTGCCATGGCGCGCGGCTCGGCAGACCGTTATTTCCAAGCCGAAGTACGCGATACGTTGAAGCTCGTTCCAGAAGGCATTGAAGGCCAGGTTCCCTACAAGGGCCCGGTTTCCGGTGTCCTGCACCAGCTCGCAGGTGGCCTGAAGGCAGCCATGGGCTATGTCGGCGGTGCGACCATCAAGGAATTCCAGGAGCGCGCAACCTTCGTTCGGATCTCTGGCGCTGGCCTTCGCGAAAGCCATGCCCATGACGTGACGATTACCCGCGAAAGCCCGAACTATCCCGGTGGCGCTGGCTGATTTCTCTCACTCTTCATTGCGGCTGGCTCAGTTGCCAGCCGCAATATCCCCGTTATCCTGACGTGGCCGGCAAGGGGCGCCGAGTGATTTGGGGATGGGATATTCATGAAAACAATGATTGCAGGTTTGGCTCTGGCTGCGGGCTTGGCTCTGCCAGCGCAAGCGCAAACGGTATCCGCTGGCACCTATGATGTCAGAGGCACGAACCTGGATGGCAGCAAATATCAGGGAACTGCCCGTATCAAGCTCACCAGTGAAACGACCTGTTCAATCGAGTGGAAAACAGGCGACACGTCTTCCAGCGGCATCTGCATGCTTTACGATAATGCGTTTGCCGCTTCCTACATTCTCGGCAAGAATGTTGGCCTTGTGATCTACGAATTGAAGGAAGAAGGTGTGCTGGACGGCGTATGGACCATATCCGGCGAGGACGGTTCAGGAACAGAGACGCTGCGCCTACGGAAATAAGGTCAGGTGGCGACGTGCCGCCAGTAAAAGGACAATCCTGAATGATTACCGATCAATCGATGATTTGGCCCATGTTCGCGCATGTGGTTCTGGTCTTCGTGCTTTATGCTCTTCTTTCCCGGCGGCGCGTGGCAGCCGTAAAGGCGGGGCGAGCTACCGTTTCCCAGTTTCGCCAGAACCTGACGGAGCCGGAAGACAGCCTCTTTGTGCACAACAACCTGAAGAACCAGTTTGAACTGCCGATCTTCTTCCACGTCGGCTGCATCGCAATTTACATCGTCAATGCCGATAATATCGGGACTGTCATTCTGGCCTGGTTGTTTGTCGTATCACGCTATCTGCACAGCTATATTCACGTCACGACCAACCGTATCGGCCACCGCAGGCCGCTTTTCATTTTCGGCTTTGCGGTTCTGGCGCTCATGTGGCTCTGGCTTGCTGTGTGGATGGTGCTGACCTGACACAAAAGCGTGGTTTTGCGCTGGATCAATAAGCAAACACTCAATCTGTTCTACGAAGGGCCGGGCGTTAAAACGCTCGGTCCTTTTCGCTTCATATGGAGAGAGTGATGGCTGAACTGATGAAAGCCGCTGTGGTGCGCGCCTTCGGGCAACCTCTTGTCATTGAAGAGGTTACCGTGCCGGAGCCGGGGCCGGGGCAAATCCTGGTTCAATATCTGGCAACAGGTGTTTGCCATACCGATCTTCATGCGGCCAATGGGGATTGGCCGGTCAAGCCAAACCCACCTTTCATTCCAGGCCATGAGGGTGTGGGCTATGTCGCCAAGCTCGGCGCAGGCGTCAAGCATCTGAAGGAAGGGGATCGCGTTGGCGTGCCATGGCTGCACACGGCTTGCGGCTGCTGCACGCCTTGCCGCACGGGTTGGGAAACGCTCTGCCCCTCGCAGCAAAATACCGGCTATTCCGTCAACGGCACCTTCGCGCAGTATGGACTGGCTGACCCGGAATTCTGCGGCCGCCTGCCCGATAATCTCGATTTCGGTCCTGCCGCACCCATTCTTTGCGCCGGTGTGACGGTCTATAAAGGCTTGAAGGAAACGGAAGTGCGCCCCGGCGAATGGGTTGTCATTTCCGGCGTTGGTGGCCTTGGCCACCTGGCTGTTCAATACGCAAAAGCCATGGGCATGCATGTGGTCGCTGCCGACATTTTTGACGAAAAACTGGAACTCGCCAAGAAACTCGGCGCTGACGTGACCGTGAACGGACGGGCGCCCGATGCGGTGGAGCAGGTGCAGAAAGCAACCGGCGGCGTGCATGGAGCCTTGGTCACGGCTGTCTCGCCGAAAGCCATGGAGCAGGCCTATGGCTTCCTGCGCGCCAAAGGCACGATGTCCCTCGTTGGCCTGCCGCCCGGCTTCATCTCGCTGCCGGTATTCGATACCGTGTTGAAGCGCATCACGGTGCGCGGCTCCATCGTCGGCACACGCCAGGACCTTGAGGAGAGCCTTGTTTTTGCCGGTGAGGGAAAAGTTGCCTCGCACTTCTCCTGGGACAGGCTGGAGAACATCAACCAAATCTTCCAGCGCATGGAAGAAGGCAAGATCGATGGCCGCATCGTACTGGATCTCGCACAGTAGCGGACAATACATAAGATAAGAGTATTATGATATACATGAATACCCGTGTAAAACCACGGGTATTTTCTTATCCGACATCCGGAAAATGCAGTCAGGCCACGATATATTTGCGTGTTTTATTTAAATTTAAGACTTGCCTTGCACTGATTGTGCATTGCGGTGAATGAGGTTGCAATGAGCACGATTGAGAACGAATTTTTACCCTGGTCTGGCGAGAAAAGAGCGCGTGGTGAGGAGCTGTTCCGGCGAGTGGAAAAGCACCTGGAACGGGTGATGACCAAGACTTATCAGTCTGTCGATCCTTCCATGAAGCAATTGCCACCCGATCTTTTGCGGCGGGAAGCAGAAAAGGCGCGCAAGCTTTTCACGGGCCAGTTCGACACGGCTTTTTTCGAAGGTCAGGCGAAGATCATTCGAGACGTCGCCGCTCATCTTGGTCTGTCCAAGTTCATCTATCAGGCAACGTCGGTCTATGCCTCGCAGTGGATCATGGCTGTCATCGAAGAGAGCCGTTTTTCCGGTGCCAAGCGCGCAGAACTGATCCAGACCATGATGGAAGTGGTGCTGACGGACCTTGCCATCGGCGTTCATCATGTCATGAATGACCTCAATGAGGCGGCTGCCCGTGAAAAGGAAGAGCGTCATCGCCAGCAACTGGCTTCCGCCGAGGCGGACAGCAAGGCCATGGCTGTGCTCAGCGAAGCGCTGAAAGCCCTTGCAGAAGGAAACCTTGCGCTGCGCCTCCATGAGCGTTTGCCCGATGGGACGGACAGTGCGCGTCATGATTTGAACCGCGCAACGGAAGCACTCGATCTCGCCATGCAGAAGATTTCCGCCACCGTGGAAGATATTCGCAACGGCATGGAGCAGATCGCAAATTCCACGAATGATCTCTCCCGCCGCACGGAGCAGCAGGCAGCGTCACTGGAAGAAACCGCAGCGGCGCTCGACCAGATCACGGCCACTGTTCGCCGCACGTCTGATGGTGCCACCAAGGCAACCACGGTTGCATCCAGCGCCAAGCAGGATGCGACGCGGTCCGGTCAGATCATGCGTGATGCGGAAGCCGCCATGGCCGAAATTGCCACCAGCTCCGGCCAGATTGCGCAGATCGTTTCCGTCATTGATGAAATTGCGTTCCAGACCAACCTTCTGGCGCTGAATGCGGGTGTTGAAGCGGCACGCGCCGGCGATGCGGGTAAGGGCTTTGCCGTTGTCGCCTCGGAAGTGCGGGCGCTGGCGCAACGCTCTGCCGATGCAGCCAAGGAAATTCGTGGGCTCATTTCCACAAGCTCCGACCAGGTACAACGCGGTGTGACGCTGGTCGAGACCACGAGCCAGACCTTGAACGGAATTGTAGAGAAAGTCACCGAAATCGATCAGCTGATTGCCGATATCGCCTCATCCGCCAATGAGCAGGCGAGTGGACTGAGGGAAATCAATGCTGCGGTCGCGCAAATGGACCAAGGCACGCAGCAGAATGCGGCAATGGTCGAACAATCCACGGCAGCGGTGAATGATATGCGCCATCGTTCGCGGGAGCTGGCGGACCTCGTCAACCATTTCTCGCTATCGGACCAGACGGCAGCGGCACCTGCCGATGCTTATCGACGGAAGTTCGCCGCCTGATACGGCGCTCAAGCGCAGCGCAATTGAAACATGCATGGCCCGGTCGTTCCCGCCGGGCCTTGCCTGTTGGGTTACCAGCCAGGCATCATGGGAACGCTGCGAAGGCGGGTTCCGTTTCGGCCAAAAGGCTTGATGTCTGCCCCATCAACATCATCGGGCGCCACCGCAGGCGAGATATTATCAAGGCAGGCTGTAATGTGGTCTGTGATGGCCGTCATCAGCGACGTAGAAAGGCCGGCCCTTTTCATCAAGCCGATCTGCACCGGGGGCAGGGGCGGGAAGCCATCCGCCTGGCTCAACACCCGCATGCCAGGACGCAGCGCCGATTCGGGCAGAACGGAAACCGCCATGCCTGCCAGAACGGCTGCAGCCACCACGGTGGACGACCAGCTAGTGAAGAGGATCTGATAATCGCGTCCATCCGCATCGAGAGCGGAGCAAGCCAATTGCCGCCAGTTGCAATCACGCCTGCCAACGGCGAGCGGAACCGGGCACTCTTCTTTCAAGGGATGGTTTGCTGAAGCAACCCAGCAGAGCGGCTCCGTGCGCACCACATCCGATTGGCGCGTGCGCGGGTTGTGGGTCACCAGCGCAATGTCGAGCTCGCCTTTCGCCATTTTCTCGGCAAGATCGACTGATGGCTCGCAGACGATGAACAATTCGACATTGGGATGAG
Organism: Affinirhizobium capsici; assembly: GCF_977018625.1. Classification (NCBI taxonomy): domain Bacteria; kingdom Pseudomonadati; phylum Pseudomonadota; class Alphaproteobacteria; order Hyphomicrobiales; family Rhizobiaceae; genus Affinirhizobium; species Affinirhizobium capsici. The sequence continues at coordinate 1,960,145 of NZ_CDRNXD010000004.1, read as the reverse complement.
TTTTGGCGAAGCGCCCGATGATTTCCGGCATGTAGCGATCAGCGTAATCATCCGGCGTACCGATGCGCAAAGTGCCTTCAAGTCGATTATCATCAAATGCTGCAATGGCTTCATTATTTAAACGAATGATTCGCCGCGCATAGTTCAAAAGCTTTTCGCCCTCGGTTGTCAGGCGATTTCCGCGCCCGTCCTTGGCAAAAAGCTGCTTTCCCACCCTTTCTTCCAGCCTGCGCATCTGCATGGACACCGCGCTTTGCGTTTTGAACACGCGATCGGCAGCTTTGGTGAAGCTTCCCGTGTCAACTATGGCGACAAAGGTATGCAACTGATCAATATCAAGAGGTGCGGACATGGCTGATCCATCAGGTTAACTGATATCAATCATTAGAAACATTCGTTGGACTGATCAATAGGAATCCTGAGATAAGACTAACATAACAGAACGCACCGACCCTAATTCCTTGGTTCTCCAAACGCTCTGTGAACGCTTTCACTCTTCCCTCTAGCGGGGAGGATGTGATCCCTCGTGCCTGCAAGAAAGGAAGACCCATGCGCACGACCGAACGGACTATATATTCTTCACCGGCCTTCTCGCTGGAGGGCCTCACGGCAACCTTCACGGCGCGTGTGAAATCCGTTTTGCGCGGTCTCCAAAATCGTAAAGCCATGACACATTTGCAGGCGCTGGATGACCATCATCTCCGCGACCTGGGCCTGACGCGTCGCGATCTTGAGCAGGCATTAGACAATACACGTCTGATGCACGATCCGTTTGATGCTTTGCCGCGCATTGCACGTCGGCGTGAGAACAGGGCGTCCCTCCGGTAACTGCCATTATGCTGCGGGGTGTCCCTTCCACTTCGCAAAGTTCCGGCGTGATCAATCGCCTCCTATCGCGCCGGAACGCTTATTCATTTTCCCCGCAGGGTACGCCAATATCCCTGCTCCTTGCCCGGCCGGTTCCCCAACCGCCGGGCTTTTTTGTGTCAAGCGTCCTGGTTGGGGCTTGTGCCACGGCGATAGCCTTCCAGAACGGCTTCAAGGTTTTTCTGATAAGCCTTGTGGGCTTCCACCCCGCTATCGAACATGCTGTTCAACATGGCTCTGAATGCATCCGTCTGAGGAGGGGCCTGTTCCTGCTTTGGCTGGGCAGCCGCCTCTGGCGCGGCTTGGCGCGGCTGGAAATTGCCGGTCATCATATCCTGGAATGCCTTGGTGAAGGGGTTGTCCAGAAAGGGATTGCTGGCTGATTTCTGTTCCGGCTTGTCCATGCCCCAGAAGCTGCGCATGGCCTGCATCATTGGGTTATCGAACGAAAAGGGATCGCTTTGCGGCTTCTGCTTGGGCTGGAAGCCGATGGCTTGAAGCCATTGCTCGCTCATCTTTGTCATGGCATCCGGCGAGAATGCATTGGAGGTGGCCATCTGGCCGCTCATCTGCTTGAACAGCCCGCCCATCAGCGTATCTGCCATGGCAGGCATCATCTTTTTCAGCACGTCTTGTCCAATACCCGTCAATTGAGCCGCCTGTTCGGCTACCGCTCGCGAAACATCCTTGGAGCCGAAGAGACGTTCCAGAATGGCATTGCCATCCGCCATGCCCTGCGGAGTAAATGCCTTGCCGACATCCTCGAAATACTTGGCGTAATTGCCGGAGAACATCGCGTTCATCAGCGAAGTCATGTCATAGGGGTTGGCGCTGGAGCGCTTGAAGCCGGTTGAGAATGCCGGAAGCAATGCTGCCATGGCTTGGGCCGCCTGTTCCTGCGCAAGATTGAACTGCTTTGCCATGGCATCCATGGCAGCGCCATTCTGCGCCCTCATGATCATATCGAACAGCGGCATCATGCGGTCGGCTCCTCTCCGGATCATTGTTATCGATCAGCACTATAGCGCATCGCGAAAACTGTGCAGCGGTTTTCAACCGCCATACACACGATCAGGAGAGGGAAACCTACGAAACCCGTTAGTATTGATAGTCTTCAAAGGCAGGCTCGACCGAGCCGTTCCATCTACCATCAAAGAGGGCTAGCATCTCTTGCGCCAGCACCCGCTTCTTCGCCAGAATTTCCTCAAGCGGTTGCAGGAAGATCGATTCGTCCTGACCTTCCGAGTTGAGGCGCTTGCGGCGCTTCAAGCCGTCGGATGAAATCGTCACGATCTCGCGGGCAATGCCCATCAGGCTTTGTCCCTTGATGGTGGCGGTAAGTCCTTCGGCAGGAACCGCATCGCGAAGCGCGCTGACATCCTCGAAAGACCAGTCGCGTGTCACGTCCTCTGCCGCCCGCATGGCCCCCTCGTCGTATAGCAAACCGACCCAGAAGGCGGGCAGGGCGCAAATGCGACGCCAGGGGCCACCATCGGCCCCACGCATTTCAAGGTAGCGCTTCAGGCGCACATCCGGAAACAACGTGGAGAGATGATTGGTCCAGTCACCCATCGTGGGCTGCCAAGCGGTTACTTCACCCTTCAACGCACCATTCATGAACTGGCGGAAGGTGACATGCGTGCAATCGTGATAGCGCCCGTCACGCACGATGAAATACATCGGCACGTCCAGTGCCCACTCCACATAGTCTTCAAAACGGAAGCCCTCGGCCAAAGCCGCAGGCAGCAGGCCGGAGCGGGCATTATCCGTATCGCGCCAGATATCGCCGCGCCAGGACAGGAGACCGTTCGGCTTGCCTTCGGTGAACGGTGAGGAGGCAAAAAGGGCTGTGGCGAGTGATTGCAGCTTCAGCGAAATCCGCATCTTCCGGGCCATATCGGCTTCGGAGGAAAAGTCGAGATTCACCTGGATCGTGCAGGTGCGATACATCATATCGAGCCCTTGGGTGCCCACTTTGGGCATGTAGCGCGACATGATCTCGTAGCGGGATTTCGGCATGCGCGGCGTTTCCGCCAAGGTCCACTTCGGGCTGCCGCCAATACCAAGGAAGCGAATGCCCATGGGCTCGGCTATCTGGCGCAGAACCGCCAGGTGCTGGTTTGATTCCCGACAGGTCTCGTGCAGTGTTTCCAGCGGTGCGCCGGAAAGTTCGAACTGGCCGCCCGGCTCAATGGAAATGGCACCCATGCCATTGGCCTCCCCAAGACCAATGATGTTGGCGCCGTCCATGATCGGCTCCCAGCCGAGCTTATCCTGCATGCCCTTCAAAAGTGCGGAGATGCTATAGTCGCCAAAGTAAGGAACCGGACTGTTATCTGCGCGGAAAAACGCAAACTTCTCGTGTTCCGTGCCGATGCGGAAATCGCTGTCTGGCTTGCAGCCCTGCGCCAGATAAGCAGCGAGTTCTGCGGTCGAAGTGAGCGGCGTGTTATCGGTCGTATCGCGGGCCATATGAGACCTTGTCCAGTCATGAAGTTCGGAGAAAATTCCGGGAATGCGGTGCTTGGACCGTAACTCTGCACGGTGCAAGTGAATTTCTTTTAAAGCTAATCAGCAAGCTTGTACCAGTCCATCTACCGCCAGTCCCCGATTGTTGCCTGCACAACGGCAAGGGCTGCAACGGCGGCCGTATCGGCCCGCAGGATGCGCGGTCCAAGCGGAATGGCTGAGACAAAGGGGAGCGAGCGCAGGAGCGCACGTTCCTCTTCGGAGAAGCCGCCCTCCGGCCCAACCAGCAGTGCAACCCTGCTTTCGGTCACGCCTTGCAGCACAGGCAGCGGATTTTGGCTTTCCTCGCCCTCATCGCAATAGATGATGCGCCTCTCGCTATCCCAATTGTCCAGCAGGTCTTTGAGGCGCAAAGGTGCTTTCACCTCCGGTACGGAAAGAATGCCGCACTGTTCCGCCGCTTCGATCACATTGGCCTGCAGCCGATCCAGATTGGTGATCTTGCCCTGAACGTGCTGCGTCATCACCGGCTGCAACAGACCAGCCCCCATTTCCACCGCCTTTTGAACCAGATAATCCAACCGGCCCACTTTGAGGGGCGCAAAAAGATAGTGCAGGTCAGGAAGCGGCGTCTGTTGGCGCGTCTGCTCAATCGCAGTGAGCATTAATTTCTTGCGGCTGGGCAGGGAAAGTTTCGCTCGCCATTCCCCATCCTGTCCGTTGAACACCAGCACCTCATCATCTTCCTGGTAGCGCAGGACGTTGATGAGATAATTGAACTGCTCACTGGAAGCCTCAACAGAGACACCGGAATGAAGCGGCGCGGAAAGATTAAGCCGCTGCATACGGAAATTGGCGCGCATGGAAAAACTCGATTAGCCGAAAAGCCGCAACATAATCATCGTAACGGCTGCTGCAAGGGCAGCCGAGAGCGGAACGGTTACCGTCCAGGCTGCAACAATTGTCAAAAGATGCGAACGCCGGACAAGATAGCGCCGATTGACCTCATCGATATTCACGTCCTTGCGCTTCTTGGGCTGCTTTGGCGTGATTTCCGGGGCTTCGCCCTCACTTGCTGGTTTCTGCTCCGCCAATTGTTGCGAACGCATGGCGAGGTAACTCTGCCGGCGTTTGGAATTACGGTTGTACCACTCCCGAAACAGCCCAACGCCGAAGACGGAACCAACGGCAATATGGGTGGAACTGACCGGTGCACCAATGCTGGAGGCCAGAATGACAGTGACTGCCGCGGAAAGCGCCACGCAATAGGCCCGGATCGGATTGAGCTTCGTAATGTCCTTGCCGACCAGATTGACCAGCTTTGGCCCGAACAGCAAAAGGCCGATGGAAATCCCGAGGCCGCCAATGGTGAGTTCCCATATTGGAATGGCTGCCTCACCCACCTGTGGGCCGCCCTGAAGGGCCGATACGACGGCAGCCAATGGCCCGATTGCGTTGGCCACATCGTTCGTGCCATGGGCGAAAGAAAGAAGTGCCGCAGAGAAAATCAACGGAACCTGAAATAGCGTGCGAAGCGAGCGTTCCCGGTTCTCAAGGTGACGGGATTTCCGGGCAATCAGAGGTCTGGAGATAAACCAGGTCAAGATACCCGCCATCAGTCCGATCAGAGACGCGTACAGCCTCGTCATCATGATCACATCATCCGGCAGAACCAGCACCATATAGGTGGTGAAGGCTCCGAACATGAGGCCCATAAGCACGGGAACCCATCGCCGCGCAGCGGCAATCTTATCTGGCACGTAAATGATGAAGCTGTTGATAAAGGCCAGAACCGCGATGGCGACCATGGCCCCAAGCAGAGGGGAGAGCAGCCAACTGATGGCGATTGCCCCTACCACTTGCCATTGAACAGCATGAAAGCCTGCCGCAGCAATGCCAGCACCCATGACGCCACCCACGATGGCATGGGTCGTGGAGACGGGCGCTCCCACCCAGGTTGCGATATTGATCCATGCGGCAGCGGCAAGAAGTGCCGCCATCATGGCAAGTGCCAGATGTTCCGAACTAGCCATCATGTCCACGTGGACAATGCCGTTCGCAATCGTGCCTGCCACCCGGTTGCCTGCAATCAGCGCACCTGCAATTTCACACACCGCCGCTATGGCAAGGCCCGCGCCAAGGCTCATGGCCCGCGCACCCACGGCCGCACCAATATTATTGGCAACGTCATTGGCGCCAATGTTCATGGCCATGTAGGCTGCAAGGACGGCTGCGATCACAGCGATACTGCCGCCGGGATGCCCACTGACTGTGGAAAGAGCAATCAGAACGACGCCGATAATGAACAGGAGGGCGGCACCCGGTGCTGCCAGCCGCCTGCCAAGATCTCGAGAGGCATCTTCAACGAGATTGATCTTTTCCAGATCTTTGTCGAGCGTCTGCTTGCGGCCATGCGCGAACATTTCCGAGGCGTCGGTTTCCTGTTCGTTCAAAGGCAGCTTGATGCCGTTGCGCTCCACCTGTTCATTCCTGACAATTCAAAAGAAATTCAATTTCAAATCGAGCATTGCGGCCAGGTTAGTGTCCCACCGCTCTCAGCTTCGTGGTGACCCTGTTATCCGGTCGATTGCCGAATGCAAGGATCAGATTTCGCAATTCCGGCTCCTGCACACGCGATGCCGCATCCCGGCAATCGGTCCACACCCGGTCTCTGGTTCCCACTTCAGGAAATTCGTCCAGCAGCGTTTCGACCTGCAGCAGGTGAACCTGCACGCGAACAGGAACTTTAAGTCCGCTTTTCAGCTTTTTGAGATAGCCATAATAGCCGAACGCGGTCTTTTCCGCCTTGCCCTTCACGCCCGCTTCTTCGTAGGATTCAATCTCTGCGACGGCGTGCGCCTTCTTTCCCTTCATCGGCCAACCTTTGGGGATAACCCAGCGGCGGGTTTCGCGGCTGGTAAGCAACAAAACCTGAAGGCCCAATATCGGGTCCACCCGATAGCACAGCGCCGCATATTGCTGACGCGGCGGTCGCCGTATCATCAACATCACGTTGCGGGCTATTTGGGTTAGAAGACTCACTTGCTACGTTACTCCGTCAGACAGATGGTTAACTGAATCATGCTTTGCACAGCTGTTCAATAGAGATTGCGCATCTACTCCGGTTGTAGAACCGTCCTCCACAGCCTGATTTTAGGTAATATAAGTTGCGCCAGCCTTAACCGGCTACCACCAACTCATATGGTAACGCATGCATATAAAAAAAGAGAGTTCGCGTTTTTGTTGCTGGCAACACGCAAAGATGAGAGGAATGTGAAGACATGTTGGGGAGGCGGCTTTGTCGGACGTAATTTCGTTTTTGGAACCGAGAAAAGCGGTGCTGGAACGCCGCGCCACGATTATCGCCGATCTGGCTGATCTTTTGCCGGCTGATTGCCTTGTGCATGAGGCGCGCGAACTCGTCCCGTTCGAGACGGATGCCTTCATTGCCTATCGCCGTCTGCCCCTGGCAGTGGTGCTGCCCCGAACGACGGCACAGGTCGCGGCGGTCATGAAATATTGCCATCGCTACGGCGTGCCAGTGGTGCCGCGGGGGGCAGGAACCTCGCTCTGCGGCGGTGCCATTCCGCAGGAAGATGCCGTTGTGCTGGGCCTTTCGCGGATGAACCGGATTTTGGAGGTGGATACCTTCGCACGCACCGCTATCGTGCAGGCGGGCGTGACCAATCTTTCCATTTCGGATGCGGTGGGGCCTGAGGGCTTTTTCTATGCGCCTGACCCCAGCTCGCAGCTCGCCTGCACCATTGGCGGCAATATTGCCATGAATTCCGGCGGTGCGCACTGTCTCAAATACGGGGTCACCACCAACAATCTCCTCGGCGTCAAGATGGTGCTGACCGATGGCACGGTAATCGATCTTGGCGGAAAGCATCTTGATAGCGCTGGCTACGATCTGCTCGGCCTGGTCTGTGGGTCTGAAGGTCAGCTTGGCGTCGTGACGGAAGCGACAGTGCGAATTCTTGCGCGACCGGAAGGGGCAAGGCCGGTGCTTTTCGGCTTCAAGAGTTCGGAAGAGGCAGGCTCCTGCGTGGCGGATGTCATTGGCGCTGGCATCATTCCTGTTGCCATCGAGTTCATGGATAAACCCGCCATCGAAATCTGCGAGGCCTTCGCCAAGGCTGGCTACCCACTGGATGTCGAGGCATTGCTCATCGTGGAAGTGGAAGGATCAGAGGCCGAGATGGACGCCATGCTCGCCAGCATTGTCGAGATCGCCCGTCGACATGGGGTGAAAACGGTGCGGGAGTGCCAATCGGCAACGGAAGCGGCGCTGATCTGGAAGGGGCGCAAATCCGCATTCGGTGCAACGGGCCGCATTGCCGATTACATCTGCATGGATGGTACCGTGCCACTTAGCCAGCTTTCCCATGTTCTCAAGCGAACCGGCGAGATCGTGGCGGGCTTCGGCCTGCGGGTCGCCAATGTCTTCCATGCGGGCGATGGCAATATGCATCCGCTCATCCTGTTCAATGCCAATGATCCGGTGGAGGCGGCGAAGGCGGAAGCGGCGGGCAATGAGATCCTGAAGCTGTGCGTGGATGCAGGCGGATGTCTCACCGGCGAGCACGGCGTCGGCATCGAGAAGCGGGACCTGATGCGCCATCAATACAGCCAGGCAGAACTTGATCAGCAAATGGCGGTACGTGCCGCCTTCGATCCGCAATGGCTGCTCAACCCATCGAAAGTGTTTCCTCTGGATGGACGGCCTGCTGCATGACCAAACTTCTGGTGCCAACGCGGGAAGATGAAGCGGCGGACATGATCCGCGCTTGCGCCGACGCCAAGCGAACACTTTCCATAGCAGGCGGTAATACCCGTTCCGGTTTCGGAAATGCCGTGACTGCCGATGCGGTTCTGCGCTCTGCCGGGCTTTCCGGCATTGTCTCATATGATCCGGCGGAAATGGTAATGACTGTGCGTTCCGGCACACCGCTGGCAGAGGTGGAGGAGGCGCTTTCCGATCATGGGCAAATGCTGGCCTTTGAGCCTGTCGATCATCGGGGCATGATGGGGACGGAAGGCGAGCCGACAATTGGCGGCGTTGTTGCCACCAATGCTTCTGGCCCACGGCGGCTCACAGCCGGTGCCGCGCGTGACAATCTACTAGGTCTGCGCTTCATCAATGGCCGCGGCGAGGTGTTGCGTGCCGGTGGACGCGTGATGAAGAATGTGACCGGCCTAGATCTGGTGAAAGTGCTGGCGGGCTCCTTCGGTACCTTGGCGTTCCTGACAGAAGTGACATTCCGCGTTTTGCCGCGTCCACAGGACCAGCAGACCATCGTGCTGAGCGGGTTGGAGGATAACGATGCCGCGCGCGCAATGGCAATTGCCATGGGCCTGCCGGTGGAAGTATCGGGCGCTGCCCATTTGCCGGAAAGCGTGCGTGGCCGTTTCATCAATGGCACCCTGGCAGAAGGCGCTGCCACGGTTCTGCGGCTGGAAGGACTGCCCGCCTCGGTTTCCGTCCGTGCCGATAAGCTTGAGAAAGCCATGGCCCAGCTTGCGCCTGTTTCTAGGCTGGATGCAGAGGAAAGCCGCCTCTTGTGGCGGGAAATTCGTGATGTTCACCCCTATTGCGATGGCACGCAGAAGCCACTCTGGCGAGTCTCCGTCGCCCCCAGTTCTGGCTTCCAGATGGTGGCTGCCCTGCGCATGGAAGCAGGCATCGATGCCTTTTACGATTGGCAGGGCGGGCTGGTGTGGATGCGCATGGAATCAGAACCTGAAGCGGAACTCGTCCGCCATGTGATGCACCAGATTGGCGGCGGTCATGCCAGCTTGCTCCGGGCCAGTGAGGAGATGCGCTCCTGGTGCGATAGTTTTGAGCCCTTGCCGAGTGCGGTCGCGCTTCTCTCAAAGCGGGTCAAAGAAAAATTCGATCCGCAGGGGATCTTCAATCCCGGCAAGATGGCGAGGACGTGATCCATGCAGACCAATTTCACCGCCGAACAGCTTGCCGATCCCCATGTGGCCGAATCCGAAGCAATCCTTCGCCGCTGTGTGCACTGCGGCTTCTGCACGGCGACCTGTCCCACCTATGTGACGCTTGGCAATGAGTTGGATAGCCCGCGCGGGCGCATTTATCTCATCAAGGATATGCTGGAGAACGGCCGTGCCGCCGATGCTGAGGTGGTGACCCATCTGGATCGCTGCCTGTCCTGCCTTGCCTGCACCACAACCTGTCCCTCCGGCGTCGATTACATGCACCTCATCGACAATGCGCGTGTGCATGTGGAAAATACCTATCGCAGGCCGCTGATGGATCGGCTCATTCGCGCCTTGTTGGCGGGCATTCTGCCCTATCCGGGCCGTTTTCGTCTGGCGCTGAAGGCAGCGCAACTGGGGCGGCCTTTCGCTTCCGTGCTCGCCGGTTTTCGCGGTGCCAAGCCGCTTGCCGCCATGCTGGAGCTTGCGCCGAAAAGACTGACTGCTCCTTCCAGTGAAGCGCGTGCAAGTGTGGTGGGAGAGGTGAGAGGGCGCGTTGCCATCCTCTCCGGCTGCGCCCAGCCTGTGCTCGATCCGCGTATCAATGAGGCAACCGAACGGCTGCTGACGCGCTTTGGCATCGAGATCGTGCGTCCGAAAGGGGAGGGCTGTTGCGGGGCGCTGGTTCACCATATGGGGCGCGAGGAACAGGCGCTGGAGTTTGCTCGCCGCAATGTGGATGTCTGGACGCGCGAAATCGAAGCCGGAGGTCTGGACGCCATCATCATCACCGCATCCGGCTGTGGCACCACCATCAAGGATTATGGCCACATGCTGCGGATGGACCCTGCCTATGCCGAAAAAGCCCGGCGCGTCTCAGCTCTCGCCAAGGATATAACCGAATATCTGGCGGCGCTGGATTTGCCGAAACAGGAAAGCCGGGGGCTGACGGTTGCCTATCACTCCGCCTGTTCCATGCAGCACGGCCAGAAAATCACGCTTCAGCCGAAAGCGCTCTTGCGCCAGGCGGGTTTTGCCGTGCGTGATCCGGCGGAAGGCCATCTCTGCTGTGGTTCGGCTGGCACCTACAACATCCTTCAACCGGAAATTTCCGCGCAGTTGAAGGCCCGCAAGGTGAAGAACATCGAAGCTACGAAGGCGGATGTCATTGCGACCGGCAATATTGGTTGCATGACCCAGATCGGCAGCGGCACGAAAATGCCCATCGTTCATACGGTGGAACTACTGGATTGGGCCTATGGTGGCCCAAAGCCGGAAAAGCTTGGTTGAATGGAAAGGCGGCGGATTGCTCCGCCGCCGACACTTGTCTTAGAGCGGGTCATTTTTTCACGAAAACGCCGAGCCTCTCCAAGCTTTTGTTTATGCGCATTTTCCGGACGGAAAACCGGTTTCCACTTTTCCTGGAAATGCTCTAAGCTTTTGTTTTTACGCATTCCCGGACGGAAAACCGCTACGCACTTTTCCTGGAAATGCTCACCCACCGAAAATCGTGCGCAGAATATCGATGCCCCGATCTTCGAAAGCGACATTGCCCTGTTTGTTGCCGGGGCCGATTACGATGACCTTCGCGCCCATTTGAGCGCGTGAATAAAGATGCTCAACATCCTTGTTCATCATGCGGATGCAGCCGGATGACATGTTGAGGCCGATTGTCCAGGGCTGGTTGGTGCCGTGGATGCGGAAGATCGTGTCACGCCCGCCCTTGTAGAGATACATGGCGCGGGCGCCAAGCGGATTGTCTTCGCCACCCTTCTGCACGGTCGGCAGGATATGGCCCTTGCGCGCTTCGCGGGCAATCATTTCCTTGGGCGGACGCCATTCCGGCCATTCTTCCTTGCGGCCGATATTAACCACACCTGACCAGCCGAAGCCTTCACGGCCAACGCCCACGCCATATCGGGTGGCGCGGTTATTGCCTTCCACGAAGTAGAGAAACTTGTTGTTGGTATCGATGATGATGGTGCCGGGGGCTTCATTGGTTGCAAGGCGCACCATGCGGCGCTGGAACTTCTCATCCACCTGCTTGCGCTGAACAACCTGTGTCACGCCATTTGCATGTGTCGGTTCGGCCGTGCGGGTGAAGGCAAAAGCCGTATCCGTGAAGGCCAGCAGCGTGGAAGCGGCCAGCATGAAGCCCAGCCGGGTTTTCGTCAGTTTCATCCCCATCCCCAGTTTGTGTAGAAACAACCAAGCCGAGAATTTGCCGGTTGCATTTTAAAAGCAAGTGTCCGGGGCGAGAATGATTTGGCGAAAAGCAAATTCTTCGCCCCGGTTGCGGCATTTACATCACGATAACTTTGGTGCCCACTTTCACGCGGCCATAAAGATCCGTCACGTCCTCATTGCGCATACGAATGCAGCCGGAGGAAACCGCGCTGCCAATCGTCCAGGGCGCATTGGTGCCATGGATGCGGTAAAGCGTGGAGCCGAGATAGAGCGCCCGTGCGCCGAGCGGATTTTCCGGCCCGCCTTCCATGGATGCGGGCAGGTAATGGCCCTTGGCGGCTTCGCGCGAAATCATTTCCTGTGGCGGATGCCAGCTTGGCCATTCCGCCTTGCGCGTCACGGTGTGGCTGCCAGCCCATTCGAAACCTGGCTTGCCAACGCCCACGCCGTAGCGCTTGGCTTGGCCATTTTCCATGACGAGGTAGAGGAAGCGGTTGTTGGTATCGATGACGATGGTGCCAGCCGGATGCTTTGTCTCGTAGGAAACCATCTGTGGCAGGAATTGCGGTTCGATGCGGCCCTTGATCACTGGAACACGCTGCATGGCAGCGGCCTGAACAGGTGCGCGAACAGGGCGATCCGCAAAGCCGCGATCGGTGCGAAGCCGGGTCGATTGCGTTTGCGGCACCACATAGGCCGGTTGGCGCGGTTGATAGACATAGCGCTGCTGGTCCACATTGCGCGTTGAAGGGGCGCGGTAGTCCCTGACCTGCGGCTGAACGCGATAACCTGCCTGTGGACGGGGTTGCGCACCAAGCTGCATGACCCAAGGCGCGCTGAGATCGGGGCTAACGATCACCGGCGGACGCTCGCGGTAACGATCATCGGCTTGCGCCTGCCCGGAGATGAGGCCGATCATCGCGGCACTGATCAACATCATCGCTTTCTTCGACATCGAAGGCATCCCTCTTTTTCACATCTCTTGCAACGAGCTTTGAACGTGGAAAGACCCTGCCGCCTGAGAACCAAGCGAATGGTAAATTTCGGGTGGTTCGAATGTGCGGATTGCGCGAAAGCTTTTGGCAAGGTTAATTGCCGGTTCGCAAATATGGTTGATAGCCGCTGAATCGCGGGTCTGAGGGGGAAGGTTTGGGGATGACAAAGCCGGGCATTATCGAGGGTATGGATGGCCGCTGCCGCTGCGCCTGGCATCAGAACCTTGAGGATTACCAGCGCTATCATGATAATGAATGGGGCCATCCGGTGACGGATGATGTGCGCCTGTTTGAAAAGATTTGCCTGGAAGGTTTCCAGTCAGGTCTGTCCTGGCTCACGATCCTGCGCAAGCGCGAGAATTTCCGCGCCGCTTTCGCAGGCTTCGATTTCCATCAGGTGGCTGGCTTCGATGAGGGGGATGTGGAACGGCTGGTCAGTGATGCGGGTATTATTCGCCATCGCGGCAAGATTACCTCCACCATCAACAATGCCCGCCGCGCCATTGAAATGCGTGAGGAGTTCGGCTCACTTGCCCGCTTCTTCTGGTCCTACGAGCCAAAGCCGGATGAGCGGCCAACGGTGATGGATCTGGAGACCCTGCGCGCTAATCCCACCACGGCTGTATCGGTTCGTCTTTCCAAGGATCTGAAGAAGCGGGGCTGGACATTCGTTGGCCCCACCACCGTCTATGCCTTCATGCAGGCCATGGGGTTGGTGAACGACCATCTGGATGGCTGCTACAAGCAGCCGGAGATTGATGCTCTACGCGCGTCCTTCGCTCGGCCCTGATCCTATCTCCTCAATCAGGGCCGGCAGTTCGCCGAGATCGAGGATTTCGCGAAAGCGCGGTGCCTCCGTGGGTTTCTCTACATGCTCCAGAATCCAGGTCAGTTCGTGTGGCACGAACACACCCCAGGCACCTGAGGCGAGGGCGGGCACCACGTCTGATTTCAGCGAATTGCCCACCATCATCGCCCGTTCCGGCCCCTCACCATGCTTGCCGAAAATTCGGCGATAGGTGGTGGCCGTCTTGTCCGAGACAATCTCCACCGCGTCAAAGAAATCGCCAAGGCCGGATTGGGCGAGCTTTCGCTCCTGATCGAACAGATCGCCTTTCGTGATCAGCACGAGAAAATACTGGCCCCGCAAGGCTTCCAAAGCAGCCCGCGCATGGGGCAGGCATTCCACCGGATGCTTTAGGAGTTCACGACCGATTTCCAAAATATCGCCCACCACCTTGGTGGGAGCCTTGCCTTCGGTCACCTCAAGCGCGGTCTCGATCATGGAAAGGGTGAATCCCTTGATGCCGAAGCCGTAATGGGCAAGGTTGCGGCGCTCCGCTTCCAGCAATCGCTCGGACACCGACTCACCTTCAGCATAATCGGCCAATAGGTCGCGAAAGCTCTGCTCCGTCAGCCTGTAGAACTGCTCGTTCTGCCACAATGTGTCATCGGCATCGAAGCCAATGGTGGTGATGGGACGGATTGTCATGCCCTGCCTCCCTTGCTTTTTCTCAATTTAAGCAGCGAATGAACCAAGGCAATAGACCCCCTCTGTCCAGCCGGACAGAGGGGGCGGCAGTGGAGTCTACCTCGAGTGCCGCATGACGAGCGTCTGCCGCACTTTGATTGGATACTGAAAAATCAGCCGCCGTTCTTGGCCAGCCAATCCTTCATCATTTTGATTTCCGCCTCCTGTGCCTTGATCACCTCTTCGGCCAATTTGCGGATTTCCGGGTCTTTTCCATGCTCAAGTTCGATGCGCGCCATGTCGATAGCGCCCTGATGATGCGGGATCATGGACCGCACGAAATCCACATCCGTCTTGCCGCTGAACTTGATCATCATGTTCTTATGCATGTCGGCATTGGCCTTCTCGAAAGCCTTGGTGGAGGCGGAACCGTGCGTGGACATGTCCGCATGTCCATCATGCCCCTTCATCTCTTGCGAAAGGACGGGGGAAGCCACGAGGCCAAGTGCCAGAACGGCAGCGGACAGGGTTGAGATGTTCATTGTCATCTTCTCCATAAGCGTTTGAATTGTCTTCACTCGGGGAAACAGAGTTTAGGCGCGTGGAGGAGGGAGAAGTGGGCGGGGAACAGATTGCGCCATGGGTTGAACCAGATCCGGTGCCGGTGCGCCGCCAAGCAGGCTCGGTGTAGCGGCAACAGGAACGATAGGGCTCAAAGCCGTACAGACAATGCACATGGCCATATTACAGCCCAGCGCTGCCAGCGGGCAGTGCGGAGCTTGTGCCTCTTTCTCATGCCCTGCTTTGGCGTGATGCTCGGAATTGTCATGCCCGCTGTGCTCCATCTGGCTCATGGCCTGTGTCACAGGCATTGCCATGGCAGGCATGGCAAGCTGCATCAATAGGCTCACAAACATGGCGAGGACAGAAAATCGGCGCATGAGCTGAGAGTTAGACATGGCGCGGCCGTTGGCAAGTGAATTTCTGTTTCACTTGCTTGAGTGCCTCAAGCAGCAATCACGCGATGCACGGCAATGGTGTCCGGGCTCATTTCGCCATAGGGAACGACGGTCCACTCCCAGGTGGAAAGCGCATTGGGAGCATCGACACCCGCCAGAAGGTCGCCCTGTTCCACCAAAAGCCCTTGTCGGTTGCGCACCTCGTAATCCACATCTGTCACAATACAGGTTTTGCAGGGCAAGGCGGCGAGACCTTCCAGATGCGCGCGGATCATCAGCGGCAGAATGGCATTCGCATCGCGCCGTTCCGTTTCCAGCACCCGTCGTGCGCCCACCCCGATCTGAGAGAGAAGATTGGCAGAGACCACGAAATCCAGATAAGGCACCTGTCGCAGGAAAGAGAGCGGCTCGGGCATCTGGCCCGTTCTTGCTGTGTCCAGACCGGACAAATCGCGAGAGATCAACCGCAGCTTCTTCTTACCCTTCAGGACCGCCCAGGCTCGGACGCTCGCCAGATGCACCAGATCGACCAACACCACCGTATCGAAAGCCGCAAGCAGTTCGTGGATCGGCACATCGCGCAACAGGCCGGAGCCGAGAACCACCGCTGTGCGGCGCTGTTTCAGCCCCTTCATAGCGCTGATGATATGCGCTTTCGATTGCACCTCATGAGGTGCCCAATGTGCCGCGCAACGGCGCGCCCGCGCCCAGAGCGCGATTGACGAGGAAACATGCGGGCGAAAGGCTTTCGGCGTCAGCGGCCAGCTTGCGCCATAGTTCAGGGCTTCTAAAATCATGGGCCTTGCAAGGTTAGGGAGAGGAAGCAGAAAATTGGCGGCATTTATATCCATGAGGATGCCGCACTTCTACCCTTCGCCCTTGCCGCTTGCAGCGCCATCCTCTAAGAAACCGGTCAAAATTCCGGCTTTTTAGCAGAGCCGTGGCAATGGAAGACGATCATGAGCGACAAGAAGCAAAAACAGCAGAAACTGAAGGCCCGCCTGCCGCGCGGCTTTGTCGATCGGACAGCCACCGATATCCATGCCACGAATGAAATGGTTGCCAAGATCCGCGAAGTCTATGAACGCTACGGTTTCGACCCCATCGAGACACCGCTGTTTGAATATACCGATGCGCTGGGCAAATTCCTGCCCGATAGCGACCGCCCGAACGAAGGCGTTTTCTCACTTCAGGATGATGACGAGCAGTGGATGTCGGCGCGCTACGACCTGACCGCGCCGCTCGCCCGCCATGTGGCGGAAAACTTCAACGAAATCCAGCTGCCTTACCGCACCTATCGCGCTGGCTATGTGTTCCGCAACGAAAAGCCCGGCCCGGGCCGCTTCCGCCAGTTCATGCAGTTCGATGCCGATACGGTCGGCGCACCGGGCGTTCAGGCCGATGCTGAAATGTGCATGATGATGGCCGATACGCTGGAAGCGCTTGGCATCAAGCGCGGCGATTATGTGATCCGGGTAAACAACCGCAAGGTTCTGGATGGTGTGATGGAAGCCATTGGCCTCGGCGGTGATGAGAATGCGGCGCGGCGTCTGAACGTGCTGCGGGCAATTGATAAGCTAGACAAGTTCGGCCCGGAAGGGGTGAAGCTTTTGCTGGGTCCGGGCCGCAAGGATGAAAGCGGCGATTTCACCAAGGGTGCGGGGCTGGATGACGAGCAGATCCAGAAGGTACTCTTCTTCGTCGGCATCAAGAACTATGCGGAAAGTGCGGCTGAACTGGCCGAAATGGTTGCCGCAACCTCCAAGGGCGCAGAGGGCGTTGATGAGCTCAACACCATTGGTGCGCTCGTCACAAGCGCAGGCTATGACGCCTCACGCATCAAGATCGACCCTTCAGTCGTTCGCGGCCTCGAATACTACACCGGCCCCGTTTACGAAGCCGAACTTACCTTCGATGTGACCAACGAGAAGGGAGACAAGGTCGTTTTCGGCTCTGTCGGTGGTGGTGGTCGTTACGATGGTCTCGTCTCCCGCTTCATGGGGCAGCCGGTCCCGGCCACGGGCTTTTCCATCGGCGTGTCGCGTCTCATGACGGCACTGAAAAATCTCGGCAAGCTGGGGCAGGATGAGGTTCTGGCTCCGGTTCTCGTCACCGTCATGGATGGAGATGTGGAGGCCATGGGCCGCTACCAGCGCTTCACGCAGGCGCTGCGCAATGAAGGCATTCGCGCCGAGATGTATCAGGGCAATTGGAAGAAGTTCGGCAACCAGTTGAAATATGCTGACCGTCGCGGCTCACCCATTGCCATCATCCAGGGCGGTGATGAACGCGCTGAGGGCGTGGTGCAGATCAAGGATCTGATCGAGGGCAAGCGCCTCTCCGGCGAAATTACCGATAACACCGAGTGGCGTGAGGCCCGTGTGGCACAAGTCATGGTGCCGGAAGCGGAGCTGGTAGCGAAGGTAAAAGAAATCCTCGAGCATCAGGCGGAAGACCGTCGTCGGGCAAAGGGCGTCTGAGCCCATGCCGCTGACCGATATGCCGGATTTTGCCGAAACGATCCTGAGCGAGTTCGCCGCCCGCAACACGTCGCGGGTGGATACGCCGGTCATTCAACCCGCCGAGCCGTTTCTGGATATGGCCGGTGAGGATCTACGCCGCCGGATTTTCCTGACCGAGAGTGAGCGGGGAGACAGCCTCTGCCTTCGCCCGGAATTCACCATTCCCGTCTGTCTGCGCCATATCGAAACCGCAACCGGCACGCCGAAGCGTTATTCCTATCTGGGGCAGGTGTTTCGCCAGCGCCGCGAAGGCGCAAACGAGTTCTATCAGGCGGGGATCGAGGATCTCGGCGAGAAGGATGCAGCAACAGCCGATGCCCGCAGCGTGGCGGACGCGCTGGCCTGCCTGCAGCAGATTTTGCCGGGCCGCGCCTTTGCCGTCACCATTGGTGATCAGGCGGTGTTCGAGGCGGTCGTCGCGGCTCTTGGTCTGCCCTCCGGCTGGCAGCGCCGCCTTGTGCGCGCCTTCGGCCAGACCGATGTGCTGGAAGCGATGATTGCGCGTCTCGCCAAGCCGCAACCTGTCGCCGGTTTGTCGCCTGAAGTGGAAATGCTGCTGGAAGCGGGCGATGACGCGGGCCTTACACTGCACCTGAAGGGTGAGATGGAGCGCACCGGCTACCTCACCAATGCCAGCCGTGCGCCGGAAGAAATTGTGCGTCGCCTGAAGGAAAAGCGGCTGCTGGCTGGCGCTTCGCTGGATACTGCAAAGCTCGATGCGCTGAAGGAGTTTCTCTCCATCAATGTATCGCTGCGCTATGCGCCGGGCGTGCTGGCGGATTTTGCCCGCTCCGCCGGTCTGCCGTTGGATGAGGCGATTGCGGGCTTCGACGCGCGTGTCGCGGCTTTGGCAAAAGCAGGCGCTTCGCTGGCCGATATCACCTGGCGGGCGGCCTTCGGGCGTCCGCTCGATTACTATACCGGACTTGTGTTCGAGATCACCGTGCGCGGCGACCATGATGTGCTGGTGGGTGGCGGTCGCTATGACCGGATGCTGACGCTGCTTGGCGCGAAAGATCATATTCCAGCCGTGGGCTTTTCCATGTGGCTGGACAGAATTGAAAAGTCGGTGGAGGCATCACGATGACGATTACCATCGGTCTGCCCTCCAAGGGTCGCATGAAGGACGATGCCTCCGCCGTGTTCGAGCGGGCAGGCATGAAGATCGTCGCCGTTGGCAATGACCGCTCCTATCGCGGGCGCGTCGAAGGCTGGGACGATGTGGAAATCGCTTTCCTCTCAGCCTCGGAGATTTCCCGCGAAATCGGCAATGGCACGGTCGATTTCGGCGTGACTGGCGAAGACCTTATCCGCGAAGGTTTAGCGGAAGCGGATAAGCGTGTAGAGATTGCCGCCCGCCTTGGCTTTGGCCATGCGGATGTCGTGGTGGCCGTGCCGGACATCTGGCTCGATGTGGAAACCATGGCGGACCTTGGTGATGTGGCAGCGGAATTCCGCTCCCGCCATGGTCGTCGTCTGGCGATTGCCACGAAGTACTGGCGGCTAACGCAGCAGCATTTTTCCCACAGCCACGGCATCCAGCTCTACCGCATTGTCGAGAGCCTTGGTGCCACCGAGGGCGCACCAGCGGCAGGGCAGGCGGATATCATCGTGGACATCACCTCCACCGGCTCCACGCTGAAGGCGAACCATCTGAAGCTTCTTTCCGATGGCGTGATCCTGCGCTCTGAAGCCTGCCTCGTGCGTGCCAGAAAGCCGGAGCATGAGGGCAATGAAACCGTCGCCCGCATCGTCAGGGCTATTCAAAGCGTGTTGTAAATGGTGCGACTGGCGGTGGCGTGGCTAACCGCGCCAGCGTCGGAAATTTTGTTCTTTATTTGTTCCGATCTTTGCGCTAGCTTTTCCTCTCACCGCGAGGGGGAAAGCCAATGCAATTCTACGTCACACTGGGTGCCTGCGATGCAGCGGCAGCACATGCATTTTATGATGAAGTGCTGGCAACGATTGGCTGGTCGGCCCATACAACATTTGGCAGTTGGCGCGGCTATTCCGCCAAGGGACAAAAAGACGGCATAACGGTCTGGGTCGTCAGCCATTTAACGATGAACCGGCCAGCAGCGGAAACGGAACCATGGTAGGCTTTCCTGCGGCATCTTCCTCAGAAGTTGATGCGTTCTACGCGCGCGCTATGGCACTTGGTGCGACAGATGAAGGAGCCGCCGGACCTCGGCCAGATTATGGGGCAAACTGGTATTCGGCCTACATGCGCGACCCAACAGGTAATAAAATTGCCGTGGTTTTTAACGGCTGACTGCAAGACACCTGATTTTCGTCAGATTATCGCATGGAAAACCCGCCGGAAGTGGCTTCCGGCGGGTTCTTCATGTCTGGGAGGTCAGACTAAGCTTTATGCGATGGCAGGTGCTGCACCGCGGCGGGCGTCGATGGAGTAAGCGCCAGCACCGACAGCAGCAAGCAGGATGTAAGCGCCAGCCAGCGTGAAGTTCTTCATCATCATGATGCCGTTCAGCGTATTGATCCAGCCGAGGGCCGCATCAGGCCAGCCAGGAACGGCAACCGTGCCGGAATGGAAAACAGCGCCAGTGAAGATGCAGAAGGCAGCAAGGGCGAAACCAACGATCTTGGTCTGGAAACCAACCAGAACGGCAAGGCCGGTTAGCAGCTCGAATGCGCCAGCAAGGTAGGCCAGAGCCGTGGCAGCAGGCAGGCCAGCGCCGGTGATCATGCCAGCCGTACCAGCAGGATCGGTCAACTTGCCAAAACCGGATGTGATGAAGATGTAGGAGAGCAGGATGCGCGCGACGAGGATCAGCGCATTATTGGTGGCGGACATAGGATGTCTCCGAATTTGCCGTGGCGGCGTTAACTTGATGGACGGACTATGCGCCAGAACGTCGCAGCAAGAAAGATGAACAGTAGGAGACGCATTGTTCGATAATGGTTGACGACATCACCGTGATCGGGGTGTGAGCCGTCGTGACCGGCCATTTCATGAATGACGACTTCATCTCGCATTCAGCCACGCTACTTCATCCTGTCTCTAACAAAATAAAGATTGGAAGGAGATACTCATGAAAAAGCTCATCATCAGCGCGCTAGCTCTTGTCATGGCGTCGTCTGTGCCGGTGTTTGCGCAGACCTATCGCTCAGAGGCGCGGGAATATCGACAGGAGCATCGCATCCATCGGGCTCTGCGCCAAGGCGAGTTGACGCCGCGTGAAGCCCATAGGCTCATGCGCCAGCAGCAACGCATTGATCGCGCCCAGGCGCGTGCCGCCCGCGATGGCTACGTCACCCGCCGCGAGCGCCATAAAATAGAGCGGATGCAGGATCGCGCCTCTCGCAACATCTACCGCAAGAGCCATAATGGATATGGCTACTACTGAGATTTAAATACAGCCGGTTTGGGGGAGGGCATTGGCCCTCCCTTTCTAGTTGATGGTCTCAACCATGCCTTTTGATAGGCGAAACAACCCATCTTGAGGTACGGGCAGGCTCAGCATCTCTTGATGCGATATTCCTAAATAGAGACCGCGGATCATACGCCCAAGTAGACCGTGCGAAACTGCGATAGTGGGCTGTGTCAAAGTGTCGAACCAGAGACGGACGCGGTCCAGCACGGCCTCAATGGTTTCTCCATCTGGAGATCGGAAGAACCAATTGAACTCATTGGAATTTGCGATTTGAACCGGGTATTCCATTTCGATCTCGTATCGGGTCATCCCATCCCAACGGCCTATTGAGACTTCCACAAGCTTCTCCTCCGTCGAAAAGTGATAGCCTGTGTGGGCCGTGATGATCTTGGCGGTCTCCTGCGTCCTTCCAAGCGGACTTACAACAAAATTCATCTCTGAAGCCGAGTGGCCAATCTGGCTTTTCAGCAGTGCCGCAACCTTCTCGGCTTGGGCGCGTCCATTCGTCGTAAGCGGTGAATCCAGTCGGCCTTGGTAGCGCCCAAGCGAGTTCCAGACGGTCTCGCCGTGCCTGATGAGAAAAATTGGCGGTCGCTCGCTCATGATTGTTTTTCTCCCCCCGATATTCTCGGTACCATGATTGGTTACAAGTCCGGCAGCGTTGCGGGCAACCAAAAAGGGCGCCGGTTTCCCGACGCCCTTTCCGTATTCCTGAACCGGATGGCCCAGATGCAAAGACCCGCAGGTCTTACATCATGTCCATGCCGCCTGTTCAGTGCGCTTGACGCACTGAACCACTTTTAGATGATGGGCGGCTTGGATGGACCTGTCCTGTGATAGGCTTGTCGCCTATCACATCATGTCCATGCCGCCCATGCCGCCCATGCCGCCTGGCATTGCAGGTGCGTCCTTCTTCGGCAGTTCTGCGATCATGGCTTCCGTCGTGATCAGCAGCGAAGCAACGGATGCTGCGTTCTGCAGAGCGGTGCGAACAACCTTGACCGGGTCAACAATACCCATGGCGATCATGTCGCCATACTCAGAGGTCTGAGCGTTGTAGCCGAAGTTGTCTTCGTTCTTTTCGAGGATCTTGCCAACAACGATGGAAGCTTCGTCACCGGCGTTGTCTGCGATCTGGCGAACCAGAGCCTGCAGAGCGCGGCGAACGATGTTGATGCCAGCTTCCTGGTCGTCGTTTGCACCCTTGACGGCGATCTTCGTGGAAGAACGCAGCAGAGCAGTACCACCGCCCGGTACGATACCTTCCTGAACAGCAGCGCGGGTTGCGTTCAGAGCGTCGTCGATGCGATCCTTGCGCTCCTTCACTTCCACTTCCGTTGCACCGCCAACGCGGATAACGGCAACGCCGCCAGCGAGCTTTGCAAGACGCTCCTGCAGCTTTTCGCGGTCGTAATCGGAAGAGGTTTCTTCGATCTGAGCCTTGATCTGCGCAACGCGGCCTTCGATGTCGGACTTCTGGCCAGCACCGTCAACGATCGTGGTATTTTCCTTGGAGATCGAAACCTTCTTGGAACGGCCAAGCATGTCGAGGGTCACGTTCTCGAGCTTGATGCCGAGATCTTCAGAGATCACGGTACCGCCGGTGAGGATCGCGATGTCTTCCAGCATGGCCTTGCGGCGATCGCCGAAGCCAGGAGCCTTGACCGCAGCAATCTTCAAGCCGCCACGCAGCTTGTTGACAACGAGGGTCGCAAGAGCTTCGCCTTCAACATCTTCAGCGATGATGAGGAGCGGCTTGCCAGTCTGAACAACGGCTTCGAGAACCGGCAGCATGGCCTGCAGGTTGGAAAGCTTCTTCTCGTGAAGGAGAATGAAAGCATCTTCCAGGTCAGCAACCATCTTTTCAGGGTTGGTGACGAAGTAAGGCGAAAGGTAGCCGCGGTCGAACTGCATGCCTTCGACGACTTCCAGTTCGGTTTCAGCAGTCTTGGCTTCTTCGACGGTGATAACACCTTCGTTGCCAACCTTCTGCATGGCTTCGGCAATGTCCTTGCCAACCTGCGTGTCGCCGTTAGCAGAGATCGTACCAACCTGAGCAACTTCCTCAGAGGTGTTGATCTTCTTTGCCTTGGCCTGCAGGTCCTTGACAACTTCAGCAACGGCCAGATCGATACCGCGCTTCAGGTCCATCGGGTTCATGCCGGCAGCAACGGCCTTCTGGCCTTCGCGAACGATAGCCTGGGCAAGAACGGTTGCAGTGGTGGTGCCGTCGCCCGCGATGTCGTTGGTCTTCGACGCTACTTCGCGAACCATCTGGGCGCCCATGTTTTCGAACTTGTCTTCCAGTTCGATTTCCTTGGCGACCGATACACCGTCCTTCGTGATGCGCGGAGCGCCGAAGGACTTGTCGATAACAACGTTACGACCCTTCGGGCCGAGCGTTACCTTGACGGCATCAGCGAGAATGTCGACGCCACGCAGCATCTTTTCGCGGGCTGTGCGGCCGAATTTTACTTCTTTAGCTGCCATTTTAAAACTCCTCTGAGCTATTCAAGCTCACTGTCGTTCGAATCTTGTGGTGGACGTGTCAGTCGGCAAAAATCAGCCGATGATGCCCATGATGTCGGCTTCCTTCATGATCAGAAGGTCTTCGCCGTCGAGCTTCACTTCCGTGCCGGACCACTTGCCGAACAGAACGCGATCACCAACCTTGACGTCGAGCGCTACGATCTTGCCAGACTCATCGCGAGCGCCGGAACCGACGGCGACGATTTCGCCTTCCTGCGGCTTTTCCTTCGCGGTGTCAGGAATGATGATGCCACCCTTCGTCTTTGCTTCGGATTCGACGCGACGAACGACAACGCGGTCGTGCAGCGGGCGGAAATTGGTGCTTGCCATTGTCTATTCCCTCGATCAAATGACATTGACGGGCTTTAGAGACCCGTATCTCTGCTGTTAGCACTCGTCACTTTCGAGTGCCAGCGGCGCAGAGATAAGATTGGGCTTCCGCCGAGTCAAGAACGGGTCGCATCAAAAAATGTCCAATTTTTTTCGTTCATCATCATGGCAGGCTGATGACACGGCCCAAGTCGCTGAAAGCCCTAGTTTTTCAGAGCTTGTCAAAGTGTTCGCCCGCATTGGTTTCCTGAGTTTTGGCGGTCCGGCGGGACAAATCGCCCTCATGCACAAGGCCATTGTGGAAGAGCGCCGCTGGGTGGATGAGCAGCGTTTTCTCCATGCGCTCAGCTATTGCATGCTGCTGCCAGGGCCGGAAGCACAGCAATTGGCCACCTATATTGGCTGGATGAAGTTTGGCGTGCGCGGTGGCATTGTTGCTGGCCTGCTCTTCGTGTTGCCGGGTCTGGCCGTCATCATCGCCTTGTCCACAGCCTATGCGCTTTATCAGGATGCGCAGTGGTTGAGCGGGCTTTTCTTTGGCTTGAAAGCTGCGGTTCTCGCCATTGTCGTACAAGCCATGGTGCGGCTTGCGGCCAAGACATTAAAGACGGGCTTCCAGGCTGTTTTGGCCGTTGGGGCCTTCTTATCGCTTTTTGTTTTGGGCCTGCCTTTCCCATTGGTGGTGCTGGTGGCGGGCATTTTAGGCTATTTGCGCAGCCGACGTGCAGTCGCGCAATATTCGCCTGCCGCACCTAGCGCCGGGGAAGGGCGGTTTTCGCCTGGACGCTCGGCTCTTTCACTTATTTTCTGGGTTGTGATATGGCAATTGCCGCTGCTGGTTCTCTGGTCACTTGCAGGGGCGGAAGGGCTGGCGGCTATGTTCACCTTCTTTTCCAAAATGGCCATGGTCACCTTCGGCGGCGCCTATGCGGTGCTGGCCTATGTGGCGCAGGTGGCGGTGGAGAATTACGGCTGGCTGAAACCCGGCGAGATGGTGGATGGATTGGCTCTGGCTGAGACGACGCCCGGCCCTCTGGTGCTGGTGCTTTCCTTTGTCGGCTATCTCGTCGGTTTTCGCGGTGTGCCGGGGCTTGATCCCGTGCTTGGCGGTATCATCGGCGCCTTGTTGACGGCCTGGGCCACCTTCGTTCCAAGCTTCATCTGGATTTTTGCAGGCGCGCCTTTCATCGAGCGCCTTCAGGGCAATGCCAAGGTGTCTGCCGCGCTTTTGGCCATTACCTCTGCCGTGGTCGGCGTTATCGGTAATCTCGCGCTCTGGTTTGGTCTCCATGTCATTTTTGCCGAAGTGAAACACTATCCGCTGTTGGGAGAAAGTTGGCCCAATGGGCCGGGGCTCTGGTGGCCAAGCCCCTCAAGCATCGATCCGGCTGCGCTTGCTCTGTTTGCTCTCTCGGCCCTATTGTTGATGCGCTTCAACATGGGCATGGTGAAGGTGCTTCTTCTGTGCGCCGCACTCGGTATGGCGTGGCACTCCTTCGGCCACTAAAGCGTGCCGCGATCTTTCAGATTCACTCCTCACGCTTTAGGGGCAAAACTCCTTGCCATTGGCCCTCAGCTTTGCCATGTCAGCAGAAACGCATTCAGAACAGACCGGATCATTATGGCAAAGCGCATCAATACCCTTGGCGAAATCACGACAGGCTATGACGTGGTCCTGTCCGATGTATGGGGGGTTCTGCATAACGGCATTGATGTATTTCCTGCTGCTGCAGAGGCATTGGGTGAGGCGCGCAAGGCGGGTCTCGCTGTTGTTCTCATCACCAATTCGCCGCGTCCGGCACCCGGCGTCATCGACCAGCTGCGCGATATCGGCGTGCCGGATGGCACCTATGACCGGATTGTCACCTCCGGCGACGTAACGCGTAAACTTATCGCGGAAGGTCCCAAAAGCGTGTTCCTGCTTGGGCCTGAGCGGGATATGCCGCTTTTCGATGGACTGGATGTTAAGGTCACCGGTGAGGAAGAGGCGGATGCAATTGTCTGCACCGGCTTTTTCGATGACGAAAAGGAAGTGCCGGAAGATTATCATGACATGCTGACGCGTTTTCAAGAGAAGGGTGCGCCGCTGATTTGCGCCAACCCTGATCTGGTGGTGGAGCGCGGTCATCGCATCATCCCTTGCGCCGGGGCGGTTGCCGCCTATTACGAACAGCTGGGTGGCTCAACCCGCATTGCCGGCAAGCCCCACCGCCCGATCTACGAGGCAGCGCTTGCCGCCGCCCGTGAGGTGAAGGGCGAAGTGGATCTCTCAAAGGTGATTGCGGTGGGAGATGGAATGCCGACCGATGTAAAGGGCGCTCTCTCTTACGGGCTCGATCTTCTCTACATTTCCGGCGGCATTCACGCGGCGGAATACACAGTGAATGGTGAAACCGACGAGGCAATTTTGAACGCTTACTTGAAGCGTGAGGCAGCAACGCCGAAATGGTGGATGCCACGTCTGGCCTGATGGAATTGATAGACTGATGACCGTGTTTCACCGCAATGAACAGAAGGAAGCGCTGCCCGAAGCCTTAAAGGGCGGCGTGATTGCCATCGGTAATTTCGATGGTGTGCATCGTGGCCACCGCAGCGTTCTGGAAAAAGCGCTGGAAGTTGCAAAGGCGCGGGGCGTGCCGGCCCTCGTGCTGACGTTTGAGCCCCACCCGCGCACCCTGTTTCAGCCTGATCAGCCTGTCTACCGCCTGACGCCAGCACCTTTGAAGGCGCGTCTTTTAGAGGCGATGGGCTTCGATGCGGTGCTTGAATATCCCTTCGACCGCGAGTTTTCAAAGCGTAGCGCCGAAGAGTTCGTACAGGCCGTGCTGGTGGAGTGGCTGGCGGCGGGCGCTGTGGTCACCGGCTTTGATTTCCACTTCGGGCGGGGGCGCGAAGGCGGGCCTGCATTCCTGATTGAAGCGGGACGTCGGCATAATTTCGAAGTTTCCTTGGTTGATGCCTTCCGCGATGAGAATGCCGAGGTAATTTCCTCCAGCCGCATCCGTGATTGTCTCTCCGATGGTGATGTTGTGCAGGCAGCAGGGCTGCTGGGTTATCGCTACACGGTGGAAGCGGAAGTGGTGCACGGCGAAAAACTGGGTCGCACATTGGGCTATCCTACCGCCAACATGCGCATTGCCGCAGAAGCTGGTTTGAAACCCGGCATTTATGCTGTGCGCTTTCGCAGGCAAAACGGTGAGATTTTTGATGGTGTGGCAAGCTACGGTCGCCGCCCGACGGTAACGGATAATGGCGCGCCACTGTTGGAAACCTTCGTTTTTGGCTTTTCAGGAAGCCTTTACGGCGAAACCGCTGCCGTTTCCTTCTTCGGTTATCTGCGGCCAGAACTGAAGTTCGATGGGTTGGACCCACTGGTAGCGCAGATGAAACGGGATGAGGAAGAGGCGCGGGCGCTTCTGGCCGGCGTGCAGCCGTTGACCGAACTCGACCGAAAGCTTGCCTTCGCAGCCAGCGAAGCTTGAGCATTCGCCCTTTGACATTGGTCTTTGAACAAGTTGCATGACAGGATTGCAGAAAGTCATAGGCTTTTGTGTTCAAGATGCGCTAAAAGATGCGCCTTCATGGCCGGGCATGGCGTCCGGCCTTTTACCAGAAGGAGTGCGTGTCATGAGTGAATTTGCAAATCAGCGTTCAAATTTCCGGTCTTCTCCACGTTTTACCATTGGCCGCGACCAGCACGGTTATTGGGTCCTTCAGGATGAAGCCAATCGTTTCGGCGGTCTTTTCGCCAGCGAGGAAGCAGCGCTGAAATATGCAACACTCGTCAGCAAGGACCAAAGGGATATTCGCCGCGCTCCCGCTTCTACAGTGGTAGAGCTCATGAGCGGCAATGCAAGCCTATCCCGCGCTGCCTGATTTACCCATCTTTTTAAATTGAAGCGGAATAGTCTCGCCTGAATGGCTGGACATTCCGCTTCTTTCGTTTTTAAGGGTCGGACTTGTCTCTTTTCTTTCCGGGCAAAACCGCTTAAACAACCGCCCGATGACACAGCTTAAGCCAATAAGCACGCTTCGAATTATTGGCCCGGCCTTTCTGGCAGCCTGACGGCGCTGAAAGGTCCGGGTTTTTGGCGTTTCCCGGCTGTTTGCGCTGATCTGGCGCCTGTGACTGCCGCCCGACGCTTCTCGCTCTCCTACATTTCAGTTCGAGGCGCGCTTTTTGAAGGCCGCCCATTCAATGGCAAGATCATGACCGAGACCACGGACAAACTAGATTACTCCACCACGCTTTTCCTGCCCCAAACGGATTTTCCTATGCGCGCCGGTCTTCCGCAAAAAGAGCCGGAAATGGCACAGAAGTGGAAGCAGATGGGGCTTTACAAGCGCCTGCGCGCCTCCGCTGCTGGCCGCGAAAAATTCGTGCTGCATGATGGCCCTCCTTACGCCAACGGCAACATCCACATTGGCCATGCGCTGAACAAGGTGCTGAAGGATGTCATCACCCGCTCGTTCCAGATGCGCGGCTTCGATTCCAACTATGTTCCCGGCTGGGATTGCCACGGCCTGCCGATCGAGTGGAAGATCGAGGAAGCCTACCGCGCCAAGGGCAAGGATAAGAACGAAGTTCCGATCAACGAATTCCGCAAGGAATGCCGCGAATTTGCCCAAGGCTGGATCAATATCCAATCGGAAGAATTCCGCCGCCTTGGCATCGAAGGCGATTTCGATCATCCCTACACGACCATGGCCTTCCATTCGGAAGCCCGCATCGCAGGCGAACTCCTGAAAATCGCCATGAGCGGCCAGCTCTATCGCGGCTCCAAGCCCATCATGTGGTCGGTTGTGGAGCGCACAGCTCTGGCCGAGGCTGAGGTGGAATATGCCGAGGTTGAGAGCGACACGATCTGGGTGAAGTTCCCGGTAGTGCGGGGAGTGACTGAAGGATACCGAACAAGTCCTACCCCTGAACAGGTCAATGCCCCTCTGGTGCAAGAGGAAGCATACGTGGTGATCTGGACCACCACACCTTGGACCATCCCTGGCAATCGGGCGATCTCTTATTCCTCGAAGATCGAGTACGGTCTCTACGAGGTCTCCGAAGCGACGAATGAGTTTGGTCCACAGCCGGGTGAAAAGTTGATCTTCGCCAAGCGACTTGCTGAAGAAGCGGCTGCAAAGGCCAAGGTAGGTTTCAAGTTCATCCGTGACGTAAGTGGCGATGAGTTGGGCAACGTGGTATGTGCACATCCGCTCAGGAACCTCGCTGACGGTTATTTGTTTGACGTCCCCATGCTCGACGGTGATCACGTCACCGATGACGCTGGCACCGGCTTCGTTCACACCGCGCCGTCGCATGGTCGCGAAGACTTTGAGGCTTGGATGGCAAATGTCCGCCAGCTCGAAGTCCGCGGCATTGACACCAAGATTCCATTCCCGGTTGACGATGCCGGTTTCTATACGGAAGAAGCACCCGGTTTCGGCCCATCGGCTGAAGGTGGTGCTGCCCGCGTGATCGACGATAACGGCAAGAAGGGCGATGCCAACAAGCGCGTCATCGAAGCCTTGATTGCTGCGAACAACCTGTTTGCCCGTGGTCGCATCAAGCATGATTACCCGCATTCCTGGCGCTCCAAGAAGCCGGTTATCTTCCGCAACACGCCGCAGTGGTTCGTCTATATGGACAAGGACCTCTCCGACGGCACGACGCTGCGTACCCGCGCTTTGAACGCCATCGACCAGACGCGTTTCGTTCCCGCCGGAGGGCAGAACCGCCTTCGCGCCATGATCGAGCAGCGCCCGGATTGGGTTCTCTCGCGTCAGCGCGCCTGGGGTGTGCCGATCTGCGTGTTTGCCGATGCGGCAGGCAATGTGCTTCAGGATGGGGAGGTCAATGCCCGCATTCTCGAAGCCTTCGAGAAGGAAGGGGCCGATGCCTGGTTTGCCGAGGGCGCGAAAGAGCGTTTCCTCGGAACCGAGCATGACGGTGAGAAGTGGCAGATGGTCACTGACATTCTCGATGTCTGGTTCGATTCCGGTTCCACCCACACCTTTACGCTGGAAGACCGGCCAGACCTGAAATGGCCAGCCGATGTCTATCTGGAAGGCTCAGACCAGCATCGCGGCTGGTTCCATTCCTCGCTGCTCGAAAGCTGCGCCACCCGCGGCCGCGCGCCCTATAATGCTGTCATCACGCATGGTTTCACCATGGCGGAAGATGGCCGCAAGATGTCGAAGTCTCTCGGCAATACGGTGACGCCGCAGGATGTGATGAAGGAATCGGGTGCCGATATCCTGCGTCTCTGGGTCATGAGCACGGATTATGCGGAGGACCAGCGCCTCGGCAAGACGATCATCCAGACCAATATCGATGCCTATCGCAAGATCCGCAACACGATCCGCTGGATGCTTGGCACGCTGGCGCATGACCACGGCGATGAGATTGCTTACGCCGATCTGCCAGAGCTTGAAAAGCTCATGCTGCATCGCCTCAGCGAACTCGATCAGCTGGTGCGAAAGGGCTATGACGATTTCGATTTCAAGCGCATCGTTCGCGCTTTGTCGGATTTTGCCAATGTGGAACTGTCGGCCTTCTATTTCGATATCCGCAAGGACACGCTTTACTGTGATGCGCCGTCCAGCCTGAAGCGCCGCGCGGCACTCTATGTCATCCGCAAGCTGTTTGATTGCCTCGTGCTCTGGTTTGCGCCCATGATGCCGTTCACCACGGAAGAGGCATGGCTTTCGCGCAATCCACAGGCGGAATCGGTTCATCTGGAACAGTTCCCGGTGGTTCCGGCTGAATGGGCAAACGATGCTGTTTCGAACAAGTGGAAAAGCGTTCGTGCCGTTCGCCGTGCGGTGACGGGTGCTCTGGAAGTCGAGCGCAAGGAAAAGCGTATCGGTTCTTCGCTCGAAGCGGCTCCCGTCGTTCATGTGGGCGATGATGAGCTGTTGAAGGCTTTGGATGGCTTGGATTTCGCGGAAATCTGCATCACCTCGGATATTTCCGTGGTGGCAGGTGAAGGCCCATCCGATGCATTCCGTTTGGACGATGGCACCAAGGTTGCCGTTGAGCCCAAGCTTGCGGAAGGCACGAAATGCGCCCGTTCGTGGAAGATCACGAAGGATGTCGGCTCCGATCCCGACTACCCGGATGTCTCTGCGCGGGATGCCCAGGCGCTGCGGGAATTGGCCGCGAGTAAGTGAAGTCTCTGACCGGATGATTGCGCTTTGGCGCGTCATCCGGTAAGTCTGCCTGAAATTGGCCGGAATTTTCGGTCAGTCGAGGTTTTTGAAGATCTCGCGTGCCGGGACGGGCGCGTCTGGAAGGGTTCGTATGAAGACGATGCAGGCAATTCGTGCAAGGTCTGGCGTGTGCGCCGTGGCCATTCTTGCTGCAATGGGTTTGTCCGGCTGCATGTCCAGCCCAACCTACGGCACAAGCAAGACTGCCGGAGAACAGTTGGTGGATGACCTTGGCTCGGCTGTCTCTATGGGACCGAGTGAAAAGCCCAACACCAAGTATAATCCACGCCCCGGACTTGTGGTGAACAAGACGCGGACGGACCAGCTTCCCGCGCCACAAACCTCTCTCGCCAGCCGCGATTCCAATGCCAACTGGCTCGAATCGCCAGAAGAGACCCGCGCACGTCTTCGCGATGAGGCTGAAGCCAACAAGAACAATCCGAACTACCGTTCGCCGCTTCTGGCTGGCAACGGAACCGCTGGAACCATGACTGAAAGCCAGAAATGGGAAGCCTTCCGTCAGGCCAAGGCCAATGCGGAAAGCCCCGGAGTCGTTGGCCAGCGCCGCACGCTGACAGAACCGCCAACGCAGTATCGCATTGCCGATAATGCCAATTTGAACGATCTGGGCGAGCCGGAGTTGAAGAAAGAGCGTGAGCGTAAGAAGTCTGCCGCGGCTGCTTCCGCCAATACATCTTCCTGGTGGAACCCCTTCAAGTAAGGGGTTAGCGTCTGGATCGAAAGAAATCCATCAGCAGTCTGGCTGAATCCGTTTCGGCCAGACCGGAATATACTTCCGGCGCGTGATGGCAGGTCGGCTGGTTGAAAAAGCGCACACCGCTTTCCACCGCACCCCCCTTTGGGTCGTTCGCGCCGTAATAGAGGCGGCGTATCCGCGCAAAAGATATGGCGCCTGCGCACATGGTGCAGGGCTCCAGTGTCACGTAAAGATCAGCTCCCACCAGCCGTTCCTCGGATACCTCTTCGCAAGCCATGCGCAGTGCCACGATTTCCGCGTGGGCGGTTACATCTTTCCACTCGCGGGTGCGGTTGCCGCCGCGCCCGATAATGCGATTGTCGAGAACCACGACCGCACCAATCGGCACTTCATCGCGCTGCCCGGCCTTTTCGGCCTCCTCAAATGCCGCGTCCATGAAACGATTTGTCCCGCCCATGCGGCGATTCCCTCTTAACCCGGCGGGCTTGACCTGATAGGAACACTGCCAACCTGCGTCGCGCCGGTTTTCCGAGATGCGACAAGATGCAAGTATAAGTCAACACGCACTCGGTCCGGGCGATTGCCGCTCGACCCACGCTTCAGGCAAACAACGAATGAGCTTTAAAGACAAGCCGAAGCGCGAAGGGGGCAAACCCTTCGCTCGCGACAGCAAAAAAACAAACGCACCGCGCAAAAATGGCGGTTCATCCTTTTCCGGCGAAAAGGGTGCACCGAAGTTTTCGCGCAAGCCCGCTGTAGATGCTGCGGAAGCAGCGGCAGCGACGGCCGATAAGCCGGAGCGCATTTCCAAAATCCTTGCACGTGCAGGTATTGCCTCTCGTCGCGATGTCGAGCGCATGATCATGGAAGGCCGTGTCAGTCTCAATGGCAAGGTGCTGGAAACGCCGGTGGTGAATGCCACGCTGGCGGACAAGATCGAGGTGGATGGCCAGCCGATCCGCGGCATCGAGCGCACGCGCCTCTGGCTTTACCACAAGCCAGCCGGTTTGGTGACGACGAATTCCGATCCAGAAGGCCGTTCGACAGTGTTTGAAAACCTGCCGGATGATCTGCCGCGTGTGATGTCCATCGGTCGCCTCGATATCAATACCGAAGGCCTGCTGCTTCTCACAAATGATGGTGGTCTTTCCCGTGTTCTGGAGCTGCCGACAACTGGCTGGCTGCGCCGCTACCGCGTGCGCGCCCATGGTGAGGTAAGCCAGGAAGATCTGGACAAGCTGAAGGATGGCATTGCGGTCGATGGTGTTCTCTACGGCTCCATCGATGCCACGCTGGATCGCACCCAGGGCCACAATGTGTGGATCACCATGGGGCTTCGCGAAGGCAAGAACCGCGAAATCAAGAACGTGCTGGGAGCGCTCGGTCTCGACGTGAACCGTCTGATCCGCATTTCCTATGGCCCGTTCCAGCTTGGAGACCTGCCGGAAGGCCATGTGGTGGAAGTGCGTGGCCGCATGTTGCGCGACCAGTTGGGTCCGCGCCTGATTGAAGAATCCAAGGCCAATTTCGACGCGCCGATCTATAGCAATCCTGTCGCTGACGAGGAAAAGCCGCAGCCAAAGGCAGCGCGCACCGATGGAGATCGGGGCTGGACGAGCGACCGTGGCGAGCGCACTGAGCGTGATGACCGGGGTGCCAAGCCAAGACGCGAAGGCGGGGACCGCTTTGGTGATAAGCCGAAGGGCCGGTTCGGTGACAAGCCAGCCGGTCGGTCCGGCGGCAAGTTCCAGGGCAAATCCGAGGGCAGGGGCGGCGGCCGCTTCGATGAGGAGCAGCCGAAGAAGCGCCCACCCATGGGTTCGTCGCGCACAGCCAATGTGTGGATGGCACCGGGTGCACGTCCAACGGCAGATGGCGTAGAGAAAAAATCTGCGGCCCGCGCCGAGGCTGAACGCTTCTTCAAGAAGGATCAGCAAGAGACACGCCGCTCTAACGTCAACCGCGTTGAAGGGGATAGCGACTGGATTCGCGCTGAATCCCCGCCGGAGCGTTCGCGTGATGAGGGTGATCGCGGCTTCGGTGGTCGTGGTGGCGAACGCCGCGAACGTTCGGACCGCCCACCCTTCCGTGGTGACAGACCGGATCGCGGTGAACGTTCCGAGCGTCCGGCACGCTCTGACCGCCCCTTCCGTGGGGAAAAATCAGATCGCGGTCAGCGCCCTGACAATGGGGATCGCCCACCGCGTGGTGAGCGTCCATTCCGCAGCGAGAGACCGGATCGCGGAGAGCGTTCTGACCGTCCCGCACGCACAGACCGTCCGTTCCGGGCTGAAAGAACCGAGCGTAGCGAACGCCCGGATCGTGGCGACCGTCCGCCGCGCAGCGATCGTCCTTTCCGTGGCGAGCGTTCGGAAAGATCGGAACGCCCGAACCGCGAGGGTGGCTTTGGCCGGCCGCAAGGTGAGCGCGGCGAGGCTCGTGGCAAGCCATTCGGCGAACGCGGCGAAGGTCGTGGCCGTCCCTCCGGTGAGCGTGATGGCGCGCGCGGCGGTTTCGGTGGCAGATCTGAAGGCGGCAAGCCAGGCGGTGGAAAGTCCTTCGGCGGCAAGCCGGGTGGTGGAAAGTCCTTCGGCGGTAAACCGGGTGGCGGGAAGCCTTCCGGCGGTCGTCCCGGTGGCAAGCCCTCCGGTAGCCGTGGTCCCGGTTCTGGCCCGAAGGGCGGTGGAAACCGCTCCAGAGGTCCAAGGGGCTAATTGATGCGCATTGTTGGTGGTGAGTTTCGCGGCCGCTCTTTGGTCACGCCGAAAACGAATGCGATCCGGCCAACGATAGACCGGACCCGCGAGAGCCTGTTCAACATCATCGGGCATGTTTACCCGGAAGCAATTGAGGGTTCAGCACGTGTGCTGGACCTCTTCGCCGGAACGGGAGCCGTTGGTCTGGAAGCTTTGTCGCGTGGTTGCCGCACGGCGCTCTTTGTTGAGAACGGCGTCGAAGGGCGCGGTATTCTCTGGGAGAATATCGAGCAGTTCGGCTTGCATGGCCGCGCCCGCATCATGCGGCGCGATGCCACAAAGCTCGGGTCTGTCGGCAATATCGAGCCGTTTCATTTCGTCTTTGCCGATCCGCCTTATGGTCAGGGTCTTGGTGAAACGGCGCTTCTTTCCGCGCATCAGGGTGGCTGGATCATGTCCGGCGCGCTTGTCGTGCTGGAAGAGCGGGCAGACGTCGCCATCCAGTGCGATCCCGTGTTCCAGCCGCTGGAAAGCCGCGTATTTGGCGATACCCGCGTCGATTTCTTCCGTTATCAGCCAGGCTGAGGCACCTCATGACCACACGGATTTCGCTCCTTGATGAGAAGCCCGTGTCGGATGGAAGAGTGCCGCGTGTCGCCATTGCCTTCGGTGGTGGCGGTGCGCGTGGCATCGCCCATATCGCTGTTATTGAAGCGCTGGATGAAATGGGCATCCGCCCGGTTGCCATTGCCGGGTCTTCCATCGGTGCCATTTTCGGCGCTGGCATGGCCGCTGGCATGAGCGGGTCCGAAATCCGGGCCTACACGCTAGAAACCATCGGCAATCGCGGCGCGGTTCTCAACCGGCTATGGTCACTGGGACCCGCCAGCATGCGTGATGGCATCGGCGGTTTCCGTCTTGGCCATTTCAATCTTGAGCGTATTCTGGAAGCCTTCCTGCCCAGCGCCATTCCGCAGGATTTTGCTGATCTCAAAATTCCGTTGAAGATTGCCGTTACCGATTACTACGGGCAAGCGGAAGCCATGCTGGAAAGCGGCAACCTGCACACGGCTATCGCAGCTTCCGCGGCTATTCCGGGTCTTTTCATGCCGGTGCGCATCAATGGCCGCATCATGGTGGATGGCGGCATCTTCAATCCAATCCCATGGGAACACCTGATGGATGTGTGCGACATCGTCATCGGTGTTGATGTGGTTGGTGCGCCGGAAGGCGATGGAACCCATGCCCCCAACCGCTTCGACAGCATGTTCGGGGCTAGCCAGTTGATGATGCAATCGGCCATAGCCATCAAGATGAAACTGCACCCGCCGCATATCTTCCTGCGTCCCTCGGTCAACCGTTTCCGTGTGCTGGATTTCCTGAAAGCGCGGGAAATCCTGGAGGAATCCGATCCGATCAAGGATGAGCTGAAGCGTGCCTATGCAGGAATTCTGGCTCACGCCTGACCGGCGGATTCCGCATCCTGCACGGTTGGCACCCGCTTTGGCTTGGTAAGAGGCTCCGGGCGAACGGGGCGCGTGTGCAGCATGTGAAGGCCAGCTGAGAGACCTTCCGCCGCCTGGATCTGCAGCCTTTCCTCATCGCGTTCGCGGATATCGTCAACAATCTCAGCGGCTTCGGCTTCCGTCTTGCCCAGCGCTTCCAGCGTTTTCTGGCCGAAGACTAGACCAGATTCCAGCGTCTCGCGAAGTTCGTAGGCTACTTCGCGGGCTCGCAGAGAAATCGTGTGGATGCGATCATAGGAGCGCACGAAGAGCTTTACTTCGGGAAATTCCGCCCGGATCAGGTCCACTACGCGGTCGGTAATATCCCGCCGATGGGTGCAGACCGCAACGATCTTG
Organism: Affinirhizobium capsici; assembly: GCF_977018625.1. Lineage (NCBI taxonomy): Bacteria > Pseudomonadati > Pseudomonadota > Alphaproteobacteria > Hyphomicrobiales > Rhizobiaceae > Affinirhizobium > Affinirhizobium capsici. Next base: position 1,923,993 of record NZ_CDRNXD010000004.1, on the reverse strand, counting down.
GCGCGTTCGATGCCTGCGGCAAGAAGCACTTCCTTGCGTGTTCCATCCCCGAAATAGATGCGGAAACCAAAGGAACTCGCCTGGCGAATACGATCCGGCGAATCGTCGATCACGGTGACATCGCGCCCACCAGCCAGCAGGATTTGCGCGGCAATCTGGCCGAAGCGGGAAAAGCCCACCATCAGCACATCCGCACCGGCACCCTCGAAATCCTCTTCGATTTCCTCATGCGGCTTTCCATCTGGCAGGGTGCGCCGCACGAGGGCAGCTCCAAGTGGGGTGAGGGCCATGGATAGCGTAACGCTGGCAATCAGCAACGAGGAGGTCTGAGCCGAAAGCAGCCCGGCACTGACAGCTGTGGTAAACAGCACGAACCCGAATTCCCCGCCTTGCGGAAGAAGGGCTGCAATGCTCAACGAATCCTCTTTGTTAGACCCCCAAAGCCGACACAGAACGAAGATCACCAGACCTTTTGCCAACATGAACAGCGGCACACCCGCGAGGATCAGCAGCAGGTTTGAAAGAATGGCATTCAGATCCAGCGACAGGCCCACAGCCATGAAGAACATGGCAAGCAGCAGCCCACGAAAGGGCTCGATATCCGCTTCCAGTTCATGCCGGTAGCTGGATTCGGCAAGCATGATACCCGCTAAAAAAGCCCCCATGGCCATGGAAAGGCCAACGAGCTGCATGGCAACCGCAGACCCAAGCACCACCAGAAGGGCAGCCGCCAGCATGACTTCACGTGCACCCGTGCGGGCAATGATCTGGAACATCGGCGTTAGCAGATAGCGGCCCGCAACAATCATGGCGACAATGGCGACCACGGCGCGACCAACATCCACGAGAATGGTGGAGGTGCTGGCTTCGGGGCCGGAGCCAAGGATGGTGACCAGCGCCAGAAGCGGCACGATAGCCAGATCTTGAAAGAGAAGGATCGAAAAGGCCCGCCTGCCATAAAGCGCATTGGTTTCACCGTTATCCGCCAGGATTTGCAGCGCAAAAGCCGTGGAGGAAAGGGCAAGTCCAAAGCCCGCAATCACGCTTCCCTGCCAGCTGGCGATATTGGCGAGATAGGCAAGGCCGGAGAGAATGAGGCCGGAAAAGAGAACCTGCGCCGTGCCGAGCACGAAAATATCGCCGCGCATCTGCCAAAGACGGGTCGGCTTCAATTCCAGCCCGATAATGAAGAGCAGAAACACAACGCCGAGTTCCGAGACGTGCAAAACCTCTTCCGGATCAGAAATCAGCCGCAGGATTGGGCCAATCACGACGCCTGCCGCCAGATAACCCAGCACCGTGCCCAGGCCTAGTTTGCGGAAAATGGGTGCTGCAAGTACAGCGCCGCCCAAAAGAAGAAGGGTCTCGTTGAAAAGCGGATCAGGGGCAGCCATAGGTATCTCGATGCGATGGGCGAGAGTGGAAGAATCTCCAACTCACCCTTGATGGATTCTTGAGCGCACAATACATGGTTCGTGAACGAAAGGTATAATCATGGCGTCTGAAATATCCTCTTCTTCTCTGCTGGCGCGGGCCGGTGATCTGATCGATCTGGCAAAGAAGGCGGGGGCCGATCAGGCGGATGCCGTGATCGTGCGGTCGAGATCCCGTTCCGTCAGTGTTCGCCTCGGCAAGGTGGAAAATACACAAAGCTCGGAAAGCGATGATTTTTCGTTGCGCGTCTTTGTCGGGCAGCGGGTGGCGAGCGTTTCCGCCAATCCGGGCTTTGATCTGAAGGCGCTGGCCGAACGTGCCGTTGCCATGGCCAAGGTTTCGCCGGAAGATCCGTTTGCGACCCAAGCCGAAGCCAAGGATCTGGCCCATGAATTCCCGGATCTTGAGCTTTTCGATCCGACGGAGATTTCAACGGAATCGTTAACGCAAGAGGCATTGGCCTGTGAGGCGGCCGCACTTGCCGTTCAAGGTGTGAGCAATTCTTCCGGCGCTGGTGCCTCTGCCGGGGCAGGCGGTTTGGTGCTTGTGACGTCGCATGGTTTTTCCGGCAGCTACATGGCCAGCCGCTTCGGTCGCTCCGTCAGCGTTATCGCTGGCGAGGGCACCAAGATGGAGCGCGATTACGAATTCGATAGCCGTCTTTATGCCGCTGATCTCGATAGCTCGGCAGAGATCGGACGACGTGCAGGCGAACGGGTGGTGAAACGCGTCAACCCACGTCAGGTGCCAACGGCAAGCAATGTCACGGTGGTGTTCGAGCCGCGTCTCGCACGCGGTTTCGTCGGGCACATTGCCGGCGCGATCAACGGGGCCTCGGTTGCCCGCAAGACCAGCTTCCTGCGCGACAAGATGGGCCAACAGGTGCTGAAATCCGGCCTGCATCTGACCGACGATCCGCTGATCGTGCGCGGCTCCTCGTCGCGCCCCTTCGATGGCGAAGGCGTGCAAGGCGAGCGATTGGTCATGATCGGGGACGGCGTCCTCAATCATTGGTTCCTCTCCACCTCCACAGGCCGGGAATTGGGCCTGCCCACCAATGGACGTGGCGTACGAGGCGGCAACAGTGTCACGCCAGCCTCCACCAACCTGGCGCTGGAACCGGGTGATATTTCGCCCGAAGACCTGATCCGCAGCATTGGCACCGGCTTCTACGTGACGGAACTCATCGGCCATGGCGTCAACATGATCACCGGAGAATACAGCCGGGGTGCAACCGGTTTCTGGATCGAGAATGGCGAAATCGCCTATCCGGTTTCTGAAGTCACGATTGCATCGAACCTCAAGGACATGTTCATGCGCGTGACACCCGCCAACGACATTGACCGCAAGTTCGGCACGGCAGCCCCCACCATCGCAATCGAGGGCATGACGCTTGCCGGACGGTGAACCACGCAAGACCGCAATGACAGACTGGACAGAAGACCTATCGCTGATCAGACACGCCGCCCGCGAGGCGGGAGAGGTGGCGCTTGGCTTTTTCGGTCAATCGCCAGAGGTCTGGTGGAAGAACGAGGGTGGGCGTTCGCCTGTGAGTGCTGCCGATTTTGCCGCCAATGATCGAATTCGCGCAATCCTTGGCCGGGAAAGGCCCGATTATGGCTGGCTGTCTGAAGAGACCGATGACGATGAAACGCGGCTGACCGCTTCGACTGTCTTCGTCATCGATCCGATCGATGGCACGCGGGCTTTCATCAATGGCGATAAGGTCTGGTGCGTCAGCGTGGCTGTGGTGCACGGCGGGCAGCCTGTGGCAGGCGTACTGTTCGCGCCGGCGCTGAGGGAAGAATTCTGGGCGGTGAGCGGTGGCGAGGCGTTCAAAAACGGAAATGTGATCCGCGTATCTGAGGCGCAAGCGGGCGAACCACGCAAGATTGCACTGCCGGAAGACATGCTGGTGCGCTTCCCGAAGGAGTTGCGCCAAACCTTGACGCGCATTCGCCATGTCCCATCGCTGGCTTATCGTCTTGCCATGGTGGCGGATGGCCGGATCGATGGCACAGTGGTCAAGCGCAACTCGCATGATTGGGATCTGGCAGCAGCCGATATCATTCTGGAATGCGCTGGCGGCAGGCTGGTGGATGCCGAGGGTCAGCGTCTTGCCTATAATCGTCGTGGGGTTGCGCATGAAGAACTCTGCGCCGGGGCTGAACATGTTCTGGAAAGCCTGTTAGAGGGCATTGGCTCCTGTTGACCTTTGCTGCGAAATCTCGCAGGAGAGAGACGGGGGAGATGAAAGGAAAAGCTTAAAATGACCGATCAAAACGGCAAGAAGCAACTTCTTCACCTTGTTTTCGGGGGCGAGCTGTCCAGTCTTCAGGGTGTCGAGTTCAAGGATCTCCAGGCACTCGATATCGTTGGCATCTTTCCAGACTACGCCAGCGCGCTTCAGGCCTGGAAGGCTAAGGCGCAGCAGACGGTAGACAATGCCCAGATGCGTTACTTCATCGTGCATATGCACCGCTTGCTGGACCCGGACGCTTCGGCCTGAGTTCACGGATGCGCCATCGCCTGCCACGACGTGGCGCGTTTTTGACGCAATTCATGATCATAGCATGATGGGTGCTGCACGGCGGGCGAAGGCCAAAGGCGAAGAGTGGGTTTCAGGGGGCAGGCGATTTGAGTAGCGGCATGGCGCAAGTGGCCCTTTTGGGATATCGAGTGGCAGGCATATGCGCCTATCCACTCGCCTCTCCTTACTTGGCCTACCGCGCTTTCAAGGGCAAGGAAGACAAAAAGCGCAAGCTTGAACGGTTTGGCTATGCCAGCCAGCCGCGCCCCTATGGGCCGCTCATATGGGTTCATGCCGCAAGTGTTGGTGAGACGAACGCCGTCATCCCGCTTATTCAGGAACTTCTGCGCCGCGAAATTCATGTGTTGCTGACGACCGGAACAGTGACTTCAGCCTCGCTGGTGGAAAGCCGCCTCGGTGGCCAAGTCATCCATCAATATGTGCCGCTGGATCTCAAATTCTCCATCAAGCGCTTTATTGCCTACTGGCATCCGGATGCGGTGGTGACTGCCGAATCCGAGATCTGGCCGACGACTCTTGCCGAGTTGGCGCGCAGAAATATTCCGCAGATCCGCGTGAATGCACGCATGTCGGATCGCTCCTTTGATCGCTGGAAGAACCATCGCAAGATTGCCGAGCTTCTGTTTGGCAAGCTCTCGCTCGTGGTGGCGCGGTCCGATGTCGATGCGGAGCGGTTCAAGGATTTGGGCGCATGGCCGGTCATCATTTCCGGTAATCTCAAAGGCGATAGCGATCCACCACCTTGCGACGAAGCAGTGCTTGCACGTTACCGCAGCCAGATTGGGGACCGCCCGACATGGGCTGCCGTCTGCACCTTCGAAGGAGAGGAGGAGGGGGCCGCGTTTGTTCAGCGTGCCTTGAAACCCCGCCACCAACAATTGACCATTCTTGTGCCGCGCCATCCAGAACGGGGCGATGCCATTGAGGCGATGTTGCAGGAAAAGGGTCTCACCGTGGCACGTCGGTCCCGCAATGATGATATCACGCCTGAGACCGATGTGTTCCTGGGCGATACGATTGGTGAGATGGGGCTCTACCTGCGCCTGACCGAAATCTCTTTCGTTGGTCGTTCACTGACTGCTGAGGGCGGGCAGAACCCCATGGAATCCTCCATGCTTGGCTGTGCCGTTCTTTCCGGTCCCAACGTTCAGAATTTCCGCGAGACCTATCAGCACATCATTCGTCGCGGTGGTGCGCGCATGGTGCGCGATGTGGAAATGCTGGCGAAGGCTGTGCATTATCTGATGAGCAATGAGCTGGCTCGCCGCAAGATGATCGATAGTGGCCACGAGGCGATCCAGGATATGCGCGGCGCGCTCTCCACCACCATCAAGGCGCTGGAACCCTATATCAATCCGCTGACGGTCACCGCCCGTCTGCGTCCTGTCAGTGCGAGTGGCTGATGAGTGCGAAAGCTGATCTTTCCGTCATCAAGGGGCTGCTGTTCGATAAGGACGGCACATTGCTTCGTTATGACGAAAGCTGGGGCCCGGTGAACCGCGAAGCGGCGCGCATTGCAGCGGCAGGTCTTGGCCAGGAGTTCGAAGAGCGGCTGCTGGATGCCTGTGGCATGGACCCGGTCACGGGCAAGACGCGGGCCGACAGCCTGTTTGCAGCAGGAACAGCGGCGGAAATTGCCGCAGGCTTCGTCGCGGCCGGGTCGCCTCTGGCCGTCGATGCCCTCACTGTTGAACTGGATAATCTCTTCGTCCGCGCCTCGGATTTCTCGGTGGCGGTAACGGATCTTGGTGCCTTTTTCGGTCGTTTGAAGACGAGGGGGTTTCGTCTGGGCGTTGCCTCCAGCGATAACGAGCGCTCGATTCGCGAGACCGCGCGCCGCTTCGGTTTTCTCGGCCATCTGGATTTTATTGCCGGTTACGATAGCGGCCATGGCAGCAAGCCTCAGCCGGGCATGGTGCTGGGCTTTTGCGAGGCCGTTGGCCTCGATCCGAAAGAGGTCGCTGTGATTGGCGACAATAATCACGATCTGCATATGGCAGCGTCGGCTGGAGCGGGCCTGAAGCTCGCGGTACTGACCGGCACCGGCTCCCCCGCCACGCTGGAGGCCATGGCCGATCATGTGCTTGGCGATATCACAGGCGTTGAAACACTTCTGCCCGTTCGCGAGCAAGCCTGATGGTGTCCGAAGCGCCTCCCTTCTGGTGGGAAAAGGCGGATTGGCGAGCCTGGTGTTTATCCCCGCTATCCTTTGTGTATGGCAAGGTTGCCGGTCACCGCATGGCGCGGTCGAAGCGGCCTTCCGTGCCGGCGCCGGTATTCTGCGTCGGTAATTTTACGGTGGGTGGCGCTGGCAAAACGCCCACCGCCATTGCGATTGCACGCGCCGCCAAGGCCAAAGGCTTGAAACCCGGTTTCCTCAGCCGTGGTTATGGCGGCTCCCTTGATGTCACGACACTCGTCGATGCGGGTCATCATCGCGCCGATGCGGTGGGCGATGAGCCTCTGCTTCTGGTACGGGAAGCGCCGACCGTCATTTCACGCCGGCGGCTGGAAGGTGCGCAAAGGCTGGTCTCCGAAGGCTGCGATCTCATCATCATGGATGATGGTTTCCAGAGCGCCAGGCTGACGCTCGATTTCGCGCTTGTGGTCGTGGATTCCGTGCGTGGTATCGGCAATGGCCATATGGTGCCTGCTGGCCCGGTCCGGGCGCCGCTTGTTCTTCAGATGCAGCAAATGTCTTCAATGTTGAAGGTCGGCAATGCCGGTGCCGCCGATCCATTGGTGCGTCAGGCGTCAAGGGCAGGGAAGCCCGTTGCTGTTGCCAATCTCGTACCGATCGCCAACCCTGCCGTGTCGGGCAGTAAACTGCTGGCTTTCGCAGGCATTGCCGATCCAGCAAAGTTCTATCGCACGGTCACCTCCATTGGCGGTGAGATTGTCGCGACGCGCGATTTTCCTGATCATCATTATTTCGCCGAGGATGAAATTCGTGATCTCATGCGCGATGCGGAGAAACAGGGGCTAACCCTCGTGACCACGGCCAAGGATGCGGCGCGTCTCGCCGGGCATCATGGTGCGGCAGAAGAACTTCTGGCACGCTGCCAAGTGGTCGAGGTGGAACTTGTCTTCGACGATCCGCAAGGCCCGTCGAAGATGATCGATCTCGCTCTGGAAAATTGCCGCAAGCGCCTGCTTCGGTAGACGCGTTTCAGGCACGGCTCTGGTTGGGCAGAATGCCTGCGCGCTTGTCAGCCTCCAGGGAGGCGGCACAACTGGCATAGGCTTCCTGACGGGCCACGCTCCAATAACGTAACTCATCCACCGGAATGGTCTCGCCTGTCATGGCGCAGGTCACGAAAGAACCCGGCTGAAGGATCTGATAATCTCCATCGAGATAGCGGATCTGGGCCTCGCGGCTTCCGCCTCCTTCAAATCGGTTCATGCGTTGTCTCCTGCCGAAAATCATGAGAATGCTTTTAGCCTAGCGTGATCCTGCAAGCTACATCTAACTACGGCCGAACAAACGCTCAATGTCCGTCAGCTTCAATTCAATATAGGTGGGGCGGCCGTGATTGCACTGGCCGGAGCCGGGCGTAGCTTCCATTTGCCTCAGGAGCGCATTCATTTCATCGGTGCGAAGTCTGCGGCCCGAGCGAACGGAGCCGTGGCAGGCCATGGTGGCTGCCACATGTTCCAGGCGGCTTTTCAGCCCTCCCGCTGTGTTCCACTCACCGATTTCATCCGCCAGATCACGGATGAGGCTCGACGCATCCACTTCACCCAACATGGCCGGTGTTTCGCGAACGGCAATGGCCCCGGGACCAAAGCGTTCTATGGATAAGCCGAGCCTGTCCAACTGTTCGGCATGAATCATAAGCCGGTCACAATCCTCTTCCGGCAGATCAATGATTTCCGGGATAAGCAGAACCTGCGAGGTGAGGCGGTCTTTTTCCAACGCTTTGCGCATGGCCTCGAAAACAAGGCGCTCATGGGCGGCGTGCTGATCCACGATCACCAGACCATTTTCCGTCTGCGCAACAATATAGTTCTCATGCACCTGCGCCCGTGCCGCACCCAACCGATGCTGAAGTTCGGGAGAACTCGGTACTTCTGTCGCTGGCATAACAGGCGCATAACTGCTCGCCGTCTCTTCACCACGCGCACTGGGCGTGGAAAAGGTTTCGAAACTGCTCTGGCGCTGTTCGGCAAATCGCGTGCTTTCCGCCATTGCGAAAGGGCGGGAAGGTGAGGTCGCGGCAGACCAGCTCGCGTTATAATTCTGCCGGGCAAAGCCGGGTTGCGGAATGCTGCCAGGACGGAACGCGCGAAGAAGCCCATCTGCGCCAGTGGTTGCGGCGCGATCTCCTTCGCGAGACAAGGCTTCCCGAATGGCACCCACGATCAAGCCGCGCACCAGACCCGGATCGCGAAAGCGTACATCAGCCTTGGCGGGATGCACGTTCACATCCACTAGGGCCGGATCGAGCGTAATGGAAAGAACCGCGACCGGATAACGCCCGGAAGGGATGGTTTCCGCATAGGCACCGCGAATGGCCGAGAGGATGAGCTTGTCCTGAACCGGGCGTCCGTTGACGAAGGCATATTGGTGGGCGGAATTGCCGCGATTAAAGGTTGGCACGCCAACAAAGCCCTTCAGCCCCACATCCTCGCGCTCTGCCTCGATCTCAATCGCATTGTCCTTGAAATCGCTGCCGAGAACCTGCGCCATACGGCCCAGCGGATCGCCGGGCGTGGCTGGAAACTCAAGTGTCGAGCGGTCGGAGCCGGAAAGCGTGAAGCGGATATGCGGGAAGGCAATCGCCATGCGCTTCACCACTTCGGTAATCGCACCGGCTTCGGCCCGCTCAGTCTTCAGGAACTTCAGGCGGGCGGGCGTGGCAAAGAAAATGTCGCGCACTTCCACCACGGTACCCTGATTGGCCGCAGCAGGGCGCACAGCCTCCATCCGTCCGCCTGTCACGGCAATCTCTACACCCATGTCCGATCCCGCACGACGGCTCACGATGGAGAGCTTGGCAACTGAACCGATGGAGGGCAGCGCTTCACCACGAAAGCCGAGTGTGCGGATATCATCCAGCGTCTGGTCGATCTTGGAGGTGCAGTGGCGACGCACGGCAAGGCTCAAATCCTGCGCATCCATGCCGCCACCATTGTCGGTGATGCGAATGAGGCTTTTGCCGCCGCCAGCCGTCGCAATCTCGATCCGGCTTGCGCCTGCATCGATTGCGTTTTCAATCAATTCCTTCGCGGCACTGGCAGGTCTTTCAATAACCTCACCGGCGGCGATCTGGTTGATGAGGGTTTCTGGCAGTTGTTTGACAGGCATATCGTCATGATCTCAAATTCGGGATCGAACGCACAGCTATTCAATCACTCTGTCCACGATTTTGAGATTAATCTCAACTTAACATCCGAAAGCTATGGATTGTTTCGAAACGCGTCCAATCTGGCATCTGGATGCGCTTTATAGTGAGGCACGGACGAAAGAACAACGGCAACCGGCGTCAGGTAGAGAAACGCTGGAAAAGGAATGGTTGGAATGCGACCGGCGCCCGTCAAACGGCCGGCTCCTGAAGGGAGACCCCTCGCACTCATTGGAAAAGCCGATGAGTGAGAGCGTACGCACGGATAGCATTGCTCAACTCCACCTCCTCGATGTCGTCGCGGAGGCCATATCCGGTGCCGTCCTGATCTACGATTCCAAAGATATCCTCGTCCATGCAAGTGCCCATATTCGCAACTTTCTCCCCCTCCATGTGATTGCACCCACGGCTGGAACACGGCTGCGAGATCTGTTTGGTGCCATTTATGATCAGGGCGGCTATTCGTTCAAAAAAGACGATAGCAAGCACAGCCCACGTGTCAGCCGCGAAGACTGGATTTCTGGCGAAATTGCCTCGCTGTGGAAGGAACGTGCCGAAACCATTGAGCGGCGCGGACCAGATCGCTGGATGAGCCTATCGAAACGCAGGCTCCCATCTGGCTATGGCGTCTGCGTTTTTCGCGATGTTTCCGAGCTTCGCAAGCGGGAGGACCAGTGGCGCGCGGATCTGGAGCGTGTGCAGGTTACGGAAGAAATTCTCGAAAACCTTCCTTTCCCTGTCATGGTGAAAGATCGCAGCCTGAGTGTCATCGGCATCAACAAGGCCACTGCAAGCCTTATGGAGCGTTCAGCCGACCAGATTCTGGGGCACCGCGCCTCCGACATGCTGCCGCCAGATGTTGCGGCGCGGATCGATGCTGCGGATCGGCGTGTGCTCGAAACGGGTGAGCCCTATCAGGTGGCAGAACACATCCTACGCGATGATGGGCATCCGGCCGCCATGCTCACCCATCTGTACAGGGCTGGCAAGCCCGGTCGGTATCTCGTGGTGAAGGCCATGCAGGATGTATCCAGTCTCTTACGCTCTGGCATCAACATCCAGCAGGTATTTGAAGGGTTTGAAGGCATCGATACCTTCCGCTCCGACCTTGGTCAGTCGCCTGATGATCATGAGGCGCCTGCCGAGCCTGCTGCGTCAGAGCTTGCCGGAAAGCGGGTTTTGCTGGTCACCGCCAACGACAAAGGCGAGGCGGCCTGTCTAAATCAGATGACGGAGATCGGTCTGGATGCAAGTTCTGCCCGCAGTTGCGAGGAACTGCAGGCCATTCTGCAAATGGCAACCGAAACAGGATTGAGTATCGACCTGATCGTCATCGACAATGCCATGGATTTCGCCTGCCTTGAGGTCGCAGAAGCCAGCGGCACCAATGTGATGATCTGCGAGAGTTATGCATTGGGATGCGAGCTCGTTCACAAGATCGTCCGCCATCTGATTAGCCTGAAGGCGGAGCAGGTCGCAGCTGAACCGGCTGAGCAACACCAGCCGCAGGCTGATACATGTATTGATGTTCTCGTGGCGGAAGATAATGCGGTCAACCGGATCGTCTTCCAGCAAATCCTGGAGGGCTTCGGTTATCGTTATGCCATTGCTGGCGATGGCGAAGAGGCGGTGCAGATGTGGCGCGAGCTTAATCCCCGCATTGTCTTGATGGATATTACCCTGCCAAAACTCAATGGTTTTGAAGCCGCTTCCCAAATTCGTGCCAGTGAAGCCGTGGCAGGAACGACGCCGATTATTGGCGTCCTGTCCCCTGTTGTCGAAGGAGACCGCGATGCGTGTTGGGCGTCAGGAATGGATGATGTGGTTCTGAAGCCCTTGAGCCCTGACATCCTGGATGAAAAATTTCGTAAATTCCTAGGTGAAAGGACACCGGGGATTTTGAAGGTGCCTTCCGCCTATTAAGGCAATCCTATGGTGGCCGATAGAGTTTCTTAAACTTTCCGCCGCATTGTGAGCAAATTCCCTAAAACAGGGCAGGTTGGTAATTCGGCGGGTACATTGCCACAGGTTACGCAAAACGAACTGCAGGTGATGGCCTATCGCGACCCTCTGACGGGCCTGGGCAATCGCTACCGGTTGCGCGAAAAATTGCGGGCCATTGTTGAGGAGAGGGCGGAAGATCCGGCACCTTTCACGCTCGGAATTGCCAATCTCGATGGTTTTAAACCCATAAACGATCTCTTCGGCAGCGAGGCCGGTGATCAAATCCTCTGTCAGGTTGCGCATCGCTTGAAGGCCTGCATCCCCGACGGTGCCGTCGTCACCCGGCATGATGGTGACGAGTTTGCCTTCCTCTTTCCGCTTGTTTTTGAAAAGACAAGCGCCGAACGTGTAGGCCTGATGATCCGCGAAGTTCTGTCCGCGCCTTACGATCTGGGGGATCGTAATGTGCGGCTTTCCGCATCTTTCGGCTTTGCCATCTATCCCTTCGCAGGCGAAGAATTCGACGAATTGCTGAAAAGCGCTGAGACAGCGCTCTATCGGTCAAAGCGTCGTGGTCGTGGACAAGTTACGGTCTATTCGCGCGAAATCGCGCAGGAAATGAAACGTTCGACGCAATTGGAACAGGCGCTTCGGAATGCCATCATGGCGGATGCGGTGGATGTACATTTCCAGCCTATCGTGCGCATTCGCGATGGATCGCCCGTCGGCTTTGAAGCCTTGGCCCGATGGAACGATCCTGATCTGGGTTTCGTGTCACCCGCGGTCTTCGTGCCACTGGCAGAGGAACGCGGCTTCATCGATGCGCTGTCGGAAACATTGCTGCGCAAGGCGGCGGAGGCCGCGCTCTCCTGGCCTCGTGAACTGTTCCTGTCCTTCAATCTCTCGTCTGCGCAATTGATGGACACATCGACAGCGCCCACCATTCTCGCAACCTTGTCGCGCGTAGGCCTTGATCCGGGAAGGGTCGAGCTGGAAATTACCGAGACAGCGGTCATGACGTCGGCTGAGACGGCACAGCGTATTATTTCCGAACTTCGAGACGCCGGAATGCGCATCTCGCTTGATGATTTTGGTACCGGGCAATCGAGCCTTGGGCGCCTGAGGGACTTTACGTTCGACAAGGTGAAAATTGATCGCGCCTTCGTGTCGCGCATCACCACGGACCGCGCTTCGGAGCATATCGTCAAGGCAATCATTGCCATGTGCGATGGTCTTGATTTGCAGGTCGTTGCGGAAGGCATTGAAGAGGCAGCGGATGCTGAAAAGCTTCGCACCCTTGGTTGCGCCATGGGGCAGGGCTATTTCTATGGCCGCCCGGTCGATGCGGCAGCGACGCTTGCCTATCTGGACCGGAACTATCGAGAAACCTTCAATCTGCGTCGGGAAACAGCCTAAACCAAAAAAGGATGGCGCTGGTGCGCCATCCCAAGTTTATTGGCAACGTGTCTCTCGTTCCAGCGGCTAGCCGTAGATTACGGCTTGGCCTGCGTCGACGGGGTAGTGGCGTTGCCTGCCGGAGCTGTGCCAGTCGAGGAGGTGGTGGTGGTATCCGTCGACTTCGTGTTTGCTTCTGCTTGCTGGTCGTCCAGCGTCTTGAATTCTGGAGCCGACTTCAGGCTGTCGGCCGTTTCAGTCGTCGTCAGGCGAACCTTGTTGGAGTCATCGCGCGACATGGTGATCTTGCTCATCGGAACGGCTACGTCCTTTTCGCCGATGCCGAGGAAGCCGCCTACGCCAACCACAGCTGCAACGATGCCGCCATTCTGTTCCATGATCAGGTCGTTTACATCACCGATGCTGTTGTTCTCGGCGTTGTAGATGGCCTTGCCGATGTAGTCATTGGCGCTGACCTGCGTTTCGCTCTGCTGCGTCAGGTATTCGCCAGTGGCAGAGGCTGTGGAATTCGGCATAGCTGCGGTGCCAGATGCTGCGCTATCCTTGGACATGGCGTCCGTCTTGGGCATTGCACCCTTGTCCATCTGCTGTGCATTCGGCGCTGCCGGTGCAGTAGAAGACTGTGCGAAGGCCGGCGCAATTGCTGTGGAGGCCATCAGTACGGCGGCGGCTGCCATGGTGCTAAGCGTCTTTTTCATATCTAATCTACCTTCCTTGGGTGTCTTAACGTTAGCGCGGGTAGCTTTTGCCTTTTCTCCGCGCCGGTTCGAGAGGGAAATGCAACACCGAAAGGGAAGTTCCGAACAAATTCGCTAAAAAAAGAGGCAAAAATGCCGGAACATTTTTGCCTTTCAATGGTTTGCGAGCGCTTCCGCACCCGATGGCTTCATAGCTGGTAGTCAGGCTCCAACCGCCCTTTAACCTGAATGCCAAGGTCGAAGGTGAAGCCGGCCTGTGTATCTTCAGCACGTTCTTTTGCGCTTGCACCTTCAAAAGCAGTCGTCACGAACATGCGGTCTGCCTTTTCGCCAAAAAAGGCGGGACAGGATGTGCGCTTCGTCGGAAGCGCATAGCGCTCAAGGTGGCGTCCGCCAGCAGAGTAGCGGTCGATTGCGCCTTCACCCCAACGGGCGTTCCACAGATTGCCCTCCGCATCGCAGACCGCGCCATCCGATCCGCCGTCACGGTCGCTCGTATCGATGAAAACAGAAGGATCTTCTTTTGGCAGACCCGTTGCCGGATCAAGCGATACGCGCATGATGCGGTTTATCCGCGTATCAGTAAAATAGGCAATCGACCCGTCGGGGGAGAAGCAGATGCAGTTCGGAATGCTGATGCCGGTGAACAGGCGCGTAACGCTGCCTTTGGCGACATGATAAATCGAGCCTGCGCCATCCTGCGCCTTGAGGCCCATGGTGCCGATCCATAATGCACCGCTCTGGTGAACGCGCCCATCATTGGAGCGGTTGCCCATGTGCGAGGGCTCGAGTTCCAGATAGCGCTCCAGATTGCCGGTTCCCTGGTTGCGGATCATCAGGCCCTGTTCCGTTGCCAGAAGCTGGCGCTCATCATCAATGCGGGCGAGAACGCTTGCCTTGCAGGGAAGGGCATGAACTTTTTTGGCATTGGATGCGAGGTGAAGCTCATGCAACTCCTTGCCCAGAATGTTGAACCAGTAGAGCGTGCCCGTATGCGGATCGAAGGTTGGGCCTTCACCAAGTTCACAGGCAGCGTCAGAGAGGATCTTGCCTTGAAAGGAATGAACGTCCGTCATGCGGCTGCTCCCATTGCGCGGTCATAGGCTTCAATGGTGATGCGGGCTTTCTCGACCACGTCAGCTGCACTCATGCCGGGTTTGTAAAGGCTCGAGCCAAGCCCAAAGGCAGTAATGCCGCCTTTGACATATTCCTCGAAATTCGTGTCCGATACACCGCCAACTGCCGCGATCAACAGGTCCTTTGGCAGAACGGCACGGATGGCATTGATGCCGGATGGCCCGAGAACGCTGGCCGGGAAAAATTTCAGGCCGGTCGCGCCAGCACGGGCCGCTGCCAGCGCTTCCGTTGCGGTGAAGCAGCCCGGAAGTGTGATCATTCCTTTGGCGGCGGCGGTGGAAATGACCTCCGGTTCGACATTTGGCGATACCATCAACTTGCCACCCGCTGCATCGAGAGACTGAACGTCCTCCACGGTCAAAACCGTGCCAGCGCCAATCAGGCAGTTGGCAGGTGCCATCTTGGCGGCGATCTCGATGGATTGGAAAGGATTGGGAGAGTTCAGCGGGATTTCGATGGCGGTAAAGCCAGTCTCGATCAGGCCACCAACAACGGCCTCTGTCTCTTCAGGTTTCAAGCCGCGCAGGATGGCAACCAGCGGACGCTTCATGTCAGGAAAAGGTATGCGGTTCATAGCGCTGGTTCTCTCATGTTCGGGGAATAGAAAATACGGAATGAGCGGCGGCTGAAAGGCCTTTTCTCACGGCAACATCGGCATCCACTGTCACACAGTCCAGGCCGAGTGCCGCAAAGGCCGCTTCATAAAGCGCCTGAAGCTTGCCGGATGCAACGAGCTGAACAGTTGTCCCTGCACCGGCAATGGAAAGGCCGCCTGCCATCTCGGTACCGATCAGGATGCCGGAGAGGCGGGCAGCCGCAGCTGTCGCATCAAGACCATGCAGCAATTGGCCGGACCGGCAGGTAAAAATCAGGTTCGTGAACATTGCCGGACGGCTGTATGCGGCTTTGAGCGCCGAGATGAAGGCAGGATGGCTGCCGTCAAAACTCTGCGCATCGGTCATGGCGTGTTTCAATATCGTTTGCTTGGACAGCGCTTCGAAAACTTCGCCGGTCATGAAGGAAGAGAAGCGCTCCACGGTTTCACCCACGACGCTTACCCATTTGGAGTGAGTGCCCGGCATGCAGACCAACCGCGAACCGCTCTGATCCATGGAACCGAGCAATTGCGTCTCTTCGCCACGCATTACATCCGGCATTTCTTCACTACGCTGGGCAATGCCCGGCAAAATGCGAATATCTCGGGTCTCGCCCGTTACCTTTACTGCGCCCTCCAGCACGGTCGAAAGCTTGGCTGGCACATCCACATAACCCGCTTCCATCCAGCCCTGACGTGCGCCCGCCATGCCGCAAATCATAACGGGAAGCGCAGCGTCGGCCTCAACGGCTTGCAGATGGCTGTTGAGAACCTGCGCGAAGCCAGTCTGGCTCGCGCTGGTCATGCCTTCGCCGCTTCGTCTCTCAGCCAGAACGTGATCCTGCCGGTCCATCAGCCACAGTCGAAAGCTCGATGTTCCCCAGTCTACAGCCACATAGGCAGCATCGCTCATTATAATACTCCTGCATCGACGGTGATCCATTGCGCCGTCATTCCAGCGGACGCGAAGGATGCCAGAAACAGGCATGGTCCCACCAGGTCCTCTGGCAAAAGGTTGCGTTTCAGGCATTGACGCTCGCGCATCGCCGCCATGCTTTCATCCGTCAGCCACAGCTTCAGCTGACGCTCGGTCACCACCATGCCGGGGAGGATGGCATTGACGCGAACACCGTCCGGTCCCAGCCGTCCCGCAAGGCTTTTGGTGAGGCCAAGAACACCAGCCTTTGCCGTTTCATAGGCGGGCATCCCGCCCATGTTCAGCATGAAGGCAATGGAAGACATATTGACAATTGCGCCCTGGCCATCCGCAATAAGGTAAGGCGCAGCCGCCTGGGCAGTGAAGGCCATATGCCGAAGGTTGATCGCCTGATTCTGGTCCCAGTAGTCTTCGCTCATCTCCAAAAGGTCGTGGCGGTCATCCAGCGCTGCATTGTTGATGAGCACACCAATTCCGCCAAGCTGATCAACAGCTTTCTGAACCGCATCACGGATTGCGGCTACGTTGCGCAAATCCGCCTTTATATGATGAACCGGCTGACCGTAGATCTGTGCAAGACGCTGGCTCAGATCGCGGGATTCCTGCTCCGCAATGTCGATGAAGGCGACCTTTGCGCCTTGTGCAACAAAACCTTCTGTCAGCGCAGCACCGATGCCTGATCCTCCACCAGTGATCAACACGCCGCGCCCTGCCAAGTCCGGATGCCTTGCCCCGCCCATCCCAGCTCCTCGTGAAGTTCCATTATATGGAACTAAGTTTGACTATTTGGAATAGAAGATCTAACCTGCTCACATTGTCAAGTTTGGGCAAAGGCAGATGGCTGAGGAAAAGCTGGAAACCGGCACATTGGGCAAGGCCATTCAGCTTCTGGATCTGGTTTCCCGCAGCGATGCGCCCGTACGTTTCACCGATCTTCTGAAAATGACCGGACAGCCGCGTGGCAGTCTGCACCGGCAATTGCGTCACCTGCTGGCGGAAGGCCTGCTCGATCAGAATGGTGATGGTGCCTTTATGCCGGGCCTGCGGCTTCTATCCTTTGCATCGCGCGCCTGGGCAAAAAACTCGATTCGCCAATTGGCAGAGCGGCATATGTTGGCTTTGCATGAAGCAACGAAGGAAACCGTTCATCTGGGCATGCTGCGGGGAACGGAGGTTATTTATCTCAATAAGCTGGAGAGCACTCAGGTCGTTCGAATGCATTCGCAAATCGGAAATGCCTCTCCAGTCTATTGCACCGGAATTGGCAAGGCAGCACTCTCTTGTCTTACAGAGAGCGAACGTGACGTGCGTATCAGGCAACTGGAAATGGCATCATTCACGTCGCATACGCTGACCTGTCCGCGGCAATTGCAGGAACAAATCAACAAAGTTGTCGAAGAGGGTCATGCTTTTGATCTGGAGGAACATCAAGCAGGCATATGCTGCGTTGCCGCTCCAATACATGCGCCAGACCAGAACTTTTTAGGGGGTATATCAGTAACTGCTCCTTCATTTCGTGCCGATTTGAAACAATTAAGCTTGTGGTCGGGCCTCGTTAAGACGGCTGCCAAAAACATATCGGCAGATATTCTGTCCGGTCTTGGTCCGCTGAGGTAGCATAAGAATAAATGCGCCCTGTTCGATGGAATTTTTTTCGCCCTAAGCTTTGTGGTTGCGAAAAGTTGCAATAGCGCTCTTAATCATACTGAGATAAGCGTGCCTTCCATAGGTGTAATGCGGCTAGCAACCTTGAATGGCCGATATCAGGATTCGCAATTTTTATCATGGACATAGATCAGCGGCAATTTGCCGACCCCTCGATTGCCCGCTGGCTGGACGAACTGGCAACGCTCGACACCCAGTTTGAAATATTCCGCTTTATGCGAAGGCTATGCGAAAGCTATGACTGCCGAGCCTTCTTGATCGCTCACATTCCGGAGCCTGCAACGATGGAGTTGTCAGGTCGAACCATCATCACGAACTGGCCCAGTGAACTATTGGTTCTCGTCGACAAGGCAAATTTGGCTCACGACAGCCCTCTCATTAAGAGAGTCCGGGAGTCAACGCTTCCTTTTACCTACACCATGGATGAGATCGCGCTGTTGCGCGGTGACGATAGCTCCAAACGTCTGTTTGAGCGGTTCGGCATGCAGACTGGATGTGTCTTCCCAGTGCATGATGCCCTCGGAATACGCGGGGCCGTCAGCTTCCGGGGCGAGGCAATCAATTTCACACTGAGCCAGATGATGGAGTTGTCCTACCTCTCCATCCACGTTTATCAGCGCCTCTCCAACGTTCAGCAGCGTGACCAACGGGTAGGCAGCGACCTTGTGGAGCGGGAGATTTCCTGCCTCGTCTGGACTGCGGCTGGGAAGACAAGTGCAGAAATCGCCGAGATTCTCAACCTATCCGAACATACGGTCAATCACTACCTGAACCGGGCGACGAAAAAGCTCGACGCTGTCAACCGTACGCAGACCGTGGCAAAGGCGTTGCGGCTTGGGTTAATCAAATAATTGAACTGGCCAATCAAAGTGCATTGGGGCAAATGAGGGAGGTGCGACGCATAAAAATGAAGCAGCTTACAGCTACCTACAACGCATATCAGTTCGATTTGACATTCAATGTCGCGGAAAATCCTGTAGTTGCAATGAAATTTCGAGGTTGAGTTTCAACTGGCACGCAGCATGCATATTTGCAGACGGTCCAGAGGGGACTGAAGAAGCGCACACAGAGGCGCGTGTAAGAAGAAAGTTGGCTGCCCGGATTGCGCGTTGTTGATCGCGGCAGCCGGGCGGCGACTTTTCTTGAGGGTGGGAACGCAGCGTTCCCTGCCGCACCTGAACTTTCATCCTTGCGAAACCGGGTTGCCACCATTGCGCTGGCAAACCTATAAGTCCGCCTAACAATTTCTTACGCCCATTGACGATGGGCAAGCAGCAGGAGCAGGCATGTCCGAAATAACGAAGGATATGGTCATCGAGGCCTTGCGAAAGGTGCGTGGTCCGGATCTGGAAGGCGATATCGTCTCGCGCAACATGGTGTCGGATGTCTTCATCGCCGACAGTAAAGTCTATTTCTCTATCTCTGTTCCGGCGGAACGAGCCAAGGAACTGGAACCCCTGCGCATGGCCGCGGAGCGTTCGGTCACTGCCATTCCGGGCGTGAAGGGCGCACTCGTTACATTAACGGCGGATCGCAAAGCAGGCTCGCCTGCACCCAAGCCTGCCGCGCAGAATGGCCACGATCATGCTCATGGTCATGCAGCTGGACATTCTCATGCTCCAGGCCCGCAGACCGGTGCACAGCGTCCACAAAAGGCGGGTGTTCCGGGCGTGGGTGCCATTATCGCCGTTGCTTCAGGCAAGGGCGGTGTTGGCAAATCCACCACCGCCATCAACCTGGCGCTCGGCATGCTTGCCAATGGCTTGCGCGTTGGCATTCTGGATGCGGATATCTACGGCCCTTCAGTGCCGAAGCTTCTGAAGATTTCCGGCCGCCCGCAGCAGATCGACAACCGCATCATCGTGCCCATGGAAAATTATGGGCTGAAAGCCATGTCGATGGGCTTTCTGGTGGATGAGGATGCCGCGATGATCTGGCGCGGTCCCATGGTGCAATCGGCCATTCTGCAAATGTTGCGAGAAGTTGCCTGGGGCGAGCTGGATGTTTTGATCGTCGATATGCCGCCCGGTACCGGTGATGCGCAGCTAACCATGGCTCAGCAAGTGCCGCTGGCCGGTGCTGTCATCGTGTCCACGCCGCAGGATCTCGCCCTGATCGATGCGCGCAAGGGCATCGCCATGTTCAAGAAGGTGGAGGTTCCACTTCTCGGCATTGTGGAGAATATGAGCTACTTCCTCGCCCCCGATACCGGTGCCCGCTACGATATCTTCGGTCATGGTGGCGCAAAGGCAGAAGCCGAGCGCATCGGCGTTCCTTTCCTCGGAGAAGTGCCGCTGACGATGGATATTCGTGAGAAATCCGATGCGGGTACGCCTGTGGTGGTGTCTGACCCGGCAAGCCCTTCCGCCCTTATTTATCGAGATATTGCAAAGCGCGTCTGGGAGCAGTTTACGGGAAATAAACAGCGGGCAGCCCCTGCAATTGTCTTCGACTAAGGGAGCATAAAGGCAAATAGGCGATTCGTTTTGCTTGCAATCGAAGGGGGCTAGTCTTATACGCCGCCTTCGTTTGGGCCAGAACCTCACCCGAGGGAACTGAAAAAGCTGGTCTGGGTTAACATGTGCCGCGATATTTCGGCACGGAGTTGCTGCTTGATCAACGCCTACCTTTCCGATGGATCGACGAAGAGGCTCTTACTGGAAGAGTCAATCGGTGCCTTGCCCGAAGGCGTGGTCTGGCTTGACCTGATCAGCCCCAAGCCGGATGAGGAGAGCCGTGTCGAGCAATGGCTGGGCATTGATATTCCCACGCGCGATGAGTTGAAGGATATAGAGCCTTCCAGTCGCCTGTATTTGGAAAATGGCGCCATCTACATGACGGCTTCGCTGGTCTGGCGGGCGGACTCGCACGATCCACGCCTGACGGATGTTGGATTCATCCTGTCCGGCAACCGTTTGGTGACTGTGCGTTACGCTGATCCGAAGTCCTTCAACCTTTTTATCGCCGCGCTCGGGCGTGTGCCGGAAGATGCCTGCAACGGCTCTACGCTGCTGGCTCATCTGCTGGAAACAATTGCAGACCGCACGGCAGAAATTCTGGAAACGGCAGTGGCACATGTGGACCGCTTGTCGAGCGATATTTTTCGGGACCGGGAAAAGCGACGCCCGCCGAAATTTCTGGAAGGCAAGCTGGCTGAAATCGCCGAATGCCATCGGTTGGTTGGTAAAGTGCGCGATAGTCTTGGCTCGCTGTCGCGACTACTCACATTTCTTTTGAATACCCCCGCTATTCAGAGCGACGAGAATGTGCGCAATCTGTGCGCTACCGTGGGACGGGACGTTACCACGCTTTCGGAGCATGCGAGTTTTGTGGCGGGCAATATTTCCTTCCTTCTGGATGCTTCATTGGGCCTCATCAATGTTGAGCAGAATGCAATCATCAAGATTTTCTCCATTGCTTCGGTGGTCTTTCTGCCGCCCACTCTCGTTGCATCCATCTACGGCATGAATTTTCAGTTCATGCCTGAACTCAGCTGGAGCTTTGGCTATCCGCTGGCGCTTGTCGCCATGCTTGTTTCGGCCATTGTTCCCTTCTTTTTCTTTCGTTGGAAAGGCTGGCTTTGATGCCAGATCAGCCGATGTCTCATGCTTCTGATGCACAGACTCACGACCCGAACAGCCTCAAGCAGTTTGTAGGACTGACAATTGGCTCGATCGGCGTCGTCTATGGCGATATCGGCACCAGCCCGCTCTATGCCTTTCGCGAGGCTCTGCGCCCGGTTTCCGCCGATGGCGTCACGCAGATGGAAATCATCGGCATCATTTCCTTGATGATCTGGACGCTGACCATCATCGTCACCATCAAATACGTGCTCTTCCTGTTGAGAGCCGATAACGATGGTGAAGGCGGAACGCTTTCCCTGCTGGCCATGCTGATCAAGACAGCGGGCGGCAGCAAAATGGCGCTGATCTTCCTCGGATTGATTGGCGCTGCCCTGTTTCTGGGCGATGCCATGATAACGCCAGCCCTGTCGGTCATGTCAGCCGTGGAAGGCTTGAAACTGGTCACGCCTGCCTTCAACGAGTGGGTGCTGCCGATTTCGGTCGTCATTCTCATCGGGCTCTTCGCAATTCAGTCGCAAGGCACCGCAAAGGTATCTCGCTATTTTGGGCCAATTACCGCCGTGTGGTTTTTGGCCATGGGAGCAGGTGGCATTCTCCATATTACGGATGATCTTTCCATCCTGTGGGCTTTCAATCCCATGAATGCCGTTACCTTCCTTCTCCAGGAAAAATACGTCGGCGTCGTTGTGCTGGGCGCTGTCTTCCTGACGGTGACCGGCGCTGAAGCACTCTATGCCGATCTTGGTCACTTCGGTCGTCGTCCTATTCAATGGGCATGGTTCCTGCTCGTGTTTCCGGCGCTCACGCTCAACTACCTGGGCCAGGGGGCCTTGGTGATGAAGCATCCCGAGACCATGGAAAATCCGTTTTATCTGATGTTCCCATCCTGGGCACTTCTGCCCATGGTGCTCTTGGCCACGGCTGCCACCATCATTGCCAGCCAGGCGGTCATCACCGGCGGCTTTTCGCTGGTGCGCCAAGCCATCCATCTTGGCTATCTGCCGCGTATGCAGATCCTGTTCACCTCCGAAACCAACACCGGCCAGATTTTCCTGCCGGGCGTGAACATTGTTCTGCTGGTTGGCGTTCTGGCACTGGTGCTTGGTTTTGAAAGCTCCGATGCGCTGGCCACGGCCTATGGTATCTCGGTGACGGGTGCCATGGTTGTCACCACCATGATGGCATTCGAGTTCGTGCGCGCCCGTTGGCACTGGCCACGTTTGCTGGCAGCTATCGCGCTTGCGCCGCTGCTGGTGCTGGAACTGATATTCCTTGGCGCAAACCTTTTGAAGATCCACGATGGCGGCTATGTGCCTGTACTGATGGCAGCAGCGTTCACGCTGATCATGTGGACCTGGAAGCGCGGTACGCTCATTCTGGCGGAGAAAACCAAGCGTATTGATGTGCCGCTGACAAGCTTTGCCACATCAATCGAAAAATCCATCGAGAACAAGAGCGCTCATGCTCCTGTCAATGTGCCGGGAACTGCAATCTTCCTGACAAGTGATCCCGAATCAGCTCCCGCTGCCTTGATGCACAATCTGAAGCATAATCATGTTTTGCATGAGAAGAATGTGATCCTGACGATCCGCACGGTCAACAAGCCGCGTGTTGCGCAGGAAAACAGCTTCTCCGTCGAGAAGCTGAACGATCGGTTCACGCTGATCGAATTGCGCTATGGCTTCATGCAGTCGCACAATGTGTCACAGGCGCTGGGTTACTTGCGCAAATGCGGCATCAAGTTCGATATCATGTCAACGTCCTTCTACCTGGGTCGTCGCAAGCTAGTGCCGGATGCCGAATCAGGCATGCCTATGTGGCAGGACAGATTGTTCATCGCGCTGGCCAATACATCCACGGACCCATCGGATTACTTCCATCTTCCGGCCAACCGCGTCGTGGAACTCGGTTCACACGTCATCATTTGAGGCAAGTTCATCTCACGCTCGCGTGAATGCGGGCGTGAGCGACTGCGCGTTAACCCTCCATTTAGGTTAATATTAGATTCTCCTCGCTCATGAGTTGACGCGTTGGAGTAAGCGGTTTTGCGTGTAAAGCTGCGTAAAATAAAAAGAGCAGGCCGCTCGTCCTTGCGCGAACGGTGGACTGCACCTGCATGCCTCGGCTTGGCTGCCTGGCTGATTTTTCCTTCCCTTCCCGGGCATGGTGATCTGACGGATTTGTTCACTGGTTTTGACAGGGCAGGGGCGCAATGGCGAATGGTGCTGACCAATTCTCCTGCGGGCTCTCTTCATACGGCGGAACTGGCTTTTCCCGCTGAAGAACAGCGCCTTGTGGAAAATGCTGGCCTGGCTTTGCCGGATGGCCGCAAGATCGCCTTTACCGCCGGTTCCAAGAACGGCCAAACCGTGCCGGATGAGGATCGCGTCAAGCGATCCGACAAGAAGGGGCGTGTGGTCGCTGTGGAACCCATGCTGCCGCCACGTGCTTTCAGCGCCGGCTCTGTTCTTCAGCGCAGTACATCGCTTCTGGAGCCGGTGATCAAAGGCGCGGAGCATGTTGCTTTCGTCAAGCCACCGAAGGCGAGTGAAGATGTGAAGCTGGCTGCCTTCTATTTCCGGCGAGAAAAGGAAAAGATGCCTGAGCCGGATATGTCACCCATGGTGGCGAGCCTCATCAATAATGACAAGGGCGATATTCTCGCCACTGCCTTTGCACCCGCAAAGCCGGATTTTGCTCGCCAATCTCCCTTTGATGCCATCCTGACGGAAAAGAAGGATGATGGACGCTTTGTCCCCACGATTGGCCCGGACGACCATGCTTGGGCGGCGACCCCCCTGCCAGCTGGCGTGTTTACACCTGAAGAACAGCAATGCCTGGCCTCCGGCATCTATTTTGAAGCACGCGGCGAATCGGTGCGTGGACAGGCTGCCGTGGCGCAGGTGATTCTCAATCGCGTGCGCAATCCGGCTTATCCCAAGACGATTTGCGGCGTGGTTTACCAGAATGAGGATTGGCGCAACCGTTGCCAGTTCTCGTTTGCCTGTGACAATATCAAGGACAGAATCCGCTCGCAGGAGCATTGGAAACTGGCGCGTGAAGTCGCCATGGCGACCACTGCCGGTAAGATTTGGCTCAAGGAAGTCGGCTCTGCGACCCACTATCACGCGGTTTATGTGCGTCCCAATTGGGCGCATACCATGAAGAAGGTGGGCCGCATCGGCCTTCACGTCTTCTATCGCACATATGGCGGCGGCTGGAGCTGACGGATGCTGATTCCGTCAGTTGGGTCAGCGAAAGCATATCGATTTTGCCTAAATAATTGATTTCCCGTGATTAATTTGTTCTGGATGACGCTCGGTTAACGCCTTGACTATGGGGGCGCGCAAAACTATGGTGCGCCCGACTTCAAAACGGGCCGGAAGGCGCTATTTCCCAAGGCTTCGAGAGAGGCTGAAGACCGGTGATACGGTCGGCTGAAGCAGGGGGAGAGCGCATGACGGATAATCGGGATGATGGTCTGGAAGATCGGCGCAAGGCGCTTGAAGCCAAGCTGGCTAAAAGGCAACGTGACGAGGCAGTGGAAACTGCAAGGGAAAAGCAATCGGAAGAGAGCCGTAAGGGAATGGCTCTTGGATTGAAGATCTCTTCAGAATTTATCGCTGCAATCGCTGTGGGCGCGATTCTGGGCTATCTGATTGACCGTTTTGCCGGTACGACGCCTTGGGGGATGATCATACTTCTTCTTCTCGGTTTCTGTGCTGGAGTGCTGAATGTGCTTCGCGCGCTTGGCATGGTTGCTCCTTCCGCTCCGGGAGGTGGTAATCACAAGGGTGGTGATCGCTGAGGCGATGGATGACGGCTAGCTGCCGATTGCGGCGGCCATGAGGAAAGAAAAGGTAGAGCGGTGGCGAACGACCCGACGCATCAGTTCCAGATCTTCAAGATCGTGCCAATCGAAGTTGGTGGCATCGATTTCTCCTTTACCAATGCGTCCCTGTTCATGGTCGCAACGGTCGCTTGCGCTGCTGGCTTCCTTTATTTTGCGACTGGCAAGCGTGGCGTCATTCCGGGCCGCGCCCAGTCCGTGGCTGAACTGTCCTACGAATTTATTGCCTCAATGTTGCGCGAAGGCGCGGGCAGCCATGGGATGAAGTTCTTCCCAATGGTGTTCTCGCTGTTCATGTTCGTCTTGACGGCAAACTTGCTCGGCATGTTCCCGTACTTCTTTACGGTAACGAGCCAGATCATCGTAACCTTTGCCCTGGCGCTCCTCGTCATCGGCACGGTTCTGGTCTATGGCTTCTACAAGCATGGCTTCCACTTCCTGAATGTCTTTGTTCCAAGCGGCGTTCCGGGTGTTCTTCTGCCGCTCGTGGTTGCGATTGAAATCATCTCCTTCCTGTCCCGCCCGATTTCGCTGTCGGTTCGTCTTTTCGCCAACATGCTGGCGGGTCACATTACGCTCAAGGTGTTCGCAGGCTTCGTTGCCTCGCTCGGAACCCTGGGCGCTCTCGGAATCGGTGGCGCGACACTGCCCCTGATCATGACGGTCGCTCTGACCGGTCTGGAATTCCTCGTTGCCTTCCTGCAGGCCTACGTCTTCGCGGTACTGACTTGCATGTACCTGAACGACGCAGTCCATCCGGGCGGCCACTGAGGAACGACATTGGCGTATTGAAGCGTCAGTCAACCGCCGCAACAAACCATTCTAAGGAGTTCTCACATGGAAGCGGAAGCAGCAAAGTTCATCGGTGCAGGTCTGGCTTGCTTTGGCATGGCTGGCACGGCTCTTGGCCTTGGCAACATCTTCGGCAACTACCTGTCCGGCGCGCTGCGTAACCCGTCTGCTGCTGACAGCCAGTTCGGCCGTCTGGTATTCGGCTTCGCCGTTACGGAAGCTCTGGGCATCTTCTCGCTGCTCGTAGCTCTCCTCCTGCTGTTCGCTGTTTAATAGCCAGCAGTCTCTTTGGATCACGGCGACATCGCATGGTGTGCCGTGATCCTCTTTATTGAATACCCTCGGAGGTGATGATGTTCGTGACACCGGCATATGCGCAAGACGTCGCGCCGGCCAATGGCGATACGCATGGAGCATCTGGCGAAGTGCATACGGAAACCGGTGTGGCTCACGGTGAGCATGGCACTGGCGTATTTCCGCCCTTTGACCAGACGACCTATCCGTCCCAGTTGCTCTGGCTGGTCATCACATTCGGATTTTTCTTCCTGGTGATGCAGAAGGTGATCGTGCCCCGTATCGGTGGCATTCTTGAGCACCGTCATGACCGCATCGCTCAAGACCTCGACGAAGCATCCCGCATGAAGGCGGAAGCCGATGCTGCAGTCGAGACCTATGAAAAGGAATTGGCTGACGCACGCGCAAAGGCTGGCTCTATCGCTGAAGCTGCTCGCGAAGCTGCCAAGGCCAAGGCAAACGCTGACCGCGCCGCGATTGAAGCCGAACTTTCCAGCAAGATCGCCGCTGCTGAAGCGCGTATTGCTGATATCAAGGCGAAGGCATTCGCCGAAGTAGGCACGATTGCTGAAGAAACAGCGGCTGCCATCGTCGATCAGTTGATCGGACCGAAGGCCAGCGCCGAGGACGTCAAGTCCGCGGTTGCCGCTTCGAAGATGGGAGCATGATCCGCCATGGCATTTGATGCAACATTTTTTGCCTTTGTTGGCCTCGTTCTCTTCTTTGTTCTGATTGCCTATCTCAAGGTTCCTGGCATGATGGCTGGTGCGCTGGACAAGCGCGCAGACAATATTCGTGAGGAGCTTGAGCAGGCCAAGCGTCTGCGTGAAGAAGCTCAGGCTCTTCTTGCCGAATACAAGAAGAAGCGCCAGGAAGCCGAAGCCGATGCTGCAAACATCATCGCTTCTGCTGAGCGCGAAGCGGCTGCCCTGACGGAAGAAGCGCGCCAGAAGACGGAAGAATTCGTCGCTCGCCGCAACGCTCTTTCCGAACAGAAGATCCGTCAGGCTGAGGCCGATGCTATCGGCGCTGTTCGCGCTGCTGCCGTCGATCTTGCTGTGGCTGCCGCTGAAAAGGTTGTTGCCGCCAAGGCGGATGCTGCAACTCAGCAGGCTCTGTTCCAGCAGTCTCTCGGTCAGGTTAAGGCGCGCCTGAACTAAGCGGCATAGCCGACCCTTGCGATCGGAAACCAATATCTAAAGGCTGGGGTAACCCGGCCTTTAATACGTTTCGGGCTTGGTCGTGTTATCTTTGAGCAGCTTAGGTTGATGGCTCAAGCCTTGGGTGGCATGGCTAAGGCACTCAGAGCACCATGCGCTATATCAGTCCGATAGCGGCTTCCCTCCAGACTGCGTGGACACACTTGGCTAAAGCTTATCTGCTGGGCCCTGTTTCTCCGACTGGCTTTGATCGGTGGAGAGCAAGAAAGTTAGCCGTAACGACGCACCAGACCAGCGATCTCGAGGGTCGGGTTGAATCAGGACAGGAGGGATAGATACCAAGCGACGGTTCCCGCCGGGTCCCGTCGCCAAGAGACGTGGCACGAGCCACCGGAGTGGTCGCCATCAATCCTTGCGCAAAGGACGAAAGCTCATTCGATGGAGAGGGCAGGGGCCGTGTTCTTCAATGGCGTTGCGATGAAGCGCTGTCCCGTAACCGGCATGCTGGGCGAAGCCATAAGCATCATAGAGTGCGTGGGCGCGGGTCATCATACGGTCGCGTGTCACCTTGGCGATTATCGATGCGGCCGCAATGGAGAGGCTTCGGGAATCACCCTTAATAACCGCCTTTGCCTCGCAGTGGATAGCGGGTGGTATGTCGCGACCGTCGACCAGCAGATAGGCGGGTTTGATGGATAAGCTGGCAACGGCCCGGCTCATGGCGTCGAGACTGGCCCGCAGGATATTGCGTTCGTCAATCGTCCGAGGGCTGGAAGAGGCGATGGATACATGCGCTGTTGCCATGATTTCTTCGAACAGGCGCTCACGCTGCTTGAGCGTCAATTGTTTGGAATCGTTCAGGCCGAGAGGAATGTGATCCGGGTCGAGAATAACGGCTGCTGCAACGACAGGTCCCGCCAGAGGTCCTCGACCGGCCTCATCCGTGCCCGCAACCGGCCAGAAGCCCGCTTTTCGCGCGGCCTCTTCTAGACCGTAATCGGGCTGTGGATCTACCATATCAAAAAGAGCGGGAGAATCGGGTGGCGTAACAGGTGACATGCGGCTTCACTCGCACGCTCACCCGATTTCCTGCAAGCCCCGTGGAAGCGATTTTGGCGGTTTCGCTTCGTGCCTGAGGGGATCAGGCATCCGGGGTGAACCAGCTGCGGCGGCTGGAACTGAAATCGAAGTCGTCAGAACTTAAAGTTGGTTCTGAACAAGTCTGCTCCAAGCTGGGAGCAAAGACTGGCAAGTCATTCATCCGATTCAAAGAAGTGAAAGTTGTATGCCTCCTCCATCGGGGCGGATGAACAGATCATCGCGTAATGTTACCCCGCGCCGCCCAAGGCCCAACCGCTTGGTGGCCATCTCGAAACGGCGGGAGATCTGCCAGGCATAGGGGCCTTCACCCTTCATGCGCTTACCGAACTCTGCGTCGTAATCCTTGCCGCCCCGCATGGATTTGATCAGCGACATGACGTGACGATAGCGGTCCGGGTAGTGGCGCAACAGCCAGTCGCGAAACAGCGGGCTGACTTCTAGGGGAAGCCGCAGCAGAATATAGCTGGCCACCGAAGCGCCGGCGGCTTTTGCTGCGTCTAATATACGCTCCAGCTCGTGATCGTTCAGCGCCGGTATGAGAGGCGAAACCAGGGTGGCCGTTGGAATGCCAGCATCGCTGAGTTGACGTATAGCCTCCAGCCGCTTTTCAGGCGTCGAACAGCGCGGCTCCATGGCGCGTGCCAATTTACGGTCCAGCGTCGTAACGGAGATCGCTACTTTTGCCAGACCCTTGGCTGCCATGTCGGACAGAATATCGATATCGCGCGTGACCAAGGCCGATTTTGTCACGATCATTACCGGATGGTTGGCTTTGCTCAACACCTCGAGAAGCTGCCGCATGATGCGCCATTCTTTCTCGATGGGTTGATAGGGATCGGTATTGGTGCCAATAGCAATTGGCTTCACCTTGTAGTCCGGCTTGCTGAGTTCCCGTTCCAGAAGGCGCGGTGCGTCAGGTTTTGCAAACAGCTTGGATTCGAAATCCAGCCCAGCCGAAAGGCCCATATAGCTGTGGCTTGGTCTTGCGAAACAATAGATGCATCCGTGTTCGCAACCGCGATAGGGGTTAACGGATCGGTCGAAGGGAATATCGGGTGAGTCATTACGCGTGATGGCAGTCTTGGGCTTTTCGATCTGCACCGTCGTTTTGAACGGCTCCAGCTCTTCCAGGCTCTGCCAGCCATCGTCGAAGTTTTCACGCCGCTGCTCCTCGAAGCGGCCGCTAGGATTGAGACCAGCACCCCGACCACGGCGACGATCCTCCTCCACCCGAAGGCCGGAAGACTGAACCAGAGCATCGGCAATATCTGCCCCATGGGCAGGCGCAAAAGCAGCCTGCCGCAATTGCGACAACTCGTTCATTGGAAAACTCCTGACGCCACCGGCCATTGCCGAGCGTGAGGAGAACCTAACGCGCAGATGAGAACAATGCAAGAACAAAATTGTCCTGTGTGAATTGTGGCATCACGCTGGGTAATCGGTTAAAGGTCAATGATGTTGACCGTGCTGATGGAATGTCGAGATCAGGAGAAGGAGCTTGTGCAGACACTGTCTGCGCTGGTTGCAGGCGCTGTCGAAGGTCTCGTGGGTGATGTCATCATTCTCGACCATGGTTCTCAGGATGGCAGCGCGCGTGTTGCCGATGCCGCCGGCTGCCGGTTCCATGTTCAATGGAGCTTACCCGATGTGATTCGATCCGTTCGCGGCGATTGGGTGATGTTGATGGAGCCAGGCGCGCGACCACAAGTGGGCTGGATCGATGAGCTCGCCGAGCACATGGCCCATAGCAGCCAGCCAATTCGCTTTTCGCCGTCTCGAAACTATAAGACGTCCCTGCTGAAGCGCATTTTCAAGCCAGCAAATATGCTAGAACAGGGCCTTGTTCTGCCCACTATTCTGGCGACCGCCAAGGTGAAGGCTGGCTCTGGTTTGGCTGATCTAGCCACAGCCCTGAAACCTTTCCGTCTGACATCGGAAATGGTGCCAGCCTGGGCGGCGGTACGCTCCTGAAGCGCAGTTACCCGCCGTTACGCCGCAGGTGTTCGTCCAGACGCGGCATGATTTCCACGAAGTTGCACGGCATATGCCGGTAATCCAGCTGCCATTTCAGAATACCGTCCCAGGCATCCTTGCAGGCACCGGGAGAACCGGGAAGCACGAAAATGAAAGTTGCATTCGCCACACCACCTGTTGCACGGGATTGGATGGTGGAGGTGCCAATCTTGTCATAGGAAATCCGGTGGAAGACCTCTGAAAAGCCATCCATGCGCTTTTCAAATAGCGGCTCCAACGCCTCCGGTGTCACATCGCGTCCGGTGAAACCTGTGCCACCGGTGGTGATCACCACATCCACCTCATCCGCCAATGTCCAGTTGCGAACCTGTTCGTAAATCTGTTGGCGATCATCGGCAACGATGGCGCGTGCTACGAGCTTATGGCCCACCTCGGCAATCCGCTGCACCAGCGTGTCACCAGACTTGTCATTATCCAATCGCCTTGTGTCGGACACCGTCAGAACCGCAATGCCAACGGGAATGAAGGGGCGGCTTTCATCAAGACGGCTCATGGGCGTTCCTTCCGGTCAATGTGCTGCCCGCAGCGAGATACCAGTTTGGGAATTGCGCGCGAAGTCGGGCAAATGCATCCGCGGCTCTCTCTTCTGAACGATAAAGTGCAAAACATGTTGCACCGGAACCGGACATGCGGGCGATTTCCGCACCCGTGGACGCAAGCGCCTTTATAACCGTGGAGATAACTGGCTCAAGCGCCTCCGCCGGAGGCTGGAGGTCGTTGCGAAGACTACGGAGATAGGACCACCACTCAGCGCCGTCTGCGGGAGGCGGCGGCAAAGGTGTATTGTCACGTTTAGTCAACGCTTGGAAAATCTGCGGTGTTGAGACGCCAACGAGCGGATTGGCAAGAAGAATGGGGAAAGATGGGAGGTTCGGCAAAAGCGTCAAATCCTCGCCGATCCCGCGTGCAATCAGCGGCTGACTTTGCAGGCACATGGGCACATCGGCTCCAAGCGAGAGCGCCAGAGCCTCCAAGCTTTCTCGTGGTACCTTAAAATTCCAGAGCTTCGAGAGCCCGCGCAGCGTTGCCGCAGCATCCGCCGATCCGCCGCCGATACCAGATGCAATGGGAAGGTTCTTCACCAGTCTGATAGCGACAGGCGAGGCTGGCTGCCCAAGGCTAAGGGCGAGTGTACGAAGTCCGTCGCGTGCATCTAAAACCAGATTGCCCTGATCGACATCGAGCAGCGATGCAAAGCGGCCTTCTATGCGAAGTGAGTCGGCATTTGAGATTGAAAACTCCAGCTCATCGCCGTCGTCCATAAATGTCACCAGACTATCGAGCAGGTGATAGCCATCCGCGCGACGCCCGGTCACATGCAGCGCGAGATTGATTTTCGCTCGCGCTGCCTCCGAGATTGAACCCGCCATGGTTCAGTTTTTCGCGGGGATCTTCAGAATCTGGCCGGGATAAAGCCGGGTCGGATCACGCTTCAGCTCCGGGTTGATTTCAATAATGTCCTGAACGCGATCACCATTGCCCAGGGTATCTGTAGCGATCTTCCGCAGCGTATCGCCTGTTCCGACAGTATAGACCTGTCCCTCGGCTGGCTTTGCTGGGGCTTCTTTCGAATCGGCGTTGGCCTGAGGTGCGGTTGCTGCCGGCGAAGACATGGCCGTCTGCACCAAAGGCGTGGCCGCAGCGGTCAGCCCCTCGCGAATTTTTTGCTCGATCTTGGGGATTTCACTCTCTTCCGGCTTCATGGTCAGCGCCCGCTGCCACTGATATTTGGCCTCGAGCTGACGGCCAACGCGCCAATAGGCATCGCCCAGATGGTCGTTAATGGCTGCGTCACCGGCGCGAAGTTGTACGGCGCGCTCAAGTTCGGTCACGGCATCGTCATAGCGACCCAAACGATAATAGGCCCACCCCAGCGAATCCACGATGTATCCATCGTCAGGGCGCAGATCCACAGCCTTGCGGATGAGATCCAGTCCCTTTTCCAGGTTGCGGTTCATATCCACCCAGGAATAACCCAGATAGTTAAGCACCTGAGGCTGGTCCGGGTTCAGTTCCAGCGCCTTGCTGAAGTTTGGCTCTGCCTTGTCCCACTCCTTCAGGCGCTCATAGGCGATGCCGCGCTGGAAGAACACAGACCAATCGGTTGGCCGAGGTGCCGGACCAATGACGTCGACAGCCTTGTCATAGGTGCGCGCCATTTCCGCGTAGTCTTTCGCATCGGAAAGTACACTGCCATAGGCAATGTAACTGCGCAGATCAGAAGGATCTGACTCGAGAAGGGATTTCAGGTGTTTCTTGGCACCATCCATATCGCCGGTTTGTGCCAGCGTCAGGCCCAGTTGCAACTCGGAAATGCGCCGCATGGGCGAATCCTGCGGCACGCGGCTGTAAAGTTCAATCGCCTGTTTCGGCTGTTCCAGCTTTTCCGCAATTCCGCCAAGAATAATCAGCGTGTCGGCGCTTTTCGGATCAAGCGCATGGGAAATTTGCAAATACAGCGAAACCATCTCTTCAGCGCCCTGCCGGTTCAGCGCTCCTCCGATGGAAAACAGAACCGCAGCCGCACCTTGGGTGGCATCCGTCACCTGCTGTTCCGGCTTTTCGCCGCGCTCGATGCTGGTGCGCAATGCCTTCAGTGGGGCATAGTTCAACATCAGCCGCTCGGCTACGGAAATGGCGTCAAGCGCTTTCTGCTTGTTGCCCTGCGCCGCTTCCAGCCGCGCCAGAGCCATGACGGCGCGCATGAAGGTATCCGGCGTCGTGGCAACGGCTTCTTCGCTGGTGATGGCAGTTGTCAGATGCTGGCGGGCGGTTGAAACATCACCGGCAACAATCGCCATTGCACCCATATGATATTCGGTGAAGACCTTGAACCAGTCCGGTCCCTTGAGGGACTTGATCTGCTTGACGGCCTCTTGCCCCTTGCCCGCGCCAACCTTCGCCCAGGCAATCAGCAGGGAGTGGGTGAGTCGGTCGAGGTCGTTGCCACCTTTGTAGGCAAGGATCTTCTGCGCGTCGGTGTAGGAGCCCTTGCGAATGGATTCCAGGCCGCGGACGATGGTGGTGATGCGCTCGACAGCGTCATCATCCTTCAGCGCATTGACATGTTTCAGGCTCTCATCGAACTGGCCGTTCATCAAAAGCGAAACCATCAATCGCTCGCGAATGTCCAGGTTGGCTGGTTCGAATTCCAGCGCCTTCTGGTAGAGCGTGATGGCGGTGGCGTAGTCGTGGTCAACATCGGCCGTGCGGGCCGCAAGGAAAGCGCCGGAGAAGGTGTTGACCTTGTCAGCCGAGAAAACCGCCGTTTCCGTTACGGGATTATCCTGCGCCGATGCAAGACCAGGCGCGACCGTCGCCAGCACGAGAGCGGACACGAAGGCCGCGCCGGATAGCAGACGATGGGCGAAATTCTGCCGCATGAAGATGCCTTTCATGAAAAGCTGATGGCGAGCCTGTGGCCGCCGAAAAAGTTCAGCCGATGATTCACTACAGAATGGCTTTTTTGAAGCAGCTTCGCAAGAATCTGGCGCTCTCCACGGCTGTCGCGGAGTTCGAAAATTCGTGAAGAGCCGAATACCATCCGTTCGCGCCGATTTTGCGCGACGCCGGCCAGTCTATGGTCGGCGCGCTGTCCTTGTTGTCCGGTTCAGTTTACGCGAGCGATGCAGAAATCGATCACTTCCATCAACGCATCCTTGTGTGCGGAAGCTGGAAGCGGCGAAAGCGCATCGCGGGCAATGGCGCCATAATGCTTTGCTCGAGCAATCGTATCACCAAGCCCGTTATACTTGTTGATCAGGCCTAAAGCGCGCTCGAGATTTTCATCCGTACTTTCGCCGTTTTCGATGGCCGTCTTCCAGAAGCTGCGGTCTTCGGCTGTGCCACGGCGATAGGACAGGATGACCGGCAGAGTAATTTTGCCCTCGCGGAAATCATCGCCAACATTCTTGCCCAGATCGGCTGCCTTGCCACCATAATCCAGCGCGTCATCGACCAGCTGGAAGGCGAGGCCAAGGTTCATGCCGTAGGAGCGAAGGGCGGCGCGGCTGGCCTTGTCTGTGCCTGCAACGATGGGGCCAACCTCTGCTGCTGCGGCAAAAAGCGCTGCCGTCTTGGCCCGGATAACCGAAAGATAGTCGTCCTCCGTCGTTTCCATGTTCTTGGCGACGGAAAGCTGCAACACTTCACCTTCGGCAATCACGGCTGCGGCGGAAGCCAGAACGTCCAGCGCATCCATCGATCCGGTTTCCACCATCATCTTGAAGGCTTGGCCAAGCAGGAAGTCGCCCACCAGAACGCTGGCCTGGTTGCCCCAGATCATGCGGGCGGTGGATTTGCCTCGTCGCAAATCGCTTTCGTCCACCACGTCGTCGTGCAGTAGCGTGGCGGTGTGCATGAACTCGACGCTGGTGGCGAGCTTGATGTGACCATCGCCCTGATAGCCGAACATCTGTGCCGCAGCCAAAGTCAGCATCGGGCGCAGGCGCTTGCCCCCGGAAGAGATCAGGTGGTTGGCCACCTCGGGAATCATCTGTACATCCGATCCCGCTTTCGACAGGATCAGCTGGTTGACCCGATCCATGTCCGATTTGGTCAGATCGACCAATGGCTTGACGGATGCCTGCTTGTTTTTGCCCTCTTCGAGCGGAATAACGACGCCCAATGAAATGGCCTCCTGTTCAAATGTTGCGCCGGACAATAGAAAGGGGCGCTAGAACCGGCAAGTGCCAATTATCATTATGACCGGGAATTGAGGTGCTTTGACGCATGAAAGAATTGATCCGCACCAATAATGCGGTTGTCCTATCCTTCGCCACGAGCCTCCTCAACGATGCTGGCATTCACTCGCTGGTGGCTGACCAATCGATGAGCGTGCTGGAAGGTTCCTTGGGGCTTCTGCCAAAACGCCTTCTGGTGGAAGAAGATCGCGCCAGGGAAGCCCGTCGCCTGCTCATCGACGCTGGGCTTGAATCGGAACTGCGGACAGAGCCATGAGCGAAACGCTGGATGCTTTCCATCGCGGCGCCTTTCATCTGCTCCAGCCGGAAAAAGGTGCTCATCGCGCTGGCATGGATGCCATGGTTCTTGCGTCTCTGGTTGCAGACGACAAAGATATAAGGGTAGCGGATCTCGGAGCGGGTGCGGGCGCGGCAGGTTTTGCCGTTGCGTCACGCCTGGCGAACGCGAAGGTCGTGCTGGTGGAGCGTTCCGCGCTGATGGCGGACTATGCGCGGCGAAATCTTGCACTGGCTGAAAACGCCGCCTTTGCGAACCGTCTGTCAGTCATCGAAGCGGATGTCACCTTGCGTGGAAAGGCCCGCGTGGAGGCGGGGCTGCTGGACGATCATTTTCACCACGTCATCATGAATCCGCCCTTCAATGACGGGCGCGACCGCCGGACGCCGGACGCTTTGAAGGCGCAAGCCCATGCCATGACAGAGGATCTGTTCGAGGAATGGTTGCGCACGGCCTGCGCCATCACGATGCCGGGTGGGCAGCTGTCTCTGATTGCCCGGCCGCAATCGGTGGCAGACATCATCACCGCCTGTGGAAAACGCTTCGGCGGGCTGGAACTCACAGCCATTCATCCGCGCCCCGGTGAAGATGCGATCCGCCTTCTGGTCACGGCCATCAAGGGTTCGAAATCGCGGCTTGTCTGGCGCGCACCGCTTTTCATGCATGGTGAAGAGGGGCACGCGTTCACTCCGACGGTCGACGCTCTCAACAATGGACGCGAGGCCTATCGGCGTACAGGCCGTTGAATGACGCGGAATTTACAGGAACCAACCATTGCGCCGGCCATTCCGTTGCATACATGACGGAAAAGCAGAGATAACAGGAGATAACATGGCCGGCTTGTTGAAGACTTTGGTTCCAAAGCGGTTTCGCAAGGATGAAACGGTCATTCCGGTCGTGCGGCTTCATGGGGCCATCATGGCCGGCGGCAGCCAGCTTCGTCCCACGCTGAACCTTGCCAATGTGGCCCCCATGCTGGAGCGGGCATTTTCCCGCAAGGATGTGCCGGTCGTCGCCATCTCGATCAACTCGCCAGGTGGTTCGCCGGTCCAGTCGCGGCTGATCTATCAGCGCATCCGGGCCCTTGCCGAAGAAAAGAACAAGCGCGTGCTGATGTTCGTGGAAGATGTTGCCGCTTCAGGCGGTTACATGATTGCGCTGGCGGGCGATGAAATCTTCGTGGACCCCACCTCCATCGTCGGCTCGATTGGCGTCGTCTCCGGCGGTTTCGGCTTTCCGGAACTGTTGAATAAGATCGGTGTGGAGCGGCGTGTCTATACGGCAGGTGAAAACAAGGTCATCCTTGATCCCTTCCAGCCGGAAAAAGAAAGCGATATTGCCTATCTCAAGACGCTGCAACTCGAGATCCACAAAGTCTTCATCGACATGGTGAAGACACGGCGTGGCGAGCGTTTGAGCGATGACGAGACCATTTTCTCAGGCCTCTTCTGGACCGGAAATCACGGTGTTGAGCTTGGACTTGTCGATGGTATCGGTGAAATGCGTGATGTGCTGACGCGCCGCTTCGGGCCGAAGGCGAAGTTGCAGCTGATCGGGGCCGCACGTGGTCTCCTGGGCCGCAAGGTGCCGGGCGTAGCCTCCCTCACTGGCGTACCAAATGCTGCGGAAATTGCAGCAGGTGCTGCTTCCGGTCTTGCGGCAACGCTGGAAGAAAAGGCATTGTGGGGCCGATACGGTCTCTAATTATCCAGACACAAGGACTTCGCCATCATGCCGCAGCTTCTGTTTCTTGCCATTCTCATCGGCGGGGGCTGGCTGTTGTATCGCAAATTCATCAGAGATGCCGAAAGGCTGGCACGTCTGCGTCGCGCTCAGGAAAAGGAGCGGCAGACGGGTGCCATCGGCACGCTAGTGAAAGATCCGGTGACGGGAGAGTATCGCGTGCGCCGCGATGAGGACGCCTGAGAGCCGCCGCCTCACTTGACCCTCGGTGAATAGCGTGGCACCAGACGGGCCCAAATACCTCCTTACCCAGACTTTGTTTGCCGGATCAGAACCCATGACCTCGACTCTTGCCCCGCATATGGACCCGAAGCGCTCGTTTCAGGCGCTGATCCTGACGCTCCATAACTATTGGGCGGACAAGGGCTGCGCAGTTCTGCAGCCCTATGACATGGAAGTGGGCGCGGGGACCTTCCACCCGGCAACGACGCTACGCGCTCTCGGTCCTAAGCCCTGGAAAGCGGCCTATGTGCAGCCGTCGCGCCGTCCATCCGACGGGCGCTATGGCGAAAACCCCAACCGCTTGCAGCATTACTACCAGTATCAGGTCATTCTGAAGCCGAACCCGTCCAACCTGCAGGAACTCTACCTCGGTTCGCTGGCCGCCATCGGGCTCGATCCTCTATTGCACGATATTCGCTTCGTGGAAGACGATTGGGAAAGCCCGACTTTGGGCGCCTGGGGCCTTGGCTGGGAATGCTGGTGCGATGGCATGGAAGTTTCGCAGTTCACTTACTTCCAGGCCGTCTGCGGCATTGATTGCTCGCCGGTTGCCGGTGAATTGACCTACGGTCTGGAACGTCTGGCCATGTATGTGCAAGGCGTGGACAATGTCTATGACCTGAACTTCAACGGTCGCGAAGGCGAGGAAAAGATTTCCTACGGCGATGTCTTCTTGCAGGCAGAGCAGGAATATTCCCGCCACAACTTCGAATTCGCCAATACGGAAATGCTGCATCGTCACTTCATCGATGCGGAGAAAGAGTGTTTGGCGCTGCTGGAGGCGGGCCGCCTGCAAGGCGAAGCGGCTGCACAACAAGAGGCGGGGAGCGCCGGAGGCGCGACGGGGATCGTACATAAGTGCGTTTTCCCGGCCTATGACCAGTGCATCAAGGCCAGCCACGTCTTCAACCTTCTGGATGCTCGCGGCGTCATTTCCGTCACCGAACGCCAGAGCTACATCCTGCGGGTCCGCACGCTGGCCAAGGCCTGTGGCGAAGCCTTCCTGCTGACGGATGCCGGTGGCGTGAACCTGACGACAGCGGCCTGAAATCGACAAGAGAATCCCGATGACAGGCGCGCGCTAAACGATTAGGGTTCGCGCGCGCTGAATTCGGGAGCTTTTCATGTATATCGCTTTAGCCGCCTTGGCGGTCGTCGCTCTCTATGTTGTCTTTGTCTACAACGGCCTGGTGAAGTCTCGCCAGATGGCGGAAGAGGCGTGGTCAGGCATCGACGTGCAGCTGAAACGCCGTGCTGATCTGATCCCGAACCTGATCGAGACCGTGAAGGGCTATGCCGCCCACGAGAAATCGACGCTGGAAGAGGTGGTGGCGCTGCGCAACAAGGCGCAAGCCGTGCCAAGTG
The DNA here is from genome assembly GCF_977018625.1 of Affinirhizobium capsici. Classification (NCBI taxonomy): domain Bacteria; kingdom Pseudomonadati; phylum Pseudomonadota; class Alphaproteobacteria; order Hyphomicrobiales; family Rhizobiaceae; genus Affinirhizobium; species Affinirhizobium capsici. The sequence goes on along the minus strand of NZ_CDRNXD010000004.1, from coordinate 1,885,146 downwards.
GCGATGTGGCAGGCCGCGCGGCGGCGGAAGGTCTTCTCGGGCAGGCGCTCGGTCGTGTCGTGGCACTGGCGGAAGCCTATCCCGATCTGAAGGCAAACCAGAACTTTCTGGAGCTTCAGCGCTCGCTGGAAACAGTAGAGGGCGAAATCCAGATGTCGCGGCGTTACTATAATGGCGCTGCACGCGATCTGAATGTGAAGGTGGAAAGCTTTCCTTCCAACCTCATTGCGGGCCAGTTCGGTTTTGCCAAGAAGCCCTATTTCGAAATTGCCAATGAAGCGGATCGTGCCGTCCCTTCCGTGAAATTCTGATATGCAGCGCCAAGCGTTGCCGCCCAAGGCTTCGCCGCCATGCCCGTGTGAGACGAGAATGAGTACCGATCAACTGACCATTCAGCCGACCAGCCAGCCCTTGAAGGGCAAGGTGAGCCCGCCGGGTTCCAAATCCATCACCAACCGCGCCCTGCTTCTGGCCGGGTTGGCCAAGGGTACCAGCCGCCTGACCGGCGCTTTGAAAAGCGACGACACCCGCTATATGGCCGAAGCTTTGCGGGCGATGGGGGTGACGGTGAATGAGCCGGACCCGACGACCTTCGTCGTCACCAGCAGCGGCCAGTTGAAGCCACCGGCGCATCCGCTTTTTCTCGGCAATGCTGGAACGGCAACGCGCTTTCTCACCGCAGCCGTGGCGCTGGGCCACGGTCGCTATGTGGTGGATGGCGATCAGCACATGCGCAAGCGGCCCATCCAGCCGCTCGTCGAGGCGTTGCGCTCGCTTGGCGTTTCGGTGGAAGCGCCATCAGGCTGCCCTCCGGTCACGATTGAAGCAACAGGACGATTCGAGACCAATCGCGTGGTTATCGATGCGGGCCTTTCCAGCCAATACGTATCGGCGCTGTTGATGGCCGCCGCCTGCGCTGCCGAGCCTCTCGAGATCGAATTGGCCGGTGCCGATATCGGCGCACGCGGCTATATTGATCTGACGCTTGCCGCCATGCGGGCCTTTGGTGCGAAGGTGGAGCAGCCGTCCGCTGCCGTCTGGCGCATTGAGCCAACAGGTTATACGGCCACTGATTTCCACATCGAGCCCGATGCCTCTGCCGCAACCTATCTCTGGGGCGCGGAAGTGCTGACGGGCGGAGCAATCGATATCGGCACTCCAGCAACGGCATTCACCCAGCCGGATGCCAAGGCATACGACGTGATTTCCGCCTTTCCGCATATGCCTGCCGTGATCGATGGCAGCCAGATGCAGGATGCCATCCCCACCATTGCGGTTCTCGCAGCTTTCAATGAAACGCCGGTGCGGTTCGTTGGTATTGCGAACCTGCGGGTGAAAGAATGCGACCGCATTCGGGCGCTTTCCACTGGCCTCAACACTATTCGCGATGGTTTGGCGACGGAGGAGGGCGATGATCTTCTCGTGGCCTCCGATCCGAAGCTTGCGGACCAGACGCTGCCAGCCCGCATCGATACCTTTGCCGATCACCGCATTGCCATGAGCTTTGCACTGGCAGGATTGAAAATCGGCGGCATCACGATCCTTGATCCCGGCTGTGTGGCCAAAACCTACCCGGATTACTGGGATGCCATGGAAGCACTTGGCGTGACGCTGGAGCGCGGCTGAGTGTTACCTATACGTATTCCATCGGCGGTGCTGCGGTTTCTCCTCCTGTTTTTGGTGCAGGCGGCGCTACTCGGCTTTGCCGTGGATGGGCGGGCTGCGGAATATATTGCCGCCTATCGCTCCGAAATTCAGATTGCGCGTCAGGGCGATGTGACGGTGACGGAGATCATCACCGTCAATGCCGAGGGGCATGATATCCGCCGCGGCATCTTCCGGGATTTTCCGCTCTATATGCTGGATCAGCAGGGGAAGCGCCAGAAAGTGGGCTTCGAGGTCCTATCCGTTACGCGGGATGGCAAGCCGGAAGACTGGAAAACGGAGAGCGTTTCCGGCGGCGTGCGCATCTATATGGGTTCGGAAAACACGCTTCTCGATCGCGGCCTGCACACCTATGAGCTGACCTATCGCACGGACCGTCAAATTCGCTTTCAGGAGAATTTCGACGAGTTCTATTGGAATGTCACCGGCAATGGCTGGATTTTCCGTATCGATCAGGCCTCTGTGGTGGTGCAGTTGCCACCGGCGGTAAAGGCGCTCAACACGGATTTCTTCACGGGCCCGGAAGGGGCAACCGGCAAGGATGCGCGCCGTACTGGCAGCGAAACCGCGCCGGGTTTTGTGACCACCCGGCCCTTGGGTGCAAATGAAGGCTTCACCATCGCCATTGCCATGCCGAAGGGCTCCATCCTGCCGCCAAGTTCGGCGCAGCAACGAGGCTGGATGCTACGCGACAACCTCAACCTGATGATTGCAGCGATTGGGCTGGCGGTGGTTGGCCTTTATTACATGTGGGGCTGGCGTCGCGTGGGCCGCGATCCGCCGCGTGGTGTGGTGGTTCCGAATTGGCATCCGCCCGAAGGGCTTTCTCCGGCGCTCGTCAACTATGTCGATAACAAGGGCTTTTCCGGCGAGGGTTGGAACGCACTTTCCGCCAGCTTCATCGATCTGGCGGTGAAGGGTTATGTGCAACTGGAAGACCTGAAGAAGAGCATCGTCATTCGCCGAACGGATAAACCTGTCGCGGCTGACCTGCCTGTGGGGCAAATGGTGCTGATCCGCCAGCTAGGCATGGCCAACGACAAGTTCGTCATCGACAAGAAAAACGGTGAGGCCGTTCAATCTCTCGGCAAACTGTTTCGGCAGGCCATCGAGAAGGAAAATCGCGGGCGCTATTATAATGCCAATACGGCCTATATCGTCGCTGGCATTGCTCTCAGCATTTTGGCGCTGGGTGCCATGCTGGTGTTTGGCGATATCAACCCGGATCTGGCAGGACTTCTGGTCATGCCCGCCTTCTTCGGCCTGATTTGGGGTGGCCTGGCCATCAAGATTGCCAAATCGCTGCGGCATCGCAAGACCCTTGGTCGCCGACTTGGGGCGGTGTTCAGCTTCGCCGTTCTGGGCTTCATGGGCATCAGCGTTTTCGGCGCATTTATTGTGTCGATGGTCGATAGTCTCGGCAACGGTCAATGGCCGCTTTTCGTCGGCGTCGGCGGCATTGTGCTCGTCAACGCGCTTTTCTTCTTCCTGATGGGCGCACCAACACCGCTTGGCGCAAAGCGGATGGATGAGATCGAAGGCCTGCGGACCTATCTGATGCTGGCCGAAAAAGACCGGATGAACATGATGGGCGCACCGGACATGTCGCCTCGTCATTTCGAAACGCTGCTGCCCTATGCTGTGGCGCTTGGTGTGGAAAAACCCTGGAGCCAGACTTTCGAGACCTGGCTGGCGACCGCTGCTGCCGGTGCTGTCGCCGCCAGCTACCATCCGGGCTGGTACAGCGGTGACACCTACAACTCGTTCGGGGATAGTATCGGCAGTTTCTCGTCGTCCATGTCATCCACCATTGCCTCCACTATCCCGCAGCCTGTGGCATCCTCCTCCTCCGGATTCTCGTCCGGCGGCTCCTCCGGGGGTGGCGGCGGTGGCGGTGGCGGCGGTGGCTGGTAAGCAACGTCCACCAATTCTCTTCATGAATTGAAACTATACACAGTCATTTTTAGGAATTGCTTGAGGTCGAAAGGGTCGCTAATCCGTCGCCAGTCAATCGGGGGTAAGATGATGACGATTTCGACAGAAAAGCAAATACTAATTGAGCAACGTGTAACAAATGAAGCCAAGTCTATTGGCGCGGCCTATCTTCTCTGGTTATTTGTTGGCGGCCTGGGCGGTCACCGCTTTTACCTGGGCCGCAAAGGTTCAGGTTTGGCTATGCTGTTGTTGACGGTGGCGGGCTTCATCACCAGCTTCATTGGTATTGGGCTTTTTCTCTTTCTTGTTGTGGGCGTCTGGGCGCTCGTCGATGCCTTTCTTATTCCGGGCATGGTGTCTGAGCACAAGAACAAGATCCGTAACGATCTGGTGCAGCAGGCGATGCTGACGGGTGCATGATATTTGGCGAGGCTTTCCGGGTTTATCGTTCCCGGAAGCCTTGCATTTTTGCATGCGCGGCAGATGACATTTGCCTGTGGCCTTGCTAAGTCGGCGCAACGCAAAACAATGACGCCCGCCCGAACCGTGCCTGATCTTCTGATAAGGCCAAGGAACTGAACAATGCCTGATCTTCTGCTCGAACTTCGCTCTGAGGAAATTCCTGCCCGCATGCAGCGCAAGGCTGCGGGCGATCTGAAGAAGCTTGTAACCGATGCGCTGGTTGAGGCAGGTCTGACTTATGAAGGGGCGCGCGAATACTGGACGCCGCGCCGCCTGACGCTGGATATCCGTGGTCTGACGGCTCGTTCCGCCGATCAGCGGGAAGAGCGTAAAGGCCCGCGCACCGATGCGCCGGAAAAGGCAATCGAAGGCTTTCTGCGCGGGGCGGGTCTTTCTTCCGTATCAGAAGCCCAGGTGGTTTCCGACCCAAAGAAGGGTGAGTTCTACGTTGCCGTCATCTCCAAGCCCGGTCGTGCGGCGGAAGAGATTATCGCCGATGTGATGCCCGGTATCATCCGCACTTTTCCTTGGCCAAAGAGCATGCGCTCCGGTTCTGCTTCCATGCCGAAGGGCATGAAGTATGCAGGCATTGAGGGCAGGGGCATGGAAAGTCTGCGCTGGGTCCGCCCGCTGCAATCCATTGTCTGCATGTTCGGGCCGGAGCATGATGAAACGCAGATCATTCCTTTCGAAGTTGATGGCATCAAAGCTTCAAACCTTACCTATGGCCACCGTTTCCATGCGCCGGGCGCCATCACGGTTCGCCGTTTTGACGATTATGTTTCGAGCCTGGAAAAGGCAAAGGTCATGCTGGATGCGGACCGCCGCAAGGATGTGATCCTGCACGATGCCCGCGATCTCTCCTTTGCCAATGGTCTGGATCTGGTGGAAGATGAAGGCCTTCTGGAAGAAGTTTCCGGTCTTGTCGAATGGCCGCATGTGTTGATGGGCTCTTTCGAGGAAGAATATCTGGAAATCCCGGCGGAAATCATTCGCCTGACCATCAAGACGAACCAGAAATGCTTCGTCACCCGTCCACAAGGTGCAAGCGAAGGTCTCTCCAACCGCTTCATTCTCGTTTCCAATATCGATGCGAAAGATGGCGGCCAGGAAATCATGCATGGCAATGGCAAGGTCGTGCGTGCGCGTCTGTCCGATGCCAAGCATTTCTGGACTCGTGACCAGGGCAACCTGCCGGATCTGGAAACCTTGAAGGCTTCCGCCGAAAAGTTCGGCCTTGATCTGGCAAAGCCGCTCGATCAGCGCATGGCCAAGCTCGATGCGCTGAACGTCACCTTCCACGCCAAGCTCGGCACGCAGGGCGAGCGCGTGGAGCGCATCCGCTCATTGGCCAGCCAATTGGCTCCCCTTGTCGGTGCCGATGAGAAGCTGGTGGATCGTGCCGTGGTTCTCTCAAAGGCTGATCTGCGCACGGAAGCTGTGGGCGAATTCCCGGAACTCCAAGGCCTCATGGGCCGCAAATATGCGGTGCTTCAGGGCGAAGATGCCTCGGTTGCTGCCGCCATTGAAGATCATTACAAGCCGCAAGGCCCGTCGGACCGCGTGCCGGAAGACAAGGTGGCAATTACCGTTGCTCTCGCCGATAAGCTCGACACACTCGTCGGCTTCTGGGCCATCGATGAAAAGCCAACCGGCTCGAAAGACCCTTACGCCCTTCGCCGTGCAGCCCTTGGCGTAGTGCGCATCATGCTGGAGCGCAAGGTGCGGTTGCCGCTGTCGCAGATCGTCAAGGATGCTGATCTTCTCGCCTTCTTCCACGAGCGCCTGAAAGTCTACCTGCGCGACATGGGTGCGCGACATGACATTATCGATGCGGTGCTGACACCGGATGCCGATGACCTGCTGTTGGTGGCCCGTCGTGCGGAAGCGCTCACCGCCTTCATCACTTCGGAGGATGGCAAGAACCTGCTGGCTGGCACCAAGCGTGCAACACAGCTTCTTGCCGCCGAAGAAAAGAAGGGCACCGTCGTTGCCGATGCAGTCTCTGCGGACCTCTTGAAGCTCGATGCGGAAAACGCGCTTCATGCGGCCATCACATCCGCCACGCGGGATGTGGCGGCAGCAGTGAAGACTGAAGATTTCCGCTCCGCCATGGAAGCATTGTCCAGCCTGCGCGGCCCCGTGGACAAGTTCTTTGAAGACGTCCTCGTCAATGATGAGGATGCCGCCGTTCGCGCCAATCGCCTGGCCCTGTTAAAGGCCATTCGTGAAGCGACAGGCACGGTTGCGGATTTCTCCAAGATCAGCGGTTAAATTGAATGGCAGGTCGCATTCTTATCAGCGCCTGCCTTCTCGGCCAACCCGTCCGCTATGATGGTAAGGGAAAGCCTCTTGCCCATCCGCTTATCGAACAGTGGAAGGGGGAGGGGCGTCTTGTTCCCTTCTGCCCGGAACTGGCGGGCGGCATGAGCGTGCCGCGCCCACCGGCAGAGATTGAAGATGGTATGGCGGGCGAGGATGTTCTGGCAGGCCGTGCGCGTGTTCTGGAACTGACCGGCGGGGATGTCACCGCCGCCTTCATCGCGGGTGCCCAACAGGCCTTGGCCTTTGCCCGTGGCAACGATTGCCGCTTTGCCCTTCTCATCGATGGCAGCCCATCCTGCGGATCAAAGATGATTTATGATGGCGCATTCTCGGGCCACAAAATTCCCGGTCGTGGCGTGACCGCTGCTCTTCTCAGCCAGGAGGGCATCAAAGTCTTCGCCCCATCCCAGATCGAGGATCTCGCAACAGCTCTCTGAAATGCCAAAACGCCGATCTTTCGACCGGCGCTCTGATTGTCGTCAGGCCATTTGGTGAGTGGCCAGCTTACCCGGCGCGTCGCATCTGTTGGGCCATGCCGTGCAGGCTGTTGGCACCGGAAGCGTTTCCGGTACGGAAGCCGCCGATGAGTTCCAGAAGATCGCCGGTGTCATTGGCGAGAACTTCCGCCGAGGCCGTGGTTTCTTCCGCCATGGCCGCGTTCTGCTGGGTTGCACTGTCCAGCTGGTTGAGGGCAGAGGAGATGGAGCGAAGGGTGGTGTCCTGCTCCTGTGCGCTATGGGCAATCTTGGAGACAACATCGTTTGCCGCTTCGATCTGGGCCGAGATGCGCTTCAAGGCTTCGCCTGCCTGCGAGACAAGCTGAACGCCCTGTTCCACCTGACCGCCGGAGCGTGAGATCTGGTCCTTGATCTCCTTGGCGGCAGCGGCAGAGCGCTGTGCCAGTTCACGCACTTCCTGGGCAACGACGGCAAAGCCCTTGCCGCTCTCGCCCGCGCGCGCCGCCTCAACACCGGCATTGAGCGCCAGAAGGTTGGTCTGGAAGGCAATCTCGTCGATGACACCAATGATCTTGGTAATCTCGGATGAGGATTGCTCGATGCCGCTCATGGCGCTGATCGCCTGTTCGACAATGGTATCGCTCTGGCGGGCTTCGGAACTGATGGTGGTGACCCGCTGTGCGGCCTCGCGTGCACCGTCAGCGGTCTGGCGAACGGCAACAGTCAGCTCGTCGAGGGCAGCAGAGGTTTCCTCCAGGTTCGCTGCCTGCCGTTCAGTGCGCTGGGCCAGTTCGCTGGAGGCACGACGGATTTCTTCCTTGCTGACGCCGATATCATTGCCCTTGAGGCTGACGCGCGACATGGCCTGCTCGAGACGCGAGAGCGCATCGTTGAAGTTGGCGCGCAGACCCTCATACTTCGGGCCAAGATCAGCGCAACGAACCGTCAGGTCGCCAGTTGCGAGGTTTTCCAGTGCCGAGCCGATGGTGGATACCACATGCGCCTGATCTGCGGCTTCCTTGCGCTGGGCTTCCTCACCACGGTTGCGTTCGGCCTGAAGCTCTGCTTCCTGCTGCTGCTCGCGTTCCGCCATGGCGTGGCGTTCGCGCACCTTCTCTTGAAGCGCCTGTGTGGCACGGGCCATCTTGCCCACTTCATTGTTCATGTCCGTGTGCGGGATCGTGATCCTGGTATCTTCGTTCGCCACCGCACCCAAGGCATCGTGAATGGCCGAAAGCGGGCGCGTGATGCCGCGAATAATGATGTAAGCTGCACCAATGGCAAGCAGGAGAATGACGAGGCCGGTTCCAATGGCCTGGAAGATAGCGGCGCGAATTTCCGCCTTCAGATCATCTGTGTAAAGGCCGGTGATGATGACGATCTTCCACGGCTCGAACGCCTTGGCATAGGATGCCTTCGGGTAGGTGCGGTCATTCGGGTCTTTGCCGGGCTTGGGGCCAATGAATTCCACAAAACCGCCGCCCTGCTGCGCCAAGCGAACAAGCTCGTCGCGATAGAGGTAGCCGGTTGGATCGCCCTTGCCCTTGTTGCTCTTGCCGACATCGGGTGACGTCGGGTGGAAGATCATCTTCACATCGTAGTCATAGCCGAAGAAATAGCCGTCCGGCTCGAACTTTACCTTATTCAGCAAAGCATAGGCGCGCTTCTGAGCCTCCTCCTGGGTGAATTCACCAGCAGTGGCACGGTCGTTGAAGTCCTTCAGGATGGAAATTGCTGACTCCACCTGTGTGCGCAGCATTTCATAGCGCTGCTGATAGATAGCATTGGATGAGGAACGAATTTCTACAAATGTCGCAATGGAAAAGGCGAAGATCAGTCCGCCGACCAAAAGAGCAAGTTGTGTGGGGATCGAGAGGCGTTTCATGAGATCTCCTGGGACGTCAATTTTACCCTGTCCACCAACCGGTTTTCCGGCGATCCATGACAGAAGACCCCGAAGGCCATGCGCTCCATTGCACGCGTGGGATGATAACGCGCCTTTGTTAAGAAATTTGAATATGCATAAAGAAGAAACATAAATGCTAAAAAAACGCCGATCTTTCGACCGGCGCTCTTTTGCATGATGGGACTGGCTTACCCAGCGCGTCGCATCTGTTGGGCCATGCCGTGCAGGCTGTTGGCACCGGAAGCATTGCCGGTGCGGAAGCCGCCGATGAGTTCCAGAAGATCGCCGGTGTCATTGGCGAGAACTTCCGCCGAGGCCGTGGTTTCTTCCGCCATGGCCGCGTTCTGCTGGGTTGCACTGTCCAGCTGGTTGAGGGCAGACGAGATGGAGCGAAGGGTGGTGTCCTGCTCCTGTGCGCTATGGGCAATCTTGGAGACAACATCGTTTGCCGCTTCGATCTGGGCCGAGATGCGCTTCAAGGCTTCCCCTGCCTGCGAGACAAGCTGAACGCCCTGTTCCACCTGACCGCCGGAGCGTGAGATCTGGTCCTTGATCTCCTTGGCGGCAGCGGCAGAGCGCTGTGCCAGTTCACGCACTTCCTGGGCAACGACGGCAAAGCCCTTGCCGCTCTCGCCCGCGCGCGCCGCCTCAACACCGGCATTGAGCGCCAGAAGGTTGGTCTGGAAGGCAATCTCGTCGATGACACCAATGATCTTGGTAATCTCGGATGAGGATTGCTCGATGCCGCTCATGGCGCTGATCGCCTGTTCGACAATGGTATCGCTCTGGCGGGCTTCGGAACTGATGGTGGTCACGCGCTGCGCGGCTTCGCGTGCGCCGTCAGCGGTCTGGCGAACGGCAACTGTCAGCTCGTCGAGGGCGGCAGAGGTTTCCTCCAGGTTCGCTGCCTGCCGTTCGGTGCGCTGGGCCAGTTCGCTGGAGGCGCGACGGATTTCTTCCTTGCTGACGCCGATGTCATTGCCCTTGAGGCTGACGCGCGACATGGCTTGCTCGAGACGCGAGAGCGCATCGTTGAAGTTGGCGCGCAGACCCTCATACTTCGGGCCAAGATCAGCGCAACGAACCGTCAGGTCGCCAGTTGCGAGGTTTTCCAGCGCCGAGCCGATGGTGGATACCACATGCGCCTGATCGGCGGCTTCCTTGCGCTGGGCTTCCTCACCACGGTTGCGTTCGGCCTGAAGCTCTGCTTCCTGCTGCTGCTCGCGTTCCGCCATGGCGTGGCGTTCGCGCACCTTCTCTTGAAGCGCCTGTGTGGCACGGGCCATCTTGCCCACTTCATTGTTCATGTCCGTGTGCGGGATCGTGATCCTGGTATCTTCGTTTGCCACCGCACCCAAGGCATCGTGAATGGCCGAAAGCGGGCGCGTGATGCCGCGAATAATGATGTAGGACACGACAACGGCAAACAGGAGGATGATAAATCCAGCACTTAGCGCCTTGATGGTCGTGGCGCGAATTTCGGCGGCGAGATCATCTGTGTAAAGACCCGTGGAAATGACGATAGACCACGGCTCGAAAACCTTGTTATAGGACGTTTTTGGAAAGACGTAATCGTTTTGACCCGCATTCGGCTTGGGTCCCAGAAACTCCACATAGCCGCCGCCAGCGCGGGCTACTTTGACGATTTCATCCCTATAGGCGAAGCCCGCGCTATCCGGTTTGCCCTTGGAGGAAACGCCCACCAGCTTCTGGTTTGGATGAAGCACCATCACCACATCAAAATCATAGGCAAAGAAATAGCCGTCTGGTTCAAACCGCATTTTGGTGATCAGCGCGTAGGCCTGTTTTTGGGCCTGTTCACGCGTCAACTCACCACTCTTTTCACGCTCATAGAAATTCTGAAGAACCGAGAGGGCCGTTTCTACTTCGGTCCGCAGCAGTTCGTAACGTTGTTTGTAAATTGCGCTGGAAGACGAGCGAATTTCAAGAAATGTGGCGATGGAAAAGGCGAAGATCAGGCCGCCGACAAGGATGGCCAGCTGCGTGGGAATCGAAAGGCGCTTCATATAATCTCCTGAGGTCTGGAAATCGCCGCCTCCGCCCGCCAAAACCTGGCGGCTACGGACATGGCAGCAAGACCTCTTGAAGGCCATGCACGACATTGCACGTTATGAGTGTGAATCGGATTGATTAAAAATCAGACAATGCGATGTCTAAGAAGGCAGAAGAATCTGAGGCCTTATCAGCGTGTCGGGCGCAATTCGAACCCGGAGAAATCCGGCAGGGCAGGCTGTTCGACGGCGGGCGTTGCAGGGGCGGATACAGGCGTTGCGGAAACGGCTGAGGTTGTCGCTTTTGTATCCACGCCATCGGATTTTGCACCGCGACCGGACCGGCTGAGCATGAATTGCTGTTCGCTCTCGATCCACATCGGGTTCAGACTGACATAGCGAACGGGTGAGCCGCCCATCCAGTTGCCGGTGCGTGTGACCACGGGTTTGCCGCCAGCCTCTGAAATCACGACATTGTCCTTGCCGGGTTCCAGAAGCGGAACGTGATAGGTGGAACGGCTCTCGGCCGTTCGCGTGCCGTCGCACGCCGCACAGGCAAGGTAGATGACGCTGGGTGCGTTTGCGATGGGCTTGCCGGAAAGGTAGTCAATGGAAGACGAACCCGCAGATATTGCTGCAAGTGAGCTAACCAAAGCAATCATTGAGGTGAACATTTCGGCAATTCCTTCCCCATCGTGAGGAAACAATTACCGGAAGATTCTTTCCAACCGGTCAGGGAGTGAGGTTAACGAATTCTGAAGAAGTGCCATTTTGAACGAAATGGCACACCTCACTGGCCGTTTGGGCTGGATCAACGCTCAAGCGCGCGCCAGCCGATATCGCGACGGCAAAAGCCATTGTCCCATTCCACCGCATCGGCCAGGCGGTAGGCGGCAGCTTGCGCCTCTGCCACGGTCGGCCCCGTCGCAGAAAGGTTCAGCACTCGACCGCCCGTTGCCACGAGTTGGCCGTCCTTAAGCGCTGTTCCGGCATGAAAAACCTTGGAACCGGTTCTCGCTTCCGGCACGGAGCGGATCGGCGTGTTCTTCTCGAATGCGGCGGGATAGCCCTTGGAGGCCATCACCACTGTCAGGGCAACGTCATCGCTCCATGCGGCGGTGACTTGATCCAGTGTACCTGTGGAGGCGGCATAGAGAAGCTCCAGAAGGTCGCTTTTCAGGCGCATCATCAGCACCTGGGTTTCCGGATCGCCAAAGCGCACATTGTACTCAATCAGTTCCGGGCCTTTGGCGGTGATCATCAGGCCCGCGAAAAACACGCCGGTGAAGGGGTAGCCGCTGTCTGCCATGCCGTGGATCGTCGGCTCGATGATTTCCTTCATCGTCCGCTCAACCATCTCCGCCGTCATGACCGGGGCGGGGGAGTAAGCGCCCATGCCGCCGGTGTTGGGGCCGGTGTCGCCATCGCCCACGCGCTTGTGGTCCTGCGCGGTTGCTAGTGCCAATGCCGTCTTGCCATCGGACAAACAGAAGAAGCTGGCTTCTTCACCGTCCAGATAAGCTTCCACCACCACTTCCGCGCCCGCAGAACCAAAGGCGCCTGCGAAGCAATCATCCACGGCGGCAAGGGCTTCATCTATGGTCATAGCAACAGTCACGCCCTTGCCAGCGGCCAAACCATCTGCCTTCACCACAATCGGTGCGCCCTGTTCGCGAATATAGGCCTTGGCAGGTTCTGCGGCTGTGAAGCGCTGATAGGCACCGGTCGGAATATTGTAGCGGGCGCAGATATCCTTGGTAAAACCTTTGGAGCCCTCCAGCTGTGCTGCAGCCTTTGAGGGGCCAAACACCACAAAGCCCGCTTCGCGCAGATCATCGGCAAGACCCGCAACCAGTGGTGCTTCCGGGCCGACGACAATAAAATCGATTACCTCGTCGCGGCAGAAAGCAATGATACTGCCATGGTCTTCCACATTCAGGGCAACGAGTTCTGCCTCTTCGGCAATGCCGGGATTGCCGGGGGCGGCGTAAAGCTTGGTAAGCTTGGGCGATTGATTGAGCTTCCAGGCGAGAGCATGCTCACGACCACCGGAACCGATGAGAAGAACCTTCATTGCCGCGCTCCCACTGCTTAAAAAGAGATGTTGGGCGGTTAAGGGCAGGGGCGGCAAAGGTCAAGGCCGAAGCATTGGTTCACGTGTTTTCAAGCTGTGGAATCGGCATGTGAGACGTTGCCTTGCCACGATCTGCCGCTATGGTCGCGCCAGATTGAAGAAACAGGAAGACCCATGGCTGCCGATAACAAGCTTCTTGCCGCGACGATTGCCGCAGAAATCAATGCCCGCCCGGATCAGGCCGTGGCGGCCATTGGCCTGCTGGATGAAGGGGCAACCGTGCCATTCATCGCGCGCTATCGTAAGGAAGTGACGGGGGGGCTGGATGATACGCAGCTGCGCACACTGGCCGAGCGGCTTGTTTACCTGCGCGAACTGGAGGCGCGCCGAACCTCCATCCTCGACAGCATTAATAGCCAAGGCAAGATGAGCGACGAACTGGCGCTGAAGATTGCCCGCGCCACGACCAAGGCAGAACTTGAAGACCTTTACCTCCCCTACAAGCCAAAGCGCCGCACCAAGGCTGAAATTGCCCGCGAGCGTGGCCTTGCGCCGCTGGCCGAAGCCATCTGGGCCAATCGTACCGCTGATCCGGCAAAGCTGGCGGAAGCCTATCTCTCCGCTGACGTGGCGGATGTGAAGGCAGCGTTGGAAGGCGCACGCGATATCGTGGCCGAGACCATCACCGAAAATGCCGATCTCCTGGGTCGCCTTCGCCAATATATGCGCGATACTTCCACGCTGCGGGCAAAGGTGGTGGATGGCAAGCAGGAGGCGGGCGCAAAGTTTGCCGATTACTTCGACCATTCCGAACGCTGGGCCACCACCCCCGGCCACCGGGCACTTGCCATGTTGCGCGGCTGGAACGAAGAATTCCTGACGCTGACCATCGACGTGGATCAGGACGATCCCTCGCCGATCAAGCCAACGCACCGCATGATCGCCGGGGCCTTCCAGATTGGTGACAAGGGACCGGCAGACCGTTGGTTGATGGATGTTGCCGGCTGGACATGGCGCGTGAAGCTTTCCATGTCGCTCTCGCTCGATCTGATGCGCGAACTGCGCGAGCGTTCGGAAGAGGAGGCCATTCGCGTCTTCGCCCGTAACCTGAAGGATCTGTTGCTGGCGGCGCCCGCAGGCTCCCGCGCCACCATGGGTCTCGATCCCGGCATTCGCACCGGCGTGAAAGTGGCGGTGGTGGATGGCACCGGCAAGCTGGTTGAAACCACAACTGTCTATCCGTTTCCGCCAAAGAACGATCTTCGCGGCACGCAGGCCGAGCTTGCAAGCCTCATTCGCAAACACAAGGTGGATCTGATTGCGATTGGCAATGGCACCGGCAGCCGAGAGACGGAAAAGCTGGTGGCTGATATGTTGGCCGCGCTGCCTGCCGGGTCAAAGCCCACCAAGGTTATCGTGTCGGAAGCGGGCGCTTCCGTTTATTCCGCCTCTGAACTGGCGGCGGCTGAATTTCCAAATCTTGATGTTTCACTGCGCGGCGCCGTTTCCATCGCCCGCCGCCTTCAGGACCCTTTGGCGGAACTCGTCAAGATCGAGCCCAAGTCCATCGGTGTTGGCCAGTACCAGCATGATGTGGATCAGGGCAAACTCTCACGCTCTCTGGATGCCGTGGTGGAAGATGCGGTGAACGCCGTGGGTGTGGATCTCAACACGGCCTCGTCGCCGCTCCTGGCCCGTGTGGCCGGTCTCACCCGCACCATAGCGGATGCCATTGTCATCCACCGTGACCAGAACGGGCCATTTGCCAGCCGAAAAGAGCTGTTGAAGGTGGCGCGGCTTGGTGCTCGCACCTTCGAACAATGCGCAGGCTTCTTGCGCATTCCCAACGGCAAGGAGCCGCTCGATGCATCCGCCGTTCACCCGGAAGCCTATGGCGTGGCAAAAAAGATTGTGGCCGCCTGTGGCCGTGACCTTCGCGATTTGATGGGCGATAGCGCCGCGTTGAAAAAGCTCGATCCGCGCCAGTTCGTGGATGACCAGTTCGGCCTGCCGACGGTGAAGGATATTCTGGCAGAGCTTGAAAAGCCCGGCCGTGACCCGCGCCCAAGCTTCAAGACCGCGACCTTTGCCGAAGGCGTCAACGAAATTCAGGACCTGAAGCCCGGTATGATGCTGGAAGGAACTGTGACCAACGTGGCTGCCTTTGGAGCATTTGTCGATATCGGCGTGCACCAGGATGGTCTTGTCCACGTGTCGCAACTGGCTGATCGCTTCATCAAGGACCCGCATGAGGTTGTGAAGGCGGGCGATGTGGTGAAGGTGCGTGTGGTGGAGGTGGACGTGAAGCGCAAGCGCATTGGGCTGACCATGCGCAAGGATGGTGGCGAAGCAGCACCGGCATCCATGCGCGAAACCAGAAGTCCAGGCACTGGCAATCCTATGCGCCACGCCCAGGCAAAGCCGCAAAAGAGCGAAGGCAGCCAGCTGGGCGGCCTTGGTGCTGCCCTTGCCGAAGCGATGAAAAAACGTTGATCAGCGATACGCATCAAAAACGCGCAGTTTGCAGGCCGAGCATGAGTTCGGCCTGATATAAAAGCCGGCGTTCTTGGTAGATATTTGCTCTTGCCAGCGGAGGGAAACAGCGTAATTTAGGATTTGATAAGGCAAGCTTATTAAGCCCCGGAGGTTCATGATGAACTCGTCCTTGCGCATGCTTCTGTCAAAAATCATCAAGGTTGGCCGTTTGCAGGTCTATGTGCAAAGCGGCGAGGAATGGTTCGGAGACGGGGGAGGGCGTGAGGTAGCCGTACGCTTCACCGATGAAGCGGCGGAGGCGGAATTGGTGGCAGACCCCGCCCTCAAGCTGGGCGAGCTTTATATGGATGGCCGCATTACGATCGAGCGCGGTGATATCTACGACTTCCTCGCCCTCATCAGAGACAATACACTGAGCGAAGGTCTGACATTTGGAATGCTCTGGCGTGGCGTAGCACGCATTGCCGTCAGCCAGTTTCGCAACCGCGTACCGGTCAACCACAATCGCCGCAATGTGGCCCATCATTACGATCTGAATGCCATGTTGTTTTCCTTGTTTCTCGACGAGGACTGGCAGTATTCCTGCGCTTATTTCAATCCGCCTGGTATATCCCTGGATGAGGCGCAACTGGCCAAGAAGAGGCACATCGCGGCCAAGCTTTTGTTGAAGCCCGGCCAGCGGGTTCTGGAAATTGGATCGGGCTGGGGCGGGATGGCGCTTTATCTGGCTGAAACCTCCGGCGTGGATGTCACAGGCATTACGCTGAGCGATGAGCAGTTGAAGATCTCACAACAGCGGGCGGTTGCTCGCCAGATGTCACAGGCTGTGCGGTTCCAGCTGCAGGATTATCGCTATCTCAAGCCTGAAGAGCCTTTTGATCGTATCGTTTCCGTTGGCATGTTCGAGCATGTGGGCCGCGCCAATTTCGGAAAGTTCTTTCAAAAGGTGCACGAGGTCCTGGCGAATGACGGCGTGATGGTTTTGCATGCCATCGGTCAGCCAACTGTCAGCTATGTTACAAACCCCTTTATCGAGAAATATATCTTCCCTGGTGGCTATATTCCGGCCCTCTCCGAAGTGTTGCCGCAGATCGAAAAATCCGGGCTGCTGGTCTCGGATATCGAGATCCTACCCATGCACTATGCCCACACGCTGAGGCACTGGCGCGATCGCTTCGTGGCACGCAAGGAAGAGGCGATAGCGCTCTACGATGAGCGATTCTTCCGCATGTGGGAGTTTTATTTAGCTGGTTCGGAAATGGCTTTTACACATGAGAACTTCTTCATCTTTCAAATTCAGTTGAAGAAGCAGCGTGATGCTGTTCCCTGCAATCGCGACTATATCCCAGTAAATGAGCATAGCCTAAATAGTATCGAGATGGAACGAAAGGGGCTTCATGAGCAGCCTGTCCGTCCGATGGCAGGGTGTTAGGTTATCTTCCTACAAGCATTTCGTGAAACTTGAGTCGGTTTTGTGACGGGCTAATTGAATATTTTCGGCATTTATCCTCGGGAAGTGCGACAATAAAATTCTAATCAGTTTCAGGATCACAAGATATATCACATGTATGGATATGCCAATCCCTAGTGAATGGTGTGTGAATCCGAATAAATATACAATCTATACGTCGAAATTTGTAAAAATATACTTTTGTAGGCGTAAAGTGTTCATTGTGGTGCAAAATTGATGTGTGCCACCTTTGCGAGAGAATTTGATCGAAAACGAGCTGAAATGCGTCAGAATAATTCATGACAATGCATCTCACGGCAATAATCAGGAAAGTCTAAATAACTTAAATAAAGCATACAATTGTCAGAATTTTTTAAATGTACTCTAAACAAATGCATTTGATCTTGCTGTAATCCTCCATGACAATAATCCCAATGAAGCTTGTGTGCGAAATCCGCGGCAAGTCACAAAAGGGGAACAAGAAAATGGTAGCACCTGTATCTGGTCAGCAGTCGAGCAATGTGAAGCAGGCACCTCCGCCGCCGCCGGCTGATAAGGAAAAGGATAAAAACAAGGCAGCGGCTCCTGCCTCCACGAATACAAAGGCTCCCGCTACGACAACAGCGAAGGTTGCGCCCGGCGCTTCTCAACCAGCAGCTGGAACGGCAGCTTCGAACACCAAGAGCGGCTCTACGCAGACGCAAAAGGTTTCTCCTTTCGCAGCAAAAGACAATGCTGGGGCTTCTGGATCTGCTGGAAAGCCAGCGGATGCGAAGGCGGCTGATCCAAAGGCCGACCCCAAAGCTGGCGCGGCAGACAAGGTCGCCAACAACAAAACGGACACCAAGGCTGCTGACCCCAAGGCGGGTGCCTCGAAGGTGGCTGACGCCAAGACCGATCCGAAAGCAGCAGACACCAAGGCTGGAAAGCCAGCGGATGCGAAGGCGGCTGATCCAAAGGTCGACCCCAAGAAGGCCGACCCCAAAGCTGGCGCGGCAGACAAGGTCGCCAACAACAAAACGGACACCAAGGCTGCTGACCCCAAGGCGGGTGCCTCAAAGACGGCTGACGCCAAGACTGATCCGAAAGCAGCAGACACCAAGGCTGGAAAGCCAGCGGATGCAAAGGCAGCTGATCCAAAGGCCGACCCCAAGAAGGCCGACCCCAAAGCTGGCGCGGCAGACAAGGTAGCTAGCGACAAGACGGATGCGAAGGCTGCTGATCCGAAAGCAGGTGCCTCAAAGGCGGCTGATCCAAAGGCCGACCCCAAAGCTGGCGCGGCAGACAAGGTAGCTAGCGACAAGACGGATGCGAAGGCTGCTGATCCGAAAGCAGGTGCCTCAAAGGCGGATGACGCCAAGGCCGATCCAAAAGCAGCGGACACCAAGGCTGGAAAGCCCGTGGATACGAAGGCGGCTGATCCAAAGGCCGACCCCAAAGCTGGCGCGGCAGACAAGGTAGCTAGCGACAAGACGGATGCGAAGGCTGCTGATCCGAAAGCAGGTGCCTCAAAGGCGGCTGACGCCAAGACCGATCCGAAAGCAGCAGACACCAAGGCTGGAAAGCCCGTGGATACGAAGGCTGCTGATCCAAAGGCCGACCCCAAAGCTGGCGCGGCAGACAAGGTGGCTAGCGACAAAACGGACACCAAGGCTGCTGATCCGAAAGCAGGTGCCTCAAAGGCGGCTGACGCCAAGACCGATCCGAAAGCAGCAGACACCAAGGCTGGAAAACCAGCGGATACGAAGGCTGCCGATCCAAAGGCCGACCCCAAAGCTGGCGCGGCAGACAAGGTGGCTAGCGACAAGACGGATGCGAAGGCTGCTGATCCAAAGGCCGACCCCAAAGCTGACGCGGCAGACAAGGTCGCTAGCGACAAGACGGATGCGAAGGCTGCTGATCCGAAAGCAGCAGACACCAAGCCGGGCGAAGTCGGCAAGGATGGCAAGACGCCGGATGCCTCCGATCTCGATGCCTCGCCTGTCGATAAGGACAAGGCTGGAACGGTAGCGGAAGAGACCCGCAACACCAAGCCGGGCGAAGTCGGCAAGGATGGCAAGTCGCCAGATGCCTCCGACCTCGATGCCTCACCTGTCGATAAGGACAAGGCTGGCACGGTCGCGGAAGAGACCCGCAACACCAAGCCGGGCGAAGTCGGCAAGGATGGCAAGACGCCAGATGCCTCCGACCTCGATGCCTCGCCTGTCGATAAGGACAAGGCTGGAACGGTAGCGGAAGAGACCCGCAACACCAAGCCGGGCGAAGTCGGCAAGGATGGCAAGTCGCCAGATGCCTCCGACCTCGATGCCTCACCTGTCGATAAGGACAAGGCTGGCACGGTCGCGGAAGAGACCCGCAACACCAAGCCGGGCGAAGTCGGCAAGGATGGCAAGACACCGGATGCCTCCGACCTCGATGCCTCGCCTGTCGATAAGGACAAGGCCGGAACGGTAGCGGAAGAGACCCGCAACACCAAGCCGGGCGAAGTCGGCAAGGATGGCAAGACGCCGGATGCCTCCGATCTCGATGCCTCGCCTGTCGATAAGGACAAGGCTGGAACGGTCGCGGAAGAGACCCGCAACACCAAGCCGGGCGAAGTCGGCAAGGATGGCAAGACGCCAGATGCCTCCGACCTCGATGCCTCGCCTGTCGATAAGGACAAGGCCGGAACGGTAGCGGAAGAGACCCGCAACACCAAGCCGGGCGAAGTCGGCAAGGATGGCAAGACGCCGGATGCCTCCGATCTCGATGCCTCACCTGTCGATAAGGACAAGGCTGGCACGGTAGCGGAAGAGACCCGCAACACCAAGCCGGGCGAAGTCGGCAAGGCTGGCAAGACACCGGATGCCTCCGATCTCGATGCCTCGCCTGTCGATAAGGACAAGGCTGGCACGGTCGCGGAAGAGACCCGCAACACCAAGCCGGGCGAAGTCGGCAAGGATGGCAAGACGCCGGATGCCTCCGATCTCGATGCCTCGCCTGTCGATAAGGACAAGGCTGGAACGGTCGCGGAAGAGACCCGCAACACCAAGCCGGGCGAAGTCGGCAAGGATGGCAAGACGCCGGATGCCTCCGACCTCGATGCCTCACCTGTCGATAAGGACAAGGCTGGAACGGTCGCGGAAGAGACTCGCAACACCAAGCCGGGCGAAGTCGGCAAGGATGGCAAGACGCCGGATGCCTCCGATCTCGATGCCTCACCTGTCGATAAGGACAAGGCTGGAACGGTCGCGGAAGAGACCCGCAACACCAAGCCGGGTGAAGTCGGCAAGGATGGCAAGACGCCGGACGCCTCCGATCTCGATGCTTCACCTGTCGATAAGGACAAGGCCGGAACGGTCGCGGAAGAGACCCGCAACACCAAGCCGGGTGAAGTCGGTAAGGATGGCAAGACACCGGATGCCTCCGATCTCGATGCCTCACCTGTCGATAAGGACAAGGCTGGAACGGTCGCGGAAGAGACCCGCAACACCAAGCCGGGTGAAGTCGGCAAGGATGGCAAGACGCCGGACGCCTCCGACCTCGATGCCTCGCCTGTCGATAAGGACAAGGCTGGAACGGTCGCGGAAGAGACTCGCAACACCAAGCCGGGTGAAGTCGGTAAGGATGGCAAGACACCGGATGCCTCCGATCTCGATGCCTCACCTGTCGATAAGGACAAGGCCGGAACAGGCAAGGCTGACAAGGAGATGACCGGCATGGAAGCTTCGGAGGCCTCCAAGGCTGCCAAGGCATCTCAGGCATCTCAGGCATCGCAGGACTCGAAGGCCTCCATTGAAGTGAGGGAAGCTCAGCGAATATCAGAAACGGATAGTGTCAATCCTAAGGAGCTTGCTGCATCCAAGGCTCAGCTTGCTGAAGCCAATGCCGAAGCTGGAGAAAAATGGAGCCCGGCTGGTGATCTAGCCAGGAAGATCTTTGGCTCGGATTACATGGGGGATGTCAACAAGTCGTTGTACAACGCTCTCAAAAACACTGACAAAAGCTTCATCAATCCGGATATCCTGTCCAATCCCGGTAAGTATGACGAAAAGCAGCGCATGATTGCTTATCTCGACGCACTCTCTGCGCAAGGAGCCTATAGCAGGTTCAAGGATACACTCGGTGACAACGGTTATGCGACGAATAACAGCAAAGAGGTGATGACCGACCTGCAAAACGCCGTGGCCATTCTCGGAACCGATCAGGGGGTTCAGACGAAACTAACCGAGAACGTTTTCAAGCGTTTGCAGGGCGGCTTTGATGGGCAGATCGTCGGGCACGTCTATGACGATAACAAGTCTTATGAAGAGAACATGCAAGAGGTGATGGACGAGGGTAACCGTGCGACAACCCTGAAGAATGACCTGATGGCATCTTACCAGAAGGATATTGTTGAGGGTGGGCTGCTCAAGCAAGGGCGAGAAGCGGGCCAGGACTACAAAACCATCTTCCAGCAATACAATTCTGCTGTGGGTATCTACAACTCTGTTTTGCCTGAATCGATCACCAAGGACAGTATAGAGGATGTCAACAAAAGCTACTCCAAGTTCTTTACAGATGACTTCCTGAAGAACCTGCCGGACACAAACGAGGCGTTGAAGGGACTGGTTGATGCGGTTCCGAACGACCCGGCAGGCCCAAAAATGTCCAATGAAGACAAGCTGGCATCCATCCTGAAGGAGCCGCTGAACGCCGTTGCTGAAACTTACTTCAAGGATAACCAGGAAGCTCAAAACAGCTACAAAACCAACCTCACGACCATTATCACAGCCGCGTGGCAGCTCGGCAAACCTGGTGGTAACTTCGACGATCTTACAAAGCAGATCGGTGGATACATCGACAAGAACATAAATTCATCTGCTGGTGGCATGGAGCAACCCAAGTACAAACAGGCATTGTTGTCGGGTGCCACGGGCATCCTGCAGGGATCGCGCGCTGTCTGGTCAGGTGTGAACATGAATAGTCCTACACCTGATGCCATCGGTACGGTGCTCCTGCACAGCATGGCTGGAACCTCACAGTTCTTAAAGGCTGCGGGAAGCTCGGTTGAAAATGCATCCAAGTTCCTTGGCGATTTGGCAGGCGTTTACGATGGAGATTTTCTTGCCGCTGAGAAAAAGGCGACAGCGACAGCGCTGAAGGGCCTCGGTAACGCGATTGGCAACATTGCCGCTGTCGGTTGGTTGCCGGTGGATTATCACCAGCTCTTCCAGGGTATCAAATCAGGTAGCCTGGATACGACAGGGACAATACTATCCGCTATCGGAACCGCAGGTGATACAGTCGGAGCTGTCGAGGGCATATCTGGTCTTGCACAAAGCTTGCTGAATTCGAACTTCGTTCGTGGAGCAGGCGCGGCAACCCGCTTCCTCCCGGCAGCCTTCTCCACGGTCTTCACCGCTGGCAGTATTGCGTCCTGGGCGGCCTGGTCGGGGCTTC
The DNA here is from genome assembly GCF_977018625.1 of Affinirhizobium capsici. NCBI lineage: Bacteria > Pseudomonadati > Pseudomonadota > Alphaproteobacteria > Hyphomicrobiales > Rhizobiaceae > Affinirhizobium > Affinirhizobium capsici. Next base: position 1,862,942 of record NZ_CDRNXD010000004.1, on the reverse strand, counting down.
AGATCTACAACGATGTTCGTCGATGGAAGGAATGGAGCGGACAGAAAGACCAGATGAACGATCAATTGACGCGCCTGGTCGGTGACCAAGTCAGCCTCTATGTGAAGGACCCAATTCAGAACCCAAAAATGCCGTTGCCAAGGCGTGACGTTCCTGAAGAGGAAAAGACCAAGACTGATTGGAATGAGGTCGCAAATCAGGCAGCAGAATGGCGAAACGCCAATGGCGGCATGGATTGGCTCTATCCTGGGGTTCAGAACGTACAGGTCTGACGCAACTCCCCTGAACTAAGTTCTAGGCAAGTAGAGCGCTGAGATCCTCAGCGCTCTACTCATTTTATCGAAGGCAGAGGCAGATTTTGCAAAACCGCTACACACTTATGCGCCAGATGCGATAGAACCACTCCATGACAAATGACACCGCACTGCATAAGCGCGTCGCTGATGCGCCGTCCGACAACTGGGTTTATCGTTTGCTGCCGCAATCGCTTTGGCCCTACGCCCAATTGGCCAGATGGGACCGCCCTATTGGCTGGCAACTGCTAATGTGGCCTTGTTTCTGGTCGGCAGCACTTGCGGCCAATGCCGATGTTGCCCCTGATGGCGGGTTTTCGCTGGAGTTAAAACTCTTCCACCTGTTTTTGTTTTTCATCGGATCGGTAGCAATGCGCGGTGCGGGCTGCACCTACAATGATCTTGTGGACCAGAAAATTGACTCGGAGGTGGCGCGAACGCGCTCGCGCCCACTGCCTTCCGGCAGGGTCACACGGCTGCAAGCCAAGGTCTTTCTGGCGCTTCAGGCGCTTGTGGGGCTTGTGGTGCTGTTGCAGTTCAACACGTTTACAATCCTGCTCGGTTTTGCTTCCTTGGCAGTGGTTGCGATCTATCCCTTCGCCAAACGGTTTACCGATTGGCCGCAGTTTTTCCTCGGTCTCGCCTTCTCCTGGGGTGCGTTCATGGGATGGGCAGGGCTTTATGGCAGCCTTGGCTGGCCAGCTTTCTGGCTTTATTGCGCGGCGGTTGCCTGGACCATCGGTTACGATACGATCTATGCGCATCAGGATAAGGAAGACGATGCGCTGGTCGGTGTGCGATCCACCGCGCGCCTGTTTGGCGAACACACAAAACTCTGGCTGGTTCTGCTTTATGGGCTGGCGCTGTTGTTCTTCATTTTCGCCTTTGCCACAGCTCATGCCGGGCTACTGGCCTATCTCGGCCTCATCGTTGCGGCCATCATGTTCGCCTGGCAGATCCTGCTGCTGGATATCGACAATGCCGATCAGTGCCTGCGCCTGTTCAAGTTCAACAGCCGGGTTGGCGCCGTCATTTTCATTGGCATAGCAGCCTCGGTGGCCAGCTACGGCTGATATATGACAGCCTTCCCATGCAAAAACCCGGCGAAGGTCATCGCCGGGTTCTAGTGTTCAGAAGGATGCCGGCTCATCAGCGCCGGGCGATAATTTCCTTGCCCTCGATCTTCATGGCAACGCCGAGGCTGCCGGTCTGGCGGCGAACCAGAAAGCGCGGACGGCGAGCAGCGAAGTAGGAATGGCGGCGGCGCTGACGTGAAGGTTGCGTGCGCAGATCGCCCAGATGGTTTTCCAGCGGACGGGCAACGCCATCAGCCTCCACCATCAGCATGGGTATCCCGAAGGCTTCCGACCAGCTACGCCAGTCGGCGGCAATGTCGCACAGGTCATGTGCAACCAGAAGCGGGATGCAAAGCTCAGGGTCTTCGTGGTGGAGTTCCAGCGTGACCGTGACTTCGCCGTTTCCGTGATCGATGGCCCGGGCCGCGACACCTTTAAATGCGCGAGCCGGAAGAGCAAAGGAAAGCGGAAGGCCGCTCTCGGGAAGTATTTTGCGCAGAACTGCGCCGCGTTCGTCGATGGTAATGGTGACATCGCCGGCGGCATCATGCAGCCCGTACGTGATCTGCTGGGGGAAACGGGACGGGTCTAACCGCAACGTTGCTCCTGCCCATTTGGGTTTCAGAACCGTATTTGTCATCTCGAATGCTACCCTTGTTTTACCTGAGAGCCGTTGTTTTTCTGGACATCTCCCGGGACTTTTGTCCTCTGGTGGGCTCAACATAGGGTCAGGTATTTCCAGAACCGCTTAAAAATTGCGGTTAAGAAATTGTAGCATCTTCAGATGGTTATCAAAACTCAACCGTCTTAGGTTACATTTGAATGAATGCGACCTCTAATGTACGTAAGCGCTACAAAAACGGAGATTCGACAGGCCGGGGCAAGGCAGCTGTGGCAAGCTGCCTGCAAGCAAATCTTAAAGTTTCCTTGATGTAGTGTAGCGGCACAGCTATGCGCAGCCGGAAAATGTGAGGCCTTCCGATGGTATCGACTTTTCTCAGCTACAATATCGTGAGCCGCGATCTCCAGCGCAGCCTCGATCGCGTAGCCAAGCAGACAAGCGTCTCGAAAGAGGCTGAATATTACAAGGCAAACATCGGCAAGGTGAAGTCGGTCGACGATTTCATGAAGGACGCGCGTATCTATAACTATGCGGTCAAAGCCTATGGGCTGGAAGACATGGCCTATGCCAAGGCCTTTATCCGCAAGGTGCTGGAAAGTGATCTGTCCGACGATAACAGCTTTGCCAATAAGCTGACGGACAAGCGGTATCGCGATTTCGCCGCCTCCTTCAACTTCAATACAGCCACCACGATTGCCCAAACTTCCAGCCAGATCGATAAGATGCTGGGGCTCTATAGTGCGACGATGACGGCGCAGGAAGAGGGCGCGGGCGATGAAACGCGCTATTTCAACGCCATGATGGGGCAGCTTCAGAGCGCTGATCAGTTGTTGAGCGATGACAGATTACGCAATTACCTCCTCACCTCCTTCAAGTTGGATACGAACAACTATTCGCGTGATTTCCTGAAAGGTGTGCTGACAAGCGATCCGAATGATCCGAACAGCTACATCAACCAGCAGATAGGCACTCAAAAGGCAGACCTGCAAACCCAGATCGACCAATTGCAAGCGCAGGTGGATGCCAGCACCGACCCAGATCAACGCGTTGCGCTGCGAAACCGCATGTTCGTTTATATGGACAGCCTGGAAAAGGTGAACAATTATTACGATATGGCCAGTGCCTTCAGCTTCAACAGCGATGGCACGGTTCCTGCTGGCGGCGCGCAGACGGCGCAGCAAATGGATGCGATGAACAGCCGCTACTACAGCAACCAGCCACGTCTTTCCACGGCGACGGCCACCAACGAAGACACCTATTTCAAAAGCAAGATCGGCAGCATAACATCGGTTGATCAACTCTCCACGGATACCCGCCTGTTTGCCTATATCCGCACGGCCTTTGACCTGACTGATACGTTCTGGGATAGTATCAAAAGCGCATTGACCAGCGATCTCAACGATCCTAACAGCCCCGCCAACCTTCTGGCCAAGACCAATCCGGGCTTCCTGGATCTCGCAAAAGCCTTCAATTTCAATACTGATGGCACGGTTGCTGCAGGCAATGCGCAAAATGCAACACAGGCTGCCCAAACCTCCAGCAATTATTTCGCCCGCTATAATGATATTCAGGATGAGGCGGATGAGCGTGCCGTCACCCTGTACAAAACAGCCATGGGCCGCGTGAAGACGGTGGATGAGTTTCTGGCCTCGACGGATGCCTATCAATTTTCACTGAAAGCTGTCGGGCTTGATCCAAACGAAGTTTCCTCCTTCACCGTCAAACAGGTTCTGCAAAGCGATTTGAGTGATCCGAACAGCTACGTCAACCAGCTGAAGGACGACCGTTACCTAACGCTCGCCAAGGCCTTCAACTTCGGCAAGGATGGTAATCCTACCGCACCTTTGACCGCGCAATCCTCGGCAACCATCACCACCGTTGGCTCTCGGTATACCGTGGCTCAAACCCGCTTCCTGACCGGCACGGAACTGACGGATGCCAAAGCAAAGGCCAAGGAAGAGCTTACCTATTACACCAAGCAGATTACGGGGATAGAATCGGCAAGCCAGTTCCTCGGTGACAGCCGCCTCGTCAATGTTGTGCTAAAGGCCTATGGCCTGGACCCGAAGACGGCAACCCCCGATTTCCTCAAGCAGCTTTTTGCTTCCGATCTTTCCGATCCAAAGAGCTTTGCCAACCAACAGAAGAATACAGCCTGGGCGGAAATGGTCGGTGCCTTTAATTTTGACGCGAAGGGCAATCTCTCCCGCCAGGTCAATTCCGGCATTCAGTCGCGCGGAAAAATCATCGAAACCGAGAATAATTTCGAACGCCTGACGCTGGAAGAAGAGCAAGGCAATGAAAATAACGGCGTTCGTCTGGCGCTTTATTTTGACCGGAAAGCCAAGGATATCACCAGCCCCTTCGACATATTGGGCGACACGGCGCTCCTGGAGTTCTTCCGCGTGACATTCCAGATGCCGGAAAGCTTCGGCAGTATGAATGTCGATAAGCAGGCAGCGCTGGTCAAAAGCAAGCTTGATCTGGCGAGCCTTCAAGATCCTGAGAAGGTGAAGAAGCTCGTCAGCCGGTTCACCGCCCTTTATGATTTGCAGAATACGAGCGCCAGCGCTTCGGCTTTGTCGCTTCTGACCAGCAGCGGCTCGGCTTCCATTAGCGCGGATCTTCTGAGCTCACTGCAGAAATAATAACAGGTTTCAGACCGAGATGACCTTGCCGGGATTCATGATCCCGGCAGGATCGAAGGCCCGCTTGATCCGGCGCATCAGTTCGATTTCGATAGCCGGGCGAATGGAGGCAAGCTCGTCCCGCTTCAGCTGGCCAATTCCGTGTTCGGCTGAAATAGATCCGCCTTTTTCCAACACGATGCCATGCACAATGGCGTTGATCTCGCGCCAACGCGCCAGAAACGCGGCCTTATCCGCGCCGAGGGGCTGCGAGATATTGTAGTGAATATTGCCGTCGCCCAAATGGCCAAATGCACAAATGCGGGCTCCCGGCATGGCCTCCAGAACGGCCTTTTCAGCTTCGCCCATAAATTCTGGAATTTTCGAAATCGGCACCGATACATCGTGCTTGATCGACCCGCCTTCCGGCTTTTGCGCGTCTGACATGCTTTCGCGCATATGCCACAGCGCCTGCTGTTGCGCTACGGATGATGCAATCACAGCATCATCGATCAGCCCGTTTTCCAGCCCCTGTTCCAGAAGTGCATGAACCATGGTCTCCGCTGTTTCAGCCGCATCGCTGGTGGAGATGTCAATCAGCACATACCAGTCATGGGCAGAGGGCAAGGGGTCTCGCACGCCGGGAATGTGGCGGGTGGTAAAATCGATGCCGATCCGCGGCATCAGTTCAAACCCCGTCAGCGCCGTGCCGCAAAGGTTGGAGGCCTTCTCAAAAAGCTTCAGCGCTTTTTCCGGTGAGGCAAGGCCGGCAAAGGCAACCTGATGGCCGACCGGGCGTGGGAAAAGCTTGAGAACCGCCCCGGTAATCACACCCAGTGTGCCCTCTGCGCCAATGAACAGATCGCGCAGATCATAGCCCGTATTGTCCTTTTTGAGCCGCCGCAGACCCTCCCAGATTTCCCCGGTGGGCAGTACGACTTCAAGGCCGAGGCACAGCTGACGGGTGTTGCCATAGGCCAGAACCGCCGTGCCGCCCGCATTGGTGGATAGATTGCCGCCAATGCGGCATGAGCCTTCAGAACCGAGAGAGAGCGGGAACAGCCGCCCGACATTTTCAGCGGCCTTTTGAATATCGGCCAGGATGCAGCCCGCATCGGCCACAAGCACATTGGCAACCGGGTCCACATCGCGGATGCGGTTCATCCGCTCGAGCGAAAGAATGATGGAATGGCCGTCTTCGCTGGGGGTCTGTCCACCCACAAGGCCGGTATTACCAGTCTGTGGCACGACAGGCGTGCCGGTTTCGCTGGCAAGCGCCAGAATTTGCGAAACTTCCTGTGTGGAAGCCGGCTTCAGCAACATGGCGGTGCGGCCATGGTAGAGCCCGCGATTTTCCTTGAGGCGTGGCGCAAGTTCCGCCTCATCCGTCACGGCATTGGCTTTCCCTACAATTGCGGCAAAGCGGTCCAGAAGATCGGAAGAGGGCAGGCTGCTATCCATGTTTAACTCATTTCTTCGCGGGGGGCGGCGGCGCGCATCAAACGGTCATTAATGGCTTCGCCCAGCCCTTGTTCCGGAATGGGGGCAACAGCGATGCGGTTCGCACCCACCGCATCCGCCTTTTTCAAGAAGCCGAACAGATTGGCTGCAGCCTCCGCCAGATTGCCCGAGGGGCTGAGGTCAAACACCGCCATAGCCTTATCACCTTCATTTGCGGGTTGACCGGCAAAGCGGATCAAGGCTTCCCCAGCCTCGGCATAGGTCGCGTTCAGCCGAACGGAAGCGCCTGGTGCATAGTGTGAGGCAAGCATTCCCGGGGCCTCAATGGTTGGGCTCGCGCCAAGCTTTCGCTCGACAGGCTGGCCAAGCAGCGCTTCGATCTCTTCCGCAGCGATCCCGCCGGGTCGAAGCAGGCGCACACGCCCATTCTCGACGCGGATGATGGTGGATTCCACACCAACCGGCGCGCTTCCGCCATCCAGAATAAGGGCAAGCTTTTCACCCAGATCGTCCGCCACATGCTGTGCGGAGGTAGGGCTTACCTTGCCGGACGTGTTGGCGCTGGGGGCAGCAAGCGGCTTGCCGAATGCGCGGATCAGGTCTCCCGCAAATCCCTTGGGCACCCGAATTCCAACCGTATCGAGACCGGCAGTGGCCAAGGGGTGGATGCGGCTCTCGGTACGAAGTGGCAGAACCAGAGTGAGGGGACCGGGCCAGAAAGCCTGAGCCAGCTGGATGGAAAGCGGATCGAAGATGGCATAGTGCTCTGCCATCGCCAGATCGGCCATATGGCAGATCAGCGGGTTGAACTGCGGGCGACCCTTGGTCTCGTAAATGCGGGTGACTGCTTCAGCACGCGTGGCATCTGCAGCCAAACCGTAGACTGTCTCGGTTGGAATTGCGACGGGCAAGCCTTGGGTGAGGCGCGTAACGCCTTCTTCCAGCGCACGGTCTTGTTCAGTCAGGACAGATATGATGCTTGCGGCCATGAGAAATTGCATAGCGCCAAAGAAGCGCTGAAGGCAAATTCTTTCACAGTTTGCGAATGATCTCGCGCACCGTGTCATCCGGTGCGCCCAGCATCAGCACGTTCTTCAAGGCTTCGTTGGGGTCGCTGGTGCGAAACAAAAGACCATTGTCACGCAACGACCGGTTCAGCCTTGTCAGTCCCATTTCGTCCCGCTCGATCGCCACGGCAAAATACATGCGACCGAAATCCGTGCGGATACGCCGGAAAAACGTATCCTCCTCGCCGATTTCCGCAGTGAAATTGCACATGTAGAAGGACCAGAGCGTTCGACTGGTCCCAATCGTGGCGGGTGCCGTGGTGACGTGACAGTAACCCAGATGCGGGCGTTCTTGCAGTGCATGGCTGAAAATATAGCGTGGGAAACGGATGCGCTTGTGCACGCTGTTGATGCGATCATGCGTCGTTTCGCCAGCGGTAGCCAAGCGTTGTTCCGTGCGCTCCGCCACCTCGTCGTAAGTCAGGTATCGCTTCTCATCGGCAAGCCAGTCCTGGCTCTCGCGCGAGATTTTGCCGGTGCGCAAAAACTCCGAATGCGCCGTGCTTTTCAGCTTCGGCAGCACGCGTTTCGGTGTGGAGTCAAAATAGCGGAATCTCGTCCTTGTCTCCAATGGTCTTCTCCCGCGTCTTCATTCTCGAATATTTGGCGCAATCTATTACTCTTTGCTTAACGGGAGCTTGCGTCATGGTTGCGAGATCAAGAAACAGTTCGGCTATCCTGATTACGTCATTTCCCGGTGATTTTCAGGCTGTTCTCCTTCAAGCTTAAGCCTCTGCATTCCCTTTGAGGTTGGTCTGATAGCGTTCCAAATGGGTGTCGCTTTTTGTCGTCAATGCGGAAGGACATGTCGCAATGTCACCTGTCGGCACTGGGGTGCCCTCGGCTATATCTTTCAACATCGCTTCACCACCTGAAATCCAGGCTGCGGAAGCCGGATAATCCGCGGGCTGCAGCATGTTCGATCAGAACGCGGATCATGTGAAATGCTCTATCTCTCTGTTTTGCGCAGTCCGGACGCAAAACCGCTAACGCACTTTTGCTGGACAATGCTTTGACGGGCTGGAGGGCTGCCCGTTAAGGCATCCCATCCAAAGCCCTGATCGACAGGAACGGAAGATGGATATTCGCGAAACCGTGCTGCGCCAGCTTAAGAACCGCCGCGAAGGCTTCAGCTTGGAGCAACCATTTTATATCGATCAGGATTATTTCAAGCTGGACATGGAGATGATCTGGTATCGCGATTGGCTGTTCGTTGGCCATGATTGCGAAGTCAATCGTCCCGGCAATTATTTCACCGTGCAGATCGGTGACTATCCGGTTGTTATCGTGCGTGGCCGCGACAAGCAGATCCGCGCCTTCCACAATACCTGTCGCCATCGCGGCCACCGCGTGTGCACGGCAGACAAGGGTGCGGCGGCAAAGCTCGTGTGCCCTTATCACCAGTGGACATACGACCTCGACGGTTCGCTCGTCTTTGCCCGCCAGATGGGCGAGGATTTCGATAAGTCGGAATTCGGCATGAAGCATGTCCATTGCGAAAGTGTCGGCGGCTATATCTTCATCTGCCTTGCTCAGGAAGCGCCTGACTTCGCGCCCATTCGCCAAACCATCGAACCTTACATCGCGCCGCATCGCCTGACAGAGGTGAAGGTCGCGTTCGAAAGCACCATTGTCGAAAAGGGCAATTGGAAGCTGGTGTGGGAAAACAACCGCGAATGCTACCATTGCGCCGGCAACCACCCCGAGCTTTGCCGTACCTATCCCGAAGCGCCGTCAGCCACGGGCGTTCAGGGTGCTGCGGACGATCCAATCATCTCCGAACACTGGCAGCGTTGCGAGGCAGCGGGCCTGCCATCCACCTTCACAATGCACCAAAGCGGCCAGTTCCGCGTTGCACGCATGCCCTTGGTCGAAGATGCCGAAAGCTACACCATGTCCGGCAAGCGCGCGGTCAAGCGCCCGCTGTCCGACGATGTGAAGATCAGCCATATCGGCACCATGCTGCTGTTCCATTATCCGACCACCTGGAACCACATGCTGGTCGATCACGCCATTTCCTTCCGCGTCCTTCCGCTTTCGGCAGAAGAAACCCAGGTCACCACCAAGTGGCTGGTGCACAAGGATGCTGTGGAAGGCGTGGATTACGACCTCGAAGAGCTGACCCACGTCTGGAAAATGACGAACGACCAGGACCGGCAGATCGTGGAAGAGAACGCCTTTGGCATCCACTCGCCCGCTTACGAGCCCGGCCCCTATTCGCCGGATCATGAAGGCGGTGTCATGCAATTCGTGGAATGGTACACCAATTTCATGATGGATCGCCTGCAGGGCGACCGTGCGAAGCTTTCTGCGGTGGCCTGAACGAATGGCCCCACAGCATCCTTATAAGCACGTCGATGAGATGCGTCCCTGGTCTGACCGGACGCATCTTCTGGAACTGGTCTCCTGGACGCCGGAAGCCCCGGATGTCATGACCTTCACCTTCAAGCCGGAGCATCCGGGCCATTGGTTCCGCTATCTGCCGGGGCAGTTCGTCACGCTGGAGCTTCCAGTGGGGCCAGAGCCGGTACTGCGGACCTATACGCTCTCTTCCAGCCCATCGCGGCCCTATACGGTTGCGGTCACGGTGAAGGCGCAGAAGAACAGCATCGGCACACGCTGGATGTTCGAGAACCTGAAGCCGGGCATGAAAATCCGTGCCATCGGGCCGCTTGGCGATTTCTCCTATGTAAAACATCCCGGCGAGAAATATCTCTTCATTTCCGCAGGGTCCGGCATCACACCCATGATGTCCATGACCCGCGACATGGCGGATCGTCAGCCGGATTCAGATGTGGCCTTCATCCACTGCGCTCGCTCACCGGATGACATCATCTGCCGGTGGGAGCTGGAATATCTCGCGCGCCACCTGCCGCATTTCCACCTCGGCTTCATTGTGGAGCAGATTGGCCGATCGCAGCTTTGGTCTGGTTTGAAGGGCTTCGTAGACAGGGCAAAAATTTCGCTGCTGGCACCGGATTTCCTGGATCGCACCGTATTTTGCTGCGGACCGGAACCCTTCATGGCAACGGTGCGGGAATCGCTCAAAAGCGCTGGCTTCGATATGAGCCGCTACCACGAGGAGACCTTCCAGCCAGTTGCCCCGGAACTGCCTGTGGTGGTGGCGGATGCAGACGGTGAGGTGAGGGCGCACAAAGTGTCCTTCTCCATGACTGGCAAGGATGCCAAGTGCGAGCCGGGCTTTACTGTGTTGCAAACTGCGCGCGCCAATGGTGTGCGCATCGGTGCGGCTTGTGAATCAGGCCTCTGCGGCACCTGCCGTGTCATGCTGGTTTCCGGCGAAGTGGACATGAACCACAATGGCGGCATTCTCGATGAAGAGATAGAAGAAGGCTATATTCTCGCCTGCTGCTCGCGCCCCAAGACGGACATCGAGGTCGAGGCGTAACGGCTCCGCTATCACAATTTCGTGCCTTCTTTTGACTGGAACTCCTAACGCATTCCGTGCGTTAGGCTGGAAATCCAAAACAAAAAGAGGAAGCACATTGATGGGTATTCTCTCCCGAAAGTTTGCCGTTCTGGCAACGGCACTTGCCGTTACGGTCACGGGCCTTGCTCCCGCGCAGGCCATGCCGGTCATGGCTGTAACGAGCACGCAGGCAAGAGATGAAGCGCCGGTTGTGAACGTGCAGTGGGATCGCCGCGATGCACGCCGCTGGGAGCGTCATCACGATCGCCGATGGGATCGCCGTCATCATGCACGTTCCGGCTATTACAACGGCTACCGCGGCTATCGTGAGCGTCGCTCCGGTTATCGCTACCACAATGGTTACTGGTTCCCGCTGGCAGCGTTCGCTGCAGGTGCCATTATCGGCGGCGCAACATCAGCGCCTCGTGCAGTGGCACCTGCAGGTCGCTATAGCTCCAGCCATTATGCTTGGTGCCAGCAGCGCTACAAGACTTACCGCGCTTCCGATAACACCTACGTTGCCAACAGCCGCGGTGAGCGCCGTCTCTGCAACTCGCCCTATTGATCTGGTTGGGAAGTAAAAACCATGACCCGGCCGAGCATGCGCTCGGTCGGGTTTTGCGCTCACGGCTCACGTCCAGCGCGCGAAATCGTGAAATTTTTATTAATCACCCGTTCAGCTTGCAGTTTTTAAGCTTCCACCTCAGTTCCCGCGTATGGCTGGCATCGACGATCAGCCGCCTGCGCGGTTCTTCAGATGATCGCAAAAGTGGAGTTTGAAATGACCACGATGACAAAGAAGGTCTCGCTCCTTGGCCTTTCGGCCGTCATGCTCGCCGGGTCTCTGGTCTCGGCAGAAGCCATGCCGCTGACAAGCGCCCCGGTGGTGAAGAGCGATGTGCAGACCGTGCAATATTGGCGTGATGATCGCCCCCGTTGGGCGGACCGCGGTTATTATCGCGGCGGTTACTATCGTGAAGGCTATTATGGTGGCTACCGTGGCTACCGCGAACGCCGTGACGGCTACCGCTATCACAATGGCTATTGGTTCCCGCTCGCCGCCTTCGCAACAGGTGCCATCATTGGAGGCGCTATCGCCCAGCCGCGTTATGTCGCTCCGGCTCCTCGTTATGTTGCGCCAGCTCCGCGCTATGTGGTTCCAGCGAACGGCTTGAGCCCGCGCCATGTGCAGTATTGCTCGGCGCGTTACCGCTCCTACGATGTCTATAGCAACACCTTCCAGCCCTATAATGGGCCACGCCAGCAGTGCTACTCGCCTTATTCCTGATCCAAATTCTGGATGAAGGCCGCCCTCGAGGCGGCCTTTTTCATACCCTATAGAATACCGGCTCGTTTCAAGAGCCACCAGGCTCCCAGAACCGACAAAACAATCAGCGTGAGCGCATAGCCTGTTCCGCCAGAAACATGGGCGAAGGGCAGTTCGGACGTGTTCATGCCGAAGAAGCCCGTTACCAAGGTCGGCGGCAGCAGGAAAGCCGTCATCAGCGAGAGAATGTAAAGATGGCGGTTGGTTTCCGACGAGAGCTTGGAATCCATCTCTTCATGCAGAAGGCGCGCTCGTTCCTGTAACGCATAGACATCGTAATCAACCGATTCCAGCCGCGCCATCACCCTGCTTGCGGCATCGTCGAAACCAGGCGGCATCTCGTCGTCGTCGGATGCTGCAGCCCGGCGCATAAGGGTGAGGATGGTGCGCAAATGCCTGTGCAGTCGCACCACGGTCCGGCGCACGGGCGCCAGGCGGCGCCGCTCGTCACGCGGGGTGTTGTCGTAAACGATATCCTCGATCTGGTTCAGTTCCTCGGTCAGCTCCATCACCAGCGAAATCAGCGTGCGCTGGAACTCGACGACGATCATCTCGAAGATGTCGATGGGATGGCGATAGCGGCCCGGGTTCTTTTCCAGCGCTGCCCGCACCCGGTCTATGGAGCGAAGCGGCTGGAGCCTTGTGGTGATGATCATGCGATCCACCACGGCAAAATGCAGCCAGCCGATATCGCGGGTGTCACTGTCGAATTCGCGCTGAAAATCCACCAGCGTGCCGTAAACGCTTTGCTCGTCCAGCGTGATGGAAGCATGGGTTTCATGCGTGGTAAGCGCGGCCACCGCATCAGGGCTCAAGCCGCCGAGGCTTTCCAGGAAAGCTGGCACGCGCTGATCCGCCAGGTTCAGATGCAGCCAAAGAAACGCCCCCTCGGCAGGATCTAGCTCGCTTCGCCCCATCTCCGGCTGAAGGCGAGCGCAGCTTTGGTGTTCGGGCAGAAGGTGATAGGCCCAGACAAGACCGGGAATAACAGGCGTTTGCAGCATGAATGGCCTTTGGCATTCGCAAAGAAAAAGCCCAGCTTTGACCGGCAATTGGCGCAAGGCAAGGACATACAGCCAGCCTTGTGCGCTCCCTATGCGACAGTCATGTGACACGGGATGAAGCTCAGGTAAGAGGAGTTGTGAACAGTCCGCGATTGACAGAGCCTCTTACGTTTACGTAAAAAGCAATCAGGAGATTTGCTGCCGCTTGTTCTATCGCGGGAGCTTAGAGGAGAACATCATGTACAAGGCCCCGGTGGAAGATATCGCCTTTACGCTGAACCATGTAGCCGGTTTGAAACAGGCGCTGGGTGAGGGGAAGCTCGGAGATCTCAGCGATGATCTTGTCGATGCGATCCTCTCTGAAGCCGGTCGCTTTGCAACAGATGAAGTCGCGCCTCTCGGTGACATCGGTGACAAGCAGGGCGCAAAGCTGGTGAATGGCAAAGTGGAAGTGCCGCCCGGCTGGGACAAGCTTTATCGCGATTGGTCTGCCGGTGGCTGGAACTCCCTGACTGCGAGCCCCGATTTCGGCGGGCAGGGCCTTCCACATATGTTGAATGTCGCAGCCCTTGAAATGTGGAATGCGGGTTCGATGGCTTTCGCACTTGGGCCGACGCTCACCATGGGTGCTGCTGATGCCTTGACCGCCCACGGCTCCGATGCCTTGAAGCAGACCTATCTGCCCAAAATGGTCTCCGGCGAGTGGATGGGTACGATGAACCTGACGGAACCACATGCGGGTTCTGATCTTGGTGTCATGAAAAGCCGTGCCGAGCGCCGTGGTGATGGTACTTACCGCATTTTCGGCCAGAAGATTTACATCACCTGGGGCGAACATGAGGTGACGGAAAATATCATCCACCTCGTCCTCGCTCGCCTGCCGGATGCGCCAGCCGGGACGCGCGGCATTTCGCTGTTTCTCGTGCCGAAATTCCTGGTGAACGAGGATGGGTCGCTCGGCGCACGCAACGATCTGCACTGCCATTCGCTGGAACATAAAATCGGCATCCATGGCTCGCCCACCTGCACCATGATCTATGGCGACGGCAAGTATGGCAGCGAGCCGGGTGCGATCGGCTATCTCGTGGGAGAAGAAAATCGCGGTCTCGCCTGCATGTTCACCATGATGAACAATGCACGTTTGGCCGTGGGCATGCAGGGCGTGGCCGTGGCCGAGGCTGCAACGCAAAAGGCTATCCAATACGCCAAGGACCGAACACAAGGCAAAGCCCCCGGCTGGACCGGTTCCGGTATGAGCCCCATCATCGAGCATCCGGATGTGGCGCGTATGCTGGTGACCATGAAAGCGCTCACGCAAGGCTCCCGCGCCATCTGCTATTCCTGCGCACATGCAACCGATATGAGCCACCATGCGGAAGGTGAGGAAGCACGCAACTGGGCAGAGCGGGCAGCACTTCTGACGCCGATTGCCAAGAGCTTTGCAACGGATGCGGGCGTGGATGTCTCCTCGCTGGGTATCCAGGTGCATGGCGGCATGGGCTTTATCGAAGAAACTGGTGCCGCACGTCTTTGGCGCGACAGCCGCATTGCCCCGATCTATGAAGGCACAAACGGCATTCAGGCGGCGGATCTTGTGACCCGCAAGCTGCCGCTTTCGGATGGCAACCACGTTCGCGGTTTCATTGGTGAGTTGAAGCAGATCGCCGAGCAGGTGCGCGGCTCCAATCTGGAAGGCTTCGGCGAAACCGCAGATCGCCTTGCTGCTAGCCTTGCCGATCTGGAGGAGGCAACGAACTGGTTGCTGGAACGTCTGGCCTTGGGCGATGCCGCCTCTGCCTTGGCAGGTGCGACGCCTTACCAGCGCCTTTTCGGCCTGGCGCTCACGGGTGCCTATCTCGCAAAGGGTGCGCTGGCAGAAGAAGAGCATGAGCGCGACAAGCGGCTCTCGCTTTGCCGCTTCACGGCTGAAAACCTGCTGGCGGAAACGGTTGCTCTGAAAGATCGCGTCATCAGCGGTGCCGAAAGCCTGAGCGCTGCCCGCGCTTTGTTTGCCTGAGAAAGGTCGGGGGAAAATCATGACGGATCATATTCTGATCGAACGTCCCTCAGCACAGGCGGGGGTTTTGATCATCCGGCTCAACCGGCCAGAGAAGAAAAATGCCCTGACCTCTGACATGTATCGAAAAATGGTCGATGCACTGGGTCAGGCCGATGCGGATGAGAGTGTTCGCGTGGTGGCCTTTCTCGGTACGGAGGGATGCTTCTCCGCCGGTAACGACATGGGGGATTTCCTCAGCTACGCCATGTCCGGCACATTGGAAGCGCCGGCGGCGGTGGATTTCCTGAAAGCGCTGGTCGCTTTCGGCAAGCCTCTCGTGTCGGGCGTAGACGGGCTTGCCATTGGCATTGGCACAACATTACATCTTCACTGCGATCTCACTGTCGCCTCCTCGCGCAGCCAGTTCCGCACGCCGTTCACCGATCTGGCCCTGGTGCCGGAAGCGGCCTCCAGCCTTCTGGTTCCGCGGTTGGCAGGTCATCAGCGGGCATTCGCGCTTTTGGCGGCGGGTCTGCCATTGACAGCAGACGAGGCGCAGCTGGCCGGGTTGATCTGGAAAGTTGTGGAGGCGGAAGCGGTTGAGCAGGAAGTGCTGGCACTCGCGGCATCTCTGGCAACCAAGCCCGCTGGCGCTTTGCGCATTGCCCGCGATCTGTTGCGTGGGGACGGTCAGGATGTTCTGGCTCGGATCGATGCCGAGATGGTGCATTTCGCCGCACAGTTGAAAAGCCAGGAAGCGCGGGCCGCCTTCGAGGCATTCATGAAGCGCCGATCCTAAGATCCTGGGGGCCCTTTGCTATGCAAAGGGCTTTGATATCTGTCAATTCTTTGAAATTTAGAGGATGCAAAAATTCTTAAGCATCTGAAATGATTGCGTGTATTATTTACATGCGACAACTTCTTTAACGGCAGCGACGTAAGCCCCTGTAATGGTTTAGGGTATGTTAAGCCCTGCACCCGATATGTAATTTGAATTTGTCAATTCTGCAGGCCGGGATGCTGCCGGACCGATGTTCCCAACATGATGTTTCTGCCGGTTAGGCAAGGAGACTGGCGTGCTTGAGCGTGCTGGCTCACTGCCTGTTTTGAGGGAAGTCTCGCATGCTGAAAAGCGCCAATCTCATGACGCGCATCCTTGTTGCTGCAACCACGGTTGTAGTCTTCGCGCTCGGTGCCTTTACCCTCTACGGGGATCGTATCCAGTCCAAATTGCTTGCTGATACAGTTCAGCATGAGGTAGATATCGCTGGCAGCCTTGCCGGTGAGAGCATGGCAAACTGGCTTAATTCCAATATACAGCTCACCAGAATGATTGCATCGGCTGCGGAAAAACTGTCTACGCCGGAAGACATTCGTGGAATGTTGAAGAACGATGCGCTTGCCCATTTCTCCAGCTCCTATATTGGCGATGAACAGGGCGTCTTCACCAACTGGCCCATAAAGGCGGTTCCGGCGGATTATGATCCGCGCAAGCGTCCCTGGTACAAGGCCGCCATGGCTGCCAATGCCACGATCCTCACGGAACCCTATGTATCTGCCTCCGAAAATGAGCTGACTGTTACCGCTGCCGTTCCGGTCCGCAAGGATGGTAAGATTGTCGCCATTGCTGGCAGCGACTTCCCGCTGAAGACGCTGGTGGATCAGATTGCCGCGCTTAACTTCAACGGCACGGGCCATGCCTTCCTTATCAACGATGCAGGCAAGATTCTGCTGCATCCAAACAAGGACCTGATCAACAAGAATGTCAGCGACCTCTTTCCTGAGCTGAAGGGCCGCAGCGCGACTTTGACGGAAACGCGGTTGAACGAGAAGCCGGTTCTGGTCAGCTTCCTGGCCGTCAAGGGCTTGCCGAATGTTCAGTGGCAGCTCGGCTTTGTCTTCGACAAGGATGTGGTGTTTGCCCCTCTGGTCGAGGCGCGCATCGGTGGTGTGGTCGCAACCCTTCTCGGTGTTCTGCTGATGAGCGGCATGCTGGGTTTCGTGATTTCCCGCGTTGTCGTTCGCCCGGTCACCGCCATGACAGCCAGCATGGACCGTCTGGCTGCAGGCGATGTGGGCGCGCAAATTCCCGGTGTCGAACGCAGGGATGAAATCGGTCGAATGGCCGCAGCCGTGGCCGTTTTCCGTGACAACATGATCGAACGTGGCCGCCTGTCCAGGCAGGCCGATGAAACCCGCACGCTCAGCGAACAGGAGCGTCGTGAGCGCGAAGCGCTGAAAGCGCAGGAGGCAGAACAGATCGCGTCAGTGGTTCAATCTCTGGCGCAAGCGCTCGGCCAGCTCGCCAATGGCGATCTCACCTGTCGCATCCAGAAACCCTTCGCAGGTAATCTGGACCGTCTGCGCGTGGATTTCAACGAGGCCGTGCTTCGCCTGAACAGTGCCATGGTGACTGTTGGCCAAAACGCGCGCGCTATCGATAACGGCGCGGCTGAAATCCGCTCCGCCGCCGATAATCTCGCCCGCCGCACGGAACAACAGGCAGCCTCCGTGGAAGAAACAGCAGCGGCGCTGGAAGAAATCACCACCACCGTCAAGGATTCCGCCCGTCGCGCCGAAGAAGTGGGCAACCTTGTTGCACGCGCTCGGTCGGGTGCGGAAAAATCGGGTGAGGTAGTGCAGCAGGCTGTTGAAGCCATGCAAAGCATCGAGAAATCCTCTGAGGCAATTTCCAACATCATTGGCGTGATTGATGAGATTGCCTTCCAGACAAACCTCTTGGCGCTGAATGCCGGTGTCGAGGCCGCACGTGCCGGTGAAGCGGGCAAGGGTTTTGCTGTCGTGGCGCAGGAAGTGCGTGAACTCGCCCAACGTTCGGCCAATGCGGCGCGTGAAATCAAGGCCTTGATCACCACCTCCAGCGGTCAGGTGCGCGGCGGTGTGGATCTCGTCAACAAGACGGGCGAAGCGCTTTCCGTCATCGTGCGCGAGGTGCAGGAGATCAACACCCATATCCACGCCATCGTCACGGCATCGCGTGAACAATCGACCGGGTTGCAGGAGATCAATACAGCAGTGAACACCATGGATCAGGGCACGCAGCAGAACGCCGCCATGGTGGAAGAGCAAACGGCCGCAAGTCATGGTCTGGCGCAAGAGGCGGCAAACCTCAACGGTCTGCTCTCGCAATTCCGCATTGATGAAGGTGTTCAGTCGTCATCGCCGGCACGCCGCGTGGCATGAAGTCTTAAACATATTCGCTCATGAGGAGGGGGTGCTGAGCGCCCCCTTCTGTTCATTCACCAGCCATTAAGTGAGCAATGCTCAAGCTCCTTTCAAATGTTCAAGGAGATGTTCATGAAGATCGTCACGCTGACAGTTGCGCTTTTGGCAGCCGGTGCCGGTGCAGCCCTGGCCCAGGACGGGCCTAACTCCCGCACCTATAACAGCAGCGATTTCAAGCCGCGCCAGCGCTATGTTTGCGTCGTGCCGCCACCACGCAGCGCTGACCAGCAATATCCCAATGTTTGCCGCGCGCCGGAAGGCCGCGTCGGCGGCAGCTGCCGTTGCCCCAATGTGACAGGAACCGGCACGCTGCAATTGGGCGGCTGATCGGAAGCCTTATCGTTCGAGCAGGGCCACGGCTTCCACATGCGGTGACCAGAGGAACTGATCGACCGGAATGACCTGTTTGATGCGATAGCCGCCCTTTGTCAGGATGGAGAGGTCTCTCGCCAGGGTCAGCGGATTGCAGCTGACAGCCACGATCTTCTTCACCTGAGAGCGGGCAAGCTCTGCCGATTGGGCTTCCGCGCCCGCACGCGGCGGATCGAACACCACGGCATCGTAGGTCTTCAAATCCTGCGGTGTCATGGGCCGGCGGAAAAGATCACGCCGCTCAACGGTCAGGGGCTTCAGCCCTTGCGTCATGCGGGCCGCCTGATCCAGCGCCTTGACCGCACGTTCTTCGGATTCGACTGCGTGAACCGCCGTTTGACGGGCGATCCGAAGCGCAAATGTGCCGATACCGGAGAAAAGATCGGCCACGCGCTTTGCCTTGCCGATGTGCTCAATGGCGATCTTCGCCATGGCCTCTTCCGCTTCCTGCGTTGCTTGCGTAAAGGCGCCGGGGGGAATAACCACACGCGCACCGCCGAAATCCAGTTGCGGCTTGTGCGGCTCCACGATGATCTCGCCGTTACCAGAGACGCGGGCAATGCCCTGCAGCTTGATCACGGCTTCTGTCACGGCACGGCGTTCGCGGTCGCCCAGGCCGCCGCGCAGGCCATCCATGGAAATATCGAGCCCGGTCAAGGTCTCCGTCACTGTGATGCGAAAAGCATCGCTGCCAGTGGCGCGGGCAATGAGATGCAGTGCATCAAGGCGCGAGATGAGCGCGCTCGATGCGATGGGACATTCTTCCACCGGCACGACATGATGTGTCTCAGCCTGGTTGAAGCCGATGACGAGGCCTTTTTCCCGACGCCGCACGGTAAAGACGAGCCTCCGCCTTTGGTGAGCCTGTGCCTCGATAATATCGCCGACCGGGGCCTCAATGCCCTTGGATTTTAGTGCCTGCACCAGCAGATCACGCTTGAAGGCATTATAGCTGGACTTCGCCTGATGTTGCAGCGAACAGCCGCCACAGCTGCCGCCAACGCCTTCCGGACCAAAATGCTTGCAAGGCGGCTGCACCCGGTCCGGTGCCGTGGTGGCGAAGGACATCACAGTGCCTTCATCCTTCACACGGGCAATGGCAACAGTTTCACCCGGAAGCGTGTAAGGCACGAAGATCGGGCCCTTCTCGCCATGAGCAATGCCGCTGCCCTTATGGCTAAGGGCAGATATGGTGACGGTTTCGGTGGTCATGGTTCCTGCTTGTTCCGTGTTGCCAGCGGCTTTCGCCCAGCCAGCAGATATTCCTGGTTGCCGTCGCCGCCTGCAATGGGCGAGGGAATGAGGCCGAGCGCTTCCCAGCCCATCTCCTGTTCTAGCCAGATCTTGAGCCCTTCGGCGACATCCGGTGCGGTGGAAGGATCGCGCAACAGCCCGCCTTTACCAATAGCTTCGCGGCCAGCCTCGAACTGCGGCTTTACCAGCAACACGCACAATGCGCCCGGCTTGGCCATCTCAAGCGCTGGGGGCAGCGCAAGCTTCAGTGAAATGAAGGAGACATCGGAAACCACCAGATCGATAGGCTGTGCTTCGATATCGTCTTCGCTTAGATTGCGCGCATTCAATCCTTCCAGATTGGTCACACGCGAGTCATTCGCAATGCGTTCATGCATCTGTCCATGGCCCACATCAACCGCGGTAACATGGCTTGCGCCCCGCTCCAGCAGCACCTCCGTGAAGCCGCCGGTCGATGCGCCGATATCAAGACAAATTTGTCCGCGAGGGTCCACTGTGAAATGATCGAGCGCTGCCACCAGCTTTAAGGCGGCGCGGGAAACATAGGCTTGAGCAGGATCGGCAACGGCAAGCTCTGCGGAGGGGGAAACCACCTGTCCGGGCTTTGTCACCACTATGCCGTTCACCGTCACCGTGCCGCGCTGGATGGCATCGCGCGCACGCGAACGGCTTTCAAAAAGGCCGAGCGTGATGAGGAGTTGATCCAGTCTTTGAGGCTGCGATGTGGTCATGGCCTGTCCATGCCGTTCCTTCGAACCTCACGCAAGCAAAATCGCATTTCGCATCCAGCGACACCAGCATCTGGCGGTAAAATGACGATGGTCAATTCTATGCCGAGGTGCTTGAGCAGTGAGAGCTAAATATCTGACGATGCCTCTCTTTTTCGGCTCTTTTGATGCACCTGTTCAACTCAATCTTAATGAACTTCGGTTTGTGTAAGGCCCATGCTTTTGACTGTCTGAAACGCGGTGCCCAATGTCCTTTCGAGACCTGTCCATCAACAAAAAGATCATCACGACATTCCTTGCCCTGATGTCTGTTTGCCTATGCGCCTCTGCGGTTGTCTACTGGCAGGGCTTGCGCTCTTCCGATGCCTCGGAGGGTCTGGTAACGGCTCAGCACATTGTTGCCGCTGTTTCCACAGCCACGGAAGCGCAGCTGGAGCAGGCCATTTCCCACCGCGATTTTATGTCCAGCGGCGGTAGCGAACATTCCACGGCCATTCAAACCAAGCGCACTGCTGTTGTAACGGCGCTGGATGAAGCTCAGAAGCTTGCCAAAGGCAAGAGCGCCATTCTTGCATCGCTTGGCGATCTGCGCACGGCTGCAGATAATTTCAACGCGGCTGTCGTGAAGGCGCAAGGCCAGGGCGCTAGCGCTGCAATCCCTCTGGGTGAGTTTCGTCAGGCGGCTGCCAAAGTGCGCGCGGATGCGCAAGCTCTCGCAACAAGCATGGTTGCCGTGCAAAGCAATGCTCAAGCGGCTGTGCTGTGGACCCTCATCATCGGCGGTGGCGTGGCGGGCGTCATTGCAGTGGGCCTCATCTGGGCATTGTCTCGCGCCATTGTCACACCAATTGTTGGCATGACAGATGCCATGACCCAATTGGCGAGCGGCAACCACCGCATCAATGTACCGGCGCTCGACCGTGGCGATGAAGTGGGCCAGATGGCAAAGGCCGTCGCCGTGTTCAAGGATGCCGCCATCGAGAAGCTGCGCCTGTCTTCCGAAACGGAAGAAATGCGCCAGATGTCCGATCGCGAGCGGCAGGAAAACGATGCCCGAAAGGCGCGTGAGACGGCAGAGATTGAATTTGCCATGAACTCGCTGGCCGATGGTCTTTCCAAGCTGGCAGGCGGTGATGTTGCTTACCGTCTGGATCGCCCCTTTGCCGACCATCTGGATCGCCTGCGGGTCGATTTCAACCAGGCTCTGGGCCGCCTTCAGGATGCGCTGGAAAGCGTTGGCCGCAATGCGTCTGCCATCAATGCCGGTGCTGCCGAAATTCGCTCGGCCACGGATGATCTTGCAAAGCGCACGGAGCGTCAGGCTGCATCTGTGGAGCAGACCGCTGCCGCCGTGGAGGAAGTCACCACCACCATCAAGGATTCCGCCAAGCGTGCGGAAGATGTGGGCCAGCGGGTGGAGCGTGCCCGCGTGGGTGCCGAACGTTCCGGCGAAGTGGTGCGCCGCGCCGTCTCCGCCATGGAAGGCATTTCCAAGTCGTCCAACGAAATCGTCAACATCATCAGCGTCATCGACGATATCGCCTTCCAGACCAATCTTCTGGCGCTGAATGCCGGTGTTGAAGCCGCGCGTGCTGGCGAAGCGGGCAAGGGCTTTGCCGTTGTTGCACAGGAAGTGCGTGAACTGGCGCAGCGTTCTGCCAATGCTGCCCGCGAAATCAAGACGCTGCTTACCACCTCCAGCCAGCAAGTGGATGCCGGTGTGGCGCTGGTGGGCGAAACGGGCGAGGCGCTTCAGGCCATCGTGGTCGAGGTTCAGGAAATCAACGAAAACATCAAGGCCATCGTTACTTCCACGCGGGAACAGTCCCTCGGTCTTCAGGAAATCAACCAGGCGATTGCCGCCATGGACCACAATACGCAGCAAAACGCAGCCATGGTGGAAGAGCAGACGGCTGCCAGCCACGCGCTCGCTCGCGAGGCAAGCGGCCTGGATGATCTGCTTGGCCAGTTCAAGCTTGGAACAGTGAATGCGAAGCCGCGTGTGCAACCCGTCTCCAGCCCGGCGACCAGTGGTGTAGCCTCTGCTGCGGCACGGCCCGTGCCAGCACCGCAGCCCACACCAAAAGCAGCGCCACGTGCGGCTGTGGGGCGTGGGCCGGTTGCCGCCACCGCCACCTCGCGGCCAGCGGCCTCTCCGGCCAATGCTCTGCACAGCTCATTGGCTAAAGCCTTCGGCTCTGCATCCCCCGCCGTCAAGCCCACCCAGGATAACTGGGAAGAGTTTTGAGCAATCACGAAAGACAGGTTGAAAGGGCGGCGCAAATGCCGCCCTTTCCCGTTTTGGATAAAGTGATTTCACACCTGCACTTTGCGGGCGTTTGGGCTAACCTTCGCAAGGGCATATGGGAACGGGTCTCATGAAAATCTTCATCTTTGGGTTTGCAGGAATTCTTTCAATCGCGTCACCCGCCGCCGCCAATGATACGATGGCGGAACTGCGCACCGGCGGGCTGGAATATGTCACTTCCAGCCATGTCACGATGGCTGAGGAAGAGCTGTTTCTCTCCATGGATGAGGTGCGGGTGGATTATGTCTTTCGCAATGAAAGCGACAAGGATGTGACCAGCATCATCGCCTTTCCCATGCCGGATATTACCGGCAGCCCGGATAGCAATGTCGCAATCCCGGATTTCGAGGCTGATAACTTCCTCGGCTTTACCGTTACCCAGGATGGCCAGCCCATCCAGCCGCAATTACAGCAGCGTGTGAGTGCCCTGTCCATTGATTTCACAGAGGAGCTGAGGCGTCGCAACATTCCGCTTCTGCCCTATAGCGACAAGGCCGTAGATGCGCTGAAAGGGCTTTCGCCAGAAACCTTGAAGGAATGGCAGGGCCAGGGCCTCGTTTTTGCCGATGAGTTCGATGCGGGTCAAGGCTGGCAAACCGTTTATCGCCCTATCTGGACCATGCACTCTACCTATTGGTGGAAAACGACATTCCCGGCGAAGAAAGAGGTGCGCGTCAGCCATCGCTATAAGCCGAGCGTTGGGGGAACGGTTGCTATTTCTTTCCTCAGCAATGGCAAGCCGACCGAGGGCTTCAATGATTACAAGACCCGCTATTGCATGGATGACAGCTTCGTCAAAACCGCCGCCAAGCTCGATCAGGCAGGCCAGGCGAGCGGCCCGATCTATACCGAAGCCTGGCTTTCCTACGTGCTGAAAACTGGCGCAAATTGGGGCGGTACCATCGGCAAGTTCAAGCTCACCATCGATAAGGGCAAGCCGGACAATTACTTAAGCTTCTGCGGCGAAGGCGTGAAGAAAACCGGCCCAACGACTTTCGTAATGGAAAAGACCGACTTCTGGCCACAGAAGGATCTGGATCTGTTGTTATTGGTGTCAAACCCGCCAATGCAGCAATAGGCATGGACCGGAATTCTCCGGTTTGTGCAGTCACTTTTAAGCGGAGGATATGACCGTGAGCGACCACCAAGGAGAGAATCCGTTCGATGGACCTCAGATACAGGAGATGCACTATGAGCGGGCTGATATGGCTGGCGCTCATTTTGATGGTGTGAATCTCGCAGATGCCCGGTTCTACGCGGTTTTGACGAATGCAAAATTTAGCGACACCAATCTGAGCGAAGCGGTTTTTGACGATGTCAGCCTTGCAAATGCGCGCTTCAATAACGTCAACCTGTCTGGTGTCTCGATCACGAACGCTAACCTGTCGGGCTTGACAATAAGCGGTGTCACCTTGGCAGGCTCAGACATTCAAAATGCCGATCTGACCGGGATGAAGATCAACGGCGTTCTCGTTACAGATCTGTTCCTGGCCTTTGAAAAAGCCAAGCCCTAAAGCGCTCGGAGCGATATTTCAGTTTACCGCCAACGCTTTAGGTCGTTCTTTCGACGCATGTCGTTTTGCAAAACCGTTGCACGCCATGCGCCTGGAAGCCTTACTCTCCTGAGAATTTGACCGTCACACCGCGCTGGCGAAAATAGGCCTGCATAAGCTTTCGGCCGGAACGATTGTTGTGTGCAAGCTTGGCTGGCTCAAATACGGCCTCCTTCAAGCCTTCCCGCGCCAAGGCTGCTTTGAGGGTTGCGATATGCACGTCAAGATCGGCATTATCCGCCTGAAGGGATTCGTAGATGCGGTTTGTCGCATCTGCTACGGTCGCTTCGCTCACTGCTGTACTCCTGCTATTATTCGGTTGGCGCTTACCACATTTTTCGCCTGCGGAATAACACCTTCATACCGACGAATACTATTAGAGGAGCGATACTAGGAGCGACGCGCCCGGAAGATATGCTTCCAGAGGGTGCCACCGAAATACTTGTTGCCAATAACGAAGTAGGCAACGATCAAGGCGAAGCACAAAAGCGCCGGACCGCCATTCAGGCTGAAGCCCGCCTCAGTCATGCCGCCGAAAATATACGCGATGCCCAGGCCAAATACCCAGAATGCTGTGAAAAAATCGAAGATTGCTGCAAGGACAATACGCCAGGTCGCTGGCTGAGGCCGAGTTTCATTTGCCGTTTCCATAGATGATATCCCGTAAACGTCTAATATCTGCTGTGCCGCTTAAGTCTCTTTTCATCGAGCGATGGAATTAAGCGCACGTGTCGCAGGATCAAGCGACAGTTGCAAAAATCATTTGCTGTTTGGCTGGTCGAGCAAGGCGTGAAGCTGCCTCACTCACCCAGCGGCACCCACCTGCACGCCACGGCCCAGCGCATCGAACACGGTCTTCACGATCCCCGCACGATCAAGCCCCGCCTTGGCATACATGACTTCGGGCTTGGCCTGATCCATCCAGAGGTCAGGCAGCACGAGGGAGCGGATCTTGAGGCCGCTATCCAACAGGCCGTCATTGGCCATGAAATGCATGACCTGTGAGCCAAAGCCGCCCACGGCACCTTCTTCCACGGTCACCACGATTTCATGATGACGGGCGAGCTGGCGAATGAGGTCGTGATCCAGCGGCTTGGCGAAGCGGGCGTCGGCAACACTGGTGGAAAGGCCAGCGGCCTCGAGGTCTTCTGCCGCCAGCAGACAGTCTGCCAGCCTCGTGCCGAAGGAGAGGAGGGCAACCTTGGAGCCTTGCTTCATGACACGGCCCTTGCCGATCTCCAAAATCTCGCCGCGCTCCGGCATCTCCACGCCCACGCCTTCGCCGCGCGGATAACGGAAGGAGATCGGGCCTTGGTCGTAAGCAGCGGCGGTGCGCACCATGTGCTTCAACTCCGCCTCGTCGGCAGCTGCCATCACCACGAAACCGGGGAGGGAGGCGAGGAAGCCGGTATCGAAGGAGCCCGCATGGGTCGGACCATCGGCACCCACGAAGCCCGCGCGGTCAATGGGGAAGCGCACAGGCAATCCCTGAATGGCTACATCATGCACCACCTGGTCATAGCCGCGTTGCAGGAAGGTGGAATAAAGCGCGCAGAAGGGCTTGTAGCCTTCCGAGGCGAGACCGGCGGCAAAGGTGACTGCGTGTTGCTCGGCGATGCCGACATCGAAAGTACGCTCGGGAAACAGGTCGTGCAGCTTGTCCAGCCCCGTGCCGGAAGGCATGGCGGCAGTGATGCCGACGATTTTCTCGTCCAGTTTGGCTTCCTGAACCAGCGCATCGGCGAACACATTCGTGTAGCTGGGTGCGTTTGGCTTGGCCTTGGCTTGGGCGCCGGTAATCACATCGAACTTGTTGACGCCGTGATATTTGTCGGCAGCTGCTTCCGCGGGTGGATAGCCCTTGCCTTTTTGCGTGACCACATGGATGAGCACCGGCCCCTTGGCATTGTCGCGCACATTGCGCAGCACGGGCAGAAGATGCTCGAAGGAGTGTCCGTCAATCGGGCCGATATGGTAAAAGCCCATTTCCTCGAACATGGTGCCGCCGGTCACATAGCCCCGCGCATGTTCCACGGCGCGGGTAATGGCACGGTCAATGTTCTTGCCAAGATAGGCCGTCAGCTTCTTGCCGATTTCGCGCACACCCATATAGGTGCGGCCTGAGGCAAGGCGCGCCAGATAGGCGCTCATCGCGCCAGTCGGCTGCGCAATCGACATGTCGTTATCGTTGAGAATAACGATGAGGCGCGCATCCAGCGCACCGGCATTGTTCAGCGCCTCATAGGCCATGCCAGCGGAAAGAGCGCCATCGCCGATAATGGAAATGACATTACGCGGCGTGCCGGAAAGTTCCGATGCCACAGCCATGCCTAGACCAGCGGAAATGGAGGTGGAGGAATGCGCAGCACCAAAGGGATCGTATTCGCTTTCCGCCCGTTTGGTGAAGCCGGAAAGCCCGTTTTCCTGCCGCAGTGTGCGAATGCGGTCGCGGCGGCCGGTCAGGATCTTGTGCGGATAGCACTGATGGCCCACATCGAAGATCAGCCGGTCATGCGGCGTGTTGAATACTTTGTGGATGGCGATGGTAAGCTCCACCACGCCAAGGCCAGCGCCCAGATGTCCACCCGTTTTTGAGACCGCGTCAATCATCTCGTCGCGCACTTCGCGCGCAAGCTGGGGCAGATCACGGTCTTCGACCTGCTTCAGATCGGCTGGAATATGAACCTGATCCAAAAGCGGCGTTTTCGGGTTGGATGTCACGGAGTTCTGGCCTTTTCTGCTCTCTCATCCGGAGCCTGCGTTTCTACTCAAATTGATAAGAAACGCGGCTTTTTCAAGTGTCGATGCCTCGCGCTTCTATAGGATTTTCACGCTCCAGGGCAAAGGCTGTTTGAATAAAATCGCCCTGCGGCAACAAGAAATGCCATCCGCGAGAGTGCCGAAACCGCCTTTCAGCTTCGCCGCAGGTCTCCGCTCATGGTGTTTTTTATCTCCCGGAACCGAAAGGCACGAACCGCGTTCATGGTCGGTATCAAATCCGAAGGTGGAATTCATGAACAAGCTCATCCTTGCTGCAACCCTTGCGCTGTCGTCAATCATTGCAATCCCTGCGGCCTCTCATGCCGAAACTGTCGTCATTCGTTCCGATAACGGTATGCACCGCGGCGACCACTATCGGGGCCACCATTACCGGACAGTTCGCGAGGACCGCCGCAAGCACTGCATGACCAAAAAGGTCACCACATTCCGTCATGGTGAACGCGTAACGCGCGTGACGAAGGTCTGCCGTTAAGCGCATCCAGCGGTGAAGAGCGAGAGGCGTTGATCTTCTGCTCTTCACGTCTGCCTTGGTTAGCTCGCCTAAGGCAAAGGCACAAATTCCTCTTCATCCCCCGGCACTATGTCGAAACGGCCAGTTCTCCATTCCTCTTTTGCCTGTTCGATCCGCTCCTTGGAGGAGGAGACGAAATTCCACCAGATGTAGCGGCGGGAATTCAATGCTGCGCCGCCAAATAGCATCACGTGGCAACCTTCCGGCCCGCCCTCTAACGTAATGTCGTCGCCGGGGCGGAAAACGAGCAATTGATCCTGCGCGAAACGGTCTCCCGCAACCTTAAGCGAGCCGGAAAGAATATAGATGGCCCGCTCCTCCGACCGGGCAGAGAAGGGGAAGCGGCGTCCAGCTTCCAGCCGCAAATCCACATAAAGCGTATCAGTGAAGGTTCTCACCGGAGAGGCAAGCCCATCGAGATTGCCAATCACCACCTGGCCGGAAATGCCGGGCATATCGATCAACGGCATTGCGCTCTTGGCCGTATGATCGAAGGTTGGTTCGATTTCCTCCTTCTCGTCCGGCAGCGCAAGCCATGTTTGCAGGCCGGACATGGCAAGCGGATGGCCACGCAGGTTCTCCGGCGTGCGCTCTGAATGCACGATACCCCGCCCCGCCGTCATGAGGTTTATATCGCCGGGTCGGATGACAAGTTCGGTGCCAAGGCTATCGCGGTGCTTGATCTCGCCATCGAAGAGATAGGTGACCGTGGAAAGACCGATGTGTGGATGTGGCTTTACGTCAAGCGCCTCATCGGCGCGCAGCACCGCAGGCCCCATGCGGTCGAAAAAGATGAAAGGCCCCACGAGCCGCCTCTGGCGCGTGGGCAGCGCCCGGCGCACTTCAAACCCGCCAATATCGCTGGAGCGCGGGATGATGAGGTTTTCAATGGCATCGCAGGCGAAGGAATCGCCGGGATCAGGGTCGTTTCCGGGAAAAAATGACATAGCCCAATGCCTCCTGCTTGCACTTCAGAGCAATCTAAATATCAGGCTGGGACGTGAATAGTCCAATCTTGTGGTTTTGCTCTCACATCCTGTCAGCCATGCAAGAGTGTGGGGGCAGGGCCTCAACCTTGTGTTTTGACATTTGCGGCGTGAGTGAGTAGGAGAACCCTAAATGACGCTGCACGGTCGTGCGGCGGCGCGTCAATGCGCTTGATCCCTTATTCCGAAAGAACATCGATGTCCGAACTGAAGAACGCCGTTCCGGCGATTGCCAAGGCGTTGTCAAAGCGTGGCTATGAAACCCTGACCCCTGTTCAGCAAGCCATGCTGGACCCGAACCTTTCCGACCGCGACGCGCTTGTATCCGCCAAGACCGGCTCCGGCAAAACGGTTGCCTTTGGCATTGCCATGGCGCCAAGCCTGCTCGGCGAAGAAGAGAAATTTGGCCGCGCCGAGGCTCCTCTGGCGCTCGTCATTGCACCAACCCGCGAACTGGCGCTTCAGGTCAAGCGCGAATTCGAATGGCTTTATGAGTTGACAGGTGCCGTTATTGCCAGCTGCGTTGGTGGCATGGACATTCGCAACGAGCGCCGTGCGCTGGAACGTGGCGCGCATATTGTTGTCGGCACGCCAGGTCGCATCTGCGATCACATTCGCCGCAACGCTTTGGATATGTCCAACATTCGCGTGGCCGTGCTGGATGAAGCGGATGAGATGCTGGATCTCGGCTTCCGCGAGGATCTGGAATTCATCCTGGAATCCGCGCCGGATGATCGTCGCACGCTGATGTTCTCGGCCACGGTGCCATCCGGCATCGCCAAGCTCGCCAAGCAGTATCAGAACAATGCCCTGCGCATTGAGGCGACTTCGGAAGAAAAGCAACATGCCGATATTGAATATCGCGCCCTCATGGTCGCCCCGGCCGACCGCGAAAACGCCATCGTCAACGTGCTGCGTTTTTATGAAGCGAAGAACGCCATCGTGTTCTGCTCCACCCGCGCCAATGTGAACCATCTGACGGCCCGCCTCAGCAACCGTAACTTCTCCGTTGTGGCCCTGTCTGGTGAATTGACGCAGAACGAGCGTACCCATGCGCTACAAGCCATGCGCGATGGCCGCGCCCGCGTGTGCATCGCAACGGATGTGGCGGCTCGCGGCATCGATCTTCCCGGCCTGGAACTGGTGATCCATGCCGACCTGCCCACCAATTCGGAAACTTTGCTGCACCGTTCGGGCCGTACAGGCCGTGCCGGCAACAAGGGCATCAGCGCCTTGGTGGTGCCAATCAACCAGCGCCGCAAGGCCGAACGCCTGCTGGGCGGAGCAGCCGTCACGCCAAACTGGGTTCTGCCGCCAAGCGCCGAAGAGGTAATTGCCCGCGATCAGGAGCGCCTGCTCTCGGATGCGATTTTCGAGGAAGAGGCTCGCGAGGAAGAACAGGATTTGATCGGCAAGCTGGCAGAGCAATATGGTGCCGAGCGCCTGGCAACGGCGCTTGTGGCCATGCATCGCGCCCGCAATGCAGCACCGGAAGATCTTATTCCCGTTTCCATCCAGCCGAAGGATGCGCGCAAGCCCCGCGAAGGCCGTGAGCGGCAGGAATTCGAATCCACCCCGCGCACCCCGCGTGGTGAGTTCGGCCCTTCCGTCTGGTTCTCGCTGTCGGTTGGTCGCAAGCAGAATGCGGAACCCCGCTGGCTCATCCCAATGCTGTGCCGCAATGGCGGACTGACGAAGGCCGATATCGGCGCGATCAAGATGCAGGCTCAGGAAACCTATGTGGAAATTTCTGCCGATCAGGCAGATAATTTCCTCGGTGCGATTGGTCCTAACAAGACGCTGGAGCGTGGCGTGCGCGTCACGTCGCTGGATGGCATGCCGGATCTTTCCCGCCAGAACGAAAGCCGTGGCGAGGGCAAGCCCTTTGCCAAGCGTGCCTATGAGGACCGTCCCGCCCGCACGGAAGGCCGTGACGATAGCCGACGTGAGCCGCGTGGCGAACGCCGCGATGACTGGGCAAAGGACAAGCCAAAGAAGCGCTTCTCGGACGACCGTCCGGCTGGCGACCGCGCCTTCGCGGATAAGCCGCCTCGCGCAAAAGAAGGTTCCAAGCCCTTTGCCAAAGATGGCGCAAAGCCTTTCGCAAAAGAGGGCGCCAAGCCTTTTGCCAGGAAGGGCAAACCCAAGCAGGCCAATGGCAAGGGAAAAGTCTGGGGCTAAGTTTCATCTCTTCACAATGACCGCGACCCTCCAAGGTTCGCGGTCATTGTGTGTTTGGCTGAGACCTTCTCTCTTTTAGCTCCACGTGACTTGACAAAACACAAGTATTGCCGCTCTGTTGAAGGAACAAAAATCGAACTTGCTGAATTAACTGTTTCGGTTCGACCACTGACTGCACGCTTGGTTTTTTGAGAGCACATGCCTCCGAAAACTCCGGGCAACGAATTGGTCTTCATCTCCTCTCGTGCCCGCGGATCAAGCATAGCCGGATGTTCAGTAGTTCTCAGAGATTTCGCATTGTCCGCTCATCCGGCCTCTTCGACATCCATGGCGAAGGCGAGTTCGCCGATATTGTTGATACCGTAAAGGCAGCCTTGCACTGCCCGGTCAGCGTTATTTCCATTCTCGATGAGTATCGGCAGGTTTTCATCGCCCATCTGGGCCTGCCCAGCGAGTGGGCCAATCGTGGAGAAACTCCTCTCAGCCATTCCTTCTGCCAATATGTGGTGGAAGATCAAAAGCCTTTCGTTGTCACAGATGCCACCTTGCACGAGCGGGTGCGGGATAACCTTGCTATTCGCGATCTGGGGGTCATCTCCTATCTTGGCGTGCCGGTCACCCTGCCGGATGGCACTGTTATCGGTGCGATCGCCGCAATCGATGGCAAGCCACGCGAATGGACGCAAGCAGAGCTCGATCTTCTTTCCCGGTTCGGCAGGATCGTCAGCAACCAGATCAATACCTTTCTTTCCGAGCGCCGGTGGAGCCATCTTTTCGAGCAGTTGCAGGAAGGAATTATCATTGGCTCTGTCTTGAGGGACGAGACCGGTCGCGTGGTCGATTGGCGGTACGATCACGTTAATCCTGCCTGGAGCGAATTGCTGGGCTTGGGAGATGTGGACGCGGTGGGCAAAACGGCCCGCACCCTTATTCCCGGGATTGAGGAAGAGTGGATTACCGACGTGGCGGAAGCGGTGGAAAGCCGTGTTCCCAAGCCTTTCTTGCGTCAGGTCGAGGCGCTTGGCCGCTGGTTCGACGGCTATGTGCAGCCCACGGGCGATGACGGCTTTCTGGTGATGTTTCTCGATGTGACAGAACAGCGTGACACGCTGGAGGCGCTGAGCCGAAGCGAAGAGCGCCTGCGTCTGTTGATCGAAGCTGCCAAGGATTATGTCATCGTAACCATTGATAACGATCACCGTATCAGCAGTTGGAGTGGAGGTGCTGAAGAAACGTTCGGCATCGAGGAGGATGATGTGCTGGGAAAGCCATTTTCCACCATCTTCACCAAAGAGGATAGGCAGGCTGGCGTGCCTGAGGAAGAGTTGCGCGAGGCGCGATTGCATGGCGTTGTGGTGGATCGCCGCTGGCACATGCGCGCTGATGGCGCTCTGGTGTTTCTGGAAGGAACGGTCCGCCCGCTGCCAAATCCGAATGGGGAAAAAAGTCTGGGCTTCATCAAGATTGCCCGCAATGCCACTTCAGAAAAGCGTAGTCGGGACCGGCAATCTGCTCTGCACGAACTGGGCGAACGGTTACGGCGTGCGGAAACCATTCCGGATACGGCCTTTGCGGCAGCTGAAATTATCGCCAGCAACATGGAA
Organism: Affinirhizobium capsici; assembly: GCF_977018625.1. NCBI lineage: Bacteria > Pseudomonadati > Pseudomonadota > Alphaproteobacteria > Hyphomicrobiales > Rhizobiaceae > Affinirhizobium > Affinirhizobium capsici. The sequence goes on along the minus strand of NZ_CDRNXD010000004.1, from coordinate 1,830,512 downwards.
GGTGCATCGCGTGCGGGCTACGGTATCGTAGATGCCGTGGCCGAAACCGTGGAAGTGCTGCCGGATTGGTGTGCGCCGGATGTTCCCAGTGTGTCCGGCCTCCACCATTTTCGCAGCTACGGCAGCTTTATCGAGGATTTGAAAGCCGGAAAAACTGTCGTTATCGGCAACGTGGAAACCGATCCACGCACCGCCAGCCACGCAGACATGCTGAAATCGATCGGGATTGAAGTTCTCGTCAATGTACCGATCCTTGATCGAGGGATTATTGTCGGCGTTATCCTCGTCCATTTCAGCCGTAGCTATGATTTCTCCTATGAGGATAGTGTTTTCGTCGCAACGGTGGCTGACAGGGCACGGGAAGCGATTTCCCGCATCCGCGCCGAAGAGCATCAGCAAATCCTGAACCACGAAATCAGCCACCGTTTGAAGAACACCATGTCCATGGTGCAGGCCATTGCTGCGCAAACCTTGAAGCCGGTTCAAGATAGAGCGCCCGTCGAGGCTTTTTCAAACCGTCTTCACGCGCTGGCCAAGGCGCATGAGGTTCTTCTGCATCAGAACTGGTCTTCGGCCCGCATGCTCGAGGTCATCGATAATGTTCTGCGACAGCTCGCGCCAAACAACCGCTATGAACTGACGGGCCCGGACCTCGAAATCGGCCCCCGCAGTGCGCTCTCACTGGCGCTTCTTATGCATGAGCTTGGCACAAATGCGTTGAAGTACGGCGCATGGTCCAGCGATAGGGGCAATGTTCGGGTAGGCTGGACTGTCGAAACCCTGCATGGAGAAGATATTCTTTCACTAAGCTGGCGGGAAGCCGATGGCCCACCCGTTACTTCGCCAACTGGCAAAGGCTTCGGTTCCAGACTCATTCGTTTGGGTTTGATTGGAACCGGAGGCGTCGATATCGATTATGACCCCGCGGGACTGAATGTCCGTATGAAAGGCCTTGTTTCCCAGTTGCGGCAGTAATCATGAATTCTGAAATGAAGCAGTCGGCGCCCCACGTAATCCTGATCGTGGAGGATGAACCCTTGCAGCGTCTTGCAGCCATGGATCTGGTAGAGGACGCAGGATATGAGACGGTTGTGGCAGCCGATGCGACGGAAGCTGTTGCCATCCTCGAAGCCCGGCCCGATATCCGTCTGGTGATGACGGATGTTGATATGCCGCGAGGCGTTGACGGAATGCGTCTTGCCGCCATCATTCGGGATCGCTGGCCGCCCATCAAGGTCATTATCATTTCTGGCCATCTTGAAGATCCGGGCGACCAGATTCCGGCGGAAACCCGCTTTTTCTCCAAACCCTACCGTGAAGGCGAGTTGCTGGATGCCATCCGCGACATGCTGGCTTGATTACTCTTTCACCGGCACATGCAGCCCCACCTTCACATCGCGCAGCACGACATTTGTCGTCATGCGGCGAATCTGCGGGTTGTCCGCCATCAATTGCGCGCTGATATCGTCGTAATGCTCCACATCGCGGGCAGTGATGATGGCGATAAGGTCGACTTGCCCTGTGACGTAGTAGACCTGCTGGACATTTTCCTGCTTATCGGCCCAGAGGCGAAACCGCGCAAGAGCATCGTAATTATCGCGCTCGATCTCCATTCCGGTAATAAAAGTCATCGGGAAATTGGTAGCCTTGCGGTTGATGACGGCAACCTCCGCCTGGATCGTTCCGCCTTCTCGCAATCGCTTCAGCCGCCGCTGTACTGCTGAAGGGGAAAGGCCCACCTCGTCGGCGATTGCTTCCGCCTTTAACTGGCAATCCTTTTGCAGGATTTGGAGAATGGCGCGATCGAACTCGTCCAGCGCTTCCGACATGTCTGCACCCTTATATCCAGTTATTGCGCTTGAAGTCATAGCGGTAGAGGAAATTTCCGTCCAGCGTGCTGTAAAAAAGCGAAATTTTCTTACCAGCGGAGAATTTATGCGTCATTAGAGACATCAGCGAAAATAATATGCGCAATATCCCATTATTGTGCGGCAACTTAAAAACGAAGCCGGCGACCGATCGTGAACGAAATTCACTTAAGCCTGAAGATTGAGGACCTGCACAAGAGTTTTGCAGGCGTGGAGGTCCTGCGCGGCATATCGCTGGAGGCACGGCGTGGCGATGTCGTTTCCATCATCGGCTCCTCCGGCTCCGGCAAGAGCACGCTCTTACGCTGCATCAACTTGCTGGAACGCCCTGATCAAGGCCGTATCGTCGTTGATGGTGAGGAATTACGGCTGAAGGCATCCCGCAAGGGCGGGCTCGAACCTGTTGATCGCAAACAGCTGGAACGCCTGCGGACCGGGCTTGGCATGGTTTTCCAGAGCTTCAATCTCTGGGCACATCGCACGGTCATCGAAAATCTGATCGAAGCGCCTATTCATGTCAAAGGTGTTGGCAAGCGCGAGGCGATTGAGAAGGCCGAGGCCATGCTCGCCAAGGTCGGCCTTTCCGACAAGCGCGATGCCTACCCAGCCTTCCTGTCCGGTGGGCAACAGCAGCGTGCCGCCATTGCCCGTGCGCTCTGCATGGACCCGGCGGTGATGCTGTTTGACGAACCCACATCGGCGCTTGACCCGGAGCTTGTGGGCGAGGTGCTGAAAGTTATCCGCGATCTGGCGGAGGAGGGGCGCACCATGCTTCTCGTCACGCATGAAATGGCCTTTGCTCGTGAGGTTTCCAGCACGGTAATCTTTCTCGACAAGGGAGAAATTGCTGAACAGGGGCCACCCCAACAAATTTTCGATGCGCCGCTCACCGAGCGTGCGCGTATATTCACCAGCGGTTTTGCCCGCTCATCTTCACCCTCCAAGGAACTTGTCTGATGAAGTCTCTTTCCCTCCTTCTCGCAGGCGCTGCATTTATCGCCTCCGCTTTTGCAGCACAGGCAGAGGTTCGCTTCGGCATTCTGAATGAAGCCTATCCACCCTTTTTCGCCAAGGATGCCTCGGGCACCTGGAAGGGTTGGGAAATCGAGCTGATGGATGCAGTCTGCACAGAGATGAAGGAAAAGTGCTCCATCGTGGAATCCTCGTGGGATGGTCTGATCCCGGCACTGACGGCCAAGAAGCTGGATGTAATCTGGGCCTCCATGTCCATCACGGATGAGCGCCTGAAGACCATCGACTTCACCAACAAATACTACAAGACACCGAGCAAGCTGATCGGCCCGAAGGATCAGAAGCCAGGCGCGACGGTGGAGGATGTGAAGGGTAAAACCATCGGCGTTCAGGTCGCAACCATCCAGTCTGAATATTTCAACAAGCACTTCGCCAAGCAGGCGGACCAGAAAACCTACCAGACATTGGATGAAGCGCTGCAAGATCTGGCCAGCGGTCGCATCGATTATGTCTTCGCCGATTCCATCGTGCTGAACGAATTCCTGAACAGCCCCACAGGCAAGGATTGCTGCGCTGACATGGGCAATGTGGCGGATGACACGGACGTGCTGGGCCTCGGCGTCGGCGGCGGATTGCGCAAGGAAGATACCGAGCTGAAAAAGAAGCTGAACGACGCCATCGCTGCTGTGCGCGCGAGCGGCAAGTATGATGAGATTTCGAAGAAGTACTTCGATTTTGACATCTACGGCGGCAAGTAAATCAATCTGGAATGGCGGCCAATCAAATGAGCATGTGGGAACTGCTGTCCCCCTATCCTCCGGGATGGGGTGGAACGCTGCTGACCGGCGCTCTCTATACGGTCGCCATATCTCTGTGCGCCTATGGCATTGGCATTCTGATCGGTCTGATGGGTGCCACGGCCAAGCTTTCCGGCAATCGCCCGCTGGTCTTTGCCTTCAACGCCTACACATCCATCATCCGTGCGGTGCCGGAGCTTATTCTCATTGTCGGCCTCTATTATGCCGGAACAGATGGGCTCAACCGGCTTCTGGCCCTCCTGTCGCTGCCGGCGGTGGAGATCAATGCGTTTGCTGCGGCAGTGTTTGTCCTCGGCTTCGTCCAGGGTGCCTATATGACGGAAGTGTTGCGCGGGGCGATCCTTGCCATTCCGGTTGGACAAATCGAGGCAGCGCGCGCCTTCGGCTTTTCGCCTTTCCTGCTGTTTCGCCGCGTGACACTTCCAGCGCTTTTGCCCAATGCTCTGCCCGGCATGGCCAATCTCTGGATGTCGGTGACCAAGGATAGCGCGTTGATTGCTGTTGTCGGCTATCAGGAACTGGCAACAGCGGCGCGTTTGGCGGGTGCCAATACCAAGCAATATTTCCTGTTCTTCTTCGCCGCCGCACTTCTCTATCTGGTGATAACGCTGGTTTCGAACCTCTTCTTCTCGGCACTGGAACGGCGCGTGCGCCGTGGCCAGCCGCAAATGGTTTGAGGAAGGTGGCGCATGCAGTTTGATTGGATCGTCAAATACTGGCCACTCCTGCTGGATGGTGCCTACCAGACGCTAGCACTTCTGGTCATTTCCGTCGTCTTCGGCTTCCTGCTTGCCATTGGCCTTGCCTTCGCGCAGGTCAGCGGCGGGCCGGTGGCACGCAATCTCTCTCGCGCCTACTGCACCTTCTTTCGTGGAACGCCGCTGCTCATCCAGCTCTGGCTGCTTTATTATGGTGTTGGCTCGCTTCTGCCCATGATCCCCGGCATTCGCCAGAGCTTCCTGTGGCCGGTGCTGCGCGAGGGCTTCTTCTTTGCAGCACTCTCCTTCACGCTGAACTATGCGGCCTATGAGGCGGAAGTGCTGCGTGGCGCGCTGCTGGCTGTGCCGAAGGGTGAGTTGGAGGCCGGACGCGCCGTGGGCATGAGCCCATGGACGCTTGTGCGCCGTATTTGGTTGCCGCGTGCCATTCGCAATGCGCTGCCCACCATTGCGGGCGAAATCGTGTTGCAGCTGAAGTCCACGCCGCTCGCCTTCACGGTTACTGTGGTGGATCTTTATGCCGTCGCCTACAAGGTGCGGCAGGATACGCTGCTGGTCTATGAGCCGCTGCTGGTGGTCACGCTTTTCTATGTTTTCCTCACCCTCCTCATCACCCGCTTTTTCAAGGGCATTGAGGGGCAGGTGCCAATCCGCCGATAATTCCGAAAGGCTAATCCCATGACCAATCTGCGTATCCTCGATGGCGGCATGAGCCGTGAGCTTCTGCGTCTTGGTGCAGAACTCAAGCAGCCGGAATGGTCGGCGCTGGCCCTCATCAATTCGCCGCAGATCGTCAAGCAGGTGCATCAGGAATTCATTGAAGCCGGTGCCGATGTCATCACCACCAATTCCTATGCGCTGGTGCCGTTTCATATCGGGGATGAGCGCTTCGAGCGGGAAGGGGCCGAACTGATCGCGCTGTCTGGCAGGCTGGCGCGTGAGGCCGCCGATAACGCAGGCCGTCCCGTCACGGTTGCCGGTGGCCTGCCGCCGATCTTCGGCTCCTACGAGCCAGAGAATTTCGATCCCACCCGCGTGCAGGATTACCTTTCCGTGCTGGTTGAGAACCTTGCCCCGCATGTGGATGTCTGGCTTGGCGAAACCTTGAGCCTGATTGCCGAAGGCGAGGCGGTGCGCGTGGCCGTAAAGGAAACCGGCAAACCTTTCTGGATCTCGTTCACGCTGTCGGATGATGATGCACAGGTCAAAGGCGCGGAACCGAAGCTCCGCTCTGGTGAAACAGTTGCCGATGCGGCAGGCTGGGCGGCAGGCTCCGGTGCGCAAGCGCTTCTCTTCAATTGCGCCAAGCCGGAAGTCATGGAAGCAGCTGTCAGAACCGCCTCAGCAATCTTCAAGCAAAAGGGCGTCTCGCTTCAAATCGGTGTCTACGCCAATGCCTTCGAGGCCGATGCGGATGATAGCGCCGCCAATGAAGGCCTGCACGACACCCGCAAAGACCTAACAGACGACGCCTATTCCCGCTTTGCCTGCAATTGGGCAGATGCGGGCGCCACCCTCATCGGCGGCTGCTGCGGCATCGGCGCTGCCCACATCCACACGCTCTCAGGCGTGCTGAAGGCGCGGTGATTCAGAAAAGGCGGCCCTGGAGCCGCCTTTTGCAGTTTTACGCCACTTGCATGGCGCCCGGACCCGCCACAGCACCCGGCGGCACCTTGCCGAGGATGATCATGCCGAGCACTTCATCCTTGGTCACGTCCTCGGTCTTGGCATGGCCCACCACGCGGCCGTTCTTCATCACGAAGACCCGGTCTGCCAGATCGAAGACATCGTGAATGTCGTGGCTGATGAGGAAGATGCCGATGCCTTCCCGTTTCAGCTGGGTGATAAGTTCACCAACTTGAGCCGTTTCCTGGGGGCCGAGCGCCGCCGTCGGCTCGTCCATGATGAGGATGCGAGCGTCGAACAGAATGGCGCGGGCAATGGCAACAGACTGGCGCTGACCACCGGAGAGCGCCTTCACCGGCTCCTTGAAGCGCTGGAAGTTCGGGTTCAAACGGCCCATCACTTCGCGCGCCTTGGCCTCCATTGCCACATCGTCCAGCGTACCCCAGGGAGTGCGAAGCTCACGGCCGAGATAGAGATTGGCTGCCGCATCCACGTTATCGGCCACCGCCAGCGTCTGGTAGATGGTCTCGATGCCGTATTTCTTGGCATCGCGCGGATTGTTGATGTCGGCATTATCACCATTGATCAGGATTTCACCGGAATCTCTCTTATAGGCACCGGAGAGAATCTTGATGAGGGTGGATTTGCCAGCGCCATTGTGTCCGAGCAGGGCCACCACTTCACCGGGGAACAGATCGACCGAGGCACCGTCTACTGCGTGAATGCCGCCGAAGGATATGGAAATGTCGCGCATTTCCACCAGAGGTGTTTTGTCTTGCGTCATCTTTCATGTTCCTTCTATCGGGCTCTGGCGCGGTAGATGGTGTCGAGCCATACGGCCAGAACCAGCACTGCACCGATAACGATGCTCTGCAACGGTGCGTCCATGCCCAGAAGCACCATGCCCGAATTGAGTGATTGCATGACCAGCGCGCCTAGAACCGCGCCTGCGATCGTCCCAACACCACCGGCAAGCGATGTGCCGCCAATGACGGCTGCCGCGATTGTGTAAAGCTCATCCAGCGTGCCTTGCGCATTGGTAGCAGCGTTGAGGCGTGCCGTGGAAATGGCAGCGGCGATAGCGCAAAGCGCACCCATCAGCGCAAACAGCCGCACCGTGACCCAGCGCGTCTTGATACCGGCCAGCTCTGCAGCTTCCGGGTTGCCGCCGATGGCGAAAACATAACGGCCAAAGCGCGTGCGGTTGGTGAGAAAGTTCATGGCAATGGCAATGCCGAGAGCGATCAGAACCGGAATGGCGATGCCAAGCGGAATATCGAGGCCGTTTTCTGGCCAGGCAATGCCGTTCTCCTCCGCATATTTGCGGGCAAGGTTTACTGGCATGTAATAGCTGTTCAGCACCTTCACGGCGCCTAGAACCACGCCGCAGCCAACCACGCCCACCACAAGTTCAGCCCAGACGGGCTTTAAGGGAAAGCCGAAGCGCTTGCGCTGCTTGCGGGAATGCAGGATGGACAGAACGATAAACACGCAGGCGATAATGCCAACGATCCAGCTGGCATTGGCCCCGATGGAGCCATCCGCGCCGCCGCCCATCAAACGGAAGTTCACATCCATGGGCGCAACGGTCGCGCCGCTGGTGACCATCCAGGCTGCCCCGCGCCAGATCAGAAGTCCGCCCAGCGTAACGATGAAGGAGGGAACGCCGAAAAACGCGATTATGGCACCCTGAAATGCACCGATGGCCGCACCCAGAACAAGGCCGACGCTGAGCGCCAGAACCCAATTCATCGGATGGTCGTAACCAAGCCATGCGGGCAGGAATTTGGTTTGGGTGACGGCCATGATCATGCCGACAAAGCCCAGAATGGAGCCGACAGACAGATCGATATTGCGCGTGACAATGACCAGAACCATGCCCGTTGCCATGACCGAAACGGAAGCAGCCTGAACGGACAGGTTCCAGAGGTTGCGCGATGTCAGGAACAATCCGCCAGACATGATGTGGAAACCAATCCAGATCACCACCATCGCGACCACCATGCCCAAGAGGCGCGTGTCGATTTCGGTGGCCTGGAAAAAGCGCTTCAGCGGATTGCCGGTTGCTGCGCGCGCACCTGTGGTGCGGCTGGCGGCAGCCGGAATGGTGTGATCCGTCATAAGCCTTCAACTCCCCTCGTTATACGGCAAGCATGCCCGAGCGAAAGACGCCGCGGCCATGCCGCGACGTCCCGATCAGAAGAACGAGTTGCCGTTTTGCTTTGCTATTTGGTCGCAGCGATTAGCTGCAAACCTTCACGCTTCCGGCCTTCACGCCCTGGCAAAGCTCCTTCTTGGAGATCCAGCCAGCATCCAGAACAACATTCAGGTTGTCCTTGGTGATTGCAATTGGCGTGAGGAATACGGAGTTCATTTCAACACCCTTGGTGCCGCCCTTGAACTTCTGCGTGCCAGGCAGGTCCGTCATCTTGGTGCCCTTGGCGAGCGCCACGGCCACTTCACCGGCCTTCTTGCCAAGCTCGCGGCTATCCTTCCAGACGGAAACCGTCTGCGTGCCAAGTGCGATGCGGTTGAGCGCTGCCTTGTCGCCATCCTGACCGGAGACAGGAACGGAACCGGCAAGACCCTGCGCTTCGAGCGCTGCCACAACACCGCCGGCCATGCCGTCGTTGGACGATACAACAGCATCGACCTTGTTGTTATTCTTGGTCAGGAACTGCTCCATGTTCTTCTGGGCAATTTCCGGCTTCCAGCCATCGGTGTAGGATTCGCCGACATTCTTCACCTTGCCGGATGCAATGGCATCCTTCAGCACTTCCTGCTGGCCGGAGAAGACGAAATCGGCGTTCGGGTCAGTCGAGCCACCCTTGATGAACACATAATTGCCTTCCGGCTTGACCTTGAAGACTGCCTTGGCCTGAAGACGACCGACTTCCTTGTTGTCGAAGGTGATGTAATAGGTCGATGGGTTCTCGATCAGGCGGTCGTAACCAATCACAGGAATGCCTTCGTTGGCAGCCTTTTCAATGGCCGGGCCAATTGCGGAGGAATCCTGCGCCAGAACGATGAGGGCGTTTGCACCCTGCGAGATCAGGCTTTCAATGTCGGTCAGCTGCTTGGCGGCAGAAGTCTGGGCGTCAGCGGAAATATATTTCGCGCCAGCAGCTTCCAGAGCCTTCTTGATGGCGGCTTCGTCGGTCTTCCAACGCTCTTCCTGGAAGTTGGACCAGGAAACGCCAACCACCAGATCCTTGGCGAAAACAGGCGTGTGAACGGAAGCCAGAACAGCCGCGCAGGCCATCAGCTTGAGTACTGATTTCATGTAAACCTCCCAAGTGAATGCAGGGACTGCGAACCTCCTCGTCCGCTCCAGGTCCCCCGCGTGATGTGCCGTCGAGCCCCTCCAATCCGTGCAGGAATTGTTTTTCTCGACAGTCGAGAAAATAACTGGCAGATGATGCGTAAGGTGTCAACTGCCCTTGAAGTGTGAAATTTAGCGAGGCCACAAGCTCGCTGTGAAATGAGTAGGCTGCGGCCTTGAGCATGATGAATTTAAAGCCCTCTACCGAACTTTTGCGCCGCCAGAACATGCTGGCTGTGTTGAAAGTCTTGCGGCTGAAAGGTGCGCTTTCCCATACTGAACTCTCCGAGCTTACAGGCCTTGCCTCTGCCACGGTGACGGCAGTGACGACGGAACTCGAAAAAACGGGCGCCATTGAGCGACAGGAGCAAAGTGCACCGAGCGGGCGAGGGCGTCCACGCGTCCTGTTGGAGCGGGGAAGCATCCACGCTCATGCCATTTCGGTACAAATTTCCTCTGATGCGCTGCATTATGCGCTGTCGGATTATCGCGGCAAACTAATCGACCGTTTCAGCACGGCGCGTGACATTACGAGCGCCCGGCCAGAGCGCATGATTGAGGATATTTTACAATCCATCCAGCGCTTGATGATGCGTTCACGTCTGGCGCCGGATGCGGTTCTGCATCTTTCCCTCAGCAGCAAAGGCATCGTAGATTCGGATCAAAGCCGCCTTGTCTGGTCGCCGGTCTTGGGCCGGGAAGAGGTGGACTTCAGCAGCCTGACAGGCTCCTATCCCAATGCGACACTGACACTGAGCAATGAGAGCCTGCTGGTGGTGCAGGCGCTTGGTAAACGCCTGTTGCTGAGTAAGGATACTCCTCGCGCATCGAGCCTCATTGCACTTTCGCTCGGCCATAGCATCGGGCTTGGTGTGGCGCGGGAGGAGGGCGGCGATATTGTCGCCACGGCTCCGAATTTCGGCCATATGCTGAACGCGCCGGATAACCGGCTCTGTCGCTGCGGAGCCTATGGCTGCATCGAGGCTTCCGCCGGATTTTACGGAATCCTGCGCCTTGCCTTCCAGGTGCCACCCAACACCATTCCAGCGAAATTCGTGCCGATTGCTGAAATGGAAAAGATCGCGCTTTCTGCCCGCCAGAACAATCGCATGGCGCAATTTGCCTTTCGCCAAGCAGGCATCGCTTTGGGCCAAGGCCTTTCCCGTGTGCTCAGCATGGTGGGCGATATGCCTGTTGTTATAACCGGGCCCGGCAGCCGCTTTTATGATCTTCTGTCCAGCGGCCTGGAAGAAGGGCTCTCACAAACGCTCCATACGCGGTTGAATGGAATGCCGAACATCTCCATCGTTTCGGATGAACAATCGCTGGTCTTCGAAGGCCATGTGGATCTGGCACTCGCCGCCATTGATCAGCGGCTCACGCAATTGCGGTGATGATCAGCAAGGTTTGGGTGGGGTCGCGTCTCGCTTCCTCCTGTTCAGCTCATCGATAGAGCAGATCATTCGAGCGTGTGAGACAAATTTGTTCTTTACCAACAGGTCGAGCTGATTAGGGGAAACTAATTGGACAAGTTGAACAATATTATCGATTTTCTCTTGAAGGTGAGCAATGGCCTCCACCTCAGTGTGGATCCCGCTGCGTTTCCAAACCGGTTCATGATGCGAAAGCCGGTTCCTGAACTCCCGAACAATTTTGATTAATCGTGCGACTTCGGTCAGTGTTGCGTTAACGCTTGTTGCTGGCCATGGTCCTTTTAAGACTTTACCGAGTTTTGATTGCCAGATCAGTCCTGGCCCTAGAAACTCTTGGTCAAAAATCCATTCCCAGGTGGAGAAGTCCGTTTTCGCTATAACGTCATCATGTTTGGGCCACGCCGTGATGCCATATCGCAACTGCTTATCACGGCGGGCAGCGTTGGTTGCTTTAGAAAAATTGTCGCGAATTTTCTGAACCACATCTGGTATCGGGGTGCCCCCAGAATAGGACCTGTACCTGAGTTTTGATCCACTCCACCAGAAGGTACTCAATTTAGGATCGTAGACCAGCGCCTTGTCGACCGAGTTGCGAAGCGTGATCTCCGCAGCTGATAGAAGAGGATGCAGTGCTGAACAGACATGTGAATTCCACACATAGCAAGCCATCAGTTGATGTTGTGAGGAATGTTGGAATACGCTCAGATAGCTTTTTAAACGCTCTCGCGTTACTGTAACCGGGATAATTTCAGGGTGCAGGGGAACAGTGAAAGGCATTTCACTCAATCGGCGCTGTTGTTGACATCCGCGATCTAACCCCCTAATGTTTAATCACGGGTTGTCGTAAGGCACCAATTTGCGCAAGCATACGGCCTTACGTAGATACCTGAACTTCAGCCCCAGCCTTGAGCTGGGGTTTTCATTTTTGGGCTGGCGAAACAGCCAAATGCTCCCCTTGATCCTTGTAAATATCCCGCGTTATCTCTTGGAGCTTGAATTCGTTCACCCTCTCCAGCCGCAAGGGCGGTTCGGCTAGGGGCAGGATTTCGATTTGCTTCAGGGCATCCACCACCTTTGCTTCTGGCATGGCGCGTCTTGTTCGTTTCAAAATCAGGGCCAGCACGGTGATTGCAAACACTGGCGGAATCAGCAGCCACAGTGCCTTGATGAAATCTGGCGAGGCGCGGAACGTCGCCAGAAAATCCGCAATCACGTTGTAATTTTTCCATCTCCATCTCCATCTCCATCTCCGGCTCCGGCAATGCGCACTGCGGGACGCGTCTGCGCGAACGTCGCGCTTGGCGCTGGCAGGCAGGTGTCTACATGAAACGGGGGCGCGCCAAAGACGAGTTGCTTGGAAGCCTCTGGCGGCCGGGGAGTTCGTAAATCGCGTACGTACGACCGCCCCGACCTTTAGGCGCGAACGCCTTGAACATACGTCGGGGCCTCCCCAGCCATAGAAGGTGGAGAGCCTTATAAGACAAGCTCAAGCACTCAGCCACCGAAGAATGACTGAGGGGGCATCTCGTATAGCGGATGCCAGCCTAACGTACGAGGGATTACGAGTCCCGGAACCGGCCCGTTACTTCCGGCTCCACAACCAAGCTACGTCATCGAGGTTGTGCTGCACACTGCAAGATGTCACGGGTTTATTTCGTTGATGCGCAGATGTTGGAAGAGGGGCGCCGCTTTACGGGTTCGTCTCACCCGGCGTAAAGCCGATCATGTAGATCGCGGCAAGCGCCAGCGCCACAAGCAGAATGGTAACAACGAAGCTGATCATGCCCTTGCGGGCCTTGGGTCCGGTATCTTTTGCCATGGCCGCAAAACGTACAGAGACGGTTCTAAGTTCCCGTCTCTGTACGGTGTAAATACTATTCGCCGTCCAGCGGTTCTGCGCCTTGCGGTTTGCCTGCGCGGTCGAGACGAATCTTCTCGATGCGGTTTTCCGCTGCGTTCAAAAGCTTTTCACAATGTTTCTTCAAAGCTTCGCCCCGCTCGTAGATGGCGATGGATTCATCCAGCGCCACGTCGCCCCGCTCCAGCCGGGTCACGATGCTTTCCAGCTCTGCCACGGCCTTCTCGAAGCTCAAGCCGCTGACATCGTGGTTCTCTGCGCCGTCTGCCATTCTCAACCCTTCATCAATCTGCAAATGTGGAGGCCAGCCGATTCCGCCAGCCCTTCCAGATCATAGCCGCCCTCCAGCAGGCTGACGAGCCTGTTATCGGCATATCGGCCAGCAATCTCCATCAAGCGGCCTGTCGCCCAATCAAAATCGTCACCAACCAGATTGATCTGGGCCAGCGGATCGCGATGATGCGCATCGAAACCGGCGGAAATCAGAATGAAATCGGGCCGGAAGTTATGAAGCGCGGGCAGAACGCGGCTGGAAAAGGCTTCACGAAAATGCTCGCCCGCCGAATTCGTTTCGAGAGGCGCATTGACGATATTATTGTGCTCGCCGGTTTCCTTCACTTCACCGCTCCAGGGGTAAAGCGGCATCTGGTGTGTTGAGCAGAAGAGAACAGACGGATCGTTCCAGAAAATATCCTGGGTTCCGTTGCCGTGGTGCACGTCCCAATCGACAATGGCTACACGTTCCACGCCATAGGTTTTCTGCGCATGGCGGGCGGCAATCGCCACATTGTTGAAGAGACAGAAGCCCATGGCCTTCGTCTTTTCCGCATGGTGGCCGGGTGGGCGAGACGCCACGAACACATTATCCGCCTTGCCGGTAAACACATCATCCACGGCAGCCAGTGCACCGCCAATGCCCGTGAGCGCCGCCTGCAAGCTTTTCTGGCTCACATAGGTATCCGCCTCGATCTGGCGGATCCGGTCATCTTCTTCGGGAATTTCCCGCATCACGGAGGTGAGATGGCTTTCCGGGTGCGCGAGCAAGACGGCATCTTCATTGGCCTGCGGTGCATCCAACCGCTCCAACCGCTCAAAATTCGGATGCTCCAGCGCGATGTGCAGTGAGCGCAGGCGATCGGCCCGCTCTGGATGGCCTTCGGGCGTGTTGTGTTCAAGGAAAATCTTGTGTTCGTACAGGCGGGTCGTCATGGGCTTTTGCCTCCTGCCGCCTCGAATGAAAGCGGGCGCTTTCGAAATGGCAAAGAAGCGGCGTAATTTCAAGCGCCGCCAACCGTTCTCTCAGGTTTGCTAACTTGTGCGCCGCGAGAGCCTGTACTTAAATGATAGCCGGAGCGGGGGGATAAGAATGAAAGCCAATGTTTTCGAAGTGCCGTTCAGGGATGTCGGCTTGCGCGGCGAGATGTTCAGTGCCGCCTACATCACCCATGCGGAAGAGGCGCTGTCCCGGTTCTGGGCCACGCGACAACCAGCATCATCCGATCCCGCTTTCTATGTCTCGAAAGTGTCCTGCACGTTGCTTCGCGCGCTCCACTTCGGCGAACGGGTAGAATGCACGGTGCGCGTCAGCAAGATTGGCGGCAGATCGGCAGGTTTCGTCATCATCATGTATCGCGGCGATGAACGGGTGGCCGAGGCAGAGGTGGTCTGGACTGCCTGCAACGATGAAAGCGGCAAGGCTGTGCCGCTTCCCGAGGAGCTTCGCGATTGGCTGTATAAATACCTCGATTAAGCTCTCTGAGGCAAAAGCGGATAGCCCACCATCACCGCACGCGCTGCCAGTGCGGCAATCACGGCCTTCAGGAGATCGCCGGGAATGAATGCCAGCGAACCCATCACCACCTTGTCGAACGGTGTGCCTGAAACCATTGAGAGCCACGGCATCCCAATGGCATAGACCACGACAATGCCGCCGATGAGGCTGGCAATCAGGAAGCCGCCGAACTGGCGTGCTGCCGTCTGGCCTTCACGCACAAACTGCTGCGCCACGAGACCTGCCACAAAGCTACCGATGATCCAGCCGAAAATGTAGCCGCCGGTCGGCCCCATCAACACGGCAAGGCCCCCGCGGCCGCCCGCCAGAACCGGCAGGCCAACGGCCACCAGAACCACCAGAAGCGCATAGGCCAGGGCGCCGCGCTTGGCGCCGATAATGCAGCCCGCCAGCATGACGCCCATGCTCTGCGCCGTGATGGGAACGGGAATAAGAGCAATGGTGACTGGCGGAATAAGGCCAAGAACGATGATGATAGCGGTGAAAAGCGCCGCAAGCACGAGATCTCTTGTATTCATGAAAGTCTCCCTCGAAGGCGAAGAGCCTCAAAAATTTATTCTTGTTGTGCGCTTTTCTGGCCGCGAATGCCGCGCGCGTCAATTGCCTCGGCAATGCTATCCGCATCCTTCAGCGTGGCGATAATCAGCGGCCCAATGGCGCGGTGCAGCCGGTAGGGAATGCCGCGTGCCTTATGCGCCTCGCGCAACGTTTCATGCCGTGCAGCGATTTCCGGCACGAAGCGAAGAACCAGACCCAAGGCGAGCCCCACATCGGCAGCACGAAAAAGGCCCAGCCGTTCCAGCGGTTGCGCAGCCTTGGTGAGGCAATCCATGAAGGCGGAAAGCGAAGTCGTCGCGGTCACAATGCTGGCCAGCACGACGATGGCAGGCAGGCGCAGTATCGTCACCAGTGCCTCCCTCGGGGACACGACGACGTAGTTCACCAGTGCCAGAAGCGCGATGGTGAAGAGAACCGGCTTGATGCGCTGCCAGAGGGGACCAGGCGTCAGCCCCACCTGCATGGCAAGCAGAAGCGCCGCAAGAAGCGCAAACCCAAGCACAACAGGGCTTTTCAACAGGGTAAGGATAATGCTGAGCACAAGCAGGCCGAACAGCTTGTAGCCCGCAGGCGCACGGTGCAGCCAGCTATTGCCTTCCATATGCAGGCTGGTCAGCATTCGGCAATCTCGCGGTAGCGGGCAATGGCATCCCCAGCTGCCCCATCAAAAACAATCTGCCCCTCATGAAACAAGAGAACACGGGGAAAATCCGCCAGCAGGTCAAGATCATGGCTGATGACGATGGCCTGCTCGGTAAGGCTTGCCAGAGTGCGCTTAACCAAACCCCGATTGCGTAAATCGAGCTGATTGGTCGGCTCATCGAAAATCAGAAGCTTCGGCTCTGTCACCATGACAGCGGCCAGCGCGGCAAGCTGCAATTGCCCGCCGGAAAGTTCATGCGGGCGCCGGTCGGCAAGCTCGGTCAAGCCAAAGCGGGCAAGCACGGCCTCCACCCGGTCCTCGACCTCTTTTCCCTTCAGTCCGCGGCTTTTCAACCCAAGCGCAATGTCTTCCCGAATGATCGGCAGAATGATCTGATTGCCGGGGTTCTGGAAAATAAAGCCGGTTGCCGCCCGCACCTTCGCCTCATCGACGACGGTATCCAACCCATCAAGCGTCACGCGCCCGGTGGTTGGCTTGGCAAGGCCATTGATCAGGCGCGCAAAGCTCGTCTTGCCGGAACCGTTCAGGCCAATCACACCCACACGGTTCTCCGTCAGCACCAGCGAAAGCGGATGCAGCGCCATGTGCTTGCCGAAGGAAAGGCTGGCATTGTCGAATGTGATGCGCACGCGCTGTTGATCCCGTAGGTCTTGTTTATGGCTTCTATAACGATGGTCCTTGCCGCGGCCAATGTTTTTCGACAGGGTGCGCTATTGAACAAAAGAAGAACGCGGGCTAGCCTGCAACCATGACGATTCTGCTCGACAATCTGCTGGCCCGTAACATCTTTCTGGAACGCCAAGGCCTTTCCGCCGCGCCCAACCGTGCTTTGGGCTGGCAGGGCCTTCAACACTTGATCGAAACCATCGGCTTTGTGCAGGTCGATAGCGTGCAGACCGTGGAGCGTGCCCATCATCAAATTCTCTTTTCGCGCAACCAGACGTATCGTCGCGAGGATCTGACGCGGCTTTTGGAGCGGGAACGCAGCCTGTTCGAACACTGGACGCATGATGCCTCCATCATTCCATCCGCCTTTTTCCGCTACTGGAAGCATCGCTTTCGGCGGCGTGAGCCGATCATTCTGGAGCGCTGGCGGCGCTGGCAAGGGGAGGGTTTTGATACGGCCTTTGAACAGACGCTGGCCCGTGTGCGCGAATCTGGCGCTGTCATGTCTCGCGATGTAAAGGCTGAAGATCACAAGTCCGGCGGCTGGTGGAACTGGCATCCCTCCAAAACTGCGCTGGAGTTCCTTTGGCATACCGGCCATCTGGCCATCACGCGGCGCGAAAACTTCCAGAAAGTCTATGACCTTGCAGAGCGGGTGATCCCGAAGGCGGATTACGAGGCCGAAGTCACCGAGGCAGATCTCGTGGATTGGGCCTGCCGCTCGGCCCTGGAACGGTTAGGCTTTGCGACATCCGGCGAACTTGCCGCCTTCTGGGATATCATCAAGCCGCAGGAAGCAAAGGCCTGGGTGGATAGTCACCTTGAGGAATTGCAGCCGGCGAGCATCATGTGCGTCGATGGCCGCCAGCGCCAGTCTTATGCATTTGCAGATCGTATAGCCGAGCTGATGAACGCGCCCGAGCCGCCTGCGCGCCTGCGGGTGCTTTCACCGTTCGATCCAGTGCTGAGGGACAGGGATCGTGCCGAGCGTCTCTTCGGCTTCAACTACCGAATTGAGATCTTCGTGCCGGAGCCGCAGCGAAAATATGGCTATTATGTCTTCCCGCTTCTGGAGGGAAACCGCATGATCGGCCGTATCGATGTGAAGGCGGAGCGGAAGGCCAGCGTTCTTGCCGTCAAGCGTCTATGGCTGGAGCCGGGCGTCAGGCTTTCGGCGGGACGCTTGTCGCGACTGGAGGCGGAACTTGCGCGCCTTGCACGCTTCACCGGCGTGGAGACGGTGGATTATCTGCCGGGTTGGACAGGAAACGATGATGGCTGAAGATGAGTACCATGTCGAACCGCGTGTCGTTGCGTTGGACGATTACATGCGGCTACGCTTGATTGCTGGCCTCACACCTTTCTCGCGAGAAGCGGCGGAAAAGGGCCTGCCGAATACGCAGTTCGGCGTCACGGTTTTTCTAGGAAATGAGGTTGTCGGCATGGGCCGCATCATTGGTGATGGTGGCTGCTTCTTCCAGATCACCGATATTGCTGTCGATCCCGCCCATCAGGGCAAAGGCTTGGGCAAGCGCATCATGGCGGCTCTGACGGATCACATTCGCAAAGCTTTCCCGGAAACCGCCTATGTGAGCCTGATTGCGGATGTACCGGCAAACAGGCTCTATCAGCAGTTCGGCTTCAAGGAGACCGCACCGCGCTCTGTCGGCATGGCCATGATCGTTGGCAAATAAAGCTTAGCGCACCTTGCCGGTCTGCCCGCGGTCGCGCAGGTAATGGTCGGCGAGGGCGCAGGCTACCATGGCTTCGCCAATCGGCGCGGCGCGAATGCCAACGCAGGGGTCGTGCCGGCCCTTGGTGCGTACTTCCACATTCTGGCCATCCGCATCGATGGACTGGCGCTCGGTCAGGATGGAGGATGTTGGCTTCACGGCAAAGCGCGCCACAATCGGTTGGCCCGTGGAAATGCCGCCCAGCACGCCGCCTGCATGGTTGGAGAGGAAAAGCGGCTTGCCATCATTGCCCATGCGCATTTCATCGGCGTTTTCTTCACCGCTCAGTTCAGCGGAGGCAAAGCCTTCACCGATCTCCACGCCCTTCACGGCATTGATGGACATCAGCAGCGAGGCAATATCCTGGTCGAGCTTGGAATAGATGGGGGCACCGAGGCCAGCGGGAACATTGTCCGCCACCACCTCAATCACCGCTCCGATGGAGGAGCCGGACTTGCGGATCTCATCCAGATAGGCTTCCCAAACCGGCACCATTTCCGGGTCCGGGCAGAAAAAGGGGTTGCGATCCACTTCTGCCCAATCCCAATTGTCGCGGTTGATCTTGTGCTTGCCGATCTGTGTCAGCGCGCCGCGAATGGTCACGCCCGGCACCACTTTGCGGGCGATTACGCCAGCGGCCACGCGGGCTGCCGTTTCGCGGGCGGAGGAGCGCCCGCCGCCGCGATAATCGCGAATGCCGTATTTCACGTCATAGGCAAAATCGGCATGGCCGGGGCGGTAACGGCGGGCAATCTCGCCGTAGTCCTTGGAGCGCTGGTCAGTGTTTTCAATCAGCATGGAAATGGGCGTGCCGGTGGTCGTCATGGTCACGCCGTCCTCGGACAGCATCACGCCGGAAAGCACCTTCACCACATCCTCTTCCCGCCGCTGGGTGACAAAGCGGGATTGACCGGGCTTGCGCTTGTCCATGAAAGACTGGATCTCATCCTGCGTCAAAGTCAGGCCGGAAGGGCAGCCATCCACCACACAGCCAAGTGCTGGTCCATGGCTCTCGCCCCAGGTGGTAACGCGGAAAAGATGACCGAATGTATTGTGCGACATGAGACCCGACCATTCGGCGGTTGAGACCGCCAGGATTTAGAAACGGCCTCTCTTTACGGGAAAACACCGGGCATAGGAAAGCGCTTTTACGGCCTCTCCGGTTCGCGCCTTGTGTTTTTATCCCGCTTTCAGGAAACCGCCCACGGCAACATTGCTGAAACTGTCGAAGGGCAGGGGCCGGGCAAAGGCATACCCCTGTAACAGGTCGCAACCCAGCTCACGCAGCATCTCCGCATGGTTCATGGTCTCCACCCCTTCCGCCACCGTTTCCACGCCAAGCGATTTCGCAATCTCGATGATCGAACGAACAAGCGCACGCTCCTGCGGTGAGGTAAGAATAGGCATGACCAGTTGCCGGTCGATTTTCAACCGCTTCGGGCGCAGCTTCAAAAGGCTGACGATGGAGGTGTGACCCGTGCCGAAATCATCGATCTCCACATCGATGCCGAGCGCCTTGATCTGCTCCAGATTGTTGGTCACCAAATCCTCGCTTTCATCAAGGAAGATGGATTCCACCAGTTCAAAGGAAATCCGCCCAGCGGTGATCGGAAGCGTCTTCAGCGTTTCAATCAAGGCCTCATCCCGCAAGCGCTTGGAGGAAACGTTGACGGACACTTTCGGTACATTCACTCCCATGGCGGCCCAGCGCATCTGATCTTTCAAAACGGTTTCCAGAACGATCTGGTCGAGATTGGCCGTTACGTTCAGGTCTTCTGCAATGCTGAGAAAGGCGTCTGGAGCCAGAAGGCCCCGATGCGGATGCTGCCAGCGCACCAACGCTTCCGCACCCGTCAATTCCTTGGTTTTCGCGCAAAACTGCGGCTGATACCAGGTAACGAACTGCTGCTCCTCAATCGCTGTCAAAAGCTCATCGGCTGTGCGCTTGTGCGTGATGATCTCTGCCTGAAGGTTCTGCGTGAAGAACTCAAAACGGTTGCGGCCCTGGTTCTTCGCACGGTAAAGCGCGATATCGGCATCCACCAGCATCTTTCGCCCATCCACGTTGAAGCCGCTCGCCTGGGCAATGCCGATGGAAACGCCGCAACGGCAAGAAAATCCCTCAAAATCCAAGGGTTGGCGAATTTCATTGATGATGCGCGCGGAAAGCTCTGCCATGGCATCGGCATCAGCACTATCCTTCACCACGATTACGAATTCGTCGCCACCGATGCGGGCTACCAGATCCTGCTGCTTCACATTGCGACGCAGAATGTTTGCCGCGTAAACCAGCATGGCATCACCTGCCGCATGGCCCAGCGTATCGTTGATCTGCTTGAAGCGATCGAGATCGAGATGCAGGATCGATACGTGGCTGCGGCGGTTCTGGCTTTCGCGGGTGAGCGTGTCGAGTTCCAGATCCAGCTTGCGGCGGTTGGCAAGGCTCGTCAGCGGGTCGTGCAGCGCATTGTGCTCGATCCTTTGTCGCGCCAATTCCAGCTCTACATTCTTTGCTTCGGCATCGTGTTTGGCTGCCTGCAATTGTTGGGTCAACTGCATATCCGCCGTCACGTCAAAGGCAATGCCAACCAGCTTCACAAAGCCGTCGCGCCCAATATGCGGTTTGCCGATGGAGCGAACATAGCGAAGGGAACCATCCGGCTGCGGTACGCGCACGGTCAGCGGCTCGCCGCTGGGCTTGTCCGGGAAGCGGGTTGCGAGGCGTTCGGCCAGATGGCGATCCTCAGGGTGGATCATCGCCAGCCAGCGCTCGTGCGAAATCAAGAGATTGGCGCCTTTCAGCCCATAAAGCTGGCACATGCGCTCATCCCACATTTCCGTGTGTGGTCCCGTCGAGCTTTCCCAGATGCCGCAATTATACGAAGCGAGCGCCAGGCTCAAACGGGTGGAAAGCTCCTCCAGTTCATGCTCACGGTTGGAAAGTTCATCCAACGCCAGTTCGAGTTCGGCATTCTTGATGTCGCTGTCGCGCTTGGCTTCGCGCAGCGTCTGGTTCATCAGCATGTCAGACGTCACATCCCACACAATGCCGGTCGTATGGCTTGTCAGATCGTTCTTGCGGTAGCTGGCGCCAGCCGATCGCAGATAGCGGATGTCGCCATTGGCCAGCATCACGCGATAGACGTTTACGCAGGGCTGCGTGGAGCAGATGCTGGTGAAGAAATGCGCTTCCGCTGCCGCAAGGTCATCGGCATGGATTGCGCTGAACCATTCTTCCAGCCTGTTGAGGGAGGCATCAGGCTCTTTTCCATGCAATGCAGCGGCTCGTTCATCCCAGATGAGAACATTGTCGCCCTTCACTTCCCACATGCCGATATTGGAGCTTTCCATGGCCATGTTGAAACGTTGCGACAGTTCGAGAAGATTGGATTCGCGTGCCTTGAGCTTGCGGATGTTGCGATTGCGCTCGCCAATCAACGCCGCTGCGATGAATGTGGGCACCAGAACCCCCGCACCGCCCAGCAGCAGGAACATGCGAAACGTCGCCTGATGTGGCGGGGTGGCATTCCAGCCCCCCTTGGGCAGGGCCATGATTTGCCATTGGATGGACGGCAATACTTCCACGGTTCTTAGGACCGGAGCGCTTGCTTTCATCGACGATTTGCCGAGGATCACGCTTTCCTGCGAACCGACGATTTGCACGATAGCAATGTCAAACAGAGAGCCATCTGTTGCAGCCACGGTGGCACTATAATCACGCTGCTCGTGAACTCCGCCTTCTCGAAGGAAAGCCGTGCGATCGAGAGCTAGAACGATTGAGCCCCAGTGCTTGTTTTCCTCCTGCATGACCGGCTGTATGATGAGGAGAAGGTCGAGCAAACGATCCTGTACCAGAACGGGGCCCAAAGTCTGCGCTGCATGATCCAGTCGATCAGCCAGGCTTCTCAACTGAGGGTCCCTGGCATGGGCCTTTAAGTCATGCGTGAAGCCGATGCGGCCGTCACGCGTGCGAAAATGTGAAAGCTTGTCGTTCGAAGCAAAGCCGATCGCCGACGTCGAGTGGCTAGCCGCAAGATGTTGGGCGACATCCTCATCCAGGGAGGCTGCCTTAAATTGTGCACGGTAACGCAGAAGACTGGATAGGTTCTCAGCAACCATCAGGTCGCGCCGCACCTGATTTTGTAGGTGCATCGCCGTATCCGCCAGCACTTCCTCGGCAGATTTGCGGCTGTGTTCACGGTAACTTGCGGTGCGACTGGAATCATACGCGATGCCGAAAAGCAGAAAGATAATGCCAAGCACGCAGGCAATCACAACAGGTGCACCACCGCGCAACTGAAAATGGCTGAGGCGCCTTGCCAGCGAAGTCAGACTTTTAAAGCGCACGCGCCTTCTCACCTCTCATAAATCGTGAGACTGACGCTAGGCGGTTGAAGTTAATTTCAGCTTTCGCGGGAAACACATTTTTCGCGGCATCAACTAAAATTCACAAGTCTTTTCAATTAATTATCCCGGAATAAAATGAGCGATGCTCGCATTTCGCCGCGAGATTGCAAAACCTATGGTTAGTAAAATATTATCCTTCCTGTTCAAAATGAAGGAATCATCGCGAGAAATTTCACATCGCTCGACTGGCCAAACCAAACATGACGCCTAAATGGCGTGATGCATCAGCCGAGGGTTATGGGCGAGGCGGTGTGGAAGACTGGAAAATGTCATCGTGAGGGGCGAATTTCGCCACAATCGACCGGCAAAAACTGTTTCGAAACAAAACATTCGTCATGTTCATGAAAGCGCTACATCCATGCGGATTCTGATTGCAGCCCTGTTGGCAACCGCGAGCCTTCTTTCGCCGCTTTCGGCAAGTGCACAAAGCATGGATGTCGAAGCGACCATCAAGGCCGTGGACGCGCAAAAACTCAATCTAACCTTGGATGATGGCAAGACCTACAAAGTGCCTGAAGAATTCAACTTTGAAGGGTTGAAGGCCGGCGTCAAGGTTGTTGTGTTCTATACTGTGGTAGATGGTAGCCGCGTCGTGGATGATCTTCAGATCGTTCAGTAAACACCACGGAAAAACTTGCAATCAGTTCCAGTCGGCTTTGCTGCCATCGCGGTCAATGATCAGCACACGGTCCTGCGGTATTTCGGTTTTCGACGCTTCCATCTCGTCCCATCCGCCCACCAGCTTCAAAATGGAGCGAATCACACCGCCGTGGCTGACACAGACGGTAGGCTGCTGAACGGATTGAAGCCATGCGCCCACGCGCCATGAAAGAATCTCATAGCTTTCGGCATCCTGGCCGGGAGGAATGAAGGACCATTTCTGGCGCGAGCGGGCTTTCAGCCTGTCTGGCGCAACAGAGCGAATATCATCCAGCGTATGCCCTTCCCAATCGCCGAATGAAAGTTCCACCAGCCGTTCGTCCGTGCGGTAGGAGAGGGGATCGAGCCCCATTTCCGCTCGTGCCAATTGCATGGTTTCCCGCGTGCGGGAGAGAGGTGAAGCCACGAAATCGAAGCTCTGAACATCCGGACCCAAAAGGGTCCGGAGTGTCTGTCCATTCTGGCGCGCTTGCCCACGGCCCTTGTCATTCAGGCCAATATCCTTTTGGCCCTGAAGCCTCCCCTCGGCATTCCAATCGGTCTGTCCGTGGCGGATCATGTAGATGAGCAAAGCGATGGCCTCGTCTTTAAACTCAGTCCTTGACGACCGAGATGTCCGGTGCATCAACGGCCTTCATGCCAATCACATGATAGCCGCTGTCGGCGTGGTGAACTTCGCCCGTCACCGAACGCGATAGATCGGAGAGCATGTAAAGGCCAACATCGCCCACTTCTTCGATGGTCACGGTCCGGCGCAGCGGCGCGTTATACTCGTTCCACTTCAGGATATAGCGGAAATCGCCGATACCGGAGGCGGCCAGCGTCTTGATCGGACCGGCGGAAATTGCGTTAACGCGAATGTTCTTCGGGCCAAGATCAACGGCCAGATACTTCACGCTGGCTTCCAGAGCCGCCTTGGCAACGCCCATGACGTTGTAGTTCGGCATGACCTTCTCGGCACCGTAATAGGTGAGGGTCAGCATGGAGCCGCCATCGGTCATCAGCTTTTCGGCGCGGCGTGCAACCGAGGTGAAGGAATAGACCGAGATCTGCATGGTCTTGGCAAAGTTTTCCGCCGAGGTATCCACGTAACGGCCGGTCAATTCATCCTTGTCGGAAAAGCCGATGGCATGGACGATGAAGTCGATCTTGCCCCAGACCTTTTCGATATGTTCGAAAACGGCATCGATGGAAGCCTCGTCCGACACATCGCAGTGACCGGCCAGAATGGCACCCAGTTCATCCGCCAAGGGCTCCACGCGCTTCTTCAACGCATCGCCCTGGTAGGTGAACGCCAATTCGCCGCCCTGTGCATGAATGGCCTTTGCAATACCCCAAGCGATCGAACGATTGTTCGCAACACCCATGATAATGCCACGTTTGCCTGCCATGAGGCCGGTTGCCTGCGCCATACGCTATCCCCTAAGAATAATCAGTGGTTTGCCTATGGCATAGCCCGCAACGTGGTTCAAGAAGCTCGCAGATCATCTGATGTAAGCACGCGTAATACAGCGTGCTTGTCCCATGAAAACGTCACAAAACCATCACACATACAGTCCGTAGCGCATATGCCGCATGAGATCGATGACCTTGTCATCCGGTTTTTCCCACAAAAGCACCCGGAACTCGACAATCAGGTCGCCGCGTTCGCCATCTTCCTTGAGTAGGCCAAGACCAGGTACACGGGCGATCTGGTCCGAGCCGGTCCAGGCCGGGATGGATACCGGAACCGAGCCGCCCAGTGTTTCAACCTGTGCCTCGCCACCCAGAACGGCATCCTCGAGCTTGATCTTCAGCACGGTGTGAAGATCATGGCCTTCCACGCGGAAGCGTTCATCGCGGGCAACATTGAGGGTCACCACAAGATCGCCGCGTTGCATGCCCTGCAACCGCAACCCCTGACCTTTGAGGCGAATTTGCTGGCCATCCGTCATGCCCGCTTCCAATGGCACACGAACCTCGCGGTCATCGGCAAGCTTGACGTGACTAGGCCTCAAGGCAATCATGTCCTCCAGCGTAACCGTGGCGATCATGGCGAGATCCGGCGCCTTTTCCGGCGGTGGAGCCTCGCCGCGAATCCGGCGCATCAAGGAGGAAATCAACTCAATGGCCTGAAGTGGCAAGGGCACAGGGGCCTTTGCGCCTTCAGCATGCTCGCCATCTGAAGTTTGGTGGTAATGCGTCTCGGCCTCGTGCTCGCCCGCATCTTTTCGCTCTGCCTGCTCCTGAGAAGAAGAGCCGGATGATCGTGCCTGAGCCTGAGATTGGCCCTGGGACTGGCCTTGAGACGGGCCTTGAGACGGGCCCTGAGTTGCCTTGCGCGGTTGCGCCGTCTGGGCACCACCGCCGCCTGCGCCGAAAATGCGCTCCACCATATCCTCGGCGCTTTCAGCTGCACCGGTTGATTGGGAATTGGCTTGCGATTGCGCCTGCGCTTGAGCGCGCTGTGCGTTTGCACGTGCCAGCTCTTCCATCACCTTTTCAGCGGCCTTGGCGCGTTCCTCCGCCTGCCGGGCAGCTTCACGCTGCTGCATGATGGTCTGGGCGGTTTCAAATCTCTTGTCGAAACGGCGACGGCGCTCCGGGTCTTTCAGAACTTCGTAGGCCTGCCCCACCTCGGCAAATCTTTTCGTGGCCATCGGATCATCCTGATTGTGATCGGGATGAAGCGATTTGGCTTTTGCACGCCAGGCTGCCTTGATCTCATCGGCACCGGCGTCTCTTTTCACGCCGAGAAGGGAATAAGGGTCACGCATCTTTCGCCACCGGTTCATGAAGCGGCACCAATGTGCCGCCGTGATCAACTCCGGCCAGTGACTTGGGTTCCGTTCTTCAAACCTCGTCCTGGCGCTTTGATGGCAAGACTAGCGGGCGAGAATCTAAAGATGGTTTTATAGATACTGTGAAAGTCGGATTAAGCTTAACCCGGAGTTTAGAGCCTCTGGCTCCGCTCAATTTTTCTGCGGCGCAAAGGACAGCATGTTCCATTCCGTACCCATGAGGCAGGCATTACCCCTTAGACGGGAAATACCCTCATAGGAGTGCCGTGTCGTCAGGAAGGTGCGGCAATGTTGATTTTCCATGCTGACTTCGCGGATCTCCGAAACCACGCCAGCGCTGCCCGTGGAAGTGTTTGCCCAGGGCAAAGGCGCAGAACCGAGTTTTACCAGATCTGCAGAGGAAACAGCGTTCAGGATCGTTTTCTCATCGGAAACTGATTCGGTGGTCCGGTTCGGGTTCGGCACCGTAGCGGTGGACAGTGTGCGGTCGACTTTGGGGCTGGAGCCGAAAAGATCCAAAGCGCCTGTCGTGCAGCCACTTACACATGCCGCAACAACCAAAACCGAGCAAAGTTTGATGATAGGTGAAAGCCTTGGCCGGGCACTGTTGATTAAGTTTTCGGTCACTGCCACCTTGCGTCCAATCACTTTAAGGTTCTAGGGCTGCATTCGATCAGATCGGGAGCATTTTAGTCAATATGTCTGAAGAACGGTTAACAAGCGGTGACTTCACTGCCGAAAGCGAGCCATTTGCGCTCTTTGCCCAATGGCTGAAGGATGCTGAGGCCTCTGAGATCAACGATCCTAACGCGGTGGCCCTTGCAACCGTGGATCATGAGGGCCTTCCCAATGTCCGCATGGTTTTGTTGAAGGGGTTCGATGAGCGCGGTTTCGTGTTCTATACCAATTTCGAGAGCCAGAAGGGACAGGAAATCCTGGGCCAGAAGAAGGCCGCCATGTGCTTTCATTGGAAATCGTTGCGCCGTCAGGTGCGCGTGCGCGGTCCGGTGACGGTTGTGACGGATGAGGAGGCGGATGCCTATTACGCATCGCGCCCGCGTGGCAGCCGCATCGGGGCTTGGGCCTCCAAGCAGTCGCGCCCGCTGGAAGGGCGATTTGCGCTGGAAAAGGCGGTGGCAGAATATACGGCAAAGTTTGCGATTGGCGAAATTCCGCGCCCACCCTTCTGGTCCGGCTTTCGTATCGAGCCAAGCTCCATCGAGTTCTGGCACGATCGCCAGTTCCGCCTGCATGACCGCGTGGAATTCCGCCGGAAAGGCGAGGGCTGGTCGAAGGTGCGCATGTATCCTTGATGTGCCACTTTATCCCGCGTGTTGATCGATATCATGCGCGGGATCGAATTTATGCCCCATAACGGGACTATGTGTTCTCATCCGACCAATGAAAGATGAGAGGTTATGCGGATAACGTGGTTTCTGTTGCTGGTGGCACTCATCGCCATCGTATTGAGTATCCCGATGATTGATCGTCAGTTTATCGCCGGAAGGCCGCCTGCCCATGCCTCCGGTGATGACAGCCCGCTTCTGCCCGCGCCGCAGCGCCAGCAGCCGTGAACTTTGCATAAGTTTTCCTGATCGAATTATCAGAGACGTTCAACGTTTCGAATGGGAAATTTCCGTGTTGCGCCTCTTGGCGCAACATTCTTTCGATCCTTCGCAATGGGCCAGAAAACCCTTGACCCGTCGCAGTTGCAGGCTTTCAGTGGCCAAAATTTACGCCACATTTGCGATTGAGGAGAAGATTATGGCCGTCAGCACCCAACCCCGCAGCACCACCTGGACCTTTGTGGATGGGGAGTGGATCAGTGGCAACCCGCCGCTTATCGGCCCAACCTCCCACGCCATGTGGCTGGGTTCCACGGTGTTTGACGGTGCGCGCTGGTTCGATGGCATCTCGCCCGATCTTGATCTTCACTGCCAGCGCGTCAACCGCTCTGCCGTCAACATGGGCATGAAGCCCACCATGACAGCGCAGGAAATCGAGGCACTTTCGCTGGAAGGCGTGAAGAAGTTCGATGGCAAGACGGCCATCTACATCAAGCCGATGTACTGGTCAGAGCATGGCTCGCCCTTGTCCATCGTGGCCCCTGATCCTGAATCCACACGCTTTGCGCTTTGCCTGTTCGAAGCGCCCATGCATACGGCCAAGCCCGGTTCGCTCACCGTTTCTCCCTTCCGCCGTCCAAACCCCGAAGTGGCGATGACCGGTGCCAAGACTGGCAGCCTTTATCCCAATAGCGGCCGTGCCATCATTGAAGCGCACAGCCGAGGTTTCGATAATGCCCTGATGCGCGATATGAACGGAAATGTGGCTGAAACCGCTTCTTCCAACGTCTTCCTCGTCAAGGATGGCGTGGTGATGACCCCGGTTGCCAACGGCACCTTCCTGGCGGGCATCACCCGGTCTCGTGTCATCGGCCTGCTTCGCGCAGCCGGTCACGATGTGCGCGAATGCACCCTGACGGTCGAGGATTTCAAGAAGGCCGACGAGATCTTCACCTCTGGCAATTATTCCAAGATCGTGCCGATCAACAAGCTCGACGATCAGTCCTTCCAGGAAGGCCCCGTCGCCCGCAAGGCACTGGAGCTTTACATGGATTGGGCGCGTTCCGGCAAAAAGGCCGCTGCCTGATCTTCAGATTACGATGAGGAAGGGCGCGGCATTCGCGCCCTTCTTTATTTGACGGTAGCCAAAGCCTGCCGCGCAAGCGCGGGATCGTTCACCAGAAAGCCGCTCACCCCTGCGGCCTGCATTTTCCGCAGATGGACGGGTTCGAAATCACCCACCTCGCGGCCCGTTCCCCAGCCGCCCACGGTCATCCACATCGAGCGCCCATTCGCTGCAAGCCGCGCGACGCGCTCCACGGATGTCTGGCTTTCCCAAAGCCGCAGTGCCGTGCCGCCCAGGATGAAGAACGCCTCATCCTCGCTTTCCTCACCGTTCAAGAGGCCAAGGATCGGCAGCGCCGTATGCTCACGGCAAAACGCCACGGATTGAAGACTATGGAGCCCCAGAACGACATTCTTTCTTTGGTGAATATCGAGACATTCCAAAAGACTTAGAAGCGTTGGCGGATTCTCTTCCTTTACATCAAGAAGAAGCAATGTGCTTTCAGGAATGCAGGAGAGCGCTGCCTCGAAAGCGGGCGCGACCGGCTCGCCTTCGGCCTTGATCGAGGCAAGGGCGGCTGAGTGCATGTCTGCGATCAGTTCAGGCCTTCCGGCCAGCCGCAAGTCCGCATCGTGTGCGCACACAAAGACGCCGTCGGCACTGCGGCGAATATCCACCTCAATACCCTGCGCACCCTCTTCGAGAGCTGCTTCCCATGCGGGTTCCGAATTCTCGCGAAAGCGGGCAGAAAAGCCACGATGCGCAATCAGCAGTGCCATGTCAGCGATTCTCAAACGTGACGGGCTGCCGATTATGCTTGACGGGACCGGGAAGAAAAGCCGCCCCGCGGTCAGAAGGGCGGCTGCAAAACCTTAACCCAGAGATTTCTGGATGGTTTTCAACATGGCAAGATGGGTTTCAATGGCGGGAACAGCCACCATGGAAGCGCCGCGCGCCATCTCGTCCTTGCCATTTCGGGCATAGTCCTTGTGGATTGCCATTAGCTCTTCGTGGCCCTGGATCTGGCCCTCGACATACATTTTGTCGAATTCTGCGCCTTTGGCATCCTTCAGCTTTTGCAGCATGGCCATGTGCTTTTCATCCAGACCCGCAGAGCCCGGCTTGGCCCCAAAGGCTTCTGCCACGGCTTTCTGTTCGCCGATTTCAAGCTCCGCAAAGCTTTTGACAGCGGGGGAAGAGCCCTGCTGAACCGCAAGCTTGCTGGTTTCGGTGGCAAAGTCGCCGCCCATCAGCGCCTTCATTTTTGCGCTATCCTGCTTTTTGCCCTGTGCCATGGCCGTGCCTGTCAGTGCGCCGGTCAGTGGAAGTGTACCTGCCAGCGCCACGCCGGCCAGAATGTGACGTCTATTCATGGTTTTTCGCTCCTTGGGTCCGCCCGGCTGGCGAACCGGCCAAAGCGACTGAAGTTGCAGAGAGCGTTTGGAATTCCTTGCGAATTATGGCAGCTGGCCGTTGCCTCTTGGCTGTTCGGCACCTATGTTCCGGCTCAACCTCATTTCAAGGTTCCTGCCGCAAAGGAGTAAGATCATGGCTTTTGAACTTCCCGAACTCCCCTATGCTTACGATGCTCTGAACCCGTATATGTCGGCGGAAACGCTGGAATATCACCACGACAAGCATCACAAGGCCTATGTGGATAACGGCAACAAGCTGGCGGCAGAAGCTGGCATGGCCGATCTCTCCGTCGAGGATGTCGTCAAGAAGTCCTTCGGCACTCACCAGGGCCTCTTCAACAACGCTGCCCAGCACTACAACCACATCCATTTCTGGAAGTGGATGAAGAAAGATGGCGGCGGTAACAAGCTTCCCGGCAAGCTTCAGGCCGCAATTGATTCCGATCTGGGCGGCTATGACAAGTTCAAGGCCGATTTCGTCGCTGCAGGCACCACGCAGTTCGGCTCCGGCTGGGCCTGGCTTTCGGTGAAGAACGGCAAGCTCGAAATCTCCAAGACCCCGAACGGTGAGAACCCGCTGGTTCATGGCGCGTCGCCAATCCTCGGCGTCGATGTCTGGGAACATTCCTATTATATCGACTACCGCAATGCGCGTCCAAAGTATCTCGAAGCCTTTGTCGATAACCTGATCAACTGGGATTACGTACTGGAAATGTACGAAGCTGCTTCCAAGTAAGCTTAACCAAATTCGCTTTTAACCAAATGCGCCCGGCCGGTTCATCCGCCGGGCGCATTTGTGTTTATGAAGTAAATAAACCTCCACCTTTGGTGGAGGTCATGACTTGCTTTGTCCGGCTTGTCACCTCGCTGTCACACGCCGCGCTTAATCAGCGCTCATGATTGAAGAACCGCTCCTCAGCTTCGGTGTTATTGCCGATCCACAATATGCCGATCAGAACGATGACCCGGCAATGAACCGCTATTTCCGCAACAGCTTGAGCAAGCTGGCAGAGGCTATAGCGACATTCGAAGGCGAAGACCTTTCCTTCATCATCACGCTGGGCGACCTGATTGACAGGGGATGGAGCAATTTCGATGCGCCGATGGATGTCTATCGCCGGTCCCGCCATGAAATCTTATTTCTTGCGGGCAATCATGACTTCCTCGTGGAGCCGGAAAAACTTTCAGATGTGCGCGTGCGGCTCGACATGCCACGAAACTATTATGCCTTCAGCCGCTCTGGCATCCGGTTCCTGGTGACGGATGGCTGCGAGGAAAGCCTGTTTGCCGCCGGTGTTGATGCCGCAGCACGGAAAAAGGCTGAATACCGGCTTGATCGTCTGATCGAGGCGGGTGCGCCGAATGCAAAGGATTGGAATGCAGGGATCTCGGATGATCAGTTGCAGTGGATTGCTGGCGAACTGCGGCGTGCCCACGATCTTGGTCAGCAGGTGATCGTCTTCAACCACTATCCCCTGCTTCCCTTTACCGATCACAGCCTGTGGGATGCGGATGTGCTTTCCAGCCTCTTGTCCAGCCAGAGCCATGTGCGGGCCTATATGAGCGGGCATGACCACCGGGGAGGGCTGGCGCAACAGGCGGGTTGCTGGTTCCTGAACTTCAAGGGCATGGTGGATACAGAGCGGGAAAACGCTTTCGCGATTGTCGATATCTTCCCCGATCGGCTGGAGGTACGCGGTTTCGGGCGCGAGACAAGCCGCACATTACGCGCCTGAAGCCGGGCTGCTTCACAAACATCACCATAGCCCAAGGCAATGGGGAATAAATGGCCATCTTCACAAGTTTGTGTGGCCATAAAAACGCCATTTCTTTCAATGGTCTACTGTGTAATCTGCGTTACGTTTGGAAGAGCTGCGCAAGGCGTGCGGGCTCGTGAGAGGGAGAATGCCATGAAGTTCAAATTTGCGACTGCCGCCGCACTTGTCATCTGTCTTGGTGCCGCTGCCGCCGGTGCAGCGGATGAGCCGCAACTGGTTCGCCAGGGCCTGATGAAGCAGATCGGCGCGTCGGTCGGTGCGCTCGCTGCCATTGCCAAGGGCGAAAAGCCCTATGATGCCGAGGTGGTGAAGAAGTCGCTGACCACGATCTCCGCCTCTGCCAAGGATTTCCCGAACCATTTCCCGGCTGGTTCTGAAACTGGCCAGAATACCCAAGCGGCTCCCGCCATCTGGCAGAATATGGATGACTTCAAGGCGAAGTCCCTGAAGCTCTCTGCGGATGCTGAAACAGTTCTCGCCTCCATGCCGGCAGATCAGGCAGCCGTTGGCCAGGCGATGAAAACCATCGGTGCGGATTGCAGCTCCTGCCATCAGGCCTACCGCCTGAAGCGCTAGAGCATGTGGCGCAAAATTGTGCAGCGATTTTGCGCCAAGAACATGCGTAAAACAAAGACCTGAGGCGTGGGGAGCGGATCTGAAAGATCTCGATACGCTTTAAGTTTTTGGCATTCTCTCTATTGCTGCAGTCTGTATAGTCAGGCTGCAGCAATTTTTTGTGCCACTTGGCGCTCATCAAAATCCAATCGGCAACGAAACATCGGTAAGAGATATGGCATCCACCCTGGCGAAGTTTTTGATGGCGGGCTCAATAGTGGTGGCCGGTGGTGCAGCCGTCGCTTACGCCCTTACCAAGCCTCAGCCGCACCCGGCGCAATATTGGGCCAATCTTGGCCAGCCGGATGTGGCCAATGGCGAAAAGCTTTTCTGGGCGGGCGGCTGCGTCAGCTGTCATGCCGCCACCGGCGCCAAGGGTGAGGATCAGAAGGTGCTCTCCGGCGGCCACAAGCTGCCCACCCCATTCGGCACCTTCAACGTTCCCAATATTTCACCAGACCCGAAGGCCGGAATTGGGAGTTGGACGCTTGCGCAGTTCGGCGACGCCATGACGCGCGGCGTCGGGCCGAACGGCGAACACCTTTACCCGTCCTTCCCCTATAGCTCCTATGCGCGCATGACGCCCAAGGATGTGAACGACCTCTTCGGCTACATCAAAACCTTAGCCGCCAGCAGCAATGTCGCTCCTGCGCATGAGTTGGGCTTCCCCTACAATATGCGTGTGTCTCTCGGCGGCTGGAAGTTCCTGTTCTTCAGCGACAAGCCGCGCGTGGAAATTGCCAATGCCAGCGATCAGGTCAAGCGCGGCCAATATCTGGTTGAAGGTCCAGGGCATTGCGGCGAATGCCACACGCCGCGCAACGCACTGGGTGGCTTGCAGCTGGATCAATGGCTGGCCGGTGGTCCCAATCCGGAAGGCGAGGGCAAAATCCCCAATATTACGCCGGGTTCCGAGACCATCGGAAAGTGGAGTGAGGAAGAGATTGCCAGCTATCTGGAAACCGGCTTCACCCCGGATTTCGATAGTGTCGGCGGCACCATGGCCGAAGTTCAACAGAACATCGCCCATTTGCCGAAGGAAGATATTCAGGCAATCGCTGCCTATCTCAAGGCCGTACCGAAGAAGTAGCAGCGCATAGGCCCCGAACGATTGAATGAGTGACAGCCATCAGTCCCGGTATTCAGCGCTGATGGCTTCCAACACTTCGCGGGCCTCGCCCTCCCAGAGATCCAGCGCCTTCAGAATTGCAATCGTGAAGCTCACCGGAGCTGTGCCCGCTGCGGTGATGATGCGTCCGTCAGAAACGGCCTGCTTCTGATCCTGATAAAGAGCCTGTCCAGCATAGGCAGGCCACTTCTGATGCGCTGCAAGCTGGTTGCCTGTGTGGCGAACGCTGTTCAAAATTCCGCTGCCTGCCAGCATGCTGGCAGCCGCGCAGATGCCGGCCACCCGTTTTCCCTGGCTATGAAAGTCAAGCACCAGCGCATTAAGGTCTGGTGCCACTCCCTTTTCCCAACTCATGCCGCCGGGAAAAACAATGGCATCGAAATCTGCGGGGTCGAGAGCATCCAGCGACATATCCGGCGTGACCTTCAGCCCGCCCAACGAGACGACAGTTTCACCTCGCGGTGCAGCGGTCACCACCTCAACATCCAGAAAGGCCCGGCATGCGGCCATCAACAGCGCGCATTCCCAATCGGCATAATCCTGCAAAAGAACAACGGCGATCCGTTTCATCCTCGTTCTCCCGGATCAGCCGAGCGCTTGCAAAAAACGCATGCCGGTCACCGGGCGCGAGATGAAATCCATGTTCTCGTAGAAGCGATGGGCGGCGAAATTGCCGGTTGCGGCGCTGACGGAAAGGAAGTCGCAGCCACGGGCTTTCGCGTGATCGCGAGCGCGGTTTACCAGATGCTGGCCAATGCCATGGCCGCGATGTCCGTCCCGCACGAAAAGATGGTGCAGGTCCAGCCCGCGCTTGCCTTCCTGCGCCCTGTAGAGCGGAACGAGAATGGCGTAGCCAATCAATTCGTCGCCCGTATCGGCCACGAGTGCTTGAATCCACGGGCTATCGCCGAACAAGTCACGCTCAAGCTTTTCCGGCGTCATGCCAGCGGCATCGCCATGATGGGCCGCGAGAAGCGCTATCATTTCATTCAGTTCGGGAAGGTCACGCGGTTTGGCGGCGCGAATGTTCACGACAGCAGGGCGGGAGAGGGAGATTTCAGTATCTTCGGTCATTTCGGCATCCTCTTGTTCTTGTGGTGCCGTCAGGTGCCGTCTTGATACAACAAAGCCGCCTGACGGCGGCTTGTTGACAAAGTGATCTGTCGAGCCGCCGGTTACCGGTAGGCCCAAAAATACGTGCAGGAGATGGGTGCGCGTGCGATCAACATGACGCTATGGATGCGCTCTAACTTTGTGCGAGTCAAGCGCAATCTGAACGATTGAAAAACTCAATGCTCATGCCCGCAAAGGCCGTGGTCGGAAAGCGAGCGGATGACATAGCACTCTTCCACCGTGTGCCCGCCATCGCAGTGGGAAACGATGCGCGCCAACTCCTCTTCCAGCTTCTTCAGCCGCTCTATCTTGTCGCGCACATCTTTGAGGTGCGTGGCGGCGATGCGGTCAGCATCCTGGCAAGGCGCGTGGGGGTGCTGGCTAAGGGCAATGAGATCACGGATCATGGTGATCTCGAACCCAAGATCGCGAGCATGGCGGATAAACGTCAACCGGTCGAGATCATCGGTGGAATAGCGGCGCTGGTTGCCCTCGGTCCGTTCACCGGGTGGCATCAGTCCCATCTGCTCGTAATAGCGAATGGTCGGCACTTTCACGCCGGTTCTGCGGGATAATTCACCGATGGCATACATTCGCAAATTTTCCTCTTGAACCTCTAGTGACTAGAGGGATTATGTAGAGTGTCACCACAACAATTCCAAGCAGAAGGTGACATCATGAGTGCGGGCTGTGGCCATCATCACGGAACATTCGAAGGGCTTTCAGCCGATTATAAACGGCGTCTGTGGGCGGTCATCATTATCAACGCTGCCATGTTCGTGGTGGAAATGACGGCAGGCCATATGGCGCGCTCACAGGCGCTGCAGGCCGATGCGCTGGATTTCTTTGCCGATTCCGTCACCTATGGCATATCCATGGCGGTGATTGGTACATCGTTGAAAACCAGAACCATGGCAGCGGCTGCCAAGGGCATCAGCCTGTTCGGCATGGGGCTCTGGGTCTTCGGCTCCACGCTCTACCGCGTCTTCTATACCGGCATGCCGGAAGCGCCGATTATGGGCGTCATCGGCTTCATGGCGCTCGCTGCCAACCTCATCAGTGTCTACCTGCTTATCAATTACAAGGATGGAGATGCCAATGTGCGCTCCGTCTGGCTCTGCTCGCGCAACGATGCCATCGGCAATGTCGTGGTCATGATTGCGGCGCTGGGCGTCTGGGGCACCACCACTGCCTGGCCTGATCTTGCCGTTGCGGCCGTCATGGCTGGCCTCTTCCTCACCTCTTCCTTCCAGATTCTCACACAGTCCTGGGCCGAGTGGAAGGAGAAGGGGGCAATCGATCCCAATATCGATCCGCATGATCATGGGGCAGAGGCACATTCCCATGCGCATGGTTCTGCCTGCTGCGCCGGACACGAGCATGATGGCCATCATGCCGGGGCTTCCCACCACCATTAAGGTCTACTGGCAAATCACTTCGCAAAGCGGGCTCCACGGCCCGCTTTTTCGTTGCATCTTGCGGAATAGCGGATCTCGATATAGGGTACCCCCCTATACTATGAGGTTGAGATGGCGCATACACATCACGGCAAGGATAAGCTTCTGGCCCGCATTCGGCGGCTGAAGGGGCAGATGGAAGCGGTTGAACGGGCGTTGGAAGGCGGCCAGCCTTGCGGCGAGGTGCTGCAATTGCTGGCGTCCATTCGCGGTGCGCTCTCCGGCCTCACGGTGGAATTGATGCAGGAGCATCTGACGGAGCATGTCGTCGCTGCTGAAAACGAGGCGGAACGGCAGATCGCTGCACAGGAGCTTTCCGAGGCCCTGCGCACCTATATGCGCGGCGAATAGCAGAATTTTAGGGACGGGTTCACAATGGCGGCACATTTCGAAGATCTGCAGCACGAACACATTTTTCTGGGCGAGCAGCACAGCCGGAACGAACGCAAGGTCTGGCTGGTGATTGCGCTCACGGCCAGCATGATGGTGCTCGAAATCGTGGCAGGCACCATGTTTGGCTCCATGGCGCTTCTGGCCGATGGCTGGCACATGTCCACCCATGCCGGTGCCATGTTGATTGCAGCACTTGCCTATTGGTATGCGCGGCGCGAGGCAAAAAGCCGCCGCTTCACCTTCGGAACCGGCAAGCTGGGAGATCTGGCGGGTTTTGCCAGTGCGGTTATTCTTGCCCTCATTGCGCTGCTGATTGCTGCTGAAAGTGCTATTCGCCTGGCAAGCCCGGTGGAAATCGAATTCGGACAAGCCATCCTCGTGGCCATCCTTGGTCTGGCCGTCAATCTCGCCAGTGCCTGGCTTTTGCGCGATGAGCCGCACCATCACGGTCACAGCCATTCACATCATGATCATGCGCATCATGATCATGACGATGATCATCATCATGGCGACCACCACGGTGGCCATCACGCACATCACGGCGGACACCATGCGCACCATGGCGGCCATCATCATCACGGCAAGGATCATAACCTGCGCGCCGCCTATCTGCACGTTCTGGCCGATGCGCTGACCTCCGTTCTGGCCATAGCCGCCCTCATTCTCGGTCGCAGCTATGGCTGGATCTGGCTAGATCCAATCATGGGTATTGTCGGCGGTCTGGTTATTGCGCGCTGGTCCTACGGGCTCATTCGCGATACGGCGGGCGTGCTGCTGGATGCG
The DNA here is from genome assembly GCF_977018625.1 of Affinirhizobium capsici. NCBI lineage: Bacteria > Pseudomonadati > Pseudomonadota > Alphaproteobacteria > Hyphomicrobiales > Rhizobiaceae > Affinirhizobium > Affinirhizobium capsici. The sequence continues at coordinate 1,793,322 of NZ_CDRNXD010000004.1, read as the reverse complement.
GTGCCGGATGAGGGACATATGGCGGACGAAATTCGCCAGCATGTAGAGCGGGATGGCGATCGTATTGCCGATTTGCATGTCTGGCAGGTTGGCCCCGGCCACAACGCCGCCATTCTTTCCATCGTGTCGACCGCGCCACAGGAACCGTCAGCCTACAAGGCGCGTCTGGCCAACGTTTCGGGCCTGTCGCATATTACGGTGGAAGTCACGCAAGCGGCCTGATCGTCCAAACCTTTGCGAAGGCCCAAACAGCAAAAAAGCCCATGTGCCGAATTGAGCGCATGGGCTTTCGTGATTCTCGATCAGACTCAAAAGCATGTCGCGCAAAAGTGTGCAGCGGTTTTGCGATGACGACATGCGTAAAAACAAGAAGTTGAAGCACGTTGCGTGGGGCTGATAAGCCCCAACGTGCTTAAAAGCATGTCGCGCAAAAGTGTGCAGCGGTTTTGCGATGACGACATGCGTAAAAACAGGAAGTTGAAGCACGTTGCGTGGGGCTGATAAGCCCCAACGTGCTTCAGAATCGATCAGAATTCGGAATACACATCCGTGATCTGTGTGGGAGAGAGCGGTGAAGATGCTTCTTCCGCCGTTTCCTTGCCACCCTCTACGGCCCAGAGCGCGCTTGCCAGATTGGTGGAGAGCAATGTGCTGCTGCCGGTCAAGCCTGTGAGGGAGCGTATGCGCACTTCCGGTGCCTGAGTTGCCTGTTCGTCCGGTTTCCGCTCTGCCGGGTAGGGACGAGCAGAATAACCGTAGTTATTCAATCCGCTGTCGATCTGCATCGCGTTGAGCCCAAGTGGTTGTTGTATTAACCACTTCTTAATCCACGAAGCTTGCGCGAAGCTTGCGTGACGCATGTTTGCCTTGGCAAACTGCATTGACTAACGGCTGAGATTAGCGGTTGACGAGCGCCGCAACCGCTCTGTGGCTTGGAACCATTCGCGCTTGAAGATCAGCCGCGCTTGTTGATCCGGAGCTCTTCGGGTTTGCGAATCAGAGAATGCGCCTCTCTGGGAGAAGGCTCGATGTAATCGCCAAACACTGATAATGTGTTACGCCCCGCTGCCTTGGCATTATAGAGCGCCATGTCTGCGGCTTTCACGGCCTCTTCCATGCTGCATTCGCCACCATGGCTCACAAACACGCCCCCGGAGAAGGTGAGGGCGAGGTCGTTGACCCCTGCAATTGTGCATTCCGAAAGTTTGGTCTGCCAACGTTGCGCACGCTCCATGAACTGCGAACGGTTGACGCCATCCAGCACGATCAGGAATTCTTCACCGCCCCAGCGGAATGCTCTTCCCGCACTTCCAAGATCCTGCTTCAGCAGGTCGGCAAACAGTTTCAGAACCAGATCGCCAGTCTGGTGACCGTAGCGATCGTTGAACAGTTTGAAATAGTCGATATCCAAAATTGCTACGCAGACCAGCGAAGATGTGGCGCCTTTTTCAAATAGCGGCGGCAAGACCTCTTGTGCATGGCGTCGATTGTAAAGCCCTGTCAGGTGATCGCGTGATGCTTCTTCTCGCAACAACGCCTGCAACTGCATCTTTTCGACCAGTCGCGCCTCAAGATCGCGAGAAAGTGCAGCCAGGCGATCTTCCGTGGCCTTGCGCAGTGAAATATCACGCAGAACGATCATGCGCCCGCCTGTCCGGCCCCAAGGGGTCAGCGAATGGCAGGACAGTTCAAATATGCCTTCATTCTCGATGGTGATTTCATGCCTCTCGCCGTCGCGATTTGTCGAAGCTCTCAGGATGGGGCCGAGTTCAGGCAGGTCTTCAAGGTTTTTGCCAACGGGTTGTTTCGGCACGCCGGGCAGGGCTTCCGCTGCCGGGTTCATTTCCAGAATGCGATTTTGCGCATCGACCACGATGACAGGATCGGGAAGGACGCCGAAGATGGCATCGCGACCAATGGGTGGCAGGACGAAAAGATGTCCAAACAATTGGGCTCCGAGCATGAACGCGCCCGTCGCGGCAAAAATGAATGGTGTCGGATCATCGTTGAACAGCGTGAAGCCGTAAGCGGTATAGCTGATATTGCCGATGGTCGGGAACGAGGCAGACGCCAGCAAGGCCCAGAGCTGCCAGCGATGAATACCACGTGCGCGCACTGTCATCGTTACGCCCAGCAGGAAGGAAATACCGACGCAGGAATAGGCAATGGCCATGGCTGTCGCATACAGCCAGCCATGTTCGAAAGTCATGGTGGTTTCGTCAATCAGGCCCTTATACATCCAATGATGCCAATCATTGGTCAGCGCCAAAATTCCAAATGTCGCGCTTAACAGGGCCGCGAGGGCCAATTGAGCGTTGGTTTCAACGCTCTTGCCGCGCGCATATGTGATGAAGCTGAGCGACCAGAACAGCGGGGTACCAATCACGCCGAACCAGGCCATCTTGCAGGCAAGGATCTTGAACTCCAAATCGTCGGATGAATGGCGGGCCAGCACCCAGGCTGTCCACCACAGGGCAACAAGAATGGCCATTGTGAAGGCGCGACGCCCGGGGGCATCTGGCGCTCGGATCGCTCCAACGAGAATCAGGATGGCCAGAACCACCACTGAAATCAGAAGCCACACCGAAGTTTCCAACAACCCGCCCTCGCAACACTTTATTTAGCCTCAACCTTGGCTAAAACTAGCGATCAAATGCTAACGATATGTTTTAACTCGAGACTCTTATCGCGTTTCAACAAGTAATATCGGGCGCTGAAAACAGTTTTATGCATCCACAGATTGAATCGTAAATCACATTCCAGTATTGCGCCTCAGCTTCTGCGAGAAGCGGCAGAGCTACACTCCAAAATGTCGCAGGGCAAAACCAGTCGCTGACGGATGACAGTTTGTTGCTGCTGTGGCATGGCATTCTCATGAAACATGACGAGCGTAATCATACGATCCTGCTTTGCAAGGGTCTTACAATAGTCCTTTTGGGCTATGCGCTTGTCATTCAGCTTTTCATCGGTGCCTATCTTCAGCAAAGCATGGTCGTTGCCGGGCTCAACGGTGATCTGATTATCTGTTCCAGCCATGGCGGGGCAACGTCCAGCAGTTCCGAGCAACCGAGCGATCCGGCGGGCAAAGCCCAGTGTCTCATGCTCTGCCAGCTCGCTTGCGGGGCAGGGCCTGCGCTGGATACGCATTTGCGTGTGCTGCCCTCCCATTCGCCGAATGTGCTGGCCATTCGCTGGGCGCGCCCTGTTGTCGGTGCCGGTCCCTCTCTCGCCGTTCTTGCGCCTCAGGCGCGGGGACCACCTGCGAACTCCATGATCCTCTGAATCATTCCTTCTCCATCGATCATGGAAAACACTCATGTCGTCTTCAACGAAAAGCGCCAGCCTGCGCGCTCAAAAGCGTGCACCGTCCTTCGGATCGGAATTGCGGGCCTTCCTCACGCGCCTGCATTTCTATATCGGCCTCTTTGTCGGGCCGTTCATCTTCATCGCGGCATTGACCGGCACGCTTTATGTGGCAACCCCGCAGCTCGAAGATTACCTCTTCCGCGATTACCTGACGGGCTCTGCAACTGGTGAAATCCAAAGCCTGGAAAAACAGATCCACGCTGCTCAAGCCTATCTGGGCAAGGACCGTGCCGTGTTTGCCGTTCGCCCCGCGACGTTCCAGGGCGGCACGACCCGCGTGATGTTTGCCGAGCCACAGCTTGGCGAATCCGAGACACGCGCCGTCTTCGTCGATCCTGTCACGCTTGCCGTCAAAGGCGATCTGGTGGTCTATGGCACCAGCGGCGTTCTGCCCTTGCGACTTTTTATCGATCTCTTTCATCGCAACCTGATGTTGGGGGATCTGGGCCGGAACTACAGCGAACTTGCAGCCTCCTGGCTCTGGATCGCAGCACTTGGCGGCATCGTGATCTGGCTCTGGCGGCGCGGCATGGAACCTGCAGGCAAGGCGGATCGGACAGGCAAGGCGGATCGGACGAACCGCGTGCGCCGTCTGCATTCCACCATTGGCCTGTGGATTGCGGTTGGCCTTTTCTTCCTCTCCGCTACCGGCCTTACCTGGTCGAAATATGCGGGTGACAATATTGATGCGCTGCGCACCAGCTTGAACTGGGTGACGCCCTCGGTTTCACTGAAACTCGATGCCGCGCCGCATATGCCGGGAATGGACATGGCGCACATGGATCATTCCGCGCATATGGATCACATGATGCCCGGCATGGCTACGCCCCCAGCCGCAAGCCTGCCAGATCCTGCAACTCAGATGGATCAGGTTCTAGCCACCGCCCGTGAGGCAGGCATTGAATCCCCAATGGTTGAAATTCGCCCGTCAAAGTCGGCGGACAAAGCATGGATGGTGCGGGAATATGATCGTTCTACGCCCACCCAGGTGGATACGGTCGCTATCGACCCACGAGATATGACCGTCACCAGCCGCGCCGATTTCGCCACCTTCACCATCATCCCCAAGCTCATTCGCTGGGGCATCGATATCCACATGGGTGTCAAGTTCGGCCTGATCAACCAGATCGTTGTCGGTGCGATTGGCTTGAGCCTTTGCGCATCCATTCTCTATGGCTATGCGCTTTGGTGGAAGCGGCGCCCGGCAGCCGGTGCACCGGCCAGAACGCTTGTGCAATCCTTCCTCTATCTCGGCTGGCCAATGCGCTTGGGCGTGGTGGTTGTTGCCATGGCACTTGGCTTTGCGCTCCCGCTCATGGGGTTGAGCCTGCTCGCATTCGTGGCCGTGGATGCTGTGCGCTGGCGGCTGGACAGATCACGCCGCGCCAACAGGCGGGCAGTGGCTGCTCCGGCGGAGTGAGGGAGGGGGTCTACGCACGAGCGCTCTCTTGCTCCTCTGTGAGAGAGCGTTCTTTATTTCTTATACGGAAAAGCTACCCGAAATCCAGCGAGGCGACACCGCACGCTAATGCTGTTAAAGCGCAACCGTTGAGCGCAGAAGCAGCATAGGCCCCAGTCCAGCAGGCCTGTCGGGGAGGATGAGCCGCCCCGACCAAGGCATAGGCTTTGCTCTCGATCAGGAGTGAGAGGATGGGCATTTTACCTGTCACGATCACGTTTATGATAAAGAAAACCCGCACGGGCTGGACGGCTATCGTGCGGGTCAATTTCTTAATGTAAACGCCACGCCTCCGACAGTTACCGCTGTCGGGGGCACTCCTGAACGATAGCGCAAGCATTTCGCTCCTTCAAGAGCGGTGTTACTCTCACGCCTTGCCTGCAACCTTCAATGCAAAAGCATATTCGAAGGCGATTTCTTCCAGCCGCTGAAAGCGGCCGGATTTGCCGCCGTGACCTGCTGCCATGTTGGTTTTCAACAGGAAGGGGCCTGCCTGTGGTGCCTGTTCCCGAAGTCGGGCGATCCACTTTGTCGGCTCCCAATAGGTCACACGCGGATCGGTAAGGCCAGACAGCGCGAGGATCGGCGGATAAGATTTGTTGCCCACGTTGTCGTAAGGCGAATAGGCGGCGATCCACTCGTATTCTTCTTGCGAGTCAATCGGGTTGCCCCATTCCGGCCATTCCGGCGGGGTGAGCGGCAGCGTGTCGTCCAACATGGTATTCAAAACATCCACGAAGGGAACGGCGGCAATGATGCCGGCGAACTTTTCCGGGGCCATATTGGCAATCGCGCCCATCAACATGCCGCCCGCAGAACCGCCTTCGGCGACGATATTGTCGTAAGAGGTGAAGCCTTGAGCGACCAGATGATCAGCGGCAGAGATAAAGTCTTTGAACGTGTTCTGCTTCTTCTCCATCTTGCCGTCTTCATACCAGCTGAAGCCCTTGTCCTTGCCACCACGAATATGGGCGATGGCATAGACGAAGCCACGATCGGCAAGAGAAAGCGCGTTGGTGGAGAAACTGGCAGGAATGGTGATGCCATAGGCGCCGTAGCCATAGAGCAGGCATGGCGCAGAGCCATCCAGCGGGGTATTCTTGTGGTAGAGCAGGGAGACCGGCACCAATTCCCCATCATGAGCCGGTGCCATCACGCGACGCGTCACGTAATCATCCGGGTTGTGGCCGGAAGGCACTTCCTGCGTCTTCAAGAGCACACGCTCGCGGGTCGCCATATTGTAGTCGAACAACTGGCTCGGCGTCGTCATGGAAGAGTAGGAAAAGCGAATGACGTCTGTGTCATATTCTGCAGCGCCCTGAAGGCCCAGCGAATAGGCTTCCTCGTCAAAGGCGATGGCATGTTCCTCGCCACTGGTGCGGTCGCGGATGACAATGCGCGGCAGACCGTCGCGACGCTCCAACCAGATGAGATGGCGCGCATAGGCTGCGTGCGAGAGGATAAGGCGACCCGCCTCATGCGGCACCACATCGGTCCAGTTTTCTTTGCCCGGCGCATTGACCGGAGTCGATACGATCTTGAAATCCTTGGCTCCACCATCATTGGTGAGAATGTAGAAAATGTCGCCGCCCTCGGTCATCGAATATTCGATGCCCTCTTCGCGCTCTGCCACCAGCATGGGCTGCGCCGTCAAATCCGTGGTCGGGATAAGATGATATTCCGAGGTCTCATGGTCGTGGATGTCAATATAGATGAAGTCATCCAGAAGAGAGCCGCCAACGCCCATGAAGAAGCCGGGGTCCTTCTCTTCAAAGACAAGCCGATCGGAAGATTGCGGCTGGCCGAGGATGTGATGATAAACCTTTGAAGGCCGGTGGTTTTCATCCTGAAGTGTATAGAAGAAGCTCTTGCCATCGGGCGCCCAGACACCGCCGCCGGAGGTGTTCTCGATCACGTCGCCTAAATCTTCTCCAGTCGCCAGATTGCGAACCCTCAGCGTAAAATATTCAGAGCCCTTGTCGTCATAGCCCCAGATGCCATGGCTGTGGTCGCTGCAATGGTCAATTCCGGCGAGGCGGAAATAGTCCTTGCCTTGGGCTTCCTTGTCGCCATCCAGCAGTTCCTGCCTCTCGCCACCTTCGCGGGGTGTGCGGAAATAGTGGGCCTGTTCGCCGCCTTTGACGAAGAAGGTGCCATAGGCGAAGGAGCCATCCTTCACCGGCACAGAGGAATCATCTTCCTTGATGCGGCCTTTCATCTCGGCAAACAGCGCCTTCTGAAGCTCGGCCGTATCGCCAAGGGCTGCTTCCATATAGGCATTCTCCGCTTCCAGATGCTGGCGGATTTCAGCGTCAAGGATCGAGGTGTCCTTGAACATCGCTTGCCAGTTATGGGCGCGCAACCAGGCATAATCATCCGTGCGGCTCTTGCCGTGACGGGTGTCGCTCACCGGCTTCCTGGCGGCAACTGGAGGTGTGGGCAAGTTCTGGAAGGCGTTTCGCTTATAGGCCAAGGTATGCTCCGGCGTCAGGTCATTTCGATGAATTGGATTGAGAGATAAGACCGCTCAAGCCGAAGGGCAAGTTCCGCATTTTATTGCAAAGCTGATCACAATTCGGATTTTCTGACGAAAAAGGGTAGCCAAGCCGGTTTGACACGCCTAGTTTCCGCCGCGTCCGAGTCACATTGGATGGAATATGCCATGATAAAAAGACTGACCACCGCTGCGGTGCTGGTTCTCACCGGTGCCACGGCGCTTCCCGCCTATGCTCTCGATAGCAACATCATCCGCCAATTGGATCGTCTTACGCCTGACGAGCGGCGCGAACAACGTTGCGATATCGAGGCCATGAGCCGCATTGCCAAACAGGGTGATGGCTTCAAACCAGACAAGGTTATCGCCTATACCTTTGGCGACACCGAGGAGAATAACGGGCTTTTGCGGGCTCCGGGTGCTGTGTTTCGCAGCGCAGGAGACTGGTATCGCCTGAAATACAAGTGCAAGACGGATGAGGACGGAATTACGATCCAGTCCTTCGATTACAAGGTCGGCTCCAAGATCCCGCGCGAGGCCTGGGGCGAGCACTATCTCTATGAATGAAAAGCGATGGACGGCGTTTTTGCGCCGTCCAATCGAACGATCATTGGTACATTTCCAGACAAATCCCGTAGCGGCTTTTCGCGAGGAAGCCTAAGAACAAAAGCTCTAAGGCAACTGAGGCACGGTTTTCCGGTCCGGGAACATCTCGTGCATCGCCGTCATCACGATCAGCGAAAGCGGCAGCGCCAGCATGGCGCCCACGGCACCCCACATCCAGGTCCAGAAAAGGATAGCCACGAAGACGACGAAGGGGTTGATCTCCCATTGGCGACCCATGACTGCCGGAAACAGCAGGTTTTCCATGATCAGGTGAACCATGAAGAACACGAAGGCAGGCAACAGGCCGATGATCAGCGTGTCGTGGCTCAAGACACCCGCCACTGCGACGGAAAATGTCATGAGCGTAATTCCAAGGTAAGGAACGAAGCTGGAGAGAAAGGCGAAAATGCCCCACAGGATCGGCATGGAAAGCCCGCCAAAATAGGCGATGGCTGTCATGACAACGCCAAGGCCGAGGTAGATCAGGCTGGCGGTTGCGAAATAATAGCCCAGCACTTCTTCAACGGCGTTCAGGATTCGAATTGCCAGCAGCCGCTGCTTGCGGGAAGGGAAGGCCATGATGATGGAACGACGAAGCTTCAACCGGCCATAGAGAAACAGAAGCAGCCCGGCAAAAAAGATCAGCGCCTGAATGATGGCGGGTGTTACGCTGGAAGAGAGAACGCCTAAGATATTGCTGCTGTTTTCGAGCAGCTTTTCCATGGACATCGGCCCCGTCTCAAAGGTGGTCGGTGTTATGTTCAGCCAGTGGTGCCGCTCCAGAAACGGCGTGATTCGCGCCAGCGCACCCTCCAGCACAGCCGGCCCGTTTTGCACGAGGCTCGCTGCCGGTCCCGCAAGAGCGTTGACGATCAGAAACACAGACACCATCACAAGGCTGGACAGGATAACGGCAATACCGAAACGCGGAATGCCGAATTCGCCCATGCGTTCTGCAACCATGCCCAGGATCATGCCAACCACAATGGCAAGCGTTACCGGCTTCAGAATGAGCGACATATGCTGCACGATCGCAAAGCCGATGATGAAGAAGATGCCGATCACTGCCCAGGCTTTTGCCACCTCCAGCGAGTCGCGGCCCAAAGGCAAAAACTCAGTGGCATCGCTGGAATAAACGGCCAACTCATCCTGTCGAGCAGCTTCATGCTCCAGAACCTGGCGTTTGTGGCGTGCGCTTTGCCGGCTGGTTGAACCAGCGATCGTCGTTCCCATGGCGGGGCTCCCCTGATGACCGTGAGAAACGCGCAAAGAGAATGCAGGTTCCAGCGCAATCAGAGGTAAATTAGCAATGCCTCACGCCGCAAGTGTGAGGCCGATTCCCCAAGGGTCTTTCAGGCTCCAGCCACTGCTCGTACGCGTGGCGGCAATCTCCAGTTTGTCGAGGTTCTGCACCGCCCGGTCGAGGACTGCCGGGTCGGTGAATCGAAGGGTATAGTCGGAAAGTCCGCTCATTGCATCTTGACGTGCCACGGCACCTCGGCTGTTCCAGATATTGGCGGCGATGTGATGGTGATAGCCGCCTGTTGCAAAGAAGCTCGCGCCTGGATAACGCGCCATGATTTTGAGGCCCAGAACATCGCGATAGAAGGCATCGGCCTGCGGGATATCACCCACTTGCAGGTGAATGTGGCCCAGCACGGTGCCGGGCTGCATGCCAACAAAATTTTCCTTGGGGGCGCTGTCATAAAGCGCTTGCAGGTTCAGCCGGTCGGTCGCCATCTCCACCGTGCCGTCTTCATGGTAGTTCCATTCCATCGGCGTGCGGTCCCGGTAAATTTCGATACCATTGCCCTCAGGGTCGGTCAGATAAAGCGCCTCACTTACCAGATGGTCGGATGCGCCATCCAGTTGCACACCGCTGTGGGCAGCATGAAAAAGCCAGCCAGCCAGTGCCTTGCGATCCGGCACCAGAAATGCCGTATGGAACAGCCCTGCTGCCTGCCGCGGCGCACGCTTCACGTTGCTGCCTGTCGTCAGTGTCAAAAGGGGTGTTCCATGCGCCCCCAGCACGTGGCCACTTTCCGTTTTTTCAAGCAAGCCCAGTCCGATGACCCGCTGGTAGTAGCCACTCACGACACTGAGATCCTGCACCACAAGATGGGCCGTATCCACATGGGCAGGCCGCGAGAGGGCGAAGGGTAGGGAAGCGCTGGACGACATGAGGGCGATCTTTCGGTTCGTGAACTTAAGCACAATATGAACCTTGGCCATTGTTCACGGTAGATGGGATTTTGCAGATGATTTGTTCGATTTAGTTGAACGATGTGATTGTGACGGACTTTGATTTCCATCAACGCAAAAAGCCAGGGAGTGGTGATGATGCACCTATCAACCTTGGGGAGAGCGCCATGTACAAATCGATTGTCGTTGCTGTTGATATCGCACAACTGGAAAAGGGCGAGCACATCCTGCAAAAGGCAGTAACACTACTGGACCAGGGCGGACGCATTACGCTGGTCAATGTCGTTGAAGAATTGCCGACCTATCTTGCCATTGATATCCCGACGGATCTGATGGGGGCTGCACGCAAGGATTCAAACGAAAAGCTTCAGGAATTGCGTGATCGCGTGGCCGTCAGCGCCACGGTGGATGTGCGCATCGGCGCGCCAGCGCACGAAATTCTGGCCGCGGCGCAAGCCTATGGGGCGGATCTCATCGTGCTTGCATCCCACAAGCCGGATTTCTCCAATTACCTGATCGGTGCCACGGCCGATCGCGTCGTGCGCCACGCCAAATGCTCGGTTCTGGTGGATAGGTGACGCATGGATACCAAGCTTTATCAAGACATTCTCATAGCCCGACAGGCTGAACTGCGAAACCGGCTGGTGCGGATCGAAACAGACCTCGATCAGCCCCGTAACCCGGATGATGACGACCGCGCCGTGGAGCGAAACAATGACGAAGTGCTGGAAGGTTTGGGTGATGCCGGGCAAAGGGAGCTTGAAGCCATCGCTGCGGCGCTGGACAGGATATCAGCCGGAAGCTTCGGGATCTGTGCGAAATGCGGAGCGCCCATTGCTGAGGCGCGCCTGAAGTCAGTGCCGCATGCCGCCCTTTGCAGCGATTGCATGACAGAGGCTTGAACGTGACCTGAACGAAAGACTGACATTTCTTGAAGGCGGATGACACATTGTGATGCGCCTTCATGCTGCGGTGCATTGCTTCGGAAAGACCTATTTGGCATTCTGACGTCATTCTACGGCCCCGCATTGCAGGACATGAGATGACCGAGTTTTTCGGCCTTGGCAGACATTACGATTTTCATGAAACCGTGGCAGACGGGGTGGTGCACGGCATCGGCATCGTGCTGGCCCTGATCGGCGTTACTGCGCTGATCTTCTACGCATCCCTCTGGTCGAGCTATGGCGAACTGGCGGCCGCCTGGGTCTATGGAATAGGCCTGCTTCTCTGTCTGTCCGTTTCCTTCACCTACAATATCTGGCCTCATTCTCGCACAAAATGGATTCTTCGCCGCTTCGATCACTCGGCAATTTTCGTTTTGATCGCAGCCACTTACACGCCTTTCCTGCAACGTGGCTCGGATGATCCCATGGTGTTTGGCATGTTGATCTTCATCTGGGCGATTGCCGCTTTTGGCATCATGCTGAAATGCGTCTTCCCCGGTAAATATGATCGCCTCGCCATCCTGCTTTATCTTGGCATGGGCTGGAGCGGCGTCGTGGTGGTTCCACCGCTTTCCCAGGCCCTGCCTTCCGTAACGCTTTGGCTTATCGTCATCGGCGGCATCATTTATTCCCTCGGCGTCATCTTCCATGTGTGGGAGCGACTGCGCTTCCAGAACGCCATCTGGCACGCCTTTGTCATCGCCGCCGCCGCAGTGCATTATTCAGCGGTCATGACCTGTTTTAGCTTGGCACCGGCTTAAGCAACATCTGGCTGGATGTCACATGGGCTCGACAGTGGATCAAGCCTCCTGCTATCGAAGGTCAATGTTCATCATTGAGAATATATGCCATGCCCGCCGCGCCCATCATTCGTGACGCCACACCTGACGACCTGCCTGCCATTCTCGACATTTATAATGATGCGGTTGCCAATACGACTGCGATCTGGAACGACAATCTGGTCGATCTCGCCAATCGGCAGGAGTGGTATGCGGTGCGCAAGGCGCGAGGCTTTCCCGTTATCGTGGCAGATATTGAAGGTGCCATTGCGGGCTATGCGGCCTATGGCGATTGGCGTGCCTTCGAAGGTTTCCGCCACACGGTGGAGCATTCGGTCTACATCCATCACGATCACCGGGGCCTAGGCCTTGGACGCACCCTCATGACGGAACTGGTAGAGCGCGCGCGCCAAGGCGGCATTCACGTCATGGTTGGCTGCATAGAGGCAGAGAACAAGGCTTCCATCCGTTTGCACGAAAGCCTCGGCTTTCGCCATGTTGGCCGGTTTGAGCAGGTCGGCACCAAGTTCGGCCGCTGGCTGGATCTCACCTGCATGGAACTCCGAACCGGCCGGTAGTTGTCTACAGCCTCCCCCAAGTTCAGCAAGGGGAGGCGGCTATCACCCGAAGTCTCAGATCGGCTCGAACACCATGGCGTGGCCGTTGATGCAGTAGCGCAGCCCGGTGGGTGGCGGGCCATCCGGGAAGACATGGCCCAGGTGGCCGCCACAGCTTGCGCAGCGGATTTCCGTACGGATCATACCGAAGGTGCTATCGCGATGCTCGGTCACGGCATCCGGCGTCACGGGTTCGAAATAGCTCGGCCAGCCACAGCCGGAATCGAATTTCGTATCCGAAATGAAAAGTGGCTCGTCGCAGCCCGCGCAACGGTAAAGACCCTTCTCCTTGCTATCCCAGTAGGGACCGGTAAAGGCCCGCTCCGTGCCATGTTCGCGAAGAATGCGATATTGCTCCGGCGTCAGCTGGTCGCGCCATTCCGCATCGCTTTTGTGAACCTTGGTGGTGGTATCGCTCATGGATTTCTCCTCTTTTTCCCCAATATAGGAATTCACGCACAGATCACAAACACGTAGCGCACAGACCATAGGGTCGATTTTCGCCTAAATGCGTTGAGTCGGAGCAAGCGATAGCTTAAGCAAGTCTTGCGATTTGGGTTGTGGGCACCCGAAACGAAACTTGGAATATGCGGATTGATCGGGAGGAATAACGGACGCTGATGACTTTGCTTTGTCTGTTTCTTCCCTTCATCGCCGCGCTCACTGCACCTTTTGCAACGCGCAGGCTCGGGCATCATTCTGCATGGCTTCTGGCGCTCGCACCTCTTTGTTCTTTCCTATACTTTGCAACCTATCTGCCGGAAATTGCAGCGGGTGAAGTCGCCACCGGTGGCTATATCTGGGTACCCAGTTTCAACCTGTCCTTCTCATGGTTCATCGATGGGCTATCGCTTACCTTTGCGCTGCTCATCACCGGCATCGGCACGCTGATTGTTCTTTATGCGGGCGGCTATCTCAAAGGGCATCCGCATCAGGGCCGCTTCCTTGCTTTCATCCTGCTTTTCATGGGCTCCATGCTGGGTGTCGTGCTGTCTGACAGCTTCCTGATGCTGTTTGTCTATTGGGAGCTGACCTCGATCACTTCATTCCTGCTGATCGGCTTTGATCATGAACGGGCGGCAGCGCGCAGGGCAGCACTCCAGGCGCTCGTCATCACGGGCGGCGGCGGGTTGTTGCTTCTGGCGGGGCTTGTCTTCCTGTGGAATGTCAGTGGTGTTACGCAGCTTTCGCTTCTGGTGCATGGCGGCGATGTCGTGCGCGAAAGCCCGTTTTACATGGCAGCGCTTTTGCTCATTCTCGGTGGCTGCTTCACCAAATCGGCGCAGTTTCCCTTTCATGCCTGGCTTCCCAATGCCATGGAAGCGCCCACGCCTGTTTCCGCCTACCTGCACTCGGCAACCATGGTGAAGGCTGGCGTTTATTTGCTCATGCGGTTGAACCCGGTTCTGGGAGGAACTCCTGCCTGGGAAATCCTGCTGCCCTTCTTTGGCGGCATTACCCTTCTTGTCGGCACCTTCCTGTCTCTGCGCCAGACCGATCTCAAGCTCATGCTGGCCTACACCACCATGGCTTCGCTCGGGCTGCTGGTGATGTTGACGGGCTTTGATTCAGACCACGCCATTGCTGCTGCCGTGCTCTACCTCGTTGCGCATTCGCTGTTCAAGGGCGCCTTGTTCATGGTGGCTGGCATCGTGGATCATGAGGCTGGAACGCGCGATGTCACGAAGCTCGGCGGTCTGCGCTCGGCCATGCCCATCACCTTTGTCGCCGCCTTGCTGGCAGCGCTTTCAATGGGTGGTCTGCCGCTCTTCTTCGGCTTCCTCGCCAAGGAAGAAATCTATTATGCGCTGCAAGGCGCTCATCCGCGTGCCATCCTGTTTACGCTTGTCGCGCTCATCGGCAATGCGCTGATGTTTGCCATGGCCTTTGCGGTTGCGCTGAAACCCTTTCTGGGCCGCAAGGTGGAAACACCAAAACATGCGCATGAAGGGCCGGTTCTGCTCTGGCTTGGGCCAGTCATCCTCGCCGCACTTGGGCTTTGTGCAGGCATCTTCTCGCAGATCGCGCACCGCTATATTTCCTCTCCCATGGTCAGCGCCATCAAGGACGTGCCAGAACAGGTGACGATCAGCACAATTCCGAATATCGGCCTGCCGCTTCTGCTTTCGCTGGTTACGGTTGTGCTGGGTGTTCTTGTTTTCTGGCAGCTTGATAAAGCCCGTTCCGTGATGACGAAGCTCATCGATGCGCTGGGGCCAGGGCCGGATCGCGCCTTCGATGGCCTGATTGCGGGTCTGGTGCGGCTTTCGGTTGCGGTTACGCGCTTTGTCCAGCCGGGGCGCATGGATGTCTATGTCACCATGACCTTCCTGATCCTTGCCGTTACTCTGCTGGTGCCGCCTTTCCTGTATGGAGAACTTCCCGCCATGCCCGCCTGGCCAAGCGATGCCATGCTGCATGAATGGGTGTTCGTCGTCATCGCTTTGCTTGGAATTCTGGCCGTGCTGACGGCCAAGAACCGGCTCACCGCCATTGTTGCGCTTGGCATTCAGGGTTTTGCCGTGGCAGTGCTGTTCCTGCTGTTTGGCGCGCCGGATCTTTCGTTTACGCAGTTCATGGTGGAAACGCTGTCAGTCGTCATTCTGGCGCTGGTGATGACACGGCTGCGGCTCATGCCATCAGATCACCGTCCGCTTTGGCAAATCCTCTGCGATGGCACCGTTGCCATTGCCTGCGGCCTCGGCTTCATGCTGCTGCTCTTGAAGGTCACGCAGGGCAGTTTCGATCCGAGCCTCACCACCTTCTTCAATACCTATTCCAAGGTCATTGCTCACGGTGCCAATGTGGTCAATGTCATCATCGTGGATTTCCGCGGCACGGATACACTGGGTGAAATCGCGGTGGTCATGATTACAGGCCTTTCCATCCTGGCGCTTATCCGCATCCGTTCCGGCGGTCCTCTGCGCCCGCGCGACAATGATCCCGATGCGGCAGATGTGGATGATGCAGGGGGAGAGCGCGTATGAACACATTGATTTTCCGCACGGTCGCGCCAGTGCTGACGGCCTTGATGATCCTGTTTTCCGTGTTCATTCTGTTGCGTGGGCATAACCAGCCGGGTGGCGGGTTCATTGGTGGCCTGATTGCCGCTTCGGCTTTTGCAATTTACGGCATTGCCTATGGTGTTGCCGCCGTGCGCCGCGCCTTGTGGTTTCATCCCATGTCGATTGCCGGTGCGGGCCTGTTGATGGCCGTGCTTTCCGGTCTGTTGTCAGCCTTCACCGGCGCGCCCTTCATGACGGGGCTTTGGATTTATCCGCATGTCTTTGGTGTCGAAGTGCCGCTGGCAACGGTGATGTCTTTCGATATCGGCGTTTATCTGGTTGTGGTGGGGGCTATCACCTCCATTGCGCTGGCGCTTGAAGAAAGGGAGGGCGATTGATGGAAGCGGTCTTTGCCTGTCTCGTCGGTGCGCTGTTTGCGGCTGCCATTTATCTCCTGCTTTCCAAGCATTCCGTGCGTATGCTGCTGGGCGTGGCCCTCCTGGGCAATGCAGTGAACCTGCTGCTGTTTACGGCCGGGCGGCTTACCCGCGAGGTGCCGCCCATCATTGGCGATGGGGTGGATGTCCTGCCTGACGGTGCCGCCAACCCCTTGCCGCAGGCGCTCATCCTCACGGCCATCGTCATCTCCTTTTCCTTCTTCGCCTTCCTTTTGGTGCTGACCTACCGCGCCTTTCAGGAGCTTGGCACCGACAATACCGATGAGATGCGGCTGGCCGAGCCGAAGGATGAACCCATGCCGCCGCTCGGCTACTGAGGAGAACCGATGGCCGGTCCCACATCCACACCTGTCGATCTTGCTGCCGCCTTCGTGCTGGCTCCGCCCAGTGCGGCGGCCTGGCTGGTCATTCTGCCGCCCGCGCTGATGATTACGGCGGGCGCCGTGTTGATGATGATGCGCTCGCGCACCAGATGGCATGGCTTCGTTGCTATTCCTTCGCTTCTTCTTCTCGTTTTGCTGGATGCGCTTCTCCTCTGGCAGGTCACGGTGAGCGGCCCCATAACCATGACCATGGGGCGCTGGCTGCCGCCCTTCGGCATCGCGTTTACGGTGGATGTGCTGGGTGCGCTTCTGGCCCTGGTCTCGGCTCTGGCCGCGCTGGCGGCGGGCATTGCAGCGCTCGGGGATATCAGTGATAGCGGCAGGCGCTATGGCTTCTTTCCATTCCTGATGCTGCTGATGGCCGGAGTTTCCGGCGCATTCCTCACCGGCGATGTCTTCAATCTCTATGTCTGGTTTGAAGTGCTGCTGATTTCCTCCTTCGGCCTCCTTATCCTCGGATCGGAGAAGGAGCAGATCGATGGTGCGCTGAAATATGCGATCCTGAACCTGCTTGGCACCACCTTCTTCCTCATTGCCGTCGGCTATCTCTATGCCATCTTCGGCACGCTCAACATGGCCGATATCGCGCTGAAAGCGAGAACCATCTCCGGTGCGCCCCTGATGACGCTCTCGGCCCTGTTCCTCATGGCCTTTGCCATGAAGGCGGCGGCCTTTCCGGTGAATTTCTGGCTGCCCGCCTCCTACCATACGCCGCGCATCACCGTGTCTGCCCTGTTCGGCGGCTTGCTGACGAAGGTTGGCATTTATGCGCTTTTGCGTGTGCTGATCATGCTCTTTCCGCTGCAAAGGCAGGAACTGAGCCTGGTCATCGGTTTCGTGGCCGTCATCACAATGGTGCTGTCCGCGCTTGGCATGCTGGCGCAGAATGATATGCGCCGCATGGCGGGCTTTGCGGTTATTCTGGGCATTGGCAACATGCTCGCCGGCATTGCCACCGGAACTGTGGCCGGGCTTTCCGGCACGGTCTTCTATGCGGTGCATTCCATCATCGCCATGACCGCGCTCTACCTCGTCATCGGGCGGGCTGCATCCTTGTCCGGCGCATGGACACTCTCTGCCGCAGGCGGCATTTACAGGCAGTCTCCCGGCTTTGCGCTGTTGTCACTTGCCCTTTTCCTGGCAGTCGCGGGCCTTCCACCTTTCTCCGGGCTCTGGCCGAAGATCATGCTGGTCAAGGCATCGCTCGATATCGGGGCCTGGTGGCTTTCCGGCGGCATTTTACTGTCCGGTTTTCTGGCCACCATTGCGCTTGGCCGTGTCTTCCTGCTGGCCTTTTGGCGACCGGCAGTCACCCAGGCACCGGTTGCGCCATCGCGCCGTCGCGTGTTTTTGGATAGCGTCCCTCTTGGATTTCTGGCGGCATTGATCGTCGTGGTCGGCCTGTTTCCGGAGGAGATCGTCAAGCTGGCGCAGACATCCGCAAGCGGACTGGCTGATCCTAAAGGTTACATTGGTTCCGTCTTTCCTCAGAGTGTCGCGCAATGATGGCTTTCATTCTCAACACGCTGTTTGCCATCGTTTGGGTCGCCATCAGCGGCAGCGCCACCTTCATCAACTTCCTGTTCGGTTTCGTGCTGGCGGCACTCGCGCTCGGCCTCATTCGCGAACAGGCAGAAGGCGTCAGCTATCTGCGTCGGCTGCGTTTGATTGCGTCATTGACGGTTCTCTTCTTCAGGGAACTGGCGCTGTCGGCCTGGAAGGTCGCGGTATTGGTCACAAGACCGAAGATGGACCTCAAGCCCGGCATCTTCGCCTATCCGTTGACGGTTCAGCGCGATTTCGAGATCACGCTTCTCGCCAACATGATTACCTTGACCCCCGGCACCCTCTCCGTCGATGTTTCGGAAGACCGCCGCTTTCTCTACGTCCATGCGCTGGATTGCGCCGATCCGGAAGCAGCCAAGCGTGATATTGCCACCGGCTTTGAGGCCAAGATCATGGAGGTCTTTCGCTGATGGCAGATCTTGAGATTCTGCGGTTTGCCATCTGGGCGGGCCTTGCCATCCTCAGCCTTGCTTTTCTGGCCACCGTTTACCGGGTCATCGTCGGGCCAACGCTGGGGGATCGCGTGGTGGCGCTGGATATGCTGGTGGGCATCGCCATCGGCTTCATCGCCATCATCGCCATCAAAACCGGCTTCACGCTCTATATCGACATTGCCATTGCGCTTGGCCTCGTCGGTTTTCTCGCCACCATCGCCTTTGCGCGCTTCATCCTGTCGCGCAAGACAGCGGATGAGGAGGGGCCGGCGGACAGTGCAGCGGTGAAGGCTGCACCAGCCAAAAACCTCAAAAAGAAAAGCAGCCGGGGAGGGAGACGCCAATGAGCCTTATCGGGGAATTCATCATCGCCGTTATCATCCTCGGCGGCGCTGCCTTCAGTCTGATTGCGTCCATCGGGCTCAATCGCCTGCCGGATATGTTCACCCGCATGCACGCAGCCTCCAAGGCGGGCACCGTGGGCTCAGGACTATTATTGCTTGCCGCAGGGCTTAACGCTAACGATCTGTCTATTCTGTCCCGCTCTCTTGCCGGTTTCTTGTTTTTTATTCTGACAGCACCCATTTCGGCGCACTTGCTCGCCAAAGCAGCGCATCAAGTGGGCTATAGCTTGCACAAATCCAGCATCGATGATTTGCGGCGCGATAGACCTCTTGAATAATTCTCCTCACGGTCCAATTATTGCGGTTGCTCTGCGTTGCTCGTGAAGCGGAAGTTATTTTCTTTGCTTCAAAGCGATACAGAAGAATAAACACATGCAAATTGTATTTGGACTTTCAGCGGAAGGGTGTTATTCGCTTTTCAGCAGAGCGTGAATATTGATACTCACAGATTGCATCGGTTGAATTGTCTCATCATGATTTTCCTGCTGAGATGAGGTAATTCTTTACGAATCGCAATCTTGCGTTAGTATCAATTTATCCGTTTTCGAGCTTCGGTTGTTCTCGGATGAGCCTAGGGGTGGGCTCTTCTTCCTTTTAGGGTGGGTTCAGCACGAATCGAATGCGTTGCTCTGTGTGTGGCGGTTGGGCGTAGCCTTTCTGTCAAACGAAGAAAAACAGGAGATCTGAAATGACAGAACTTGCAGCGGGCAAGGCCCCTGATCTTTTGGTGGAACTCACCGCCGATATCGTGGCTGCCTACGTCAGCAATCATGTCGTGCCCGTCGGTGATCTTTCCAACCTGATTGCCGATATTCACTCTGCATTGAGCAACACAACGTCGCCTGCACCTGCGCCGACGCTGGTTGAAAAGCCGAAGCCCCCGGTTCCGATCCGCAAATCCATCGAAGATGATTACCTGATCTGCCTTGAGGACGGTCAGAAGTTCAAGTCTTTGAAGCGCCACCTGATGACGCACTACAATATGACGCCGGAAGAATACCGCGAAAAGTGGGGTCTGCCTGCCGATTATCCGATGGTGGCACCTGCCTATGCCGAAGCGCGTTCGCGCCTTGCCAAGGAAATGGGCCTCGGCCAGCGCCGCAAGCGCTCCAAGTAAAACGCGCCTATTGCTGCACAGATCGAGATCTCCGAAACGCTTCATCGCTTTCGGAGATCTTTTTGTATCTTGTGAGGGACATGTGTGTTGATGCGCCACATCTGGTGCATAAAATAGGAAAATAAGCCTATATCCACACTTCAATTAGCTGCAAAATCAACCATGTAGCGAAGTTGATGACTTTTGCGACGATTTTCCCATGCATCAAGCCTGGTGTGGGTGTATGAATTAATTCCTATTTCGGGAGTTGCTCATGCCACACAAAACAGAAAAACATTTGGGCGTTTCATCCGCCGATCCCTGCATTGCCCACCGCTCTTCGCCGCAAGCCCAGCCTTTGCATCTTTGTTATCCATCCTCGCTGCCCATTGTGGCCATTTGCGCCATTGTGCGCGATCTGGTGGGCGAACTCCTGCACATGCCACAGGATGGATGGTGCGTAGGGCGCACGCCTGTCGGTTTCCAGCGTCAGACAAACCAGATTGCCATGTATATCTGCGTCGTCGTGCTCAGCTTTAAAATGCCAGATGTCGGCATGGCCTTTGGTCGCAACCGCAGTACTGTGCGTCATGCCTGCATGCGGGTGGAGGATCAGCGAGATCATCCCCAGTTCGACCAGATGGTCGAGCGGATCGAGAAGCTCGTTTCCATTGTTTTTGCCAATCCGGAGGTCCGCCATGCCGCATGAGAGCGAGACGAGGCTTCGCAAGCTCGTGGCCCTGCTGCTGAAAGCCGGGGGCACGGCCACCATTGATGGGGAAGGTCAGCATGATCCAATCCTCCGGCTCGGAGAAAAAACGGTGCGCTTGGATCCCACCCTTTTGGCGCAGTCGATCAGCCGCGGCTTTCTCACGCGCCAGGGCCAGGTTGTGCAAGTGCGGCCGGAGGCGCGCAGTTTTTTGCGTCGAAGCCTGAGCGAGCAGGAGGAGCGTCGCTTCGCGGCCCAGCATGGCGCTGATGTCAATGCAGATGTGGTGATTGAAGGTCAGCACCAGACCGTCCTGCGCAATGCGCTGGATTCGCCTCTTTCACAGCTTGCACGTTTGAAGGATCGCAATGGTACGCGCTTCCTGCCTGCCGAGGCGCTGGCAGCGGGGGAGCAATTGGCGAGCGATTTCCAACGCGCTCATCTGCAGCCATCCATCACCATGCGGTGGGAGCCGCGCCTTTCTCAGCCCGTCAAAGGCGGGCAGGGCGGCAAGGTGGACTTAAGCGAAAGTGCCATGGCGGCAAGAGATCGCGTGTCCCACGCGGTCGAGGCCATGGGGCCGGAACTGTCCGGTGTGGCGCTCGATGTCTGCTGCTTTGCCAAGGGGTTGGAAGTGGTGGAACGGGAACGTGGCTGGCCCGCCCGTTCCGCCAAGCTGATGCTTCGTACGGCCCTTCTGGCGCTGGCGCGTCATTACGCTCCCCCAGTGCCTGGCCGCCGCCAGCATCATTGGGGGGATGAGGGCTTTCGCCCGAATTTAAGCTGAAACGCGCAACGCCTCTTCGCGGATGCGCTTCACCATGGAGCGCAATCCGTTCGCCCGCTGGGAAGAGAGGTTTTCCACCAGGCCCATCCGCTCGAAAATGGCGATGATATCCATATTGGCAATTTCAGATGCCGGTTTGCCGGAGGAGGCGGCAAGCACAATCGCCACGAGCCCGCGCACGATGTGGGCGTCAGAATCGCCTTCGAAGGTCATCACAGGGTCTGAGCCTTCGCCTTGATGAGATACAAGCCATACCTGGCTGGCGCAGCCATTCACCTTGTTTTCAGCGGTTCGCTTGTCTTCCGGCAGATCGGGAAGCGCCTTGCCCAGCTCAATCACGTAGCGATAGCGATCTTCCCAGTCGTCCAGAAAGGCAAAGTCGTCGATAATCTGGTCGATGCTGGTCATTCTCACTCCGGGAAACAGAACCTCGTTGCCTTCATATAGGAAGTGCAGTGGCTGCTGAAAACGAAAAAAAAGCCGCAAGCACAAGTCTTGCGGCCTCAGCAAATGCTGTAGCAGGGGCAGTCACAACCAGCACCGGAAAACCGGCACGGGATCTCTTGGAAAGGATGGAGAAACTTAAGGACGTTCCGGGCGCTTCATCGGCAGCGGCACGGTGCCTGTGGTCACCTGGTCAGAGGCATGAAGGGCATCCGGCTTCGGCGGCAGGGGTTGCGCATCCGGGGCATGGTTCAATTTCGTGTTGGCTGCAAGCTTTTGGCCATCTGCGGGCTCACTTGCCAATTGCTTGTCGAGGAATTCATAGGCGACACGCGCACCTTCCTTGGCGCGAATGGTAAGCGCCGTGAAGGTTTCGCCACCCTTTTCGCACACTTCAGGCTTTTCGGTGCAAAGCTTGGAAATGTAGCCGTAGGCCTCGCTTGCGGCAGAGATGGCATCCGTCAATTGCAGCTGGCTCTGTGTGCCATTCGGACCTTCAGGCGTCTGGGTGCTGAAATAGGACAGCACCACCAAACCCATGCCGAAAACAAAGCTCGTCTTGATCAGAAACCACATTGACGTTGTCCGTCCGCCCGTTTTGCATCCACCGTGTCAAACCGCTTTCGAAAGTTGCGATCTGATGTGAGGCCCACCCTAGAGCCGATGCAAAAACGTCGCGTTTCGCGAAAAGCTGCATTTTTTCTCAAATTTCACTCAAATTTTATCGATCGGCTTTTTGGCCACCTGTCCGACCCGATTGACTGGCATTTTAACAGCTGCTGTTAAGCATGAATGTGGCAAAGGCTCACAAAACTGGGGACTTCAAGGGGAAGGCCTTGCCTCAATTCTTAACAAAAACCAGAAAATACAACTAAATCCGTCGCTTACCTCCTATTAACCACGTTGGAAATTGCACCGTTCCGGGACAGCCATTATCGCTTTTCAGGCCGTTTCCACGGCTTCTGGGAGCGGCTTTTTATAGTTTCCTTAAGCCGCCGGGGCCTATGTTCGCTCATCAAGATTCGCGGTTAGGTATTGGCGTGCGCGTAATGAAAAAGATCAGTGGGAAAGCGGTCCAAGCGATGGATCGCCTGTCCCTGCGGTGGCTCCAGATGGTGAGTGATCGCGATGACGTGCGCGATACCCATGTGGTTGCGCTGCGGCTTCTGTGCGCTGTGTGCCTTGCCTGCCTCTTCCTGTTTCCGGTTCTTTTTGTCTCGGTTCTCAGTCCCGCGCTCGCCCTGCCGGTCTCGGCAGCCCTCATGCTGGCAACGCTGGTTTGCGTCACGGCTGCGGCCATCATGCTCACGCGTGATGTAAAGGTGGAAGCGGTGAGCGAGACTGCGATCGCGGAAGCCTCCATGCTCGATGTGCTGCCAGGTCTGGCGCTGATCTGCGATCCGCAAGGCCGCATCCAGCGCACCGGCGGACGTGATCATTATCTCCTGCCTGCCAGTCGACAGAACGCCAGTGGCCCGAACGGAATGACCTTGGCCGAACTGGTCCATGTGTCAGATCGTATTGCCGTGCAGCAGGGGCTGGATATCCTGCGTCAGGGCGGAAGTTTCGCCCAGGTAGAAGCCCGTATCGAGCAGGGGCTCGATCAGGCCGGCGGACGCCAGTTTCTCGCAACCGTTCTCGACCTGAGCCCCGTCAGCGATGAAAACGGCGATTTGACCCAGGTCTTCGTGCAGTTGCGCGAACAGACCGAGACGGTTGTCTTGCGGGAAGAAGTTGCCATCCGCACGGCAGAGGCGCTCTCTGCCAATGAAACCAAATCCCGTTTTCTGGCAGCGGTCAGCCATGAGCTTCGCACCCCATTGAACGCCATTCTCGGTTTTTCCGATGTGCTGGCTGGCGAATATTTCGGCAAGCTCGGCAATGATCGCCAGCGGGAATATGTCGATCTGATCCGCCAATCGGGCGCGCATCTTCTGGCCGTGGTCAACACCATGCTGGATATGAGCCGCATCGAAGCTGGCCGTTATGAATTGCTGACAGAGCCCTTTCCCTTGGCTGAGGCGGTCGAAGCCTGCCGCGCCATGCTGGATCTTCAGGCCCGCAACAAGGGCGTCACCCTCACCACACGGCTTGGCCGCAACCTGGGCGAACTGGTGGCCGATCCACGCGCCGTGCAGCAGATTTTGATCAACCTGGCAGGCAATGCGATCAAGTTCACCGATGGTGGCGGCGTTGTTACCATGGATGCCGTGCGTGAAGGTTCGCGCATGAAGCTTATCGTCAGCGATACTGGCATTGGCATTGCGCCGGAAAAGATGGCCCTGATTGGCCAGCCATTCTGCCAGGTGCAGGATGATTACAGCCGTGGTTTCGAAGGTTCAGGGCTTGGCCTGTCTCTGGTTAAGGGTCTGGTTGCCCTTCACGGTGGACAGTTTGCCATTGAAAGTCGCCTGGGCGAAGGAACTGTGGTAACGGTGACCCTGCCGGTGGATGGACCCGCCGGTGAGATCGCCGCTTCCGAGAGTGGTGAAACCGTCGAATTTCCCCCGCGTTTGGCCGCTAAGGCCGAGGCGGTTGTAACGAGTAGACAGGGATTAGCGCATGACCGCGCGCAAGCGAAGAGCGCCTGAGCGGAAGAAGCGACCGAACAAGGAACCGGGCCTGTTGTGGCAGACCCTGGCCGTTCCCGGTCGCGCACTCGCCCAGCATCCTCGCGGCATTGCAGGTCTTTTATGCGTGTCCGTCGCCTTCAGCTTTGTTGCTGCCAATGCGCTTTGGTATCAGCCGGAAAATCATCCGGCACCTTTCCTGCGCACCCGCGATCAGCACGATCCCAATGCCATTGCAGGCTTTCGTCCTTTGCAACGCCAAAGCGATGAGGATGTCACCACCTTCCGCATCGAGCGGGCAAGGGGAGATGATCCGGTGCGCCAGCTGATCCCCACGCAAGAGCCAGCTCGCTTGAGTGCACCGGATGTTCCGCAACAGAAGGTGGCCGCCCAACAGCCCGCCTCGGACCCGGTACGTGACCTGATTGCGCATCCCCAGCAGGATTTGGCGCAGCAGCACGGCGCGCAGTCCGTGCCGCATTCGGCTGAACCAGGCTTGGAGCAGGCGCAGGCCGCACCGCCCGCTGCCCATATTGCCGTTCCGATCCAGCGCCCATCCGGCAATCTCTCCGGTGATGATCCCGTCGCGGCTGCCATTCGCACAGCGCAACGGCAACCGGCACCAAAACCACCGGCCGATATTCCAGCCGTCGCAAAGGCCAACAAGGCAGCAGCGCAGGAAAATCTGCCGGCCACGCGCATTTCCGCTCAGCCGGCAAGCGGCACGGTCCAGGCTGCCAATGGCACGAATGTATCGGATAGCATGAACCTTATCATGCAGATCCAGCGCGGACTGGTGAATATCGCCTATACGGATGTCACGGTGGATGGCGTGGCAGGTAGCCAGACCAAAGCGGCGATCCGCCATTTTCAGAAACATTATCGTCTGCCGGAAAATGGCGAGCCATCGGAGCTTGTACTGCGCAAGCTGAAATCGATCGGCGCGCTCTGATAGTGAAATCAGACGGTCACGCCTTAGCGCGGATGTTCCTGAGCAAAGACCAGCAGGGTCCAGCTCACCGGGCCTAGAACAACATGTTCGTGGTGGCTGCCGGGGATAGGCTGACCTTTCGAAATGGCAACTTCATTGCCACAGGTCTTGCAGCGGTAGATGCCGCTGTTGGGAACCACTTGCCCCGGTTTGTACGATTGATCGAATGCACCCCCATCGCTTTGGGTTACATGCTGAGAATATTTGAACTTCGCCATGCTAACTGAACCCGCTCAATGAATAGGTGTGGATCAATGTTTCATATCGAAGATAAGGCGTAATATATTAAATAACTTAAAATGCCTCGACATGCTGCTCCATAGCGATGCACAGCAACTGGTGGACAATCGGTATCCGTCATTCACGGCAAGTCTTTTGAAAGTTCGACATGCGCCTCAAATCCGAAATTTTCATCTCCGCCCTGACGCGTCGTGCCTTTGCGCAAGGCGGCTTTGCCGCGATTGAACATCGCGGAGCGGATGAGGCGGGCGCCATTTTCATTCGTCAGCGTTCTCGTGATGGGCTTGAAACGCTCTATGCGCCCGCACCTCAAACAATGGTGGAGGAGGCAGGGGAGCGTCGGTTCGAGCTGAGGCTTCAGAAGGTCTCGGCCGAAGAGGTGGATGCCGCCTTGGCAAGAGAGCGCCGGTTCGATAGCGATCTCTGGGTGGTGGAACTGGAAGTCGATGAGATCGGCGACCTCATCCCGCTTGGTGGCTGAACCAGCGTGTTTTCACGAACTTTCGAGTGGAAACACGCTTTTCCAGGTTGCCTTAGAGCATGTCGCGCAAAAGTGTGCAGCGGTTTTGCGATGACGACATGCGAAAAAACAAGAAGTTAAAGCGTATTGCGTGAGGCTGATAAGCCGCAACGTGCTTTAGCGCCGCGCCATGCGGCGCAATCTATCATCTGTCCGCGCGGCTTCATCCTGCGATCTGGCGGGCAGTGGGTTTGTATCCGCATAGGTGTAGCGATCTGCACGGCACCAGGCTTCCAGGCGGCGGGTGCACTCATCCGCATCGAGAGAAGACCATAGAATTTCGCTGCGGGCCTCGTTGCCCACGGTTTCCTTCAGATGGCTATAGAGTCGCTCCAGAATGAAGAAGGCCTCTTCCTGGCCCATGCCCAGCGCTTTCAGTGTCGTGCCCATCTGATGGCCGGAGAGATCCATCATGATCCGCTCCGCCAGCCAGCGGCTGGACGTGAGCGTATCGGCAAGGCATGTCGCAAAGGACTCTGCATCGCGCGCGCGTGCAAAGCGAACCAGCAGGGCTTCCTGCACATCGGTTGCCGAGCGAAGACCAAGCCGGTCATCGGCGGGGCGCTGCTGCATATGGGCAAGCTGCTTGATGGTCTGGCGCAGTGCCTCGTCTCTTGCTGCGGCCATGTCTGTGTCGGAGGCAGCACTTTGAAGAGGCGCGACCGGCTGTTGCACATTTGAATGAGGTCCGGGCTCGGCGCTCAGGGCCGGGCGCGACGCTTCAACACGTTTGGTCTCGGAAGGTGCCCGGGCATGGCGAAGGCTCACCAGCGCATCGATGACCTTCGTCGAAAGGTCCGGCCTTCGCACAATGGCGCGGGCGTGATCGGCACCCTGCATGCGGGCAATGGCAATGAGTGCATCATCGCTAAGGCAGGGTGAAGCGGCAATGAAGGGGGCGGCAATGGCAATGGGCTGGCTTGCGATGAAGAAGGCCACGCTTGGCGGAATGTTGTCGTTCTGGGAAAGGGCGGCCACCGCCTGGCGTCGCGCCTCTTCGGTTGATGCCGTGTATAGGGGGCTGAAAAGCTCGGCGAACTGACGCAGTTCCGATTTCGTGGGATGCTTCAAATCCTCGAAGCTGGTGACGGTTGCCATCAGCACAACATCCTTTTTGCGCATTGCCTGCGGCCTCTCAAGTTCCCGATAGCGGTCCACGCTCATATCCACCGACGCATTACAAAAGACAGACATTCAAAGCTCGCCACAGCACCTCATGCGCAGGGTGTACCAACCGTCCGACCAGAAGAGGCGGCGGACCGCAACCACAGGGGCGACGGCTCCGGCATAGTTAAAATAGTCTGCTCAGAATGGGGTTAATGTGGGGTGAAGACGAGGGGGTTTATGCTCAATTTTAATCAAATACGTGCCAGTTTGGTAATCTGTCGCTGAGGTCAACTGTACGGTCGCTGACGCATCACGCGTAACGAAAATAACACAAGGCTCGTTCAAGTTGCAGCTAATATAGCATCTCTGAAAGCGGTTAACGGCTTGTTAGGAATTCCATGTATGAAATGGTATTCCAGCGCATGAACAACCTCTTAGTGCAAGATGTCTTGATGTAGGCGGCGTGGTTCGAACCCTGCCAACTATATCGAAAAGGTGAAGCAACCACCGGCTTGTTCTTGCGTTAAATGCATTGCTGGCCCGAGGACCGCTGGCGTTGAGGAGAACGGCGCAGATGCCTTGCAAAAGGATGCGTCAGCCCCACAAGGGGCAGGGTGAAATCGACCGTGTTCATCCGTCTCATCCTTATGTGGAGACGAGAATGGCAGAGATCGTTGTCTTGAAAAAATGGCGTGAAACCCATCCGGAACGGGCTCCCGTTCGGTTGAAGTCACCCACACCCGCTGAACTGGTGTTCTTCATGGGTGTCCGTTATGAGCGGCTGGAAGATCTGACCCATCGCCAGATGGATGAGGTCTCACTGCTGCGCGATATCAACTGAATAAGTGCCTATTCCCACTCCATCGGGCTGCACGTCGCGGTGTTGAGGAAGTTGGCTGTCGCCTCGCGGAAGCTGAGCTGCGGGGAGAGCGCCCGCAAAACCGCATAGCCCTCATTCCGAGTGGTTTCCACGATAATGGGCTGCAGCGCGGAAGAGGGTAGCGCCTTCCTGAGTGCCGTTGCCTGAACAGGCGTCGCCACGATCAGATCCAGCTTTCGATCGGCAGCCGTGCGATCATTGATGCTGAAGGTTTCATTCGAAGCGCTGTCGAACGTCGCGAACGACCAGAAGGGAACCGCACTGGTTGCCGTCATCCGCACCGGCTGGTCTGAAATGTCGAATGAACAGACGGCCACCTGCAAAAACGGATCATCCTTCGTCAGCCCTGCCGCATCGGGCTTTTCGCCAATCGTGCGAAACCGATAGGCAGCGCCTTCCTTTTCGATGCGGCTATAGGTATCGCGCTCGCTGAACGATGGCAGCGAAAGAATGATGACGAGATGCAAAAGGCCAGCGCCGACAAGGCCGGTCAGGACAGTCAGGATCACCCTAAGCATTGCCGCACCCGATCTTTTTCAGTTTTGGCATGGTCAGATCCAGCAGGCCGGAGCTTCCCGCCGTCGGCGTATCCAGAAGTGTGAGTGTCAACCGGAAGGGTCTGTCTTGCGGCACTGAAAGCCAGTTGCCGGGACGTGCACCAGCCGAAAGCTTGATATCGAAGCTGCCATCAGGCTTTCGCAGTACAATGCGCGAATTCAGCGCCACCGGGCGCTCCGCATCCGCCCGCGGCGGCACCTGCGCGTCAGCCGTCACGAACAGCGTCCACATGCGCGCTTGCGGGGTCTGCCCGCTCATCAGA
Source organism: Affinirhizobium capsici (assembly GCF_977018625.1). NCBI lineage: Bacteria > Pseudomonadati > Pseudomonadota > Alphaproteobacteria > Hyphomicrobiales > Rhizobiaceae > Affinirhizobium > Affinirhizobium capsici. The sequence continues at coordinate 1,764,441 of NZ_CDRNXD010000004.1, read as the reverse complement.
TAGCTGCAATTGCCATTCAAGCCAGCGCCATCGTCATCCACGGACGCGGTGAAGCTCAATCCCTCGGCACTGCCCAGCAACAAACGCCCCGCATTGGCGCGATGCGCCTTGGCGTAAGGGTCTGCATCAATGGTCTGCGCCTGCGGAAACGCCTCCCACGGCCCAAGCTTGATGGCCCCGAAGCCAGTGGTGGCATCAAGCGCAATCAAGGTAGACCAGATGCCGCCGCCAAAGGCGACAATCAAACCAAGCGCAACGAGGAGGGGAAGACGAAACAAGCGGGGGCTAACCTTTGCAAATCACGGAAAGAGACCTACCACTGTTTCCCTTGCGGGTGAATGGTGTGCAGGAATGGAACGGCGAGTTTCTGTGCACGCATGCTCAATGCCGTTCGGTCACGGCCACGCTCTGGCTTTTCACCATGGCGATAATGGGGTTAGTTCAGGCTGGGGGCAAACGATACTCTGACGGGCGAGGACCGCTCTTGACCCATTGCGGTCATTCGCCCACACTATTCGTTTTAGTCATTAGCGTGTTGGGACAACTACGCGCTAACGTCTCGTCCAGACAGGCTTTGATTTGAAAGGTTTCTTATCAATCACACCTTTGACAATATTGAAGCCATCTTCCTGCAGTCGTAGTACGGCGGGAAAGTCGAAGTATTTCGCGTTGATGTTTGCCAAGTACCATTGGCTTTCGAGGTAACTCCTAAACTCCGTTGCGCGCTTGTATCGATCCGCAATCTCAAACGACGGAGCTAAATCCGATATTGAAGACCGACACTCTTCGTCGAATATAGGCGTATCAGTCGACGTCGCATCCAAGAACGAAAATGCCCCCATCCAGTGCTTCACATGGTATATGCCAACCGAAGTTGCTCTGAAATGAAACTGATCCGGTAATTCATTCTCGGGAACTTTCAGCTCTCGAAAGTGGGCGTAAGGCGTCTCGATGAGGCGTTTACCTGCCAGTCGCCTCAGCGCATTCCGGGTCTGGTCTTCGATGAAACCGTGGCGCAACATTTCTGCGACGATGAAATCCCCCAACACGAACCCGTCGCTATCCTTGTCCCCTATGTTGGAGCTCAGGTAGGAGACGATGAGGGAAGCGAGAAAGTGTTCACGGGCGTCTGCTGTCGAGACGTCAAAGACATTCTGGGCGACGAGAGAGGATTGCGCATTAAAATACGCGTATTCGCCTAGCAGAGCGTGCTTAGTGAATTCGTGCAGAGGAACCTTATAGCCTCCCGTTTCCTGCTCTATCCTAACAATTTTTTGAGAATCAACGTTCGGACTTCCGCAGAATGACGTGATTAGCTCTATTACTGCGCGCGTGTTGCCAGCGCTAATATTGCTTAAAAACTGTTGTATTGCCTGATTTGATCTCACCGAGCGCAGGGTCGCATTAAGAAAAGCCACAACACTGCCAAGCTGAAGTCTAATGCCCTCCAATTTGCCTGGCTTCTCTTTCCCCTCCGCCACCCGTACCGCAAAAGTTAGGCGTCGTTGTACCACTTCGTCGGCCGGTGGCGGCGAGATTGTTAAAATTTTGTTCTGATAACCTGATAACGCGCCAGTAGTCTTCGAGTCATAGAAAGTGCTGGGTCTTAGTGCGATGAAAATCAGTAAGTTCCGCCATGATGCCAATTCTTGAGATATAAGAAATGCTTCCTGCTGTACGGCTATTCCACGCTGGTCAGCGTTGTCCATTATTATGATGATTTGTTTGCCACGACCTTGCACAATGTGACCAAAGGCGGCCATCAAATGGTTGTCCTATTGCGCAATTTTCGTCGATAGGAATTCAATTTTTTCTCTCTCGTAGGCAGTAGGGTCTACAGTTTTCAGTCGACCTTTAACGCTATTATCAAAAGCCCGAAGTTCTTCGTAATATATCGTGTCTGCGAATGCAGCCGAATTGATATCAATGTCATATTTCTTATTGAGAACGGATGGAATCTCAGAAAGTACGAAGGTTTTTACGTCCTTTGATAGATTCGCTTTAATACCAAGATTGATGTGAATGAAGTAGGTGTTCGCTTTTTCACCTACATCCATTCTTTCAAAGAGGTTCTCGAAGAACGATGTCTTTCCCACGCCTACGTCCCCCAGTACGACGACAGGGCGTGAACTCGATCTTCCTAAGACTGCGGTTTCATCAATCGCGCTGGGTGTTATGCCGTCGCCGCTTACGCGCTTGTAACGCGCGGAAATAATTTGCTTGCTGAGCAGAAGATGCCGATTGTTAGCTTCAATGGGTACGTAGCAATCGCGGTAAAACGCGGATTTCAGGTCGGGATTGTCTTCAATCTCCTCAAGCAAAAGTTCTGATAGGTCCCGCAGATTTTCCTGGAAGGCATTTCTGTACCGATGTCTCATCGGCTCAGGAATGACTATCGATGCCTTCTCAGGTATCCTCGGATTGCGATGGATCGCAATGTCCCTATATGCTCGATTTTCTGAGATTCCTTCTGGTGATAGCAGCGTCCAGAGAAGTGAGAAATTTGACAGATAGGCTTCAAACCCGTTGAACAGAAAGCATTCGCCCTGTAGCGGTGACTGACCAGGGATGATTGCTTGGAAGATCGCCAGTTGCGGACCGTTACACACGATGGCCACTTGCGCGCCCAGTAGTGAGCAATACGGAATAACTTGGTGGACAGCCTCCTTAAACGCCGGGGACGCTTTCATCAGAGGTTCGAGTTTGCGGACCAAGGTCGGCTTACCAACAGGGAGATCGCCGAATGTGGTCGCCTCCCGCTTCGCTTCTAAGACTGCCTTCGGCGGATGCCCGAGCACGTAATCGGCCTTCCCACCAATGCCGTCTTGGACTTCAACTCGGACATTCGGCTTTTCCCAACCAAGACATTCTGTAAAGAGCCGATCGACAAACTGAAATCTGTTTTCAGCTTCGTTCCAATGGGAGCTGTCCGGCGGAAAAGCCGAAACAATCGACCTCAGTCGCTCTTCTCCTTCGCTTAATTCAAAAGGTGCTTGCATCAATCCCCCAAAAACGCCGCGCTGATGGAAACCAGTACACGTTCCGCGTCAGTTTAGCGACTTGTTTGATCTATACAATATCACCGCCAGCTATCGGCTTGCGCGACGTTTTGGGAACGCTTATCTGGCCTAGCTAAGAGATGAATTTCGGCATACGACCAGTCGGTCATCGCCAACTTCAAGGCGTTTCCGTCAGGGTGAAGCCTTGTCCGCTGCGGTTCCCACCTGCGCTTCTGCCACCTTCTGGCCGGGGGCAAGCGGCGGCGCGGCAGATAAGCTCTGGCCGATCTTGCGCAAGAGGCGCGTGGTTTCCGCTGAAAGCGAGCGGGGGCGGGCAATGGCTGCCATGCCGCCGGCGGTTTCGTGTGCCGCAACGGAAAGACCCGGTGCATGATTGCCAGCGGGAAGCGGGTTCGGGATGCCCGGAATGGGCTTCAGCTCAATGCCCTGGTGGGCATAATCCATCAGCTTCTTGAACGTCATGGCGGGCAGGGCGCCGCCGGTCATGTTGTTCATGGAGGTGAAGTCGTCGTTTCCGAACCATACGGCTGCCGTATAATTGCCGGTAAAGCCGATGAACCAGGCATCGCGGTAGCTCTGCGAAGTACCCGTCTTGCCGCCCGTCACAATGCCGCCATCCAGAGCCGCACGCCGCGCCGTGCCAATTACCGGGATCTGCGTGAGGATGCGGTTCATCGAGGATGTCGCCTGTTCGGAGACGATGCGCTGGGCGGGCGGTTCATCGCGCTGGAAATCGTAGAGAACATCGCCCTCGTAATCCACCACCTGCGCAATGCCGTGGCGGCGCGATTGCAAGCCACCGGCGGGCATCACCGCATAGGCCGTGGCCTGGTCCATAACCGTCACTTCGGATGTGCCAAGTGGTACTGTCTTGTCACTGCGCAGGGGTGTTGCCACGCCCATGGCCTTGGCCAGTTCCACGATGGGCTTGATGCCAAGACTTTCCTTGGCCAGCCGCACCGGCACCGTGTTCAAGGATTGCGCCATGGCCGTCAACAGGTTCACCCGGCCCTTGTAGGAGCGGGCATAGTTCTGCGGCGACCAGTTGCCCCAGGAAATCGGCGCATCGGAAATCATGCTTTCCGGCGTGAAGCCATGCTCCATGGCCGTTGTATAGGTATAGAGCTTGAAGGATGAACCCGGCTGGCGTAGCGCCTTGGTGGCACGGTTGAACTGGCTTTCGCCGTAATCACGCCCGCCGACCATGGCGCGCACGTCGCCGCCGTTTTCAATCATCACCATCGCGCCCTGCTTCACCTTATAGCTATCGCCATATTCGCGAAGCGAGCTTTCCACTGCATCTTCCGCAGCCTGTTGAAGGCCCATATCGATTGTGGTGCGCACGACGAGCGAGCGTTTGCGGATCTTGCCCTCATCCGCCAGACGCTGAACCTCATCGAAAGCCCAATCGAGGAAGTAATCAGGCGCGGGAGATTGCGCCCGGTCAATCACGGTTGCCGGGTTGCGGCGAGCGGCAATCACCTGACCTTCCGTCATCAATCCGCCCTGCACGAGGTTGGTCAAAACCTCATTGGCGCGGGCTCGGGCAGCGGGCAGGTTCACATGCGGGGCATATTTCGCCGGTGCCTTGAAGAGACCCGCCAGCATGGCGCTTTCGGCGAGGTTCACGTCCGTAATGTTCTTGCCGAAGTAAAATTGCGCCGCCGCCGCCGCGCCAAAGGTGCCGCCGCCCATATAGGCGCGGTCCAGATAAAGCCGAAGGATTTCCTTCTTGGAAAGGTTCGCTTCCAGCCACAGCGCCAGGAACGCTTCCTTGATCTTGCGTTCCAGCGAGCGTTCATTGGTGAGGAACAGGTTCTTCGCCAGCTGCTGGGTCAGCGTGGAGCCGCCCTGCACAACGCCGCCTGCCTTGGCATTCTCGTTCAAGGCGCGCAGAAGGCCGAGAAAATCGATGCCGAAATGGGTGAAGAAGCGGCGGTCTTCCGTCGCCAGAACCGCTTTGACCAGATGATCCGGCAATTGATCCACCGGCACGGAATCTTCATGAATAATGCCGCGATGGCCAATCACATTGCCGTAGCGATCAAGAAAGGTAACGGCAAAATCGCCGCGTGAGCGCCAGTCTTCCTTGGTTTCCTCAAAGGCGGGCAAAGCGAGCGCCAGAAGCAGCACGAAACCGGCGGTGCCAAAGGTCATGGCCTCATCGGCCAGCTCCACCACCACGCGCTTCCAGCCGCGCACGCGAAACTTACGGGAGAAGATGGTGATTTCTTCCCAGATTTCGCCAAGCTTGAAGCCAAGGTTCCAAAGGGTGGAATCGATCCAGCTGTCGATACGCAAGAGCAGATGGCGCTTGCGGCGACGCTTTTCTTCCGGCGGATTGGAATCGTCCTGCACCCTGGATTTTCCTCATCACGACCATGACGCTTGACGCCTTCCTCATGAAGGACGAAAAGCCAAGGCAAATTCTTTCTACCGCCAGATGGCTGATAAATGGTTGATGAGCGCTTAACGCGTGTCTCAATCTTGCCCTTCGCTCAACTATGCCTACCGGCATCAAGAAATTACAAGATGGAAAATCCTTTCTGGAAAACGAAACCGCTGGATCAGTTAACGCAAGGGGAGTGGGAAAGCCTCTGCGATGGCTGTGGCCTCTGTTGTCTCAACAAGCTGGAGGATTGGGAGACGGGCGAGGTTGCCTTCACCTCCGTTGCCTGTCGCCTGCTGGATGGGGAAAGCTGTCGCTGCAAGGACTATGAAAACCGCCAGGCCACGGTGCCCGATTGCATTCAGCTGACCCCGCAAGCCGTCCACGAAATCACCTGGCTACCCCCCACCTGCGGCTACCGCCTCGTGCGCGATGGCGAAGACCTCTACTGGTGGCACCCCCTCATCTCCGGCGACCCAGATACCGTGCACCAGGCCGGCATCTCAGCAAAAGGCCGCACCATTTCCGAAGAGGACGTGGATGTGGAAGATTTCGAGGATTATCTGGTGGACTGGCCGCTCAGGGTGGGTGAGGGTGAGTGAGGAGTACTCCAAATGTCATTGAATGCAGCGAAAACATTTAACTATTTTTTTGCGGCTTGGGCTTTTTCACCGAAAGAGTAGCATGGCAAATGGTATTGCAAGTGAAAACTTTGGATTTTGATTCTGAAACCCTCCTCAATATTGGCTTTATCGATATTGGAAAATGGCAACTTGAGAGTAAGTTCATACAATATGTTTTGGATGGAGCGGATTCTATTGGGAATAACGTTTTTCTAGATGTTCCGAATGCGCTCTATGCTTTCGTCATCCATCAACAAGTCGTTTACATAGGAAAAACTGCTCGCTCCATCAGGAAGCGTTACACTAGTTACTGTCGTCCCGGATCTACACAGGCAACCAATCAACGCTGCCATCGCAACATTAAGGCCGCGCTTGCTGAAGGGCAGGAGGTCCGAATTTTTGTCTTCACGCCAATAACTCATCTTCGCTATTCAGATTTCGAGATTAATCTTGCTGCAGGGCTAGAAGACAGCTTGATCCGGCAATTTGATCCTATCTGGAACGGTCGTGATCGAGGTAGACCCGTTTCAGAAGAAGCAGAGCGCGAAGAAGTTGAAGAAAACGAACTTGTTTCACCAGCGGCTACTACTGCTGCCGACGCTGCCCAGCAAGCGCCTCATCCCCTTCAGTGCGCTGCAAGGTTCACGATCCTCCTCGCAGCTACTTACTATCGTCAAGGCATTGTTAATCCCGGCGTCGATGCAAGCAAGCACCTTGGCAATAACGGAGATCCACTTCGGATTACTTTTAGTGACGGCCGTACCCCGGTTATCTCCAAGATAAATCGGACAGCCAATAGGAACGGATCTGTACGTGTGATTGGCGGAAATGCCCAAATTGCCGAATGGTTTCAAGACCATTTTAAAGAAGGAGACGTCCTTAATGGGCTGGTGGTGGACGAGCATACGCTGTGCCTACTTTTGAACTAGAAGTGGCCTCGCTTTCATTCACTTTTCCTTTGGGTGCCTGCAATACGCTCAACGTTAGTGAGAAGTTGGTCGTTTTCTACTGACAGCTGCGGCAGGGTTTCCAGAGAAACAATCGGTGCTCCTAAAATACAAAAACAGGTAGCTACTCTCGCAGCTACCTGCCTGTTTATCGCTGAAGTCCCGTAAGCTTAAAACTCTGCCCAATCTTTCTTCAAGGCAGCGTTGCCGTGGAAGCTGCCTGCGTTTGAGGCAGGGCGGGCGCTTGCGGTATAGGCGGATGGGCGGTGGCTGCTTACTCTCACATTGACCACCTCATTGCCGGTTTTGAAGCGGGCAACGAGATTGCCGAGGTTTACCGCCTCATCCGCCAGCTTGCTGGTGGCTGCGGTGGATTCTTCCACCATGGCAGCGTTTTGCTGTGTGGTCTGGTCCATCTGGTTGATGGAGGTATTCACTTCGCTCAAGCCCGTAGATTGCTCCTTGGCGGCGGTTGCAATGGAGTGAACATGCTCGTTGATCTTGCCCACATGGCTGCGGATGGTTTCAAGCGCCGTGCCGGTTTCGGTGACGAGTGAAACGCCGGAGCTGACTTCTTTGCGGGAGCGATCAATAAGTGTCTTGATGTCCTTTGCTGCCGTGGCGGAACGTTGCGCCAGTTCGCGCACTTCCTGCGCCACAACGGCAAAGCCCTTGCCGGCCTCACCAGCGCGGGCGGCTTCTACGCCTGCATTCAGCGCCAGAAGGTTGGTCTGGAAGGCAATCTCATCAATGACATCGATGATATTGCCGATTTCATTGGAAGCCTGTTCGATGCGCCCCATGGCGGCCACGGCGTTTTGCACCACATTGCTGGATTGTTCGGTGCTGCTGCGCGCCTGAGATACCATGTGCGAGGCCTCAGCGGAGCGGTCTGTCGAGCTTTTGACCGCGGAGGTGATTTCTTCGAGCGCCGCTGCGGTTTCTTCCAGCGAGGCAGCCTGCTGTTCCGTGCGCTTGGAAAGATCATCGGAGGCCATGCGCAATTCGCCAGCGCCGCTCTTGATCATATCCACCGCGATACTGACTTCGCGCATCACAGAGCGAAGGCTTTCCATCGTGGCATTCATGTTTTGCTGCAAATCGAGGAAAACGCCGCGAAATTCGCCTTTCATGGAGTCCGTCAGGTCCCCTTCCGCAAGCGCTGCCACCACGCGGTTGGTTTCGGCAATGCCGCGATCTACGGATATCACCAGCTCGTTCACGCCATGGGCAAAGCGGTTGAGATCCGGGTTATCATACTGCTTGGTGATGCGCGCTGTAAAATCGCCAGCAGCGGCGGAAGAAACCACATGGGCAATATTGGTTTGCAGGTCGGCATTCTGCTCCTGCAGGGCGGCTTCCTGGGCGTTCAGGTCGCGTACTTTCAACGCATTCTGCTTGAACACGAGAACAGCCCGCGCCATGTCGCCAATCTCATCATCATTGCGGGCATGAGGAATATCGACGGAAAGATCACCACCAGCCACGGTTTTCATGCAGTCCGTAATGCGGGAAATCGGTGCCGCAATGGCACGGCGCCCAAAGATCGCCGAGGCAATCATGAGAAGAACTAGCAGAGCGGAGAGGATGGAGGTTATCGTGGATGCTGTTTCCTGAAGGTCATGCCGTTCAATGTCTGCGGCTTCTGCCCGTTGCTTTGCGGCATTCACGATTTCATCAGCCAAAGCTCCGCCTTGTTCGCTCATATGTTTCAGCGTTGGCAGAAGGGCAGTTATATCCTTGTTCGCGGAGCGGTTGGCCGCCAGTTGGTCGATGGCTGCCTTATAATCTGCGATCAGTGCGGATAATCTTTGTGCTCGTTCCCGGTTTGCGGGAAGCAGCATGGAGGCGCGACCCAGTTCAAGGTATTTCGATGCAGATTCATGGCGCTTCTGGATATAGGCCTGCGCCGAGGTGAATTCCGCTGGCGAAGTTGCAAGCCGCAGTTCTCCTAGTCCAATTTCCAAGCCTCGCAGGGACGCCTTCATATCCACCATGTTGCGGGCAATTTCTGATTGCACGCGTCCGGCGGAAACAGCTTGGTCTACCTGCCGGGAGAGTATCCAGCCGGCCACAGAAGTCACCAGCACAAGCACAATGCCGGTGCCAGACATAATAGAGAGTTTTGTACTGATGCGGGAAATTTTGAAAGCCATAACAGCAAGACCCTAGCTGACGGAAAACGACATGCTCTGTGCGGCGGGCGTTGACGCTACTGATCTGAAATATTTGACCAATAGTTCGAAGTTCGAAAAATCAAAGCGATTCAAGTTTGAACAATTATATTAAATTAAAATTAATCCGAGAATTTATTTGCTTTATTCAAAGGATGCTAATCTTTTGTCGCCTTATGCGAGTAGTGAGTAGCAATCACTCGCAATGGCAGGCCGGATTGTTTGTTGACCCTAAACATGAGTCAAAACGTATTCTTGAGAAATACTTTGTCACGTCACTCTCATAGGCAGCCGGCGGTAAGCTTTGGGGAAGGCTTCAGTGGAAGTTGGAGCTGCTGCCATAGCCGCGGACGGAGTTCCTCTTGTCAGCTTTTCAGGCAGAGTCTGGCGTAGAACGCCTGCAAAAGCCCAGTTTTCCCCAACGCAATGAAATATGCACCGTTCTCGCAAGATGCGCGGCTTTCATTGACGTTGTCGCACTGGACTATGCCGCCATTTGCTGAACGAGGCAGTGCCTTGTCCAACCGCGCGCGGTCATCTGCGGATAATTGCTCTCGAAAACGATCCAGCCGGTCGAGCAAGTCGGCCGCAGGCATCTTGATTTTGGCAGGTATTCCGGCTTGACCCGCGCCAGCACTACATTCTGCAATAGTATCAACCGCCGGCTTCATGCTCGCCGCATGCGATGTATCAACCGAGAGAGAGAGGAGGAACGGCATAGCAAGTATGGATTTGCAGGAATATGCACGCATGGGTTGGCGACCAGTTTTGTAGAGGCTTAAGGTGGAGGGAAATGCTGAGTAAGCGTGTCAGATGAATAGCGAGAGGCAGAGCTTGCGCGGCTCGAGAGCACGTAGACTATAATTTCACGTTTGTTCGCAAGCAGTGTGCAGGATATCGCGCATATTCTCTACCGCCTCTGTGTTGCCGCGTTAATTGGCTGCGAGATTGATGCTCGGCAAATGGGTGGTTATAGCGTCGAAAGCCGCATGATACTGCAAAACAGGAAACCTCTTTCACGCGTGTCATGGCAGCGCAGCTGATCTCGGCAAGCGTTCCCGGTGCTTTGGAGAACCTCACACTTTGAGATAGCCGCCCCACCTTCCCATACGCCCCCGCACACCCTATCTCTGCCCCCTCACAACACACATGCGGAGGGCATAATGGGCAAGCGGATCATTTTCACTGGCGGCAGCGGCAAGGCAGGGCGGGAGGCTATTCCTTACCTGCTGGCTCAGGGGCATAAGGTTCTGAACCTTGATTTGCAGCCCTTTCCCGGTGGAAGAATGCCGACGCTGATTACCGATCTCACCAATTCCGGCGAGGTGTTCAACGCGCTTTCGCAGCATTTCGGTTTTGACGGTCTCGAAACAGGTGAGGGCGTGCCGAAGGTGGATGCGGTGGTGCATTTTGCTGCCGTGCCGCGCATTCTCATCCAGCCGGATAACACCACGTTTTCCGCCAATGCGGTCTCCACCTACAATGTCATTGAAGCGGCCATGAAGCTTGGCATTCGCAAGGTGGTGATTGCGTCGAGTGAAACCACCTATGGCGTCTGCTTTGCCGAGGGCGACAAGGATTACCACGAGTTTCCGCTGACGGAAGACTATGATGTGGACCCCATGGATAGCTATGGTCTTTCCAAGGTGGTGAATGAGAAGACCGCGCGCGCCTTTGCCATGCGTTTCAAGGCAGATGTCTATGCGTTGCGCATTGGCAATGTGGTTTCGCCGGAAGATTACGATGCCTTCCCGGAATATCTGGCCAGTCCGCCCATGCGCAAGCGCAATGCCTGGAGCTATATCGATGCGCGGGATCTGGGCCAGATCGTGCATCGCTGCATCGAGACGGATGGTCTCGGCTTTCAGGTGTTCAACGCCGTCAACGACACGATTACGGCTAACGAAGACACGCGCGAATTTTTGGCCAAATATGCGCCGGGCACGCCCATCACGGATGAGCTTTCCGGCCAGGATGCGCCCATCAGCAACAAGAAGATCCGCAAAATGCTGGGCTTCAAGGAAGAGCATAACTGGCGCAATTATGTGAAGGCGTAAGCGAAAAGAACGGGGGCTGGCAGCAGGTGCCAACCCCCGGTCATTCCTCGGATTATAGTCTGGTCAGCAATCACACATACTGGTAGTTCACGCGGCCGAGATAGACCGGCAGTGTGGGGGTGATGTTCGAGCCTTCGAACATCTTCAGGTGCTGCGGCTGTACAAGGCCGCGCAATACGGCATCACGCACAGCTTTTGGAGAATTGGTCAGCTGCGCGCCTGGATCGTAGCTTGCCTGCAGGCTGATGCCAGAGCCGGTGGCCGGTGTAATGCCATTGGCCCAGAAGGAAACCGTGATCGTGCAATCAAAGCCCGGTTCCAGAACCACCGTAGTGCCGAGGATCTGGTTGTTTTGCGTGATTTTGGTTTGAGCCAGCGCAACCGGGCCGCTCGCGCCTTGCTGGTTGCTGCCCTGAAACTGGACGGTGCCGCCCATCAGACCAACGCAACTGACGTAGACATGCACTGTCTGCGAGCCTTGAACAGTCGAGGGAATGGAAAGGCCTGTATTGTAGGTCCAGGTTGCAGGGTTGTTGGTGATCGGAACGGTGTTCTTCCAGCCGATATTGAGGTTGGTCTGGATGAGCGAGCCCATGTCTTCATAGGTCATTCCGGTGCTGCCGGGAATCGGAACCGGATTGGCAGCACTCGTTGCGTAAGAGAACAGGCAATAGTGATCGCTGTTGGAGGGCACTGCTGGCGGGTTCCACAGGAAGGTTGTCGGAACAACGAAAGGCGTATTCGGCGCAATATTGTTGCATACGATGTTATTCGCACCGGTTTCCGTCTGGATGACGTTATTGATCCACTGGCTCGGCCAGTTGATGACTGCGTTTGGAGCGTAATACAGTGAAAACTGGTCGCTAACCTCGCTCGTGGCTCCATTCATGCCGCGCAAGTAGAAGTAGTTCTCGGTGCCGATATAGACATTCGAGGCATAAGGATTGCTGTTGTAGTTATTCGTCAGCACGTTGACATAATCAGCGATGGGCGTTTGCCCTGCGCAAATGATGTCTGGCGACGTGGTAAATGGTCCCGTTGCGGGAACCTGCCCTGTGGACTGCAAATTGGGCCGGAAAAAGAAGCCGTTGAAAGTTGTAGTCGCCATAATCGTTTTCCTTGAAAAAATGAAAGAAGTTGCTCTAAAATGCAACCATCGAAGGATTAGAATCGAAGAAATACACTTTCAAGTGGATTAATTTGATTCATCTATGGATTTTCTTGAATTATGATTTTCCGATAATCACTCAAATTTTGGGGGTAAAAGACCTCTTGACCTTCCCATAATGGGAAGCCTTACATGGAAGTGGAACGAAGGATTCCGCTGCCATGAACCAGATCGCTAAAGCTGACCACTTAAACCAGCCTCTCATCATTCCGGTGGAAGGCATGAGTTGCGCCTCATGCGTGAAGCGGGTGGAAAATGCAGCCGCCAAAGTGCCGGGCGTTGCAGCAAGCTCCGTCAATTTCGCTACCGAAAGTCTCAGCGTCGAGCCGGGGCAGGGCTTTTCCGCTGCCGCTCTGGCCGAGGCCATTCGCAAGGTTGGCTATGAACCGAAGGCGGAGCATGTTGAGCTGATGCTGGCGAACCCCCTGACGCCGGATGCTCTGGTGCAGCTGCAGACTGCGCTCAGTCGCCAGCCGGGCTTTGTCTCTGCACGATTGGAAGCGGGGCAGAGAGAGATTGCGGTCGAGGCCTTCGGGCGTGATCTTCGCCGCCAGCTTGCAGGCGCAGTCAGGAGCGCGGGTCTTTCTCTGGCAAGTGCCAATCCTCATGCAGATCACGCTGCGCATGGTGGGGTGCACAGCCATCATGAGGAAGATGCTGGTGTGCTGCGGCGGGATCTGGCGATTGCGGCTGTGTTGACCCTGCCGCTGTTCGTGCTGGAAATGGCTGGCCATCTTTACGCGCCGTTTCATCATTGGCTGATGGGTGCGGTCGATCAGCAGTCACTGTACTACCTCTATTTCGCGCTGGCGACGGCGGTAATTTTCGGCCCCGGCTTTCGCTTTTTGAAAACCGGCATCCCCGCGCTTTTGCGCGGCCATCCGGAAATGAATGCGCTGGTGGCATTGGGTGTGCTGGCTGCCTATTCCTACTCCACCGTTACAACCTTTGCGCCGCAGCTTTTGCCGGAACAGGCGCGCTATGTCTATTTTGAAGCGGCAACCGTCATTGTCACGCTCATTCTGCTCGGTCGGCTGCTGGAAGCCCGCGCCAGAGGCCGCACGGGCGCTGCCATACGCCGCCTCTTAAGCCTGCAAGCCAGGACGGCGCGGGTGGAGCGTGACGGTGAAAGCGTCGACATTCCAACCGATGCGGTGGAAGTGGGCGATGTGCTTCTGGTGCGTCCCGGCGAGCGCATTGCCGTGGATGGCGTGGTGCTGGATGGCGCATCGAATGTCGATGAGGCCATGATTTCCGGTGAGCCGATGGCGGTGGAAAAATCCGCCGGCGCGCACGTCATCGGCGGCACCATCAATGGTAGCGGCAGTTTCCGCTTCAGGGCGGAAAAGGTCGGTTCCGATACCATGCTGTCACAGATCATCCGGCTGGTGGAAGAGGCGCAGGGCGCGAAACTGCCCATCCAGGCCATGGTGGATCGCGTCACTGCATGGTTCGTGCCTGCCGTCATGGGTGTGGCTTTGGCTACTTTCATCATCTGGCTGCTGGTGGGGCCAGCGCCGGTGCTGCCACATGCGCTGGTGGCGGCCGTTGCCGTGCTGATCATTGCCTGCCCCTGTGCCATGGGGCTTGCCACGCCAACCTCCATCATGGTGGGCACCGGGCGTGCGGCAGATCTTGGCGTGCTGTTTCGCAAGGGAGATGCATTGCAAGCGCTGCGTGACGTGAAAACTGTGGTGCTGGACAAGACCGGCACGATAACGAGAGGCAGGCCGGAACTCACGGATTGCCTGGTGTCAGACGGTTTCAACGAGGCCGAGGTGCTGGCCTTGGTGGCAGCCGTTGAGGCGCGCTCTGAACATCCGTTAGCGGAAGCCATTGTACGCTCGGTGAAGGCGCGTGGGGTTGATGTGCCGGAGGTCGCGAATTTCACGGCACATGTTGGCTATGGCATCGAAGGGCAGGCGGCAGGCCGCACGGTTCTGGTGGGAGCGGATAGGTTGATGAGGGCGCAGGGCGTCAGCGTTGACGCTTTTTCAAGGCAAGCCCAAGCCTTGGGCGATGCTGGCAAGACCCCGCTTTACGCCGCTATTGATGGAGAGCTGGCCGCGATGATTGCTGTTGCCGATCCACTGAAAGAAACGAGCCTTGAAGCTATTCGCCACTTGCAGGCTCTGGGCCTCAAGGTTGCCATGGTAACAGGTGATAATGCTCGCACTGCCAAAGCCATCGGCCAGCAACTGGGCATCGATCATGTGGTGGCCGAAGTGCTGCCGGATGGCAAGGTGGAGGCTGTCAAACAGCTTCAGGCCCAAGGCGGCCCTGTCGCATTCGTGGGCGATGGCATTAATGACGCACCGGCGCTCGCTGCTGCCGATATCGGCATTGCCATTGGCACAGGAACCGACGTGGCCATTGAAAGCGCGGATGTCGTTCTATCTTCCGGTGCCTTGACCGGCGTTTCCGCTGCCATTGCGGTGAGCCACGCCACCATGAACAATATCCGCCAGAACCTGTTTTGGGCCTTTGGTTACAACGTGGCGCTGATCCCGGTTGCGGCGGGCGCGCTTTACCCCGCTTTCGGGGTGCAATTATCACCCATGATTGGCGCCGGTGCCATGGCGCTTTCCAGCGTCTTCGTGCTGACCAATGCCCTGAGGCTGAAAAGCATGGATTTGAAAGGAGTGGCGCGATGAATATCGGCGAGGCTTCCAAGGCGTCCGGCGTATCCGCCAAGATGATCCGCTATTACGAACAGATTGGCCTCATCCGCCCTTCCGGCCGCAGCGAGAACAATTACCGGGTCTATGGGCCAGATGATGTGCATGTGCTGCGCTTCATTCGCCGCGCCCGCTCACTTGGCTTTTCGCTTGAGGAAACGGAGAAGCTGCTGGCCCTGTGGCAGGACCGTGAGCGCGAAAGTGCAGCGGTGAAAGAGGTTGCCGTCGCCCATATTGCCGATCTGGAACGGCGTATCGCTGACATGCAGGGCATGGTGAAAACGCTCAAACATCTCGCCCATTGCTGCTCTGGCGATGGACGCCCCGACTGCCCGATCCTGGATGATCTGGCGCAGAATACATCAGTCAATTCAATGGAAAGGAAAAGCCGATGACTGTTTTTCACGTACCGGACATGACGTGTGGCCACTGCGAAAAGACCGTAACAGCGGCCCTTGCGAAAGCGCTGCCTGGTGTGCCTGTGGCGGTGGATCTAGCCAACCACCGGGTCACGCTGGATGGCGGAGATGCCGCCAAGGCAGAAGAAGCCATTCGCGATGCTGGCTATTCCCCGGAAAAGCTGAGCCTCGCCTAAGGCTCTCTCCCGGCAAAACCGGGGAGAGAACGAGAAGCAATGGGGGAGCGCGCTCCCCCATGTCCGTGATCAGAACTTGACGCCAACGCCGACATTGACGACGTGCTGCTTCAGCTTGACGTCCACATCTTCCAGCGATGCTTTGCCGTAGTCGTTATAGCGATACTCGACGCGGCCGAAGAGGTTGTTCGTGAAGGCATAATCGACGCCAGCGCCAACCGTCCAGCCATTGGCTGTATCTGTTGCTTTTACGAATTCGTCCTCGGCCTTCACGCGCGTGGCGGTCCAGCCGCCAGCGCCGTAGACCAACAGATTGTCGATGGCATAGCCAGCGCGGACACGGGCAGATCCGGAAATGCCCGTCTGAGCGTGGAATCCGCCGTCATCAAAGCTGCGCTTGTTCCAGTCGTGGTTCACATCGCCTTCGAGACCCAGGATGACGTTGTTGCCAAGTCCGAAGTTGTAACCGACGAAACCGCCAAGGCGTGCGCCATTGAAGGTCTGCGTGCCGATATCTTCAAACAACTCGCCAGAAGCCTTCGTCCAGCCATAGCCTGCAAGGCCACCGAGGTAAACGCCATCCCACTGGAAGGGCGCAGCTGTTTCCTGTGCGGCAGGGGCTTCCGGAATCTGGCTGACGGCATCAGCGGAGAAGGCTGTCGTTGCGCTGGTCAGCAGAACTGCAGAAACGAGGGAAAGAAGATATTTCATGTAAGACCATCCATTGGTTGCAATGGGTTTGGCCTAACCTGACTGAGAGTCAGTGTCTAGATCAGGTTGTGGAGGCTGGTAAACAATTCAAATATCTGAATATTCAGCTTATTTGATAAATAATTCGAACCAATGACATAGACCTGTTGCCTACATGCAACAGTTGTTTACTGTCGAATTTCCTGCCCTGGCGTGCAAAATACAACCTGGATCGATGGGGCAATTCTCTACCAGGAAGAGTGCGAATCCTCTCATGCACAGCGGGCATCCGGTAGAAAACCGAACACCCGCCTGCGGATTTATCCAAGCATGTTGCGCAAAACTGTGCTGCGGTTTTGCGATGACGACATGCGAAAAACAAGAAGTTAAAGCGCGTTGCATGAGGCTGATAAGCCGCAACGCGCTTTAAAGTGTGTGATCAGAACTTGACGCCAACGCCGACATTGACGACGTGCTGGTCGAAGCCAATTTTGCCGCCATCGAAGTTCTTGTCGCCGTAATCGTTGTAGCGATATTCGGCTCGGGCGAAGATGTGATCGGTAACGGCGTAATCCACGCCAGCGCCGATGGTCCAGCCATTGAATGTTTCGGAAATCTTCAGGCCAGCCGCTTCGATATTGCCGTTGGTGCTGGTCCAGCCGCCCGCTGCGTAAACGAGAGCGCGATCGAAGCCATAGCCGACGCGGCCACGGACGGAGCCGACGAGGCCGGTGCCGAGATCAACATTCGTTCCAAGGACGGAATAGGTGTTCTTGTTCCAGTCATAGCCCAGATCACCTTCCACACCAGCCACGAAGCCGCCGGATACGACCCAGTTATAGCCGATGAAGCCGCCAAGGCGACCACCATCGAAATTGTCCTTGGCGCTGAGGCCCAGTGCGTCTGCCTTGCCGTCAGCCCAGCCATAGCCGCCGAACACACCGGCGTAAGGACCAGCCCAGGTAAAGGCAGTGGCTGTTTCTGCGGCAGCAGGCGCTTCCGGAACCTGCGTCACGGCATCAGCAGCAAAGAGGGTGGTGGAAGAGGCGAGGAAAAGCGTAGCACCAAGCGCAAGTGAAAACTTCATAATATAATCCCTAGAGTTGCTATATTGTATGCGTACATCTCTGGGTAGTTTATGTCTGTAGTAAAAATGTGACAGGCTATTAGTTTCGATATTGATTATATTAAGATTTACTTCGGGCTAACTCATGCGACCGGGTTTGATTGAAATAAATGTTCGCCCCTAAAAGTATATTATCCGTAAAAAAGGCTCGGAAGCGGTTGCTTCCGAGCCTTTTTCGAATGTTATGGACTTGGTGATCAGAACTTCACAGCCAGGCCAACATTGACAACGTGCTGATCGAAGCTGGAGTCGATGCCGCCGATGTTCTTGCTGCCGTAATCGTTGTAGCGATATTCCAGACGGCCAAACATGTTGTCGGTGAATGCGTAATCAACACCAGCGCCAAGCGTCCAACCGTTGAGGGTTTCGCTCTGGTCTACGCCATTACCCTTGATGTAGCCGTTGGTGGCCGTCCAGCCGCCTGCTGCGTAGAGCAGCGTGCGATCCCAGGCGTAACCAACGCGACCGCGAACAGAGCCACCCCAATCGGTGCCGACATCGGTGCCAGCATAGGTGTTTTCGTTCCAGTCGTAGTTTACGTCACCTTCGAGACCGACAACGAAGCCGCTGGACATGGCCCAGTTGTAGCCAACGAAGGCGCCGAGGCGGCCGCCGTCGAAGTTGTCGCTGGCTGTTGCGCCCGGAACGCTGCCTTCGCCATCGCCCCAGCCATAACCACCGAGAATACCGACATAGCCGCCTGTCCAGCTGAAGGCCGGGGCAGCGGTTTCAACAGCCATGGGGGCTTCCGGAATCTGTTCCACGGCATCGGCTGCCAATGCTGCGGAGGAGCCGGAGAAAGCCACTGCGGCGGCGAGAAGAAGAACCTTTTTCATGGATGCACTCCCTTTTTTATTCCTTGATGTTGATGGAGGTAGTGCGCTTGCTGGGAAAGGCTGTAGCGGAAATGCAACATCCAGTCGGATCTGACGATTTTTTTGCGGTAAGCCGAATTGAAACCCCCATAGGTTTGTCTTGTTTTTCGCCTTGTGATCTACCGTGAAGCGCCCCATTTGCATGGAACATGGCGCGAGAAAGTCACCTGAAACCAGCCGATCAAGCAGGAGCATGTCTTTGTTTCATTTCGATAATTCCTATGTGCGCTTGCCGGATCGCTTCTCCCAGTCCGTCTACCCGGAACCGGTGAGTGGGCCAGTGCTGATCAAGTTCAATGAGGCGCTTGCAAAAAAATTGAAATTGGATCTTGATCCATCCGATTCGCTGCGCCTTGCCGCAATTTTTTCCGGCAATGTCTTGCCCCCAGGCGCAGAACCGCTAGCCATGGCCTATGCTGGTCATCAGTTCGGCAATTTCGTTCCGCAACTGGGTGATGGCCGCGCCATTCTCCTAGGTGAAGTGGTGGATGCCGATGGCGTGCGGCGGGATATCCAGCTCAAAGGTGCCGGGCCAACACCTTTTTCCCGAAGAGGAGATGGGCGCGCCGCACTTGGGCCGGTGCTGCGGGAATACCTCATCTCCGAGGCATTTGCCGCACTTGGAATTCCTGCCACGAGGGCGCTCGCTGCTGTCTTGACCGGCGATCCTGTCTATCGTGAACAGGCAGTTCCCGGTGCCGTGTTCACCCGCGTGGCGGCAAGCCATGTTCGGGTTGGCACGTTCCAATACTTCGCCGCAAGGGAAGATCATGAGGCGATCCGCACCTTGGCGGATTACGTTATTGACCGCCACTATGCCGAGTTGAAGGGCGGGGAAGACGTCTACTCTGCTCTGCTTCAAGCGGTGGCTGAACGGCAGGCCAAGCTGATTGCCCGCTGGCTTGGCTTGGGCTTCATCCATGGTGTGATGAATACCGATAATATGACAATCTCTGGCGAAAGCATCGATTTCGGCCCCTGTGCCTTCCTGGATGAATATGAGCCGATGAAAGTGTTTTCCTCCATTGATCAGCAGGGACGCTATGCCTATCGAAACCAGCCAGGCATTGGCCAATGGAATATTGCCCGGCTGGCGGAGTGCCTGTTGCCGCTGCTCGATGAGGATCAGGAAAAGGCCGTCGAGAAGGCCAACACTGTTCTGAAAGCCTTTGGCGAGATTTTTCAAAGGGAATGGATTGCGGTTTTCCGCGCCAAGATCGGCCTTTCCACGCAAGAGGCTGGTGATGCTGAGCTGGTGCAGGATTTGCTGACGGCCATGCAGGAAGGTCGCGCGGATTTTACGCTAACTTTCCGCCGACTGAGCGATCTTGCGGGCGCGCAAGAAGGGCAGGCGGCGCTGGATGCGGAGGCGCGTTTTCTGGAAGGTTTCGTGCCCTGGGAAAAGGCCGAAAGCTGGCTTCCCCACTGGCGGGCACGCCTTGCGCAAGAGCCTGAAACGGGAGACGCGGCGGGCCTGATGCGTTCCGTCAACCCAGCCATCATTGCGCGCAATCACCGCATCGAACAGGTCATTCGTGCCGCCATGGATGGGGATCTGAAACCCTTCCACCGGCTGCTGGAAGCGCTTGCCGATCCTTATGCGGACCACGCGGACTACGACGAATATCGGGAAGCGCCGCTGGATGAGCAGAAGGTGAAAATGACCTTCTGCGGGACGTGAGGGAAAGGGTTATCGCGCGCGATTTTAAGCGGATGCCGCCTTTCGCGGGCGGCCTCCCTTCTTCCCGTTCATACGGGCAGAGGCGGCTTTCGCAGCGCTCGTTGTGCTGCCGCCAACAGCGCCGAGTTGCGATGCCATCCATTTGCGGGAACCGAACACGCCTTGCAGCAGGGCGGGCAGGTAGAGATCCACATCGAGATCCGGCCAATGCAAGCCTAGCCCCGGCGGCTCCACAACAACATTGGCAATTTTTG
The DNA here is from genome assembly GCF_977018625.1 of Affinirhizobium capsici. Taxonomy (NCBI): domain Bacteria; kingdom Pseudomonadati; phylum Pseudomonadota; class Alphaproteobacteria; order Hyphomicrobiales; family Rhizobiaceae; genus Affinirhizobium; species Affinirhizobium capsici. Next base: position 1,744,164 of record NZ_CDRNXD010000004.1, on the reverse strand, counting down.
TTGGATCGGCATCCGACAAGTCTTGCAGTTGTTCTATGGGAAAGCCGACATAGGAGCCTGATGCAAGGGTAACGCGCAGAGCATTATTTTCCTTGTCGTAGGCAGCAGCAATAGCGCGAGGCCCTCGCAAGGTTTCAGCGCCGCGCAGATTTGCGGCATGGATCTCTGCCTCAGAAGGCCCCGTGTATTCTGGTCCATTCATCACAGGCTGTCTTGCGCGCATCGTTTAGGCTCCTTGCAATACTGGCCAATTCCCGGGCTTTAAAGCCCATGTTTTCCCGCAAGGTCGGCGGTCCATCCGGGCAATTCATGATGAAGATTGCTTGGCAGCCATTCCCCAAGACGTGAACATGTGCCGGGCGATGATCATTCAGATAAATGACCACCCGCAACCCGTTGAAGGTGAAAACGGTAGGCATAAAATATCAAAACCCAAGCGCTTAGGAAAGGAAAAAATTCAAAATCGATCTGGCTCAATCTATGCTCTCTCCATGCGCGGATAAATTGAAAAATTGCCTCCCTTTAATCTTTGATGATTTGAAGTAGAAGCTGAGCATCGGTATGCCCAGCCTCTGCTCAAGCCGCGTTACGGAAACACACGGGCCTGCGTCTCTTCCACGACGCTGACAGGCGCGTGGTGGAAGGGGCAGGTGCGGGGCTCGGTGACGGGCGTCTGGTTGCGCTCGGACCGGAAGGCCGCAGATCGCTCATAGGCTTGCTTGCGCATGCGCATGATCTGGCCGAGTGGCTGATGGTCCGCGATCCCGTTCCAGGGCGAGAATTTCATGCCGTCATCGACCGTTTCCGAACGCTCTTGCGACCAGCTTTCCTGCGGTCGAGATGTCACCGTGGCGACCGTGATGTAGGGGCTTTTCTCCTCATCCCACAGCGCCATCGGATCTTCGATCGGCATTTCCGAAACATCGGTACAAAGCTGTACCTGCAAATGCCAGACGGCGGTTTCGCTTTCGAAAAACTCGGCGATCAGGTGGCGATGAACATCCTCATCGCCGTTGACGCTGATCGTCTTGTCCACCAGTGCCTTCAGGTTTTCAGAGGCAGGCACGAGGCCAAGCTTGGCGATATATTGGCCGAAGCGTACCGGCACCTGAGTATAGACGCTTTCTCCCAGCATATGCGTCATGGGTTGGCCGCCCATGACCTTCACTGGCGTCAACTCCTTGCCCATGGCCTCTGCCACGCTTTCCACGCCGCGCAGAAGTTTGGAAAACATTTTCTTTGCACCCTCTGCTCGGTCGGTCGTCGCGGCCAGCAGTTTCAGGTTGCTGAGGAAAGCCTTTCCGCTTGGGGAATTGAAGACCTTGCCATTGACCATGACGAAGTCCTGGCTTGTGGAATGTTCCGAACCAGGCAGGCGCTCCCCCTCCACATTCATGATTTTCAAGGACATGCCACGCGGTGCCGACACGCTATCATGCAGCAGGTCGCCGGGCGTGGTGGACAGGCGAAGGACGGCCTCGTAGGTGCCGGGTTGAGCGAAAATGCCCTGCGCAAGCTCTGGCGGCAGATTGTCGAGAATTTCCACTTCGGCTTCCAACAGCGCATGGCTCTTGGCATGGACGCAGCGGATGGCATGGGCGCTATCGGCATAGGTCTTGTAGGCGATGGAGAGCATGGTCTCCGTCAGGGCTTCCGCCACCTGAGGCTCGTCCGGGTCGATCTGCTCAAGAGAAGGATCGAAGCGCTGAAGACGGGATGGAATGGTGCCGTTCATTCTGCGGCCTCCTTGGCATAGGATACTTTATCGATGGTCATCGGCAGGTGGCGCACCCGATTGCCGGTGGCGTGATAGATGGCATTGGCGACGGCTGCAGCCATGCCGACAATGCCGATTTCGCCAAGGCCCTTGACGCCGAGCGGGCTTGTCTTGTCATCGTGTTCTTCCACGAAAATGACCTCGATATCCTGCACATCAGCGTGCGACGGCACATGATATTCCGCCAGATTGTGGTTCATGATGCGGCCGATGCGGTGATCGAACATGCCTTCTTCATAGAGGGCCATGCCAAGCCCCATGACAACGCCGCCGAGGATCTGGCTGCGGGCAGTCTTGGGGTTGAGAATGCGACCGGCCGCGACGGCCACGACGATGCGCTCGACGCGGATGACGCCCAACTCCTCGTCCACCCGCACTTCCACGAAATTGGCCGAATGGGTGTAGCTGGAGAAGGTTTTCTGGGTTGCCTGATCCGGCGCCGCCTTGCCTTCCTCTTCCACGAAGGAGAGACCGGCATGGGCAAAGATATCCTCAATCGAGACACCGACCTGATCGTTGACATCCAGCACGAGGCGGCCGTCGCGGATGGCGGTCTGCTCGACGCTCGCATCGGCAAGCGGTGAGTTTTCCATATCCTGCGCATGTTTCAATAGGGTTGCGCGAACGGCCATGGTTGCGGCCTGAACCGCAGCGCCGGAGGACGCGGCAGTCCACGACCCACCTTCGACCGTGGTGGTGGGCAGCGATGAATCGCCAATATCCACCAGAACGTCATCTGCCGTGACGCCGAAGCCTTCCGCGCCGATCTGCGCGAGGATTGTATAGGTGCCGGTGCCGATATCGGAGGCGGCGGCGGAAATGACGACGCTCATATCCGCATTCAGCCGTGCCTTGGCGCTGGCATTGGTAACCTGTGCTTCCCAGATGCCGGTAGAGACGCCGTAGCCAACAAGATCCTGCCCATCGCGCATGGAGCGTGGCGCATGGTTGCGGGCATCCCAGCCAAAGGCTTCCGAACCCTGGCGATAGCAGCCGTGCAGGGCCTTGGAAGTGAACTGCTTATCCTCGTTCTGGTCCATATGCACGAAGTTGCGAATGCGCATCTCCAGCGGATCGATACCGACCTTGTAAGACAGTTCATCAATGGCAGATTCCAGCGCAAATGCGCCGGTTGCTGCACCGGGAGCGCGCATATCGCCGGGGGTGGAGACATTCATGGCCGCAAGCTCGTAAGTGAGCTTTACGTTCTCACACTTGTAGGCAAGCCCCGACCAATTGACGACAACCTCCTGATAATCCTCATAACGCGACGTGGCTTCTACCGCATGGTGCAGGATGGCGCTGAGGTGGCCATTTTGATCTGCTGCCATGGAAACGCGCTGGATGGTGGAGGGACGCCAGGTGAGATAGAACATTTCCCGGCGGCTCAGTTCCAGCTTCACGGAGCGCTGCAAATCCAGCGCCGCCATGACCGAGAGGAAGAGCTGGTGCTTGGGTCGAAGGCCGGAACCAAAGGCGCCGCCGACATAGCGGTTGAAGACGCGCACTTTTTCCTTTGGCAGTTCAAACACGCCGCAGACGTAACCCTGGCTGTTCTGCGAGCCTTGGGTCTTATCGTGAATGGTGAGCGAGCCATCCTCTTCCCAGATGACCGTGGAGGCGAACAGTTCCATAGGGTTATGGTGTTCGCCTTCCAGCACATATTCAGCGGAAATCTTGAACGGGGACGCCTCGAACGCTGCTTGCGCATCGCCGCGTGGCGGTGGCGGCGGGGCGATGCCGCTGCGCTTTTCCTTCGGCTCATAGGAATTGCGTTCTTCCGCCAGAATGTCGGTTGCGTGCGCATCCTCAGTATAGGTCACGCGAATGAGGGCTGCGGCATCACGCGCGGCTTCAAAGCTTTCTGCCACCACAAGGGCAACGGGCTGTCCATCAAACAGGATGCGATTGTTTTGCAACGGCCGGAAGGGGTGGCCGGGAAGGGCAACATCATCCTTCCAAGCGCTATCCCACCAGGCGGCGCGAGGGCGGTTTTCATGGGTATAGATCTTGACGACGCCCGGATAATTGGCGGCATCGGCAAGATCGATGCTTTCAATTCTGCCGCTGGAAATGGTTGCGACATGAACGAAACCGTGCAGCATATCTACCGGATGATGTTCCGCCGCATAGGGCGCACGACCTGTGACTTTGAGCGGGCCGTCAACGCGGGAAATCGGAAGGCCGATCACGCGGGATGTACTATCTGGCATGGTATTCCTCCTTCCCTGATCAAGAAATACGCTTTTCAGCCTGAACCTGCGGACGGCCTTCAGCCGCCTGACGCAGAGCCCGGACGATGGCGCGGTGTGCCATGGGGATTTTGAAATCGTTATGGCCCTGGCCCTTGGCACCAGCGAGGAGCCGGTTTGCCATGGCCTCGAAGGTTTCTGGCGTGGCAGGCTGACCCGTCAGTTCCGCTTCTGCCAAAGGATCGCGCCAGGGCTTATGGGCAACGCCGCCGAGTGCGACGCGGGCATCGAGGATCTTGCCATCTTCGATATCGAGCGCTGCCGCGACCGAGACCAGCGCAAAGGCGTATGACAGTCGGTCGCGGATTTTCAGATAGCTGTGGTGCCGGTTGAAGCGGCTCGCATCCACGCGAATGCCGGTAACGATTTCGCCCTGTTGCAGGGTATTATCCCGCTCCGGGTGGTCGCCGGGCAGGCGATGGAATTCGAGGAAGGGAATATCGCGATCGCCTTCCGGCCCGGTGACTTCCACCATGGCATCGAGGGCGGCAAGGGCGACGCACATATCCGAGGGGTGGGTGGCGATGCACTGATCGCTGGCGCCGAGAATGGCATGGATGCGGTTGACGCCACCGATAGCCGAGCAGCCGCTGCCGGGTTGGCGCTTGTTGCAGGGGGTGGACGGATCGTAGAAATAATAGCAGCGCGTGCGCTGAAGCAGATTGCCGCCGCTGGTGGCGGCATTGCGAAGCTGCGCGGAAGCACCCGCCAGAATGGCAGAGGACAGAAGCGGCAACTGCTCCTGAATGTGCGGATCATAGGCCACCTGGGCATTGGTGGTGAGCGCGCCGATGCACAGAGCGCCGCTTTCCAACACCTTGATTTCCTTCAACGGAAGATCGTTGATATCGATGACCGCCGTTGGATGGGTGACATCGTATTTCATCAGATCGACAAGATTGGTGCCGCCCGCCAGAACCTGGGCACTGGGCTGGGCGAGAAGGGCGGTAACTGCGTCCGCGACGGCAGAGGGGCGAATATAATCGAACGGTCTCATTCTGCGGCCTCCTTCCACACTTTGGCGGCATCAGCCCCCATGACCTGCTCAATGGCATCGGCAATGTTGGTATAGGCCCCGCAGCGACAGAGATTGCCGCTCATCAATTCGCGGATTTCCTCGCGCGTGTGGACATGCCCTTCCATGAGCATGCCCACGGCGGAACAGATTTGCCCCGGCGTGCAATAGCCGCACTGATAGGCATCATGCTCCACGAAAGCCTTCTGCATGGGATGCATATTTTCCGGCGTGCCGAGGCCCTCAATTGTCGTGATTTCCGCATTCTGGACGCTGACGGCGAGCTTCAGGCAGGAGTTCATGCGAACACCGTCGACCAGCACGGTGCAGGCGCCGCACTGGCCATGATCGCAGCCCTTTTTCGTGCCGTTCAGGTGCAGATGATCGCGCAACAAATCCAGCAGCGTGACAAAGGGTGGCAGGTCGAACTCATGCGCTTTTCCATTGATCGTAAGCTTGATCGGAACGCTAACGGACCGGGGGGATGGCGGAATGCGCCCGGATTCATGCTGCATCGGAAAATCCTCGTGTGCCGGGGGTGTCGACAAAATTGGTTCCGGGCACAACGAGGGTTTGCGTGGTTTGTTCCGAGGCTCAAATGGGTGAGGCTGGATTGCGCGATGTCTTACATTGTCTTACAATGCCTTGCATCCAAGGAGGCTCGTATGCACAAGACGCACAGCAGCGACTCTGTAACATTAAGAGTACCAGCCGAAATTCTGGCCCAAGTAGAAGCCATTGCCGAGGCGACAGACCGCTCGCGCAGCTACATTATCGTGCGGGCACTACGGACTTATCTGATGAATGAAGGCGGTGACATACTGTCTGCGGTGAAAGGAAAGCAGCAGATCGACGCGGGCGAGACCGAAGATCTGGATGCTGTCATTGCTGACATGGACCGCATAATTGCTGGTAAGGTAGCGTGATTAAAGTTCGTCTGTCAAAAGCGGCAGCGAATTACATCAGAAGCGAAGCGGATTATCTGCGTCAACGCAGTCCCGTTGCTGCTCACAACTTTGCCTCTGCCATCAAAGACGCACAGCAGATGCTGCAAGCCTTTCCGAAAGCGGGCAAACGCGGTTATGGCTTGCAGTTGAAAGACAGTTTGACGCTGGTGGTAGGTGACTATCTACTCGATTACCTGTTTGACGGACAACATGTTGATATCATTCTTATACGCCATGGCCGAATGATGACTGCGGTGCCGGATGTCGACGAGGATCAAGAATAAATAGGAAAATAGTCCTTGACGGCGTCACGGTGGTTTGGTAGGGTTTAGGCATAGTCGAAGAAGTGTGACTGGCGGGGATGACCTTCTGGTGCATCGGATGCCTTGAATATGCGGCCTCTGGTTCAGGAATGGACCGGGGGCCGTTTTTGTTTGGGGATCAAGGAATATTTGCCTATCCTCGTGTTGAACGGGTTCTGGTTAAAGGCGGATTGCGAATGGATGACTGGCCGGATTTGGACCTTGCGTTGTTTGGCGGCGCGGGAGCGGAGGAGCCTGTGCTTGAGCCACGGGCGAAGCGCGAGGCGGACCGGGTTCTGCTTGAGCTGAAAAGCGCCGATGTGGCCGCGAATGCAGAGGCTCAGCACCAGCTTCTGGCCGAGATGATGCGCGAGATGCGGGCGCAGTTCATCGCTTTTCGGGATCTTCGCACCAAGGCGGCGGCGCTTTGCGAAGAGGGTGACGAGGCGGCGCAAAAGCTTGCCCGTGCCGATTTGAAGGCGGCGACGGATGCCATGAGCCTGATTGTGCGCACGCTTGAAAAAGTGGACAGCCTGCAAAGGCAGCTTTTGCGCGACCGGGAGATGGAGGAGGAGCGGCAGGCAAACGAGAGCGGCTACCCGGAGGCAGTGCATGAGGTGGAACGGCTTATCGAGGCCCGCGCACAGGAGCTTTTCGAGCACTGGAAGCGCGATTTCAGCGCTGGTACAGGCGGATGCCGTGCGGCTGGGGCCGATCCGCCTGAGCCCGGAGATGGAGACGCTGCTGGCGGAGCATGAGCGGGACATGGCTGAAGTTGGCCGCATAAGGGATGCCGCGCGCGGTTTGCTCGATAAGATGACGGCGGATGCTTCCACCGTGGAGGCCAGTACTTCCAAGGTGAGCAGTGAGGTTCAAGCGGAAGGATGGCAGGCGCATAGTCACCGTATTCGCCAGCTTTGGGCGCTGACGGGGCGGCTGGAGCAGAAGCCGCCGCCGGGTGACTGGCGCACCTGGCTGGTGATGGGCGGTCGCGGCTCTGGCAAGACGCGGGCCGGGGCCGAATGGGTTCATGCCTTGGCGGGGGCGGGGCGCAAAAGCGAGCTTCGCATTGCGCTGGTGGCGGAAACGCTGGGCGATGCCCGCGAAGTGATGATCGACGGCGCATCCGGCATTTGCCGGGTGGCGCGGCAGAACCGGCCGGATTTCGAGCCATCGCGGCGCAGGCTGGTGTGGCCGAATGGGGCGATTGCGCAAATCTTTTCCTCCGAAGACCCGGAAAGTCTTCGTGGACCGCAATTTCATTTTGCCTGGTGCGATGAGCTGGCGAAGTGGAAATATGCCGAAGAGACCTTCGACATGCTGCAATTCGGTCTGCGGTTGGGGGATGACCCCCGCCAATTGGTGACGACGACACCGAGGCCGGTGCCGATCCTGAAACGGTTGATGACGGATGAGGGAACGAGGCTGGTGCGGATTTCGACGCGGGATAATGCGGCAAACCTTTCGCCGAGTTTCGTGAAGGGGCTGGAGGCGCGCTATGGCGGCAGTCGTCTGGGACGTCAGGAGCTGGAAGGCGAACTGATCGAGGACCGGGCCGATGCCCTGTGGAAGCGGGCCGACCTCGACGCGCTTCGCATTCGCTTTGCGGGCTCTCTCCGGCGGGTTGTGGTGGCTGTCGATCCACCTTCCGGGGCGGGAGAGAATTCCTGCTGCGGCATTGTGGTGGCGGGCGTTGAGCCGACGGGCAGGGCGGTGGTTCTGGCCGATTGTTCCGCCCAAGGCTTAAGCCCCGCGGGATGGGCGCAGGAGGTGGTGAAGGCCTATCGTCGCTTTTCCGCCGACCGGGTGGTAGCGGAGGTAAACCAGGGTGGCGAGATGGTGGCGGCGATGCTGCGTAGCATCGACGAGACCTTGCCGCTGACGCAGGTGCGGGCAACGCGGGGCAAGTTTCTGCGGGCCGAGCCGGTGGCCGCGCTTTATGAGCAGGGCCGCGTGGCGCATTCGGGCAGGTTTACAGCACTTGAGGACCAGATGTGTGACTTCGGGCCGGATGGGCTTTCCGGCGGGCGGTCTCCCGACCGGCTGGATGCGCTGGTCTGGGCGCTGACGGCGCTGATGCTGGGAGAGCAAAGCGAGCCGCGGGTGCGCGGTTTGTGAGCGAAAGAGTTGCCGGGATGCGTAAGGATTGCTGTATTGAAGCTGGAGTGGAGACAGGGCGCTAACCCCGCCTCCTTTTCTCTTGGGTGAAGAATTGAACCTGCACATCAGCCTGCCAGCCTGTGCGGGTTTTTCTTATTCTAAGAGTGATGCTAAATGGCAGAAACCACATTAAAGCCTGTCGCGATCTTTCAGATTCGCTCATTAGGCTTTAAGTTCTTGTTTTTGCGCGTGTCTTTATCGCAAAACCGCTACACACTTTTGCGAGACACGCTCTAGCTCACCTCCAGTTGATGACGAGGCCTTCGCCTTGGCTTGGGTGACCTATTCTCCCAAGTGCGCATGGCAGTGCGCGTCTGCTTTCGTCATCAAATCCCAGCGTTTTTATTGGTCATCAAAAAAGAAGCCGCTGCCCCCGGGCGAGGGGCAGCGGCTTGGACTGGAGACATTTATATTCAGAGTACTGGCAAACTCAGATCACCTGTAACCGGCTTCAAAGGACGCGATGAAGCCGGGGCAGGAGATATCAGCGCTTGATGGGGCTGGCTGCGCTTTCGCGCATCTGACGCCATTCAGACTCAAGACGATCAACCAAATGCTGCGGAATAGGCTGCTTAGGCGCCGTGGCAGCGGTCGGGACAGAGGCTGGCTGCTGCATCATCATGATCTCCTTTGAAACAAAATGCCGGGCAGATAACTGCCTTGCTGAGCTTTGGTTCCATACAGTTATCGGAAAGTAAATAGGATGCTAACCACCTAAACCGATTAGCATTTTTCAAATCGATTGAAACATTTGCACAATATTGCGCTGCTAAGGTTCTGCCCACAGGTCCTTCTGTGCGGCAGCCTTGGCGCGTGCTGATTATCCGGGAGATTCGCATGAAGGTTGAGCGCAAGCGCTATTTCGATCAGGTCCGCGCACGGCTTTATGAGGGGCGGATGACGCAAGGCCAAGTAGACGGTCACAACGCGCTTCTAGCCAAATGGGAAGCAGATTATGCCACGCATGATCCGCGCTTTCTGGCCTATTGTCTGGCCACGGCCTATCACGAAACCGGCCGGCGAATGCAGCCGGTGGAAGAAAACCTGAATTACTCTGCCGAGGGGCTGGTGAAGAACTTTCATCGCTACTTCCTGCCTGCCGATGCGGAACGCTTTGCCGGACAGCCGGAGCGGATTGCCAACCGCATTTATGCCCACCGCATGGGCAATGGCGGGGCGGCCACAGGCGATGGCTGGCGGTTTCGCGGGCGGGGCCTCGTGCAGATTACGGGGCGCGACAATTACCGCACCTATCGGCTGGAAGATGCGCCGGAAAAGGCGCTGGAGCCGGAGACGGCGGTGCGCATTCTCTTCGATGGGATGATTGCCGGACGCTTTACCGGCTATGCGCTCAATGACTTCTTCAACGCCACCAAAAGCGACTGGGTAAATGCGCGGCGCGTGGTGAACGGCTTGAACCGCGCCGAAGAGATCGGTCTTTTCGGCGTTATCTTCGCGACGGCCATCGGGCTTAGCCTGGGCTGAATTTTCAGGATCATCACGATGAGATTTCCCAAATGGCCGTGGGGGACTGCGGGCAAAAGCGAAGCCGTGCCTGAGCGTAAGGCAGCCGGGGCGTTTTCCAGCGCTGGCTTTTCACTTCTGGCGGGAGAGGGAGGTGTGCAGTGGACGGGCCGCTCCTATACCTCTCTTTCCCGCGCCGGGCTGATGCGCAACTCCGTGGCCTACCGCGCCATTCGCATGGTGGCAGAGGCGGCGGCCTGCGTGCCGTGGCTGGCCTATGACGGCGACCGCGAGATGGCGGAGCACTCGGCACTTGCGCTTTTGGCACGGCCCAATGCGCGGCAGGTGGGGGCGGATTTTCTCGAAAGCCTGTTCGGGCATTTGCTGCTTTCCGGCAATGCCTATGTTGAGGCGGTGAGGATTGGCGGAGTGCTGCGGGAGTTGCACCTCTTGCGACCCGACCGGGTGAGCGTAGTGGTGGGGGCGGACGGTTGGCCGATTGCCTATGACTACCGGGTGAATGGCGATGCAAGGCGGCGGATCGCGGCGCATGGGCAGGACGGAGCGGGGCTTTTGCATTTGCGGCTGTTCCACCCGCTGGACGATCATGGCGGCTTCTCGCCGCTTGCCGCAGCCGGGGCGGCGCTGGACCTGCACAATGCTGCTGGCCAATGGAACAAGGCGCTGCTGGACAATTCGGCGAGACCTTCCGGTGCGCTGGTCTATCAACCCAAGGAGGGCGGCAACCTTTCTCCCGATGCCTATGACCGGCTGAAGGCGGAACTGGAGGCGGGCTATCAGGGGGCGGTGAATGCGGGGCGTCCGCTGCTTCTGGAGGGCGGGCTGGACTGGAAGGCCATGGGGCTTTCGCCCAAGGACATGGACTTCATGGAAGCGCGAAACGGTGCCGCGCGCGACATTGCGCTGGCCCTGGGCGTGCCGCCCATGCTGATGGGCATTCCCGGTGACAACACCTATGCCAATTATCAGGAGGCGAACCGCGCCTTCTTTCGCCTGACCGTGGTGCCGCTTCTGGCGCGTACGGCGCAGAACTTTTCCGCATGGTTCTCAGATCTTTATGGCGAAAGCCTGAGACTGGAACCAGACCTTGACCAGGTGGCAGGACTTTCCGCCGAGCGCGACGCACTGTGGAGCCGGATCGGTTCTGCAAGCTTCCTGACCGACGAGGAAAAGCGGCAGGCCGTGGGTTACTGAATCAGTTTCTGAAGAGGCTGAATCAGGCTGTGAGCGGTGGGGCTCAAGCGGTTGATTTCAAACATTCAAATGAGGTGAGCACGATGGCCGATCTTGGTCAGGATGGCGGCTTGTTTGCCGCACGGGTGGTGGGGGCGACGGCAGGTGCCTGGGTCTCGCTGGTTTATCTTTTGCCCGACACGTGGAAGGAGGCGGTGAGCCGCTTCCTGACCGGGGCTTGCTGCGGCGTGATGTTTGGTGCGCCAGCGGGCATTTGGTTTTCCGAAAAACTGGGGCTGGCGGGGGAGCTGACCGCCATGGAGACAGCCCTTTCCGGTTCTGCTGCAGCAAGCCTCACCGCCTGGTGGGTGCTGGGGGCCTTGGTGCGCGTGGTGGGCCGCTACGGTGCAAGCCCTGAGAGCCGCGGATAAAGGCCTGAACTTTTCAAACAAGCGGGAGATTTTCATGCACGTGTATCGCGGGCCACGACCCAACGCGCGCAAATTTGCCAGCCTGGAGATTTCCGAACTGGGCGGTGACGGCACCTTCAGCGGCTATGCCAGCCTGTTTGGCGAGGTGGATCTGGGCAAGGACGTGATTGAGCGCGGGGCATTTCAGGCCTCGCTGGTGGAACGTGGGCCAAAGGGTGTGCGTATGCTCTACCAGCACGATCCGAACGAACCGATCGGGGCCTGGACCACGCTTCGCGAAGACACGCGTGGGCTCTATGTGGAGGGCCAATTGGCCAAGGGCGTGGCCCGCGCCAGAGAAGTTCATGCGTTGTTGAAGACCGGCGCGCTGGACGGGCTTTCCATCGGTTTTCGCACTGTGCGCGCCCGCAACGAGGCAAAGAGCGGGATAAGGCGAATTCTGGAAGCCGATCTCTGGGAGATTTCCGTTGTGACCTTTCCGATGCTGCCATCGGCCAGGATTTCCAACGTAAAGCAGGCGCGGTTTTTCCGCGACCGTGAAACCGAGCTCGTGCGCACCATGCGCCGGGCCGCAAAATCCATGGCTACCAATACATTTAAAGGAAAAACTTTATGAGCGAGACGCAGATGCAGGCGGCACCGGAGCATAAAATGTCGCCCGAGGTGAAGGCCGTGCCGGACACGATGACGGCAGCCTTCGACGATTTTATGGAGGCGTTCGAAAGCTTCAAGGAGGTGAACGACCGCCGCCTGAACGAAATCGAGCAGAAGCTGACCTCCGACGTGGTGACCCGCGACAAGCTTGAGCGGATCAACCGCAGCATGGATGAGCAGAAGCGGGTAATCGACCAGCTGGCGTTGAAGAAGGCAAGGCCAGCCCTTGGACGAGGCCCGGATGCAGGACCGGAGGCGGCAGAGCATAAGGCCGCTTTCGACGCCTATATGCGCCGGGGCGATGAGGGGGCCTTGCGGGAGCTGGAAGCCAAGGCGATGAGCGCCGGATCGAATAGCGATGGCGGCTATCTGGTGCCCGATCCTGTCGATAGCGAGATTGGCCGCCGCCTGAGGGTGGTATCTCCCATGCGCGCGCTTTCCACTGTGCGCACCGTTTCCACCGCTGTGCTGAAGAAGCCCTTCGCGCTGACAGGACCGGCAACCGGCTGGGTGACGGAAACGGCGGCACGACCACAGACGGCTTCTCCGCAGCTTTCCGAACTGACGTTCCCGACCATGGAGCTTTACGCGATGCCGGCGGCGAGCCAGACGCTGCTGGACGATGCGGCGGTGGACATTGAAGCCTGGCTGGCCAGCGAAGTAGACACGGTGTTTGCCGAGCAGGAAGGTGACGCCTTCATACGTGGCGATGGGGTGAACAAGCCGAAGGGCTTTCTGGCCTATGACACGGTGGCTGACGGTAGCTGGAACTGGGGCAAGCTGGGCTATGTGGCAACGGGGGCAGCGGGAGCCTTTGCCGCTTCTGGCGCATCCGACGTGCTCGTGAATGCGATCTATGCGCTGAAAGCCGGTCACCGCCAGAACGCGACCTTTTTGATGAACCGGCGCACGCAAGGTGAAATTCGCAAGCTGAAGGATGCCGATGGCAATTACCTGTGGCGCCCACCGGCATCGGCCGGACAGGCGGCAACGCTGATGGGCTTTCCCGTGGCGGAAGGCGAGGAGATGCCGGATATTGGCGCAAACGCTCTGCCGATTGCCATTGGTGACTTCCGCGCCGGTTATCTGGTGGTGGACCGCACCGGCGTTCGCATTCTGCGCGATCCTTACTCCGCCAAGCCTTACGTGCTGTTTTACACCACCAAGCGCGTAGGCGGCGGGGTGCAGAATTTCGAGGCGATCAAGCTGGTGAAGTTCGCCGCGAACTAGAGAGGTCTCATTCTTCGAGAAAATCCACGCCAGCCTTTCGCGCTGCCTGTGCGGCGCGGAGGTTGGCGGCGTGGAAGCCGCGATAAAAATCGCGGGTCGCTTCCGGCATAGTGTCAGACAGCTGGATGAAGTTCTCGGCCCGGAAGGATGCTGTTTCAGCGAGAGCAGGGTTTTCGAGGCTGGCCTGATCGAGATGCGCTGTGGCATCGCGCAGTGCACGGAAGTAGGCGAGGTTGTTCTCCGCCGTTGCGGGATCATCCGTTTGGCCGTGGGCGAGAATGAGGTGGCGGGGCTTTAGATCGCGGATGCGCTTCAAGGAACGGCAAAGGGCGAGGAGATCCTGCGGCGAAGAACTCCAGACCTCTGGAATGGGCGCTTCGACCGCATCGACAGCAAAGCATGCCTGAAGCTCTGGTATCCAGAGGACCAGATGATCTGGCGTGTGGCCTGGCGTGTGCAGCAAGTGCAGGGTGAGGTCACCCCCATGGAGGGTCAGGCTGCCACCCGCGAAAGTCATGGTGGGCGGGATGATCTTGACCTCATGAAACCGGTCCTCATCCGCCTGCATGTCCTTCAGCGTTTGATGGACCGAGCCGTCCCGCAGACGGGCCATTGCTGTTTCATGCGCGATAATGGGGACAGGACCTAGTGCAGCATTCCCCCAGACATGATCCCAATCCATGTGGGAATTGACGACCATAAGGGGCAGGTCGCCGATGTGAGGGGCCAGAAGCTGAAGCGCGCGGGCGCAAAGGGCAGGTGTGCCCAGCGTATCCACGAGAACCGCGAAGCGCTCGGTCCGCACGAAAAGACTATCCACCTCATCGCCCGCCCGCACCACACGGATGCGGCTATCAAGGCCCGGATAGGAGGTGAGTTCGATATTGATCGTCATCTGAAAACGCTGTGTGCCGCTTGGGGCTGAATGGGCTGCAGATAACGACACAACCGCTTGGCTGCGCAATGCCAGATTTGACCGGAACTGCTTATTCAAAGGGAATTTACATGACCTATGCCGTGATTGAACCGCCGCGGGCGGATGTGCTGACGCTTGCGCAGGTGAAGGCGCATCTGCGGATCGATACATCCGCCGAAGACGACCTGTTGCAGCAGTTGATCGCCACTGCCCGCGAGCATCTGGAGCGTGAGACGGGCCTTTGCCTTTTGCGGCAAAAGCTGCGGCTCTATCTGGACCGCTGGCCGAAGGATGGCGTGATTCAGATTGTCAGGGGGCCGGTGCAAGCCATTGATGCGGTGAGGATTTATGAAGCCGATGGCGAGGCGGTTACGGTGCCGCTGAATGATCACCTGCTGGATGGGCAGGCGCGACCGGCCAGGCTTTGGCTGCGCTGCCCGCCCGCACCGGGACAGGCGGTGAACGGCATCGAAATCGATTTCACGGCAGGCTTTGGCGAAAGCGGCGCGGATGTGCCGGACCCGCTGAAACGAGCCATGCTGATGCACATTGCGCTGATGTATGCCTATCGCGGCGTGCTGGCCCCGGAGCAACAGCCGGGTGGTGTGCCGGAGGGTTATGAGCGGCTTTTGGCGGCCTACCGGATGCGGAGACTGTAGATGGTTCTGCTTCCTCTCGACCCCGGCCTGATGAACACGCGGCTGGTGCTGGAAGTGCCGCAGGAGACGAGTGACGGGCAGGGCGGGGTTTTGACCTCATGGGTGGCGGTGACGGAGGTCTGGGCGCATGTCGAACCGCTGGTGCAAGGGGCGGTGTGGCACCGTCAGATGGAACTGGCGGGAGCCGAACGGGCCGTGCTTTCCCACCGCGTGACGCTTCGTCAGAGGCCGGATTTGCAGGTCGGGCGACGCTTTCGCAAGGGTGAGCGGGTGCTGAACATTCGCAGTCTGCGTGACCCGGATGAGAGCGGGCGGTTTTTCCTCTGCGATTGCGAAGAGGTGCTTTCATGAGCGCGGCTTCAAGCTTGATGAAGGCCATTCATGCGCGACTTTTGAGCGATGCAGGGCTGGTTTCCGAGGTGGGGCCTTCCGGGTTGATCGACCGAAATGCGCTTCGTTTGCGACTGCCCTGCATCGTCTATGGCGAGTTGGAAAGCCGGGACTATTCCACCGCGACCGAGAGAGGCGAGGAGCATTTCCTGACGCTTGAAGCGTGGTGCGAGGGGGCGAGCAGGCAGCAGGCGCAACGCCTGTGTGCGAGGGTGCAAGCGGTGCTGGACCGTGCCAGCCTGACATTAGGAGACGGCTGGCATCTGGTGAACCTTGTGGTCCTGTCTACCCGCGAGCGGCTGGACGGCAAGACGCGGGCGCTGGTGACAGACATTCGCCTGCGGGCGGTGACCGAGACGATTTGAAGACATTTTGAGAACCAATGGATTGAATGACGGGAGCAGCTGCGATGGTGGCACAGGCGGGACGAGACCTTCTGTTGAAGGTGGAAAACGGCGCAAGCTGGCTGACGGTGGCTGGATTGCGCAGCAAGCGGCTGGCTTTCAACACCGAGACGGTGGACATTACCGATGCCGAGAGCGCGGGGCGCTGGCGTGAGCTTTTGGGCGGGGCTGGGATTCAGCGGGCATCGTTGAATGGAGGCGGGTTGTTCAAGGATCAGGCATCCGATGCGCTGATCCGCAGCACTTTCTTTGCCGGTGCGATTTTGAACTGGCAGGTGGTGATACCCTCCTTCGGCACGATCAGTGGGCCCTTCCAGATCACGGCGCTTGAATATTCCGGGGAGCACAATGGCGAAGTGCGCTTTGAACTGGCGCTGGAATCCGCCGGTGCCTTGAGCTTCGGGACTCTATGATGGCGGCGCGCGCAATGGTTTCTGGGCGGCGAGCCAACCGCCATCGCGGCGAAGTGGAAGCCATGATCGATGGCGAGCGGCGCATTCTGTGCCTGACGCTGGGGGCACTAGCCGAGCTGGAAACGGCGTTTGGCGTGGAGGATCTAACCGGCCTTGCCGCTTATTTCTCGCATGGCAAGTTGAAGGCCGGCGATCTGGTGAAGGTGATCGGGGCAGGGCTTCGCGGCGGCGGAAACCTTTTTCCCGATGAGGAAGTGGCGGGCATGAACATCGAGGGCGGCATTGCCGCATCTGCCCGCATTGCCAGCGAACTTTTGGAAAGCGCCTTTAGCGATGGTCAAGGAGACCCGCGCCCAAACCCTTGAGAGCCGCAGCACCGCAGACAGGTGATGCAAACCGGCCGGGCTGGCCGGAGGTGATGCATGTGGGCCTGTGCGTGCTGCGGCTTTCACCCCAAAAATTCTGGCGCTTGAGCCCCCGTGAATTCATGGCCATGGCCGGTGGCTATCGCCCCCACCGCGTTGCAATGGAGCGTGCCGACATGGAGGCGCTGATGCGGCTTTTCCCCGATGAGGCTGAAAGATCATGACCCCGGACAATTCACCGATTGCGGACACACTTTCCAGCACACAGGCCCTTTCGCAAGCCATGAGCGACCTTGAAGCCCGCTCCGAGCGATTCGGAACGGCACTGGGCAGTGCCTTGCAGGGGGCGGTGCTGCAGGGAAAGGGGCTGGACGATGTGCTGCGCGGACTTGGGCGGCGCATGAGCGACATTGCCCTTTCCGCCGCACTGAAGCCTTTGGAAAATGCCGTGGCGGGGGCCGCCGGAAACCTCATCGGCTCCATGGGCAAGGTAACGCCCTTTGCCGATGGCGGCGTGGTGCGCTCACCTAGCTTCTTTTCCATGGCAGGCGGTCATACGGGCCTGATGGGCGAGGCGGGAGCCGAGGCCATTTTGCCGTTGCAACGGGGGCCGGATGGTGCGCTGGGCGTTGCCATGACAGGCGGAGGAGGCAGTGCCGCACCCATTGTATTCAACGTGAATGCCACCGATGCCGCGAGCTTTCGCAAAAGCGAAGGGCAGATTTCCGCCATGCTGACCCGCAGCGTGGCGCGTGGACGGCGTGGTGTGTGAGGGCGTGACATGAGCGGATTTCACGAGGTGCGCTTTCCTCTGCGGTTGGCGCTGGGGGTGAGTGGTGGGCCGGTGCGGCGCACGGATATCGTCAACCTTTCCAACGGGCGGGAAAACCGCAATGCACGCTGGCGCAATGCCAGACGCGCTTATGATGCGGGAAGCGGTATCAAATCGCTTGCCGATCTTTACGAGGTTCTGGCCTTTTTTGAAGCGCGGATGGGCCAGCTTTACGGCTTTCGTTTTCGCGACCCGCTCGACTGGAAATCCTGCCCGCCACATGCGGCGGTGAGCGCCACGGATCAGGCAGTCGGCACCGGCGATGGTGTAACGCAGAGCTTTCAACTGGTGAAAATATACGGCGATGCGGGCGGGGCAAGCCGCCGCACCATTGCAAAGCCAATTGGACCAAGCGTGGTGGTGAGCGTGAACGGGCAGGCCGTGGCGAGCAATCGCTTCACCTGCGATGCGACAACGGGAATGGTGACCTTTGCTGCGAATGCGGTGCCGCCAGCAGGTGCGGCTATTCGTGCCGGTTTTGAGTTCGATGTGCCGGTGCGTTTCGACACCGACCGGATCGACATCAACCTGACGGCCTTCAATGCCGGGCGCATTCCCGCCATTCCAATCACGGAGATTTTGCCATGAGGATGGTTCCGGCGGGACTTGCCGCGCATTTAGCCACGGATGCCACGACGACCTGCCATGCCTGGCGGGTGACGCGCACCGATGGCGTGGTTCTGGGATTTACCGACCATGACGAAGACCTGATGGTGGCCGGAACCCGCTGCCGTGCGGCAAGCGGATTTTCTGCCAGCGACAGCGAGGCGGCAAGTGGCATGGCGGCCAATGCAGGCGAGGTGAGCGGCGGCTTTTCCAGCGAGGCGATTACGGAGGACGATCTGGCGGCTGGTCGGTTTGACCGGGCGAAGGTGGAACTGTTTCTCGTCAACTGGGCCGATGCCTCGCAATATGTGCGGCTGGAAGTACGCGAGATTGGCGAGGTGACACGCTCCGGCGACCGCTTCAGCGCCGAACTGCGCAGCATGGCACATAGGCTAGACCAGCCGCAGGGGCGCATTTACGGGCGGCGCTGCGATGCGCGGCTGGGTGACGAACGGTGCCGGATATCGCTTGTCGCATTTCAAGCAAATGGGCAGGTGATCCAGCAGCCTGACCGTAGCCGTCTGATTTTGGCAGGTGTTGGCGGGCGGGAAAGCGGCTTCTTCGACCAAGGCGAAATGCAGCTGGCCGATGGGACGCTGGTGCTGATCGAGCGACATGAGATGCAGGCGGATGGAGCAAGCCTTGTGACACTGTGGCTGCCGCTGGAACGCGATGTCGCGGCAGGTGAAAGTGTTGTGCTGACGGCAGGCTGCGACAAGCGATTTTCCACCTGCCGGGAGCGCTTTGGCAATCAGCTGAACTTTCGCGGCTTTCCGCATATGCCCGGCGCTGACTTCAGCTACTCCTATGCCGATGCCAATGGCAGCCATGATGGCGGGCCTCTGTTTTCATGAGCAGGGCTAAGCGTGTCCTTGTGCTTGCTGAAAACTGGATCGGCACGCCCTACCGGCATCAAGGTGCATTGAAGGGGGTGGGCTGTGATTGCATCGGGCTCATTCTTGGCATCTGGCGCGAGCTTTATAAATCTGAGCCGCCGCTTGCCGTTCCGCCTTATGCGCCGGACTGGGCCGAGCGAAGTGGCGAAGAACGGCTGCTGGATGCGGGCTTGCGGCTGTTTGGACCGGCGATCCCGTTCAAAGAGGCAGAACCTGGCGACGTGCTGGTGTTTCGCTGGCGGGCGGGCTGTGCGGCCAAGCATGTGGGCATTCTGGCCGATGAGGGCTTTTTCATCCATGCCTATGAACAGGCTGCCGTGACACGCTCTGCCCTTGTGGAGGGCTGGCGACGGCGGATCGTGGCCGTGCATCGGTTTGGTTGAGCCAGTGCCCTTCGACATATCTGAGGAAATCCATGGCGACAATCATGTTTCAGGCGGCGGGTGCTGCCATCGGTTCCTTTTTCGGTCCTGTGGGCGCGATGCTCGGGCGGGCAGCGGGCGGGCTGGCAGGCGCCATGGTGGACCGCGCCATCCTCGGTGGCGGATCGACTGTCATGGGCCCGCGGCTTTCCAATGCCCGGTTGTCCGGTGCTGATGAGGGAACCGCGATACCGCGTCTTTACGGCACGACGCGGATTGGCGGCACGTTGATCTGGGCCACGCGCTTTGAGGAAGAGGTGCAAAGCGAGCGGCAGGGCGGCAAATCCACCGGCAGCCAGCGGGCCAAGACCTTTACCTATTTTGCCAATTTCGCGCTTGGGCTTTGCGAAGGTGAGATTTCCCATATCCGCCGGGTCTGGGCGGATGGGCAGGAACTGGACCTGACCACCGTGGAAATGCGCGTCTACAAGGGAAGCGACGAACAGTTGCCGGACCCGCTGATCGAGGCCAAGCAGGGAGCGGGAAATGCGCCTGCCTTTCGCGGACTTGCCTATGTGGTGTTCGAGCGGCTGCCGATTGGCAATTACGGCAACCGCATTCCGCTCTTGCAGTTTGAGGTGGTGCGGGCCATCGGCACGCTGGAACGCGATATCCGCGCGATGATCGTGATCCCCGGATCGACGGAATTCGGCTATTCGCCGGTGCCGGTCAAAGAGAGAAGAGGCTTCGGTTCCGCCACCATTTTGAACCGCAATAACCGCATGGCCGCGAGTGACTGGCAGGCTTCCATGGATGAATTGCAGGCGCTTTGTCCGAACCTGCAACGCGTGGCGCTGGTGGTGAGCTGGTTCGGCACGGACTTGCGCGCTGGGGAATGCCGCATTCTGCCCGGTGTGGAAGTGCCGTCGCGAGGCAGGGAGGCGATGCCCTGGAGCGTCGCCGGGATTGCGCGGGAAGAGGCCTATGTGGTGAGCCAGCGCAATGGTGGGCCGGCCTATGGCGGAACACCGAGCGATGACAGTGTGCTGGCGGCGATTGCCGACCTGAGGGCGCGGGGGCTGGAGGTTTATCTCTACCCCTTCGTGATGATGGATATTGCAGAAGGCAACAGCCTGCCCAACCCCTATGGCGGGGTGGGCCAACCGCCTTATGCCTGGCGAGGGCGGATAAGCTGCCATCCGGCACCGGGGCTGCCCGGGTCCGTGGACCGGACGTCGCAGGCGGCAGGACAGATCGACGCTTTCTGCAACAGGGTCGAAGGTTACCGCCGTATGGTGCTGCATTATGCCGATCTGGCGGGGCAGGCGGGCGGCGTGGATGGCTTCATCATCGGTTCGGAAATGCGCGGCCTGACAACGGTGCGCGGGGCCGGGAATACCTTTCCCTTTGTTGGGGAACTGGTGCGGCTGGCCGAGGATTGCGCTAGCCGTTTGGGTGGCGGGACCAAGCTGACCTACGCCGCCGATTGGAGCGAATATTTTGGCCATCATCCGCAGGATGGTTCCGGTGACGTGTTCTTCCATCTCGACCCGCTCTGGGCTTCGGCTGCCATCAATGCCATCGGGATCGACAATTACATGCCGCTTTCCGACTGGCGGGACGAGGACCTGAAGGACGGCAACCCTGACGGAATGACAAGTTCGCAGGATGCAGCAGCATTTCAGCGTGCCGTGACCTCTGGTGAGGGCTTCGACTGGTACTATGCGAGCGAGGCAGCACGCCGGGCGCGGCAACGAAGCCCGATTACGGATGGTCTGGCTGCCAAGCCCTGGATGTTTCGCTACAAGGATCTGGCCGGATGGTGGGGGAACCGGCATTTCAACCGCGTGAACGGACAGGAAAGTGCAGCGCCGACGCCCTGGGTGCCGGGGTCAAAGCCAATCTGGTTTACCGAACTCGGCTGTGCCGCCATCGACAAGGGTGGCAACCAGCCGAACCTGTTTCTCGATCCGAAATCGGCCGAGAGCGGCAAGCCGTATTTTTCCAGCGGGGCGCGGGACGATGCCGTGCAAAGGCGGTTTCTGGATGCGCATTTTGCCCACTGGAAAGGAAGTACTGCACCGGCTGGAATGGTGGACCCGGAACGCCTGTTTTTATGGGCCTGGGACGCCCGGCCTTACCCCGCCTTTCCGCAGCAATCTTCCATATGGTCAGACGGTGAAAACTGGCGCACCGGCCATTGGCTGACAGGGCGATTGGGGGCCGCGACGCTTGCCGATACGATTGCCGCGATTTTGCGTGACCATGGCTTTGATGACTTCGACGTTTCCAGTGTTTGCGGTGACCTGACGGGTTATGTTCAAGGCGAGCTTACCTCGGCGCGGCAGATGCTGGCGCCGCTGGTGGAAGCCTTTCTGATCGACGTGTCGGAGGAGGAGGGGCGGCTGATCTTCCGCTCTCGCGGCAAGACGGCATTGCCGGTGCGCGACATCGAGGTTCTGGCCGAGCGCGAGGGCGAACCGGCCTGGACCGAGACCCGCGGACATGACAGCGATTTTGCCGCGGAAGCCGTGATTGGTTTTGCCAATACGGCGCTGGATTACGATCAGGCCAGTGTGCGCTCCCGCTCCATGCCGGGGGCGACGCGGCGCATTCTACGCACCGATCTGCCAGGTGCCATGAGCGACGAGGTGGCGCAGGCGAGTGCCGAGGCACAGCTGCGCGACAACCATCTGGCACGGCGCACGATCCGCTTTCCGCTTTCACCCGCTGACATTGCCCCCATGCCCGGGGATGCGGTGCGGCTGGCGAGTGGGCCGGCCAGCCATCCAGAGGGTGTGTTCATCATCACCCGCATTGATGATGCCGATGTGCGGCATGTGGAGGCGCGGCGCTTTGAGGCAGCGTCCGCCCCTCGGGCGGCATCTTCCACGGCGGAGCGTTTTGTGGCGGTGAAGCCATCGCAAGGCTTTGACCCGCTGGTGGCTTTTCTGGACTTGCCGCAGTTCGAGGTGGGAAATGCCGACGGTTTTGCTCGTATTGCCGCCTTTGCCAAGCCCTGGACGCGGATGGCGGTTTCCAGCTCTGCAACACTCGAGGGATATCGAACCCGTGCACTGATCGACCGGCCAGCCCGGATTGGAAGCCTGCTGCAAGGCCTGGAGGCGGGATGCGTGGGGCGCTTCGACCGGCACAATGGCCTGCTGGTGTCACTGCCTTTTGGCGGGCTTTCGACGGTGCCGAGGCTTGGGCTGCTGAGCGGTGAGAACCGGGTGGCCGTGCAAAGCAGGTCCGGCGCCTGGGAACTGCTGGGCTTTGAGCGAGCCGAAGAGCTGGGGCCGGGACAATGGCGATTGACGAACCTGCTGCGCGCTTTGGCCGGAACCGAAGACGCCATGGCGGCGGGTGCGGGCCAGGGTGCGCATTTGGTGGTTCTGGACGAAGCGGTGCTGCCGCTGGGGCTGACGGCTGAGGAGCGAGGACTTGCCCTGAACTGGCTGCTGGAGCCGCTGGATGGGCGAAGTGACCGCACGGAACGCTTGAGCTTTGCGGGAGGATTGCGAGCTTTGACGCCGCTTGCCCCCGTACACATCAAGGCGCGGCGCGTCCAAGAGGCCGTACAATTCACATGGGTACGCCGCGCGCGTGTGGATGCCGACGACTGGGCAGCGAGCGATGTGCCGCTGGACGAACCGGAGGAGCGCTACCGGTTGGACGTCCTGCACCCGCAGAGCGACACGCTGATTCGCCGGTTCGAGGTGAGCGAGGCTTCCTGCAGCTACCCCGCAGATCTGGAACTTCAGGATTTTGCCAGCATCCAGACACGTTTGCGTGTGCGGGTGCGGCAGATGGGGCGGGCGGTACCCCTGGGCATTGCCGCTGAACGCATGCTGGATGTGAAGAAACAAGGAGTAAGATGAGATGGATGACGCCAAGGTCTGGTATGAATCAAAGACGGTATGGGGCGGCTTGATTGCCATTTTTGCAGCGTTGATGCAGGCGCGGGGACAGACTATCCCCATTCACGAGCAGGCGGGGCTGGTGGATGCATTGACTACGTCTGCCAGCGCTATCGGCGGGCTTTTGGCCATTTACGGACGCTTGACGGCGACCCGCACAATTGCCGGTTCGGACCTCGGGTGAGCAGGAGAAGTGGCTGAGCCGGACATTCATTTGCCATTCAGCCGCTATTCGATACATAATTTACCAGTTGGTTTGGTAATCAAACCCATGCGTGGTTGTGAGCGGAAGTAGTCGTCATGGCATCAAGAAAGATGATCGCGATCGTCGCTGCGGGCCTGATGAGCCTGTCAGCTTCGCAGACCTTCGCACGAGATTATCTGCTTCTTGTGGCAGGCGATTGCGGCGATGCGGCCACCAAAGTGGTGCGCGAAACAGGCGGGCAGCTTCTTTCTGCCCAGCCTTCCAAGGACGGAGCGACCTGCGTTGTCACCGTTCTGGTTCAAGGCAGTGGCGAACGCCCCCGCAAAGTGACCGTTCGCGTTCCGATGTAATCCTTGCTAAAAGGCGAACCCGAATCCGCACTCTTATCGTGACGAAGGACTTCCATGCGCATTCTCGTGGTCGAAGACGATGCCAACCTGAACCGCCAGCTGACCGATGCCCTGAAGGAATCGGGTTATGTGGTTGATCAGGCTTTCGACGGTGAAGAGGGGCATTATCTCGGCGAAACGGAACCCTATGACGCGGTGATTCTCGATATTGGCCTGCCGGAAATGGACGGCATTACCGTTGTTGAGAAATGGCGTGCCGAAGGCAAGGTGATGCCGGTGCTGATGCTGACGGCACGTGACCGCTGGAGCGACAAGGTGGCCGGTATCGATGCCGGTGCCGATGACTATGTAGCCAAGCCTTTCCATGTGGAAGAAGTGCTGGCGCGTGTGCGCGCGCTCATTCGCCGTGCCGCCGGTCATGCATCCTCTGAGATTACCTGTGGCCCGGTGAAGCTTGACACCAAGGCTTCGAAGGCGACCGTGAACGGCGTTCAATTGAAGCTGACCTCACACGAATTCCGTCTGCTGTCCTACCTCATGCACCACATGGGTGAGGTGGTTTCCCGTACCGAGCTGATCGAGCACATGTACGATCAGGATTTTGACCGCGATTCCAATACGATTGAAGTTTTCGTCGGTCGCTTGCGCAAGAAAATTGGCGTCGATCTGATCGAAACCGTGCGTGGCCTCGGATACCGCATGCAAGCGCCATCCGATGTACGTTAGGTCGGTTACCGCCCGCGTTCTGCTGCTTGCTACGGCCTGGTCTGCCGTAGCACTGGTGGTGATCGCGCTGGTGATTTCCGCGCTCTACACCAAATCATCCGAGCGGGCGTTTACCGATCTCCTGCGCGCCCAGCTTTACAACGTGGTGAACTCGATCACCATCGGCGAGGACAATAGTCTCGCGGGCAATCCGCAACTGGGAGACCTTCGTTTCTCACAGCCAGAAACCGGCTGGTACTGGATTGTGGAGCCGCTTGGCACATTTGCCGCAACGCCGCTTTCATCCTCTTCGCTTGGTGCATCGAACATCAAGGTGCCATCCATCCTCAACGTGCCCTTCAACAACCGCTATGAACGCTTCTACCAGGCGACGGATGCCTATGGGAACAATGTGCTGGTGGCCGAGACGGAAGTTGTGCTGGACTCGGAAGGCCGCGCGGCGCGCTTTCGCGTGACCGGCAATCTGAATGTCGTGGATGAAGATGTGCAGAGCTTTACCCGCAGCCTCTACATCGCGCTGGTGGTGTTTGGTCTCGGGAGCCTGGTGGTGAACGGGCTTGCCATCCTATTCGGGCTTCGTCCGCTGGATGAGGCGAGGCGGGCGCTGGAAAAAGTGCGCCGAGGTGAGGCGGAGCGGCTGGCAGGTGAATTTCCCCGCGAGGTGCAATCGCTGACGGTTGAGATGAATGCGCTGATCGATAGCAACCGGCGCATTATCGAACGCGCCCGCATGCAGGTGGGCAACCTGGCGCATTCGCTGAAGACGCCGCTTGCCGTTTTGCTGAATGAGGCGCGGCTGATCGATAAAGATCATGGCGGTGTCGTCCGCAGCCAGGCTGAAGCCATGCAGAGCCAGGTGCAATCCTACCTTAACCGCGCCCGTATTGCCGCGCAGCGCGAATCCATGCTCGCCCGTACCGAGGCCGATGCCGTGTTTGAGCGGCTGGTGCGCGTGATGCGGCGGCTGAACCCGGACAAGACCTTCGAACTGACCGCCAGCCAGCCCGGCCTTGCGCTTGGCATGGAGCAGCAGGATGTGGAGGAAACGGTAGGAAACCTTCTGGAGAATGCAGCCCGTCATGCCAAGACTGGCGTCTGGCTGACCGTTCAACCGGCCCTTGCTCCAGAAGGGGTCGATCCGGTTCGCCGCAACTGGCTAGAAGTGACTGTGGAAGACGACGGACCTGGTTTGAACCCGGACGAGATCAAAGAGGCGCTAAAACGGGGACGACGCCTGGACGAAAGCAAACCGGGAACCGGGCTTGGGCTTTCCATCGTGGGTGAGATTGCCAGCGAATACCAAGGCAAGTTCCACCTGACACGGGGACGTCGAGGCGGCTTGCGCGCAGTGCTGACACTACCGGGGATAACCAAGGAAACCGCTTGAGAAAGCGACACGAGACCATTTTACTGCGGTATAAATGGCACAGTGAGCACCTTAAGCCTCGACCTTTACTTTAGAAACGCTAAAAACCATGTTGAGTGAAAGCTCGCCTGTCACATTTCAGGGCAGGATAGAGCTTTGATGGTTCGAGTGGTTTGAAAGAGGATTTCCGCCCGGTGAAATATATTGTCTGGCCCGTTATAGCTGCGAGTTTGCTTTCGGCGTGTTCCACGACCGGAACGGGAAGGGGCGGGCTTTTCGGTTCGAAGGCGCCGCCGAACAATTACATTACGGCTTTACAGGGCGGTATTATTGGACGTTCCGGCGCGCCATTGAACGATAGCGACCGCCAGAGAGCGTTGGAAGCGGAATATAAGGCGCTGGAATTTTCCGGAGTGGGGCAGGCTGTCAACTGGAACAGTAACAATGCCAAGGGTGAAGTGGTGGCTGCGGCACCCTATCAGGTCGGTTCCCAGAACTGCCGCCAATATACGCATAGCGTGACTGCGGGTGGACGCGACGTGAAGGCACGAGGAACCGCCTGCCGCAACAGCGACGGTGCCTGGTCTCCGCTGACCTGATCGCAAAGCTGTTTCACATATTTGCCGGACGTGGCTGGCCTTGACGTAAATCAAGGTTCGGGCCAGCCGGACAGGCCATAGAGGCTTTGCGGCGAAATGCCTCAAATTCATGTCATCGCTGGCTGCACGATTGGAAAGTGCGCCGGCTTGCAGTAATTGGCCTTTATGTTTTTTTGGATTGTTATCGCAGTTTTGACGGCAGGCGTGGCGGGATTGCTTCTGGCACCGCTTATGAAAGCTATTCCCGACGCCCAAGTTGAGGGCGAGGATGAGGCCGCGATCTATCGCGACCAGCTGCAGGAAGTTGATCGCGATCTTGCGCAAGGCCTGATCGGCGCGGCGGATGCGGATTACGCACGGGCAGAAATCGGCCGCCGTCTGCTGGCGGTTTCTGACAAGCGGCAAGCAACTGTTATCTCCAAGCGTGCGTCTGGCAAGCACCGGCTTGCGACAGTGTTTGTGATCCTCTGTCCTCCCGTTGTGGGGCTGGCAGGCTATTTGCTGCTCGGCAATCCCGGGATTCCAGATCAGCCACTGGCTGCGCGGCTTGAAAATCCGGGCAACAATATTTCATTGCTGATTGCCAAGGCTGAACGGCACCTGGCGCAGAACCCGCAGGATGGTGCGGGCTGGGATCTTCTCGCTCCGATCTATTTCCGATCCAGCCGCTATGACGATGCCGATGCCGCCTACCGAAACGCCATTCGCATTCTGGGTGAAACGCCGCAGCGCCTGGCAGGGCTGGGCGAGACGCTGGTGGCTTCCAATCAGGGCATTGTGACCGAGGAGGCGCGGGGCTTTTTCGAAAAGGCCGTTGCCGCCGACCGTGACAATATGCGGGCGCGCTTCTACGTGGCGCTAGGTTTTGAACAGGCGGGCCGGAAAGCGGACGCGCTTTCCGCCTTTCAAGCCATTGCCAAGGATTCACCGCCCGGTGCAGCCTGGGAGCAGCTTGTGGCGCAGCATATTGCCGCCAACCAGCCGGTTGATGCGCCGCAAGCGACCCCGAAACCGGGCAACCCCACGGGCGCAGACATTGCCGCCGCAGAAGGCATGTCTTCCACCGACCGACAAGCAATGATTGCGGGCATGGTTGCAAGCCTTGAGGCCAAGTTGAAGGACGATCCGAAAAACATTGACGGCTGGCTTCGGCTCGTGCGCTCCTACAAGGTGATGGGGCAGGATGCCAAAGCGCAAGAAGCGTTGCAAACGGGGCTGACAACCTATCCGGCAAGCACGAATGAGGGGCAGCGGCTGGTGGCGCTTGCCCGTGAAATGGGGCTGAGCGAGGGAAGCCTGCAATGACACGCAAGCAGAAAAGACTGGCCATTATCGCAGGCGGCATGAGCTTCATCCTGATTGCCGTTCTTTTGGTGATGTTCGCGTTCAGCCAGTCGGTCGCCTACTTTTTCATGCCGGGTGACCTGGCGAAAAATCAGGTTTCGCCCGGAACGCGCATTCGTCTTGGTGGGCTGGTGGAAACCGGTTCTGTCGTGCGCGGCGCGGGCTCGACTGTTCAGTTCAAGGTGACAGATGGTTCTGCCAGCGTGCCGGTGAGCTATACGGGCATTCTGCCCGATCTGTTTCGCGAGGGCCAGGGCGTGGTGACGGAAGGCGTGTTCAACACGGCCCATGCTTTTGTCGCCGACGCAGTGCTTGCCAAGCATGATGAGAACTACATGCCGAAGGAAGTGGCCGACCGCCTGAAGGCCGATGGAGTGTGGAAGGAAGGCGAGGGCAGTGGCACCTCCGGGAGCGTGACCAAATGATCATTGAAGTGGGTCATTACTCTTTGGTTCTTGCGCTTGCCGTGGGGCTGATCCTCTCCGTCGTTCCGGTGATTGGTGCGCGACGGCAGGATGCCGCTATGATGGCGATTGCAGCGCCTGCCTCTCTTCTTCTTTTCGTGCTGGTGTCCAACTCGTTTCTGGCACTCACCTGGGCTTATGCGGTCTCTGATTTCTCGGTGAAAAACGTTTGGGAAAATTCCCATTCGCTGATGCCCATGGTTTACAAGCTGAGTGGCGTTTGGGGGAACCATGAAGGTTCCATGATGCTGTGGCTGCTGATTCTTGCCTTGTTTACAGCCATGGTGGCACTGTTTGGCAAGAACCTGCCGGACACGCTGAAAGCCAATGTGCTGGCAGTCCAGGGCTGGGTGGGGCTTGCTTTCACCCTGTTTATTCTGCTCACCTCCAACCCCTTCGTGCGGCTTGCGCCAGCACCTGCCGAGGGACAGGACCTGAACCCTGTTCTGCAAGACCCTGGCCTCGCGGTGCATCCGCCGCTGCTTTATCTCGGCTATGTGGGCTTTTCGGTCTGTTTCTCCTTCGCAGTGGCGGCGCTGATGGAAGGGCGGATCGATGCTGCCTGGGCGCGGTGGGTAAGGCCATGGACGCTGGCCGCCTGGACCTTCCTGACCGCCGGGATCGCCATGGGCTCCTACTGGGCCTACTACGAACTCGGCTGGGGTGGTTGGTGGTTCTGGGACCCGGTGGAGAACGCATCCTTCATGCCTTGGCTGGCCGGAACCGCGCTTTTGCATTCCGCTCTCGTGATGGAAAAGCGCGAAGCTTTGAAAATCTGGACCGTTCTTCTGGCGATCATCACCTTCTCCCTTTCGCTGCTTGGCACCTTCCTGGTGCGCTCCGGTGTTTTGACCTCCGTGCATGCCTTTGCGACCGACCCGACACGCGGAACTTTCATTCTCACTATTTTGTCGATCTTCGTGGGCGGTGCGTTCTCTCTGTTTGCCTGGCGGGCTCCGAGCCTGAAAAGCGGGGGCCTCTTCGCGCCGATTTCTCGCGAAGGTTCGCTGGTTCTGAACAACCTCATCCTGACCGTCTCCATGGCAACGGTGCTCACGGGAACGCTCTATCCGCTGGTGCTGGAAACGCTGACTGGAGAGAAGATTTCCGTTGGTGCGCCCTTCTTCAACCTGACCTTCGGTCTGTTGATGGTGCCGCTTTTGCTGATCGTGCCCTTCGGCCCGCTTCTCGCCTGGAAGCGCGGCGATATTCTGGGCGCTTTGCAACGGCTCTATGGCGCTGCGGGCTTGTCGCTGGTGGCAGGGCTTGGACTTTACTACGCACAGAACGGCGGGCCTGTGATGGCGGCGCTGGGGCTGGCGCTTGGCTTCTTCCTGATGTTCGGCGCTCTGGCTGATCTTTGGTATCGCGCCAATTTCCGCAAGCTGGCCTTCAATGTCGCTTTCTCTCGCTTGAGGGGTTTGCCGCGTTCTGCTTTCGGTACGGCGCTGGCGCATTTCGGGCTTGGCGTGACGGTGCTGGGCATTGTCGCAGTCACCACCTTCGAGACAGAGACCGTGCTTGAGATGAAGCAGGGGCAGGTGGCTGAAGCCGGCGGTTACTCGATCATCTTCGACGGTATGAAGGAAGCGGTCGGCCCCAACTATACGGAAGAACGGGCGCATTTCACCGTTAGCAAAGGTGGCGTAGCCGTCCGCGACGTGTGGTCATCCAAGCGCATCTATACCGCTCGGCGGATGCCGACGACGGAAGCGGGCATTTTGAGCTTCGGCATGAGCCAACTCTATGTTTCCCTGGGTGACCCGATGGCCGACGGGGGCATTGTGGTGCGCATCTGGTGGAAGCCCTACATTCTGTGCATCTGGGGCGGTGCGCTGGTGATGATGGTGGGCGGCTTCGTTTCACTCTCTGACCGCCGTTTGCGGGTGGGTGCGCCAAGCCGCAAAGCAAAAGCCGTGAAAGTGGCGATGGGGCCTGCGGAATGAGACGGCTGATCAGTCTTTTCGCGTTAATGTTCCTGGCTTTTGCGCCGATTCCTGCCTGGGCGGTCAACCCGGACGAGGTGTTGAAAGATCCGGTTCTGGAAGAGCGAGCGCGAAACCTTTCGGCCCAGCTTCGCTGCATGGTGTGCCAGAACCAATCCATTGACGATTCCAATGCCGAGCTAGCAAAGGATTTGCGGCTTCTGGTGCGCGAGCGCATTACGCAAGGTGACAGCGACCAGCAGGTGATTGATTACCTCGTTTCCCGCTACGGCGAATTCGTGCTTCTAAAGCCGAGGCTGAGCGAGAAGACGATTGCGCTTTGGGCCATGCCCGCTGCTCTTTTTGCTATCGGCATTATCGCGGTGTTTTTCCTTCTCCGTCGCTCACGCCCGGCCAAGCGGGAAGAGAAACTGCTTTCGCCTGAGGAGCAGGCGAGAGTGGAAAGCCTTCTCCAGCAAAGACATTCGGACTGATTTTCTCGCGTGAAATCAACATTACAAACATTTCACGCCCCGGACAGGTGCAGTTAAGGTCTCAGCTCCTATATCTTCATTCATCAACTTCACCGCCGGATTACCGGTTTCCAGTCTGAATGAATGAAAAGGTATTGACCATGAGCAAGATCGGACGCCCTTCCTTCAAAACCGTTCTCAAGGGCACCACCGTCGCGGGCCTCGCGGCTGTCATGCTCTCAACCGGCATTCCGGCCCATGTCTATGAAACTTTCGCTGAGCCAGTGACGGTCAATGCACCGCAGGTTCCAAGTTTCGCTGACATTGTTTCCGCTGTTTCCCCCGCTGTTGTTTCCGTTCGCGTCAAATCCGATGCAACGCCTGCTTCCGACGATGCTGGCAACGGCTTCTCCTTCAACTTTGGCGGCCGCGGCTTTGACGATCTCCCTGACGATCACCCGCTGAAGCGCTTTTTCAAGGAGTTCGGCGGCCAGATGCCGAATGGCCGCAATCAGGATCACGCTGACCGCGGTAACCGCAATGGCAACCGCCAGCACTTCATGCGGCCGGTTGCACAAGGCTCCGGCTTCTTCATCTCCGAAGACGGTTACCTCGTGACCAACAACCACGTCGTGGCTGACGGTTCTGCCTATACGGTTGTGATGAACGATGGCACGGAACTGGATGCCAAGCTGGTGGGCAAGGATAGCCGCACCGATCTGGCCGTTCTGAAGGTCGATGCCAAGCGCAAGTTCCAATACGTGAAATTTGCCGATGACAGCAAAATCCGCGTTGGTGACTGGGTCGTTGCCGTTGGTAACCCCTTCGGTCTCGGCGGAACTGTGACGGCTGGTATTGTTTCTGCGCGTGGCCGCGACATTGGCAGCGGCCCTTATGACGATTTCATCCAGATCGACGCGCCGGTGAACCGTGGTAACTCCGGTGGCCCGACCTTCAACCAGAGCGGCGAAGTGGTGGGCATCAACACGGCGATCTTCTCGCCATCCGGTGGCAGCGTTGGTATCGCCTTTGCCATTCCGGCTTCGACCGCAAAGGATGTGGTGGCCGAGCTGATGAAGGATGGCAAGGTGGAGCGCGGCTGGCTGGGCGTGCAGATTCAGCCCGTGACACAGGACATTGCTGAATCGCTGGGCCTTTCCGAGCCCAAGGGCGCACTGGTTGTCTCGCCGCAGGATAATTCCCCGGGTGCCAAGGCTGGCATCAAGCAGGGCGATGTGATCACGGCTGTCAATGGCGATCCGATCAAGGATGCACGCGACCTTGCCAAGAAGGTCGCCGCGATTGGCCCAAACAAGAAGATCGACGTTTCGATCTGGCGCAATGGCAAGGCTCAGTCCGTTGAAGTGTTGCTTGGAAATCTCGCAAGCGACGAAGCGAACAAGTCTGAGACCAAGCAGAGTGAAGAGCAGACGCAGCCATCCAGCGAGAAGGCACTTGCAAGCCTCGGCATTACGGTTGCTCCTTCCGAAGACGGCAAGGGTGTCTCCGTCACGGATGTCGATCCAGACTCCGAAGCTGCCGCCAAGGGTTTGAAGGAGGGTGAAAAGATCACCTCCGTCAACAATCAGCAGATCACCTCTGCCGCTGACATCAGCAAGGCGATCGAGACCGCCAAGAAGGATGGCCGCACCCGCGCGCTGTTCCAGGTGGAATCGCAGAGCGGTAGCCGCTTCCTGGCACTGCCGATCAACGAAGGCTGATCGCTCCAGCCGACCGCGGTATCGGGCGTCGGGGCTAATATGCTCCGGCGCCTTCTTTTTTGGAGAAGGATGCGCCTATGCAAGCAGATATCCACACCCCGAATGCATCAAGCGAAAGCACTTCCACCGAACAGGGTCACGAGGCTATGGTGGCCCACATGAAGATTCTTGTAATTGAAGACGATCTGGAAGCTGCTGCCTATATGACCAAGGCCTTCAAGGAGGCCGGGATCGTGGCTGACCATGCCAGCGATGGCGAAAGTGGCCTCTTCATGGGTAGTGAAAACAGCTATGACGTGATGGTCATCGACCGAATGCTGCCACGCCGCGACGGTTTGGCCGTGATCAGCGAATTGCGCAAGCGCGGTGTCAATACGCCGGTGCTCATCCTTTCCGCTCTTGGCCAGGTGGATGACCGGGTGACCGGCTTGCGTGCCGGTGGCGATGATTACCTGCCGAAGCCATACGCCTTTAGCGAACTTCTGGCGCGCGTTGAGGTGCTGGGCCGCCGCAAGGGAACGCCCGAGCAGGAAATGATCTACCGCGTGGGTGATCTGGAACTCGACCGGCTTTCCCATGAAGTGCGTCGTGGCGGCAAGGAAGTGCTGCTTCAGCCGCGTGAATTTCGCTTGCTCGAATATCTGATGAAGAACGCTGGTCAGGTGGTGACCCGCACCATGCTTTTGGAAAATGTATGGGACTACCACTTCGACCCGCAGACGAATGTGATCGACGTGCATGTATCGCGCCTTCGCTCCAAGATCGAGAAAGATTTCGATAAGCCGCTGCTGAAAACCATTCGCGGTGCGGGTTACATGATCAAGGACGAAGGCTGATTGCGCCCATGAGCCGCTTGCGCCTGTTGTTCCGTTCTACGAGCGTGCGGCTTTCCGCGCTCTATATTCTGTTGTTTTCAATCTGCGCGGCATTTCTCGTTGTCTATGTGACCGCAATGTCCGAGCGGCTTCTGGCGCAGCAGGTGCGTGAAAATCTGATTCAGGAGACCTCCGATGTTCGGGGTGCCTATGAACGCGGTGGAATTAACCTCCTCTTGCGCATCATGGAGAGGCGCGCGCGACAGCCGGGAGCCAATCTCTATGTGATCGCCAGCCCGAGCGGAGAAATGCTCGCTGGCAATGTCGCCTCCGTCGAACCGGGCGTTCTGGACAATGAAGGCTGGACGCGGATGCCCTTCCGCTACGAGCCCTTCACCGAAATGGGGCCGAAGCGCGAGCATGTGGCGACTGCCAATGTGTTCTTTCTCGATAATGGCCTGAGAGTGATGGTTGGGCGCGACCTTGGCGAGCCGGGGCGCTTTCGAGGTATTGTGCGCCGTGCATTGATGGTGGCGCTCGCTATCATGGGGCTTGGTGCGCTTGTCATCTGGTTTGGCATTGGTCGTAACGCGCTTCGACGCATCGACAGAATGTCTGCCGCCAGCACCAAGATCATGGCGGGTGACCTTTCTCAACGTCTACCTGTCGGTCTGGCAGGTGATGAGTTCGACCGTCTCTCAGAATCTCTGAACGCCATGCTGGAGCGAATAGAGAAGCTGAACGAAGGCTTGCGGCAGGTTTCTGACAACATCGCACATGACCTGAAAACGCCTTTAACACGGCTGCGAAACAAAGCGGCGGATGCTTTGGAAGAGGACGATGAGGACACGCGGCGAACGGCTTTGGAAGGCATTATTGGCGAATCCGACCAATTGATCCGCACCTTCAATGCGCTTTTGATGATCTCCCGCGTGGAAGCAGGATCAATCGCAGCCGAGATGTCAGCGGTAGACATTTCGGCGATTTCTGCTGATTGCGCCGAGCTTTATGAGCCGGTTGCGGAAGATGCAGGGCTCTCGCTGAAGACGGAAATCGAACCCAGCCTGACGGTGCAGGGCAATCGCGAATTGATAGGGCAGGCGATCTTTAACCTGTTGGACAATGCCATCAAATATTCCGCCGAAGCCGAAAGCAAGGAGCCGATTTGTGTTCGCTTGAAGAAGCAGGGCGAGGAATTGCGCCTTTCCGTTTGCGATCATGGTCCAGGCGTGCCCACGGACAAACGAAACGAGGTGATTAAACGCTTCGTGCGGCTGGATGAAAGCCGATCAAAGCCAGGAACCGGGCTTGGCCTGTCATTGGTAGAGGCAGTGATGGAACTGCATGGAGGGCGGTTGGAGCTTTCCGCAACGCATGAGGGCGAGCAGGCTATGCAAGGACTGACTGTGACGATGATTTTTCCGCTTCCATCGGCTTGATAGCCTCTGGGGCTGACATAAGAGCAGAAGGACGCTACAGGCTTTAGTGGTGGAGCGGAGGAGGTTCTCATCGTGGCCGAGCAATTCAAGACGTTGGCGGATCTTCGCGCCAATCCATTGCGTCCTTTCAACCAGACCGAAGCGAAGGCCGCACAAGCCGCGCTGAAAGAGATTGGCCAGCAGGAACCGCTGGTGGCAAATGTTTTGAAAGAAGCTTCTCCGCTCAAGGATTTTCTCGTCTCCGCGCTTTCGCTTTCGCCTTTCTTGAAAGACAGCCTGACCATTCGGCCTTCGGTTTTGTCAAAGGTTCTCCGGGAGCCGCTTGAACAACTGCTGGAAGATGCAATTGCAACGGCTCGCCAAAGCTGGCGACCCGGCGAGGTGGTCACCCCAACAGAAGCGGAAGTTATGTCTGCGCTGCGGACAGCCAAGCGCGATGTGAGCGTGCTTCTGGCTCTGGCTGATCTTTCCCGAATGCATGATGCCCGGCAGACGACAGCATGGCTGACGCGCCTTGCCGATGCAGCCGTGGCGGCTTCCATTGATCACCTGCTGCTTGCTGCCGATATGGCGGGTAAATTGAAGCTGGCCGACCGATCTGAGCCGAGCCGGGACAGTGGCCTGATCGTGCTTGGAATGGGTAAGCTGGGGGCAGGGGAACTCAACTATTCCTCCGATATCGACCTCGTGGTGTTTTATGACGTTGAGGCTGGTATTCTCGCCGATCCTTTGGAGGCGAGTGAGACCTATGGGCGCATGATGCGGCGGTTGATCCGCATGATGCAGGAGCGGACAGGCGATGGCTATGTGTTTCGCACCGATCTGCGTCTACGCCCGGACCCCGGTTCGACACCGCTCGCGGTTTCTGTCGAGGCGGCACTGATTTACTACGAAGGGCGCGGCCAGAACTGGGAGCGTGCGGCCTATATCAAGGCACGACCCATCGCGGGTGACTTGAAAGCTGGCGAGGATTTTCTGCGCCAGCTGGTGCCCTTCGTCTTTCGAAAATACCTCGATTACGCAGCGATTGCCGATATTCATTCTATCAAGCGCCAGATCCATGCGCATAAGGGCCACGGTGCCATTGCTGTCAAAGGCCATGACGTGAAACTCGGTCGCGGCGGCATTCGCGAAATAGAGTTTTTCGCACAAACACAGCAGCTGATTGCAGGAGGCCGCATGCCGCCGCTGCGCGCGCGGCGCACCGAGGATGCACTGGCAGCACTTGCCGATGCGCAATGGATTAAAGCGGAGATCGCAACTGAACTGACCGGGGCCTATTGGTTTCTGCGCGACGTGGAGCACCGTATACAGATGGTGCGGGATGAGCAGACGCATCGTTTGCCCGAAACCGAGACCGAGTTGAAGCGCATTGCCTTCATGATGGGGTTTGAGGACACCAAATCCTTCGGTGAGCGGCTGGAAGAGATATTGCGCATTGTTGAGAAACGCTATGCGCGTCTTTTCGAGCAGGAGGCGAAGCTTTCGGCTGCCGATGGCAATTTGGTGTTCACCGGCCAGAACGATGATCCCGAAACGCTCAATACGCTCTCGCGCATGGGGTTTGAGCGCCCGGCCGATATGTCGCGCGTGATCCGCACCTGGCATTACGGACGCTACCGTGCAACGCAATCTGTTGAAGCCCGCGAACGGCTGACGGAGTTGATGCCAGAGCTCTTAAGCGCCTTCGGACGCAGCAAGCGCGCGGACGAGGCGCTCTTGCGGTTCGACGGTTTTCTGAAGGCTCTGCCCGCTGGAATTCAGTTGTTTTCTCTACTGGGAAACAATTCCAACCTTTTGACGCTGCTGGTCAACATCATGTCTTCGGCGCCTCGGTTGGCGGACATTATTGCGCAACGCCCGCATGTTTTTGACGGCATGCTGGACCCAGGCCTGATGGCGGAAATTCCGACACGCGCCTATTTGGAAGAGCGCCTGCGCGTGTTTTTGGGAGGGGCACGTCATTACGAAGACCTGCTTGACCGCCTGCGCATTTTTGCCTCCGAGCAGCGCTTTTTGATCGGCATTCGTCTGTTGACGGGAAGCATAAACGGCATTCGGGCCGGACGTGCCTTCACCCATCTGGCCGATCTCATCATTACCCAGGCGCTGCAAGCTGTCCGGCAAGAAATTCAGCAGGCGCATGGTAATCTGCCCGGGGGCCGTGTTGCGGTGATCGGCATGGGTAAGCTTGGAAGCCACGAACTGACTGCAGGCTCTGATGTCGATATCATTCTGCTTTATGATTACGATCAGGATGCCGGTGAGTCAGACGGTGACAAGCCGCTCGACGCTGTACGTTACTTCACGCGGCTGACGCAACGGCTGATCTCGGCGCTTTCCGCTCCGACAGCCGAAGGCATTGTATTTGAAGTCGATCTACGTCTTCGCCCCTCCGGCAACAAGGGACCGGTTGCGACGCGTATTAGCGCGTTTCGTAAATATCAGGAGGAGGAGGCGTGGACCTGGGAGCACATGGCACTGAGTCGTGCACGACCCGTGTGCGGCGATGAGAGCCTGATACAGGAGGCACAGGCCCTGATCGATGACATTATCGCGCGTCCCCGCGAGCCAGCGAAGATTGCCGCGGATGTGCTGGAGATGCGCCAGCTGATTGAGAAGGAGAAGCCGCCGCGTGATCTGTGGGATCTGAAACTGGTTCCAGGGGGACTGATCGACATCGAGTTTCTTGCCCAGTTTTGTCAGCTCATCACTCTTACGGCCACGGATTTGACAATAGAGCAGGATGCCCGTCTCACGGGGACGGGCAGAGCATTGGCTCTGCGTGGGCGAGAGTTGATATCTCACGCCGATATCGGTTCATGCCTTGAAGCGCTGCGTATCTATACGGAGCTTTCGCAAATCATCCGGCTCTGCGTCGGCAGCGATTTCGAGCCCAAAGACGCGCCCGCCGGGTTGATTGAGAGGTTGTGCGTTGCCGCAGATCAACCCAATCTCAAAATGGTGGAGACTGAAATCAAGCGGCTGTCGAAGTCTGTCCGCTCTGTGTTTCAGGCGACGCTTCGGCGGGTGCCCGCGGGATAAAGAGCGCGACGACGGTGCCGTGGTTCATGCGTGAACGAATGCGCATGGTGCCGCCGTGGAGCACGACGAGCGACCGCGAAATTGCAAGACCGAGACCTGAGCCGCCTTTGCTCTTGGCATATTGGCTCTGCACCTGCTCGAAAGGTTGGCCGATTTTACCGAGCGCGGATTTGGGGATGCCAATACCGGTATCGGCAATGGTGAGACGTAGGCCGGCCTTTGTTTCACGCGCACGAAGTTCGATACGACCGCCCTCATTCGTGAACTTTACTGCATTGGACAGCAGGTTGAGCAGGATCTGCTTCACGGCCCGCCGATCGCCCGTCATCGTTAGATCGGATGCGACCTGTTGGGTGACAGTGATGGATTTTTCCTGAGCAGGGATGGATGTGAGCCGTAGGCTTTCCTCGATCAGGGGCGCAAGATCAATGGTTTCGCAGCGGATCTTCATATGACCTGCTTCAATCTTCGACATATCGAGAATGTCGTTGATGACGTTCAACAGGTGCTTGCCGCTTTCGTGGATGTCACGCGCATATTCGCTATATTTGGGTGAGCCGACAGGCCCAAACATGCCGTTGAGCAAAATTTCCGAGAAGCCAAGAATGGCGTTCAGCGGTGTGCGCAATTCATGGCTCATATTGGCGAGGAACTCAGACTTGGCCTTGTTGGCAGCCTCGGCGCGATCCTTCTCCACGAGATAGTTGGCGTTGGCAACGGAAAGCTCCGCTTTCTGACGCTCAAGTTTTTTCTGTGACGAGGACAGATCGCCAATGGTGGCCATGAGGCGGCGCTCGGATTCACGCAAGCGCTCCTGATGGCGCTTCAATAGGGTGATATCCGTACCAACGGATACGAGGCCGCCATCGCGCGTGCGGCGCTCGTTAATCTGAAGCCAACGCTCATCGGCCAGTTGCACCTCAATCGTGCGGGAAAACCCATTATGATCGGGATCAGCGATGCGACGTTCGACAACCGGACGGGATGCTGCCGTGAGGACGGTGCTGCGCTCCGTTCCCGGCACCAGCACGCTATCCGGCAGGCCGTAAGCCTGCTGGAAATGTGCATTGCACATGACCAGACGGTCGTTCTTGTCCCAGAGAACGAAGGCTTCGGAGGTGCATTCAATGGCATCTGCCAACCGCTGGTCAGCCTCGGCGTAACGCTGTGCAAGGCGATGTTGCTCTGTCACATCCATGGCGATGCCAATGACGTGAGTTCGGCCTGTGGCGGTGCGCACGACTTGTGCACGGGCGCGCATCCACACGTAATGCCCGCTGGCGTGGCGCATCCGAAAGACCTGATCGACCTGCTTGGCATTACCCCGCCCAACGGCGCGCGCCATGGCAAAGAGGTTGCCATCCGCGGGATGCATCATCCTTGCTGCCTCGCTGAAAGACAGGACGTTGTTGCCGGGTGGCAGCCCCAGCATTTCATACATGGAGCGAGACCAGAACAGTTTGCGGTTTGTAAGGTCAAAATCCCAAAGTCCGCAGCGCCCACGCGAGAGGGCAGTTTCCACCCGCATATTGGATTCGAGAAATATCTCGTCTGCTTCACGGGCACGCTTAGCCTGCATGTAATAGGCATAGAGTATGACCAGCATGACCGACGAGATGCCGGTAAACAGCGTCACATTCAGCGAGACTTGCTGGCGCCAATATTGCTCTATTCCTTGCAGCGAGTAGCCGGCCACCAGCAAACCGCCGCCTATACTGCGGATCGCTGCGTAATGCGGCGTGCCTTCAAACGTGGTTTCGATAATGCCGTTGCCATCGCTGAAACGCCGCATAGCAACCATTTCCGGCAGGAAGGCATCGAAACGTGCACCGATTAGAGCCGTTGCTGCCGGGCTTGCACCGAATATGCGTCCCTCAGCATCAACCAGAAGCGTAAAGGCGTTCGGAGACATGTTGGGAATGGACTGCGAAAGCCTTGCTTCACCCGCAGATCGATCCGCCTTGAGGAAGATTTCATCACGGCCATCGAAGGCCGTCGTTCCAAGCGACGCCAGAAGCGCCGTTGTCTGACGCGCATCTTCCTCCATCCGTGCGCGCTCCGTAAGGAGACCCATGAGGCGCGACGTGGCGATGACTGCAAGGAAAGCAATGATGAGGATCGGAATGGCGCGCTTTAGCCACAGCTCACCGCTTGGCAAATGGTGGACATGCCGTCTCGTCGCCAGAACGCGATCTGCCATGGTGAGACACCATAGCAGGATACGATCTCTAAGTCTGACAAACAGCCGTCCTTCGGCCGCGGTTCCCCGCTGCACGTCCGCCATGTTCCGGTTGATCCCTCGTGAACGATTCGCAAATCACCTTGCGATCCGAGAGCAGTGAATCATTGCGGATTCGCCTTGTCCAGAGGACAGTTTAATAAAACTTTAACCAATTGATCCGGCAGGCTTTTGGTAAGCCTGCCGGCCCATGCTGTTACTGGTCTTTCAGCATGCGTTCCAGAAGATCGCGAACATCCGTGGAAAGCGAAGGTGTCCGTTCGATTTCTACCAGAGCAGCCCGCGCATGATCGGCACGCGCCGATTCCATTGATCGCCATGATCGCATGGATGTGAGGATGCGGGCGGCAAGCTGCGGGTTGCGGGGATCGATCGCGGTGATCTGCTTTGCCAGGAAGCGGTAACCTTCTCCATCGGCCCTATGGAAGCCAGTGGGATTGGCAAAGGCAAATGAACCGACAAGCGAACGAACGCGGTTCGGGTTGTTTGGCGTGTAATGCGCATCTTCGAGAAGCGCCTTGACCCGCGGCAGTGTAGATGCACCGGGGATGGTTGCCTGGATGGCAAACCACTTGTCGAGAACCAGCGGATTTGCCTCGAAGCGCTTCAAGAATGTACCAAGAGCATTTGCCGTTTCTGCGTCGCCGGGGAAACGATGGGCAAGTACGGTGAGGGCATGCACCATGTCTGTCATGTTATCAGCGCTGGCAAAAGCGCTTGCGGCTTTATGTACGCCGCCATCGAGAAGGGCAAGATAGCCAAGTGCAGTGTTGCGCAATGCGCGCTTGCCAGCACTTGCTGCATCGGGCGTGAAATCGCCTGCAGTCTTCATGCTTTCAAACAGATGGGCAAAGGTTTCTGCGCCTGCTTCTGCAATCTGCTTCAGAATAGACTGGCGGCCTGCGTGAATGGCGTCAGGATCGTTGTTGCCACCCAGTTCTCGCGCGATATCGCTCTCGCTTGGCAGGCTCAAAGCTTGTGCGCGGAACGCAGGCTCAAGTGCTTCATCGGACGCTGCTTCTAGAAGAGCGTCGATAAATGCCTTCTCGCAGACAGTTTGCTTGCCTTCCCGTGCATCGCGCGCGGATTGCAGGAGGTTTGGCAGAGCGAGATCCGTCAAGGCCTGCCAACGGGCAAACAGATCGCTATCGTGCCGGGCAATCTGCACCAGATCTTCAGCGGTCTGCTTGAGGTCCAGATTGATGGGAGCTGAGAAGCTGCGGTTGAGCGAGAGTACCGGCCGCGAGCCGATGTCCGAGAAGGTAAAGACCTGCTGCTTTTCAGTCAGATGAAGCACGTCACCTGTGACTTCGCCGCCGGAGACCGAGCTTGCGCT
The DNA here is from genome assembly GCF_977018625.1 of Affinirhizobium capsici. Classification (NCBI taxonomy): domain Bacteria; kingdom Pseudomonadati; phylum Pseudomonadota; class Alphaproteobacteria; order Hyphomicrobiales; family Rhizobiaceae; genus Affinirhizobium; species Affinirhizobium capsici. The sequence continues at coordinate 1,702,928 of NZ_CDRNXD010000004.1, read as the reverse complement.
CATCAGCGTACCATTATCTGCGATCAATGCAAAAGACAGCGGAATATGCATCGGCTGCTTGTTCGGCTGGCCAGGTGTGGCGGGTATGGTCTGTTCCAGCGAAAGCTGGAAGGTCTTGGCCGAAGCGTCGTAGGTGGTCGAGGCAGTGACAAGCGGCGTTCCTGCCTGATGATACCAGAGCGAGAACTGGCTGAGGTCGCGGCCATTGGCATCCTCGAAGGATTTGACAAAGTCCTCCACTGTCGCCGCTTCGCCGTCGTGACGCTCGAAATAAAGATCCATGCCTTTCTTGAAGGCTTCACGACCCAGAATGGTCGCGATCATACGCGTGACTTCCGAGCCCTTCTCGTAAACTGTGGTCGTGTAGAAGTTGTTGATTTCACGGTAGGCGGTGGGGCGGACGGGGTGAGCAAGCGGCCCGCCATCTTCTGGGAACTGTTCCGCCTTCAGATGACGCACTTCAGCAATGCGCTTGACCGGGCGTGAGCGCTGATCGGCTGAAAATTCGTGATCGCGGAAGACCGTCAGGCCTTCCTTGAGGCAAAGCTGGAACCAGTCGCGGCAGGTGATGCGATTGCCAGTCCAGTTATGGAAATATTCGTGGGCGATAATCGCCTCGATATTGGCATAGTCCTGGTCGGTCGCAGTCTCTGGATCTGCGAGCACATACTTGTCATTAAAGACGTTAAGGCCCTTGTTCTCCATGGCGCCCATGTTGAAATCCGACACGGCCACGATCATGAAGATATCCAGATCGTACTCACGACCGAAGACCTCCTCATCCCACTTCATGGATCGCTTCAAAGCATCCATGGCATAGGCGGCACGCGCTTCCTTACCGTGCTCGACATAGATCTTCAGCTTGACCTCACGGTCTGACATTGTCGTGAAGGTATCTTCCACGACGCCCAGATCACCGGCGACCAGTGCGAAGAGATAGCTAGGTTTAGGGAATGGATCGAACCAGGCGGCGAAGTGGCGGCCTTCATCATAATTACCGCCGCCGAGGAAATTGCCATTCGACAGCAGGACGGGGTTTGCGGCCTTGTCGGCGATGATCGTGACCGTAAACGGGGCCAATACATCCGGGCGGTCGGGGAAATAGGTGATGCGGCGGAAACCTTCCGCCTCGCACTGCGTGCAATAGACGCCGTTCGTGCGATAGAGGCCCATCAACTGGGTGTTCTCTTCCGGATTGATCGTGGTGATGACTGTCACTTCGAAAGGCGCGCTTTCCGGCAGGTCTCGGATCACCAATTCACTTGGTGACAGATCATATTGACCGGAGGGCAATTCGTTCTGATCGAGACGAAGCTCCGTCAGCGTCAACTCGTCACCGTCGAGGATCAAAGGAGCTTTTGTATCGGCACCTTCACGGCGATGGAAAATGAGGCGTGATTCCAGACGGGTCGCTCGAGGGTCCAGTTCAAACGTGAGATCTACGCGTTCCAATACGAAGTCAGTGGGGCGGTAATCTGCCAGATGGACAATCTGACCCGTGTCTGTACGCATGATTTTTCCTGATGTGGAATTGTCGAACGATGATGAACTCTACTTACGCAGTTGGCCGCACTATTGCACCCAAACCTGAACGATTGCTAAAGCGGTACCAAATAAGCACACTCAAGTGAACCGGGTGCTCAGTTTGATTAATGATTTGAGAGCGCAAGGCCCCGTTCCAGTTTAAGTATTGATGAATCCAGCAGAATTCGTGATGCATAATCTACGAAACTTCCACTAAGCTGAACGAGTTCACCCTGTCTGTGATTCCCTCTCAGGTTTTGCCTTTCCTGCACCTTATGAGTTTCTGATGCGTGCCGAAGCCCCAGATCCCCTGCGGGGGATCGCCATGAAAGTCCTGTCTGTCATCGTGTTTCTCGGAATGCAGACTTGCATAAAATCAGCCGGTGACGGCATTCCGGCAGGACAGATCACCTTTTATCGCTCCTTCTTCGCACTCATCCCAATCTTTGCCTATCTTGCCATGCGCAAGGAGCTGTTGACGGCCTTTCACACCAACAGTTTTACCGGACATCTGAAGCGCGGCACGTTGGGAATTGTTGCCATGGCGCTCGGCTTCTTCGGTCTGATCCATCTGCCGCTGCCGGATGCTATCGCTATAGGCTACGCTTCACCGCTGATGGCTGTGATTTTCGCCTCGCTCATTTTGAAGGAGACGGTGCGCTTCTATCGATGGACGGCTGTTGCTGTCGGTATTCTTGGCGTGCTGATCATCTCCTGGCCGAAACTGACCATGTTCGAGCAAGGAGGCATGGCTGCCGATCAGGCAACGGGGGCGGTGGCTGTGCTGCTATCTGCTGTGATAGGTGGCCTTGCCATGGTGCAAACCCGCCAATTGGTGCGCACGGAGCGAACCTTTACGATCGTACTATACTTCTCACTGACATCTTCGGCGTTTTCCCTGTTGAGTTTCCCCTTTGGCTGGACTGCCCTGGATTGGGAAACCAAACTCATCCTGGTGGGGGCCGGTATTTGTGGAGGATTGGGGCAGATCTTTTTGACCGAAAGCTATCGATGGGCAGATGTATCGACAGTTGCGCCGTTTGATTATTCCTCGATCATTCTCGGCATCATCATCGCCTATTTCCTGTTTGGCGATCTGCCCACCTGGCAAATGCTGTCAGGCACGGCGATCACTGTTTCCGCTGGCATTTTCATCATCTACCGGGAACACAGGCTGGGGCTGGAACGCAAAGCGGCGAGGAAAGCATCCTCGCCGACAACTTGAACCCGGGTCCGTATCAGCTTAGAGCGGAATGCCCGAAAGGCTGGATCTTGTCTTGGCATCGCTGGAGTGGGCGCGGGCTGCAGCGCGTGTGTACTCTCCGCTCGCGCGAACGGCGGCGGAAATGGATGCGATGTTCTCGCGAAGAAGGCGCAATTTATTCTTCATGTTCATTCCCTCTTGATCGATGCAGCTCAGCGTTCACGAAAGTCCGCGAATACGGCAGCTGGACGTGTGAGGTTGCCACGACGTGCATAGGCACGTGCTGTCAACTGCTCGTTCGTAACCGTGCTGAAGCCGTGATAGCCAGCGGTAGAACGCGGAGACAGGCCAGCGAGACGTAAAGTCTCGAAACCTGAATGAATTGGGCGAATGCGAGTGCTCATGGCCTTGGTTCCTAGCGTGGTTCCTCCCAAGACGCAGTTCTAATATTGCACTGCAACATGACGAATTCAACGGTAGTCGTCGCTGCTCTGCCATGCGCAAATCGCATGGCTGGCTTCATAAATTTGTAACGAATAGCTTTAGGTTTTCGATAGTTCCGCTTTGAAAGCCAGCAGATCCTGCCAAGCCAACGCCTTGTTTGCGGGGGCTGTAAGCAAATCCTGAGGGTGGAGGCTAGCGATTGCTCTTGCCGTCAGGCCAGCAATTGTTACATCACGAAATGACCCGCGAAGAGCAAAAATGGATTGCTCCTCCCCGAAGAAAAACCGGGCAGTAAAATTCCCCAACAGCAGCATGTGCCTTGGGCGAGCCAGTTCCACTTGCCGCTCAAAAAAGGGTCGGCAAATCTCCATTTCCACTGGAGATGGAGGTCGGTTACCCGGCGGCCTCCAAGCGACGATATTTGTTAGTAAAACTTCATCACGGCCAAGGCCGATTGCTGCCAGCATACGATCCAGCAAATTTCCCGCGCGGCCAGAAAAGGGTATTCCGTCGCGATCGCAATCTGCCGAGGGCATCGGCCCAACAACCATAACACCAGAATCAGGATTGCCTGACGTAAAGACCGTCGATCTCGCGCCGTTTTTGAGATTGCAGCCAGTGAAGTTTTCCAGGGAAACGCGCAATTCCTCCAGTGATCTCGCCGCCGTTGCCGCTTCTCGTGCCGCAGCCACGGCATCTGCATCTGGAATTGCGACCGAGGTAGAGGATGCCGGGCGACCGGCCTGTGGCGAGGGTGCCCGTTCTGTTGCGCCGTTGGCAGAGCGCGGACTTGTGGTGGACTTCGCCTGCTGTTGTTCCCGCGACTTCACCTGGGAAGCGCGTGCTGCCCGCTGCTGCGCAAATTCAGCGAGGCGATCAACAGGCTGCTCTTCCAAAAGCCAGTCACACCCTGCATCCGCGTAAAAATGCAAGAGGGCAGCAAGCTCCGCAGGCTCAAGGGATTGGGCTGAGGTCATCGCCCTACACTAAACGAAGCATAGCTGCGAATAAAGCCAAAGCCTCAAGCTACCCACTGTTCAATATCGGAGCTTTCGCCGATCAGGGAGAGACCGTGAGCGATGGACAGAAGTTCGCCGCCGCTCTCCAGCCGGTCCGCATCAAAGCGCTTGAGAAAGAGATTGCGTACAGCAGGCACGAAAGATGTGCCCCCGGTCAGGAAGACCTTATCGACTTCCGATGCAGAGGTATTCGTTGTCTGCAGTACCTCATCCAATGCACCCTCAATTTTGGCGAGGTCGTCCGAGATCCAGTTTTCAAAATCCGACCGCTTCACCATTTTCCTGCCCGCATTGCCGAGGGGGGCGAAGTTGAACTCCGCTTCTTCCGCATTGGAAAGCGCCATCTTGGTGGCCGAGATCGCCTGATAGAGCGGATAACCCTCATCATGCTCAATGAGATCGATGAAAAGTTCGAGTTTGTCCGGCTCGGTCGCAGAGCGCACCAGAGATTGAAGATCGGTGAATTCGCGAGTCGTCTTGAAGATGGAAAGCTGGTTCCACCGACCGAAATTGGCGTAATAACCGGCAGGTACTTCCAGCACCTTATCGAAACTGCGGAAATGGCTACCCTTGCCAATTTCGGGCGAAACCAGATTATCAATCAGGCGATAATCGAAATGATCGCCCGCTATTCCAACGCCTGAGTGGCCGATGGGGATGGCACGCAACTGCCCCGCATGACGCTCAAAGCGAATGAGCGAATAGTCGGTCGTGCCGCCGCCGAAATCCGCGACCAAGACATTAGCGTCGCGGGTGAGCGACTGGGCGAAATAGTAGGCGGCGGCTACTGGTTCATAGACAAAATGCACTTCCGGAAAATCAAAGCGGGTTAGAGCAGCCCTGTAGCGCTCCAAAGCCAGTTCTTCGTTCGGATTGGCACCAGCAAAACGAACTGGGCGACCCACCATGAGGCGCGATATGTCTTCTGGCCAAGCTTCTCCCGCATAAGCCTTGAGGCGTCGCAAAAACACCTCCATCAGATCTTCGAATTGCTGCTTGCGGGCAAAGACAAGGGTTGCCTGGAAGGCGGCACTGGCAGCGAAGGTTTTAATGGACTGCAGGAAGCGACAATCACCGGGATTGTCGATAAACATGCGGATGGCCGCCTGACCAGCTTCCACTTTCAGCGCTTGCGCACCAAGCGCTCTATCCTTCATGAAGGAAAGAGCGGTTCGCATGCTGTCGGTTTCACCAGCGCTGCTGACAAAGGGTACGGAATGCGTGCTGCTTGCACCGGCATCCTTTAAAGCAAGAACAGAATTGGTCGTGCCGAAATCAAGCCCGAGCGCACGTGCCATGGCCCCTATCCTTTTTGTGTATGGTTGAAAGCGAGCGCTTTGTGCTCGACATGGGTCCATGGCGGGCACGGACCGTTGAAACAGGAGGCGGGCTGATCGCACAGGAGACTTTATTTGGCAAGAGAAAGGGCGAACAATCGTCCGCCCCTTTTGGCATGGCTGGATTGCGATTTTACTCCGCTGCAGCCTGTGATGGTGGATGATACTCGCTATTTGCAGCGTCCTCGTGACCCTTGCGCTTGAAGAGACGGCCAAGCCCTCGACCGAGCCGGTCCATCTCCACAAAAATAACGGGCGTGATGAAGAGAGTCAGCAATTGGGACACAACAAGACCGCCGACGACAGCAATGCCAAGAGGTTGGCGAAGTTCTGAGCTTGCCCCCGAACCGAGCGCAATGGGAAGAGCACCGAGCAGGGCGCAAAACGTCGTCATCATGATGGGTCGGAAACGCCGCACGCAGGCTTCGTGAATAGCCTTCGGTGCGCTTTCGCCGTGATCGCGTATCAGCTCGACCGCCACGTCGATCATCATGATGGCATTCTTTTTCACAATGCCGATCAGCATCAGCAGGCCGATAAGGGCGATGACCGAGAGGTCGAAGTTCATCACCTTCAATGCAATCAACGCACCGAATGCTGCCGCCGGAAGACCGGAGAGGATCGTCAGCGGATGGACGAAGCTTTCGTATAGAACCCCCAAGACCACATAGATCGTGAGAACGGCAGCCAGGATCAGCAAGCCGGTATTGCCTTGGCTCTGCTGGAAGATGGCCGCTGTTCCGCCATAGGAGGTGAAAACATCGCTGGGCATATCGATGGTCTTCTTGATTTGATCGATCCGAGCAGTTGCCTCCGAAAGGGCGACGCCATCTGGAAGGTTGAACGAGATCGTTGTCGATACAAGCTGGCCGGTTTGGTTGATGGTCACCGGTGCCGACGAACGCACGACAGTGGCGAAGTTTGAGAGAGGAACAAGCGTGTTTGTTTGCGGCGAGAGGATGTTGATGTCCTTCAGGAACTCGTCATTATATGGACGAGACTGATCAAACTCGACAATGACATCATAGCTATCGCCGGTGGATTGAATTTGTGCAGCAGTATAGCCGCCGAATGCCATTTCCAGGGTCTTGCGCAATTGATCATTGCTAATGCCGAAGGCCGCGGACTTATCCGTATCGATGTGAATATTGGCGGCAATCGCCCCGTTTTGCGCATCCGTTGCAAGATCGGTGAACATGCGGTCCTGCCGCATGGCCGTCATCATCTTGCCAGCCCACTCATTGGTTGTTGATGCATTGAGCGCCTGAATAACCAATTGATACTGGCTGGCTGTCGAGCGTCCACCGAAGCGAAGGCTCTGTTGCGGTGTGACATAGGTTTTCAGGCCTGCGATCTTAGCCGTGGATTGGCGAAGCTGGTTTATCGTATCGGCCAGTGGAGGGCGTTCCTCCTTTGGCTTCAGTTCCACGAACATCGTGCCGTTGTTCAGCGGGCTCCGTGCGCTACCGCCAACAATCGAGGTTACGTGCGAAACTGCAGGATTCTGGCGAATGATATCTGCGACCTGTGACTGTAGATCGCTCATGGATTGATAGGAAATGTCTTCACGGGCACGGGTTGAAACGGAGAGACGGCCAATGTCTTCCTGCGGGAAGAAGCTGGAAGGCAGCGTATGGAAGAGCCAGGCTGAGGCAAGCACGCTACCGGCAAAGGCCAACATCACAGCTCCGCGATGGCGAAGGCACCATGAAACCGAGCGGTCATAGCCACTCAGTGTTTTGGAAAAGCCAGCCTCAAACCAGCGGATGATCAGTGGAGGGCGGCCTGAGTGGTTTGAGAGCCTCGATCCGAGCATTGGTGTGACGGTGAGAGACACCAGAGCCGATGACATGATGGCCATGGTTACGACCATGCCGAATTCGTTGAAGAGCCTTCCGACGACGCCACCCATCAGCAGGATCGGAATGAAGACCGCCACGAGCGAAACCGACATGGACAGGATCGTATAGCTTACTTCCGCTGCGCCTTTGAGGGCTGCTTCGCGCATCGGCATACCCTCTTCCGAGAGGCGCAAAATATTCTCCAGCATGACAATCGCATCATCGACCACAAGACCAACAGAGAGAGTAAGTCCGAGAAGCGAAATATTATCAATACTGTAACCCAGCGCATACATGCCGCCGAAGGTCGCGATCAACGAAAGCGGCACGGCAAGGCCTGGAATGAGTGTGGCTGTCAGGTGGCCGGTGAACAGGTAGATGACCAAGACCACAAGCGCGATGGTCAGGAAAAGCGTGAATTGCACATCCGAAATGGCGTCTTTGATGGAGGTCGAGGCGTCGTTCATCACATTGAGATGAACTGAGGGGGGCAGCTGTTCTTTTAACGCTGGAAGCTTGGCCTTGATCTCGTTGACGACATCCACTGTGTTCGCATCAGGCTGCCTCTGAACGGCCAAGATGATGGCTTGTTTGTTATCGTACCAGCTACCGGCATTCAGGTTTTCAACACTGTCCTGAACGTTCGCCACATCTCCCAGATGAATAGGTGCCCCGTTTTTCGTAGCCACCACGAGGGAACGGAATTCATCCGCATTTGTACGTTGCGTCTTGGCGTCGATGGTGAGTTGCTGGTTGGTGCTTTGAAGCGTGCCGACCGGTGTCTGGCTGTTTGCGCCGGCAATTGCAGACGTAACCGTATCCACGCCAAGGCTTCGTGCCTGCAGTTTGGTGGGATCAAGTTCTACGCGAACGGCATAGGTCTGCGAGCCATAGATACTGACTTCCGCAACGCCGGAGAGGGTGGAGAGCAGCGGCGAGATAACATTCTGCGCAATCTCATCCACCTTCGAGCGTGGAAGCTCGTCGGAGTTGATCGTGAGAAGCAGGATTGGCGCATCCGCAGGGTTGGTTTTGCGGTAGCTGGGCGGCGTCGTCATATTGCTGGGAAGCTGGCGCGTTGCGTGCGAAATTGCCGCCTGAACGTCTGCCGCCGCAGCGTCAATGTTGCGGTTAAGATCGAACTGCAGAACTATGGATGTATTGCCTAGCGAGTTCGACGCACTGATTTCACTAATGCCTGGGATCGTTTCGAACTGCTTGATCAGGGGGGTGGCGACGGATGTCGCCATAGTTTCCGGGGAGGCCCCGGACAGGGAGGCCGAGACGTTGAGAGTGGGGAAATCCACCTGCGGCAATGCTGCGACCGGCAACTGTTTATAGCCTGCCAAGCCCGCCAGAACCACGCCGATGGCGAGCAAGGTGGTGGCTACGGGCCTGCGAATACAAAAAGCGGGAATCATCGTGTTACTCCCCCGGTAAGGGAAGCCTGCTCTGTTTCGTCCTTCACGGTTGCGGTTTGGCCGCCAGCAAACTGCTCCAGGATTGTCTGGCCATCTGCCAACTGAACTTGGCCTTCCACCACCACATGTTGCCCTGCAGAAAGGCCGGAAGCGATGGATGTTTTGTCACCATTGGCACGACCCACAGCGACCTTCGTAGCGTGCACCTTGCTGTTTTCGTCAATCGTGTAAACGAACGCGCCATCCGCACCTTGGCGAACTGCCACTGTAGGGACGATCACAGACTGTTCATCCGGTACGAAATGCACCGTTACATTCAGGCTCTCGCCTGGCCAGAGCAGTGCCTTTTCATTCTGAAACTCTGCCTTGGCCAGCACCGTTCCGGACGCCTGGTCAACAGTATTATCGAAGAACGATAATTTGCCCTGATCGGCAACACCGCCCGTGGCTGCGATATCAGCATCGACGGCCGCGCCAGATTTCAAGCCCTTATGCAATTGCGGCAAGTAACGCTGCGGCATGCGGAAACTGACGTAAATAGGATCGTAGCGGGTGATCGTCACCACGCTCGCACCAGCACTCAAGTAAGCGCCGGGGCTTATGGTGATGTTGCCAAGACGCCCGTCATACGGTGCTTTCAGTTCAAGATTGCCAAGAGCAATCTGGTCGGCGGAAAGCGTTGCCTTGTCAGCGTCAACCTTCGCGGCGGCAGAATCGCGCGTACCCTTGGCTTGTTCGAAGCTCTGCTCCGACTGCACATTCTGCTTGAGGAGATTTTGGGCTCGTTCAAGTGCAGCCTCGGCCTGAGCAAGCGCTGCCTGATCGCTTGCAATATTCGCCTGATCCTTGGCGACAAGCGCATGCGCACTGCGATCATCCTGTCGGGCGATAATATCGCCCTTTTTCACTTCCTGGCCATCTTCCGCCAGTATTTGAACGACTGGTCCGGATTGGAGGGCGGCAATTGTTGTTGTGTCTGCGGCCTCGGCCCAGCCGGTCGCAACAACGTCCATGGGAAGAACCCCAGTCGCCGCAGCAAGCGTGCGAACAGATGTTGGGCCGCCATTGCGCCGGCCTTGGCCGGAACCTTGTCCGCCGGTCTGTCCATCGCCACTGGCGCGATGTTGCCCATCGCCTCTGTGTTGACCGTCCTTTGGCTTCACATTCTCAGGTGTTTCAGAGGAAAGACCGGCCGCGAGTTTCATCTGCTCCCAGGATGGGGGGCGTATGGATGAGGGAAGGTCGTCGCGAAAATAGACGGCGCCTGAAGCGCCGATGGCCAAGATACCGAGGAGGGACCAAAACTTGTTCATGAGCGAATCCGCGCTGAAGGATGAAGGCAGCGCGCTCTGCCGCAATGCGGCAAAGCAACTTCACGAACAGAACGCTCTTGTTGAAGAAAAAGCACCTTAAACTTCGGTAATGTACTGCATTTGATGAACAATAGCGCGAAGCTAAGGTTAATCCTTCACGTAGAAAGCGTGCTACGCCTCAAGCCTCAAAGAGATTTGGCCGCGCCGCCATCCACACGCATCATGGTGCCGGTTACATAGGCTGCGGCATTGGAGCAAAGGAAGGCGCCCACCGCGCCAAATTCCTCAATCGTGCCCAGCCGGCCAGCCGGGATCGATGCGATGGATGACTTACGCACATCCTCCAAGGATTTACCCAGGCGCTTGGCGTTGGCACCATCCAGCTCGTCAATGCGGTCAGTATGGATGCGCCCTGGCAAAATCATGTTTGAGGTGATGCCATGCGCTGCCACCTCGGTAGCCAGCGTTTTATTCCAGCCGACCAATGCACCGCGCAGTGTGTTGGACAGCGCGAGATTGCCGATTGGTTCTATAACGCCGGAGGAGGCAACTGTGAGAATGCGACCCCAGCCTCGGGATTTCATGGCTGGCAGCACGGCATTTGTGAGCGTAATGACCCGCAAGACCATGCTTTGGAAATAGGTTTCAAGCTTTTCCGCTGTCATGTCTTGCGAGCTGCCAGGGGTTGGGCCACCGGTATTGTTGACAAGGATGTCGATCCCACCCAGCTTTTCCTCGATGGCTTTCAGAAGAGACGAAACCGCATCATCCTCCGCAAGATCCGCCCACACCCAATCAGCCTTGCCCTTGCCGGAGGCATTGATGGACTTGCAGTTTTCTTCAAGGCGATCACCGCTTCGGCCACAAAGAAGGACATGAACACCTTCGTTGGCGAGAGCTGTTGCAATGCCTAATCCCAATCCTCGCGAGGAAGCCAGCACCAGTGCGCGCTTGCCCGAAATACCGAGATCCATTGTGTGTCCTTTCCTAAACAACTCGATGTGGGTTGACGTTATAGCGTGAGCGTTAGGGTACGAAAGGGTGCTTCTCGCGGATGGGCATTGTTCGAGCAGGGGGGAGCGCTATAAAGGTACCATGAAGGATATGCCAATATTTCAAGCTGAGGCGGAAGCGCTCGAATACTTCGCCACTTTAGAGCCCGTCACGCCGCCTGAGCTTATCGGGCTTTGGCAGGGCAGTACCATCGCGACCGGACATCCGTTGGATGGTGTTTTGGAAGCGTTGGGCTGGTATGGCAAACGCTTTCACGCGGATAAGCGAGCAGATGCGTTGATTTTCAGCACCGGCAGCCGACGGCTCGTTCCACTCGATCCTGCACGGATGCCGATCGGTCTTGCCCTGCGCTTTAGTAGCTTGGCTAAACGCCAGTGGTTTCACAACCTATTTTCCTATGCGATCAAGGCCATGTGGGCGAGGGGCACTGTCGCATCTGTGAAGATAAGCAGCTTCCAGGGCATTGAGAGTGCAGCGATGCACTATGATGCGCAACCCATCACCGACCACTTTCGCCGTGTCGATGAGAATAGGCTGATGGGTGTTATGGAGATTACGGGCGACCCTCGTTATTTCGTTTTTCTTCTGGAACGCTCAACCGAAATCGTGAGCGCCGAGAAGCTTGGTTCTGCAAGTGCCGACGTGTGAACAAAGGTCGGCGACATTTGACGTGCACGTAAACGTCATTTAATGTGCCGACAAATGATGAGGAGGCTCGCCTTTCGCTTTGCCTGATGTCGCATACAAGCTCGACAAGAAGCGCTTGTTTTGCCAATGAGTAGAGGATTTGCGCAAGGTCGGGCGGAGCATGAGGATGAGTGAAATGGAACTTCCGGAACGCGAAAGCATGGAATTTGACGTGGTGATCGTGGGCGCCGGTCCTGCGGGCCTGTCAGCAGCGATCCGGCTGAAGCAGCTTGACCCTGAGCTTTCAGTTGTCGTTCTGGAAAAGGGCGCAGAAGTTGGCGCGCATATTCTCTCTGGCGCGGTAGTGGATCCCATCGGCATTGACCGGCTTTTGCCGGAGTGGCGGCAGGAGGAAGGACACCCTTTCACAACGCCAGTCACCGATGACCAATTCCTGTTCCTGGGGCCAGCCGGTTCCGTGCGCCTCCCCAATGCCTTCATGCCACCGCTGATGAACAATCACGGAAATTATATCGTATCGCTTGGTCTCGTATGTCGCTGGCTTGCTGAAAAGGCAGAAGCGCTGGGTGTCGATATCTATCCCGGCTTTGCTGCAACGGAAGTGCTTTATAACGAGGAAGGCGCTGTCGTCGGTGTTGCAACGGGCGACATGGGCATTGAAAGGAACGGTGAGCCGGGGCCGAACTTCACTCGTGGCATGGCGCTTCTCGGCAAATATGTTCTGATTGGCGAGGGTGTCCGCGGATCTCTTGCTAAGCAATTAATTGCGAAGTTTAAGCTGGATGAAGGGCGCGAGCCGCAGAAGTACGGCATCGGCTTCAAGGAACTGTGGGAAGTCAAGCCGGAGAAGCACAAGGCTGGTCTGGTGCAGCACTCGTTTGGTTGGCCGCTGGACATGAAGACAGGCGGTGGTTCATTCCTCTACCACCTGCACGACAATCTGGTGGCGGTCGGCTTCGTCGTCCACCTTAACTACAAGAACCCGTATCTTTTCCCGTTTGAGGAATTCCAGCGCTTCAAGACGCATCCGGCTATTCGCGACACCTTCGAAGGCGCTAAGCGGATTTCCTACGGTGCTCGCGCGATTACTGAAGGTGGCTACCAGTCTGTTCCGAAACTCTCCTTCCCGGGCGGCGCTTTGATTGGCTGTTCAGCAGGTTTCGTCAACGTGCCGCGCATCAAGGGCAGTCACAACGCAGTCCTTTCTGGAATGCTGGCAGCGGAAAAGCTTGCGGCAGCGCTGGCAGCGGGCCGCATGAACGATGAGCCGGTGGAAATTGAAAACGAATGGCGCTCCACAGCCATTGGCAAAGACTTGAAGCGGGTACGTAACGTCAAGCCACTCTGGTCACGCTTCGGTACAGCGATTGGCGTTGCCATTGGTGGTATCGATATGTGGATCAATCAGATATTCGGCACCTCGCCCTTCACCTTGAAGCATGGCAAGACGGATGCCGCCTCGCTGGAGCCTGCAGCTCAGCATAAAAAGATAGATTATCCAAAGCCTGACGGTGTGCTGACCTTTGACCGTCTCTCGTCCGTCTTTCTGTCCAACACCAACCACGAAGAGGATCAGCCGGTCCACTTGAAGGTGAAGGATATGGATCTGCAAAGACGTTCAGAACTTGGCATCTACGCCGGGCCATCGACTCGCTACTGTCCCGCCGGAGTGTACGAGTGGGTAGAGAAGGACGGTGAGGAGGTTTACGTTATCAATGCGCAGAACTGCGTTCACTGCAAAACCTGCGATATCAAGGACCCCAACCAGAATATCAACTGGGTGCCGCCGCAGGGTGGCGAGGGGCCGGTCTATCCGAGCATGTAAACGAGTGAGGGGAACTGCCCTCAAATCTATCCGTTAGGCTGACGGGAGGTTATCCCGCCAGTTTAGCGAACATCGCCAGATATCAGGTATCGCCAAACTTATCAGATGAGTTTCATGCAAAACGATGGCGCTGTGTTTCTGGACATGCTCTAAGACGAAAACGGATTGGAATAGATGAAGGCGGCGGTCAGGCTATGAACGCACCGATCAAAAGAAAACAAAAGTCGAAAGCTTCCAGAGCTTGGGCGTATATACGTCGAAGCAAGCTGAAGATTTTCATTCCAATCGTCGTTATTGCGGGCGGCCTCGTTTTTCTTTTCCCCAACAAGCACACCGGTACGGGCGGACGTTGCCGCAGCGAGGCTGGGCCCAATGTGAATTGGGTCGAATGCAAGAAGCGCATGCTCATGCTGGATAACAGTAATTTTGAGCAGGCCAAGATGGCGGAAGCTGATCTCAGCAATAGCGATTTCAGTCGTAGCAACCTCAAGGGTGCTGATCTTACCAAGGCCTCGATTGTTCGCACCTCATTCTCTGGGGCGGATCTTTCTGGTGCGGTGCTTCAGAAGGTCGAAGGCTATCGTAGCGATTTTTCGGACATCACTGCCAAGAAGACCGTATTTACGATGGCAGAAATGCAGAGGGCAAACTTTACGGGCGCTGACCTGATGGGGGCAGATTTTACCAAGGCTGAGTTGGCACGCGTCATATTCGGCAAGGCTGAACTGGGGAACTCGCAATTCGCGATGGCTAACCTTGCCCGGGCAACGTTCAAAAATGCCAAGATGTCTGGCCCTGTGGACTTTGCCAGCGCCTTTCTGTTCCTCACCCGATTCGAGGGGGTCGATCTATCGCAAGCCACGGGCTTGAAACAGGATCAACTGGATTTATCCTGTGGTGACGCGAGCACGAAGCTTCCTGCAGGGCTGAACGCGCCTGCTGGCTGGCCTTGCCCAGAAGATTGATTTCGCTCTTATTCGGTCCTGACTTTAACCGCCGTAATAGAAGCTCACCCTTTGGGCGGGAGTTATTGGTAAGACATTATCTCTTCGTTAACCATGATGTTCGTAAGTTGCGGTCATACTCAAAACGACCGCAATAAGGACACATTCATGTCGATCTCCCGCCGCGGATTGCTGATCGGGCTCCCGCTTTTTCTCGCAGGCTGCTCTACGACGACCGTTAATCCGCAGGTGAACTATGCGGCCCTGCCGGACGAAAAATTCCCGCTTCATCAGGTGCCGATTGAGAAGATCAAGCCAGAGCTACGTCGCACGGAAGTGGCTTATACCACCGACTATAAGCCTGGAACGATCGTGGTCGACACGCCTGCTCGTCGCCTCTATTACGTTTTGGGTGATGGCAAGGCGATCCGCTACGGCGTGGGCGTCGGTCGTGCAGGTTTGGCCTTCGCAGGTAGTGCCTATGTTGGACGCAAGGCTGAATGGCCAAGCTGGACGCCGACGGCCAATATGCAGCGCCGAGAAGAGCGCTATCGCAAGCTCGCAGGCGGCATGCCGGGCGGTCCCAACAATCCGCTCGGTGCACGCGCCATGTATCTTTACCGCGAAGGTAATGACACGCATTTCCGTATTCATGGCACGAATCAGCCGGATTCAATTGGCCACGCCATGTCGAGCGGCTGCATTCGCATGATGAATCATGACGTCATAGACCTCTATTCTCGTGTGAAAACGGGTGACCGGGTCGTGGTCATTCAGGCCGCGCAGGCGTAAAGGACCGTGTCTTGCTAGAATCGAAAAGGGCGCGGACTGTGCATCCGCGCCCTTTTTGCGTTTACCGTCGAGCCGGATCTAAGCCGCTTTGCGGCGCTCCAACATGACGGAGAAACAGAACACGATAAGGCCAACAACAGACAAGGCTGCGCCGACATAGCCAGTCGAGCCGTAACCATATCCAAGCGCAATGACTAACCCGCCCAGCCACGCGCCCAAAGCGTTGGCAATGTTGAAGGCGGAGTGGCTGGAGGCAGCCGCAAGTGTCTGCGCATCTGCTGCAACATCCATCAACCGGGTCTGGATGGCCGGGCAAGCGGCGAAACCGCAGCCGATGAGAAACACACATAGACACAGCATGAATGGCTCGGTCGCTGTCAGGCTGAACAGAGTCATGGCGATGATGTTGAAGATCATGACGCCGCCGATTGTGCCCTTCAGCGAAATATCCGCCAAACGCGAGCCGACGACGTTTCCAACATTCATGCCGATGCCGAACAGGGCGAGCACGAAGGAAACCATGGTTACGGACATCATGGCAGTTTGAGTGGTTGTAGATGCGATATAACTGAAGATGGAGAACATGCCACCGAAGCCAGTGGCCGCGATACCAAGCGTCAGCCAGACCTGAGGGCGTTTCAGCGCGCTTAACTCGCGTCCGATGCTGGCACCTTCCTGCACTTCATCCCGAGGCTGGAAGAGCCACAGGAGCGCCACCGTCAGGAAGCCGACACTACCGACAAGGATGAAGGCTGCTCTCCAACTCATCATCTGGCCGAGGAACGTCGCAATCGGCGTGCCGAGCAGAGTGGCAAGCGTGAGTCCCAGCATGACCCGGCCAACGGCGCGAGCGCGGCGATTGGGCGGAACCATCGAAGCGGCAACAAGAGCTGAAACACCGAAATATGCGCCGTGAGGCAGGCCCGTCACGAAACGCAGGATCGTAAAGGTCCAGAAGTCAGGTGCGACGGCGCTCAACACATTTCCCAAAGCAAAGAGCGACATCAGCATCAGCAGGAGGCTTCTACGGCTGACCCGCGCCGCCAGCGCTGCAATGATCGGCGCTCCGATCACAACACCCAAAGCGTAGGCGCTAATAACATGTCCAGCCTGTGGAATCGTTACGCCATAGGTGTTTGCCACATCGGGTAGTAACCCCATGATCGCAAATTCACCGGTGCCTATGCCAAAACCTCCCACCGCAAGCGCGATTTCAATCAAAGCAATGGTCAAAGGGGAAAGTTGCGTCGCAGCTTGGCTGCTCCGTCCGGCGGCAAATGTATCTGTCATGTCATTTCACTGAAGTTCAGCCGTAGATGCGGCGTGTTCGATAAGCCATGGGAGGCATTCTTTGATAAGGCTAACATACTATATTGCAATGCGGGAGGCTTCAAAATTAGCTTTCTGCAAATTCTTTGTCAGCGATGAACAGGAAGACGCCTTGTTGCCGCACCCCATAGCAACCAATTACAGTCTGCGCCGTTGAGGTGCGGTTCAGGGACGGAATTCGGCTTGATGAGACTGATTGCAATCTTCAACCGCGATGGCGGCACGTTCAAAACCACGGACATGGATGCATATTGCGAACATGCAGTGCGTGCGTTTGAGGCCGAAGGCCATGAAATCGAGTGCCGTGTTGTTGCCGGCGATGATGTGGTCGATGCCATGAAGCAGGTTGCAAATAGCGGTGTGGATGGGCTGATTGCCGGGGGTGGAGATGGCACGATTTCCGCTGCTGCGGGCATCGCCTGGAAGAGCGGGCTCGTACTTGGCATCGTGCCGGCCGGGACCATGAACCTGTTCGCCAGAAGCCTGAAACTGCCGCTCGATATATGGCAGGTGCTGGATGTGCTTGCCAAAGGCACAGTGGAGGATGTGGACATTGCCAGCGCGAATGGCCGAAGTTTCGTCCACCAGTTTTCTGCAGGCCTGCATGCCCGCATGGTGCGCTACCGAAATCAGATGAGTTTCGCATCGCGGCTCGGAAAGATGCGGGCAAGCACCCGCGCCGCGCTTGGCGTAATGTTCAATCCGCCAGTCTTCGAAGTGGAGTTCAAGGCTGAGGGGCAGCAAGGCTTCCGCAAGGTTTCGGCGATTTCTGTGTCCAATAATGAATTCGGCAGCGACGCGCTCATGTATGCCGATAGCGTTACCGGCGGTCATCTCGGCTTCTACACCGCAGACCCGCTGACACCTGCGGGCGTTGCCAAGCTGACTTTTGACATTCTGCGCGGCAAGTTGAAGGAAAATGAGGCGGTTAACGCCATGACGGTAACGGAGGTGGAGCTTCATTTTCCGAGGAAGCGACACGACGTACGCTGCGTGATTGACGGAGAGCTTCTGCCGATGGACCGGGACGTGACGCTGCGTGTCCATGCCGGAGAGCTGAAAGTGCTTGTACGCCAGCCGCAGCAACCGACTGCGCAAGTTCAGGCGCAAGAGGGACTAACGCAGGAAAAAGCTTCGCTCTAAATATTCAGATGCGCGGCAGATACGTGCGATAATCGAAGTCTGAGACAGTGCGCAGATGTGCAAGTGCTTCCTTGCGCTTGGTGTTCGCGTAAAGCTTTTGATATCGCGCACCGAACGCGTCTCGGATAAAATCGGACGCGGCGAATTCTTCCACGGCGGTCAGAAAATCATGCGTCAATCGACGGCTGCTGGCGGCAGCTTTGCCGGGTTCAGTGGGTTGGCCGGGATCGAGCGATTGATCCAAGCCTTTCAACATGCCGCCCAGAATAGCCGTAAGCAGGAGGTAAGGATTGGCATCCGCACCGGCCACGCGATGTTCAACCCTGGCGCCGGGGCCGTTTGCTTCCGGAATTCGAACAGCAGTTCCTCTATGCCCGACGCCCCAATCGATATCGACCGGTGCAAAGGAGCCGGGCTGGAATCGACGGTAGGAATTGGCAAAGGGCGCGAAAATCAACTGCGCATCCCGCATCGTATCGAGGAGGCCGGCGCAGACGGATTTAAGTCTGAGTGGATCGGCACCCTTGGCATCCAGTATGTTTTTGCCATCCTGATCTACAATGCTGGCATGGACGTGGAGGCCTGAACCCGCCTGATCCGAATAGGGTTTTGCCATGCAGGTGGATTTAAGCCCATGATGCCGCGCCGCCTGTTGCGCAAGGCGCTTCAAATAAATGCAGTCATCTGCTGCAGCGAGTGCATCTGGCCGATGGTTGAGGTTAATTTCAAACTGACCTGGCCCGAACTCCGCAGTTGTCGCATCCGCAGGCAGCTTCTGCGTTTCCGCCCAGCTGCGAAGGGTTGTCAAATAATCCTGGAGGGCATCCACGGCTGTCATATCGTAGAGCTGGAACCCATTGGGGTCGCCGCGATAGGTCAGAGCCTCCGGCGGTCGAGGGCTTCCGGTTTTATACCAGTCGCTTTCGACAAGATAGAATTCAAGCTCCGTGGCGACGACTGGTGTCAGACCACGCTGCGCATAACGCTCAAGCATGGCGGAAAGAATGGCGCGCGGATCCATGAAGCTTGGTTCACCCGTCAGTTCATGCATGGTCGCCAGAACCTGCACAGAGCCCGTCGGTGCCCAAGGCATGGCGGCCAAACTGCGTGGATCGGGAATGCAGCATCCGTCCGGGTCCCCGATGGTCAGCGAAACGCCAGTCAGGTCATCATTGTCGTCACCCCAAATATCCAGCGACTGGGTGGAGGTCGGCAGACGCACTTTGCCGTCCCAAACCTTTTGTTGAACGGAAAGAGGGATTTGCTTTCCACGCAGGTCGCCGTTCATGCCAACCAGAAGAATTTCGATGCGAGGCTCCGCGGCAAGCGAACTGGTGGCATCTTCCATGATAAACCTCTGAAACTGCGCGTGAACTGAACTTCAATAGTCTGCTTGCCAAAGACATTCCTATTGGTCCATCTTCGTAGCGGATTGGTGTTGGGCTTACAATCTGCCACGCTGCGGAAGGTCCGGCACCTGCGTGAAAGCAGGGAGAAAAGACTTGGACCCGGTTCAGCAACTGCAAAATATGAGCGCGCTTGATGCTGCGCACCATATCCATCCCTTCTGCGACATGAAGGATATGCAGAAGAACGGCACATTGATCATGAGCCGGGGCGAAGGCGTGTGGATTCACGATAGCCTTGGCAATCCATATCTGGACGGATTTGCAGGTCTCTGGTGCGTCAACATCGGATACGGGCGCAAAGAAATCGGTGAGGCTGTTTTACGCCAGATGAACGAGTTGCCCTATTACAATACCTTCTTCGGAACCTCCACGGCCCCCACCACGCTGCTGGCAGAAAAGGTCACCAGCTACACCAATGGGCGGATGAACCGCATCTTTTTCACGTCCTCAGGTTCCGAGGCTACTGACACATGGTTTCGCCTGGCGCGAATCTATTGGAAAGCTTTGGGGCATCCAAACAAGAAGCACGTCATCGCACGCCGCAACGGCTACCACGGTTCAACTGTGGCAGGCGCTTCTCTGGGTGGCATGAAACATATGCACGAGCAGGGAGATCTGCCGATCGAGGGAATATCCCACATTTGCGAGCCTTATTGGTATGCGGACGGCGGCAATCTTTCTCCCGCAGAATTTGGCCTGAAAGCCGCACGGGAACTGGAGGCAAAGATCGACGAGTTGGGCGAAGACAATGTCGCAGCCTTTGTCGGCGAACCGATCCAAGGGGCAGGTGGCGTTATTATCCCGCCTGAAACCTATTGGCCAGAAATCCAGCGCATTTGCCAGGAACGCAACATCTTGCTGGTGGCCGATGAGGTCGTCTGTGGCTTTGGAAGAGTGGGACATTGGTTCGGTCATGAGCATTTCGGCTTTGCGCCGGACATGGCATCTGTGGCGAAGGGCCTATCCTCCGGTTATCTTCCAATCGGGGGTGTGCTGATCAATGATCGCGTGGCAAACGTCCTGGCTGAGGCCGGTGATATCAACCATGGCTACACCTATTCCGGTCACCCGGTGTGTGCAGCTGCTGCGCTTGAGAATCTGCGGATCATTGAGGAAGAAAAGCTGGTCCAGCGGGTGCGTGATGACATCGGTCCTTACTTTGCCGAGCGGCTGAAAACGCTGGAGGATCACCCTGTCGTGGGGCAGGTTGAGACTGTGGGGCTTCTCGGCGCGATCCAACTGGCAAAGGATAAGGCCACACGTCAACGGTTTCAGGATGTGGATCTCGCAGGACGAACTGTTCGCAATTTTTGCTACAAGCATGGCTTGATCATGCGCGCCACTGGCGACCGCATGCTGGCTTCACCTGCGCTAATTATTACGCACGAAGAGGTTGATGCCATGGTGACCTATATTCGCCACGGGCTTGATCACCTGTTTGAACAGAATCTCCCGTGAGGGTGCGATCACATTTTGGCTGGTGGTTCAGACATCAGCCAAAAATAAGCAAAGCGCACGAAAGCGCCGTCGCTATCCTGGGAGTGGCTGTAAGGCACGTTGATGTAGGAAATCGTGATCTTCTGGCGGGAATAACCGGATTTATCCAGAAATGCATCCAGTTCATAGGAGAGGCCCTCCTTGCCATCCCGAACGGGCCAAACGACCAGGCCGTCCCCTCTGCCAAGAGCCGTTTGCAGTGGGACGGGCTGGAGATCGGGCATGAGCACTGGCAATGTGCTGAATTGTAGCCGCGCATTTCCTGCTGTCATCAAGTCGTCAGTCACCAGCACAGCCGGACCTGCACCATGTGCTCGCGTAATCTCGGCGAGCATAGGTGCATAAGGAACGTGTTCCTTGTTGTATCGACCGAAATAAGGACCAGCAAGATTTGCAATTGCCACATAGAAGGCGCTCAGCACCACGATGATCAGCACGGGTGGCGCAATTCGCGCAAGGCTGTCGCGCGTATTCAGCCGGGCAGCATCAATCTTGAGCGTAAGGTAAAGGGGCAACAGCATCTGAAAGGGAGATAGCCATTTTTGCCTGATATTCGATGCCTCCAGGCTCAACCCGATGAGTGCCACGAAGACAAAACAAAGCACGATCACCCAGCCCATAATTCGCGTCCAAGGGCTTGAGGCTTTCCAAATTGCGTTGAGATCTTGATAGAAGGCCAAGGAAAAGAGCAATAGAACAGGCAATGTGCCTTTCAGTGAGGAAACCAGAATGGATGAAAATCCTCTGATGAAATCGCGAATAGTGTCACCCGACGCCCCTTCGCGCATGGCTTCAATAGTGCCTGCCGTTGCAACGTTGAGGTGCTGAAAGAGCCAGACGATGTGTGGAAGCGGAATGATGCACGCCACTAATATTGCGGGTATAATCCGCCAATCCAGCATTCGAGACCGAAACTCGGGTTGAAGCATAACTGCAATTGCAGCCGCGCACGGAATGATGATGAAATTGTACTTGGTCAGGATACCGAGCCCAACTGCCGTGCCTAAACCAACATAGTTGGTCAGGTTGGGACGCTTCAAAGTGGAGAGGAAGGCCAAAAGGAACAGCGACACGAAAAGAAAGGTCGCGACAGCATGTGTCAGATCTCTCTGTGCAAGGATACTGATTGATGGCACGGCGAGAAGACCGACGGCTGCTGTCAGCGGTAATACGCGATCTTCAACAACCTGACGGGCGGCAAACCCATAGAAAAGGCAACAGAGGAACAGCAGCGCATTCTTCAAAAGTGAGAGAGAAAAGATCGACAGGCCGAGCACCGCATTGATGCTGGCTTGCAGCCAATCATACAGTGGCGGTTGGCGCCCATGCCCCAACAGCATGAACTGGGAAATGAAGGCCTGTTCGGCTTCGTCATTCTGGAGAATGTCGGAGCGCATAATGCGAAGCGCTATGCAAAGGCAAAAATAGCCAGCCATGAGCCAGAGCACGAGTTCTGGCTGCCGCTTCAAGGCGGTGGGGAGTGTCTTCACGGCGTCATGATCCCAGGCGATACACAAGGAACCGCCGCTGCTGCGACGGTTACGTCACAACACTAGCCGGGAACATATTCGAAGATAAGAAAATTCGAAATTAGATATGACGATTTAAGGGTTGTGCACCGTTCTTAGCAAATGCGATCAAGAAGCCGGGGTGACGACTACGTAGGAAAAACTAATCGTATCGCCTTCACGGCCAGCGTTGTAGGGAAGCTTAAACGAGCGAAGCGCCATCTGCGAATCGGTTGGTGCAAACCTCGTGACGAGGCCCGCAATGGCAGGAGGAATGCCTGCTTCGGGATGTTCCGACGTTTGCCAAACTGCAATTATGGGACGCTCTTTCGTCCACGAAAATTGCGGTTGGAACTGCGGAAATTGTGGGGAATAGACCGGAACCTCTTGGAGATGCAGGCGAATGCCGCCGCCAATCCAGGTGTTGTCTGCGATAACGAGCGAGGGAAGCCGGGTTTCCGATAAAATCTTGTCGATTGCAGCATGATAGGGTGTGTTGAGCTTCTGGTAGTTGCCGGTCCACCGAGCAGCCTCAACGCGCAGATAAAGAATGGTCGGTACCAGAACCATTGCGACCAAAGCCAGATGAAACATCCGCTTCCAGGCTAGCCTGTTCAGTCTGCCGGAGGCATCAAGTTTCATCACAAAGTAAAGTGGCAGTATGAGCAGGAGCGGCGCAAGCCATCGATCCTTGATGTTACCTGCGCCTACAAGGGCAATCATGACCAGCAGACAGAGCAAAATGGAAAACAACAGGTTTTCTGTTAACCGCGTCCAGCGATTCTGCGCGGATAGGCTCATCATCATCGTTCGACTATAGAGGCCAAAGAAAGCAAGGATCGTGATCCCTGCAAAGCCGATGACCGCGAGCAGCATCGAGAGTGTACCGGAGGCAGACCGAGCGAACCAGCTTGCCTCAGTGCTTCCGCGCATTTTGGCAATGGTATTTGCTGAGGCCATTTCGAAATTCGTCGAAAGCCAGAGTAGGTGCGGCGTTACCAAACCGATAGCGATCATGATCGATAGCAGAAACCGCTTGTCGAAAAGGCGTTTGCGCCCCTCGCCATCGAACATAATCGCAAGAAAAGTAGCGGCGGGCAGGATGGCGAAGTTGTATTTGGATAGAAGTCCAAAACCTGTTGCAACCCCTAAGGCAGTGTAACTTTTAAGGCTCGGCTTCGTCAGGGTCGCAAACAGAGCCAAGAGGAACAGGCTGGCGCTGAAAATGACGCTGACGGTATGGGTCAAATCTCGCTGTGATTCGAAGACGACCTGCGGGATTGTCATCAGGCCGAGGGTCGCAATGGCTGCGAAATCGTTGCGTTTGAAAATCAGCCGCGCTGTATACCAATAGGCCAGATAGATACTGAACAGCATCAGGTTTTTG
Source organism: Affinirhizobium capsici (assembly GCF_977018625.1). Lineage (NCBI taxonomy): Bacteria > Pseudomonadati > Pseudomonadota > Alphaproteobacteria > Hyphomicrobiales > Rhizobiaceae > Affinirhizobium > Affinirhizobium capsici. The sequence goes on along the minus strand of NZ_CDRNXD010000004.1, from coordinate 1,679,329 downwards.
AACGCTGCCAGCGTGGTGATGGAAACGCCGCCAATGGCAAAGGCAAGCTGCTGCAGCCAATTATAAAGTGGCGGCTGAGTGCCATAGCCTGCCGACAACCATTGTGCCGTTAAAACCTGTTCCGACTCATCAAATTCGAGCGAATCAGGGAGCAAAAGCCGGACGATAAAATTGACGACAAAATAACCCGCCAGAAGGAGGGGCAGGTAGTCGATAATCCAGTTTTCATACGTCTTTTCAGTGCGTAGATCAGCGCCAGCCGTTAGGCGGGGCCGGTATCCCGTATCCATAAATTAGCCTCTAGCGCTCACCAATAGGCGGATACTAAAGGTTTTTGTGATGGTTGCTATAAATTTCTCTCACAACGTAAGCGAGGCTGCTGTCATCCTTGAAGTAAACGCGCGCCAGCATTTCCGCCAGAATGCCGGTAGTGATGAGCTGCACAGAGGAGAGAAACAGCATGATCCCGATCAGGAAGAGGGGACGCATTCCGATATCGTCGCCCATCACGAACTTGTCGAAAGCGAGGTAAACCAGGATTGCGGAGGCAAGCGCACCCAAGGCCAAACCGACCGAGCCGAAGAAATGGCCCGGTCGTGCCTTGAAGCGCATGAAGAACATGACGGATACCAAATCGAGAATCACTCGAAACGTGCGAGAGATACCATATTTGGAGGTGCCATGGGCGCGAGCATGGTGCGTCACCGGCATCTCGCCGATCCGAGAACTTGGGACGACGCCCGCTACCCAGGCTGGAATGAAACGATGCATTTCACCCATCAGGCGCACTTGCTTGATGACTGAGGCGCGGTAGACCTTCAAGCTGCATCCGTAATCGTGCAGTTTCACGCCTGTCATCCGCCCAATCAACCGATTGGCGATCCAGGACGGTACTTTGCGCAGAAACAAACCATCCTGGCGGTTCTTGCGCCAGCCCACCAGCAGATCCAGTTCGCGTCGTTCCAGCTCTTCCACCATCTGTGGAATATCTGATGGATCGTTCTGAAGATCGCCATCGAGCGTGGCAATCAGGCGGCCCCGCGCCTGCGTAATGCCAGCCTGCATGGCAGCCGTCTGGCCAAAGTTTCGCTGCATGGACACAATGTGTAGATCAAGACCTTCACGCCCGATAGCCTGACGCGCATTTGCCAAAGTCGCATCGGTGCTGCCATCGTCGATGAGGATCAATTCCCAAAGACCGGGAAAATTTTCCATTGCCTGCTCGATCCGCGCAATCAATGGGCCAACACTTTCTTCTTCATTAAACACAGGAACAACGAGAGAAAGTTCGATTGCGACCTGTTCAAAGCTGGCAAGCTCAATCGATTTGGCGATTGTACGCATCGGGTGATTCTCCTAAACCTAGATATGCCGCATGGCAGCCTTAGCACTCGGTTTCATCCAACCGCCTTTGCGGGTATATCGGTTCAACAAGCGCGACCATATGACAATTTCATTACACGCCTCAAAAAATTCGTGGATTACGCGAAATTTTGCCGCGATTATCAGCGTCCTCGCCGTCGCTTTTTATGCTGCGTTCATCGAGTGGCTCTGGGGCTGGCAGCGCATTTTCTTCAGTTGGCAGGAGGCGGGCTGGCAAGTCGCTTGCACGTCCATTGTGCTCATACTCTTCACCTATGTCCTGAGGACATGGCGCATTCGCGATTATTTTCCAGCGGAAACGGCGGGTCAGTTCAGACGTCTCCTACGTTTGGTGCAAGTGCACAATCTGCTCAACATCATGTTGCCGCTTCGCAGCGGCGAGGTCAGCTTTCCGATTCTGATGAAGCAGGAGTTCGGAATTTCGCTCGCTCGTGCGACATCTGCGCTTTTGGTCATGCGGCTACTGGATTTGCATGCGCTTCTAGCGGCGGCGGGAACAGGCCTCGCGCTGGAGGAGGGCTCTCTATTGGCGTGGCTTTTGTGGCTCATCTTTGCCATCCTGCCCCTTGCTGCTTTCATGCTGCGCAAGCCGCTTTTAGATTTCGCTCAGGCTGCCGCGCCCTCACGCTTGCAAGCCGCACTTTTTGAATTGAAGGCGGGCCTCCCGGCAGACCTTGCAGCTTTCATGCGTGCCTGGATGGCGACGCTCATCAATTGGTTCGTCAAAGTCGCGGTTATGGCCTGGGTTTTGATTCTACTAGCAGATCTTGATATTGCCGCAGCCTTTGGCGGCGGACTTGGGGGAGAGCTTTCGTCTGTTCTGCCGGTTCATGCTCCAGGTGGTGTCGGAACCTATCCTGCCGGAATCACTGCGGGTGCGGTAACTTTCGGTGCTTCCACCAGTCAGGACGCTTTAGCCCTTTTGGGCAAGGCGGCGGTAAACGCCCATCTTCTGATCATTCTCAGTTCCATTCTCGGAACTGTAATCTCCATGATGCTCGCAGGGAGAAAGCGGCGAGAGGACTGACCCCGCCGCTCTGCTTTGCCTTATTGGAAGGCCGTTTCGTAAAAGCTGCGGAGCTTACGCGAATGCAAAGTTTCCGTCGGCATGGCCGCAAGCTTCTGAACGGCGCGAATGCCAATCTTGAGATGCTGGCGTACCTGCGTGCGGTAAAACTCTGTTGCCATACCCGGGAGCTTCAACTCCCCATGCAGTGGCTTATCGGATACACAAAGCAGCGTGCCGTAGGGTACCCGGAAGCGGAACCCATTGGCGGCAATCGTGGCTGATTCCATATCGAGTGCGATGGCGCGTGCCTGGCTGAGACGTTTGACCGGCCCTGCTTGATCGCGCAGTTCCCAGTTGCGGTTGTCGATTGTCGCAACGGTGCCGGTCCGCATGATTCGTTTCAGTTCGAAACCTTCAAGTCCAGTGATTTCCTCCACCGCATCTTCCAACGCCTGCTGCACTTCAGCAAGGGCCGGGATCGGCACCCAGACCGGCAGGTCATCGTCCAGAACATGGTCTTCGCGCATGTAAGCGTGCGCCAGAACATAATCGCCCAGACGCTGACTGTTGCGCAGACCCGCGCAGTGGCCCACCATCAACCAGGCATGCGGACGCAAGACCGCTATGTGGTCCGTAATGGTTTTGGCATTGGAGGGGCCGACGCCAATATTCACCAGCGTGATCCCTGCATGTCCCTTTTTCTTCAAGTGGTAGGCGGGCATTTGCGGCAGGCGCACAGGTGCTTCGTTGCTGCGGCTTCCGGCAGGCGTCACGATATTTCCAGGCTCTACGAAGGCCGTGTAGCCTTCGCCCCCGTTTGCCATCAATTCACGCGCCCAAGCAGCAAATTCATCAATGTAGAATTGATAGTTCGTGAACAGAACGAAGTTTTGGAAGTGTTCTGCACTGGTGGCTGTGTAGTGGCTCAGCCGCGCCAGCGAATAATCGATGCGCTGTGCGGTGAAGGGAGCGAGCGGGGCAGGCTCCTCAGGGACCTGATCGTACTCGCCATTGGCAATAAGATCGTCAGTATTGTTCAAGTCAGGCGTATCGAAAATATCGCGTAATGGCATGTGCGATAAAACGGAGGACACCGATGCCTCGACATGCGCCCCTTCACCAAAAGCAAAATGCAAAGGAATAGGCGTGGTCGATTCGGATACTGTCACCGGCACATTATGATTGCGCATCAACAGGCCCAGCTGCTCCTTGAGATAGTGCCTGAAAAGGCGTGGGCGGGTAACCGTGGTTGTATAGAGGCCCGGAGAGGTGACATGCCCGTAGGAAAGACGCGAATCTATGTGTCCAAAACTTTTCGTCTCAATGCTGACTTGAGGGTAGCAAGCGCGATAGCGTCCCGAAAAGCTTGCGCCTTTGGCCAAGTCGCCAAAGGCTTCCATGAGAAAGCTCGTGTTTCTTTCGTAGAGTTCCGTCAATGCATCCACTGCGGCTGCCGGATCATCGAAAGCACGCTCTTGAAAAGGTGCTGGGCTAAGGAAAGGAGAGGCGGACTGGGAAAAGATTCGTTTGGTCATGCGCCATTATAGTGCTGTCTTTTTGACAAGCCAATTACGCCTTCATCAAAAGCGCGGAAGCGTTCGAAAGGATTGGCCACAGCCAAGTCCAGTCCAGGAGCAGAGTTGCGTGGTGGCCTGATGCGGTGCGGATGGCGCACGGCGATTTTCCACCACCAGAATGGATAGGCTCACTGAAAAAACGAGCATTGAAAGCGTCATTACCGCAAAGCGGCGTATCAAAACATCCATATCAAGCACCCCGTCGTCTTGCCCGCCCCAAACATGAAGTGGAATGGCTGAACAAGTCATGAGGCCTTCGTTCATCTGCGGTTTACCGATAGCGTTGAAGGCTGTCTTTCGCAGAGCATATACAAACGGCCCCCTCTGGAGTGAGGAGGCCGAGTTTTGTGCGCGAAGTGGGTATGTCTATCAGAGACGGGTCCACGTCTGTGATTTGCAAAACACTGCCATGACGCAGCCCTTCATCTTGAGCGAGTTGCCGCTGACCGCGCCAGATCCGCTATAGGTCTTGTCATTGGCCGGATCGGTAATTTCACCTGAATAGCTGGCACCGCTGCCGCTCATTTTACCGATCTGCTTTCCAGAGTGCTTGCCGGTCTTGAGGGTCACGCAATAGGCCGATCCGCATTTCGAAATGGCTGCTGTCTCGCCACTTTCCGTCTTCCAATTCCCCTCAATCGGTTCTGCTGCAGAAACCAATGCGCTCATAGCCAACAGAAATGCCGCTGCTGCTCCTGTCAATTTCATCATGCCTGAAGCTCCTCCGCTTTCATCACACCTCCCGTGGGTTGGAAACGTTCCACCCGCGCTCCGATGCAAAAGGTAACTTACGCGCACGTAAAGGTAAATAGAGTGCTGGGTGGAAGCCAACATCGTTCTGGGATTATGCGTGGAATCTCTGTGGCTGTGAAAAAGAGAGCCGCAGACATGGTGAATAAAGGGTAAAATCGCCAGGGTTAACGTAACCTTTCCAATTTCTTTAAACCCCTGGCATCCGGCGGTTCTCATGTTTAACAAAAGCTGAGGTTTACCAAGCGTTTGGATTTTGTTTCCCTCTGATTAATCATGCATTTTAGGCGAATTTTCAAAGCAGGAAGGCATAGTGGAGGCATCGAAAACGAGCGGAAAATCCGCCGGTTGGAGAAGTTAAGACCGCAAAGACGGCAGCTTTTTCAACGCTCGCAAGAGCTGACGAAACAGGGACAAGACAACGGTAAAACTCACAGGGATTAAGACCAATGGCACGCTTCGAAATTCAGGACTGCGAAATGGCCACCATGGGTGGCGAGGCTCGCGCCGAAATCCTTTGCGATATGGGCTTGATGTATGCGACCGGGCGAGGTTGCCCGGTTGATCTCGTTGCAGCCCACAAGTGGCTCAATATTGCGGCCATCAAGGGCTCTGATCGTGCGGCAGAATTGCGCGCCGATCTTTCGCATATGATGAGCAAGATGCAGCTGGCGGAAGCCCTGCGCGCCGCCAGAGATTGGATGACGACGCACTAATTAATGGCGTGAAGCTATGCCAGGGTCTTCAGAACCTGCGGCAGAGCTTCGCCAAGCAGCGCCATATCGGCATCCGTGCCGGCAGAAATGCGGATGCATCTATTGAGTGGCGCAACGCCCGGCATACGGATGAAGACACCATGCTTCATCAAGCCATCCACGATGGCGCGAGCATAAGCATCGTCTCGACCGCAATCGATGGCGACGAAGTTCGTGGCAGATGGTAGCGGTTGAAGACCGTTTTCCTGAGCAATAGCGGAAATCTTCTCGCGCGACGCGGAAATCCGGCTCAAAACCTCTGTCAAATATGCCTGGTCTTCAAGGGCCGCCAATGCAGCTGCGACGCTGACCCGGGCCATTCCGAAATGATTGCGGATTTTATCGAAAGCCTTCGCATTCTCTGGCGTCGTGATCACGTAGCCTACACGGGCGCCTGCAAGGCCGTAGGCCTTGGAGAAAGTGCGGGTGCGCAACACGTTGGGTTTGTTCAGCAAGCTTTCGATTGATGGCGTTGTTCCTGCCGGTGCCGTCTCGCAATAGGCCTCATCGAGAATAAGCAGGCAACTTTCTGGCAGCGAATTTGCAAACTCGATAACCTCACCGGCATTCCACCAGCTACCCATCGGATTATCAGGATTGGCGAAGTAGACGAGGGGTGCATTTTCCCGCTTCACCAATGCCAGTAAGCCATCCAGATCTTCCCGATCCGAGACGTAGGGCGTCGTGACAAGTCTTCCGCCGTAGCCAGCCACGTGGAAGTTGAATGTGGGGTAAGCCCCGAGCGAAGTCGCAACAGGCGAACCTTGCTGAACCACCATCCTGACGATTTGGCCCAGAAGAGAATCGATGCCTTCGCCTATGGCGATGTTCTCAGCTTTGCAGCCAAGGTGGGCGGCCAAGGCCTGCTTAAGCGCATGATTTTCCGGATCAGAATATTTCCATGTGTCTGACGCTGCCTCTTGCATGGCAGACAGAACAGAAGGAGCAGGACCAAAACCGCTTTCATTGGCTCCAATTCGGGCTTTAACTGCAAGCCCCCGGTTTCGCTCTATTGCCTCTGGCCCTACGAAGGGCACCGAAGCTGGCAACTGCGAAATAAGCGATGTGAAACCTGAAAAACCTGTCATGCTGCATCCCCGACCACATGTGAGGACGCTACCATAAGGGCGTCATGGGCTGGCGCAAGGTAGCATCATCTCAATCCGGCGCGAAACTTAGCTTCAGGATATGATGCACAAATTCCGGCGCTAGCAGCATGTTGAAGCCTACGGTGACCTGTTCTTCCTCTCGCCGAATGAGAGTGCAACCGATTTCATCGCGAACACCAAGGATCTCCAGAAAGAAGTTCTTCGGGACGTCCAGATGGGGGCTGACATCCAGTTCTGCTCCATACAAGGAAATGGAGCGTACAAGGCAACGGAAGTGCGTTTTCGTGCTGAGGTGATGCCCTACAAAGATGATCTTTCCCGGCCTGTCGATACTATATTTCGGGAAGGCCTTGTCGCGCGGTATGTTCGATTTAGGGTCCAGATGAACATTCAAGGGCATGACACCCTCCATCGCTAGGTTATGATCACTATGGCACCTAAATTATTCAATTCGTTGAAATGAAAAGTTAAAATTGCGCAGTTTTTCTTGCTTTTCGGCAAAGCGGCTTCTCCCTATGCATACCAGGTTGACGTCATAACGGGCCCGGTTTACCCGATAAGTTCGAAGTTCAAGAGCAGGAGCGATACGTGGCTGGGCATCTGGTAATTGTTGGAGGCGGGCAGGCAGGCTTTTCCTTAAGCGCGAAGCTGAGGGCTCTGGGCGATATGCGTCCTATCACCATCGTGACAGCAGAAGATGTGCCGCCTTATCAACGTCCCCCACTTTCCAAGAAATACCTGCTGGGAGACATGGAGTTTTCTCGGCTGCTTCTTCGTCCTTTGGAGTGGTACGGAGAAAATCAAGTCGATCTGAAGCTCGCAAGCTATGCCGAGGAAATCGACCGGAAAAATAATACAGTCCGTCTTCAGGATGGGTCCACTCTTGCTTACGAAGCTCTCGTGCTTGCTACAGGGGCTAAGCCCCGCAAATTGCCCGCCGCCGTTGGTGGTGATCTAGACGGTGTCTATGTCATGCGAGACAAGCGAGACGCCGACCGCCTCTCTCTTGAGCTGGTCGAGGGACGCCGAGTGCTCATCATCGGCGGTGGCTATATCGGCCTGGAGGCAGCAGCAGTCGCGCGCCATCGCGGCTTGCATGTCACCTTGATTGAAATGGCAGATCGCATTCTCAAGAGGGTCGCTTGTAAGGAAACGGCATTGGCCGTGCGCCATATTCATGAAGATCATGGCGTGACAATCCTCGAATCGATTGGGCTGAAGCGGCTCTTGGGTGAAGGCGGAAAGCTGGTTGGCGCTGAACTTTCAGACGGTCGGGAAATTCCCATCGATCTTGCTATTGTGGGAATAGGCGTGATGGCAAATGCAGAACTTGCCCAGGTTGCAGGCCTTGATGTGACGGACGGGATTGTCGTTGATTCCCAAGCGCGCACCTCAGACCCTTCGATTTTTGCGATTGGAGACTGCGCCAATCTTCCATGGCAAGACCAGAGGATCAGATTGGAATCAGTACAGAACGCCGTTGATCAGGCTGAGGCCTTGGCATCGGTTCTTGTCGGAAAAGGTGAGGGCTACCAGCCCAAGCCCTGGTTCTGGTCGGACCAATATGATGTAAAGCTACAAATAGCCGGCCTTAATACAGGATATGACGAGGTATGCGTACGCGCTGGCACCCGCGAAGGCAGCCAATCCTTCTGGTACTTCCGCCAGGGACGATTCGTGGCGGTTGATTCCATCAATGATGCAAAAGCCTATGTGACGGGTAAAAAGCTTCTGGATTTGAATGTGCAGCCAGATCGCACGATTCTGGAGGATCAGACGGCGGATCTGAAGGCTTTGCTGCCAACCTGATGATGGAAGAGTGCATGTTTTCCAAGGCATAGACGGCGGACCGGACGGAAATGCGTAGAAAAGCGTGAAAATTCCTTGCAATCCGAAACGTGACGACATAATCACGGTGCCACCGGAGAGGTGGCCGAGTGGTCGAAGGCGCTCCCCTGCTAAGGGAGTATACGTCAAAAGCGTATCGAGGGTTCGAATCCCTTCCTCTCCGCCACTTTCGTGGCGTAAATGAATTTCCCGCAAATATAAATGAGTGTCCCCTGTTAAAGCTAATGTATAAATTAGCTTTGCTGCAGTTCATAAGTCCTTGCGGCCAAAAGCATTCTTTAAGCTTCTTAAAAATTGATGGTTTGGCTTCACGCTTTTGTGGCGTTTGAGCAACATGTACTGATGAAGCGCTAGCCTTAAACTCATCCGTCAGTAAATCGGGATTGCGTGAACAGTCTCCTCTTGTATGTTCACCATCAGAAGCGAGGCGGTGGATCGTCTGTCTTCTGAATTCGACGGGGATGGGGCAGGGAAAGCTGTCCTTCAGCAAGAACCCATACCCTCATTTAACTTGACTGGAGGTCATTATGAACATCAAGAGCCTTCTCCTCGGCTCCGCTGCTGCTCTCGCAGCAGTATCCGGCGCTCAGGCAGCCGACGCAATCGTAGCCGCAGAGCCGGAGCCGATGGAATATGTTCGCGTTTGCGACGCATTCGGCGCTGGTTTCTTCTACATTCCAGGTTCTGAAACCTGCCTCAAGATCGACGGCTACGTTCGTTTTCAGACCAACATTGCTCGTAATGCAAGCGATCGTTCAGATTGGGATGCGTTCACCCGCGCTCAGTTGAACTTCGACGCTCGTTCGGACTCCGAACTCGGCACGCTTCGTGGCTATATCGGCCTTCGCGGCGATGCGGACAACAACGCTGCCGGTAACCGCCGCGTCAACGTTGACCAGGCATTCATCGAAGTTGGCGGCCTGAAAGTCGGTTACTTCTACAACTGGTTTGATGACGATCTCTCCAGCGAAACCGATTCGCTCGCAAATGGCACCACCGCATTCAACTCCATTCAGTACACCTACACTGCTGGCAACTTCTATGCTGGCTTGGCTGTTGATGAGCTGGAAGGCGCTGACTACACCGTTAAAAACGTTTCCAAGCCTTTGAACAATGTTGGCATCGAAGGTATCGTTGGCGGTGCATTTGGTTCCGTCAAGGTTAACGTTCTCGGCGGTTACGACACCGATTATGAAAACGGTGCTGTTCGTGCAATTGCAACGGCTGATCTCGGCCCAGGTACGCTTGGTCTTGCAGCAGCCTATGCTTCTGGCCAGAACGCTTACTATGACCAGTCTGAGTGGACTGTTGCAGCCGAGTACGCTGTAAAGATCACTGACAAGTTCAAGGTAACACCTGGCTTCCAGTACTTCTGGAATATCGACCAGAACAACAATGGCGACTTCACTGGCAGCCGCGACGCATGGGCTGCTGGCCTGACGTTTGATTACAAGCTGGCGACAAACCTCTCCACGAAGGTTTCCGTTCAGTACCGCGACGAAGATCAGCGTAACGAAACCTGGAACGGCTTTGTTCGCCTTCAGCGCGCGTTCTAATTCAAGCTTTTTGAAAGTTTGATCAGGAAGCCCGGCCTCACGGTCGGGCTTCTTTGATTCTAAGACGTAGTCATCAGAATACTCATTCATGTTGCGGGCTGCGATGGAAGTGCCGACAGCGCATCTTAATGAGCGAGGCGCTGGGTTTCCCGCGTCGCAAAAGGGCGGGTCGTCAGCGTCTCTGAATGTTCGTTATGAGCAGGAGGGCTTCAGCTCGCCTTTGCTCGAGATTGATGAGGGCTGGATCTGTTTCAGCCCAATGCTTACGCAGCTGCAGGAGGCGAGGTGTCTTCTCACGATTGCTGCCGCTCGGATCAAACGAAGTGAGTCGAGACGTCCACATGCCTTAGGCTATGATGAAGGCCGTGAATTAAGGCAGCTCCGCCGCATTTACATTAATTTTCTGTTACCTAATGCGTATCCTTGGATGTGCGTGGTGCTTGAATGGAACTTCAGGCTGCTCCCCGTTCGAGCAAGTGTCACGATTTCGCAACAATTCGATCTTTCGCGTCGCAATTGGCGGCAAAAATGAGAGTTTTAATTTTCCTTGATCCAGTTCGAATGCTCTAATGAAAACACATCAGGTCGTTCCCAAGCTTCCTGGCGCCCGAATGGTCTCATTTCTTCGAGGGAAAATCATGAACTTGAAAGTTCTTGCCGCAAGCTCTGTCGCTGCGCTGTCTTTCGCTTCGGCATCTTATGCTGCCGATGCTATCGTTGCTGCTGAACCGGAGCCGATGGAATATGTTCGCGTTTGCGACGCATTCGGCGCAGGCTTCTTCTACATTCCAGGTTCTGAAACCTGCCTGAAAATCGGCGGTTACGTTCGTTTCCAGACGAATGTCGGTCGTGATGCTTCCGGCACGTCTGATTGGAATGCATTCACCCGCGCTCAGCTTGAGTTTGACGCTCGCTCTGACTCCGAACTCGGCACGCTCCGCGGTTTCGTTGGTCTCCGTGGCGACGCAGACAACAACTCCAGCCGCGGCGTAAACGTCGACCAGGCATTCATTGAAGTCGGCGGCCTCAAGGTCGGCTTCTTCTACAGCTGGTGGGATGACGATCTCTCCGGCGAAACGGACATTCTGTCTTCCAACACCACGCAGTACAACGCTATCCGTTACACCTACACCTCTGGCAATTTCTACGCTGGTCTGGCTGTAGAAGAACTTGAAAGCGCCTTCAGCGCAGGTTCGAACCTCGGTTTTGCCTATGGCCGCCTTCCGGAAGCCGACAACAACGTTGGCATCAGCGGTGCAATTGGTCTCTCTGAGGGTGCGATCCGCGGTAACCTTATCGGCTCTTACGACACCGACCAGGAAAATGGTGCTGTTCGTCTGCTCGGCTACGCTGACCTCGGTCCTGGCACGCTCGGTCTCTCTGCTGCCTGGGCAAGCGGCATGAACGCTTACTACGACGAGTCTGAATGGACTGTTGCAGCTGAATACGCTGTGAAGGTCACGGACAAGTTCACTGTAACGCCAGGCTTCCAGTATTTCTGGAAGACGAGCACCAATGGCACTGGCGATTTCGTTGGTGGCGATGCATGGCGCGCTGGCTTGACAGTTGATTATCAGCTGGCAACCAACCTCTCTGCAAAGGTTACTGCGAACTATCAGGATCTGGATGATGGTGCCGACAGCTGGACTGGCTTCTTCCGCCTTCAGCGCGCATTCTAATTCATCTTACTCGTAAGATTGAGAACCCGCCCTTGTGGCGGGTTTTTTTATGACTGGAGAACGGCGAAACGGCAGAAACCTGACGGGCGAGGGCTTGTGCCCACAGCACATTAGAGCCTTTTCGGGAAAAGTCGGAACCGGTTTTCCGTCCGGAAATGCGCACGAACAAAGGTTTGGAGCGGCTCAGCGTTTCCGTGAAAGGATGAGCCGCTCTAGCTTGTCAAAAAAAATGGAATACCGATCAGGGCAGCTGATCTAGAAAATCCAGAATTTTCCGCTCAACCTCAGCCATTTGGAGAAGAGGGGCGTGCCCCTGGCCTTTGGCGAGGAGAAGTTGACAATTTCCATGCCGGTCTTGCATGGCCGCTGCAATTGCCATGGTCAGAAGTTTGGAGTGCTCGCCCCGGACAAGTAGCATTGGAATTGGTCGCAACAGGTCAAACTGCGACCAGAGGTCAGGGATTGCCTTGTCCAGGTTCATGGCTGCAAAGGAATTGGCGATGGCAGGATCGCAGTCAGCCACAATGCCATCCTCTGTTTCGGTATAGATGGCGCGTGAAAATTCCTGCCAGTCCGAATCGGAAAGTGCTGGAAAGGCGGGCCCATGGAGCAACTTCACTGCCGCAATAGCACTTGGCCAATCGCGAAGTGGGGCAGCTTCCTTGAGATAGGCCTGAATTTCGCGCAGACCTTCAACCCCGAGTTCCGGCCCCACGTCGTTCAACACAACGGCTGCGATTCGCTCACAAGCAATCTGCGCCAGAATGTGGATGATCAAGCCCCCGCGCGACGTGCCGATGAAGATGGCTCGTTGCACACCTATTTGATCCAGAACGGCCAGGACGTCGCGTGCTTCGGTAACAATATTGTAGGTTGCAGGGTCTGCAGACCATTCAGAGCGCCCGCGCCCGCGATAGTCCAGACAAATGACGCGTCGAGGTCGTTTTGCTGATTCGCTGATCCGTTTCGCGATTGGTTCGAAATCACGGACATTGCGAGTGAGGCCGGGCAGGCAGACTACGGGAATCTCGTCATTTGAGGAGATGCTAGAAAAGTCGCGATAGGCAAGTTTCAGTCCGTCTTCGGAGATTGTGTAGCCATAGACAGGAACCTGCATTCTTTATTTCCCTTGCAGCCGCCACTCTATTGGGAGCGATTGTTGACCAATTGCCTGCCGAACCTCAGGTCGTCTTCGATGTCAGCCTTTTGCCCCAGTCGAACCTTATAGACCTGATAGTTTTCCATCACGCGCTGAACATAATTGCGTGTTTCGGGGAAGGGTATGCGCTCGATCCAGTCGATCACCTCATCCAGGCTTTTACCTCGCGGGTCGCCATAGCGATCGATCCATTCTGGCACGCGGCGCGGCCCGGCATTGTAGGCAATGAATGTCAGAATGTAGGAGCCGCCAAAAGCCTCGATCTGTTCACCGAGATAATGTGCGCCAAGCGTCGCATTATAGCCCGGGTCCGTCGTTAGCTTGGCTTGTGCAAATGGCATCCCATGGCGGCTTGCTACGCCTTTGGCTGTGCCGGGCAGAATTTGCAACAAGCCCCTGGCGTTGGCGGGTGAAATGGCTGCTGGGTTGAAAGCGCTTTCCTGCCGGGCAATGGAATAGGCCAATGCCTTGCCAGAACCATCTATATTCGCACTGGCTGGAATCACGCCAATCGGGAAGGCGAGTGCTGCCACATCAATCCCCCGATTGAAGGCGGATTTGCCGATCTGGAGCGATAGAGCGTGGTTGTTGGCCCGTTCAGCTTTGGCAGCCAGAATGGCTAACTCACCGGGACTGGTCAGTTCATCAGCCAGAGAACGATAAAGTGCTGCGGCGCGCTCTGGATAACCGGCCGAATCAAGACGTTCAATGGCCTGTGTCGCTTCGCGGGTCTGGAAATTACGGCGGTCCTCGCTCGTGGGTGTAGGATAGGCGACGTTGAGGTTCTTTTGTTCCAGATGCGCAGCGGCCAGTTGACCGTAGAACGTGGCAGGATATTGCGCTGCTTTGGCGTAAAACTCAGCGGCACTGCCCGGGCCGCCAGCCTCTGCCGTGCGTCCCAACCAATACCATGCGCGAGAGGCCGAGAGTGGTCTGGTGGAGGCGGCAAGGATCTTCCTGAAGTGATTGGCGGCTACGCTTGGCTGCTTCATGGCCCGCAAAGCGTACCAACCTGCGTGAAACTCCGCGTCAACTACGTCCGTAGGATTATGAGCATTGTGGGACGCTACGATTTTATAGGCTTCCGCATAGTCTTCCTGATCTGCTAACCCCCGGGCGATGATACGCCGTTCGTTCCACCATTCCGCGGAATTGACCAGTTCATCACGATCCTTGGGGGATCGCTCCAGTAATCTTGCTGCTGCGCGAAAATTATCCTGCAAGCGCTGGTATTCTATTTGTACGAAAAGATAAGCCGGATCATTTGCCAAAGACTTATCCACGCCTGCAATAAGGACATCCGCATTCTTGGTTCGCGAGGCAACCGCTGCCCATGCCTTATAGAGAGACTGTGCCTGACCGGCATCGCCGAAACGCTTGGCCTGGCTCACTTTGCCACGATACATGAGGTAGTCCATACGGGCGCGGTGATCGGCCACAGACAGCAATGGGCCGAACTCTCGCAGGATGGAATCTTCCAGATCTTTGTCCAGCGTATATCCCGCCCAGAATGGACGTAGTGTTTTAGCCGCCTCGGCTTTCTTACCCTCTGAAACAAGTGCGCGAGCAAGAATGATCGCGCCTTGTGGCGTCTCTGGACGAGTGGTGCCAAAGGCCGTGAGAACAGAAGCCGCCGACGGATTTTCCTGCAGCAAGGCGCGCTCAGAGAAAGCTCGCAAATTTTTCAAGCCAGGCCATCCGCGCAATTCCTGTTGCGCCTCGGCAATCTCGTGAGAAGGGACATCGCGCAAACCGGAAGTCGCAATCGCGAATGTCAGCAGCTTATGGTCCAAAGTTCCTTCTGTGAGCGCTTCGCGGGCGGCGAGAGCGGCTGAGACCTTGTTGGCGGAAAGGGCATCGAGCCCCTGCTTCAATACAGCAAGTGAATCTTGTGAGGGCGTTTCTGCGCGCGGAATAGCTCCCGTGATCTCAGGCGTCGGAAGCGTCACATCGTGCAGATTATCAGGACGCGAAAGAGGATGCGGCAAAGGTCCGTCCGGCAGCGGCGCAGCCACGGTGCCGCTGGCGATCAGTAAAAACAAACCGACTGTATGAAACGAAGCCTTCATCCCAAAGCGCCCACGATTTCGCTCTACTCTCCCATCAAGCGGATGTGTTGCTTAACAGAGCCTTACTGAAGGCTATCTTGTCACGCATTCTCTTATCACGATGTGTTGCAAAACACATTCCATGGCGCTTGTCGCCGTCAAGGACGCGCTTTATGGTGCGGCGCTTGTAACCAAATAATGCGGCTGAACAAAGATAATGGCCGCGAGGAGTCTTCGCATGTTCAAGGGGTCCATGCCCGCGCTCGTCACGCCTTTCACAGAAGCGGGTGCGGTGGATGAGGAGGCTTTTGCCGCTCATGTGGAGTGGCAGATCGCCGAGGGAAGCACAGGTCTAGTACCGGTTGGTACCACAGGTGAATCGCCTACTTTGTCCCATGCTGAGCATAAACGTGTGATTGAGCTTTGCATCGAAGTTGCGAACAAGCGCGTGCCTGTCATCGCTGGTGCTGGCTCAAACAACACCCGCGAAGCCATTGAACTTGCCGTCCATGCCCAGGAAGCGGGTGCCGATGGAGTTCTTGTCGTCACACCTTACTACAACAAGCCGACGCAGAAGGGCCTGATCGCGCATTTCTCAGCAATCGCTCAAGCTGTTTCCCTGCCAATCATTATCTACAACATTCCTCCCCGTTCGGTCATCGATATGCTGCCTGAAACCATGGGTTCGCTCGTCAAGGCGCACTCCAACATCGTGGGCGTCAAGGATGCGACGGGCAAGATTGAACGCGTGTCCGAGCAGCGAGCATCCTGCGGCAAGGACTTCATCCAGTTGTCGGGTGAAGATGCAACGGCGCTCAGTTTCAATGCCCAAGGCGGCGTGGGTTGCATTTCGGTATCCGCAAACGTGGCGCCGCGTTTGTGTGCTGAATTCCAGCAGGCAACGCTTGCTGGTGATTATGCCAAAGCCCTCGACTATCAGGACAGGCTTTTCCCCTTGCATAAGGCAATCTTCATGGAGCCCGGTGTCTGTGGGGCGAAATATGCGCTGTCACGCATTCGTGGCATGAACCGCCACGCCCGTTCGCCGCTTCTTTCCACCTTGGAGCCTGCGACGGAAGCCGCCATCGATGCAGCGCTGATCCATGCCGGTTTGTTGAACTGAAAGAGACATGGCTGCAAAGCCTAAAGGTTTGCAGCCCTTTTCTTCATATCCCTCGATCTTATATTTGCAGGAACCGGATCAACCGGTAGCAGCAGAAAGGCAATGGAAAATCGTCCATGGCACCCAAAGGCAGTCAGCGTGTGGTCAACAAGATCGTTGCGGAAAACCGCAAGGCGCGCTTCAATTATGAGATTATCGACACTTACGAGGCAGGTCTGGTTTTGACCGGCACAGAGGTCAAATCTCTGCGCGAGGGTAAGGCCAATATCGCGGAATCCTACGCCTCTGATGAGGGAAACGAGATTTGGCTCATCAATTCGCATTTGCCGGAATATTTGCAGGCCAACCGCTTCAACCATGAACCACGTCGGCATCGCAAGCTGCTTCTCAGCAAGCGTGAGATCAACAGGCTTAGGGCAGGGATTAATCGTGAGGGAATGACCCTTGTTCCGTTGAAAATCTATTTCAACGATAAAGGCCGCGCCAAGCTGGAACTGGCGCTAGCCAAGGGTAAAAAGCTGCACGACAAGCGCGAGACGGAGAAGGAACGCGACTGGAACCGCCAGAAGAGCCGATTGCTGAAATCTGGTTGATCCCCGTGTCAGGCTCAAGATCAATCTTAGCGTCCACCAGTCCCGAGCGCCAATAGGAACGCGCGGTGTTTTGCTTGCTGGAGAAGTGCATCCTGACGGGCTGTTTGCGGGAAAAGCTCTGCAAGATTATTCTCGCTGGTAATGTCACGCAAATGGTGCGGAGCAAGATCCGCAGCATTGAGATAGCGTGTTGCTGCTCTTCGCTTGCTTCCCACGTTCCACGTATAGCGCAGCAGAGTGATCAACCTCTGTTTCAGCTGAGCATGTGACGCTTTCGAATCGGTGGTTTCGATCGTGCGCATGAAAATATCCTTTCGATTAGGCACGAGGGAAGATGCCGGATCACGCCATGCGTGCCGGGTCATCGGGGCGAAGGGTTGGAAGTTTCGGGAAGGAAGATCAGTGATCGACCGAGTGCACCATGCCGCAGACGCAGCTATGCGTCTATCGAATGTTTGGAATGGCATTGATCATCATTGATGATGATTGCTCAAACGAAAACGCCCGCGGAAACCACGGGCGTCCCAAACTATCTGCTAAACGAGAGAGGCCTTATGCGCCTTGCACATCCGCAGCCAAGTCATGCGGGCGCGGCGGCCGCTCGGAAGGATCGCGACCAATTTCCGCCTTCAACGAAAGCAGGTCGATGAAGTGGTCGGCCTGGCGGCGCAAGTCGTCAGCGATCATCGGCGGCTGCGTGGCCATGGTGGAAACGACGGAAACCTTACGGCCCTTCCGCTGCAATGCCTCCACAAGCGTTGTGAAATCGCCATCGCCGGAGAAGAGAACGAGATGATCAACTGTCTCGGACTGTTCCATTGCATCGATGGCCAGTTCGATATCCATATTGCCTTTTACCTTGCGGCGGCCCATGGAATCCGTGAATTCCTTCGCTGGTTTGGTAACAACTTTATAGCCGTTATAGTCCAGCCAATCGATCAGAGGACGAATTGAGGAATATTCCTGATCCTCAATTAAAGCCGTGTAGTAATAAGCGCGCAGAAGGTAGCCGCGCTTTTGGAAAGCTTTCAAGAGTTTACGGTAATCAATGTCAAAGCCGAGACTTTTTGAGGCGGCGTAAAGGTTCGCGCCATCTATGAAAAGTGCAATTTTCTCGCGGGGGTCAAACATAAATCCTCATCCGTCCAGCAATACATGTTGCAACCAGTCCGGTGCTCTGCTTAAACCGAATATTAAAGCAGATGCGTAAAAACGGTTGGTAACATTATCATATTTTCATATAACCAGCCTTTACGGCAGGGCGGTCAATATTCCAAGCAACTTTTAGTTGAATATCCTATAGATTTTGGAATGAGAAGGGGGTAAGTCGCCCCATTTCGAGGAAAAACTTGAATTCTGGGCGCTTTGCCTGTATCGGGCATACCAATCCCTGAAATACCGACGCAAAGGACAGGCAATGGCCCGTGTCACAGTAGAAGATTGCATCGATAAAGTCGATAACCGTTTCGAGCTTGTGCTGCTCGCCAGCCATCGTGCTCGCCAGATCTCGCAGGGCGCTGCTATTACCGTCGATCGCGATAACGACAAGAACCCGGTTGTTGCGCTGCGCGAGATTGCAGATGAAACACTTTCGCCTGACGATCTGAAGGAAGATCTAATTCATTCGCTGCAAAAGCATGTTGAAGTGGATGAGCCCGAGCCCGATCCGTCCTCTCTGCTTGCTGCCAATGCCGGTGTTTCCGCGCAGGAAAAGGGTCTCGACGAGGACGATCTGCCGGAAACCATTACCTTCGACCAGATGTCGGAAGAAGACTTGCTGGCAGGCATCGAAGGTCTTGTGCCGCCAGAAAAGAGCGACGATTACTAAGCACGACCGTTTTTGATGCTGCCATTGGCTTAGCATCGTGATTATATGCTGAGGAGCGCCAACTGTTGAGGGTTGGCGCGCCTTTTTCGTTTTAGACTATGGACGAGGATCTTCCTGGGCATGATGCGGCAATACGAGCTCGTCGAGCGGGTTCAGAAATACAAGCCAGACGCAAACGAAGCTCTCCTCAACAAAGCCTATGTTTACGCCATGCAAAAGCATGGCCAGCAGAAGCGCGCCAGCGGCGATCCTTATATCTCCCATCCGCTTGAAGTTGCAGCCATTCTAACGGACATGCATCTGGATGAATCCACCATCGCGGTGGCGCTTCTCCATGATACGATCGAGGATACGACAGCTACTCGTGCCGAAATCGATGAACTGTTCGGCGAAGATATCGGGCGTCTCGTCGAAGGCCTGACCAAGCTCAAACGCCTTGACCTCGTTTCGAAAAAAGCCAAACAGGCTGAAAATCTTCGCAAACTGCTCCTTGCCATTTCTGACGATGTGCGGGTTCTTCTCGTCAAGCTCGCGGACCGTCTGCATAATATGCGCACGCTTGAGCACATGTCGCAGGAGAAGCGGGCTCGCATTTCCGAAGAAACAATGGATATCTATGCGCCACTTGCAGGCCGCATGGGTATGCAGGATATGCGCGATGAACTGGAGGATCTCTCCTTCCGTTACATCAACCCGGAAGCCTATGAGACTGTTACGAACCGGCTTTCGGAATTATCGTCGCGAAACGAAGGTCTGATCACCAAGATTGAAGATGAGCTTAGTGATCTTCTGGTCGCAAATGGGCTGCTGAAGGCGCATGTCAAAGGGCGGCAGAAAAAGCCTTATTCTGTTTTTCGCAAGATGCAGTCGAAGTCGCTCTCCTTCGAGCAATTGTCGGACGTGTACGGGTTCCGCATTCTGGTTGATGATATCCCGGCTTGCTATCGGGCGCTTGGCATTGTGCACACTCGTTGGCGGGTCGTGCCGGGTCGCTTCAAGGATTACATCTCGACCCCAAAGCAGAACGATTACCGCTCGATCCATACAACGATTGTTGGTCCGTCAAGGCAGCGTATTGAGCTTCAAATCCGCACTCGGCGTATGCACGAAATTGCAGAATTCGGTATCGCCGCACACAGCCTTTACAAGGATGGTGAAAACGGCGAGGGCGGAGAGTTGCTCTCCAAGGAATCCAACGCCTATTCCTGGCTGCGCCACACCATTGAGGCCTTGGCGGAAGGGGATAGCCCAGAGGAGTTTCTGGAGCATACCAAGCTTGAACTGTTTCAGGATCAGGTTTTCTGCTTCACGCCAAAGGGCAAGCTGATTGCGCTGCCGCGCGGCGCGACGCCGATTGATTTCGCCTATGCTGTCCATACCAATATCGGTGACACGACGGTGGGCGCCAAGATCAACGGCCGTATCATGCCGCTTGTCACCCGCCTCAACAATGGCGATGAGGTGGAGATTATCCGGTCCGGCGTTCAGGTGCCGCCTGCTGCCTGGGAAGAAATCGTGGTCACGGGCAAGGCGCGCTCTGCCATCCGTCGCGCAACCCGCATGGCTATCCGCAAGCAATATGCCGGGCTTGGCCATCGCATTCTTGAACGCACTTTCGAACGTGCGAACAAAGAATTTTCGCGCGATGCACTGAAGCCGGCGCTCTTCCGCCTCGGCCAGAAGGATGTGGAGGACGCAATCGCAGCGGTGGGCCGCGGCGAGCTTTCTTCTCTTGATGTGTTCCGTGCAGTATTTCCTGATTACAAGGATGAGCGCACCACAATCAAGCCTGCTGCCGATCAGGGCTGGTTCAACATGCAAAGTGCAAGCGGTATGATCTTCCGCCTGCCCGGTGCCGAACGAACCGCCAAGGAGGCGGCGGAAGCGGCTGATCCGCAAGGTGGACCGAGCCCGTTACCAATTCGCGGGCTGGCTGATCATGTGGAAGTGCAGTTTGCTCCTTCAGGTGCCGTGCCGGGAGACCGCATTGTAGGCATCATGCAGGAAGATAACACGATCACCATCTATCCGATCCAGTCTTCAGCCTTGCAGCGGTTTGATGATCATCCGGAGCGCTGGATTGATGTGCGTTGGGATCTTGATGAGGCGAATAAATCACGCTTCATGGCGAAGATCGTTATCAACGCACTGAATGAGCCAGGAACCCTAGCCAAAGTGGCGCAATGCATGGCGCGGCTGGATATCAACATCCGCATGATGACCATGGGCCGGGTCGCGACTGATTTTTCGGAAATGGCTTTGGAACTTGAAGTCTGGGATCTTCGCCAGCTCAATCAGCTTCTTTCGCAGCTAAAGGAGCTGGATTGCCTTTCTACGATCAAACGCGTTTACGATTGATTGTTTTTTAAGCCGCGAATGTCACGGATTAGGCAGGCTATGCGCATAGCGCATAGCAGGGTCGGAAAAGCTGTCTATAGTGATTTAAATCGTTTCATCTTATATCTTGTGCATCGCAACAAGGAGATGAACTCATGTTCAAGCCACTTCGCAAAATCGCTCGTTCGCTGCGCGCTCCAACCGTTCAGGAACGTGAAATGGCCTATCTTAATGAAGCCAACGACGCTATTGAGCTGGAATACCGTATGCGCCAGGTTGACCGCGGCATGTTCCGCAAGAGCTTCTAATCAAAAATGTTAAGCACCCGCGTGGGGTGCTGTTGTGCAGTGCATTATGGTTGCACGATGATCTCGATTGGGGCAGTGCTGTTTTGCATTTAGTGCATAGCACTCATGCCCCGCGAGGATTGGTTATACCGCTTGATATTCTCATTCGGTCTCAAGCTCATTGTCTCTCCAACTGCTTTGATCTATCGCCTTGAAAACTGCGCGCGCATGCCGATCTTTTGCGCGGATATTGCAGTGATTATAATGCCAGAAAAAGGTAAGTCACCTTTTTGAGGCAGGGCGAAAGGATCGCGATGATTATTGGCATGGGTAGCGACCTGATCGACATCCGGCGGGTTGAAAAATCCATCGAGCGTTTTGGCGAACGATTTACGCATCGCTGCTTCACTGAAATCGAGCGTAGAAAGTCTGATGCACGCAAAATGCGTGCTGCATCCTACGCCAAGCGTTTTGCCGCCAAGGAGGCCTGTTCCAAGGCGCTCGGCACTGGGCTTGCCCAGGGCGTGTTCTGGCGCGATATGGGCGTTGTTAATCTTCCCTCCGGTAAGCCGACAATGCTGTTGACAGGCGGGGCAGGGGAGAAGCTGGCAGAACTTCTGCCTGCCGGACACGAAGCTGTCATTCACCTCACCATTACCGATGAATTCCCCTACGCACAGGCGTTCGTCGTGATTGAAGCGCGTCCAATCGGTGCGCAAGCCATCACTCCGTAGCGCTCAGCCATTGCCCGCTCAATCCGAAGGGTTTAGAGAAGCGCTAAAGCCGATAACGAAAGTCGTCCACGTGTCCGAAAAAGCTGAAAAGTCGCAGAGCTCACTCTGGGAAAACATCAAGGTCATCATTCAGGCTCTCTTGCTGGCGATGGTCATTCGCACAGTGCTGTTTCAGCCCTTTACGATTCCGTCTGGCTCAATGATGCCGACCTTGCTTGTGGGCGACTATATCTTCGTCAACAAGTTTGCCTACGGCTATTCCAAATATTCGCTGCCGTTCTCACCGGATCTGTTCTCCGGCCGTATTCTGGCGAGTGAACCGAAGCGGGGCGATGTTATCGTGTTCCGTCTGCCGACCGATCCGAATGTCGATTACATCAAGCGTCTCATCGGCCTTCCGGGCGATCGCGTTCAGATGATCAATGGTGTGCTGCATATCAACGGCCAGGCTATCCCAAAACAACCGGATGGCAGCTTCACCTCCGATTACCGCCTTGATCCAGGTTCTGACGTGCCTGTCTTCCGCGAGACGTTGGATACCGGCAAGACTTACGATACGCTGGATCAATCGCCGGATTCGCGTGGTGATAACACGCGTGAATTCGTGGTGCCGGAAGGCCATTATTTCTTCATGGGTGACAACCGCGACAACTCGCTGGATAGCCGTTTCGATGTGGGCTATGTGCCCGCAGAAAATCTTGTCGGTCGCGCGAGCGTGATCTTCTTCTCTCTTGGCAACGACACGTCGTTCCGTGAAATCTGGAAATGGCCAGCCAATATGCGTTGGGATCGCCTTTTCAAGGTGGTCAACTGATGAAGCAAGCCACGCTTTCTGCCGAGCAGACGTCAAAGCTGGAAACCGTTATCGGGCACGAATTCAAGGACAAGCAGTGGCTTGATCGTGCCTTGACCCATTCCAGCACTGGCGGCGGCAAAAGCTCGAATTACGAGCGGCTGGAATTCCTGGGCGATCGGGTTCTTGGTCTTTGCGTGGCGGAACTGCTCTTCAGTACCTTCGCCAATGCGACGGAAGGTGAGCTTTCGGTTCGCCTGAACCAGTTGGTAAGCGCTGATAGTTGTGCCAGTATAGCCGACGAGCTAGGCCTCTATCAGTTCATTCGTACTGGCTCCGATGTGAAGAAACTCACAGGCAAGCGCATGATGAACGTGCGCGCCGATGTGGTGGAAAGTCTGATTGCGGCCATTTATCTCGATGCAGGGCTGGAAGCGGCGCGACGCTTCATTCTTCAGCATTGGGAAAAGCGGGCGAAGAGTGACTCAGCTGCCCGCCGGGATGCGAAGACAGAATTGCAGGAATGGTCACATGCAAAATTTGGCCGTACGCCGATCTACCGCGTGGATGATCGTTCCGGTCCCGACCATGAGCCGCGCTTCACTGTGACCGTCGAGGTTCAGGGTGTCGCACCGGAAACGGGCGTGGATCGGTCCAAACGTGCGGCAGAGCAGGTTGCTGCAACGAAATTGCTTGAGCGCGAAGGCGTGTGGCAGAAGCCTGAGAGTGAAGGCTGAAGGGTTTTATGAGCGAAAATAACGACATGCCCGGCGAAGGTGCCGGTTCCCCGACCCATTCAGGCTTTGTGGCGCTGATCGGCCCGACAAATGCTGGCAAGTCCACATTGGTCAACCGATTGGTGGGTGCAAAGGTCTCCATCGTTAGCCACAAGGTGCAGACGACCCGTGCGGTGATGCGTGGTATTGCAATCCATAACAACGCGCAGATCGTTTTCATGGATACGCCCGGCATTTTCAAGCCGCGCCGCCGGCTCGATCGCGCCATGGTCACCTCTGCCTGGGGTGGCGCTAAAGATGCCGATCTCATTCTGCTGTTGATCGATAGCGAGCGCGGCCTTCGCGGCGATGCCGAGGCTATCCTGGAAGCACTCAAAGATGTGCCGCAGCCGAAGATCCTGGTGCTGAACAAGATCGATCGTGTGAAGCATGAGGATTTGTTGAAGCTCACCTCTGCGGCCAATGATGCCGTGCAGTTTGATCGGACCTTCATGATTTCCGCCACCACCGGTTCTGGCTGCGATGACCTCATGAACTATCTGGCAGAACAGTTGCCAGAAGGTCCATGGTATTACCCGGAAGACCAGATCTCCGATTTGCCCATGCGCCAGCTGGCCGCTGAGATCACCCGCGAAAAGCTGTTCCTGCGTCTTCATCAGGAGCTTCCCTATTCCTCGCATGTGGAAACGGAAAAGTGGGAAGAGCGCAAGGACGGTTCAGTTCGCATTGAGCAGGTGATTTACGTCGAGCGCGACAGCCAGAAGAAGATTGCTCTCGGTAAGGGCGGTGATGCGATCAAGGCCATTTCGACAGCGTCACGCAAGGAGCTATCGGAGATCCTTGAGCAGCCCGTGCATCTCTTTCTATTTGTGAAGGTGCGTGAAAACTGGGGTGATGATCCCGAGCGCTTCCGCGAAATGGGGCTTGAATTCCCCAAAGGTTAAATGAGGTAAGCGGAGCATTCCCATGCTCCGCTCCCATCGTGTTATTGCTTCTGGCGGTCCATGAGTGCCTTGACTTCCTGGAAGCGGCGGCGCTGTTCGTCTTCTTTCTCTCCGGCCGAATAGCAAGTCTTGGAAATGCAGAAGCGCTTCAAACCAAACGGTGCCTGTGCCTTGTCAAACTCGCATTCGACTTCATCGTTGAAATCGGTCGATTCCGGGTTCTGGCGTGTGGAGTAAGTCAACCGCGCGCCCGGCGGGTCAAGCTCTGGGAAAGATTGCACAACGCCTGTTTTTAGCGTCGGCGAAAGAAGAAAATTCTTAGCAACGGTAACGCAGGCCTGTTCCAGACCGGGGGATTGCGCGGCAGCCATGGTGGGCGCTGCGGAAATCATGGTTGGAAGAACAAGAAGGGCTGCAGCGAGGGATGCCTTGCGCATGGTGTCTCCGGAATTTGTTTACGCGCCAGCAACTTCAAAGAGCCGCCTTTGGTTCCATACTCCACAAGGTGAATCGCTTAAATGTTCCACCTGTTGCAGAAATTAAACTCTGAAGCCTATCGCGATCTTTTAGATTCGATGTAACGCCTTAGGTACTTGTATTTGGGCATGTCGTTATCGCAACACCGCTCCACACTTTTGCGCGACATGCGGTAGGTCGCCATTGTAGCGGCTCCAACGAGGCTGAAGGCGGCCATGCAGTGGCAGGATGAAGGCATTATTATCGGCGTAAAGCGCCACGGCGAAACAAGCGTCGTGGTGGAACTGATGACGCGATCTAAAGGGCGCCACCTCGGGCTTGTACGTGGCGGGCGATCACGCACCATGCAGCCGGTATTGCAGCCCGGAAATCGTGTGGAGGCCGTCTGGCGTGCGCGACTGGATGAGCATCTGGGGGATTTTCGCCTTGAGCCTATGCAATTGCGTGCTGCGCGATTGATGGAAAGTGCCACCGCTTTGTACGGCGTGCAGGCCATGGGAGCGCTTCTCCGCCTGCTGCCAGAACGCGACCCGCATCCGCATCTTTTCGAGGCTCTGGATCTCATTCTCGAACATATCGATGATCCGCGCGGCGCTGGGCCTCTCTTCGTGCAGTTCGAACTCGCCGTTCTCAACGATCTTGGTTTCGGTCTGGATTTGAGCGAATGCGCGGCTACCGGCCTTCGCGAGCAATTGGTGTATGTTTCGCCGAAAAGCGGTCGCGCAGTCAGCCGGGAGGCAGGCGCACCCTGGGCAGAGCGCATGCTACCCTTGCCCGCCTTTCTTACCCCTGAGGCAGATCCCAAGCTGAGTGTTCAAGACCTAAAAGATGCTTTCCGCCTCAGCGGCTTTTTTCTCCACCGTCATGTCTATGAACCGCGGGGTATTCAAGAAAATGCCGCCAGGGACGGGTTTGTCCAGGCGGCATTGAAAGCCGTCGGCAAGCTTCATGAGCCTGACGCAGAGTAGAATCCTTACGCAGCGCTTGCGGCTAACCTGTCGACCGCTTTTTCCCGAATGGGCCAATGCACTGCGGCAGCAAAGAGGCCCAGCACGACCCCAAACCACCAGACCGGATCGTAGGAACCGAAGTGGTCATAAAGGTAGCCGCCCATCCATACGCCGAGGAATGAGCCGATCTGGTGTGAGAGAAACACCATGCCGCCCAGAAGCCCAAGATGTCTCGTTCCGAACATGATGGCCACGAGCCCGTTTGTGGGAGGCACTGTCGAGAGCCAAAGCAAGCCCATCACCGAGGCGAAGATCACCACTGAGAGCGGCGTTTGCGGCAAGAGCAGAAATGCAGCGACCGCAATGGAACGCCCGATGTAAATGTAGGCCAGAAAATACGGCTTCGAGTACCTTTGGCCGATATACCCTGCTGCTAATGAACCGATAATATTGAAAAAACCGATCAGAGCCATGGCGATCACGGCATAGCGGGCCTCAATTCCAATGTCACCGAGATAAGCAGGAAAGTGTGCAGTGATGAAAGCAATCTGATAACCGCAGACGAAGAAACCGCTGGTCAGAAGCAGATAGCTCCGGTGGGAGAAAGCTTCACGCAGTGCCTCCGCCACGCTCTGCTGTACGGCAGAGGCACTCTGGGTTCCCGAATTGGCATTGCCGCGTAAGGGGAAGGCAAGCACCGGTATCAGCAGCATCATAGCGCCCATGATGACAAGGCTATCCGACCAGCCGTAGAGATTGATCAGGCTTTGGCTCAGCGGGGCAAAGAGGAACATTCCGGCAGAACCAGCTGCAGTGCCGATGCCAAACGCCATGGAGCGTTGCTGCGGTGTAACGTGGCGGGCGAAAGCCGAGAGAACGACGCTAAATGACCCGGCCCCAATTGCCATGCCCATTAATACGCCACCGCCGAGATGAAGCCATATGGGCGCTGTTCCGTGCGACATCAGCAGCAAGCCAGCAGCATACAATACGCCGGCTGCAATCAACACGCGGCCTGTGCCGTAGCGATCTGCGAGGGCGCCAAAGAATGGCTGGCTAAGGCCCCAGAACAGATTTTGGAACGCCATCGCCAAACCGAATGTGGAGCGGTCCCAGCCCGTATCGGAGAGCATGGGTAGCTGGAAAAAGCCCATCGAAGACCGGGGGCCGAAGGTCAGCAGGACAATCAGCGAGCCCGCAGTGATGATGAGCCACGGCATTGTGCCGGACGCTTGCTTATTCATTTCCAACTCCCCCTCAAGTGTCGGCAACATAGACCTGTAAAGGGAAAAACCAAGCGTGAATTGTTTATGAGTTCCATCAAGTGCTGTGATGGAAGAGGGCGGTCAGCCCCTCTTTTTTAGGGGCCAGGCCTGTCGTTCCCCGACGATTTCGAAGCTCTGCCCAACCTTCAGTTCACCTGAGCCCACCGGGACGGCATTCCAACCGAACAGGACTCCGGGCACTCGGCGATCCGCAGACATGCGGATGCGGCCCATGGCCAGCATGGGGCTTGCAACGTCTCGCGATCCGGTTAGCTGATCCTGAGTCGTCATGATGCAGCGTGTGCAAGGTTTGACCAGCTTGAACAGAATGGAGCCGATCCTCACAGCCTCCCAACCATCTTCGGCAAAGGGAATATCGTAGTCCAGTACGATGTTGGGCCGAAACCGCTCCATGGAAACAGGAGGTTCCCCGTGCGCTGCCATGTTCTCATTCAAGTCAGCAAGAGAAGCCGTGTTGGTGATGAGAACCTGATAGCCATCGCCGAAAGCTACGGGGCTTTCCATGCCCACCCACTCTACACTCGCCAACCGGTGCGATTGATCGTCGAAGTGGACAAGTCTCAGATCCCGCTTCAGCCAGTCGGAGAGCGTGGCCGAGACAGATGCACTGGCAAGGGCTGCATCCACCTGCGAATCCCAAACACGTGCTGTTATTCGTTGAGATTTGTCGTCCAGCGATACATGTAAAGGAACGTAACCATCCTTGGAGAGAATGAGTGCATCGCCTTCCTGCCTCGCGCCGATTTGCGCAAGCTCAGGCATTTCACGCTGAGTCACGAACTTGCCGGTAGGGTCGGTCAGCATCCAGCGCCGGTCACCCATAAGGCCAAATTCATCGCAGATCGAGCGTTCCAGCGAAATTCCGCGAGCGCTTTTCAAAGGGTAAATGTGAAGGCTCGCGATGTGCATCAGTTGTCCCTTATCTCATCCAGCAGAAGATCGTAGACAAGCTTTAGGCGATCCTGTCGCTCTTGGGCAAGCTGGCGGCCGGTCTCTGTTTGAAAACCCTCGGCCAGCTTGAACAGTTTGGCAGGAAAATGATCGAGCGCGAATGCCTTGTCATTGAGAGGGCGGGTTGCCGCTTGAGGGTCCACAGGATCGTAGATCTGGCTGCTCATGCGGCCTGCCACATAAAAGCAGCGCGCTGCGCCAATCATCCCAATGGCATCCAGTCGATCCGCATCCTGCAGGATCTGCGCCTCCAGGGTTTCGGGTCGGATGCTTGCGGAAAAACTGTGCGCTTCAATGGCATGGGCCACGCGCCGGGTCCGCTCCGCATTCCAATCGAGGCTGGCGAGGAGCGCTCCCGCCTTGCGGGCCGCCATGCGCGATGCCTCCTGCCGAAGTGGCGAATTTTTCTCTACACTCACGCAATCATGTAGCAATGCTGCCGCCGCGATCACCTCTCCATCGCCACCTTCCTTTGCATGAAGGCGCATGGCATTGCGAAAAACACGAGCGATGTGTGCAAGATCATGCGCGCCGTCGTCACCGCTAAAAGCATGCGGAAGAAGCTCCGCCGCCAGATGTTCGTAAGGGGCGAAGCTCTTGGTTTCTGCGCGGTTCATTGTGTCACAACCTCATCATCTCGGCTTTTGCGATCGCGGGCCATGAGCTTTTGATAGAATAGTCCGATGCCGATGAGAACCACGCCAAGGCCAATGAAGGACAGCGCCCGCAGAATTCCTTCGAGATTGGACATATCGATAAGGAAGGCCTTGCAGACAGCGATGAGCACCAGCACCGCGGACGTGAGGCGGAGGCTACGTGCGGCAAAGCGTGAACCGAGCGCCAAAAGGCCAACGCCGATCAATAGCCACACCACGGTGTATGTATAGGTCTCCGCTGGAATGTAACCTTTCCAGTGGGCAATATGGGGCCCTTGCCATGCCCAGCGGACAGTCAACGTTGCCCAGGCAAAGCCAAGGATGGCGGATGTAACGGCCAGCATCACCACATAAGCCTGCGGTCTCTTGCCCCGAGCGTAAGCGGCAAGACCGGCATAGCCAAGTGCTGGCAGAAGATAACCCGGCAGAAGCAGGTTAATCAGCGGCCATTTGCCGACATTCTCATCGGTGAAATAGGGGTTCAACCCTCCGAGATGCAACGAGAGAATGTTCAGAGTGGCGAGAATGCCCGCAAGCATCGACCCGTAGCGGAAGGCTCGGCTCGGGCTTCCAAAATCGAGCGTCATCAGAATGCCGGAGAGCCCCACCAGAAGCAGCGTATAGATGCTTTGTTCGCCAAGGCTTGGAACGGCAGAGTTCAACACGCCACCCTGCATGGCGTGTCGCACCAGAATGGCGATGGTAAGCAAGGTCATGAGAGAGGCAAGGCCTTGAAGGGCGTTGAGCGCCCGCCGACCGGGCCAATTGCGCAGCAGCCAGCACGAGGCAATAAGGAGAGCAGCCGGAATGCCGTAACCCGCGAGCAGCGCGTTGAAGATCGGAGTGGTGGAAAGATTTTGCGCGCCGACGATGGTCGGTTCCCAACCGATACGAATGAGTACCACGGCTGTGGCAGCAAGCATGGCCCAAGGTAGGCCACGCCAGCGAAGACGGATATTGGCGATCACGAATAGGAAGCCGATCACGGCAACACCAACCGTGGTTATCAGTCCCTGGGTGAGGCAGTGCAAAGCGAGCGCCAGTGCGCCGAATGAACCGAGGCTCAGAAGATCACGTGGCAGATCCGATGACGCAGAGTCATCTTCATGCCCTCGCGTGGTGGAGATTGCCGTAGCAAAAAGAGCGCCCGCCGTCAGCATCATGACAATAGCATGCGGCCAGTCGCGTCCCAGGTGCCCGTAGTTCGCGAAAGAAATCGTTGCGAGCACCAGCGGTACGGCGGATGCAAGAATGGCCCAAAGTGCGCTGAATTCCGGATCGATTTGGCGGTGGCGACGAATGAACAGAATACCGCAAATGGTGAAGATGCCACCGAGAATAAGGCCACCCAGAGCTTCGGGCGCAAGGCCGCTGAGCCAGCCACTTGCTGCCGCTTCTGGGAGGCTGGGCGAGATGGTGCGGCTCGCATCGAGAAGTGCAAACAGGGCAAGGCCCCAGATGGCGGTCAGGCCAGCAAAAATGGCTGGAATGGTTGCCGTGCGGCGACCAGCACCAAGACCTGCGAGACAGCCGGTGACTGCGACGAAGATAAGAACCGGGTCTGCCAGTGAGGGAAGATCGGCGGCAACCATGCTCAAGACCGAGAGCATGATGGCGATGGACACCGAAATCATGATGCCCTTCGGCGAACGCGCCATCAGTCTTCTTGCGCGCCGCCAGATGCTGCGCGGCGGAGCAGAATCGTTAATAGTGCTTTCGAAATTCTTTGCTGGCCAGATGAAGGCAGTGCCAAGGATCATGACGATCAGCGCAATTCCCGGCGCGGTGGCTGATGCGAAGAAAGCGGGCTCTTCCGTCAGGTAGAGGGCACTCCAGCTGCCAGCAATCCAGAACATAAGCAGAATATTTGCAAATGACGGCAAAAAACGCCAGCGGCGGATTCTCGCGGCAGTGGCGGCAGCCAGCCAGACCAGGCTGAGATAGCCGAACAGCGTGTAGAAATTCGGTTTGTCGGACGACGCAAGGAGCGGCGTCAGCAGTGAGGCGACGAGGCCAAGGCCTGCGAGAGTCTGGCCGTGCAACAGCGAAAGGGCAAGAGTGGCAAGTGCGATCACACTCAATAGAATGAAAGCGAGAACTGGCCCGATAAAGTCGTAATAAGCAAAGGCCGTATAAACCGTTGCCATGAGCGTGATGCTCGCGGCAGCCGTCAAGATGCCGGGCACCAATGCATTATTATAGTTTTCGGGTAGCTTTGGCATGGCGCCGCGGCGGATCATTTCTCCTGCGACGGCCAGTGCCAAACCGAAGAGTGCGGCGAGGATCAAACGCGGGACCGGCCCCAAAAGCCCGGCATCGATGGAGTAACGAACCAGGAAAATGCCACCAAGCGCCAGCGCAAGGCCGCCAACCCAGACGGCCCAACGCGCACCCAGCCGGCTCTCAAAGCTTTCTTCCTGCTCAACTTTTGTAGCGATGGTCGCAGCAGCCTCAGGGACTGTCTGTTCCTCTCGCGAAGCTGCTTCGATAGTGGGCTCGGCAGCAGCAAGCGCTTCGGCTCCTGCCGCCTCCGCGTCTTCCACGACCTCACTGTCTGCAATAACCGGAGAAGGAGCGCCCTTCGTCAGTTGTTCCTGGAGATGCTTGATCTGAAGCTCAAGAACGTTCAGCCGTTGGGACTGACGTTGCTGCCTGCTGAAGAGCGCAATGATTGCGATAAGAACCAATAACTCGAGCATACAAACTCCGCCTCAAGCATCAGGCCTGGCCAAGTCTATGGCGCCGAATGCAGACAAATGATGCGACAATGAGAGGCCGTCTCATCCCCCCGCTCGCCCTTGGCTTTCTATATATTTACAAAGACCTTGGAAAGGAACGCTCTGTCATTCAGGCCGTACGAATGGGAATGTTCGCCTTGGCAAAAGCTTCGCGCGTGTGTGCCGTCATGTCACGCGAGACCTGCCACCAGTTTGCTGTTGTTGCCCAATAGCGAACGGCAATCATGGCTCCTGTATCGGTCAGATCCACCACAAACGCCGCTGGGGCTGGTTGCTTTAGCACGCGCTCATCCGCACGGACGAG
The DNA here is from genome assembly GCF_977018625.1 of Affinirhizobium capsici. Lineage (NCBI taxonomy): Bacteria > Pseudomonadati > Pseudomonadota > Alphaproteobacteria > Hyphomicrobiales > Rhizobiaceae > Affinirhizobium > Affinirhizobium capsici. Next base: position 1,647,718 of record NZ_CDRNXD010000004.1, on the reverse strand, counting down.
ATCCAGCAAGATTTCCAGCGAACGTTCAATTGCTTCCTTGTCCGCCACATGCAGTTTGAAATCATGCATACGTGTCGGCAGGCGACTATGGTTGGTGACTGGCACATTCCAGAGCAGTGAATTCGGCGTCAAACGGTAGAGGCCGTCATAGGTTTTCAGTTCCGTTGCAAAAAGGCCAATATCCTGCACGGTGCCGCTCACGGCTGGCGTCTCGATATATTCACCGACGCGCAAGGGGCGCAGCACCAAGAGCATGATTCCCGCAGCAATATTCTGGAGCGTTCCCTGTAGAGCCAAGCCGATTGCGAGGCCGATTGCGCCAAGCGCTGCAAGAATGGAAGCCGTCTGCACCCCGAATTGGCCAAGCACCATCACAATGACGATGACCAGCACCGCATAGCGGATGATGTTGGAGAAGAATTGCGCAAGCGTTGCATCAATGCCGTGGATGCGTCCAAGGCCCTGCCGAGCCCAGCGGCTTAGAAGCCCGGAGGCAAGCCAACCAATGATAAGAAGGATCACTGCTCCAAGAAGGGAGAATGAATATTGTACCGCGAGTGCAGAAAGTTGCGTCAGTGCCGCACGACTGGCGACCACGAGATCAGAAGCCTGTTGCTCCATGAGGGACATTCTCCATGCATATCAGCAGCAGAACTGGCGCAGAGGGCAGGCGGGTCAAGAGGTAGTGTCAGACCGTATGCAGAACTTTCGCCGAGAAAGCGAAGGGAGCATTGCCATCCGTATCAGCGCCGCGACCTATTCGTTTGACGGCGGCAATAAGTTTGCCTTGCCGATTGAGCAGACGATCCGTGATGTCAACAATCCGGGCATTGGGCGTGGCATAGGGCGAGGCAGCCCGAAGCCGAAGCACAAGCTCCTCATCGTCCTGATCGGGGTGGACGGCAAGTGCTGCGGCAAGTGCTGCGGCAGGCGAACGGGAAACGCCCATCCAGCAATGGATGAGAAGTGGAAAGCTTTGGTCCCACTCTTTAACGAAATCCAGCAATTGTCCGATATGGACCTCATCGGGCGCAATGAGATCGCCTGTGCCTTTGAAGGCGATATCGTTCATCTGCAACGTGAGATGCCGGTCAGCCGCGATGACCGCAGGTCGGTGAAATGCCTGCTCCTTTGCAATCAGCGTCACCATTTCTCGCGCTTTGTGGCGAACAGCCATTTCCGCGATGCGGGCGAGGGGAGAAACAACGATCAGGCTCAAGACGCTTGCACCGAATGACTGCCGCGTTGCCTGTCCAACGTCTCAAACCTGTCTAAAAACTGTTGCTGTGCCTGAGCGGCGGAGAGTGGAACGAGCAGGATTGAATCTCGTGCAATTCCGCGTGGAAGGCCGAAGAATTTGCGCGCTTCCTGTGGCGTAAAACCGGCAAGTTCTGTTGCCTCGAAAAAGGCGGCAATCGTGTCTGCCTTCTTTATACGCGTCTTCAGCTCTTTAGTTGGATGGGCCGGAAGTCCAAAGCGCAGATGAACGGCCGCCTCCAGGCGATGTTCTACCGTTTTATAGCCGCCGCCGACGACGGCCTTGAACGGCGAAATCATGTCACCGATCACATATTCAGGCGCGTCGTGCAGCAGCGTCATCATAAGGTCGGTGATGGTCGCGGAGGGGTTTTGCAGGCGAAATATATGCTCCACCACCAGGCTATGTTGCGCAACGGAAAAGGCGTTGTCGCCGTGGGTTTGTCCATTCCAGCGGGCAACGCGCGCAAGACCATGGGCAATGTCGCTAAGCTCTATATCCAGTGGCGAAGGATCCAGAAGATCAAGCCTGCGGCCTGAAAGCATGCGTTGCCACGCACGCGCCATGACTTTCTCTGTCACGTTTCGGCCTCTTCAGCAGCAGTAGGAAAGCCAAGGCCGCTCCAGGCAGGCAGCGAAAGTTGAACCGGAATATCACCGGCCAGAATGTCGACGCCCTGTTGTATCGCCTCTCCAGCGCGATCAATGCGAACGATGGCAAGGCCAGCCTTATCCACAACGGTGCCAAGCGTGCCAATTGGCTTGGCACCGGCCGTCAATTCCGTGCCGCTTGGCGGAAGAGCGCTGTCACCGTGGACATGCACAACGCGCCGCCGTGCCGTGCCGCGATGCTGCATGCGGGAGACAACCTCCTGACCGACATAGCATCCCTTCTTGAACGAGACGCCGCCATCCTTGTCGAACAGGATATCATGCGGAAAAGCATCCTGTAGGGCAAAGTCACGGCCAGAGATGGCCAGGCCCGCCTCAATACGAAGAGCATCGTAAAGTTTGAGATCGCCGCTTCCCACTAGGCCGGGAGCGCGTCGAACCTGAACGCCACCCAGGCTAGAAGCCGAATCGACAACGCCTGTGGCAAGATCGGCATCCTCTCCCCAGCTGACCGTTACACCCTGTCCTTCAATTGCAATCGCCACAGCTGCACGCAGCTTATACATGGTCAGCCGTTTGATAAGCGCGTCGGCTTGCAGAGTGTCGCATTCAAGAATGAACGCCATGCCCGAACGCCAGATCAGAAAGTCAAAGAGAATTTTCCCTTGTGGCGTCAAAAGCGCTCCAGGCCGTGCCTCGCCAGCGGGCAAGCCTTCCACATCCGTGGTGATCAGATTGTGCAGAAAGCCTTCTGCATCAGCACCGGATATGCTGATGAGGCTTCGTTCTGGAAGGGCGATTTTGGGCATGAGACTCGTGTCCGCTTTTAGCGCTTTGGGGCTCACAGATAAGGTGAGCACCCAACCAAGGCAAGCGTTACACGCACGGAAGGCGCGTTATCAATCGCCGCCAGCAAATAGCTTCCACTTGCCGTCCGGCGTAATGCCAATGCGGTAGAAATTGTAATTATTGCCTTCTTCCATCGCCGCCAGATCGCCAGCGGTGATGATGCGCAGCAATTCGATCTTTTCCGGCGCAGTCAGCGTATTCAATGGCTTGCCGACGAAATAGGGCCACACATACATCTCATCCGGCTTACCGATATTGATGTGGGCAGCGCCCGGCTGCAGCAGGTCCATCATGATCGCCATGATTTCCAAGCCGTCCGGGTCGCCAGACAGGCTCTTGACCGCTTCAATGGCATCACCTTCCGCTCCCACCTGCATCTGGGCAGGATCGAAAGCGACGAGCGGGCGCAGCTTTTCAATATCGCCGGTGGCCGCTGCGGCGATAATCGATTCGCGCATCTTGGCGACAGGTTCCGGCAGTTTGGAAATATCGCGAATGATTTCGACATTACCACTGGCGCGGATTTCGCCCGGCGTTGCAATTGCTTTGGATGATGAAGGCGATTCTGCCGCGGGTGCCTGATTCGTAGAGGAGGGCGCCAAGGGGGCAGCCGGTGGCTCAGTCGTGACGGCGGGTGCCTGCGCAGGCGGTTGACCTTCCGCTTGCGCAAGCTGGGCAGGTCCAGTCAATGCCAACATACCCGCCGGGGCGGCCAGGACAGGCAAAGGCATAACAGCCATGCTCGCGGCCAGAAGACAGGATGCGCCGATGCGCACCGTTGCGGCGGGGTAGTGCCTCATTTTGTATTCCTGATCTTTATTGAATCGAACGCTCAGGCGAGAATTCTCCCGCAAGCATGCGTTGACGCAGAGATTCCAGCATGGCTTCCGCTCCGGCTTCGCCATGGAGACGAATCGTTTCGCGCATAGCCAGGGCAATAGCAGCATCAGCAATGATTTCCGGCTCAATTCCGTCTGCACGGCCATCAGCCCAGGCCTCATTCTGATACTCGAGCGCCACCTGCATCTTCTCGTGAACAATCATGTCGTCGATGTCGTTGCGCGCAGTCTGCATCTGTAATCCTCATACAAGGGGTGCCTGTTGTTTACCGACACGTTAACAACTCTAGCAGCCTTTTATCAAAACGACATGCCCCGATGGAGAAAGAGGTAAATAAACGGCTAATTTCCGTAGCGCGTCGCTATTTCCGCCGCCAGTGTTGCACCTTCGTTACGGTAAGTTTCTTCAGCCGATCTTGCTGCCGGCGTGCAGGATGTGTGCACCGCTGCAAATGCCCTGTAACCTCGATTGAAGGATGCCGTCAATTTCTCTCGTCGTTTGGGTTCATTTATGGTTTCCGCGTCGAGCAAAGCCTGCATTGGGGCACGCCAATCGGAAGACGCTGCGCCGCATAGATTGCGGAGATAGTGCACTGATCCCAAAATTTCAGCCAGCCGCACAAGGCGCGAATCATAGGGTGCAACCTTCTCTTCCACTCCAGGGTTTTGTGCAGGCTGAGGCGGTTCGGGTGCCGCGCTCTTCTTCTGTGCAGCAGCTGGCCCTGAAAGCCCAGCCACCAACAAAGCCATGAGAATCAAACGGAACATGAAGGCGGCCTATCTTCTGTGCTTGTGCGATATTCTATGAGTGCCGTGATAGATGATTCGCCCTCAGATGGCTTCTTGCTTGGCAGCCAATCGTTCAGCGCACTCCAAAACGCTGGCTGGTACGGGTAGGGTGCGTATCTCTTCGGCCGTGTACCATCCAGCATCGCTCGCATCGTCAGCCGCTATGGCCTGTGCCTGCGAATCGGATTGCACCAGGAAAACCGAGAGAAAGAAATGGCTGATGATTCGGCCAGAGGCGTCTTTGGTCGGCAAATCATAGGTCGCAAACAAAACCGGATCGCGCACAGGAATGCCGGTTTCTTCCTCAAACTCGCGAAGTGCGGTCTCTTCCGGCGTTTCGCCATCTTCTGCGCGACCACCCGGAAATGCAAAGAGATCCGCAGAGGGTGGATTGCGGCGGCGAATGAGCAGGAAGCGACCCTCACGTTCCAGAATGGCGGATGAGGCTGCGCTGACTTTCACGGACATGAATACTTGCTCCAGAGGCCTTTTGGGCATTTCTATTGAATTGCAGATGTGGAACTGCGACACAGACACATGGCAACCTATCTGTTCTTCGCCTTTGCCGCATTAGCGGAAATTTCCGGCTGTTTCGCGTTCTGGGCCTGGTGGCGGCTGGGCAAATCTGTTTTCTGGCTGGCTCCGGGTATCATCAGTCTTATTAGCTTTGCCTGGCTGTTGGCGCTCGTGGAAAGCGAAGCTGCAGGACGCACCTTCGCGGCCTATGGCGGCATCTATGTGGCGGCTTCCATGTTGTGGCTTCTAACTGTTGAGGGACGTGTGCCGGATCGCTGGGACTTGGCGGGTTCTGCACTCTGTCTGGCGGGCTGCGCGCTTATTCTACTCGGGCCAAGACCGAGTTGATCGGCGATTCTTGACGCATACCATGGGCAGTGCCATTTCTGAATCATGTGTGGACGCTATGCCCTGACCGCGACACCCGAGGATATTCTCGAATTCCTCAGCGTGATCGACATCGACGATTTTCCGAAGCGCTACAACATTGCGCCGACGCAACCGATCCTCCTGATTGTCGCGGGAGAACATAGCTCGCCCGGCAGCAACCTTCCGCCACGAAAGGCTGTGCTGGCTCGATGGGGGTTCATTCCGGGTTGGGTAAAAGATCCGAATGACTTTCCACTTCTTATCAATGCCCGCGCGGAAACGGCAATCGGCAAAGCATCCTTTCGTGCGGCCATGCGCCATCGCCGGGTCCTGATACCAGCCTCTGGCTTTTACGAATGGCATCGGCCATCGAAGGATGAGGGCGGCAAGGCGCAAGCCTATTGGATCAAGCCGCGGAAGGGCGGGATTATCGCCTTTGCGGGCTTGATGGAGACGTGGAGTTCGGCAGACGGATCGGAGGTCGATACGGCGGCCATTCTTACCACTCATGCCAATGCAGCCATCAAGCCCATCCACGCACGCATGCCGGTGGTCATTCAACCTGAGGATTTTGAGGCATGGCTCGATTGCAAGACGCAGGAACCAAAGGCAATCCAGAACCTGCTAGCGCCAGTTCAGCCGGATTTCTTCGAGGCCATTCCAGTGTCAGATCGCGTCAATAAAGTTGCAAACATGGGGCCAGATGTGCAGGAGCGGTTGCTGGATGCAAAACCCTTGCCGGAACCATCAGGCAAGACGGCTAAGGACAAAGGACAGCTCTCGCTTTTTTGAGACAGCATATTTCAAAACAAATCGGCCGCGTTGGGCGTTACCCAATGCGGCCGATCGCGATCTCACAAATCAAGGCTTCAGGCCTTCTTCAGCGCATTCCGCTTCACCATCAATGCGGCCGCGACAACAGCCTTGATGGCAAGTGGGCGCAGAGGGGCGTGAAGATCGTTGGTGTGCTTGGATGCAGCGTGTTGAGCCTGTTGCATAATGTCTCCTCCAGAAACTGATTCTTGTGCAGCTTATTTGCAGAGGAAAACAGGCAGAAGTTTGTCTTGTCTAGATCTAAATCAAATTCTCTAAGCTTATTTTAATCATTAACAATTCGTTACTAGAGAATGTTTTGAGTTAATCCGGAGTGTAAGTTTTGCGCAAGCTTGGTATAGAGTTGCTTTACTGCGGTGCACAAAATCGTCCAGTATCCCTATTCTAAATGTTCGCGTGATCATCTTCAATGGTCAACGTGCCGTATCGGCGCTTCCAGGCACGGGCAGAGAAGGGGAGGAAGAGGAGATAGGCAACGGCAGTCACAGAGAGAACCTGCCAAGTATAGCTCATCAAAAGCGCAACATAGATGACAACGCCCAAAAGAAGCGGCAGCATCAAATCTCGACGTACCCGTGTCTCTGATTTACCCGACCAGACCGGCACGCGGCTGACCAACAGATAACCCATCAGTACAGTGTACAGGGTTGCTCCGACGGCGAAGCCGCCGCTCGTATCGATACCCAGAAAGCCAAGATAGACTGGCAAAAGCACCAGAAGTGCGCCCATGGGTGCTGGCACGCCAACAAAGAACTCGGATTGCCACTTCGCTTTATATTCTCTCTCAGCCATCACATTGAAACGGGCGAGGCGCAGGCCTGCAGCGATGGCGTAGATCAAGGCTGCAATCCAGCCGAGAGAGCGCATTTGATCCAGCACGAAAACATAAAGAACAAGAGCAGGGGCTACGCCGAAATTGATGATGTCGGCCAGCGAATCCATTTGCACGCCGAATTTCGACGTTGCCTTGAGTGCCCGGGCGACCCGTCCGTCAATACCATCCAGAAAGGCTGCCAGAAGTACCATGGCCACGGCGAGTTCGAAGCGGCCTTCGAAAGCGAGGCGGATGCCAGTCAGGCCCGCGCAGATCGCGAGCACTGTGATCAGGTTCGGCACCATGAGCCGTAAAGGGATCTCGCGAAAACGAGGACCACGTGCGTCGTCGTTATCGTCTCGTTCCGGGCTTACGTTTTCACTCATGGTAGCCTCTATGGGTCAATTGCGACGGCTGATCGTCGGACCTTTGATCGTGTTGAATTCGGCAATTACGGTCTCGCCGCCGATGGTGCGCTGACCAAGGGAAACACGCGGCTGGCCGCCTTCCGGCACATAAACGTCGAGGCGCGAACCGAAGCGGATAAGGCCGAAGCGTTCACCGGCGTCCAGTGGCTCGTTTTGATGAACGAAGCAAAGGATGCGGCGGGCAACGAGGCCTGCGATCTGCACCACGCCCAGCTTGCCGTGCTTGGTTTCAATCACCATGCCGTTACGTTCATTGTCCACGCTCGCCTTGTCCAGTTCCGCATTGACGAACTGGCCAGGGCGATAAACGATTTGAGAAACCCGACCTCGCGCTGGTGCCCGGTTCACGTGGCAATCGAATACGTTCATGAAGACGGAGATGCGCAGCATCGGCTCATTGCCAAGATCGAGTTCCGCAGGCGGAACGACCATCTGAACGGAAGACACCCGACCGTCAGCCGGGCTGATGATGATATCGTCATCCTGTGGCACGACGCGTTCCGGATCACGGAAGAAGTATGCGCACCACAATGTCAGAACCAGGCCGATCCAGAACAGCGGGGCGGCAATGAGGCCCAGGACGAGCGATGCCACGAAGAAGGCGATGACGAAGATATAGCCTTCCTTGTGGATCGGAACGAGTGTGTTGCGGATGGTATCGAGTAGATTGACCAAAGGTTAGTCTCCAGATTGTCCAGCTTTTGGTGCTTGGATAAGCTGACTACAGGCAAACACGCGACGGAGCAATCCGGTTCCGACTTTGGCAACAGGCCATAACGATGAAGCGATTAACCGTGAATGTCTTATGTGGCGGGCGGTTTGCGCACCACAACGCCCATGTCATCGCTTTCTCGGACCTGCCGCAAATGCTCTTCCGCTTGCGTTGCTTCGCGCTGACGGTTCCACATTGAGGCATAAAGCCCGTTTTGTGCCAGAAGCCCTGCATGTGTGCCGCGTTCTGCAATCTGCCCGTCGCGCAATACGATGATTTCATCTGCGTTGATGACAGTGGAAAGGCGGTGCGCGATGACCAGCGTCGTGCGGTTCTTGGATACAACGTCGAGAGCCGCCTGAATTTCCTGCTCTGTCGTTGTGTCGAGTGCGGATGTCGCCTCGTCGAGAATGAGAATTGGCGGCGCCTTCAAAATAGTACGCGCAATGGCAACGCGCTGTTTTTCACCACCGGAGAGCTTCAATCCACGCTCGCCCACCATGGTCTTGAAGCCATCGGGAAGTTTGCGAATGAAGGTCCCGATTTGCGCGACATCGGCGGCCGCCAGCACCTCATCTTCGCTGGCCGAAATACGACCATAGCGAATGTTATAGGCAATCGTATCGTTAAACAGCACCGTATCCTGCGGCACCATGCCGATGACGGCTCGAAGGCTCGTTTGCGTCACATCACGCACATCCTGCCCATCGATGCGAACAGACCCCTCCTGGATATCGTAGAACCGATAAAGCAAGCGCGAGATTGTGGATTTGCCCGCACCGGAAGGCCCAACGATAGCCACCGTCTTTCCTGCCGGAACCTCAAAGCTGATGCCCTTCAAGATCGGGCGTTCCGGGTCATAGGAAAAATGAACATTCTCAAACGTGATATGCCCGTTCCCGATCTGAAGCGGGGTGGCATTCGGCTTGTCCACCACTTCGGCCTTCACATCGAGAAGATCGAACATCTGTTCGATATCGGTCAGGCCCTGGCGGATTTCGCGATAGACAAAGCCGATGAAGTTCAGCGGAACGGAAAGCTGGATGAGCAGCGCATTGACGAAAACGAAATCTCCAATCGTCTGCTCCCCACGTTGAACGGCCATGGCAGACAATACCATCATGATGGTGGTGCCGAGGCCGAAAATCACGCCCTGTCCAAAGTTCAGCCAGCCAAGCGAGGTCCACACTTGTGTGGCCGCCTTTTCGTACCGGGCCATCGAGGCATCGAAGCGCTCTGCTTCCATCCTCTCATTGCCGAAATATTTGACAGTCTCGAAATTCAGGAGCGAATCGATGGCCTTGGTGTTGGCATCGGTATCGCTCGCATTCATCGAGCGGCGAATGCCGATGCGCCAGTCGCTGGCGCGGATGGTGAACCAGATATAGGCCCAGACTGTGATGGCGGTGACCGCGACATAGGTGAAGCCATAGGCCCACCAGAATATGATCGCCGTCAACAGGAACTCGATCAGCGTGGGAACCGAGTTGAGAATGGTGAAGCGAACAATGGTTTCAATGCCCTTGGTGCCGCGCTCGATGATGCGCGAAAGGCCGCCCGTTTTGCGTTCCAGATGGAAGCGCAGGGATAGCTGGTGCATATGCACAAACGTCTTGTAGGCGAGTTGGCGAACCGCATACTGCCCGACGCTGGCAAACAATGAATCGCGCAGCTGGTTTAGGGCCAGCTGGATGATGCGCGTGAGGTTATAAGCAATGACGAGCGCCACGGCACCCAGCAAAAACATGGGCAGGATGCCCGCCATATCCAGTTTGCCGTTCAGCGCGTCTGTCGCCCATTTGAAGAAATAGGGTACGCCAATGAGAACAAGCTTGGCGACAATCAGAAAAACCGTCGCCCAGATCACGCGCGCCTTGAGATCTGGACGCCCGCTCGGCCACATATAGGGCCATAGGTTCACGATGGTTTCCAGCGGATTGCTGGAATCCGCTGAAACGGTTTTCTGCTTGTCTGCCATGGGTGCCTCCGAAAGGAGGCTCTCACTTACGCGTTGCGGCTTTGCAATTCAACGCGTCACACGGGAAGTTGGGGGAAATTCGTCTTCGTCTGTATTAGAAAGTAAAAGGCGCCGTTTCCAGCACCTCTCGCTCAATTTTTCTTAAGCCGATCACGATGCATTTTTTCGGCTTCCGTCTCAGGCAGGGCATCTTTTGGCACGCCGAAGATCTGGCCCGGCTGGATCACATCGGGATTGGCGATCTGATCCTGGTTCGCGAGGTAGATCGTGGTGTAGCGAACACCTTGACCATAAACGCGGCGAGAAATCTGCCAGAGCGTATCGCCGCGGCGAATGATGACGGATGCGGCATCGCTCTTGGTCAGCGGAGCCTGTTCGATGGTGCGCGGCGAAGCAGATGGAGAAGCCTCGGACATCTGGTTGTTCGCCGGTACGCTCACCTGCGGCGCAATTTGCGTTGAAGGCAGAGCTGAAGAGGTGACCCGAGCAATCATAGCACCCAGAGTTTCAAGGTTTTTGCCAACCGTCTCAACATCCTTTGGAAGCGCTTCCAGTGTCGCCAGCGCATCTGATGCAGCCTTGATGGTGGTCGCCGCGATGGCACTCGTGTTTGCGTCTACACCTGCTGGAAGTCGGTATTCCGTCAATGAACGAAGCGAAATGGTCACCGCGGACCGAGCCGCAGCTACCTGTTCCATGCTGGGCGTTGCGCCATTGGCATAAAGATTTTGCAATAGCCGGAATGCCTTGCCCACCTCGTTGCGAAGCTTGTCGAACGCGCCGGAATCAATCGGGGTGAGCGGGGAGCCATTTTGTGGCGAAGCAACGGCCGCAACCTGATCGCCTGCGGGGCGGTTGAATGGAACCTCAACGCGCACCAGTGCCTGGTCCGAAGCGCCGACCTGATCCACTGCGATCTTGTGTTCGCCGACGCTCAGTTCACGCGTGCCATCAATCACAAAGCTGCCGTCAGGATTGGCGGTTGTCTGGCCCAGAAGCTGGCCATCCGCGTAGGCTTTCAAGCGAGCGCCGGGCTTGGCCATGCCAGCCACGAACAGCTTGCTGCCTTCCACTTCCACCGCACTGACCTGAAGGTCGGCAGGCGGGGTTGAAGTCGTGGCGGCCGGTGGAATTTGCGTCGAGGACGCGGAAGCGGATGGTACTGCTTCGGCGCTTGTCGCGCTCGAAGGTGCCTGGGTGGCTGGCTCGCTTGCGACCTTGTTTTCGGGCTGTTTTGCCGCAGAGTCAGCGGCGACGCGTTCCGTTTTGCCCTGCGGGGCGGGCTTTGCTAGAATGCGGCTTGCTTCGCCGGGCTTGGTCACCATGGCCAGCAGTTCGCTTTGCTTATTCTGCGGAACGGAGACGGTTGCGATTTCCTCCGAGATGACGGTCTTGCCGTCCGGCGTCGTTGCCTTCAGCACGAGCTGGTGATCGCCAGCGGGCAGGGGCTTTTCCAAAATGGCAACAAACTCACCAGCCTTGTCTGCTGTTGTCGTTGCAACTGTTGTGGCCTGATCCATCACCTCGATACGCGCACCGGCGGCGGCTCGGCCGGCAATCACCGTGGAGCCGTCGGGCTCAACGCGCAAGACGTCGAAGGTTGGAATGATAGATGCGTCGGTGGTGGTTTTTGCCGGTGCCGCCGGAGCCTTTGCATCTGCGCTGCTCTTTTCAGGCGCTGGCAGCAGGTCCGGCTTTGGAGCGGCAGGGGAATTTTGATCGGAGGGGTTAGCAGTCTGCGGCTGCGAAGGCGCTGTGGGCGTCTGCGCTGCAGTCCCATTTCCAGCCGTTTGCGGCTTTGCTTGGTTGCTTGCAGAATTAGCGGACGTGCCTGAAGGCTTATCTTCGCCCGAAATCCGAGGCATGACAAAAAACACCATCAACACGGTGGCTATGGCGAGAGCTGCAAGGGCAAGCAAGACGGCACGATTAATCATCAAAACCTCTCCTGGCGGCACTCCGCCAATCGCTTCGGATTACAGGTTTCGTCATCAGTTCACAAGGATTGGTGGCCTTTTGCACTTGCCGCAAACCGGTTTCCCCGTCACTTTTAAGCAGGTAATTTATCAATTTGAGAGTTTGCTGCTCTCAAACGGGCTATTTTGCAGCAAATCGCGGTTGCGTTGTTCTGCAAGAGTGGCCGCACACATTGTGTTGAAATATGGAGATGCCCTGTGACTATCCGTTCTATCTGCGCCTATTGCGGTTCCCAACCGGGACGCGATCCTGCCTATGTTGCTGCGGGTCGCGCACTTGGTCGCTCCATCGCAACGCATGACCTGCGCTTGGTCTATGGCGGCGGCACCAAGGGCATCATGGGTGCAGTTGCCTCTGGTGTTCTTTCAAACGGAGGGCAGGTTACCGGCATCATTCCTGAATTTCTGGTGGATATGGAAGCAACACGGCATTCACTCGGTCAGTTGAACGAGTTGATCATCACCAAAGACATGCATGAGCGAAAGCACAAAATGTTCGAAAGGGCCGATGCTTTTGTCACCCTGCCGGGTGGCATCGGCACCTTGGAAGAGATTGTGGAAATCATGACCTGGGCGCAACTTGGGCGTCATCGAAAACCCATTGTTTTCGCCAATATCGGTGGCTTCTGGAACCCTATGTTGGAACTGATCGATCACATGAAGCGGCAAGGCTTCATTCATAATGCCAATCTTCTGCAGCTGATGGTCATCGACAATGTAGATGACATCGTGCCTGCCATTCTCGAGGCTTGGGGCGATGAGCCGATTGATGATGGTCGCGATGAGATCATCGCAAAACTCTGAATTTCGGTGGATCTCAGGCTACCCTGAGATCCCGAGCATACTACCGGGCGCGATAGGCACGCATCATGGACAGCGTGTAGATCGCCAGCGCTGACCAAATCAGCAGAAAAGCAAACAGCTTCACCGGGTTCATTGGCTCGTGGAAGATGAAGACCGCGATGAGAAACACGATAGTCGGCGTGATGTATTGCATGATGCCGATGGTCGACAGCCGCAGAAGCTTGGCCGCGTTGGCGTAGATCATCAAAGGTGCGGCGGTTGCAAATCCAGCGGCTGCCAGAAGCCAGGCATCGAGGCTCGTGCCATTGGTCAAATGGCCCGAGCCATTCATTTCAAGATAGATGACGTAAGGCAGCGCTGGAATGGAAAGCAGCAGCACTTCGAGGAAGAAGCCCTGGTTGGGACCAACAGGAAGTGTTTTGCGAAAGAAGGCATAGAAGCCCCAGCTGAATGTCAGGGTAAGAGATACCCAGGGCAGGTGCCCGGCATCCCAAGTCAGAATAGACACAGCCAGCACGACAAGGCCGATGGCCAGGATTTGCGCCGGTGCCAGGCGCTCCTTCAGCATCAGTGAGCCGAGAAGAATGCTGAACAGCGGATTGATGAAATAGCCAAGGGCGGCTTCTATGGCGCGTCCTGCTCCAATGGCCCAGACGTAGGTGCACCAGTTTACGGTGATGAGCATAGCGGTGACTACTGCCATCGCAAGTGTTCTGGGTGAACGGAAGGCCGCCTTCAAGTCCGCCGTGCGGCCGATCAAAAGCAATATCACGCCTGCGAACGGCACAGACCAGATGACACGGTGGGCCAGGATCTCGAAAGGTGAAATATGGGCCAGCGCCTTCAGGTAGATCGGCAGGAAGCCCCATAGTCCGTAAGCGGCCAGCGCAAAGGCAAAACCCTTAGGCGAATCGCCCGTCTGGCCAGCGGAAACAGGAGCCGCATCGGTGGTTGCCATGGTCTTTGCCTTTCATCAATCGGAAAGGGCTGGTCTACGCCTCTTGCTCAGCCGCAACCAGTTCTTTTCCGTGAAGAACTCATTCTTTTACGTGAAGGTGAATGGGCTTACTCAGCAGCAAGCCTTCCGGCCATATGCCGGTTCTTCATGAGCTTGTAGACGATGGAATCGATCAGGGCCTGGAATGAAGCATCGATGATGTTTTCCGATACGCCAACTGTCCACCAGCGTGTTCCGTCACCATCCATGGATTCAATGAGAACACGGGTAATAGCCTCGGTGCCGCCATTGAGAATGCGAACCTTGTAATCCACCAGTTCCAGGTCTTCGATCTCGCGGTTGAACTTGCCGAGATCCTTTCGTAGCGCCAGATCGAGGGCGTTGACCGGGCCATCACCTTCCGCCACAGACATGATGCGGTGCCCGTCGATCAGCAGGCGAACCACTGCTTCCGATACGGTTTTCATCTGGCCATTGGCGTCGAACCGGCGTTCGACCATCACGCGGAAGCCTTCGATATCGAAGAAGTGTGGAATGGTACCCAAAGTGCGTCGCGCCAGAAGCTCAAAGCTCGCATCCGCGCCTTCATAGGCGTAACCTTGATTTTCCCGCTCCTTTACCAGCGAGATCAGAGTGTCGAGACGCGGATCGTCTTTCGAGACATCAAGCCCGATGCGCTTCAGCGCGTTGAGGAAGTTGGATTTACCGCCCTGATCAGACACCATGACCTTGCGGAAATTGCCGACACTTTCCGGCACCACATGTTCGTAGGTGCGTGGATCTTTCAACAGAGCAGAGGCGTGGATACCCGCTTTCGTCGCAAAGGCGGAGGAGCCAACATAGGGTGCCTGCGCGTGAGGCGAGCGGTTGAGCAGTTCATCGAAGGCATGCGAAAGGCGGGTCAATCCCTCGAGCCGCTCCGTATCGATCGAGGTGACAAAACGGTCGGCATAGGTCTTCTTCAGTGACAGCGTCGGAATGATTGTGACAAGGTTGGCATTGCCGCAACGTTCGCCGATGCCGTTCAAGGTACCCTGGATTTGGCGAACGCCGGCTTCGACAGCCGCCAGCGAATTTGCAATGGCCTGTCCCGTATCATCATGGGCATGAATACCAAGCGAAGTGCCGGGAATGCCTGCGGCAATGACGGCGGAAACAATTGTGCGTACTTCATCTGGCTGCGTGCCGCCATTCGTGTCGCATAGCACCACCCAGCGTGCGCCAGCTTCATAGGCGGTTTTGGCACAGGCCAGTGCGTAGTCCGGGTTTGCCTTGTAGCCATCAAAGAAGTGTTCGCAGTCAATCATCGCCTCGCGGCCGGATTGCGTCACAGCCTGAACGCTTTCGCGGATGGACTGGAGATTTTCCTCGTTCGTGCAGCCGAGCGCGACGGCCACATGATAATCCCAGCTTTTTGCGACAAGACAGATGGCATCCGTCTTTGATTGCAGAAGTGCTGCAAGACCCGGATCATTGGCTGCGGAAATACCCGCTCTCTTCGTCATGCCGAAGGCGACGAACTTCGCCGAATGGGTACGCTTGGCGGAGAAGAAGGCCGTATCTGTTGGGTTGGCGCCGGGATAGCCTCCTTCCACGTAATCAATACCGAACTCGTCCAGCATTTTCGAAATAGCGATCTTATCTTCGACAGAAAAGTCGATGCCGGGCGTCTGCTGCCCGTCACGCAGGGTCGTGTCGAAAAGATAGATCCGTTCCATGGTCTTCTCCATGCCTTGTCAGGCAACATTCAAATTAAGCAGTCTTGCCAGCAAACCGGTCGGTCGCACGGATGAGCTGGTCCAAAATCCCGGGTTCCAGGAACGCGTGTCCAGCGCCCTCGATCAAATGGAAATCGGCCTTCGGCCAGGCCTTGTGAAGCATCCAGGCATATTTCGCCGGGCAGGGCATATCGTAACGGCCATGGATGATAACGCCCGGGATATCCTTAAGTTTATAGGCATCACGTAGCAATTGCCCTTCTTCCAACCAACCGGCATGAACGAAGAAATGATTTTCAATGCGGGCGAAGGCCAGCGCATAATCATCCTCTTCAAAGGCCGCTGAATAGTCCCGGTTCGGAAGCAGCGTAATCGTTTCACCTTCCCACAGGCTCCAGGCGCGGGCGCAGGCCATCTGCTCCTCGCGATTATCGCCGACCAATCGGCGGCGATAGGCGGCCATCATCTCATGGCGCTCGTCCTCGGGGATCGGAGCTTGAAACCGCTCCCATTTATCCGGGAACATTTCCGACACGCCGAACTGGTAGTACCAGTCGAGTTCGGCTTTGGTGAGTGTGTAGATGCCGCGCAGAACCAGTTCAGACACTCGTTCAGGGTGTTTTTCAGCGTAGGCAAGTGCCAGCGTCGAACCCCAGGAACCCCCGAAAACCAGCCATGTTTCCGCGCCGATCATCTCGCGCAGACGCTCAACATCCGCCACCAGATGCCAAGTGGTATTGGCTTCCAGCGATGCATTCGGCGTGCTCTTTCCGCAGCCACGCTGATCGAACAAAATCACATCGTAAAGTGCCGGATCAAACAGACGGCGCTGGGTCGGGCTGATCGTGCCGCCAGGACCACCATGCAGGAAGACAGCCGGTTTTGCGCCTTTCGTGCCAACCCGCTCCCAGTAGACGCGGTGACCATCGCCTACCTCTAGAAAGCCCGTCTCGAAGGGTTCGATTTCCGGATAGAAGCTGCGAAGCTCACTCATGTCATGCGTCCTTTGGCGGCCATTCCGCCGTGTCGTGATCGGGATGTTGAAAGGATTCGAATGTGATTTCGTCCAGGCTTTGATGTGTCACGCGCTTTTCGAAAAGATGGTCGATCCAAGGCAGACGCTTGTCGTAATTGACCTGCACTTCAGGCTCCAGCAGTTCCGGCTTATCGAAGGCGCCGATAGCCAGTTCCACGCCTTCAGGATGATGATAGGTCAAAGGCGTACCGCATCTGTTGCAGAAACCGCGCTTCACCTTGGCCGATGAGCGGAAGAGGCTCGGCTGGCCGCGTGTCCAGGTGAGATGTGCTTGATCCGCAGTTACAAGCGCACCGAAGAAGTTGCCGAACTGCTTCTGGCACATGCGGCAGTGGCAAATAGAGGGGCGGCCGAGCTTTTCGGCCCGAAAACGCACTGCGCCGCACTGACACCCACCTGTGAACGAACCTTCCATGTCCGTCTCCCTACTTCAGCATTTCGAACGCGGTGATGCCCGCCACCAGAGCTGCAATCAGCAACACCTTGGCGATGAGCCCATAGAGCAGCCATTTCGGCATTTTGGTGTTCGGATTGGGTGCGGTCATGAGCGCGGCTCCGGCCACTGGTCGGTATCGTGATCTGGATGTTGGTATGACACGATCTCGACGAGATAGGGCGCGTCGCCCAAGTCCTCCTCCGTGGGGTGTCCGGGAAGGCTGTGCAGGCGGTCCACGAAATCGATCTTAGCTTCTGTGCCGAACTGCTTGATCGGAGGCAGGGCTGCAGGATCGTCAAAAGCGCCAGCCGCCACCGCCATGCCATCTGGCGCTTCGTAGGTCAGCGGCGTCCCGCAATCCGCACAAAACCCGCGCGAGACGACGTTGCTGGAACGGAAGATTTTTCGCTCACCCCGCGTCCACTCGAAATCAGTATGGCGCACGGAAACCAAAGGTGCGTAATAGGCACCAAATGCCTTCTGGCACATTCGGCAGTGACAGATAGAGCTATCCTTCAACGGGCCAGTGACACGAAAACGTATCGCGCCGCATTGGCAGCCGCCAGCGTGAACCTTGCTCATGCACTCCTCCCGTTTTCAATCAACGCTTCATGTCCCAAGTGGTGATCCGCTCGCCGGTTTCCTTGTCCTTGCCATCCTTCAACTGGATGCCCTTCGAGGCAAGCTCGTCGCGGATTTTATCAGCTTCCGCGAAGTTCTTGGCCTTCAACAGTTCAAGACGCATTTCCACCAAAGCATCCACGCCAGCGGCAATGGCCTCATCCACTTCGGTTGGCTTGGGCAAAAGACCGAGCAAGTTGGCAGAGGCGGCAAAGCGCGCTTTGGCATCGGAATCATGATGCGAAGCCTGAGCCAGTGCATGAATGGCCTGAATGGCGGCAACCGTATTCAGGTCATCGGCGAGCGGTTCCAGCACCGAATCGCAAGGCTCGGCATCTCCAGCTTCCACCACGGGCCATTTGGCCAGCAAACGTTCGGCCTCTTCCAACCGCTTGACTGAAAAATCGATCGGTTCGCGATAATGCGTCATCAGCATGGCAAGGCGCAGAACCTCGCCCCGCCATTTGCGACCACCAAACGTCTCCGTTTCAAGAAGCTCGTTGATGGTGACGAAATTGCCGTCCGACTTCGACATCTTGCGGCCTTCAACCTGCACGAACCCGTTGTGCATCCAGACATTGGCCATCACATGGGTGCCGTGAGCGCAGCGCGATTGAGCAATTTCATTTTCATGGTGCGGGAAGATAAGATCCAGCCCGCCACCATGGATATCGAAAGTTTCACCCAGATAGCGCGCACTCATGGCAGAGCATTCGATATGCCAGCCGGGACGACCGCGGCCCCATGGGCTTTCCCAGCCGGGTTCGTTATGGCTAGAGGCCTTCCAGAGAACAAAGTCACCAGCGTTCTTCTTATGCGCATCCACAGCCACGCGTGCGCCAGCCTGCTGCTCATCCAGTGGGCGCTTTGAAAGCTGGCCATAATCGCGCATCGACTGCGTATCGAACAGCACTTCGCCTTCCGCGACATAGGCATGGCCGCGCGCAATCAGCTTTTCGATGATCTCCACCATTTGGCGGATGTTATCCGTGGCACGCGGTTGGACAGTGGGCTCCAGGCAGCCAAGCGCTTTCACATCAGCCTGAAACTGCTGCTCGGTGCGTTCAGTTACCTGACGGATTGCCTCGTTCAGATCAAGGCCGGGATGATCGCGCAGCGCTCGCGCATTGATCTTGTCATCCACATCGGTGATGTTGCGGGCATAGGTCACATGGTCCGTGCCATAGACATGGCGCAGCATGCGAAACAGCACGTCGAACACGATGACAGGGCGGGCATTGCCGATATGGGCAAGGTCATAAACGGTGGGGCCGCAGACATACATGCGCACATTATTCGGATCGATAGGCTGAAACTCCGCCTTTTCGCGGGTCAGTGTGTTGTGCAGCTTGAGCGTGAGGCCCATCAAAGTCTCTCCCGAATACAACATGTGAACCGGCCGGAACCGGTTCCCTTGTCTTCTTGCGTATTTCGAGAGACGAGAACGGCCGGCCAGCGAAGCGCTAGCGAATAATAATCCCGCAAATGATGCAGATGGCCGTGTTCATGGCAGAAGTTATGGCCTGACGCCTGTCGTCGGTCAAGGGGCGTACAAGGCGCAAGTGTTCAGTTGAGCAGTCTTGTCCGAATAATTTTTCTGCACTTTCAGGTCATGAAAGGCGCAAATTCCGCCTTAAGGCTGAAGCGGGATCTTGGACTTTGCTGGAAATACACCGAGAACCAGCGCGCAGCCTGCAATGATGACAATGCCCCCTGCTAACTGCGCAAGCGTGAGAGGTTCATGCAGTGCCAAAGCACCCACTAAAACCGCGATGACAGTGACGACAAATTCTACGCTGATGGCGCGCGTGGGGCCAATACTGCCAACAAGGCTGAAATAGAGCACATAGGTCATGGCGCTCATCACGCCCGCCTGTACCAGCAAATAGAGGTAATCCTCAACCCGCGGAATGCCCGGCACAGGCACGAGAAGAAGAAGGGGGAGCGACATCAATCCGCCGAAGAAGAAGGCCCCGATGGTGACTTCCCACGCCCCTGTATCCCTTAAAAAGCGATGGGCATAATTGCTGCCATAGGCAGCACAGAATGTACTGAACACCATGGCTGCACAGCCCAGGATGAAAGTCATGGTGACGGGAACTGCTGGAAATCCAACCAACATCACAATGCCCAATGTGCCTAGTGCAAGGCCCAAAATGCGAGGCGGCGTGATCATTTCCGTTCCCCAAACCCTTGCGATCAGCATGGAAAAAATGGGAATGGTGGCAACGAAGATTGCAGCCATGGCCGTGCCGATCAGCGGCGTTGCGTAAGATATGCCGATAAGCTGACCGGCAACCGTGGTGGCACCCACCACGGCTAGCGGCTTCCAATTTCTGCCAAACAGGAGTTTACGCCCGGTGATGCGCGCCAGCGCCAAAAGAATGGCACCTGCCAGCAGGCATCGGAAGGTAACCGAACCAACCCAGCCGAAGGCTGCGATGACATGCAGCAGCAGCAGGAAGGAGAGCCCCCACGCGACCGACAGAAAGATATAAATGAGCAGGTCGCGAGGGCGCATGGCAAGCCAATGAGAGAGAAGCGGTCTTATTCCGGCAGGTGATAATCTACGAACTTATTCTCCCGCACCACGTAAAGACGGCCACTTTCCGTCATTTCCGGCGCACAAAGCGGCAGAAGTTTTTCTGCTACTTCGGAAGGGTGAGGAACCGTGGACGGATCTTCGCCCGGCATGGCTTGCGCGCGCATGGCAGTGCGGGTCGCACCCGGGTTCACGTTATTGATGCACAGCTTGGTATGTCTGGTTTCTGCCGCCCATGTGCGGCCCAGCATTTCCACTGCGGCCTTGGATGCGGCATAGGCACCCCAGAAAGGCCGTGCGTCATTGGCAACACTCGACGACAACAAAAGCGCACGGCCCGCCTCGGACTTCAGCAGCAGAGGTTCGACCGAGCGGATAAGACGCCACGTGGCCGTCACATTCGTCAGCATCACCTTGTCGAACACCTTGGCTTCGATGTGGCCAACGGGCGAAATCACACCGAGCACACCCGCATTGGCAACCAGAATATCCAGCTTGCCCCAACGCTCAAAAATCGATGCGCCCAGCTTATCGATAGCAGCCATGTCGGAAAGATCGAAAGGAACGAGCGTGGCTGTGCCGCCAGCCGCCTGAATCTGGTCATCCAGTTCCTCCAGGCCACCAACTGTTCTGGCGCAGGCAATGACGTGCGCACCCGCTTTCGCCAAGGCCAATGCCGTGAAATAGCCAATACCCCGCGACGCGCCGGTAACCAGCGCGAGCCTGCCCTTAAGATCGATGTCCATATCCGTCCCACTATGAATGGACCGGCGAATATGTCCGCCGGTCGAATAGCTCCGGTTTCAGCCGTTGCTGGCCAGAACCGAAACCTTCCGTCCCATTGTCTCCGCTGCCTTGTCAAGCAGACGTGTGGGGTATTCGCCGGTAAAGTAGTGGTCCGTAAACTGCGGACGGGCGGGATTGCGATCCTCGCCGCCAACGGCACGATAGAGGCCATTGATGGAGATGAACTGAAGAGAGTCCGCGCCGATATA
Organism: Affinirhizobium capsici; assembly: GCF_977018625.1. Lineage (NCBI taxonomy): Bacteria > Pseudomonadati > Pseudomonadota > Alphaproteobacteria > Hyphomicrobiales > Rhizobiaceae > Affinirhizobium > Affinirhizobium capsici. The sequence continues at coordinate 1,626,635 of NZ_CDRNXD010000004.1, read as the reverse complement.
GCGGCACATGGCTTCAACACCATCATATTGATTGGCAAGCAGCTTTTCGGCGTCCGGCGTATCGATGCCGTAGAAATCCGGGTGGAAGATCATCGGGCTGGCCACGCGCAGATGAACTTCTGCGGCACCGGCATCACGGATCATCTGAACGATCTTCAGCGAGGTGGTGCCGCGAACGATCGAATCATCCACCAACACCACGCGCTTGCCTTCGATCATCGCACGGTTGGCGGAATGTTTCAGTTTCACACCGAAAGCGCGGATCTGCTGCGTCGGTTCAATGAAGGTGCGGCCCACATAATGGTTGCGGATAATGCCGTATTCGAATGGAATTCCGCTTTCTTGCGCGTAGCCCAGTGCTGCTGGCGTTCCACCATCCGGAACCGGGACAACCACATCGGCCTCGACCGGATGTTCTTTGGCCAGGTTGATGCCCATGTTCTTGCGCGCAACATAGACGCTGCGGCCGCCGACGACGGAATCCGGACGGGCGAAATACACATATTCGAACAGGCAGAGACGTTCCGGCTGCGCGGTCGGCGACTTGCGGGAGTCGATCTCGATGGAACCATCCGGCTGGATTTCACAGATGATGATTTCACCGTTCTCGACATCGCGCACATATTTCGCGCCAATGATATCGAGTGCACAGGTTTCCGAGCAGAAGATCGGCTTGCCATCCAGCTCACCCATCACCAGCGGACGAATGCCCGTGGGATCACGCGCGGCGATCAGCTTCGTGCGGGTCAGGGCCAGCATCGAATAGCCGCCTTCCATCTGCCGGATCGCATCGATGAAGCGATCTGTCGTGGAGGTGTAGCGTGAGCGGGCAATGAGGTGCAGAACCACTTCCGTATCGGACGTGGACTGACAGATGGCACCTCCCGCGATCAGCTGACGACGCAGTGTCAGGCCGTTGGTGAAATTACCGTTATGGGCAACGGCAATGCCGCCCACTTCCAGTTCGGCAAAAAGCGGCTGAACGTTGCGAAGCGCGACTTCGCCGGTGGTCGAATAGCGGGTGTGGCCAATCGCCATGCCGCCCGGAAGTTTCGCAAGTGTCGCCGGGTTCGTATAGTGATCGCCGACGAGGCCCATGTGCTTTTCGGTATGGAACTGCGTTCCGTCGAAGGAGACGATGCCTGCCGCTTCCTGGCCGCGATGCTGCAGGGCGTGAAGGCCAAGCGCTGTCAGGGTTGCCGCGTCTGGATGGCCAAGAATACCGAACACGCCGCATTCCTCATGCAATGTGTCACCGTCCAGGTCGTAAAATGCATCATGCGTCACCGGCTGATTCATGTCTGCAGGTCCTTGCCGTACCGGAAGAAAAACTAAAATAGGCCGGTTGATCTGTTCGTTTGAACCACAGCCGGCCTGCTGCTTTTGTCTATACCATAGATGGAGGCTCTTGGCTTCCCTCTGAAGTCCAAGTTCGCGTCAATTATTTGTCACAGTTGAATTTGGTGCGTCATCGGACGGGGCGGCTTCATTGTTCTTGGCTTCCCCATGGCCAAGGATGCGCGCGCGGATCTGCGGTTCGATATCCGTCGGCAGAACGGTTTCAAGCCGTGCAACCAGCGTATCGAGGAAAGGCTTCGACTTCGCCTGGGTAACCCATGCCGGTTGCGAACGCACATCGACCAGCCAATTCCAGAAGGCGACGGCAACCACCAGCAGCAGGATGCCGCGTGCAGCGCCGAAGAGGAAGCCAAGCGTGCGATCCAGTGCGCCGATGCGGCTGTCGATAATGAAATCGGCAATGCGGCTCGTGATGAACGTGATGATGATCAGCGCTACAAGGAAAATGAGGCCAGCAGAACCAGCAAGCGCGATGCGATCATCTGCCGTGTAGTTCTTCGCATAGGGCAACAGAACTGGGTAGAGGTAATAGGCGGCTGCCAGCGCTCCGGCCCAGCTGGCGATGGACAGCACTTCGCGCGAAAAACCGCGAACCATGGCGAGCACGGCGGAGAAAAGTGTGACGCCGAGGACAATGCCGTCGAAAATCGTGATGGGCATGGACGATGTACTCCAGGACTTCTCGGTTCCCGCCGCGGCGGGAGAATACGGTTGGCCCTACCGGATGCTGCAAAAAAGGCAAGAGGTTTTGCGCTTTTCTTACAACAGCGGACGATCCAGTGGAAGATCAATCCTCTTCCGCTTGGCTGGCAAATTTGCGTGCAGACCCTGCGATCTGCACCACGAGGTCGGGCAATCCCTCGATTTCGAGCAAGCCCTTGCGCCCGGCTTTCGGCAATTCTGTGGAAGATGCGGGCAATGTTGCGCGGGCAAAGCCTAATTTTTCTGCCTCTTTCAGTCTCTGCGCCGTCTGCGAAACGGGGCGTACCGCGCCGGACAAGCTAACCTCGCCGAAATAGACGCAATCGGCGGGTAGAGGTGTATTCGCAAGCGACGAAACGAGAGCCGCCGCCACGGCCACATCCGCTGCCGGTTCCGAAATGCGATAGCCACCAGCCACATTCAGATAAACATCGTGCTGGCCAAGCTTCACGCCGCAATGAGCCTCCAGCACCGCAAGGATCATCGACAGGCGCGATGTGTCCCAGCCGACGACCGCACGCCTTGCTGTGCCAAGCGAAGAGGGCGCCACCAGCGCCTGAACTTCCACCAGAACAGGGCGTGTGCCTTCCATGCCTGCGAAAACGGCAGCGCCCGGCGCTTTCGTATTGCGCTCGCCGAGGAACAGCTCAGAGGGGTTGGAGACTTCGCGAAGCCCCTTATCTGACATCTCGAAAACGCCGATCTCATCGGTTGGGCCAAAGCGGTTCTTCACCGTTCTCAATATGCGATAGTGATGCCCCCGGTCGCCTTCAAAATAAAGGACGGCATCCACCATGTGTTCCACAACGCGAGGGCCAGCGATCTGACCCTCCTTCGTCACATGGCCGACAAGCACCATGGCAGCACCGGTCTGTTTGGCAAAGCGTATCATGGCCTGAACGCCGGTTCGAACCTGCGTCACCGTTCCGGGTGCGGAATCAACAATATCGCTCCAGAGTGTCTGGATGGAATCAATGATGACGAGATCCGGTCGCTTGCCTTCTGCCAGGGTGGCCAGGATATCTTCCACATTGGTTTCCGCCGCCAGAAGCACATCGGACGATGCCGCACCCAGGCGTTGGGCGCGAAGGCGCACCTGTGCCACCGCCTCTTCGCCGGATACATAAATAATCCGATGTCCCTTCCGGGATAGAGCAGCGGCTGCCTGCATCAATACCGTCGATTTTCCGATGCCGGGATCGCCACCCACCAGCACGGCAGAGCCTCGCACGAAGCCACCGCCCGTTACGCGGTCTAACTCACCGATGCCGGTCTGGACACGAGGTGCCTCTTCCGTTTCGCCAGATAGGGTGGTGAGTGCAACGGCCCGGCCCTTCTTGGGCGTCTTGCCGGGACCACCGCCAATGCCGCCCATCTGGTCGTCTTCAATGATGGTGTTCCACTCGCCGCAGCCATCGCATTTTCCCGCCCATCGGTTGTGAACCGTGCCGCAGTTCTGGCAGATGAATTGGGTCTTGGGCTTGGCCATCAACACAGGTCCTTCCTATACGGAAGCATGCTCGCAAAATGCGTATGATCCCGTTTTGTTCTGCATATAGCGTTGAGTCTGTTTCGCCGCAAGTCCGCGATTTTTCGATGCCAGTTTCTGATCAGACGTAGGCTTCTTCGCCGATATAGCGGCGTTCATGGCGAAGGCCGATACTGGTCAATAGCTCGTAGCCAATGGTGCCCCCGGCGCGAGCAACCTCCTCCAGTGGCATGTTTGGCCCGAAAAGTTCGACGTAATCCCCCGCTCGCAGAGCGTTTTCGGGCAGATCGGTGGCATCGAACACAGTGAGATCCATGGTCACGCGTCCAATAACAGGCAGGTGGAAGCCATCGAAGAACGCATTTGCTCCGTGTGGCAGTGCCTGACGTAATGGAATGCCTGAGCCAGAAAACGAGCGTAGATAGCCATCGGCATACCCGACTGATGCGATCGCAAGACGGCTATCCCGCGTCAGGCGATGGGAACCGCCATAGCTTACCGTCTCGCCCGCAAGCGCACTGCGAACCTGCACAATGCGTGCCTCAGCCTTCACGACGGGCCGCATCGGGTTTTTCGTTTCGCTAGAGGCATCGCCGCCATAAAGAGCGATGCCGGGGCGGGTGAGATCAAAATGGTATTCAGAGCCAAGGAAAATTCCAGCAGAAGCTGAAAGGCTTGAATCAATTCCTTCAAAGGCGCTTGTAACCTTCTGGAAAGACTCAAGCTGGGCCCGATTCTGTGGATCGTTGGGCCTATCCGCGCTGTGAAGATGCGAGAGAATGAGAACCGGATCGAAGCTTGCGGGACGCGACACGTCATCCGCAAGCGCCATAGCTTCGTCTCGAGAGAGGCCGAGCCGGTTGAAACCGGTATCGACCTGAAGCGCACAGGGGTAGGGGCCGATCTCTGCGATCAACGACATCCAGAAAGCCAGCTGCTCTTCGCTTGCCAGGACCGGCACCAGATCATTCTCGAAGAATAGTTGCTCCTGACCGGGCCAGATGCCGGAGAGTACAAAGATGCGGGCGTCCGGCGCATAGGCGCGAAGCGTAGCACCTTCAGTGGCAACCGCGACGAAGAAATCGCGAGCGCCAGCCTCATAAAGGGTAAGGCCGCAATCTTCGATGCCGAGCCCATAGGCATCTGCTTTGACGACTGCTCCCGCGCGGGCCTTGCCAGAGCGGCGGGAAAGATCCTGCCAATTTTCAGAAAGAGCTTGCAAATCGACCGTCAACCGAACTGGCGCTGTGTCGAAGGCATCCATCTCCGGCAGGTCGTCATAAAGTTCGGTCATTGCACAGTCCTCTTTGCTATTCGAAGGCACCCTATCACTTTTGTTCAAGACGTAGATGTCGATCCGGCTTATTCTCAAGTCATGCACAATGTTTCGCAGCAAGAGGCCGCCCTCGCGACGCCTGTTTCCTACACCGAGAGAACCCGGTTCTGGCGAGATAGCCGTTTCAAAAACATGGAGTGCCTTTCGGCCTCCTTCATCACGCATGAGTTTTCACCCCACTCGCACGATACGTTCTCGATCGGTGCAATCGAGGGTGGGTGCCAAGTCGCGATGATTCGAGGCTCGAGGGAGTACACCGGTCCCGGAGCGCTTTACCTTATCAATCCTGGTGAAGTGCATGATGGTCAGCCTGGTGCGCCAGACGGCTATCGCTACCGAATGATCTATCCCGATATGTCGCTTCTGACGGAGATCATTGAGGATATGACGGGCCGCGCCTTTCACGGCTCGCCGAGTTTTTCGCGCCAACTTTTGACCGACGCGCCTTTGGCCCATGCCTTCAACCGCGCTCATTGCGCCGTCGAACAAGGCACAGCTCTTGAAGGAGAAGAGGGAATGTATGGCGTTCTTGCCACCATGTTTGCACGCCATGGTAGCTCGCTCCTGCACGCCCCCACTTATAAGGAACCGTTGGCCATGCGGCGTGTGCGGGAGTACATTGCGCAGAATTTCAATGAAGAGATTGGGCTGGAAGCTTTGGCGAAGGTCGCAGGCCTTAGTCGCGCCCACATGATCAGGGCTTTCCGCAAGCAGTATTTCATTACGCCGCACGCCTACCAGACGGATTTGAGAATCCGTCATGCTCGCAAGCTACTGCGCGCAGGTGCCACCCCTGCAGATACAGCCATGGCTTGCGGGTTTGCCGATCAGGCGCATCTGACCCGGCATTTCAAGGCACGTACGGGGCTGACACCCGCTGTGTTTCGAAGCGGCTGATCACTTTCGTTCAAGACCCCCGCGGCCGTCTTGGCGTAACTCCCTCCAATCTGGAGGTTTTGCAGATGAATTACATTCGACAAAGCGAACTAATGCTCGGCGTTCGCACCATATTGCCTTTGGTCGTTGCAGCACTGCCGATTGGCTTTGTGTTTGGAACCGTGGCGACGGGGAATGGGCTTTCACCGCTCGAAGCTGCTCTGATGAGCGCATTGGTTTTTGCAGGCGGGTCGCAATTTGTAGCCATGGATCTCTGGACGCATCCCGCATCTTGGGGTGCGCTCGGTCTGGCCGCTCTGCTGGTCAATCTCCGACACATGCTGATGGGTGCATCTTTGGAGCGGAAGCTGGGAGGCTTTAGACTTCGGCAAAAAATTCCAGCCTTGATGCTTATGGCAGATGAAAACTGGGCGCTGGCCGAGGCGAGGGCTCGTCAGGCGCAACTCACTCCTACCTTCTACCTTGGGCTTGCCGCACCTTTTTATTTCGGCTGGGTCCTGGCAAGCACTGGCGGCGCGCTTTTCGGCACGCTGCTTGGCGACGTAACCGTCTACGGGTTGGATTTCGCCTTTCCCGCGGTCTTCATCGTTTTGTTGATGGGTTTCTGGAAGGGGAGCGAAACGGGGCTAGTGCTGGCGGCCAGCGCCATTGCTTCACTCACTGTCCATAGCCTCGTATCCGGGCCATGGTACATTGCTGCGGGTGCCCTGGCCGGTCTCGCTGTCGTGCTTGTCACGCCGCCCCGGCAGGAGGTGCTTGCATGACACTCGACCTTTCAACGCTTGCCGTCATTCTTGCAATGATGGCAGCAACAGTTTTTACCCGACTTTTCGGTGCACTTCTGATTGGCCGCTTTTCGCTTTCTCCACGCGCGGAAAAAGCACTCGGCGCTGTGCCTCCCGCAGTCCTCATGGCCGTCGTCACGCCAACAGCCATTGCAACGGGCCTGGCAGAAACCATGGCCTGTGCGGTGACAGTAATTGCGGCCCTCCGCTTGTCTCTTCTACCCGCAGCGGGCTTAGGTGTGGCGACAGTGGCATGCCTTAGGGCGATTGGGCTTTAGAGCATTTCCAGGAAAACCGCTCTAGTCGTTGGTTCCCGTCTCGATAAAGCGAGAGCGGAAAGTCGTTGGGCTAATCCCGAGACGTTTTCGAAAGTGATGTCGAAGTGTGTAGGCAGAGGCAAAACCAGATCCCCGCGCGACGTCTTCAACCGAAGTTTCGCTTTCGCAAAGAAGCCGTTTTGCCGCTTCCATACGTTCATTGGCCAGCCACTCTCCGGGAGAAGTGCCCGTTGCCTCCATAAAGCGGCGAATGAAAGTGCGCTCACTCATGCGGCAGATCCTTGCCATGCGCTGGATCGTCCAGTTGGTACTAAGGTCGCCTCGTATCTTGTCGAGAACGGGTCCAATTTCAGCGGCGGGACGCTTGGCAACCGGTCGTTCCAGAAATTGAGCCTGCCCGCCACTTCTAAGCGCAGGCATGACAAGACGCCTGGCAACAGAATTTGCGGCAGCTGGGCCGAAGTCCTGTCTCACGATCTCAATCAAGAGATCTATACCAGCAGCACTGCCTGCTGCGGTGAACAGCCTGTCATGGATTCGGTAGAGCGAGAATTCGTCAACGCTGATCTTGGGATAGGCGAAGCGTAAAGCTTCTGCGTAGCGCCAATGGGTGGCGGCATGTGCATTGTCCAGCAGTCCTGTAGCGGCCAGAACAAAAGCGCCGGAGCAGAGGGAAACAAGCCTGGCACCGCGCTGGTGTGCGGTGCGTAAGCGCTTGCAAAGTTCTGCTGGGACGGGTTGGTCGATGCCTCGCCACCCTGGCACGACCACCATATCTGCCTGGTCAATCAGGTCCATGTCACCATCGGTCGAAAGGGTGAGATGACCATGAGCGCGCAACGGTCCCGGTTCGACAGCAGCACTGGCAAAACGATACCAATCCTGTCCCAGCTCGGGTCGAGAAAGTCCGAAGACTTCGCAAGCTATCCCAAATTCGAAGGTACAGAGACCGTCATAGACGAGAGCGACGACCAGTGGTCCATTTGTCGGTGTGTGGGAGTTTGGCATGATGTGTACGAATATTGTCAATCACGCCAATTGGCAATCGTTAAGCGTTGAAGGAATTTCAGGTCATCCTGTTCAAACGGAGACTTAAGATGACGCACGTAACAGATATTCCACCCGCGCCCAGCGAACTGGCGAAGGAGCATTTTGCAAAGAGCTTTGCGTTTGAGACCGATTGCTGGGATGTGCACCATGCTTTGGAAACGGGCGCCGATTTCGTGCTGCTGGATGTACGCCACCCCGCGCTTTACGCGCAGGGCCACGTGCCGGGCGCGATCAATCTGCCCCATGGCAAAATCACAGCGCGCAAAATGGCGGAATGGTCGGAGGGGACGGTATTCGTTACCTATTGCGCTGGCCCGCATTGCAACGGTGCTGCCCGTGGTGCGCTTCGCCTGGCTGAACTCGGTCGTCCCGTAAAGCTGATGGCTGGAGGAATTACCGGATGGTTGGACGAAGGCTTTACTCTCGCCTCCACCGCAGCAACCTGAAACATCAAGCCCCGCTGTGTGGCGGGGCTTGATGCTAAATCAATGTTCTTCGTATTGAATGAAGCTTGGGTCGGCCAGATCCGCAAAGCGGGTGTATTCCGATTGGAAGGCAAGCTTAACGGTGCCAGTCGGTCCGTGACGCTGCTTGGCGATGATCACGTCTGCCGTGCCCTTCACCTTATCCATATGGGCTTCCCATTCAGGATATTTCGGGTCGTTGGGATCGCGCGGTTCCAGGTTTTTCACATAATATTCCTCGCGGAACACGAAGAGCACCACGTCGGCATCCTGCTCGATAGAGCCGGATTCACGAAGGTCGGAAAGCTGCGGGCGCTTGTCTTCTCGGTTTTCCACCTGACGTGACAGCTGCGACAGGGCAATGATTGGAACGTTCAATTCCTTGCCCAGCGCCTTGAGGCCGGTGGTGATCTGCGTCACTTCCTGCACGCGGTTCTCGCCGGATTTACCAGAGCCGGTCATCAGCTGGATATAGTCGACCACCAGAACATCAAGGCCGCGCTGGCGCTTCAAGCGTCTCGCACGGGCAGAGAGCTGGGCAATCGAGATGCCACCGGTCTGGTCGATGTAGAGCGGAACCTTCTGCATCATCTGGCTGCAGGCGACCAGCTTCTCAAAATCGGCTTCCGTAATGTCACCACGACGGATCTTGGAGGATGAGACTTCCGTCTGCTCGGAAATGATACGGGTGGCGAGCTGCTCGCCGGACATTTCGAGCGAGTAGAAGCCGACGACGCCGCCATTGCGGGCCTTGAAGGAGCCATCCGGCAGAACTTCAGGCTCATAGGCGGCTGCGATATTGTAGGCAATGTTAGTGGCAAGCGATGTCTTACCCATGCCCGGTCGTCCCGCCAGCACGATCAAGTCGGACCGCTGCAGGCCGCCCATCTTGTTGTCCAGCGACATGATGCCGGTGGAGATGCCGGAGAGGTGACCGTCTCGCTCAAAAGCCTGGCCAGCCATATCGATGGCTTGCGCCACCGCATCGGAGAATGACTGAAAGCCACCATCGTAACGGCCCGTTTCGGCCAGTTCGAACAAGCGCCGCTCGGTATCTTCAATCTGCGCCTGCGGGGGCATATCCAATGGTGCATCGTAGGCGATGTTTACCATGTCTTCGCCGATGGTGATCAGCGCGCGGCGCAGAGCGAGATCGTAGATCGCGCGCCCGTAATCTTCAGCGTTGATAATGGTGACGGCTTCACCAGCCAGCCGGCCAAGATATTGTGCCAGCGTCAGGTCACCAACCTTGGTGTCTGCTGGCAGGAAGGTTTTGATCGTGACTGGATGAGCAATCTTGCCCATGCGGATAATGTCACCCGCCACTTCGAAAATCTTGCGGTGCAGTGGCTCGTGGAAGTGAACCGGCTTCAGGAAGTCTGAAACGCGATAATAGGCATCGTTGTTGACGAGGATCGCGCCCAGCAATGCCTGCTCAGCCTCAAGATTGTTTGGGGCTTCACGGTAATGTGGCTCGTTGGAGAGAGCGGGCGCAACCTTGCGCGCGGCTTCATTCATGGTTTCGATCCCATTCGTTCATGTCATGCATGGTGGCACCTTAGGCGCAGATGGCAGCGGAAAACAGGCTCTATGCACCCACCCACATTAGTTCACAGGCGAAACACCTAAAAAGCGGAATTTTCGGTCGCGTTTCAAAGTTTTCCGTTGACTGTGATGTGCTGCGAATCAGCCAGCTACCCCAGGAATATACTGCTTATTAGCTATTCGTCAGAATGGGTTGTGCGGAATAATTTAGCTCTACTGCATTTTTGCATAGCTGAATTGACCAAGGCTACCTTGAAGAAATCCGCCTCCTCGATTAGGTAGGTGTAACATAGTTAGTAACCTAATTATAAGGTGATCATATCAATGTCGCGCAACACCCTGAATGAAAGGCTGTTTGATGAGATGTCGGCGTTCAATCGCCGGCTTCGCGCCTTGTTTGATATGCGCACCCGTCAAACCGGCCTCACTTTGGCTCGCGCACGAACGCTCTTTGCCTTGAGTCGTCGGGGCAATCTTTCCCAGAAGGATCTGGCCCAAGAATTGGAAATTGAAACGCCCACACTGGTGCGGGTTCTTGATGGTTTGGAAAAACAAAGGCTGATTGAGAGACGGGCAGGGGATTTCGACCGGCGCGTGAAGGAAGTCCACGTCACGCCAGAAGGTAAGGCGGTGGGCCAGCAGGTGCAGGAACTGGCACGTAGTCTGCGCGCGCAGCTTGTGGAAGGCATTGCCGAACAGGATCTTGAAACCGCTTTGCGCGTTCTTTTGCAACTGAACCGAAACCTCGCCGTTACCGGTGCCGAGGAGCAGAATCGATGAGCAATGCTTTACCTATGGCGCGTGAAAGCGAGGCTTTGCTTGACGAGCAAGACAAGGCTAAGAGCGCCGCGCCGGAAGATCCGCAAGCTTCTTCCTCGGCTTCAACGCTTCTGCGTCCTCGCGGTTTGCCGCAACAACCGGTGCCGCTTGCTGAACGCCCGACCTGGCTTACGCTGGCCTATATTGCCTCTGGCTTACTGATGTTCCTGACACAGGGCCTCGGCATGAATATCGTGTCGGCCAATATCTATCAGCTGCAGGGTACATTCTCCGCGACGATTGCCGAGGTGGCTGCTCTTTCGGCGGCTTACATGGCGCCCTATGCCAGCCTTTCGCTCGCACTGTTCAAAATCCGCGTGCAATACGGTCTGCGCCCATTTGCCGAATTGAGCATCGGTGCTTTTGTTCTGGCATCCTGTCTCAACCTCTTTGTCACTGACATGCATTCCGCACTCGTCGTGCGCTTTGTCAGTGGGATGGCCGCCGCGCCGCTGTCTTCGCTTGGTTTTCTTTACATTCTGGAAGCTTTTGCCCCGGAAAAGAAGCTGAATGTCGGGCTTGCTATCGCGCTGACAGGCACGCTGCTTGCCGCTCCCGTCGCACGTATCATTTCACCGGGCCTATTGGATATCGATGGCTATCAAACGCTGTATACCGTCGAGCTTGGTCTTGCCCTGATCGCGTTGCCGATCATTTATCTGCTGCCTTTGACAGCGCCACCGCGTGTCAAAGCCATCGAGCGGATGGATGTCTTCACCTATCTGCTTCTGGCGGTTGGCCTAGGCTCGTTCGCGGTCTTCTTCACACTCGGCCGGTTTTACTGGTGGTTTGAAGCCCCCTGGCTTGGAATGCTACTGGCGTTGTCGCTCGCATCGCTCACGGTGTTTGCCGTTATTGAACTGCATCGCAAGAACCCGCTTCTTGATCTGCGCTGGATCTTTAGTTGGCCTAATCTCCATCTCGCAGCTGTGCTCATTGTATTTCGTGCCGTGACGGCAGAGCAGTCCAGCACCATGGTGGGCTTTCTTCAACAACTCGGCATCCAGAACGATCAGATGACGCTGCTGTTCACGTTGATCCTACTCGCTTCTATCGCTGGCGGTGCTCTCTGTGCCGTCTTCATGAAAAAGAATTATCCCGGCTCTGCCCATGTGATCGCGCTCACATGCATCGCAATCGGCGCATTCATGGATAGTCAGTCCAACAATCTCACGCGCCCAGAGCAATTCTATTTAAGCCAATCTCTGATCGCGTTTGGTGCGGCGATGTTCCTGCCACCGGTAATGGCGCGTGGATTTGCCTCGGCCATTCAGAAAGGGCCGCCTTATCTGGTGAACTTTATCGCAATCTTTCTCTTCACACAGATCAGCGGTTCCGTCATCGCAACAGGGTTGCTTGGAACCCTCGTAACGATCCGTGAGAAGTTTCATTCCAGCGTGCTTGTCGAGCATATCTTGCTGACGGACCCGGATGTCGCGCAACGAGTTAGCCAGCTGGCCGGAGCTTACGCAAAAGCCATTACGGATAAGACGCTGCTTAACGCCGAGGGGCTTGCTCTTCTCAGTCAGCAGGTTTCGCGAGAAGCCTATGTGCTCGCATACAACGATACTTTCCTGCTGATTGGCTGCGCCACTGTAATGGCGCTCATCGGTCTTCTCATTCACCTAGCATCAGATCGTATCAAGGCTTTGGCTGCTGCCCGCAGAGCCGAAGACGATGCCACTGCTGCCGTATCCGACCAGGTCTAAACATCATGCTCAAGAAAATCTTTTCCCCAGCAACTCTTATTGTTCTTCTCGTCGGCGTGGTTGGCGTGGCGCTGGTGCTTTATGCATGGAGGCTGCCGCCCTTCACAAGCAGTATCGAGAACACCGACAATGCTTACGTGCGTGGCTATGTCACGACGCTTTCGCCGCAGGTCAGTGGCTATGTAGTGGACGTCCCGGTTAAAGACTATCAGGCCGTGAAGGCTGGCGATGTCGTCGTCAAAATCGATGACCGCATTTACAAGCAGAAGCTGGCGCAGGCGCAAGCCACATTGGCAAGCCAGACCGCAGCGCTGAACAATTCTCATCAGCAGGAGGTATCTGCGAAGGCAAATATCGCGTCCAGTGAGGCAGCGGTAACAAGCGCGGAGGCTGCACTCAAACAAGCGCAACTTGCCAGCGAGCGTCAGGAAAATCTCACCAGAAGTGGTGTCGGCACAACCAGTGTACAGGAGCAGGCGGCTGCTGCACTAGAAAAGGCCCGCTCCGGCCTGCTTCAGGCGCAAGCGGCACTCGAAGTTTCTCGCCAGCAGTTGCAGACCATCGTTGTTAATCGTGGTTCTCTGGAAGCTGCTGTCTCGGGAGCTGAGGCGGCGGTAGAGCTAGCCAAGATCGACGTCGAAAATACGCAAGTTCATGCGCCTCGCGATGGACATGTCGGCGAAGTGGGTGCACGGATTGGACAATATGTGGCAGCTGGAACGCAGTTAATGGCAGTGGTGCCGGATGACGTTTGGGTTATCGCCAATTTCAAGGAAACACAATTGCAGGGCATGGCTATCGGCCAGCCGGTCACGGTGACAGTGGACGCTTTGGGAGACCGCAAGCTTCGTGGTCACGTCGAGCGCTTCTCACCCGCCGCCGCATCCGAATTCGCGGTTATTCGCGCGGACAATGCAACTGGCAATTTCGTGAAAATCGCCCAACGAGTCGGCGTTCGCATTCGCCTCGATCCGAAACAGCCGGCAATTGCTGACTTGCAGCCGGGTCTCTCCGTCGAAGTCAGTATCGATAAGACGGCTGAGCCGGAACAAAAGACTGCGTCTGCTGAGTGAACTCTATCGCTCAACAAAAAAGCTCCGGGTCGCGAGACCCGGAGCTTTTTCATGCAATAATGACTGGCGAAGCGATCAAGCTTCGTCTTCGTCGCGGTCTGCATCCGGATCGAAGAAGTCTTCTGGGCGAAGCGCGTCTTCGTCAACGCCGTAGATGGCGTCAGCGGAGTTGAGGTTTTCACCCTTCGACTGGCGCTCAGCTTCTTCAGCAGAACGAGCGACGTTGAGTTCAACTTCGATCTCAACTTCGGCATGCAGGTGCAGGGTAACCTTGTGCAGACCGATTTCCTTGATCGGGTTGTTCAGGTCAACCTGGTTGCGGCCAATGTTGAAGCCTTCTGCAGCCAGAACGTCAACAACGTCACGGGCAGCAACAGAGCCGTAGAGCTGACCGGTTTCGCCAGCGGCGCGAACAACGATGAAGCTCTTGCCTTCGAGAGATTCTGCAACCTTCTGAGCTTCAGACTTGCGCTCAAGGTTACGGGCTTCCAGGGTAGCGCGCTCGGTCTCGAAACGAGCCTTGTTGGCAGCGTTAGAGCGGAGAGCCTTGCCCTGCGGCAGCAGGAAGTTACGTGCGTAGCCATCGCGAACCTTTACGGTTTCGCCCATCTGGCCAAGCTTGGCGATGCGTTCAAGAAGAATGACGTCCATCTTGGTTATCCTTTCGAGTTCAATTCTTGGAATCAGGGGTTTCAACGGGTCGCGCCGGTGTCAGCGCGATTGTTCGGCGGGTATCTGCAAGGCCGAGAATGACAATGGCAAACATCGGCAGAAGCATCATCGTCGAGAGATAGGCCAGCACTAGCGCAGGAAAGCGCCAATCCTTGCCACGTGTGCGAAAGTGCAGCGAAGCAAAACCAGCCAAAAGAAAGCCAGCGCCAAAGGTGCCGCAAATCGTGGCACCAATCATGGCGGGTACGCCACCGGCAAACATCAAAAGGATGCCGGCGAGAAAAATAAAGATTGCATTGCGGTTCATTCGAAGCGCCGAGGGCATGTCTTCCCGGGGGCGAAGCGCACGGCCGCTGCGGGAAACCAGCCTTACAGCGAAATAGAAGGCTGCAAACAAAAGTGTCACCCAGATGCCGCCCTGCACGAAGGGCAGCATGAGAACGATCATCTTCTTCGTCTGCGCAAGGCTTGCCGCATCTGGCGTAAAGCTCGAATTGGCCTCGCTGAAATTTTGCGCCATCAGATCGACCATGCGGTCGGTCAGTTGCGGGCCATAACCGATGACAACGCCCAAAATGATAACGGCAAAAGTCACCAGCGTGCAGAGATGCAGCAGGATATCCGATATGGGATACCAGGCCATCAAATGATCGGGACCGCCCAGTTCTGAAGCGGGGCGCGCAAGGTTTGCCAGGTGGGAAAGCCAACCTGCGGGAACGAGCGTGAAAACAGCCATGGCCAGCGCAAAGAGCGGCGACACAAGAAGCGCTCCCAGCACTGCAGCCGTGACGATAGCGACGATGGCGGTGCGGTTGCCCCAGCCGAGACCAGCAACAAGGACCGGCAGCGCAGAGGAGGCATACAGAATCGAGGCAAAGGAGGGCTGCGCATTCGCGCCCATCACGAGCAGCGTCGCCATAATGCCGGCAATGATGCCGGTGGTCAGCACTGTCTGGTTCAATCCGTACACGTCTCGCTGTCCTGCTGCTTCAAGCAGTTAGGGGATAGACCTTGAATCATATTCTTAAGGTCTTCATCCCCAACATGGGGTTTTCTGGGTTCCGATCCACGCCCATCGCGGAAGGGAGAATGCCGCCGATGGAAACACCGGCGGCATGGCTGTCAATTAGGACAGAACGTAAGGCAGCAGGCCGAGGAAGCGAGCGCGCTTGATGGCCTGGGCCAGTTCGCGCTGCTTCTTCTGCGAAACAGCTGTGATACGGGAAGGAACGATCTTGCCACGCTCAGAAATGTAGCGCTGCAGAAGACGTACGTCCTTGTAGTCGATCCGCGGTGCGTTTGCGCCCGAGAAAGGGCAGGTCTTGCGACGGCGGTGGAACGGACGGCGTGCCGGAGCAGAGGATGCGTCAGCCATTGGTAATTCTCCTTAAGCTCTCAGATTACGCACGGTCTTCGCGCGGCTGGCGCGGACCACGGTCACGGTCGCCATCACGCGGCGGGCGCGGACCACGATCGCCGAAATCACGGCGCGGGCCACGGTCATCGCCATCACGACGCGGACGGTCGTCACGGTCGCGCTTCTGCATCATGGCAGATGCGCCTTCTTCGTGCTTCTCAACGGCGATCGTCATGTAACGCAGAACGTCTTCGTTGATACGCATCTGACGCTCCATTTCGTGAACAGCAGCCGCCGGAGCGTCGATGTCCATGAGAGCGTAATGAGCCTTGCGGTTCTTCTTGATGCGGTATGTCAGGGACTTGAGGCCCCAGTTTTCGATGCGCCCGACCTTGCCGCCATTTGCTTCGATAACGCCCTTGTACTGTTCTACGAGGGCATCAACCTGCTGTGCGGACATATCCTGTCGGGCAAGGAATACGTGTTCATAAAGAGCCATATCAGCTTGCCTTTCTTGCGTTTGTCTTGGCCCGGTGATCGGCGGCTAAGCCT
The DNA here is from genome assembly GCF_977018625.1 of Affinirhizobium capsici. Lineage (NCBI taxonomy): Bacteria > Pseudomonadati > Pseudomonadota > Alphaproteobacteria > Hyphomicrobiales > Rhizobiaceae > Affinirhizobium > Affinirhizobium capsici. The sequence continues at coordinate 1,610,548 of NZ_CDRNXD010000004.1, read as the reverse complement.
CAACGACTGGTCTTGGAAAGGGCTGAAAACCCAGCAAGAAAAGCGTTACGATCGAGACGGTCGAGAGCGGAGACACGGGAGGCCGGACCCTTGTGGTCCCTGCGGTTCCATTTGCGGAACCGGCCCTCCGTTCAGCCACCAGCCTGAAGACCGGGCATTTCGAACAGGGGCGCTTATACGCGGATTGGCCGCGAATGCAAGCCTTGGCGGATGATTCCTTTTGGAAAGAGTGTCAGCGAATGACCAGAGTGGTTTGGCCATCCTTGACTGTGAAGCGATAGTCGACGGCATCCTTGCCGTTCAGGCTGACGCTGATTTTGTCGTCACTGCCCTTGATGGACGCTGTTAGCGTATTGTCGGATACCTTGATGTTCATGTCACTCGCGGTCAATCCACCCAGTGCCAGTGAGAGCGGCCCATTGCTGGTGACGACATCCTGCCCGTCGCCGCGACCAAAACCATATTCAAGATAGGCGTTCTCGCCCGTTGCCTTGAGGCTGACCTGATCATCTCCGCCGCCGCCCCGTGCGAAGATTCTGTTGCCTTCCAGGCTCAGCTTGTCATTGCCATCGCCGCCATCAAGCCCTCGGATTGTATTGGCTGAAACCTTGATGATGTCGTCACCGGCACCACCCAGAATGTTGAGGGCGAGTGAGGCTTTAAGCTGGATATCGTCATTGCCGTCTCCGCCATCGATTGACCCGATGAAGTTTCCGGCAGCCTTGATGACATCATTCCCGTTGCCGGTTCGAATATCGGAAATACTATTGCTCTTCAGCGTCAGGCTGTCATTGCCTTCGCCTGAGTCGATGTTCGAAATGCCACGGCCTGTGACCGTCAGGGTATCGTTGCCTTCGCTTCCCGTTCCGGCTGTAATGAAGCCAAGCTGTTGCTCCATGGTGCCTTTAGGCTCCTCTGCAGCACCGTTCAGCGTGATAATTTCGATGATGCGGGAAAGGGCGCGTTGGCTGGCTGTCTGTTCGCCAGGCGTTGCGCTGGGCAGGGGACGAGGGGCGGGCTGCGTAAAACTCGCACCTGTTTTGGGCGTCGAGAAAAGCAGATTGATGTTCTGCGCTGCATTGGCGCCCGTGAAAACGCTGCTGATCGTACTCATGAACGCTTACCCCACGCCTTTACAGCGCGATGCTGCGCGCCTTCTAAACCTTAAGCTTTGCGCTGCATTCTCGCCAGTCAGAAGGTCGTAAACGGTTAGCGTTCCATGAACTGATGGCTGCCCAGACGGCAGCCATCGAAATTGACCGGTTGCGCCGTATTAGATCGGCATTGGATAGTTACGGTGGATCTTGGCAATTTCCTTCATGATCTCATCGGAAAGCGTCACATTGGCTGCGCCGATGTTGATTTCCAACTGCTCCATGGATGTTGCGCCAATGATGACCGATGCCATGAACCGGCGCGTCAGGCAGAAAGCCAGCGCCATTTGGGACGGGTCAAGCCCATGTCTGGAGGCGAGTTCGACATAAGCCTTGGTTGCGGCGGCCTGCTCTGGAACGAGACGCCCGCCAATATCGCCGTTGATGGAGCCGCGTGAGCCGGCTGGCTTCGTCCCATCAAGATATTTGCCGGAAAGAATGCCGCCTGCCAGTGGCGAATACGCCAGAAGCCCGACATCCTCGTGGTGCGCAAGTTCCGCCATATCCAGATCAAAATGCCGGTAAAGCAGGCTGTATTCATTTTGAATCGTTGCGACGCGCGGCAGGCCTTTCTGTTCAGCCAACGTCAGGTATTTTTGCGTACCCCAAGTCGTCTCATTGGAAAGCCCGACGGCGCGAATTTTCCCGGCTTTCACGCATTCCTGCAAGGCTTCCAGCTTTTCCTCAATCTCGGCAAGTGCGCGTGTTTTGTCCTGATCGAACGGATCGTAGTTCCAGCTGGCGCGGAAGTGGAAGCTGCCGCGGTTTGGCCAGTGGATCTGATAGAGATCGATATAATCTGTCTTCAGGCGCTGAAGGCTGGCATCGACAGCTTCCTTGATGGTTTGTCCGGTGATTGGCGCGCCGCCGCGAATATAAGGACGGCCGGAGCCTGCGACCTTGGTGGCCAAGACCACCTTCTCGCGCTTGCCGGTGGCGGCAAACCAGTTGCCGATCAGGCGTTCAGTATCGGCGTAGGTGTCAGCGGAAAGCGGCGTCGTTGGGTAAAGTTCTGCGGTATCGAAAAAGTTGACGTCATGATCGAGCGCATAGTCCATCTGCTCAAAGGCTTCAGCTTCGCTGTTTTGCGAACCCCAGGTCATGGTGCCGAGGCAAATTTGTGAAACGGATATATCTGTTCGACCAAGTTTTCTGAATTGCATGAGGATTTCCAGTGGTGTCTGTTGGGAGGCGGCTGCAATGTAAGCTGCTTGCCGCGCAGTGCAAGCGCCTTCGAGAAATTGCAACCCGTTGCATTTTCTCGGGAAACCAGAGCAACCATGGGGCGCGTGAGGCTTTGTGCCAGGTGACGCATGAGGTGTTTGTAGGACACCCGTGGCGTGCAGCGCCCGTCCCCTGATTGATCTGTGTATCAGTGCGAAGTTTGGCCAGCGCACAGGCAGCATGCAGGCCGAAAGCCTTGACTTGGGCGGTCATAATGTGAATGGAAGCAGAAAAAAGGGAAGGATAGACATCCCATGAGCATCGCTTTTACGTTCCCCGGCCAGGGCAGTCAGTCTGTTGGCATGGGTAAGGATCTTGCTGAAGCCTTTCCTGAGGCGCGCGCCGTTTTTCAGGAAGTGGATGAAGCGCTCGACCAGAAACTGTCTGACATTATGTGGAATGGTCCTGAAGATCAGTTGACGCTGACGGCCAATGCACAGCCCGCCTTGATGGCCGTGTCCATGGCGGTCATGCGTGTGCTGGAAGCCGGCGGGTTGAAGCTTGCGGACAAGGTTTCTCATGTCGCAGGGCATTCGCTGGGTGAATATTCGGCGCTCTGTGCTGCCGGCACGTTCTCAATTGCAGACACGGCGCGCCTGTTGCGCATTCGCGGCGATGCCATGCAGTCCGCCGTTCCGGTGGGCGAGGGAGCCATGGCTGCCATTATCGGTTTGGAACAGGCTGATGTGATGGCTGCTTGCGAAGAAGCGCGCTCGCAAGGCGTTTGCCAGATCGCGAATGATAATGGCGGTGGGCAGCTCGTGATTTCCGGCTCCAAGGGGGCAGTGGAAAAGGCGGCGGCCCTTGCTACGGAAAAGGGCGCCAAGCGCGCCATTATGCTTCCGGTTTCGGCACCCTTCCATTCTGATCTCATGGCTCCTGCTGCAACGGCCATGGCGCACGCGTTGGATAAAGTTACCAAGCACACCCCCGTTGTTCCCGTTATTGCCAATGTTCGCGCAGCCCCCGTCACGGATGCCGAAGAGATTGCAAAACTGCTGGTGGCGCAGGTGACCGGGCAGGTCAGATGGCGTGAAACGGTAGAGTGGTTCGGTGCCAATGGCGTGACCACGCTTTATGAAATTGGCTCCGGCAAGGTTCTGACGGGCCTTGCTCGCCGCATCGACAAGAATGTTACTGGCATTGCCGTCAACACGCCTGCGGATATAGAAGCCGCGCTCAAGGCGCTTCTCGGCTGAGCACGAAGGAACGAAAGACATGTTTGACCTGACAGGCCGCAAGGCCCTGGTAACCGGCGCAACTGGCGGAATCGGTGAAGAAATTGCGCGGGCCCTGCATGCACAGGGTGCAATTGTTGGCTTGCACGGCACCCGCGCCGAAAAGCTGGAAGCGCTGGCTGCCGAACTTGGCGAACGTGCAAAGATTTTTCCCGCCAACCTTGCGGACCGCGACGCGGTCAAGGCGCTGGGCGAAAAGGTAGAGGCCGAATTGGGTGGCGTGGATATCCTCGTCAACAATGCGGGCATCACCAAGGATGGCCTTTTCGTGCGGATGAGTGACGACGATTGGGATAGCGTGATCGAGGTGAACTTGACCTCGACTTTCCGCCTGACGCGGGAATTGACGCACCCGATGATGCGCCGCCGTTTTGGCCGCATCATCAACATCACCTCAGTCGTTGGTGTCACCGGCAATCCAGGACAAGCCAACTACTGTGCCTCCAAGGCCGGCATGATCGGTTTCTCCAAGTCACTCGCGCAGGAAATTGCAACCCGCAACGTGACCGTGAACTGCATCGCTCCCGGTTTCATCGAAAGTGCGATGACTGGCAAGTTGAACGAGAAGCAAAAGGAAGGCATTCTCGGTGCCATTCCGATGAAGCGCATGGGCACTGGTGCGGATATCGCAACGGCTGTCGTGTACCTGGCTTCCAATGAAGCAGGTTATGTCACGGGTCAGACCTTGCACGTCAACGGCGGCATGGCAATGATCTGAATAGGTTGCGAGGTTCCCGGCTGCCCACAGGTTTGACTGTTGGAAGCCGGGAATGTCGTGATTTTCTGACTTTGCGGCGCGTTGAAACCGTGTTAAGCGGGCCAATGACTGTCAAAAGTCACCCCGAATGCTGACGTCCTCGATGCGATTGACGCATGACAAGGTCGCAGTCTAGCCTCGGGTTGAGCGAGTTTGCCGGAGAGCCGTTCTTCAAGAGACGGCCGAAGGTTCCAACAGGGTGCGGATGCATAAAGGCATTCCGAACAGATAAAGGTCGAGGAAACCGACATGAGCGATATCGCAGAGCGCGTAAAGAAAATTGTCATTGATCATCTCGGCGTCGATGCCGACAAAGTTGTCGAAGGCGCAAGCTTCATCGATGACCTGGGCGCTGACTCCCTCGACACCGTTGAGCTGGTCATGGCTTTCGAAGAAGAGTTCGGCGTTGAAATCCCGGACGATGCTGCTGACTCGATCCTGACAGTTGGCGATGCTGTAAAGTTCATCGAAAAGGCTCAGGCCTAATCCGATCTCTATCGTTTGAGCGCCCCTGTTATGGGCGCGCTCACCAACGGCCCGGTGTTCATCGGGCCGTTTCAGTCATTTGACGTGTCGTCATATACATTCGGGGTGGGGCGCTGGCATGAGACGTGTCGTTATCACCGGTACCGGAATGGTATCTCCTCTCGGCTGCGGTACGGAAATCAGCTGGTCAAGATTGATCGCTGGCCAGAATGCCGCCCGGCTCGTTACGGAATTTGAGGTCGAAGACCTTCCCGCAAAAATTGCGTGTCGTATTCCGACAGATCCATCGGTTGAAGGCTTTTTCAATGCCGACGACTGGCTGGAGCCAAAGGAACAGCGCAAGGTCGATCCTTTCATCGTTTACGGCATGGCCGCTGCTGATATGGCGCTTGCCGATGCTGGTTGGCATCCGCAAACGGATGATGATCAGTGCGCAACCGGTGTTTTGATCGGTTCCGGCATTGGCGGTTTGGAAGGCATCGTCGAGGCGGGCTATACGCTGCGCGACAAGGGTCCTCGCCGCATATCCCCATTCTTTATTCCTGGTCGTCTGATCAATCTGGTGTCCGGCCAGGTTTCGATCAAGCACAAGCTGCGCGGTCCAAACCATGCTGTTGTTACGGCATGCTCGACGGGCGCACATGCGATTGGCGATGCCAGCCGACTGATCGCGCTCGGCGATGCGGATGTCATGGTGGCTGGCGGTGCCGAATCGCCGATCTGCCGCATTTCGCTTGCGGGTTTCGCAGCCTGCAAGGCGTTGTCCACACAGCATAACGATAACCCGCAAATGGCGTCGCGACCCTATGACCGTGATCGTGACGGCTTCGTCATGGGTGAGGGCGCCGGTATCGTTGTTCTGGAAGAACTCGAGCACGCCAAGGCGCGCGGTGCCAAGATCTATGCCGAAGTCGTTGGCTACGGTCTGTCGGGCGATGCGTTCCATATCACCGCGCCGTCTGAAGATGGCGATGGCGCTTTCCGCTGTATGACGGCGGCTTTGAAGCGTGCGGGCATTAGCGCGTCCGAGATCGACTACATCAACGCCCATGGCACGTCGACCATGGCGGATACCATCGAACTTGGTGCGGTTGAGCGTCTGGTTGGCGACGCTGCCTCTCGCATTTCCATGTCTTCGACAAAATCCGCCGTCGGCCATCTTCTGGGTGCCGCCGGTGCAATCGAAGCCATTTTCTCGGCACTTGCCATTCGTGACAATATCGCGCCGCCGACACTCAATCTGGACAACCCGGACGTTGAGACGAAGATCGACCTCGTTCCGCACAAGGCGCGCAAGCGGGACATCAATATCGCCCTGTCGAATTCGTTCGGCTTTGGCGGCACAAACGCTTCTCTCGTTCTGCGTCGTTACGAAGATTGATCAAATGAGAATAACGGGGCTGTGTGTTGAAGCGTAGCCTCGTTTTAAACCCTGTTTTCGCCGCATTGCTTGGTCACAGACCTGCCTGTGTGGAGGGATTTAATTTCGCGCCACGCCTGTGACCAGAGTTGAAGCCAGACTGGCTGAACCTCCGGTATCAGAGATTACGCTGGAGCTGCGGTACGGTGATGTTCGATAAGCCGCCGCTTCGGGCCCGAGGCGATGAAGGAGTGCCGGTGACTGATACGAACAATAGCCACGATCCGAATGCAGATCATTCCGGCTCTACCGGTGGTGGGCCCTTCGTGCCGAAGTCACCCAATGAAGCGCTGAGGCCTGAGCGTGTGCCTGAACCACCGCGCCGCTCCAAGAAGGCGCGAAGCCAGCTTGTCATTTTCCTGAACTTCGTCATGACGATGATCGTACTGGTCGCCGTCGTTGCCGTGGGCGTTTTCTACTACATCATTTCGGCCTATCAAAAGCCTGGTCCTCTCGAAACAAACACGCATTTTGTTGTGCCAGAAGGGGCAGGCCTACAGCAGATTGCGCAAAGCCTGGAGCGTAACGGCGTTGTTTCCGATGCGCGCGTCTTCCGTTACATGACGGCGACTTATCTCCGCGATGGCCAGACTTTGAAGGCCGGTGAATACGAGATCAAGGCCGGCACCTCGATGAAGGATATCGCTTTGCTGCTGGAATCTGGCAAATCGATCCTCTATTCCGTTTCGATGCCAGAAGGTCTCACCGTGCAGCAGATGATGCAGCGCTTGGCCGAAGATCCTGTGCTTGAGGGCGCGCTGCCAAACGAGCAGCCGCCTGAGGGAAGTCTCCGCCCGGACACTTACAAATTTTCTCGCGGCACCAGCCGCACGGAGATTTTGGCGCAGATGCGCGTGGCGCAGGAAAAACTGATTGACCAGATTTGGGAGAAGCGAGATCCCGATCTGCCGATCAAGACGAAACAGGAATTCGTCGTTCTGGCTTCAATCGTTGAGAAGGAGACGGGCAAGGATGATGAGAGGGCGCATGTTGCCTCTGTTTTCATCAACCGTCTCAATAAGGGTATGCGCCTGCAATCCGATCCGACCATTATCTACGGCCTGTTCGGTGGAGCGGGCAAACCCGCCGATCGGGCAATCATGAAGTCTGATATCGACAAGCAGACCCCTTTCAATACCTACCAGATCAAGGGCTTGCCTCCGACGCCGATTGCTAATCCGGGCCGTGCCGCGCTGGAAGCCGTGGCTAATCCCTGGCGCACCAACGATCTTTACTTCGTTGCTGACGGATCAGGGGGGCATGCTTTTGCCGCATCGCTCGATGAGCACAACGCCAATGTTCGTCGCTGGCGCAAAATCGAAGCAGAACGGGCCAACGAGACACCTGATGATGAAACACTAATGGATGGTTTGCCCGGCGGTGCTGAAGCCGAAAAGCCACCAAAAGGCTGACTGGGCGCCCGTGCCTCCCGCTGGTCATTGGCGACCATACGACATGATTTGAAAGGACGAGACCATGAGTGTTCAGTCCATGACCGGCTTTGCCCGCCGGGAAGGCTCCGTCGAGCGCTACCGTTGGGTTTGGGAGCTTCGGTCGGTCAACGGCAAAGGACTGGATGTGCGCCTGAGAGCGCCATCCGGCTATGAGGCCCTCGAAACAGATATCAAGAAGCGTATTTCCGAGCGTATAAGCCGGGGCAACATTCAGGCTACTTTGACGGTGTCGGTCAGCGAAGCAAAAGTAGATGCCGTGCTGAACCGCGATGCGCTTCACGCCATTCTTGCCCTGCGGAGTGAATTGGGCGAACTGGTCGATCCTGCTCCTCTTAAGCTGGATACAATTCTCGGGTTGCGCGGTCTTGTAGAGATGCGTGAGCCAGAGGAGCAGCCTGAGACCTTACAAAAGCGGGATGAGGTCATTTTGTCTGGGTTGGATCAGGCCGTAGATGATCTTGCTGCCATGCGCACAGGCGAAGGGCAGGCTCTGGGTTCCATTCTGAGGCAGCAACTACGCACGATCGAAGCGCTCGTTGGCACTGTAGAGAACGACGCCTCTCGCGCGCCAGACGAGATTGCCCGCCGTCTGCAAGGTCAATTGACCGCTCTGATGGACAACAACAACGGGCTGGACCGGGATCGCCTGTATGCCGAGGTTGCGCTACTTGCCACCAAGGCAGATTTGAGAGAAGAAATCGATCGATTGAAGGCCCATGTGGCAGCAGTTGAAGAGCTTCTGGAAAAGGGCGGGCCTATTGGCAGGCGGTTGGACTTTCTTGCACAGGAATTTAACCGCGAATCCAATACCATCTGTTCCAAATCCAATTCAGCTGCGGTAACCGCGGCAGGCATCGAACTCAAGGTCGTAATCGATCAGTTCCGTGAGCAGGTTCAAAATTTGGAGTAGTGCATGAGCCCGGCCCCTAGCGCGCCCGTGAAGATTGCCCGCCGAGGGCTTATGCTGGTTCTTTCATCGCCGTCTGGCGCTGGAAAATCCACTATTGCTGGCAATCTGTTGCGTGATGATCATAGCCTCGAGATCTCTGTTAGCGTGACGACGCGCGCCAAACGCCCCAGTGAGATTGCTGGCAAGCATTATCACTTCATCACCATTCCTCAGTTTGAGCGTATGCGTGAAAACGGAGAGCTTCTGGAATGGGCAGAGGTGCACGGCAATTTCTACGGTACGCCGCGCGAGCCTGTCGAAAAGGCTATGGCGGAAGGCCGTGACATGCTGTTCGATATCGATTGGCAGGGCGCGCTGCAATTGCAGGAGCGCATGAAGGCGGACATCGTCTCGATTTTCGTTCTGCCGCCAAGCATGACCGAGCTGCAATCGAGGCTTCACCGCCGTGCTGAGGATACTGAAGAGGTCATCCGAACGCGCTTGGCAAATTCTCGCGCCGAGATCGAGCATTGGCGCGAATATGATTATGTCATCGTCAACGATGATCTGGACGAGGCCTTTCATAACGTGAATAGCATCGTCAATGCTGAACGCATTCGCCGTGACCGTCGGTACGGATTGTTCGATTTCGTTCGCGGATTGCTGGAAGAAGAGCCCGTTCTGCCGAGCTGATCCTGGTTTAAAGCTGTTTAGCCAAGGCAGTTCGCAAGCGTCACAAATTCTTCCACGGAAAGCGTTTCCGCCCGGCGGGCGGGATCAATGCCCGCCTTTGCAAGCAGCCCTTCGCCGCCCAGCGATTTAACACTTTGCCGCAACATCTTTCGGCGCTGCCCAAAGGCCGCTTGGGTAAGCTTCTCCAATGCACTGATATCACACGGCAGGGGATTGGGCTTTGGGGTGAGATGGACGACGGAGGACGTAACCTTGGGAGGCGGTGTGAAGGCCTGCGGAGGAACATCAAAGGCCATGCGTGCATCCGTTCGCCAGCCGCACAGGACGCCAAGCCGCCCATAATGATTGTCGCCTTCATGCGCCACAATTCGCTGGCCCACTTCTTTTTGAAACATCAGGGTAAGCGACTGCCAGAAGGGCGGCCATTCGTCAGGCACCAGCCAATTCAAGAGAAGCTGCGTTCCAACATTATAGGGCAGGTTAGCGATGATTTTCACCGCCTCACCCTTGGCCAGCGACTGGAAATCTGTTTTCAGCGCATCACCTTCTATGACCTCAAGTCGCCCAGGATAATGAGCTTCGATCTCAGCCAGTGCGGGCAGACAACGGGAATCGCGCTCGACAGCAATGACCTTTTTTGCACCAAGGGATAGAATGGCTCGCGTGAGGCCACCAGGGCCAGGGCCGACTTCGAACACGGTAACACCTTCAAGCGAGCCAGCCGTGCGGGCAATTTTCTGTGTCAGGTTTAGGTCTAGCAGAAAGTTTTGGCCGAGCGCCTTGCGCGCATCAAGGCCATGCCGCGCAATCACATCGCGAAGCGGCGGAAGTCCATCCAATGTTGCCATTAGTTTCGATTACCTGAATGATAGGCCAAGTCCGAAGCGAGCTTGAGGGCAGCAACGAGGCTTGATGAACGCGCCACGCCTTTGCCAGCGAGGCCAAAGGCTGTTCCATGGTCCGGAGATGTGCGGATAAAGGGAAGACCCAGGGTAACATTGACCGAATCGTCAAAACCCAATGCCTTGGCGGGGATCAACGCTTGATCATGATACATGCAGATAGCCACGTCATATCGCTCCCGCGCTTCATCATGAAACATAGTGTCTGCGGGCAGGGGGCCGATTGCATTGATGCCAGCCTCTCTCAACCGTTCGATTGCGGGTGCGATGATATCGCGATCTTCCACGCCAAGAGCACCATTTTCCCCGGCATGCGGATTGAGCCCTGCGACGGCTAATCTAGGTGCTTGGAGGCCAAACCGAGTACGCAGATCGTGTGCTGTAATTCGGCAGGTCTCTACAATGAGATCTTCCGTTAAGGCTTGCGGAACAGCATGAAGTGGAATGTGGATGGTAACGGGAATAGCGCGCAGCTTCGGCCCCGCCAACATCATGACCGGCAAGCAAGGTGAGCCCGTCGCTTTCTCAGCCAGACTCGCGAGAAATTCCGTGTGGCCCGGAAAACCGAAGCCTGCGTCATAGAGTACGGATTTTGCAATAGGATTGGTGACGACAGCGCCTGTTAAGCCGCGCATGGTGAAATCAACCGCCGTTTCGATTGCGTTGATCGTGGCGCGCGCACCGGCCACATGTGCACGTCCAGCTTCAATCACCGTGCCAATGGGAATAGGATAGACCGGCAAGGCATCGGCAAAATGTTCTGCGGCAGTCTGCGGCTCTGCCTCAACAATGGGAACGGTGAGCCCAAGCATCTTGCACCTGGCAGCCAGAACGGCGGGATCACCAATAAACAGGAATGGTTGAAGCCCCAGTTCACGGCGCGCCAGCCACGCAGAAATGGTGATATCCGGCCCTATACCAGCCGGATCACCCTGCGTCAGCGCCAAGGGGCGCGCCGGTCGCAATACCGTTATCAAGGATATACAATCTGCGCCTTCTTGCGCAGCTCTTCCATATACTTTTCGCTATTCGGATCTTCGCCGCCCTTTTTGGCCTTGCCAATATCTTCCGCACGGAAGACGACTTCGGCGGCTGTATCGTCAGATACCTGGCGCTGATTACAGATGGCGAGATACTCCACGCCCTTTTCGGTGACGCGAGTACCTGTGGTGCCATTCGCCGACGCTTTTTCGATGAATGGCTTCCATTCTTCCGGCAGTTCCGGCTTCATGACACGACCCAGACTGCGTATGGAAACATCACGCATAGTCTTGGCAAATTCTTTCGATTGATCGCAACCGGGGAAACGGGAGCGGGATTTTTCCGCCTCTGCCTTACGCTGGCCAGTGATTTTGCCACGTTTGGATTCCGGTATGACGAAGATGACCTGCTGAAGGAAATACTCGGTGGTGACCGGCTTTTCCTTGCTTTCCATCATGCGCTTGACCAGTTCATCGGAAGACATGCGGCCGCCGCCGTAACGGGCATTGACCAAGCGTGGCCAGCTCATCTGGATGGCTATGTAGGATTTGAAGTGTTCGACGCCCACGCCAGCTTGCTCGAGAATCTTGCTCATCTGAGCCGGGGTAAGCTTGTTGCTTGCGGAGAATCGCTCGAACGAGCGGTCAACATCTTCCGTGCTGACGGACATTTTTACACGCGCGATCTCATCGCGCTTCAGGGCTTCGTCTACCAGTTCGGTACGAGCCATTTGCTGTAGATTGCCGGTCTTTCGCTGCAGCTTCAGGAAGGCAACGCGTCGTGCAATATCATTGCTGGTAATCGGCGTCTTGTTCACAACCGCAACCACCTGGCTTGCCGCATGTGCAAACTGCATCGAAGGCTCGGCAACGAAAGATAAAGCGAGTGCCGTTGTTGCAAGGGCAATTCGACGCCATGCTACGCTTGCGAACATCTCTCGTCCTTTCCTGATGGCGGAGCGGCTCACAAGAGCCGCCTGCCAATATGCTGAATGATTTCGCTGTGGATTGCACATTTCATGCGGCGAAACAATGACGTTTAGCCGGTCAAATCACAAATGAGATTATCAATCCGTCTGGCCACCAATGTTGATGTCGCCCAGTGTACGGAAACTGAGACGTGCAACCACTGACCAGTCATTTGCATCTGTGCTTGCAGGCTTGTCCGTATAGCCAACCGTGAAGATCGTGCACTCGTCCGCATAGGTCACGCCAAGACCGCGCCGAACGACCCGATCATTGTTCAGATCCCAAGTTGCAGAACTGGAGAGAGACCAGTACTCGTTGATTCTGAAGCTGTTGGCGCTCTTGAGATACTGGCGGTCATCAGGATTGCCGTATTCCGGCTGGGCCGCGATGTTGGTGTAGATCAGGCTACCACTCACGCGCGGCAAGCTGTAGCTGATGGAGGCATCGGCCCGGCGCAGATCCAGAGTTTTCTCGTCAAACCGGCCTTGGCCCTGAAGGCTGTAGCCCTGTGGCAGGTCCAGTGCTGCCATGGCTACAAAATCGGAAACATCCGTTTCCAGGCCAGAATCAGCGCCGACATTTACAAGGTCCGGCGTTGCAAACGAGTTCAGGCCAGCAAGCTGGTAGGACTGACCCACAATACCACGAACGCCAATGCCGTTATTGAACGTGCCGGTGTAGCGAAGACCGACATTCGCACGCGTGCCACCTTCTACACGGTCAAAGCCGGAGAACTTGTCACGATCAAACAGGGACGTGGCGTCGAACACGAAGCTCTGCGCGTCTTCGTTCATCATGCTGCCTGCCAACTGCTCGTTGGGGCGTGCATAAATTTGGGCAATGGGTTCCAGAATATGGGTGCTGTTACCTGCCTCGAACAGAATAGGGTAGCGCGCCTCGAGACCGGCCGTCAGCATATAGCGGGAATTGCCGCCATCATCCGAGAAATCACCGGCATAATTGAAGGTGCCGAAGCTTGGCGCCGAATCGCCCGTCTGGCGCATCAAGTCGCCGCGTGCAGCCAGAAGAGGCGTCAGCAGCAGACCTTGGTCCGTTGTGAAGGTACGTTTCCATTCGGCTTCCGTGGAGAAGCGGCTATAGCTGCCTTCCAAACCACGATACCGAGCGGTGTCGCCCAAAGAATAGAAGTCGTCTTCACGACGTGAAAGGTTGGTGAAATTCGTCGTAATCGACAATTCACCGCCCGCTACAGGCTCTGGCGCGTAGTAGACGTAATCCAATGACGGATAGACAACCGCCTGCTGTTTTTCAGGCAGCTTGTTGCGGCTGGTATCCTGGATATCGAAATAGTAGTTGTGCAGATCGAACGAATTCCGCTGCCCCAAGCCTGTCAGATAGATATCGTTGGTGAACGGCGACGCCGATGTTCCGGTCAGCTTGTAAGTGTACGAGAAGTTATTGTCCGTCTGGTACATCACGTTCCAGCCGAAAGCCCAGCGCGGATTGATCTGGAAGCGAGCCTTCGACGCGATCATGCCGCGTTGCTTTACGTCATCACTGGTGCCGGATACGAAGCCGTCCGGGCTCTTTTGATCGATGTAAGCAAAGCGGAAGGTGTGGTCGCCCGTCTCGAAACGGTTGCGAACCTCACCCTGCAGGAGCAGGCCCTGCTTCGTGTAGTAGGTCGGCGTGATGGTCGCATCCATGCTCGGCGAGAAGACATGGTAATAGGGCACGGAGATGCCAACGCCCAGCTTGTCCGTTACGCTCGCCCGCGGGAAAAGGAAGCCAGACTTGCGCTCGACAGTTTCATCCGGAACGGTGACGAACGGCAGGTAGCCGATCGGCATGCCGAACAGCTCAAATTTAGCGTGTTCCAGGCGAATCGTGTGAGCCTTGCCGTCACGAATGACGCGCTGTGCCTTCACCTGCCAAAGAGGGGCACGATCAGGCCGTTTGGCACAAGGCAAGCAAGCCGTATAGACGCTGTTGTTCAGCACCATCTTATCGTCGGGAAGCTGTTCAGCACTTTCGGCGAGAAGACGGGTATTGTCGGTTGTCTCGACGCGAAGCGAATTGACGAAGCCTTCGCCAAAATTGTCCGTTACATCGAGTGAGTCGGCATAGATCCGGCTACCACTTGGCTCGATCAATTCGATATTGCCAGTCGCCATCACACGACCGCTCTTCTGGTCGTACTCCACACGCTGCGCCACCATCCGGTAGCGATTGTAATAGATCTGCACACGACCATTGGCGGTCACGCGCTGCGTATCCTGATTATAGGTCAGGTCATTAGCGCGCAGGAGCATCTTTGCTCCATCTGCAGCTTCGGGTGCAAGGGTTGAGCCCTGCGCGAAAACGGGCAACGGGTAGGCAGCCGCAATGCACACAGCCGTGCTGGTCAGCAGGGCTGCGAAAAGCCGTCTGTTATTCCCGCGGTCAATTACCGCCACTAGCCATCCTCCTGATGAAGCAGGATTGTCGCTCCCAGAGCCAACGCAACAACGACTGGTAACCAGACGGCCACGAAGGGAGGAACGACCCCGCTGCTTCCGAATGCTTTCACAAGCACAGACACAACATAAAGCACGAAGCCGCAAACGATGCCACCCAGAATTACCGAGCGCGATTGCGCCATTCGGCTGAAGCGGAGGGAAACCGTTGCTGCTATGAGCGTCATTGCCACGAGAAGGAGCGGCAAAGACAGAAGCGAGTGAAACTGAGTTTCGAGAGCCTTTGTTGAGATACCGAAGGATTTCGCTACCTCAATTTTTCTTAAAATGTCAAAGAAAGCAACACTTTCGGGCTTGGCGAGCGACTCCTGAAGGAATTCCTGTTTTAGATTTGTACGAACTTGTGCCGTTGCAACGCGTGCAGCCGGGGCGTCGGTTCGAGTCTCAAGAACGTTGTTAAGCTCCCAGTAACCATTTTCCAAGGTGGCTGTGGTTGCATCTTGGCGCAATGTGACGCGGCCGTTCTTGTCGAAGTGGAAAACCACCACGTCATTAAGTTTGGTGCCGCCGTTTTCGAAGCCTTTTGCACCGATAACCGTGTCATTGTCGCCGTCGATCTGCCGAAGCCAAGGAAGGAAGTTCGAAGGTTTGGATGCATTGCTTGCCTTGCGCCAGTCTGTCTCCAGATTCGATGCGAAATCCTGGCCAAAGGCGGCAATCGGATTGACGACGGTTGTTGTCAGGACGCCGATCAGGAATGCTCCGGCCACAAAGGGCAGAACGAACTGCCATACCGAGAGCCCAGCAGCGCGCGTTACCACCAACTCCGAGCGACGGTTCAGCGTAATCAGCGTGGTCATGCCGATAAACAGCGTAAGAGTGGGCACGGTTTGTTGGAGGATGAGCGGCAGCCGAAGCGCTGTCATCAGTAACCCGCCAGAAACGCTATAACCGACAAAACCTGCCATGCGTCGGCTGGTCTCGCTGAAATCCGCAAGAAAAATAATGCCGCACACGCCGAGGAAGAACCACAGCGCGGTAATCATGTAGCGTTTGAAAAAGTAGCGCGAAAGTGTCGGGGCCGCGATCATGACGCACCTCCCTGCCGTTTTGCGTTGGCGGCCAGGAAACGCTTTCGCGCACTTTGGGCAACATAGCTGAAGGGACGCAAGACGAATGCCGGAGCAGAGATCTGTCTATTGGTTGTCAGCATGAAGATCATCAACAAGCCGAAGGCGGCAGGAACGGCATAAATCAGAAGCACTGCCTCCGCAGAGGTTTTCGCCATGTTGGTAATATAGAAACTCAGCCAGCGTAGCGCAAAGCAGAGAATGAGCGCCATGACCATCGGATGAACACGTGCGCGGCGGCTCGATCTTGCACTACCGGCGACCACAAGCGATATCAGGCCGAATACGACCGGCAACATCCAGTCGGAAAGCCTGCGGTGCAACTCGGAACGGAAACTGCCCGGCGAGTTCAGGAATGTCTTGTCCGTGGGGTCGGGGTTGATCAGGAAGCTCAGGCTTCTGTCACTGGCATAAACCGGTGCGCCATCCGTTGATTCAGACATGGACGACAGGTCGAATGCGTAAGAAAGAAACTTGACGATCGAGACCCGGCCATCCTGCGTTTTACGGTGCACCTCACCATCACGCATGGTAAGGGTCTTTCCATCTTCTGCGATGGAACCTTCACGCGCGTAATAGATAAGGTCCATGGTCGGGTCACGATAATCGACCATGAAGATGCCCGTCAGGACGCGGCCCGAATGGCGCTCGGAAATCTGGACATAGAGGCCGTCTTCAATGCTGCGGAATGTCTTTTCCTCAATGACCGAAGAAAGAAGGTCGGCATAGGCCGCTGCCACCATCTCACGCGCTTTGACGCGAGCCGGTGGTTCGACGAAGTTCGTCATCAGGAACGACAAGAGAGCCATGCTGAGCGTCAGGATCATCACGGGCTTGTAGATGACCGAACGCGCCGAGCCTGCCGCGTCGATGACGGCAAGTTCCGAGTCGTTGTTCATGCCGTTCAGCGTTTGCGTGATGCCGATCACGATGGCGAAGGGAAGAACGACCGGAATGATGGTGGGCAGAATGAAGCTGGCGAGCGTCATGAACGAGCCCATGGATTGGCCCGTATCGGTCACCAGATTGATGCGGCCAAGCACCTGGATGGTCCAGATGATT
The DNA here is from genome assembly GCF_977018625.1 of Affinirhizobium capsici. Lineage (NCBI taxonomy): Bacteria > Pseudomonadati > Pseudomonadota > Alphaproteobacteria > Hyphomicrobiales > Rhizobiaceae > Affinirhizobium > Affinirhizobium capsici. The sequence goes on along the minus strand of NZ_CDRNXD010000004.1, from coordinate 1,593,773 downwards.
GTCAGCACGGGTACCAGAGTTATGAGAAACATCTGGAAGGCGCGCCGGAAGATGTAGCGTTCAAGTATCTTCATAAGGGTCCGATATGCCGACATCCATTACGGCTGCAAAGCCGTTCAGCGAGCGGCCCTAATCGGCTCTTACGCAATTTGTATGGCAAAGGCGACAGGTCACTGATCACAAACGAGCGTTCGACCACGGATTTTTTTGTCGCTGTGTCCCGTAATACACCGTGACCCCTGCATAGACGACGGCCGAAGACAAAAAGCCTAGCACGACATCGGATAGATAGTGCCCTCCGAAACCCACCCTCAGAAACGGCGAGATGAGACAGCACAGGATGATGGGCGGGCTCAGAATCAAGCGAAGTCTCGGTGGAAGAAGCACGATCAGGCATGCGAGCCATCCAGCACCTGCCGCTTCGCCGGAGATGAAGGAGCAATTGTTGATGCATGATCCGTCCAGAGTACCAGCAGCGGTAAAATGGTGAGTGCCACCAAAAAAGTCTGTTTGGTAGGGACGGGGACGGCCCGATATGGTCTTTAAAATGAGGTTGACCAGAAGGTATGGGCCCAAGGCTCCTGAGACGAGCGCAATCCAGTATTGTCGCGTAGCCTTCGCGTTATAGGTCGCTCCGTGCTGCTGAAGGTTTCTTAAAATGGCAAGAGCCAGAAGCACCGCTACCGCCACTGGAAGATAGAAATAGATCCGGCGCAGATGAACAAGCAGATCTTCCCCAGAGTAGGGAAAGCTGCCGCAAATACTGCTCAGGTGAGTGCCGGACAGGCAGGTCCCCTTGAGAAAGAACTGTTGCGAGACCCAGATGTCGATTTGGGGGAAACTATAGAAAATGCCTAGCAGCGCCCACCAGAGGACGAACAAAAAGATAAACCATATGGCGGGCTTTTTGCACAAAGCGACTGCGTTTCCCAGTTTCAAGGATGCACGGGTTTGATAGATGTCCGCCAATTCCGAGAGGGCCTCCCTGCCTTCTGTCTTCATTTTATGAGGATTGCTTTGTCAGTGGCAAGCGATTGCGCGACACGGTAAATTAATTCTCACCGATTCCTGCCTTGCCGTGGTTTCGTACCACTCCAAATGGCTATAGCTCTGATAATCAATGCCTCCTCGGGAGAAGATATGTCCTCCACATTCAACATTCGCTTTGTTCCATCTACAGATTCGCCATCCAAGCTTGCCATTCTTCTTCAGGTGGCCGGACAGGGTGAACCTGCCGGAGCAGCGCTTGCCGATCCGGCCTCTGTCAATCAGCGCGCCGCCGAAGTAGCCGCCTTTCGTGCCAAATCCATGACAGTGCTGGATTTGATTGCTCCTCATCAATCTCCTTTTGACAGGATTTCCATTCTTGGCCTTGGTAAGCCAGAGTCTTTGACGGATTATGATTGGCTGCGGGCAGGAGGTAAGGCTGCAAGCCTCATCAAAAATGTCGATTCGGTCACAATCTTTCTCGATGCGCCTGGTCTATCGGTTTCTGGCCGCCAAGCAGCGGATTTTGCGCTCGGAATGCTCTTGCGGGCCTATAGCTTTGATCGTTTCAAGACCAAGAAAGAAGAGGACGAGGATAAGGCAGGCAAACGCGTTGATGTCATCCTTGTCACTGCTGCCCATGCGAATGCTGATGCGCTCTTGAGCGATTCCCAGGCGGTTGCCGGTGGGGTCAACCTGGCACGCGAGCTGGTCAACCTTCCGCCGAACATTCTTGGGCCAACCGAGTTTGCCGATCACGCCAAGGCGCTGGTAACCCTGGGTGTGGAGGTTGAAATTCTCACCGAAACAGAAATGCGCGCGCTTGGCATGGGTGCGCTGCTGGGTGTGGCTCAAGGCTCGGTTCGCCCGCCGCGGCTTGCTGTTATGCAGTGGAAGGGTGGCAAGGCTGGCGAAGCGCCGTTGGCGTTCGTTGGCAAGGGCGTGGTTTTCGATACAGGCGGCATTTCCATCAAGCCTGCCGCCAATATGGAAGACATGAAGGGCGATATGGGCGGAGCGGCCGCAGTCATTGGTCTTATGCATACGCTCGCGGCACGCAAGGCCAAGGTCAATGTCGTCGGCATTCTCGGCCTCGTTGAAAACATGCCGGATGGTAACGCGCAGCGTCCGGGCGATATCGTGACCTCGATGTCTGGCCAGACCATTGAGATCATCAATACGGATGCGGAAGGCCGTCTCGTGTTGGCGGATGCGCTTTGGTACTGCAATGATCGCTTCAAGCCGCAATTCATGGTGAACCTTGCCACGCTCACGGGCGCTATTCTCGTCGCGCTCGGCAATATCCACGCAGGTCTTTTCTCCAACGACGATTCTCTTTCGGAAGGGCTTTTGAAGGCCGGCGAACAGACTGGTGAGAAGCTATGGCGCATGCCGCTCGGCAAGGATTATGACAAGCTGATCGATTCCAAATTCGCCGACATGAAGAACACCGGCGGGCGCTATGGCGGCTCCATCACGGCGGCTCAGTTCCTCAAGCGATTCGTCGGCGAAACGCCTTGGGCGCATTTGGATGTGGCCGGAACTGCCATGGCCTCGCCCTCGAACGAGATCAATCAATCCTGGGGTTCCGGCTATGGCGTGCGCCTTCTGGATCAACTGATTCGTGATCGCTACGAGGCGTGAACGCTGCAATGACAGAAGTGCTCTTCTATCATCTGACGGAATCGAAACTCGAAGATGCGCTGCCCTCCCTCCTGGAAAAGAGCGTCGAGCGAGGCTGGCGGGTGGTGTTGCAGACGGTCAGTGAAGAGCGCCTCCAGGTGCTTGATCAGCATCTTTGGACGTTTCGCGATGACAGCTTCCTGGCTCATGGGACGGATAAAGCTGACATGCCGGAGCAGCAGCCGGTGCTTCTGACAACTGGAGGCGAAAACCAGAATCAGGCGACGGTACGCTTCATCGTGGATGGAGCCTCGCCGCCCGATCTGGTGCAATACGAACGCGTTGTCTTCATGTTCGACGGTTATGATGCCGAACAGCTTGAGGGCGCGCGCGCGCATTGGAAGCGTTTGAAAACGGAAGGGCATCAATTGACCTATTGGCAGCAGTCGCCCGAGGGGCGCTGGGTCAAAAAGGCATAGTTAAAATTGACCAAAGGATTGGAACCAATAATGTCCGAGAATACGCGCCAACCGGATCATCCCGTCGCTGATATCTTTCCCGCTCGCTGGTCGCCACGCGCGTTTACCGACGAAAAAATGAGCGAGCAAGATGTTCACTTGATCCTTGAGGCAGCCCGTTGGGCTCCATCGGCCTCAAACGTACAGCCTTGGCGCTTCGTTTACACCTTGAGAGGTGACAGCAGCTGGGATGTCATTCTTGGCGCTCTGGTGCCTGCCAATCAACTTTGGGCAAAGAATGCCAGTGCCTTGATCGTTGTCATGAGCCAGACCCATCGCCTATCTCAGGGGCAATCAGCGCCTGTCGAAAATGGCACGCATGCTTTCGATGCGGGTGCGGCCTGGGGTTACCTCGCCTTGCAGGCCCACATTGCAGGCTTTGTCGCACACGCCATGGCGGGTTTCGACAAGTCCGCAATGATCCAGGCGATCAATCTGCCGGAGGGCTACGCACTGCATGCCGTGGTAGCCATTGGAAAGCAGGCCGATCCTTCTACTCTTCCTGAGGCCTTGCAGGCGCGCGAAACGCCGAGTTCTCGTCACCCGCTGAGTGCCACGGTGTTTCACGGCAAGTTCAAGGGCTAAGCTTGGAGCGGGAAGTGCTGGAAGGCGGCGTTTCCGCCCTCTGGCCATTAGTTTGCAAGGGAAGCTGTCAAGAAAGAGGATGGCTTGGCCCGATGCAGGCTTACAACCTTGTAGCCCTCAGCCTTCAACTGGGTCAGCAAAGCTGGCAGCATGGCGGCTGTCCGCGTGTGGATGTCGTGCAGCAGGATAATGCCACGTCCGTGTGATCGCAGAGCGTTGATGGTGCGTGTTGCAACGGCGGCAGGTGAATCGGCGAAGTAGTCCTTCGAATCCACCTGAACATCCAGAACAACCATGCCATCCTTGGCTACCCAGCTTCGCAGGGTCTTGGTATCCGCCAGATAGGGGAAGCGGAAAAAGCCGACATCCTGCTGGGTTGCCGCACTCACCGCCAGACGTCCCTTTTCTATTTCTGCAATCGCAGCCTGGAAAGAAAGATTACGCAAATTGGGGTGACGATAGGTGTGGCTGCCAATGGTGTGGCCATGGCGGACAACAAGTTTGGCGATATCTGGATGGGCCTTGGCCATCTCGCCAACCATCAGGAAAGTTGCCTTCACTCCATACTGATCGAGCGTCGCAAGTATCCTCTCGGTCTTCTTTGGCATCGGTCCGTCATCGAATGTCAGCGCCACTTCTTTGTCACGCAGTTTGAGATCATCCAGAGACGCGACCTCGATTACCCGACCCGCCAAGCCATTTGGATTATTGACCCGCCCCCACGCTGCAGGCGTCAGAGGCACGGGATCATTGGCATTGATTTTCGCCGGAGACGTCGCAGCCGGAGCTGCGGCGAAGGCGGAAACAAGTGTCCCGCCTTCGGAAACAGGGCGCCCTGCACAGGATGCAAGAAGGCAGGCAAAAGTGGAGGCAACACAAAGGGCGCGGAGAAACATGAACCGACTCAGACTGGAGATTAAGAGATTGAAATGCCTCCTGACTTAAGTCGATTATGGTTAATTTCTTATTTATTCCGGTTGTGGAATGGTCGCCCTGGTCTCTGAAACCAGCGCTTCACCCGCTCTTCATCCTCTTCCTCCAGCAACCAGCGGAACGGCATGTCTCATTTGGCGGGAAGCTTGATTTGCGGCTTTCTCCAGCTTGAAGCGGGAAATCAAGTTGAGAAGATTATAGGCGTCATCAGCCAGTTTTACGGTTCCAGCTGTTGTCTCTTCCACCATGGCAGCATTGCGCTGCGTGACCTGATCCATTTGACCAATGGCCGTGTTGATTTCAATCAGGCTGCTGCTCTGTTCTTGTGAGGTGGTGGCGATCGAATGGACTTCTTCATTGATGCCGTCCACATGCACCCGGATTTGCGAGAGAGCATCACCCGTGGCTTTAACGAGCCGCACACCCGCATCCACTTCCTCGCCTGATTTGGTAATCAGTGCCTTGATATCCTTGGCGGCAACGGCAGAGCGTTGCGCAAGTTCACGGACCTCCTGAGCAACAACCGCAAATCCCTTTCCGGCTTCACCTGCACGGGCTGCTTCCACGCCAGCATTCAAGGCCAGCAGGTTTGTCTGGAAGGCAATCTCATCGATCACATTGATGATCTGGCCGATCTGGCCGGAGGCCGCTTCAATCCGCTGCATAGCGGAGATGGCATTTTCCACGACATTGCGGGATTGTTCGGTGCTTTGCCGTGCATCTTCTACCTTTCGTGCAGCATTTGCCGCACGGCTGGTTGAATGGGTTGCAGCCGTAGTGATTTCTTCCAGGGCTGAAGACGTTTCCTCCAGCGCGGCAGCCTGCCTTTCTGTCCTCTTTGCCAAATCATCGGATGCCGTACGCAGTTCCCCCGAGCCGGAATTGATCTGATCCACCGACTGTCGAACCTCTTGCACAACCAGGCGCAGGGCTTCCATGGTTGCATTGACGTTACCTTGGAGCTCCGCGAACGCACCACTGAAATGTCCCTGCATCCCCTCTGTCAAATCGCCTTGAGCCAAGGCACTCATGACACGACGCGTCTCACCCAGCCCCTGATCAATGGAAGTTACAAGCTCATTCATCGCCGTTGCGAAGGCGTTCAATTCGTCGAATTGATAAGCAATATTCATGCGCTGCGTGAAATCACCCTTGAGGGCCGCACCCACCATCGCACCGATATCCTGTCGAAGTTCGTTGCATTTCTGGCTATAACTCGCCTCCTGCTCGCCCAACTCCCGCACACGGATGCCGTTCTCCTTAAAAACCTGAACCGCTCTGGCCATCTCGCCAATTTCGTTGCGGCGTGTTTGGAACGGGATGTTGATATTGAAGTCGGCCGATGCCAGCCTGCGCATCAATTTCGTAATGCTATCAATCGGTCGCGAAACTTCACGAAACACGAACAGAGTGGCTGCGGCACCGGCAATGACACCGAGAGCAAGCAAAATCGCATTTGACATAATGGAACGACTGAAGCTGTCAGCGCTATCGGCATACATGCGCTTTGCAGCATCCACATTGGCATCGCGAAATTCATCCGCGTAATTGTCCATTTGTTCATAGCTTTTCACCATGTCACCAGTCAGGAGACTGGCGGCCTCTTGTTTCTTGCCAGCGCGTGACAAGGCAACAAGCTTGTCGTTCAAAGCCAGATATTCTTCCGAAGCCTTGGTGAAGCCGGCAAACGCTGTTCGCTCCACATCAAGCGAGACCATGGGAGCGTATTTGGCCATTCGATCTTTAAGCTTCGTCACCTCTTTGGAGAGTGCGGCATCGGCATTCGCCATGGCTTCAGGATCAGAAGTCAGGATATGGCGCGTCTGTAGACCGCGCAGATTGGCGATGGAAATATTCAGACGGTTGGTAATATCGACGCTAGGCACGGCATCATTCGCAAGACCATCGACATTGCCGAAAATGCTTCGCATGGACGACAGCGCAAACCCTCCCTGAAGCAGCAGGAGGCAAAGAAGCAAGGCAAACGCAGAGGTTAGGGAGGATTTCAGCGAGAGTGACTGGAACATCTTGGCGTCCACTAGGCGGGGATTGATTCCTTCATGGAACCATTCTGGAACACGCGGTGACGAGCTTTCATAAGCTCGGGCAAAGGCATGCGAAGCTACGCGCATTGCAGAGCAAGCACGAGGGAACTCGCAGTCTCTTTTGAATGAGTGCGAGGAATGCGATCAATGAAGGCATGGCTGCGTTTTGGTTGTGGCGCAGCCCAGAAACATACACGTAGACGCTACGCGTTATCGTGAATGCGATCAGAATTTCTATATTAAGATGTATTCAGGAATTTAAAATATTCCTAAGGCTGCATTGAAAATGGTAATTAACGCGCTACGGAAAATGCAATAGTTTACATCTGATACTCTTTCAGATGCAAGGAGATAGAGAAATTGATCTTTGTTAGCTGGTTGTTTGCCGAGCTTTGCGTCTAGCTTGCTAAAGCATCTTCATATTGGGATGACAGTTCGAGCCACAGCTCTTCCGTTGCAGCCAATTTTTCAGCAGCATCGCTACGTTGCTTGGCTTTTTCTGCCGCTATTGCAGGTGATTTCTCATAGAGCTTGGGATCAGCCAGTTCCACGTCCAAAGTCTGGATCAATTTCTCAAGCTTTGCGGTGAGAGCTTCCGCATCGTTTATCCGCTTTTTCAAGGGAGCAAGCGAGGCGCGCTTTTCAGCATTCACCTTGCGTTGGTCAGCCTTGGATACTGCTTCCTGAGCATCTGTCGCAGGCTTGTCGTCTTTCTTGCGCGAGGAGGCGACAACGATGTTTCGATACTCTTCCAGATCGCCATCAAAGGGAGCGACCGTGCCGTTATTGACCAGCCATAGGCGATCCACCGTTGCTTCGATCAAGTGGCGGTCGTGCGAAATCAGGATCACAGCACCATTGTAATCATTCAGCGCTTCAATGAGCGCACGGCGGCTATCGATATCAAGATGGTTGGTTGGTTCGTCGAGTATCAATAGATTCGGCGCATGAAACGCGGCAAGGCCCATGAGCAACCGTGCTTTTTCGCCGCCTGAAAGGTCTTTGGCAGCAGTATCCATTTTCTCGGTGGCGAGCCCCATCTGGGCCACGCGAGCGCGAACCTTCGCTTCCGGCTGTTCAGGCATCAGGCGTCGAACGTGATCGGCAGGCGACTGATCTGGAATGAGATCGTCCAACTGGTGCTGGGCAAAGAAGCCGATTTTCAGGTTTGGTGCGGTCTTCAGGTTGCCTGCCTGTGCTTCCAGGCGGCCTGAGATGAACTTTGCGAATGTCGATTTACCATTGCCATTCGACCCAAGCAACGCAATGCGGTCATCATTATCGATGCGCAGGGTTACGTTTTTCAAAATAGGCTTTTCTGGCTCATATCCAATAACAGCCTTGTCTATGGCAACGATGGGCGAGGATGGCTGCCTCTCAGGCTCCGGGAAGGTAATCGGCTGCACGTGATCCTCGATCACTGCGGCAACTGTGCCCATGCGCTCCAGCGCCTTGATGCGGCTCTGCGCCTGCCGGGCCTTCGTTGCCTTGGCGCGGAAGCGATCAATGAAACTTTGTAGATGCTTGCGTGCAGCGTCGTTCTTTGCCTTCGCCTTCATCTGCAATTCATCGGCTTCCGCCTTCTGCCGCTCGAAGGAATCGTAACCGCCGCGATAGAAGGTAAGCTTCTTCTGGTCGAGGTGGACAATGGCATTGACGGCATTATTCAGGAGGTCGCGGTCGTGGCTGATGATGATGACGGTGTGGGGATAACGCCGCACATAGTCTTCCAGCCATAAGGTGCCTTCCAGATCGAGGTAGTTGGTCGGCTCATCGAGCAGCAGGAGATCCGGCTCTGCAAACAGAACGGCTGCCAAAGCCACACGCATGCGCCAACCGCCAGAAAATGAAGATGCGGGGCGGCGCTGTGCTTCAGCATCAAAGCCAAGCCCCGCCAGAATGCTGGCGGCCCGGGCTTCCGCTGAATGGGCATCGATATCAACCAGCCGCATTTGGATTTCGGCGATGCGGTTCGGGTCCGTCGCAGTTTCGGCTTCACGCAAAAGGGCTGTTCGTTCCTTGTCGGCTGCCAGCACGATGTCGATCAGCGGGTCCTCGGTGCCGGGTGCTTCCTGCGCCACCTGGCCGATGCGAGCATTCTTTGGCAGCGAGACTGATCCGCTCTCCGCTGCCAGGTCACCGGTGACAACCCGGAACAGTGTAGACTTTCCCGCACCATTGCGGCCCACAAGACCAGCCTTGGTGCCAGTAGGGAGGCTCACGCTGGCGTGGTCTAGAAGAAGGCGGCCAGCAATGCGTGCGGAAAGATCGGTTATCGTAATCATGGTCGCGGTTTTGGCCGAAGTTCACGCTCTATGCAAGAGAGTGCGGCGCATGTGCTCACTATTGCCAACGACTGCCTTCTCCACGCAGGAAATAACTGATGTCCAGAGCGACAGATGGCTGGCCCAATGAGGTCAGGATTGTATGCACCTGACCGCGATGATGGGTCTGGTGGTTGAACACATGTCCAAGAATGGGGCTGAGCCGCTGCTCCATCTTTTCCGGCATGCTGACCGGCGTATAGGAAATGATTGAAGAGAGATCCGCTTCGCTCAGTCCGCCAACCCACTCGATGATACGCTGATCCTCCGTCTCGCGTGCGGTTCGCAATTCTCCCAGGCTTTCATACAAAACGGCATCAAGGGAGGTCGGCACTTCACCGGTGCCTGTGAAGCGCTTCAGCCAGATGCGATCTGCCACGAGCAAGTGGTTGAGGGTCCGCTGGGCAGAACCGAAGAATGCGCCTTTGTCCGCTCGAAATTCCTCTTCGCTGATCTGAGCGCAGGCGTCATAGAGGCGGCTGTTGGCCCATCGATTGTAATCGGCAAACATTTGAAAGTGTTGCAGCATCGGTCTCTCCTTGAAAGAAGCGCAGGCTAACACCGTGATGCAGCAATGTATTGAATGGCATCCATGAAATTATTCTATTTGATCGACACGAAGGCTGGCTCCACTAGTTAACATTCCAGAGACCGAACGGGAGCCTGATGTGATGACCAGAATTCTCTATTCATTGTGTGGCCGTGATGAGAACCGGCCGTTCTCCCCTCATTGCTGGAAAGTGGTGATGGCGCTCGAGCATAAGGGACTGGAGTTTATCGAGCGGCCGGTTCCATTCACCGAAGTGCCGAAAATAGAAAACGGCTTTTCCAAAACGGTGCCGGTTTTGCGGGATGGTGATCTCCTCATCCGCGACAGCTTCGATATTGCAGTCTACCTCGAGGAAACCTATCCCAATCGTCCAACCCTTTTCGGTGGAGAGGGTGGCAAGGCCTTGGCGCGCTTCGTCGAGGGCTATTCGCAAATGCTTGTCCACCCGGTCCTCACGCGTCTCGCCATCAAGGACATTCACGACATGCTGGATGAGAAGGATCAGGCTTATTTCCGGGAAAATCGAGAGGCTCGTCTTGGCCGCAAGTTGGAGGAATTCAGCGAGGGGCGGGAAGAGGCCGCAAAGATGCTGTCCCAACAGTTGGAGCCTATGCGGCATATGCTGAAGTTCCAGCCCTATCTCGGTGGGGAGAGCCCTCTCTTTGCCGACTACATTCTTTTCGGCGCGCTTCAGTGGCTGCGAATTACCACCGGTTCTCTCTTCGTACCGCAGGACCACTCTGTCACAATCTGGTTCGAACGGTGCCTTGATCTGTTCGATGGTAGAGGCAGGGCAGTCGCTTGAACCGGTGGGCTGCGTGTGACGCTTGCGTGAAATTCCGCGCTGCCCTCTTGTTTTCGTGATTCGGGGCAGCTAAACACCGCCCACTCATCCGCAAACTCAAGGATTTTCAGGCAATGGCGATTGAACGCACCTTCTCCATGATCAAGCCAGACGCAACGAAGCGCAACCTGACGGGCGCTATCACCAAGGTCTTCGAAGACAATGGCCTTCGCGTCATCGCTTCCAAGCGCGTTTGGATGAGCCAGCGTGAAGCTGAAGGCTTCTATGCTGTTCACAAGGAACGCCCCTTCTTTGGCGAACTGGTTGAAGGCATGACCTCTGGCCCAACCGTTGTGCAGGTTCTGGAAGGCGAAAACGCAATCCTCAAGAACCGCGAAATCATGGGCGCGACCAATCCTGCCCAGGCTGCTGAAGGCACGATCCGCAAGACCTTCGCTCTCTCCATCGGCGAAAACTCGGTCCACGGTTCTGACGCCCCGGAAACGGCTGCTCAGGAAATCGCTTACTGGTTCGCTGAAACCGAAATCGTCGGCTGATTTCAACTCTTTGATGAAAATTTTGAAAGCCGCTCCAGGGTGCCCGGGGGCGGCTTTCCGCTTTTTTGAACAAAACCGCAGATGCCCCTTAGCCTGGGAAAAAGCTGGCTTATATACGCCGCCAGTAATCCTTGCGAAGGAGTGGAAGCATGAAAGCCGTCGCCTATCAAACTGCCGGGTCACTCGACAGAGCCGATTCACTTGTGGATGTGGAACTCGAAACGCCAGTCGCAAAAGGCCGCGATCTGCTGGTCAAAGTGAAGGCAGTCTCTGTCAACCCGGTCGATACCAAGATCCGCACCCGCGCCTCTGCCGAGCCGGGCCAATGGAAGGTGCTAGGTTGGGATGTTTCTGGCGAAGTGGTTGCCGTGGGTGATGACGTATCCGGCTTCAAGGTAGGCGATGCCGTTTATTATGCCGGAGCGCTGGATCGCCAGGGTGCCAACAGCGAATTTCATCTGGTGGATGAACGGATAGTCGGGCACAAGCCAAAGAACCTCTCGGATGCCGAAGCTGCCGCATTGCCTCTGACAGCCATTACCGCTTGGGAAATGCTTTTTGACCGGCTTGATGTGACGAAGGCGGTTCCGGGCGCGGCAAACGCGGTTATGATCATCGGAGGTGCAGGTGGCGTGGGTTCAATCGCTATCCAGCTTCTTCGTGCACGGACCGATCTGACGATCATTGCTACGGCATCCAGACCGGAGACCCAGGATTGGGTGAAGGAGCTGGGTGCGCACCATGTCGTGGATCACGGTAGGCCGCTCGCGCCTCAGGTCGATGCGCTTGGGCTCGGTCACCCGGCCTTTGTATTTTCAACAACGGAAACGCAGCTCCATGTGGCGGACGTCGCTGAACTGCTGGCTCCTCAAGGACGGTTCGGGCTGATCGATGATCCGGCTGTCATGGATATCATGCCCTTCAAGCGAAAATCAGCGTCGGTGCACTGGGAATTCATGTTCACACGTTCGATGAGCCAGACGGCTGATATGGCAGAGCAGGGCGGATTACTGAACGCGGTTGCTCAACTGATTGAGGAAGGCAGAATCAAGACCACGATGACCGACGTGATCTCACCCATCAATGCAGCCAACCTGAAATCCGTTCACGCCATTCTGGAAAGCGGCAAGGCTCGCGGCAAGCTGGTTCTGGAAGGTTTCTGATGAACTTGCCTCCTCTGGTCAGGTCATCGGGGGAGGCTGCTTTGCCCTATGTAGGGCAATTCTTTTCGGGTGTCATATCCACTTCGTTGTCTGGTTTGAACACCTTTGGGTTCATGTCATAGGCCGGACCGACAATCAGCGGGTTCGCAGGAAGAATGCTCTGGTCCAGCGTTGCTAAAACCTTGGTTTCCAGCGTTTGCTGGACCTTTCCGTTCGCATCCTGCAACTGCACCTGAACCGTGTAGCTTTTACCCTCTCGAACGCATTGCACATCCGGGCTTTCCAGCACGATTTTTTTCATGTTCGCGTAGAGCGGCTGGCGGGTCATCAGCGGGTTGCCTCCGCGCGGGTCATCATAAATGGCAACGGCCAAACCACCTTCGGGCAAAGGAGCTATGGGACTAAGTGTGACGACATAATTGGCTTTGGAAAGACGATAGTTGAATACAAAGATATGGCCGGAAAATTCCGCCAATTTTTGGTCGGTGTCTCGCTGACAACCAGACAAACATGTCAGTAACACCACCGGCAGGATCGCTTTTCGCTTCATTCCGCTTCCCCTCCCATTCTTTTGCGATAGTGGCGTGCGGCCTTCATACGGTTGCCGCAAACTGACATGTCGCACCAAAGTCGGCTTTTGTTTTTGCTTCGATCCAGGAATAGCCAGCCACAATTACCGCAAATCTTCATGCGCGTGGGACCAGGCAAGGCGACCAATCGTAAGGCCGAATGAACCACTTGTGTTTCCAACGAACGGGGAGCGGGGTTGGCGCAAAGAAGTAGTGCGCCACGCCTCAGTAATTCTGCAAGCAGGGAAGGTTCGTCTTGCCCCAAAGCGACTGTGCGAAAATATCCATCAACCGCCTCGCGAAACGACATGAAGGGTGGAAGGCTGGTGGGTTTCAGAGGTGTAATTTTGCCAAAAAGATCGCGCTCAGCAGAAAAGGCCATGGCCGCCTCGGCAAATTCCTCAAGTTGGCGCGGCACCGCAAACCGGTCGACACGTTTGGTGGGATCATGGCGAAGAATGACGCTGTTCGCCACATCAAGCGCCAATGCGCCACCGGCAAAACGATGAGCGGTCCAGGAGAATGTCATGCTGAATTATAACTGGTAAACGCGATTATGCCAGTTATAATTTGCAGGGGAGGGATCTATGATCTACACACTGCAACAGTTGGCAAACGCCATGCCCATTGCGTCTCTTTATGCGGCGCTGGCCTACGGTTATTCATTGACCTTCGCGTTGACCAAGCGGGCGGACCTCACTTATGGCGCGCTGTTCGCCTTTTCCGGCCACCTATTTTTGCTCGGTTCTCATGCCGGCTGGAACGTATTTTTACTCACATTTGCAGCCTCTCTTGGTGCTGGCGTCCTGCTCGTTCTTCTGGTTGTTCTGCCTCTCGGCATTCTGGTTGGGCGATATTTGGTGTCGCCACTTGCGGAAGTTTCGCCAAATGCGTTGACGGTGGCCTCTCTCGGTCTTCTTCTCAGCCTTATGGAAATTGCGAGATTGGTGTCAAACACGCAGGAACTGTGGTTGCCGCCATTCCTGAACAGTCCGCTCTCATTGGCTACCGGTTCGACGTTTGAGGCCAGCATCACTGAACTTCAGCTATTAATCAGCCTTGTGCTTGTTTGCGGCATTCTCGCATGTCATCTCTCGCTCAAAGGAAGCCGCTCGGGGCGAGAATGGAGGGCAGTTTCAGAAGACAGAGTTGCTGCGAGATTTTGCGGCGTCAATGTAGATGCCGTTTGTGTGCGGACCTATATCCTTTCGGCGCTCATCGCTGCCACCGGTGGAATACTCGCAACGATGCTTTACGGCACCATGGGCTTTGCCGCGGGCCTGATTTTCGGCCTTAAAGTGGTGCTGATCGCAGGCGTGGGTGGATATTTCCATCCGTTGAGATCGGCAATGGGTGCCGCCGCGATTGGTTTGCTTGAGACCTTTTGGAGCGGATTTGCTCCACTGATTTGGCGCGACGTGGCTGTGCTGGTGGTGCTTACGCTCTTCTTGGTTTGGACGCGGCAGGAAAAGTCTATCGCTTAAGCCATTTCTCTCGCGCTGCATCGTCAGCGTCCTTGGCTGCAATCCAGTCACCCTGCGAGCCATCAACCAGATGCTCCTTCTTCCAGAAAGGGGCCGCGGTTTTCAGGAAGTCCATCACAAAATTCGCGCCATCGAAGGCGGCTTGGCGGTGCGAGGCGGTAGCAATGACGAGAACGATGTTCTCACCCGGCGCGATCTTGCCGTAGCGATGGATGGCCGTGAGGCCCAAGAGCGAAAAGCGGCTGATTGCTAACTCGCCAATCCGCTGCATTTCTGCTTCTGCCATGCCGGGATAATGCTCAAGTTCCAGTGCGTTCAGGCTGCCGCCTTCGTCGCGGCAGAGTCCTGTAAAGGTAACCACCGCACCCACATCTGCCCGGCCTTGCGTAAGCTGTTCGATTTCCAGAGAGAGATCGAAATCCTCAGGCTGAACACGAATGGTGGGCTGAATAGTGCTCATTTATCCACCGGTCATCGGCGGAAAAATGCCGATTTCCCGTGCGCCAGTTATGGGTTCGTCGTGCTCGACATGTTCCTGATTGATGGCAAGGCGGATCACTTCCGGGTATTCAAGCGCTGCTTCATAACCTTCGCCCAAGGTTTTGAGGTGATTCAACAAATCGCGCCCGGTTTTTACGGTGTCCGGCAGCTCGATCTCCTCTTCCGCCTTGTCAATTCGTTCGCGAACCCAGGCGAAATAAACCAGCTTCACCATCACTCTTCATCCACCACGTGCTTGAGGCCTGCCTTGAAGTAGTCATAGCCGGTATAGATTGTCAGAAGCGCCGCAATCCACAAGAGTGCGATACCGAGGAGCGTCGTGTAGAGACCAATCTTGTCTCCAGCAGGTCCGGCCAGCAGGAAAGCGATCGATACCATCTGGATCGTTGTTTTCCACTTGGCGATCCTGGTCACTGGCACAGCGACCTTCAAAGCCGCCAGATATTCCCGCAGGCCCGAAACCAGAATTTCACGGCACAGAATGGTTATGGCTGCCCATAGCGACCAACCGGCGATCGTGCCATCAGCTGCCATCAATAGCAGTACGGAAGCAACCAGCAGCTTGTCAGCAATCGGGTCCAGCATGCGGCCAATGTTGGAGGTCTGGTTCCAGATGCGTGCCAGGTAGCCATCCAGATAGTCTGTAATGGAGGCGACGACGAAAATGCCAAGCGCTGTCCAGCGAGCAACATCTGAACTTTGCAGCTTACCTTCCACGAAGAAGCAGGCAACGACCACCGGGACAGCCACGATGCGCGCATAGGTGAGAAGATTGGGAATGTTCAGTGCGCGCGAAGCCATGGTCATCCTGTCTATTGCATCAGCCTTTAAGTGATACTTGCAGGGCAATGCGTCAACTTAAAATCTCGCAAGATGGACATCATTTCGGTGCTGATTGCATCAACCCGCCCGGTTCTCGTGGAAGTGATTGTAAATCTGTTTGGCCACAGATTCGGAGATGCCATCCACAGCCATCAAATCCGTAATGCCAGCACGAGAAACTGCCTTGGCAGTTCCGAAATGCTGCAGAAGCGCCCGTTTGCGCGAAGGTCCGATGCCGGAAATCTCATCCAGCGGGTTCTTCACCATCTCCTTTTTTCGGCGTGCGCGGTGCGAGCCGATGGCAAACCTGTGCGCCTCATCCCGCATACGCTGAACGAAATAGAGGACTGGGTCACGCGGCGGCAGTGAGAAATCGCTTTTGCCGTCGGCAAAGAAACGCTCCCGACCCGCATCGCGATCCACACCCTTTGCCACGCCGATGGCGGTCACGACATCGCGAATGCCAAGCTCATCCAAAATTTTACGCACGGCAGACATCTGACCTTGGCCGCCGTCGATGAGAATCACATCCGGCCATGCCGGGAAGCCTGCATCGAGCACATCCTCTCCGCTGGGTAGGGCGGAACGATCCGGCATGCCTTCCTCTTTTAAAAGTCGGGAGAATCGACGTGTCATGACTTCACGCATCATGCCAAAATCGTCGCCGGGGGTAATGTCAGTCGATTTGATGTTGAACTTTCGATACTGGCCCTTCACGAAACCTTCTGGTCCCGCCACCACCATGCCGCCCACGGCATTGGTGCCCATGATGTGGGAGTTATCGTAGATTTCGATGCGGCGCGGGACATAGGGCAGGGCGAAGGTTTCGGCGAAGCCTTTTAACAGGCGTTCCTGTGAAGCGGTTTCCGCCAGCTTGCGTCCATGTGCTTCACGCGCATTGGCGAGAACATGGTCAGCCAGGTCTTTCTTCTCGCCACGCTGCGGGACAAGAATGATAACCTTGTAGCCGGCCTTCTCCGAAAGCGCATCGGCCAGCAATGCCTGTTCCTCAATCATTTCAGAAAGCAGGATTTGCCGAGGAACCGGCTTGTCGTCGTAGAATTGGGCGAGAAAGGCGTTCAACACTTCCGCACCGGTCAGCTGCGGGTCGGCCTTTGGGAAATAGGCCTGATTGCCCCAATTCTGCCCTGCGCGGAAGAAGAAGACCTGAATGCAGGTGAGACCCGCCTCATGGTGAATGGCAAAAACGTCCGCCTCTTCAACGCCAGCCGGATTAATGCCCTGATGGCTCTGGACGTGCGAAAGTGCAGCCAGACGGTCCCGGTAGACTGCGGCACGCTCGAAATCGAGATCCTCGGATGCTTCCGCCATCTGTGAGGCTATGGCGGATTTCACGTTCTGGCTGCGGCCAGAGAGGAAGTCTTTCGCCTCACGCACCAACAGCCCATAATCTTCATCGCTGACCTCGTGTGTGCAAGGACCGGAACAGCGCTTGATTTGGTAAAGCAGGCAGGGCCTCGTACGCGCTTCAAAAACGCTGTCGGTGCAGGTGCGCAGCAAAAAGGCGCGTTGCAGCGAATTGATCGTGCGGCCAACGGCGCTTGCTGAAGCGAAAGGGCCGAAATAATCGCCTTTACGAGCTCTTGCGCCGCGATGCTTGTAGATGGCTGGGGCGCGATGATCGCCGGTAATCAGGATGTAAGGAAAGCTTTTATCATCTCGCAGCAGCACGTTGTAGCGCGGGCGCAAGCGCTTGATCAGATTTGCTTCCAGTAGAAGCGCCTCTGTTTCCGTGCGGGTGGTGACAAATTCCATCTGCGTGGTTTCACGCACCATCTTTGTAAGACGGTTCGAGTGCACGCGACCCTGCGCGTAATTGGACACACGTTTTTTGAGGCTGCGCGCTTTGCCCACATAGAGCACATCGCCAGTCTGATTAAACATGCGATAGACGCCAGGAGCGTTCGGCAAATGCTTCACAAATTCCGCAATCAGATCAGCCCCTTTGAGGCCGTTTTCGTTCTGCAAGCCGTGGTTCCATTCAATCCCGGCAAGCGAAGCCGCTGCGCCAGCCTCCGGCTGAATCACATCGTCTTCATCGTCATCTGATTCGTCGTAAAGAACGCCGCCCTCAGGCAGTTTCGTTCCATTCATTCAATGATCTCCGCCACATCCGGCGTTTCCCAGGCCAGATGCTGGCCACCATCCAAAGCTATCATTTGGCCCGTGATGGAGGGAGTGTCAAAAAGAAAACGGATCGTACGGCCAAATTCGTCCGGTGCCGGACCGCGTTCGAGCGGCAGGGCCGCGACTTGTTTGTCAAAATCCTCCTGCGCCTGACGCTCGCTTTTGAATGAGGGGCCGGGACCGATAGCGTTGACCCGAACGCGCGGCGCATAGGCTTGAGCGAGTGTTTGCGTGGCGGTCCAAAGGGCGGCTTTCGAGAGAGTATAGGAATAGAAATAAGGGGTGAGCTTCCACACTCGCTGATCAATGATGTTGACAATCAGGCCTTGGGTCTCCTGCGGCAATTGCCGCAACAGCGCCGCGGAGAGAATGGAGGGCGCGCGAACATGGATTCCGAAATGCTTGTCATAGATGGCCGCATCGAACCTGTCTGCGCTATCCTGCTGGAAGATGGAGGCGCAGTTGATGAGGCCGGAGATAGGACCAAGAGCGGCCGCAGCATTGTCCATCAGCGCATCAACAGCTTCTGAATCCAACAAATCTGCCTGCAGCGCGGTCGCATCATGCCCTTTCGCTTGCAGTTCGCTCGCCAGTTCCTGCGCCTCATCCAGCGAGTTGTTGGCATGGATCGCAACGCGATAACCGTGAGCGGTAAGGTCTTCACAAATTGCGCGGCCCATGCGTCGTGCGCCGCCGGTAACGAGAACACTTTTTCCGCTTTTCACGCTGTAACTGCCATGTTTGGAGGTAAGAACTGGTGCTCAATTACGAGACTATACGTGTATTTCAGTAGGATGGATTGGGCAATGTCGCTATATCTATCCAAATATCGTGTGCGCCTTTCGTGAATTGGTGGGCTACCTATTGATGTATTCACGCTTCTGTGAATAATATTCCTTAGGCCGCTGCGCTGTAAACGATTTGGTAGGGTTAACAAACCCTCTGTTGCCTTCAAGCAACATCCAGATTCAGCCATCTCGTTGCCACAATCAATTCACATTTCGGTACTTCCATTTCCTCAATTGCCCATCAAATTCGCTCTCAACGCGGCAGGGATTGCTACGTGTCGTTAATTGAAACGCACACCCCCGCCGGGCAATGAAAAGGAGAATAAGTATGCGTACTCTCATCGCAACCCTCGTAGCCTCCACCGCTGCCTTCGCTGCCGTTTCGGCACAGGCTGCTGACGCAGTGACCCAGATCCCGGAAGCTCCGGCTGCTGTTGAGACGGCTGCTCCTGTTTCCAACTGGTCCGGTTTCTACCTCGGTGGTTACGGCGCTCACGATTGGGGCAAGTTCAAGAAGGGCACCGACAATGGTAGTGCCGATGGTTGGGGTGGCGGCGTTTACGGCGGCTACAACTGGCAGAGCGGCAACATTGTTTACGGTGCTGAAGCCGACCTCGGCTACAACGACCAGAAGGCTTCCGCTGGCGCAGGCACCATTGGCGAACAGAAGCTCAACGGCTCGCTGCGTGGCCGCGTTGGTTACGACCTGAACCCCTTCATGATCTACGGTACGGCTGGTCTGGCTGCTGCCGATCACGAACTGTCGAACGCAGCTGGCTCTGACAGCAAGACAGCTCTCGGCTATACGGTTGGTGCCGGTGTTGAAACCATGGTGACGAACAACATCACCGCTCGCGTTGAATACCGTTACTCTGACTACCAGGACAAGGACTTCAACCTCGGCGGCACGACTGTTTCGCGCGGCTTCGACGACCACTCGGTCAAGGTTGGTATCGGCGTCAAGTTCTAATCTGCCGAAAGGTGGATATGAAGAAAGGGCGGGGGGAAACCTCCGCCCTTTCTCGTTTGAGTAACGTCTTGAACGATTACTTGCGATAATCGGGATATAGCTTTGCGAACTTCTCCGGCCACGCGACCAGGTTGGGGCGTCCATCTGCCCATTGCCCCGCGAAGCGGAGCTCGAGGTAGTCCAGCATGGCCGCTAAAGCGAAATGCCCGCCATGCAGCTTCTTTTCCGTTTTTGGCAGATGGCTTTCCAGATAATCCAGACCGCGCGTGACCTTCTTCCACTGACGGTCGATCCATGATTGCTCGATCTTCTCCTCGCTGCGAAAGCGGCGCTCATAGATGATGGCAAGAAGGCAATCTGTAATTCCGTCGATCAGCGCTTCCAGAACTTCGGCCTCCGTGCGCTTCTCTTCCTTCTTCGGGTAAAGCTCGCCTTCGGAGAGCCGATCGAAGAAATGCATGATGGCGAGACTATCATAGACTGGCGGTTCATCCTTGCGCAGCAGAACCGGAATTTTGCCCAGTGGGTTATTGTCGATTAGATCTGCCGGTTCCGCAGAAGTATCGACATTCACCTCCTCGACTTTCAGCCCGAGATGACGGGCGGCCATACGGCATTTGGCTGAATAGGGGGAAGCGGGAGACACAAGCAGTTTCATGGTCATTTTCCTGTCTGAACGTCCGCCTCTAGCGAACTTTTCGACCCGGGAAAGGTACGCCCGGATCATGCTGGTTGTGAGCGACTTTGGCTTATTTGGTTGGCGGAACCGTAATCCGCTTCAATCGGCATCCTCCGCGATCCACTTCCTTGCAGGCGCGGAAACCGAGGTCCTTGGTCATGCAGATGCGGACTTCCTCAAAGCGATCTTTCTCGCAGTTTACCGCAATCGAATCGGCGCTCAGGCCGGGGTTGGCGGTCGTGAACTTTTGCTCGATTTCTTCGGCGGAAAATGTGGTGGCATTGGCAGCGGAGATATCGGTCGGAAGCTTGATCTTGTTGAACGCGGCCCGGATGATTTCCAGGTAGGCCTTCTGGTTCAGGCCGGAGCAGGACCCATGCTTGCGCCACTCATGGCCGATCAAACCCATTGAAGGCATGATATCGAAATAGGCTTTGCCCAAATCGTCAGGCACGCGGCGAGGTTCCGTGGTGGCGCAATTTTGCGGATAGCCGGTTTCGTTCTGCGGCCAGAGGCCATGGACGATGAAGCCAAAATTCTTGCCTTCACCGCATTGTTCCGGGCTGTTCTTGGCACGCTTTCCATCGCAAAACGTAGGTGACCAGGAGAGGGCCAAAACATAAAAATCGAAGTCGCCGGCCTTGTCTTCGGCGCGGCTTGTGCTTGGTTGGGTGAAAAGAAATGCGGCTAGGAGGCCAATAAAGATTTTTCGTAGCATTGATCTGAAATCTCCCATTTGCGCGGAAGATGTCTCAGTCGCAGCTTGCCGGTCAAGGGGCGTGCAGGCAGCCTCGCTATTATAACTTTCAGTCTCGCTCCATGCGCTCTTCACCGCGCAGCCAAAAGGCGCGTGCAGATGCGAAACGATCCTGTGCCAGAACATCTTTCAAAACGGGCAGCAGACGGTGAAGCTCATCTTTCAGCGTGAATGGCGGGTTGACGATGATGAGTCCGGAGCCTGACAACCCGGTCGTGTCGCGCTCACTTTTAACAGATAGGTCGGCGCACAGCATTTTGGGAATGTCGAGTGCCTGCAGCTCCTCGTGAAACTGCTTGATTGGCGCACCTTTCTTCAAGGGATACCAAAGGCAGTAGGTGCCGCCCGGAAAGCGGCGATAGGCTGTGGCAAGGCCTTCCACCAGACGTTTGTATTCACCTTCGATCTCAAAGGGTGGATCGACCAGAACAATACCGCGCTTTTCTTTCGGCGGCAGATGCGCACCAAGCGAAAGCCATCCATCGAGCTCAGTCACCCGCACCTGGAAATCGCCCTCGAACACGCGCGAGAGACGGCGACAATCTTCCGGGTGCAGTTCCATCGCCGCCAGCCGGTCCTGCGGGCGAAACAGCATGCGCGAGAGCTTCGGCGAACCGGGATAGAACTTGATGCCGCCCTGCGGGTTCAATTCCCGCACAGCTGAAAGATAGGGCTCAAGAATGGCGGCGACCTGCGAATCGAGGTCCGCTTCCAGCAGTCTGCCAATGCCGTCTTGCCATTCGCCGGTCTTCTGCGCCTCTTCCGAGGAAAGATCGTAGAGACCGATACCCGCATGCGTATCGAGAACGCGGAAGGCTTTGTCCTTCTTCTGCATATAGCGGATCAACAGAGCCAGCAGTGCATGTTTGAGCACATCGGCAAAATTCCCTGCGTGATAGATATGCCGGTAGTTCATTCCAAAACCTGCTGGATCGCTTGAATTGATTTGATGCAATGCAAAAGCCGCTTTTTGAGCGGCTCCGCATGTCCTATAGGAAAGACATGAACGTTGCGACCCCGATCTTATCCAAAAATTCCATGGGCTCGGTTGCCAAGGCGACCGTATGCCCTCACGACTGTCCTTCCGCCTGCGCGCTGGAGGTGGATATCGCCGCCGATGGCCGAATTGGCCGGGTACGCGGTGCCAATGCCAACACCTACACTGCCGGTGTCATCTGCGCCAAGGTCGCCCGCTATGCCGAGCGGCTATACCACCCGGAAAGGCTTCTGGTGCCGAAGCGCCGCAAGGGTGCCAAAGGCAGCGGTGACTGGCAGGAAATCAGCTGGGAAGCAGCCCTGGATGAAATCGCAAACGCCTTTGTAAAAGCGGAAGCGGCGCATGGCAGCGAGGCGATCTGGCCTTATTTTTACGCCGGGACAATGGGGCAGGTGCAGCGCGATTCCATTGAACGCCTGCGTCACGCCAAGCGCTATTCCGGCTTCTTTGGTTCCATCTGCACCAATATGGCCTGGACAGGCTATGTGATGGGAACGGGCGCACTGCGTGGGCCCGATCCGCGTGAAATGGCAAAGTCCGATTGCGTGGTGATTTGGGGCACCAACCCGGTTTCCACGCAGGTCAATGTGATGACCCATGCCATCCGCGCCCGAAAGGAGCGCGGCGCGAAGATCGTGGTTGTCGATGTCTATGACAGCCCGACCATGAAGCAAGCGGATGTGAAAGTCATCCTGAAGCCTGGCACCGATGCGGCACTTGCCTGCGCCATCATGCACATAGCCTTTCGCGATGGTTACGCGGACCGTGAGTATATGGCGAAATTCGCTGATGACCCGATTGGGCTGGAGGCGCATCTTCTTTCCAAAACCCCGGAATGGGCAGCGGGCATTACCGGCTTGTCGGTGGAACAGATTGAGGCTTTCGCTCATTTGGTCGGCACGACGAAGAAGACGTTCTTTCGCCTCGGTTACGGTTTCACGCGCCAGCGCAATGGCACGGTAGCCATGCACGCAGCGCTCTCCATCGCCACTGTGCTGGGTTCCTGGCAGTATGAGGGCGGCGGCGCGTTTCACAATAATGGTGAATTGTTCAAGCTGGATAAGCGCGAATTGATGGGAACGGCCTATGCCGATCCTGATATTAGAATGCTCGACCAATCGCAGATTGGCCGCGTGCTGACCGGCGATGCGGTGGCGTTGCGTCATCGCGGTCCCGTAACCGCCCTGTTGATCCAGAACACCAACCCGATGAACGTCGCGCCAGAACAGCGGCTGGTGCGGCAAGGCTTTATGCGCGACGATCTGTTTACTGCGGTGCATGAGCACTTCATGACAGATACCGCGCAAGTGGCTGATATCGTTCTGCCAGCCACCATGTTCGTAGAGCATGATGACCTTTACCGGGCAGGTGGACAAAATCATATTCTGCTGGGACCGAAGCTGGTGGAGCCACCCTCGACCGTACGCACCAATCTCTTCGTCATCGAGGAACTGGCAAAGCGTCTTGGCGTGGATCACTATCCCGGCTTCGGTCTTAACGAGCGTGAGCATATCGATCGCATGTTGCTGCCGCATGGATGGCCGGGCTACGAGCAATTGCTGATCGACAAATGGGTGGATTGCCAGCCTGGCTTTGACGAATCACATTATCTGGACGGCTTCGGCTACCCTGACGGCAAGTTCCGCTTTCGCCCGGATTGGGCCAATGGCCCCTCTCCAAACAAGACGCCCGCCAGCATAGGTCCTCTTGGTCCTCATGCGGAGCTTCCACTGTTCCCGGACCAGGTGGATGTCATCGAACTGGCGGATGCACAGCATCCTTTCCGGCTCGCCACGTCACCGGCCAGAAACTTCCTGAACTCCTCCTTTGCCGAGACGAAGACCTCGCGGGAGAAAGAGGGACGCCCGGAAGTTATGATTCACCCGGACGATGCTGCACGTCTTTCTATCGGTGAAGGCGACATCGTCAGGCTTGGTAACCAGCGCGGATCGGTCCGCCTGCATGCGCGCATTGCTGACAGCGCGCGGCGCGGGGTGCTGATCGCTGAGGGCCTATGGCCGAACACCGCTCATCTGGATGGTGAAGGCATCAATGTTCTAACAGGCGCCGATCCGGTTGCGCCCTATGGCGGTGCTGCGGTTCACGACAATCGCGTATGGCTTGAAAAGGACCTGTCATGACAAAGCCAGAAGCTTTCACCGACGTGAAAGTCGATATCATTGAAGACCGTGTGCTCTCGGACAATTGGTATCACCTCAACAAGGTGACCTTCGACTATACCTCGCGCAAGGGCAAGACAGCACGTCTCTCGCGTGAGGTATATGATCGCGGCAATGGTGCGACCATTCTGCTGCATGACCCTGAGCGCGATGTCGTTGTGCTGGTTCGCCAGTTCCGCATGCCAGCCTTCAAGAATGGCTCGAACGGCTTTCTGATCGAAGCGCCGGCTGGTCTCCTGGACGGCGATCACCCCGAGGAAGCTATCCGCCGTGAGGCGATTGAAGAGACGGGTTATCAGGTCCGCGATGTTCGTTTTCTCTTCAAGAGCTACATGTCGCCCGGTGCCGTGACAGAGGTGCTGCATTTCTTCGCGGCCACCATCGATACCTCCGACCGCGTGGCAGATGGCGGCGGGCTGGATGAGGAGCATGAGGATATCGAGATCCTCGAAATTCCGCTGACGGACGCCTTGGCCATGATTGAGACGGGCGAGATTTGCGATGGTAAGACCATCATGCTGCTGCAATGGGCCGCCCTTAATCTCAAAAGCAAATCCTTATAGAGCAGGAACGCGCTGAATTCTGAAGCGTTGACCGGGTCCAAACCAAAAAGAGGACCCGATCCATGACCATGATCAAGACCCGATCCGGCAGCGAACTTTATGTGAAGGATTGGGGGCAGGGGCAGCCGGTTATCCTGTTGCACGGCTGGCCGCTCACCTCTGATACCTGGGATGATTTCGCCATGGTTGCGGCAGACAATGGCTTCCGCGCCATTTCCTATGACCGCCGTGGGTTTGGTCGCTCTGATCAGCCATGGACTGGCTATGATTACGATAGCTTGAGCGACGATCTGGCCGATGTGATTGAGGCGACAGGCGCTGAGAATGCAGCGCTCTTTGGCTTCTCCATGGGTGGTGGCGAAGTTGCTCGCTATATGTCGCGCCATGGCGGCAAGGGCATCTCCAAGGCTGCGCTGATTGCCTCCGTGGTGCCGTTTATGCTGAAGACGGACGACAATCCGAATGGTACGCCGCAGAGCAAATTTGAAGAAATGACGGAAGGCATGAAGACCGACCGTGCGCAGTTCTTCCAGTCCTTCTTCAAGAGCTTTTACGGCGTTGGTGTCTTTACCGGCTCTGTGAGCGACGCAGTGATCGACTGGTCGTTCAATCAGGCCATGATGGCGGGTTTAAAGCCGACACTGGCTTGCGCGGAAGCTTTTGCGACGACCGATTTTCGCCCTGATCTTCAGCATTTTCGTGTGCCGACGCTCATCATTCACGGAACCGGCGACGAAACAGTGCCGATTGATGCGTCCGGTCGGGCCGCTGGCCGCGCCATCGCGAATGCTCGTCTTATCGAATATGAAGGCGCGCCGCATGGGCTGTTTGCTTCGCACAAACAGCAGTTGACCGAGGATCTTCTGGAGTTCCTGCGATCCTGAATGGCTAATAACGCGACTTCTCAGGCGCTGATGATCCGCGCCTGAGCATCGTTGCAGACGGGAGCAACCGGAGCTCTCATGCCATCTTTCGGAAAGCTGCGTTCGCCGCTGGCAAGAAGCCAAAGAGCAAGCGGGTAGGTCTGGTGCTCCACCGTCAGCACGCGGGCCGCCAGCGTTTCAGCCGTATCGTCGGTTAAGACCGGCACGGCGGCCTGTGCCAGAATTGGCCCTTCGTCCATGCCCTCCGTCACAAAGTGAACGGTGCAGCCCGCAACTCGCATACCTGCATCTATTGCCCGTTGATGTGTGTGCAGACCGGGAAAGAGGGGCAGCAGGGAAGGATGGATATTGAGAATGCGGCCTTCGTAGGGACGGATGAACTCAGCCGAAAGCAGCCGCATATAGCCCGCAAGACAAACAATATCCGGCTTGCATGACGCCAGGGCATCCAGCACCGCTGCCTCGTGCTCAGCCTTCGAGGCATAATCCTTGCGCTCGATTGCAAAGGTCGGAATGCCGCGGTCTTCGGCCTTGGCAAGGCCACCCGCTGCATTTTTGTCTGAAATCACGCCAACGATTTCTGCCGGAAAATCCGACGCGGCACAGGCGTCCGCCAGCGCCAGCATGTTGGAGCCACCGCCGGAAATCAGAACGACAACGCGCTTGCGGATTGCGCTCATAGAGCAAGCGTTCCCGTGTAAACCGTGCCAGCCTCGCCCTCAGCACGGGGGATCATGCGACCAAGGGGAACCACTATTTCGCCTTCGGCGGTCAATGCCTCAGTAACGGCCTGCGCATTTTCGGCGGCGACCACGGCAATCATGCCAACGCCGCAGTTGAACGTGCGAAGCATCTCGTTGGCAACCACACCGCCGGTTTTGGCAAGCCAGGAGAATACGGGCGGAACAGGAATGCTATCGAGATCAATCTCGGCTGCCAGATGCTCCGGCAAAACGCGCGGAATGTTATCCGGGAAGCCGCCGCCGGTGATATGGGCCAGAGCCTTGATGGCATTCGTTGCGCGGATCGCCTTCAGAAGTGGCTTTACGTAGATGCGGGTTGGCGTAAGCAGCGCTTCGCCCAGGGTCTTGCCTTCAGCGAAAGGTGCGGCATCGCTCCAGCTGAGACCGGACACGCCAACGATTTTGCGCACCAGCGAGAAGCCGTTGGAATGTACGCCAGAAGAGGTAAGCCCGAGAATGACATCGCCTTCCTTCAGGTCGCCGGTCGGCAGCAACCGGCCGCGTTCGGCAGCGCCAACGGCAAAGCCTGCCAGATCGTAATCGCCGTCTGAATACATTCCCGGCATTTCCGCCGTTTCACCGCCGATCAGCGCACAGCCTGCCTGACGGCAGCCTTCCGCAATGCCCAATACAATGGCGGCACCCTGATCCGGGTTCAGCTTTCCTGTGGCAAAATAATCGAGGAAGAACAGGGGTTCGGCACCCTGCACAACGAGATCGTTGACGCACATGGCCACCAGATCGACGCCGACCGTATCATGGCGGTCCGCATCAATGGCGATCTTCAGCTTTGTGCCAACACCATCATTGGCGGCAACCAGCACCGGATCGGTGAAGCCTGCGGCTTTCAGGTCAAACAGACCGCCGAAACCGCCAATTTCGCCGTCTGCGCCGGGGCGCCGGGTGGAGCGCACGGCAGGCTTGATCTTTTCCACCATCAGGTTGCCAGCATCGATATCGACACCTGCATCGCTGTAGGTAAGGCCATTCTTGCCCGCTTCGCTCATTCCCCGTCTCCGCTTCTAACCCGGCAGGTGCCTGAACACAGACTTCGGTTCTTGCCAGAACCTGCGCAAATCCTAAAGGATCACGGCCTCGACGGGCCAAAGAGCCCAGACCGTATGATGAGGCTGGCCATGGCATGACGTGCGGCAATATGCAAGCAGAAGACGTTCGTTACCCCTGTTTTCCAAGCTGTTCAGTAGGAATAACCGGCATAAAGCTGTGCGCTTGACCTTGATGCTCTTGCCACCTATCCCAATTCAGGAAGCAGTGCAGCAAGGAACCTATTTTCATGGCCTATCACATCAGTGGAGCGAGCCTCCGGCGCTACGTCCTGTTCTGGTTTTTTGCGCTGCTTGCTTTCATCATTTTCTTGCTGGCGTTTCGCACCATCCTTTTGCCCTTCGTGGCAGGTATGGCGCTGGCTTACTTTCTTGATCCGGTGGCTGACTGGCTTGAACGGCGTGGCCTTAGCCGCTTGATGGCAACTATTGTCATTCTCATCGGCTTTGTACTGATGTTTGCAGCAGCCCTCATGATTGTCGTGCCGCTGATCATCAGCCAGTTCAGTGAGTTTGCGAAAGTTCTGCCGGATTATGTGACCAAATTGCAGGAGCTGATTGCCAGCCCTGAAAATTCCTATCTGCCACATTGGGCCGTTACGCAGATTCAGAACGCCAAGCAGAACTTCTCCAGCCTCATGTCTGAAGGCGCAGGCTTCCTCGGCAGCTTGCTGAACCAGCTGTGGAACTCCGGCAAAACGCTAGTCGATGTCATATCGCTCATGGTCGTCACGCCTGTGGTTGCCTTTTACATCCTGCTGGATTGGGACCGAATGGTCGAAAAAGTCGATAGCTGGATTCCCCGGGATCAGGTGCAGACCATCCGTCAACTGGCGCGTGAAATGGATCAGGCCGTATCCGGCTTCATTCGCGGGCAGGGGTCGCTCTGCCTTATTCTCGGTATTTATTATGCGGTTGGACTGTCGCTCGTCGGGCTCAATTTCGGCCTGCTTATCGGCTTCGTTGCGGGCATGATCAGCTTCATTCCTTACATTGGTTCCCTGGTCGGCCTCATCCTTGCCGTCGGCGTAGCCCTCATGCAGTTCTGGCCCGATTATGGCTGGATCATCGCCACCATGGCGGTGTTTTTCTCCGGGCAGTTCATTGAAGGAAACATTCTTCAGCCGAAGCTTGTTGGCTCCAGCGTTGGTTTGCATCCGGTCTGGCTCATGTTTGCGCTTCTGGCTTTCGGGGCAATGTTCGGCTTCGTTGGCCTGCTGGTGGCCGTTCCTGCCGCGGCGATGGTTGGCGTGCTTGTTCGTTTCGCTCTGACGCGCTATCTTCAAAGCGACATATATTTCGGCCATTCGACCACTCTGCCTTGGGATGACAAGGCGGAAGTGACGACCAAGGCCGTACAAGAGCCCCAAATTTCGCATGACAGAGACGCTTGAAAAAACAAAGCGTCAGCGCCCGGAGCAACTTCCCTTGGCGCTGACCCATGATGCCGCCATTGGGCGCGACGATCTTCTGGTTGCCGAGCCTGTGAGCGCGGCTGTCGCCATGATCGATGCCTGGCCAAGTTGGAACGCGCCGGTGGTAATCCTCACCGGACCGGCGGGCTGTGGAAAGACGCATCTCGCCAACATTTGGCGGGAGCGTGCATCTGCCACCGTCATTCATCCGAAGGCGGGCAGCGAATCCGCCGCCATTGCAGCTGCTGGTCCGGTTTTGTTCGAGGATGCAGATCGCGCAGGTTTTGAGGATAATGAGCTGTTCCACGTCATCAACAGCGTACGCGAAAATGGCCACACGCTGCTGATGACGGCGCGGCTTTGGCCCATGTCATGGCCGGTGACGCTGCCGGATCTTCGTTCGCGTCTGAAGGCGGCAACAGTGGTGGAGATCGGGGAGCCGGACGAGGATCTGCTGGGGCAGGTCATCATCAAGCTGTTCGCCGACCGTCAGCTCCATATCGATGACAGAATTGTCGCCTACATCGTCGCACGCATGGAGCGCTCCATGGAAGCAGCGCAAGGTGTGGTGGATAGGCTGGACCGCCTTGCGCTCGCACGCGGCACTCGCATCAGCCGTACATTGGCGGCCGAAGTGCTTGAAAGCCTGGCATCTATCGACCGGGAAGATTGACTGTCATCTTTCCGTCGTTGAAAACATATAACGCCGGACAGAAGCAGTCGGAATGCACGTCGATTCCGGCCATGAGAGGGGTCTTCCAATGGATCAGATGTCTGAAGCCACTGCGCTGCCAGTTGAAAACGATACAGCCGCCTTGGATTTGTTGAGCAGCCCGGAGCGCTTTATCAATCGCGAATTTTCCTGGCTGCAGTTCAACAGGCGCGTTCTGGAAGAAACCTTGAACACCGCGCATCCGCTTTTGGAACGTGTGCGCTTCCTCTCCATTTCTGCCGCCAATCTGGATGAATTCTTCATGGTGCGCGTGGCGGGTCTTGAAGGGCAGGTCCGCCAAGGCATCGTGGTGCGAAGCCCCGATGGCAAGACGCCTGCCGAACAACTGGAAAGCATTCTTAAGGAAATTGATAACCTTCAGATGGAGCAGCAGGCATCGCTTGCCGTGCTTCAACAATATCTGGCCAAGGAAGATATTTTGATCGTGCGCCCTGCCGCTCTTTCGGAAGAGGATCGTACTTGGCTGGCCGCCGATTTCGAAGACAACCTTTTCCCCATCCTCACACCGCTTTCCATCGACCCCGCCCACCCATTCCCATTCATTCCCAATCTGGGTTTCTCCATGGGGCTGCAACTGGATAGCAAGAGCGGCCGCGAGCCTATGACCGGCCTTTTGCGCCTGCCGCCAACGCTCGACCGCTTCATCCGTCTGCCGGATGACGGCACGACAATCCGCTACATCACACTGGAAGATGTCGTCAGCATCTTCATCGACCGCCTGTTCCCAGGCTACGAGGTTCGCGGGTCCGGTACATTCCGCATCATTCGCGATAGCGATATCGAAGTGGAAGAAGAGGCGGAAGATCTTGTTCGCTTCTTTGAAACCGCGCTGAAGCGCCGTCGCCGCGGCAAGGTTATTCGCATCGAAACCGACAGCGAAATGCCCGCATCGCTTCGCCAGTTCGTGGTGCAGGAACTCGGCGTGCCGGATAATCGCGTTGCGGTTCTGCCGGGGCTGCTGGCGCTCAACACCATGTCGGAAATTGCCAAGGCTCCTCGCGACGATCTGCGCTTCGAGCCTTACAACGCCCGATTTCCAGAGCGCGTCCGCGAGCATGCTGGTGACTGCCTTGCAGCCATTCGAGAAAAGGACATGGTGGTCCACCATCCTTACGAGAGCTTCGACGTGGTGGTGCAGTTCCTGCTTCAGGCGGCGCGTGATCCGGATGTTCTGGCGATAAAGCAGACGCTCTACCGCACATCCAACGATAGCCCGATCGTCCGTGCGCTCATCGATGCAGCTGAAATGGGTAAATCCGTTACGGCGCTGGTGGAGTTGAAGGCGCGTTTCGATGAAGAGGCCAATATTCGCTGGGCGCGAGACCTTGAACGCGCGGGCGTGCAGGTCGTGTTCGGCTTCATCGAACTGAAGACGCATGCCAAGATGTCCATGGTGGTTCGTCGCGAAGATGGCAAATTGCGCACCTACTGCCACCTTGGCACCGGGAACTACCATCCTGTGACCGCCAAGATTTATACCGACCTCTCCTTCTTTACCTGCAATCCCAAGATTGCGCACGACATGGCCAATGTTTTCAACTTCATCACCGGCTATGGCGAGCCGGAAGAAAGCATGAAGCTGGCCGTTTCTCCCTATACGTTACGTCCGCGCATTCTGAAGCATATCGAGGAAGAAATCGCCCATGCCCGCCAGGGTCATCCGGCAGCGATCTGGATGAAGATGAACTCGTTGGTCGATCCGGAAATCATCGATGCGCTTTACCGGGCCAGCATGGCAGGGGTTGATGTGGAGCTGGTGGTGCGCGGCATTTGCTGCCTGCGTCCGCAGGTGCCGGGCCTCTCCGATAATATCCGCGTCAAGTCCATCGTCGGCAGGTTCCTTGAGCACAGCCGCATCTTCTGCTTCGGCAACGGCTATGGCCTGCCTTCCGAAAAGGCGCTGGTCTATATCGGTTCAGCCGATATGATGCCGCGCAACCTTGACCGACGGGTGGAAACGCTCGTGCCGCTTCTTAACCCTACCGTGCACGAGCAGGTTCTTTCACAGATCATGCTTGGCAACCTGATTGACAACCAGCAGAGCTACGAGATACTGGCCGATGGAACGTCGCGCAGGATGGAAGTCCGCAAAGGTGAGGAACCTTTCAACGCGCAACACTATTTTATGACAAACCCCAGCCTTTCCGGGCGAGGGGAAGCCTTGAAATCGAGTGCGCCGAAACTCATCGCCGGAATTTTGTCCGGTAGCAAGAAATAGGCCCGACGTAAGAAAATAGGGTTGTATGGTACGATCTGATGCACAGGGGCGTCTCCCCGGAAGCGCTCCTGTTTCCGTTGTGGATATTGGCTCGAACTCTGTCCGCCTGGTTGTGTATGAAGGCCTGTCGCGTTCACCAGCAATCCTCTTCAACGAAAAGGTATTGTGCGGCCTTGGCAAGGGCTTAGGCCTGACCGGCAGAATGGACGACCAAGCCGTTACGCGGGCATTAGAAGCCTTGCGCCGCTTCCGGGCCTTGTCCGATCAGGCCCAGGCAACGCGCATTTTTGTATTGGCGACAGCTGCTGCACGCGAAGCATCGAACGGGCCCGCCTTCATTGAAGAGGCCGAGCGCATTCTCAATCATCCCGTTCAAGTCCTGTCCGGTGAGGAAGAAGCGCTTTATTCCGCCCTCGGTGTCATCAGCGGCTTCAGCGAGGTCGACGGCATTGCCGGGGATCTGGGCGGCGGTTCACTCGAACTTATCGATATCCGTTCAGGTCAGCTGGAAAAAGGAATAACGCTGCCGCTTGGTGGTTTAAGGCTTTCAGAGACATCGGGCGGTTCGCTTACAAAAGCACGGGCTCTCGCCAAAGCTCATGTGAAAGATGCCAAACTTCTGTCCAAGGGGGCAGGGCGCACATTTTATGCCGTGGGTGGCACATGGCGAAATATCGCCAAGCTGCACATGGAAATGATTCATTATCCGCTGCACATGATGCAAGGCTATGAGTTGAAACTCGACGAAATCCAGAATTTCCTCGAGCAGGTCGTTCTCTCCAAGGATAGCAAAGACCCCGCCTGGCAATCCGTGTCAAAGAACCGGAGGGCATTGCTGCCTTTCGGCGCCGTGGCCATGCAGGAAGTGTTGAGTGTCATGAAGCCGTCTCGCGTGGTGTTTTCCGCGCAAGGCGTGCGTGAAGGCTATCTCTATGCGCAACTTCCACCGGAAGAGCAGGCACAAGACCCGCTGCTGCTGGCCGCCGACCAGTTGGCAATCCTTCGCGCCCGCTCGCCGGAGCATGCGCGTGAA
The DNA here is from genome assembly GCF_977018625.1 of Affinirhizobium capsici. Taxonomy (NCBI): domain Bacteria; kingdom Pseudomonadati; phylum Pseudomonadota; class Alphaproteobacteria; order Hyphomicrobiales; family Rhizobiaceae; genus Affinirhizobium; species Affinirhizobium capsici. Next base: position 1,561,156 of record NZ_CDRNXD010000004.1, on the reverse strand, counting down.
CTGGCGGAATGGACGGGCCGGATGGTGCCTGCTTTTGGAATTGAAGAGACCGAGGAAGAAAGCCGCTATCGTCGCGCTGCCTGCCTTCTTGCCGATATCAGTTGGCGCGCGCACCCCGATTATCGCGGTTTGCAAGCCTTGAACCTGATTGCGCATTCGTCGCTCGTAGGCATCACCCATGCAGGTCGCGCCTATCTGGCTCTGGCGAATTATTACCGCTTTGAAGGCCTGCATGATGATGGCGCGACAGAGCCGCTTTCACAACTGGCAACGCCACGTCTGCTCAGTTTGGCGAAACTTCTTGGTGGCTTGCTGCGGGTGGTCTATCTCTTCTCCGCATCCATGCCAGGAGTGGTGAACCACCTCTACTTCCGCCGCTCAAACAATCCAGATCTCGATCTGGAGCTTGTCGTGCCGCACGAATACATCGACTTTGCCGGCGAGCGACTGGATGGCCGCCTGCAACAACTTGCGAAGCTGACGAGCAAGAGGCTGGCTTTCGTATTTGAATGAGACCTGCCGGCCGGAACAGGCTGACAGGTAGGCAAGATCATTGTAGAGAGAGTTCGACGGCTTCTACCCGCTTATCAACGAACCGAAGTGCCACATCGCCTGAAATCAGTTTCAGGGCAGGATCACCAAACAACTCCTTGCGCCAACCGTGAAGGGCTGGAACATCAGCCTTTTCGCCATCGGTAGCGATCTTGTCCAGATCATCGCTGGTCGCGAGGATTTTAGCGGCAACGCCGTGCTTTTCCGAGATCAGACGCAGAAGAACCTTCAGCAATTCGACAGCCGATTGCGCGCCTTCCGGCACGTGAACATGCTTCACCGCCTGGGGCATATCGCCTCTAGGCAGGGCGAGTGCAGCATTGACCGCTTCAAGAATGGCCGCTCCGGAGGAGGAGCGCTCCCAGCCCTTGGGGATGGTGCGCAGGCGGCTGAGCGCTTCCGTATCCTTCGGCTGCTGCTGGGCGATTTCGAAAATCGCATCATCCTTCAGCACGCGAGAGCGCGGCACGTTGCGGCTGCGGGCTTCGCGCTCACGCCAAGCTGCGACAAATTTCAGAACGGCAAGTTCCTGCGGTTTGCGCAGGCGCGAACGAAGGCGCAGCCAGGCATCATCAGGATGCATGTCGTAGGTTTCGGGCGATTCCAATATCGCCATTTCCTCACTCACCCAATCGATGCGTCCTTCGTTTTCCAGGCGCTCCTTGAGGAAGAGATAGACATCGCGAAGATGGGTAACATCAGCCAGAGCATAATCCAGCTGCTTTTCGGAGAGCGGGCGACGGCTCCAATCAGTAAAGCGCGAAGACTTGTCGATTTGCACATTTTTCGTGCGCTGAACAAGCTGGTCGTAGGAGACAGAATCACCGAAGCCGCACACCATGGCGGCGACCTGCGTGTCAAAGATGGGATGCGGAATGAGCTGGCCGAGATGATAGATGATTTCGAGATCCTGACGCGCCGCGTGGAAGACCTTGGTCACAGACGGATTGGCCATAAGCTCGAAGAAAGGTTTCAGATCCAGCCCTTTTGCAAGCGGGTCCACGATCACTTCAAGATCGGGGCTCGCCATCTGGATCAGGCAAAGCTCTGGCCAGAAGGTCGTCTCGCGCAGAAATTCCGTATCGACAGTCACGAATTCCGAACGGGCCAGAACCCGGCAGGCATCCTCAAGAGCGGCAGTGGTTTCGATCATCAGCTTCAAATTCGCAGAATGGAAAAAACGTTTCATCTTCCTTCCGCTTATCCCCGCCAATGTCAACACATGTGGCAAAAACAGGGCAGCAACCAACCGGATAATGCGGATGGAGCGTGTTTTAAGTCACGCGAATATACGATGTCATGCCTGACTTCTGATGCTCGATGATGTGGCAGTGAAGCACCCAATCGCCGGGATTATCGGCGACCAGCGCCAATTGGACCTTTTCATCCGAGGCTACGAGATAGGTGTCGGTGACAACGGGCGAGACCTCCCGAGTGCTGGATGAGATAACCTTGAAGTTCATTCCATGCAGATGGATGGGATGTAGGTGAGGGGTCAGGTTTTCAAGATTGAATATGTAGCTCTTGCCAAGCTTCAACTCCGCCAGCGGGGCTGTCGGGTCGCTGGTGTCACCTGGCCAAGGCACGCGGTTGATGGCCCAGAAAGAATAACCGAGAGAGCCGCAGAAGGATTCCTTTGCCGCATTTTCCGCAGTCGCACTGAGGATAAGGGGGATCTGTTCCGCAGATTGAAGGTCAGGCTCCTGCCAGGGATTGAGTGCAAGCGGCTTCACATCCCCAAGACTCCGTTTTAGATTTTGCCCATTGGCGTGAAACATCGCTACGATTTTGGGCGTAGAGGGGCGGGTATCTATCAGCGAAACGGATCGTCCTTCTGCATCCGGCATCCGCAGCACAAGATCAAGCCTCTGGCCCGGCCCAAGCGTAACCGTCTGTAAAGTGAAAGGTGTCGGTACCGCCTGACCGTCCAGTGCGATCACCACGCCTTCTGCACCATCCAGCTTCAATTGATAGATCCGAGTCACATCGGTTGCGACCAGTCGAACACGCACGAGAGAGCCAGATGACGCATAATATTCCGGCTGAACCTGCCAGTTGGCTCCACGCACGGTGCCGAACGTGCCGTTCTTGGCAGCATCGCGTGGCTTGAACATTTCAATGAATTGTCCATCGCTGCCGAGCCGCCAATCCCGAAGGTTGATGGCGAATTCGGCATCAAAAACCTGATCTCCGGGGTCCTCCACAATCAGCATGCCCGTCATGCCGCGCCCCATCTGCGTGAGCGTGTTGCAATGGGGATGGTACCAAAAGGTACCGGCATCGGGCGGCACGAAGGAATAATTGAAGTTATCGCCTGTATAGACATAGGGCTGTGTGAGGAAGGGGACGCCATCCATCTTGTTATCGATCCGCAGGCCATGCCAGTGGATTGTTGTTGGCTCATCAAGTCGGTTTGTCAGTCGCGCGGAAAAACGCTCGCCTTTCTTCATGCGAAGTGTCGGCGGCATGGCTGTTTCTGCCTGTTGCCCTGTGCGGTAGGTCATAACTCCATCAGTCAGGTGCTGCCCATCCAGAAGCGCTTTGCCAGTCACGGCCTCCAGCTCAACAGTGCTTGCTGCATTGGCGGAGCGATGAGCAAAGGCGGCTGCACCAAGACCCGCGCCATAGGCGGCCAAACCAGCCCCCGCTTTCAACAGGGTACGACGGGAGAGCGAAGGCATCATCGAAGACCTACAGTTTGCATTTCAGTGATACTTGACTACTCCATTCATGAAAGGGTGGCGACGGAGAAATTGAGCCCTTGGGTGGAATCATTGCCGCAGCAGGCAATCCTGCCCATGCCCGTTGAACCTCTACCCACCTGTAATTGCCCACTCTGCCTTGACAAAGGGGGCTTCTCATGCGCTTTTCGCGCCAATTTGCCACTGTCGGCGGGAATCTTTCTCCCACGCCGACGCATGTGATTCCAGGATACTAAAATGCACCGTTACCGCAGCCATACCTGTGCCGCTCTCAGGAAATCCGATGTCGGCGCCACCGTCCGCCTTTCTGGCTGGGTTCATCGCGTCCGTGACCATGGCGGCGTTCTGTTCATCGATTTGCGCGATCATTACGGCATGACCCAGGTCGTTGCTGACCCAGATAGCCCGGCCTTCAAGGTGGCCGAAACCGTGCGCGGCGAGTGGGTGATCCGCATCGATGGCGTGGTAAAGGCGCGTACGGACGAGACCGTCAACAAGAACATGCCGACGGGCGAAATCGAACTTTATGCGCAAGAGATTGAAGTTCTGTCTGCGGCAAAAGAACTGCCGTTGCCGGTGTTTGGAGAGCCCGAATACCCGGAAGACGTGCGTCTGAAGTATCGCTTCCTCGACCTTCGCCGCGAAACGCTGCACAAGAATATCGTCAAGCGTACGCAGGTGATTGCCGCCATGCGCTCTGGCATGGCCGCCGAAGGTTTTGCCGAATACTCAACGCCTATTCTCACTGCTTCTTCACCGGAAGGTGCGCGTGACTTCCTCGTGCCGAGCCGTATCCATCAGGGCAAGTTCTTTGCCTTGCCGCAGGCGCCGCAGCAATACAAGCAGCTGTTGATGGTGGCGGGCTTTGACCGTTACTTCCAGATTGCGCCTTGCTTCCGTGATGAAGACCCGCGCGCAGACCGCTTGCCTGGCGAATTCTACCAGCTCGACGTCGAAATGAGCTTCGTGACCCAGGAAGATGTCTGGGAAACGATGGAGCCGATGATGACTTCCGTCTTCGAACAGTTTGCCGAAGGCAAGCCTGTCACGAAGAGCTGGCCGCGTATTCCTTACGATGTCGCGATCCGTAAATACGGCTCTGACAAGCCGGACCTGCGTAACCCGATTGTCATGGAAGCGGTGACCGATCACTTCCGCGATTCTGGCTTTAAGGTTTTCGCGAACATGATTGCTTCCAACCCTAAGGTTGAGGTTTGGGCAATTCCGGCGAAGACCGGCGGCAGCCGCGCCTTCTGCGACCGCATGAATGCCTGGGCACAAAGCCAGGGCCAGCCGGGCCTCGGCTACATTTTCTGGAAGGAAGAAGACGGCAAGATTGCTGGCTCCGGCCCGCTCGCCAAGAATATTGGTGAAGAGCGCACCGAAGCCGTGCGCACGCAGCTTGGCCTTGAGCCGGGCGATGCCTGCTTCTTCGTGGCCGGTGATCCGGCCAAGTTCTACAAGTTTGCCGGAGAGGCGCGCACCCGTGCGGGTGAAGAGCTTAACCTCGTGGATCGTGAGCGCTTTGAATTCTGCTGGATCGTGGACTTCCCATTCTTCGAATACAACGAAGAAGAAAAGAAGATCGATTTCGCGCACAATCCGTTCTCGATGCCGCAGGGTGGACTTGAAGCGCTCGGGTCTCAGGACCCCCTGACGATCAAAGCCTATCAATATGATGCGGTGTGCAACGGTTTCGAAATCGCTTCCGGATCTATCCGTAACCAATCACCAGAGCTGATGGTGAAGGCTTTCGAACTGGTTGGCCTTTCCAAGATGGATGTGGAAGAGCGCTTTGGCGGCATGTACCGTGCCTTCCAGTACGGCGCGCCTCCACACGGCGGTTGCGCCTTCGGTGTGGACCGCATCATCATGTTGCTGGTGGGTGCAAAGAACCTGCGCGAAATTACGCTGTTCCCAATGAACCAGCAGGCGCAGGATCTCCTCATGAACGCGCCTTCCGAGGCAACGCCGACACAGCTTCGCGAATTGGCCCTGCGCGTTGTGCCGCCGCAAAAGAAAGACTGATTAGTCTTCTTCTTGACATGTAACTCGAAGCCGCTGTGGCCACCGTCACAGCGGCTTTTTGCATTTGCTGCAACGCCTTCGCTCTTTCACGTCAGGGAACCAACATCGAAGCTCGGTGTTGTCTGTCCGAACCAACTCAGGGAGAGTGGAAATGCTGAAATCCCTTACGGTCGCCGGTGCGGCCCTTTTCATCTCGACAGCGGCCTTTGCCCAGTCGACCGTCGTCGTAACACAGCCAGCACCTCCCGGTGCCGTGGTCGTGCGCGAAATGCCAACCCAGGTGCGCACCTATGTGATGCAGCAGGATGTTCCTTCTGTCTCTTATGAGGGTGACGTGCTGGTCGGTCGCGTACTTCCGCAAGACGTTCAAGTCCGCGTTGTCGATGGTTATGATCAATATGGTTACACAGTCGTCAACCAACGCCGAGTGATTGTCGATCCGGGCACGCGAGAAGTGATCCAGGTGCTTGATTAAAGGTGCAGAGCCGCTGCTTGCAGCGGCTCTTTTCCCGTCTCAAATAGGATTTTTTCAGAAATATATCTCAATAGTTTTGTAACCATCATGTATATTCGGAATAGCTTATTAGAAGCTGAAGATGTATTTTAATAACCTTTTTTCAATTATTATGCACAATTATACTCTCGATTGTCTGCGGGAGTTCTTATGAATAAGCTCTATGTGACGCGTGGATCAGGGAATTGCTTCAAGCCTTTCCTGGTGTCATGCCTGACGCTACGTGATATTGAGATTATTGAAGTTGATTTGTTAGGTGGACAGCACAAAACTATCGAATTCCTATCGATCAATCCCTTAGGATGCGTTCCGTACCTATCCACCGAGGAAGGTATGGGGATCGGTGAATCCAATGCAATGCTCTGGCTGCTGGCAGACGGAACCGAGCTTATGCCTGCCACGGCGGTTGATCGCGCCAGAAGTCTCCAGTGGATGTTTTTCGAACAATCGAAACTGGAGCCCTTCATTTCGCCTGCACGCTTCCTTCGCTGTATTGCTCCAACTCTTGGTGAAGGCCGGGAAGCTGAGATCGCAGCTTGGCAGGGTAAGGCCAGGGCAGGGTTGCACATCCTCAATCAGCATCTGGCGCAACGCCGCTTCGTTCTGGAAAATTCTTTCGGCATCACGGATATCGCAATCTTCGGCTATGTCCACGTGGCGGACGAGGCCGGAATAGACATGTCTACTTTTCCGGCGGTCGTAGATTGGATTGATCGCGTAAAATCGATTTCTGGTTTTCAACCGCTATCAAGGCTGTGCGAACGCGCCACGCCATTTTCTCTCAAGGCGGCGTGAGGAATGATAAGATGTCTCATGAGGAATATCCTTTATCGCCGGATACGATATCTACTTTGATCAGGTTCAACAGCAATGCTCCACTGATCCTGGATCGACTTTCGACAGCAGTATGGATCTTCGATATTGATCGAGGTCATGTTATTTGGGGGAACTCGGCCGCCCTTGAGATTTGGGCAGCAGGCAGCCTAGAAGAGCTCTGCAGTCGCGAGATGAAGCGAGATATGTCTCCTGCCGTTGCGCGACGGCTTTTGCAATATCAAGCCGATTTCATTAGTCGGGACGCCTATTTCACGGAAATGTGGACCCTCTATCCCCAAGGCGTACCGCGTCCAATGCAGGTTCGCTTCAGCGGGTTGCGGCTTGCGGACGGGCGCATGGCTATGCTTTGCGAAGGCAGAGAGGAGATGAGCAGCGTACCGGAGGCAATCCGCAGCGCCGACGCGCTTTTGCATACGCAATTGATGATTTCGATGCATACGCAAGACGGGACGACGCTCTACTGCAATCCATCTGCACGCGCAAATTTCGATGGCAAGTACGGCGGCTTGCAGGATCGGTTCGTGCGAGAGCGTGACTACCATGCACTTCTCGCTTCGGTAACTGCTGCCGGAGAATCACGCCAGATTTCAGAGGTGTGGACATCTCGAGGCAAGCGCTGGCATGAACTCATAGCCCGTACTTGCTACGATCCGATTTCCGGTGCACCGTCTGTGCTGATCAGCGCTTCCGATGTGACGGAACTCAAAGAGGCAGAGACCCTTGCTCAAAATCTGGCGCAGCATGATCCTTTGACAGGGCTACCTAACCGGCTTGCGCTCCCTAATCTTTTCGCGGACCTCATGGCGCGTGCCGAGGCGACAAACAGCGCGGTTGGAATGTTGTTTGTCGATCTGGATCAATTCAAGGCCGTCAACGATACATTAGGTCATGTTCAGGGTGATCAGCTTCTTCGAAAGGTGTCTCGCCGGTTGACGGAGTTTTGCAGAGAGGGTGATGCTATTGTTCGCCTTGGGGGTGATGAATTCCTGCTTCTTGTTGCGTGGCAGCAAGATGAGGGCGGGTGGCTGGAATCTTTGGCCCGCCGGTTAATCGAGCGACTATCCATCGCGGTTCAGGCGGAGCGGCATGAAGTTGTCGTGACGCCGAGTATCGGCATCGCTTATTTCCCCGAACATGGCGGTGATTTGCAAACACTCATGCGCAACGCGGATCTCGCAATGTATGAGGCAAAGAGTGCCGGGCGAAACCGGTTCTGTATATACGAAGAAGCGCTCAGCCTTGCCCGCGATGAGGAACTGGAACTGTTGAGCGGTTTGCGCGACGGGCTGCGGCACGGCCAGATCATCCCATTTTACCAGCCGCGTGTGCGCGGAAGCGACGGCCAGATGGTAGGGGTTGAAGCGCTCGCACGCTGGCGACATCCCGTAAAAGGGCTTATCCCTCCCGCAAGCTTTATCCCTCTGGCGGAACGGGCAGGGCTGATCTGCCATATCGGTACGACCATACTCGAGCAAGCTATCAAGCAGCGGCAGATTTGGGCAGAGCAGGGGATCGATCTGACGATGTCGGTCAATGTTTCTGTCCGTCAGCTATGCCAGCCCGAATTCGCAAGCGTCGTCCAAAAAATTCTGTCTATTTACCAGTGCCCGCCTGACCGCCTGGAACTGGAGCTTACGGAAACTCTGTTCTCAGAGAGTGATCCCATCGTCCAGACCAATGTCGCCACAGTGCGCGATTGGGGTGTACGTATTGCGATCGATGACTTCGGTACCGGCTATTCCAACATCGCGCGGCTCAACGAAATGTCCGTCGACTGCATCAAGATTGATCGGAGCCTGGTTTCGGGGCTGCCCCGTAATGAGGAGATGCTGACGCTTGTCATCTCCATGTGCAATCTCATGAATGTGACGATAGTTGCGGAAGGCGTGGAGACCGAGGATGTCAGCAGTTGGTTGCGCCGTAACGGGGTGCACGAGCTTCAGGGCTACCTGTTCAGTCCCCCTGTGGAGCCTGAAGCTATCATTGCCATGCTTGCGCCGCAGCAACGACCAAGAGCAACACGATCTAACGCAAAGGCAAGGCGCGCCGCTAATTGACATGCGCCTTTCCTCACTGGCGAAATCGATGAGCTTGCAAGGGTCATTACCCTGATAGATTTCTTGTGGTCAACTTCACCAAGAAAGCGCTTTAACTCTCTGTTCTTACACATTCCGGACGGAAAACCGCACGCAGTTTTGGCCGAAGGGCACTAAATACAAACGGCGCGCCCCGATGGAGCGCGCCGTTTCGTTTTTACAAGCCAGCGATTACTTATTTGCTGCGACGGAGAGGCCCAGCATGTCAGGCAATGTGTTTGGAGCTGCTTGCGCCGCGCCAATAATCATCGGCAGCGGAACAGGTGCCTTGGGCTCAGCAGCAATGGTGAAATTGCGCGGGTTATCGAGGAAGCTGTTGACGGCAGTCGATACGCTGTTCTGCAAGGCTGGCAGGTTCAGCTGCGCCATCATCAGCGGTGCCATTCCCTTCAGCATCATTGCCATCTGTTCGCCGGAAACACCCTGCGATTTTCCAGCATAGGCCAATGAGCGCTTGGTGATGCCAGCATCATCGAAACTGATTTTCGCGCTATTGAACGTCAGCTGCTGAAGCAAGCCAAGCATGGCAAGGCCAGCTGCCTGCTGTGCAGCTTCCTTGTTTTCCGTTTGCTCCATGGCCTTCGTTGTTTCGCGAATAGACTTCAGGAACTGCATAGTATAGCCGGACAAGCTGACCTGCATGTCCAGACGGCCGATATTGGCAAAATCCAGCGCGTATTCAGTCGTGTTGATCGTGCCGCTTTCAATTTCCCATGAGCCGACCATCGTGATCTTCCCATCGATCTTGGTGAGGCCGAGGCTTTCAATGCTTTCTTTTGCCTTCGGATCGTCGATGGTGGAGAGATCCATCGAAATGCCATCGACTGCACCGTTGAAGCTCAAGGAAGAGTCGTCTTCCGCCCGCTCGATCTCGATCTTCGACTCGCGAATGCCGACGACCTGTTTGCCTTCCACAGCAATCGTGATCGGCCCTGTGTGGCCTTCGTCGTACATCATCAGCGAATCGATAGTGTCGCCGTTGACGTCTCCGGGAACATAAAGCCCGGACATATACATGTCTTTTGCCGTGAAGGTGGTCTTCTCTTGCGTCACGTTGACGTCTTGGAAGGAAGCCTTCTCGATCGTGTAGCCGCCAGCATCGTCTTCTTCGACGCCCGAAAGTGTCACATCGCCCAGCTTCAGCCGTGCATCGGGTGCTGCACCTTCATTGCCAACCGAAACGCTCTTCAAGGTCACCGTAGAACCATTAACATCAACCGAACCAACTGCGATATCGCCCTGCTGCAGGTTGAAACCCGCTGTCAGCTTCTTGACCAGGTCATTGCCATCGAGAGCAAAGGCAGGCGAGGCAGCAAGCCAAAGGGCCGTGCCGGCAAAAAGGAACCGAGTGGACTGAACGCGCATCATCAAAATTATCCTCCAGAGGCCCCTTGGACCTGCAAAGCTGTTTCGAGGTGAACTTATATGCCGTGCGACGAAAAGGTCCATGGGCCGGTGCGCGTATAAGTTCAAAAATACATCTCTTGCGAAAACCAGCGCCACAAAAGGTGGCCTGATTATGTGGTCATCCACAGGCTCCTCTCGGCCTTTTCTTGCCGGGAATCGGGCTTTCCGGTAGTCAAGACCTATGGGAAAAAATCTGACACCTCCGCCCGGTGATGAAGGCGGCGATCACATCCTGCCGGTAGACCTGAAGGCTGCGCTCGAGGAGCGCTACCTCGCCTATGCGCTTTCCACAATCATGCACCGCGCTCTGCCGGATGTTCGCGATGGTTTGAAGCCCGTCCATCGTCGTATCATCCACGCCATGAGCGAGATGGGGATACGTCCCAATTCCGCTTTCAAAAAGTGTGCGCGTATTGTCGGTGACGTGATCGGTAAGTTCCACCCGCACGGCGACCAATCAGTCTACGATGCTCTGGTGCGTCTCGCGCAGGATTTTTCCCAACGCTATCCTGTGGTCGACGGACAGGGTAATTTCGGCAATATCGATGGCGATAGTGCTGCTGCTTATCGATACACCGAAGCGCGTATGACCGATGTGGCAGCGCTGCTTCTGGAAGGGATAGACCAGGATGCGGTGGATTTCCGCCCCACCTACAACGAGGAAGATGAAGAGCCTGTTGTTCTGCCGGGTGCTTTTCCCAATCTTCTGGCAAACGGCGCATCCGGTATTGCTGTTGGCATGGCGACCTCCATTCCGCCGCACAATGCGCATGAACTGTGCGATGCTGCCCTTCATCTGATCAAGCATCCCGATGCCACGGTCGAAAAACTTGTCGAATTCATTCCCGGTCCGGATTTCCCAACCGGCGGAATTATAATCGATGGACCCGAATCCATCATTGATGCCTATAAGACGGGCCGTGGCGGCTTTCGTGTTCGTGCGAAATGGGAAACGGAAGATCTCGGCCGCGGCGGCTATCAGATCATCATTACGGAAATTCCCTTTCAGGTGCAGAAATCGCGGTTGATCGAGAAGATCGCCGAGCTGCTGATCGCACGAAAACTTCCTTTGCTGGAAGATGTGCGCGACGAATCCGCTGAAGATATTCGCGTTGTCCTGGTGCCGAAGAACCGCACCGTGGATGCCACGCTCCTGATGGAATCGTTGTTCCGTCTGACGGAGTTGGAAAGCCGCTTCCCCCTCAACATGAATGTGCTGAGCCAGGGCAAGGTTCCGAAGGTCATGGCCCTCAATGAGGTGCTGATCGAATGGCTTGGTCACCGCAAGGATGTGCTGATTCGCCGTTCGCGCTTCCGCTTGGCAGCGATCGAGCGCCGCCTGGAAATTCTGGGTGGTCTGTTGATCGCCTATCTGAACCTCGATGAAGTTATCCGCATCATTCGCGAGGAAGACGAGCCGAAGCCCGTCATGGTCGCGAAGTGGGATCTCACCGATATTCAGGCAGAAGCAATCCTGAACATGCGACTGCGCAACTTGCGCAAGCTGGAAGAGTTCGAAATCCGTAAAGAATTCGATGAGCTTACCCAGGAAAAGGAAGAGATTGAATCACTGCTGGCTTCCGATTCCAAGCAGTGGAAGGTCATCGAGCATGAAATCCAGGATGTTCGAAAGACTTTTGCCAAGGGCAAAGGTAAGCCATTTGCACGCTTAACGCAGTTTTCCGACGCGCCGACAGCAGATATCGAAGCTATTCAGCAGGCGATGATCGAGAAAGAGCCGGTCACGGTGGTCATCTCGCAGAAGGGCTGGATTCGTGCGCTGAAGGGGCACATGTCGGATACGTCGGGCCTGACCTTCAAGGAAGGCGATGCGCTGAAACTCGCTTTCCCCGCCCAGACAACGGACAAGCTGTTGCTGCTCACAACGGGTGGCAAGGCCTATACGCTGGGCGCTGACAAGCTGCCGGGTGGCCGAGGCCATGGCGAACCAATCCGCATCATGGTCGATATGGAAAACGATCAGGATGTTCTCACCGCCTTCGTGCACGACGCTTCGAGAAAACTGCTTCTGTCCTCCACGGCTGGCAATGGATTCATCGTGGCTGAAACGGATCTCGTAGCCAATACCCGCAAGGGCAAGCAGGTCATGAATGTGGCCATGCCGGATGAGGCCAAGCTGGTGGTGCCGGTCTCGGGCGATCACGTAGCTGTGGTGGGTGAAAACCGCAAACTCCTGGTTTTCCCGCTCGCACAAATTCCGGAAATGAGCCGTGGCAAGGGCGTTCGCTTGCAGCGGTACAAGGATGGCGGCATATCCGACGTGAAGTTCTTCGCCATGGCCAACGGCCTGACTTGGGAAGACAGCGCAGGCCGCGTCTTCTCCAAGAATAAGGATGAGCTTCTGGAATGGATGGGCGACCGCGCAAGCGCTGGCCGCAATGTACCGAAGGGCTTCCCGAGAAGCGGAAAGTTTGGCGGTTGAAGCCTTGGGATCGAAGGAACGGCGGGCTGAATATCAGTTCGCCGTTACTGCGTTCCCCCCGCCTTCAGCAGCTTAAACTGCATCTGTCATCTGATCTGGAATAAAAGCTTCCCATCCACGCGGTGTAAGATGCTCTTGCGGCTGAAAGCGCGTTTTGTAGTGCATCTTCGCCGAACCCTTGACCCAATAGCCTAGGTAAACGTGGGGCAGGCCCAGTTGGCGGGTACGCTGAATGTGGTCCAGGATCATGAAGGTGCCCAGCGAACGCTTATCGGCTGCTGGATTGAAGAACGAGTAGACCATGGAGAGCCCATCGCTCATCAGGTCCGTCAAAGCTACAGCGATCAGTTCACCCTTCGGCTGATCACCGATGCCTTGGCCGGGCACCCTTTTGCGGTACTCGATCAGGCGCGTGTTGACATGCGTATCCTCAACCATGATCGCATAATCCAGCGCAGACATATCGGACATGCCGCCGGTCTGGTGGCGATCATCGAGATAGGTTCGAAATAGCGTGAACTGCTCCGTCGAAGGCTGAGGCGGTAACATGGTGCCAACGAGGTCTCTATTGGCAGCTAGTACTTTGCGCATGGTGCGGTTCGGCTCAAAAGAGTTTGCCAGAATTCGCACGGAAACGCAGGCTCGGCAGCCCTCACAGGCGGGTCTGTACGCAATATTCTGCGAACGGCGAAAACCGCCTTGCGTCAGGATATCGTTCATTTCAGCGGCTCTGGGACCGACCAGATGGGTGAAGACCTTTCGCTCCAGCTCACCGGGAAGATATGGGCAAGCCGCCGGTGCCGTCAGGTAAAACTGCGGAGATGGCGTTGCCTGTGTATTCATCCGCGAAAGTAGACCTTTGCTCTCTGCCGAAGGGCAGTTTTGCCCCGCAATTGTGATGAATCAATAGCATGGCGCAAGTTGGGGAAACGTCAACACGCCTTGCTAAACGTTTCCCTTATTTGATGTTAATTTGTTCGAACAACCACTGTTCCGAGTAGGAGATCGTGCACGAGGCGCGAGCGCTCAACAAACAATCCGGCCAGCAAGATTAGCGGAGTGAGGAAGGAGTTGAGAATCCAGAACAGGACCATGTGGACGACCGCCGTCATGAAATCGATCTGTCTGCCATCCAGCCGTGCCATTGCGATGCCGGCGGCCCGCATGCCAGGGCTTGCCTGGCTACGTCCGCCCAGTGTCCAGCCAAAATAGAACAGAGCGGTAAGGACAAAGAGGGCAGGGTATAGCGCCCAGCCAAAGCCAAAGGTGATGATGCCCAAGAAGAACACGACAATCGCCGCCGGAATGCAAAGCAGCAGCACCAGCATGTAATCGATGATGAATGCAAACATGCGGCGGGACAGCACGCCGCTATAGGCGCGCCAATCTTCCGGTGCGGCAACAACAGGGCTGTTTTCGATGGACATCAGGGCTCTCCCTTGAGTGTGGTGAGATGGATATGGGATTTACTGAAGGCCGCCGCAATATCGGCGGCCCAAAGAGCCATTCCAATTTATCCTCTGCCCAGTTTCTTAGCGACCTCGATCGCGAAATAGGTCAGGATTCCATCGCAGCCTGCACGTTTGAAGCAGAGCAGCGTTTCCATCATGATGCGTTCGCCATCAATCCAGCCATTCATGGCTGCGGCCTTGATCTGTGTGTACTCACCGGAAACCTGATAAGCGAAAGTAGGCAGGCCAAAGGCTTCCTTCATCCGCCAGCAGATATCGAGATAAGCGATACCAGGTTTCACCATCAGCATGTCGGCGCCTTCTTCCACATCGAGCGCAGCATCGCGAAGGGCTTCCGTCGCATTTGCGGGACTGATGTAATAGCTGTTCTTGTCGCCTTTCAGCAGGCCACCTGTATTGATTGCCTCCCGGTAGGGGCCATAGAAGCCCGAGGAGAATTTGGTGGCATAGGACATGAGCCCCACATCCTGATGGCCAGCCGCATCCAGCGCACGGCGAATAGCACCAATACGGCCATCCATCATTTCGGAGGGTGCGATAATGTCCGCCCCTGCATCGGCCTGGAGAACGGCAGCCTTTGCCACCTGATCGACGGTTTCGTCGTTCAAGATGATGCCGTCCCGCATGATTCCGTCATGACCATGGCTGGTGAAGGGATCAAGCGCGACATCCGTGATGAGACCGATATTGGGAACGGCCTTTTTCACGGCACTTGTGAAGACATTGATGAGGTTGTTGCGTTCCAGAATTTCTGAGCCGGTGGCATCTCGCTTGTCCATCTCCACATCCGGGAAGGGCGCGATGGCGGGAATGCCAAGATCGGCGGCCTCCCGGATTGCTTCAACGGCCTTGTCCACACTCATGCGGTTAACACCGGGCATGGCCGTGATCGGATCGACGATATTAGTGCCGGGTACGATGAAGATCGGCCAGATGAGATCATCCACCGTCAGGCGATTTTCCTGCACCAATCTGCGGGTCCAATCGGCCTTGCGGTTGCGCCGCATGCGGCGATGGCCCGTGATTTCATCTACCAGATGGGTCTTGTTGGACATGGGGAGACCTCTTCTTATCCATCGTTAAAGACCTCGGTTACCACGCAAGATTGGTGAAGGCGATAGGTCACCCCGTCGCGCTCTGGCGGCGAGCCTGCAAGATGTTTATTCTACCGCCATGGAACATGATTCACCGCAGACCCCTCAGCGCAGCCTCACGGATATTCTCTTTGTGGTTTTCCTACGCATCGTCGCACTGGCGTGCCTTTGGCTCGGATTGCAATACTGGGCCATGCTGGTCGGTTATTCTTTTGAAGGGCGGGCCCGCTTCGATCTTTTAAGCCTGCCCTGGCGGGTTGCCGGTTCTGCCCTGGCCGTTGTCTTTCCGGTCGCATCCATCGGTTTGTGGATGGCTACATCCTGGGGACCGGTGCTTTGGGCCATCGGTGCAGGCAGCCAATTGTTGATGTATCAGGTTTGGCCAGAAATTTTCGGAAGCAATCTCATCCTGCCGCTTCTGCACGGGCTCGTCGCAGCTCTCTATATCCTCTTTCGAATTGCCATTTGGCTGGAGGAAAAGCGAAAAATTGAAGAGAGGGTAAGGGTTGGTTAACCCTGAATATTGTCAGATTGCGCTTAGTTTTTGATAAAATTCGAACTATAACTCATTGATTTTTATAGCCTAGATTGGAAGAAGGCGAGGGTGTGTCACAGCTTCGTCCCATTCGAGAAATGCCATTAACCCTATGTTAGCCGTATGTTTTAAGTCGAATTTTATGGGCCTCCGATAGTCTCATTCACAAGGCGGGAATAAACAGACACCGCCAAACAAAACAGTGAGGCAGACATGTTGAACACCAAGCTCAAGGCCCCGGCCACCCCAGCTGATACGCATGAAGAAGCCATTCGCGATCTCTACATGGAATCGCTTCATTTGGTGGAGCGTCTCCATCGCCGCCTTCTCGACGTCATTAAGGACGAGTTCGACCGTCAGGGTCGGGACGATGTCAACGCCGTGCAGGCGCTGCTCCTTTTCAATATCGGCAATTCCGAACTGACTGCTGGTGAACTGCGTTCACGCGGCTACTACCTCGGATCGAACGTTTCTTACAACGTCAAAAAGCTGGTTGACCTTGGTTTCATCAACCACCAGCGCTCGCGCATCGATCGTCGCTCTGTCCGCATCAGCCTGACCAAGGAAGGCCAGGAAATCGCGGAAGTTGTAGCAAAGCTCTACGAGCGCCACATCGGCTCCATCGAAAAGGTTGGCGGTATTGGCGAATCGGAATTCCAGCAGATGAACAAGCTGCTCCAGCGCCTGGATCGCTTCTGGAACGATACCATCGCTTACCGCATGTAATTCAACTCCTTGCTGGCCAGTGAACCCGATCCACAAGCGTTCAGCCGGCGCGAGACAAGACCCGAGTAACACCTCCAGATATAGCGAAGCCGGATGCCTTCCCTGCCATCCGGTTTTCGCTATTTGCGCATCTGGATCTTTTTGCATGCAGTCACGTTTTCACACGCAGCTGTGACCAAATTTCTCCTGACAACAATTGGCCATATTGCTATGTGACCGCCAATACAGGTTGTGGCACGGAATCTGCTTGCGGCGCGGGCTATGCTCGGAAGCAGGGCGGCCCTGGAGGACAGCCTCCACGACGCTTTGTTAACCATATCCGCGTAAGGCATGCTGGATTAGTGCCCCGGATCAGATGGATCGGATGATGTCGAAGAAGAGCGAATTCGAATTTATGTCCCGCAGATCGCTGTTGCGGTCCGCCGTTTCCTTGGGTGCCGCCGCTGTGGCGGCTCCGGTTCTGGCGCAGGACGCGCTTCAGGATGTCATTTCCTCTCCCCGTCGCGGCAGCTGGGACGATCAGTTCGATTCCAACGCCGCGTCGCGCGCAACGGTGAACGTGGTCTCCAACAACCCAGTTCTTGGCACACAGTCTCCGGCATATATCCAGCAGGCGATTTCCCAGTACCAGTCCATCGTCTCCAACGGTGGCTGGCCGCAGGTGACGCCAGGCCAGGCAGGTCTTCGCATTGGTAACGCGGACTCATCCGTCCAGCAGCTGCGCCAGCGTCTGGCAATTTCCGGTGACCTGCCGCAATCGGCAGGCATGTCGCCCTCCTTCGATTCCTATGTTGAAGGTGCGGTGAAGCGCTTCCAGGTCCGTCACGGCCTGCCTGCCGATGGCGTTTTGGGCGAGTTCACGCTGAAGGCGATGAATGTTCCGGCTGAAACGCGCCTTATGCAACTGCAGACCAACCTCGTGCGCGTTCAATCCATGTCGGGTGATCTGGGCCTGCGCCACGTGATGGTGAACATTCCTGCTGCCTACATCGAAGCCGTCGAATCGGACCGTGTGGTTCTGCGCAACACCGCGATTGTTGGCCGCATTGACCGCCCGACCCACCTCGTGAATTCCAAGATCTACGAGGTTATCCTCAATCCGTATTGGACTGCACCACGCTCGATTGTCGAAAAGGACATCGTGCCGCTGATGCGTAAGGACCCCACTTATCTGAAGCGCAACAATATCCGCCTGTTCGATGGCAAGGGTCAGGAAGTTGCGCCTGAAACCGTGGATTGGAACGCGCCAAAGGCTCCGAACCTGATGTTCCGCCAGGACCCGGGTAAGATCAACGCCATGGCGTCCACCAAAATCAACTTCTACAACAAGAACGGCGAGTACATGCACGACACGCCGCAGCAGGGCTTGTTCAACAAGCTGATGCGGTTTGAATCTTCCGGTTGCGTGCGCGTTCAGAACGTGCGCGACCTGATCACCTGGCTGCTGCGCGATACGGCGCCTTGGAGCCGTCAGGAAATCGAGCGCGTAATCGCAACGGGTGAAAACACGCCTATCAAGCTGGCACAGGAAGTGCCTGTCTATTTCGTGTACATCACCGCATGGTCCGCAAAGGATGGCGTGGTGCAGTTCCGCGATGACATTTATCAGCGTGACGGTGCGACGGAAGTGGCGCTCGGCACGAAGACCGGCATGGAGCAGTCTGCTGGTTCTATCGATGAGGACATGTTGCCGCAGCAATAAAAGGCCAGCGGCAGAGCTAAATGAAAGAGCGGGCCAGTTTGGCCCGCTTTTGCGTTCCAGATGTTCGCAAATGATATCTTCGGCGTCGCGCCTCGCGCTTTAGTAACACCTTGTTCTGATGCCAAATGCGCAAGACATATTGCCCTTGCGCGGCAGTATCGCTAAGACCCCAACGCATCAGTTTTTGCAGGAGCCCCGTCATGTCGCATAGAGATGCATTCTTCTCCCGTTCGCTCGCCGAATCCGATCCGGAAATCTTTGGCGCGATTGAGAAGGAGCTGGGTCGCCAACGTCATGAAATCGAGCTGATTGCTTCTGAGAACATCGTTTCGCGCGCTGTCTTGGAAGCCCAGGGCTCGATCATGACCAACAAGTACGCGGAAGGCTATCCGGGCAAGCGCTATTACGGCGGTTGCCAGTTTGTCGATATCGCGGAAGAGCTGGCCATCGAGCGCGCCAAGAAGCTGTTTGGCGTTAACTTCGCGAACGTCCAGCCGAACTCCGGCTCGCAGATGAACCAGGCGGTGTTTCTTGCGCTGCTTCAGCCGGGCGATACTTTCATGGGCCTCGACCTCAACTCCGGCGGTCACCTGACGCACGGTTCGCCGGTCAACATGTCCGGCAAGTGGTTCAACGTCGTCTCCTACGGCGTTCGCGAGGAAGACCATCAGCTGGATATGGACGAAGTTGCCCGTAAGGCGCAAGAGCACAAGCCAAAGCTGATTATCGCTGGCGGCACCGCCTACTCCCGCATCTGGGATTGGAAGCGCTTCCGCGAAATCGCTGACTCTGTCGGTGCCTATCTCATGGTAGACATGGCGCACATCGCAGGTCTGGTGGCTGGTGGTGTTCATCCGTCGCCGTTCCCGCACTGCCATGTTGCAACGACAACGACGCATAAGTCTCTGCGCGGCCCGCGCGGCGGCATGATCCTTACCAACGAAGAGGATCTGGCAAAGAAGTTCAATTCAGCTGTTTTCCCTGGCCTCCAGGGTGGTCCGCTGATGCACGTCATTGCAGCAAAGGCAGTTGCTTTTGGCGAAGCGCTTAAGCCGGAATTCAAGGATTACGCGGCTCAGGTTGTAAAGAACGCCAAGGCGCTTGCTGAAACCCTGATCAAGCATAATCTCGATATTGTATCGGGTGGCACCGATAACCATCTGATGCTGGTGGATCTTCGCAAGAAGAACGCGACGGGCAAGCGCGCTGAAGCCGCTCTCGGTCGCGCCTTCATCACCTGCAACAAGAACGGAATTCCGTTCGATCCTGAAAAGCCGTTTGTTACCTCCGGTGTTCGCCTGGGCGCTCCGGCTGGCACGACGCGCGGCTTCAAGGAAGCGGAATTCACGGAAATCGGTAACCTGATCGTCGAAGTTCTCGACGGCCTAATGGTTGCCAATTCTGACGAGGGCAATGCAGCGGTGGAAGCCGCCGTGCGCGAAAAGGTTGTTTCGCTCACTGACCGCTTCCCCATGTATCCCTACATGTAAGAGGCAAGGATCAGATGCGCTGCCCATACTGCGGTTCCGAAGACACACAGGTCAAGGACTCGCGCCCGGCGGAGGATTTTACCTCCATTCGCCGGCGGCGCATCTGCCCGGATTGCGGCGGTCGGTTCACCACCTTTGAACGCGTGCAATTGCGCGAACTGATGGTGGTGAAGAAGACCGGCCGCAAGGTTCCGTTTGATCGGAACAAGCTTGTCCGTTCCTTCCAAATCGCGTTGAGAAAACGTCCGGTGGATAACGACCGGATCGAGCGTGCGGTATCTGGAATCGTGCGCCGTCTGGAAAGCTCAGGCGAAAGCGAAATCAACTCTGAACAGATCGGTCTGCAAGTTCTTGAGGCGCTCAAGAGCCTGGATGACGTGGCCTTCGTCCGGTACGCCTCCGTTTACCGCGACTTTTCCCATGCTGAGGATTTCGAGAAGGTCATTTCCGAAATTACAGCCAAAATCGGGCGTGACTCGACCGTGGAGTCTTGAGGCGTGGTATCGCGCACAGACGATGAACGCTTTATGGCTGAGGCCATTGCGTTATCCCGCCAGCACACTGGCTTAACGGAAACAAACCCTTCTGTCGGCTGTCTGATTGTCAAGGACGGTCAGGTTCTTGGCAAGGCGGTGACTGCGATCGGTGGTCGACCGCATGCCGAAACGCAGGCATTGGCCTTGGCAGGTGAGGCGGCCCGCGGCGCTACCGCCTATGTGACACTTGAGCCCTGCTCGCATTATGGGCGAACACCGCCTTGCGCCAATGCGCTTGTTGCTGCCGGTATCGTACGCGTCGTTGTCAGCCTGAAAGATCCTGATCCGCGTGTTTCCGGTCGCGGGCTTGCCATTCTGGAACAGGCTGGAATTGAGGTTGTCACCGGGGTGCTTGAACCAGAAGCACGGGATGCCCTTCGCGCCTACCTCATGCGACAGGTCAAGGCGCGCCCCTATGTGACCCTGAAACTTGCGGTTTCAGCTGATGGCATGATTGGTAAAGCAGGGGCAGGGCAGGTCGCTATTACAGGCCCCCTGTCACGCGCTCAGGTTCATGCGATGCGCGTGGAAATGGATGCCATTCTTGTTGGAATAGGCACAGCACTGGCGGATGATCCTGAACTAACGGTGCGGCTGCCCGGTCTGGAAGAACGTTCGCCGCTCCGCATCATTTTGGATCGCAAGCTGCGCCTGCCATTGGAAAGCAAGCTGGTGCGCACAGCGCATCAAGTGCCGGTGATTGTTGTGGGAGATCGCTTTGCGGAATCTGCGCAAGCACTGACTGCGGCGGGCGTGGAAATCGTTGATCTGCCTGATCTACCCTCGCTTTTAACGGAACTGGCCCGGCGCGGGCTCTCGTCTTTGCTGGTGGAAGGTGGTGCCGAAGTTGCCAAGGCGTTCCTTCGTTCTGGTCTCGTGGATCGGATCGTGCTGTTTAAAGGGCCGGATGTGATTGGCGATGGCGGCATTGAAACACCAGTTACGCACGACGATATTCCCGCGGAGTACAATCTGGTTCGGCGTTCCAGCTTTGGTGCGGATCGCTGTTGCGAATATGAGAGGAAGTTCGAATGTTCACCGGTATCGTGACGGATGTTGGCAGTGTCGCTGCTTTAACGCCTTTGGCTGAAGGCGTCCGCATTCGCGTGGCAACGAGCTATGACCCATCGACGGTCGATATCGGCGCCTCTATCGCCCACGCGGGTGTGTGTCTGACCGTAACCAAGCTCCCGGAGACTGGTACCAACGAGCGTTGGTACGAGGTGGAAGCCTGGGAAGAGGCGCTTCGGCTAACGACGATTTCATCCTGGGACGTGGGAACGCGTATCAATCTGGAGCGCGCGCTCAAGATTGGGGATGAGCTGGGTGGGCACATCGTTTCCGGCCATGTCGATGGGAAGGCCGAAATTCTTTCTGTGACATCAGAGGGAGAGGCTGTGCGCATTCGCCTGCGCGCACCGGAGCAATTTGCCCGGTTTGTCGCGCCGAAGGGTTCTGTTGCCCTGGATGGCACATCCTTGACGGTTAATGCTGTTGAAGGAACTGATTTCGATATTTTGCTGATCCGCCATACGCTTGAAGTGACCACGTGGGGAGAGCGCAAGCCGGGAGACTTCATCAACTTCGAGGTTGATACCATGGCACGTTATGCTGCGCGTCTGGCAGAGTTTCCAGCCGCATATGAGACGAAGTAGGCAGCAGTTTTAAGCGCTGTAACATGGAGTATCGGGCGGAAACGGCGTGAGCCGAGACCGCCTTGCATAGCTGTATCCACGAAAATCGCTTGCCATTCTGCGCGGGGCATGGTTTGACCGCGCCAATTCCCAACATCTTAAATCGCAGAATTGCGACCAGGACGACCCATGACCGATTCTTTGAAGCCTCACCTTTTGATCGTGGAAGCACGATTTTACGATGACTTTGCCGATGCCCTTCTAGACGGTGCGAAATCCGCGCTCGATGCGGCAGGCGCAACCTATGACGTCATCACGGTCCCCGGCGCATTGGAAATTCCGCCTGCGATCGCAATGGCATTGGATGCAGCAGAGCAGGGTGGCGTCAACTATGATGGCTTCATCGCACTTGGCATGGTGATCCGGGGGGAGACCTATCACTTCGATATCGTGGCGAACGAATCCTCCCGCGCATTGATGGATCTGGCGGTTTCTGAATCGCTCGCCATCGGTAATGGCATCCTGACTGTCGAGAACGACGAGCAGGCTTGGGCACGCGTTCGCAAGACCGACAAGGACAAGGGCGGATTTGCTGCCCGTGCGGCGCTGACCATGATCGAGCTGCGCGAAAAATTGGGCGCCTGATCC
The DNA here is from genome assembly GCF_977018625.1 of Affinirhizobium capsici. Taxonomy (NCBI): domain Bacteria; kingdom Pseudomonadati; phylum Pseudomonadota; class Alphaproteobacteria; order Hyphomicrobiales; family Rhizobiaceae; genus Affinirhizobium; species Affinirhizobium capsici. The sequence continues at coordinate 1,538,740 of NZ_CDRNXD010000004.1, read as the reverse complement.
ATGTCCAAAGACCCTTTGCATCCGATAAAGCCTGCCAACCAGCGCGGGGCCGCGCGTTTGGCTGCTGTTCAAGCCCTCTACCAGATGGACATTGGCGGCACCGGCGTTCTGGAAGTTGTTGCTGAATATGAGCAGCACCGTCTAGGTCAGGAACTGGATGGCGACACTTACCTGAAGGCTGATCCTTCCTGGTTTCGTTCCATTGTGTCCGGTGTCGTGCGCGATCAGCAGAAGATTGATCCGCTCGTTCGTTCCTCCTTGCAGGAAAGCTGGCCGCTTTCGCGCCTGGATTCTACGTTGCGTGCGATCTTGCGTGCAGGAACCTTCGAGGTGCTTGAGCGCAAGGATGTGCCAACCCCGGTTATCGTGACAGAATATGTCGAGATCGCTCAGGCTTTCTTCGAAGGCGAAGAACCGAAGATCGTCAACGCGGTGCTGGATCGCATCGCAAAGCAGATCAGATCAGAAAAGAAATAGCGGTAGGCTGAAATGAACGAGGCGGGCGGCACGGAACTGGATCGGCAGACAGGTGCCGCAAAGCGCAACGTTTTCCTCCTTGCTTGTGCTCAGGCGGTCATGGGGTCTGCCGCCCCCCTTGCCATTTCTGTTGGGTCTTTGGCTGGCTACCAGCTTTTAGGCGCGGATAAGTCGCTTGCGACCGCGCCCGTTACCGGCTTCAATATCGGCACAGCCTTGGGCGCGGTGGGCATTGCTATCCTTTCCCGCCTTCTTGGCCGGCAGTCGGCTTTCATGGTTGGCGCAATCCTTGGTGCCGCTGGTGGGGGGCTTGCGACGACTGCGCTGTTCCAGGGAAATTTCTGGCTATTTGCCATCTCTCTGCTGCTGATCGGCATGAGCGGGGGCTTTACCCAGAAGATTCGATTTGCGGCAGCCGATGCGTCTCCCTCACACTTTAAGCCCAAGGCCATTTCCTGGATCTTAGGTGCTGGGATTGTTTCCGCCATCATCGGTCCGCAACTGGCCATCTGGGCCAAGGATATTTTCTCACCTGTTACCTTCGCGGGCACCTTCATGGCGCTCTTGCCACTTAGCCTGATTGCGCTAGGAATTCTCTTCTTCCTGAAATTGCCGCAGCCGATGAAAGCTAATTCAGTGGACGCGCCCGCGCGCCCTTTGCGAGAAATTATTGCGAATCAGAGGTTCGCAACCGGCATGATCTGCGGCATTGGCAGCTATGCCTTGATGACTTTCGTGATGACCGGTGCACCTCTTGCCATGGTTGTTGGCTGCGGTTTTCCAACCGAACTGGCAACACTTGGCATTCAATGGCACGTGCTAGCAATGTTCGGCCCCAGCTTCTTTACCGGCATGATCATCAGCCGCATCGGCGCCGAAAAGGTTGTGGCGCTTGGGCTCATCACCCTGATGGCCTGCGCGATCGTTGCCCATATGGGTATCGAGCTTTGGAATTTCTGGGGCGCTCTGGTTCTATTGGGAATAGGCTGGAATTTCGGCTTTATTGGCTCAACTGCCATCGTTGCCTCCACTTATCGCCCGCAAGAGGCAGATAAGGTGCAGGGATTTCACGATATCTTCCTGTTCGGCACGGTCGCGCTTTCCTCCTTCTCGTCGGGCAAGTTTTTCACCTCCTATGGCTGGAGCTTCATGAACCTGTTCATCTGGCCGGTCGCGATTGTCTGCCTTCTCCTCATCACCATGCTGATGTTGCGCCGTAAACGGACTGCAACTGTCTGAAAATGAACCGGAGCCTCCGGTTCTTCGTCTTATGCGCATATTTCCTTGACGACGTTCATTAACGCCCTCAATCTCGCAAGCGATCGGTTAGCCTCGTTCTTGGGAGGGGACGGCTTTCTGATCCTGCCGGTGCGATCTTGCAGCCGGCGTTTCGGGAGAGGTAATTCGTATGACAGTGATACTGGGAGTGATCGTCTGCGGGTTCTTATCGGTCGCCTATGCCATCTGGGCAACCCGATCGGTTCTGGCAGCAGATCAGGGCAATGCCCGTATGCAGGAAATCGCAGGCTATATTCGAGAAGGTGCTCAAGCTTATTTGACGCGCCAATACATGACCATCGCGATCGTTGGTGCTGTTGTTGCAATAGGAACCTGGCTGCTTCTGTCGGGCCTTGCAGCGATTGGCTTCCTGATAGGAGCCGTGCTTTCGGGTGCCGCTGGCTTTATCGGCATGCACGTATCTGTCCGTGCCAACGTACGCACGGCACAGGCGTCGTCTCACAGCTTGGCGGCAGGCCTTGATATTGCATTCAAGTCCGGCGCGATTACCGGAATGTTGGTGGCGGGCCTCGCGCTTTTGGGTGTCTCCATCTATTTCTGGCTGCTGGTTTCGGTTCTCGGTCATCCGGTGGGCTCACGCGAAGTCATCGATGCGCTTGTGGCTCTGGGCTTTGGCGCCTCTCTTATTTCCATCTTCGCCCGTCTCGGAGGCGGCATCTTCACGAAAGGCGCGGATGTCGGCGGCGATCTCGTCGGAAAGGTAGAGGCCGGTATTCCGGAAGATGATCCGCGCAACCCGGCAACCATTGCAGACAATGTGGGTGATAACGTCGGAGATTGCGCCGGTATGGCTGCTGACCTCTTCGAGACCTATGCCGTCTCGGTTGTCGCAACCATGGTGCTCGGAGCTATCTTCTTTGCCGGTGCGCCAGTGTTGGCCTCAGTGATGACCTATCCTCTGGCCATTTGCGCAGTCTGCATCATTACTTCCATCGTCGGCACGTTTTTCGTCAAGCTCGGCACCAATGGCTCAATTATGGGAGCGCTCTACAAAGGGCTCATCGCAACCGGTATACTCTCCATTGTTGGACTTGCCATCGCCACCATGCTGACTGTCGGCTGGGGAACAATCGGAACCGTGGCTGGCAAGGAAATTACTGGCACGAATCTCTTCTTCTGCGGCGTTCTTGGCCTCGTCGTTACGGCCTTGATCGTGGTGATCACGGAATACTACACAGGCACCAACAAGCGCCCGGTCAATTCCATCGCACAGGCCTCGGTGACGGGCCATGGAACAAATGTCATCCAGGGACTTGCTGTCTCCCTGGAATCGACAGCGCTTCCAGCCATTGTCATTGTCGGCGGTATCATCACCACCTACCAGCTGGGAGGTCTCTTCGGCACCGGCATCGCCGTGACAGCCATGCTGGGGCTGGCGGGCATGATCGTGGCGCTCGATGCCTTCGGCCCCGTTACCGACAATGCAGGAGGCATCGCGGAAATGGCTGGCCTTCCGCCGGAGGTGCGTAAATCCACTGATGCGCTGGATGCCGTCGGCAACACCACCAAGGCTGTCACCAAAGGCTATGCCATCGGTTCGGCGGGTCTCGGTGCGCTGGTCCTCTTCGCGGCCTATGCGAATGACCTTTCCTACTTCGCCGCCAATGGGCAGCAATATCCTTACTTTGCGGATGTTGGCGAAATTTCTTTCAGTCTCGCAAACCCTTATGTCGTGGCCGGTCTCATTTTTGGTGGCCTCATACCCTATCTCTTTAGCGGCATGGCGATGACCGCCGTTGGCAAGGCAGGCGGTGCAGTCGTTGAGGAGGTTCGCCGCCAGTTCAGGGAAAAGCCTGGCATCATGCAGGGCAGGGATCGACCCGATTATGGCCGGGCTGTGGACATGCTGACCCGTGCGGCCATTCGGGAAATGATCATTCCATCGCTGCTACCCGTGCTCGCCCCCATCGTCGTCTATTTCGGCGTGCTGCTCATCTCAGGCTCCAAGGCATCGGCCTTTGCCGCTCTCGGTGCCTCGCTTCTCGGCGTTATCATCAACGGGCTTTTTGTCGCGATTTCCATGACGTCTGGCGGCGGAGCCTGGGACAACGCCAAGAAGAGCTTTGAAGATGGCTTCGTGGATAAGGATGGCACACGCCACATGAAGGGTTCCGAAGCGCACAAGGCATCCGTGACGGGCGATACCGTGGGCGACCCTTATAAGGATACTGCGGGACCCGCCGTGAACCCTGCCATCAAGATTACCAATATCGTTGCCCTGTTGTTGCTGGCTATATTGGCGGCCTGACGCAACGGCATGGTGGCATGAAAAAACCCGCGAGGCTGATGGCTTCGCGGGTTTTTTATGTGTCATTGAGCTTAACGGCTCAGCATGTTTTTGAACGTGTTCGCACCGCTGCTTGCGGCACCAACGCCACCGCTCAGAAGCTGCTGCAGGAATGTCAGGTCGCGACCACCTGTCGGTGTCGTGCGGCTGATGTTTTCGAAGACCTTCCCGTCCTTCAGCGTGTAGATCGCGCGGCGGGCGACGGTACCTTCCTTGTTGAAGTAGATGGCGACAACGGTTTGCTCAACCAGTTGCGGCTTCATGAATGCCACTGCGCGGTGACGCTTCTGCGAAATATAGTAGAACACTTCACCGTCGAAAGTCGCGGTGGTGGAAGGCGTGCCCATGCTGAGCAGAACCTGCTCGCGGCTCGAGCCTTCGGGAATCAGATCCAGCGAATCTTTGTCCAGAACATAGCCATTATAGATCGTCTGGCCGATATCCATGCTGGTGCAGCCAGAAACGCCAAGCGCGACTGCGACGGTCACCACGGCCACTGTGCTTTTCAAATTCAGGTTTGACCCAAACACGCGCTTCTTCAACACCTTGTCCTCATGTCTTCTTGCCGGTCGAGCGGCAGCATCCCCTGCTGCGATAGCATTGTGGCTATTCCGCGAAGCCTGCAACGGCAATCGACGGCTTCCTGCATTTATTCACGCAAATGCAAGGCAAGACGGATCGGCATTGCAATTCGTGCCTGCTTCGGTAAACCACCTTTTGTTCGCTTGCAACAAGGCTGGTGGATTCAGCTTAGCCTTTAGACAGTAAAGACCACATGGCCGTGTCAAACATGATCGAGTGTTTTATCTGATGATCTTCAACTTCTTTCGGAAGAACAAGAGCAATCGCGTCATTGTCGATCGTCAGTACGAGACCTTGACATCGGCGGCCCGCATTCCTTTCTTTTATACCGAAATGGATGTGCCGGACACGGTTATGGGCCGTTTCGAGATGCTGTGTCTCGTGATGATTCTCTTCTTCCGGCGCACTGGTAAATCCGGCACTAGCGGGCAAGAGCTTGCGCAAGAAATTATCGATGCCTTTTTCCAGGATATCGATCATTCCATTCGTGAGTTGGGGATTGGTGATCAATCTGTTCCCAAACGCATGAAAAAACTGGCAGGCATGTTTTACGGTCGGGTTCAATCCTATGGAGATGCGCTGTCGAGTTTAGACCACGCCGGTTTGGCTGAAGCGCTTCGCCGCAATATTTACCCTGGCGAGGAAGCAGCACCCGCCATGCTTGGGTTGGCAAGGTGGGCGTTGCGGACTGAGGCAAATTTATCCGCGGTGACGGATGACGAAATTGCGCATGGCACGTTGAAGTTGCCTGCACCCACGAATGAGGATTTGACGTGAAAAGCCGAGGCGACGCAGAAGCAGAGGTTCCGTTTTCCTATCCCGTCAAGGTTGGTCATATCTCGGCCAATGCCGTGACTGTGCGGCTTGCCGCAGACGAGCGAGAGCGTGCGGGGCTTGCCGAACTGTGGCAGGTACTAACCGTGGACGAACTCTCCGCTGAACTTCAAATCGCGCGCTGGAAAAAGGATGGGGTGCGGCTCAAGGGGCATGTCACGGCCCGGCTTCAGCAGGCCTGTGTGGTGACGCTGGAGCCGGTGCCGAGCGTTATTTCCGAAGATTTTGAGCAGATTTTCGTCCCCGAAGGCTCCAAGCTTGCCCGCTTCATGACCGGAGAGAATGCGGAATTGGTGCTTGACCCCGATGGCCCCGATATCCCGGAGACGTTCGAGGGCGATACGATTGATGCGGGCGCAACGGTTGCCGAAATGGTGGCGCTCGCCATCGATCCTTATCCTCGCAAAAGCGACGCCGAATTTCAGGATCATATCGAGTCTGATCCCGCCACGGCGCAGGACAAACCCAATCCATTTGCAGTGCTCAAGGATTGGAAAAGCAAGGAATAGAGTTTGCATTCGCTTGCTAAGGAGTTGTATGGGGCAGAGGAAGCGGTAATTTGGCCGCAACAACGCCCGGCCGGCGATAGAAGGACCAGGAACGCGTGATCAGAATCTCTCTTGATGCCATGGGTGGCGATTTCGGTCCCGCCGTTGTCATTCCAGGCGCGGCGAAGGCTCTTGAGCGTCATCCCGATATCACCTTCGTGATTTTCGGCCAGGAGCAAGAATGCGCGCCCATTCTGGCGAAGCACCCGAAGCTCAAGGAAAAATCTATCTTCCACCACTGCGAAGTTGCCGTGACGATGGATGAGAAGCCGAGCGCCGCCTTGCGGCGAGGCCGCTACGTGTCCAGCATGTGGCGCGCGATTGAAGCCGTCAAAACAGGTGAGGCGGATGCCGCCGTTTCCGCTGGCAATACCGGCGCTCTTATGGCCATGGCGAAGTTCTGTCTCCGCACTATGGAAAACATCGAGCGGCCTGCTATTGCCGGGATCTGGCCGACCTTGCGAGGCGAAAGCATCGTATTGGACATTGGCGCAACCATTGGCGCGGATGCGCAGCAGCTTCTCGATTTCGCCCTGATGGGCGGGGCCATGGCTCGTTCGCTGTTCGAAATTGAGCGTCCAACGGTTGGTCTGTTGAATGTTGGTGTGGAAGAGGTCAAAGGACAGGAAGAGGTGCGGGAAGCCGGTCGCATGTTGCGTGAGGCGAACCTCTCGACCATCTCCTACCACGGCTTTGTTGAAGGCGACGATATCGGGCGCGGCGTCGTGGATGTGGTCGTCACCGAAGGTTTTACGGGCAATATCGCCTTGAAAACGGCGGAAGGCACAGCCAAACAGATGGCAGAACTGCTGCGCTCGGCAATGTCTCGCACACTTTTGTCCAAGCTTGGATATCTTCTGGCCAAGGGCGCATTTGACCTGCTGCGGGAAAAGATGGACCCGCGCAAGGTCAATGGCGGCGTGTTCCTCGGTCTTAATGGTATCGTCATCAAAAGCCATGGCGGAACGGATGCTGAAGGGTATGCTGCGGCAATTGACGTTGGTTACGACATGGTGCGCAACGCTCTTAACGAGAAGATTGTGCAAGATTTGAAAACATATCACGCCCGCCGCCTGCCGCCCGCAGGACCGGAAGAAGCGGCGTGACAAAAGGATATTAACTCGAATGATTCGTTCTGTTGTACGCGGTTTCGGGTCGGCGCTGCCAAAGCGCGTTGTGCCGAACAAGGAACTTGAGAGCCTGGTCGAAACCTCGGATGAGTGGATTGTCCAGCGTACAGGCATTCGCCAGCGCTATCTGGCTGGAGAGGGGGAAACGACCGCTTCTCTGGGTGAAGCAGCGGCACGTTCGGCGCTAGAACGCGCTGGCATGACCGCCGACGACATCGATCTGGTTATCGTTGCCACGTCCACCCCGGACAACACATTTCCGGCGACGGCGGTAAATATTCAAAATCGCTTAGGGATGACCAAGGGTTATGCCTTTGACGTTCAGGCTGTCTGTACAGGCTTCGTCTATGCCATGGCCACTGCAGACGCTCATTTGCGTGCAGGCCTTGCCAAGCGTGCGCTGGTGATAGGTGCGGAAACATTCTCCCGAATCCTCGATTGGAATGACCGAACCACCTGTGTTCTGTTTGGCGACGGCGCAGGCGCTCTCGTTCTTGAGGCGCAGGAAGGTGAGGGCACGATTGCGGATCGCGGCGTGCTGACCTCTCACCTTCGCTCGGATGGCTCCCATAAGGAAAAGCTTTATGTGGATGGAGGTCCCTCCAGCACAGGAACGGTTGGTCACCTCCGCATGGAAGGGCGCGAAGTCTTCAAGCACGCTGTTGGCATGATTACGGATGTGATCGAGGCCGCGTTTGAGGCAACCGGCACAACAGCCGATGATTTGGACTGGCTTGTGCCGCATCAGGCAAACCGCCGCATCATTGATGGCTCCGCCAAGAAACTTGGCATTCCTCTCGAAAAAGTTGTGGTGACAGTCGATCTGCATGGCAATACTTCGGCGGCTTCCATACCCTTGGCGCTGTCCGTTGCAGCGGCTGATGGGCGCATCAAAACTGGTGATCTCGTGATGTTGGAAGCGATGGGTGGAGGCTTCACCTGGGGCGCTGTCATGCTTCGCTGGTAATGTCATATTTACAAGTGCTTGACCCTGCGCTTTAACAAACATAGTGTTTGAAAAAATTGATCAATACATCACCGAAATGGGCGAGGGTCATGGCCGGTAAAACAGTAACACGGGCAGATTTGGCAGAGTCGGTGTTTCGCAAAGTCGGTCTGTCGAGAACTGAATCCGCTGAATTGGTGGAAACAGTCATCGATGAGATCTGCAACGCCATTGTTCGCGGCGAAACGGTCAAGCTTTCTTCCTTCGCTACCTTTCAGGTACGCTCCAAAAATGAGCGTATAGGTCGCAATCCGAAGACCGGCGAAGAGGTCCCTATTTCGCCGCGCAGGGTTATGACCTTCAAGGCTTCGAATGTCTTGAAGCAGCGAATTCTGAAGTCTCATCTTGCGCGGAAAGCCAAGCAGAAGCCGGCCAATCCTGCCAGTTAACCTACTATTGAGTGATGAATGCGAGCAAGGCCGGTGCTGAATGCGCCGGCCGCTTTCGTTGTCGCTAATCTCTTTAGGCTTCTGAAACGGCGTTTTAAGTCTGTTCATGGGTAGACTTGCCGCTTGAAATCTTCCCCGCAAGGCGTTGAATATACATTGCCTAGAAGGATCAACGGTGATTCATTGAGAGCTTATCCGGTTTCACTATTTCAACCGCTCTATTGAGAATCAGGGAGTTCGCAACGTGGATAAGAGCCCGGATGCATTCCGTACCATCAGCGAGGTTGCCGATGATCTGGATCTGCCACAGCACGTCTTGCGATTTTGGGAAACACGTTTCCCGCAAATCAAGCCAATGAAGCGTGGAGGAGGCAGGCGCTACTATCGCCCGGAAGACGTGGATCTGCTGAAAGGCATTCGCCACCTGCTTTACGATCACGGCTACACGATCAAAGGTGTCCAGAAGCTGCTGAAATCAAACGGCAACAAGTTCGTTACCGCCATTGCGACAGGCGATATGGCGACGATGGAAGCCATCATGGCAGCCAATAGCGACCGCGGAGCCGAGCCAAAGGTGGGAGTGATTGCGGACGAGGATCAAGTTCTGGGCAAGCCAAAGACCAAGCCCAGTGGGAGGTTCTTCAGCTTTGGCAGCTCAAGCGAGGATGATTTGGAAGTTTCGATTGGCAAAAGTTCAATCGGAAAGGAGGATCGTGCGCTTCTGCAGGAAGCTCTCTTCGATCTTCTGGAATGCAAAAGATTGCTTGATCAGGTGCGCTAGGATCTGACGGTTATTGCCACTGCTATCAGTGCAATGATCAAGCCCTAACCTTCGAAAGAGTCTGCGTCTGCTGATGGCGCGATAAAGCTTCTGCTTTCTTTGCGGCAAGCGGCACACAAATGGTAAACAGAACAAGACCCATTAGGAAAATTCGCCCGGATAGCGCCATGAAAACCTCACCCCTCGGTTTATGCCGTGGAACGATGATACCGTAAACTTGCATGAAACTGAAATCCTAAAATTGTAAGCTTTTGGACCAAGATTGCTTTTAATTGCGATTTGCCAGAAGCTGAAATAATTCATTAACTATGAATGCATAATAACTTCCCTGGGTTGAAATTCAGGGAATGCTTAATATGGCGAGCGTGCATACAAATATCAGTTCAATCGCCGCTCTCTCCACTCTGCGTTCCGTTTCTGCAAGTATGAGTGAAACCCAAGCGCATATTTCATCCGGCTACAGAATTGGTGAAGCGAAGGACAATGCTGCCTATTGGTCGATCGCAACGACCATGCGTTCCGACAACCTTGCTTTGTCGTCTGTCGAGGATGCCTTGGGACTAGGTGCAGCGTTGGCTGAGGTGAGCTATACGGGGATGGATGCCACGCTTCAAGTGGTGGATAAAATCAAGAAAAGCCTCGTAGCTGCGCGTGAGCCAGGCGTCGATAAAACCAAAATCAACAAGGAATTGGATCAATTCAAAGGGCAGATCTACTCGATTGTCGAGTCTTCCAGCTTTAATGGGCAGAATTGGCTTTATCGTATCGATGCGACAGATGACGAGCCAAAAAGGGTCGTAGGCTCCTTTACACGCGATGCTTCCGGCTCTGTTGCGCTGCAAACTCTATCTTATGATATGGCCACTGACCTCGGCACCAAGCATCTTCTGGACGATAGCTACCACAATGGCATTTTGACGAATGTGGAATTTGCCCGGAAGCTTGGCACTGCGACCGAGTGGGTTCTGATGAATGGGAAAAACCATAATATTCACCCGACGATTTCGCTGACTGCGTCCACCACACCCGAAGACATCGACGATATGTTGAAGGTCGTGGATATGATGATCCAGTACATTGCAGATGCAGCAGCCAGTTTAGGCTCCATTGTGCAACGCATATCTGCACAGACTGAATTTGTGGCACAGCTGCGCGATAGCCTTACGCGGGGCACAGGCATATTGGTCGATGCGGATATGAACGAGGAATCGACGCGCCTGAAAGCGTTGCAGACACAGCAACAGCTGGCTGCTCAATCATTGTCTATCGCCAATGCTGAGCCGGAAGCCTTTATGAAATTGTTCCAATAACCGCTTTGCTTGGCAGCAAAGGATCATAAGGATCAATGTCTAAGGAAATTTTTTGACTGGATACTCAAGGGGATAAATGGTCGGGGCGACTGGACTTGAACCAGCGACCCCTTGACCCCCAGTCAAGTGCGCTACCGGGCTGCGCTACGCCCCGACCTGCTTCTTGCGAAGCCAAGACCTCCATAATGACTTGCAGCATTTGACGCAAGCCCTGTTAAGAGGTTTTCCTGTCAGTTCAGCGGAAGACGGGTGCTCTCGTGGCATTCATCAGCAATTCGTGCTCTGAGGCGAACGGCCCCAGGAGCTTAAGAAGCCGTTTTTCCTCGCGTGCGTCCAGACGATAGCGCTTAGCGAACTCGCTCACGTTCCAAACTCTCTTGGGCGGGTTGGCTTCCGTGTGTTTTTGATCGAAATGTGTGGTCATCGCTTCCCCCATGAATTTCGAGCATCAACGACAACCACTCATATTTGTTCCGTCACGGATAAGATAAACTTTATGCCATCCGGTTATTTTTCTTCGACTTTTACGCCGTCGCTGGAAATGCTCATCTCCACACCCTTCGGCTTGGTTTGCTCATGAATCACGTAAGCACCGAGGCCGACGACGAGCACAACCAGCGCACCGATGACAAGATAAAGACCGTTGGAACGAGCCATAAATACTCCTTGAGTGTTACGAGGCGGCGTCTAACGCCGAGACGCATAACTTGTTCCAGGGCTTAATCAAAAAACGGACACTAGCCGTCGTTGGCGGAACTTAGATCTTCAGGCCGGGTACCCTCGTCACGGCGTGTATCACGCCATCGCAAACCGGGGCCTACGCCAGGATCGTCCTCTCCGTGGCGGAGCAGTACAATACCAAGGCCGCTCAGAGCAGCCTCGAGACGCTCCATCTTGGAGAGGTCGCCGATCATGGTGCCACTTTCGGCGGCTTCGATATCTTCCGGCCGAAGACCTGAAGCATCAGCAAGTTGTTGTACGGAAATGTTCAGTGCGGCCCGTGCCGCGCGGATGTGGTCAGCGGTCAACATACATTAGGAACTGGCGCTGCGGTGCTGGAAATCAAGATCACAGTGAGGTGCGGTCCTGATTTCGCATCCATTTTTGCTCCAGAGCAAAACAGCCCCAGATGATGCCGAAGAGCATGTAGACGTGGCGCCAGTGGTCAAGGTCGATGACATTGCCGATCAGTGCATGTCCGGCAAGCGTAAGCCACGCGATCATGAGGAATGGTTGCCACGGTCGTTCTCGCAGTACGTAGCGGAAGCCGATAAGAAGCGTCGACCACATAAGGATGAGATAGCTGACGAAGCCTAACCAGCCGTAGGTTGTGAGTGATTTCAGCCAGATATTATGCTCGTCTTCGCCAAACATTTTGCCAAGCACCATGGGGCCAAGACCGAGCGGGCGCTCCATAGCCATGAGGAAACCCATTTTGTGACGCTCAAAGCGACCGAGGCGTGCGCCGTCATAATCCTGAACCAGCTTGGCGCGGTTCATGAAGAGATCCGATACCTTTTTTGATTGCATGGCACCGGCAACCGCAACAACCAGCAGCACGATGGCCGCAATGCCCAGCGTAAAGATCTTCATGCGGAAGGCTGCCGTCCGCTCCTTCAGCAACATCACAACGATCAACGCAATGGTGGCGAAAGCGAAAAGGCCCCAAGCGGCGCGTGAGAAGGAAAGAAATATGCCCAACGCCAAAATGAGGATGCCGGGCACGTAAAAAACAGCCCGCGAGAGGCGCGTGCGCAGCAATTGGTGGATCAGGTAGAGCGTCGGCGCGACGAGATAAGGACCGAAGACGTTCGGGTCCTGAAATGCGCCCATCGCGCGATCATAACGGGTAAAAACCTGTGATCCCGGAAACGCATGGAAGTAGCCGAGGATGCCGAGGACCGACGTGATGGTGGCCGCTACAACCCATGCCCGGAAGATCAGCCTTAAACGCCTGTGCCCGTCTTCTATGATGGCTGCATAAAATACCGAGCTAAGCGCCAGGAAAGTGGAGACGGCCATATAGAGAGGCGCGCCCGTCGTGTTGTTCATGACGGTTATAGAAAAGATACCGCCGATGTTGAACAACAAGAAAAGGATGAGAAGTGGTGCGACCGCACGGGAGATTTTGAGGCCCAGCAGAAACCAGATAGCAATTTGAGATGCCATGAAGACTTCGTAAGGAGCAGGCTCGCTCATGACAAAGCCGGACAGAAACACGCCGAAAGCCACCATGGCCGAGCCCATGAGGCGCAGCGCCACTGTTTGTGGATTGTGGGGCCGCGCTTGCAGATCTGGCGTAACGACGGTCAATACGCATTCTCCGTGTTCAGAAGACGTATCGGTGTCAAAAAGAGGATCTTCAGATCGAGCAGGATTGACCAGTTCTCAATATAGTGAAGATCATGCGCCGTTCGCGCCCTGATCTTCTCATCGCTATCCAGTTCACCGCGCAGGCCATTGATTTGGGCCCAACCCGTGACGCCTGGTTTGACTCGATGACGGGCAAAATAGCTCTCCACCACATCAACATATTTCCGGTCCCCGGTTTGCGCATGGACCGCGTGCGGCCGTGGACCAACGAGCGAGAGATCGCCACGCAGCACGTTGAAGATTTGCGGCAACTCGTCGAGCGAAGACTTGCGCAGGAAGCGACCTACGGGCGTGACGCGAGGATCATTCTTCGTCACGGCTTTCTTCGCGGTCGGGTCGCTCAGTTCGGTGTACATGGACCGGAATTTGAGAACGTTGATGACTTCATTGTTGAAGCCGTGACGCTTCTGCACAAAGAGGGCAGGACCCTTTGAAGTTGCCTTCACCGCAATCGCGCAAACGATCATGATCGGCCACGCCAAGGCCAAAGCAATGACTGAGAAAAATATATCGAAGGCGCGTTTTGAAACCGAATCCCAATCCCGCAAAGGTTTGTCGAAAATATCGAGCATGGGAACGGCGCCCACATGGCTATAGGCACGTGGACGGAAGCGCAATTGCTGGGCATGAGCGGCAAGACGGATATCGACCGGCAACACCCACAGCTTGCGAAGAAGCTGCAGAATCCGCTGTTCCGCCGAGGCAGGCAAAGCGATGATGAGCATATCAATTCGAGCGAGCCGGGCAAATTCAACCAGTTCGGCGAAGGTGCCGAGCTTCGGATAGCCGGCCACGACATCCGGCGAACGATCACCGCCGCGATCATCAAAAAGCCCGCAAATGCGAATGTCATTTTCCGGCTGTGCTTCCAGTGCACGAACCAAATCTCGTGCAGGTTGCCCGCCACCCACAATGACGGCGCGCCGTTCCATAATGCCATTGCGCGCCCAGTGGCGGATGGCAATCGACATCAGATATCGAAATGTAAGTATTGCCGCTGTGCCACCCAGCAGATGCGTGGTGAGTGCCACCAAGGGCATACTGAAGCCCTCAATCCAAGACAAAAGCGCGAGAAGGAAACTGCCGATGCCCCAACATGTCAACACGCGCCAAACCATGCGGCGGGGAGCGCGTAAGGATGGGATTTGATAGGTATCCGTAATTTGAAGAAAAAGAACAGCCAGCATCGCGGAAGCCAGCGAAATGAGCAGGTAGCGGGCAAGAGAGAACGAGCCATCCCATGTCCCCAGGAGGGACGCGCATAAAGATGTGAGTATGAAAACCGAGCCTTCAGCCAGTCGATACTGCCCGATCAAGAGAGCCGGTGTCGTGCTGGTAGCGCGAAACTGTTCTGCGATCTGTTGCGCGAACGGGTTGAGGTCGACTTTTGCCTCTGCCGAAGTCGCGGGGCTTCTGCTCTCGATTTCCGAAACTTTGCGACGAAGGGCTTCTATATCCAGTTCTTGGCTATGTGCCGGTTCGCTCATCGCACATGGACCCCATTGCAGACGCGCGGGCGGCGCTGTCTCATTCTGCGTATTGGGTAGCTTTAGCAGCAAGATGCTAAGAAAGTTTTGAGCTCTGTGATTGGATTAGATGATTGTAAAGTTCAATCATGGTGCCTGCCATGACCGAGGCAGAGAAGCGCTGCTGGAAAGAAGCCGGGCGCGGCATATTAATTTCCTGCCAATCCGCATTTGTTCGCGCCTCTGCCATCAGACGAGCGAGATCTTCTGCGTCTCCGGGCTTTGCGAGAGCTGCATTGTCCTTTCCCAGCACTTCTGGAATGCCGCCCACCTTGGTGGCGATCAATGGCTTTTCGGCAGCCAGTGCTTCCAGAACGATATAGGGCATGGCTTCCGCGCGCGATGGTACGACAACAATATCGGCAAGGGCAAATGCTCGGGGCGCTGGCATTGCATCGTGCATCTTGATCCGGTCACTAAGCCCGCGAGCCTGCAGCATCTCCCTGTAGCGCTCCTTGTCTGGCCCATCGCCCACCATGAGTGCGCTGAGTGAGCGACCGGTTTCGTGTTCGGCACGTTGAAATGCATCGATGAAGACATCTGGGCCCTTAAGGTCCCGCATCATGCCGATATAGAGGAAGTCCGCAGCATTCTGTACGGACTGGATCGCCTCGAATTCGCTATCGCGAATGCCATTGTAGATGACGATGTTCGGAACCTGTGGTTTGCCGACCCGCTCTTCATAAGTGCGACGCTCATAATCGCAGACGAAAACCAGTTGGTCGCAAAAGCGCTCCAAAAGGCGCTCGAGTCGAAGCACAATCTGGCCTGTGATACTGGAACGGCTGTAATGCAGACTGCCGCCATGTGGAGAATAGAGGCGGGCTACGCGATACTTGTTTGCCCGCAGGGTTGAACCGATAAGCCTCGCCACCACGCCACCCTTAGCGCCATGGCCATGCAAGACATCCGGTTGCAAACTTTGAATATGTCGATAGCTCTGTCGTAGAGCCAGCAAGTCTCCTGGTGTAATGGCCCGCCGGATGGGCAAGCGCATGAGGCCGAGCGCCAGACTTGGGCTCAGGGCTTGGAACAGGGCATCCTCATAAGCGCCCCCGGTGGAGCTGTCGCAGAGGATGCCGACCTCATGGCCCGCAGCCGCATGTTCTTCTACGAGATCGCGGACATGGCGAAATATCCCGCCAATGGGCGAACGAAAGCAGTGAATGATGCGGAGCGGACGCGTGGCGGCCATAGGTGATCAGAACAGCCGCTCGCGGACGTAAATCGTATCTCCCGCCAGAACCGGCTCAGAAATCGTCGTCCTTCCGGTGAAGACCTGTCCGTTCACTTTGCGGGTGACATCGACATTCTGCTGGTTGCCGCGAGCAGTGAAGCCACCGGCAATCGCAATGGCATTTTGCGCGGTCATGCCAGGCACATACGAATATTGGCCGGGACGACCAACCTCACCCATGACGAAGACGGGACGATAACGGTCGATTTCGATGGAGACGTCCGGGTCACGCAGATAGCCTTGTCGCAATTTGCTGGCGATTGCGCCCGAAAGACCCGTCAGACTTTGGCCGCGTGCCGTAACCTGGCCGATCAAGGGGAAGGAGATGTAGCCTGCCTGATCCACCGTATAGGTGTTGGAAAGGCTAGGCTGTTCAAAAACAGTGACGCGCAAACGGTCGCCACTATCCAACCGATAGGGTTGGATCGTCGCTTCGTGAAAAGCCTTGGGCGCAGGCGCGTATGACGTGCACCCGGGCAGGCCGACAAGCGCCGAGATGGCCAGCGCCAACGCCATGACAGGTTTGTATCGTGCGAGCGACATCCGCGCCGAACTCCGCCTTTGATAAGTGACCGCCTCTTTATCGTCTCGTAGGGTTAATGGCCGGTAAAGAAATGCCAAACCTGCCCCATTTTCATCCTCGTACGAAAACAGGAAAATGCCCGGAGTGCCGTTAACTGCACGCTTACTATGATCCTTTACGGTGCGGCCCATAGTATGTTTGGAGTACGCGTTATGTCTGGCGTAAGCGGCAATCAGGATGCGGATATTGATATTGGCCAATTGATGAGCGCCGTTTGGGAGCGCCGTCTGCGGATATTGGCAACAACTATTTTAGCCGGTGGAATAGCCTTTGTGATCGTGGGTTCGATGAAGCCGGATTACAAGGCAGAGACAAGGCTATTGATCGAGACCCGGGAAACATCCGTGGCAGGTCGCGAAACACAGATGGGAAGCGATCCGCTTCTCGACCAATACAACATCGTCAGCCAGGCACAGATCATTCAATCGACGGACCTCATCAAGCAGGTCATTCAGGATATGAAACTGAATGAGTTGAAAGAATTCGATCCGGATGCGCATTCACTCCTGCCAAATCCGCTTGTTGCGCTTGGCATGAAATCCAACCCTATGGATCTTGCCTCTGAAGATCGGGTGTTGAAGACCTTCAAGGAAAAGTTGCAGGTTTATCCGGTTGAAGGCTCTCGCGTCATCGCAATTGAGTTTTCCTCGCACGATCCGTCGCTTGCGGCTGCCATCCCTAACAAAATGGCAGAGGTCTATCTCTCCATGCAGAGCGGCGCGAAGCTGGACAATCACACGGAGACCACCCGATGGTTGGAACCTGAAATTGAGAGCCTTCGTGTGAAAGTGCAGGAGGCTGAAAAGAAGGTCGCGGATTATCGCAGTTCTGCCGGTCTCTTCCGATCATCGGACAATACGAGCTTTTCCGAGCGGCAGTTGAACGATGTTTCCACGGAGCTTGCCCGTGTGCGCACGGAACGCGCCACGGCGGAAGCGCGTGCTGAAAATGTGCGTCGTGCGCTGAACACAGGTGCAGGCTACGATAGCTTGGCTGATGTCATGGCTTCCCCCATGATCCAGCGCCTCAAGGAAACAGAAGCCAATTTGCAGGCGCAGATTGCGGATCTTCAGATTTCGCTGATGGATGGCCACCCTCGGCTAAAGGGCCTTCGCGCACAATTGGCTGGCATTCGCCAGCAGATACAGACCGAGACACGCAAGATCCTTTCTGCTGCCGAAAGTGAAGCGCAGGTGGCGCGCCTTCGCGAAGATCAGCTGAATGCGCAAATGACCAATATGAAGGCCGATTCTGCCCGCGCTGGGGAAGAGGAAGTGGGTCTGCGGGCTTTGGAGCGCGAAGCAGCATCACAACGGCAATTGCTCGAGAGCTATCTTGCCCGCTATCGTGAAGCGGCATCGCGTGCTGACCGTGTTTCGACGCCAGCCGATGCGCGGGTTGTCTCCACCGCGCTGGAACCATCTGAGCCCTATTTCCCCAAGGTGCTGCCTATCACCATTGTGGTGGCGCTCGCGGCACTCATCCTACAGATGCTTGGCATCATCATCACTGCTTTGTTCAGCGGCCGTGGTTTGCGTCCATCAACTGTTGACGTTCGACAACGGGTTGATACGCCTGTCGTTACTCGTGCCACGGCAGAGTCTGGCTCCAAAATCAAGCCGGTCACGTCTGGGGAACTGCATGAGAGCGCGGTCGAAGCCCCGGTAAAAGAAAAGAACAAATTGCGACTGCCCTTCTTGAAAGAAAAGCTGGCAGGCGAGGGCGCTTCGCGTATTGCCGTGACAGGCGCGGATATTCGCGACCGCTTGATGAAGATCAGATCACCAAAAGCGGAAGAGGTTGTAGTTCTCGATCCGGTTAATTCTGCCGCCGCAGGTGATGATGAGCCTCCATTGGTCAGCCAGCGAGTGCCGTTCGGCGTGGCCCCGACCAAGCCCGTCCAGGACGGTGTTGTCTCTTCCGTTGAGCTAAATGATACAGCGGCAGAGTCGAAGCCGGAAGCTGCGGTCCAGCCCGTTCCCGACGACAAGTTCGTCCAAGCCGAACAGGTTACGGTGGTGGCTGAAGAGGCGGCGGAGCCCATCCTAGCAGGCCAAGCATTACAACCGGAAAAACTCGGCGGCCTCAGCCTTGAAACAGTGCGCGACCTTTTGGCGCGGAGCGGCGTGCCGCTGGCAATTGCGGTGTCACCGACTGGCGATGATGGTTCGACAGCCACGGTTCTGCTGGCCCGTGAGATGGCAGAGCTTGGCCGAAGCGTTGTGGTTATCGATATGACCGGCTCTGCCTGCCCATCCCGCCTGATGAACGGCAACGCCACGCTTCCGGGCATTACTGACCTTCTATGTGGATTGATTGCCTTCGGTGATGCCATCCATCCAGACCGTTTGTCAGATGCACACATCATTCCGCAAGGTGCGGCAGATGCCGTAAAGGCTATGCGCGGTGCTGACCGCCTCACCATGATTTTCGACGCTCTGGCAGGTGCCTATGATATCGTACTTGTGGAATGTGGACAGGCAGATCCGCGCAGCTTGAGCCGACTGAGCCAGCAAGGCGATGCGCAGGTGCTCATTTCGCTTGGTGATGCAGCGCCGGATGTGGTGGAAGAACAGCTGGCAATCTTCCGAAATGCTGGATACGCCAATGTGCTGGCAATGACGACAGATCTATCCGGCAAGCCGCGCCGCAGCGGGCGTCATGCGGCCTGATCAATCGCGGCGCTCTTTGCTCTGACCTTTTGCAAGAGCCTGTAAAGGCTCTTGTTTTGCTTCAGCCCGCTTTTGAGGCGAATGAAGCCACGATGGGCAAGTGAAGCCAATCGACCTTTGGCGTTAAGCGGCACAATGAGATCATGATGTTTGGTCTCAACCGGACACCAACTACGCTTGTAAGCCTGATCGCCCATGCCAAAATCAAAGAGCGAAGCCCCGGTGGAGCAAGCGTTTTCAATAACATGCCAGAACAATAATTCGCCCGGACTTGCATCAGGCACGCGCCGCTCATCAATAGAGCCAAATTGACAAATGACGTGACCTTGCGCACGCGACAAGCCGCAAATGGCAGCAATGTCGCCCTCACCGCCAGCTTTCAAGCGCAGCGCGCTCAGTCGCAAAGGATAATCATGGTCGGTGTTAGGTGCATCGAGAAGGGCATGGAAGAAAGTTTGGATTTTTTGAGGCTGGAAGACATCCGGTAAGCCAGCAGCCTGAAACCGATCATGCTTCTGCTGGAAAAACAGATCAAGCAGAGCGTGCTGCTCGCAAGTTGTGGAGGGTGTATAGACTTCGTAACCGCCCGCTTCTTCCATGCGTCTTACCTGGAGCCGGAACTTCTTCCGCCTGCGTTTGGCGTTAACCTGAGCAAGCGTCTGTTCGAAGCTTTCAAAAAGTGGCAGCTGAAATGAAGGGTTCGTGTGCGTAATGGATGGAAATGCTGAAAATGCATGGCGTTTTCCTTGCCATTCGAGAGCGACGGCATCCAGAATGAGAACATCCGCATGACGACTAAGAACCTGTCTCAGGTTTTGCAGAAGTGCCTCTGAATAGTCGCCGGCCAGATGATAGCCATCCGCCATTATGCCGCTATTGAAGTTATTGAACTGATGAGCCGGGAAGCGAGCCACCCGGATCGCGCCGAGCTCTGACACCATGAGAGGCAGAATGAAGCGGGTTTCATCATCCGACCGTGCGTGAATGACCAAAGGCTTTTCAGCGTGGCTCTGGTACCAGGCCAGGCACCATTCGGGGCTTTGATGAAGGGAATTTTCTGCCCGGCATGCCAACTCAACCCACTGGTCCATGATGACCGCTGGGTCCTCATGAACATCAATCTGCAATGGTGAGTGCCCGGTTCCCCAGGTGGCTTTTAACGGTTGCTGGTTCATGGCTACCACGGCTTGCTTCTTTGCGCGGCAGGTTAGAGCCCAGAGGGAAAAAAGCCGTTAGCCTAAGTCAACAAGGTCAAATCTTCGGCGGGCATGGTTAAGAAACTTGCTTGGGTCCCGCCATCCAACGGATGATGAACATGGCCGGAAGAATCCATAAAACCCCTGTCAAAAGGAAATAAAGCAGGTGCACATACCAAGGAGACTGCGACAACGTCAGCGTGGCAATGGTTGTCGCCAGCACCGCATAGACAGACACGAGGACGATGATCAGAATTGTGCCGATAAACTTCTTTAATCGAACAGGCATCGTCTTCCATTCCCACTTGATCGACGCGCTCTAGGCGCGACGGCATGCCGCAAAGGTTAAGGGCTTGTTTTGCACCGGCGGGTGAGGCAAATCAACGAGAAAAGGCAATGTTGACGAATGTCAGGAGAAGATATGGCGACGTCATCGGCAATACCCTTGGTGTCTGGTGAGGCGACGCGCCGACTGGAAAGCAACCGCTCGGCCCTGCGGCTTTGGTTGAAAGTCGTGATCGGTGTGCTCTTCTGTCTCGTCTTGGTGGGCGGAGCAACGCGGCTGACGAATTCGGGCCTCTCCATTACGGAGTGGAAGCCTATTCATGGCGTGGTTCCACCCCTTTCTGTCGCCGAATGGGAGGAAGAGTTCCAGCTTTATCAGCGTATTCCGCAATACGCGCAGCTGAACCATGGCATGACGCTGGATGAATTCAAGACGATCTTCTGGTGGGAATGGGCGCACCGCCTTCTGGCCCGCACTATCGGTATTGTTTTCGGGCTGCCGCTTCTCTTCTTCTGGTTGAGTGGTCGGGTGGAGAAGCGTGTTCGCTGGCCGTTGGTCGGGTTGCTGGCGTTGGGTGGCTTTCAGGGTTTTGTTGGGTGGTGGATGGTGTCATCCGGACTTTCCGTGCGCGTCGATGTCTCACAATACCGGTTGGCCACGCACCTGACGATTGCCTGTATGATTTTTGCCGCCTGTGTCTGGATTATGCGTGGGCTGACACCGCAAAAGGTTGACCGCCCGCCGACTGCACACTCGCATTTGGCCGCAGCCGGGCTCGCATTCCTGGCCCTATTCCAGATTTATCTTGGTGCGTTGGTCGCTGGATTGGACGCTGGCTTTACCTACAATACCTGGCCCTTGATGGATGGTGCGTTGATCCCAGGCGACTTGTTCGTTCAGCATCCTTGGTGGATCAATTTGTTCGAAAATCCAAAAACCGTGCAGTTCGTGCACCGCTGTGGTGCCTATCTGCTGCTGCTCTTGACCTTCATCCACATGGTTCAATCCGTGCGTCTGACGCCCGGCACCAGGCACGCCAGAGGTGCGATGATCCTCTTTGGTCTCGTGTGCCTACAGGCCACCATCGGCATCACCACCTTGTTGCTGCATGTACCCATTGAGATGGGCTTGCTTCACCAAGCTGGCGGATTGGTTGTCTTGGCTTATGCCATATCCCACTGGCGGGGCTTTTATGGAGAGTTCGAGAAGGATCAGGCGGTAACCGCCTGATCCTTGCTATTCGCCGAATCTGAAGGCCGAATAGGGTTTGCCGAGAAAATCGGTGGTAAACACTCGTTTTCCTTGATCGGCTCCTGCCGCACCTGCTGCGACAAACAGGGGGACGAGATGGTCATGATCAGGCACATGGCATGCCCTGGCATCGGGATTTTCTTGCCAGCTGGCGAGCCGCTCTTCGCGAACGGCGATCTCTGGTTCTTCGATGGCTGTGGCCAGCCACTCATCAAATCGCTCGGCCTCCAACACATGGTCAGGATCGGCGCGGCGGAACATCGGCATGTTGTGATAGGTCATGCCCGACGCAATAATCAGAACATCCTCGTCACGCAGCGGCTCCAAGGCCTTGCCGATGGCAACGTGGCTTTCGAAGTCCAGAGTATTCTTGAGAGAAAGCATGGTGATTGGCACATCTGCCTGCGGATAGATCAGCATGAATGGAATGAATACGCCGTGGTCGTAGCCGCGTGAGGCATCTTCCGCAGAGTCAATTCCCGCTTCTCTCAGAAGTTGCCGTGCGCGGGAGGCCAGATCCAGAGAGCCCGGCGCCGGATAGCTCAGTTCGTAGGTATGCGGCGGAAAATTGTAGTAATCAAACAGCATGGACGGCTGCTGTGCCGTGCTGACAGTGGGGACAGGTTCATTTTCCCAATGGCCGGAGATAACCAGAACCGCCTTGGGTCTACGGCCAATCTCTTTGTCCAGACCGCGCAAGAACTGCCCAAGATCATCCCAAGGCCCTTTGCCTTGCTCATTCTTTGGAAATTCCATGAAAGGCCAAGGCCCTCCACCATGGGGGATGAAATAGACCGGAAACCTGTGCGACATAGCTCACCTCGCTGTTGGTTTCACAGTAGCGAGGTTGATTGTTTCTGAAAATGATCGATGGGAACGACAATTCGTTCAATAAAAATGAACGAAAGCGGAATCTCAAGCCGGAGCGTGACATACTGCTTCGATGTTGTTGCCCTCAGGGTCAATCACAAAAGCAGCATAGTAATGAGGGTGATAATGCGGACGAAGGCCGGGTGCACCGTTGTCTGCGCCGCCTGCCGCCAGTGCTACTGCATGGAAGGCATCCACTTCGGCTCGTGAAGAGACAGCGAAAGCCACATGCAGCGATCCTTTGGTGCGCCCGCCGCTTCCGATCCAGAAAGATGGTTTTCCGTCACGTCCGTACCCTGCACCTTCATAGGACCCGTTGCTCTCATCAAGCGTGATGGACATGACGCAAGATGCCCCAATGGCTGGCATCACCACATCATAAAAAGCGCGAGAACGCTGGAGGTCGGCAACAGATAGTCCGAGATGATCGAGCATTCTCGCAATTCCTCAGGCTGAGAGCATTAAATCCATGTTCTGAACGGCAGCACCGGATGCACCCTTGCCGAGATTATCCAGCAGCGCTACCAGATTCACATGCGATCCGCCGGGCGTGCCGAATACGAAAAGCTTCATCGTATCCTTGCCTGCAAGTTCCTCCGCATCGATGCGTCCAAGCTTCGCGCTTTCTTCCAGCGAAACGACCGAAACGATATCCTGCCCGGCGTAATGGGCAACCAAGGCAGCGTGTATGCTTTCCATCGTGGTGCCAGTCGCCATATCATCAAGAAAGAGCGGAACCTGCACGATCATGCCTTGCGGGAAGCGGCCCACAGAAGGCGAGAAGAGGGGGGCACGGTAGAGCAGTCCGTGGGTTCTCATCTCCGGCACATGCTTGTGCTTGAGTGTAAGACCATAGAGGAAATTGTTGGCGCTGATGGCGTCTTCCCGCGACTGGTCTTCCATCTGGGCAATCATCTGCTTGCCGCCGCCGGTATAACCAGACACGGCGTTGACGCTAACCGGATAACCATCCGGCAAAAGGTTTGCGGCGCGCAAGGGGCGAATGAGCGCAATTGCGCCTGTCGGGTAGCAGCCTGGATTGGCGACATGACGCGCTGCGCGAATCTTGTCCGCCTGTTCGCGATCCATTTCGGCAAAGCCGTATGCCCAATCATCTGCAACGCGAAATGCGGTTGAGGTGTCGATAATGCGCACATTGTTGTTGCCGGAAACCATGGAAACGGCTTCGCGGGACGCGTCATCCGGCAGGCAGAGAATGGCGATATCCGCGCTGTTGAGCATGTCTTCACGCATGGCGGCGTTGCGGCGTTCGGCTTCAGGAATGGAGAGCAATTCAACATCGCGACGGCCGGCCATGCGGGTGCGGATTTGCAGTCCCGTGGTGCCGTGTTCGCCATCGATCAAGATTTTCGCGCTCATATCTTTGTTCCGAATTCAGAGGTTTAGGAGGAAAAGCGGAATCAGTTTATCCGCTTCTTGATTCAATTTGTTAACGGCCATTTGCCAGTCGCTCTGCCCGCAGTCCCAGCATATACATGGCGACCGTTGCACCGGCAATGGCGGTGATATCGGCATGGTCGTAAGCGGGTGCGACCTCTACGATATCCGAACCTCGGATATCCAAGCTTCCAAGTTTGCGCAGGACCGAGAGAATCTTGGCCGAGGAGGGGCCGCCAGCGACGGGTGTGCCCGTACCGGGGGCGAAAGCCGGATCAAGGCAATCGATGTCGAATGTTAGATAGCACGCACTCGCACCGACGTGTGAGAGGATGGCATCGGCAATCGCTTGAGAACTCATATCCTCCACCGTGTAGCCACGGATAATGCGGATGCCAAAATCTTCCGGCGCTTCCGTGCGAATACCGATCTGGATCGAGCGGACCGGGTCGATGATGCCTTCACGAACGGCGCGACACACGAACGAGCCATGATCGATCCGCATGCCGTCATCATCCCATGTATCCTGATGGGCATCGAAGTGGACGAGCGCAAGTGGCCCATGCTTCGCTGCATGGGCTTTCAAAAGCGGCCATGTCACATAGTGATCACCGCCAAGACCGAGCAGATAAGCGCCTGACGCAATGATCTTGGCTGCTTCATTCTCGATCAGTTCAGGTGTTTTGTGATGGTTGCCGTAGTCGAGAAGCACGTCGCCGTAGTCGATCACAGCCATCTGCTCAAAGAGATCGCGGGCGAAAGGATATTGCGGGTCATTGTCGAAAATAGCAGAGGCGCGCCGAATGGCTTGCGGCCCAAAGCGAGCGCCGGGACGGTTGGACACCGCCGCATCGAAAGGAATGCCAAGGATAACAGCATCTGCATCTGTTACCTCCTTGGAATAGATGCGCCGCATGAAGGAAAGCACACCCGCATAGGTAGGGTCCGTCGCCGCGCCGCGAATGGCTTTAGCTGTGAAGGCGTTATCAATAGACTTGGAGGCCATACTCTTTCCTCAGACTTCTTTATCAATGCCATAAGCGCGTTCTACTTTTGCGACGATCACGCGATAATCCTCATACCACTTTTCGCGGCCCAAATGCTGTGCAGCCTGATGTGAAATGACCGCTTTCCAGGCTCTTATGCTCTCTTCGTCTTTCCAGAAAGAGTTGGTGATGCCAAATCCGTCCGTGCCTCGTACGCTTTCCAAGCCGAGAAAGCCCGGCTGCTTTCGGGCCAGATCAACCATCGCATCAGCCATGGCGCCATAACCATCATGCCCCGGTTTCCGCTGAGATGAGAAGCACACAACGTAGTAGGGCGGTGCTGGTAGGGTGAGACTGGAGCTGGCCATCAAAATCCCCCAAGCCTGAACAAATAAAAAAGGCGGAGCCGAAGCCCCGCCTTGTCTTGATCCGTTTCCGGTATCCCAGCGATTAACGCTTGGAGAACTGGAACGAACGGCGGGCCTTGGCCTTACCGTACTTCTTACGCTCGACTACGCGGCTATCGCGAGTGAGGAAGCCGCCCTTCTTCAGAACGGAGCGCAGGCCCGGTTCGAAGTAGGTGAGGGCCTTGGAGATGCCGTGACGAACGGCACCGGCCTGACCGGAGAGACCACCACCAGCAACGGTGGCAACGATGTCGAACTGGCCGTTGCGGGCAGCGGCGACGATCGGCTGTTGCAGGATCATCTGGAGGACCGGGCGAGCGAAGTACGCCGAGTAGTCCTTGCCGTTGACGATGATCTTGCCGGAACCAGCCTTGACCCAAACGCGGGCGACCGCGTTCTTGCGCTTGCCAGTTGCGTAGGAACGACCCTGGGCATCAACCTTACGCTCATGAACAGGAGCGGAAGCCTGAGCAGCGGTGCCGAGGTCCTTCAGGGAAGAAAGGTCAGCCATACTTAGGCGCTCCTTGTGTTCTTGTTGCTGAGCTTGGCCACGTCGAGAGAGACGGGCTGCTGTGCTTCATGCGGATGGTTGGAGCCAGCGTAGACGCGCAGGTTCTTCATCTGGCGACGACCGAGCGGGCCGCGCGGGATCATGCGCTCAACAGCCTTCTCGAGAACGCGCTCCGGGAAGCGGCCTTCGATGATGGCGCGCGCAGTGCGCTCCTTGATGCCGCCTGGGTAGCCGGTGTGCCAGTAGTACTTCTTGTCGGTGTACTTCTTGCCGGTGAAAACAACCTTGTCAGCATTGATAACGATGACGTTGTCGCCGTCGTCAACGTGAGGCGTGTAGGTTGCCTTGTGCTTGCCGCGAAGACGGTTAGCGATGATGGTGGCGAGACGGCCGACGACGAGACCTTCGGCGTCGATCAGCACCCACTTCTTCTCCACCTCTGCGGGCTTCTGTACGAAGGTAGACATATGTGCTCTCTTCTTGGTGATCCCGTAGCGAGGCAAGCCTCTACTCGGGCGTTTCTTGTTGCTTGGTTTGGCGCGTTTTCGAGCCAAAAAGAAACGCGCACGAAGTGTGCGCGCATCTTGCGGCGGCTTATACGTGGCCAAGGCCGAGGCGTCAAGAAGAGCTGAATGGGATTGCGGAAAAATAGCATACATATATCAAGTACTTAGACGTGTGGTTTTATATTACCACATAAAATTTTCTTATCTCCACTGGGCCACGGGCATGATGAAGGGTTACCGCCAGCCGAAACAGCCGTCGTCGGTGATGCCGCTGCAATCCTCCGGAGAGGGGCGCATTTCACAATGGCGAACCGGGCAGGCTGACGTGTCACGCGTGGGGATCGTGCCGGATTTTGCAAATTCGCCGCCAGCGCAGAAACGTTCGTCTGCAACATATCGATCATAAAGCGTTGCGCCGGTTCGTCCTTTATAGCGGAAGATGGCAGCACCTTCGCGTGCGATCGTTCTCTGCACCGACTCACACGTCATGCCGGTGGAGTTGTAGCGTGAAATCGCCAGCGCAGGCCCAGATGCCGTTGAGGTTAGCAGTGTGGCAGCGATCAGTAATCCAAGATGCATACGCATTTGAGTTTTTCCTTTAAAACGTCAGGAACCTAGACGAGATAAACTCGTAACTATCCAAGAGGTTCTTCGGTCGCATCCAATGAGAAGGAGTACGAAGCCATGGATCATTCTCGGTACCCAGAAAGCTATGTGGCGGACATTTTAAAGAGCGTAAAAACAATTGCTCTGGTCGGCGCATCTCCCAATCCGGCGCGCCCCAGCAATGGTGTGATGGGGTTTCTGCTTTCCAAAGGCTATCATGTCATTCCCGTCAATCCGGGGCAGTCTGGTAAGACAATCCACGGCCAGAAGGTATTTGGCCACCTTTCAGATATCGATGAAAAGATCGACATGGTCGATGTCTTCCGAGCGTCTGAATATCTGGGCGAGGTTGTAGACGAGGCCTTGTCCATGCCAAACCGTCCTGATGTGATTTGGACGCAGCTTGGCGTGCGGGACGATGCCGCAGCAGCCAGAGCCGAGGAGGCTGGCTTGAAAGTTGTACAGGATCGCTGCCCGGCTATCGAATATCCGAGGCTTTTGGGTCACCACTAGCCGTTCTAGATCTGCTGGCGGGAATTGACTTTGCACCAATAGGATTTCCGCCAGCAAATTATTCCATCTGACCTTCCTCTTTGCGGCCTTTCGCGGTTTGTTTTCCTGAACGCGGTGAAGATATAGTCCTTCCCAGTCACAGCCTGCCGCTGTGAAAGATTGCTGACTTCAGGGGAGGAATTCATGACGACCGACAATCCCGGTTTTTCCACGCTTGCCATCCATGCCGGGTCTAAGCCCGATCCTGCCACGGGTGCACGCACCACCCCCATCTATCAAACAACGTCCTTCGTGTTTAACGATGCAGACCATGCCGCAGCGCTCTTTGGCCTCCAGCAGTTCGGCAACATCTACACGCGAATCATGAACCCGACACAGGCGGTTCTTGAGGAAAAGGTCGCGGCACTGGAAGGCGGGACCGCGGCTCTGGCGGTCGCCTCAGGTCATGCCGCGCAGATGCTGGTTTTCCACACAATCATGAAGCCGGGCGCAAACTTCGTTGCCGCAAAGCGCCTCTACGGCGGTTCGATCAACCAGTTCGGCCATGCCTTCAAGAACTTTGGCTGGGAAGTGCGGTGGGCTGATCCTGCCGATCCAGAGAGCTTTTCGGCGCAGGTGGATGACAATACGCAGGCAATTTTCATCGAAAGCCTTGCCAATCCAGGCGGCACCTTTGTCGATATCGCAGCTATTGCGGACGTCGCTCAGCGTCATGGTCTGCCATTGATTGTCGATAATACCATGGCCAGCCCCTATCTGGTGCGTCCGCTTGAACATGGTGCAGATATCGTGATCCACTCACTGACCAAGTTTCTAGGTGGCCATGGTAATTCCATGGGTGGTATTCTGGTGGACGGCGGCACTTTCGATTGGTCTGCATCGGGTCGATACCCCATGCTTTCCGAGCCTCGCCCAGAATATGCTGGTCTCGTTTTGCATCAGACCTTCGGCAATTTTGCGTTCGCCATTGCTGCACGCGTTCTCGGACTTCGAGATCTGGGGCCCGCCATTTCACCGTTCAACGCTTTCATGATTTTGACAGGCATCGAGACGCTGCCGCTTCGTATGCAGCGCCATTGCGATAACGCTTTGCAAGTGGCTCGCTGGTTGAAAGGGCATGACAAGGTGTCCTGGGTTTCCTATGCCGGGCTAGAGAATGATCCCAATCATGCACTTCAGCAGCAATATTCGCCCAATGGCGCAGGTGCCGTTTTCACCTTCGGCCTGAAGGGCGGCTATGAGGCGGGCAAGGGCTTCGTTGAAGGGCTGAAGCTCTTTTCGCATTTGGCCAATATTGGCGACACGCGCTCTCTCGTCATCCATCCGGCTTCCACCACCCATCGCCAACTCACACCTGAGCAACAGATCGCAGCCGGTGCGGGGCCGGATGTGGTGCGCTTATCGGTCGGCATCGAAGACTCGAAAGATATCATTGCCGATCTAGAACAATCGCTTGCTCGCATCTGAGGTATTATCATGAGCTTAGCCATCCCTTTCGACCTCTCCATCGTTGAACCGGAAGAGAGCGCTCTATCGCCGGAGCGCATCATTTCAGGCGATCCGAAATTTCGCACGTGGAGCCTCGATGAAAGGGAAGGCGGGCTTTATGCCGGAGTGTGGGAAGCAACGCCCGGCAAATGGCACATCCTCTACGATGAATGGGAATATTTCTCGATCCTGAAGGGTTACTCCATCGTTACGGAGGACGGCGGAGAGCCCATCCATTTGCGACCGGGAGACAGGTTGATCCTGACACCCGGCTTCAAAGGAACCTGGGAAGTGATTGAAACGACTCGCAAGGATTATGTGATCCGGCTGTAATTTGCCGGATCACATGAACTCACCAGCTTAGGTCGAGACGCTCCAAGCCGTGGAAATGGTAGACATCCTTCACCCGCGGTGCCTCGGCAATCTTCAGGCCCGGTAATCGCTTGAACAACAGTGGCAGGACGATGTTCAGTTCCAATCGCGCGAGTGGCGCACCGATACAAAAGTGAATGCCGGCTCCAAAGGAGAGGTTTGCGCCTTCATTGCGATCAGGTTTGAATGTGAGAGGATCACTGAATTTCTGCGGATCGAGATTGGCGGCAGCAAGAATAAGGCTCACCTTGTCGCCGCGCTTCAGCTGCACGCCATCGATCTCGACATCCTCCAGCGCCCAACGCTGAAAGATGTGCACCGGCGCGCAGATGCGCAGCGTTTCTTCAATGGTACGCTCCGTGGCAGCCGCATCACGGAACAGCTCCTGCGGATCGAGGCCGCTTTCCAGAATGACGCGAACCGAATTGCCAATTTGATGCACCGTTGCTTCGTGACCGGCATTGAGCAGCACGATGGTTGTCGAGATCAGCTCTTCCTCGCTCAGGAACTGACCCTTATGCTCAGTGTGGATCATGTGGCTGAGAAGATCGTCGCACGGGTTTACCCGCCTCTCTGCGATCACCGTACGTACATAATCAGCAAATTCTTTTGCTGAACGATCTGCGGCATCTTCATCGGCACGCGAGCGCTTGAACATATACATGCCCACATAATCATGGCTCCATTTCAGAAGCTGAGGCCCCATCTCTTCGGGGATGCCGATCATGCGGGCAATCATGGTTACAGGGATAATGTCGGCGAATGTCGATAGCAGTTCCGTCTTTCCATCCTGCTCGAAACCGTCGATCAACGCATTTGCCAATGCTTCGATTTCGCCGCTCATTTTTTCAACGTGACGGGAAACGAAGGCCCGATTCACCAGTGTTCGCAAACGCGTATGCTCTGGTGGTTCAATTTCCAGCAAGGAATAGCGCTCCGCCAGATCGAAATTGGTAGTGTGGGCTGCTGGTTCGGGCAGCCCAAGCTCTTCCCGGCTGGCAATATGTAGAATTTGACGACCGAAGCGCCGATCGCGCAGCAGGCTGTTCACATGGTCATAACCAGTGAAGAACCACTGTTTCTGCTCCTCCCAGTAAAAGGTGGGGCATTCAGAATGCAGCCTTGCATAAGTGCGATTTGGATCGCCGTAAAAGGCTGGGTCACGCCCACTAAGGGAAACACGGCGATTGGCGGGGTCGATGCGCAGAAAGTCAGTCATGCCTATGTGACTAGATTATCTTTTTAGAAAGAGAAAGCCGCAGTCTTTGATGCTCACGCGTAAAGACGGGTCTCCATCCTAGAGGAAGTGGCTTCTGAAGAGGACACTCGCTGCTCCGCCTCGACATGTGTGCTCGTCACTCTTGCAATGTCCTGCATTTGCGCGACAGCGCTACCATTTCTGCCGGCTTCCTTGGCCACGTAAAGGGCGCGATCAGCGCTCGATAACATCGAGTCGAGTTCTGCTTCCCTCTGCGCGGCGACGACGATCCCGGCGCTAACGGACGCATGTATCAGCTTGTTATCCTGCGAGAGGAGGGGCTTTGAATAGAGAGTGAGACGAATCGCTTCAGCGGTTCCGACAGCTTCCCCGACACTGGAAACCGGGAAGAGGCAGGCAAACTCCTCTCCGCCCAGCCTGCCGAAAACACTGCGCTCGCGCAGGCAGGAAAGAGCAATCCCGCAAAAATGAACCAGCACATCATCACCGCCCTTATGGCCATGTTGATCGTTGATCTGCTTAAAGTGATCCAGATCGAAAATGACGATGGCCAGAAGGTTTCGCGAATGATGCGTTTCCTTTCGAACACGCTCGAATTGATCGAGAAAGCCGCGGCGATTGAGAACGCCGGTGAGCGGATCGGTTTCCGCTATTCGGCGCAAACGTTCTTCTGACCGTGTCATCAGCATGCGAGCACCCAGCAAGATCGCTGAGACGAGGCAGAAGATGTTGCCAATCGAGTAGACCGCAAGATCTGGCATTTCCTCGAAGGTCGCAGGCCTCTGGAGGGAGGACTGCAATGCCATGTTCAGCATCAATCCCGCTTGAACCGCCGTAACAATGGCAAAAAGTTTGCGGGAACGTGCCACTGGCTTTGGCCCGGTCAATAGACAATACCCAAGCAAAAGGTAGCTAAGGGCTGAACAGGACTGAACGACAACGGTTCTCGTCCAGAAATTTTCGTAGATGTGTGGGAGCAGCAGCGCTGCCGCCCATAGGACGCCAGGCAGCAGCAGCACGAGCATGCCCTGTCTGCTGTCGTGCTTGAGAACGCCGAGGCTCCACAGCCCGATGCCAAGCAGAATGATCTCATTACCGAGCGCGATCGATACGAAATCCGGTATGGCGCCACGCAGGCCGACAAGCATGATACCGATGCCGTGGCAGGCAAAACCGCCGCCCCAAAGGCCGGTAACAACCTGGCGTCTATCGTGAAGCCAGGTCGCCAGGAGAAGTATCGCAAGCGTGAGGGCTTCTGCAGCCCAGAGCAGCATTGCTGTTTTCGTGTCCACGATTGAAGTCCCGCCTCATAGTGTGAACATCAGTTTATGGGGTAGAGAGTTTAAAAGGTTGTTGCCTATGGAAGGTATTTGCTAACGATTTAACGGTTGAGATGCTGAAAACTACATGCGGTTAAGGATATCAGGTGCGGCGTCTTGAAGTACCCGCTATCCACCCTCTATGTAGGGATAAGACAAAATCAAGACGATTCCTGGGGCGGAAACGCCATAGGGTGCCCGATGAGACAAAGGAACACCATGAGAAATCCCGTTGATACCGCTATGGCCCTGGTGCCGATGGTTGTCGAGCAGACCAACCGCGGGGAACGCTCCTACGATATCTATTCGCGCCTGCTGAAAGAGCGTATCATCTTTTTGACGGGCCCGGTGGAAGACCATATGGCCTCGCTGGTGTGCGCGCAGCTGCTCTTCCTGGAAGCTGAAAACCCCAAGAAGGAAATTGCGCTCTACATCAATTCGCCAGGTGGCGTGGTCACTGCAGGCATGTCGATTTACGATACGATGCAGTTCATCAAGCCAGCTGTCTCGACGCTCTGCATCGGGCAGGCAGCCTCCATGGGCTCCTTGCTTCTGGCGGCCGGAGAAAAGGGCATGCGTTTCGCGATGCCGAATTCCCGCATCATGGTTCACCAGCCATCCGGCGGTTTCCAAGGTCAGGCCTCGGATATCGAACGCCATGCTCGTGACATATTGAAGATGAAAAAACGTCTGAACGATGTTTATGTGAAGCATACTGGTCGCACATACGAGGAAGTTGAAAAAACCCTCGATCGTGACCACTTCATGGATGGCGAAGAGGCGCTTGCCTGGGGCGTTGTGGACAAGATCCTGACTTCGCGCCAGGAACTTGAAGGCGGTTCCGCCGATTAAGGCTGAACAAGGCTTTGGCAGGCATCACCCCGAAATGACCGAATACGGGGTTTCCACTGCCGAGGAACGCGCTAATAATGCCTATTAATGCTGTGTTGATTTTTTATGACATAGCATGCGGTCTGGAAGGGGTTGCGTTGCCATCGAATCGGGAACCATGGTTCCCAGTTCGGTAGAGTGCCCCATAAACGGGTCGGGTGCAGCATTCTGATAAAGAGGGCTGCCCCACCGGCATAGGAACTCTCCGGGCCTGGATGACAGGCGATCGGTGTGCTGGAAGGGAAGTGATATGAGCAAAGTCAGCGGCAGCAACGGCGGCGACTCCAAGAATACGTTGTATTGTTCCTTCTGCGGCAAGAGCCAGCACGAGGTCCGCAAGCTGATTGCAGGACCGACCGTATTCATCTGCGATGAGTGCGTTGAACTGTGCATGGATATCATCCGCGAAGAGAACAAGAGCTCCATGGTGAAATCCCGTGATGGCGTTCCCACGCCGCAGGATATCATCAAGGTGTTGGATGAATATGTCATCGGCCAGCAGCAGGCGAAAAAGGTCTTGTCGGTTGCCGTGCACAACCACTACAAGCGCCTCGCGCACGCATCGAAGAACGGTGACGTGGAGCTGGCAAAGTCGAACATCATGCTTGTAGGCCCAACAGGCTGCGGCAAGACTTATCTTGCGCAGACTTTGGCCCGCATCATCGACGTGCCGTTCACCATGGCCGACGCCACCACGCTGACTGAAGCCGGTTACGTGGGTGAAGATGTCGAGAACATCATTCTCAAGCTGCTCCAGGCTGCCGACTACAACGTCGAGCGAGCTCAGCGCGGCATTGTCTATATCGATGAAGTCGACAAAATTTCCCGCAAATCCGATAACCCGTCGATCACACGCGACGTGTCGGGTGAAGGGGTGCAGCAGGCTCTGCTGAAGATCATGGAAGGCACGGTTGCTTCCGTTCCGCCGCAGGGTGGCCGCAAGCATCCGCAGCAGGAATTCCTGCAGGTCGATACCACGAACATCCTGTTCATTTGCGGTGGCGCATTCGCTGGTCTGGACAAGATCATCTCTGCCCGCGGCGAAAAGACATCCATCGGCTTCAGCGCAACTGTCAAGGCGCCGGATGATCGCCGCGTTGGCGAAGTGCTGCGTGAATTGGAGCCGGAAGATCTGGTGAAGTTCGGCTTGATTCCGGAATTCATCGGTCGTCTGCCGGTTCTGGCAACGTTGGAAGACCTGGATGAGGACGCCCTGATCCAGATCTTGTCCGAGCCAAAGAACGCTCTGGTCAAGCAGTACCAGCGCCTGTTCGAGATGGAAGATGTGGAGCTGACATTCCACGAAGATGCGCTGCGCGAAATCGCGCGTCGCGCCATTGTACGCAAGACGGGTGCACGCGGTTTGCGTTCGATCATGGAAAAGATCCTGCTGGATACCATGTTCGAACTGCCAGCACTGGAAGGTGTGCGTGAGGTGGTCATCTCCGACGAGGTCGTTCGCGGCACTGCCCGTCCGCTCTACATTTATGCCGATCGTCAGGATGAGAAAGCGAACGTTTCCGCTTAATTGAGATCTTGGGGAAGGGGCCGTGAGGCCCCTTTCCTGATCAAGGGCAGGCGGGGCCGATTCGCTTTGCCCGGATGCATCGCCAGCCTGGTGCTGAGTGATTCGTGATGGAAACGGCCTGCCCAGCTTCGTGTGGCGCGCTGTCCGTCCTATTTTCGGTTGATGGAAATCAGTTCCGCGTAAGTATCCCGTCATAACCTTGCATGACCTTGGCATCTGCCCGGCGAACAGCTGTGCAAGGCTTGAAATATGCGTTTAGAACCTCCACTTTGGTGGGGAAGAAAGCGTCCAGCCTTGAACTGGACTGACCCCCGGAAACGGGCGAGTGAAAGGAATTAACATGACGAATACAGCGTCTGCGACACAGGGCGGAAATACTTATCCGGTCCTGCCTCTGCGCGACATCGTGGTTTTCCCCCACATGATCGTACCTCTGTTCGTCGGGCGCGAGAAATCCATCCGCGCACTGGAAGAGGTTATGGGTTCAGACAAGCAGATCATGCTGGTCACCCAGATCAACGCCGGGGACGACGACCCTGCGCCGGAAGCGATCCACAAGGTCGGTACTGTGGCCAATGTTCTTCAATTGCTCAAGCTGCCCGATGGTACCGTGAAGGTGCTTGTCGAAGGCCGCGCACGTGCGAAGATCGAAGACTATACAGGCCGTGAAGATTTCTACGAAGCACAGGCCACCGTGCTTTCGGAGCCGGAAGAAGACACCGTTGAGGTAGAGGCTCTTTCCCGCTCTGTCGTGTCTGAGTTTGAAAACTACGTAAAGCTGAACAAGAAGATTTCGCCGGAAGTGGTTGGCGCGGCAAGCCAGATCGAGGATTACTCGAAATTGGCCGATACCGTTGCCTCGCATCTTTCCATCAAGATCACCGAGAAGCAGGAAATGCTGGAAACGGTGAGCGTGAAGCTGCGTCTTGAAAAGGCGCTGGGTTTCATGGAAGGCGAAATTTCTGTTCTCCAGGTTGAGAAGCGCATCCGCTCGCGCGTCAAGCGCCAGATGGAGAAGACGCAGCGTGAGTACTATCTGAATGAGCAGATGAAGGCCATTCAGAAGGAGCTTGGCGATGGCGAGGATGGCCGTGATGAAATGGCCGAACTCGAAGATCGCATCAACAAGACCAAGCTGACGAAGGAAGCTCGGGAAAAGGCCGACGCGGAGCTGAAAAAGCTGCGTCAAATGAGCCCGATGTCGGCTGAGGCGACCGTTGTTCGCAACTACCTCGACTGGCTGCTTTCCATTCCGTGGAACAAGAAGTCCAAGGTTAAGATCGACCTGAATGCTGCTGAAAAAACGCTGGATCTAGACCATTTTGGTCTCGACAAGGTGAAAGAGCGTATTGTCGAATATCTTGCCGTTCAGGCTCGTGCGACCAAGATCAAAGGTCCGATCCTTTGCCTTGTTGGGCCTCCGGGCGTTGGCAAGACCTCGCTTGCCCAGTCCATTGCCAAGGCAACAGGCCGTGAATATGTTCGCATGGCTCTTGGGGGCGTTCGGGACGAAGCCGAAATTCGCGGTCATCGCCGTACCTATATCGGCTCCATGCCGGGCAAGGTCGTGCAGTCCATGAAAAAGGCAAAGCGGTCCAACCCTCTCTTCTTGCTCGATGAAATCGACAAGATGGGTATGGATTTCCGTGGCGATCCGTCTTCGGCTCTGCTTGAAGTGCTGGACCCTGCACAGAACTCCACCTTCATGGATCACTACCTTGAAGTGGAATACGACCTGTCTGACGTCATGTTCATCACGACGGCGAACACGCTGAACATCCCGGCTCCCTTGATGGACCGTATGGAGATCATTCGTATCGCCGGTTACACGGAAGATGAGAAGCGCGAGATTGCCAAGCGTCACCTGCTTCCAAAGGCCATCAAGGAACATGCCTTGAAGCCTGAAGAGTTCTCCGCCAGCGACGATGCTCTGACGGCGATCATTCAGCAGTATACGCGCGAAGCAGGTGTACGTAACTTCGAACGCGAGCTGATGAAGCTGGCTCGTAAGGCAGTTACGGAAATCATTAAGGGCAACACCAAGTCGGTTGAAGTCACAGCTGCGAATCTCCAGGATTATCTGGGCGTGCCGCGGTTCCGTCATGGAGAAGCAGAGCGCGAAGATCAGGTCGGTGTTGTCACCGGTTTGGCCTGGACGGAAGTCGGGGGCGAATTGCTGACCATCGAAGGTGTCATGATGCCTGGTAAGGGCCGCATGACAGTGACCGGCAACTTGAAGGACGTGATGAAGGAGTCGATTTCGGCTGCTGCTTCCTACGTTCGTTCGCGCGCGGTTGATTTTGGCATTGAGCCACCGCGTTTCGACAAGTCGGATATTCACGTGCACGTGCCGGAAGGCGCAACCCCGAAGGATGGTCCGTCTGCTGGTATTGCAATGGCCACCGCCATCGTTTCGATTATGACCGGCATTCCGGTATCGAAGGATGTGGCCATGACCGGCGAGGTGACCTTGCGTGGTCGCGTGCTGCCGATCGGAGGCCTGAAGGAGAAGCTGCTTGCTGCTCTTCGCGGCGGAATCAAGAAGGTTCTCATCCCGGAAGAGAACGCCAAGGACTTGGCGGACATTCCGGATAACGTGAAAAACAACATGGAGATCATCCCGGTTTCGCGGATGGGCGAAGTGCTTGAACATGCACTTTTGCGCAAGCCGGAGCCGATTGAATGGGACGGAACGGTGGAAACGCCGGTCATTGCGACTGCTGATGGAAGCGAGGATTCCAATCCTTCATTGGCGCATTGAGCGTAACCTTCGGGTGAAAATCACATTGTCTGTGGAAAAAGGCCGGCTTTATGCCGGCCTTTTTTGTGAAAATGTACGGAAGGGCCTTGTTTTTCAGGCAATCCCGGAGCTTTTGGGTTGGCGAAGGGCATCATGAATCGATCGCCCCGACAGGTCCATTTGTGTGAAACCATTGAAAGGGGTGGAAACATGAACAAGAACGAATTGGTATCCGCCGTTGCTGAGAAGGCCGGTCTTTCCAAGGCCGACGCCGCTTCTGCTGTCGACGCAGTTCTGGAAGCTGTTCAGGCTGAGTTGAAGAACGGTGGCGATGTTCGTCTCGCTGGCTTCGGCAGCTTCTCCGTCTCCCGCCGTGAAGCTTCGAAGGGTCGTAACCCCTCCACGGGCGCTGAGGTCGATATTCCGGCTCGTAACGTTCCGAAGTTCTCGGCTGGCAAAGGCCTCAAGGACGCTGTTAACAGCTAAGGTTTGATGCGCGTTCAGCGTTATGAAAAACCATTGCTGCGAAGCCCGGCGTTAGTCGGGCTTTTTTTATGAGATTCCCCTATGCAAGCTGCACAAGCCTTTGCTGCGGCCCCTGCAAAACCAAATGCGTTTGAAACATGGTTTATAGCGTAAGGCACGGTCTGAAGCGTTGCGAGACACTCAAGGTTTTGACGCTTTGCGAATTTGAGAGAGGTAGAGCGCAATGAAGGCCATCACGGATCGCGGGGTATGGGGATCGGCCGCAGTGCGTGGTGCTATTTTCATGGTGCTGGCTGGCATTGTGTTCGCAGCCATTAACGTCGCCACCCAATGGCTTGCTATGGTCATGCATTTTCCAGCTTCATCCATGGCCTTCTGGCAGTATGCCTTTGCGACCCTGTTCTCTTTGCCGCTGCTCGCGCGCCTAGGCTTGAAAGCAATGAAGAGTAGCTACCCCATTCGGCACGTCGTGCGTGTTGCGTTGGCGGCGCTTGGAGTGCAGGCCTGGGCCTATGGTTTGGTTACCGTGCCCATCTGGCAGGCGATTGCACTTGTGATGACCTCGCCATTTTTTGTCATCATTGGTGCTAGAGTATTTCTGGGCGAACGGGTAGGGCTCCACCGCTGGCTGGCGACCCTCGCTGGCTTCATAGGCGCGATGATTATCTTACAGCCTTGGAACGATAGTTTCTCTCTGTCTGCATTGCTGCCCATTCTCGCTGCATTGCTCTGGGGCGGTTCTTCCCTCATCATGAAGAATTTAGCTCATCATGAGCCCGCCGAGGCCATCACTGTTTGGCTTCTGGTTCTTCTAACGCCCATCAATGGTGTGCTGGCCTTGGGGGCAGGATTGGCCGTTCCCGACGCCCAAGCGCTTTGGCTGTTGCTCCTGGCGGGATTATTGACCGCTCTTGGTCAGCATTTTCTAAGCCTCGCCTATCGGGCGGCAGATGCTGCTTATGTACAGCCCTTTGATGATCTGAAACTTCCGCTCAACGTGCTTGCCGGATGGGTCGTCTTTGGTTTTGCCCCAAGCGGCTCCCTTCTTTTGGGTGCGTTGCTGATTCTAGCGGCGTCACTTTCCCTCTTGTTGCGGGAGGCGCTTTCTACAGCGAAGCGCAGGCCTCAGATTTAAGCACCGGTTTCGACCGAAACGCCGAAACTAAACCCAGCGCGGTTGCTTCGCGCTAATGTTTGGTCTTTTATCCGGGCGCATTTATAGGAGCGTTCGGCATGCATTATCTTCTCACCGGCACGGCTGGCTTTATTGGCTTTCATCTGGCGCGCCGGTTATTGGAAGAGGGGCATCAAGTCACTGGCTTTGATGGCATGACGCCCTACTACAATCTACGCCTTAAAGAAGCGCGCCACGCCGCCCTTGCGCAGTTTCCTGCCTTTCGTCCGGTCATCGGAATGCTCGAGGATCAGCAGGCGCTGAATAGCACGTTACAGTTCGGTCAACCGGATGTCATAGTGCACCTCGCTGCACAGGCAGGGGTACGCTACAGCCTGGAGAACCCCAAAGCCTACCTCGATTCCAATGTCACAGGCTCATGGAACGTGCTGGAACTGGCCAAGCAGGTGGGTGTGAGGCATTTAATGCTGGCTTCTACCTCGTCTGTCTATGGCGCTAACGAGTCGGTTCCCTTTCGGGAGAGCGACCGGACAGATGAGGCGCTCAGCTTCTATGCGGCGACGAAGAAGAGCATGGAGTTGATGGCGCATACCTATGCACATCTCCATAAGCTCCCAATCACCGCCTTCCGATTTTTCACAGTCTACGGACCCTGGGGAAGGCCGGACATGGCTCTCTTCAAATTCGTAAAGGCCATGATGGAAGACCGGGAGATCGAGGTTTACGGCGAAGGCAAAATGAGCCGTGATTTCACGTATGTTGACGATCTCATCAGTGGGATCATCAACCTCTCGCGAATCATACCCAATGAGTCGAATCGCGTCAGCACCTCGAGCTTAAGCGACACGCTCTCCCGGCAGGGACCTTACAGAGTGGTGAATATTGGCGGTGGCCAACCCGTATCAGTGCTGGATTTTATAGGGGCAATTGAAAACGTTATGGGACGCAAAGCGAAACGCGCCATGATGCCCATGCAACAGGGGGATGTTCCGCGCACATTCGCCAGCCCCGAACTATTGCAAGCCCTAACCGGGACGAAGCCTGAAATCGATTTGGCGACGGGGGTGAAAGCGTTTGTTGAATGGTACACGCAGTATCGGGAAGAACTTCACCTTTGAAAGACACAAATGCCTGCCTGGCACATGCTAGGCAGGGCACCCAAGCGCCATGGCACGCTGGTGAAGACGATGCCTAATTATATTGACGTTTGAGAGGGATCTGACAGATTACGCGCTACAGTAAGCGCATCTTACGGACACCAAAAATGGAAAAATAGAGAGAATGGTGGGCGATGAGAGACTCGAACTCCCGACATCTTCGGTGTAAACGAAGCGCTCTACCAACTGAGCTAATCGCCCGACTTGCTGACGGCTCGTTGCCGCCGCGTCGATGGCCGTGATCTATTCGGATCGATCGAAATCTGCAAGAGCGAATTTGATGTTTTTTCCGTTTTTTTTCGTCGATGACATCATGCTGTTGTGAAAAGCCCGGAAAACTAGGGATTCTACCCCGCAATTATTTTTCTGTTTCCACAGACGGTCTCATCGGCGGGCGATGCTGTGGAAAAGAAAGAAATCTTCGTCACGCTTTTGTCTTGAAAGCTGCTTGACACCTCTGAACGAACGCCTTAGAGAGCCGCTCATCGACATGGCAACGCCGGTCGGTGAGGGGAAGTTTCTCCCTGATTGGAAGATGCGGGTGTAGCTCAGTCGGTTAGAGTGCCGGCCTGTCACGCCGGAGGTCGCGGGTTCGAGCCCCGTCACTCGCGCCATCCTTTCGAACGAAAAAATGCGCGGGTGTAGCTCAGTCGGTTAGAGTGCCGGCCTGTCACGCCGGAGGTCGCGGGTTCGAGCCCCGTCACTCGCGCCATTTCGTCCTCTTCTCTTGATGTTTTCGAAACTGTTTCAAGCGCGTGTTTGTTCGCGATTAGACCAACTTGCTGTTGTTGCGCATTTTGGGCCAGCGCAACTTGTAACGTGGCTTACCAGACGCCATCTTGCTTTCGCACCGTCCGATTGGTTGCAGAAATTCACCCGCCAAAGCAGTCAAGCCTGCGTCAATTGTGCATGCTTTTCCCTTTATGATGTTTTGGTGCGGGATCGTTCGCTCAAAAGTCTTGCGCCCGCGTCTCGCCTGCGCTAGTCACGGCTTGTTGCAATGCACGTTCGCTTGCCGCGCATTCGCTTTTGTGCCGCCCGGCACTGCTTGGCAAGCAGGGATGGAATACAATGACTGAACTTCTCAGTTCCTATGTCCCGATCGCGATCTTTATAGGTATAGCCCTCGTGATCGGCCTAGCGCTTCTTATTGCGCCTTTCGCCGTTGCCTATAAGGCGCCTGACTCGGAGAAGTTGTCCGCATATGAGTGCGGCTTCAATGCCTTCGATGATGCCCGAATGAAGTTCGACATCCGCTTCTATCTCGTGTCGATCCTGTTCATCATCTTCGATCTTGAAGTTGCCTTCCTGTTTCCGTGGGCTGTGTCGTTCGGTGAAATCGGCTGGTTTGGCTTCTGGTCTATGATGGTCTTCCTCGGCGTCCTGACGATTGGCTTTATTTATGAATGGAAGAAAGGAGCGCTGGAATGGGAGTAGTCGATAATAGCGGCACCCTCATCGCGCCGCAGCCAAAGGGAATCATCGATCCGCGTACCGGTCAGCCGGTTGGCAGCGACGACGCATTCTTCGGCGAGATCAATAATGAGCTCGCCGATAAAGGATTTCTGGTTACGTCCACCGATGAGCTGATCAACTGGGCGCGCACGGGCTCGCTCATGTGGATGACATTCGGTCTGGCCTGCTGCGCCGTCGAGATGATGCAGCTTTCCATGCCGCGTTACGACGTGGAGCGCTTCGGCTTCGCGCCGCGCGCCAGCCCACGCCAGTCCGATGTCATGATTGTCGCGGGAACGCTGACGAACAAGATGGCGCCTGCATTGCGCAAGGTCTATGACCAGATGCCTGAGCCGCGGTATGTGATATCTATGGGCTCCTGTGCCAATGGCGGTGGCTACTATCACTATTCGTATTCGGTGGTCCGCGGCTGCGATCGCGTCGTACCTGTCGATATCTATGTTCCGGGCTGTCCCCCCACGGCAGAGGCGCTTCTTTACGGCGTTCTTCTGCTGCAGAAAAAGATCCGCCGGACCGGAACGATCGAACGCTAAGGGCGAGGACTGGGTATGAGTGAAGCCCTGAATGAATTTGTTGCCTATTTGGGCGAGAAGCAGTCTGGTCTGTACGAGACGGCAGCCGTTGCCTATGACGAACTGACGTTGAATGCAGCGGCTGAAAATGTCATCGCATTGCTGACGTTTCTTCGGGATGATCCGAAGTGCGGTTTCGTCAATATGGTCGATATATGCGGTGTTGATTGGCCACAGCGTGAGCGTCGTTTCGATGTGGTCTACCACTTGCTGTCACCCACGAGAAACATGCGTATCCGCGTGAAGGTGCAGACGGCTGAAGACGAAGCTGTGCCGTCTGCCTGTGGTGTGTATCCTGGGGCCGACTGGTTCGAGCGTGAAGCCTGGGACCTTTACGGTATCATGTTCACAGGGCATCCTGATCTTCGTCGAATCTTGACGGACTACGGTTTTGAAGGGCATCCGCTGCGTAAGGATTTCCCTCTCACGGGCTTTGTTGAAGTTCGGTATGATGACGGTGCAAAACGCGTGGTCTATGAGCCGGTTCAATTGCGCCAGGAGTTTCGCAGTTTCGATTTTCTCAGCCCTTGGGAAGGTACGGATTACGTACTTCCTGGCGATGAGAAAGCCAAGGTTTGAAGGCGTGCGGCGTTTATCGCGCCGTTTGAAAAATCGAGTTTATCCCGCTGGCGCCGGTTTGGCAGCGCAGCATGGAGCAGGCAGCAATGACTGAACACAACGTCCGCAATTTTAATATCAATTTCGGACCGCAGCATCCGGCGGCGCACGGCGTTTTGCGGCTTGTTCTCGAGCTGGACGGCGAAATCGTCGAGCGCGTGGACCCACATATTGGCCTTCTGCATCGAGGCACTGAAAAGCTTATCGAAGCGAAGACGTATCTTCAGGCGCTGCCCTATTTCGACCGACTGGACTATGTGGCTCCAATGAACCAGGAGCATGCATACTGTCTCGCGGTAGAGAAGCTGCTTGGCATTCAGGTGCCGATCCGCGGGCAGCTGATCCGTGTGCTTTTCTCCGAAATTGGCCGCATTCTGTCGCATCTGCTCAACGTAACAACTCAGGCAATGGACGTCGGCGCTTTGACCCCGCCGCTTTGGGGGTTCGAAGAACGTGAGAAGTTGATGGTATTTTATGAGCGCGCTTCCGGTGCTCGTATGCATGCTGCTTATTTTCGCCCGGGCGGGGTGCATCAGGACCTACCCGTTGAGTTGGTTGAGGATATTGGCAAATGGTGCGACGAATTCCCGCGTGCTTTGCAGGATATCCACGGCCTGATCACCGACAACCGTATCTTCAAGCAACGTAACGTCGATATTGGCGTCGTTTCCTTGGATGATGCTTGGGCTTGGGGTTTTTCAGGCGTGATGGTCCGAGGCTCTGGCGCAAAGTGGGATCTGCGTAAATCGCAGCCTTACGAGTGCTATGCAGACCTGG
The DNA here is from genome assembly GCF_977018625.1 of Affinirhizobium capsici. Taxonomy (NCBI): domain Bacteria; kingdom Pseudomonadati; phylum Pseudomonadota; class Alphaproteobacteria; order Hyphomicrobiales; family Rhizobiaceae; genus Affinirhizobium; species Affinirhizobium capsici. The sequence continues at coordinate 1,495,398 of NZ_CDRNXD010000004.1, read as the reverse complement.
ATTTCGATATCGCCATTGGCAAAAACGGCGACTGCTACGATCGCTATCTCATTCGCATGTTTGAGATGGAGCAGTCGTGCAAGATCATGAAGCAGTGTGTCGAGCGTCTGCTGGGCGACGCGAAAACCGGGCCTGTATCGTCGGTAGACGGTAAAGTGGTTCCACCGAAGCGTGGTGAGATGAAGCGTTCCATGGAAGCGCTTATTCATCACTTTAAGCTTTACACGGAAGGCTTCCACGTTCCCGAGGGTGAAGTTTACGCGGCTGTGGAAGCGCCAAAGGGCGAGTTCGGCGTGTATCTGGTGTCTGATGGCACCAATAGGCCTTACCGCTGCAAGATCCGCGCGCCAGGTTATGCACACTTGCAAGCCATGGATTTCCTATGCCGCGGCCACCAGCTCGCTGACGTTTCGGCTGTTCTGGGTTCGTTGGATATCGTGTTTGGAGAGGTGGACCGCTAATGCTGCGTTGCGCGCTCGCGTTCGGAGTGATTGTTCTCGCTGCTGCAGCTGTTCAAGCGCAGACGCTGGATGGTGCAATCAACACAACTCGCGATGCTGATGCAACAATGGCGGAACTGCTTTCCAGAGATTATGAAATAAAGTCAGCTGTCCCGAATGGATCGAAATTGATCGTATTCATGCAAAAGGGAAAATCTGGCTATGCTTGCGAATTCGTCAATGTGACGAGAACGCGTTGCGCATCCATCAATTGATAAGGCGTGAGAAAGAATGTCCGTTCGTCGACTAGCCGAAGATCAGTTCCAGCCGGCAGCCTTTGCCTTCAATGCTGAAAATTCAGCTTGGGCCGAGGCGACGATCCGGAAATATCCGGAAGGCCGTCAGCAGTCTGCAGTAATCCCTCTTCTCATGCGTGCGCAGGAGCAAGACGGCTGGGTTACGCGCGCAGCTATTGAATTCGTCGCTCAAAAGCTTGCGATGCCTTACATTCGCGTGCTGGAAGTCGCTACTTTCTATACGCAGTTTCAGTTGAAGCCGATTGGTACGCGTGCGCACATCCAGGTCTGCGGCACAACGCCTTGCATGCTTCGGGGTTCCGAGGCGCTGATGGATGTTTGCAAGCGTAAGATCAACGCTGATCCTTTCGTTCGCAATGAGAGCGGAACACTGTCTTGGGAAGAGGTTGAATGTCAGGGCGCGTGCGTAAATGCACCAATGGTCATGATCTTCAAAGATGCCTACGAAGACCTGACGCCTGAGCGCTTGGAAGAGATTATTGACGCATTCGACGCTGGTAGGGGCGCGGAAGTAAAGACTGGGCCGCAGATCGATCGCCATACATCTGCGCCGGAAGGTGCTCCAGTGACGCTGATCGATGATATCAAGCCAGTCAGGACCAATCTTGAGCCGAAGAAAGCTGAAGAATCTGCTTCCGTACCTCCGGCTGATGCTGCACGTCCAAAGGATACAGCGGCTGAGACAAACCCAGCTCTTAAAACTCCGGTGACTGCTCCGGCAGGTGCCGAAGCAAACACACGCCAGGCTGAAGCGCAGCCGCTTTCTGCTACCAAGGCTTCCGAACCGGACGTTAAGGCTGTTGGCAGTGCGGCTGAAGGTGCTCCCGCCGAAGGCAGTGAAGTGGCTGGCACGGACAAGCCGAAGCGTACACGGAAGAAGACGACCGAAGGCCAAGAGTAAGGTCTTGTCAATCGGGCAGCGATGGGCGAAACCCGCGCACATTATATTCGAATTGCCGACCAATGAGGCGGCGGACTGGTGGAATAAGTCATGTTGAAAGATCAGGATCGCATCTTTACCAACATCTACGGGCTCAAGGATAAATCCCTTAAGGGAGCCATGAGTCGTGGCCACTGGGATGGCACGAAGCAGATCATTGAAAAGGGTCGTGACTGGATCATCGATGAGATGAAGGCCTCTGGCCTGCGTGGACGCGGTGGTGCTGGTTTTCCGACCGGCCTCAAATGGTCTTTCATGCCAAAAGAATCCGATGGTCGCCCACACTATCTTGTGGTGAATGCTGACGAGTCGGAGCCAGGGACCTGTAAAGACCGCGACATCATGCGCCACGATCCGCATACGCTGATAGAAGGCTGCGTGATCGCTGGTTTCGCTATGGGTGCGCACACCGCCTACATCTATGTGCGCGGCGAGTATATGCGCGAGCGTGAAGAACTTCAGAAGGCCATCGACGAATGCTACGATGCTGGTCTGCTGGGAACCAACAACAAATGCGGCTGGGATTTCGACGTTTACGTTCACCATGGTGCGGGCGCATATATTTGCGGCGAAGAAACAGCGCTGCTGGAAAGCCTCGAAGGCAAAAAGGGACAGCCTCGTCTGAAGCCGCCATTCCCGGCGAATATGGGTCTCTATGGCTGCCCAACGACGGTCAACAATGTTGAATCGATCGCTGTCGCTCCAACAATTCTGCGTCGCGGCGCGTCCTGGTTCTCGTCCATCGGCCGCCCGAACAATGTCGGCACCAAGCTGTTCATGGTTTCTGGCCACGTCAATAAGCCGTGCACCTTTGAAGAGGCCATGGGCCTCTCGTTCCGCGAAATCATCGATCGTCACTGTGGTGGCATCCGTGGCGGTTGGGATAATCTTCTGGCGGTCATTCCGGGCGGCGCGTCCTGTCCTGTCGTTCGCGGCGAAGACATGGCTGATGCGATCATGGATTTCGACGGTATGCGTGAGGTTAAATCCTCATTTGGTACCGGCGGTATGATCGTAATGGACAAGTCGACCGACATCATCAAGGCAATCTGGCGTATCGCGGCTTTCTTTAAACACGAAAGCTGCGGGCAGTGCACGCCATGCCGCGAAGGCACCGGTTGGATGATGCGTGTGCTTGAGCGTATGGTGAAGGGTAACGCGCAGAAGCGTGAAATCGATATGCTGTTTCAGGTTTCCAAGCAGATTGAGGGGCATACGATTTGCGCTCTCGGTGATGCGGCAGCTTGGCCGATTCAGGGCTTGATCCGCAACTTCCGCCCTGACATCGAGAAGCGTATCGATCAATACACAGCGAACGCAACAACTCACGGCGCAGTCATGGAGGCAGCGGAGTAAGCGATCATGGCGTCTATCGGTAGTGAGGGTAAAAGCGAGACTGACACTGCCAGGCACACGCTTGGCTTCACGCTTCCTTTCGCGGATAAAGCTCCGGTTCATCCGGCCGAGTTCATGGCAGCAATGACGATGGCGAGCATGGCCATCGGTACTCAAGTGGCTAACACGTTCTTCGGAATGATGCAGGCGGCGTTCGAACATGCGCCGGGCCGGCCGGCAGCTCCTGTTTCGAGCGGCGAACCAAGGGTAGAGACGGCAGCAGGTGTTGTTGAGGAAAATCCCGTCGTTGCTGAAGCCGAAACTCGGGGTGACTCAAGACAGGCGAAACCTTCGCGTCGTAAGCCAGCTTCGATCAAGAAGATTGTTGCGGTAGAAACTGCTCCAAGTCGGGTTCGCAAGCCTCGGTCAGGTGCCAAGTCAACGAAACTTGGCTCTGGCGCTGGGTTGGTCGATTTGAAGAAGATATCGGGCGTAGGCCCTAAACTCGAAGGTTTGCTCAACAGCATGGGTGTGCTGCGTTTGGAGCAGATTGCCGAGTGGAGTGATAAAGATGTAGAGCATTTCGACCTAGAGCTTGGGCTTGATGGTCGAATTGTAAAAGATGGTTGGATCGCGCAGGCAAAGGCACTGCTGCGGTGACGGAATGTGTCGCCGCCCGGATAGGGCAGGGGACTGGAAACAGGACGTAAGTGACGATGGCAAAGCTCAAGGTTGACGGTAAAGAGATCGAGGTTCCGGATCACTTCACGTTGCTGCAGGCGTGTGAGGAAGCTGGTGCTGAAGTGCCGCGCTTTTGTTTCCACGAGCGGCTTTCCGTGGCAGGCAACTGCCGCATGTGTCTTATTGAAGTGAAGGGCGGTCCGCCAAAGCCTGCTGCCTCCTGTGCCATGGGCGTGCGCGATATTCGCGGTGGCCCGAATGGTGAGCTGCCGGAAGTATATACCAACACGCCAATGGTCAAAAAGGCGCGTGAAGGTGTGATGGAGTTTCTCCTCATCAACCATCCGCTTGATTGCCCAATCTGCGACCAGGGCGGCGAATGTGACCTGCAGGATCAGGCCATGGCCTTCGGTATGGATGCATCCCGCTATACCGAGAACAAGCGCGCTGTCGAAGACAAGTACATCGGTCCGCTCGTCAAGACGGTCATGAACCGTTGCATCCACTGTACCCGTTGCGTACGCTTCACGACTGAAGTCGGTGGTATTTCCGAACTCGGCCTTATTGGGCGCGGTGAGGATGCTGAGATCACGACCTACCTCGAAGAGGCAATGACCTCCGAGTTACAGGGCAATGTGATTGATCTCTGCCCTGTTGGCGCCCTTACATCTCGTCCGTTTGCCTTTACTGCCCGTCCTTGGGAACTTGGCAAAACCGAGTCGATCGATGTGATGGACGCTGTTGGGTCTGCGATTCGTGTTGATACACGCGGTCGCGAAGTCATGCGCATCATGCCGCGCGTCAACGAGTTGGTGAACGAAGAGTGGATCTCCGACAAGACGCGCTTCATCTGGGATGGTTTGAAGACCCAGCGTCTCGATCGCCCATACGTTCGCCGTGATGGCCGGTTGCAGCCAGCCACATGGGCGGACGCATTTGCTGCGATTAAGACGGCGGTCGCAGCCACCAGCGGCCAACGAATCGGCGCTATCGCGGGCGATATGGCATCCGTCGAGGAAATGTACGCTCTCAAGGAATTGCTGACGTCGCTGGGTTCCACGAATGTGGATTGCCGTCAGGACGGTTCAAAGCTGAACCCTGCATTTGGCCGCTCCAGCTATCTCTTCAACCCAACGATTCAAGGCATTGAAAGGGCTGATGCGCTACTGTTGATCGGCTCCAACCCGCGTTTTGAAGCAGCAGTGCTGAATGCGCGCATCCGCAAACGCTGGCGTCGTGGCAACTTCCCGATCGGCGTGATTGGTGAAGCTGGTGAGTTACGCTATGGTTATGAATATCTAGGCGCTGGCCCGGATACGCTGACTGACGTTATGAACGGTACCCACGCTTTTGTCGAAAAACTGCGTAACGCCAAGAATCCTATGATCATTGTTGGGCCAGCAGCGGCTGCGCGTGACGATGGGGAAGCTATTCTTGCGGCTGCCGCGTCACTCGCTGCTTCGGTCGGCGCCGTAACGGAAGAGTGGAACGGTTTTGGCGTTCTTCATACTGCAGCATCCCGTGTGGGTGGACTTGATCTCGGCTTTGTTCCGGGTGCTAATGGTGCAAACGCCGCAACGATGCTGCGCTCTATGGACGTGCTTTTCCTTCTTGGTGCCGATGAGATGGAATTCGCCACCAAGCACGCGAAGCTCACAGTGTATATCGGAAGCCATGGGGATGCAGGCGCACATCATGCGGATGTCATCCTGCCAGGCGCTGCCTACACTGAGAAATCCGGTACGTGGGTGAACCTTGAGGGCCGTGTGCAGATGGGTAATCGCGCAGGCTTCCCGCCGGGTGATGCGCGTGAAGAATGGGCAATCCTGCGTGCTTTGTCGGATGTGCTCGGCAAAAAGCTGCCCTTCGATTCTTTGACCGCACTGCGCCGCAAGCTGTACGAAGTCTATCCACATTTTAACGATTTGGATGAGATCGCTTCTGGCTCAGCTGCTGATGTGGCCGAACTTGCGAAAAAATCGGTGAGCTTTAGCAAGTCTGGGTTTGCGTCGTCGATCAAAGACTTCTATCTCACGAACCCAATCGCACGTGCTTCGGCCGTGATGGCTGAGTGTTCGGCGCTGGCCCGCAACAACTTCAAGGCTGCGGCAGAGTAAAGGCTGAAAAAATGGATTCTTTCTTCGCAAGCTATCTCTGGCCGGCGCTGGTCATGATCGGACAGTCGCTTTTGCTGCTCGTCTGTCTGCTGCTGTTTATCGCCTACATTCTTTTGGCAGACCGCAAGATTTGGGCTGCAGTGCAACTTCGTCGTGGCCCGAACGTCGTTGGTCCCTTCGGTCTGTTCCAGTCCTTCGCAGATTTGCTGAAGTTTGTTTTCAAGGAGCCGATCATTCCGGCAGGCGCCAATAAAGGCGTTTTCCTCCTTGCTCCGCTTGTATCGGTCACACTTGCGCTCGCAACATGGGCCGTAATTCCGTTTAATGAGAATTGGGTCATCGCCAACATCAATGTTGGTATCCTCTATGTCTTCGCTATATCTTCTCTCGAAGTTTATGGCGTGATCATGTCGGGTTGGGCCTCTAACTCGAAGTACCCATTCCTCGGTGCCCTCCGTTCTGCGGCTCAGATGGTATCTTACGAAGTCTCCATTGGCTTTGTTATCGTCACCGTTCTGCTGTGCGTCGGTTCGCTGAACCTGACTGATATCGTTCTCGCTCAGAAAACTGGTATTGGTACCATGGTCGGCCTGCCTGCATCCTTCCTGGATTGGCATTGGCTGGTGCTGTTCCCGATGTTCGTTATCTTCTTCATCTCAGGTCTGGCTGAAACCAACAGACCCCCGTTCGACCTACCGGAAGCAGAGTCCGAGTTGGTCGCCGGCTACATGGTTGAGTATTCCTCGGCGCCATACATGATGCTGATGCTCGGTGAATATGCTGCCATTCTCCTGATCTGCTCGCTGACGACCATCCTGTTTCTCGGCGGCTGGCTTCCACCTGTCGATGTTTGGTTCCTCAACTGGGTGCCGGGAATTATTTGGTTCATTCTAAAAGCGTCCATGGTGTTTTTCATGTTCGCTATGGTAAAGGCCTTTGTCCCACGTTATCGCTACGACCAACTGATGCGCCTCGGTTGGAAGGTGTTCCTTCCACTGTCGCTGGCAATGGTCATCATTACTGCATTCGTGTTGAAGCTGACTGCTGGTGCCTGATTAGGCACCCATCGGCTGGCTTACTGGAGAATACACATGGCAAGTCTGGCTCAATCGATCAGCTCGCTCTTTCTCAAAGAGTTCGTTTCGACGTTTTTCCTGTCGATGCGTTACTTCTTCAAGCAGAAAGCGACGATCAATTACCCCTTCGAGAAGGGTCCGGTCAGCCCGCGCTTCCGCGGTGAACACGCTCTTCGTCGCTATCCGAATGGTGAAGAGCGGTGTATCGCATGTAAGTTGTGTGAAGCGATCTGTCCCGCCCAGGCCATTACGATTGAGGCGGGCCCACGTCGTAATGACGGCACGCGCCGGACGGTTCGTTACGATATCGACATGGTAAAGTGCATCTACTGTGGCTTCTGCCAAGAAGCATGTCCCGTCGATGCGATTGTCGAAGGCCCTAATTTCGAGTTCTCTACGGAGACCCGCGAAGAGCTGTATTTTGACAAGCAACGGCTGCTGGACAACGGTGACCGCTGGGAGCGTGAAATCGCGCGCAACATCGCGATGGACTCGCCTTACCGTTGATTGCTTGAGGCCGCCTGCGCCCTTTGGGCGCGGCGCATGTTCTGGATGATATGCCTGGCCGGGTCTACTGCCAGGTTTTGACGGTGAGTTGATCTCGCCAGGGAAGACGAAAAGGCACCACCATGGGTTTACAGGCTGTTTTCTTTTATCTGTTCGCCTTCGTCGCGGTAGCGTCGGCGTTCATGGTCATCTCTGCCAGGAACCCCGTTCACTCGGTGCTTTTCCTGATTCTGGTATTCTTCAACGCGGCGGGTTTGTTTCTGCTCACCGGCGCTGAGTTTCTTGCGATGATCCTGCTCGTTGTTTACATCGGCGCTGTTGCGGTCCTGTTCCTCTTCGTTGTGATGATGCTGGATATTGACTTCGCCCAATTGAGGTCAGGAATTCTTCAGTATGCGCCAGTGGGCGCTCTGGTTGGCCTTATCGTGGCTGCAGAACTGATCCTGGTCGTCGGTGGTTCCGTTCTTACCCCCGAAGCCGCCAAGTCAATCACCATGCCCATTCCATCTCCGGCTGCGCGCACGAACACTGCGGCGCTGGGCGATGTCATCTACACAAACTATGTCTATTTCTTCCAGGTGGCCGGTCTGATCTTGTTGGTCGCAATGATCGGCGCGATTGTGCTTACCTTGCGTCACCGCCAGAACATCAAGCGCCAGGACATCTCGAAGCAGGTTGCACGTACCCCCGCGACAGCGATCGAAGTAGCCAAAGTCGAATCAGGCCGCGGTCTGTAAGCGCGATCAAGGAAAAGCGATATGGAAATCGGACTTTCTCATTACCTGACCGTTAGCGCGATCCTGTTTACGCTTGGCGTGTTCGGTATCTTTCTTAATAGGAAAAACGTCATCATCATTCTGATGTCGGTTGAACTCATTCTTTTGTCCGTCAACCTCAACATGATGGCTTTCTCGCACTTCTTGAACGACATCGTTGGTCAGGTGTTCGCGCTGTTCATTCTGACCGTTGCTGCAGCGGAAGCAGCCATTGGTCTTGCAATACTCGTTGTCTTCTACCGTAACCGCGGTTCCATCGCGGTCGAAGACGTCAATATGATGAAGGGCTGATCAGGTCATGATCTATAAGGCTATCGTCTTTCTTCCCCTGATCGGCTTTCTGATTGCCGGCCTCTTTGGCCGTTCTATCGGAGCCAAGGCATCGGAATTCATTACCAGCGGCCTGATGATCGTCGCGGCCGTCCTTTCCTGGATCGTCTTCTTCGATGTCGCGTTGGCGCATGGTGAAGGTCATGAAGTCATCAAGGTCTCGGTTCTGCGATGGATCCAGTCTGGCGGCCTCGATTTTGAATGGGCCTTCCGCGTCGATACGTTGACCGCGATTATGTTTGTGGTCGTAAACTCCGTGTCGACTTTGGTGCACATCTATTCGATAGGCTACATGCACCACGATCCGCACCGTCCGCGCTTCTTCGCATACCTGTCGCTGTTTACCTTCGCGATGCTTATGTTGGTCACCTCCGACAACCTGGCGCAGATGTTCTTTGGCTGGGAAGGTGTGGGTCTCGCCTCCTATCTTCTGATCGGGTTCTGGTTTAAGAAGCCGTCCGCCTCCGCTGCGGCGATGAAGGCCTTCATTGTCAACCGTGTCGGCGACTTTGGCTTCGTGCTTGGCATTTCCGGTGTCTTCGTTCTTTTTGGCTCGATTAATTTCGAAACCATCTTTGCAACAGCACAAAGCTATCTTCCTGCGGAAGGCGCTGCCGATGCTGGTCAGGCTGTTATCAACCTGTTTGGCATGCAATTGGATAAGGCCCACGCGCTGACCGCTGTTTGTCTGCTGTTGTTCATGGGTGCGATGGGTAAGTCTGCTCAGTTCCTGCTCCACACGTGGCTGCCGGATGCTATGGAAGGCCCAACGCCTGTTTCAGCTCTTATCCACGCTGCAACCATGGTGACCGCTGGCGTGTTCCTTGTTGCGCGCATGTCACCCATATTTGAGCTCTCGCACGATGCTTTGACTGTGGTGACCGTGATTGGCGCAATCACAGCTTTCTTTGCAGCAACGGTCGGTCTGGTTCAGAACGATATCAAGCGTGTCATCGCCTATTCAACCTGCTCGCAGCTTGGCTACATGTTCGTGGCGCTTGGCGTAGGCGCTTACGGTGCTGCGGTGTTCCACCTGTTCACGCACGCTTTCTTCAAGGCACTTCTATTCTTGGGCGCCGGGTCGGTTATTCACGCCGTTGATGGTGAGCAGGACATGCGCCACATGGGCGGCTTGCGCAAGCACATCCCCTATACGTTCTGGGCGATGACCATTGGCACGCTGGCGCTCACCGGCGTCGGTATTCCGGGGACGATGTTCGGCTTTGCTGGCTTCTTCTCCAAGGACGTGATCATTGAGTCTGCGTATGCTTCTCATTCTGCCGTGTCCGGTTTTGCCTTCACATTGCTTGTTATCGCGGCGCTTTTCACCAGCTTCTATTCTTGGCGTCTCGCGTTCCTGACTTTCTTTGGAAAGCCGCGTGCGTCGCATGAAGTGATGCACCACGTTCATGAATCGCCTCTGGTCATGCTTCTTCCATTGGCGTTCCTGACGGTTGGGGCGATCTTTGCCGGCGTCGTGTTTGAAGGCTACTTCTATGGCCACGAATACAATGAATTCTGGAAAGGTGCGCTGTTTACGCTACCAAGCAACGAGCTTCTTGAAGAGTTCCACCACGTGCCTCTGTGGGTTAAGTGGAGCCCCTTCGTTGCGATGCTGACGGGATTTGTGGGCGCTTGGTTCATGTACATCAAGTCACCGGAAACACCTAAGCGTCTTGCTGCTCAGCATCGTGTGCTTTACGAGTTCCTGTTGAACAAGTGGTACTTCGACGAACTGTATGATTTCTTGTTCGTCCGTTCTGCCAAAGCACTTGGGCGCTTCCTCTGGAAGAAAGGTGACGTCGCAGTCATCGATACCTACGGACCAAACGGAATTGCAGCCCGCGTCGTCGACATCACCCGTGGTGTCGTGCGGTTGCAGTCTGGTTACCTTTATCACTATGCGTTTGCGATGCTGATTGGCATTGCAGCCCTCGTCACGTGGATGATGCTCGGGAGTTCCTTCTGATGACCGATTGGCCGATTCTCTCAACGGTCACCTTCCTGCCGCTCGTTGGTGTACTTCTCCTCCTGTGCATGCGGGGGGAGGGTGTCAATGCGCGCCGGAATATCCTCAACATTTCGCTCCTGACGACCGTTGCGACTTTCATTCTATCGCTGTTCATCTGGATTGGTTTCGATAATGCCAATCCAGGGTTCCAGATGATTGAGAAGCATCAGTGGCTCAACACTGGCATTGCCTACCATCTCGGCATTGATGGTATTTCGATGCTGTTCGTCATCTTGACTACGTTCCTGATGCCATTCTGTGTGCTGGCAAGCTGGGAGTCGGTTGAGAAGCGTATAAAGGAATACATGATCGCCTTCCTTCTGTTGGAAGTGGTCATGGTCGGCGTGTTCGTATCGCTCGACATCGTGTTGTTCTACGTTTTCTTTGAGGCGACGCTGGTGCCGATGTTCATCATCATCGGCGTTTGGGGTGGAAAGGATCGCGTTTACGCATCCTACAAGTTCTTCCTCTACACATTGCTCGGCTCAGTGCTGATGATGCTGGCCATCATGGCAATGTACTGGCAAGCTGGTACGACTGATATTCCAGAACTGCTGAAGTTCGGTTTCCCTGCCGGTATGCAGACTTGGTTGTGGCTTGCCTTCTTTGCCTCCTTCGCTGTGAAGATGCCGATGTGGCCGGTGCATACTTGGCTTCCAGATGCACACGTTCAGGCTCCTACTGCTGGTTCGGTCATACTAGCCGGTGTGATGTTGAAGCTCGGCGGTTATGGTTTCATTCGCTTCTCGCTTGCCATGTTCCCGCTCGCTTCCGATTACTTCGCTCCGTTTGTGTTCACGCTTTCAGTTCTTGCCATCATCTATACATCGCTGGTCGCGATGATGCAGGATGATATCAAGAAGCTGATCGCCTATTCTTCAGTAGCGCATATGGGCTATGTGACGATGGGCATCTTCGCGGCCAATGCTCAGGGTGTTCAGGGTGCGATATTCCAGATGCTGTCACATGGCATCGTCTCCGGTGCGCTCTTCCTTTGCGTGGGCGTCGTTTATGATCGTCTGCACACCCGTGAGATTGCTGCCTATGGTGGCCTCGTCAACAATATGCCGAAGTATGCGGTGGCCTTCATGGTATTCACGATGGCCAATGTGGGGCTTCCAGGCACCTCAGGCTTCGTTGGTGAATTCCTGACAATCATCGGTGTTTTCCGGGCGAATACGTGGGTGGCGCTCTTCGCAGCTACCGGCGTCATTCTGTCTGCCTCTTACGCTCTTTGGCTTTATCGTCGGGTCATCTTCGGTGCGCTTGACAAGGAAAGCCTGAAGGGTCTCCTGGATCTCTCGACCCGTGAAAAGATCATTCTTTACCCGCTGGTCGTTCTGACAATTTTCTTTGGCGTCTATCCTGCTCCTGTCTTCGATGCGACAGCGGCTTCTGTGGACGTTCTGCTTAATAATTACTCCGCTGCCCTGCAGGCTGCGCAGAAACTTGCACTCGTCGTGCATTGATACGGGACACGATTAGACATGACTGCTGAACTTCTCCTTGCGAGCCTGCAGATCTCAATACCGGAACTGATCCTCGCGGTCGGTGCCTTGGTGTTGTTGATGATCGGTGTCTACTCGCGTTCGGGTGCGTCACGGCTTGTGACGGGCCTGGCCGTTATCTTGATGGCAGCGTCGGCATTGTGGCTTGTCTTTAGCCCAGCCGAGGGTGAAGCCTGGGGAGGAGCATTCGTGCTCGACTCCTTTGCTCGCTTCATGAAGGTCATCGCGCTGATTGGCTCTTTGACAGCCCTCATCATGTCGATGAGCCACGCCAAGAGCAACAAGCTGGATCAGTTCGAATTTCCAGTGCTGGTGACGCTTGCAACCCTGGGTATGCTTCTTCTGATATCTGCCAACGATCTGCTCGCCGTGTATCTCGGTCTAGAGCTCATGTCGTTGGCGCTTTATGTGGTCGCAGCGTTCAACCGCGATAGCCTGCGGTCTACGGAAGCTGGCCTTAAGTACTTCGTTCTCGGCGCACTGTCCTCGGGTATGCTTCTTTACGGCATGTCCCTGGTTTACGGGTTTACCGGAAACACCGGCCTTAACAATATCGCGGCCGTACTGAGTGCTGAGACGCGCTCACTGGGCGTGGTCTTCGGTTTGGTGTTCATCCTGGCAGGTCTTGCGTTCAAGATTTCCGCCGTCCCCTTCCATATGTGGACGCCGGACGTCTATGAAGGTGCGCCGACCCCGGTAACCGCATTCTTTGCGGCTGGTCCGAAGGTCGCTGCCATGGCGGTCTTCGTCCGCGTGGTCTCGGAAGCCTTCATGCCGGTCTTTGCGGATTGGCAGCAGGTTGTCGTCTTCATATCCATTGCCTCAATGCTCCTTGGCTCCTTTGCGGCCATTGGGCAGAGAAATATCAAGCGTCTTATGGCCTATTCCTCCATCGGTCATATGGGCTATGCACTGGTAGGTCTCGCTGCCGGTTCTGAGACGGGTGTATCGGGCGTCGCGCTCTACATGCTGATCTACATGGTGATGACACTCGGTACCTTCGCCTGCATCATGTCCATGCGCGCGAAAGATGATACGGTCTTGGAAAACATTGACGATCTGGCTGGTTTGTCATCGACGAACCCGTTCATGGCAGTCGTCCTGACAGCGTTGATGTTCTCTCTGGCGGGTATTCCGCCGCTGGCTGGGTTCTTTGCGAAGTATTTCGTTTTCGTCGCGGCCATCGAAGCCAAGCTGTACGCACTGGCGGTTATTGGTGTGCTCTCCTCAGTCGTTGGCGCATATTATTACCTTCGCTTGGTCAAGGTCATGTGGTTCGATGCACCTGTCGGTGAGTTTGCCCGCAGCGCCGGTCAGCTACGCATTGTCTTCGGTCTTTCCGGTCTATTTGTCACAGCTTACGTGCTGTTTGGCGGCCCGGTCGGTACTGCGGCCACGGCTGCCGCTCGGTCCTTCTTTTGATTGCGACTGTAAGAGGGGGTGAGATCTCCCTCGATGCGTTTCGTCATCTCGCGCTCGGCGAGGTGACGTCTACCAATAGTGAATGCCTGCGGCTTGCTCGCAATGGTGATCCGGGTTTGCTTTGGGTTACCGCTGAGCGCCAGAGTGCTGGCCGTGGTCGCCGTGGGCGTCACTGGTCGTCTGAGGCAGGCAATCTCTACGCAAGTCTACTGCTGCTTGATCCGGCCGATCCGGTTCGACTTTCTTCTCTTCCCCTTGCCATATCTCTCGGCGTGCATTCAGCTGCAAAGGCTGTCTTGCCGCCAGGGGCTGAAGCAATTGAGATCAAGTGGCCGAATGATGTGCTGATTGGTCGGAAGAAGAGCTGCGGCATTCTGCTGGAAGCCGAGATGCTGGCTGACGGGCGACGAGCAGTTGTCGTAGGAATCGGCATAAATATCCGTCATCGCCCAGATGATGCTCCTTACGGAGTGACGTCTCTGTCTGAACAGGGCGCCTCCATCGGGCCAGAGGAGCTGTTCGCTCATCTCTACCGCGAAATCGCCTGGGCATTGAAGGTTTGGGACGAGGGCAGAGGCGTAGCGGAAGTCACACGACTGTGGCGGGATGCCGCCTGCGGCATTGGTGGCATGATCAGGGTCAATCTGCCAGATCGCTCCTTGGATGGGCAGTTTGTCGGTATCGATGATCACGGACTTCTGATACTGGAAGCCGAAGGCCGACAGCAGCTGATTGCTGCGGGCGACGTTTTTTTACTTTGAACGGATTGAGCGAAGAATGGTGAAGCAGGACGAATTGGTGTTCTTGCCGTTGGGTGGCGTGGGCGAGATTGGTATGAACCTCGCACTCTATGGCTACGGTCCAGCGGAAAAGCGTCAATGGATCATGGTGGACTGCGGCGTTACTTTCGCTGGCCCGGAGCTTCCGGGTGTCGATCTCATTTTGCCAGACATAAGCTTTCTGGCGAAACAGAGAGACCGTTTGAAGGGGATTATCATCACTCACGCGCATGAAGATCATTATGGCGCGTTGAATGATCTCTGGCCTGGTCTGAATGTTCCGGTTTATGCCTCTCCTTTCACGGCAGGCATGTTGGAGGCAAAAAGGGATTACGAAGGTACGCGCGCCGAAATTCCGGTGACAATCTTCAAGGCAGGTGATCGCATCACCGTCGGCCCGTTTGAAATTGAAGCAGTCGCTGTCAATCACTCGATACCTGAACCTATGTCGCTGGTGATCAGGACGCCGCTCGGCAACATCGTCCATACAGGTGACTGGAAGATTGATGCCGACCCCTCGCTGGGGCCCCTAACGGATGAAAACCGGTTCCGGGCGGTTGGGGATGAAGGTGTGTTGGCTCTGATGTGCGATTCCACCAATGCTATGCGCGAAGGTGTCTCGCCCTCGGAAGAAGAGGTATCTGAAGGACTAAGGAAAGTTATTGAAGATGCTGAGGGAAGAGTTGCCATCACAACTTTCTCATCGAATGTTGGCCGCATCCGCTCCATCGCGCTGGCGGCAGAAGCCGCAGGTCGCGAAGTGCTTCTTCTCGGTTCGTCGCTAAAGCGTGTCGTCAATGTCGCCCGCGACATCGGCATTATGGAAGACATCAAACCATTTATCGCCGAAGAGGAATATGGCTATATTCCGCGGGACAAGGTCGTGGTTATCCTCACTGGAAGCCAAGGCGAGCAACGTGCAGCCCTTGCTAAGCTTTCACGCGATGAGATGCGAAATGTAGCGCTGACCTCCGGCGATACGGTTGTCTTTTCGTCGCGCACGATTCCGGGTAACGAGAAGGCTATTCTGGAAATCATGAATGGCCTTATCGAGCAGGGCGTCAAAATTGTGACGGATTCGCAGGCGCTGGTGCATGTCTCCGGTCACCCGCGGCGAAATGAGCTGCTGAAGATGTACGAATGGATCAGGCCGCAGGTTCTGGTACCGGTCCATGGAGAAGCGGCCCATCTTACCGCTCAGCGTGAACTCGCCCTTGGCGCGGGGATTGAAAATGTTCCTCGCGTCCGTAACGGGAATATTCTTCGTCTTGCTCCTGGACCGGCGGAAGTCATTGATGATGCGCCACATGGACGCATTTTCAAGGATGGCAAGCTGATCGGCGACCAGGATGAAATGGGAATTTCTGACCGCCGAAAGCTTGCCTATGTCGGACATGTCGCGATCAATGTGGTGCTGGATGCTCGCTACGATTTCCAGTCTGATCCCGATGTCGTACCATTTGGCTTGCCGGAATATGATGATGAAGGCGAGGATATGGAAGACACCTTGTATGACGCAGTGCTGAGCGCGATTGAAAGCATCCCACGTGCACGCCGCAAGGATCTTGATATGCTTCGGGAGGCGGTCCGTCGCGCAGTTCGTGCTGCGGCGAATAATGCGTGGGGCAAGAAGCCGGTCGTGACGGTGTTTGTTAACCGGCTCGGGTAAGAGCGTCTGGTTTGGTCGAATAAGGGCGGGGAGGGCCTGATGCTTGGTCGTGTCAACCATATTGCAATTGCAGTTCCTGATCTGGCCGCTGCTGCGGCCAGCTATCGTGATACCCTAGGAGCGCGTGTTTCTCAGGCTCAAGCGCTCCCTGAACATGGTGTCACAGTCGTATTCGTTGAATTGGAAAATACCAAGGTTGAGCTTCTTGAACCACTGGGCGAAGATTCGCCCATAAGGTCGTTCTTGTCCAAGGCTCCTTCGGGAGGAATGCATCACATCTGCTACGAGGTTGAGGATATCCTTGCAGCTCGCGATCAGCTTCAGCAGGACGGAGCACGCGTCTTGGGCGACGGACAGCCAAAGATAGGCGCTCACGGCAAGCCGGTGCTCTTCCTTCATCCGAAAGACTTTCAGGGTACCTTGATCGAGCTTGAGCAGGTGTAACTTGTCTGAGCGAGGTCTTTTGCTGCAAGGTGGGCCGCTACCTTTGCATTTAAAACCGTGCGGGCGGTCCTTGAAGCGCATCCTTCAGCAGGATCAGATAATCTTCTTTCGGAACGTCGATGGCGCCAAAGGTCTTGAGATGATCGGTGGTGAATTGCGTATCCAGCAGCCGAAAACCTGATACTCGTAGATGTTCGACCAGATGCACCAGACACATCTTCGAGGCATTGGTACGGCGTGTGAACATGCTCTCACCAAAGAAGGCGGAGCCCAGTGATACGCCGTAGAGCCCACCGACCAGCTTTTCACCTTCCCAGGCTTCAACACTATGCGCATGCCCCATGTGATGTAGCTGCGTATAGAGATCACGTATAGTTTGATTGATCCAAGTGCTTGGCCGGTCTGGCGCTGCCTCTGCACATCCCGCCATCACAGCTTCAAAAGCGGTGTTGCGCCGGAGTTGCAACGGCGCATGACGCATCATTTTTCTGAGACTGCGAGAGATGTGAAATTCGTTGAGCGGAATTATACCGCGAATATGGGGCTCTACCCAGAAAATCTCAGGGTCATCCACGGAGTCAGACATAGGGAATAGCCCTATGGAATAGGCGCGCAGCAGAATATCAGGTGTAATTGCCGGATATGAACTGCTGCGCTGACCTGCCATTCTTATGCGTCAGCCTTATCGCCAGCCAGATATTTCTCCAGCCAATGGATATCGTAATCACCATTGGCGATATCCTGGTTGGAAACGAGATCCTGGAACAATGGAAGCGTGGTCTTGATGCCGTCGACGACGAACTCATCCAGTACCCGACGAAGGCGCATCATGCATTCAACGCGTGTACGCCCATGCACGATGAGTTTGCCAATCAAGCTGTCGTAGTAAGGCGGGATCTTGTAGCCGGCATAGGCACCGGAATCCACGCGTACGCCCAGGCCACCCGGCGCATGGAAATGCGTGATAGTACCTGGTGACGGCGTGAAGGTGCGAGGGTCTTCGGCGTTGATACGGCACTCAATCGCATGCCCGGAGAATGTAATCTCATCCTGCGTGACAGAAAGGCCAGCGCCGGATGCCACGCGAATTTGCTCATGCACCAGATCGATGTTGGTGATGGCTTCGGTGATCGGATGTTCAACCTGAAGGCGGGTGTTCATTTCAATGAAATAAAACTCGCCGTTCTCATAGAGGAATTCGATCGTGCCAGCACCGCGATACTTCATCTTCTTCATCGCGTCGGCGCAGATCTGACCGATCTTCATACGCTGCTCGACATTGAGGGCAGGAGAGTTTGCTTCTTCCCAAACCTTTTGGTGACGACGCTGAAGCGAGCAGTCGCGCTCGCCAAGATGGATGGCGTTGCCGGCACCGTCGCCAACAACCTGAACCTCGATATGCCTTGGCTTGCCGAGGTATTTTTCCATGTAAACAGCATCATTGCCGAAAGCAGCAGCTGCTTCGGACCGCGCCGTATTGAAGGCTTCTTCCAGATCGGCTTCTGTCTTGGCAACCTTCATGCCACGACCGCCGCCGCCTGCCGTCGCTTTGATCAAGACCGGGAAGCCGATTTTTCTCGCGGTTTCGAGAGCAGTATCCGGAGTCACTTCTCCATCGGAACCAGGGACGACCGGAATGCCAAGTTCGACCGCGGTTTTCTTCGCGGTGATCTTGTCACCCATTAGGCGAATATGTTCCGCCGTCGGTCCGATGAAGGTGATGCCGTGTGCCTCAAGAATATCTGCGAATTTCGCATTTTCCGAAAGGAAGCCATAACCCGGGTGAACAGCATCCGCACCGGTGATTTCGCAAGCAGCAACGATCTGATGAATGTTCAGGTAGCTGTCACGGGAAGGGGGAGGCCCGATGCACACACTTTCATCCGCAAGCCTGACATGCATGGCATTCGCATCCGCCGTCGAATGGACGGCGACTGTTGCGATGCCGAGTTCCTTACAGGCGCGAAGCACGCGCAGTGCAATTTCGCCTCGGTTGGCAATGAGAATCTTGGAGATCATGGACCTGCCTTATTCGATGACGATCAGCGGCTCGCCATATTCGACCGGCTGCGCGTCGTTCACGATGATTTCCGTAACCTTGCCCGAGCGAGGAGCCGGGATCTGGTTCATGGTCTTCATAGCTTCGATGATGAGCAGTGTCTGCCCTTCCTTGACCGTGGCGCCGACTTCTACGAAAGCGCGTGCACCAGGAGCGGGCGAAAGATAAACCGTGCCGACCATGGGTGCCGTGACTGCGTTGGTGCGATCAGCCGCCGCTGGTGCTGCTGCTGCTGGCGCGGCTGCTGCGGGTGCTGCCGGAGCCGCGAATTGCTGTACGGCAGGTGCTGCCTGGATGTACTGCGGAGCCTGGCTATTGCGCGAAACGCGAATGCGCAGGTCATCCTGCTCCACTTCGATTTCGGTCAGGTCGGTATCATTGAGGATGTTCGCCAGATCGCGGATCAACCCCTTGTCGATACCGTTTTTCTTCTCAGACATGGTCAACCTATGTGTTCTGTTGTTCTTAGCTGGTTATGTCGCGCAAGGCACGCAATGCAAGCACGTAGCCGGCCGGACCCAATCCGCAGATCATGCCCTTGGCCGCCGGTGCGATCATCGATTTATGACGGAATTCTTCACGTGCATGAATGTTGGAAATATGAACTTCGATCACTGGCACCGAAATGGCGCGGATCGCATCATGCATGGCAATCGAGGTATGGCCATAGGCACCAGGATTGATGACGACGCCTATCGCGTTGTCGTCTGCTGCGTGCAGCTTATCCACCAATGCGCCTTCATGATTGCTTTGAAAGCATTCGACAACGAAGCCGAGCTCTTTGCCCACGTTGACGCAATCGCTCTCGATGTCCTTCAAGGTCTTGCCGCCATATATACCCGGCTCACGCTTTCCAAGCATGTTCAGGTTGGGGCCGTTCAGGACAAAGACTGTCTTGCTCATAGAGTTTCCATCATAAAACCAATGAAACCTATAGACCGGCAAGGCCGCAAGGGAAAGCCCCCGGCCACGAAAGCCGTGCATAACCGGGGGTGAAGCGCTTCAAATGCGTTGATAGATTAGCAGGTGGCTTTGCCGCAGCTGCGGATGTTTGCAATCTTCGTGGTTAATTCTTCATGGCCAACCGCGCCAAACACGGCTTCATTGCCGACCACATAAAAGGGTGTGCCAGTGACACCGAGGTTATTGGCAAGCTCGTAGGTTGCTCGCACCTGCTTGTCATTCGGGCTATCGCTCATCGATTTGCGAATTGCTTTCTCATCGATGCCGAGTTTTGCTGCGACAGAAAGTGCAGTCGCCTCAGTTGCGCGGGTTTGCCCACCAAGCAATTCCTTATGGAATTCAGGGTATTTATCCGGCGCCACAAGACGAACCGCGTTGGCCACTCGATGCGCAGCCATGGAATCCGGTCCCAGAATTGGGAACTCCTTCAGAATGAAGCGGATGTCCTTATCTTCAGATAGAATGGTTTCCATGTCTGAAAGCGCGCGCTTGCAGTAACCGCAATTGTAGTCAAAGAACTCGACAACAGTCACGTTTCCCTTGGGATTGCCGAGAATAATATCGTCCGGCGATGAGAAAATGGCTTTCGAGTTGGCTTCGATACCATCTGCCGCCTGATTGACGCGCGCATCCTGTTGCTTCTTCTCGAGAGCGTCCTGCACTTCGAGCATAACCTCTGGATTGGCGACAAGGTATTCGCGGATGAATTCGCCCATTTCCTTCTTTTGTTGTTCATCCAACGCCAGTGCATAACCGGATTGGGCTATCAAGGCTGAGCATGCCATCAAGCCAGCAACAAGATTTCGGGAAAGGGCGTTCATTTTTATCCTCTACTACCGCATGGTTGCGCGGCTTCTTGGCGAATCGCGTCGCGAGACTGCGCGTTTTGCTGGACCATATCCAACACGCAGCCGTCCTACAAACTCACATTGATGTGCATATTCTTGGCACAGTGATGACCAGTCAAAATAACTGAAGCATGATTATAAAAAAACGGCCGCACAGGTGCGACCGTTATTCGTTGTTAGCGGCTTACCAGCTTTCAAAGAAAGCCGCGGCGCTGCCACCAGCCTGCCTTTTTCGGCTTGCCACCTTGCGGATCTGCCTCGACTTCTGCCGGAGCGTTGGATTTTACCACCGGCTCGGAAGAGGAGATATTGGAAGCGCGATTTGCGCGTGCTGGCTTCTGATCTTCATCAATCGCCTCAGCTTCAGGTGCGGTTGGCTGCTCGGGGGCGCTTTCCACCTGAGCGACAACCTCTACCGCTTCCGGCGCAACCCGGACTTCCGGCTCCGCAGCGCCAGCGGCAGGAGCGGTTTCTTCGGAAGAAACTGCGGCGTCATCGGCCTTGGCCGATGCCTTGGTGCGGCGAGCGCGCCGAGGTTTCGCAGCAGGCTTTTCTTCCGCAACTGGCTCAGCTGCGATTTCAACTCCAGCGACTTCAGAGGCCACGACATCGGCTGGTGCTTCCGAAGACATTTCGACTACCGGTGCGACTTCTTCACCAGCATCCCCAGCCGAAACCTCCTCTGCGGAAGCATCGTCATCACCCTCAGTCGATGCCGTAGAGGTTTCATCCTCACCATGCCGGTTACGGCGTCCTCCGCGCTTGCCACGGCGACGACGCTTGCGACGAGAGCCCTCATCACCGTCAGCTTGCGCCGACTGGACAGAAACGTCTGCACCGGATTCATCTTCGTCGTCTTCTTCATCGTCAGAAGTATCTGCCTCATCCGAGGAGGCATTGTGGGCCGCATCGCCATTGCGCTCGCCGTTGCGATTGCGGCGACGACGGCGACGCTTGCGCTTGCGGTTACCCTGATCATCATCAGAGCGAGATTCCGGAGAGGATGTCGCAGCGGCAGGTGCCGCCTCCATATCCTCTTCTTCATCCATCTCGATGACGACGTCGTCTTCATCTTCTTCTTCGACAGGCGTCGACACAAACTGCAGGAGGCTTTCAACCTTGACAGGGTTGGCAACCGCTTCTCCACGATCAATCGCGAAATGGCTGGAGCCGATAGCAATATCGGATTCGATATAGATGGAAACGCCGAAGCGGCGCTCGTAATCCACCACAGTCGTCCGCTTCTGGTTCAGAAGATAAAGAGCAATATCCGGTGTGGTTCGCACGGTGATGTCGTGCGTCGTGTTCTTCAGCAGATATTCCTCCACGCCGCGAAGAACGTGAAGCGCAACGGAAGACTGCGAGCGAACATGGCCGGTGCCACCGCAATGTGAACAGACCTGTGTTGTCGATTCCAGCACGCTGGCGCGAATCCGTTGGCGCGACATTTCGAGCAGACCGAAATGCGAAATGCGGCCAACCTGAATGCGGGCGCGATCGTTCTTCAGGCAATCCTTCAGCTTCTTCTCGACAGCGCGGTTATTGCGCTTTTCTTCCATGTCGATGAAGTCGATGACGATCAGACCTGCAAGGTCGCGCAAACGCAATTGACGCGCAACTTCTTCCGCAGCTTCAAGGTTTGTTTGAACCGCGGTCTCTTCAATCGAATGTTCGCGAGTCGAGCGGCCCGAGTTTACGTCGATCGCCACCAGAGCCTCGGTCTGGTTGATGATGAGATAACCGCCGGATTTCAAAGTGACCTGCGGCTGAAGCATACGATCCAGCTGCGCTTCGATTCCAGACCTGGAGAAGATTGGGTGCAGATCGCGGTAGGGTTGAACCACCTTCGCATGGCTCGGCATCAGCATCTTCATGAAGTCTTTTGCTTCACGATAGCCTTCTTCGCCAGCCACGATGATTTCTGAAATATCCTTGTTGTAGAGGTCGCGGATCGAGCGCTTGATCAGCGAGCCTTCCTCATAAACCAGGCATGGCGCGATAGAGTTCAATGTCAGCGTACGGACATTCTCCCACAGGCGCATAAGGTACTCGAAGTCGCGCTTGATTTCGACCCGTGTACGGTTTGCGCCAGCGGTACGAAGGATAACACCCATGCCCTGCGGCACGTCCAGCTCCCGCGCAATTTCCTTCAGGCGCTTGCGGTCTGTCGGGTTGGTAATCTTACGGGAAATGCCGCCGCCACGAGCCGTGTTCGGCATCAGGACAGAGTAGCGACCGGCAAGCGAAAGATAGGTCGTGAGCGCCGCGCCCTTGTTGCCGCGCTCTTCCTTGGCAACTTGAACCAGCAGAATCTGCCGGCGCTTGATGACCTCCTGAATGCGATACTGCTTGCGCGGCTTGCGGAAAACGCGATCCGGAACTTCTTCCATCGCATCTTCTGCGCCGACCGATTCGATCACTTCCTTTTCGTGATCGCCATCATCGTCGTCGTCATCATCGTCATCGCGGGAGCGCCGATCAGAAACATCCTCGGAAATGGAGTCGGTTTCGACCATGGCCGCCATTTCGTCCGGCGTGCTGTCGTCGCGGGCATCCGTGGCTTCGCTTGCCTCTACTGGAGCCTCTTCCGCCGCCTTTTTGCGTGCGCGGCTGCGTCGTGGCTTTGCCTTAGGCTTTTCTTCGGCAGCAGCTTCCGCTGTCACCTCTTCCGTAACCTCTGGTGCGGCTTCGGCAGCAGGCTGTTCAGCCTCTGCTGTCGCTGCTTGCGATTCCGGTTCAGCACCGAGTGCAGCTTCTACCTGTGCGGCAATCCCAACATCCGGCTGTTCTGCCTTGGAAAGATCGACGACAGGTTCAAAATCATGATCGGAATGACGAGGATTGTCTTCCATCTCCGCCTGGATCAGTGCCTGGCGGTCCGCAAGCGGGATCTGGTAGTAGTCTGGATGAATTTCGGCAAAGGCAAGAAAGCCGTGGCGGTTGCCGCCATAATCGACAAATGCCGCCTGAAGAGAAGGCTCAACGCGGGTTACCTTCGCGAGGTAAATATTGCCGCGTATCTGTTTTTTGTGCTGCGATTCGAAGTCAAATTCTTCAATCCGGTTTCCCCGGACGACTACGACGCGCGTCTCCTCTTCGTGAGACGCATCGATAAGCATTTTGTCTGCCATTGAACATGTGCTCCTCGGCGCGAGCGCGTGGGTTCACGGCGGGCAGGTGTCATGCCTGAGCTACCGTGGTTCGCGTTCGATCTGCCGGATAAAAAAATTCCCGATGGAAAGTTTGTCTGCGGCATCACCATGGAAAACAGAGCCGCTAACGCTCCATTCAGTTTCCCCGGAAAATGCAATCTGTGCCGCAACATCAAAGACCAGACGAGAATGACGTTATATAAGGCCCGTTGTTGGACCCGATGAATTTGCTCCTGATGAGCTGGATGGCGAACCATCCGGTACTGTTCCGGCCACCGCCGGCGTAGAGTTTGCATCAGGCTAGATGTAGAGACGGCGGATGACCGTGCTTTATGGCGCCAGGACTTGAAGCTGGCAGCCTGTCAACAGACTATCCCGTCGACACCTAAACCCTCAAACGACTTGTATGTTTTATCTGTCATAATAGCAAGCGGAAAGCCCGCCATGCCACAATATGGATCAAATTTGAGTATTAGCGGCAAACGCTATGACTGGCATCGCTGGCGTGTGTAAGGCAATGGTGCAAACATGAGATTCGTTTCCGCCCAGCGGGCGGCGTAACGGAAATGAGAGGCGTGGGGCGCAGGGCTTTGCTGAGAGGGCGGATGGAATTTTTCGTATCGCGTGTTCTGCGCCGCGCAGGGCTTGTGCTGTTATTGGTCAGCGTTCTCATTCCGGTCGCACATGCAACTGAAAAGGACGAAGATCCTCTGCTGGCGTTCAGCGCGCGTATCGTTGGTGATGATGCCCGGTCACGAGTCGTCATCGATTTTGATGGAAAGCCGGATTTTTCAGTCCATTACGTCGAATCGCCTGAGCGGATCGTGATTGATCTGCCAGCAACGGCCTTTGGCTTCCCCGCAGCCGATCTCGCTGCGCGCGGCCTCTTCAAGGATATCCGTTATGGTACTATGGGTGAGGGAAGTGCGCGCATCGTTTTGACGGCAATTCGCCCCGTCCGTCTTGTTCTTGCAGAGGTGCAAAAGAACGAAGACAAGGGTTATCGCTTGGTGCTGGACGCTGAGATGACCACGCCGGATAAGTTCGCTGAACTCGTCAAAACGCAAAAATGGGGCGAACCGCAATCTGGTAGCAATACGGTTCTGAATACGATCGCGCCGGAAGATCAGGGACATGACGGGATCTTTGTCATTGCGGTCGATGCCGGGCATGGGGGAATCGACGCCGGTGCTTCCGGCGCGACCACCAAGACGCCTGAAAAGGATATTACACTTGCTTTCGCAAAGGCGCTTGTGGAGAAGCTGAACAAACAGCAGGGCATCAAAGCCGTTCTCACACGCACGAATGACAGCTTCTTGTCTTTGTCTGAGCGTGTTGTGCTGGCACGCCAGAGCAAAGCGGATCTCTTTATTTCCCTGCATGCGGATACACTGGGGCAGAAGGGCATTCGCGGTGCTACCGTCTATACCCTTTCCGATACCGCATCAGACCGGATGGCGGCGGCGCTGGCCGCCCGCGAAAATCTCTCAGATCAACTGGCGGGCTATTCCATCGAAGTTCCGCAGCCGGAAGTCGCCGATATCCTCCTGGACCTTACTCGCCGTGAAACGCAGGCATTTTCCATTTCTCTGGCCAATCGCGTCGTGAAATCTTTTGAGGGCCAAATCGGTCTCATCAACAACCCCCATCGCTATGCTGGCTTTCAGGTGCTGCGAGCCCCAGATATTCCTTCGATTTTGGTTGAGCTTGGCTTCCTATCCAACGAGGAAGATGAAAAACTGCTGTTGAGCGAGGAGTGGCGCGACCGGCTGACGACGCTGTTGGCAGAGGCTGTGATGCGTTATCGAAGCGGTGCTGCAGCCGGAGGCGGATAGCATAGCGTGGCTTGAATGCCACATCCCGTCACCAAGCGTCTTGATTCGCAATTTCTGCGGGTGGAGCATCGGGAACGGCGTTGCGTGAGCCCTATTTTACTCACATTCAAAGCGTTACTCGTGCTTTTATACCAGCATCACGACTCGTTGCTTTTGAACTGGCAATGCTTGCGCTTGCGGGTCGCTCGTGCAAAACGCGTGTAACTATGAAATGGTGCAGCCAGCACCTGAGAGACTGAAGCGGTAGCTAAGAATGATCAGATTGCTTGGATATTTTTTTGGATTGGCCTGCATCGGCTTTCTGGCCGTTGCTGCCGTCGCCGCCGTCTATCTGGCTGGCGTGTCCAAGGATCTGCCTAATTACGAAGTTTTGGCATCTTATGAACCGCCCGTTGCCACGCGCGTTCACGCAGGCAATGGCGCATTGATGGCCGAATACGCGCGCGAGAAGCGCCTGTTTTTGCCCATTCAAGCGATCCCGGATCGCGTGAAGGCCGCTTTCATCTCCGCCGAGGATCAGAACTTCTATACCCATCCGGGTGTCGATGCCTGGGGTCTGGGACGCGCCATCGTCAACAATATTCAGAACATCGGTTCAGGCCGCCGTCCCGAAGGTGCTTCCACCATCACGCAGCAGGTGGCAAAAAACTTTTTGCTTTCCGCTGACCAGACTTTCGACCGAAAGATCAAGGAAGCGATTCTCTCTTTCCGCATCGAGCAGACATATTCGAAGGATAAAATTCTCGAACTCTATCTCAACGAGATTTTCTTCGGGTTCAACTCTTACGGTATTGCCGGTGCGGCGCTGACCTATTTCAACAAGTCGGTGACTGAACTGACCATTGCCGAAGCCGCCTATCTGGCGGGCTTGCCTAAGGGCCCAGCCAACTACAATCCATTCCGTCACGAGCAGGCAGCTTTGACGCGCCGCAATTACGTGATCTCGCGCATGGCCGAAGATGGCTATATTACCGCAAGCGATGCTGAAGAAGCCAAGAAGCAGCCGCTTGGTGTAAACATGAACCGCGGTGGCGCAACTGTCGCGGCATCTGACTACTTTTCTGAGGAA
Organism: Affinirhizobium capsici; assembly: GCF_977018625.1. Classification (NCBI taxonomy): domain Bacteria; kingdom Pseudomonadati; phylum Pseudomonadota; class Alphaproteobacteria; order Hyphomicrobiales; family Rhizobiaceae; genus Affinirhizobium; species Affinirhizobium capsici. Next base: position 1,469,120 of record NZ_CDRNXD010000004.1, on the reverse strand, counting down.
GTTCGTCGCCAGATCATCGACAAGTATGGCGACAAGGCTCTTTACGAAGGCGGCCTCTCGGTTCGCACATCTCTAGATCCACAGATGCAGATCATGGCGCGTGCAGCATTGCAGCATGGCTTGGTTGAATACGATGAGCGGCGTGGTTACCACGGGCCAGCCGCGCAGATCTCGGTGTCAGGCGATTGGGGGCCGGAGCTTGCGAAGGTTCCAGCCCTGCGAGATGTGCCTGAATGGCGGCTGGCGGTTGTTACAGCTGTTTCGGATAAGGAAGTTGATATTGGTCTCCAACCTGCACTGGTTGCTGGTAAGGTGGTTGAGGAGCGCGAAAAAGGCGTCATTCCTGCCGACGAAATGAAGTGGGCCTATCGCGATGCCAAGAACGCCCGCAAAACCGCGAAATCGCCAACGGGCGTTCTAGGCGCGGGCGATGTGGTTTATGTCGAGGCCGTACAAGGCAAGGAAGGCATTTACCGTTTGCGGCAGCCGCCCAAGGTGCAGGGTGGCATGGTGGTGATGGACCCGCATACGGGCCGCGTTCTGGCCATGGTTGGCGGCTTCTCCTATGGACAGTCCGAATTTAACCGCGCAACCCAGGCCATGCGTCAGCCCGGCTCCTCATTCAAGCCTTTCGTTTATGCTGCCGCTCTCGACAATGGCTATACGCCTGCTTCCGTTATTCTGGACGCGCCGATCGAAGTGGTATCTGGGGGGCAGACCTGGAGCCCGGAAAATTATGGTGGCGAGTCTGGTGGTCCATCCACTTTGCGCCTCGGCATCGAAAAGTCCCGTAACCAGATGACGGTCCGGCTTGCTCAGGACATGGGCATGGAACTGGTGGCTGAATATGCCGAGCGCTTTGGCATCTACGATAAGATGGCACCTCTGCTTTCCATGTCTCTCGGGTCTGGCGAAACAACCGTGCTGCGAATGGTATCGGCCTATTCCGTTATCGCGAATGGCGGCAAGCAGATAAAGCCGACGCTCGTTGACCGGATTCAGGATCGTTACGGTAAAACAATCTTCCGTCACGAGGAGCGGACCTGCGAAGGCTGCAATTTCAACAGCTGGGCCCAACAGCCGGAACCGACACTGGTCGATAACCGCGAGCAGGTGCTCGATCCGATGACCGCTTACCAGATCACATCCATGATGGAAGGCGTTGTGCAGCGAGGCACGGCAGCTGGTAAAATTCCAGTGAAGGACCGTCCCGTCGCTGGTAAGACCGGCACGACCAATGACGAAAAAGATGCTTGGTTCGTAGGCTTCACGCCAAACCTCGTTGCTGGTCTGTATGTCGGCTTCGATAATCCCTCGCCGCTGGGTCGTGCGGGTACGGGTAGTGGATTGGCAGCGCCCATCTTCGGCGAATTCCTGGCACAAGCTGCCAAGGTCACCCCACCAACCAAGTTCCAGGTGCCTGGAGGCATGCAATTCATCCCCGTCAATCGGAAGACCGGCATGTTTGCGCTTGAAGGTGAGCCCGATACCATCGTGGAAGCCTTCAAGCCAGGGACTGGCCCTGCCGATACGCTGACGGTTATCGGTGCAGATGCTCAGCTTCCGCCGGAAGAAATTTTGAAGACCTCTCCGCAAGCGCAGCAGGCCGTGACTTCGGGATCTGGTGGCTTGTTCTGATCCGGGTGAGGCCTAACGACCGAGGGCTTTACAGCCCGCGCATAGGTCATTAATCAGCCTGTTTCCCAAAAGGATGAAGAAAGCAGAGAATGCGTAACGAGACCCTGAATATTGTTGACGAAATCAAGCAGGCCATAAGCCTGCTGAGGAGGCATCTTTGACTGGGATCAGGCGGTAAGACGACTGGACTGGTTAAACAATAAGGCGGAGGACCCGAACCTCTGGAACGATGCGAATGAAGCCCAGAAGTTGATGCGCGAGCGTCAGCAACTGGAAGATAGCATCAGCGGCGTGCGTTCCCTTGAGCAACAGCTCAAGGACAATATCGAACTGATTGAGTTGGGCGAGGAAGAAGGCGACGATTCGGTAGTCCGTGACGCCGAAGAAGCGCTGAAAGTGCTTCGCGCTGAATCTTCGCGCCGTCAGGTTGAGGCTATGCTTTCAGGCGAAGCCGATTCCAATGATACCTATGTCGAAGTGCATTCCGGCGCTGGCGGTACCGAATCTCAGGATTGGGCCAATATGCTGCTGCGCATGTATTCCCGCTGGGCGGAGCGCGCGGGTTTCAAGGTTGAAGTTCTGGAAGTGCATGATGGCGAAGAGGCCGGCATCAAATCTGCAACGATTTTGGTCAAGGGTCACAATGCCTATGGTTGGTTGAAGACAGAATCGGGCGTTCACCGCCTTGTTCGTATCTCACCCTATGACAGCAATGCGCGTCGCCATACGTCGTTCTCGTCGATCTGGGTCTATCCAGTTGTCGATGACTCGATCCAGATCGATGTCAATGAAAGCGATTGCCGCATTGATACCTATCGCGCCTCCGGTTCCGGTGGGCAGCACGTCAACACCACCGACTCGGCAGTACGCATTACGCATATTCCAAGCGGCATCGTTGTTGCTTGCCAGCAGGAACGTTCGCAGCACAAGAACCGCGCGAAGGCGTGGGACATGCTTCGCGCACGTCTCTACGAGGCCGAGTTGAAGAAGCGCGAAGAGGCGGCCAACGCCGAAGCAGCTTCCAAGACTGAGATCGGTTGGGGACACCAAATTCGGTCTTACGTCTTGCAACCCTATCAGCTGGTGAAGGATCTTCGCACCGGCGTTGAAAGCACCGCGCCCGGTGATGTGTTGGACGGAGAGCTTAACGAGTTCATGGAAGCGGCCCTTGCTCACCGTATCAGCGGTAAGGCGGATGCCGAGGTTTCCGATATCGATTAAGAGATATCTACCAAGATTGAAAAGGGGCGTGAGCGCTGTATGCGTCTCGCGCCCTTTTTATGTTCGAGGTAAGTATCAGTTCGAGAACTGTTCGGCGAGAATACGATCGGACCAGGAGTGGTCGGGATCAGAGAGAATTTGCGCCGTTCGATCTCGCGACTGCTGAATTGTGACATGCAGGACGCTTTTTACCTCAGTATTGTCGGCGACTGCATTGACCGGGCGCTTGTCAGCTTCGAGGATGTCCAACTCAACCTTCACCTTGTTGGGCAAAAGTGCACCGCGCCAGCGGCGAGGGCGAAATGCACTGACAGGCGTCATGGCCAGCAGCGGAGCCTCCAGCGGCAGGATAGGACCATGCGCGGAAAGGTTATAGGCGGTTGAACCGGCGGGTGTTGCGATCATCAGGCCATCGCAGATCAATTCATCGAGACGAACATGCCCATCGATTGTGACCCGGATTTTGGCTGCTTGATAGGACTGGCGAAAGACGTAGACTTCATTGATTGCCAGCGCGACGGATGTGGTTCCATCCGCGTTGTGCGTCTTCATTTGTAGCGGATGAAAATCGTTCTCAACGGCTTTTTCGATTCGCTCATGCAGGCCTTCAACACGGTAGTCGTTCATCAAGAACCCGACAGACCCGCAATTCATCCCATAGATTCGTTTGCCGCTGTTAATGGTCTGATGCAGTGTCTGGAGCATGAAACCATCGCCACCCAATGCGATGATCACATCGGCCTCGGCGGGAGGGGCGTTGCCATAAATGCAGGTGAGCTCTTCGAAGGCAATCTGTGCTTCCGGAGCCGGTGAGGCTAAGAAGCCAAGTTTCTGCTGAGTTGAAGACATGCGGACCCCTCATGGATATTTGACTTCGTATAGGAAAAACAATGGACCCGACAAGCCTGCTGACCGCGTTCGACGTTTGTGAATTTTGAAAAAATCATGCTGGTTAAGACGACTTAGCTCTTTACAGTGGCCTCAGTTATATGTACTTGCACCGTCATTGCCCTTGTAGCTCAGTTGGTAGAGCACCTGATTTGTAATCAGGGGGTCGCGAGTTCGAACCTTGCCGGGGGCACCATCATTTCCATCAACTTAGAATGAAAATGCGCTTGAACGTTTTACAAGCGTTCCTGCAGGCGTTTTATAGCCTATGCGCCTATAGGTCAGTTGTGCGATATCTGTAGACGGCCTAAGTTGTTCGTTAGGTATGACTGACGGCGCAAGAGTGGTTCACCTTTTATGGTGTAACTAAGCATCGTCCGAGGCAGTTGGTGGGGAGCAGGAAATGACCCAGATAATGTCAGCGTTCGCTGTCTATTTCATTATTTGGTGGACGGTGCTTTTCATCGTTCTGCCGATAGGCCTTCGCACGCAGGCGGAGGAAAAGGACGTTGTTCTGGGAACTGTTGAGAGCGCACCCGCGAGATTTCAAGGCGGTAAGGTTGTTCTTCTCACCAGCGTTATTGCAGCACTGATTTACGCTGGATGGTTCGTATCATCCACCTATTTCGGCTTCAGCATGAATTCTCTGCCGCGCATCGTGCCGGACTTCGGCAGGACCTGACCGATAGCATTCGGCTGGTTGTAGTTGGGATGATCGGCGTTCCAAAGGTCAGATGCGCCAGCCGCCGTCCGCTGCTAGCGAGCATTAGACTGGCGTCCGGGCGTTAAAGCGCTTGGGCCAGGTGATTTCGATGAATGCGCTTCCGAACTTGAATGAAAGCCAAAAAAAAACAAGGCTGTGAAGCCTTGTTTAAAGTATCGCGTGATCTTCAACCGTTGCCGGGGCTGCGAGCGAGCGCGCCTAAGATCTGATCCTCCCAAGACTTGACCGCGAATGGCAGAAAATTGAACTCCCTGCCTCTTTTATGTGCCGAACCTAGCTCAAGCTTTGGGCTTTGTCACTACTCAATTTGACAGTTTTGACACACTTGCCCGATTTTTTTCATGAAATGCGGATAAGGTTTTAATTGTCATACTATTGGCACAATTAACGATGTGAGTGGCTTCAAATCACGAGCGGCTTCTGTGGTCTGTGCCTGTTTCCGAATGCTGGCGGGTTCCCTTGAACCCACTTAACCGCTATGTAGCCATCACCAAATAACCTCATCAAGATGCTGATTCTTGCCGACGGGCAAGCAGCCAAGAACACGGAAAACGCAATGCGTCTGTCCCGCTACTTCATGCCTATTCTGAAGGAAAATCCTAAGGAAGCGGAGATCGTTTCACACCGCCTTATGTTACGCGCGGGCATGATCCGCCAGCAAAGCCAAGGTATCTATTCCTGGTTGCCGCTTGGCAAGCGCGTTTTGGACAAAGTGAATGCGATCGTGCGGGAAGAGCAGAACCGCGCAGGTGCGGTAGAGCTTCTGATGCCTACGCTTCAATCGGCGGAGTTGTGGCAGGAAAGCGGCCGATACGATGCCTATGGCAAGGAAATGCTACGCATCAAGGATCGTCAGGACCGTCCCATGCTTTACGGGCCGACCAATGAAGAGATGATCACGGATATCTTCCGGTCCTACGTGAAATCTTACAAGAACCTGCCGCTCAATCTTTATCATATCCAGCTGAAGTTTCGCGATGAGATTCGTCCGCGCTTCGGCACTATGCGCTCGCGCGAGTTCCTCATGAAGGATGCCTACTCCTTCGACCTGACACGCGAAGATGCCATTCATTCCTACAATAAAATGTTCGTCGCCTATCTACGGACTTTTGCACGTCTCGGCGTTCGCGCGATTCCCATGCGCGCCGATACGGGTCCGATTGGCGGCAACCACAGCCATGAGTTCATCATTCTGGCGGATACGGGCGAGTCTGAAGTCTATTCTCATAAGAGCTTCATCGAGTTCGATATCCCTGGTGAGGATACTGATTTCGATGATGTTGCCGGCTTGCAGTCCATTTTCGACAAGTGGACCTCCGCTTACGCAGCGACCTCTGAAATGCATGATGAAGCCGCATTCAATGCGATTCCTGAAGGCGACCGGCTGTCTGCCCGTGGCATTGAGGTCGGGCATATTTTCTATTTCGGCACCAAATATTCCGAACCGATGGGTGCAAAGGTTCAAGGGCCAGATGGAAAAGAGCATCTTGTCCACATGGGTTCCTACGGTATTGGCCCAACGCGCCTTGTTCCCGCCATCATCGAAGCTTCGCATGACGAGAATGGAATCATTTGGCCCGCTTCGGTGGCACCGTTCGATTCGATGATCATAACCATGAAGGCGGGCGACGAAGCATGCGACCGCGTCTGTGATAGCCTCTATGCCGGTCTCACCAATGCCGGCCAGGATGTTCTTTACGACGACACGGACGATCGTGCTGGGACGAAGTTCGCAACCGCCGATCTGATCGGTGTTCCTGTGCAGTTGATCGTCGGCCCACGTTCTGCTGCAACGGGTGAGGTTGAGGTGAAGGATCGCAAGACTGGTGCGCGTGAAACCATGACGGTTGAAGCGGCACTTAATCGTTTGACCGCCTGAAACCTCAGTCGGTTCTCGCTGCAGTCAGGCAGTCACAGGAGAATTTATGGCCAAGGTCGCATCGGAAACGGCGGTTCAACAGCAGGAAGCCATTCCTTCCGCCGGAGCCTTTTCTGCCTTTGAACGCATGGTTGCCTGGCGCTACCTGCGCTCACGCCGCAAAGAAACTTTCATCTCCGTGATTGCCGGCTTCTCCTTCGTCGGCATCATGTTGGGTGTGGCGACACTCATCATTGTCATGGCTGTGATGAACGGGTTTCGCACGGAGCTGATCTCCCGCATTCTGGGTATCAACGGTCATATAATCGTTCAGCCGGTAGACCAGCCACTGACGGATTACGCTCAGCTTGCACAAAAGTTTTCCGCTGTGCCGGGTGTCACCATGGCCCTGCCTCTCGTTGAGGGTCAGACTTTGGCCTCTGGCAAACAGGGTGCCGGTTCTGGCGCTCTGGTGCGCGGTATTCGTACCGAAGATCTGGAGAAACTACATGAAGTTTCCTCCAACATCCGCTCTGGCGATATCACTGGTTTTGCGACAGGGGATGGGGTGCTGATCGGCTCGCGGCTAGCATCTTCCCTTGGTATAGGAGCGGGCGATCAGATCACTCTTGTTTCTCCTGAAGGTGACGTAACCCCCATGGGTGTTACGCCACGGGTGAAGGCCTACCGGGTCTCCGGCGTGTTCGAAATCGGCATGTCGGAATATGATGCATCAATGATCTACATGCCTCTTGCCGAGGCGCAGGCCTACTTCAATGCGGATGGATTGGTGCAGTCCATCGAGATTTATCTAAAGGATGCCGACAAGGTCGATGAGATGCGGCCATTGATCGAGCAGGCCGCTGGCCGCCAAATATTTCTGACTGATTGGCGGCAACGCAATCAGACTTTTTTCTCTGCCCTGCAAGTTGAGCGAAACGTCATGTTCATGATCTTGACGCTGATTGTTCTGGTCGCGGCACTCAATATCATTTCTGGCCTGATTATGCTGGTGAAGGACAAAGGCAGCGATATCGCGATCTTGAAAACCATGGGCGCGAGTTCCGGTGCCATTATGCGCATTTTCTTCATGACGGGGGCGGCGATCGGAATTGTCGGCACTTTCGCGGGCGTTCTGCTCGGGGTAATCGTCTGTTTGAATATCGAGTCGATCCGCGAGTTCTTCTCCTGGGTTTCGGGGACGGTGCTGTTTGATCCAGAGCTTTATTTCCTCAGTCAGCTGCCAGCGGAAATGAGCATCAGTGAGACAACCTCGGTTGTTGTCATGGCATTGGTTCTCTCCTTTCTCGCCACCATCTTCCCGGCTTGGAGAGCGTCACGGCTCGATCCGGTCCAGGCGCTTCGTTACGAATAGGATCGGCATCGGGTCATGGCACGCAAAACAGTATTGAAGCTCGCAAGCGTCGATCGGCACTACGGGCAGGCGGAAACTACGCTTTCCATTCTGAAATCAGCCGATTTCGAGCTACGGGCAGGCGAGATTGTCGCTCTGGTGGCGCCGTCCGGTACGGGGAAATCCACGCTGCTGCATTTGGCCGGTCTTCTGGAGCATCCCGATAGCGGAGAGATCTACATCAATGGTGAGGCTTGCGGCGGGTTGGGCGATGATCGTCGCACAGCAATCCGCCGGGGCGACATTGGTTTTGTCTACCAGTTCCACCATCTGCTGCCTGAATTCACGGCGCTCGAGAATATAATGATGCCGCAATTGATTGCGGGGCTACCCAAGAAGGAGGCGCGTGAGCGGGCCGCGCAGCTTCTTGATTATATGCGAATCGGCCATCGTGCTGATCATCGCCCGGCAGAATTGTCTGGTGGTGAACAGCAGCGCGTTGCCATCGCGCGAGCCGTCGCAAACGCGCCACTGGTCTTGCTGGCGGATGAACCCACCGGAAATCTTGATCCAGAAACTGCGTCTTATGTTTTCGACGCTCTGGAAGCTCTGGTCCGCCAGTCTGGCCTTGCTGCGCTGATTGCAACGCATAACCATGAATTGGCGAGCCGCATGGATCGCCGCGTGACGATTGAAGGCGGCAAGATTAAAGAATTCTAACGTATCAGGCCGGTTTATCTGCTCGAACGATCAGCAGAAAGGCTGCCAGATCACGCCATCTGCTCAAGCGTGGATAGGCAATGCATGCTTCCTCGTTTGGCATCGGTTCTTCGATTCTCGTGATCTTGAAGCCAGCCTTGCTCACTGAATTGAGAATATCGCTTAAAATGCGCGGGAAGCGAGGCACTGTGAAAGCTTCTGGTACGACCTTGTCCGGGTTATCGCCAAATTTCCATTTTTCAATGAAGCTGTCCGTTTGGAAATAATTCGCTACGCCAAGCCCGATTGTTTCGCCCGAAGGGCTCCTGATCCAGCTCAGCCCTGCGCTGATAAAACACGGATGAAGAATGCTAAAGGCGAGAAAACCACCGGGCTTTAATATTCGATAGGCTTCACGCATTGCACCAGGGAAATCCGGAGCGTCCATAAGTGCCATAGTCGACAGGACTGCATCAAATTTCGAATCGGCGATGCTCGGGCAACTGCTGAAAGATGCGCGTTGATAGCTGATACCAAGTGGCTCTGTTTGCTCATGACTCAGAGCCAAGTCCAGCATCCGAGGGGAAAGGTCGATTCCGGTCATGGCCGCGCCGCGCTTGGCAAACACGCGAGTATTACGACCTTCGCCACAGCCAAAATCGATAATCTTCAATCTGTTCAGATCGGGAAGAATGGCTAAAAATGCTGGAAGCGTGAAGTGGTCGCGATAGATGTCAAACCCGGCACGAACATCATGCGCCCATTGTTCCGCATTGCCATCCCAGTGCCGAGAAACAAGCTTTTCTGCGTCATTTGACATGTCTTAGCTCCAAAGTTTCAGAAGCAGTCATCTCGTGACCCACCATCTTCATATTCTGTTAAACTAAAATGTTCCGCTTTCGTTCTTTTCATTGACACCAGAACGTTAGCGGAACATAGTAGAAACATAACGGAAAAGGAGAGCGTTATGACTGACTTGATCCGAGACGTAGCAGCATTTGCATCTATCCTGACATTTCTCGCAAGCCTCAGCGTCATCATGCTTTCCTTCTGATTGAAGGCAGTTTTCGGTTGAAGGCTTTCGCTCTGGCTGGACTCTGTGGAGCGGAAGGCCGACAATTAGCAGATTGATGACTGCGAAGTGGCGAGTGGCATGGCGGATACAGGTGCATTGAAGACGGATGACGAAGTTTCGGCAGAAGTCACGCCGAAGTTTGTGCATCTGCGGGTGCATTCGGCTTACTCGCTGCTTGAAGGTGCGCTTCCGCTGAAGAAGATCCTTGCCAAGGCCTCTGGCGATGGCCAACCAGCTATCGCCATTACCGACACCAACAATCTGTTTGTGGCGCTCGAATTTTCGCAGAAGGCAATGGATGAAGGCATTCAACCCATCATCGGCTGCCAGATGTCCATCGATATGGAAGATCAAGGCGATGAAAAGCGTAACGGGCTGGCAAAGTTGCCCTCCCTTGTCTTACTCGCCGCCAACGACGCTGGCTACGAACGTTTGGTGGATCTTGTTAGTCGTGCCTATCTAGGCGGTGAGGGAAGTCAGGCAACACATATATGCATGTCGTGGTTGGAAGATGAGGGGGCTGAAGGCATTATTGCCTTGACCGGTTTCAGCTCTGGTCCCATCGATCCTTTACTCAAAGAAGGTCATTCTGCCCAAGCTGAGACGCGATTGCTGCGGCTGAAAGCTGTTTTCGGTGATCGGCTGTATGTAGAGCTGCAACGGCACGCAAATTATGACAAGCGGCACGAACGTAAGCTCATCGAACTGGCATATTCCCACGATATTCCTCTTGTTGCGACCAATGAGGCCTTCTTCCCATCCAAGAATGAGTATGATGCCCATGACGCTCTGATGGCCGTCGCGCACAATGCCATTGTCTCAGATGATACCCGTTTCCGCTTGACGCCAGACCATTGCCTCAAGAGCCGCGCTGAAATGGCGACGCTTTTTGCGGATCTACCGGAAGCGTTGGAGAACACGGTCGAGATTGCGCATCGCTGCTCATTCATCTTGAAGACGCGCAAGCCGATCCTGCCCCGTTTCACGGGCGCGACCGCAGATGCAGAAGAGGCAGAGCGCGCTGAGGCATCAGAATTGCGCCGTCAGTCGGTCGAGGGTCTGGAAAATCGTCTTGCAGAGCTTGGTATGGCGGAAGGCTATACCGAGCAGGATTACCGCGAGCGCCTTGATTTCGAGCTTTCCGTTATCGAGAGGATGAAATTTCCTGGCTACTTTCTGATCGTTTCGGACTTCATCAAATGGGCCAAGGTTCAGGACATCCCCGTTGGGCCTGGCCGTGGTTCCGGTGCGGGTTCGCTTGTGGCCTATGCGCTTACTATCACTGACGTCGACCCGCTTCGCTTCTCTCTGCTGTTCGAACGCTTTCTTAATCCCGAACGCGTTTCCATGCCCGACTTCGATATCGACTTTTGCCAGGACCGGCGCGAAGAAGTCATTCGCTATGTGCAGCAGAAATATGGTCGTGAGCAGGTTGCCCAGATCATAACCTTTGGTTCGCTTCAGGCGCGTGCTGCCTTGCGTGATGTGGGGCGCGTGCTGGAGATGCCCTATGGGCAGGTCGACAAGATCTGTAAGCTGGTGCCGAACAATCCGGCCAATCCGACACCTCTTTCAAAAGCAATCGAGGAAGAACCTCGTTTACAGGAAGAGGCAGAGAAGGAGCCTGTGGTTGCGCGGCTGCTCGACATAGCTCAGAAGATCGAGGGGCTTTATCGGCATGCCTCCACGCACGCTGCCGGTATCGTCATTGGTGACCGCCCGCTTTCCAAACTCGTTCCCATGTACCGCGATCCGCGTTCGGATATGCCGGTCACCCAGTTCAATATGAAATGGGTTGAGCAGGCTGGCTTGGTGAAATTCGACTTCCTTGGTTTGAAGACGCTGACGGTATTGAAGACTGCCGTGGATTTCGTCGCCAAACGTGGCATTCATGTTGATCTTGCCAAGATCCCGCTTGATGACCAAAAGACTTACGAAATGCTCTCGCGTGGCGAAACCATTGGCGTTTTCCAGGTGGAAAGTGTCGGTATGCGCAAGGCGCTTCTTGGCATGCGGCCAGATTGCATCGAGGACATTATCGCGCTTGTCGCACTCTATCGTCCCGGCCCGATGGAAAATATTCCGGTTTACAATGCCCGTAAACACGGCGAGGAAGAGATCGAGTCCATCCATCCCAAGATCGATTACCTGCTGAAGGAAACGCAAGGCGTCATCGTTTATCAGGAACAGGTTATGCAGATCGCGCAGGTCCTGTCCGGCTATTCGCTTGGGGAGGCCGATCTTCTACGCCGCGCCATGGGTAAGAAGATCAAGGAGGAAATGGATAAGCAGCGTGCCCGCTTCGTGGACGGTGCGGTGAAGAATGAGGTCTCCAAGCCGCAGGCAGATTTGATTTTCGACCTTCTGGCAAAGTTTGCCAATTACGGCTTCAACAAATCCCACGCCGCCGCCTATGCCATTGTCTCCTATCAGACGGCATATATGAAGGCGCATTATCCCGTCGAATTCCTTGCCGCCTCCATGACCTATGATATGGCGAACACGGAAAAGCTGAACGACTTTCGTCAGGATGCGTCTCGTCTTGGGATCAAAGTTGTTCCGCCATCGATCCAGACTTCATTTCGTATGTTTGAGACGGGAGAAAACTGCATCTTCTATTCGCTTGCAGCCATCAAAGGTGTTGGCGAGGCGGCAGTCGAGCACATTGTTGCTACTCGCGGCGATAAGCCCTTCGCCAGCCTCGAAGATTTCTGCTTGCGGATCGATCCGAAGCAAGTGAACCGGCGCGTGTTGGAAAGCCTGATCTTTGCTGGTGCTTTCGATTGTTTCGGCAAGGACCGAGCCGAACTGGTAACGGGGCTTGATCGAGTTATCGGCTATGCACAACGTGCTGCAGAAGGAAAGACTAGCGGCCAGAGCGATATGTTCGGTTCGTCTTCGGCTGCCGGTCCTGAGAGACTGATCCTGCCGAATTTTGATCCTTGGACTGCGTCTGAAAAGCTGATGCGCGAATACCAGGTGCTCGGTTTTTACCTTTCCGCTCACCCGCTTGATACCTATGCACAAGTTTTGGCGAAGATGCGTGTACAGAACTTTTCAGAGTTCTCTGCTGCGGTGAAGGCCGGTGCCGGTGCCGGTCGGCTGGCGGGTACAGTCACGTCACGGCAGGAGCGAAAGACACGGACTGGCAACAAGATGGGTATTGTCACCTTCTCGGATGCCACGGGGCAGTTTGAAGCCATTCTCTTTTCGGAAGCACTGAACCAGTACCGTGATCTTTTGGAGCCTGGAAAATCCTTGGTTATCACGGTTCAGGCAGATGAGCGGCCGGAAGGTATAGGGCTGCGTATTCAGACCGTGCAGTCGCTTGAGGAAATGTCAGTCCAGATGCAGAAGGCCCTTCGGGTCTACGTGCACGATTCCGGCCCGTTGAAGACTGTCGTGAAGCATCTCAATGCGCGTGGTGATGGCCTTGTTTCCTTTATCGTGGTGAAGGACGACGGCAAGCGAGAGATTGAAGTTGAGCTGACAGATCGCTACCGCATCTCGCCGGAAGTGGCTGCGGCCTTGAAATCCGCGCCCGGCGTGATCGATGTTGAGCTGGTGGTCTAGAAGCATTTTTGGAAAAAGTGGAAGCCAGTTTTTCCTTTGGAAATGCTTGAAAATCGCGAGAATATTGGCGTACTCAGGAGCTGCAAAGACGCTCTCAATGAAGCCGACACCTGAGGCGCGGTTGACATAATGCAAGACCGCCAATGATATGAGCTTGGCGGTCACTGATAGAGCGGCGGAGACTGACCCTAGCGCGTCAGCGTGATGAAATCCGTGCCCTTGGTTGTTTCATGGCTTGGGCCGTTATCGGTAATGGTCAGGGAACTCCCGGCGGAGATCATGCTTTCGATTTTCTCGCGCAAAGCATCTGACAGGGTCAGGCGCTCAAGGATGGCTGAATCTGCATTTGCAGCTGGTGTCGGATCGGCAGTGATGCCAAGACGCTTGCGCGTTGCCTCCGGCAGACGATTGGAAAGGGTGAGGCTTTTCCATTGGGCTTTGCCGGTTACTCGATCAATCTTTGTGAGCTGATAAAAGTGTGTGCCGAGTGATATTTCGGGTGATTTGATAGCCACTGGCTCAGAAAGAACCGGCTCGAAGCCCTGCCGTATCAGGATTTGACCAGCAGGTGCTGGTTCCCGGTCTGCGGAAGCGTAGAGTGCTTGCAACATCTGCTCGGTGACAAGCGGGCCTTTTGCAGGCAGCTCTTTCCATCGTTTAAAGCCCGCAATCGCAGAGCGGGTTGCTTCTCCCATAATGCCATCGGGCTTGCCAGCATCAAAGCCGAGGCCGGTCAGCATTTGCTGCACATCGCGAAGCAAATCCTGGTCGTCCCGGCGTGTTATCATGATCCTCAGGGGTTCTGGCGTGTCGATTTTTTTGGAAGCCAACGACGCCGATCCGGTAGAAATCGGCTGTGGTTTGCTTGGCATGTTCATCGCCACTTCCACCTGCGTCGTGCTCTCATGGCCCGTTGACGAGCGCAGCGGCACGTCCGAGAGAAGCTTACTGTTAGCCGTAGAATTCGCCGTTTGGAACAGGAAGGGATGATCGATTGCCGTAGGCTGAACATCGTCATCTGTAATGATGACATGTACGCCGCGACCGGTCATCTGGTAGAGTGAGCGAGCGAAAGCTGCCGGCAGACGCACGCATCCATGCGAAGCAGGATAGCTGGGAACGCTGTTCGATTCATGGAGCGCAATACCAGACCATGTAAGACGCTGCATCCATGGCATCGGTGCGTCTGAATAAATGTTAGACTTGTGGTATTTCCGTTTTTCCAGAATTGAAAAGATACCCGCCGGAGTGTCGTGGCCCACCTTGCCGGTTGAGACGCGTGAGGTCGCTATCTTTTCACCATCATCATAGACCGCTAGCGACTGCGTCGCTTTTGAGACAATGATCTGAAGCGTTCTGACATCAGTCTCAGCCAAAACAGGCGAGACCGATGCGGCAAGCAAGGCAAGCGCGGCCGCTGCAGATCTGAACATGGTAAACCTCATACGCAATACTGTTTCAGGAATGATATGCGTTGAAGTTTAACGAAGCTTGATGCGTGCCGCTGGGCCTGACATTTTAGCGTTTCAACTTTGCTTGATGATCGCCGTTGTAGTCACTGCGAGAAATGCGCCAGAAGGTGGCGCTCCACATCCTGCCAGTCACTTGCCTTGAGCACATCGGCCGATGGTGATGGTGCGAAGCTATGCATCTGCGTCTGCGGCATCAAATGCACAAGCAGGCATTCCGGCACATGCTCTGCAACCGAATGGTGATTGTGAGCCATGTCATCAAGGAAGGCCACTGGCAGATCGCGATTGCCATGCATGGAGCGGATCACCGGACCTTTGGGACTTTCGGTGGCTAGAAGCGGGAAGGTGAGATCGAGACTGTCGAGTAGGCGGCGGCGCATCTGCGTAAAGCGAGGGGGCATGGCTGTCAGAAACACAATATCAGCCTGCTCACCCACTCGTTTCAAAGCATGCACGGCATCGCCAAATGGCGTCTGCCATGCTTCCTGTGCGGCAAAGAAGTCGAGGATCAGCTGGCTGACCAGATCATCGGCCAGCGGCCTGTCATCAATTGTCGACAGAATGTTTCCGTGCAGACGATAAGAACGTTGAACTAGTTTGTGGCCAAGGCTGGATAGATAGCCTTCGAACGGAACGAGAAACTCCAGAACGACATCGTCCACATCGCAGACCAGCAGAGGCCGATCCGTCAAACGCACATGATCCAGATCCACGATTTGGCTCATCAAAATTCTCCCGAGTCCAGACCGGGGCCGGAGTAGTGGTGCCACGCGGCCATCACAGCCTCCGGTTTCCAGTTGGTTGCCTGGCAGAAGGCCATCAGGCTTGGCTCGTGAGACATGATGAAGTCAATCATTCCGGCCAAAAAGCCCGGATCTTTGATGGCGTCCCGCAGTTGAACAACTTGCAGACCCGAAAGCGCCAGAAACCGGCCCATCATTTCCGGCTCATCGGCCAGCCATTGCAGGACTGCGCCAGCCGTTTCCTCTGGAGCAGGCAGAGCGGAAGATTTTACAGGTTCGGTACGCATCGGACGACTGGTTACCTTTTCTTCAACCAAATCAGAATAATCTCCGGCCAACCGAGATGATGGAATCGGCCATGTGGAGGCTTATATCTCATATAGGCTGACAGTACGGCATGTAAGGATAAAGCTATGCCCAAGCGGGTCATGATTGTCGAAGATAACGAGCTAAACATGAAGCTCTTCCGCGATCTGATCGAGGCGTCGGGCTATGAAACTATCCAGACCCGCAATGGGATGGAAGCTTTGGACCTTGCACGCAAGCATCGCCCCGATCTTATCTTGATGGATATTCAATTGCCTGAGGTTTCAGGGCTCGAGGTCACCAAATGGCTGAAGGAAGACGATGAGCTTCATGTCATTCCGGTCGTGGCTGTCACTGCCTTTGCTATGAAAGGCGACGAGGAACGTATCCGCCAGGGCGGCTGCGAGGCCTATGTCTCCAAACCTATTTCAGTGCCTAAATTTCTCGAAACAATTAAAACTTACCTGGGAGACGCTTAAGGCGTTTGATCCGAATGACAGCGCGAATTCTGGTTGTTGACGACATTCCCGCGAATGTGAAGCTTCTGGAGGCGCGTCTTCTGGCGGAATATTTCGATGTGCTAACGGCTGACAACGGCTTCAAGGCCCTGGAAGTGGTTGAAGGCAACCACGTCGATCTCATTCTCCTCGATGTGATGATGCCCGGCATGGATGGATTTGAAGTCTGCGAAAGGCTGAAATCAAACCCGAAGACCATGCATATTCCCGTGGTTATGGTGACGGCGCTTGATCAGCCCACAGACCGGGTGAGGGGCTTAAAGGCAGGCGCAGATGATTTCCTGACGAAGCCAGTGAACGATCTCCAGCTCGTTTCTCGGGTCAAAAGTCTCGTGAGATTGAAAACGCTGAGCGACGAGTTGCGAATTCGCGCAGATACTGCACGCACAATCGGACTCGAAGATCTCGCTAAAATCGACAGCTTCGAAACGGCGGGACAAGTCTTGCTCGTAGATGGTCGAGGAAGCTCCCAGGAGCGGATCATCAAGGGATTGAAGCCAGTGGCAGAAGTGGTTTCCATATCCGATCCACAAGCTGCACTTTTTGAAGCGGCGGAAAACCCGTTCGATCTGGTTATCATCAACGATAATATAGAAGATTATGATCCTCTTCGGCTTTGCGCGCAATTGCGCCTTCTGGAGAGGACCCGGCTTCTGCCTTTGCTCCTGATCACCGACGGCGGACATGAGGACATGATCGTTCGCGCGCTTGATCTTGGCGTCAACGATTACCTGATGCGTCCGGTGGATCCGAACGAATTGGTGGCGCGAACGCTCACACAGATCAAGCGGAAGCGCTATAACGACAAATTGCGCTCCAGTGTCCACCAGACAATCGAACTTGCGGTCACAGATGGACTGACGGGGCTCCATAACCGCCGGTATTTGGACAGTCATCTGAAGACGCTATTCAACAGAGCGGCAGCGCGCAGCCGCCCGCTTTCGGTTTGCATCACGGATATCGACCGATTTAAAAGCGTCAATGACACTCACGGGCACGATGTGGGGGATGAAGTGCTGCGGGAATTCGCACGTCGCATTCGCTCGACTGTCCGAGGAGCAGACCTTGCCTGTCGCTACGGCGGAGAAGAGTTCGTCGTGGTGATGCCGGATACAGATGCTGCCTCAGCCGCATCCATCGCGGAACGTTTGAGAGGTATGATAGAGGCTGTACCGTTTGTGTTACCGGGTGGCGCTCAACTGCATATCACGGCTTCGATTGGCATTGCTTCATTCTGTGCGGGTACTGATACCCCTGAGCAGCTTCTTAAAAGTGCAGACAAGGCGCTATATCAGGCAAAAAACAGTGGACGAAACCGCGTCGTCGCATCAGCCGCGTGATTGCAAATAACGGTATAGAACTACCCTTTTCGAACAAGTGTCGGAATGATCACTGCGTTGCCATAGCTTCGAACTGTTCAAAACTAGGTGATATTCGTGGTCCACTGTCTAGTCTGCTCATACAGGACAGTGTGTCGTGTTTTTCGAAATAAATATTCCCCTATGATCATACAATTTTGAAGAGTTTTAACTTTATTTTTTGACAAACTTAGTTAGGCTTATAGTTGTAAATTCAAGCAGTGCTTTTTCAGGGGTCAAAACTCAGGTTTTAACCATGTCGCGCGGCATTTTGGCTGCTGGTTAAGATTGGGTTGATTTCTTTGCGCTTTTACGCGATTTTGCCTTCAGCGGAATATGTTCCTGACAGGAACTGCAATACCCCATGATGCTCAGGTCCGCCGCATCTCCTGGGTCGTGGGGTCGGTCGGTCGGCATGCTTCATCAGTGGTTCCTCGTGCCGCTTTGCATGCTGACCGGCCCCCAATTCTCCCACCAAAAATATCTTGTTTGAGGCCTTGCTACAGCCGGCCCAGAGAATGTGCGTTAAAACAGGCCACGCCAACTTGCTTTGCGCTTTGTGCACGGCGTGTTTCATCAACAGCCGGCCTTGTCCAACCGCAGACATAAAAAAAGCGCGGGCCATTGGCACCGCGCCTTTTTTGAGATCGGAAGATCAATTACTTGATCTTCGTTTCCTTGAACTCGACATGCTTTCTAGCGATCGGGTCGTACTTGGTCTTTGTCATCTTGTCCGTCATCGTACGGCTGTTCTTCGTCGTGACGTAGAAGAAACCGGTATCGGCCGTCGACAGCAGCTTGATCTTGATGGTCGTAGCTTTCGCCATGGTCTTCCTGCCTCTAATAAAAATCAAGCCGCGGATGCCTGAGGGCTGTCCACGGCGAAATCTGGCGCGAAACTACAAATCGCGCCCGAAAAGTCAAGTCCGATCTCGACTCAAAACCGTTCGAACAATGAATATCACCACATATAGGGCAAAGAATCCCGCCAAAGCCCATGCGAAGCCATCCGTACCGGTGAAATCGATGGAGACGCCGATAGCCTGTGGGCCTGCCACCGTGCCAACTGCATAGCAGAAAACGAAAGCAGCATTAGCTGCTGCCAAATCAGATCCCTTGAGTCGCGAACCGAGATGGGCAAGCCCCACCGTGTAGAGACCCGATACGCAGCCACCCCAGACCAGCAGCAGTGCTGCCATAAGCCACCAGTGGTGAACAAGGTAGGGAAGGGCCAGAGCACCTGCAAGGCCAGCCACGGCCATCAAGAACAGCATGGGGCGGCGATCCTTCAGCTTGTCGGAAATCATGCCGAACGGGATCTGGAAAACCATGTTGCCGATTCCCATAACCGTCAGCAATTGTGCGGCATGACCTTCTTCGAGACCGGAACGGCTTGCGTAAATGGGGAAGAGCGAGAGGCCGCCCACTTCTACAGCACCAAATACGAAGACAGCAGCGGTAGCCATCGGAACGAGCAGGATATAGCGCAGGAAATGCTTCTGCGGTTTTTCATCAAGAACCGGATTTTCATTGCGGGCGATGTAGATCGGGACGAAAGCCAGCATGATCGCGCAGGCACCAACCGCAAATGGAAGCAGGCCCTCGCTGCCGATTTTGGAAAAGATTAGCGGCCCGATCGCAAAGCCGACGGCAAGAACCGTTGCATAAATGCCAAGTACGAGTCCTCGCCTGCGGGGAGGAGCGGCGGCATTGATCCAGAATTCAGAGAGAATGAAGAGGGTCGTTGTCGCACCGTGAAAGGCAATGCGCAAAGGAAACCACATCCAGAAGTGGGTGGCATAATAAAAGCCGAGTGCGCTGATCGCTGCAAGCACAACGGCCCAAAGCATAGTGCGCGCTACGCCGAAGCTGTGCGCCAGTTTGGTCGTGATAGGCGCCGCTATCATTGCAGCGAGGCCCGCCATGGCGGAGTTCAGGCCAATGAGTGTGGACGAAATGCCGCGCTTGTCGAGAATGACGCTCAGCAACGGCAGGCCGAGGCCGATTGCGATGCCAACTGCACTGATGGCGGAAATAGCAGCGACCAATGAGGGCCAATGAATTTCTTCGGGAAAGCCGTATGCGCCATCATCCGTGTGAGACATTCGACGATCCTTTGAGTGCGAATCCATATGTAAGCCGTTTGCGCTGTTTCTGACATCATCCGAGAGCCGCAGTGGGTATAGTTCGCAAATGCGCGCTGGTGAAGCGGCATCGGCAAAAAGATAAGCCACAGGGAGTTCAGTACTCTTCATGCCCCTGTAGAGGCCGCCGATGACGGGTTCGTGTCATTCAGGCTGAGGAGTTCTGACCTGCGGCTGTTTGGCAGGAGAATGTGGCAAACAGCAGATCATCCTGGCCGAGAGATTATTGTGGTGGAAGATCAGCAGATTGGAAGCAGGAACGGCGAAAGCCCCGGCTCTTGCGAACCAGGGCGGTGCCATCAGCAGCAGAATTTTGACAATCAGGCTGCCTGTGCCAGCTCGTCCGCAATTACGGTATCGAGGTTGAGGAAGCAGACCATGGTCTTTTCAAGAGCCACGATGCCACGGCAGAAGGCGCGCTGTGCTTCCGGAATAATTTCCGGTGCGGACTGCAGATCTTCCGAACGAATGGTCATCATGTCGGAAACCTGCTCCACGAGGAGGCCAACAAGCTTGCCAGCGATATCTGTGACGATGATTGCTGCACGTTCCGAAGGTTCAGTCATCTTCATGCCGAGGCGGCAGGCCATGTCGATGACCGGGATCACGGCACCACGAAGGTTGATGAGCCCCAGAACATATGGCGGCGTATGCGGCATTGGAGTGACCGGAGCCCAGCCGCGAATTTCGCGGATTGCCATGATGTCAATGCAGAACTCCTGGTCGCCCAGATGGAAGGATACAATTTCGAGGTAGGCGCCGGACTGTTTGATGGCGTTCGACATGTTAGAATTCTTCCCATTTCTCTCTTGTGTCAGACGCGATGGCTCTCGCGGCCGAGCTGCTGGTGGTGATGGCACTTGCAACCCGGTTCATCAGGCTGCGAGCGGGAGATGATCTATGGATCGGGGCTGCATCCCGCGCTTGCATGCTAGCGGGACGACTGCCTTCAACACGAAACTGGCGCATCAAGCGGCTGAGGGTTTCGGCATCGGATGCCAGTGTGTGGCTCGATGCGTTGGTTTCCTCAACCATTGCTGCGTTTTGCTGCGTCGTCTGGTCCATTTGGCCTATGGCGGAATTGATTTCCGATAGTCCCGTGAATTGTTCGCGCGCCGAGGTTACGATTGCGCTAACGTCGTCATTAATTCTTAGAACATCGTCACCAATTCGATGAAGAGCGTCACCTGTGGCCCTCACAAGCTCCACACCTGTGTGCACTTCTGTGCTGGAACGCGTCACCAGCGCCTTGATGTCCTTGGCGGCCCCCGCAGCGCGGCCAGCAAGTTCACGAACCTCCTGAGCAACGACGGCAAAGCCCTTGCCTGCTTCTCCGGCACGCGCCGCCTCAACGCCAGCGTTAAGCGCAAGCAGGTTTGTCTGGAAGGCGATTTCATCGACAACGTTGATGATCTTTCCGATCTCGCCTGTGGCTTGCTCAATGCGCTCCATTGCAGCCATCGCATCGTTCACCACCTGAGATGAGCTTTCAGCGAAGTCCTTGGCGTTGCTGACCATCTTGCTTGCTCCCTCCGCGCGCTCGGTCGCCGTGCGAACGGTGCGGGTGATCTGCTCCAGTGCCGCAGAGGTTTCTTCCAGTGAAGCGGCCTGCTGTTCGGTGCGTTTGGCCAGATCATCTGCCGCGGAACGCATTTGCTGGGAGTTGGCCTGAATTGAAGATGAGCTTTGATTGATTTCCTGCATGACGGTGCGAAGCTGCTCCGTCAGGCGGTTGAAGTCAGCTCGAATCGGCTCGAGATCGGATCGGAAGGGTTGGGTCAGTTCAACACTCAGATCACCGTCGCGCAACCTCGTAAGGCCTTCGGCCAGCGATTGAGTTGCAAAGCGGATAGCGTCAGAATCGGCCTGCTGGCTCGCCAGTCGTTCTCGCCCTTCAACTTCCATGCGGTCGCGGTCGATGGCGCTCTGTTGTTCCAATCGCATCTTTTCAAGCGATGCCAAGCGGAAGCGCTCCGTGCTGCGAGCCATGGAGGCAAGTTCATCACGACCCTCAGTGCCTTGAACCGGCGTATCACAGTCTCCGTCAGCAATACGCCGCATGCTGCTGGCGATTCCGGACAGAGCGCGCCGGATGGCATTGCCCTGCGTAAACTGAAGCAGGCCGACGAGCGCCATGGCCAAGCTGCCGCAGAGTAACTGTATCAGAAAACTTTCCGACGCCTTGTTCTCGGCCTCCTGGATCTTTAAGTCAGCCAGTTTTTTTCCTTCATCGGAAAGCTGGCCGACCATCTCCGTCAACTTGTCACCGCTTTCATCAATGACATCGTCGATTTTTGAAAAATCCTCTTCTGGTGCCCGGTTGACGACAAGTTGCGGCAATTCAACTCCAACCTGGCGTCCCATGTCACCGGCGAGCTTCGTGTAATTTTTCGCAAGTTCCGGCATATTGATGGCGGCGGCAAGTTCGGAAACATCCTTGGATGATGCTTGCAGCAACGCAGCAGTTTCCTTCATCTTTTGAAGACGTTCCGGGTGAACAACGCCTTCATCTCTATCGATGATGGTGTCCATTGCCGCCAAAGCCAATTCGAGCGAAGCTGAATGAAGGGTATCTGCCTTACTCGCGAGCTCACGCACCTTGGATGCAGTGTCGAGACTGCGCTGGGCCAACGACTGTTCGTACCAGCCAACACCGATGACCGAGCCCATGCCGATAAATGCCGCGATACCTAGCGTCAACAATCTCTGGTTGACTGTTATTCCCTGCTTACCTGCTGGATTCACCATCGTGTCAACCGATCTCCGTATAATGTATGATTGGCTCTTATCGGCAAGGCTGATATGATCAGTGCGGCTGTCTCGCAGGCCAAGAGAATCGATGACCCGTTCTGCTCTAGATAAAAATGGCAGCAACGCGTTAATCATTCGCTAAATGTAAACTTGCTCATACTGCTAAAAATTACTCATGATTACTTCGACAAAAGCTGAAAATGCCGCTTCTTCAAAGCTTGGTCGTTTGGCGGCTTTGCTGGGGGTAACGCTTTGCCTTTCACTGCTCGCACTCGGTCTCTACGGATGGGTTATCAACGGATCGGCCATATTTCTGGCAATGGCCGATAGTCTCGCCGCGTGGTGCATGTAGCCTGAGACAAAATCGCGCGACATGTACGCAGAGATAAGAGAATCCATTGCGAGGTCTGGCCAGACTATCTAGTTTACGTCATCTGGAATGAGTGCTGTCGCGCCAAAGTGGCATCACGGCAGTAGTGAGGTCGTTATGCGAAATGTGCGAATCGTGCTCTGGGTTGCTGTGGTGTGCATGGCAGTTCTTCTGGGGTGGCTGACGTTTGAGGTAACGCGCAACAACCAGCAGATTGCTGAGGGACCTTTCGGAGTACCGTTCCAACTGGTTTCACAAACCGGCGAACCGATCACGGAGAAGGCATTTCAACAAAAGCCAACCGCTTTGTTCTTTGGCTTTACACACTGCCCGGAGGTCTGCCCAACCACTCTGTTCGAATTGAATGGCTGGCTGCACAAAGTTGATCCCAATGGCGACAAGATCAACGCCTACTTCATTACGGTCGATCCGGAACGCGATCCGCCTGAGCTGTTGAAGAGCTACGTTTCCAACGTTACGGACCGCGTAACAGGGATTTCCGGTCCGCCAGACCGGGTCGCTGAAGTCATCAAGGGTTTTCGCGTCTATGCCCGCAAGGTGCCTGTTGATGAAAAGAATCCTGATGGCGACTACACCATGGACCATACCGCATCCGTGTTTCTCTTGAACAATGGCGGGCGCTTTTCTGGCACAATCGCCTATGGCGAAAATCCCGATACCGCGATGAAAAAGCTGGAAAACCTCATCAAAGGCTAACTGTACTTGGTCTTTCCGCGCTTGAAGCGCGGGAAGCTTTTGTGGCATTGCTGCTGCTTGAGTATCAAGTGCACGGGGCGGCTGCTCATTGCTGCCTGGCGCTTGACGATTGATTTCTACACAGACGCTTGCTTCTCTCTGTTCAAGAGCGCGGCTGTGTCCCATCGCAGAAAGATCTTGGCCCGTGAGCGAACTACGCCTTTTCGTAACTGTCACCGAGCGGGAATCCGAAGACATTCTGGAAAGGCTCTCTTTCTGCTTTGGTGAAGAAGACTACGCGATCGGCACGACGGAAATCGATGAAAAGGCCGATCGTTGGGAAGCCTCTATCTATATGCTGCTTGCCGAAGAGGATGAGGTGCGTCAGCGCTTCAAGGAAGTGTTGGAGGAGGCCTATCCAGCGATTGAAATCGAACGGGAGGTGCTTCCCGATATTGACTGGATCGCCAAGTCGCTCGAGGGGCTGAAGCCTGTGCGGGCAGGGCGCTTCCTGGTTCACGGCTCTCACGATCGCGACAAGGTGAAGTCCGGTGATCTGGCCATAGAAATCGATGCGGGCCAAGCCTTTGGCACGGGGCATCATGGCACCACAGCAGGCTGCCTGGAGGTAATTGAAGGTGTTGTGCGGGCGCGTGCTCCCCGCAACGCGCTCGACCTCGGTACTGGCAGTGGCGTCCTGGCGATTGCAGTTCGCAAGCTCAAGCCTATTCCGGTCCTGGCGACGGATATCGATCCAATTGCAACACGAGTTGCCAGAGAAAACGCAAAACTCAATGGTATCGTCTCCGGTCTTGATTTCGTGACGGCTCCCGGCTTTCATTCACCTGCCTTCAATACACACGGGCCGTTCGATCTCATCATCGCAAATATTCTCGCGCGCCCGCTCATCAAAATGGCGCCGCAGCTCGTGACACATCTTTCTCCCGGCGGTGACGTCATCCTGTCGGGTATTCTTGCATCGCAGCGGTGGAAGGTTATTTCTGCCTATAGCGGTGCCGGCCTCGGCCATGTGCGCACCATCTGGCGCAATGGTTGGGTTACGATCCACTTCCGTCACGGCCACTGAACAGCTTTACATTCGAAAGACATCCGCATGTTCCAGACCTTCGACACCACCTCCAGCCCAGAAGCCGGACCCTCCCGCGTGGCGGCTCTTCGCGAGCATTTCGATAGGCTCGGCATCGATGGCTTCCTGGTGCCGCGTGCGGATGAATATCAGGGCGAATATGTTCCCGCCTCCGCTGAGCGCTTAGCGTGGCTGACCGGCTTTACGGGCTCTGCAGGCATGGCGTTGATCATGCGGCAGGAGGCGGTGGTCTTCGTAGACGGGCGCTATACGACGCAGGTTGTTCAGCAAGTGGATGCAGCCACCTTCACTGCCGGGGATCTGGTCGGCAAACCGCCTCATGTCTGGATTTCTGAAAACGCACCGCGGGGCTTTCGCCTCGGTATCGATCCGTGGCTCCATGCGGGCGCTGAAGTCAAACGCTTGGTAAAGGCGCTCGAGGAATGCGGTGGCTCTCTGGTGCTTCTGGATCGCAATCCGCTCGATATGATCTGGACAGACCGTCCGGCTGAGCCGGTCGGTGCCGTCACGGTCCAGCAGGATGTACATGCGGGGCAGCCCGCAAGCGAAAAGATAGCGCAGATGGCCAAGGCCGTGACCGCTAAAAACGCGAAAGCATTGCTGGTCACCGATCCATCCTCTGTCGCCTGGATTTTCAACATTCGTGGACAGGATGTGCCGCACACGCCGCATCCTCTGGCACGCGCAATTATCGCTGCGACTGGTGAGACCGAGCTTTTCATTGATCAGCGAAAGCTGGCGGGTGAGGCGCGAGAGCATCTTGCCTCACTGGCAACGATTTCCGCTCCTGAGCAGCTCATCGAGCGTCTTGCCGCAGTAAGCCGCGATGGCGAGCGTATTCTCGTCGATGGCGAGAGCACGCCTTTGGCTTTGAGCTACACGATTGAAAGCAATGGGGGTGTGGCAGTCGAAGCAATCGATCCCGCCCGCTTGCCCCGTGCTGTCAAAAACGCGGTAGAGCTTCGCGGTTCCGCTGAGGCGCATGTGCAGGATGGTGCGGCCATGGTCCACTTTCTTCACTGGCTTGACCAGCAGCAGCCAGGCACGATTTCAGAGATTGAAAGCGTGCAGAAGTTGGAAGCCTTCCGAGCCAAAATCGGCCAGTCTATGCAGAACCCGCTGAAGGATATTTCCTTCGATACGATTTCCGGTGCTGGCGAACATGGGGCTGTTATTCATTACCGGGTAACGACCGAGACCGATCGCAAGCTCTTGCCCGGCGAACTGTTTCTCATCGATTCCGGGGCGCAATACATAAACGGCACCACGGATATTACGCGCACGGTTGCGATTGGCGCGGTGCCGCAGGAGCAGAAACGTTTCTTCACTCTGGTGTTGAAGGGCGTCATTGCCATTTCCGCAGCACGCTTTCCGAAAGGAACGCGGGGTTGCGATCTCGATCCTCTGGCGCGTATCGCGCTTTGGAAGGCGGGGGCCGATTATGCGCACGGGACTGGCCACGGTGTTGGCTCATACCTCTCTGTGCATGAAGGTCCGCAGCGTATCGCACGGCTCTCTACCCAGGAATTCCTGCCGGGAATGATTCTTTCCAACGAGCCAGGCTATTATCGCCCCGGTTCGTTCGGCATACGCATTGAAAACCTTATTTACGTAACGGAACCCGCGCCAATCGAGGGCGGTGATCTGCCCATGATGGGCTTTGAAACCCTGACATGGTGCCCCATCGATTTGCGGCTGGTACTGCCAGAACTGTTGACGGCAGACGAGCGTGATTGGTTGAACAGCTACCACGCCGAGGTTCGCAAAAAGCTATCGCCGCTCATTTCGGAGGTTGACGTTCTGGCGTGGCTTGAAAAGGCCACGCAGCCGGTTTGAAGCCAGGCGGATAGGGCGCTGTTTTAACCCAACCAGAAATGGCGAAGCAGCAGCGCCGTTCCCCATCCTGCGATGATGAGAGGAATGCCGTGGCTTCTAAAGCCAACCAGCAGCGCCACCAGCATGGCGGCCTTCAGGTCCATTCCTCCGTCGAAGAACGCGGGAGCAACAAGGGTGGTGAGAACCGCAGCAGGGACGGCGTTGAGCGCCGTCTCCAGCCGCGGCGGCATGTTCTTGATATTGCTGACGAGCAGATAGCCGCCAACGCGCGTGAGATACGTTGCCACGCCAGCAGCAAGAATGATGAGGCCCATCCGCAAATCGGCAGTCATGTTTTCATTCCCTCATGCGTATCGGCTGGCTTTGGTTTGTGAAGCAGAAGGGCCGCAACAATGCCAGCCAGTGCACCGATGCTGACATGCCATGGCGAGCCCACCGTATGCATTCCTATGATCGAAGCGATTGCGCTTACCGGAACGACGGCAACAAAAAGGGGACGTCTGCGAAAGCCCATCACGAGACCGAGGAAATAGACCGGCAACAGAACATCAAAGCCCCAGGCAGCCGGATTGCCAATCAGCTGGCCGAAGATGGCGCCAAGGGCTGAACTGCCAACCCAGGCGATATAAATTATGATCGCTGCGCCGAAATACCAACTGGGTTCAAGCTTGCCTGTTCGATCCTTCCTCTCAGCTGATTCGGCAAATTGCGGGTCGGTGAGGAAGAAGAAGCCCACGGCCTTCTGCAAAGGGTTAAAGCTGGAAACGAGCGGTGCCATGGCCGCAGAATAGAGAATGTGGCGGAAGTTTACGGCAAACACAGACAGCACAATCAGCCAGGCCGGAACATGTGAACCGAAAAGCTGCACGCCCACCAGTTGGCTTGCTCCCCCAAAGATGACGGCGCTCATAAAGGTCGCCTGAAGCGGACCCATCCCTCCATCCACGGCGATTGCGCCGAACAAAAGTCCAAAGGGTGTGGTGGACAAGGCAACGATCAGGCCGGACCGTAGCCCCTGTAGAAATGCTGTACTGCACATGGAGAAACCTCACTCATGCGCAGCGTTTAAGCAGTTTCGATTGTAGCGGCAAGGCCGATCAACCGCAGGAATGGCTTAGTCCGATAGGATATCAGTGCTTTTGCAGATGTGTATGCCCGCCGCCCGCATCTCCTCAATGGCAGTCTTTACATCGGCCGCATGAATGCCGCGGCTCGCATCTTCAATGAAGCGAACCTTCACACCGGGCAGCATGTCGCGTGCATCAAGGGCGGAAAACTTCACGCAGTAATCTGTCGCCAAACCGCAGATATCAAGCTCTGTGACAAGCTGGGCTTTAAGATAACCGGCTAATCCGGTCACCGCTGCCTGATCATTATCGCGAAATGCGGAGTAGCTATCGACAGCGGGATTTTCTCCCTTTTGCTGGATATGGTCGATGTGCTCCACCTCGAGATCGGGATGAAAATCGGCGTCTTGCGTTCCCTGTACGCAATGATCCGGCCACATCACCTGCGGCTTCCCGGAGAGTTCTCCCATCTCGAACGGCTTTTTATTGGCATGCTGGGAGGCAAAACTCCCATGATTGGCCGGGTGCCAATCCTGAGAGGCGACGATCAGGTCATAGGGACCATCATTCATGAGGCGGTTGGCAATCGGCACCACTGCGTCACCATCCGGCACAGGCAGATGACCACCGGGGCAGAAGCCGTTTTGTAGGTCTATGAGTAACAAAGCCCGCATCTGGCGCTCCTATGCTGTCTTTTCAACAGTGAGCATGCCAAGCCGCGCGCGTCGGATCAACCCTTAAGCGCCTTGCAAGATTCTGAGAACCTTAGGGAGAACGTCTTTTCTCCTGCGTTGCGCAAGATGGAACAGGGTTCCTCGTCGCGGGCCCGCATTCGCCCTACATCTTGGGTCATATCAGGAGATTATCATGTCTATTGCTTCCACGTCTTCCGTGCCGCAGGCATCCAGTCTGCCGCCGCTCGGTGCGCCGGGTGTCGCGGCCTTGCTGGTTCTTGTCGCGGGCACTTTGGCCCTCGGTGCCCTCTATGGCCCGGCGCATGGCGCGCTTTTCCTCATTGGCGGCGGACTGGGCATTTCGCTCTATCATGCAGCCTTTGGCTTCACCTCTGCGTGGCGCGTCTTTATTGCAGAAGGTCGGGGTAGGGGCTTGCGGGTGCAGATGCTGCTGCTTGCCTTGGCTGTTCTGCTCTTCTTCCCCTTTCTGTCGTCTGGCACACTTTTCGGACACGAGGTGAAGGGTAATATTTCACCGGCTGGTCTTGGCGTGGTTGCGGGCGCCTTCATGTTCGGTGTTGGAATGCAGTTGGGTGGGGGGTGTGCATCTGGCACTCTGTTCACCGCAGGCGGCGGTAATGCGCGAATGCTGGTAACTCTGCTATTCTTCATCATCGGTTCTTTGCTGGGCACGATCCATTTCGATTGGTGGCTGAGCCTGCCATCCGTTCCGCCGACAGCTCTTTGGCAGACCTTCGGCTCTTGGGGTGGCATCGCCGTTTCGCTGGCGATCTTTGCAGCCATTGCAGCCGTAACCGTTGTTGTAGAGCGAAAGCGCAGAGGCAGCCTTGAGCAGGAGCCATCGTCACCACGTCATGGATTGCAGCGCTACCTTCGCGGCCCATGGCCGCTGGTCGCCGGTGCACTTGCCCTTGTCGCCCTGAACTTTCTCACGCTCGCTATTGCTGGCCGCCCTTGGGGTATCACATCGGCATTTGCGCTGTGGGGTGCAAAAGGCGCTCAACTCATCGGCATCGATCCCACGCAGTGGGCCTATTGGCAAACACCGGGTAATGCCAAAGCTTTGTCGCAGAGTGTGTTCGCGGATGTAACGAGCATCATGGACTTCGGTATCATTGCCGGTGCCATGCTGGCCGCAGCCCTCGCGGGCCGATTTGCACCTTCGCTGGATATTCCGCTGCGGTCCGTGCTGGCTGCCGTGGTTGGCGGTCTGCTGCTCGGCTATGGCGCGCGAATCGCTTACGGCTGCAACATTGGCGCCTATTTTTCCGGAATCGCTTCGGGCAGTTTGCATGGTTATCTTTGGGCCATTGCGGCTTTTGCCGGAAATGTGATCGGAGTTCGTCTTCGTCCTTGGTTCTTTTTTGAACGCACATCTGTCCTGAAATCGGACGGATAAAAGGCAAATAAACCACCGGGAGTTGTCGATTTGCGGCGATTTAGAGCCTCTGCCACTGGTTTGCCGCAATTCTGCTAAACTTCCGGCGGTATCCCTTTGTAATGCGAACTTGAACTCTGAGGGGGCCCTGTAAACACATTGGTTACCATAATTCGTCATCCTTATCCGCATCTGGCTAATATGAATCGCGAAACCCACTCGGGCTGCGAGGCGAGCCGGAGTTCGTATCCCGGCGTAGATCAGTATTCGCCGGTTCTTCGAGTAGCGGGTAAAGGGTGACGCGTATCATGGCAGTGGCATTCGAAACGGTTCGTACCGTTCAAAAATCTTCACGGCGCCGCAAGCCTCAGGCCTCTGCCGCTCACGGTCTCATTAAGGGAACTCTCGCGTTAGGCGCCGGTCTTGCCGTCGGCTGCTGGATGATGGGTGCTCTTGCAACGGTGCAAGGCATGGGCGGGATCAAGCCCATGGAGTATTCTCATCAGCTCCGCGCCTCGCTGGACCTGAAGCCAATTGTCGCCGCCCAGTTATCCGCTGCAGAGCGTGCATTGAAAATCTCGAAATTCTCACGCCTTGGCGGCGGTGCAGCTGAAAAGACTGCCCGACTGGAAGGTGTGCATGTCGCCTATTTAAATGCTCAGGTTCCCGCACAACAGGCGGTGAAATCCGGCGTTGCTGCCGCTCTCGCCAAGGCCGAAGCTGATAAGCAGTTCGCCGCATTGGCTGCGAAGCGCCCAACAAGCGAGGAACTGAAGTCTGTCTTGACGGCTGCTCTCGAAGAAACCGTCATCATTGCGCCGCCAACACAGACTGCATGGGACGCTGCGCCAAAGGGCAATGCTGATGACGGTGCTGTAGAGGTGGCCGACCTCCAGAGCCCGGCAGAACTTGCTGTCGCTGGAGCCATGGAAGCCGATTCGGATGATGGCCTGCCGATGGCAGGTCCACTCCCGATCCGTCGCCCGCCAGCGAATGCCCTTGCTTTGGCTCTAGCGCCTGCAAATGTAGCCAAGCCTTCGGTGAAGCCTGCAGCCTTGGAAGAGGATGACGAAGAGGAAGTGGCACCAAAAGCGCTTGCCTTTGCCAAGCCTGAGAATCCGCTGAAGGAAAGCCCTGCACGAAGTGTTCCGTGGCCGGACCGCGGCACGGGTGGTTTGAAGGTCGCGGTTTACGACATCACCAACGGTGTTGTTCACATGCCGAACGGTGAAAAACTGGAAGCGCATTCCGGCATCGGCGAGATGCGGGATAATCCCAAATTCACGCACGTAAAAATGCGCGGCCCAACACCTCCCGGAACCTATCGCCTCTCCATGCGCGAAAAGCTGTTCCACGGTGTCGCTGCTATCCGCCTGACGCCGACAGACGGCGTTAACCCGCTCGGGCGCACAGGGCTTCTCGCTCACAGCTACCTCTTGAGAACGCGCGGCGACTCGCATGGTTGCGTGGCGTTTGCAAGTTACGACAAATTTTTGAAGGCGTTCCAGCGTGGAGAAGTGACCCACATGATCATTGTGGACCGTCATAACGGCACTATCCCGGCCACTGCACTTCGCAAGCTGAACATAAAAGGCGGCGGTTCCGCAGCCACGACTGTTTCCGCTTCCGGCAATGAAAGCACCGGCGCACGCCGCACATTGGCTGACTATTTCAAGGGCGATGGCTAACTTGCCCAGCTCGCATCGAACAAGAACGCCCCGGATGGATAATCCGGGGCGTTGTTGTTTCAGCCAAGAAGATTTTTAGCGATCCGCAGAAAGATGCGGGAGCCTACGGGGATAAGCGCGTCGGGGAAATCGTAATCCGGGTTATGCAGGGCAGGCTGGTTTCCGCCGGAGCCTAGGAAGAACATGGCGGATTTCGACACAGCCCCAAATCGTCCAAAGTCTTCCGAAGCGCGGAAGATTAAGCCATCCTCATGGGGCAGGTCTTCATCATCCATCGCGCGACGGATGATCTGAACAGCCTCCTCATCATTTGCGCTGTAGTAGAACTCATCCTCGTAACTGAAGCTGGTCGTAAGTCCGTGGCGCGTGGCCGCCTCCAAGGCCATGGTCTCCACGCGATTCTTCAGCTGCGCCATTCCGCCATCGGTCACTGTCCGCAACGTCACCCATAATTCGCCGTCACCTGGTGCAATACCGAAGCTCGCTTCGCCAATCTTGGCGTGAGTGATGGTGAGCAGAACAAGATCTTCGGTTTCGATGCTGCCGCTGCTGAGACTGCTGAGGGCAGGGATCAGATCAGCTATCGCCGGTGCGGGGGAAATACCCTTATCTGGCTGCGACGCATGGGCTGTCTTGCCGGAAAAGCTGATTTTGAGACCGCATGACGCGCAAGCAGCAG
Source organism: Affinirhizobium capsici (assembly GCF_977018625.1). Classification (NCBI taxonomy): domain Bacteria; kingdom Pseudomonadati; phylum Pseudomonadota; class Alphaproteobacteria; order Hyphomicrobiales; family Rhizobiaceae; genus Affinirhizobium; species Affinirhizobium capsici. The sequence goes on along the minus strand of NZ_CDRNXD010000004.1, from coordinate 1,437,281 downwards.
GCCCGGCTTTAATCCAGCTATGCCCGAGTGGAAGACCAGGTAGATTGTGAAGCGAAAAGGCGAAGTCCGGCGTAATCGGTGCGAATTTGGGATCAGCCAGAACCGCAGCGGCGCCAGCTCCCGTTTCCTCGGCTGGTTGGAAAAGGAGGACTACGCGCCCTGTTTGTGGACGCTCCCGTTTGAAGTGTCGCGCCATGGCTGCCAGCATCGCCATATGTCCATCATGGCCGCACATATGGCCTTTGCCCGATCGCTCGGATCGATGCGGGATCTTTGAGATCTCCTGAATGGGAAGCGCATCCAGTTCCGCCCGAAACATGACAGTCGGTCCCGGTTCATGGGCTCGAAAAATTGCAGCAACACCATGTCCACCCAGTTCCGTGATGATGTCATCCGGTATGCAAGTGGAAAGGAAGCGAACCACTTCGGCTGCGGTTTCCTTTTCATCTCCGGAAACTTCTGGCATCCGGTGCAGCTTGCGCCGCCACAGTATGAGTTCTGCGAGATCGGTGTCGGACGCTGTCATTGACCGCGGCTCTTCTCAAACCTTTTCAACGAAACCATCCAGAACGCGCTTCTCTCCAGCTTTATCAAAGTTGATGGTGAGTTTGTTGCCCTCGATGGCAGCTATGTTGCCATTGCCGAACTTGATGTGGAAGACGCGGTCACCCACTGAGAAGCGGGAGGGCGTTGCCGCCACTGATTTCGCCACCAATTCCCCATCGATCGTGCGGCCTTTCGGCCCGCTCTCGCCATAGCCGATGCGCTCGACCGCGTGCCCGGAGCGGCTCCCCCAATTGTCGCGCGTTGCGTCGCTTTTGTTCGCTTGCGCCCGCTTCCAGCCGGGGGTGGAATAGGAGTTGGCGAAGGGATCTGCCTTGTCGAAACGGGATTGGCCGTAACCGCCGCGTCCATAGCCGCCATAGGCTGAATCGCTTTCCGCAACATCCACATGCATGGGCGGCAATTCATCCAGAAACCGCGATGGCATGGTGGATTGCCACAGGCCATGAATACGCCGGTTGGAGACGAACCAGATATGGCAGCGACGCTTGGCGCGGGTAATGCCGACATAAGCGAGGCGGCGCTCCTCTTCCAGGCCGGATCGGCCGCCTTCGTCCAGCGCACGCTGGTGCGGAAATAGGCCTTCTTCCCAGCCGGGCAGGAATACGGTCTCGAACTCAAGGCCCTTGGCGGAATGTAGCGTCATGATGGAGACGGCATCCATATTCTCGTTCTGCTCGGCATCCATGACGAGCGAGACATGCTCCAGGAAGCCGCGCATGCTCTCGAAGGTTTCCATGGAACGAACGAGTTCCTTCAGGTTTTCAAGCCGGCCCGGGGCTTCTGCGGACTTGTCGTTCTTCCACATATCCGTGTAGCCGGATTCCTCCAGAATTTGTTCGGCCAGTTCCACATGCGGTGTGGTTTCCAACAATTCGCTCCAGCGCTTGAAGCTCTGGATTACATCGAACAGCGCCTTGCGCGCCTTTGGTTTCAATTCGTCCGTCTCGATAATGTCAGCGGCAGCTGCCAGCATGGGAATATCGCGGGCGCGGGCATAATCATGCAGTGTGCGGACGGTAGTATCGCCCAAACCGCGCTTTGGCGTGTTGACGATTCGCTCAAACGCCAGGTCATCCGCCGGCTGGCAGGTGAGGCGGAAATAAGCCATGGCATCGCGAATTTCGAGGCGCTCGTAGAAGCGGGGCCCGCCGATAACCCTGTAGTTCAAGCCGAGCGTTACAAACCGATCTTCAAACTCGCGCATCTGGAACGAGGCGCGCACAAGGATCGCCATATCGTTCAGCTTGTGCTGCTTGCGTTGAAGCTGCTCGATCTCTTCGCCCACGGCGCGGGCTTCTTCTTCCGAATCCCAGGCAGCGTGCACGATCACCTTTTCGTCATCGGGATCGGTGCGTTCCGTGAAAAGCGTCTTTCCAAGCCGCCCTTCGTTGTGGGCAATTAGATGCCCCGCTGCACCCAGAATGTGTTCTGTGGAGCGATAGTTGCGCTCAAGGCGGATGACCTTAGCGCCCGGAAAATCCTTTTCGAAGCGCAGGATGTTATCCACTTCCGCGCCGCGCCAGCCATAGATGGACTGGTCGTCATCACCCACACAGCACACATTTTGCGGCACATCCTTCGGCCTCTGGGCCAGAAGCCGCAGCCACATATACTGGGCCGTGTTGGTGTCCTGGTACTCGTCCACCAGAATGTAGCGGAATTTCTGGTGATAATCCTTGAGCAAGTCCGGGTTGCGGCGGAACAGATCGATGGGGTGTAGCAATAGATCGCCGAAATCGCAGGCGTTCAGCGTTTTCAGCCTCGCCTGGTACGCGGCATAAAGCTCGCGGCCCTTACCGTTGCCGAAGGCGCGAGCATCCCCCTCCGGAATATCCTTCGGGGTAAGGCCCTTGTTTTTCCAGCCATCGATCATTCCGGCAAACTGGCGGGCAGGCCAGCGCTTGTCATCCATGCCCTCCGCCTGGATCAATTGCTTGATCAGGCGGATCACGTCATCCGTATCGAGAATGGTGAAATCGCTGCGAAGACCGACAAGCTCCGCATGGCGCCGCAGTATCTTGACGCCGATGGAGTGAAACGTGCCTAGCCACGGCATGCCTTCCACAGCGCCACCCACCAGCACGCCAATGCGCTCTTTCATCTCGCGCGCGGCTTTGTTGGTGAATGTCACAGCAAGGATCTGGCTAGGAAAGGCGCGGCCGGTCGCTAGAATATGCGCGATGCGGGTCGTCAGAACGCGGGTCTTGCCGGTGCCAGCACCAGCCAGAACGAGAACCGGTCCATCAGCGGATTCCACGGCTTCGCGCTGTTCAGGGTTGAGACCCGATAGATAATCCGGCGCACGGTTTTGATCACGCGCGGCCATGGCGCGTGCGGCAATGCCAAGGCCACCTGCTGGCGCTGCAGCAGCAGGGGCAGCTGCATTTTTGCGGCGCGGTGCATTCTCCGGTTCTTCATCGAAGAACGGAATGTCATCGAAACTGTTTGTCATCAGGCCAATCTAATGATTCCGAATAAAGAAGGCCATAGGCTATGTTCTGGTTTTATTCCAGTTCCAAGAGGAAGTGTTATCGAAAGGAGAGGGTGATGTGATTGCCATCACGCGGCCGTGATTAGGATTCACGTTACAATTTCGCAAGGTTCGTAATCCGGCGTTGTCTGACAAGGCGTAAATAAGGATACTTGCAAACTTGCGATATCCCTCAACCGGAGTGTCTGAATGCGCATCTGGAAGCAATTGCTCCTCAGTTCTGTCGTGCTGTTCTTAGGTCTATGCCTATGGATTTTCATCAGTCCCGATGCAGCACGCACACTGGTCAGCATGGGTGCGCCGGAAGGAGCAGTTGCTCTGATCCAGCCGAAGGTTCGCGATGAAGCGAAAGCGCAGGCTTCCACTCCATCGGGCCAGCAAGGCCAAGCGCGACGCAGTGGCGGGCAGGGCGGCCCACGGGCGACGCTTGTTGCGGTGAGGCCGGTGGAGAGCGGCACAGTCAATGATCGGCTGAGTGCCATCGGCAGCGGGGAAGCGATCCAGTCGGTGGTGGTCATGCCGCAGGCCACTGGCACGGTGGATGAGATCCTCGTCAAATCCGGGCAGAAGGTGAAGAAGGGGGATGTGCTGGCGCGGCTCGATAACGATGAGCAGTTGATCGAGCGGGATAAGGCACAGGTTTCGCTTCGTAGCGCCCAGGAGAAATCGAGTTCCTACAAGAACCTGCAAAGCGTAGCGCGTCTTGATGTGCTGGACGCGCAGATTGCGGAGGAATCCGCCAAGCTTGCCGTGAGCACTGCGGAGTTGAACCTCAAGCGTCGCAACATCCTCGCCCCCATTGATGGCATTACTGGCATTGTGGCGGTGAACGTGGGCGATAACGTCACCACCCAGACGAGTGTTGTAACGCTCGATGATCGTTCGGAAATTCTCGTCGATTTCTATGCCCCGGAGCGGTTCGTCACGCTGGTGGAGCCAGGCGCTGAGGTGGAGGCAACCTCCATGAGTCGCCCTGGACAGGTATTCAAGGGTAAGGTGGATTCCATCGACAACCGCGTGGATGCGGCAAGCCGCACTTTCCGCATTCGCGCCCGGATCGATAACCCGACTGATCTTTTGCGCGCGGGGATGTCGTTTCAGGTCGCCATGCGTTTCGGGGGCGATCATTATCCGGCAGTCGATCCACTCTCCGTGCAGTGGGATGCGGAAGGCGCTTATGTCTGGCGAATTCGGGAGGGCAAGTCTGAGAAGGTGCGCGTTAGCGTGATCCAGCGAAACCCGGATGCCGTTCTCGTTCAGGCAGAGCTTCAGGCTGGAGACAAGATCGTGACGGAAGGCCTGCAACGTGTGCGGGAAGGTCAGGCTGTGCGCATTCAAGGCGAGCCGGAGCGCGTGGCGGAGGCTGAAACCCGATGAGCGAGACTGATAATCACGAGGCCGGAGCGCATAGCGCGAAATCCACCTTCACCGCTCTCTTCGTGCGCCGCCCCATTCTGGCAGCCGTCATCAACACGTTGATCGTGGTTGCGGGTCTGGCAGCTTTTGTTGGCGTTGAAGTGCGCGAATTGCCGGATGTGGACCAGCCGGTCATAACCGTTCGCACGGATTATGAAGGCGCCTCGCCGCAGACAGTCGATCAGGAGCTCACACAGGTTATCGAAGGTGCCGTAGCGCGTGTCAGCGGTCTCAAGGCGCTTTCGTCGGAATCGCAATTTGGCGCCAGCCGCGTCACCATGGAATTTAGCGATACTGCTGATCTTGCCGTCGCTGCCAATGATGTACGCGATGCCATTGGCCGCGTAGCCAATCAGCTGCCGGACAATGCAGACGAGCCGCGCATCGTCAAGGCGGACTCCGATTCGCAGCCCATCATGCGCCTGGCCGTCACGTCCTCCAATCTTTCGATGGAAGACCTGACGCTCCTGGTGGACAATGAGATCATTGATCGTATTGCCGCTGTGGATGGCGTTGCAGACGTTGAAATGTACGGCGATCAGGAAAAGATCTTCCGTGTCGATCTTAATCAGGCAGCTCTTGCCAGCCGCGGGCTGACGGTCGCCGATGTGTCGAATGCTTTGGCCAGTGCAGCACTTGATGTGCCAGCCGGTTCGCTCACCAGCCGCACACAGGATATTGTGGTGCGTGCAACGGCCAATCTGGAAACACCGCAGGATTTCGAGAATGTCCTGATCAAGGATAATATCCGTCTTCGCGATGTGGCTAATGTCAATCTCGGTGCCGATGATGGCACCACCACGCTTCGGTCTAATGGCGTGCAGGGCGTTGGTCTTGGTGTCATCCGTCAGGCGCAATCCAACACCTTGAACATCTCAACCGGTGTTGCGGCAGCGGTTGGAGAATTGCAGAAGGCATTGCCGGAAGGCACCCGCATTGTCATTACCTCCGATGATGCCGTCTTCATTCGCGGTGCTCTGCATGAGGTGGAGCTGGCGCTTGGGCTTTCGGCGCTCATTGTGGTGATTGTTCTCTACCTCTTCCTGCGGGACTGGCGAGCAACCCTTATTCCAGCACTCACCATGCCGGTGGCGCTGATCGGCACGTTGACGGCAATTTATCTCGTCGGCTTTTCCATCAATATTCTTACCCTTCTTGCTATCGTTCTGGCCACGGGCCTCGTGGTGGATGATGCCATCGTGGTGTTGGAAAACATCGTGCGCCGCCGAACGGAAGGCATGGGTCCGCGTGCTGCTGCCATCCTTGGCACACAAGAGGTCTTCTTTGCCGTGCTGGCAACGACAGCCACGCTTGCGGCGGTGTTCATCCCACTCTCATTCCTGCCGGGACAATTGGGCGGCCTCTTCCGCGAATTCGGCTTTGTGCTGGCGTTTGCCGTTGCACTTTCCTCCATCACTGCCCTTACGCTCTGTCCCATGCTGGCTTCTCGGATGCTGACCAAGCCAATGACCGAGCCCAAAGGCATGTTGCAGAACTTCGGTAACCTGTTCGCCAGCACTTATGAGCGGATGCTGCGCTTTTCATTGAATGCGCCGGTTATCGTCATTGCAATTGCGCTGTTTTTCGGCGCTGCGGCCTATGTCGCCTTTGGCCTTGTGAAAAGTGAGCTGACGCCGATGGAGGATCGTTCGCTCGTTTCCATGCGGCTCAATACATCCCAAGGAGTAAGCCTCGAATACACGCAAGACCAGCTTCGCCGGGTGGAGGAGAACCTTCAGCCGCTGGTGGATTCGGGTGAGATCCGCAACATCTTCTCTATTTCCGGCATGGGCAATTCCACCAATAACGGCTTCATGGTCATGACACTCGCGCCCTGGGACGAGAGGACCCGAACGCAAAACGAAATAGTTGCCGATATCAATGCCGCAGCCGCCAAGGTGCCCGCGGTTCGCGGCTTTGCTATCCAATCCAACAGTCTGCGTATTCGCGGCGCGGGCAACGGTCTTCAATTTGCGCTCGTTGGCAACGAGCATACAAAGCTTACCGATGCCGCTATCAAGCTCGTTCAGGCCATGGAAAAGAGCCCGAGCTTCCAGACCCCGCGCCTTGATAATGAGCCGACGCAAGCGCAGTTATCCGTTTCCATCAACCGCGAACGCGCATCCGATCTAGGTATTGATATTACCGGCCTTTCCACCGCCATGCAGGCGCTTTTGGAAGGACGTTCTATCGTAGACGTGTTTGTGGACGGCGAAGCGCTGCCGGTTAAACTCTCGTCCTCGACGCAGCCTATTGATGACCCAACTGATCTGGAAAACATCTTCCTGCGAACAGGCGATGGCAAGATCGTGCCGATGTCAACGGTTGCCTCGCTGAAGGAGGGAGCCGTTGCGCCTCGCCTGAACCGTGAACAGCAACTAGCGTCTGTTTCCATTTCCGCAGCCTTGGGTGATGGGGTGGCGTTGGGTGAGGCTTTAAGCCAAGTGCAAGAGCTGGCCCAACCTCTACTGCCGCCGGGTTCGAGGCTGATGCCGCTGGCGGAAGCCAAGACATTGGGCGAGAACTCCAGCGGCATGGCCATCACCTTCGGTTTTGCCATCGCCATCATTTTCCTCGTGCTGGCGGCGCAATTCGAAAGCGTTCTCTCTTCGATCATCATCATGACCACGGTGCCGCTAGGGCTTGCCTGTGCCGTCTTCGCACTGGTGCTGACCGGCTCGTCGCTGAACGTCTATAGCCAGATTGGTCTTGTTCTGCTTGTGGGCGTCATGGCGAAGAACGGTATTCTGATCGTGGAGTTTGCCAATCAATTGCGAGATCAAGGTTATGCGGTGCGCGAGGCGATTGAAAAGGCATGCAAGCTGCGTCTTCGCCCGGTGATGATGACGATGATTGCGACGATCCTGGGCGGTGTGCCGCTGGTGTTGGCACAAGGTGCCGGTGCCGAAGCGCGTATCGCTCTCGGCTGGGTCATTGTCGGTGGTCTTGGGCTCGCAACGCTGGTGACGCTGTTCATCACGCCGCTTGCTTATCTGTTGCTGGCGCGCTTTGCCAAACCGCATGCGCATGAGGAGCAGAGGCTGCACGATGAACTGGTCACAGCCACCAAGCCCGCCGCCAACCAAGAGACGAAACCCTTGCTGGCGGCGGAGTGAAGGTGCAGAGGCTAGCTTGCGCTTGATGCAATTCCTGGATTGGCTTTCTTGAAATTGAAGGCCTCCTGGTTCTTGCGAGCCGCATCAGAGAAGTCTGCGCTGGCCTTCAAGGGTTCTATCTCTTCCGGCGTAAATTTCTGGAAGAGCAGAACCTGATATGTCAGGCGGGTGCCTTCGTTTTTATCGGCCCAGGCAGGCAGGTTGGCGTTGCCAGCTTTGCTCTCCCGATCCTTTTGATCAAGAGCGACAGCCAGTTTCATCATGCCGCCAAGCGGAATGGGAATGCCATTTATAGCAAGGTCGGGCACGAAGTTGGCCGGATGTATGCCGCCGCCTTTAATGCTGTTATTGGCAAGTATGCTGTGGCAGCGCGTGTAGGGCGATGTTTCCTTGTTTTGCGCTGTTCGCTTCTTGTCCAGCTGCACGATGAGTTTGCAATTGGCGACGGCGGATGCCGTTTCCAGCCGTTCGTATTCAGCCTTCTTCAGCGCTTCTGGTGAGTTTGGTGCAGGTGCCGTCTGGCAACCGGAGATGATCGCGATCACGCTGAAAATGGTGCCGAGCTTGCTAACGTTCATGGAAATATCCTGAAGCTTAAGACTACGTGTCTTCTGCGGTAAATGGTGTGGCGGTATGTAGAAATATGCTTCAAGACAGCAGACTGCTGCCCGTCCCACAGGAGCATCCAGTCGTGTATCCGACCGTGAAAAGCATCTGCTTGCTAAAGCCTCGAATGGTCATCGGCAATTCAGCTTGAGATTGTATCTTGGTGGAAGGTAAACGAAACATGACGGTGTATCTGATCGCCGCGATGGACAAGCTTGTCTTCCTCACCTACCAACAGGGTTGAAAATGTGTGCTGATCTGGCTGGTCAGGATAGGGAAGAGACATGGTTTTGAGAGATGTGCGCCCAGGTGCTCGAAACGAGCAGGCGGTCGCGAAGGTGGTTGAAACGCTGCGTAACTCGCTGCGGGAAAAGCTTCAAACCGGCCAGGCGTTTCGCGAGCAGCATGCGCACACCACCACCTACCTCACCGCGCAGCTGCCGGATGCCGTAGTCTTTGCGGAAAATGTCGATGACGTGAAGGAGGTCGTTCGTGCCTGCGCGGCCCATGGCGTGCCGGTCATCCCTTTCGGCACTGGCTCCTCTCTTGAAGGACAGGTCAACGCCCCCTCCGGCGGCATTTCCATCGACTTCTCCCGTATGCACAAGGTTCTTCGCGTTTCGCCAGAGGATTTGGATGTGACGGTGGAACCGGGCGTAACGCGCGAGGCGCTGAATATCTACCTCCGGGATACGGGGCTGTTTTTTCCGATTGATCCTGGTGCCAATGCCTCGATTGGCGGGATGACCGCGACGCGCGCTTCCGGCACCAATGCCGTGCGTTACGGCACGATGAAAGAGAATGTTCTTGCCCTCACTGTGGTGACGGCAGACGGCGAAGAGGTGGTGACCGGAACTCGGGCACGCAAATCCTCTGCTGGTTACGATCTGACAAGGCTTTTCGTCGGCTCGGAAGGAACGCTCGGCGTCATCACGTCGGTCACGTTGCGACTGCAAGGCATACCGGAAAAAATTAGTGGCGGTGTGTGTTCCTTCTCTTCCGTGAAAGCTGCATGCGATGCTGTCATCATGACGATTCAAATGGGCATCCCGGTCGCGCGCATTGAGCTTCTGGATGAAATGCAGATCCGGGCTTGCAATGCCTATTCAGGTCTTTCTTACGAAGAAAAGCCGACGCTCTTTCTGGAATTTCATGGGACTGAGGAAACAGTTGCCATTCAATCCTCTCAGTTTGCCATGATTGCTGAAGAATGCGGCAGCGAAAGCTTCCGCTACACGGCGGATGCGCAAGAGCGGGCAAAGCTTTGGAAAGCGCGGCATGATGCCTATTGGGCATCTCGGGCACTGCGGCCGGATCTGTCTGCGCTGTCCACCGATGTTTGCGTTCCCATATCCAAGCTGGCGGAATGCGTGGCGCAAACCCATGAGGATATTCTTGCCAACAATTTCCTCGCTCCCATTGTCGGTCATGCGGGAGATGGAAACTTTCATGTCCTGGTGCTGTTCAACGACAAGGATGCAGCTGATATCGAGCGGGTGGAAGGCTTTGTAGAACGACTTAACCGTCGGGCACTTTCCTTTGGCGGCACCTGTACAGGGGAACACGGGATAGGTCAGGGCAAGATGAGTTTTCTTGAAGAAGAGGCAGGCTCTTCGCTTTCGCTGATGCGGTCTATCAAGCAGGCACTTGATCCAAACAACATCTTCAACCCCGGCAAGATCCTGCGCAGCACAGATTGAACGGGGAAACGCCCTCAAGCACTTGTGCCGGGTGAGGGGTGATCCTAAAAGTTACCCCAAAGTTAAGAGGTGGACGTGCTCGGGCGTATCTTTCTGGTCATTGGTGGTTTCGTTGTCGTCGCGCTTTTTGCAGCGCTGCTGGCTCCCGTCTTCGTGGATTGGACGAATTTCCGCGTGGGGTTTGAGCAGCAGGCAAGCCGCATACTTGGCAAGAAGGTCACCGTGCATGGTGCGGTGGAGGCCCGCATTTTGCCGTTCCCGTCTGTCACCATGCGGGATGTGCGCGTCGGGCAGGATACGGATGGCACCCCACTGGTACAGGTCGCCGGCTTTTCCATGGATATGGAACTTGCGCCTTTCCTATCTGGCGAGGCACGTGTGTTCGATATGCGTATCGAAAAGCCGAAGGCCCGTATTCGTCTCTTGAAAGATGGAAAACTGGATTGGATGCGCGGCAGCCGTCCGGACATTCCGGCCCGCAATGTCGTGTTGGAAGATGTTCATATCACTGACGCTGAAATTCAGTTCATTGATGAAGCCTCTGGCCGCAATCGCCTTGTCACCCATCTGACGGCTGATCTTTCTGCTCATTCGCTGGCAGGTCCATGGCGGGCAGAAGGTAATGCAACGCTTGATGGTTATGAGGCACAATTCACGCTCAACAGCGGGGAGCCGGACGCGCAATCTCAAGTGCCGCTGAAACTGCGTCTGCGTCCCGATATCCAGCCTGTGGATGTACAGCTTGATGGAACCTTGGGTGTGCGCGAGGCACGGCCCGAATACAAGGGCGAATTCAACCTTGCCGTCACCGACCAGTCAATCGGTGACGCTACCAAGCAGGTTCCGCCGCGTACCAAAGGCAAGTTCGAACTCACCAATGATCGTATCCGTATTCCCGAATATCGGATTGAAGCAGGCGCGGTCGATAATCCCTATGTCATTACGGGCGAAGCAACGCTTGATACGGGGGAGAAGCCTGAATTTCTGCTGACGGCAGACGGACAGCAGGTGGATGTCGATAAGCTGACGACTGAGCTCATGCCGCGCGGGAAGACTTCTCGAGATGCGCATGTCTCAGCGCAACGTCGCTTGAACGCACTGATCGCCATGGCGGCGCGTATTCCCGTGCCGCAAGTGCCGGGCAAAGCTACGGTACGTCTGCCTGCCATTGTGACTGAAGGCACGACGGTGCGGGATATCCGGCTTGATGTGCGACCGGCGCCCAATGGCTGGACGGTGGAGAACGCAGTTGCAATCTTGCCTGGACGCACGCAAGTGGAGGCGAGCGGCCAACTGGTGATCAATGGGGAGCCCTCGTTCAATGGTAAAATGCTGCTTGCATCCAACCAGCCCTCAGGCTTCTCCGATTGGCTGACAGGTAATGTCGATCCCGCGATCCGTCGCCTCAAGTCTGCTGGTTTCTCTGCCGATGTGGCGCTCACCCGTCAGAGCCAAGCATTCGAGCAGCTGGAATTGGCGATTGGTGGGGCCACCCTGAAAGGGCGGCTGGAACGAAGCTCTGCGACGGAGGCTAAGCCTCTGCCAGATCTGGCAGTTGATCTTGCTGGCGATGAAATCGATCTCGATGCCATCCGGGCGCTGGCATCGCTAGTGACCGGCCAGGATGCCGGGCAGCAAGCGCTCGATCACCATTTGACAGCCCATCTCAAGGCGGACCGGTTAATGGCCTTTGGTGTCGCTGCCAAGGGTGTCGAGGCTCAGCTTGATCTGGGCGAGAGCGGTCTTTCGGTGGAGACGCTGAAGGTCGCGGACGTGGCGGGCGCACAGCTGACTGCGCGCGGCAGCGCGGAAGGTTCGTTGCTGGATTATCGCGGCCGAGGCACCGTTAATCTCATGGTACAGGATGCAGCATCGTTTTTAGCAGTACTGCGCGAAAAACTGCCACGCCATCCTGTGCTGGAGCGCCTGTCCCGTAATCCCGCTGCCTATTCCAACACTCACCTTACGGCAGAACTCACTTTAGGTGATGCGGCGAACCTCAAGGTCAGCGGCATCTCCAACGGCACCAGGATAGAAGGCGATCTTCAGGCGCAAAACTTGCTCGATCTCACTGAAGAGACTGACTATCAGCTGACTGCTAAGTTCTCGAACGCGCAATCCGTGTCCCTTATGGAGCAACTGGGCATCGAGACCCTTCCATTCGATGGCGATTCTAATGCGATACTCAATATAACAGCCAAGGGCAGCGATAGGCCCGAGGCTGATGTAACCCTGAATTATCAAACCGACGCGACCGTCGCCTCTACTTCAGGTCACGTATCGCTGGCAGCGGAGAATTTCGGCGAGGGCTCGCTCAATCTGAACATCAAAAGCCGCGATATTGAGCCGACGCTTCTTGTAGCTGGTTTGAGCGCACCGCAGTTTGGCACGGGAATTCCGGTTGATGCGAAGGCTGAGGTGGCAGTCGATTCCAAGGCGCTCAAACTCAGTCAGCTGCAAGGCACAATTGGGGGCAATGCTGTCTCAGGCGAACTGGCCTACGACAGAACAGCCGAAGCGCCAACGCTGACAGGCAAGCTCGACCTTGGGGCGCTGGACGTGGAATGGCTGGCAGAGGCAGTTTACGGGCCTCTCTATGACCCGCAAACAGGCGCATTTTCAGGCCAGCCACTGACCCAGTCCGCATTCGGCCAGGCTGATGTCACGCTCGATCTTTCGGCAACATCTGTGAGCCTTCTGTCTGGTATGCCACCGCTTGGCAACTTCTCCGCGCGCTTGAGCAATCGGAGCAATGGTATCAATCTAGAGGATGCCAAGGCGGATTGGCTGGGCGGCACGCTTAACGGGCGACTGGCCATGTCCAGCAGCGAAGGTATCGGCCTTTTCCAGACACGTCTCAGTCTTCAGGATGCCGATCTGGCACCTTTGATGTGGGGGCGCGGCGGGCAACCCGTCGTCCGTGGCAAAATCAGCTTTGAGCTGGCTACGGAGGCAACGGCAAAGACCCCCGCTGCCCTTCTCGTTGCGGCCAATGGCTCAGGGACCCTTCATTTGCAAGATGTCATTTTGCCGGGGCTGGCGCAAAATCCGCTGAAGGATCTGCTTGCTGCTGCCGATAAAATCACGGGCGATGTGACGGAAGCGAAGGTTCGCCCGCTTGTTCAAGACAAGATATATTCCGGCGAAATGCAGGTCGGCTCGGTTGATGTGCCATTCACTATGAGTGCCGGTCAGCTTCGGATCCAGAATGTCGCCGCTCAGGCGGGTAGCACGCAGCTTAGCGGCAATGCGCGTTTCAGCCTTGCCGAACAGTCGGTGGATGCTGACCTGCAAATGACCTATGACGCGGGCGAAGATGCGATTGCCGGTGGCGATGCGGAAGTCGGCCTGCGATTTAAGGGTGATTGGGCGCAGCCGGAGCGGCAGCTGCACCTGGGCGCCATAACCAATTTCTTGTCCTTGCGAGCTTTTGAGCGAGAGCGCCGTCGGGTGGAAACATTGCAGGCGAGTGTACTGGAAAAGCAGCGCCTGCGCCGCGAGGTTTCCCTCTACCAGTACCAGGATAATGAGCGCCGGATCGCGAAGGAAAGGGCGGATGCCGCGGCCAAACGGCAAGAGGAAGAATTGGCTCGCCAGCGTGCCGAGCAGGAAAAGCGCGATCAGCAGAAGCCGGCCTCTTCCAGTTCAGCACCCTCGTTGACTGTTCCGCCCACAGTTGAGCATTTTAAAATGGATGATCTACCCGGCGTTACCGGCAACTGATCGCTGGGCGAAATTGCCTTTTACGTCGTTCAGCACGTAAACGCGCAAGGCCGACGACAAATTGCTTTCTGGCGGTCTGCCATCGTCGATCTCTGCGATCAGCGAAGCAAGACTAATCTGCCGTCGGTCCGCGATCACGCGCAACTCCGTCCAAAAGGCATCTTCCAGCGAAAAGCTGGTTCTGTGGCCATGCAGTGTCGCTGAATGCTTACGGATCACGAATGTTGCTCAAATCGAAAAGCGTGGTGCTTGACGCGAAAAGAGCGGCAGACGCCGCTCATTCTTCTTCTTTGCTGTTCTTTTCCAACTTTCCCTGATCCAGAGCCTTTTGAGCTTTCTGGTTCAGGGCGGTGGTAAGAGATTTTTCCTGCTTGGTGCGACCGAAACTGATGCGATTCTGTTCTGCCTCCCGCTCTTTTTCGGAACGGGTCTTTGCCTTCCTGGCTAATCGCAGATTGACCACATCAGCGCACATGTCGACCTCGTCTGAAATCAGTGCTTTTTGCGGAAGGAATCAAGGGACACGACGGAGCCGGAGGCACCATCCTTCTTTTCCTCTTCCTTGCCTTCTTCATCTGCTGGTTTGGCCGCCGCATCTACCGGATAGGCAGTGATTTCCGCTGATACTTCTTCTTCGTCCGCCAAGGGCACTTCGAACTCCAGCTCGAAATTCACCGAAGGGTCGTAGAAGCCACGAATTGCATTGAATGGAATGTACAGCCGCTCAGGCGTATCGGAGAAGGAAAGGCCGATTTCGAAATGCGTGTCAGACACCTTCAAATCCCAGAACTGGTGCTGGATGACGATGGTCATCTGCTCGGGATATTTGGACTTCAGGTGAGGAGAAATGCGAACGCCGGGAGCCCCTGTCAGGAAGGTAATGAAAAAGTGGTGGTCACCCGGCAGTCGGGCCGTTGCAGCCACCTCGGTCAGAACCTTACGAATAACGCCACGAAGGGCGTCCTGTGCCAGAATGTCGTAACGGATATGATCCTGACCCATCGTTTTTTTCTTCCAATCAGTTCGATGTTTTTCTTGCGATTTGACGCCCGTTATATGCCAGCCGTGGTTCAGGCGAAAGCCCCGGTGCGGCATCTCTGATACAAGATAGCGAAAAAGCGGTGAAGCGGAAAGGTGAAGGCTTCTGTTGCCAGGTGCCTTCGGACCCCGCCTCAAGGGGCTAACCAAGAGGACTTAGAGCGGGTTTCCCGCACCGCCATTAGGCAGCGAGAGCGTAACCCTTAGCGTTGTTGTCGTTTGCAACTACACTTGTGACCCGATAACGGCGGTATCATGCCGAGCAAAAGTTCGATCTTTACGCCCTTGTCGATCCTATTTCGCCCCCATCAGAAGCAGGCCTCGCCTAAAGCTGCCCGCCTGTTTCTGGTGGAGGCGCCGGGTACCGCCCCCGGGTCCAATAGGTTTATTACATCGACCGTTTATTGCCATAGCCGGAGCAAGCCCCGGCAAGGGTGATATAGGTGTTTCATGCGCTTATGAAAAGGGGGGAAAGCGCGCTTGCACACTATCGTCTCGCCGATGCCCGCTTATAATGCTGCTGGACGGAATCGACAGGCAGGCTGATGAAACAATATCTCGACCTTTTGCGCCATGTGATGGAAACCGGAACCGACCGCGGCGATCGTACCGGCACCGGAACCCGCTCTGTGTTTGGCTATCAGATGCGGTTCGATCTCGCGGACGGTTTCCCGGTGCTGACGACCAAGAAATTGCATCTGCGTTCCATCATTCATGAGCTCTTGTGGTTCCTGAAAGGCGACACCAATATCGCTTATCTCAAGGAAAACGGCGTTTCGATTTGGGACGAATGGGCTGATGCGAATGGCAATCTAGGCCCCGTCTATGGATATCAGTGGCGCTCCTGGCCGAAGCCGGATGGCGGTAGCGTGGACCAGATCGTCAATCTGGTGGAAGGCATCAAGCGCAATCCGAATTCTCGTCGTCACATCGTATCTGCCTGGAACCCCGCGCAGGTGGACGATATGGCCTTGCCGCCGTGTCACTGCCTGTTCCAGTTCTATGTATCCGGCGACCGGTTGTCGTGCCAGCTTTATCAGCGCTCGGCGGATATCTTCCTTGGCGTGCCCTTCAACATCGCATCCTACGCATTGCTGACGATGATGGTGGCGCAGGTCACCGGATATAAGCCCGGTGAATTTATCCACACCTTTGGCGATGCGCATATCTATGCGAACCACTTCGAGCAGGCTGAAATTCAGATGCAGCGCACGCCAAAACCCTTGCCGCGCATGGAAATCAATCCTGACGTAACGGATCTTTTTGCCTTCCGCTTCGAGGATTTCGAGCTGGTCGGTTATGAAGCCGATCCGCACATCAAAGCGCCGGTTGCGGTGTAATGGCAGCTGAACGCAAGGTTCCCGTTGTTCTCGTTGCTGCCGTGTCCATCAATGGCGTCATCGGCCGGGATGGAGACATGCCCTGGAGGCTTTCAACAGATTTGAAGCGCTTCAAGGCGCTGACACTCGGCAAGCCAGTCGTGCTGGGGCGAAAGACATTTGAAAGCTTCGGTGGCAAGCCATTGCCGGGCCGTCCGCATGTGTTGATCACCCGCAATGCAGATTACCATTGCGACGGCGTCGAAACGGTTGCTTCACTTGAAGCAGCGCTTGAACGCGCGCAGCAGATTGCTGTGGAGACGGGGGCTGAGGAGGTTGCCGTGATTGGCGGCGGCGAAATCTATGCCCAGGCTATGCCGAAGTCGGATGCGCTCTACATCACCCATGTCGAAGCGGACATTGCCGATGGCGATACATTCTTTCCCCCGATCGATAAAAACCTCTTCGAACAGGTGGAAAACACAGCTGTTCCTGCCGGTGAGAAAGACAATTACGCGACGAATTTCGCCGTTTATCGCAGGCGTTTCGGTCCTAACTGAAACATTTCGTTACCAAACACTTCGAAGTGACCCTTTGGCGCGTTGAAAGCAGCGGGTTGCGTACCTATAACGGGGCATGACCCGATTGCCGCAATTTCGCCGCGGCTTCTCGAGGGTGGGAGTTACACGAACAAAGAGGTTTTGATGCCTTGGAGCAATCAGAATGGCGGCGGCCCCTGGGGGGGCGGCGGCAATAATCAGGGACCATGGGGTCAGGGTCCCAATCGCCCGCGTGGCGGCGGTGGCAATGGTGGCGGTGGCAACGGCAATGGCGGTCCTCCCGATATCGAGGATATCATTCGCCGCAGTCAGGATCGCCTCCGCAACGTCGTTCCAGGCGGGTTCAATGGCGGGGCATTTGCTGTCGTCATTCTTATCATTCTGGCGTTCGTGGGTATCCAATCCATCTACACAGTCCAGCCGGATGAGCGCGGCGTCGAACTGCGATTCGGAAAGCCGAAGGAAGAGATTTCCGGTCCCGGGCTTCACTGGCATTTCTGGCCTTTGGAAACCGTAGAGATCGTCAAGGTCACGGAACAGCAGCAGAATATTGGTGGGCGCGGCAATGCAGCCTCCACGGAAGGCCTGATGCTTTCTGGCGATCAGAACATCGTCAATGTGCAGTTCTCTGTGCTTTTCACGGTAACCGATCCGCGCGCTTATCTGTTTAATCTGGAAGCGCCAGCCGCAACGCTGCAGCAGGTGGCTGAAAGCGCGATGCGTGAAGTTGTCGGCCGTCGTCCGGCTCAGGATGTGTTCCGCGACAATCGCGAAGAGATTTCGACGCAGGTGCGTGACATCATTCAAGGTACAATGGACACATACGGGGCTGGCATTTCCATCAATGCGGTTCCCATCGAAGACGCCGCACCTCCACGTGAGGTTGCCGATGCCTTTGAAGAAGTTCAGCGTGCTGAACAGGATGAAGATCGCTTCGTCGAAGAAGCCAACCAGTATGCCAACCAGAAGCTTGGTCAGGCCCGCGGTCAGGCAGCCCAGGTTCGCGAAGAGGCGTCCGCCTATAAGGATCGTGTCGTGAACGAGGCAACGGGTGAGGCACAACGTTTCGTGTCCATCTATGATGCCTATCGCGCAGCACCGGATGTCACGCGTGAGCGTATCTTCCTGGAAACCATGGAGAATGTTCTGAAGAACTCCAATAAAATCATTCTGGACGACAAGCAGGGCGTCGTGCCTTACCTGCCGCTGAATGAAGTGCTGCGTCAGAACAACAATGCCAACCAGGGAGGTGCCAAGTGAGTTCGAACCGTCTCCCTGCGATCCTCATCGGGATCGGCATTCTCCTGTTCCTCGCTTACTCGTCAGTTTTTGTCGTGAACGAGCGCCAACAGGCTATCGTGGTTCGCTTCGGTCAGATCCAGTCGGTCAAGGCGCAGCCAGGCATCTACTTGAAACTGCCTTTCGCATTCATGGATGCTGATCGCGTTCAGTACATCGAAAATCGCGCTTTGCGTTTCGATCTGGATAACATCCGCGTCCAGGTGCGTGGCGGTGCCTTTTATGAGGTGGATGCATTCGTCGTCTACCGCATTCAGGATGCCCGTCGCTTCCGTGAGGCGGTCTCCGGTGATCGTGACTCGGCTGAATCCCGTCTGCGCACACGTCTCGATGCTGCTCTGCGCCGCGTCTATGGTCTTCGCAACTTCGGCTCAGCTCTTTCCGACGAACGTTCGGCCATGATGCAGGAAGTGCGAAGCGATCTGCAAAATGCTGCAGAATCGCTAGGTCTCAACGTCACCGATGTGCGCATTCGCCGTACGGACCTGACGCGTGAAGTTTCGCAGCAGACCTATCAGCGCATGAAGGCTGAACGTCTGGCGGAAGCGGAACTGATCCGTGCTCGCGGTAATGAGCAGGGCCAGCGTCGCCGCGCCATCGCTGATCGTCAGGTGGTGGAGCTTGTCTCTGAAGCGCAGCGCGATTCGGAAATCATTCGGGGTGAGGGTGATGCAGAGCGTAACCGTATCTTCGGTGAAGCCTTTGCTCGCGATCCTGGCTTCTTTGAGTTCTACCGGTCCATGCGGGCTTACACGAGCGCATTGAGCGACAAGAGCACGACAATGGTTCTAAGCCCGGATTCGCAGTTCTTCCGCTACTTCAACCAGAGTGCGGCTCCGAACGGTCAGGCTCCGGTGCCGCCAACTGCTCCAGCGGCTACCCCGCCAGCGCAGCAGTAAGATCAAAAAACAGGAAAGGGCGACCCCGAAGGTCGCCCTTTTTCGTCGGCCTCCATTACCATTCGGCACAACTAAAATGTGGGCCTCACGAAAAGATAATTTCCCCTGTCCTCATTCCGCCTTATCTTTCAGGAAGCGTCGTGCGAAGCACAGATGTCGCATGATCCGCCTTATCAATCGAGGAAGCCTGATGGCGAAAACCTTCCGACTGTCGTCTCGACACTCCCTGGCAGCCTTTCTGGCGCTTACCACCGCTCTTGCCCCCGTGGCTTCCACAGTCGCCCACGCGCAGCAACGGCCAGCCATCAACCCGGCTCCGCCTGCGCCAGCAAATACGCAGAGGCAGCCCGGCCCAGCATCTGTCGCAGACCTGGCAGAAGGATTGCTGGACGCTGTGGTGAATATTTCTACCTCGCAGAGCGTAAAGGGTGATGGTGTCGGTCCCGGCCCACAGGCGCCGCAGGTGCCGAACGGATCGCCATTTCAGGAGTTCTTCGACGATTTCTTCGATGGTAACGGCAATAAGGATAGCAATCGCAAAGTGAACTCGCTTGGTTCGGGTTTCGTGATTGATCCAAGCGGTTATGTGGTGACCAACAACCATGTCATTGAAGGTGCCGACGATATCGAAGTCATCTTCCCCAATGGCAACAAGCTGAAGGCCAAGCTGGTTGGAACAGATACGAAGACCGACCTGTCTGTTCTAAAGGTTGAACCGAAAACACCTTTGAAAGCCGTCAAATTCGGCGATTCGAAAAAGATGCGAATTGGCGATTGGGTCATGGCCATCGGCAACCCATTTGGCCTGGGCGGCTCGGTGACAGTCGGTATCATCTCCGCCCGCAATCGCAACATCAATGCAGGCCCTTATGATAACTTCATCCAGACGGATGCGGCTATCAATAAGGGCAATTCCGGCGGCCCCCTCTTCAACATGTATGGCGAAGTCATCGGGGTTAATACGGCGATCATCTCTCCAAGCGGTGGGTCGATTGGTATCGGCTTTGCAGTCCCGACGGAACTTGCGCAGAACATCGTTCAGCAATTGATCGAGTTTGGTGAAACCCGTCGTGGTTGGCTTGGTGTGCGCATTCAACCCGTGACGGATGATGTGGCTGAAAGCCTGGGCCTCAAGGAAGCGCGTGGCGCGCTGGTGTCCGGCATCATCAAAGGTGGGCCGGTGGATAATGGCTCGATCAAGGCCGGAGACGTTATCCTGACCTTCGATGGTAAAGCAGTGAAGGAGATGCGTGATCTGCCGCTCGCTGTCGCCGAAAGCCCCGTCGGCAAGGAAGTGAACGTTGAAGTGCTGCGTAATGGTAAGCAGCAGACCGTGAAAGTCACGCTGGGCCGTCTGGAAGACGGCGCTGAGGCGGAAGAGGGTGATGATAATCCGGCCCTTGCAGAAGGTGAAAACAAGCAAGGTGAAAACAAGGATCAGGCGGAGCCGCAGCAGAATGAAAACATCATGCTGCTAGGCATGACGCTTTCTGAACTGAACGACCAGCGTCACAAGGATTTCGGCATTGCCGATAGCGTGGAAGGTGTCGTGATCACCGCTGTTCAGGCGGGTTCACCGGCTGCGGAAAAGGGTTTGAAACCGGGCGAGGTTATCGTTGAAGTTGGACAAAGCTTTACAGCCATGCCGCAAGATGTCGTCACTCGTATCGACGAATTGAAGGGTGAAGGTAGGCGCAACGCACATATGATGGTGGCTGGCGCAGATGGCCAATTGCGCTTCGTTGCAATTCCGATTGAGTAGGATTCAGACGAGCGCTGTAGCTAGGTCGGCTGCAGCGCTACTGACTATCGCATAGGTAACGTGCGGTTTGAGATGTGGGTGCGTGTCTGGAACCCGCGGATGATCGAAATCGAAATCCGGGTAGCGCTTCATGCCGATGCGTTTCATGACTGCGGTGGAGCGGTGATTTTCCGCCACCGCGAAAGACACGATACAGGGCAGCTTGAGATCGTTGAGCCCGTAGTTCACCAACGCTTGGGCAGCTTCAGTGATGAAGCCATTGCCCCAGAAGCGCGTGGCAAGACGCCATCCGATCTCAATTGTTTCCTCAGGAAATACTCCGCTCACGGATGCAGGTGCCAAGCCGCAAAAGCCCATGGCCTCCTCGGTCTGCTTATCCTCCACCGCATAGAAGCCAAGGCCATCCTGTTTGATCATGGTGTTGACGCGCTCGAACAAGGCGTCTGCCTCCGCATGGCTGCGACGCCACGCAAAAAACTCCATCACTTTCGGATCAGAGTTGATTTCGCGAAACAGGTTGCGATCCCGCTCCAGCCAGTTGCGAAGCCGCAGGCGGTCTGTCTCCAAGATAATACGAGGCTGTTCAGTGGTCATGGTGTCACGAAGTCGGTCTTTCGATATCCTTGAATGTAGAGGAGAGCGGTGAGGTCGCTGTGGTCGATCCTCATTTTGGCCTGTGCCGCAACCATCGGCTTGGCGTGAAGCGCCACACCAGAACCGGCCAGACCGAGCATTCCGAGGTCGTTGGCTCCATCGCCAACAGCCATGGCCTCCTCGGGATCAATGCCAATGCGCGCCGCTATTTCTGCCAGAGCATCCACTTTCGCCTGCTTGCCCAGAATGGGCTCGGCTACTTCCCCGGTCAAGATGCCGTCTTTTTCCAGCAGAATGTTGGCGCGGTTCTCATGAAAGCCAAGTGTTTCAGCAATGCGGTTGGTGAAAACCGTAAATCCGCCGGAAACGAGTGCTGTCTGAAAGCCCTTGGCGCGCATGGTTGCGATGAGCTGCGGTCCTCCCGACATGAGCGTGATGCGCTTGGCAATTACCTCATCCACGACGGAAATAGGCAGTCCTTTCAGCAGCGCTACACGCTCGCGAAGGGCGGGCTCAAATGCAATCTCGCCATTCATGGCGCGGGCCGTAATGGCGGCAACCTTATCCTTCAGCCCAACCACGTCGGCCAATTCGTCAATACATTCCTGCTCGATCATGGTGGAGTCCATGTCGGCGATGAGAAGCTTCTTGCGGCGCGCTTCCACATGCTGAATCACGACATCGATGGGGTGGCCCGTCAGGGCCTCGCGCAATTGCTTCTCGCTTGTCGCCGCGTCAGCTTCGTTTCGAAGTGCCACATCGCAGGCTATACCGTCCGCCAACCAGTACAAACCGCTCGCATTCGTAGCCTCGGCGGCGACTTCGCCCAGTCTCGAATCGAGAACAGGGTTTGACGGGTGGGCGATGAGCGTGGCAACGAGAGCCATGATGAATAACCTTTGGCAAGAATACGAGGCCATCCTGATAACCGGGCCAACGGCGGGCGGCAAGTCAGCGCTCGCATTGGATTTGGCGCGTCAATGTGGCGGCGTGGTGATCAATGCAGATAGCATGCAGGTGTATGATACTCTGCGCGTGCTGACGGCAAGGCCTTCAGTCGAAGAAATGGAAGGTATCGAGCACCGCCTTTATGGACACGTTCCAGCCGTCTCGAGCTATTCGACCGGGGACTGGCTGCGGGACGTCGGTGTGCTTTTGGAGGCATTGCGCAAGGATGCACGAATGCCGGTTTTGGTGGGTGGCACAGGCCTCTATTTCAAAGCCCTGACGGGCGGCTTATCCGATATGCCGTCCATACCTCTGCAGATTCGCGATACTCTGCGCCAGCGGCTTATCGATGAAGGTTCTCTGCCGCTGCACGAGGATCTGCGCAGGTTTGATCCGGCCATGGGGGAAAAATTGCAAGCCTCCGATGGCCAACGCATCGTTCGTGCGCTGGAGGTCGTGATGGCTACGGGGTCTTCGATTGCAGAGTTTCAGAGCCGGCCAGGGCCGATGCTTATCGATCCCGCCAAGGCGAAAAAGCTGGTGGTGCTGCCAGAACGTTCCATCTTGCACGATCGCATCAATCGTCGCTTCGACATCATGATGCAGAATGGCGCTATCGAAGAAGTTGAGGCTCTGCTTGCCAAACGCCCGCCAGCAGATGCAACAGCCATGCGAGCCATTGGTGTTGCCGAGATAGCCGCGATGTTGAAAGGCGACATGTCTCGCGCCGAGGTTATAGAGCGTGCTTCCGCTCTCACCCGCCAATATGCCAAGCGGCAGATGACCTGGTTCCGAAACCAGATGGATGAAAGCTGGGAGCGGTTCGACCCTTATTCTTTATCGTAAAGGCTGCTCAAGGGGCGCTTGAGGAGCGACTCCCTGACCGGGGAGGTCTCGCGGCGCAACAGAGTGTTGCGAACAGCCTGAACGTCCTCATTGTTGCCGTAAGCCGCACGCGTGGCCGGTTCGGCTGTTTCCCGACGCAGGATGCGCGATTCAGGAAGGGGAGATCCACTGGCCGCAGGCGCTGCCGAGGGACGTGCGCCGGGCAGCATATCCGGCCGATAGGGTTCGAGCTTTTCTTCCGGTGCCTGCGCTTGATAGGCGCTCCGCCCCGACATGCGCAATTCACGCTCCCAATTGGCAACCTCCGACTCGAGCGCCGGAGCATCAAGGCGCGGCGATTCGCGTTGGTCAGATGTCGCTACGCTTTTCTGAAGTGCAGAGATATCGGGACCGGCAATAGCGCGCATTCGGGTAACGATGGTGCGCAGATCCACATTGTCCGGCGTGACCTCGCTGCCCTTGTCAGAAACGCCATGGGCCTTGGGCAGCATGTCCTCACTCAAGCGGGTAAATCGCATCCGCATGGGCACCGTAATAGCTTCGCCAAATGCAATGGCTTCGCCGTTACCGATGGAGGAGATGAAGCTGGTATTCGAGACGGACGAGTTCGGGATTGCGGAGCGAATAATGTCCTGGTCTCGATCATTGGCCAGTCGCATGGCGAAAATCGTAGAGCACTGCGAAAGGATTGTTTGATCCAGCTCGCCAGGGCGCTGGGTAATGACGCCAAGTGAAACGCCGTATTTTCGGCCTTCCTTGGCAATGCGAGCAATGGCCTGACGCGTTGGAAAGAAACCGAGTTCGCGATCTGCCGGCACATACCGGTGCGCTTCTTCGCACACCACCAGCATATGGATAGCCCCTTCACTCCAGAGCGCGAGCTCAAAGGCCATGCGGCAAAGGATCGAGGCAACCGAGTTGACGACTTCCGAAGGGATGCCCGCCAATTGAAATGTAGATATGGGCTTGTCATCACCAGGTATGCGGAAGATGTGCGCAATCGTCTCCATGATCGTGTCATTGATCGTATTGTTGGAGAACATGAAATGGTAGCGCGGATCGTTGATGGCCGCCATGACGCGCACCTTGACCGAGCGCAACGCGGGTTTCTCGCTACGCCCTTCCAGGCGGCCGATGCGCTCGTCAATCAGGGCAAGCAGATCTGCGATCCTGTAGGGAACCGGCGTATCGGCGGTGACAGAGCTTTTCTCCGTCTGACGGCGCATGAGAGAGGAATCGCTTCCGCGAAAGGCGCGTTTTGCATCAGGAATGAGATCGCGCAGGATGTCGAGTTCTTCAGCAACAGGTGGACGGCCACGGAAAATGATTTCCGCAAATTCATCCAGGCGCATGAGCCAGAATGGCAGGTCAAGATTATCCGTATCGATCACCACCGCATGATGTGGGAATGCAGCGGCAAATTCATTATGCGGATCGAGAATCAGAACACGAAGCTTCGGGTCCGATTCAATCGCCTTGTGAAGCAGGAGGGAAACGGCGGTGGATTTGCCGACGCCGGTTGAGCCAACAATGGCGAAATGCTTCGATAGCATGGAGGGAATATGGATCGCCGCGTCGATGCTTTCGTCCTGCGTGAGCTTGCCCACAACACAGGTATCTGCCTTGCCGGTATCGTAAATTCGAACGAGGTCGGAGGAGCGAATGCGGTGGGCGATGGCACCCAGGTAGGGGTAGGTGCTGATGCCGCCGCTGAATTCTTCGCGTCCGTCGTCCGAGACGCGGACTTCGCCAAGAAGTTCAACCTCGATATGGAATTCATTGTCCCGATTGTCGCCCCAGGTATTGCCGGCGGTGGCCATGGAGCAGGTCAGAGCGACAACGCGGTTTTTGCCAACACTGATGGAAATCAGCCTGCCAACGGACCATAATGCCGAAATATCGGTCGATCCTCGCTCTGCAATGGCAGAAATCGTTGCGCGCGATCCACTGCATGCCACGACGCGACCCAACAGGCGGTTGCCTGGGTGAAGCCCGTCTCGCCGGTCCTGCTCACCGGCTGAGGCCGATAGGTGGAGGTCATGATTGCGCACTGATCGACTTCCTGCTGCAGACTTTCGCCCACCAAATTTGAAATTAGATCACATAGTTAGGTGAGTAGCCTAGGACCATAGAGAGACCGCCTTAACAACTCCTTTCCGAGCACTGCTTAGACGTCCCGTTTTCAGGCGTTTAAAGGCTTAAAACTTCACGCGAATTTGCGCCGAAATTGGCTGTAGCGGTCATTTCTTGCGCAATTCCATTGACGATACGAAATTTTCTGGCTAACAGTTCCGGTCATGACCGTATCAAACGCACTTATCGTGGTGGGAAGGCGCATGGGCAGGATGGTGTAACCATCCGGCGAAAGCTCCCATGCGCTACCGAAGGCTCCTCAAGGGGCCTTTTTTTATGCCTTCAATCAGGCCCTGCGGCCGCTTCGGAAACAGCAGAAACGGAATTGGACATGACGGGTACAGAGAATCGGATGACAGGGGCGGAGATCGTTCTGAAGGCCCTGAAAGATAATGGTGTGGAGCATATCTTCGGTTATCCCGGCGGTGCAGTGCTTCCGATCTACGACGAGATCTTTCAGCAGGATGATATCCAGCATATTCTCGTTCGTCACGAACAGGGCGCGGGCCATGCTGCGGAAGGCTATGCCCGTTCCACCGGCAAGGTTGGCGTTATGCTGGTCACCTCCGGCCCGGGTGCTACCAATGCGGTCACGCCGCTGCAGGATGCGCTGATGGATTCCATTCCGTTGGTCTGCCTGTCCGGCCAGGTGCCGACAAGCCTGATTGGCTCAGATGCCTTCCAGGAGTGCGACACGGTTGGCATCACACGGCCCTGCACCAAGCACAATTGGCTGGTGAAGGATGTCAACGAGTTGGCAGCCATCATTCATGAGGCGTTCCGTATTGCTCAGTCCGGACGTCCGGGGCCAGTTGTTGTCGATATTCCGAAGGATATCCAGTTCGCCACCGGCACCTATACGCCGAAGACGGATTACATTGCCCAGAAGAGCTATCAGCCAAAGACTGACGGTGATTTGAACGCCGTTCGCGCCGCGATCGAACTGATGGCTACCGCGCGCCGGCCTGTTTTTTACACCGGCGGCGGTGTGGTGAACTCGGGTCCAGAGGCCACGCGTCTGTTGCGCGAACTGGTGGAGTTGACCGGCTTCCCGATCACATCCACCTTGATGGGCCTTGGCACTTATCCGGCATCCGGCCCCAACTGGTTGGGAATGCTCGGCATGCACGGTTCCTACGAAGCCAATATGACCATGCACGATTGCGATGTCATGGTTTGCATCGGCGCGCGCTTCGATGATCGTATCACCGGCCGCCTGAATGCTTTTGCGCCGAATTCCCGCAAGATCCATATCGATATCGATCCGTCTTCAATCAATAAGAATGTCCGTGTCGATATTCCGATTGTCGGTGATGTTGGCCGCGTTCTGGAAGATATGGTTCGCTTGTGGCGAGCACTGCCGAAGAAGCCTGAAAAGGCCCAGACAGCAGAATGGTGGGAGCAGATCAATCGTTGGCGGGCCCGCAATTCGTTTGCTTACAAGAATTCCGGCGACGTTATCATGCCACAATACGCCATCCAGCGTCTCTACGAGGCGTCCAAGGGTCGGGAAACCTACATCACGACCGAAGTTGGCCAGCACCAGATGTGGGCGGCACAGTTTTTCGGTTTCGAGGCTCCAAACCGTTGGCTGACCTCAGGTGGTCTCGGCACCATGGGCTACGGTCTGCCTGCGGCCATCGGTGTCCAGGTTGCGCACCCTGAGGCTCTGGTTATCGATATCGCGGGTGATGCATCCATCCAGATGTGCATTCAGGAAATGTCCTGCGCCATCCAGTACGGCCTGCCGGTCAAGATATTTATCTTGAACAACCAGTACATGGGTATGGTTCGCCAGTGGCAGCAGTTGCTGCACGGTAATCGCCTGTCAAACTCCTACACGGAAGCCATGCCGGATTTCGTGAAACTGGCGGAAGCCTATGGTGCGGTCGGTATGTATTGCGACAAACCCGCCGAACTGGATGATAAGATTGCCGAGATGGTCTCAGTCAACCGTCCCGTCATTTTCGATTGCCGCGTCGCCAATCTGGCGAACTGCTTCCCGATGATCCCTTCCGGCAAGGCGCACAATGAAATGTTGCTGCCGGATGAGGCCACTGACGAAGCCGTTGCAAACGCTATTGACGCCAAGGGGCGGCAGCTCGTCTAAGAGCTGCCAGGACAGGATCAGGAACAATTCAAATGAATGCACATCTTCAACCCACTGGTTCCGCCTACTTCATCCAGCAGGAAACTGCCAAGGAAGAGCGCCATACCCTATCGGTTCTCGTCAGCAACGAGCCCGGCGTTCTAGCCCGCGTCATCGGTCTCTTTTCTGGTCGTGGCTACAACATCGAAAGCCTGACTGTTTCTGAGACGGAGCATGAGGCGCATCTGTCGCGCATCACGATCGTGACCAGCGCTACGCCCGGCGTGCTGGAGCAGATCAAATCTCAGCTGGATCGCATTGTCCCGGTTCACCGTGTGGTCGATCTGACCGTTCGTGCCAAGCAATTGGGCCAGGAACGCCCAATTGAGCGCGAAGTGGCGCTGGTGAAAGTGGAAGGTGAGGGGGAGCAGCGAGCCGAGACCCTCCGCTTGGCCGATGCGTTTCATGCCAAAGTGGTCGATGCTACTGTCAATCACTTCATTTTCGAGATCACAGGCAAGTCTTCAAAGATTGACCAGTTCGTTGCGATCATGAAGCCGCTCGGTCTCATCGAAGTATGCCGGACAGGTATTGCTGCCATGAACCGTGGCGCCCAAGGCATGTAATCGATTTCCAGCCTGTTCCAATGCGCAGATGAAAAGCCTCGGCAGTAATGCCGAGGTTTATCATTTTTATCTTATATATACATCTGTTGCAGATCGGGTCGTGACATCGGAAAAAAACGGTATTGTTTACATTTGGTTATCCTATAGCTAGCAATAGTTGCACCAGAAGATCCCCGGATTTGGTTTGCTCTGGTCTGCACGGAACACGTAAAGCCCCTTGAACGTCCTAATGCTGCCGGATCTGCATCCAAAAAAGCAAGCGCAGGACGGTCTCATGTCTTTTATGAACAATCTGAAGATAAAGTCTAAGATACAGATGCTGATTATTCCAATAGCACTCATCGGTGCAGCTGGAGTTGGCTATGTATCCATGCAGTACAAAGGATCTGTATCTAAGTACTACGAGTTTGTGACAGAAGACAGTGTTGCCGCCAGCGAAATGTTTCGTGCGACGACAAATGTCATCAATGCTCCCTACTCAGTTTATCAGATGCTGCATGCCGAGGCTTCCTCTGATACAGCAGGCATGACGAAGAACTACGAGGATGCCAAAAGCACCTTGGTTACGCGGTTGGATCATGCTGCGAAGCTCACTCCTGAAGTCGCATCTGACATTGCCACATTCAAATCGCGAGCCACGGAAATTTTCAGCTTTTCCGATCAGGCGGTAGCTGCCATCTCAGCCGGAGACAAGGAGAAGGCAACCAAGCTTCTTGGCCAGTCAGATAAGCTTGCCAATCGCTGGCGCGACGATATGCGCGCTTTCAACAACCAGAGGGTAAAGGATCTGGCAAAGCAGGGCGAGGAGCTGAATACAGGTGCGCTATCCACTATCACGAATACGCTGATCGGTCTTGCGGCTCTGTTTCTGGCATTTGTCGCCCTTGCCAACTTTTTCTCTAGTCGAGGCATCACACAGCCAATTGAGCGATTGCGCCAGCGTATGAGTTCTTTGGCTGAAGGCAAAACGGAAGAAGCTGTGCCCGGTCTGGATCGCCGAGACGAGATTGGCCAGATGGCACAGGCCGTCGGGATTTTCCGTGATAATGCGCTGGAGCGCACTCGCCTGGAGGCTGATGCTGCAACCAACCGCAGCTTGACGGAACAGGAACGCAGAACGAACGAAGAGTTGCGTGCGAAAAGCGCTGCAGAGGTTCAGTTCGCGGTCGATAACCTCGCAAATGCTTTGCAGCGCTTGTCGGATGGGGATGTGTCCTTCAGAATTGAGCAGCCTTTCGCAGCGCATCTTGAAATGATCCGCGGGAACTACAACGCATCCACGGAGAAGCTGCAGGATGCCTTGAAGCGGGTTGCGGAGAATGCGCGCGCAATCGACTCGGGTGCCAATGAAATTCGTGCGGCTGCAGACGATCTTGCCAAGCGCACAGAGCAGCAGGCGGCCTCTGTTGAGGAAACCGCAGCGGCGCTGGAGCAGATCACCACCGCTGTAAAGGATTCCACCAGCCGTGCCCAGGAAGCGGGTTCGCTCGTTTCGCACACCAAATCAGAGGCGGAACGTTCAGGCGAGGTCGTCCGCCGTGCCGTCATCGCTATGGAGCAGATTGAAAAATCCTCCAGCGAGATTTCCAACATCATCAGCGTGATTGATGAGATTGCCTTCCAGACCAATCTTCTTGCCTTGAATGCTGGTGTTGAAGCGGCACGTGCAGGGGAAGCTGGCAAGGGCTTTGCGGTGGTTGCGCAGGAAGTTCGCGAATTGGCACAGCGCTCTGCGAGTGCCGCTAAGGACATCAAGGCTCTTATCAACGCATCCAATGAACATGTTCAATCCGGCGTCCAACTGGTGGACCAAACCGGCGAAGCTCTGACAAAAATTGCTTCCGAAGTTCTGGAGATCAATCGTCACGTGACAGCGATTGTTGATGCAGCGCACGAGCAGTCGTCGGGCCTGCAGCAGATCAATACCTCCGTAAATCACATGGATCAGGATACGCAGAAGAACGCGGCCATGGTTGAGGAAAGCAACGCGGCCAGCCACGCATTGGCCAAGGAATCCGCTTCATTGGCGCAGCTTCTGTCACAGTTTAACCTCGGAAGCAGCCATGGTTCCGCGGCAGCAGCGCCACGCGCTGTTCGTGAGACAGAGCGGCCCGCAGTTTCGCCGGCCCGCAAACTCGGCAACCGCATCGCCGCAGCCTTCTCCGGCAATGCGGCTCTGGCCAGCGCGAAAGAAAATTGGGAAGAATTTTAAGGTAAGGCGCGATGAGCGCTCTCTAATCTTCCGGCAAGTGCATCGGGGCGTCGTGCGAAGGCGCGGCGCGTCAAAGCATTTGTAGCGGCGTTTTGCTAGACGGCGGAGCAAAGGTGCGATCCAGCTCCATCCAGTCTTCATCGGTAATATCGAGCTCAAGTGATCCCAAAAGCTCGGCTACGCGTTCCGGCTTGCCGGTTTTTGGAATTGCCAGCACGTTCTCCCGCTCAAGCACGAAGGCTAGTGCCACCTGTGCCGGTGTTGCCTGATAGGATTTGGCGAGGCGGATAATCTCTGGATGCCTTAAAAGATCGCCTTGCCCAAGCGGTGAGTAGGCCATCAACGGCATGGCGTGTTCCTGGTGCCAAGGTAACAGATCAAACTCTATTCCACGTCTATCCGCGTTATAAAGCACCTGATTGGCTGCGCAATTCTTGCCTGCAGGTACAGCTAAAAGCTCCTCCATATCCTTGACATCAAAGTTGGAAACGCCCCACGCTTTGATGAGGCCGCGGTCACGCAGTTTTTCCATGCCTGCTACAGTGTCTTCCAGTTCAAATTCTCCGCGCCAGTGCAGGAGGTAGAGATCAAGTTGTTCTGTTCCCAGCCGTTTGAGGCTGCGTTCGCAAGCCTGTTGAACACCCTCAACGCTTGCATTCCAGGGATAGACTTTGCTGACGAGGAATACGTCGTCTCGCCGTCCTTCGATGGCTGCGCCAACGATCTTTTCAGAAGCGCCATCGGCATACATTTCCGCCGTGTCCACCACGCTCATGCCAAGATCCACAGCCGCCTGTATGCTGCGAATCTCGTTCGGTACATTGGCTGCGTCTTCGCCCATTTTCCATGTGCCGATCCCGATGGCGGGCACTGTGATACCGGAAGCAAAAGTGACTGTGGGTATGTCGTCGCGCATTGGAGCTTCCATTCGTTTGGCTGTCTTGCTCTTACCTTTGCGCATCATCCATCAATTTCAAGCGCAAAATCATCAAATCCCACGATTGGCATGACGAACGCTTCTCGCTTAAATTGGCCGCTCATACCCGCCGAAAGGAACAGCCGGTGACGAGCCATGACCACGATCATCACCATCACGATGATCATGACCACCATCACGATAATCACTATTCCGATATGCAGGCCCGGGTTCGGGCATTGGAAACGGTGCTGACAGAGAAGGGCTTGATTGATCCGGCAGCGCTGGATGCCATCGTGGAAACCTATGAAACCAAGATTGGCCCACGAAACGGCGCAAGAGTGGTCGCGAAAGCCTGGAGCGATCCAGATTTCGCCGATTGGCTCCTGCGGGATGCGACGGCGGCCATTGCAAGCCTCGGCTTCACCGGCAGGCAGGGCGAGCATATGCGCGCAGTGTTCAACACGGATGAAACCCACAATCTGGTCGTTTGCACGCTCTGTTCCTGTTATCCCTGGGCGGTGCTCGGGCTGCCGCCGGTGTGGTATAAAGCGCCAGCCTATCGTTCTCGCGCAGTCATTGATCCAAGAGGAGTGCTGGCGGAGTTTGGCGTGACGCTGCCTGACAGCCAGAAAATCCGCGTTTGGGATTCCACAGCCGAGCTACGCTATCTCGTCGTGCCGCAGCGGCCAGAAGGTACGGAAGGTTGGGGCGAGGATCAACTGGCTGACCTGGTAACGCGTGACAGTATGATCGGAACGGGGCTTGCCAAATCCGTTCGGGACGGTGCGGCGTGAACGGCCCGCATGATCTGGGCGGCCAGATGGGTTTTGGACCCGTGGCGCCGGAAGTGGATGAGCCTTATTTCCACGCGGAATGGGAAAAGCGAGCTCTCGGAATTACCCTTTCCTGTGGTGCTTTCGGCGCTTGGTCTATCGATGAAAGCCGACATGCCCGCGAGTGCATTCCGCCAGCCGCTTATCTTTCCGCAAGCTATTATGAAATCTGGATTCGTGCGCTGGAAGTGCTGCTGGAGCGGCATGGTTTCGTCACCCCAGACGAGATAATGAGCGGTCATCGCAAGACTGATGGTGCCGCACCAAAGCGCGTATTGAAGGCAGATATGGTGCCAGCCGTTCTGGCGAAGGGCGGCCCCTGCGACAGACCGGTTTCCGAACCACCCAGATTTGGTGTTGGGCAGTCGGTGCGCACTTTGAATTCGCATCCAACAGGTCATACCCGCCTACCGCGCTATGCTAGAGATAAGATCGGCGTGATAGAGGCAGTTCAAGGCTCTTTCGTTTTCGCGGATGATAACGCTCATGGCTATGGCGAAAACCCACAATGGGTTTATACGGTCGTGTTCGAAGGACCGGAAATCTGGGGGCAGGGCAGTGACCCGAGCCTCACAATCTCCATCGATGCCTGGGAGAGCTACCTTGAGCCAGTGTGAAGCTCCAAGCCCTCTACGGGATTTACCGGGCCTGCCGCTGAGCCCGGAGGGTGAGCCTGTCTTTGCCGAACCCTGGCAGGCACAGGCCTTTGCACTCACTGTTCATCTGCATGAACGCGGTGCTTTTACTTGGCACGAGTGGGCGCAGGTCTTGTCCTCACAGGTGCATCTGCCGGAGCGGGCAGCGGATGGTTCCGATTATTTTGAAGCATGGCTGGCCGCCCTCACACAGCTTCTCGTGGAAAAAGGCATAGCCGAACAGGCATCTATTCTTTCTCTGCAGGAAGGCTGGAAACGCGCCGCAGAAGCCACGCCGCATGGTCAAGCTATCGAGCTCTGCAACGATCCGCAGAGGCGGTAAAGTTCTGCTCCTCAGTCGGTTTCAGGTTGCTATTCTGTTCCGAATCCCGGAAAGAAGGGCATGCAGTTCGCACCACAGCAGGATGAGGCCCTCAAGGCCGTTTCAACATGGTTGAAGGAAGGCCGTAGCCCGGTTTTCCGTCTGTTCGGTTATGCCGGAACGGGAAAGACGACCCTGGCTCGTTACTTCGCAGAAAATGTGGATGGAGACGTGCTGTTCGCGGCCTTTACTGGCAAGGCGGCGCAGGTGCTGCGTTCACGCGGGGCGTCTAATGCCAAAACAATCCATTCGCTGATCTATCGCCCACGTGGTGAGGAGCAGGTGGAAGATGAAGAAACCGGCAAGACATCCGTCGCGCCAATGTTCTCCATCAACCGGCAAAGCCCCGTCGCCAAGGCAGCACTTATCGTGATTGACGAATGCTCCATGGTGGATGAGCAGCTCGGCCGCGATCTCATGAGCTTCGGCACCCCCATCCTTGTGCTTGGCGATCCCGGCCAGTTGCCACCCGTCACTGGGGGCGGCTTTTTTACGGAGCAGGAGCCCGATTACCTGCTGACTGAAATTCACCGTCAGGCTCGCGATAACCCGATCATTCAGCTTGCCATGCAAGTGCGGGAGGGCAGGGAGGTTCCGCTTGGAGATTACGGCACGGCGCAGGTTATTTCCCGCAACGCCGTGAACCAGACACTCGTGCTTGAGGCCGATCAGGTTCTTGTTGGCACGAACAAGACACGCCGCCGCTACAATCAGCGTCTTCGCGAGTTGAAGGGCTTTTCCCAGGCCTATCCTCAATCGGGGGATAAGCTCGTGTGTTTGCGCAACGATCCGGCCAAGGGGCTGCTGAACGGCTCTCTCTGGCAGGTCATGAGTTCGTCGCGTGAAACCGTAAAGCCCGGCATCAATCTGATGATTCGCCCGGAAGACGACGATATGGATCGCGGTGCCGCCAAGATCAAACTGCTCAAGCAGACGTTCGAGGACGAGGGCGAGATCCCTTGGTCCACCCGCAAACGCTATGATGAATTCGACTACGGCTATGCGCTGACGGTGCATAAGGCGCAGGGTTCGCAGTGGAACAATGTTGTTCTGTTCGATGAAAGCTGGGCTTTTCGCGACACGCGTGAACGCTGGCTCTACACTGCCATTACACGTGCTGCGCAGACACTGACAATCGTGCGCTAGAGTCTACCTTGCAAATCAGTTCGGCAATATTCCCAGAATATGCGCTTTGGCGGCGGCCTGATAGCGATTGGCAACGCCAAGTTTCTTGATAAGACTATCTTCAAGATCAAGAAGGCTGCCTGACGTCAGGTGCAGAGCCTTCGCCAACTCCGCCCCCTTCATGCCGTCCGTCATCAGCAACAGACATTGCCGCTCCAATTCGTTGAGAATGGGAAGCGTCTCCGTGCTTTTGTCGCTTGCGCGGCCAGGGCCGTTGATCAGCAGCCGAATCTGTTGGACCTGCCGGTGAATGGTGGACATATCCGCAGTGAGTTCACGCTTGCGGGTTTCCAAAGCTGTGTGGAAAAACCTGTCTACCTCTTCCTGCGAAATGGCTTCACTGAACTGCTGCATCAGCTCCTGAATACCGACGAGAGAGATGCCGACTTCACGGCAGGCGCATATCACCTCCATGCGCCGAATGTCATCGCTCGCATACACCCGCATGGCGCCAAGCCGCTGCGGGAGGATCAGCCCCTTTTCCTCATAGAAATGCAGAGTGCGATGCGTCACGCCAAAAAGCTCTGCCATATCTGCGATAGCAAGAGGTGCTTGCATGGCAACGGCTGCATCTGAAATATGTGGCAAAAACAAATGGGCACCAGTGGTCGCCCTCTCATGATTTGGAGTCCTGTAGAAAATATCAGTCTGCATTACTTCAGCCCCTTTAGGCGAAAGGCCGATCGAAATCCTTACAGGACCGGCGTTCGTGCTCCCCCACAACTCACGCGCTACTCTCTACGTAGGTTGATTTTTATAAATCTATGAGAAAGATACTAGTGCGATTCTACTATCACGAGAAATTATAGCGCTGCTGGTCCAGCCCCCACTTATTGATAGGCTTTTTTGCCCGTTGCTCCGTCTGTGGTCAGGCATTAGACAGGTCTTTGAACATCAAAGGAAAACGACATGCCGGCCAAGCTTTCCGTGAACCTCAATGCAATCGCCATGCTTCGCAACCGTCGGGATCTACCTTGGCCGAGCGTCGTGGGAATTGGCAGGATAGCGTTGCAGGCTGGCGCCTATGGTTTGACGGTCCACCCGCGACCTGATCAACGGCATATTCGCTTTACCGACCTTCCAGAGCTGCGCGCCTTGATTGATGATGAATTTCCAACCACGGAATTCAATATTGAAGGCTATCCGAGCGAGGATTTTCTCCTGCTTTGCGAGGAAACACAGCCGGAGCAGGTCACACTGGTGCCGGATGATCCTGCACAGGCAACCTCCGACCATGGCTGGGATTTTCGCGGTCGTGGCGACATGCTGCACGAGGTCGTTTCGCGCCTCAAGAAGGGCGGGATGCGCGTCTCTCTCTTTGCTGATGGTGACGGCGATGTCGAAGCCGTTAAGCTTGCCAAGCAGACCGGAGCAGATCGCATTGAGCTTTACACCGGCCCTTACGGCGGCTGCTTTGATAACCCTGCAGAGGGTGCGCGCTTGCTGGAGCTGCTGGGCCGGACAGCAGATGCCGCCGAGGCAGAAGGTATGGGCGTCAATGCTGGTCATGACTTGACCGTAGCTAATCTTCCAGCCTTGGCCAAACGTATCCCTAACCTTGCGGAAGTCTCCATTGGACATGGGCTCACGGCAGATGCCCTGGAATATGGAATGGCTGAAACTGTTCGCCGCTTCCGTCGCGCCTGTGGCGAGAAGCTCTAAAAAAATGACGGTCGGAAGGTGGGCAGCTTCCGACCGTCTTCTCTGGCTGAGCGGGATGTTCAGCCGAGAAGCGCTTTGTGAGCGGTAAAGAATTCAGCGGCGCTCTGAGGTTTTTTGCCCGTCAGGCGTTCAAAATCGCCGGTCACTACATCGAAGTTGCCAGCCCGCGTATTGGCATCGGCGGAAACCAGCATGGAAACGACAAAATCCGGTAGCCCCGCCCCGCGCAGACCGCCTGCTAGCTGGTCATCGGTGACTTTCACAACATTCAGCGGCTTTCCGGCGGCATCCGAAACGAGTTTGCCAATCTCATCGGCTGAGAGAGATGTTGTGCCTGTTAATGTGAAAGTGGCGTTGCCAGCCGGCGGGGAGGCCAGAGCAGCGGCCGCAGCAGCGGCGCAGTCGTCACGAGAAATGTTTGCTACCTTCCCATCTCCGGTCGCGGTGTACCAGGTACCCACTTCGAGGTTATGCGGCATGCTCATGAAGTAGTTATCGAGATACCAGGAATTACGTATGATGGTGTAGGGCAGGCCGCTCTCCTTGATCGCCTGTTCGGTGCCAAGATGGTCGGGCGCAAATGTCACTAGCGATCTGTCGGGGTTCGGCATCGAGGTGTAGAAAATATGCTTCACGCCTGCCTTCACCGCTGCTTCAACGGCGGCTTGGTGCTGTTGAAGACGCTTGCCGGGAACAGCCAGTTCGTCGGTGGAGATCAAAAGAAGCCGATCCACACCATGGAAAGCAGCCTCCATTTCGGATGCATCGTCAAAGTCGGCCTTGCGCACTTCAAGGCCCGCCTTCTGCCATTCACCAAGCTTTTCAGGACTGCGGCTGGCTGCAATAATATCTGATTTTGCTAGTTTGCCATCCGCAACCAGATGTTCGATGACTTTTTGGCCAAGTTGGCCAGATGCGCCGGTAACCAGAATTTTTGCCACGTCTTTGTGCCTTCCTCGTTCATGTGAGAATGTTGGTCTCTTTTTGAGACTAGCGCTATTTTGAGAATTGACAGAGCAACTGTAAAGAAGGCAGTTTCTGCGCACATCGTTACGAAAAGGGAACCAGCATGGATAAGCGTGTCAGCGAAGTCGGGTTTCGACTTTCCGATTGTGACATGTCGGGTGGAGACTTTGAAAAATGCCCGGTTCGGGATGTGATGAGCCAGATCAGCGGAAAATGGTCTGTGCTGCTTCTTCATGCTCTTTCAGAGCAATCTTACCGCTTTGGTGAGCTGCGGCGGCTGGTGCCGGATATTTCTCAGCGAATGTTGACCCAGACACTGCGGGAATTGCAACGCGATGGCTATATCGATCGCACCGTGTTTCCCACCAAGCCGCCAAGCGTGGCGTACAGCATGACGCCGCTGGGCTTCTCCCTGTTCGCGGCGCTTTCGCAAGTGATCATCTGGGCCGAGCGTAACCATCCTGCCGTTCGGGCTGCTCGTCATCAATTTGACGACACGGAGAGGGGCTGACTACTCCTTGGGGATTTTCGGATCGTTCCTGCACTTTGAAAGCGGCAGTTGCTTAACCGAGAAGATCTGAGTGATGCGCTCTTGCTTACGATCCACATCGACTGACATGCAAGCGCAGGCGTAGCCGTAATAGCCGTTTGTCTGAACGAATTCCCCTGCGGTGAAGTCGGGTAGCAGATCAGCACCCTTTGGCTGTGGATCGGTACCCTGCGTGACGATAGTCCAGGAGGCGTCCCGGTCATCCAGCCAGTAATTGCCAGGCGTTGGATTTTGTACCCATCCGCAGCGCGTCTCCTTGGCGGAAGCAGCTGATACGGCTGTCAGCGCCAACAATCCTGCCCATGCTAACATGCGTGTCATCATATACCTCCACCCCTTTTGGATCTGTTCTACGTGTCTTCTGCGATTCTTTCCACTTCCCGTAATCAGGCTATTGACGATCTTCGAAAACGTCTCTAAACAATCGGAACCGTACCGTACGGTACTGTAAGGAGATTGAGCCGTGACCGCCGAATTGCCCGAGATGCCAGAGTTTTCGCCGCGCCAGAACGCTGTTCTGGAACAGGCGCTCAAGCTTCTGGTCGATGGTGGCGAGAAGGCGCTTACGACATCCGGCCTGGCGCGTGCGGCCAACTGCTCGAAGGAAAGCCTGTATAAATGGTTTGGTGATCGTGACGGCCTGTTGGCTGCCATGATCGCATTTCAAGCCAGCAAGGTTAGAACCTTTGAGCGGGGCAGTGGCAAGCTGACCGCTGATCTTCTGCGCGAGCATCTGGAAACATTTGGCCGTGATTTGCTGGAAGTTCTGTCCGGTGAAGTTTCACTGGCCTTGAACCGTCTTGCCATCGGTCAAGCCAGCCGCGAAGGCTCGAAGCTGGGCCGGTTGCTGATCGAGCACGGCCGTCGCCAGATCGATCGGCGCGCCATCAGCCTGATGGAGGCTGGCCGACGTGCAGGTCTCTTGAGGTTTTCCGATGCGGATAGCGCCTATCACACACTCTACGGTCTGATCGTTTCAGATTTGCATGTTCGCATGCTGCTGGGCGAGAAGGGCTTGAAAGATAATGCACGCCAAGCGGCGAGGGCAGTGGATGCCTTTCTCGCGCTGCATGGCATGTCCACTCATACCGAGAGCGCAGTTCGCGTTTCCTCAAATTTTTAAACAACTCGCATAGGGAAGGACCACATAAGATGCGCGTTTATTACGATCGGGATGCAGATCTCAACCTCATCAAGTCGAAGAACGTCGTCATTGTTGGCTATGGCAGCCAGGGCCGCGCACACGCGCTGAACCTGAAGGATTCCGGTGCCAAGAACGTCGTTATCGCTCTGAAGTCCGGTTCTCCGACAATCAAGAAGGCTGAAGCCGATGGCTTCAAAGTTATGACGGTTGCTGAAGCTGCTGCCTGGGCCGATCTTCTGATGATGGCAACGCCAGACGAATTGCAGGCTGACATTTACAAGGCTGACATTGCTGGCAACATCCGCGATGGCGCAGCGATCGCTTTCGCCCACGGCCTCAATGTTCACTTCGGCCTCATTG
Source organism: Affinirhizobium capsici (assembly GCF_977018625.1). Classification (NCBI taxonomy): domain Bacteria; kingdom Pseudomonadati; phylum Pseudomonadota; class Alphaproteobacteria; order Hyphomicrobiales; family Rhizobiaceae; genus Affinirhizobium; species Affinirhizobium capsici. Next base: position 1,398,701 of record NZ_CDRNXD010000004.1, on the reverse strand, counting down.
AGCCAAAGAGCACTGTTGACGTTGTCATGATTGCACCGAAGGGTCCTGGCCACACGGTTCGCGGCGAATACCAGAAGGGCGGCGGCGTTCCTTGCCTCGTTGCCGTTCACCACAACGCTTCTGGCAATGCGCTTGAACTCGCTCTGTCTTACGCTTGCGGCGTTGGCGGCGGTCGTTCCGGCATCATCGAAACCAACTTCAAGGAAGAATGCGAAACCGACCTCTTCGGCGAACAGGTTGTCCTGTGCGGCGGTCTCGTCGAACTTATCCGCGCTGGTTTTGAGACGCTGGTTGAAGGCGGTTACGCACCTGAAATGGCTTACTTCGAGTGCTTGCACGAGGTGAAGCTCATCGTGGACCTGATCTACGAAGGCGGCATTGCCAACATGAACTACTCGATCTCCAACACTGCTGAGTGGGGCGAGTATGTCACAGGTCCGCGCATCATCACTGCGGAAACAAAGGCAGAAATGAAGCGCGTTCTGCACGACATTCAGACCGGCAAGTTCACCTCCGATTGGATGCAGGAATACCGTTCTGGTGCGGCCCGCTTCAAGGGTATCCGCCGCATGAACGACAGCCATCAGATCGAAGAAGTCGGCACCAAGCTTCGCGCCATGATGCCATGGATCGGCAAGAACAAGCTGGTCGACAAGGCCGTCAACTAAGCGTCCTGCCGATCCAGGCATCGCTGCTGGTACGCCTTCGGCGATACGGGGCTCGGCAAGAACAAGCTGATCGACAAGGCCCTCAACCAAGCCATCCTTGTCTTCTGGAATTGAATTTGGCCGACGGTGATCACACCGTCGGCTTTTCTAATTGCGCGGGCAACTCACGCAATTTTCGTGCGTTGGCTCTGTGACTTGCCGATGCCGGATTGCTGATCTTGGCAGCCAGTGATTGCGAAAACTGCGATCTTCGCAGTCTGTGATAAATCCGTTCATTTCCACTGGATTTTTGCCTGATTTTTGACTTTCCTGACCTCGTACCGTGCACATTCGCGCTTGCGCGGGAGGAGGAATTCCGATAGGTCAGTATTGTTGACCTTTCGGTATTCAAGGAAAGAAAAAGCCGAAAGAACGAAATAAGAGGAAACGCCGGTGCTTGATTGGGATCATATATTTGCGACGCGCTCCAGCCGGATGCGCGCATCTGAAATCCGCGAATTGCTGAAGCTGCTTGAGCGGCCAGACATCATTTCGTTCGCAGGCGGAATTCCTGATCCGGCACTGTTTCCCGATGAAGCTTTCAAGGACGCCTATTCCGAAATCTTCACCAGCCCGCAGGTCAATGCAGCTCTGCAGTATTCGGTCAGCGAAGGATATAAGCCGCTGCGCGAGTGGCTGGTCGGCGAAATGAAGAAGATCGGTATTGATTGCACGGTCGATAACGTCTTCATCACGTCTGGTTCGCAGCAGGCATTGGATTATCTAGGCAAGCTTTTCCTGTCGCCGCAGGATACGGCACTGGTCACCTGGCCGACCTATCTCGGCGCGCTTCAGGCATTCAACGCCTACGAACCGAACTATGATCAGCTGACGCCTGGTGGTAACCGCACGCCGGAAGCTTACCGCGAAGCCGCAGCCAAGAATGGCGGCAAGGTAAAGTTTGCCTATCTCTCGGCTGACTTTTCCAACCCGACGGGTGAAACTGTTGACCGTCAGTCGCGTGAAAAGCTGCTCGACTTGGCGGATGAACTGGATATCGCCGTCATCGAAGACGGTGCCTACCAGTCGCTCCGCTACAATGGCGAAGCAATTCCTCCAATCCTGGCGCTCGAAATTGCGCGCAAGGGCGGTATCGAAAATACACGTACGATCTATTCCGGCAGTTTCTCCAAGACACTTGCACCCGGTCTACGCGTCGGTTTCGTAGTGGCCAATATGTCGGTCATCCGCAAGCTCGTACTGATGAAGCAGGCCGCAGATCTACACTCCTCCACGATTAACCAGATTGCCATTGCAACGGTTGCCGAGCGAATTTTCGATTCCCAGGTCGCCAAGATCGGTGCAGCCTATAGCGCCCGCCGTAATGCGATGCTGGCCGCGTTGGAAAAATATATGCCTGCGGGCACCAGCTGGACAAAGCCGGAAGGCGGCATGTTCGTTTGGGTCACGCTGCCGAAGGGGCTGAACGGTGCGGATCTTCTGGCCCGTTCCATCGAGACCGAAAAGGTCGCATTCGTTCCAGGGCAGGCCTTCTTTGCAGATCGTTCTGGTGAAAATACGCTGCGTCTTTCCTTCTCCTGCGCCAATGAGGCGATGATTGAGGAAGGCATCCAGCGTCTTGGTCGCCTGATTCGCAGTGCGGATGCCAAGGCTGCCTGAGCCGAAGGACCGGAGATAATTGAATGGGGCTTCGCCGTTCGCGGCGGAGCCCTATTTGTTTTTTGGCGGTCCCGACACGGGTTTGAATGTGCTGATTATCCACCGCTTTAGGGGCATGCCAACAAGTTTGCTGAATAGCACTTTCATTCTTTTTCGCGGGACTTGGAAAATCAGTGGGTTGAACCTCTGGTCTGGCTGGGGCAGGTTCATGCCCGATTGCCGTTCGGCTCAATCATTGGAGGTTCATGTGGTCCTGCGTTATGTCGTCTATGATGTCTTCACCGATACCCGTCTGCAGGGCAATCCACTTGCTGTGATCTTCGGTGGCGATCATCTGTCAGACGATCAGATGCAGGCCGTGGCCAAGGAATTGAACCTCTCCGAAACTGTGTTCGTGGTGGATGCGCAGAACTCAACGCATGCCGCAAAACTGCGTATTTTCACACCGGCTTATGAATTGCCCTTCGCCGGGCATCCGACCGTTGGCACGGCGATCGCCTTGACCGAGATGAATCGAGGTGAGGGCCAGGAGGTGGATACTGTCTTCGTGCTGGAGGAAACGGTTGGGCCAGTTCGCTGTGCGGTAAAACTATCGAAGGATCAGGCCAGCTTTGCCGAGTTCGACTTGCCGCGAAACCCTTCTCAGATCGAACTCAATCTGGATCGTCAGGGGCTGGCCGATGCCATTGGCCTGAAGCTTTCCGATCTTGGTTTCGAGAATCACTTTCCATCGATCTGGACAGCAGGCGTGCCTTTCCTCATGCTGCCCGTGCATAATCTGGCAAAGGTCCAGGCAGTCGAGTTCGATCCAATGCTTTGGGAACGTGCAGCCCCCTTGGTCGAGGGGCGTCTCGCATCGGCCTATATTTATTGCCGAGGAGGTGTGAATCATAATGCCCGCTTCCATGCGCGCATGTTCACTTCTGATATGGGAATTGCAGAAGATCCCGCAACTGGGGGCGCCGTTGCAGCCCTTGCTGGTGCAATTCACCGCTTTGACGCCTTGCCAGACGGACACCATCCGCTTCTCATCGAGCAGGGCCAGGAAATGGGGCGTCCCTCCTATATTCATCTTCATGTAGACGTTAAGGACACGGCCATTTCGCGTGCACGCATTGGCGGCCAAGCCGTTAAAGTTGCGGCCGGCGAACTCTTTCTCTAGCGGGCAAAATAATCTGAATTTCGCGGAACCGAATGCTCTCGAGTGCGTTGTCGGGTGCCGACGGGAGAAGGTTAATGATGAGTTCAGGCATGAGTACCATTCGACGCGCACGACAGAGCCTTCCCGCTTGGCGTCGTGCAAGCGTTTTTGTGCTGAACCCTGTGGGACGATCCCGGTAATGCCCCCCTATAATTGAGGGATTGCGGATGTGCGGCTCACTCCCGATCACGGGAGCGTGCCTAACGATTTAAATCAATGAACACCGCGATATTTATACGTAGGTCGGCTTCACCGCCACCGCGGTGGTCGAATTACATGCAGTTCAGGAGTGCGCATGATCAGGAGTGAGAAGAGGCGTAGCGAGGAACCGTTGAACTCTGAAGATTTGGCTAGGTGCCAGCAGGTGTTTGAACGGTTGAAGGCTGAGATCTGCCCTGAGGACGATCAGGAAGAGACCAACCGGCTCGCCGCCATCACCATCGAGCTGTACCGCCAAGGTGTGCGGACGGAAGACCAGTTGCGGGAGATGGTGGCAGCCGCACGCGGCCACTGAAATTCACTTTTTGCAAATGCTCAGGGGCGGCGGTCAAACTAGACTGCCGCCATTTTTGTTCGCAGCACTAAAGCATCGCTCCCCATATTGCCGTTTACGTAAACTGCGGTTTATAGTTCGACCAACCAATTAAATTGCAGACTTCGGGAGGAACGATGCCAATTCCAACGCAATTCAAGGGGCTCAAGTTACCCGCTGTGGCGGCGCCCATGTTTCTTGCATCTGGTCCTGATTTGGTGGTCGAGACCTGTAAAGCGGGACTGGTCGGAACTTTTCCCGCTCTTAATCAACGAAGCACGGATGGTTTCGTCGATTGGCTGAACCAAATCCGAGCGGGTTTGGCAGCTACTCCAGATGCAGCACCCTTCGGCGTCAACCTTATCGTTCATCGGTCCAATCCTCGGCTAGAGCCTGATTTGAAGGCTGTGGTGGAGCACAAGGTGCCACTGGTTATCACGTCGCTTGGAGCTGTGCCGGATGTGGTGAAGGCCGTTCATTCCTATGGCGGCCTCGTATTTCATGATGTCATCAACCGGCGACATGCGGAAAAGGCGGTGGAAGCTGGAGTGGATGGCATCATCGCCGTATGTGCCGGCGCAGGTGGCCATGCGGGAACGTTGAGCCCCTTTGCTTTCATTCCTGAAATCCGTTCTTTCTTCTCCGGAACGATCTTGCTGTCCGGTGCCATGAGCACAGGTGCACACATCGCTGCTGCCCGCATGATGGGAGCAGATTTGGCCTATCTCGGCACGCGCTTCCTTGTTACGAGCGAATCAATGGTGCCAGAAGCGCAGAAGACCATGACGATGGAGGCCTCGTCTGCCGACATCATCTACACGGATGCAATTTCCGGCGTGAACGCCAACTTCTTGAAGCCCAGTATTGTGGCGGCGGGGCTCGACCCCAACAACCTCGTCTCTCACGGTCCGATGGATATGGCGAATGAAGCAAAAGCCTGGAAGAATGTGTGGTCAGCCGGGCAGGGTGTTACATCGATCCACGACATTCCGTCGGTGGCAGAACTGTGCAATCGCTTGAAAAGCGAATACGCAGCCGCAATTGCGCAGGCTGGCTCAGACAGGTTCCTTTCCCTAAGCTGAGTATTGCGCACAAAAAGGTGATTGCTGCCGTCGTTGTTTTGCCGCAGCAATCTCCCCAAATCCTTGATCAGGCGCTGCTATTGAAGGCGCCCATGCACCAGTACCGACAACTCCGCCGATACTGCTAATCAAGGAGTTAGATCAATGAAGAAGATGATTTTTGCAAGCCTGGCTATTGTTTTTGGCGCAAGCACGCTCTCTTTTGCAGCAGAGCTTGGCCACGCCACCGAAGGGCGTCTCAGCATCAATATGATTGGCTCGACCGTTTCTCAGAAGGTGGATGAGGGTGGGCAAACCTACGCGGAAACTTTCGTTGTGCAGCCAGATCATACGTTGAAGCTTGTAAATAGGGCCGCTGTGCAGCCTTGAAAGCTAAGGCCGCCTACAGGCGATCTGCTCGGACCTGATAGCCCGCCGTAAGGCGGGTTATTTATTTGTAAGAGCTTGGCGATGTGACGGGTGAGATTGCTGATGCGAGCTTGTATCCCCAAGGTCCAGACAGCAAAAAGCCCCCGAGCCATTTGCAAGGGGGCTATGCATTTCCACTAGTCGCTGCACCTCCGGCAAAGCCGAAGAGGGCGCTGATTAACGGAACGAGCGGGCAGCGATGGTGCGGATGTCGTAGCGCGTCAGGCCGATATCAGAAAGAGCCTGGTTCGAAAGGCCACGAAGTTCGTTCATCGTGCGGCGGTAGCTGACCCAGCTCTTAGCGAGGCGAATCGGGTTCATTGTGGTGTCCTCAGGTTTGGTTCTGCTCAAATCCGTTAGTGGCTGAGCGATGTGTTTCTTATACACATGTAAAACAGAAGTGTGCAGTGCAAAAAGCAGGCGACTGCTATGCATTTGTGCAGAGTGATGCCGAAATTTGCAGCGCCGTCATATGGGAGGCCACTATTTGAGCAGGCCCTATTTTCCAAAAATTACCGGACATCGTGCAACAAAAAAGCCTCCCGCGAGGGGAGGCTTTTGAGGTGGGCAAAGCCCGGAATGACTTGGCTATTAGATGCCGACAGCCGTGCGAGCAACGCGACGGATTTCCGAGCGGCCGATGCCGAGGTCGCTAAGTTCACGGTCCGACATGCGGGCCAGTTCAGTTACAGTCTGACGATACTTGCGCCAGTTATTGAGCGAGCGTGCGATGTTCATTGTCTTGATCCTTGGTTTCCTTGAGCCGCTTCATGTGTGCGTCTCGATTGATTGGCTGCAGTATATGCTGCGGTGCAAATAAGAACAGCGCGCATCTTGTATGCCACCTATGCGGAATGTGCATTGCTCGGCGAAAAGCGTTAACGGTTGTGGCGCAAATGTGGGCAAGGACGGACGGTCCGCGGGACCGACGCGGTTCGTAGCAGCAAATTTTCGGGAAGCAATGAAACGAACAACGCCCACCGGGGGAGGAGGTCCGGTGGGCGTCGTTAGGGGTGACTGGCGTTGGGAGGAGGAGGCGCCAGTCTAAACGACGATCGCTGGGAGGAGGAGAGGCGATCAGTCGAATGTCACGGGCCGCAGCCCGTTGTTGAACAATGTATAGTCCTAAATCGCAATTTTGTGCAGTGCGATATGCGAATGCTAGGCATGCGTTGGCTGCATGCATCGGGTAAGCATGTTTCCGAGGAGTAGCTGTTTTTCATGGCGTGCCGCAGGGGCTGGAATTCATCATTTATGCGTCTTGCTGTGATCAGTGTCATTTTTCCTTTGCGTGGCAGAAAAACGGTTGTTATAGAGACGCGCGCTCCGGAAGGCCTCTGCGCGAGGATTTCGACGCGGTTTTGGGGCGCGGGTATGGTGAAATTGGTAGACACGCCAGATTTAGGTTCTGGTGCCGCAAGGCGTGGGAGTTCAAGTCTCTCTACCCGCACCAAGTCGCGACAGTCTGTCGCCGCAGGCCGTTTTGGCAGGTTGGCGCATGAGACCTCAGCGCAAACGAGATTGCATAGAAGCCACGACCGGCGAAGCTCCGGCGTCGTGCTCATGGAAACAACGGCTGTCTGAGCACCGCCGCATGATTATGAAGGTATGACAATGCAGGTTACCGAAACGCTCGCTGAAGGGCTGAAGCGCGAAATCAAGGTCGTTATTCCGGCCAGCGATATGGAACAGCGCATGAACGAGCGCCTGGCCGAAGCCAAGGATAAGGTTCGCATCAATGGCTTTCGTCCTGGCAAGGTTCCTGTCGCACACCTGAAGAAGGTCTACGGCAAGTCGATCATGGCTGAGCTGGTCAACGAAATCGTTCGTGACCGCCCAAGCGCGATCCTTTCCGAGCGTGGGGAAAAGTCTGCAACGCAGCCAAGCATCAAGATGACTGAGGACGAGGCGGAAGCCGAAAAGATCCTTAGCGCTGAAGCTGATCTCGAATTCACACTCTCCTACGAAGTGATTCCGGCAATCGAACTGCAGCCAACGAGCGGTATCAAGGTTACCCGCGAAGTGGTTGAAGTTTCTGAAGAGGAAGTCACCGAGCAGATCGAAAAGATCGCTGAGAGCGCGCGCACCTTCGAAAAGAAGGAAGGCGCTGCCGCTGATGGCGACCGCGTGACCATGAACTACCTCGGCAAGGTTGACGGCGAAGCCTTCGATGGCGGCGCTGCTGAGGATGCGGAACTGGTTCTTGGCTCGGGCCGATTCATTCCAGGCTTTGAAGACCAGCTGGTCGGCGTCAAGGCTGGCGATGAAAAGGTGATCACGGTTACCTTCCCATCCGAATATCCGGCTGCGAACCTCGCCGGCAAGGAAGCGACCTTTGACATCACCGTCAAGGAAGTTGCCGCTCCTGCCGCCGTTGAGCTCAACGATGAACTGGCTTCCAAGCTGGGCGTAGAATCGCTCGACAAGCTGAAGGAAATTGTGCGCGGCCAGATCGAAGGCCAGTACGGCAACGTAACGCGCCAGAAGGTTAAGCGTCAGATCCTTGACCAGCTTGACGAACAGTACAAGTTCGAAACGCCTCAGACCTTGGTTGATGCCGAGTTCGACAACATCTGGCGTCAGATCAACACAGACCTCGCGCAGTCCGGCAAGACCTTTGCTGACGAAGACACGACCGAAGAAGAAGCCCGCGAAGAATATCGCAAGCTTGCTGAGCGTCGCGTTCGTCTCGGTCTCGTTCTCTCCGAAATCGGCGAGAAGGCTGGCGTTGATGTAACCGAAGAAGAAATGCAGCGGGCGCTTTACACGCAGTTGCAGCAGTTCCCTGGCCAGCAGCGCGAAATTCTCGACTATTTCCGCAACACGCCGGGTGCAGCCGCTTCGCTTCGCGCGCCGATCTTCGAAGAGAAGGTCATCGACAAGCTGCTGTCTGAAATCGACGTCACGGATAAGACCGTTTCCAAGGAAGAACTTCTCGCTGACGAAGAAGAAGGTTCTGAAGGGTCGGTAAAGACCGAAAAGAAAAAGGCTGCTCCGAAGAAGAAGGCCGCCAAGGCGGAAGCTTCCGACGCTGCTGAAGGTGAAGAAGCTGCTGCCCCAAAGAAGAAGGCTGCTTCCAAGAAGAAGGCCGCTGAAGGCGACGCTGAATAAGCGATACTTCTCCAGCAATTACCTATTAAACCCTCGGCGAAAGCCGGGGGTTTTTACGTTTGGCGGGTCTAACGCCACAAGTATCGGCAGCTTTGCGGTCAGGGCCGGTTCTTCAGCCAATACATTGGCATGCGGCTCCTAACCCATTGTCACGATAGCCAGGAAATCCCCCGGAGTGGCCGCGCCGGCGCCATGCCTCATAATCTGACCAATCTCCGTTGAAGCAGCAACCTCTCCGTCCCAGCAACCTCCACTGATCCTCTTTGGCCCGATCAGAGAACTCTCGCCTTGCTAACGCAACATGAAATGCATTAAGAGTCGCGCGACTACTTAACGCTATCCATGTCGCATTAAGGTCTTGTGGGACTCCCTACACCTCGGTGCGGGCGTGCGAGTGGTCGTTAAAAGTTGACTTGCGCAATCGGGCTATAAGAATGGTAACGCTTCCTCGACTCCACGCGCTTCGAAGCAAGGCGCATTTCGCGATGGTGAAGGCTGGTGGGCAAAGTTTCGTGGGAACGCAAATGCGTCGAGCCATCCAAGCGCGTCAGCGGCTGATCATTCTGTTTGGCTGTTTTCTCTTCATCTATGCAATCATTGGCGGCAGGTTGGTTCAATATGGGATGGCAGGTAACCCCGTGACCGACAGCATCGGCCATGATGACAGCCATGTTGCCTCACGTCCCGACATCATCGACCGTAATGGTGAGTTGTTGGCGACTGACCTCAACATGGTCTCTCTTTATGGTGAGCCCAGACGAATCGTTGATGTCGACGAGGCCATTGAAAAGCTGGCGAGCGTCATTCCAGGCCTTGATTGGGTGGAAACCCACAGAAAGCTAACCTCCAAAAGCGCCTTCCAATGGCTTCGACGTCAACTGACCCCAATGCAGCAAGCAACGATCATGAAACTGGGCATTCCAGGAATCGGGTTTCGTCCGGAAAAGCGAAGATTTTATCCTGCTGGCTCAGCCGCCGCCCACATTCTTGGTTATGTCAACATCGACAATCAGGGGCTGGCGGGGATGGAGCGCTACATAGACCAGCAGGGCCTTTCGGAGCTACGAGCAGCGGGTTTGACCAACAACGTACCCATGTCGCCTATACGCCTCTCGATAGATCTGCGCGTCCAAAGCATCGTCCACGAAGTTGTCGCCACCGCCAAGGACGCCTACCAGGCAGAGGCCGCTGGAGCGGTCGTCCTGGATGTAAATACCGGCGAAGTTATCGCCATGGCCTCTGTCCCGGATTTCGACCCCAATGAACCTTCCCGCACCTTGCCGGATGGAAGCGTTGACAAGGAATATGAAAAGGGCTGGTTCAACCGGATGAGCAATGCCACCTTCGAGATGGGCTCCACCTTCAAGAGCTTCACCCTCGCCATGGGAATTGACGAGGGCAAAATCACCCTGAACAGCGTGGTTGATGCAAGCAAGCCATACCGGCTGTCTGGCTATACAATCCGCGATGATCACGGCCAGGGACGTCCGTTGACTGTGCCCGAGGTCTTTCAGTATTCCTCAAACATCGGGACCGCGACCATTGCATCCATGGTCGAGCTTCCTGATCATCAAGCATTCCTGACGAAACTCGGCCTCCTGTCGAAAATGAAGACGGAGTTGCCGGAGGTGGCAACCCCGACGCAGCCGCATCCTTGGCGGAAAATCAATCAGGCAACCATTTCTTTTGGGCATGGCGTGGCAACCACGCCGCTCCAGACGGCTGTGGCCGGGGCCGCGTTGATCAATGGCGGAAAACTCATCGAACCAACGTTTCTCCCTAGAACCTCCGCAGATGCTGAAGCCGCAGCCACTCAGGTCATCAAGGCCTCCACCAGCGCCGACATGCGGTTCCTCTTTTACTGGAACGGCATTAAAGGGTCGGGGCGGAGTGCTCTCGTTCCGGGCTTCAATGTCGGCGGGAAGACTGGCACCGCCGACAAGGTTATCAATGGCAGATATGCGGCCCATCTTAACTTCAACGCGTTCTTGGCGGGCTTCCCCATCAACAAGCCCTGCTACGTGGTCCTCACGGTTATCGATGCTCCGCTTACGGGGGAGAAAGGCGGTCGCTTGGCTGCCTATACCGCCGCGCCGATGGTCAGGGAAATTATCAGCATGAGCGCAGCTTTGCTGGGAGTTCAGCCCCAATTTGGGGATGGGCAGGATCAATTGCTCGTCAATTACTGAGGATCATTCTCGTAAAGCACATAGTCCTTGATGGTCTGCTGGTTCTCGAATGGCCGCATACTGCCGGGCGCGCTCAGCGCGTTTTCGATAAGCTCTAACTGGTATGCCTTGGTAATTGTTTGGCCCGTGAAGAACATCCTGTAGACGATAGGGGCAAAGATCATATCCATCAACCGGTCAGGAACCAGGACGGGTTCACCTCGCGCGGCACATCGATCGATAAGGCAAACGAGATTCTGAAACGGGTAACCTGCCGCTGTCTGTGCCAGTCTCACATTGGTGAACCGTTCGCGGAAAAGCGCGCGCGCCGGACCCGAAGAAATGTCATCGACCAGTTGTTCCAGCCAAAGTTCGAGATCGCCTCTAAAGCTTCCGGTATCGGTCGGAATGCTGTCTGGCAGGAACCGCTCTTTGGCGACGTCCTCAAGCAGCTTTGGCAGGGTTCCCCATCGGCGATAAATGGTAGAAGGCGGAACGTCAGCCCGCGCTGCAACCAGTGCAACGGTCAGTTCCTCGTCCTGCTGCTCGTCCATCAATTCTCGTACAGCTTTGTGTACAGCGATTTGAATACGTTCGCTTCGACCGCCTGGCCTGATAAGTGTCCGTGCCAACAATTGCCTCCCTGATAACGATCAAGCCCTAGCACAGAATGCTCCAGGGAATGAAGGTGATGGCACAGAGGTGGTGCTATGCGTATCCGCTAGCGAGACCGAAGAGGCCTTGGGGCACAGGGTTGCTTGCGAGCGCACCGAAAGATCGGGCATCATGATGTTTGCTCGCCATATTGCGGACGCTTGGCGAAAAGCGGGGCTCACCAACTCGTAATGAGTAGGGGGTCCGCGAGCCCCTGACCGGTCTCATACCGGCTCGTGTCAGATAGACCGTCGGTCCGATTCGCCTCAAGCGTCCGAAGTGCGCCCGTTCGCCAAAGCTATTTCGTGTCTTAACGAAAGGTAAATGCCAGTGCCAATTTGGCGCGCCGCATCCTCTACCTGCCAGCCAAAGCTCCAGGCATCGCGCAGCAGCGCCCGTTCCTCTTCCGGAATGTTGAGACGAGCAGCCTTGGTATAGGGGTTCTCTTGAGCAAAGGCTCCGAGAATACGGGCATTGGAGCCACGCTCTTGGCAGTCCAGTAGAGATTCGAGAGTCATTCACATTATTCCTTGCGCAGGAGCTAATATGGAAATGTTCTCAGCACTTCAAGAACCCTTTAGCGTTAATCCTTTCGAAATATATTTCTGTCTTGCCCCATACAAACCCTTGCAAAATCTAGAGTTTTTTAAACAAGTTCCGAATCGTCACGCTACCCATTTCAGGTAGATAGTGGAGAGCGGCGGCAGTGTAAGGGCGATAGATTGACTTTGACCATGTGCGGGAAGCTGCTCAGTCATTGCGCCAATGTTACCTAGGTTGGAGCCGCCATACACGCCTGCATCGGAGTTGAGGATCTCGTTCCACATCCCCTTTTGGGGTACGCCAATTCTGTATCCGTGCCGTGGAATGGGTGTAAGGTTCGAGACGGCTAGAACGGCGCTCTGTCCATCCTCTGATTTCCGCAAGATGGCGAATACGGAATTGGCCGCATCGTCCCCGACGATCCATTCAAACCCTTCGGGGTGCAGATCACCATATTGCAGGGCAGGCTCATCTTTATAAATGCGGTTCAGATCACCCACTAACCTCTGCAGTCCAGCATGATCCGGGCGATCCAGGAGATCCCAGACAATAGAGCCGTCATGATTCCATTCTGTTGATTGGCCGATTTCCCCTCCCATGAAGAGCAGTTTCTTGCCGGGATGCGCCCACATGAATCCGAAATAGGCGCGAAGGTTTGCCATTTTCTGCCAGTGGTCACCCGGCATTTTGCCAAGCAAGGAGCCTTTTCCGTGTACCACTTCATCGTGGGAGAGCGGCAGCATGAAACGCTCGGAATAGGCATAGACCATGCCGAAGGTCATCATTCCATGGTGGTATTGGCGGTAAACCGGCTCCTTCTCCATGTAATGGAGCGTGTCATGCATCCAGCCCATATTCCATTTGAAGTCGAAACCAAGCCCGCCTTCCTCGACGGGTTTGGTCACTCCCGGCCAAGCAGTCGATTCCTCGGCAACGGTAAAGGCATGGGGGCAGCGCTGGTGTATGATGCTATTCAGATGCTTGAAAAACTCGACCGATTCGAGGTTCTCTCGCCCGCCGTATTTGTTCGGTATCCACTCACCTGCGTTACGGGAGTAATCGCGGTAGAGCATTGAAGCCACGGCATCGACGCGAAGCGCATCAATGTGAAAATGCTCCAGCCATTCCATCGCGCTGGCGATGAGAAAGCCTTTCACCTCGTTGCGACCGAGGTTGTAGATCAATGTATTCCAGTCTTTGTGGAAACCCTCTCGCGGGTCTTCATGCTCGTAAAGAGCGGTACCATCGAAGCGGGCAAGACCCCAGACATCCGTTGGAAAATGCGCTGGCACCCAATCCAGAATGACGCCGATGCCTGAGGCATGGCAGCGGTCGATGAAGTAGGCAAAATCCTCCGGCGTTCCGTAGCGACCGGTGGGCGCAAACAGGCCAAGCGGTTGATAACCCCAGGAACCGCCGAAGGGATGTTCCATGATGGGCAACAGCTCAATATGCGTGAACCCGAGTTCAGCAGCGTAAGGCACAAGCCTCTGGCTCAGCTCTACCCAATCCAGCGAGCGGTTCGCTTCCTCGGCAATGCGCAGCCATGAGCCGAGATGCACCTCATAGACGGACATTGCGCCTTCACCGGAGCGCTTGCCAGCACCATCCCGCATCCAGGCTTCATCGGTCCAGCGGAAGGGCTGGCTCGATGCGACGATGGAAGCTGTGGCGGGTGCCGCTTCGCTGGCGCGGGCAATTGGGTCAGCCTTCTGGGGCAGGAGGTTACCGTCGCGATCAATGATTTCGAACTTGTAGCGGTCGCCCGGACCCACACGCGGGACGAAAAGCTCCCAAATCCCAGCTTCGCGGCGTGAACGCATGGGATTTCGCCGCCCATCCCAGGAATTGAAATCACCGACGACAGAGACGCGCCGCGCATTGGGTGCCCACACGGAAAAGCGCACGCCGCTTGTGCCGTCGATATCCATGGCGACAGCGCCGAGCGTGCGCCCGAGGTCATAATGTGTGCCCTGACTGATGAGGTGCAGGTCCAACTCACCAAGCAGGAGGCCGAAAGAATAGGGATCTTCGGTTTCCTGCATGGCTTCCGGCCAAAGAATCCGCAAACGGTATCTGCCAGAAGAGGTGACTGATGCCGCAAAGAGGCCGGCAGCGTGGACGCGATGCATCTTTGCCATCACATTCATGCCGGAAGCATCGAGCAGTTCAATGCCTTCCGCGCCAGGGTAGAAAGCGCGGACTACTGTTGAACCCTGCATGGGGTGCGCACCGAGGATGGAGAAGGGGTCTCCATGGCGGCCAGCAACCAGTGCTTCGATGGCGTCGAGATCAAGCCCGGCCATCAATTCGGAGCGTTCCATGTTCATGCCGTTCTTTCCGAAAGTCGTTCAACAATGGCTGCAAAGCCACGAAGCGGAATGGGAAGCCATTTCGGGCGGTTGCGCGCCTCATAGGCAATCTCGTAGGCCGCCTTTTCCAAGAGGTAGAGGTCCAGCATCTGCTGGCGCTTGGTCTCATCCACCTGGAGATTCTTGGAGCCCGCCACCGCCTGGAAGTAGCTGTCGAGGAAGTTGCGTTCAGCCAATTCCACGAACCTGCGAATAATGGCGCTTCGTTCTGGCGTATCGGTCTCGGCAACAGCTTCTGTTTCCAACTCTGCTGTGGCGGCGAGATAACTCAGCGAGCGCAACAGGCCAGCCACATCGCGAAGCGGAATTGTTTTTGCTCGTCGCTGCGCCAGCTCACGAGCGGGCTCACCCTCGAAGTCGATGATGTAAGCATCTGATTCCGCAACGAGTACTTGGCCAAGATGGAAGTCGCCATGGTTGCGGATCATCATCGCGCCTTCCGCAGCGCGTGACAGCTTGGCTGCAAGATCCATGAGGTGCTGCCGCTGGCCCAGCAGAGGCTTCACCATTGCCGCAACTTCCGGCTCCAGTTGGCCATCCTCTTCCTCAAGAATATCCAAGGCCCTGTCGATTTGCCCAACTGCACTTGCGCGCCAAAGTTCGCAGTTTTCTTCCAGCGCGGGCAGGGGAACGAAATTCTGGTTATCGGTATCCTCTGCCAAGGCGAAGTGAAGCTCACCCAAACGCTGGCCGATGGTCCCGGCAAACGTCGTCAATGGTTTGAGCAGGTCATCTTGCGCATCCGGTTCCGGCGCACTAATGCCGATGTCATCCAGAATGCGCCGCAGATTGGTCAGCATCCAGTTCCACGCATCGCCTTGGTTGCGAATAGCACCCTGCACGATCATGAGGGTAAATCGCTCACCTTCGGGCGATGTGCGGACAACTTCACCCAGCAGCGGTGCAGTGTTCTGATATCTGACTTCTGTCAGATAACGGGTCATTTCCACTTCGGGATGAACACCGGGCGAAATGTGACGGATAAGCTTGATCATCGCCATATCCGCAATGATCAGGCTGCTGTTCGATTGTTCGGCCGAAAGCCAGCGGACCGGCATATCGTCCGCCAGGCTCATGCAGTCCAGCTGCTCTGTGCCCAGGAACTCCAATGTCCCGGCGCGACCGGAGATAACTGACCTTTCACACAGACCCCGAACCACACCGCGGGCCATTGCCTCAGTGCTGAAACCGTCTGTCAAAAAGCCTACACGTCTGCCTTGGCGAATGCGCGCTAGCGCAAGTTGCTGGGCAAGGGCAGAAGGTTGGGTATCATCCCAAGCAGGCGTCAGTGGCACCAGGTAGGTTTCGGTGTGACCTTCCAGCTCCGCCTCAAGCTCTCCAAGCAGAATATTGTGAGTGATCCCCATGGGAATCGCAGATACAAGCCGTGCCTGCTTCAGGCGCTCACCCTTGGCCCCAAACCATCGGCGCTTCTCGAGGTAGGATGGCAGGATATCGCGGGAAAGGGTCTGCACGAGGTGGGGCTCATCCACCAGATCCGTCATGTCGCGGCGGATCACGAGCGTCTGTAGGTCAGGCATCTGCTCCGGTGGCTCCGTTCTCCATGCCGGGCCATCCGCTTCCGCTACCAGTTGGAACCAGTAGAATGAGAAAGGCGGCAGGGTCAGCAGGTAGGTCAATTGACCGATGGGTGGGAAGGGCGACATGCCTGTAAGTTCGATTGGTACCCGGCCCTGAAATTCCGCAAGATCGAGTTCCACCGCCTGCGGCAGGCGTGAAAGGTTGGCGACGCACAGGATCGTTTCACCGTTATATTCGCGCAGGTAAGCGAGAATCCTTCGGTTGCCGGGCGTCAGGAATCGCAGCGAACCGCGACCGAATGCGGGGTGGCGGCCACGCAGGGCCAGCATTCGCCGTGTCCAGTTCAGCAGGCTGTGCTGGTCCACGCTTTGCGCTTCGACATTCAGCGCCTCATAGCCGTATAACGGGTCCATCACGGGTGGCAGCACCAGTCGCGCCGGGTCCGCGCGGGAAAAGCCGCCATTGCGATCCGGCGACCATTGCATAGGAGTGCGAACTCCATCTCGGTCTCCAAGATAGATATTGTCACCCATGCCGATTTCATCGCCATAGTAGAGAACGGGCGTTCCTGGCATGGAGAGGAGCAAGCCATTCATCAGTTCCACACGGCGACGATCCCGCTCCATCAGCGGCGCAAGGCGGCGGCGAATACCGAGGTTGATGCGGGCGCGACGATCAGCGGCGTAAGTGTTCCAGAGGTAATCGCGCTCTTCGTCCGTCACCATTTCCAGCGTGAGTTCATCGTGGTTACGCAGGAAAATTGCCCACTGGCAGTTTTCTGGAATTTCCGGCGTCTGGCGCATGATGTCGGTGATCGGAAAACGATCCTCCTTGGCAATCGCCATGTACATTCGCGGCATGAGCGGAAAGTGGAATGCCATATGGCATTCATCGCCGTCGCCGAAATATTCGCTGGTATCTTCCGGCCATTGGTTGGCCTCTGCCAGAAGCATCTTGCCCGGATGCGTGGCATCGAGGGCTGACCGGATTTTTTTCAGGACGTCGTGGGTTTCAGGCAGGTTCTCATTGATCGTGCCCTCGCGCTCGACAAGGTAAGGAATGGCATCCAGGCGGAAGCCATCAATGCCGGTTTCCAGCCAGAAGCGCATGACGGTGAGAAGCTCATCCAGCACCTGAGGATTGTCGAAATTCAGGTCTGGCTGGTGGGAGTAAAAGCGGTGCCAATAATAGGCACCTGCCACAGGGTCCCATGTCCAGTTGGATTTTTCCGTATCCAGAAAGATGATGCGCGTTTCGGGAAACTTTTGATCGGTATCGGACCAGACATAAAAATCGCGTTCCGCAGAGCCAGCAGGGGCATTGCGCGCGCGTTGAAACCAGGGGTGCTGATCGCTGGTGTGATTAATAACAAGCTCGATGATCACGCGGATATTGCGCTGATGGGCGGCGTCCACGAAGGCGCGGAAATCTTCCATTGTGCCGTAGTCGGGGCTCACATTGCCGTAATCGGCAATGTCGTAACCATCGTCGCGACGGGGCGAGGGGAAGAAGGGCAACAGCCAGATTGCGGTCGCGCCAAGGGATGCGATGTGATCGATCTTTTCGGTTAATCCGGCAAAGTCGCCGATGCCATCGCCATTGCTATCGTAGAATGACTTCACATGCAGTTGGTAGATGATTGAGTCTTTGTACCAGAGCAGGTTTTGATCGCTATTCTGGCCCTGCGAGTTCTGCATCATGTCCATGTGTATCCTCCCGAATTCTATCGCACGCGCCAGATGGAAAAGGGCAGGTGCGGTTCCAGCCGCAAATGCTGCCACTTCCCGGTCAGCGAAAATTTCTGTCCGCTAATCAGATCTTCCAGGTTAAGCGTGCCATGGTCGGGTAGGTTCCATGCCCATAGCGGTATCTCTACATCTGCCTCCTGCACGTTGTGTGGATCAAGGCTCACACCCACCAGCAGAACATTGTCTCGCGCCGGGCTCGATTTCTCGAAAAAGATGATGTTGTCGTTCCATGCAATCAGCTGGCGCAATCCCAGGTGTGAATGCAAAGCCGGGTTTTCCCGGCGAATTCGGTTGAGCATCGCAATTTCGGCCTTGATGTTGCCGGGCCGGTCGTAATCCCAAGCGCGGATCTCGTATTTTTCTGAATCCGCATATTCCTTGCGCTTGGCGTCTGGCCTGCCTTCGCAAAGCTCAAAGCCATTATAGACGCCCCACAGACCGGAGAGTGTCGCCGCAAGCGCCGCACGGATGAGATAGGCCGGGCGCGGCGCGTTTTGCAGAAAATCCGGGTTGATATCATGCGTGTTGACGAAGAAGTGCGGCCGGAAAAATTCACGCGGCTCGTCTGTCGTCAGCTCACGCATGTAGGTTTCCAGCTCCCACTTCGTATTACGCCAGGTGAAGTAGGTGTAGGACTGCGAGAACCCGACTTTCGCCAGACGGTACATCACCTTTGGGCGGGTGAAGGCTTCCGAAAGGAACACCACCTCCGGGTGCCGGTTGCGAATGTCGGCAATCATCCATTCCCAGAAAGGAAAGGGCTTGGTGTGCGGATTATCCACGCGGAACAGCTTCACACCGTGATCGACCCACTTCTGCACCACATCGCGCAATTCGATCCATAGGGCGGGAACGGCATCCTTGGCGTAGAAATCAACGTTGACGATGTCTTCGTATTTTTTCGGTGGGTTCTCGGCATAGCGCACCGTGCCATCGGGGCGCCAGTCGAACCAGCCGGGATGATCCTTCAGCCAGGGGTGATCGGGGGAGGCTTGAATGGCAAGGTCCAAAGCGATTTCGAGACCATGCTGACGAGCTGCCTCTACCAGCCTGTCAAAATCATCGAAGGTGCCGAGTTCCGGGTGAATAGCGTCATGGCCGCCTGCCTCGGAACCAATGCCGTAGGGGCTGCCGGGGTCGTTCGGCCCTGCCTGCAGCGAGTTGTTGCGACCCTTGCGATTGGTGGTGCCGATGGGGTGGATCGGCGGAAAGTAGAGAACATCAAAGCCCATCTCCCTGATTGCAGGCAGACGCTTGATTACATCGTCGAAGGTACCATGGCGGTTGGGGGCACCGCTTTGGGAGCGTGGGAAGATTTGATACCAGCTGGCAAATGCTGCTTCCTTACGCTCCGCATCAAGAGGAACAGGCTCGGAACGCACGCGGTGCGGTCGCTTGTCTGCCCGCGCCATTAACTGGCTTGCATCGGAGGAGAGGAGGATGCGGATTTTATCGTCCGTGCTGGCATCCGCCAGACTTTGACGTAGCTTTGTCAACTCTGCCTTCAGGCTTTCGTCGGTGGTGTCGAGAGCAGCATCGACGAGCAAAAGGCCTTCCTGAATCTCGAGGTTCAGGTCCAGCCGCGCATCATGCTTCTTGCCAAATTCATAGCGGAAAATCTGGAACGGGTTGCGCCATGTTTCGACTGCAAACTCGTGGCGCCCCATGCGCCGAGGGGTGAACTCAGCCGTCCAGCGGTCGTTCTCAACCAATCGCATCGGCACTTCTGTCCAGGCGTTCTCATCGGCAGCACGCCAGAATAGTGCGCCCGAAATAGGGTCATGGCCGTCACCGAACAAATCCGCCTCGACCACTACTGTCTCCCCCACCACTCGCTTTACCGGGAAGCGACCGCCATCCACACAAGGGCTAATGTTTTCAATGGCCAGCCGAGGGGTGCCAGCCGCTGTTGCGGCGTCGTATATGTCCACGGCTCCTGTGATGGCCGGTGAACTTGCTCCCTCCAGCACCCGAATTTCCGCCGGTTGAAGGCGAATTGACGCAGGTGCCTCGAGGTTTTCATTGTCCGCTTGCTTCAGGGGAAGAAAAGCAGAGGCCGCTTCGCGCAGAGAACTCATCGGCGCAGAGCTGCTGCGGCGAACATCCTTGTTCAGCACGATGATGCTGACATTGGAAGCCGTTCGGAGGTCTTCCTGCTCTGACTGAAGCAGCGATACCACGCTGCCTTGGCCAGTTGAGAGAAGGCGAAGAAAGGGTGCTTTTCTCTTCCCCTTCGCCTTGGCTTGACTGTTCAGCGCCCGAATTTCGCCGCTGAGGTCATAGCAGGCTTGAGCTCGCAATCCACGCAAACCGTCAGCCGTCCCATGCGTAGGATCAAGCGGCGCAGATGCGCCAAACTCAAAGCCCATCGGGACAAGCAGACCTTGCCCCAACCGTTCCGCAAGCAGAAGACGTTGCCGCGCGCGCCGCTCACGAACCTCAACGCTATCGATTCCATGGGCGATGCGCTTGGCAAACGGTGCTTCTGGAAACGCAATTTGCGCTCCATAGGCGCGTTGCAGGCTATATTCCTCCAACAGCCAACGCTCCTCCATGTCCCACCAGGCGAAGGAGGAGAAGCAAGCATCGAAAACGCTGTGTGCATATTCCCGGCGGACCGCGAAATCTGTTCCCGGCGTCCATGCCAGGAAATGCGCATCACCGCAGGCAGCTTTCAAGCGAAGCCATACATCGTGCGGAACGCGGTCCAGGCCCAGGCATCGGAAACCTTTGACGCCAGCTTCCGCTACATTGCGAATGCGGCCTTCCCATTCGTGAAAATGGTTGTCTCGATCCTGTGGCGGAAAGTCCCGCAATAGCTCACTTTTTGCGGTGAGCGGCGACAATCGTGGATCGGCGATTGGACGAATGAGTGAGCCATTGGAGATAGGACGTCTATCCACGACCAGATCAAGCATGAAGATCAGGCCCTCAGAACGGGCTGCCTCCGCCAGCGATCGGACGGCATCAAAGATATTCTCGGCAAGGCCAAGTTCTGGGTCGGTTCTATCGAAGTCAGAAGAAACAAAAACGCTCGCACCCGCAACGCGTTTTGCCAGCGGTGCACTGAGAACGGTGTCGAAGCCGAGTTCCCGCGCATGCCGAAACACCTCTCGCCAAGCTTCTAAACCGCGTAGCATGAGCGGGTGAACATAATAGATGCGGGGATCAAGGTAAGGAGAAATCTCGGACTGCGAGGACAATGCCAGATCAGTTTGCATGGTGCCGCCTACGGTTATCATTCCGGGGCCTAACGTTACGAAAGAGCGGCTTGTTCCCCTCGGTGTCGCTAATAAACAAGAGGCAGCCTGGCACCTCCCCGGGATGCGGGGAGGTGCGATGCATCCTCAGTGGGGAGTTCCGAGACTTGCTTCCTCGACAGCTTCCTCAAACCGGCGGCGGGCCGAATCTGCATCCTCGCGGCCATCGAGAGCGGCAAGGCATGCGCTATGGGCGCGGGAAAAACTTTGCCCTTTCACATGAGGCCATCGACGATCCATGAAGCGGATGGCTTCGAGTGCGTTGGTGATGGGGACTCCCCCAGCTTCAACGGGTCTTCTCCATGTCGTGCGTTCCATTTTTACCTCCCGGAATGGTGCATCAACCAAACCGGCGGTTCCTGCTGAAGTTCCAAACGGTGGAAAACTCGCTCCATCCATTAGGGTAAAGGGCGTCTTAACGAAGTCGTGAGACCTGAGCCGTTATGGTTCGCTCCAGTCGAACCCTGCAGAGAGGTGCGAAAAAATGGCTCAAGCGGCATCTGCCAAGGGACGCAAGCGGCGTCGCAAATCCAGTTCCAAATCAAGCAGAGGCGGCGGTATCGTGCCATGGCTGCTGGCCCTTGCGGGCGTAGCGGGCATTATTGCCTTCGCCGATAACGCACAGCATTTAAAGCCCTATCTTCCCAGCTCTCTGGCGTCGCTCAAAATTCCGCAGCTTGGCGGCGATAACAAAGCACCGACCAGTGTTCCGGCGCCTGCCCGTAAGCCGGAAGCAGAAGCAGCCCGCGTTGTGCCTGCGGATCTGGTCGGCAAGCGGTTTACCGGCACCTTCTATTTCTGTGGCACCTCTGGCTTGGATAATTGCGTGGTCGACGGCAGTACTTTTTGGTTCAAGAAGCAGCAAATCCGGCTGGCGGATGTCTCGGCGCCGCGCACCGAGGATGCCCGCTGCCCGCAGGAACGTTCCAGAGGTTTCGCTGCGAAGGTGCGCCTGCGCGACCTGTTGAATGCGGGTGCTTTCGAACTGACAGACTGGCCCAATCGTAACGAAGACGGTTCCGGCCGCCAGCTAAGAGTTGTGCTCCGCAACGGCTCATCCATTGGCCGCCAGATGGTTCACGAGGGATTGGTGCACGGCGTTACGGATGCAGGCAAGCCTTGGTGCTGATCCTGTCGTCGATTTGTTGCGCCAGAAGAGTACGAAGATCGCATTCAATGGGCCTCGTTTAGAGTTTGGGAACCACTTCAGGCGATTGTTGGCATGTAGTGAGTTTGATTCGAGCGAGTGTGTATAGGAGAGTTCATGTCGCTAGCCCATTTTCCCGCTGACCGTCGTACGGCAGAGATCCGGCGTTGTGCGCAAGCGCTGCTGAACCTCCACGGACAAGAAGCCAATCTTTACTGGCGCTCCGAAATGGCAGCATTCGCAGCAAGCCTTTCGAAGCAGGGCGCATCTGAAGAAGAGGTTTCTTTCCAGGCTGGTCTCTTCATGAATGCGGTGCAGAGCGAACTGCAGCGCCTCTTTCTCGAAGAAGTCGATCAGGCCATTGATGCCCGCGCTTGAGGCGTAAAATAACTCGCTAGAACCTATAAAGCCGCCAGCAAAAGCGAGGCGGCTTTTTCATGTGGAAGCGGTGTAGCAAGCAAACGTAACCGCGTTGCAAATCTTGCATATAATGTTTTATTTCAGCGGCTTGGAAGTTTGGTGGGTGATGTAGGGCTCGAACCTACGACCCGCTGATTAAGAGTCAGCTGCTCTACCAACTGAGCTAATCACCCATCCCGTCAGCGCTTGGTGTTGTGTGCGCCGTTGGTGTGAGGGCGCGTATAAAGGGCTCTTGATGTGTTGTCTAGCGCCTATCGGAAAAAAGTTCGAAATTTTTCGCAGGAAGTTCGCCTCAAGCTATGGAAGCCCTGGTTTTGGGGCTTTTTGCCTGTCTGTGGAAAAACATCTTGTTTTAGCCTTCCCGATGTTTCAGCTAAACCACTGACAGATTGAGGATTGGGAGGACATGATGAATGTTGACGACGACCTGGCATTGATTGCCGAGCAGGAGCGTTTGCTGGAGTTCGACCACTTCGATCTAGAGGTGGCCTGGAAGCTTGGCGCAACATTGCGGGGAATTGCCGTGTCACGCGGTCAAATTCTTGCGGTGGATGTTACCATCAATGGCATGCAGGCTTTCTACACTAGCCTTCCCGGCAGCAGGCCGGACTTCGAGCACTGGATACGCCGCAAGCGCAATCTCACCTTACGGCTTTTGAAATCCAGCTATGCAATAGGCTTAGAGCTGAAGCGGCTGGATACGACCCTGGAAGCAAAGTGGGAAATGTCGCGTGCCGACTATGCCTCTCATGGCGGCTGCGTGCCCATCCGCGTCAGCGGTGTTGGCTGCATCGGCGCGGTCACGGTTTCCGGTCTTCCGCAGAGGGACGATCACAATCTGGCTGTAGAGGGCCTGGCTACAGTCCTGGGCAAGGCTGATGCGATCCCACGGCTGACCTGACAAATCTCAAACAAAAAGCCCGCCGAAATTTCGACGGGCTTTAGAATGCAATTATCAGACGGCTTGCGCCGATTTTCTCAGAATACGAATTCCGCAACCTTGCGGAAGCCGGGCAGGGGCTTCACGGAGGTATTGAAATAGGTCGCTTCAGATACGACGCCATGCTCCTTGGAATAGACCTTGGCGGTTGAGGCATTGCCATAACCAACGACAGTGATCAGGCGACCACCTTCCGTCAACTGGCCAAACAAAGCCTCAGGAACGACTTCAACGGCACCGCTAATGAGAATGAGATCGTAAGGCGCTTCCGCGGCATATCCCTTCTCCAGTTCACCCTGTACCACCTGAACATTATCCAGGCCGAGCGCAGCGATATTGGCGGTCGCGGTTTGAACGAGGGTCTCATCGCTTTCGAGCGCAATAACAGAGCCTGCGACATGCGAAAGCAGTGCAGCCGTGTATCCCGTTCCAGCGCCGATCTCGAGAACCAGTTGTTCTTTGTTGATGGCGGCCAGCTGAAGGATCTTCGCCAGCGGCGAGGCTTCCATCAAATAACGGCCTGGAGCGATCTCGATATCATTGTCGATATAGGCCAACGGCTTCATCTTGTCTGAGACAAAAGCTTCGCGCGGAACGTTGTAGAATGCCCGCAGCACGGAATGCGACGTGACGTCGGTGGTGCGGATCTGGTTTTCCACCATCTTGACCCGTGCTGCTTCAAAATCGATCATGGTGCTCGCCTCGTAAAAGCGTGTTTCTGGCTTCGTATTACTGTTGGACAGACCGGCTTTCAAGACCGCATCGGCCAAGTGCAACCGGATTCCGCCGCAGTGCAAGACAAAATGCACGGAACAAAGCCTCCTTCATTGGGTTGCCTCTACGAAGTCCCAACATTGAGGAGGCACGAATGCCGACAACATTGCCAGACGACACCCCTGCAGAAACACCCCGCGGCCCGACCCCAGCGCCCGGTGTGCCGGATCGAACACAGGAAAAGCCACCGCTGACACCGGCGCAGGACCCGTCGGATACAAAAAATCCGAATGACCCAACATTAAATCCAGCTTTATTGCCGATTGGTGATCCCGCTGGTGCGGCTTGATAGATGATCAATTGGTCACGGCAGCAAGAATTGTTGCCGTGGCTTTCTCTAACTACGGCCTAGAAGTTATCTATGTACGCCAGCAGACTGGAACGCCATAGATTCGCAAAGGTTTGACCTTTGGCGCGAGGAATTAACCTCACGAAGAATTTGGAGGATACCATGCTAATTAAAATTATTTCTGTCTCCGCACTTGCGATTGGCCTCGCCACGTCTGCCATGGCTCAGACATCGGGTGGATCGGGCGGTTCCGGAACCTCCGCTGGCGGTGCATCCGGTACGGCTGGATCAAGCGGAGGCGGTGCCGGCGCATCTGGAGCAACCGGATCTGGTTCAACAGGTATGTCTGGAACAAACAACAGTGGTTCTGGAGCAACGGGAAATTCATCTACTTCTGGCGGTACAAGCGGCACCGCCACGGGTTCTTCCGGCTCACAGACTGGCTCATCGGGCACAGGCTGTTCAAATCTCAACGCATCGGGAACGCCTGGTAACGGCTCGACGAGTGGCTCCGCCGCTGCTGGAACGGCAGGATCTACGGGCTCTACCCAGCCAAACTGCTAAGAAGCTCCTTTGAGTTGAAACTGTGGACCCGTTCGCGCGGGTCTTCAGTTGCCTGTTCATGATGAGATTGGACAAAATTCGGCAGATAGAATTTAATCCTCTTGCGCTGTGTCTCAAATCATTCTAAATGCCCGCCACCACTTCAATTGAACTTCGCGATGGCCTCGTGGCGGAGTGGTGACGCAGAGGACTGCAAATCCTTGTACCCCGGTTCAATTCCGGGCGAGGCCTCCACTCAAATTCCTTCGATTTTAAACTCATTGAATCCATATGCCCTTGAAAGCGGGAACGTCGGTTCCAGCTTTGCGTTCTAAAGCAGAATGGTCGCGTCCAACCGGCTCGCTCGTCGGTTAGCTCTGCACAAGCCACAGTGCGCATTATTAGAAGATGCGCATGTGACGCATGTCAATCACGCGACCTCACGAGGATGATATGTTTGAGCAGTCAGATATGCCGAGCAAGGCACCACTTTCCCCCGATGACCTGGAAGTTCTCGATAAATTTCTGGATGCTTGGTGCGAGGAAAACGGGGTAGCGCGAACCGATGCGGCAGCAAAGGATGTCGCGTCCTCTTTGATCGCCTGGTATCAGGAAGACCCAAAATATCGCAGCCGCATACAATTGGAAAAGTCTGAAGATATGCCGATTGCGCCAGATATTTTGGCTCTCCTCAAGCAGATGTCTTAACAATCCTGTCTTGCTGACCGCTACCAGCTACGCCATGTACATCCGAGCAGATGGGGCGAAAGGAGTTGGCAGATTGGGCAAGAAAGATATGGGCTGGCTAAGACGCTATATTGCATCCGCATCAGGCCCCTGGAAGGCGGCTTGTTGCTTCTGTATCGCAGGGTTTGGACTGATCGTCCTGGTGGGTGTCGCAACATTGGCGGGCTGGAATGATGCCGCCCACCGGCTGTTCGCATACCTGTGCTTGGCCACCGTGGGTATGTTCTTTTCGCTCATCATTCATGCGTACCTAAGTATCAGAGCGTCAAGGCAATTTAAGATACAACAACGCCAACGTGAACATCTTCTGCGCCGCGACAGCTAGCGTGATGCATTTTTTTCGCAATTAATTTGGCTATGTGAAATCACGTCCCGGGTGGCCAAGCTCTGTCCTTGGTCCACAAGAGCCCGTCGAGCGCGTCTATGCCCTTGATGTTTCTGGTCGAATTCTATGTATCCGATGTCCGTTAGACATTGAGGGAAAACATGACCAAATCAAAAAGCCTTATCATCGGTGTTGTCGTCGGCCTCGTCGTCGGTTTCGGAGCCATGATGAAGGACAAGATGACCCACGCCGAATGGGTTGTCTCACCTGAACAGATTGCTCAGGCGAAAGCAGAAGGCAAAATGGGCTATGAAAGCTTGCCCGGCACTGTAACCGTACTGCCAATCCGCAGTGAAAAAGCAGATATGCTGCCCTTTACGTGGGTGTTCTTTGGCATTGCCGCGGGCGCTGGCGCATTCTTTGTAGCCCGGCGCAAAGCAGCCTGATTTAAAAAATCCAAGGCAGGTCTTGGGCCTCCGGTGGTTGGTCCAAGCCTCTTTCAGTTTCGATTGAAACTGGCGATGGTCTTGCAACTCTGATAGAATGTTTGTGTTCAGTCCATGGAGGAGCATGGGACGAACGTCAGCATGGGTTTGAGGAGACCGTCATGCATTACCTTAGCTATATCACAGCAATAAACCCTTATGTCTTGCTTGTGCTCGCCATCGTGCTGGCATGCGGGGCCATGGATTGGTGGCGAAGCACACACTAATCCGTGAAAGTCATCCGCTGCGGTAGATCTTCATCGTGCCGCAGTAAGCTGCTAGTTCTCGACCTTCGTTAACTAACGCGGGGCGAGAGAGTGCAAAACAGCCGTGCTTTTGAGGATTCAACCAAGCCTTTGAGCGATTCCTTGAGGGAGCTCATTGAAGGCATTCGCGGCAATACGGTGACCCTGCGCGAGTTGATGGATGCCATCGGTGAGCAGGGGCTGTTACTTGTATGCGCTTTGGCATCATTGCCCTTTTTGATTCCCGTATCCATTCCGGGTGTCAGCACGGTATTTGGCGCTGCCATAATTCTCGTTAGCATTGCCGTTTTTCTGAACCGAATGCCATGGATGCCAAAACGCATACTGGACAGGCAGCTGGAAACATCAAAGCTTCTGCCCGCTTTGCAAAAGGGCGTGAATATCGTGGCGCGGATTGATGGTTATGTGAAGCCGCGCCTATTGGGCATGACAAGCACATTGGCGGTGAACAGGATGAATGCGCTTGCTATCACCCTCGGCGGTGTCCTGCTCATGTTTCCGTTGGGCTTGGTGCCGTTTTCCAACACGTTGCCCGCGATCGCTATTCTTTTGACCGCTCTTGGAATGATCCAGCGCGACGGCCTTGTTATTCTGGGTGGTTATGTTTTTCTGATCTTCACGATCATCTATTTCAGCGTGCTTGGATTTTTCGCCATCCGCGCCGGGCAGGGCGCAGCTTCATTGTTCAGCTGAAGACGGCGCCTTCTTTTTCTCCTGCCGCCGGCGCGCCCACCAAACGCTAACGCGCCGGCGCTTTCTGCGCACGTAGGGAATATCGTGCGAAAGAACCACCAAACCGAGCGGAACCATCCAGAAGCCCAGAATCGGTAAAAATCCCAAGCAGCCGCCAACGATCAGAACAGACCCGATGCCAACACGGCCTGCCCGGGATTGCGGCATGGGCATGCTGAAGCGTCCAAGTTGGAGCCTTCCCGTTCTAGGATCAATTCCAAAGCTGCTTTTCTGCTCTTCTCGCTGCAAACAGCACCTCTTTCTGTCAATTTTACTGGCGGCAAGTGGGGAACGAATGTGGATAAAACAAGCAAACGCATTTTTTTTGAAAAAAGCCCTTGGCAAATCGAACCAGCCTGAGTATTACCCCGCTCACCGACGCGGCGACGCGTCATTCCCTGGTAGCTCAGCGGTAGAGCACTCGACTGTTAATCGATAGGTCGCCGGTTCGAATCCGGCCCGGGGAGCCAGTTTCTCAGCATTGCTGACAGTTCAAAGGCCCGGTTCAAACGAACCGGGCCTTTTCTGTTAGGCTGTGCTCAAAGCGGTTTTAACGCCTGATGGCTCGCCCAATGGCGATAAGAATGCAAGCACCGATAAAGCCCGCGATCAGGTAGCCAATCCAGCCGCCCAAGACGATTCCGAAAACGCCAAGAATTGCGTTAGCGACGATTGCGCCCACGATGCCGAGCAGGATGTTCATCAACACACCCATATTGCTCTTCATGAACTGCTCGGCCAGCCATCCTGCAATGCCGCCGATGATGATCGCTGCCAACCAGCCGATACCTGCATTTTCCATTGATCTAGCCCTCTCACTCATGAAACATTCGATGGCCATTCAACGCGAAATGCTGATTTCTGTTCCGTTGCTTATATAACGTTTCTCTTCAGCGCCTTAGTTCCGCCGTGTGCATCATCTTCAAGGGCCAGCCATTGCAAATTGGCAAGACTCAACGCATCCCTTGCCCCGTTCCGGTCCCATGAAGGCGCCGCATGTTTGAGGTCATGACATTGCACAAGATTGCGACAGGTTTCATTCTTCCTGCCACACGGAAAATGCTGTTTCTTCTCGTGGCCCTCATGCCGGCTTTGGTGCCAATTGCTCCGGCGCTTGCTCAGGACGCCGCCAACCCACCGGCTGCGACTGCTGTTGAGGGCGCGGCTAAGATTGAAAAGAATATTGCAGATGCCAGGAAGGCTCTCGATTCAATAACGGCTCGATCCGGCGCCAAAGATGTCGATGACATGCAACTGGCCGATCTTAAGTCGGAATCCGATGATATCCTGGGCAAGTTGAACGAGCACAGTGGAAATCTGAAGCGGCGGCTTGAACAGATACAGGCACGCGTGAAGGAGCTTGGTGAGCCACCGCAGGAAGGGCAGCCGCCAGAGGCTCCCGTAGTCACAGACGAGCGCAATCGCCTTCTGTCAGAGCGTGCGGAAGTTACAGCAGCATCCAGCGAGCTGGGGCAGTTGACCACCATCGCTCGCGAACTATCGGCGAAAATTACCGAGCAGCGCAGACGTTTGTTTTCCGATACGCTGCTGAAGCATACCGATCTTTCCTGGGGCGTAATGGTTGATGCCGCGTCCAGCTTTGGCGAAGAAGTCGCTAGCTTCAAGGATACGATGTCTAGCTGGCTGAGCTTCGCCTGGAAGTTCAAGAAGCTGCAATTGATGGCTGCGATTGCCCTGTCGATCTGCGCTGCACTGCTGTTCCTTGCAGGCGGCTATCGGGCTCTGGGTAAGATGGTGAAGCGTGATGCAAGCCTCGATAATCCGCCTTACATTACGCGCCTCTCATTTGCCTTTTGGTCGTTGGTGCTTCCCACGATCAGCCTGTCGGCCTTCCTGACCTCAACCTATTTCTTTATGCACAGTTTCGGCGTGCTGCGGCCCGACATCCGGCCGTTGATCGCAAGTTTTCTCGCTCTCATTTGGGCTGTCGCCTTCGTATCGCGCTTGGCATCGCTCGTGCTTGCACCTGATTATCCGCATTGGCGCCTGGTGCGCGTCACCAATCGTGGTGCAAGAGTGCTCTTCTGGCTCTTCCTGTCGATGTCGTTGATCAATGGGCTGGATTTCGTGCTCACCGAAGTGGGCGAGGTTCTGAACTCGCCTGTCGTTCTGGCTATTGTGAAGAGCCTTGCTGCATCGATTCTGATCGGCGCGATCATTATTATTATGTCTTTCCTGAAGCCTGTTCTGGCCAAGGATAAGGATGCCGAAGCGCCTGGGCGCGCTTGGCCGCGGGGGCTGCCGCTCGCATTGCGGACAATCGGCATAGCCCTAATTTTGGCGGCTCTCTCAGGTTACATTGGTCTGGCACGCTTCATGGCGACGCAGATCGTGCTGACGGGCGCGCTGGTTGTCACCGGATATATCGGCATTCTTTCGGGCAAGGCCGTTGGCAAGCAGGGTGCTTTTGCACAAACTTCCGTGGGCCGCTATGTCGCTGCCCGCTACAAGCTCAATGAGATTTCGCTCGATCAAATCGGTCTTCTTGCTGGCCTCAGCATTTACGCCTTTGCAATCGTGTTCGTCGTGCCGATGATCCTGCTCACCTGGGGCTTCCAAATCCAGGACATCGAGGCGGCGGCGGTACGCCTGTTTACCCAGATCAGCATCGGCAACATCAATATTTCACTTGTTGGCATCATGATCGGCATCCTGCTGTTTTTGGCAGGTTACATGCTGACCCGCTTTGCACAGCGATGGATTGATCGGCATGTCATGGCGCGCAGCCAGGTTGATGCAGGTGTGCGCAACTCCGTCAAAACCGGTATCGGTTACCTCGGCATGGGGGTGGCGGTCGTGGTTGGTGTCTCTGCGGCTGGTATTGATCTGTCCAGCCTTGCTCTCGTTGCCAGTGCGCTGTCCGTCGGTATCGGTTTCGGCCTGCAGAACATCGTGTCGAACTTCGTATCCGGCCTCATCCTTCTGGTGGAGCGGCCCTTCAAGGTTGGAGACCACATCATTACCGGCACGACTGAGGGTATCGTGAAGCGTATTTCCGTGCGTGCCACGGAGATCGAAACCTTCCGCAAGCAATCGATCATCGTTCCGAATTCCGACCTCATCAATGCTGCGGTAGGCAACTGGACGCACCGCAACCGGATGCAGCGTTCGGAAATTCCCGTGGGTGTCGCTTATGGCTCTGATCCACGGCGTGTCATCGAGGTGCTGCTGGAAGTGGCGGCGGGAGTACCGCAGGTTCTGCGCAATCCGGAACCGCATGTCGAATTTCTCCGCTTCGGGGCGTCGTCTCTGGATTTCGAACTGCGTTTCCACGTGGCGGATATGAATGACGGAATGGGGGTTCGAAACCACATGCGGGCAGAAATCCTGCGTCGTTTCGAAGAGGAAGGCATTGAAATTCCTGCCAATCGCCAGGACGTTCATGTCACTGGTACGCTTTATACGGCTCGTCCGCCGATCTCTGAAAAACGTGCCGATGCCTCGCAATCCGATGAAGCTCTGGCCGGAGAAGAGAACGTGACGCCAGCGACCTCCACCTAATGTGGAGGAAATTTTCTGGCGTCGCGGCAAGCAGTACGCATGTCGTAATCAGGCGTTTGGCAAAGCCGGTGTGATTGCATAGTCAGCCCCATATTATTCAGCCGCACCTGCCACGGGTTTGCGGCCATATCAGAGGGGTCGTATCGATGAAATCACATGCGAGGGCAGTCGTCGTTGGCGGCGGCGTTGTCGGCGTATCAACGCTCTATCACTTGGCCAAAAAGGGTTGGAGTGATGTCGTTCTCATCGAGCGGAAGGAGTTGACCTCCGGCTCCACATGGCACGCAGCCGGTCTGCTGCCGCTGTTCAACCTGTCCTATTCCGTTGGCCAGCTGCACAAATATTCCGTGAAGTTCTATGAGGAACTCCAGGAAGAAACCGGCATGAATGTCGGCTTTTCGAAAGTCTCAAATATCCGCCTTGCCCGTACCAAGGATCGTTGGGACGAATATATGTACTATGCCGGCATTGCGGAGACGATTGGCGTAAAGGTCAATCTCCTGACGCCTGAGCAGGTGAAGGAAGTCTGGCCGCTGTGCGAAACGGATGGCCTTCTCGGCGCGATCCAGCATCCGGACGATGGCTATATCCAGCCAGCAGATCTCACCCAGGCGCTTGCCAAGGGTGCGCGTGATCATGGCGCGACCATTTATCGAAACACGACCGTGACAGCCATTGAGCAGCAGCCGGATGGCCTGTGGAAGGTAACGACCGACAAGGGTGAAATCACCGCCGAACATATCATTTCCTGTACGGGCTCTTTCGCCCGCAAGACAGGTGAGATGGTCGGGCTCAACATTCCAGTCATTCCGGTCGAGCACCAGTACATCGTCACGGAACCGCATCCTGCCATCCAGGAGCGCCGCAAGCAGGGCTTGCCGGAAATGGGCGTCTTACGTGAATCGGATTCTGCCTGGTACATGCGCGAAGAAGCGGGCGGCCTGATTCTCGGGCCTTACGAAGTTGGCGCACCTGTCTGTTACGTGGATGGCCCTTCGTCGGAGAGCGAATACGAGCTTTTCCAGGAAGAGCTTGATCGCCTGATGCCGCATATCGAAACCGCCATCGCTCGCGTTCCGGCCTTCGGTGAAGTGGGCATCAAGAAGGTCTATAACGGTGCTATTGCCTATACGCCGGATGGTAACCCGATTGTCGGCCCAGCCCCTGGCTTGAAGAATTTCTGGCTGAACGAAGGTCATTCCTTCGGTATTACGGCAGCGGGTGGCGCTGGCTGGCAGTTGGCGGAATGGATTGTGGATGGCGAGCCAACGGTCGATCTCATGGGTGTGGACCCACGCCGCTTCGGCCCTTACGCGACTGAGGGATACCTCATCGCAAAGAATGAAGAAGCCTACGCAAACGTCTTCACCATGCACTACCCGGATGAGGAGCGTTCTGCCGCCCGCCCGCTGAAGACCACGCCGATTTATGAAAAGCTCAAGAAGCTTGGTGGTGTGTTCGGTTCGCTCTATGGCTGGGAGCGTGCAAACTGGTACGCGCCGGAAGGTTATGAACTTCCGGAAAGCGAAAAGGGCGTGGGCGCGGATGTCATCACCAGCCACAACTATGCGCCTGCGCTGGACGATGGGCGGTTTGTCGAAAAATGGTCCTTCCGTCGTTCTAACTACTGGGAACATGTCGGCAACGAGGTGAAGAACGTCACGCAGAATGTCGGCGTGCTCGATATGTCGCCGTTTGCGAAGATGGAAGTGTCCGGCCCTGGCGCGCGCGCTTGGCTGGAAAGCATCTTTGCCAATGCCATCCCCAAGAAGCGTGGTCGCATCACCCTAGCGCATGTGCTGACGCCAGCAGGCGGGGTGAGGGCGGAGTTCACGATTTACGAGTGGGCACCCAATCGTTTCTACATGGTTTCCGCAGGCGGCCTGGAAGCGCATGACCACGATTTGCTTTGGCGCCTTGCGCCGCAGGATGGCTCTGTCATCCTTCAGCCGATCACCCAGAAATATGGTGTGCTTGTTCTGGCTGGGCCGAAGTCCCGTGACCTGTTGAAGAAACTCACACGTACGAGCCTGGAGAACAAAGACTTCCCGTGGCTTACCGGCAAGCAGATCTCGGTGGGTGTCGCGACGGCTCACGCTCTGCGCGTCAACTTCGTCGGTGAACTGGGCTGGGAACTGCACCACCCAATCGAAATGCAGAACTACATCTTCGACAAACTCATGGAAGCGGGTGCGGAATTCGGCATCAAGCCGTTCGGTATTCGTGCAATGGTGTCCATGGCTGTCGAGAAGTCCTACCGCAACATGGGGCGTGAACTGTCGGTTGAATACAATGCCTACGAGTCCGGCCTGGATCGCTTTATCAAGCCTGAGAAGCAGTTCATCGGTCGCGATGGACTGGTTGCCTACAAGGAGAAGGGCCTGAAGTGGAACTTCAGCACGCTTGAGGTTAAAGGCACAACAGATGTCGATGCGAGAGGTTCTGAAGCTATTTACAACGCCGCTGGCGAAGTGGTTGGCCGCGTAACAAGCGGTGGCTACGGCTGGCGTGTGGGCAAATCTCTGGCTCTTGCTATGCTCAACCCGCAGCACGCCGTCATCGGCACACAGTTGAAGGTCAAGATCCTCGGTTCGCTGTATGAGGCGGAAGTGGTGGGCGAGAGCCCATTCGATCCAGATAACAACGCTTTGCGCGCCTGAATAACAGTTAATTGACCATACTTTGGAAAGCGGCTCTTCGGGGCCGCTTTTCGCTTGAAATCCAGTTCTCGCCACCTTTGCGTTTAATGTTTCGGCAACATGATCTGCTTTAAATTATCTTTAGTTGAGGAGATAAAAGGCGATCATGACTTATCTTGGTATTTCCGGCATGCAGTATACAGGCGAACAATTTCCGGAAGCCCGGATTATTGTTGCTGAAGACTCTAACGTCTTTACGTCCATGATCCGCCAGCGTCTCAAGGAGATCTTTGGGATTGAAGCGGAAATCTGCCGCACATATGAAGACCTGATGATGGCCAATGAGCTCTCAGAGGAACCGGTGACGCTCGCGATCTCCAACATCAATCTTCCCGGCGCTGAAAACGGCGAGGCGCTAGAATATCTTGTCGATTTGAACATCCCGACAATCGTTTTCACCGGCACCTTCCACGAGCAGACGCGCGAAAAGCTGCTGGCAAAGGATATCGTCGATTACATTCTGAAGGACAACGTGTTTGCGGTCGAGATGCTGGTGGAATCGGTGTGCCGCTTCCTCA
This sequence comes from Affinirhizobium capsici, assembly GCF_977018625.1. Lineage (NCBI taxonomy): Bacteria > Pseudomonadati > Pseudomonadota > Alphaproteobacteria > Hyphomicrobiales > Rhizobiaceae > Affinirhizobium > Affinirhizobium capsici. The sequence continues at coordinate 1,364,346 of NZ_CDRNXD010000004.1, read as the reverse complement.
CCAATCATCGCCACCATGTCCTCATCGTTGATGACAGCCCAACTGCGCGCGCACTGCTATCCACGCGCCTCAAGCGATATAATTTCCGCGTCAGCGTGGCTGAAAATGGTGCCAAAGCCCTCGATATCTTGAAAAAGAATTCGGACATCGGCCTCGTCGTGACCGATTACAACATGCCGGACATTGATGGGTTTGAACTCGCGCGCCGCATCCGTTCTGTTCGCGGTTCGCACGAGTTGCGCATCATCGGCGTATCCTCTTCCACTGATCGCCTGCTCTCCGCGCGCTTCCTTAAAGCTGGGGGCAATGACTTCATGTTGCGCCCCTTCATTGATGAAGAGTTCTATTGCCGCGTAAACCAGAACCTGGACACGCTGGTGCAAATCAAATCCACACATTCCGGCAAGCAGCGCCCTGCGGCCTGATCTGCTTAATCAGGGATAAAAAGATGGGGGCGGCCTGTGAGGCGGCCCCCTTTTTCATTTAGGCTGGTATCCGCGCCCTGGGTGCCGCAGACGTCAATTTGCGATCCGCCCGTTCCTGCTGAGGTGAGCGATTATAGACTTCGCGATAACACTTCGAAAAATGCGAAGCCGAAACAAACCCGCAGGCCACCGCCACCTCCACAATCGGCATCGAAGATTGCACCAACAGATGGCGTGCACGGTCGAGCCTGATTTCGAGATAGTAGCGGGCAGGGGATCGGCCCATCTCCTGCGCGAAAAGGCGCTCGATCTGCCGTCGAGAAAGCCCTACTTTGTCGGCTATGTCCACCAGTGAGAGCGGTTCGGAAAGGTTGCTTTCCATCAATTCGATGATCTGAAGAACCTTATTGTTTTGCACTCCAAGACGTGCGCGGAGCGGCAGGCGCTGGCGGTCGTGAGGGTTGCGAACACGATCGGTCAATTGCTGTTCACAAACGCGATTCACCAGTGTCTCGCCAAAATCCTGGCCGATCAGATTAAGCATCATATCCAGTGAGGCAGTTCCGCCGGCGCAGGTGTAGAGATTACCGTCAACCTCGTAGAGATCGGCATATACCTCGGCTTGCGGAAACGCCTCCGCAAAGCCAGGCAGGTTTTCCCAATGGATTGCGCACCTCTTGCCATTCAAGAGGCCAGCCTGCGCCAGCACATGTGCGCCCGTACAGAGGCTACCGACAGCGACGCCCCGGTTGAAGGTCTCACGAAGGAATGCGAACACCGATCGGTTCGCAAATTCCTCCACATTGATGCCGGAACAGATCAGCACCATGTTGGGGCGGTGTTCCCCGCCCAAGTTACGCCGCTCATCCGTTAGAGCGCTATCCACCTCAACGGCAATACCGCTAGATGAAAATACTTTCTGGCCGTCGGCGGATGCAAGGCGCCATTCATAGGCGTTGTAGCCAAGCATTCGGTTGGCAATCCGCAGGGTTTCAACTGCGGCTGCAAAGGGTAATAGCGTAAATTCTGGGACGAGGAAAAACACCAGTGTACGTTTTTTGACCTGCGATTTGTTGGTCATGAGCGGGCTCCGTGGCAAGCCTCTATTCCTCGCGTGAACAGTCGGCCTTCAGTATTCTGAAAACGACATTGAACCAACCAAGCGCGCAAGGCAATATGTTCTCTGTGCGACAAGTATCCTTCTAATTTTGAATGTATTCATAAGCAGAGTCTGAAAGACTGCACTCCGCTGTGCGTGCAGCCTACTTCGCGTCGGTGCGAGGCAGGTTTTGAGATGCGTTGCAATGCGTTGGCCAGCCGAGATCCTTCTGCGTAGAGAAAGGAAGCGCTTCCAATTCTGCCATTTCCTTGTGGCATGCATAGGCATCCATGAGCTTTGTAATAATGCTGAATATGCCCGAAGCCCGGCTACCAACACGCAGAAATTCCTTGAGTTGTGGGCGATACGTGGATTGTGCAACGTTGATTTGCATAGTTTTCTCCTTTCGAATGCAATCACGTTGCGCCTTGCCAAGTCATCAATCAAGATAATGTTTTTGATCAATATCATCCATTTTTGTGATGAATTTTGTTTCGAATTGCTGCCCGTTGACTGTGAAGGAAATAAACTGATATCCTAGGATATATAAGCTTTTTTGAAAGATGGATGATGACAGTCCCTTTCCGCGCTAACCTTCCGTTGCTCGATAATGATGTATTGCGAACCTTCGTAGCCATTGCGGATACTGGTAATTTTTCCACGGCTGCCGAAGCTGTTCTGCGAACGCCTTCCGCAGTCTCCATGCAGATCAAGAAGCTGGAGGATCAACTTCGGACAACGCTATTCTTGCGGGATGCGCGCTCCGTGACCCTCACGCCGCAAGGTGAAATATTGCTTTCCTATGCGCGGCGATTGATAGCGCTCTCCAACGAAGCGGTATCCCGCTTCGTGATGCCGGAACTGTCTGGCGTGGTCAGGCTAGGTGCGGCGGATGATATTGCAGAACGGTTGCTACCTGGAATCCTGCGAGATTTTGCCGGGAAGTTTCCAGGTATCATGGTGGATGTCACCGTGGATTCCAGCACCAACCTTCGCAAGCGAATGGAGGAGCAGCGATTAGATCTGGCGCTAATCAACACCTCATCGCGGCAGTTGCAAAGCGAAGGGGAGGTCGTCTACACGGAAAAGCTGGTCTGGGCTGGTGCCAAGTGCGGCGCTGCGCATCTTCAAGATCCATTGCCCGTGTCAATCTGGGAGGATGGGTGTCTTTGGCGGCAAGAGGCGCTTCGCAAACTCGATGAGACGAAGCGGACCTATCGCATCGCTTATTTAAGCGCCAGCACCATGGCGCAGCGCGCAGCAGTCATTTCCGACCTCGCTGTCGCACCACTGGCACGTACCTACATCACGGATGATATGACGGTTCTTGGGCCCCGCGAAGGATTGCCTGAACTCATGTCTTTTGATGTGCGGCTTCTCACCAGCGGCGATCTTTCCATCCCCGCCAAGGCTGTTGCGGAAACCATTCGCGAAGCCTACGCGGAACTGGATAAGGCAGCAGCGTGATGATCATCTCTTGCCGTATCGGTTTGCCACTTCGGCTCGCCGGCACTGTGTCTTCCGCGGTTGATTGAGGATCTGGCAGTTTGGATGATTTACACCCCAACTGCCAGATGAAAGAGGCTTTGTAATAAACGAATTAACTGAGATGAAGAATTGCTGCTGCGACGATGAGAGCTGCTGAAATTGCAACCCAGCTCAACTTGAGATAAGTACGCCGACGGTGATCGGCACCACTCCAGTCATAATGCATCTGAACGGCCTTTCCATTCTGTGCGCCCAGCTTCATGCCGGGTGGAGACCTTGAGACAGGCTTTCTGCCTACCCTCTTTTTATCCCATTGCCCCTGCGCGAAGCTGACGTGGATCAAACTTTCCAGAAATCAGACACAAATCTTTAATGCATGTTACGGCTCGGCATCAAGCGTTAACCTTGCTCATCACCTGTGGATCGAGCAGAAAGTTTTCGCTTACCAAATGCTGCGGGTAAGACCCACGTAAAGGTAAGTCCATAGCGGCGGGGGAAAGCGCAAACGCGAAGGTCCCGTCGGCTGACGCTCGATGAGCTGGCCTGACAAAGCCTTCGACAAGACCTCAATGGTGGGCTTCACTCCTAGAGCAGTGATCAAGAGAGGATAGGTGGAAATGGTATCGCGCTTGTGTGGCTTTCCCCTCACTTCCGCCAGGGTGGCGCCTGTATCGGTCCCTGCATCCACAAGGTGAAGTGTTCCGCCAAAGTTAGCCTCATCTTTTTCTACCAACGACCAGTAGCCGCCCATCTGGCCGCGATAGGCGGGATTGATTCCCGCATGGAAATTGATGATGGGGCAGGAGACGGCTTCTAATGTTTTACGGGTTAGAAGACGGCAGGACACGGTAAAAACAACGTCTGGTTCGGCACGTTGAATAGCCTCAATTGCCTCTGCGCTATTCAACGACGTCACGTGGGTTCTGGGGATGCTCGTGTCGGGTTCGTCACTCAACCCAAACTCGCTTAGGATTTCTGCGCTTCGTCTGGCTGCCATGCGCTTGCCAAGGCGTGACCACACCATGGTTGCCAACTGGCCGAGAGCGACAGCCCAGCCCAGTTTCCGAGCGCGGCGCTTCAGTATGGAGCTTTTACTCTCGTAGGTCTCTTCTATGACTTCTAGATTTGGAAAGTGCGGTTTCAGCGCGTTTATCATGACCTGTGGGTTCATGCCGCCAGCGGTGAGGACAAGAATTCGAGGAGTTTCAATGCTCATGATAAGCCAGACCGGTTGCGTTCGGCGCCATGTTGGCTGGGCGAGGCAAAGAAAGCATTAAAGTCGAAATGATGCTTCTGCGTCCGCGAAAGAGTGGAAATCCTTATACGTAAAAAACTGCTCACGCCCGCGTGAACTTTTATCGTCTTCGTACGTTACCCGCACGGAAACAAATTTTCCGGTTCTATGTCGTCAAATTTTCTTGGAGTTATTCAACATGACGGTCAAATCTGTCTGCGTCGTCGCTGCTCTTCTCGCTTCCATGGCATCGCTCGCTTCCTGCGGCAACACCATCCGTGGCGTGGGCAAGGATACAGCCAACACAGTTAATGCTACGCAAGATGCTGGCCGTAGTGTTCAGCGCGCTGCCCGCTAAGCTTCAACTATCTTGAACGAGAAGGCCGTCTGTGAGCACTGCTCCAGGCGGCCTTTTGCGTTTGCGGTGGGTTGGTTAGACGTTGGCTTTAGGGTAAGCCTTATCAACGCCGCCAGCTTTTTGTAGTCCTTCGCGAAAAGCTGAATAGGCTGGATGCTGGCTTGAACGTGCCGCTTCCATCAAGCGAATTTGCAGACGTCCCGGCGTGAGATTGCCAAGCCATTCGCCGCATTGCTGTAGTTTCAATGTATTCAGAAACCGTGCGCTTGAAGCATTATCAAGATGAAGATGGATGCCATCCAGCAGCGTGTCATCGCCTGCCGGGTTTTCCATCATCAATCTCAACCAGTTTGCATGATCCTGGCTCATTCCTGCCAACGCGTCTGCAACGGTTTCGCGGCTGCCAATAGAAGCGACTGTATTCATTTTTATTCTACTCCACGTCACTGATTCTTGGCGCAGAAGTTACAGCCCGGCCAGGTCACTCTCAATAGTAGAATATCCGGATATGGTTAAAGCGCAGCTTTCACTTTCTCTGCCACGTCAGGAGAAAGCCAGCGTGTCCAAATCCCCAAGTTTTCTTTGAGAAAATATCGTGCAGCCTCAGCGTGATTGACTTTATTCTCATCTTTCCAGGCAATGAGATTGCTGATCGTTGCATTTCCCCATTTGCGCTGCTGCATATAGTTGACGATCTCCGGCTCCTTTTCTGCGAAGCCAGCCGTCATTACCGTGAACGCTTGCGAGGTGGGATAGGAATTAACCTTGGGATTCATGCAACCCGATACGGAAGTGCAGCTATCCCATTCCAATTGATCAAATGGCACGTCGAATGAGAGCTTCACCATTTCATGGCGAGCCAAAATGCCCGTGGGAGCCCAATAATAGCCGAGCCATCCCGTCTTGGTCCCAAAAGCCTTGTTGATGGATTCTTCTAATTCCTGCCCTGTGGCTGCATTGCGGAGCTCGAAGCCCTTGTCTGCCGCTCCCACCGCACGGAACAGGTTCACCGTGGTTACACGGCAGGCCCACTCCGCCGGACAGTTATGAATAACGCCCATGCCTTGCTGCGAATCGGATGCAAACAGTTTTGGATTCGCCAGTGCGTCGTACACGGTCTTTATCGAGGGGTTAGCATCGGCGATAAACTTAGGTATCCACCAACCTTCAACGGCGCCATCCGCCAGGATTTCTGCTCCCTGCAGAAGGGTGCCGGACCGAACAGCCTCTGATAGCCTGTCATTAATGGAGTTGACCCAAAGCTCAGGTGCAATGTCGGGTTTGCCACTTGCAAGCATGGTTTCAAACGTGGGAATGGTGTCTCCGGCGACAATCCGGGTCTGGCAACCAAAGCCGTGATCCAGGATGAATTTATCGACCTCGGCTGCAATAGCCGCGGATTCCCAATTCATCGCCGCAACTTCAACCGTGCCGCAAGCATGGGAGGCGCTGGTTCCGCCCACAAGCGCAATGAATGAACCGGCGATGGCAAGAAGAAGCCCCTGTCGCATATTTTACCATCCCGGTCGCTTCTGAGTGGATCGAAGTACAAAAGTGTCGCAATATCCAGAAAAATCAAGCGATTTTGCCAGTCATCCATTTGTCCATCTCGTTCCCCTTGAGGTGTGGAGCGAGACCGAACATTCCGGCTGTTTCAACAAAATTGCACGATTACTGAAAAAGCTGTGCCGTGATAACGCCTCGGTAACACTTGTCGGGCTATCAGTTTCGCGTGGCAGCGCCACAGAGGCTCCGGCAGGTAGTGCGTACCGGAGCCGCTTCACGCAACCCAAGTTATGGGGTCGCTCTTGCGAATTAAACGTGAAGCGCTTAACTTAATCCTCGACAGTTGGATGCTCGGTAAACTCCGCTGACAGGTGGCCATCGCCACCGGGCGCGTCTGCCAGTTGCTCCAATGCCCTGCGATAGGCGGGTGCGATCAGCAAGGCGGCAACCTCTTCGGCTACGAATTTGCCGTTTTCGCATCTTCCATCGCGGGGCTTCTTCTTTCCCCTCATGATTGGTTCACGTCGTTGGAAACTGCGGGCTGCATTACCTTTGTCCTCGGCGGAGCTCGTTCCGGCAAGTCGCGCTTTGCAGAGCGGCTGGCTGTCGATTCAGGTCTATCTCGCCATTACATCGCAACGTCGCAGGCCTGGGATGATGAGATGCGCGAGCGAATCACACTGCATCGCATGCAGCGAGGGGACGGCTGGCACACCCATGAAGTTCCTCTGCGATTGGCTGAATCCATCGCAAGCATTTCGGATTCGCAAAACGTCATTCTGGTGGATTGCCTGACCCTTTGGGTAACGAACCTGATGATGGCCGAAGCGGATATAGATGCGGAAGCCGAACTGCTGATTGCCAGTCTTCGCGACTTTCCAGGGCGGATCATCTTCGTTTCAAACGAGGTGGGCCTCGGGATCGTGCCGGAAAATCGTATGGCCCGTCAGTTCAGAGACCATGCGGGGCGCCTTCATCAGCGCCTGGCAGAGGTCGCGGATGAGGTCTTTTTCATCGCGGCTGGCCTGTCTCTGAAAATGAAATAGCCAATTTCGGTGGAAGCACAAGGCGCGAAAAAAGGCGTTAGTAACCAAGCCAGAGGCGAATCGGGTGGCTGGGGTCTGACAAAAGCTTCGTCGCCAGCGCAATGCAGGTGATGACGAGAAGCGGCTTGATAATTTTCGCGCCGCTGCGCATGGCAAGGCCAGAACCCAATTGCGCGCCAATCAATTGCCCAGCGCCCATTACCAGCCCCACCTTCCACGAAATGGCACCATTCAGCGCAAATACTGTCAGCGATCCGAGATTGGAACCCAGGTTGAGCAGCTTGGTATGAGCCGTTGCCTTCAACATGCCAAAGCCTGCCAGCATGACAAAGCCCAGCATGTAGAATGATCCGGCACCCGGTCCGAAAACGCCATCGTACAGGGCAACGAGTGGAACCGCCGTCAGCGCGAAGATGGTCGGCGTAATCCGTTGCGTGCTGTCTTCATCTGAGAGCCTTGGCTTGAGGGCGAAGAACAAAGCAATGCCGATCAACAGAAAGGGAATTGCGGTCGCGAGATACTGTCCGGGCACATGCGAGGCGATCAAAGAACCGATGCCTGCTGCCACATAGGCAATAAGCGCCATGGGCATCTGCTTTTTCAATTTCACGTGGCCACGCCGCGCATAGGCAACTGTTGCGGAACCGGACCCGAACGTTCCCTGAAGCTTGTTTGTTGCCAGCGCTTCCAGCGGCGGAAAGCCCGCCAGCAGCAAACAGGGCAGGGTTACCAGTCCACCTCCGCCAGCAATCGAATCGATGAAGCCAGCAATAACGGCAGCTGCAAACAGCAGCAGGAGAAGGTTCAGCGCTATATCATGCACGGGGATAAACCAGTCAGAAGAGAAGGTCCTGCCTTCTGTCACCGTCGCCGCCTGTGCGCAAGTCTACCTCGCGTACAAAACGCCCGGAGGTTTGTCTCTGGCAGTCTTGCGTCTTTACCGCCGCCAGTTATTGTGCGGGCAAATTTGAGAATAAGGATATCCGAATGCACAAGGTCATCTTCGACACCGATCCCGGCATTGACGATGCAATGGCGCTGCTTTTCCTGCACAAGCATCCTGAGATCGATCTTGTGGGTGTCACCACCGTGTTCGGCAATGCCCCAATCGAACTGACCACGCGCAATGCGCTTTACCTTGGCTCTGCCTGGGCGATTCCAGCACCCGTTGCCAAGGGGGCAGGGCAAACCTTCGACCCCTCACGTGGTGGAAGCTATTGGCCAACAGCCATCCACGGCGATAACGGCATCGGCAATGTTCCCGTGCCGGAAAGCATTGATCGCGTAGCCGATTCGCGCACTGCCTCTCAATTTATCATCGATACCGTGCGCGCAAACCCGGGTGAGGTAACCCTGATTGCCGTCGGTCGTATGACCAATCTGGCGCTGGCTCTGAAGGCTGATCCGGAAATCACCAAGCTTGTTCGCGGCGTCATCATCATGGGCGGTGCATTTGATGTGAACGGCAATGTCTCGCCTGCAGCCGAAGCCAACATCCACGGTGACCCGGAAGCCGCCGATGTGGTGATGACGGCCCCATGGCCGGTCGTTGTGATTGGTCTCGATGTCACGATGCAGACGGTCATGACGAGCGGCTATCTGGCGGATATGGTTGCGGAAGGCGGACAAGATATTAAGCTCTTGTCGGATATTTCGCAGCTCTATATCGATTTTTACAAGACCCGCGTCGGTGACGGCATGGTCATCCACGATAGCTGCGCTGCGGTCTATCTCGTTCGTCCGGATTTGTTTGAAACCCGCAGCGGCGCCATCCGCGTGGTGTGCGGTGGCCTTGCTGATGGCCAAACCATCCAGAAGCCGGATGGCCGGGGCTTTCCGCCCGGTGCCTGGGATGATCTGCCGAGCCAGAAGGTGGCCGTATCGGTCAAGCCGGATGAGGTTCTCTCGGTCATCAGGGCTGCCCTCGTTTCGGGCAAGGCGATCTGATAATCCCTCGCGAACAAATTGCTGTTTGCGCAACAGTGACAGTGCAAAATTTCCTTCCGAGCTTCGCAGCCCATTGGCATCGAAGCCGGATTTCCCTATGTGGAACATCAACTGACAGAATTCAGAGGATATGAGCGTGACCGCTACATTCGACAAAGTTGCCGACATTATTGCTGAAACCAGCGAAATCGACCGTGAGACGATCACACCTGAGAGCCACACGATTGACGACCTTGGCATCGACAGCCTTGATTTCCTGGACATCGTTTTTGCGATCGACAAGGAATTCGGCATCAAGATCCCGCTTGAGCAGTGGACACAGGAAGTCAACGAAGGCAAGGTTTCGACCGAGGAATACTTCGTTCTGAAGAACCTCTGCGCCAAGATCGACGAACTGAGGGCGGCAAAGGGCTGAGGCTCTTTTGTTGATGAAGCCTGATGCTTCTTGAATACTTCCAGATGATCGACCGTATCGAAGCGGTCGATCTCGAAGCCAAAACCCTGCGGGCGCAATCTATCGTGCCCAGCAAAAGCCCGGTCTTTGAAGGCCATTTCCCTGGTATGCCTCTCGTGCCGGGGGTTTTGCTGATTGAAACCATGGCCCAGGCGAGCGGCTTCATGATTCTCGCAGCGTCCGATTTCGCGGCTATGCCGTTCCTGATGTCGGTTGATGGCGCGAAGATGAGGACCTTTGTTGAGCCCGATGCGGTGCTGGATATTGACGTGTTTCTCGAGCACGAAGGCTCCGGCTATGCTGTTACCAAGGCGAAGATCACCTGTGCGGGCAAGAAGGTCTGCGATGCGCAATTGAAACTGCGCACAATGCCCTTTGATGAGATTCCTCTGGCTGAGATCGTGCGCAAGCGCGCTGGCGAAGTTGGACTAATGAACGCGCTTTCAGCCCGTTGAGGGCGCGCATCCGAAAGGTTGAAGCCGAGATGAGCAAGTCAGCCAATGACGTTGTAATCACTGGGGTCGGCATTGTTACATGCCGTGGCGTTGGCAAGGAGCCGCATTTGGCCCTGCTAAGCGGCGCCGAAATTTTGCCCCCGCGCGTGGACGTGGAGCGTTTCAAGCCGTATCCAATCCACCCGATGCCGGAAATCGATTGGTCGCAGCAGATCCCCAAGCGGGGTGATCAGCGCCAGATGGAAAACTGGCAGCGTCTTGGCGTGTTCGCAGCAGGCCTGGCCTTGGAAGATTCCGGGCTGAAGGATAATGCGGAAGCCTGCGGCACGATGGATATGATCGTGGCTGCCGGCGGCGGTGAACGCGACATCAAGGTCGACAGCCTCATCGTCAACGAGGCCTTGAAGCGCAACGATCGCGAACGGCTTCTCAATGAGAAGCTGACCACCGAATTGCGCCCAACGCTGTTCCTCGCGCAGCTTTCCAACCTTTTGGCTGGCAATATTTCCATCGTTCACAAGGTCACCGGTTCCTCTCGCACCTTCATGGGCGAAGAAGCTGCTGGCATCTCTGCGGTCGAAACCGCTTACCACCGCATCAAGGCTGGCCAATCGACTCATTCTCTCGTCGGAGGCGCTTTTGTTGCCGAACGTGCGGATATCATTTTGCTGGTCGAAGGTATTCGCGCTCACCAGACAGGAGAATGGAAACCGCTCTGGACCAGAGATGGCTCAGAAGGCGGCGGCATGATCATGGGGTCGGTCGGCGCGTTTCTCGTGCTGGAAGCGCGTGAATATGCCGAAGCCCGTGGCGCACATATTTACGCTGTGATCGATGGTATCGAGGCAGATCGCGGAAACCGCGATAACGGCAAGTTCGAACAGCGCCTGGAACGTCTCGGCCAATTGGCTGAAGGCGATGCAAGCGGCGCGGTCGTTTTCTCCGGCAGCAGTGGCATGAGCGAGCTGGCTTCGCGTGAAAAATCTGTACTGGAAACCATGTTCCCAGGTGCGCCCATTCGCGGCTTTGGCGGTGTCACCGGGCACGGCATGGAAGCGCAGTTTCCGCTTGGTCTGGCGCTGGCCGCGCTTTCGCTCGATGGAAAGGCAGTGGTGCCAGCTTTCGACCCGGATCATGAAGGCACCATGCAGCAGCCGGCACACCGCGCCGTTGTCACCTCCGTCGGCTATATCCGCGGCGAAGGTCTGGCAGTTCTGTCCGCGAACGGTTGAGGATCAAAGATGAGCACGAACGCATTCAAAGATCATCTGGGCCGCCCCATCGTCGCGGTCACCGGCATGGGTGTCATGACTTCGCTGGGGCAGGGGCTTGCTGACAACTGGTCAGCCTTGACCTCCGGCACATCCGGCATTCACAAGATCGAGCGTTTCCCGACGGAAGGGCTCTCCACCCGCATCAGCGGCACAGTGGATTTCATCAAGCTTCCGCGCGAAAACGCGGTCGAGCGCTCCTATGCCTTTGCTCACGCCACAACGCAGGAAGCGCTGGCGCAGGCAGGCCTGTCTGGCGATTTCAACGGTCCGCTGTTTCTCGCCGCGCCACCGGTTGAGCCGGAATGGAGCGCGCGCTTCGAGCTGGCAGACCGTGCACCGCCGCCGGAGCGTGAGGACGATGCCTATGATCGTTTTCTTGCCGCCATGCGTCAGCGTCCAGACCCTGTGTTTCTGGAAGCCGCTCAATTTGGCTCTATCTCTGAGCGTCTTTCCGATGCTTTCGGCACACGCGGCCTGCCGGTTACGCTCTCGACGGCATGTGCCTCTGGCGCCACGGCCATCCAGCTCGGTGTCGAAGCCATTCGCCAGGGCCGTACGGAGCGCGCTTTGACAGTTGCGACCGATGGTTCTGTCAGTGCCGAAGCCCTCATCCGCTTCTCGCTTCTGTCTGCGCTTTCCACGCAAAACGATCCGCCGGAAAAGGCATCCAAGCCCTTCAGCAAGGATCGCGATGGCTTTGTGATTGCAGAAGGTGCGGCCACGCTCGTGCTGGAATCCCTGGAATCGGCTGTTGCTCGCGGCGCAAAGGTGCTTGGCATCCTGAAAGGCTGCGGCGAAAAGGCAGATCATTTCCACCGCACACGCTCTTCACCGGATGGCGGTCCTGCCATCGCCACCATCCGTGCAGCGCTTGCTGATGCTGGTTTGGAAGAAGGTGCTATCGGCTATATCAATGCCCATGGAACCTCGACACCGGAAAACGACAAGATGGAATATGGTGCCATGCTTGCGGTCTTTGGTGATCGCTTGAAGGATGCCATTCCCTGCTCGTCCAACAAGTCAATGATTGGTCACACTCTTACCGCCGCAGGTGCGGTTGAGGCTGTGTTCTCGATCCAGACCATGTTGACGGGCACGCTGCCGCCCACCATCAATCACGTCAACCCGGACCCATCGATCATTCTGGATGTGGTGCCGAATGTGAAGCGTGACCAGCAGGTAACGGCGGTCCTCTCCAATTCCTTCGGGTTTGGCGGGCAGAACGCAAGCCTTGTCATGACAGCAGAGCCAGCTTAAAAGCCAACTCCAACACATTGGCTATTCAGCACACAGTCTTTGACGCCTTCGGGCGAAGGAAAAATCTATGCGCGCTTTGCAACTGATCGATGATAGACGCCTTGAAGCAACGGACATTCCGGAGCCGGAAGCGCCTGCGCCGGGTGAGGTGACACTGCGTGTGAAGGCAGTGGCGCTCAACCATATCGATGTCTGGGGTTGGCGCGGCATGGCATTTGCCAAGCGCAAGATGCCTCTCACCATTGGCGCGGAAGCCTCCGGTGTTGTCGAAGCCATCGGCCCCGGCGTGTCGAATGTCCTGCCGGGCCAGCTCGTGTCCATCTATGGCGCGCGCACCTGTGGCCTCTGCAAGCCGTGCCGTGAAGGTCGCGATAACCTTTGCGAACACGTTTCTGGCGTTCATGGCTTCCATTTGGATGGTTTCGCGCAGGAAAAGATCAACATTCCGGCCCGCCAGTTGGTGCCTGCACCTCCGGGTGTGGATGCTGTCGGTGCTGCTCTTGCGCCTGTTACCTTCGGCACGGTCGAACACATGCTGTTCGATAATGCCAAGCTGGAGCCGGGTGAGACCATTCTCGTCCATGCAGGCGGCTCCGGCATCGGCACGGCGGCTATTCAGCTGGCCAAGAAAATCGGCTGCACTGTCATCACCACCGTCGGCTCTGATGACAAGATCGAGAAGGCGAAGGCGCTGGGTGCCGATCACGTCATCAACTACCGCACGGACCGTTTTGAAGGCGTCGTGCGCAAGCTGACAAAGAAGAAGGGCGTCGATGTCGTCTTCGAACATGTCGGCAAGGATACCTGGGCCGGTTCCATGCTTTGCATGAAGCGCGGTGGCCGTCTGGTCACTTGCGGCTCCACCTCTGGCGTTTCCACCGATATGAACCTGATGATGCTGTTCCAGCAACAGTTGAAGCTGCTTGGCTCCTTTGGTTGTCGCATGGAAAACATGGCCAATGCCATGCAGAAAATGGCCCGCGGCATCGTGCATCCGGTCATCGATACGGAAGTCACGTTCGATGATATCGACAAGGCCTTGCAGCGCATGGAAGGTCGCCAGATCTTCGGCAAAATCATTTTGCGGATGGATTGATCCATTGAAAATGCTGATTACGAGAATTGTGCTGGCAGCGCGCCACTTTCGGCAATGGCTGCTGGCGCAGATCGCTTTCGGCTTTCTGAATTTCCTGAAGATTTTCCCCGCTGATCCAGCCTTGAACTTTGCGGACTGGCTGGTGCGCAAAATCGGCCCCATGACCAGCCGTCACAGGCTGATGCTGGTCAACCTTGCCAACGCCTTTCCGGAAAAATCGGAAGCTGAGCGGGAGCGCATTGCGCTCGCCAGCTGGGGCAATATGGGCCGAATGGCTGCTGAATATGTCTTTCTTGATCAGCTTTTCGACTTCAACCCTGAAGCGGAAAAGGCTGGTCGGATTGAAGTGAGCGGCATTCCGCTATTCCTCGAACTACGCGATCATCCTAAACCTTTCATCGTTTTCACCGCGCATAGCGGCTGCTTTGAATTGCTACCCGTTGCAGGTTCAGCCTTTGGCTTGAACGTCACAGTCATGTTCCGCCCGCCAAATAACCCATATGTCGCAGAGAAAATCTTTTCGTTCCGGTCGGCCCGGATGGGTAAACTCGTGCCGTCCCACGCAGGCTCATCCTTCGCCCTGGCGCGTCAGCTGGAGGCGGGAAAGGGCATTGGTGTTCTGGTCGACCAGAAGTTCCAGAAGGGGCTCACAACGTCCTTTTTCGGCCTGCCGGTGCAAACCAATCCGCTGCTTGCCAAGCTGGTTCGCCAGTTTGATTGCGAAGTCTATCCTGCGCGCTGTATCCGGCTTCCAGGCAATCGCTACCGTTTGGAGATCGAACCGAAGATTGAAGTGCCCCGCACTGCAACCGGCGCAGTCGATGTTCAGGCAACCGGGCAGATGTTGAACGATAAGGTGGAAAGCTGGGTGAGGGAGAACCCGGAACAGTGGCTGTGGTATCACGACCGGTGGAACATCAAGCACAGTCTCAAGCGCTAATTTGGTTTTCCATCAAGTGCTTCAACTGGTGCAAATCCGTCTCCACGTGGCGGGCATCCTGCTCAAACTGCTCGGCTGACATGCCGGGCAGGCGGGTGACAAGAAAGATCGCCTCCGCGCCCTCGCCATTCTGCACAATGCGAAATGCATTATAGACGATAAGGCCAGATGGCATCTCGACCCAGTGGTCCAGTACGCCGAATTCGTTTTTGCTTGCAAATTTCACCTTCACTTCGCCAATGGGTCCACCATCGGCCAGCCAATGGTCACCGGCATCCTTTAGCCCACTTCCAAGCCCTGATGCCCATAGCGCCATGTTGTGTGGATTAGATGCAAAGGCGTAAACTTCGGTCCAGGCACAGTCGGTGCAAACGTGGATGGCTTTTGTGTCGAAACTCGTCATTGCCTTTCCTCCTTGGCGCCAGTTTCAGATATGGTCTCCATGATAGCACTTCAACTTCGGCTTGGTCGGAACAAGGAACAGGTTCATCCGCATCTGAAAATTTAAACGATTTGTCATGGCTTTTGCCTTGCCCGTTACCTAGTTGAGTGCCAAAACACCCATCCAACTCAATGGAGGCACTTCCGTGGAACAGGCAGAAATCGGCCTTATCGGTCTTGGCGTCATGGGCTCTAATCTTGCGCTGAACATCGCAGAAAAGGGCAACAAGATCGCAGTTTTCAACCGCACTCCGGAGGCAACCCGCAAGTTCTACGCTGAGGCCGGTGAACTGGCAGGACAGATCATTCCTTGCGAAACGCTTGAAGAATTCGTTGCAGCCATCCGCCCGCCGCGTCCCATTATCATCATGATCAAGGCCGGTGATCCGGTCGATCAGCAGATGAAATTGCTGGAGCCGTATTTGTCGTCGGGCGACATTATGATCGATGCTGGCAATGCCAATTTCCGCGATACGATTCGCCGATTCGATGCGCTGAAGGATAGCCCGCTCACCTTCATCGGCATGGGCGTTTCCGGTGGTGAAGAAGGTGCGCGCCACGGCCCATCCATCATGGTCGGCGGTACGGAAGATAGCTGGAAGCGTGTCGAAAAGGTTCTCACCTCCATCTCCGCCAAATTTAATGACGAACCTTGTGTCGCCTGGCTCGGCAATGATGGCGCGGGCCACTTCGTCAAAACCATCCATAACGGCATCGAATATGCCGATATGCAGATGATCGCTGAAATTTACGGCATCTTGCGTGATGGCTTGAAGCTCTCGGCAGATGAGATCTCGCAGGTCTTCGGCCGCTGGAACCAGGGGCGCCTCAATTCCTACCTCATCGAGATCACCGAAAAAGTTCTGGCCGCAAAAGACCCGATCAGCGACAAGCCGATGGTTGATGTCATTCTCGACGCTGCTGGCCAGAAGGGCACCGGCAAGTGGTCGGTCATCGAAGCGCAGAACCTTGGCGTTGCTGCCACCGGCATCGAGGCTGCCGTTGCTGGCCGCGTTCTCTCCTCCCAGAAGGAAGAGCGCGTAGCCGCAGAGAAGATCTTCGGTCTCCCGCACACGGTCGCCATGCCTGGCACGGATGGTCTTTCCTTCCTCGACGATCTCGAAAACGCACTGCTGGCCGCAAAAATCGCAGCCTATGCGCAAGGCTTTGCCGTGATGGCTGCTGCCTCCAAGGAATATGGCTGGAACCTGCCCATGCCCACCATTGCCAAGATCTGGCGCGCTGGCTGCATCATCCGCTCGCAGTTCCTGGATGAGATCACATCGGCCTTTACCAAGGACCCGGATGTGGCAAACCTCATCGTCACGCCTGCTTTTGCCAAGCTGGTGCAGGAAACGGATGCTCCGTTGCGGCGGGTCGTGTCCACGGCAGTCATGTCCGGTCTTCCGGTTCCAGCACTTGCCTCGGCGCTTTCCTACTTCGATACCTATCGTCGTGGACGCGGAACCGCGAACCTCATTCAGGCACAGCGTGATTTCTTTGGCGCGCACGGCTTTGATCGCGTGGACGGTGTCGATAAGCATCACGGTCCATGGGGCAGTGGCCTGAACGCCTGATTCACATTTGAAATTCGCCGCATCGAATATCGGTGCGGCATCTCAATCGCATTTCCGCTTTCGGAGGAGACCTCATGGCCTGGCAACCGGCAGAAGACCGCTATTCCCGCATGAAATACAATCGCTGTGGCCGCTCCGGCTTGAAGCTTCCAGCAATCTCGCTTGGTTTCTGGCACAATTTCGGCGATGATACACCGCATGAGCGCAAGCGCGATATCTGCCGCACGGCATTCGATCTGGGTATCACCCATTTCGACCTTGCCAACAATTACGGTCCGCTTCCCGGCAGTGCCGAACTCGCCTTCGGGGAAATCCTGAAGACGGATTTTGCGGGCTACCGTGATGAGATGATCATCTCCTCCAAGGCTGGCTACAACATGTGGCCGGGTCCCTATGGCGAGTGGGGCAGCCGCAAATATCTCATCGCGTCCTGCGACCAGTCCCTGAAGCGTATGGGGCTGGATTACGTCGATATCTTCTATTCGCACCGTTTCGATCCGGATACCCCGCTGGAAGAAACATGCGGCGCGCTGGATCACATCGTGCGTTCCGGACGTGCGCTTTATGTCGGCATCTCGTCCTACAATTCCAAGCGCACCCAGGAAGCGGCAGCTATCCTGAAGGAGCTTGGTACACCATGCCTCATCCATCAGCCGAGCTATTCCATCATCAACCGTTGGGTTGAAGATGATGGACTTCTCGATACGCTGGATGATCTTGGTATCGGTTCCATCGTCTTCTCGCCACTTGCACAGGGTATGCTCACCTCCAAGTATCTGGGCGGTATTCCAGATGATAGCCGCGCCGCACAGGGCAAGTCGCTGCGTCCAGCCTTCCTCAACGATCGCAATATCGAAAACCTGCGCGGTCTGAACGCCATCGCTGAAAAGCGCGGCCAGACCTTGGCCCAGATGGCGATCGCCTGGGTTCTGCGCGGCGGTCGCGTGACCTCCGCTCTCATCGGTGCAAGCCGCGCTGAGCAGGTGGTGGATTGCGTCGCCGCGCTGGAAAAGTCGGAGTTTACGGAAGCGGAATTGTCAGAGATCGAAGTCTTCGCCAAGGATGCGGATATCAATATCTGGGCTGCATCCGCTGAGCGTGACGGCCCATCCCGTTAAACCGAAACGAGCGCCGTGTTGAACCACGGCGCTCTTTCCGATTTAGGTTAGAAAACCCGGATAAGTTAACGTCCACATTAAGAAAATGTAATACTTAGTTCATTTTCCATTCAGTCTATCCGCCCTACTTTATCCTCGTAAGTTCATGCAATACGAGGATAAAAATATGAAGCGCTTCATCACCCTGCTGACAGCTGCCACGTTTCTTGCAGTACCTATGGCTCAGGCCCAGGATCATCGCGGTCATGGCCACGATCGTGTGGTTGAAAAGCGCACTGTAATTAAGAATGCGCGCTGGCATCGTGGCCAGAAGCTTTCGCGCGCAGAACGTGCGCGTCTGGCTGAAGTCAGAGATTATCGCCGTTACCGCCTGTCCGCACCGCCGCGTGGTTATCATTGGGTCCGGGTTGACAACCAATTTCTGCTCATAGGCATCACCAGCGGCGTCATCTCCAGCATCATCAATGGCCGATAATGGCAGAGGAGCGGCGGGACTATCCCGCCGCTCGTACGGTCGTCAAGCCCTGCCCAGGCAATCCACGAGGGATTTCGAAAGACCTTGCATCAGGTCGAAATAGAGGTTCGGTCCTTCCTTCAGTGTTGTGCCTTCCGGGTCGAGGGTTCCACTTTTCGCATTCGTTCCAGATACCACCACATCCATCAGCTTTGGCTGAAACTGTGGTTCGGCAAACACGCAAGCGGCTTCAAGATCTTTCAGCTTGGCCTGGATCTGGCTCAAGCGCGCCGCACCCGGAGCGGTTTCAGGGCTCACGGTTATCGAGCCAACAATATTCAAGCCGTAGTGCTTCTCAAAATACTGATAGGCATCATGAAAGACGATGGAAGGTTTGGCTTTCACCGGCTCCAGATCCTTGGCGATATCCCGATCCAGCTGGTCGATGCGGGCGATCATTGCCTCCGCATTTTTCCTGTAGGTCGCTGCATTTTCAGCATCGGAAGCGGAAAGCGTGGCTTCGATTTCCTTCACCATCGCTTTGGCATTCTGCGGATCGAGCCAAAGATGCATATCGTAATGCCCGTGCTCATGGTGCTCATGGTCCACATGATCATGTTCGGCTTGATCGTGCCCATGATCGTGTGCTTCGTGATCATGCCCCTCATGGTCATGCGCTTCTTCGCCTTCCGCCCCATGGTCATGTGCCTCAAAGCTGCCGCCTTCACGCAAGGGCAGAAGCTTGATGTTGGGGGAGTCTGCCAGCGAAACAACCTTCGCCTTTTGCCCTAACGCATCCAAGGGCTTGTCGAGGAAGGTCTCCAGATTAACCCCCACCCAAAACACGATATCCGCCTTTTCCAGCGTTTGCGCGTTGGATGGCTTCATGCTGTAAGTGTGGGGAGATGCCGCGCCCTCAACGATCAGTTTCGGCTCGCCAACACCCTGCATCACACCTGCCACGAGCGAATGGATCGGCTTGATGGAAGCCACAACATCGGGTGCTGCAAGGGCAGCATTCGCGGTGCCGAGCACGGTGAAGGCAAGGAGGGCGGCAGGCAAAATCTTCACGCGACAGTCCTTTTAAAGCGATTGTTACACTATTACATGAGTTGTGTTGCCCTATAACGTGTGCGATAGCATGGTGCAATCTCAGTCAGGACATTGAATGCTGAATAATCCACCGCTCAAGGATCGATTGCTGGTTTCGCTGGCGAGCGCTGGCCTTCAGCGGCAGGGGCGTTGGCTCGTGCGTGGAATAGACCTGACCATCCGCCAAGGCGAAATCGTTACGCTGATCGGTCCCAATGGCGCTGGCAAATCCACCACTGCGAAGCTCGCCATCGGCGTGCTGAAACCGGATGAAGGGCACGTTGAGCGGGCTGATGGCCTGACGATAGGTTATGTGCCGCAGAAACTTTCTGTGGATCGCACAATGCCCCTTTCAGTCGAGCGGCTGATGCATCTCACCGGCAAAGTGAGTGAGGATAAGGTCAGCGCGGCCCTCGATGCGGTCTCCATTCCCCATCTGCGCAAAGCAGAGGTGCAGAACCTGTCCGGTGGTGAATTCCAGCGGGCTTTGCTGGCGCGGGCCATTGCGCGAGATCCGGACCTGCTGGTGCTGGATGAGCCTGTGCAGGGGGTGGATTTTGCGGGCGAAACAGCGCTCTACCAGTTGATTGGTGAAATTCGAGAACGCACAGGCTGCGGCATATTAATGATCTCGCATGATCTGCATGTGGTCATGGCCGGAACGGACACGGTGATCTGCCTGAACGGCCACATTTGCTGCCGTGGCACACCGGCAGTTGTCAGCCAAAGTGAGGATTACCGGCGTCTCTTCGGGGTCTCACGTCCCGGCATCGCTTTCTACGATCACAATCACGACCATACCCATCTGCCGGATGGCCGCGTTCGTCACAGCGATGGCAGTGTGACGGACCATTGCCATCCAGAGGATGGCCATCACGATCACAACCATTCGCACCATCACCATCATCACGATCACGCCCATGCAGGGGAAAAGCACCATGCTGGATGATTTCTTCGTGCGGGCGCTTTTGGCGGGGATCGGGCTTGCCATTACCGCCGGGCCATTTGGTTGCCTCGTTGTGTGGCGGCGCATGGCTTATTTTGGCGATACCATGGCCCATTCCGCGCTGCTCGGCGTGGCGCTTTCCCTGCTGTTTGAGGTCAACCTGCTGGTGAGCGTCTTTGCGGTCGGTGTTCTGGTTTCACTGCTGCTTCTGTCGCTGCAACGGTTCAATGCCCTATCGGCAGATTCGCTACTCGGCATTCTTTCGCATTCCACCCTTGCCATCGGCCTCGTCATCGTCGCCTTCATGACCTGGGTGCGTATAGACCTGATCGGCTATCTCTTCGGTGATATTCTGGCGGTGAGCAAAGCGGATATTGCAATGATCTGGGCGGGTGGAGCAATGGTCCTGGCTGGTCTTGCGTTTCTTTGGCGTCCTCTCATTGCCTCCACAGTGAGCCATGAATTGGCTGAAGCGGAGGGGTTGCGGCCTGAGCGTGCGCGGTTCTTCTTCATGCTGCTCATGGCGCTCGTGATTGCCATCGCCATGAAGATTGTCGGCATTCTGCTGATCACTGCGCTTCTCATCATACCCGCTGCCACCGCGCGCCGCTTTTCGCCAAGCCCCGAGCGAATGGCACTTCTTGCCTCCATCTTCGGTGTCGTTGCGGTTGTATTGGGGTTGTTCGGCTCGCTGTATCAGGATACGCCTTCAGGGCCATCCATCGTGGTGGCCGCACTGCTTCTATTCATCGTCAGCCTTCTCCCTTGGCCACGTTCCGGCGAGGTCGGAGTAAGAGCGGAATCTGGAGGAACTCGATGACAACAGCAAACCTGACCAAGAACCAGTCTCTGGTGATGGATGTGCTGTCGCATGCCGAGACCCCGATGAGCGCCTATACCATTCTGGATAAGTTGCGGGAGCATGGGTTCCGCGCCCCTCTTCAGGTCTATCGTGCGCTGGAAAAATTGCTTGAGATGGGCCTGGTTCATCGCCTGGAAAGCATCAATTCCTTTGTTGCCTGTGCGCACCGAGAACATGCCTGTTGCCAGCATGGAACGGTTGCCTTTGCGATTTGCGAAAATTGCGGCCAGGTCAGCGAATTCCACGATCACACCATTGATGATCGCCTGGATGGCTGGGCAAAGAAAAGCGGCTTCAAACCGCAGAAGACCACAATTGAAGTGCGTGGTCTCTGCGCCACCTGTTCAGCATTATAGTGCGCGTAACTCCTTGGCGAAGCGCTTCCAGTTCTGGACATAATTTTCCGCGGAAAGCTTGAGCTTCATCACAGCGTTTTCATCCAGCGTGCGGATGGCCTTGGCCGGCGAGCCAACAATTAGCGAATTATCGGGAAATTCCTTGCCTTCGGTGACGAGCGCATTGGCGCCCACGAGGCAATTTCTGCCAATTTTCGCGCCGTTCAAAACAGTCGCACCCATACCAATCAGCGAGTTATCACCAATCGTGCAGCCATGGATGATGGCGCTATGCCCAATCGTGCAGCCCTCGCCAATCGTGGTGGGGAAGCCCCAATCCGTATGGATAACAGTGTTTTCCTGAATATTGGTGCGTGCGCCGATGGTGATCCACTCATTGTCGCCCCGAAGAGCGGCACCAAACCAGATGCCAACCCCTTCGCCAAGCTCCACCTTGCCTATGACCTGCGCCGAGGGCGCGACCCAGAAATTTCCGGAAACCGGGAGCTTCGGCTCAAATTCACCCAAACCATAAAGCGCCATTGGTCTTCTCCTCCCGATGCCATTTATTCAACAGTGATGGAAAGCTCTGCCACGCCCTCAGCGCCACATGTCACTTTATCGCCGCGCACGACTGGTCCGACACCGGCAGGCGTTCCAGTCATGATGATGTCGCCCGCAGCCAGCGTAAAGAGCTTGGAAAGTTCAACGATGATTTCCGGCAGCTTCCAGATCATCTGCGCCATATCGCCGGATTGCTTCCGCTCACCGTTTACATCAAGCCAGATCGCGCCGGTTTGTGGATGACCCGTCTGGCTGACGGGGATGAGGTGAGAAACCGGGGCAGATGCCTCAAAAGCCTTTGCGGCTTCCCATGGTCTTCCTGCCTTCTTGATTGCCGCCTGAAGGTCACGGCGGGTGAAATCAATGCCAACGCCATATCCCCAAACGCAATCCAGCGCCTGCTCCAGTGGAATGTCGCTGCCGCCTTTGCCCAGCGCCATCACGAGCTCGACCTCGAAATGCACATCCTCAGACATCGGCGGATAGGGGAAGCGACCGTCTGTCACCAGATTCTGCGGGTTCTTCTGGAAGAAGAAAGGGGGCTCGCGTGAAGGGTCATGGCCCATTTCAATCGCATGATCGGCATAATTGCGGCCCACGCAGTAAACGCGCCGAACCGGAAACAGCGCATCTGTTCCTTTGACAGGCAGTAGCGTTGGAACGGGTGAGGGGATCACGGTCTCAGTCATGGCAAGCGTCCTTCGGTTCATCTGCAACGCTTTAGTTAGCTCAGGCTAAGCCGTTTGTCTCTCTTCGTTTCGCCTTATGCTCTTTGGCGTCTGCGCCCTTCCATGGCTGCCAGCCCCGCACCGGTTAGAACGAGTGGTAGCGCAGTAATGAAGGCAAAAGAAAGGGGGGCGTCGAACAGAATAACATCTGCGAGGATAGGCCAGACAATCGCCAGATATTCAAAGGGGGCCAGCAGAGAAGCCTCGGCATGGCGGAATGCCAGCGTCATCGCAATGTGAGCAAAGCCGCCAAAGAGACCCGCCAGAATAAGGATGGAGAACCCGAACGCATCCGGCATGACCCAGCCCAATGGAAGCGTGAAAAGTCCGCCCACCATGGAGGCTATGACGAAATAAAATGCTATAGCGCCGGGGTTCTCCGTGCGGCTGAGGTTTCGAACCATGATCAGTGCAAACGCGGTCAGAATTCCCATCATCAGGCCGAAAACGTAGCCCCACATGCGCTCGCCATTCATATCGATATGCGTGAGTTCAGGACCAACGAGTGCCAGTACGCCAGCAAGTCCAAAGAGAACGCCGCCGATGCGCCATACGGTGAGCCGTTCCGAAAGCAGCAGGACGCCCGCAATGCTGGTGAAGGTGGGAGACAGGTAGCTCAACAGGGTCGCTTCCGCCAGGGGCAGTCGTGCAATGGAGGCGAAGGATGCAAACATGGAAGCCGCGCCGAGGCTGGAGCGCAGCAAGTGGCCAAGCGGGCGTTTGGTGTAAAGACCGCGCGGAAATTCTGACCGAAGCCAGAGAAAGATGACAAGCGGGATCAGCGCAAAGCCGGAGCGGAAGAAAACGATCTGCCCGACCGGAACAATGTGGGCCACTTCCTTCACACAGATGGACATGGCTGCGAACAGAAAGCCGGAAAGGATGCGCAGCAGAATCCCGGTTGTCGGGTTTTCAGTAACCTGTGTCACAGCATGGCCTTGGAAGAAGTAGCGCGGGTGGTCATGCTGCTCAGATCACATTTATCGGGTGAAATGAATATGGGGCCGGGCATGATGCGGGGAAGTTTCCACATAAGCCTCCACCTTGAACACGTTTCGCAGCAGTTCACGCGTCAAAACCTCTTCTGGAGACCCGGCGGCAACGATCCTGCCAGCCTGCATGACAATCAGGTTGTCGCAGAACATGGCCGCATGATTGAGATCGTGCAGTGCGATGATGCTGGTTACCGGCAGGTCGCAGACGAGCCGCAGCAGGCTAATCTGGTGCTGAACATCAAGATGGTTGGTTGGCTCGTCGAGGATCAGTTCCTTGGGAGATTGCGCTAATGCCCTGGCAACATGAGTGCGCTGCTTTTCCCCGCCGGAAAGGCTCTGCCAGGCATCGTTGCGTTTGGACGTCATGCCTGTGCGCTCCAACGCTTCACTGACGGCGCGGTCGTCCTCACGAGTCCAACCGGAGAACATGGAGCGATGGGGGAAGCGACCGAGCTTCACCACATCGACGACGCGGAGGCTGGAACTGGTCGTGGCGTGTTGTTCAATAAAGGCGACGCGCTGCGCAATCGTGCGGCGGGCGATGGTGGATAGATCGGTTTGATCCAGCGTTATGCGTCCGGCATTCGGCCGCTTCAATCCTGCCAGCAACCTTAGCAAAGAGGTTTTGCCGGAGCCGTTCGGTCCCAGCAGACCCAGCATCTTGCCCGGCTCTGCCGTCAAGGAGACGCCGTCGAGAATGGTTTTTGAGCCGATCTTCCAGACCAGATTATCAGCCTTGATGGTCATGATGCGCGCTGAAGCCTGTAAAGAATGATCGCGAAGAATGGGACGCCAACCAGCGCGGTTACAACGCCTATGGGCAGAACCTGCTGCGGTATCAGCGTGCGTGAGGCAATATCGGCCAGAACCATGAAGATGGCACCAGTGATTGCGCAAGCCGGTAATAGCCTGTGATGCTGCGGCCCGACCACGAAGCGGGCAGCGTGCGGCACCACAAGGCCAACGAAACCGATGGAGCCAACCATGCTCACAATCGTTGCAGTCATAATGGCCGTCAGCGCAAACAGGATTACGCGGGCACGGCCCACATTGACCCCGAGCGCTGCTGCCGATTCATCGCCGAAGGCAAAGGCATCCAGAACGCGGGAATAGAGCATGCAGGCAATCAACGCACCGCCGACAACGATGGAAACCAGAACAAATTCGGGCCAGCGAACGCCGCCGAAACTCCCCAACAGCCAGAACATCACGTCACGCGCCTGCTGCGCATTACCGGATGTCGTGACCACATAGGATGTCGCGGCATTGAACAGCTGCGAGGCCGCAACGCCGGCAAGGATCGTTCGGTCTGCTCCACCGCGTGCGCCATTCGACAGGATGGCGACCAGAAAGAATGCGGCGAATGCCCCGGCAAATGCGCCAGCCGACATGGAGATTGCCCCGGCACCGATCCCGAGGATGGCCACAGCCACCGCACCTGTTGAAGCACCGGCTGAGATGCCAAGCACGTAAGGTTCGGCAAGAGGGTTACGCAACAGGGACTGCATGATTGCCCCGGATAGCGCCAAGCCAGCGCCGCAGAAGACCGCGACCAGAGCCCGGCTCAGCCGGTAATCCCAGATCACGGTTTCATGAATGCGGTTCAGCTCGATCGATGTCCAGCCAAGCTTGTTGGTGATCGCCGCATAGGTGGTTGATAGCGGAATGGGCATGTCGCCTATGCCGACGCTTACACCCACAACAAGAAGAATGGCAGCAGAGCAGGCAACAAACAGACCCACAGCAACGGGAAGCTGCTGCAGGAATGTGACCGGCCGGCTCTGTTCCACGACTATGCTCACCGCAGTCCCAGAGCCTTCAGTTGTTCGGCAATCTTTTCAGCGCCGCCAATCGTTTGCACACTTGGGTTCATGGCCTGCCCGTTCATCACAACGATTGCGTTGTTCTTCACAGCCTTCATTTGGCTCGTGGCTGGATCGGACTTCAGGAACTTGATCTTGGCTTCGGCCTTGTCGAGGTCCCAGCGGTTGCGATCGACCTGTGCCACGACAATGACGTCAGGATCGGCAGCGATGATGGTTTCCCAGTTGAGAGCTGGGGATTCTGCTTCGGAAGAGATGGCGTTGGTGCCGCCCAGCACATCTGCAATGAAGCCGGAGGCGCTGTTCTTGCCGCCCAGATAGGCATCGGCTGATGGCGAGGGGCTGGAGAACCAGAAGACATAGGAAAGCTTTTTGCCATCCTTCGGAGCTTGCGCTCTCAGCGCTTCTTCACGCTTCTTGAAATCTGCAATGACAGCCGCGCCTTTGTCCTGAACGTCGAAGATTTGAGCCACATCTTCAATCTCTTTATATTGCGCGTCCATATTCCAAAGAGCGGAGCGGTCACCATAGCCGGATTTGTCCGTTTTCACGCCAGGCTTTACGCACATGCTTGGCGAGAGATAGCTGGTGACACCAACCTTATCCAGATCTTCGCGCTTTGCGACCTTGCTCGAAGGGCCGATGAGGCTTGGCAGTGCAGCAGCCACGAAATCCGGGTTTTGGGCGAGGATGGATTCGAATGTCGGGAATTCAACCGTCAGCACTTTCACCTTCGAATTGGCTTCCGCCAGTTCCGGCATAACCTTGTTTGGCCAGAAGGCCGTGCCCGCCATCTTGTCCTGCAGGCCGAGCATCAGCATGATTTCAGAGCTGTTCTGGCCAAGGGTAACAGCGCGCTCGGGAGCTTTGTTGACGGTAATGTTGACGCCGCAGTTTTCCAGCGTGAGCGGATATTGAGTGGATGCAGAAAACGCCGGGCTCGCCGCCAAACCCATTGCTGTGCACAATCCCGCTAGCCCCAACAAACGCTTCATCGGTTACTCATTCCCCTGCTACGGCTCATCAGCCAATGTAAAAACAGTGGTCGTATAAACAGCAATTCCTGCATAAACAAGATTTAATTTGTCATCTTTTAGGCGACCTATATTTTCTTTCCTCAATAGAAAATTGCGCTCCTTTGGACTTTCTATTTTCAGGCGAGCATCCTTGAAAAGGAAGCGCCTACCGCTGACATGACAGCCGTGGTAAAGGACGCCTGAATTGACGGATTTCCGCTGTTTGAAGCGAAGAGCGAAGAAGAACGAGTTGCAAATGACCGCCGCAGACAAGAACAGCGCTTACTTCAAGGCTCCGGTCTTCGCCGTTGCGCCCATGATCGACTGGACTGATCGTCATTGTCGGTTTCTGCACCGGCAACTTTCGCGCAATGCGGTTCTGTTCACCGAAATGGTAGTGGCGGACGCGATTATTCATGGGCCTCGGGAGCGGTTGCTTTCGCACCACGCGGCAGAGCATCCGGTCACGTTGCAGCTTGGCGGGTCTGATCCGGCTAAGCTGACGGAGGCGGTGAAGATTGCTGCGGACTTTGCCTATGATGAGATCAATCTGAATGTCGGCTGTCCTTCGGACCGTGTGCAGAGCGGAACGTTTGGCGCGTGCCTGATGCGGACGCCGGATCTGGTGGCGGACTGCGTGGCGGCCATGAAGCGGGTGACGGACCTGCCGGTGACGGTGAAGTGCCGTATCGGGGTGGATGATCAGCAGCCGGAAGAGGTGCTGCCGGAATTCCTCGGCAAGGTGATTGCAGCGGGTAGTGATGCGGTTTGGATTCATGCCCGAAAGGCCTGGCTGCAGGGTTTGAGCCCGAAGGAGAACCGCGAAGTTCCGCCGCTGGATTACGATCTCGTCTATGAGATGAAGCGGGCGAACCCCGATGTTTTCATCGGCATCAACGGCGGTATTCAGGATCTGGCCCAGGCGAAGGCGCATCTGGAGCATGTGGATGGCGTGATGCTGGGGCGGGCTGCCTATCAGAATGCCGGGCTGCTGACGGGTGTCGATGCAGCCATTTATGGCGAGCCGGAGCGGGCGTTCGACTGGCTGGCTCTGCGCGACACGATGATGAGCTATGCGGACGAGGTGATTGCCTCCGGCGGACGCCTGCACCATGTCACACGGCATATGGTGGGGCTGTTCCAGGGCTTTGCCGGAGCAAGACGCTTCCGGCAAATCCTCTCGTCCGAAGCGACCAAGCCGGGGGCCAGCCCGGAGCTGATCGCCACCGCTTTCGCTGCTGTCGATCTTTCCAGTGAAGCGGAAAGATTAGCCGGCTAAATCGTTACACATCTTCCTGCATATGGCCGGAAATCCGGCGCTGTACATAATCCACATTGCCGCGCACATAAAGGGAAAGCGGCTTGCCACCGTTACCAGCCAAAGCAAGAGCGATAATGGAAACATCGGCCTCATATACTGTGACATACAGAACCTGCGCCGGATTGATGAATATGGGCTGGTTGTGAGTGTTGACGAAGCCGATCATTCTTCTTCCTTTAGTCAATGCTTGTTGGCTGGCATTTATGGCAAAACCTACTTTATGAGCCTTTAACGCGGAATCATTTCATTAGGGACACACGAGAATGGCAAGTGCAGTTGTTTGGCAGCGGGTTGAAGGTGCACTTCTCTTCATCG
This sequence comes from Affinirhizobium capsici, assembly GCF_977018625.1. Lineage (NCBI taxonomy): Bacteria > Pseudomonadati > Pseudomonadota > Alphaproteobacteria > Hyphomicrobiales > Rhizobiaceae > Affinirhizobium > Affinirhizobium capsici. The sequence goes on along the minus strand of NZ_CDRNXD010000004.1, from coordinate 1,336,180 downwards.
TGGGGCTTGTGCTGTTCGATCATGTCAACGAAGCCATGTCGTGGTGGTTGGCATTGCTGGTGTTTTTTGCGCCAGACCTGAGCTTTGCCGGTTACCTGCTGGGGCCGAAAGCCGGTGCCGCGATTTACAACGCCGCGCACATCTATGCGCTTGGCGGTGTGCTGCTGGCCGTGGGCTTTGCATTCTATCTTCCCCTTCTTTCCACGCTTGGTGCCTTGTGGCTTGCCCATTGCGGTTTCGACCGAATGCTGGGCTATGGTTTGAAACTGCTGGATGGCTTTTCCCACACGCATCTGGGCATGATTGGCAAAGCCAAATAGCGCGGGCAGGGCCAAAGACCCCACCCGCGCCTGTGATGCCGCGTCAGTTATAACCTCCGCTCGCCCGCTGCTCTGCCGCCTCGCGCTGGGCGCGGTCGAGATCGCTGTTGCTATCGGCGGGTGTATCGGCCAATTGCTGCTGCGTATCGGAAGACGTGCCGCCATTGCTCTGGCCGGAAATCTGCACCCGGCCCGTGCCCGCACCGCCGGAAGCATGGGCGGTTGGCAGCTTGCGCGTATCGAAATAGGTGCGGAAGGCGGTGATTTTCTCGCCATCATGCTCCAGCACGCTCACGCCGCCATAGGTAAAATCCTGCCCGTTCATGGAGCCCTTGCTGGTCCATTCGAGGAAGGACGCGCCATCGGAATCCTTCACGGCGCGGAAATCGGAACTGATCGCTTCAAAGCTATCGCGATACTGCGACCAGAAGCGTTTCGCGCTATTGGATTCGCCATGCCGATGCTGCATCAGCGGATTGGAAATTTCCGCCGCAGCCGAAAATAGCGAAGCAATGCCATCCACATCCCGCTCGGATTCCAGACGCTTCAGCGCCTCGATGAAGGTTTGAGCCAGTTCGGCCATGGGTTTCTCCTCTTGGTTGGAGCAATGAAAACCGGCGAAGGAGAGGGATGTTCCGGCAGCACCCGCTGGCAAAGAGCGTGATGACATGCGCATCCATGGAAAAAATCCCTCACTTCTTGCAGTGGATGCCACAACCGCAGTGACATAACGTGGTTGTGGGACCGGCTTGAACGGGTCTGTCCTGGGGCGTGGAAACCCCAAGAACATCGGCTGGCATCCACCGCATGAGATGCCCCCTCAGCCATTCTTGAGTGGCTGAGTGCTTGTGATTGCCCTATAAGGCTCTCCACCTTCTATGGCTGGGGAGGCCCCGACGCATGTCCAAGGTGCTTGCACCTAAAGGTCGGGGCGGTCGATTGTTCTCGGCTTTCCAACTTCCCGGCCGCCAGGGGCCTTATCCAAGCAACCTGGCCCTTGGCGTGCCAAATTCTCCGTTCGTGTTTCGTGTGCTGTGGCATGGGTATCCGGCCAGGCGGCTGTTGCTGGCTGCATGGCTTTCTACCGATGGTGCAAAGGCCGTGCGGGAGCCATCAGGATGACGGATAACTATAGTTTCGCTGCCGATCTGCTGGCCACCTTCCGCGCATCCCCAGATATCATCAAGGCGCTCTGGCTCATCATACCGCCGGGCTTCATAGTGTGTGTGCTGAGGCTGTTGCTGCGATGGCGCGAGGGCAGGCGCGGGCTGAAGCTGCGGCTTCGGCGGGGCAGAGACCTTCGCCAGCCACCGACGGATAGCTTTCGCCTGTTGCGGCGGCAGGGCGCACGACAGGAACTGCTCGGCCAGGAGGAGTTGGGCGGGATCAGTGCTGTGCAGCCAGGCCAAATCCTGCCTTCTCCCCGTGAATGAATTGATCAGGTTCACAACAAGGGTCAAAAAATCCATGAGTGGTGGCGGCAAATCACCCGCTGAGGCGAAGCAGAGGGGCACGGAACCACGGGCAAGAGGACCGACGCAGCATTGAGCGCGGCGGCAGGCCCGCACGTTACACCAGAAGGCGGGCATATACGCGCCTTCCGCCAGGGCGCGAAAATAGTTCTCTATCTCATTCACATCACGAAACTTGCCCATTTTGCCCCCGCGTTAAGATTCCAATTGAAACGAACCATGCGCCGATGTTCACGCGGCCTGTTCAGCCCGTGTTGTGAAACTCTGATAGGCCGGGGCGCTGAAAGCTGCCTCGTATGGTATGGGTAAAGTGACACCTCTCAGCGCCCCGTTCAGCGGTTTTTGCACGCGACTCCGGTCTCTCTGCCTAGAGTGATGGGGGAAGCCTTTTAACCGCCGCCTGACCGAAACTCGGTCGGACCACAGACGGCGAAGCTGACCCTCACCACTCCCCATGTGTGCCGCACAGGCACGCCCGGCGCGCTCCTTCGGAGATGAAACGGCAGGCTGACGTCCGACGCCTGACCGCTTCCCCCGTTGTCGCCAGAGGGAGACCATTTTCCGCGTACCCGGATGAGAAGGTTTTGCGTCTTGCCCCCCACACCCGCGCCGGCCCCGCATCGCCAGCACGCCTGCTGGTGTAACCGTTGCGGAACGAGCAAATTGAAACACAGGTTTTGAGCGTGGTGTATGGAAAAACGCTAAGTGGTTGATTGGGTTGCAGTGGGGTGGGGTTTTGTTGGCACCCCACGGCTAAGATCGACCACTCAATTTCGAGAATACCCGGACGTAATACAAGAACGCAAAACGCCCTTTTCCATTGAGTGCGGGTACTTGAAAACAACTCTTGCATGTGCTGTAACGCGCAGAGGTTATGGAGATACAAATGAAACTTATCTCGTTTGAAGTGTATGGCCTTTTCTCTCGCAGGGGCGTCATTAAAGGCGATTTCACAAAAGATTTAAGTATTCTAACTGGTCGGAATGGTGCTGGTAAGACAACTTTGCTTAAACTTCTTTGGTATATAGTAAGTGGAAATATACTTCAAGCTCTATCGGAAGTTTCATTTCAAAAAGTGCACATCGTTACCGATAAATATCAGTGCACTGTGCATAAACTGAGTGAATCCACATGTAGGATAGAGTGGGTATCAGATGGAAAGAGGGAAGTATTTGAAGATCATTTTGATCGTGATGATGATACATTTGTGAATGCTGAAGACCAAGTAATCCCTCTCCTAAAAACTACAGGAAGTTCGGTATTTTTTCCGACGTTTAGGCGTCTTGAGGGTGGGTTCACATTGAATGGACAGAGTAGAAGGCCTTCATTATTTGAAGATAGAGCCGCTAGAGCAAAGTCAGATATAGAGCAAGCCCTGCAGGCGCTTTCTGTCCGCTTATCAAGTTCTCCTCATACATTTGTGTCTTCGTTATCGACTGTTGATATAGTGAGCATTCTTCTCAGGCAGTATGCGGATTTGTCTGAAACATATAATCGGCTGCAACAGAATACCTCCCAAGATATTATTAGGCGGATAAGAGACTATAAGACAGATCAGCCAGATGTTGGAGGAGGAATAGAGAACGTAGAGTCGGCCAACAGCGTAATCGACGAAATTCGAAGTAAAGTTGAAGTTCTTGAAGTTCAGCGCAAAGAGATAATGACTCCGCTTGAGGGAGTTCGTCTGATTGTGGAAAAACTATTTAAACATACAGGCATAAATATTGGGACGCGCTTGAGCTTTGGAGAAGCGGCAGGTGCAGTTAGTTCTGATTCGCTTTCTGCAGGTGAAAAGCAAATGCTTAGTTTCATTTGCTATAATGCCTTTTATAAAGATAGTATTATCTTTATAGATGAGCCTGAACTTAGTCTTCATGTTGATTGGCAAAGACAATTGTTCCCGACGTTGTTGGCTCAGCAATCTTCTAATCAATTTATTATAGCAACGCACTCACCATTTATATACAGCAAATATCCCGATAAGGAGATTTTAATTGATCGCGATCGGGGTGACGCTGAAAAATGAGCGCGACACTTGGACAAGGAAAGACTGAGCTCGATTTTAATGAGATCATCGCAACTATAAGGCATTCATCTCTTCCGACAATAGTTATCGAAGGAAAAGATGATGTAATTGTTTATCGTAAACTTGAGGATTTGTACGAAGTATCAGTTCTTCCTGTGGGGGGGAGGGAGACTATACTTAAATTGTTTAATAACCTCAGCAATCAAGAGAAGAAGAAGATTATATTTGTCGCTGACAAAGATGCTTGGTGCATAAAAGGAGTACCGAATGAATATCGGGACTTCAATATTGTTTTGACCGACGGATACTCATTGGAAAATGATATAATTAGGGACGGAGAGTTCCTAGGTCTGATGGATACTTCAGAACGAAAACGTTTTCAGCAGGATCTTGAAAAGTTTTTGAAATGGTACGCCCTAGCATTTAGCAGATTTCTTGCTGAGCAAGAGACTGCCATCGAATTGCATCATTCTGAAGTTTTTAAAAAATACGATGAGCTAACTGCTATCAAGGATGGAGAGAATTTTCCTCAAGATCTTTTCCAGATTTTGAGTGAAGATCCTTTCAAGTTGGTGCGAGGTAAGTCAGTATTGAAGCTGATCGTCGAGCATATTTCTTATCCCGGGCGTTATGCAAAACATCATCACAGATCATTAATTGAGATGGTCGCCTTAAGGCCGGGGGTTAATCTGAAAAGATTATTTGAGGAAATTGGGTTACGTTTAAGAGGCGAAATTTCTTGAACAATAGTGTCGGGCAGTGCCACCGTGTCTAATACAGGAATCACACTTGATGTATTCGATACAACACATACGCGACAAACGCGAAAAACAAACCAATCAGCAGCCATCTGACTGCCCACCAGAACCATGATTTGGGGCGGCTGTCGAAAAGCACTGAGGCGAAAAATTCAAAAATCAATTCGAAGATCATGATGGCCGGGATATAGGGCGGTTGTGGAGGGCTTTGAAGGTTTTGTGGTGGCGGTTTGGTGTCGGGCGAAGGCACCCCCCTCTGTCCTGCCGGATTGTTGGGCGGAGCCGCGTGTCTCTGCCCGTTCTTTGGCCCCCACCTCAAGGGAGAGATCGGGCCGTTTTCACTTGAGGAATCCCGTCAACTGCCTCGAAGGTAGGTGACGTAGAACACGTACACGGCCAATAAGCCCACAAAGAAATAGGCGATCCGGGCCCGCCAGCGGGCGAGGCGGCTTTTGAACGGGCTGCCGTTGTGGATGTGGTGCAGGATTTCCAGCAGTGAATCCAGAAGTGTCATGACGGGGACTTAGAGCGCCTTCTCACCTGATTACATCAGATCGGCGCTCCAAGCTCTTATTTTTTGAAGCATAATCTTATCGATCCTCGTTTCACTCCGGTCGGATTATGCTCTAGCGCCCCGGTCTGCCTGTTTTACCCTTGGTGCGGCTTTTGCGCTTTTGGTCTACTGGGTCTTCGTAGGAACCTGCACCGACTTTTCCGCGTACGAGGGGGCGGGGATCATCCGGGTTCAGGCGTTCTGGCTGGCCTTCGAGGAGTGGGCCTTTGCGGCCTGAAGAAGTTTCCGGCTTTTCCGGCAGCTTGCCGGGCATGGGCTTTTCGGTTCGGCCCACGGTCATTTCATCTAAATTATTCTTGCGAAACAGGGAGCCGTCATGCCCGTCGCTTTGGCTCCGGGCGTTCGTTGCTGCAATCGATTCACTGGATCGATTGCTCCGCTGCGCGGACCGCTCCTCACTTTTGCGGAAGAGGGGTTTGGCCGTGTCTGTGCCGGGGCCCATATCGTCCAGCGAGGGTTTGGCGAAGTAGGAGGTTTCCGGCTGTGACGCTGGGGCGCTGTTCTTCGATCTGCTGCCTTCCTGAGCCTTGGCCTCTTCCTTGGAAATGGGATCGTCCATGCTGGCGAGTTCGACGGCTTTGAGGCGTTTGATTTCGTCGCGCAGGCGGGCGGCTTTTTCGAAGTCGAGGTCGGCGGCGGCGTCGCGCATGCTCTTTTCCAGCGCGTTGAGGTGGCTCTGGAGGTTGTTGCCGACCAGATGGCCGCCATCGGCGAAGCCTTTGCCTGCGGCACCGGAGATATCGGCTCTGACGTGGTCTCGCTCGTAGACGCTATCCAGAATATCCGAAATGCGGGCCTTGACCGATTCCGGCGTGATGCCGTGTTCGGTGTTATAGGCCATCTGTTTTTCGCGGCGGCGGGTGGTTTCTTCCATCGCGCGCTTCATGGAGCCGGTTATGTTATCCGCATAAAGGATGACCTTGCCATCCACGTTACGGGCGGCGCGGCCGATGGTCTGGATCAGTGAGGTTTCCGAGCGGAGGAAGCCTTCCTTATCCGCATCCAGAATGGCGACGAAGCCGCATTCCGGGATATCCAGACCTTCGCGCAGCAGGTTGATGCCGACCAGCACATCGAATGCGCCGAGGCGCAGATCGCGGATGATTTCGATGCGTTCCAGCGTATCGATATCCGAGTGCATGTAGCGCACGCGCACGCCCTGTTCATGCAGATATTCGGTGAGGTCTTCCGCCATGCGTTTGGTCAGCACCGTGACCAGCGTGCGGTAGCCCTTGAGGGCGGTTTCCTTGATTTCGCCCAGCACATCATCCACCTGGCTGCGAGCGCTGCGCACCTCGACCGGCGGATCGATGAGGCCGGTGGGACGGATGACCTGTTCGGCAAAGACGCCGCCAGCCTGTTCCATTTCCCAGTTTCCGGGCGTGGCCGAGACCGCGATTGTGGGTGGGCGCATGGCATCCCACTCCTCAAACCGCAGGGGGCGGTTATCCATGCAGGAGGGCAGGCGGAAGCCATATTCCGCAAGGGTGGCTTTACGGCGGAAGTCGCCCCGGTACATGCCGCCGATCTGGCTGACGGAGACGTGGCTCTCATCGATGAACAGCAGGGCGTTATCCGGGATATATTCGAACAATGTGGGTGGCGGTTCGCCCGGACGGCGGCCTGTGAGATAGCGCGAATAGTTCTCGATACCTGCGCAGGAGCCGGTGGCCTCCATCATCTCGATATCATAGCGGGTGCGCTGTTCCAGGCGCTGGGCTTCCAAGAGGCGTCCGCCCTTTTCCAGCTCGGCCAGACGAAGCTTCAGCTCTTCCTTGATCTGCCTGATAGCGCCGTTCAGCGTGGGGCGCGGGGTGACATAGTGCGAGTTGGCGTAGATTTTCACCGACTTCAGATCGCCGGTTTTCTGGCCTGTCAGCGGGTCGAACTCGGTGATCGCGTCAATCTCATCGCCAAACAGTGAGATGCGCCAGGCGGCATCTTCCAGGTGGGCAGGGAAGATTTCAATGGTATCGCCGCGCACCCGGAAGGAGCCGCGCACGAAATTGATTTCCTGCCGCTTATATTGCTGGGCCACCAGATCTGCCAGCAGCTGGCGCTGATCGATACGATCTCCTACCTGCATCTGGAAGGTCATGGCGGTATAGGTTTCCACCGAGCCGATACCGTAAATACAGGAGACGGATGCAACGATGATGCAATCATCCCGCTCCAGAATCGCGCGCGTGGCGGCGTGGCGCATACGGTCGATCTGCTCGTTGATGGAGCTTTCCTTCTCGATGAAGGTATCCGAGCGCGGCACATAGGCTTCCGGCTGGTAGTAATCGTAATAGGAGACGAAATATTCTACCGCGTTATCGGGGAAGAAGTTCTTGAACTCCGAATAGAGCTGGGCCGCCAGCGTCTTGTTCGGCGCGAGGATGACCGCCGGGCGCTGCGTGGCCTCGATGACCTTCGCCATTGTAAAGGTTTTACCCGAGCCGGTGACGCCGAGCAAAACCTGGCTGCGCTCGCCGCTGTTGATGCCTTCCACCAGATCGCGGATCGCCGTGGGCTGATCGCCCGCTGGCTGGTATTCCGACGCCATGCGAATGGGAATGCCGCCTTCGGATTTCTCCGGCCGGTGAGGGCGGTGCGGCGTCCACAGCTTGCCATCCTTGAACAGGGGATTGCCGCTCTCGATGAGTTTCGCCAGCGCATCCACCGTGGCGGTGACCGCGCCGGGGGCAAGCGACTGCGCATCCTCCAGGCTGATATCCATGCCGGCGACCGGGTTCAGGCCCGCTGCGGCACGGGTTTTCGGGTCCGATGAGGCACCGATGGAGACGCCGCGAGAGGTTTTCTGGGCGGTGGTATTCTTGGCTGTCTCTTTTGCGCTCACGCTGCCGTCGCTACGCGACTTCGCTCCGCGGGGGCCTCGCACTGGCTCGGACGCCCGGTCGGGCTTGCGGCCTGCGGCCGATGCCTCTTCTTTCGCCTGGCGGATGGCTTCCTCACGCGCGGCGATTTCGATTTTCTTGCGGTGCTTGCCCGCTTTCGATGCGATTTCGCGCTGCGTTTCAACCGCTGAGGATTCCGCATCCGCCTCCAGCTGCTTCACCCAATCCGAAACCGAACCGGAGAGCGGCGCGCCTTCAAACGCGCTTTGCGGCGCTTCCTCGAAACCATTGCTGGAGCTTTTGGATGGGGTGTTTTTCGTCGATTTGGCCATGCCCGCGAATATGGCGAGACTCATTTCAAATTGGAAGGGTGGAGCCGAAACAAATTAGGAACAGTGCGCTGTGACTTGTATCTGAGAACATGTTTCCATAATTGACTCGCAAACGGAGTCACTGCCCATGCTTTCCCTCGAAAAGCGGATCGCGCTGAAGAACAGCACGCCGCGCACCATGCTTTCCCTGCACCACACGGAAAACTGCCGCCTGCTGCCCAACCGCACCGAGCTTCTGCATCGGCTGCCGCATGGTGGCGTGGTGGCCGAAATCGGCGTGGCGTTCGGCGATTATTCGCAGGAAATCATGGAGTTCAACCGGCCAGCGACCCTGCATCTCATCGATCCGTGGGACCTCAACCGCTACAACGAGGGGCATGAGCGGGTGAAGGGTATGTTCGCGGACCAGATCGAAAGCGGGCAGGTGCAGCTGCATCTGGGTGGCTCGACGGAGATGCTGCCGAGTTTCGCGGATGGTACGTTCGACTGGGTCTATATCGACACCGACCACTCCTACGCCAACACCTGGAACGAGCTGGTGCTGTGCGATGCCAAGGTGAAGCGCGACGGGCGCATCTGCGGCCATGATTTCTGCGTGGGCAATGTCATCAAGCCGGTGGTCTATGGCGTTGTGCAGGCGGTCAACAAGTTCTGCGTGGAATATGGCTGGCAGTTCGAATATCTGACGGTGGAGCCGGACGCGCACTTCTCCTACTGCCTCAAGCGACTTTAAGGTTACGCGACGACTCTTGTAGCGGGCCGATTGCCGCGCTCCTTCAGCCAGGCCGCAATGCGCGGCATTGGCATGGGGCGGGCGAAGAGGTAGCCCTGGCCCATCCAGCAGCCGAGGTCGCGCAGCGTCTCCGCCTCGCCTTCCGTTTCCACGCCTTCCGCCAGCATGGACATGGACAGCGCTTCGCCCAGCCGGATCAAGGCCGAGATGATGGCGCGGTTACGCTCCGAGTGATCGATGCCGGTGATGATGCCGCGATCGATCTTCAGGCGATCCACCTTCAGGTCGATCAGGCGGGTGAGCGAGGAATGGCCCGCGCCGAAATCATCGACAGCCAGCGTAAATCCGGATTGCTCCAACTGCTTGAGCTGCTCGCCTGCGATGACCGTATCCAGCAGCGCTTCTTCGGTAATTTCGATTTCCAACAGGTTCGGGCGAATGCCATGGCGGGCAACTTTCGCCGCCAGCATTTCCGACACGGAATAGAGCGCGAATTCACGCGGCGAGACGTTGATGGCGACCGTTGCATTCGGCAGGCCCATATCCGGCAGGGCGCGCAGCAGGGTGCAGGCGGCATCCGCTATGGCGCCTGTCAAACGCTCGGACGAGTGGATGGCATGAGCGGCCTGAACGATTTCCGGCGGCGCAATGAAGCCAAGCGTGGGGTGATGCCAGCGAACCAGCGCTTCAAAGCCGAGGACTGAATGCGTGTGAAGGCAGACCTGAGGCTGGAACCAGGCTTCAAGGGCCCCGCTCTCAATCGCCTGCAGGACATCCCGTTCGATCTGGCGCTGACGTTCGGCAGCAGCACGCAGCTTCGGATCAAACCTGCGCCAGCGACCGCGACCCTGCTCTTTGGAGCGGTAAAGCGCCATATCGGCGGAAACGAAAAGTTCGTCGGCATCCGTGCCATGTTCAGGATAGAGCGCAAGACCAACCGATGTGCCGATGGTGCTGGTCTGGCCATTGAGATTGAAGGGTTTGCGGACCTGCCGCAGCACCACTTCCGCTGAACGTGTGGCCTCATTCACGCAGTCGCTGCCGGTAACGATGATCGCGAATTCGTCGCCGCCAAGACGTGCGATGAAGGTATTGGCCGAGGGTAGGGCATTGCGGAGCCGCTGGCCAAACTCAGTCAACAGATCGTCACCTGCCTTATGGCCCATGGTATCGTTGACGTGCTTGAAGCGATCAAGATCCAGAACCAGAAGACCCAGTTTTGCGTCGTTGTTTGAAGCTTCGCGAATGGCGCTGCGAAGCGTTTCATTGAAGGCGGCGCGATTGGCCAGGCCAGTCAGCGGATCGCAATTGGCCAACAATTCCAGGCGCGCATTGGCCTGCAACATTTCGGAATGAGCTTTGGTGAGTGAGTTGGAAAGGGCAGTCGCTTCCAGCTTGCGGGCCACGCTTTCCACGAAAGCGGTTTCGTTGCCGGAGCAGCCGCGCCACAAAAGAACCGTGAGCACCACCACATCAATGGTGATGACAATGCCGAATTCGCCACCCGACAGAAGGACGGACAAGGCCACAGACAGGTGAATAGGTATCGAGAAATAAAGCGACAGCCACTTGTAGCCAATGCCAAGCAGGCCCGACCCTACCGATATGCCCAGCATGATGAGGTAGAGCCAGGCGTCCGTGGACATTGGATCAAAGCCTGGCAGGATAAACGGCAGAGAAGCCCAGGCACAACCTGTAAGAAACGCACCGAAGGTGAGCATTTTCAAACTGGTAGCAGGCGCTTTACGGCATAGGTCGCCCCACTGGATAAGCTTGTAAATAAGCAAGCGAACGCAAAGGGACACGAAAACCGAACCAAGCCAATAATAGCCTATCAGTTCTGCGCTACCACGAATGCTGATGAGGGCGAAAGCAGTTGCGGCTATGCCTGCATTCGTCACAACTGTGTAGGGGCATCTGCTCCAAACTGTCTGTGCTTGAAACTGGCAAATCTCTGCCGAAAGGCCTTTTGATGTCGCTTGGGTGATCGGAGCCTCCCGGTGGCAGCGAGCAGAGGGTATAATGACGACGGCCGTTTCTAATATAAGCTCAATAAAATTATCTTAAACAGAAAGGGTTAATCCTTGCGAAGCGGCGTGGCTGATCCATTTCATGACGCAACTTGGAGACACCTTTGAGGGTGCGCTTTTTCTCAATCGCGCATTTCCGGCGATAACCGGGGTACCTCAAACGGTCAATCCATATGTTTTTGCACAGTCTGGACGCAAAAACCGCTGACTCAACTATGCATCACATGCTCTCATTCCTTTGTCGCAGTCCGGACGCAAAACCGCTAACGCACTTTTGCTGGACATGCTCTAATTTGCCGAGGAAGAATCATGTTGTCCCGAAAATGGCCGCATTCACTAAGCCCTTTCGCGCCGCATGATTGAAGCTTTCCATGAGAGGGCACCGCCGCTGGTTTAAGACCACGCATAAAACACGGGAGTTCACAAGGTAATCGGATGGCTATTTCTTTCGCGACAATTGCGGCACGACGGTTCTGCTACGGCCTGAAACCCGGCGAGACACCTCCAGCAGATGTTGCGGCCCTGATGCGCCAGCTGGAACGCGGCGCCAAAGCCAAGCCCCGGTTTCCCCATGAGGGCAATACAGGACGCCGGGAAACGGTGGGACGTCTCGTTTCCGTTCGGGTTGTGGAAGCGAAAGCAGCGCAGGACGGCCGACCAAACCCGAGCCTGCGCAAGGAAACGCAGGAAGAGGCGGAACGCCTTTTGCGACGCGATGCGCTGGCGCGGGTTGCGCAGGCAGTTGCTTCCGAGAACGGTTTCTTTGAAAGGCTGTCCAGCTTTTGGGTCGATCACTTTGCCATCAATGCAACAAAAACCTACGAGTTAAGATTGCTGACACCTCTTTTTGAGGCGGAAGCCATTCGCCCGAATTTGACTGGCAAGTTTGCCGATCTTTTACGGTCGGCCGTTCTGCATCCGGCGATGCTGATCTATTTGGAGCAGACGAATTCCGTTGGCCCGGAATCTCCGGCTGCTGAACGCACCGGAGCAGGCTTGAACCAGAACCTTGCGCTGGAACTATTGGAGACCCATACACTTGGTCCGCATGGCGGCTTTACGCCGCAAGACGTGACGGGCGCTGCATTAATACTGACAGGTCTGGCGGTGGATAACCGAACTCTCGAAGTTTCCAACCGCCCCGGCCGGGCCGAGCCCGGTGCGCAAATGCTGATGGGCAAGAGCTACAGCGATAGCGCCCGCAACGGGTCTGACCATCTGGAGATGCTGGCCGATCTGGCGAAGCATCCGGCAACCATGCGGCATATATGCGCCAAGCTGGCAAACCACTTCATTGCTGACGAGGTGCCTGCCGATATGGTGGATGGCATGATTGCTGCCTGGCAAGCGAGCGATGGCACTTTGAGCACCGTTTATCAGGCAATGCTTGAGCATCCTCTGGCATTTTCGCCAGATTCAAGAAAGGTCGTGACGCCCTTCGGTTTCGTGGTCTCCGCACTCAGAGCCTTTGATGTGAAGGGTGGGCAGTTTGAGGCCCTGGTGAAAGCTGATGATGACCAGGGCGGTGACGCGGTGGCACCGCCGGACGGCAAAGTGCTGCCCAAGCGACAGCCAAGCGCCGCACGCCTTTTGACGCTGCAGAGCCTGCGGCGCATGGGGCAGCCGGTTTGGGAGCCACCGAGCCCCAACGGCTTTCCTGACGATGCAGGAAGCTGGCTTTCGCCTGCCCAGTTGACGGAGCGCATATCCTGGGTGCGAATGGCTGTGCGAATGCTGGCGCAGGATGTTTCGCCGATGGATTTTTTGCAGGCAGCGTTAGGCGATAGTGTGAGCGAACACACCCGCGCCAGTGTGGCCGATGCGCCCAACAAGGTGCATGCTTACACCATGGCCCTGGCCTCCCCACAATTTAACCGGAGGTAAGCGGATGACTGGTGCAAAACTATCTTTGAGCCGTCGCGGCTTTCTAGCCTCCGCTGCCGGAGCCGCAGCTTTGCCGCTTGCCTCCCGCATCAGCTTTGCCGCTGCGCAAGGCGATAACCGCTTCGTCGCTATACTCTTGCGCGGCGGAATGGATGGGCTTGATCTTGTACAGCCCTATGGCGATGGCGACTTTGCCAAGCTCAGGCCGGAACTGGCTTTGACGCCGGACAAGGGATTGCTGGATCTGGATGGTTTCTATGGTCTGCATCCAGCGGCGAAGGATTTAATGCCGCTTTGGCAAGCAAAGCAGCTTTCCTTTGTGCATGCCGTGGCGACGCCCTATCGCGGAGGGCATAGCCACATTGAAGCGCAGGATGTGCTTGAGACCGGCAGTTCCGATATCCGCACTCTGCGCAGTGGCTGGTTGAACCGGGCGCTGGCGCTTATTCCACGCACGGCATCGCGCAAGGCAGTGGATATTACCACGTCGGTGGAATTGATCATGGCTGGTGCAAACCAGAGCGATATCTGGACGACACAGGCCGATTTTGCCCTGGCGTCAGATGAGGCGCAGGCACTGCTGAAGCTATATGAGGGGGATGAGCCTTTTCACGCGGCCATGGGCCAGGCTCTTGAGCTTGACCCGGCGCTTCCATTGTTTGATCCCGCCGTGCGTGCTTCCGGCGCGGTAGAGCTTGGCAAGCTGACCGGATCGCTTCTGAAGGACGATTATCGTGTTGCCAGCTTTTCCTTAACGGGCTGGGATACCCATTCCGATCAGAAAAATCAGTTTGCCACTCAGGCATCCCTTCTTGCCGCCACCATCAACGGATTGCGAGATGGAATGGGTGATGCGGCCTGGGCAACGACAGTGGTGATGGCAATGACCGAGTTTGGCCGATCTGTTCAACTGAACGGGCAGGGCGGAACCGAACACGGAACCGGCAGCGTTGCGGTGCTGGCAGGCGGTGCGCTGCAAGCCGCGCAGGTGATAGCGGATTGGCCGGGGCTTGGTGAGGGGCAGTTACTGGGGGGCACGGATCTGGCGGCGAGCAGCGATTTGCGCGAAGTGGCAGCAGCCATGCTTTACCGCCAGTTCGACATGACGCCCGCCAACATTTCCGGCAAGGTATTTCCGGGCCTGAATTTCGATCCTGGCTCCCGATATTTACGGGTGTGAGAGCTATTCTGAAAGTGGCCTTGGTTTGACTTGCCAACTTCCTAACGTTTCAGGCGAGCTCTTTAGGCCATCATGGATGAAGCGATACAAACCTCGGGTGATGTGGTGGTAGGGTGTGCCCCACGCTAAAAACTGAAATACCAGTGACTGGAAAAAAGGCCCTCGGGCCTTTTTTGTTGCCGGATACGAGGGGCTTTCTCATCGCCAAAGAGAGCAACGTGTCCGTAGATGCCTTTCCACATACCTCAAGAGGAGTTTCTGAAGATCGCGGATAGAAAACTATTCATCAGAACTACCATCAAGAGCTTCTGATCACTCTCACACCGGTGGAACGGGCATAGGTTCACCATCATCATCCACGGCAACCATGATGAAGGTGGCTTCCGTGACCTTTTCCACCGTGCCGCGACGGGAGCGATTGGCCCATGCCTCGACATTGAGCGTGATGGAGCTTCGCCCGATGCGGGTAATCTCCGTGTATATGCCAAGTGTATCGCCAATCTTCACCGGGCGCTGAAAGGCCATTTCTTTCACCGCTGCCGTAACGACGCGTCCACGGGCGCGTTCACCGGCACGGATGCCTGCCGCCAAGTCCATCTGGGCCATGACCCATCCACCGAAGATATCTCCTGCGGGGTTGGCATCGCCAGGCATGGCAAGGGTGCGCAGCGTGAGTTCGCCGGTGGCTTGATCAGATGGTGACTTCGACATCGTTGTTCCTGAAATGTTGCGATGCAGGATAGAGCGGTTGATGATCAAGCAGCAAGTCCATCCACGGATTTTGCGCTCGAAATTCGTTCAGCTTTGAGGCGAACCGAGTTCCAACGGCGCATTCTTGCCTTGAAATGACCTTGGTGTAGCAAGGCTTTATTTACCCTGATTGCCTAAGATTCTCGTGTGTGGCTTTTCCGCATGACGAGGCTTTGTATGGCGTATGCTTCAAACTCCCGGCGGGCATTGGCCTTCCTTTTGATTTCCAGCAGTTTGATGAGCTGCACGGCGGATGGTCTTGTGCCGCCCGCGCCGATCGATCGCGGTGCACGTGTCAGCGCCATCAAGCATTCGCGTGTGCCGGTTCAACCGGAATATTCTGCCCAGGGCTATGGCGCGCAGCCGCAGCCGGTTTCGCAATCGGATTACGCCTACCAATCCATGGAGCCGCCGCAGCAAGTGGCAGCCGCTTCGCCGGAGCCGCGCCAGATGGGAGCGCCACCGCGCAGCCTTGGCACCTTGACCTATAATGCAAATGGCGTGAACGCGGACGATGCTCTTGGCGTTAACCAGCCGCCAACAGCACCCGCAGAGCCGCATGTGGTGGGCCTGGCGGAAGAGCAGAACAATGACATTGCCGAAGGCGCCTCCAGCCAGCCAATGGTGGATGGCATTGGCACGAACGCGCCTTACGCGGTGAAAAAGCGAAATGCAGTGGCCCCGCAACAGATTTCTGCACCGCCGATTGCGGAAGAATACTCACCGCCACCAGAGCCGGTGCAGAAGCGGGCTGGCCGCCCGGTCCGGCAGGAGATGGCAGAGAGCGCGCCCCGCTGGAATGACCGCAGCCCCGTTGTGGCACCAAGCCGTATGCAGGAAGCAAGCCCGCAGGAAGTGGCGATGCTGATGCCGCGCAACCCGACGGCAGCACCGCAATCTTCCCGCACCGATATTTCACCCATGCCTGCATCCGAAGCGAGCTGCCGTGCGCAACTGAAGCGGCTTGGCGTTCAGTTTCGCGACAAGCCGCGCATTTCTGATGGGCCAAGCTGTGGGATAGACTATCCGGTGGAACTGGTCGGGCTTTCTGGCAATATCCAGGTGAGCCCCGCCGTAACGCTGAACTGCCAGACGACGCTTGCCTTTGCGCATTGGGTGAAGAACGAGCTGGCACCGGCGGCCCGCATTCGCTACCTCACCGGCGTGGGGCGTATCGAGCCTATGGGTGGCTATTCCTGCCGCCGCATGAACAATAGCCGCCAGCGCTACAACCCCATGTCTGAACACGCGCATGGCAATGCAATTGATGTCGGTCGGTTCGTTCTGAAGAATGGTCACGAAATCGACGTGCGCAAAAAGGGCCTGTTTTCCTTCCGGGAAGGGGCTCTGTTGAAATCGGTGCGTAGCGATAGCTGCAAATACTTCAACACGGTGCTGGGTCCGGGCAGCAACAAGGAACATTGGAACCACTTCCACTTCGACCTGAGAAGCCGGGCTTCAGGCAACCGTTACTGCGATTGATGGCAAGCGTCTTTCCCTTGGCGGCTCTGTGCTGTAAAGGGCCGTTTTAGACTGAACACGGTCTGGGGAGCGAGCGTGCTGATCATCAAGACGCGGGACGAATTGCGGCAAGCCATTGCGGCTCTGCGCGGGGCGGGACGTTCTATCGGCTTTGTGCCGACCATGGGCTATCTTCACATCGGCCATCTGACGCTGGTGCGCCGTGCGCGGGAAGAGAATTCTGCGGTCGTGGCATCCATCTTCGTCAACCCGCTGCAGTTTGGCCGCAACGAGGATCTGGAAAAATATCCGCGGGATCTGGCACGCGACAGTGCCATGCTGGAGGCGGAGGGCGTGGATATTCTCTTCGCGCCCGAGGTGGGTGAGATGTACCCCCGCCCCATGGCAACGGTGGTAGATGTGCCTTCCATCGGCAGCCAGCTGGAAGGAAAGGTGCGGCCCGGCCACTTTGCCGGTGTGGCGACAGTGGTGACGAAGCTGTTCAACCTCGTGCAGCCAGATGCCGCCTATTTCGGCGAGAAGGATTACCAGCAGGTGCAGGTCATCCGCCGCATGGTGGAGGATCTGGCGCAGCCGGTGCGCGTGGTGCCGGTGCCGACCGTGCGCGAAGCGGATGGTCTGGCTTGCTCATCGCGGAATGTTTATCTCTCTTCCGACGAACGCCAGGCGGCGGTGATCGTGCCGCGCACGCTCGACGAGGCCGAGCGATTGCTTCGCGCTGGTGTGAGTGACCCGTCGGAGCTGGAAGAAAAGCTGACGGCTTTTGTGCGGACAGAGCCGCTGGCGGTGCCGGAAGTGGTGGCAGTTCGCCACCCGGAAACGCTGGAGCGGCTGGCGACGGTGCCGGATCAGCCGGTTCTCATTGCGCTGTTTATTCGCATCGGCACGACGCGGCTTCTCGATAATCGGGTCATTTCAATTTCTCAGACGGGAGAAACGCCATGAGCGCCTCTGCCAAGATGAAACGCAAGACGACGACCGCAATCCGCGCCATGAAGGGCGGCGAGAAAGTGGTTTGCCTGACTGCCTATACGACGCCGATAGCGAAAATGCTGGATGCCCACTGCGATTTGCTGCTGGTGGGGGATTCGCTTGGCATGGTGCTCTACGGCATGGAGACCACCGTTTCCGTGACGATGGAGATGATGATTGCCCATGGCAAGGCGGTGATGCGTGGGGCGGAGGCCGCTTGCGTGATCGTGGACATGCCTTTCGGCAGCTATCAAGAATCCAAAGAGCAGGCCTTCCGCAACGCCGTTCGCATCATGCAGGAAACGGGCTGCGACGGTGTGAAGCTTGAGGGCGGGGCGGAAATGGCGGAAACAATCGCTTTTCTTACCAGCCGGGGCGTTCCGGTGTTCGGCCATGTGGGCTTGATGCCGCAGATGGTGAACACAGCGGGAGGCTTCCGCGCGCTTGGTCATACCGATGCGGAAGCGGAAAAGATTGCCCGCGACGCTCAAGCCGTGGCAGAAGCCGGTGCATTCGCTATCGTGATTGAGGGAACTGTCGAGCCTGTGGCGCGGGCGATCACTGCATCCATCCCGGTGCCGACGATTGGCATTGGCGCGTCAGCCGCATGTGATGGGCAGGTGCTGGTCTGCGATGACATGCTGGGCCTGTTCGATGCCTTCAAGCCGCGTTTCGTCAAGCGCTACGCCGATCTTGCGCCGCAGGTGCGGCAGGCGGCGGAAGACTATGCGCGTGAGGTGAGGGCGGGGCAGTTTCCAGCAGAAGAGCATACGTTTGCGGCGAGACCAGATGTTGTTCCCAAATGAATATCGCAACAGTATGCAGAAATTAGGTTGATTTGCTTATCGCTTTGGAATTTTTATGACTGCAAACAAATTTATTTTTTCTCTCGCAAAAGATGTTTCGATAGAGAATGTACCCACCGGATATGGAATGTTTGGTTTCTGGACATGGGCTTATAGCAATATTCACGTACCATTACTTCGTGGCGTTTTGATCGAGTATTTAATTATACAAATTTTGATAGACAATGCTCTAACAATTGTTGGATCTAGGATACGCTCTCTCACAGCTGATTGTCCCAAAGATGGAGACCTCCAAGAGAGTCTTTCACCATTTTACTCTTATCAGCCTCACGGTGATTTCTTTGATATCCAGCTCCATTGGGGCGTAACAATCGAAATCAAAAGTACGCTGGATACAGTGCGTGGATCTATTAAAAAGAAACAATGGTGGGGTCCTCTAAACGGTGCTGACACGAAAGGCCTGAAGGTTTTCCCTGCCCAATACTATATTCTGGCGGAATTGCGGGAGGTACAAGATCAAAATACGATAGATACTAACATTCCAGGAGTAAGATTCTACATTTGTAAAGGGCGCGATCTTGAAAGGGAAACGATGAGGGCTAAAAAGCCGACGTCATCCGTTTCGTTTAAGAAGGTCAAGGAGATTTCAGTCCAGTGCGATTTTTGGGCTCTTCCAAACTTCTTGCGTGAATTTCAAGACTGGGACGTTGCGCTGTTGAAGCAGAAATTAGATCAGGATTGGATTATAACGCCAATAAGCCCGGATGAAAGACAGAGATTAAAAGGTCGCAATATAATACCTGTTGCAGAGGATGTGGGAGGCAGCATCTACACACGTTGGATGGATTTCACGGATCGCAGTGGTCCTACTTTCGTCAAGGACATCGAGCCACCTCCTTGGAAAGATGGGGTTGAGGTGGATTGGCGAGACTGGGAAGCAGCCGGATTTCGCTATGAAAGGCTTGCTCCGGCGCCAAAAGCGAAGCCGAAACCTCGCCGCAAAGGTTGACGCTGTGTTCTGAGATACACCCCTGCAAAACTCTCGGTCGTGCCTATATTAGGTGGTAATTCCCGCCTGTAGAAAGTGCCGAGCCGCGATGTCCGCGATTGTATCCATTCAAAATCTTACCAAGACCTATGATAATGGCTTTGAGGCGCTGAAGGGCGTCAGCCTTGATATTCAACAAGGGGAAATCCTTGCGCTGCTGGGGCCAAACGGTGCTGGCAAAACGACGATGATCTCCATCATCTGCGGCCTTTCCATGCCGAGTGGCGGGAAGGTGATGGTGGGCGGGCATGATGTGGTTCGCGATTTTCGTGAAACGCGCAAGCTGATCGGGCTTGTGCCGCAGGAATTGACCACCGACCAGTTCGAGACCGTGTGGAACACCGTGAACTTTTCGCGGGGTCTGCATGGCGGCAAATCAAATCCGAAGCTGATTGAGCAGATCCTCAAGGATCTTTCGCTGTGGGAGAAGCGCGACAACAAGCTGCGCGAACTTTCTGGCGGCATGAAGCGACGCGTGCTGATTGCCAAAGCGCTGGCGCATGAACCCCGCGTACTGTTTCTCGACGAACCGACGGCGGGCGTCGATGTCGAGCTGCGCCGGGGCATGTGGTCTGCCATCAACCGGCTGCGGGAAACGGGTGTGACGGTGATCTTGACGACCCATTACATCGAAGAGGCCGAGGAAATGGCCGATCGGATCGGCGTCATCAGCAAGGGTGAAATTCTGCTGGTGGAAGACAAGCGCACCCTTCTCAACAAGCTTGGCCGCAAGCAATTGCGCCTGGAGTTGAAGGAGCCGGTGACGACACTTCCGCCGGGACTTTCCGAATTGCACGTGACTTTGGCAGAAGAGGGCCGTGCGCTTATCCATGAATATGGCAATGGCGCTGGGGAGAGCCGCATCGGTTCCGTGCTGGCCATTGTTGAGCGGGAAGGTTTGAGCATCAGCGATATCTCCACCCATCAAAGCTCGCTGGAAGACATTTTCGTATCGCTGGTGGGAGACCGCGCATGAATCGGGAAGCGATCAAAGCTATCTACCTGTTTGAAATGGCGCGCATGAAGCGCACGCTTCTGCAAAGCGTCATCTCTCCGGTGATCACAACTTCGCTCTACTTCATCGTGTTCGGGACAGCCATCGGCTCGCAGATCCGGGAAGTGAACGGTGTTTCCTATGGAGCCTTCATCACGCCTGGCCTGATCATGCTGACCCTGCTTGGCCAGTGCATCAGCAACGGTTCTATCGGCATCTATTTCCCGAAGTTCACCGGCACGATTTATGAAATCCTGTCCGCCCCTGTTTCCATGGCGGAAATTGTGATCGGCTATGTTGGGGCTGCCGCGACCAAGGGCGTCATCATTGGCCTGATCATTCTGGCCACGGCGTCATTCTTCGTAGACCTTAGCATACAGCACCCCTTCATGATGCTGCTGTTCATGGTGCTAACGGCTGTTACGTTCTCGATGTTCGGCTTCATCATTGGTGTGTGGGCAGACAATTTCGAGCAGCTGAACCTTGTGCCGATGCTAGTCGTCCCACCGCTGACCTTCCTTGGCGGCAGCTTCTATTCCATCGATATGCTGCCGCCATTTTGGCAGACGGTCAGTCACTTCAATCCGGTGCTCTATCTGGTGTCCGGTTTCCGCTGGAGCTTCTACGGCATTTCCGATGTGAACCCGGTCATCAGCCTCGTGATGATCGGCGTGTTCCTCACGGTCTGTCTTGCCCTGCTGTTCTGGATCTTCCGAACCGGCTACCGGCTGCGGAAATAAACATCCTCAATCCGGCAAACAACGGGTCAGTCGCGTAGCCGCAACTGATCCGTTTGCATTTGCAGTGAGCCGAGGGTGGACAGGAAGCTCATGCCGAGCAGGCTTTCTTCCAGCCGCCCATCCTCAGCCACGAGCGCACGCAAGCTGCTGCGCTCGATTGGGCCAATGGCGACCGATGCGAGACGGATCGGTGCGGCCATCGCCTGGCCATTGGCCGTTTGTACGGGAATGGAAAAGGAGAGGCCATCCATATCCAGACCCAGCGCTTTCGCATCACGCCACGACAGCACAATGGAACTTGCGCCGGTATCCACCAGCATGGGGATGGTTTTGCCATCCACGGTTACCTGCGCTTGAAAATGGCCGTTGCGAGCGCGGTAAAGGATGACTTCCTTGCCGCCTTCGCTGGTGGTCATGACCATGGGGCTGCCTGGTATCAAACCAGCCGTCATGCGTGCCCCAAAGCTTTGCAGGTCATAGCGGTAGAGGTAGCCCGCCACCAGGACCAGCGCGACCACAAGCCAGATGGCGATGTTGCGTAGAACCTCGGAAGCGCGACCCCGCCGACCCGCCAGAATGCCAGCCGACAAAAGAACCGCGATAGCCGATAGCTGAACCAGATGTGCAAAATCATCATTGGCAAAGCCGAAGGTCTGGCCAGATGAATTGTTGAAGATCAACAAGGCGAGGCCCGCACCCAGAATACCAAGGATCACGATCAGCATCAGGCGGTTTCCTCGGCGGTGAAAGGGGAAGACACGGATGCCATGCTGGCAAGCCGTGCTGGCAGTTCTGCCATCACATCCGCTCTTTGCGAATCAGAAAGGCTCGTCCAGGCGCCAATCTCGTCACCGGTGCGGCCGCAGCCGATGCACAGGCCAGTATCGCTATCAAGGGAGCAGACAAGAATGCAGGGTGTTTTCATCATGCCAATATCGGTCGTTCAAAACGTCACAACAAGAGCGAAGAGCAATGTCATTTCTGTGATCTGCTGTGTTGCACCGATGGTGTCGCCCGTGTGACCACCAATCTTGCGCAGCACATAACGTGTGAAAGCGTAAGCGGCTGCAAAGCCGAGTGCGAGGCTGAAAAGCAGGGATAAGGCCGATATTCCCGCGAAAGCCAAGGGAACGGTCAGCAATGCGCCAATGATGAGGGCGGGACGGGTTGCCTCTGCATCCGGTTGTCCCATTGCAACAGCAGTACCGCCCGTTCTGGCCGGTGGCAGTTTCGCCCAATGCCAGACCATAAGACCGCGTGAAAATGCTGCGGCAGCGGCAAGAGCTATGGCTGCCAGCCCATTGCTTCCCAGCCCGCAAAGGGCCACCAGCGCCGAAGCCCGGACGCCGAAACTTGCAATAAGGCCGATAACGCCGAAGCTTCCAATGCGGCTGTCTTTCATAATGATGAGCGCATGTTCGCGATCCCGCCCGCCGAGCAGACCGTCCACACTATCGGCCAGCCCATCCTCATGCAGCCCGCCTGTCATCAGCGAAAGCAGAACGAGAGCGATCAAGCAGGCCATGAGCCGCGCTTCTGGCCAATTGGCGAGCAGCATGAGAAGGAGCGATGGAAGAAGCGAAATCAACCAACCTGCGAGCGGGAATGCACGACATGCGCGGGAAACTGAACCGTCATGTCCCACGAAAAAACGCGCAGGAATGGGTAGCCTTGAGAGAAAAGCGATGGAGCGTGCCAGATCATTGATGAAGTCGCGGGCGTTTTGCAGTTGTTCCTCCGGGCGTGGCTGATTATGGAAGGCACAGCAAATCAGATTCCATCGTCCGCTCAAAGGGCGATATGCGACGAGATGAAGGAAGAGTGTTCCGATGAGCATGAGCGGCTTGCCATTCGACGATTTTCGCACGCTGCTGCGTGACCTGCCAGGCCCCGATGCGCGGGCGCTGGTTGCAGCACGCGAACGCGACGCACAACTGACAAAGCCGAAGGGCTCCTTGGGGCGGCTGGAAGAAATCGCTTTCTGGCTGGCGGCCTGGACGGGCCGTGCGCCGGCAGTGAACCGTCCGCTGGTGGCAATTTTCGCTGGCAATCATGGCGTTGCCAAGCACGGCATTACGCCTTACCCGCCATCGGTAACGCAGCAGATGGTGGAGAATTTCGCAGCCGGTGGCGCCGCCATCAACCAGATCTGCGCAGCGAACGATCTGGGCTTGAAAATTTTCGATTTGGCGTTGGATTACCCGACAGGCGACATTACCTGCGAAGCAGCACTTTCCGAGCGTGACTGCGCCGCAACCATGGCCTTTGGCATGGAAGCGATTGCCGGTGGCACCGATCTGCTCTGCATTGGCGAGATGGGCATTGGAAACACCACGATTGCCGCTGCCATCAATCTTGCGCTCTACGGCGGCGAGGCGGAAGACTGGGTAGGGCCGGGCACAGGCTCGGAAGGCGAAGTTCTTCAGCGAAAGATCGCCGCGGTGAAGCAGGCGGTTGCCTTCCACAAGGATCATCTGTCCGATCCGCTGGAGATCTTGCGCCGTCTGGGCGGTCGCGAAGTGGCTGCCATGGCGGGCGCCATCCTGGCCTGCCGCGTGGAGAAGATCCCGGTTTTGATCGATGGCTATGTCGCAACGGCTGCAGCCGCTATTTTGAAGGCTGCAAACCCGACCGCTCTGGACCACTGCCTGATCGGCCACGTCTCCGGCGAACCGGGGCATATGAAAGCTATCGAGAAGCTCGGCAAGACGCCGCTTCTGGCGCTGGGTATGCGGCTGGGCGAGGGAACTGGCGCGGCGTTGGCGGCCAGCATTGTAAAATCTGCTGCCGCCTGCCATTCCGGCATGGCAACCTTTGCGCAAGCGGGCGTGAGCACTGCGAGCACGCCAACCGCGCATTGAAGGCATCAACGGGTTTGGATGGGCCGTTCGAAGGGGGCGGCCCATCTGACAAAAAGCCTTCCGGGATCTTCTAACTGCCGATGTCCGTGAAGCCGGAGCGGCCTAGCCGCGTAAAGATTTCAACCAGGATTCCCACCATGGGCCGCGCTCCTTTTTCCTGATTGAATATGTCTGCTGCAAGCCGCAACGTGCCGACTGAAACCATCGCAACGATATGCAATTCCATTGAGCGATGCGGCTCTGGACAGCGCTGGCGGAGTGCTGCGAAAATTTCGCTTTCCAGTTCGATGTAAAAAGCCTGTTTTCGTGCCAGCACACTCGGGCTTGTATGCATAAGGCCATCCAACTCGATCATCTCGTGCGCTGGAATGGTGTTGCAGACACTCAAAACAGCATCCCGCACGGCGTTCATGGGCGCAGAATGATCGGGTGCCTTTCTCACTGCTTCCGTCAGCATCTCTCCCATGCCGCTAAGCAGCGACAGCAGAATCTCATCCTTGGACTTGAAATAGTGAAAGAAGGTTCTGCGCGAAATGCCAGCAGCGACCGCAATCTCATCAAGGGTTGTTTGATCAATACCTTGTTTAAGGAAAAGCCCTACACCTGTTTCGGTAATGCGCTTTTTGGTCTCGCGCTTCTTCTGCTCGCGCAAGCCAACAATCGCCTTGGCCTCATGCTGGAAACTGCTCAACGTCGCCCTCTTGTGATTTGCACTCAATGCAATAAATATTTTACACCAAGTGCAAAAATTAGCAACGGGATGTAAGATGACGAAGTGGACCGTAGGCGACATTCCCCACCTCCATGGTCGAACCGCTGTTGTTACTGGCACCGGAGGACTGGGGCTGGAAACCGCGCTTGAACTTGCCAGAGCCGGATGTGAGGTCACTATTGCCGGTCGCAACCCAGGAAAAGGCGTGGAGGCTGTTGCCCACATCAAGGATGCAGTTCCCGGTGCTGCTATTCGGTTCGGCAAGCTTGATCTTACCAATCTGTCTTCAGTTGCCACGTTCGCGCAGCAGATGGAGAACGAGATTGGGAGCCTGGACATTCTGATCAACAATGCAGGTGTCATGCTGACCCCCAAGCGGCAGGTAACGAGCGACGGCTTTGAGCTGCAATTGGGGACCAATTATCTTGGTCACTTCGCATTGACGGCTCGTCTCAAGCCGCTTCTCTCAAAGGGTAAGGACGCGCGGGTCGTGTCGCTATCGAGCCTGGCGGCCAATGGCGCCGCATTCATTTCGATGATATCAACCTGCAGAAGAACTATCGGCCACTGGCTGGTTACAGCCAATCGAAGCTTGCATGCCTGATGTTCGCGCTCGAATTGGAAAGCCGCAGTATTGCGAGTCGCTGGGGCTTCTCAGGCATGGCAGCCCACCCGGGTGTCGCGCGGACTGATCTGGTGCATAACACGCTTGGCCGGCGAAGCTGGGAAGGGCTTGCAAGAACATTGTTCTCGTTCCTGCTGCAGCCCGCATGGCAGGGGGCGCTGCCCTCTCTCTATGCCGCGACGTCTCCCCAGGCGGCGGGTGGAGGCTATTATGGCCCTGACAAATTGCGTGAAATGCGGGGGTATCCGCGTCCTGCGCGTATTCCTGCGCAAGCACTCGACCCTGCCGCCAGAAAGAAACTGTGGGAGATGTCCGAAAGCATGACCGGGATGGCGTTCTGAGAGGGTTTTGGCCCCAAAACGTCAGGCGAAGCTCTTGCGGCGCGGCTCTACCGCCTGAGCGCCGCTCACAGCGGGAACGCTTTGCAGTACGCGGGTGGCGGGCAGGATGGCTATCACCTCCGTGCCTTCGCGAAGTTTGGATCGCAAAATGAACTGTCCATCATGCTTGGCCAGAATGGCCTGGACGATGGGAAGGCCGAGCCCGGTGCCTTGTTCCGCACTCTTGATGGCGATAGAGCCCTGGCCGAAGGCGGATAGAACGACGGGAATTTCTTCTTCCGCGATGCCGGGACCATTATCCTTGATCGCGACGTACTGACCGCCGCCAGCCGTCCAGCCCACTTTGACGGTGACTTCGCCGCCTTGGCTGGTGAACTTCACCGCATTGGAGAGCAGGTTAAGAAGAACCTGCCGCATGGATTTTTCATCCGCCCAGACCTGCGGCATGTTTGGCTCGAACTGCTGATGGATGGTGATGTTCTTGGCGCGGGCGCGCAACTGCACCATGCCGATGCAATCTTCAGCGACTTCGAGAAGCGAGAGGGACTCTTCTGTCAGCTCGTAGCGTCCTGCCTCAATGCGTGAGAGATCAAGGATTTCATTGATGAGGTTGAGGAGGTGCTGGCCGGAGCGGTGGATATCGGCCGCATATTCCTTGTAGGTCGGGTTGGCCATGGGGCCGAGGACTTCCGAACTCATGACTTCCGAAAAGCCCAGAATGGCGTTCAGCGGCGTGCGCAACTCATGTGACATGGAGGCGAGGAAACGGGATTTCGCCAGATTGGCATCTTCGGCGCGGCGGCGTGCCTCGTCCGAGACGGATTTGGCCACTTCCAGTTCCGCAATCAAATCGTCCTTTTCCGACTGGTAGGACATCAGTGTGAGGTTCGACCGGTAAAGCCTGTCGGAAATGTAATGGAAAAGCAGCACCGCAGTGGCGCACATGCAGGTGAGGGCAATATCCATTGCGCGCTCGCCCGTTACTGACACTACGCTAAGTGCGATTAACGGTGGGATGAACGCTACAATGACTGCAAGCCGCAGCGAGACATTGCTTATGGCGGTGATGGAGATGGCCAGAAGCAGTGTGCCGCCCTTGAAGAAGTAGTAGCCATTTTCCGCGCCGCAGGCATCGCATTCGCTTGCAGCAAACACAGCCCAGCAAACACCCATCAGCATTTGGCCGAGCAGGAAAAGACGTTGCCAGCGAGGCGTGTTTGCCGAGGTCAGGTCCACCCGTGAAACACGTTTTGCAAGCAGCAGGTTGATCGAGTGAACAGCGAGTGTGAGAAGTGCCCATGGTAGCATGGAGGCATCGCCAACCACGTAAGTGCCGACGGCAGCGACAATGACAACGAAGGCCGGAATGATGAGGGCGGCCTGCAGCAGATTGTTCACATGCAAAGCCAGCGCATCGCGTGCAAAAACATGGCTTCCATTGGCGCTGGATTGCAGACGCTCCCGCGTGGCGCGCACGGCTTTGGACACCGCCTTGTTGCGGTGGCTCCGTGATTTATCCACGATGTTCTTATCGGTGGAGGTGCTGACGCCGCTACTCATGACTACACTTAAATCGGAATCCCAGTTGCCCCACCGTAAGGGCGAAATCTTAAGAAGATCCTGACAGAAAGAATTTGTTTGCCATCTTTCACAAGCTTCCGTTGATATTTAAGACGACAATAAGATGGCAGCCATTCTCAAGCTGTGCCGTGCCGCGCGTGGCAGAGGCCTGTTTTTGGGTACAGCGGTAATCCACGGTGATGGTAAGGCCGTAAGTGTCACACAGAGCTACCGTTGCTGTTGGGCAGATGCGGGATGAAACAAAATAAGTTTTGTTGTTGAGGTGGTTTTGAGTTCGCACGTGCAGGAAAAGCTATCGCTGTTACGCCAAGCGGTGGCTGCATGCAGGCTTTGCCGTGATGTGCCAGCGCGGGGGCTGGAATACCGCCTGCCGCATGAGCCGCGGCCCGTTGCGGTACTTTCCTCGACAGCAAAAATTCTCATTGCCGGGCAGGCTCCTGGATTGCGGGTGCATGAGAGCGGCATTCCGTTTAACGATGCTTCCGGAGATCGCCTGAGAGAATGGCTGGCAGTAAGCCGCGAGGAGTTCTACGACCCCGACAGCTTCGCCATCCTGCCCATGGGGTTCTGCTTTCCCGGCTATAATGAGAACGGGCACGACCTGCCGCCACGCAAGGAATGTGCGCCGCTATGGCGACGGGCCGCACTGGATGCGATGCCGCAGATCGAAATGGTCATTGCCGTAGGCGGGTACGCACAAGACTGGCACATGGGCGAAACAGCCAAGCGCACCATGACGGATACGGTGCGGAATTGGCGGTCAAGCTTCATGGTGAACACTCTGCCGCGTGTGCTGCCTCTGCCGCATCCAAGCTGGCGCAATAGCGGGTGGTTGAAGAAGAACCCTTGGTTCTTGGAGGAGGTCATTCCCATTTTGCGACAGAGTGTGGATAGCCTGATCCGCTGAAACGATTTTCGGTTACATGCTCGATTTTTCCCGGTATGAAGAAAATTAATCTCAGAGGGAGCCGAAATGGATCGTCTTGACCGCAAAATCCTGCGTATTCTTCAGGAAGACTCGACACTTGCAGTCGCCGATCTGGCGAAAAAGGTGGGCCTCTCCACCACGCCTTGCTGGCGTCGTATCCAGAAGATGGAAGAGGACGGTGTGATCCGCCGCCGCGTGGCGCTGCTCGATCCCGCCAAGGTCAATACGAAGGTGACGGTGTTCGTTTCCATTCGCACCAACAGCCATTCCATCGAATGGCTTAAGCGTTTTTCCGAAGTCATCGCCGAGTTTCCGGAGGTGGTGGAATTTTACCGCATGAGCGGTGACGTGGATTATCTGTTGCGGGTCGTCGTGCCGGATATCGCCGCCTATGACGCTTTCTATAAGCGTATGATCGCCAAGATCGAAATTCGCGACGTCTCTTCTGCCTTTGCCATGGAGCAGATCAAATACACGACCGAGCTGCCGCTGGATTACATGATGCTGGATAACCAGCGATCCGGCGAAGATTGATCTTCAAGCATTATGACAAAGAGAAGGGGCTGGCGATGGTGCGCCAGCCCCTTTTTTGTTTCGGGTTTAAAGCACGTTGCGGCTTATCAGCCTGATGCAACGTGCTTAACTTCTTGTTTGTCGGTATCGCAAAACCGCTGCACAATTTTACGCGACATGCCTGAGGGTCAAAACTCTTCCCAGCTTTCCGTCGTTGCAACGGCCGCCGAGCCACCGCCGACGGCGCGTGCCAGCGTGTTCACCAGCTTACGGGCCGGGGAGACTGAGGCAGAGGTGCGGCTTGAAGCATTGCTGGCAACGGCGACCGCGGTCGCGTGACCAGCGGTTCTTCCACCCAGCTGGAAGCGATTGACGAGCTGGCGCAGCTTATCGGCTTCGCTGGCAAGGCCAGCGCTGGCGGCGGTGGCTTCTTCAACCATGGCAGCGTTCTGCTGGGTGGTCTGGTCCATCTGGTTGACGGCGGAATTGACCTCCGACAGGCCGACAGACTGCTCGCGGGCCGATGTAGCAATCGCATCCAGTTGTGCGTTGATGGATACCACGTGCTCTTCAATGACCTTCAAAGCTTCGCCGGTTGCAGTGACGAGCTGCACGCCGTTATCGACCTCATCGGCAGAGGCGCGGATGAGATCCTTGATTTCTTTTGCCGCTTGCGCCGAGCGCTGGGCGAGTTCACGCACTTCCTGAGCGACAACGGCAAAGCCTTTGCCTGCTTCACCAGCACGTGCCGCTTCAACACCAGCGTTCAGTGCCAGCAAGTTGGTCTGGAACGCGATTTCATCGATGACGCCAATAATGTTGGAGATCTGGCTGGAGGACTGCTCGATGCGCTGCATGGCGTTAACGGCATTAGCCACAACTTCGCCCGACTGCTGGGCCGACTTGTTGGCCTGGATGGCGACACCGCGGGCTTCTTCCGTGCGCTTGGAAGAGTTGGTGACGTTGACGGTAATCTGGTCGAGTGCAGCTGCGGTCTCTTCCAGTGCAGCGGCCTGCTGCTCTGTACGCTTGGACAGATCGTTGGCGCTGGAAGACAGCTCGCGTGAGCCACCATCAATGGCGCCGGTTGCTTCGGCCACGGAAGCCAGGGTTTCACGCAACTGGGCGACGGTGGTGTTGAAATCGTTGCGCAGGCCTTCGAAATCGCCAGCAAAGGGGCGGTTGAGTTCGAAGGTGAGGTTGCCCTGAGCCAGATTGCGCAAACCTTCTGCGAGACCGGCAGTTGCCTGCTCCATTTCCACGGCACGTTGGCGTTCGACCTCTGCTATGCGCAGGCGCTCAGCCTCGGACATGTTACGCGTTTCTGCGGCCTGGACTTCCAGTTCGCGTGCCTTCAGGCCGTTTTCCTTGAATACCTGCACGGCCTTCGCCATGGTGCCTACCTCATCTCGACGCTCCGCGCCTTCAACAATGGCTGTCAAATCGCCATTGGCGAGAACTCCCATGGTAGAGGCTAGACGGCTGATGGGGTTGGTTACGGACGAACGGATAACGACGACGCCGAGAAGTATGACGATCGACATTCCCACCACGATACCCGCGAGAGAATAGAAAACGATAGAGTTTGTTGTTGCGGTAAGTTCGTTGCTTTCAACTTCAGTTGATTTGATGATCTGCGCTGTGTTCTCAGTCATCACTTTGGCCAGCTTCACAAGTTCGGGCTGGCAACCAGAAAGGTATTTGTTTTGAATTTTTTGGTTTTCGGCGGCGTCGGTTGTGGCCAATGCTGCCTCAATCACCTCCTTGCAGGCGAGATTAGCAATGCGCAATCCCTCTGTCTTTATCTCTAAAAGGTTCTTCTGGTCAGGCAAGGAGCTAATGGCAGTGTCCATCTGGGAGGTGAACAAGGAAACTGCGCCTTCAAACTCAGATTTCGCACGATCCAATACGGTTTGATCGGTCGCCATCAGTAATTCGCCTATGGCGGCACGAATTGACTGAAAGTTGCGGTTGGCGCGCGCGGTTGCGATTGCAGCGGTCACTTCTTCGTCGAGGAGGCCACTATATGCAACATCAATGGAGCGCATTTTATGCGAAGTATATACAGCGACGGAAAGGCAAAATGCCGTGCATATGCCCATAATGATCATGAACTTGACGAGTATAGGCAGATTTCGCACTTCGAGCTCCCTGGAAATTAAAAGCATAAAAATGACAGATATTCATTTTATCGGTCTTTTCACTAGCATTGAGTCATAATGATCGATTTGAAAATTATAAGTTAATTCAAAATGCAATTAATTGCCGTAAGTATATGATAATAATCGAATGAAATAACGTGCCCCGAGTCAGGCTAGCCAGCCCTGTCCATACTCATGGACCAGACTCTTAAAAGCAGGTTGCGGCTATCAGCCTCATGCGGCGTGCTTTAACTTCTTGTTTTTGCGCATGTCGTCATTGGAAAACCGCTGCTGAATTTCGCGCGAATGCTTCAAGGAAAAAAAATGGCCCGGCGGATGTCTCCGCCGGGCCATTGCATTTTTTTGCGGCACTTGGCCTGCGTCTTGTCAGAACTCTTCCCAGCTTTCTGTTGCTGCTACCGCAGACGAACCACCGCCGCCGACAGCACGGGCCAGCTTGTTCACCAGCTTGCGGGCCGGGGACGGTGCCGGTGCTTGACGGGACGCGGAGGCAGATACCGGAGCCGGACGAGAGGCCGTGGCGTGGGCTGCATAAGATCCCCCCTGGCCACCCAACTGGAAGCTGGAAATCAGCTGACGCAGCTTCGTGGCTTCTCCAGCGAGATTGCCGCTAGCGGCGGTTGCCTGCTCGACCATGGCAGCGTTCTGCTGCGTGACCTGATCCATCTGGTTGACGGCGGTATTGACCTCTGCAAGACCAACGGACTGTTCCCGGGCCGAAGTCGCGATGGCATCAAGCTGCGTGTTGATCGATATGACATGCTCTTCGATGACCTTCAGAGCCTCACCAGTCGCCGTGACCAGCCTTACGCCGCTATCCACTTCCTCTGCCGAGGCGCGAATGAGATCCTTGATTTCCTTGGCAGCCTGGGCAGAGCGCTGTGCCAGTTCGCGAACTTCCTGTGCAACGACCGCAAAGCCCTTGCCAGCTTCACCTGCACGCGCAGCTTCGACGCCAGCATTCAATGCGAGAAGGTTGGTCTGGAAGGCGATCTCATCGATCACGCCAATGATATTCGAGATCTGGCTGGAAGACTGTTCGATCCGCTGCATGGCATTGACAGCGTTTGACACGACCTGTCCAGATTCCTGGGCAGACTTGTTGGCCTGGATGGCAACGTGACGTGCTTCTTCCGTACGCTTGGAAGAGTTGGTAACGTTTGCTGTGATCTGGTCTAGAGCTGCGGCTGTCTCTTCGAGAGAGGCGGCCTGCTGCTCGGTGCGGCGGGAAAGATCATTCGCGCTGGTGCTAAGCTCACGCGAGTCGGAATCGATGGACTGAGTGGAGACAGCAACTTGTGAGAGCGTATCGCGCAAGCGATCGACAGCCGCGTTGAAATCCTGGCGAAGGCCTTCGAAGTCGCTGGCGAAAGGACGGTTCAACTGGAAGGTAAGATCGCCGTTGGAAAGGTGACGCAGACCTTCAGCAAGGCCGGAAGTTGCTTGTTCCATTTCTGCGGCGCGGGCGCGGGCGGCTTCTACATTTTGAGCGCGGTCGGCCTCGGCGGCACTACGGCTATCGGCTGCCTGCTTGTCACTTTCAATCTTATTGATGGCCGTTTGGCGGAAGACTTCAACAGCCTGCGCCATTGCACCGATTTCATCCTTGCGGCCGCGGCCTGGAACATTGATATCGTTCTGGCCACGAGCAAGTGTAAGCATGACTTCGTTGATCGTGCGCAGCGGGCGCACCAGTTTCGAGTTGAGCAACATCAAGCCCAAGACGGAGAGAAGGAACATCACGCCGCCGCCTGCTATGGCCGTTGTGCGTGCTAGCTCGCCAGCGCTGTTGGCGGCTTCACTGCGGACGCTGAGCAGTGCGGTCTCTGCGTCGGAAAGCTCCTTCACCTTTGCGCGGATGCCGTCCATGGAGGCCTTTCCAGCGCCGGAAACTTCAATCTGACGCGCCTTGTCCCAGGTCGACTGGTCCTTCATGAATTCCATTTCAGGAACGACGACCTTGGCATTCCATGTCTCAGCCAAAGCGGCGAGGTCCTTCAAGCGTGCCTGCTGAGCAGGGTTATCCGAGGTGAGGCGCTGAGCGGCTGCGAGGTTTTCCTTGAACGCTGCGGCACCAGCGATCTGGGGATCAAGGAATTTCTTGTCGCCCGCGATCAGATAGCCGCGCATGCCCGTTTCCTGGTCGATCATGGCACTCATCATGCCATTGAGTTTAGAGAGCACTTCGTAAGTATGCTCCGTCATATACGCGTTGGTGGATTGGGTTGAGCTCGACGTGTAGCTGACGGCGGCGACGATGAGGCTGACTGCGATCATCGAGAAGATGACAAGCGCAATCTTGCTGATGATCTTAATGTTATCCAGGAAATGCACGGCTGTTAGCTCCATAGGTTGACCTTTGAAGCCTCAATTGTGACAGGCTGTCATAGATCGCGTGTGATGCGATGAAAGATACAACCGGATTACTTAATGCTAGGTTTAATATTAGATTGCCCGGAAGTGAGTTTTCACCTGCAACATTTTGCAGTAATTCTCATTTCCGGGTTGTATTCGTCTCGATTTGAGACGCGAATTATACTATTCCTATATCTGAATGTTAGAGAAAAGTCATTTATTTCTCTCTAAACGTGCAAGAAGAGAGGATGTATCCCACCTTTTGCCCCCCATTGATTGTATATCTGCGTAAAATTGATCCACGAGCGCCGTAAGAGGCAAAGTGGAGCCATTGCGCCTGGCTTCAGTCAAGACGATATCCAGATCCTTGCGCATCCAATCGACGGCAAAGCCAAAATCATATTTGCCCTGGTTCATTGTCTTGTGGCGGTTCTCCATCTGCCAGGAGCCTGCCGCCCCCTTGGAAATGACATCCACCACCTTCTCGATATCGAGACCAGCCTGCTTGCCGAAGTGAACGGCTTCAGCCAAACCTTGCACAACACCGGCGATGCAGATCTGGTTCATCATCTTGGTAAGCTGGCCGGAGCCCACCGGCCCCATGAGGCCAACCATGCGGGCATAGGCATCGATAACAGGCTTGGCCTTGTTAAAGGTCGCCTCTTCGCCGCCACACATAACAGTCAAAGCGCCGTTTTCGGCCCCAGCCTGGCCACCCGAAACAGGGGCATCGATGAAGCCACAGCCCTTTTTTGCGGCTGCATCGGCCAGTTCCCGTGCCACTTCCGCAGAGGCTGTCGTGTTATCAATGAGAACGGCACCGGCCTTCATGCTTGCAAGAACACCATCTGGGCCAATGGTGACAGAGCGCAGGTCATCGTCATTGCCAACGCAGGTAAATACGAAGTCTGCTTCCTTGGCCGCTTCAGCGGGTGTCTTGCCGAGGCTCCCGCCGAATTGTGAAACCCAAGCCTCTGCCTTGGCGATAGTGCGATTGTAAACCACCACATCATGTCCGCCTTTTTGCCGCAGATGACCAGCCATGGGGAAGCCCATAACGCCTAGCCCGATGAACGCCACTTTCGCCATTTTCTATTCCTCGCTGATTGCTGATTTTTCTTAGTGCGTTTTGCAAAGCGACGGAAGGCTCAACTGCTCGTTCAAAAAATTCGCAAACTGACCTCCCTCATTTTCCGTTCCTAATAGTCCATAGATTTAGAAGAAAATATTCTGGATGCGCCGGATTTTGAGTTTTTCCTGCGTCGAACGAAGCCCGCTTCCGTGTGAGCCTTCTTTCATCGAGCCGACTGCAACAAGCGGAAGAAGATGAAGGAGAGGGACAATGACTGGATTTTCTCGCAGACAGGCAATGGGCATAATGGGTGGGGCCGCGGCTGCGATGACACTCTCGCCGCTCACGACCGCCAGAGCCGCCATCTCAACCTTGCGGATCGGCTGGCAGAAAAATGGCGTACTGGCTTTGGCCAAGGCTGAAGGAGCATTGGAAAAGCGATTTTCGGATCGCGGCATCTCTATCAAATGGTCCGAGTTTTCGTCTGGCCCGCCGCTGTTGGAAGCACTGGGTGCCGGTGCGCTGGACTTCGGCCCCACTGGCGATGTGCCGCCGCTTTTTGCGCAAGCGGCGCGAGGAAACCTTGTCTATGCGGGCACTTACAAAGGTAGCTCTGAGGGTTCTGCCATCCTCGTACAGCAGAATTCGCCGATAAAGACGCTCGCAGATTTGAAGGGCAAGAAGCTTGCCTTCAGGCGTGGTTCCAGCGCCCACAACGTTGCGGTGCAGGCATTGCGAAAGGCAGGACTTTCGCTTTCTGATGTGACACTCGTAGACCTTGCGCCACCGGATGCTGCCGCCGCCTTCAAGAACGGGAGTATCGATGCCTGGTCGATCTGGGACCCCTATACTGCGGTGGCAGAGGCTGATCCGAACACGCGCATTTTGTCGACCGCGGAAGGCATTGTTGAAAGCTGGAGCTACTTCCTCGCGAATGGGGATTTCGCCAAGGAAAACGGCGCGCTTATCCCTGAACTGTTCGAGGAGCTTTCAGCCGTTGGCAAACGCGCACAGGCTGATCTTGATAAAACGGTTCCAGCACTCTCAGCCATTACCGGCGTGCCGGAAGATGTGACCCGCAAAACGCTGACCCGCAAGGGCTTCAACCTTGGCGATGTCGCGCCAGTCTCCGATCAGGCCATCGCCTACCAGCAAGCACTGGCTGATGAATTCTACGAGCTGAAGATCATTCCTCGCAAACTCACCATCACCGACATCGTCTGGCGCCCGAAGGCCAGCTAAGCGCGACCGTGAAAAAAGGAGAAATGCCATGACCGATACACAAAAGCCGATCGACTTTCTCTGGTTCATTCCCACGAGCGGTGACGGAACCTATCTCGGTGCCAGCGACCTGAACCGAGCACCTGACAATCGCTATCTACGCGAAATTGCCGTGGCAGTGGACCGCCTTGGCTATAGCGGCGTGCTGTTGCCAACCGGCGTTTCCTGCGAGGAAAGCTTCGTGACGGCGGCATCGCTCGCCCCTTTCACTGAGCGGCTGAAGTTCCTCGTCGCCATCCGCCCCGGAACGGCATCACCAGCCTATTATGCGCGATTGGCTTCGACGCTGGACCGCATTTCCCACGGTCGCCTGCTGCTGAACATTGTGGTGGGTGGCGCACCGGCGGAACTGGCAGGCGATGGCATCTTCCTTCCGCATGACGAACGCTACGACCACGCGGAAGAATTTTTCCAGGTATTTGAAGATCTGTTGACGACGGGCAAGGCGGATCTGGATGGGCAATATATTCAGGCGAAGGAGGCCAGGCTTGGATTTCCCTCTATTCAGCAGCCACGCCCGCCACTTTATTTCGGCGGCTCCTCCGATGCGGGCATCGAATTCTCAACAGGCCGGGCCGACAAATACCTGACCTGGGGCGAGCCGCCAGAGCAGGTTGCCGAAAAGGTAGAAAAAGTCCGCAAATCGGCTACTGCCAAGGGCCGCGAGGTATCTTTCGGTATTCGCCTGCACTTCATCGTGCGTGAGACGGACGACGAAGCGTGGGAGGCGGCTGACCGGCTGATTTCCAAGCTGGACGATGAGACCATTGCCAAGGCGCAGGCGCACTTCGCGACCTCATCCGATTCTGTTGGTCAGGCGCGCATGGCGGCTCTCCATGGTGGCCGGCGCGACAAGCTGGAAGTTGCGCCCAACCTTTGGGCGGGTATCGGCCTTGTGCGCTCAGGTGCCGGAACAGCGCTTGTCGGCTCGCCGAAGACGGTGGCTGCACGCTTGCGGGAGTACCAGGAAATCGGCATCGAGACGGTGATCGGTTCCGGCTATCCGCATCTGGAAGAGGCTTACCGGGTTGCGGAACTGCTGTTCCCGGAACTGGGACTTGGCCGCGAGGCGCAACGCACCGGCTTTGGCAGTGAATTTTCATCCAAGACAGTGTTTGCCGGTGGAGGCCACCAGACGCTTCGATCCGTCGCGGCATCTTGAGCCGAACCAAGGAGACTGCCATGTCTATTGCTGAAACAGGCTTTAACCGGCCTTTGAAACAAGCCAATTCCCGCAGCTTCCAGCTTTCCTTGCCCGGGCGGGAAAGGCTTCTGCCCTTTCTGGTTCCGCTTGCACTGGTGGGGCTTTGGCAGGCGGGCTCCTCTGTCGGCTTCATCTCGGACCGGATCATGCCATCGCCGGTGGCGGTGGCGGAAGCTTTCTGGAATGAGACGGCGAGCGGCGACCTGGGCCACAACATTCTAGTCAGCGCAGGTCGCGCTTTTGCCGGTCTGCTGGTGGGCGGCAGCATCGGCTTTCTGCTTGGCATCGCCAACGGCGTTTCGCGTCTTTCCGAACAATTGACAGACACGACGCTGCAAATGATCCGCACGATTCCACATCTGGCGATGATACCGCTCGTCATTTTGTGGTTCGGAATTGGGGAAGAGGCGAAACTGTTTCTCACCTCGCTGGGCGTTCTGTTTCCAATCTACCTCAACACCTATCATGGTGTGCGCAATGTGGACCGTGATCTGATCGAGATGGGCAGGGTCTACGGCATGAGCCGTTGGACGCTGTTCCGCAAGGTCATCTTTCCCGGTGCGCTTCCCTCCATCTTCGTTGGCCTTCGCTATGCGCTGGGCATCATGTGGCTGACGCTGATCGTATCGGAATCCATCGCTGCATCGTCCGGCCTCGGCTACATGGCCAACAATGCCCGCGAGTTCATGATGACGGACATCGTGGTGCTGTCTCTCGTGATTTACGCACTGCTGGGCAAGCTGGCGGATGTGGTGGCACGCACGCTGGAGCGACGAGCCCTTTCCTGGAACCTTGCGTATCAACGATAGGAGCAAACAAGATGACACTGACCTACAGTGAACGACAGCCTGCTTTTGTTGCGGAAGCGCAATTCGAGGCGATTGCAGAGGGTCACAGACAGACGCCGGTTTCGCTTCGCCTGCGCGGTGTTGAAAAAAGCTTCGGTGACAACAAAGTTCTGCGCGGCATTGATCTCGAAATTCCAGCCGGGCAATTCGTCGCCATCGTGGGCAAAAGCGGCTGCGGAAAGAGCACGCTGCTGCGGCTGCTCGTTGGTCTTGACCAGCAAAGCGGCGGCGAGATTGCCTTCCGTGACGGCGAGGGCCGTGATGTGGAAACGGATGCGCGCATCGTGTTTCA
The DNA here is from genome assembly GCF_977018625.1 of Affinirhizobium capsici. Classification (NCBI taxonomy): domain Bacteria; kingdom Pseudomonadati; phylum Pseudomonadota; class Alphaproteobacteria; order Hyphomicrobiales; family Rhizobiaceae; genus Affinirhizobium; species Affinirhizobium capsici. Next base: position 1,298,464 of record NZ_CDRNXD010000004.1, on the reverse strand, counting down.
GGAACCGCGCTTGCTGCCCTGGTTCAATGTGGTGGATAATGTCGCCGTGGGGTTGGGCGAGGGGGTGCCAAGCGAGCAGGCCCAAAAACTGGCGCTGGATGCACTTTACGAAGTGCAGCTTCGCAACAAGGCGTACGAGTGGCCCTCCAAGCTTTCAGGCGGTCAGCGGCAGCGCGTGGCCTTGGCCCGTGCGCTGGTGAGCCGCCCCGGCCTTCTGGTGCTGGACGAACCCTTGGGCGCTCTGGATGCGCTGACGCGCATTAGCATGCAAAGCCTGATCGCCCGGGTATGGACGGAGCTGGGTTTTACCGCCGTGCTGGTAACCCATGATGTGAGCGAGGCGGTTCATCTGGCAGATCGGGTCATCGTGCTGGAGGAGGGGCGGATAACGCTGGATCTCGAAGTACCAAAGGCGCATCCGCGCGAACACGGAGATCCCGATCTTGCCGTTCTGGAAGGGAAGCTTCTGTCCGCTATCCTCAAGGATCGCTGAGTTAGAAGGGCTTCACTTCTGCCAGAAGCACAACAACGATGGCCGAAACCAGCACGATGGGCATGCCCTTGCGCACAAAGGCTGGAGGATCGATCAGGGGATCGGCCTCCATGCGGCGCAGCCACTTGCTCTGCATGCCGTGCAATGCGGAAAGCATGATGACGATCAGAAGCTTGAGGTGAAGCCACCCGCCCGAAAAGCCGATATAGCCGATTGCGAGGGTAAGGCCGAGGAGCCAGACGAGACCCAGCGCACCTGTCGTGACAATACGGTCATAGCGGCGAAGCGCTGTGATGACGCCACCGCGAATGGGTGGAGGTACCATGGAGATCACGAAGGCATTGATCAACATGCCGCCAACCCAGATCATATCGGCTGCGACGTGAAGGCCTTTGAGAAGAAAATACAGCATGGAACTTTGCCCCGGAAACGGTTGATGCGCCAACCTAGATTGCTTCGACAGAAATTGGAATGGTTTTAGAAAACCAATCTCAACCCTTGAAGCGCGCAATGACCAAATGGCCGGGTGTCGGGTTACCGTCCTGCATGCGCACGTTGATATCCGTGAATTCGAGGACTTCAAATCCTGTTTCTGTCAGCCGCTGGCGCACATAGCTTTGCGAATGGGCGAAGCGCTGATTTGGACCCACCATATAGCTTCCGCCTGCAAACACATCATCCGGCAGCGTTTCAGAGGAAAATACGAAAATGCCGCCGCTCACCATGTTTTCGGCGACGCCGAAGAATAGGGGTTCCAACGCGCCAAGGTATGGCAGGACATCGGTTGCCGTCACGAGATCAAAGGCTTCGTCGTCGTTATCTTCCAGAAAGTCTTCAACTTCCGCTACGTAAAGCGTCTCGTAGAGATCTTTCTCGTGCGCGATCTCGACCATGTTTTCAGAGATATCGATGCCGGTGATATCCTCGACCATATCACGCAGCGTGCCGCCGGTGAGGCCGGTGCCGCAGCCCAAATCCAGCATGCGCTGGAACGGACCAAGCTTCAAATCCTGCAAACGCTGGCGCACCAGAACCGGCACGGCATAGCCAAGCTGCTCGACAAGGATATCTTCGAAACTTTCCGCATGTTGGTCGAAAAGCGTTTCGACATAGGCGTCGGGAGCTTTCGGCGGTGTCTCGCCGCGACCCATGGAAGCGAGGCGAACAGCAGCGCCGCCGTGATCCTCGGGATCGAGTTCCAGAACCTGCTGGTAGGCGGCCACGGCGGCATCTAAATCGCCCGATTTTTCCAGCGCGAGAGCACGGTTGTAAGCTTCCGCCAGCGCTTCTTCATCGATCTTTTTCATAGCCGCCTCTTAATATCTCAAGCGGCGGCTTTAAGCCGATGCGCGGGCAATGGCAAGATCAGCCTTATCTGGCGGGTTTCAATGGATGATGAATTCACCCTTCAAGGCGCGCCATTCATTGGCGGCAATCAGCTTCCTGTGTACGTAGCGAACGGAATGCAGGGGTCCATCAAGCTTCTCCTGCCAGAACTTCAGGAAGCTTTTCATTTCCGGAAATTCCGGTGCCAGATCGTAATGCTGCCAGATATAGGTTTGCAGCAGGTTCTTATGGTCCGGCATGCGATACAGGATTTGCGCTGTCGTCATGCCATAGCCTTTGAGCATCAGTTCCATTTCAGGCGTCATGTTGTAATTCCCGTTGGAGTTTGACCTCTTGGGCGGGGAGTGCCCGCATAGTGTAGTTCAACACCCCTCGCTTAAGCGAAGCTTAACAAACGCTCCGTAGAAAGCGCCAATAACAATTTGGAATCAGTATGTTAGCACTCAATATGAACGATTGCTGCCATGTGGTTTCAGGTTTCGTTCAGGCGCGGCGCTCTTAATTTTCGTCTGGAACAAAATTCCAGTCTTGCCGTTAGTGCGAGCCGCCAACCTCAGCATTAAAAGAAGGTGGCGGGCGAAGGGACGCCAGACGAAACGCAGCCAGGGAGCTACAATGCCCAAGCGTAACCGACTTCTCGCCAGTGTGGCGATGCCATTGCTTTCCATGAGCTTGCTCGTGCCCGATGTGCACGCAGCGATGCCGACGATTGCCAACCCGCAGGTCGAAAGCAATTCCAATATTGTTCGCGTCCAGGATCAGGCTCCGGGACTTCCCGGCCAAGCTGAAGAGGAACTGAAGCAGCGCCGCCCGAAGGGTGCGCCTGAAGGTGAGGGTGGTAAGCGCCCGGAGCCAGAGCAGCGTGAGCCCAAGAAGGAGCGTCCGCCAGAACCAGAGATGAAGCCGCAGCGCGAGCCGGAAGCGCCACGTCCGCCGAAGGCTGAAGCTGCGCCGGAAATGCGCCCGGCTGAGCCTGCGCCCAAGCGTGAGCCGCAGCCAGAGCCGGAACAGGTAAAGCCACGCCCAGCACCGAAGGCTGAAGCTCCAGTAGAGCCAAAGCCGGAACCCGAAGCAGCACCAAAGCCTGCTCCGAAGCGTGAAGCACCTGCTGCTGAAGAACCAGCCGCCCGTAAGGCACCGGCCGAGCAACCTGCTGAAGCACCGGCACCAAAACCTGCACCGAAGGCCGCTGAACCTGCACCGAAGGCTGAAGCCCCAGTGGAGCCCAAGCCAGAGCCGAAGCCAGTGCCGCCAAAGCCCGCAGAAGCTGCACCACCAGCCGCTGAACGCCCTGCCAAAGAGCGACCAGCAGGTGAGCGCCCACGCCCCCAAAATGGTGAGGCTGCCCCTGTTCGTCCCGGCACACCTCCAGTTCCACCCGCACCCGGTGCTGAGGCTGCCCCAGGCACGCCGCAGCCAGCGCCTGGCACGCCGCCAGCGCCGCCAGTACCCGGTGCAGAACCGCAGCAGCGCTCTGATGCGCCCGCTGTAGCCCCGGCCGCTCCTGGAACGCAGCCTGTGGTCGCCGCACCAAAGACCCCGGAAGAGATCCAGCGAGCCAAGAAGATTGCCGATAATCCGGCATCTGCGACCGGTCCGGTTGTTCTGCCGGTTGAAAACGGTGCAGCTGTGCTGGATAGCGCCAAGGAAGCGCCTGCTGCTGTTGCCCCGGTACAGGCCGGTCAGCCAGGTGCGCCGCGTGATCGCCGTAGCCTTCAGCGTTCCGGTGCCGCACCTGTTGAGGGTCAGGCCGTTCAGCCAGCTCTCGCACCAACTGCCCCGCCACCACCGCCGCCAACTTCGGATGCCGCCGCTCAGGCAGCACCAGATGGCCAGCGTGCGCCGACCATTCGCATTGAGAATTTCGCGGGTCAGCGCGGTGAGCGTTTGAACGAGCGTCCGCGATTTGAAGATCCGCGTGGCTGGCAGGATGTACGCCGTGCCGATGATAACCGCACGATCATCCAGATCGATAATCGCACCTTCGTTCGTCACGATGACAGCGAACGCTTTATCGACGATGGCTATCGCCCGGAATACGAGCGTCTGCCAGGTGGCCGCACACGCGAAATCTATCAGCGTGACAACGGTATCCAGATCGTGACGGTTCGCAACCGCTATGGCGAAGTGATCCAGCGTTCACGCGTTGATCGCGGTGGTCGCGAATATGTCCTGTTCTATGCGCCGGAACTGGCGGATGAGCGCGACGATCGTGATTACCAGTGGCGCGATCCGGGTGACGAACTGCCACCCATGCGCCTGACGATCCCGGTGAACCAGTACATCATCGACACAACAAGCGACCCGGACCGCGATTACTATCGCTTCCTGGAGCAGCCGCCAGTAGAACGCGTGGAACGCGTCTACTCTGTCGATGAAGTTCGCTATTCGGCTCGTATCCGTGACAAGGTGCGCCGTATCGATCTCGATACCATCACTTTTGCCACAGGAAGCGCCGATATTCCGATGAACCAGGCTTCCAGCCTGCGCAAGGTCGCGGACGCCATCAAGAAGGTGCTGGATCGCGATCCGGCAGAGACCTTCCTGATTGAAGGTCATACGGATGCCGTCGGTTCTGCTGAAAGCAACCTCGTGCTTTCTGACCGTCGCGCAGAATCTGTTGCCCGCGTTCTGACCGATGCCTTCGGTATTCCGCCGGAAAACATGGTGACGCAGGGCTACGGCGAGACCTACCTGAAGGTTAAGACGGATGGGCCTGAGCAGCAAAACCGCCGCGTTACCATCCGCCGCATCACGGCACTTGTGAAGCCGGTCGCTCAAAACCAGTAATCATTCAAGAATAGGAAAACCGCCGGAAATCCAGTTTCCGGCGGTTTTTTTCACGCGTTTTTTGAGCCGTTAGCGCTTAGCTCGATCAAGAAGATCCAGAACCAGTTCCGCCGTCAGTTCATCGAAATGGCTGATCACATGGTTCGGTTTGAGCTCCTGAACCGGAACATCGGAATAGCCGAAGGTAACGCCGATGGAGGGGATGGCAGCGTTTTGCGCCGCGAGAATATCATTGATGCTATCGCCAATCATGATGCTGTTTTCACGAAGCCCGCCCGCGCGCTCGATGGTTCCCAATATATGGTCCGCATCAGGCTTTCGAACGGCGAAAGTATCGCCGCCGGTGATGGCCGCGAAGCGATCGGATAGCGACAGTTTTTCCAGAAGCGGCAGGGCAAGGCCTTCTGTTTTATTGGTGCAGACGGCGGCGGAAAAACTAGCGGTGTCCAGCCTGTCGAGGCAGGCCAGGAAGCCATCGTAAGCGCGGCTCTTGCCCGGCATGTGCGCGCCATAATGTTCCAAAAACCTTTCAAACAGGGTTTCGGCCTGCGAATCATCGAGAGGATAATTGCGCAGGTTACAGGCACGGCGGATCATGACGCGCGCGCCCTGGCCTACCAGATGCGTGAGGTCTTCAAAGGTGACCGGCTCAAGATTGTGTGCAGCAATGGTGTAGTTCAGGCTGTCGATCAGGTCCGGCGCGGTGTCGATCATGGTGCCATCGAGATCGAATATAACAAGAGGTGCAGTCAAGGTTTGAGCCTTTTTGTTGTGAAAGCGAAACGAACCTATGCGGCGAATGCTGCCTTGGCAACGCGGGTTTGAAGTGCCCGACGATTGACGTTTATCATGCAGCATTCGATTGACCGGCAGGAAAGCATAACGGGGACTTTTGTTTGCGAAGCGAGGCGTGTAAACAGCACACGGCGAAACAGACGGGGAGCTTGTGGCGGATGGACGCCCGGGAAATGAAGATCAAGGCAGCAGAAGCTGCACTTCAACATGTTGAACAGGGTATGCGTTTGGGCATTGGCACTGGTTCGACAGCTGAAGAGTTTGTGCGGCTGCTGGCGGAAAAAGTGGCTGCCGGGCTGAAAGTAGAGGGTGTTCCGACATCCGAGCGCACCGCAAGGCTTTGCCTGGAACTCGGCGTTCCGCTTAAATCGCTCGACGAACTGCCTGAACTCGATCTCACCATTGATGGTGCCGATGAGGTGGATGGAGCCCTGCGCCTGGTAAAGGGTGGCGGTGGCGCGCTGCTTCGCGAAAAGATCGTTGCGTCTGCTTCGACGCGCATGATTGTAATTGCCGACGAGACCAAGGTTGTTGAAACTCTTGGCAAGTTTCCGTTGCCAATCGAGGTGAACCCCTTCGGACTGACCACGACGCGTATTGCCGTTGAAAAGCTTGCGGCAAAGCTTGGCCTTTCGGGCGAAATCAAGCTGCGCAAATCTGGTGACGGCCCATTCACGACGGATGGCGGCCATTACATTTTCGACGCATTTTTTGGCCGTATTCCTGATGCAGAGGCATTGGCCATCCAACTAAATTCCATACCGGGCGTTGTTGAGCACGGTTTATTCATCAACATGGCGTCTTTCGCGATCATTGCCGGACCGGCAGGCGCGCGGACGCTGCAAGCGAAATAAAGACAGGAGCATCGAAAAAATGATCAGACATGCGGTTCTTGGCCGTGCTGCGGCGCTTGCCATTCTTCTTTCGGGCGCCGCCTTTGCTGCTCCAGCCAGCGCGCAGGAAGTTTCTGCCGATCACCTGAAGGCTGCGAAAGATGCCATTGCATCGCTGAACGCCACGGATCGTTTCGACAACATTTTGCCGAACCTGGCTGAGCGCCTGAAGAGCGAGTACACTGTTGCTTCGCCAAACTATCAGGATCAGATTTCCAAGACGGTCGATGCGGAAGCCTTGGCTCTTGCTCCGCGTCGTGCAGACCTGGAAAAGGAAGTCGCAACCACCTTCGCCAAGTCCTTTACCCAGGACGAGCTGAAGCAGATTGCAGCCTTCTATTCCTCGCCGGTCGGCAAGAAGTATCTCCAGACTTTGCCGCTTGTTCAGCGCGAAACGGTTCGTGCGGCTGAAATCTGGGCCAATGGCGTTTCCCGTGACTTGACTGCCAACAGCTCTGCCAAGTTGCGCACTGTGATGGACGCCAACAAGGTGAAGGCACCGCAGGCGCAGGTTGACGGCCAGCCAGCCAAGCCTTGAGCCTCTGCTGATCCGCCTGCTTCAGAAAGCCCGGCTCGTCCGGGCTTTTCTTTTTGCTGCCGTCACACCTATATGCCATTCGATACAGAACTGAATCACCGCCTGAAGGAGAAGCCCATGACTGCCTATGATTATGACCTGTTTGTCATTGGAGGCGGTTCGGGCGGCGTTCGCTCTGCACGACTTGCGGCAGGTTTGGGCAAGAAAGTCGCGATTGCAGAGGAATATCGCTACGGCGGCACCTGTGTTATTCGCGGCTGCGTGCCGAAGAAGCTGTTCGTCTACGCCTCGCAATATCACGAGCATTTTGAAGATGCGGCAGGTTATGGCTGGACGGTTGGCGAAAGCCAATTCGACTGGAAGGCTCTGATCGCTGCCAAGGACCGCGAGATAGACCGGCTTGAAGGTCTTTACCGGCGGGGCCTGGAAAATGCGGGCGCCGAGCTTCTTGAAACGCGTGCGGAACTGGTGGATGCCCATACAATTCGGCTGGTGAAGACCGACAGGTTGGTGACGGCAGATCGCATCATTATCGCGACCGGCGGCACGGCCAACCCACATGCTTCTCTGCCCGGTTCAGAATTCTGCATCACCTCGAACGAAGCCTTCCATTTGGGCGAACTTCCAAAATCGATCCTGATTGCGGGTGGCGGTTATATCGCTGTGGAATTTGCCAACATCTTCCACGGTCTGGGTGTCGATACGACGCTGATCTATCGCGGCCAGGAAATTCTGTCTCGCTTCGATAGCGACATGCGTCAGGGCCTTCACAAGGCCATGGTGGAAAAAGGTATCCGTATCATTCTCACCGACATCATCGAGGAAGTGACGCAATCGCCAGCCGGGGGCTTGAGCGCACGCACAAAGGCGGGTGCGACACTGGTTGCTGACCAGATCATGCTGGCACTTGGCCGCGACCCGAACACGCAAGGGCTGGGGCTTGAGGCGGCCGGTGTTGAAATGAACGAGCGCGGCGCAGTGATTGTTGATGCTTATTCCCGCACCAATGTTCCGCATATTTTCGCGCTGGGTGACGTGACGGATCGGGTGCAGCTAACGCCGGTGGCCATTCATGAAGCCATGTGCTTCATTGAAACGGAATATAAGAACAATCCGACGGCGCCGGATCATGACCTCATAGCAACCGCTGTGTTCTCTCAGCCGGAAATCGGCACCGTCGGGCTATCTGAGGAAGAAGCCTGCAAGAAATTCGATGAAATCGAAATCTATCGCGCCGAATTCCGGCCGATGAAGGCGACGCTTTCCGGTCGAGCCGAAAAGATGATCATGAAGCTGATTGTGAACGCCGCAGACCGCAAGGTGATCGGTGCCCATGTGCTTGGCCACGATGCAGGCGAAATGGCGCAGCTTCTGGGCATTTCACTGAAGGCTGGCGTAACCAAGGATGATTTCGATCGCACCATGGCCGTTCACCCAACGGCTGCCGAAGAACTGGTGACGATGTACAAGCCAAGCTACCGCGTGAAGGGCGGGGAACGCATTGACTGATATGGGCGAGGGAGGTTCAAGCCTCCCTCTTCAATTTCAGCCCGTCAAGCGCGGCGCGCTCAGCAGCTTGCGGAACAGGGTCTGCATGGCAGAGGTCAGATCCTGAGCAGGCGATGCCTCAATGAAGTAACCCGGCGTTGCGCAGGCCTGCATCGCAGGCGAGATTTTGGGATCGAAAGCCTTGATGCGGGCATTCCAGAAGTTATCGTCCGGCATTTGCAGGTAAGTTGTATAGACCACGGCTATTTTTATGCCGTCTTTCTTCAGCGCGTTGCAATCATCCAAGTCGATCTCCTCCATGCAGCGCGTTCCATCTTTCAGCGGTTGAGAACAGTCCGCCTTGGCAGCATCTGTTACGCCATCAGATACAAGGAAAACGATCTTCTGGCGATCTGCGGCGCTGGTGCCTCCGCCGGCTTTGCCAATTTTGCTTTTCAGAGCTGAGAATGTGCTTCCAAAGTCAGTCAACTGATTGTTATTGTAGTTGTTGTTCGGTGTGGACATGAGATCGAGCGCGTCAACCGACTTGCTGAGGCTCTGCATATCGGTGGTGAGGCTCTCAATCTCTGTCAGCCGAACATCATCTGCTTTCGTCCCAAAGGAATAGAGAGCCATCTGGTACTGATTGGATACCAATCGGTAGTCGTCAACATCTTTTGCGAGGGCCTGCGTGGCGCTTTTGACCACGTCGATCCGTAACTTAATCCCCGCCTTTCTCGCGTCTCCCAAGGTGTTTTCGTAGGCGTAATCTTCAAGGGTTGCGTGGCAGGCAAAAGCGCAACCATTGGGAGCCTTATGCTTCTGGCGTAACAGTGCAGAAGATCTCGCCTTCAATTTTTCAATATCTGCATATGTTGCCGCAAGCCCCATGGAGGGCGTGTTGTCCAACAGCATGTAGAAATCAATGAAAGCATTGGTTTGATAGTTCGCTGTGGCCTTGCCTGAGACAGGAAAGGCATCCTTGCCTAAAATACGCAGGAAACTGGTTGGAATAGAGGCTTCAAACGCTACCTTCGAGGTAAGAGCTGTGCCTTTACGCTCAATGCTAACGCTAACAGCGCCAAGTTTGCTTGAAAGATCTGGTGGAAGCTGAGAGCGAAACAATCTCGTGGCATCTTCATTGCCGATCTTGATCTCGCCGTCCTGCGCCATGCTCATAGCCTGTGCTACAGCGGAGGATTTTTCTGCCAGTGCACCCAAGGCTGCGGCATCCGCAGCGCTCATCAGCGCCTGTTTTTGATCCAGAGCAACGCCGAAATCGACCGCAAGACCTGCGGCGCCGATCAACGGAACCATGATAAACGCACTGAGAACGCCGAAATTTCCGGCATCGTTGCGGATAAATTTCTGAAATGGCCGAAATCCAATCCGGCCCGAAAATGACTTGCCGTTAAAGTTAAGCATGGCCCACACGTACTCATTCGGTTTCACAGTGAATGACATGCTATAGGACAAGATGCTTAGAATTTACGGAACAAAATTGGTTGATAATTGCTAAAAACGGCATGTATTATTCAATCTATATACATCGTAACATAAGGATATACGATTATCCAGAGTTGCTTTTAGGGTATTTTTTCCCGTGGCTGGCCCAAATATTAGAAAGTGAAATTGTATTTGTCTTTAACAAGAACCAGTTGTTAACGGCTCTATGCAAGGTGCAGACAAAGGTTTATAAGCCGCCGACTTGACTTGCGCCCGGGCAGGGCCGGCACAACAGGACGGACGACAATGGCAGAAAACTGGACCCCGAACTCATGGCGGCACAAACCGATCCAGCAGGTTCCGGATTATCCGGATGTTGGCGCGCTAAAGGCAACCGAGCAGCAACTCGCAACCTTTCCGCCGCTGGTGTTTGCCGGTGAAGCACGTCGCCTGAAGAAGTCTCTCGCCAGTGTTGCGGAAGGCAATGGCTTCCTGTTGCAGGGTGGCGATTGCGCTGAAAGCTTCCTGGAGCATGGGGCCGATACGATCCGGGACTTCTTCCGCGCGTTCCTGCAGATGGCCGTTGTTTTGACCTTTGGCGCGCAGCAGCCGGTCGTGAAAGTTGGCCGTATCGCTGGCCAGTTCGCCAAGCCACGCTCCTCCAACATCGAGAAGCAGGGCGAGGTTGAGCTCCCATCCTACCGCGGCGACATCATCAACGGCATCGAATTCACGCCCGACGCGCGCATTCCTAATCCGCACCGCCAGCTACAGGCCTATCGCCAGTCGGCTGCAACGCTTAACCTGCTGCGCGCCTTTGCCATGGGTGGCTATGCCAACCTGGACAATGTGCATCAGTGGATGCTGGGATTTGTGAAGGACAGCCCCCAGGGCGAGCGTTACCGGAAGCTTGCGGATCGTATTTCCGAAACCATGGACTTCATGAAGGCCATTGGAATCACCTCGGAAAACCACCCGAGCCTGCGCGAAACAGATTTCTTCACCAGCCACGAAGCGCTGCTCCTGGGCTATGAAGAGGCGCTGACGCGTGTCGATTCCACCTCTGGCGATTGGTACGCGACCTCCGGTCATATGATCTGGATCGGCGACCGTACCCGTCAGCCTGACCATGCGCATGTGGAATTCTGCCGCGGTATCAAGAACCCGATTGGTCTGAAGTGCGGCCCATCCATGACGGCGGATGGCTTGCTCGAGCTGATCGATATCTTGAACCCGGCCAATGAAGCGGGTCGCCTGACTTTGATCTGCCGCTTCGGCTACGATAAGGTTGCCGATCATCTGCCGCGTCTCATTCGCGCTGTCGAGCGTGAGGGCCGCAAGGTTGTATGGTCTTGTGATCCAATGCACGGCAACACGATCACGCTCAATAACTACAAGACGCGCCCATTTGATCGTGTTCTGTCGGAAGTGGAAAGCTTCTTCCAGATCCACCGCGCAGAAGGTTCGCATCCGGGCGGTATCCATGTTGAAATGACGGGCAATGACGTGACGGAGTGCACCGGCGGTGCACGAGCCGTTTCAGCAGGCGATCTGCAAGACCGCTACCACACCCATTGCGACCCGCGTTTGAATGCCGATCAGGCACTTGAGCTGGCTTTCCTGCTGGCAGAGCGCATGAAGACTGGCCGGGAAGAAAAGCGCCTTGCGGTAAACAGCTAAGCCCTTCAGGTAGGTTGAAAATGAAAAGGCCGGTGGGGGGAACCGGCCTTTTTTATTCTCAGGGCATGCTGTGATTTCGCAACTGATTGATGCGGAAGAAAGCCTATCAATCCGTCAAATCGTATATCTTCGAACACTCATAAATCTAGATAGACAAACTTAATCGTTCGTTAAAGGGCGAGTGCGCCACACATATTCAATCATGGAATGTTGTGCGCATTCGGTCCGTTTCGGCATTAGGGGGTAACAGCAATGTCATCCAAGCCGCTCTCCGAGCGTGAACTTGTTACTGCTACACCTTTTGAGACTGCTGCGCGCAACGGGGTCTATCAAGCCATACAAACACGACGCGACGTGCGCGACCAGTTCTTGAACGATCCCTTGCCGGATGACCTCGTGCGGCGGTTGCTGAAAGCGGCTCACGCTGCTCCCTCGGTGGGGTTCATGCAGCCGTGGAGTTTTATCCTCGTGCGCAACCCTCAAACCCGACAAAAAGCATGGGAGGCTTTCTCCAAAGCCAATGCGGAAGCGGCGGCGCTGTTTCAGGATGACAAGCAGAAGCTTTATCAAAGCCTGAAACTTGAGGGTATACGTAAGGCGCCGCTTTCAATCGTCGTCACATGCGATCCAGACCGGGCCGGCCCTGTGGTGCTGGGGCGGACACACAACCCGAAAATGGATGTTTACTCCACCGTTTGCGCCGTGCAGAACCTATGGCTTGCGGCGAGAGCGGAAGGTGTCGGCGTGGGTTGGGTCAGTATCTTCCACGATAGGGATGTGCGGTCGCTGCTTGGTATTCCGGAGCGCATTGAGATCGTCGCCTGGCTTTGCTTGGGCTACGTATCGGAGCTTTATGCCGAGCCGGAGCTGGCCGTGAAGGGCTGGCGGCAAAGGCTGGATCTGGACGATTTGATTTGCGAAGAGCGGTGGGTGGATCGGTTTAGCGACCCGGCTGAACGCCAGGACGGCTGACGTCTCTGTCTTCATCATCTGGAAAGAACTGCGGGCCAACCATACGCACCGGCTTATTTGGCTCCCAAACACGTTCGGGTGGCTTCGGTGTCATATCCGCCGGTACAGAGCCGCGGGCCTGACCGAATTGAATTACGGAATTTCCCGTGGGTGGGAGCGTTTTGGTTGGCTCTTTCGGAAGGCTGACTTCTCCCGGTTCGAGTGGCGTGATTGAAGCGGGCACATTGGTGTAATCAATCTCGCCACAGCGAAGGCGTCGCATCTCTTCCCGAAGTGCTTCTTCATTGCGCCCGAGAGATCCGACCAATTTGCCCTGTTCAGTGCGAGACGCGAGAATGGCTTGGCGGTCGCGATCCGCATCGAGCATACGCTGTTGAAGCTCCTGGCACGGATCGTTAGCGCCGAGAATGACGATACTGCTCGTGCCGCACCGCATTCTTTGCATGTCCGAGCGAAGCCGCCGCATTTCTCCTGTCACATCCGATAGGGCCTGAGCATGGGCGTTAACAGTGCTTGTGCTGCCGATGATTTGTGGCGTGGAGGCGATTTCCTTGCCGAGCGCCATGCAACGCGCCGCATTATCCGCAGCAGAGGCAACCGCGGGAAGCAGCAAGAGCATTGGAACGAGAAGCTTCTTGAAGGCCATCGCGCAGCCGATTCCTTTTATAAATAAACCCGGAAGGATGATGATCCTCCCGGGTTGATAATTCCATAACTGACCTGCGTGAAGCTTGTCCTTCTTAAGCCAGTGGTTCCACTTCACTATGGGCAGCTTCTACGACAGCGATGGCCGCCATGTTTACCACGCCACGTGAGGTGACGGAGGTGGACAGGATGTGAGCCGGTTGTGCCGCACCCAGGAGGATTGGGCCTACGTGCAGTGCGTCCATCATTGTGCGAACGATGCCAAGGGAAATATTGGCTGCATCCAGGTTAGGGAAGACAAGAAGATTGGCTTCACCTGACAGGGCACTGTTTGGCATGGCGCGTTTGCGCAAGGTTTCAGACAGTGCAGAACCTGCCTGCATTTCTCCATCAACTTCGAGATGCGGCGCGCGTTCACGAATGAGTTCCAGTGCAGCCCGCATCTTGCTGGCGCTTTCCGACTTGCGCGACCCGAAATTCGAGTGCGAGAGCAGGGCAGCCTTTGGCGTGATGCCAAAGCGATGGATTTCCTGCGCAGCCAGAATAGTGATCTCGGCGATCTCTTCATGCGTCGGATTATCGTTCACGAACGTATCCGTGAAGAAGACGGGCCCGTTCTGCGTGATAAGGAGGCTCAAGCTGGAGAAGGCACCAACGCCGGGACGCATACCAATGATCTGGCGCACATCCTTCAAATGTCTGTCGAACCGGCCTTCAACACCACAGATCAGTGCATCAGCTTCGCCACGCTTGACGGAGAGTGCGCCGATGACCGTGTTATTGGTACGCACAATGGTACGCGCTGCTTCGGGGTTGATGCCCGCACGACCAACCAGGGCAAAATAATCATCGACATAATCGCGGTAGCGCGGATCGTCTTCCGGGTTCACCACCTGAAAATCAATATCGGGACGGATGCGAATGCCAAAGCGCTTGAGACGCGCCTCGATGACCGAGGGGCGGCCAATGAGGATCGGCACGCCTGTCTTCTCCTCCAGAAGCACCTGTGCGGCGCGTAGAACGCGCTCGTCTTCACCTTCCGCGAAAATAACGCGCTTCTTCTCGGCTTGCTTGGCGCTGGTAAAAATCGGCTTCATGACAAAGCCGGAGCGCCAGACGAAGCGGTTCAACTGATCAAGATACTGATCGAAATCCTCGATCGGGCGCGATGCTACGCCGGTTTCCGCTGCAGCCTTCGCAACGGCCGGAGCAATGCGCAGGATCAGGCGTGGATCGAACGGCGAGGGGATGAGGTAGTTGGGGCCGAAAACCGGCGTCTCATCCACATAGGCGCGGGCTGCGACATCTGAAATCTCTTCCCGTGCGAGGCCAGCAATGGCTTTCACCGCTGCCATCTTCATTTCTTCGTTGATGGTGGTTGCGCCGCAATCCAGCGCGCCACGGAAGATGTATGGGAAGCAGAGAACGTTGTTCACCTGGTTGGGGAAGTCGGAGCGACCTGTGCAGATCATGGCATCCGGGCGCGCCGCACGGGCAAGCTCGGGCATGATCTCCGGCGTCGGGTTGGCAAGTGCCATGATCAGCGGCTTCTCGGCCATCTGTTCCAGCAATTCCGGCTTCAAAACACCAGCTGCCGAGAGGCCAAGGAAGACATCAGCGCCGCCAATGCTTTCAGCCAGCGCACGCTTTTCGCTCTTCTGAGCGTAGATTTCCTTCCATGGGTCCATGAGGACATTGCGGCCATCGTAAACGAGGCCCTCAATATCATGCACCCAGATGTTCTCACGCTTGGCACCAAGGGAGACGAGCAGATTGAGACAGGCGAGTGCGGCAGCACCAGCGCCGGAGGTGACGATCTTCACCTCTTCAATCTTCTTGCCCGCAAGTTCCAAGCCATTGAGAATTGCAGCTGCAACGATGATGGCCGTTCCGTGCTGGTCGTCGTGGAAGACCGGAATGTTCATCTTCTCGCGCAACTGGCGCTCGACCTCAAAACACTCCGGCGCCTTGATGTCCTCAAGGTTGATGCCGCCGAAGGTGGGCTCCAGAGCCGCGACGGTGGAAACCATGCTCTCAACCGTTTCACCGGCGATTTCGATATCGAACACATCGATGGCGGCGAACTTCTTGAACAGAACCGCCTTGCCTTCCATTACCGGCTTGGATGCCAGCGGGCCGATATTGCCAAGGCCAAGCACTGCCGAACCGTTGGAGACTACGGCGACGAGATTGGCGCGGGCGGTGTAATCCGCAGCAGTTTCCGGATTGTCGCGAATCGCGAGGCAGGGAGCCGCAACACCTGGAGAGTAGGCAAGCGCGAGGTCGCGCTGGTTGCCAAGTGGCTTAGTGGCCTGAATCTCCAGCTTGCCAGGACGCGGATATCGATGGAAAAACAGTGCCTGTTCATCCAGATCCGCATTCGGGGCTGCTTTTCCGGGAAGATCCTTACCCTGCTGCTCCATCGCCAAACTCCTTTACGGTCTTTTTTGCTTTGGGCTGTCTTACATCAATCCGCGCGATGGAACAGTACCGATTTGTAGGGTTCGCGTTCGCCTGGCTCAGATTAGAAGGTTCGGGAGCCCCTGTTACATCTAACTCGGCGTGATAATCACAGCAGCTGTCATCTTCCTGATAAACGAGTCTGATTATTCCACTGGTTAAGAGGATGTTGTGACGAAAGGGGATGTTCGTGACTGCTGCACCGGAAAACAGGCATTTCAGAACTCTCTTCATTTCGGATATCCATCTAGGCTCCAAGGCGGCGCGGACGGATTTTCTGCTCGATTTCCTGCGATACCATGAGGCGGATACCATCGTTTTGGTGGGAGATGTTGTCGATGGTTGGCGCTTGAAGCGAAACTGGTACTGGCCGCAGGGCTGCAATGATGTTGTTCAAAAGCTGCTGCGCAAGGCACGCAAGGGCACGCGGATCATCTATATTCCCGGCAACCACGATGAATTTCTCCGTTCTTTCCCTGGCGTTCACTTCGGTGGGATCGAGGTGGCTGAGCGCATGATTCACGAAGCAGCCGATGGAAAGCGTTACCTCGTTCTACACGGCGATGAATTCGACGTCGTGGTGCGCAATATCCGTCTGCTCGCATATCTCGGCGATTGGGCTTATGATGCTGCCATCGCCATCAATGTCGTGCTGGCCGCCATTCGCCGTAAACTCAATCTACCCTATTGGTCCTTCTCGGCCTGGGCGAAGCTACAGGTGAAGCAGGCTGTCAACTTTATCGGCGAGTTTCAGAACGTCGTCGTGGAAGAGGCTCGGCGCAACCATGTCGATGGCGTGATCTGCGGTCACATACACCATGCGACCATGGAGGATATTCAAGGCATTCGCTACATCAATACCGGTGATTGGGTGGAAAGCTGCACGGCTATTGCCGAGCATATGGACGGAAGCTTTGAATTGATTTCCTGGCAGAAAATCGGTGCGACGGCTGAGGTAATGCCCATGCTTCGTGCCACGGGAACCGCAGAGGACATGCGAGCGGCCTAACAGGAAACGATCTCGGAATTACCGTATACCGTACTGATAAGATCAAGCGCAGGCTGTGATTATCTAACAGATGCGTCTATACAGGCGGTCTAGTCTCACATGATCGCCGGAGCCTCTGTGGCCCAGTCTTCGCATCCCTCTTCGCCTCATCTTTTCGCAGTTCGTTGCGCAGTGGCCTATGCAGCGGCCCTCGGCGTGAACGGCATTCTGCTGCCCTTCTTTCCTGTGTGGCTGAAGTCGCTAGCGCTGAGTGATTTCGAAATCGGCATTATTCTGACATTACCTATCATCATGCGCGTGATCACGGCGCCAGCCGTTGGTCTATGGGCTGATAGGCTGAGCGAGCGATCCCACATTTTGATGGGGGCGGCGCTGATTGCTCTTATTGCAGCCATTGCATTGTTGTGGACCCGGAGTTTCTGGGCGGTTGCCATTGTCTTCGGTCTACAAGGGGCAGCCTTTGCACCCTTCATACCAATTCTCGAATCGATTGCCGTGATGGGCGTGCGGCGCTGGGGCCATCGCTATGGCTCCATCCGCGTCTGGGGCTCTATCGGCTTCGTGGTCATCACGCTTTCAGCGGGCGCGTTGATCGCCCGGTTTGGCGGTAGCGTCGTTCCATTCGCAACGGTGTTCGTGTTTGCCTTCGCCTTGGCATCCGCCTTCTTCGCGCCACGTCTCGGCAAGGCCAACGCCATGCCAAAAGCCGCCGCTGCGCGCTCCACACTTCCCATGCGATCGAGCCTTAACCTGCTGATGATCGGTTGTACGGTAACGCAATCCACTCATGGAATGTATTACGCATTTTCCGGCATCTACTGGGAAAGTGTAGGTTTTACCGGCTCGCAGATAGGCTTGCTTTGGTCCGCTGGTGTGCTGGCCGAAATCCTTTTTTTCTTCACTGCCGGAAGGCTCGCGGCACGGGTGTCTCCGCTCAACATGATCCTGATTGGATCAACGGTGGCAGTGGTGCGCTGGTGCCTGTTCGCGCTTCCTCTAGGCTTTGAAGCCTCGCTGATTCTCCAGTGCAGCCATGCATTTAGCTTTGCTTTCCTGCATTTTGGCATGCAACAGAAGATCGTGGAAGTGGTGCATGAAAGCCGGGAATCCTCCATTCAAGGCCGATTCTTCTTCTATAACGGGGCTTTTCTCGCGGCTTCCACCTTATTATCAGGCGCGATCTTCCATGCCCTGGGTCAATATGGTTATTTTCTTATGGCTGCACTCGCTCTGGTGGGCTTGATTGTGAGTGTGCACGTAAAGCGTAGACCCTGGACAGTATAAGCAGGCACGAATTGCCGATGTTTATTCGACACTTCGCGGATTAATGCACAACGCTGGCTGTGACTTTGATGTGACGGCAGGCGTAATTCCTCTGCAGATGCCATGGCAATTTGTGGGGTGACGGTTATATTGCGCAAAGATTGAATTGACCTCCCGCAAGCGCATTCGAGCAGCACATAAATGCAATCAAAGCCGCAGTCGGCCGATGAACGGCCAGCGACCCTCGAGATGACCTCCTCGGCTGAAAATGTTGAGCGTTACGTGCTTTCCGGCGATTGGCGGAACCGCGCCATCAGCCATGTCTTGAAGGACCTTATGGCTGCGGAGCAAAAGTCCGGCCAGGGAAAGCTTGAGATAGATGTGTCGGATGTTCATACAGTCGACACTTCGGGTGCCTGGCTGATTCGCCGGTTGATCAGCGCCAAGCAAGCTGAAGGCCGGGATGTAGAGCTAACGGGTGCGCGCCAGACGCTGGCTGATCTTATTGATGCCATGCCGGAGAAAGGCCCCGAAAAGCCTAAGCCGGTTTTGGACAAGCGCACCCTGTTTCAGCGCATTTTCGAGCCTGTTGGGCGCGCCGTTTGGGGCTTGGGACAGGACGCATGGGCTGCCATGCACATTCTTGGCTCAGCCGTCGGCGGCGCACAGCTGAAGGGTGGCAAAGGCGCTGGCGTTTCGCCTGCCTCAGTCGTTACGCATATCGACAGAATGGGCGTGCGCGCTGTTCCTATTATCGTTCTGATGTCGTTCCTGATCGGTGCGATCATCGCCCAGCAGGGCGCGTTTCAGCTTCGATATTTTGGTGCTGAACTCTTCGTCGTCGATTTGGTGGGAATTCTACAGCTTCGTGAAATTGGCGTCCTTCTGACGGCCATCATGATTGCGGGTCGTTCCGGCAGTGCCATCACCGCCGAAATCGGCTCCATGAAAATGCGCGAGGAGATCGACGCCCTTACGGTCATCGGCCTGAACCCTGTCGGAGTGCTGGTGTTTCCACGTCTGGTGGCGTTGACGATTGCTCTGCCGCTGTTGACGATCATCGCCAATTTCTCGGCGCTTTATGGCGCCGCCATTATCAGCTTCGTCTATTCAGGCATCACCTTCCAAACCTTCCTTTCTCGTCTGCACGAAGCAGTGGATTATTCCTCCGTTGCATCGGGAATGATCAAGGCGCCCTTCATGGCGCTCGCCATTGGTATTGTCTCTGCGGTAGAGGGCATGAAAGTAGGCGGTAGTGCCGAATCACTCGGCACGCATGTGACAGCATCTGTGGTGAAATCCATCTTCGTGGTGATCCTGATGGATGCCGTCTTTGCCATTTTTTACTCTTCGATCGACTTCTAGGAACCGCATGGCTCTTCATGACGCAGAAACAATTGAAAAGGAGCATCCGGACGATGACCGAGTGATCCTTTCCGTGCGCGATCTGACGGTGACCTTCGGTGAGAAGATTGTTCTGGATCGGCTGAACCTCGACGTCTATCGCGGCGAAATTCTGGGGTTTGTCGGGGCGTCGGGAACGGGCAAATCTGTCCTGATGCGTACGGTCCTTCGGCTGCTGCCGCACCGTTCCGGCTCCATTCATATTCTGGGCGTGGACTATGAGAATGCCGATATTCAGACCCGCATGGGGCTGGATATGCGCATGGGCGTGCTGTTCCAGCATGGTGCGCTATTCTCTTCGCTGACGGTGAAGGAGAATATTCAGCTGCCGATGCGCGAATATCTCGACTTGCCGCAGGAATTGATGGACGAGCTTGCCTATTTGAAGATCGAGATGGTTGGCTTGGCTGCCGATGCGGCAGACAAATATCCTTCAGAGCTCTCAGGTGGCATGATCAAGCGTGCGGCACTGGCGCGTGCGCTGGCGCTGGACCCGGATCTGGTGTTTCTTGATGAACCGACCTCCGGTCTCGATCCAATCGGCGCTGCCGAATTCGATATGTTGATCGCCCGTCTGCGCGATACGCTGGGGCTGACGGTCTATATGGTGACTCACGATCTCGACAGCCTGTTTTCCGTCTGCGACCGCATTGCGGTCCTCGGCCAAAAACGTGTGCTGGTGGAGGGCACGCTGGATGACATGCTGGCCTGCGACGATGAGTGGGTTCAATCCTATTTTCGCGGTAAACGCGCTCGGTCCGTTACGACGGATTATGGCATGAACGAAAAAGTGCCAGGAAAGTAAAAGCCTATGGAAACCAAAGCCAATTATGCACTCGTCGGCTTCTTCACCCTGCTTGTGGTGGCTGCTGCCTTCGGTTTTGTTTACTGGATGGCACAATATGGCCGAAGCGGGCCGATGGCTGAGCTCGCCATTCGCATTCCCGGTTCTGCCAATGGTCTTTCCGTCGGCTCTGCGGTGCGCTTCAATGGCATTCCAGTCGGATCGGTTCGTAACCTGAATATCGACCCGGAAGATCCGCGTTACTCTATCGCCTTCACGGAAGTGCAGACGACGGCACCTGTCTATCCCTCCACCAAAGCTGTTCTGGAAGTGCAGGGCCTGACGGGTGCTGCCTATATCGAACTTTCCGGTGGCCGGACAGGTGAAGAGAACCTGCTGCAAAAAGCACAGGATACAGGCAAGCCTGCCGTCCTGATCGCCGATCAATCAAGCGTGACCAACCTTCTTGCGACGGCGGACAAGATTCTTCAACGCGCAGACGATGCCATTGGCCAAATTCAGGGATTTGTGACGGATGCTCGCGGACCGCTGACGCGGACAATCCAGCATGCGGAAGCCTTTACGGGCGCACTCAGTGCAAATTCCGGCGCGATTGATGACTTCCTTCGCAGCCTCTCGGCCTTGTCTGGTACATTCAACCGCGTCTCAGAGCGCCTGGATTCGACCCTTGTTGCTGCGGAAGGCCTCGTGAGGGCCATCGACCCCGACAAGATCAACAATATTCTGGCCAATGCAGAAACCGTGACTGGCAATGTCGCCAAGTCTTCTGACAAGATCGACAGCATCATGGTGGAAGTTCGCGATGCTGCCGCCGGATTTAATCAGGCAAGCACTGAGGCACAATCCGTTCTGAAGCGGGCTGACGCGCTCCTTGCTTCCGTTGATCCGAAAAAGGTGAATAGCGCGGTCGATAACATCACTTCGGCCACGCAGGATGCCCGCAGCGCGCTGGCTTCGGCAAGGGAAGTGGTCGATGGCGTGGCTGACCGGCGTGATGAGATCAACAAGGCTATCGGCGACTTTACGGAGCTGGCGCAGAAGCTGAACCAGGCGTCTACGCGGGTCGATACGATCCTTGCGAAGGTGGATACGATGGTCAGCGGCGATGATTCCAAGGGCCTGTTTGCCGAAGCGCAAAAGACACTACAATCCATTCGTGCAACGGCTGATAACCTCAATTCTCGTATTGGACCGATTGCCGATAATCTGGCACGTTTCTCCAATACCGGCCTCAAGGACGTTCAGACACTCATTGGAGATACACGCCGCACGGTGGAAAACCTCAATGAGACAATCAGCAACTTTGACCAGAACCCTCAACGCCTTATCTTTGGCGGCGAGACGGTGAAGGAATATGATGGCAGGACACGGCGCTGATGACGCGATTCTCAAACAAGCAAGAGGCTGACGTGCACAAGGTTCCTGCGTTTCCCATTTCGAAAGCCCTGTTCGTTTTGCCTCTGACCGCACTATTACTGGCGGGATGTGGATCGAAAGCAACCAACGATACATTCGATCTGTCCATTACACCGTCGGCGCAAGGGCAGTCTGCCAAGAACCGGCAGATCCTGGTGCCTGAGCCAACTGCATTGAAATCGCTCGACAGCGAGCAGGTATTGGTGCGTGTTTCGCCTTCGGAATTCCAGTATCTGGCCGATTCCCGCTGGGGCGATCGCCTGCCGCGCATGGTTCAATCCAAGCTGGTCCAGGCGTTTGAAAACACAGGCAAGCTGGGCGGGGTTGGCAAGCCGGGGCAGGGCCTGGCAATTGACTATCAGGTCGTCACTGAAATTCGGTCGTTCGAGATTGATAGCTCTGGACCACGCACGGCCAAGGTTGAAATCTCCGTGAAGATACTCAATGACCGCAACGGTTCCGTACGGGCTCAATCGGTCTTTGCAGCCTCCGTTCCGGTGAGCGGTGAAGGTAATGCTAAATTTATCGCAGCGCTCAATCGTGCCTTCGCGAAGGTCGGTGCTGAGATCGTGGATTGGACACTGCGTTCCATCTAAGCACTGCTCGGCTCATCGACTACTTTCAGGGAGGTGCCTTGGCACCTCCTTTTTTATTGCTCGAATTTGGCGCGGATGTGTGCTCGCTGGTGACTGGCCGGCCTTGCTGCTGTGATGTGTTAGCTGGGGCGTGTAACCGCAAGGGCTTTGACAAAGTGCGTGTTCAGCCAAGAGTGTGTCAGGCGTGTCGGATCTGGACTGCGCACAAACTTCTCAGGCCAGCTTAAATGACCGGTCTCGACCGGAAATGTTCTGGAATGGTCCCGACAAAAAAGCGGCCGCCGTGGGCGACCGCTTTTACATCTACGGAAAGCAACAAGCTTTAGCTATTAAAGCGCCCCGCGGCATGCGCCAGCATTGTATAGACCTTACCAGTATCAGAGGTCAGGTAGCTCTGTGTAACGCTGCGATCCTTGTCTGTGCGGGCAACGTCGGCCAGCAGCTTCTCGAAGTCCGCAATGTAACGGTCAACCGCTGTGCGGAATTCCGGCTCGCGTTGGTACTTGCTCTGGATATCGTCAAAGGTTTGCTGTCCCTTCAGTGTGTAGAGGCGACGCGTGAACACGTCGCGCTCGCCGCGCTGATAGCGACGCCACAGATCGACAGAAGCATCGTGATCGATGGCGCGAGCAATATCCACCGACAGCGAATTCAGTGATTCGACCATGTGGCGGGGATTGCGGTTATCGCCATTGCGAACCTGCTGTTCTGCCGGGCGTTGCGCCGGTTGACGAGCAGTAGCCTGGTCACTTGGTGCATCTTCACGGGATGCCCCGCGCAACAGATCGCTGATCCAGCCGCCAGTTTCGTTGCGCTGAGGCGCAGCATCCTGCTGGCGAGGGCTTGTCACGTTACGGTCCAGTGGCAGGCTGCCACGCAAGCCGCTCGCGAAATTTGCGTTTCGATCCGCGGATTGGCTAATCGCGGGCTGTGCTGGACGCTGAACCTGGGGTGCAACGGGCGCTGGTTGTGGACGAGCCTGCACGGCTGCCTGAACTGGCGCTGGCTGGGGCGCAGGCGTGACATAGCTCTGTTCCGGTGCAGGAGCGCGAGACACTGGTGCTGCCGGGGCAGGACGGGAGACTTCGAGCGTTTGGCTGGAACGTCCGACCAGTGCCGAAATGTCCTGCAACGCCTTGATCTGTTCGGAAACGGCGCGGCGCATCGCAGCGGCGCTTTCCTTGGCCTCTTCCGGCAGATCGAACGCGCCACGCTTCAATTCACTGCGAGTATCATCCAGTTCGCGGCGAATTTCGCTCGAAGCCTTGCGAATCTCATCCGTTGCACCGGAGAAGCGCTGAAGCGCCTCTTCCACTGCCTTGCGCACGGATTCCCGCAGATGTTCTGCTGCCTGATCGGATTTGCCAGCCGCATCTGCCAACTGACGCTCGACATCGGAAAGTGAACCGGAGATGCTGCCGCGCATACGCTCTGCCAAGGCATTGGAACGCTTCTCGGCTTCGCTGAGGGTTGCCTCGATCGCCTGCGTTGCCTGCTGGCTGGCAGATCCAAGCACATTACGCATGCCCTCCGCCGTTTGGCTGGCCTGCTTTTGCGCCTCATCGAGAGAGCGGTTGAGGTCTGTGAACGAACCCTGGAGGTTCTGATGGATGACGCCGCCCACTTCGGACGAACGCTCTTCCACGCGCTGGATCGCACCCTCAACAACCGCTGAAATGTTGCGCATGTTGGCTTCGATCTCTTCGGAACGCTTGACGAGGCCAGCGGAGAGCGCGCGAAGCGCATCCTGACGCTCTACCAGTGTGCTGGAGAGGTTGGACTGTGCAGCGCCGAGCAGGCTCGCCGCCTGATCCAGAACCTTCGTATAATCGTCAAAGCGGCTTACGATGCTGCCAACCTGGCTGAGCGTATTGCCCGAGATATTGCCGAGCCGCTCCACATTGCTATCCAGCAGACGGCTGGAGCCCGCCACCATATCCGCAGCATTGGTCGTGCTTTCGGTGAAGCGTGCTGCTGCTGCATCCAGCTTGCTGTCGGCAGCTGTCAGACGCTCGGTTGCCGCATCGATTGTGACGCCGATTTCGCGCGCAGCATGTTCGATCAGGGTAGTTATGCCGGAATTGCTGTTTTCCAGGCGATTGATGATGTCGGTCGCATTGCGAACCAAACCTTGCTCGACGTTGCGAAGGGTGCCCGCGGCCTGCTGGGTGCGCTCCGTGATCGCGGCGAGTGTTTCATTGGTACGGGCGGTGAGAGCCTCGACAATTGAGGTGTTTTCCTGCCGCAGACGCTGGGCGTGCTGCTCTGCTGCGGCAGAGACGCGCCCGGCGCTTTCTTCCGCCGCTGCGGCCAGCCGTTCCGCCGCTGTCCGACCAACCTCGGAATACTGGTTGACGAGCGGACGAGCGTGTTCCTCGATAAGGCGAGAGAGTTCCGCAGACCGTGATGCCAGCATGGAGTTGAGATCGCGTGAGCGGTTATCGAGGCTCGTGCGGATGGCTTCGCCACGCGCTTCGAGGGCCTTGTCTACCGCTTCTACAGCCTGATTGATCTCGCTCGTGGTTTCTGCAAGGCGTGACCGAATAGCGTCGGCCCGTGCATCAAGCCGCTGCTCGGCAGAGCCAAGCGTCTCCGTCAGAGAGCCAACCTGTTTTTCAACAAGTCCACCCGCTTCGGCCATCTTGTTGGCAATGGAATTGCCAGCCTCTGAGAAGGCTTGGGCAACAGCCGCGGCCTGGCCGGCAAGACGGTTCTGCGTTTCGCCAATACGTCCGGCAATCTCGGTAGACCGTGCTTCCAGAGCACGGGCAAATTCTTCATTGCGGTTGCCAAGATCTTCCGAGAACTGGGCGCCTGCCTTGCTGAGTGCTTCCGCAGAGCGCATAGCCTCGGTATCGAACTCCCGTGCAGCATTGCCCACGGCATCACGCAGCGAGGTAGCCAACGAGGATGCTTTACCTTCGATGGTCCTGCTCACATTTTCCAGGCCGATGCCAATTGCGCGTTCCATGGTGGAAAGGCGCTCATCAACGCGCGAGGTGCCGCTATCAAATGCACCTGTGATGCGTTCGTTGGCTTCGGTGCTGACACGTTCGAAATCGCTCGCGCCCTTGGCTACTGTTTCAGACAGACGCTCCAGGCTTTCCGAGCTGACGCGCTGAAGCTCGACCGTGCGTTCGCCCAGGCGTTCGGAAAGGTCCCGTCCAGCATGTTCTACCGTGTTGGAAACAGTGTCGATCTGGGTCCGAATACGGTCCTCCAACCCACTGAATGTGCTTTCGATACGCTGGCCTGTTTGATCAAGTGCGGTCGATACGCCGCCAACCGTTTGCTCCACCCGGCTTGAGAAAGCATCGGCGGATTGGTTGATTTCTCTTGCTGCGTCGCCAAGGCGACCGGCAATTTCGCCAGCAGTATTGCGCAGGCGGCCTTCCAGATCGTTGCTGGCGGTGTCGATGACGCCGCGCAGGGTCTCGCTCTGGCTCTCGATCGACATCTCCAACATGCTTGCGCTTGTGGCAATGGTCGCGCCAATCGATGTTGCCTGATCGAAGAAGAGTTCGCCAAGGTTCGACTGCGCATCCGTGAGCGTAGACGCAATCATTTCACTGCGTTCATCAAGCGTGATCCGCAGGCGGTCGTAACCCTGATCGACAGTTTGTGCGATTTGATCGGCAGCGCTGCCAACAACGTCTGCAATTCGCTCCTGACCGCCGACCAGCGCGTTTTCAACTCGTGCTGCTCCAAGATCGATGCTCTGCTCAAAGCGGGAAGTGCCGTTGTCGAACGCTCCTTGAATGCGGTCGGCTGCATTGCCAACGGTACGATCCAATTGTTCAGAGCCGGTGCTTAGCGTCTGGGCAATCTGCTCATTCCGTTCTGCCAAGGTGCGATCGAGAAGGCGCTGATTATCCTCATAGGCCGCACGGATCGCATCGGTACGTGCCGTGAAGCTTTGCTCGATGCGGCCATCTGCCTGCTCGGCAGTGGACATCAGGGAGGCTGCCTTTTCTTCAAACAGCATCGACAGACGGTCTTCGTTCAAGGCGAAAGTCGTGCTGAGCGCCATGGCGCGATCGTCCAGCGCCTCGCCGATACGTTCGCCCGCTCCGCTGACGATCTGGCTCAATTGTTCTGCGCGATTGCCGAGATCGGCGTCGATACGCTGGTTGCCTTGCGCCAGAGTGCGCGCAATGGCTTCCGCCTGCGTTTCCAAGACCGAGGTGAGCCGGTCTTCCGATAGCGAAAGTGAAGTCGAAAGCGCCAAAGTGCGATCATCCAGAGCAACGGCGATGCGTTCGCTCGCGCCCCCGACGACACTCGTCAATTGGTCCACACGCTGGCCGAAATCCGTTTCGATGCGCGCATGTGCATCAGACAAGGTGCGAGACGCGGTATCGAGATGACTGTTGATCACATCAGCAAAGCGATCCTCACCAAGGGCAAGCGTCGTGGAGAGGGCAAGTGTGCGGTCATCCAGTGTCTCGGCAATGCGTTCGCTTGCGCCACCAACGACATTCGTCAGCTGTTCGACGCGCTGGCCGAGGTTGTTTTCAATGCGGTCATGGGCATCGGAAAGGGTGCGCGAAGCACTCTCAAGATGACCACTAATAATATCGCCGAAGCGATCTTCACCGAGAGAGAGCGTGGTTGAGAGAGCGAGGGTGCGCTCGTCCAACGTTTCTGCGATGCGTTCGCTTGCGCCACCAACAACATTCGTGAGTTGGTCCACGCGCTGGCCAAGATCATTTTCAATGCGTGCATGCGCATCGGTGAGGGTGCGCGAAGCGCTCTCAACATGGCCGCTGATGACATCGCCGAAACGATCTTCACCGAGCGACAGCGTTGTCGAAAGAGCAAGTGTGCGTTCGTCCAGTGCGTCAGCGATGCGTTCGCCTGCACCACCAACAAGTTCACTCATATCGCTCATGCGACGAGACAGATCACCCTCAATGCGGGAGTGACCTTCACTCAGAACGCGGCTCATTCCGTCGATGCGTTCATCGAGAATGCCCGCCATACGCTCAGGTGCGCCTGCAACTGCGGATTCAAGCGCGTTCGTGCGGCTTTCGATTGCGCTTGTGAAGCGCTCCTGGCTGGATGTGACGGCATCGATAACGGCGGTCGAGCGACTTGTTATCGTATCTTCGAAATGCGTGCGGCTCTCATCCAGTGCGGAGGTCAGAGCGCGGCTACGTTCCGAGAGAACGGAATCGATACGCTCATGTGCAGAAACGATGTTCTCGCTGAGTTCCGCTGTGTGGGCAGCAATCGCGCTAGCAATTTGGAGGCTACGGTCATCAAGGTCGTTGATGAGGGCGCTGCTGCGAGTGTCCAGCGTTTCATTCAACGCGTCGCGGCGGGAATCCAACGTCTGAGCGAGTGCTGCGCTACGGCTATCCAGACCTTCTGCAAATTCTCTGGTGCGGCTCTCGAATTGTTCTGCAAGGCCGCGATTGCGGGCATCCAGATCGTCAACCAGGGTTTTCGTGCGGCTGTCGAAAGTATCGCCAAGAGCACGATTGCGTGCGGCAAGCTCCTCAGTCAACTTGCGGGTGCGGCTATCCAGCACATCACCCAGCTGGCTTTGCCCGCTTTCCAGCGTCGATTCCAGCAGTTCCTGGCTGGTGCCAAGCGTTGTGGCGAGTGACAGCGAGTGATCTGTCAGCGTTGAGCCCAAGCGCTCTATGCTTGTGGAAAGAATGCCTTCGATTGAATCCGAACCACCATTCACCGTTTCGCTGATGCGCGACAGGCTTTCCGTCAACTTGGAGGACAGTGTGCCGGAGCGCTGGTCGAAAGCTGTGGTGAACTGTTCCAGACCACCGTCGAAGGTCGCGCTAAGCTGTCCGATAGAAGCCTGCAGCCGATCCTCGAACAAGCCAGTGCGCAAATCGAGATCCATGACGGCGTCATCGGCTGCGCTTTGCAGGCTCTGGCGGAAACTCGTGCTCTTGTCGTCCAGCGAAATGTTGAGCTTGGTGAGAACCGTGCCGAGCTGTTCATCTACCTTGCGACCGCCATCGGTCAGCGTTTCATTGATTTCCCGCGTGCGGGCCAGCAGCGTTTCGTTCAACTGGCGCGTGCGCTCATTCAGGGCGGCATTCAGCTTCTCAGTGCTGGCATCGAGCGTAGAGGCGCGGGTTTCGAAATTGCTGAGAATTTCCTTTCCGCGCGAAGACAGCGTCGTTGTGAGCGCTTCCAGGCGGCTATCGAATTCGTGGCTGAGAGAAACGCCGGTAGCGGACAACGCTTCGACCAGATTATCCGCCTTTGCCGCAAGCAGAGTGCCAAGCGCTTCACCTGCCGCATTGGATGTTTCCATCAAGGTGGCGGCACGCGTATCGATCATGGATGCGAAAGCCTCGCCAGATGTGGCAAGGCGAACCGCGATTTCCTCTGTTGCCAGCGAAAGATCTTCTTTCAACTGGTCATGCGCACCAACGATGGATGAACGGATGCGCTCAGCGTGATTAACGATGGCATCGCGCTCGGAACCTAGCTCGTGAACCAGGCTGCGCACGCGCAATTCATTATCGGCGTAGCTACGCTCAAGCGCACTTACTTCCGAATGAACAAGCGTTTCCAGTTCGGATGCGCGGGCGATCGTGCGTTCAATGCCTTCATTCATGGCAGACACTTCGCGGCGCACGGCCTGCCCAACAGACATAATGCGTTCTGTCGCAATAGTCTCTGGTTCCGCAAGGCGAAGAGCCACTTCTGCCATGGAGCGTGCGGCGTTTCGCAAATCTTGCGCCCGCGCCATCATGATGGCGAAGGCAAAGAACAGCATGACAGGGACGACGATGCCAACGAGGACGGCAAAAATTCCGGGGCGCGAAACGAGATCCGCGACGGAAGTGATGTTCCACAGGGAGCCGCCTAGCAGGAGCTGCGCAAGACCGAGACCGGCTACAGTCCAGATCAGCGAAACAATGGATGCATTACGGAGTGCGGCGCGCATCGATCCGCTTTCGAGCGAACGCAGAATAGAGGATGCATTGCGACGTCCGCTATCATTTGCGGGTGCAAGGGAAGGGGATTTTGGCACAACAGGGTCTGCCGGCGTGCGCGGTGGTTCCGCGGCTCGGGTGCGTTTCTGTGGGGCCTGGCTACGCTGTTGCGGAGTTTCCTGCACCTGCGCCTCCTGTGGAGCCTTGACGGACTTCTTGCGAGGCGCTGCCGCGGGCTCTGGCTCATCGTTGAAATCGATCTTCAACGCATCTTCCAAAGCTTGGAATGCAGTCTCATCGATCGACTCGCTGTGTGGATTTTTAGCCATGCGGTTACGCCTCGTTACACACTCGTCCGGCCGATTGCGGTGTCCGCTCAGATGCCGCTTGCGAAACCATCAATCTGCCTGATGTCACAACGTTCTCATAACGTAGTGTCACCTATTCTCACATCGGGCTGCCTTCCTTGCAAACAGGTCATAAAAAAGGCTTACCCGACCATTCTCCACGGAAATAGATATCTACCCACACCCGTTTCAATCGTACTGTAGTGGCACATTCCCTGTCCTGACACAATTCTGGCAATCGGGCGCGGCCAGATGCGTCTATGTTGTTAACAATTTTTAAACCGCGTCTGTCTCGAATTCGCTTGTATTTGAACCAAGTTAGCGAAAATTAACCATAACACTAGAAATCAAGCCGTGATTGTGCCGAATTTAAACCCGATGACCATAGATGAAGCGTCAGATTGGCGCGTCATGCGTTCTACTGGCAGGAAGAGGTACAGGCCCATGGCCAAGTTGAATATTGCATTCGAGGTGCCGAGCAATGAAACAACCGAGCTCATGAGCACAGTGCGACCAATTGATTTCGCCCATCTCGCCATACAAACCATGGGCGACAAATCTCTGGAAGCAGAGATCCTACAGCTTTATATGCGTCAGGCGCGCGGGGCTCTCCAGGAGTTGTCTTTGGCCGCAGAAGCCGATCGTGCAGCTATTGCACATCGTCTGAAAAGTGCTGCAAGCGCGGTAGGTGCATTTAGTGTAGCGGCTAAGGCGCAAGCGCTTGAAACCAACCCGAAAGAGGCGGCCAGTCTCGCTGCTCTTGGTTCTGCCGTCATTGAGGCGGAAAACTTCATTCTGAAACTGATGCGCTGATGGCCTCTGTTGTCCGGTGGATGTGATTCAACATCGGATGACAGGAGCTTGCCTCATCCTCCGCGTTGACTGGCGCGGCGAATTGTCGGAAGACTTCGCCGCACTTACAGTTTGCATTCTCGGGATGACATCATGACCAAGATTACCATCGTTGCCTTCGACGGCACCCGTTTCGACATTGACGCTCAGCCGGGCTCAACTGTTATGGAAAACGCGGTTCGTAATTCCGTACCGGGCATCGATGCCGAATGTGGCGGCGCATGCGCCTGTGCCACCTGTCATGTCTATGTTGACGATGAATGGACAGCCGCCGTGGGTGGTCCGGCTGCCATGGAAGAAGATATGCTGGATTTTGCTGCCGATGTGCGGCCGACGTCCCGTCTATCCTGTCAAATCAAAGTCACGCCAGAACTGGAAGGACTTGTTGTTTCCGTTCCTGAGCGGCAGGGATGACGACTTTTCTCTTGTGGTAGCA
Source organism: Affinirhizobium capsici (assembly GCF_977018625.1). Lineage (NCBI taxonomy): Bacteria > Pseudomonadati > Pseudomonadota > Alphaproteobacteria > Hyphomicrobiales > Rhizobiaceae > Affinirhizobium > Affinirhizobium capsici. Next base: position 1,267,875 of record NZ_CDRNXD010000004.1, on the reverse strand, counting down.
CAAAAAAAGCGCCTCGCCGCAGCGATGTGCGCAGGCGAGGCTGAGGCGGGCGTATCCATTCGCAGACGAGGGAGGAAACGTCTGCGACCGGTTCAATACGCCGGGAGAACCTTGTGCTTACTCAGAGGTCTGCTCGCTCCATCGGGAGCAAGCCAGAGCCGCAATAGAATTCTAATGTGCGAAGCTTTCACGGGCATGCATGTTCCAGCAACGCCGCCATGTTGATGGACTGTAGAATTTTATTCGTGTTTCGGATGCTTTACAGTCTATTCAGTGATGTCGCATGCGCGGTGTCAGTATTCGGGCAGTTCGGGTGTGCCCATGCTTAGTTTTTATTCGCATTGTACACGACGCTATTGATAGGTCGTTGTCGCACATGCCGCCACATGTGCGACAACGTAACCTGAACTTCCGGAGGCCTCGTTCTGTCTCCTTCAGTGCTTTGGAATGTACTGTAAAACGCTGGCCTGTTCCATTACGAGATTTTATCACTAAAACACAGTAGGTGCCGCAAGCTTGACGCAAGCCTTAGTTGCGATTCGCGGCCCCAATTTCCTGATTTTCGTCAATTTTTGACCATTGTACCTGTGCGGTGGCGAAGTAGCCGCATCATCCGCGCGTCGAAGTTTTGCGATTCCACGGTATCGAAACGCAGCTGATCCTTATCGTGTTCAGTAATCATTTGCCGCGTTAACTGGCTCACGTCAGTCTCCATGTCTTTGCAGGAGCGGCGGGAGGAAAGGGCCTTTAGCTTTCGTTCAAGATCCCTGGCGTAACCGCGCGCGATTTCCGCGTGTCGCTCTTCATGTCGTTTGATGTCCGCCGACAACGTGTCCCAAATCAGCCCAAGGGTCGCATCGGCACGTCTTCTATTTTTCCAGCGCGGAAGGGTAATCTGGGTGCGAAGGGTTACTTTCACATCGCCAACAGAGCAGCGGCCTTCGCTTTCCATATAGGTTATTTCCCCGCCGAACTTTATTTCCGTTGCACCGGGATGACGATAGCCCGTAGCTCGCGTGAGGGGCCCGCGTTTTTGTAGCTCGGCGTCAAGATCGTCAGCCGTTTTGCCGCCGATGGAGAAGTAGGAATAGGTTTTGACAATCTGCGGCTCCGCCATTCCCATGCCAGGAAACAGAAGCGCCAGAAGAATTGCGCCGAAAACGCAAGGGGTGCGGCGAGCAGGGAACATTATGAACCTTGTGGAGATTGCAGTTGTTCCAAGCTTGGGGCATAGCCCTTAGCATCGCAACAAGGAGTTTGCGAAAATCTTCGTTACTCGAGCCAATTGGGACAGACGTGATATTTCCCGGCAACAGCCGCTGGCAGGTGGGCGGCGGCAGAGACCTAATTTTAGGCGAAATCGGCCATCTTATGGCTATTGTCAATGTGACGCCGGATTCCTTTTCCGATGGCGGCTTGCATGACACTGTGGACGCCGCGGTTGAGCATGCTCTGCATTGTGTGGAGCAGGGCGCAACCCTTCTTGATATTGGCGGAGAATCCACGCGACCCGGCGCAACGCCCGTGACGCCAGAAGAGGAGCAGGCGCGTGTGTTGCCTGTCATTCGTGCACTGGCCGGCAAGACGGATGCTCTCATTTCAATAGATACCTATCGCGCCGAAACCGCGCAAAACGCAGTTGAAGCCGGTGCGCATATCATCAACGACGTTTATGGGCTTCGGTTCGATCCGGCTATGGCGAATGTGGTAGCGACCACCGGCGCCGGCCTGATCATGATGCACACCGGGCGTGGCAGGGAAGATGAGAAGCTGCCGGATGTGGTGGCAGATCAACGTTTCTTCTTCGAGCGTCAGTTTTCTGTCGCCTTGCAGGCTGGTATTCCGCCGGAAAACATTGTTTTCGATCCTGGCTTCGGCTTTGCGAAGGATAGAGATGAGGATTTGGCGTTGATGGCGCGTTTCAACGAGCTTGCTTCGCTGGAGCGGCCTCTTTTGATCGGCACATCACGTAAGCGGTTCATTGGTCATGTGACTGGCCGCGAGGCCGCCAGTGAACGGGATGTCGGAACTTCGGCTACAACTGTAGCCCTTCGCCTTGCGGGTGCTTCTCTATTTCGCGTTCATAATGTAGCCGTCAATCGCGATGCTCTGCGAATGGCTGATGCGATACTGGCCGCCCGACGCGAAAATTTGGAGAATGTGCAGTGAGCACCTACAGGATTACCCTCAAGAATTGCGCCTTTTATGCGCGTCATGGCGTGCTGAAGGAGGAATCTGTTCTTGGTCAACGCTTCTTTGTTGACGCGGAACTGGACGTGCCGGTTGGTGCCGCGCTTACGAATGATGAGCTGGATGCCACCATGCATTATGGCCATGCCTTCTCGGTTATTGAACAGGTGGTGACGCAAACGCGCCGCGCACTGATTGAGGCGCTTGCGAACGATATCGCACTGGCTTTGTGCCAGAAATTTCCGATGATTGAGCGTGCGGCGATTACGGTTCGCAAGCCAAGCGTACCGATCCCGGGGATTTTGGACTATGTCGAGGTGCGTGTTGAACACTGTCCATAAGAATGGAGCAGTCATGGCTGCGATCGGCCTTGGCGGCAATCTTGGTGATCCGGTGCAGGCAATGGTGCAGGCATTGAATACGCTGGATGCTCAAACAGATTGTGAGATTTTGGCCGTCTCGCGCCTTTACCGTACGCCCCCTTGGGGCAAGCTCGATCAGGCGGACTTCTATAATAGTTGCGCGCTTTTGCGAACGGTTCTTTCGGCGGAAAGCTTGCTGGAGCTTTGCCTTTCCATTGAAAAGAGCATGAAACGAGAGCGATTGGAGCGATGGGGGCCTCGTACCATCGATATTGATGTTCTCACCTACGGCGATCATCATATTGAAAGTGAAGGGCTGCAGGTGCCGCATCCAAGAATGACACAGCGAGCTTTCGTTCTATTGCCGCTGAATGAGCTTGCGCCCGATCTTCTTGTCGATGGTCAATCCGTATCCACCTGGGCGAGGCAGGCCGATGCGACAGGTATAGCAACCTTCTCTGAAGATGGGCAGTGGTGGCGGCGCCAGGAAGCGAACGAGGCCAAGGGCTAATCGTCGCCCCCGGCGGTGCGGTCGGTGGTCAAGAGGCTTTCTGTTTTGGCGAAGGGATGCTGTTTGCAGGGGGTGTGATCATCTTCACAGATGAATCTGCAAGTCCGTGATGGCCCTCTGCGTCCACCATCAGATGCCAGTGACCATCTTCCGGGATGACCAGACGCACAGGTGCTTTCTTGGCCACGCCTCCGACATACTTGAAATCGAGACGCTCATTGAAGCGCTGCCAATTGCTGGCATTCATCAAGCGTACGTTGTTGACCGCATTGAGAGAAACTTCAATCGTCGTGCCCGCCCGCAATTGCTTGAGGTCGTAGTGCGTGAAACGAAAATTGGGGCCTGCCATTCCAAACTCCGGCATCAGTGAATTAAGCGGCATTAATCTACCAGCACCAGGTTAAGGATCAGTGGAACCAACCACGTCATTTGTCGTTGTATCGGCAAGGCAAGTGAATTTCCCTCGATCAGCTTGCTTCAAGAGACAGTCCGTTCCCCTGCAGAATTGTCTCTCAACAATACACATGATCTCCAGTCATGGCCCCGCCGAACCCTTTGGGTTCGGCGGGATTTCTTTATTATGGCGCGGGGTTCGGCACCCGGGAAGTAGTGAACTTCCAGCTTAGTTGATAGGTTAATAAAATAATATATTCGTGAATACACAAAGATATGCTTGTTCCACAATGAAGCATAAGATTGAATCTTATTTTCATGAAAGCGGTATTAATAAAAAATTAATTGACTAGTACTGCTGTTTTTGTCCATCATGATCACGTTAAAGCCAATTGTTATTGCGTGTATCTTAAAGGGGAATAAAATGGTTGGAGTAAAAGCAGCAGGTGGAGAAGGTCGTGGCATGCAGGGGCTTGGCCCGTCCATGCAGCCGGGCGGTATGCACGGCCACGGTGGTCCAAAGGGTCCTGAAAGCATGAAAGGCCCCGAAGGCATGAAGGGTCCGCACGGCATGGGTGGTCATGGGGACTTGGGAATGGGCGGCGGTGGCAAGGCCTGGCCCCAAAATTTCGGCGGCGGCATGCCTCACTTTGCTGGCGGTATGCCGGGTATGGGCGGTAAGGGCGGGATGCCTGGCATGGGCGGAATGCCTGGGATCGAAGGCGGCCAGATGCAGATGCCTCCTGGTATGATGGGACCTGGTGGCCCTGAGGGTGGCATGGGTGGCTGTGGCGGTAAGGGCCCAATGGACCAGAAGGCCGAGGCACCACAGCCAGAGCAGCCAGAGGCGGCATCAGCGGCAGCCTCGGGTGACGCTCAAGCAGCAGCATCTGCGGAAGCTGCGGCGTAATGCGCCTATAGGTGACTTCAATTCAACGCCCATCCTGTTTGGTTTCAGGATGGGCGTTGCTTTGTAATGCTTGCGCACCAGGCCTTTCGTATCAGCGAAAATTCCGCGATGATGCTGTATGATCAAGCTCATCGCAGTTCGCAATTTCTGTTATCTCCGCACACGATTAAACGCTGCAACGTTACTTCTTCTACCCTTATTGGCTACTGGCACTTCAACCCTGGCGGCAGATGCAGCCAAGGGGAAGCAGACATTCCAGCAATGTGCCGGTTGTCATGCAATCAACAATGACAGTAACGGATTTGGTCCAAGCCTGAAGGGTGTCGTCGGGCGGCAGGCAGGAAGCTTCCCCGGCTATAGCTATTCCGCGGCTATGAAAAAGGCAGGCCAAGAGGGGTTGGCTTGGGATGAGAAAGCTCTATCCGAGTTTCTCTCCAGCCCGAAGAAGAAGGTGCCGGGCACCTCAATGCGCTTCTTTGGCTTCTGGTTTCAGTCGCAGATCGACGATGTCATCGCGTTCCTGAAATCAAATCCATGAAGTTCTCACGCCAGCGTGATTAGGGTCAGGGAGATTATTCGGTCGCCACGGCGTCTGGTTAAGGATGCGTTTATAACTTCGTGAGAATGCTATCGGTATGGCACCGAATGTGGCGTTGCTGAGGGGCAAGGTTTGCAACGCAATGCATTCGGGGTGTGAACCGGTGATCGCCTGCGCATTGGCCGCATGCAGGCTGTGTATGGAGTTAGACATGTTTAAGAATAAGCTTGCTCTGGCAGTTCTTGCCAGCCTCGTCGCCCCCGTTGCCGCTACTTCTGTTTCGGCAGCTGATCTTACCAATTATTCCGAGCCGCCGACCTATAATGAGCCAGCTCGTTCTGGCGGTACGTGGGATGGTGCCTATGTCGGTGGACATGTCGGCTCCGTTTCGCGCCGCATCAATCCATTCGCTGGCGGCAAGGGCGTGGATGCCGGAATACAAGGCGGCTACAACGCTGATGTTGGTGGTGTCGTTATTGGTGGTGAGGGCGAGCTGTCCTACCTCGGCGATGCGCGCGTTCGCGTTCCCGGCGGCGATCTGAAGGAGCGTCATCGTCTTGGCCTGAAGGCCAAGGCAGGTGTGCCGATGGACCAGACCCTCATCTACGGTACCGCTGGTCTCGCCATGACCAACTTCCGCGATAACGGCGGCGTTGCCGGTCCGGATGGCTGGAAGCCAGGTTACATCGTAGGTGTTGGCGTTGAGCAGAAGCTGAACGAGAAGATTTCCGCCAAGGTGGAATACAACTACACCGGCACGCCAAACCTTCGCAGCTTCAATAATGGCGTTGGTTCCGAGCGTGATGTTCATGACCACACCGTCAAGGCTGGCCTGAACTACCACTTCTAATCACCGATATCGGGTCGATAATGTGGCTCTCCCATTTGCTGGGGGAGCCATTTTGGTTTTTTCGGCGTTTTTGAGCCACAAAAGGCCTTAATTCTCAGAACATGGAACTACAGAATGTCGGGTCACGAAGAGATTCAGATCCGTTACTTCGGCCCGGCAAGGACATCACACGTATGCTAGTCTGCCGCGCGATTCGCAGCGCCTTTTTCCTTATTTGGTGCGCAGCATAGATTTTGATGGAGAGAACAATGACCGACCCCAGGAGCGGCATTTCAGGATTGCAGCCGCATATCACCGTCATCGGTGTTGGCGGCGGAGGCGGCAACGCAATCAACAATATGATTGAAGAAGAACTTCAGGGCGTGGAGTTCATTGCCGCCAACACGGATGCGCAGGTGCTGGCAACCTCGCGTGCCAATCGCCGTATTCAACTGGGTGCGCATGTAACCGAAGGTCTGGGCGCTGGCTCGCTGCCAGATGTCGGCCGCGCCGCAGCGGAAGAATCCATCGATGAGATCATGGATCATCTTTCCGGCTCGCACATGTGCTTTGTCACGGCTGGCATGGGCGGCGGCACCGGCACGGGGGCGGCACCTGTTATCGCACGTGCGGCGCGCGCGGCAGGCATTCTCACGGTCGGCGTCGTAACCAAGCCTTTCGCGTTTGAGGGCAATCGCCGCATGCGCACGGCTGAGGCTGGCATTGAGGAACTGCGCGAGGCGGCAGACACTGTCATCGTTATCCCGAACCAGAACCTCTTCCGCATTGCTGATGCAAAAACCACCTTTGCCGATGCGTTCATGACAGCAGACCGCGTTCTCTTCGCAGGCGTTGGCTGCATCACGGACCTCATCGTCAAGGAAGGCCTGATCAACCTCGACTTCGCAGACGTGAAATCCGTCATGCGCGGCATGGGTCGCGCAATGATGGGCACGGGCGAAGCGGAAGGCCAGGGCCGTGCCATGCGGGCGGCAGAAGCTGCCATCGCAAACCCGCTGCTGGATGATATTTCCGTTCGCGGCGCACGCGGCGTACTCATCTCCATTTCCGGCGGCATGGATATGACCTTGTTCGAAGTGGATGAAGCGGCAAGCCGCATTCGCGACGAAGTGAAGGATGAGGCGGATATCGTCGTCGGCGCTATCTTTGACCGTAACCTCGATGGCCGCTTCCGTGTGTCGGTCGTGGCAACGGGTCTGGAAGGCCAGCCACTCGCTGCGGAATAATTTTCGCGGATAGGTGATGTCTTTGCGGCGGGGCTGGAAACGGCTCCGCCGCTTCTTTTTGCGCTCTGCGCGGGTGTCCTTATAAACTTCTGTCGACTGTAAAGGTGCGCTGCCGTATCAATGTCGGCGCATTCTCAGCGTTTCAGCATCCATAGGACGGATGCAAATTGATATGCGATGTCGCGCAACACGTTGCCTTTGAGTGAGGGGCTTGGCCTGACTTTCATATCTCGTTCCGTCCGGGACAAGATGCCTGCTTCTTCAGCCTTTGCGAAAATTTTCGTGATGTGCGCACGGCTGACATTATACGATTCTGCATGCGACTTTCGGGAAAAGAGGACGCCAGAAGCCGGCCAACCTGCGGCCATGCAATTGGCAATTAGATCCAACAGAAGAGGGTATCCGGCAGCATGACTGGCAAATAATCGCGTCTCGACGCTAACCAGGAACGGCCCAGCCACAATAGCCAGGAGCTTATAGAGCCCGACGACTATTTTTTCGGCATCCATCGCACGATCTCTGGGTGGTTTGTTCTTGTCGACCTGCTGCCATGGCTGTGCCGCCTCAATATAGGCAACAGCGAGGGCCTGAATGCCTGCCTGAAGCCAGCCGACGACGGATAAGGGCTTCATTCTACGGTCGCCAGATTGGGCAGATCTCGTGATTGTTTCCTCCCACTCCAGCCATTCAAAAATGGCTCTGACACGCCGAGTGGATGCCCATTTGCGTTTTACAATCAGGGACTGGGTAGATGAATAGGTGAAAACCCCTTCATTCTCAGAGGCTAAGGCCGTTGCTGAAACAACCACAGCCATGGCGCCGAAGTCGCCCACGGCGCGAACAAGCCGGGGCTCAGATTTGAAGACTTTTGGCACTGATCTGCAGATCATTTCCACGGATGATTGAAAGGCAGGATCAATGAGAATCCTATTGACCATAGGAAGTAATTCCAAATGAAACATATCGAGGTTCTAAAGATATATCTACGTTGATAAGTTGAGTAACTCTCGGTGAAGAATGAGGCGGCATTGTAACTAATGATTGAATCACCAAGCATCCTTGTATGAACCTGATGTGCGATTATTAGTTACCCCAATACAAGAAATTTGTGTGAGGGTGCTACAGAATTTCTCGAAAAATGCATTCGAGTTTTTTTGCTCTTGGCGAGTTTCATCGAGGATTTGTGGGGAACTAACCCATCAACAGGTGCACGCGCGCGCAATTAAATATGCTGAAATAATAAATAAAAACAATTAGATAAATAAGTTCATCGTCGTTTAAAATTCTCTGTTGTGAAGAATTGGTTTCTCGCAACAAGCGTGCGCAACCTTGTCGATTGCTTTCTCGGTCGAGACCCTAGCCAGCTGTTGCTCTCGATAAGCCCTCGTCTTCGACAAGGCGAAGAGCACCGCGTGCGTCCAATAACTTGTACAAAATTGCGTGCAATTTGTTGCACTGTTTGAAGTCAAAACTTTCAGCGAATGTTCCCTCATGAGTTGCGGAGCGAGGGCCGATCTCACGATTAACGTCCAGCTTGTTTCTTAATCAGAAGAGCAAGGGGAACGTTGTCGTCCGGTGCTTCACCACAATTCACCAAACCGGAATTCTCATTTTTAACGAAGCTTATCGGTCCTGCCGCAGCGCGGCCCGAGGTGTCGATTGCTGCCTGAATTCGAGAAGGTCAGTTCGCCACTGCAAATTTCCGAGGTCAATCTATGCGTTTGAAATCATATGTATTGTTGGCAACTGCGTCCCTTGCCTTTCAGGCAGGTTTCTGGGGTCTTCCTGCGGGCCGTTTGGCAAATGCAGAGCCTCTCTCCGCGCAGCAGCTGGAAGAGTTCAAATCGGAGCTGCAACGGGTGGAAGAGGGCCGCAAGGGGCTGACGTCTCAAGCGGACTGCCTGGAAGCATTCGTTGTGCAGCAGCAGGAATTCGTATCGGGACGTGAATTGGCGCTCGGCGAAGCACTCAATCGGCAAAATGCCACGCAAGCTCGGGTAGCCCAGCTACAGCAGGAGTTTCAAAGTCACACGGTGCTTCTCCAGCAGGAGAGCCTCAACATGGCTATGCGGGCGGCGGCTGTTGAGCAGGCGCGCCGGGAGCGGGATGAACAGGCAGCGCGGCTGAAAACCTGCAACGATGTTCTGTTTTTCCTGCCCGGAATCTGCAAAGCCGGTGAAGAGGCGGTCATCGGTTTTGGCTGGATGAACAATGCCGAAGCTGATTTGCGTACAGCAGAGCCGCGCCTTCGTGAGGCCCAAAACGGGCTTAATGAGGTCCAGCAACGCCTTGAACAAAGCAACAGGCAGTTGGCTGAAACTCAGCAGGAATACCAGCAAATTCGCGATGTCGTTACGAAGACAGAGCTGACCATTGCCCATGCAAAGGCCGCCAATTCGCGCATCAACGAAAAGATCCAGGACTTCAATCGTATTGCCGTGAATTTCTCCGCCACGCTGGGGGAAGCCGCTGATCTGGATATGGATGATGTGCGCATACGCACGGTCAATCGCCTGATTGAAGAGGGGCGTTCGCTCACCTCCGCCATGCCTGCCTTTATCGAGGCCACGAGATCCGAGCTGCCAGAAGAGGCACGCCGGACCTGCTCACTGTGAGCAAAGACTGACAATCATAACACTAAAAGGAAATCTGCATGACCAATGTCATTCAATTCGAAAGCCGTGAGGCTGTTATCGACCAGGCCATCAATGCTGGTGTTGAAGCCATCATTGCCCAGCCCAAGTTCGAACTGCCCCAGCCAGACGCCCCCATGGTTCAATCCTACGTGGATAAGATTCAGGGTACCTACAATGTGGAGCGGACAAAGCGCGATACGGATAACGCAATCGACCTGCTTTACATCGCCTACAACACAACGCCGCAAACCAATGCGGATGTGCGTGTCAGCATTACGTCGATCATGAACAAGCTCATTGCTCTACAGCAGCGCAGCGAGCTTACCATGCGAGGCGCGATGACGACCGCGAATTCGATTGGCAAGCGACTAGGAGATGTTGTTCCCGATTGGTTGGATATCAAGGAGGCTGCAGACCAGGCCGAGATCAAAAGCTTCCTTTCCAAGGATGTGGTGAAGGTGGCGAAGCAAATCCGCGATCAGGCGCTCAAGATCCGGGAAGACTTGCTGGGTATCGCCAAGGCTTATGACGATGTTATCGCCCAGACAGTGCAGACCACCGCCAAGACAGAGACGGCTCTGGCCGAGCGGCTGGTCAAGGGCGAGCAACTCAAAAAGGAAATCAGCGAGACGAATGCACGTCGCGCTCAATTGGAAACGCTCGTTGCAGACCTGACTACCCAGGTTGCGAATTTTGAGAAGAAGGCACGGGAGTACGAGCAAAAGGCCAACACGGCTGAAGAGCGTGCATTCGTAATGTCGATTGTCCGCATGGGCGCGCAGCTGATTTCTAACGCCATTCCTGCCATTGCCGCCGCCGCGGGTGGTCCGGCCACGATGATCATGTCGGCGATGAGCGGTTCTATGGGTGGGGGCAAGCCAGCCGGGAATGATTTTGCCGAGCCATCGAATGGCAATGGTGGCGGCAATCGCGCCAATCAAAATGCCGGGGCAGGCAATGCGAAGGATTCAGCCAGCAAGAAGACAAAGCTCTCGGAAGAGCAGGCCGAGCTGAAGAAGCAGGAAGCCTTGCGTGATGAGCAGAAGGCCAATCTGGCGGAAGTGAAAAGCGCGCGAGATAAGATTGCCGCCGATGAAACCGCCAAGGTGGAGGGTTCGCCTAAGGCTGTGGAACTGGCAGAGTTCGACAAAAAGATTGCCGACAACACCGCGAAACTGGCGCAGCAGGAACGCGTGGTTGCAGACAAGCAGTCTGCCGTGTCTCAGCTTCAATCCGCCATTGATGCGCTCGACAAGGGGCTGGAGAACCTGTCTCAACGCCAGCAGGAGCAGGCCGATACGTTGCGCGCCATGCAGATGCAGATGATCGATCGTGCCGAAGCCTATGAAAAGGAACGTCGCAACCAGGCTGCCGAACTGGTCAAGCTTTCGGCCCTGTTGGTTGGCAAGCAGCAGGAGCAGGAGGTTCTTGAACTTTGCGTTCGCTCTCTCGGCATGAGCATCACGGCCTTGAAGCGCATGAAGGAGATTGTCGAAGAAATGGCATTCTTCTTCAAAAACTTCGCAGACTTCATGCAGTGCGTTGCCGATGATGCGGGCAGACAGGTGACATCCATTGAAGAAGTGGCAGACACGGAAGTTATCCGTAAGCACCGGTTTGCTCAGCTGATCCGCTCCGTTGATGAATTCTTCATCAAGCAGACCGCGCAGTGGTTTGCCACTGGCATCGTCTGCGACAGGTTCACGCAGAGCTTTGCAGATGGCTGGACAAAGCTGAACAAGCTGAGTGGCGATTACATCACCGGCGAACGCCTGACGGAATATCTCAAGACGGCAGCAGACAAGATCAGCGAGATTGTTGCCGAACGTCAAGCCGCAGCAGATGCGAAAATCGCGACGCTGAACGAATATCGAAACAAGGTCTCCAAACAAGCCTGATCATGTTTCCGGCGCGTGTGACCACGCAACCGCCGTCCCCGCGCCACTCGAATTGAGGGGCAGGGCGCTACCCCAAACCCCAAAACGCCCCTGCCTTCTCAATCGCCCGGCACCTGCCCTTGCCGTCAAACCTCGGCTGGTGCCGGGCGCTCTTTAACCCCACAAAACTTAATGGAGTAACGCTATGTTGGTTTATTTGAATGTGCCTAAACCTGGTCCAATTCCTGACGATCTACTTGAAGCTTTGCAGGATTACTACAAGACCTCTCCGGCCGTTGAATTTCACACTCTCGATGAGGATGAGATGACGCCGAAAAATTCGAAAAGAGGTGAGGATCTTGTTTTCGTTACGCATGGGAATACTCATGAGTTCGGCGGATACAGCGCGGAAAAATTCTTCGAGTTACTGCAAGGCAAAGGTTTTCAGGACGGTTCGTTCAAAAAGATTTATCTCATCGCGTGCCAAGCAGGGGCACAAGCGCAAGATAATTCAATTCTTGATAATTTTGCACGCTCGTTTTGGGATGTGCTCAACAGTAATTACTTCGATGTGAAGCTTTATGCTCCGCGTGGTACTGTAGTTTTCAATCGTCCCAGTTACACATTCCATATTGAGCCCTCTCCGCAGGCTCGCAAAAATCCGACCGCAGAAGGAAATTATAGCCTTAAGGACGGCATGTTGCTTGTCATGCAGGGTGTTCATAAACGCATGAAGTAAACGTTGTGAGCAAGCTCAAGGCCGACCATTGATCCAAAACTAATGTATCGGCGAAGACACGACCCGGCACCGTCTCTTAAAGATGGTGCCGGGTCCCCATGTTTTTCGCGTAGGTAAATTTTATAGTGCGCATCCACGGAAAATAATCACAACTTCTTGCAGTGGATGCCACAACCAATGCGACGTAACGTGGTTGTGGGACCGGCTTGAACGGGTCTGTCCTGGGGCCTAGAAAACCCCTCACGTGACGGCTGGCATCCACCGCATGAGATGCCCCCTCGGCCATTCTTGAGTGGCTGAGTGCTTGTGATTGCCCTATAAGGCTCTCCTACCTTCTATGGCTGGGGAGGCCCCGACGCATGTTCAAGGTGCTTGCACCTAAAGGTCGGGGCGGTCGTATGTGTGCGATTTTTCGAACTCCCCGGCCGCCAGGGGCCTATCCAAGCAACTGGCCTTTGGCGCGCCAAACCCGTTCTTGAGTGTCGCATTCTATGGGGATGGGCAGCGCCGGTTTCGGCTGTTGCGCTTTCCCGTGCCGAATGCACTGACCGGGAGCCATAAAGGTTATGGATGACTACAATTTCCTAGCCGATCTTCTCGCCACCTTTCGCGCCTCACCGGACTTCATCAAGGCACTATGGCTCATCGTGCCGCCATTCTCCGCGCTGGTGATGATGGGGTTGATGGCGTGGGCAGTGCGGCTGCGGATGAAGCCAAGGCCGCACATTGCACCCAGCGCACCGAGGCAGCATAGGGCGCTGGTGCTGAACCATGAGGATTTTGATCCACAGCGGATTGTGGGCGAGGAGGATAGTTTCTCGCAGCTGCCAGTACCAAGGGCAGTGCTTGATGCGGCGGAGACGCACCGCATTGCTTGAGTCGGTATCTACACTGCTATCTTTGTAGTAAGAGCGAATCCTAGTTCCCCGTCATCCTCTCACTTTGGTGGTGGTGGAAATTTTTCCAGTTGCATAGATACGGTAGGATCAGTTCCAAATGTTCTCATCTGGCGCAAGGCTGCTTCTTGCTGCAAAAGTTTGAGTTCTTCTTCTCTCGCCAAGGCATTAGGATAATATATCCTGCCGAGATCGTCAAACTTCAGCGTCTCTGATAGACCTAGCTCCTTCGCCATTTCCTTTAAAAGATTTCGAATCTTCTCTTCGCGTGTCCGAGAGTTAGATGGTTCCATCTGCTTGAATACATCAAATAGTTCAGCCCATGCCTCACGCACATTCGCGGATTCAGCAAAAACAAAGTCTATAGAATTCAGCATTCTCACAGCATCAAGCGAAGCGATTGTTGCTCTTTCTTGCATCAGCGTCGAAAAAATATTTAATTTCATCCTACGCTGTTCATTTTCAATTTCTGAGCGAGCGCGGATAGTTTCTGCCAACAAGGCAGCAGTTTGCGGGCCTTTCCAAGTCGCCCATGCTGCAAATATAGTGGCGAAAAAGCTGAGAAAAGCGGCCACTGTAGCGGGATTTGCTACAATGTATTGTATCAAGCAATTCCTCCCATATCTCGCAACTTTTCAATCCTGAGATTCACCGGGCCGAATTGTGTTGTGATAGTTGTGTACGGCTCATTGAGGAAGTCGGAAGATAAACTTAGTCTAGCAAAATATGTTATGCCAGATTCACCGGTCTCTATGCCTTGTATAAGCGTAATGTTTGGAGGGGCCTCAACTTTTACGTCGCCCGAATAATTACCGTTTTCATCTCTATCTAGTACCGCGTCAAATTTTACTCCAGTGGAGTCCACTCCCGCTAGTATCCTATCTTTAATCGCAAATATAAGGACACCGTAGCCACCATTCGCACTGAAATACCCAATGTAAAAGCCATCAATCATTCAGTTCTCCAAAAAAGTACCCCGGCATGACCGAGGTACTTTCAGATTAGGTGTCAGAATAGGCCGTGATGTAATCAAGAGCAACCGCTAGTTGCGCCGCAGGTGTCGCACTTCTCGCAGGTGCCGTTGCGCACCATGGTGAAGTTCTGGCACTCGGTGCACATGTTGCCGGTGTAGCCTTGGGCGATGGAGCGCATACGGCGTTCGGCTTCTACCTTCTTGGCTTCCGTCTTGGCGGCGGCGGCGTCTGCTGCGGCCTTATCGGAGAAGAGGGCGGTTGCGGTCTGCTGCTGCTCGTCAGCGATGACTTCTTCCGCAATCTCTTCGGCCAGCTCCTTGGCGCGTTCTTCATAATCGCGCTTGAAGGAAACCACTTCCGAGGTGGAGATGGCGGCTGCTGGTTCCAGCTTGCGGGCGGCGGAGCCTGCGAAGGCGGTTACGTTGCCGCCAGCGGAAGCCTTGGCCGGTGCTGCGGTGGCAGAACCCTTGGCTTCATTGCCGGAGCGATCCGAGTTGGAGACCAGGGTTGGCTTGTAACCGCGTGTCCAGCCGGTGGAAACGAGGTTGGTCTTGCCTTCCTGAATGCCCTTGCCAAGCGCCGTGTTGGAGAAATCCGACGTATCGACATGCGCCAGATCGTGACGGCCAAGGTAGGACACGGCCAGTTCGCGGAACACGTAGTCGAGGATCGACGTGGCGTTCTTGATCGCGTCATTGCCGGTGACGATGCCAGCTGGTTCGAACTTGGTGAAGGTGAAGGCCTCCACATATTCTTCCAGCGGAACGCCGTACTGAAGGCCGAGCGAGATGGCGATGGCGAAGTTGTTCATCATGGCACGGAAAGCAGCGCCTTCCTTGTGCATATCGATGAAGATTTCGCCGATGCGGCCATCACCGAATTCGCCGGTGCGCAGGTAAACCTTGTGGCCGCCAACATTGGCCTTCTGGGTGTAACCCTGACGGCGGTTCGGCAGCTTTTCACGCTCGCGGGTTACCCGCTCGACCACGCGCTCGATGATCTTTTCCGTGATGGTAACGGCCTGCGCTGCCTGCGGCTGCTGGATCAGTTCTTCAACCGCATCTTCCTCTTCCTCATCTTCAATGAGGGAGGCGTTGAGCGGCTGGCTGAGCTTGGAGCCATCGCGGTAAAGCGCGTTGGCCTTCAGCGCCAGCTTCCAGGAGAGCATGTAGGCGGCACCGCAATCTTCAACAGTGGCCTCGTTTGGCATGTTGATGGTTTTGGAAATCGCACCGGAGATGAAGGGCTGAGCCGCCGCCATCATGCGGATGTGGCTTTCCACCGAGAGGTAGCGCTTGCCAATCTTGCCGCATGGGTTGGCGCAATCGAATACGGCCAGATGCTCATCCTTGAGGAAGGGAGCGCCTTCCAGCGTCATCGCACCGCAGATGTGGATGTTGGCCGCTTCGATATCCTTCTTCGAGAAGCCCATGTGCTCCAGAAGGTTGAAGCTCATATCCGTCAGCTGCTCATCGGAAACCTTGAGGGTGTCCTTGAGGAAGTCCGCACCCAGCGTCCACTGGTTGAAGGCGAACTTGATATCGAAAGCGCTCTTCAGCGCACCATTGATGGCTTCGATCTTCTCATCCGTGAAACCCTTAGCCTTCAGCGAGCCGGGGTTGACGCCCGGAGCCTGGTTCAGGTTACCGTGACCGACAGCATAGGCCTCGATTTCTGCAAGCTGGCTTTCGGAATAGCCGAGCGAACGCAGAGCTTCAGGCACAGCGCGGTTGATGATCTTGAAGTAGCCGCCACCGGCCAGCTTCTTGAACTTCACGAGCGCGAAGTCTGGCTCGATGCCTGTCGTATCGCAATCCATGACGAGGCCGATCGTGCCGGTTGGCGCGATAACCGTGGTCTGCGCATTGCGGTAGCCGTGCTTTTCGCCAAGCTCCAGCGCCTTGTCCCAGGCAGCCTTGGCATGGGACACGAGATCCTGATCCGAGCAATCAGCATGGGCGAGCGGAACCGGATTAACCGAGAGACCCTCGTAGCCGGATGCTTCGCCATAAGCCGCGAGGCGATGGTTGCGCATGACGCGCAGCATGTTTTCGCGGTTTGGAGCGTAACCGGGGAAGGGGCCGAGCTCGGATGCGATTTCGGCAGAGGTTGCATAGGCAACGCCTGTCATGATCGCTGTCAGCGAACCGGCAATGGCGCGGCCTTCTGCCGAGTCATAGGGAATGCCAGAGGACATCAGCAGGCCGCCGATATTGGCATAGCCGAGGCCGAGCGTACGGTATTCGTAGGAAAGCTCTGCAATCTGGCGTGAAGGGAACTGCGCCATCATGACGGAGACTTCGAGAACAACCGTCCACAGGCGAACAGCGTGTTCGTAATCGCCGATGTTAACGCGCTTGGTTGCCTTGTCCTTGAACTGAAGCAGGTTCAGCGAGGCAAGGTTGCAGGCCGTATCATCCAGGAACATGTATTCCGAGCATGGGTTGGATGCGCGGATCGGGCCAGCGGCCGGGCAGGTGTGCCAGTCGTTCATGGTTGTGTTGAAGTGCAGGCCCGGATCGGCAGACGCCCAGGCAGCATGGGAAATCTTTTCCCACAGGTCGCGTGCCTTCAGCGTCTTCATGACCTTGCCGTCTTTGCGGGCGGTCAGGTTCCACTCACCGTCATTTTCAACGGCGCGCAGGAAGTCGTCCTTCAGGGACACGGAGTTGTTGGAGTTCTGGCCTGCAACGGTGAGGTAGGCTTCCGAATCCCAGTCTGTATCGTAGGTCTTGAACTCGATTTCCTTGTAGCCCTGACGTGCAAACTGGATAACGCGCTTGACGTAGTTTTCCGGCACCTGATCCTTCTTGGCAGCGCGGATTTCGCGCTTCAGGGCAGGGTTCTTGTTTGGGTCAAAGCAATCTTCGCCGTCACCTTCGCAGTTCACGCAGGCCTTCATGATGGCCTTGAGGTGCATGGCAACGATCTTGGAGCCAGTGACGAGAGCGGCAACCTTCTGCTCTTCCTTCACCTTCCAGTCGATGTAATCTTCAATATCCGGGTGGTCCACATCAACCACGACCATCTTGGCCGCACGGCGGGTGGTGCCGCCGGACTTGATGGCGCCCGCTGCACGGTCACCGATCTTGAGGAAGCTCATAAGGCCGGAGGAACGGCCGCCACCGGAAAGCTTTTCGCCTTCGCCGCGCAGATAGGAGAAGTTGGAGCCCGTGCCGGAGCCGTACTTGAACAGGCGCGCTTCACGCACCCACAGATCCATGATGCCGCCTTCGTTGACGAGATCGTCTTCAACTGACTGGATGAAGCAGGCATGCGGCTGCGGATGCTCGTAAGCGGACTTGGACTTGGTGAGCTTGCCGGTGAACGGGTCCAC
Organism: Affinirhizobium capsici; assembly: GCF_977018625.1. Taxonomy (NCBI): domain Bacteria; kingdom Pseudomonadati; phylum Pseudomonadota; class Alphaproteobacteria; order Hyphomicrobiales; family Rhizobiaceae; genus Affinirhizobium; species Affinirhizobium capsici. The sequence continues at coordinate 1,250,436 of NZ_CDRNXD010000004.1, read as the reverse complement.
ATAGAAGTGGCCCTGGCCGGGGCCATCAATGCCATAGGCCCAGTGCAGGCCGGTGTTGAACCACTGCGGGCTGTTTGGCGCAACGCGCTGGGTCGCCAGCATGTAAGCCAGCTCATCGCGGAATGCTGCCGCATCTTCTTCCGAGGTGAAGTACTTGCCCTTCCAGCCCCAATAGGCCCAGGTGCCAGCAAGGCGATCGAAAACCTGACGCGCATCAGTTTCCGAGCCGTAACGTTGATCTTCCGGCAGTTCCTTCAGCGCCTTTTCATCGGCAACCGAACGCCACAGGAAGGAAGGAACATCGTTCTCCTCAACCTTTTTCAGGATCTTCGGCACGCCCGCCTTGCGGAAATACTTCTGCGCCAGAACGTCTGTCGCCACCTGGCTGAACTGAGCAGGCACATCGATATCCGCCAAGCGGAATACGATGGAGCCATCCGGATTGCGGATTTCGCTCGTGGCCTTGCGGAATTCAATTTCCGCATAGGCGCCTGCGCCGGGTTTGGTGAAACGACGTTCAATGCGCATCTTTCTCGTCCTCGTTAAGCGCCCGGAGGAAGGGCGCGAAAAACCGTTCGGCAGCCATTGCTTTAACAATGCGCAGCCGTGCCTGTTTCAATCGGAATGGTAAATCATCCGTAGATGGTCGACCTGTATCTGGTGGCCAGCATAACTGCAAACACTAAATATAGTATCAACAGCCTTTTTTGACCATCCCATGCCGCATCGGCGACAAGCCAAAAACGCACAAAATCCCACAGCGGCGGATCGTGATGATCGCCACGTTTTAAGCCTGCGGGTAACAGGGTTAAGCTTGTCAGGAACCGGCCTCGTTCATGTCCGGTCCAGTCGCCGCCGCAACATGTTTGCTATCTTGTTCGAATGGATGATTCCGTCAAGGTCTCGTCGGCAATGGATTTTTAACCACAAGATATTGTGCCTCTTGCCTGTGGAAAATGGGGACAGACGAATCACTTAAGAAAGTCAAAGGGTTGGTTGGGAGGTCTCAATTTTCCACTGTTTCGCCTCTCGAGTGGGCTTGACGGCCCAAACCCTTGAATTGCAGGGAAATGTCGGAATATGAGCATTTTTTAACTTTCCCCGATTAGATGTGATGAAAATGCAACCGATGCGCCAAAATGCAATCGGTCGAGCATCGATCATTGTCGGAGGCGGGCTAATGGACCTCAAGAACTTCTCTATCCTCAAAAAAATCGGCGTCGTCGTGGCGCTCATGGGCATCTCGTCCGCCACTATTGCCGGTGTTGGTGCGCAAGGGTTGGCAAGCTTGGGCGCTTCCTTGAAGAACACTGGTGCACGTGAGGAAGTGGCGAGAGAGGCTATGGACCTGCGCGTCGATATCATCGCGATCAGCCGCATGACCTACCAGCTAGCGTTGGCGCCAGAGAAGGCCGCCGATTTCGCTGCAGAAACGGAAAAGCGCGCCAAGGAAATGCTGGATCGCCTGCCAAAGATTGCTGCGACCGCCGATGCGGAAGAGCAGAAGCAGTTGGCCGATATCCGCGCCAGCCTTTCCTCTTATTTCGATAGCATCCGTTCCATGGTGACCATTGCCGGAGGTGCGCAGGGCAAAGACCCCGCGGCTCTCAAGGCAGCCCTGGATAAGGCATTGGACGGACAAAAGGCAGTCACGGCAGCGGTCAAGGTCTATAGCACCTATTCCGCCAAGACCTTGGCGGGCGCGCGCACCGAAGCAATCAACCAATCCCGCTTCACCATGACGGCTCTGCTGGTTACGGCGCTGCTCTGCATTGGCTTCGGCGTGGCGATCAGCTTCCTCGTGGCGCGCCGCGGTATTGCAAATCCGATCCGCCGCATGACCGCTGTCATGACGGAGATGGCAGGCGGCAATACTGGCAAGGCCGTGGAAGATACAGATCGTCTGGACGAAATTGGCGAGATGGCGCGCGCGCTGGAAGTCTTCCGTGCCAATGAAATCCAGATGCGTGAAATGGAAGCTCAGGAACAGGCGCTGAACCGCCAGAGCAAGGATTTGCAGGTCTCTATCAGCTCCATCGTTGCTGCTGCTGCTGCGGGTGATTTTAGCCAGCGCATCAACAAGGCCTATGACGACGAAGACCTGAAGCGCTTCGCCAATGGCGTGAACGAACTGGTTGAAAACGTCGACCGCGGTGTCAACGAAGTGCGCCGCGTCGTGGCGGCTCTCGCCGACCAGGACCTCACGCAGGATATGCGCGGCAATTTCCAGGGCGCGTTTGCCGAGCTTCAGGCCAACGTGAACACCACTATGGCTTCCTTGCGTGCCACCATGAACAATGTTCGCAGCGCCGCAAGCACCATTACCGATAGTTCTGGCGAGCTTTCCTCCGCTTCCAACCAGCTTTCCCGCCGTACGGAGCAGCAGGCTGCCGCACTGGAAGAGACAGCTGCGGCGCTGGAAGAAATCACCACCACTGTTCGCACTTCCACAGAGCGCGCCAACGAGGCAAGCCGCATGGTTGCCGCCACGAAGGAGAGCGCTGGCCGGTCAGGCGGTATCGTGCAGGAAGCCATCGATGCCATGGAGCGCATCGAGCAATCTTCCCAGAAGATCAGCCAGATCATCTCGGTCATCGACGAGATTGCGTTCCAGACCAATCTGCTGGCTCTGAACGCCGGTGTGGAGGCGGCGCGCGCCGGTGAGGCAGGACGCGGCTTTGCGGTTGTTGCCCAGGAAGTTCGCGAACTGGCACAGCGCTCGGCCAATGCCGCCAAGGAAATCAAGGCACTTATTAACAATTCTGCGCAGGAAGTGCAGGGCGGTGTGAAGCTGGTGTTCTCCACTGGCGAGGCGCTGAAGGAAATCGGTGATCTCGTCAATCATGTCAACGAGCAGGTTTCCATGATTGCCCGTGCCGCCAGCGAACAGTCTGCTGCGCTCGGTGAGATCAATACATCGGTCAACCACATGGACCAGATGACGCAGCAGAACGCTGCGATGGTGGAAGAGACCACGGCCTCCAGCCAGGTTCTGGCAGGTGAGAGCCGCCAGCTGACAGAGCTGCTCTCGCACTTCCGTCTCGATGGGACAGGCAATGCCGGTTCAGGCTACAGCCGCCACGCCGCCTGATTTCATCCAAGACATGTCAAAGCAAAGCGCCATAGCAATGTGGCGCTTTTCTCGTTTCTGCGGTCACTTCCGTTCCGCTAGCCAGATGACATGACGTGCGCCACTCCGCTTGGTGCTGGCACGCACGGGTATTGCCTCAGCTTTAAAGCCGCTATCCTTCAGCCGCCGGGTAAATTTATCATCAGGGCCAGAAGACCAGACCGCAAGGACGCCGCCAGCGCGCAAAGCTTCACGGGCTGCGCCTAAGCCTTCGTGGTCGTAGAGGCGGTCATTCGAAGGGCGCGTTAAACCATCCGGCCCATTATCGACATCAAGCAGGATTGCGTCATAGACGGATTTGGAAGAGCGGATCAGCGCACCAACATCGCCTACATGAATGTCCACGCGCGGATCATCAAGGCATCCCTTAAACACCGGAGCCATGGGGCCACGTGCCCATTCCACGACCTGCGGTACTAGTTCTGCAACGGTTACTTTGGCATTTGTCGGCAGCACGGCGAGTGCGGCGCGGAGCGTAAAGCCCATGCCAAGCCCGCCAATCATCATATGCGGCGTGGCTCGGTTTGCGATCTTCTTATAGGAGAGCGAGGCCAGCGCTTCTTCCGAACCACTCAACCTGCTGTTCATCAGCTCATTAGAGCCAAGCATGATGGAGAATTCATCACCACGCTGCTTGAGGCGAAGAACCTGCCCGCCATCGCCCGGCACAGCGGCTTGATCAATCTGTATCCATGGAAGCATGTGACTGGCCTCATATACTATCTGACCTGGCATTGGCACGGTAAGGCCGCAAGGACAAGCTTTTCATGAGCACCACGAAAAAGGGAGGCGAGAAACGCGCCTCCCTAAGATTCCCTCTGGAGCATGTTGGCCGTCAAGGCTGGTTAGCAGGTGCTGGCGGTTCTACCGCCGGCGCGATCTGCGTCTGCGCGGGCGCGGTGGATGCGCCGGATGTAGAAGCGGCGCTCGGCGGGGCGCCGGAAGTAGCAATGCCAGCTGGCATCTGGTCGGTTGCCACGGGAGCCTGGCTTACCGTTCCATCGGCTGCTGCGACACGCCAAACTGTATTGCCTGCATCATCGGCAACAAGCAAAGCGCCTGTGCCATCAATGCCAACACCTACCGGTCTTCCCTTGGCGCTATCTCCGCTCAGGAACCCGGTGACGACGTCCTGTGCCTTGCCGGTGGGTTTGCCATTTTCGAACGGCACGTAGACGACCTTATAGCCGTTGTAGTGATCGCGATTCCAGCTGCCGTGCTCTCCAATGAAGGCACCATTTGCAAAGGGAGAAGGCAAGGCAGAGCCGCTTGAGAAGGTCAGACCAAGTGCGGCAACGTGGCTGGAGAGAGCGTAGTCAGGCGCAATAGCCTTTTGCACCATATCCGGTCTTTGCGGGTAAACCCGGGGGTCAACATGCTGGCCGTAATAGCTCCAGGGCCAGCCATAGAATGCGCCGTCTTTCACGCTTGTCATATAATCCGGCACGAGGTTTGGACCAAGTTCATCGCGCTCGTTGATAACTGCCCAAAGCTCGCCGCTCTGAGGATTGAACGTCAGGCCGTTGGGGTTGCGAAGGCCGGAGGCAAACACCCTTGCGGCACCCGTCTGACGATCAACCTGCCAGATGGCTGCCCGGCCTTTTTCCGCTTCAATGCCATTTTCAACGATATTCGAATTGGAACCCACGGAGACATAGAGGAACCTTCCGTCGGGGCTGAGCGCCAGATCCTTTGTCCAGTGATGGTCGATAGGTCCACCTGGAAGGGCGGTTAGCACGCGGGGTGGTGCGGTGATCTTAGTGTCACCAACCTTGAACGGGTAGGCTAGGATGGCATCAGTTGCCGCAACATAAAGTGTGTCATCAGCAAATGCGACGCCAAATGGCGAGTTGAGATCGGTCAACAAGTCAAAGCGTTCATCGACCTGACCGTCCCGGTTGCTATCTCGTAAAAGGGTAATGAGGTTTGACGGCTTTTTCGGCCCGCCGGTGTCACCATGCGCTATCGACATAATGAAGCCCCGAATGAAATCTTTCGGGCGCGAAACCGGCTCACCAGAGGGGCCACGGCTCTGGATGACCAAAACATCACCGTTGGGGAGCGTGTGGACAGTGCGAGGATTGGCGAGGTCCTTAGCATAGGCCGTGACTTTTAGACCTTCAGGAACTTTTGGCGTCTCTCCATCCTTCCAGCCAATAACGGACGCTACCTTCAGATCAGGCAAAAGTTCCTGATTAGGTTCTGGCAGCACAGGTTCGGACCCTATCTGCTGGTTGACGTCAAAGCTTCCATCGTCGCTGCATCCGGTGAGAGTGACGGCAACGAGAGCGGTCGAGATAAGCAGCAGTGCTACGTTTTTCATTGAACCACTCTCCATTCCTGGTGACTGCGATGCGAAGCCGCCATAGCAAAAGTGACGATGGCGATCACCACGGTAAAAGCTGAAAGGCCAAGTCCGATGGGTACGACTGCAGTCCATCCGTCGCGGGCGTGGATGAAATTATTGACCAAGCCCAGAAGCATCATCGCAACGAAGCCTAGGGAGGCGGCAAAACCGCCCATTTGATATCGCGTAGAAGCGCGCAGAAAATCAATAAGTCCAGTGATGAGCGCGAGGGCGCCGAGAACCATTGCGGCCAGTAGAAGCCAGGATGAAAAGTTTAGCCACATTAAATTGGCTGTGAGCCAATAGAGCATGTCCGTGCCCAAGGTTAGAATGAAGCAGACGAACGGGAAGGGGGTGAAGAGGCTGGAAAGGCGAGTACCTCTCCTTGGTAGGCGGTGCGCTGTTGTCATGAGTAACGTCCCAGACGAGATGATCTGAAAGCGTTACGCGGTAGTCCACGATTTGTTCCCTGAGGCGGCGTGGATGAGTTATGAGAAAAAGCTGAAGAACCCGATCTCGCATAGAAGGGCGAGCTGACCGGCGACTGGAAAGCGGTTCGCTATATATGCCGAGGTCGCGTCTTTACGTCGGCTGCATTTGCAGAACAGACGATCTTTGGAGTGATAAAACAATGAACCGAGCGCAAGGCAGCGACGGGCGCCAGTGCAGTTTAAGATGCCGGGGCAGGCAGCCCCAAGCATCTCGTCTGGCCGAGTTTCTAAAGGTAGTACCTCTATCAAACTTATAGTGCGTCGACGTTGATGCCGATCGTTATGGCTCCAATGGGTGCGCCAGTTTCATCCTTCACGGTGAGTGAGACTTGCGATTGAAGAGCCTGGGTGGACTCGTCCTTTTCCACCCCGTCCACAAAGACTGCATCCTTCCCTGCACCATAGCTTTTCTGAAATTTCGCTTCGTCACCCTGCCAATAATCCGAGGTGATTTCGCTTTGAGCAACGTTCAGGCCTTTATTGTCCATTGCGAAAACTTCGGAGATAACTCCGCCTGAGGCAGCTTGCTGCTCTTTAAGAAATGAAGAGGCTGGATTTCCGAGAACGGCGCTCATCATCGGCTTGTCGCCAGCGTCCACTTCTGCTCGCCACTTTTTGTCCAACGCGATGATCTCTGCCTCGCTGAGGTTGGCGTTTTTCGCGTTCTGTGCCTTGATAGCGCTGATCAGAACTGGGTTGTTGATCCATGTTGTTTTGCTGGAGACATATTCCTTGATTGGCGCGACATGTGCGTCTTCCGCTGATGCTGATTGAAGGCAAAGTGCAAGCACGGCTGCTACTGTGCAACCTACCAATGCTTTCTTCATGTACTACTCCTCTACCGTTTGATTAGGTGATCATGAACCAGAGCTGCTTACCTGCGCACTTTTGTCCCCGGGTGCCGGTGCAACTTCGTTGGGCCCAAGGATTGCTCAAGCTATGCGACGTTCCTGATGCGCATTTCCGGCGCTTGCCAATTGAAAGGCATTCGAGGTGGCTTGAAGCACACGGCTTTGCTCAAGTAGGTCATGGCAAGCGGCGCTTACCTCCTCCACCATCGCAGCATTTTGCTGTGTGGTCTGATCCATGGAATTCAGGCTGGCGTTGATTTCGCTAAGGCCAGATGACTGCTGCTGGTAAGAATCCACGATTTCACCAATTCCATTGGCGATCGAGGTAATCTGTTGCTCGATTTTAAGAAGAGCGTCTCCAGTCTGATTGACCAGCTGGACGCCACTTCCAACTTCTGAACTCGAAACTTCAACGAGATTTTTGATTTCTTTTGCTGCGGTGGCAGATCGTTGCGCCAGTTCGCGGACCTCCTGTGCGACAACGGCAAACCCCTTGCCAGCCTCTCCGGCGCGTGCAGCTTCCACGCCCGCATTCAGGGCAAGCAGGTTCGTCTGAAATGCAATTTCATCAATCACGCCAATAATCTGCCCGATCTGTGAGGAGGAGCTTTGAATACGATCCATGGCTCCGATGGCATTTCGGACCACTATGGCGGACTGGTGAGCATCTGATTTCGTTTCTGTTACCATGTTGCCGGTGATCGAGGCTCTTTGGGAGGATGCCTGAACGGTAGATGTAACTTGTGCTAGCGCTGCTGCCGTTTCTTCCAGTGCTGCTGCCTGCTGCTCAGTCCGTCGGGCTAATTGCTCAGCCTGGTTAGACAAGTCTCCGGCTCCACCTTCCACGTTTCCTGCTGCATCCTTGATCTTGGTGATGGCAGCGGCAACGGCCTGAACAGTTCGGTTGAAGTCGGCCCTCAGCTTGTCAAACTCCGGACCAAGATCTCGCAGTTCAGTGCTGAGATCTCCCTGAGCCAGTCGTTCCAACGCAGAGCCGACTTCATCCATGATCCGGCGCTGTGCGGACGCATTATCCTCCGACATCCGCGCATTGCGGGTTCTCTCAACATCAATAAGTTGTTGCTGCTCCTGCGCTGTACGGCGCTGAATCTGTTGGTCAATGGCGTCACGACGGAAACGGTCAATCGCACGAGCTAGGAAGCCAATCTCGTCTTGTTTCTCCTGAAAGACGACATCCGATTCCATGTCGCCCCCCTGGAGATTGGCAATTCGGTCACTCAGCATACGCAAGGGCTGACCGACGACACGACGCATGGCGAATATAAATGCCCCCAGCGAAAGGAAGACTACGCTCGTCTCCAGAGCGATTTCCACAAGAACCTGATGTCGAATCAGGCTTAGTATGGAGTCCGCTGTCCACGTCGCGACCACCCATCCCGCTGCTTTTCCATTCTTGTCGAGCGGAAGCGGCGCAGTGATAACAACCAGTTCGCCGCTTGCTCCAGCCCTTGACAATACCGGTTTCTCAGGGCGTGCTTCGGCGGCACTCTTCAAATCGGCTTCTGTGGGGAGCCCAATGACCTGTGGTCGTGACCACGCGCTCACAGCTTTCATATCCGGCGCAAATGCTACAAATTGGACCAGATTGAGCGTTGGATCGTCGCGATAGAGGGTATAAGCTTCCGCGATAACTTCGGGCTTACTCCATTTCACGCCGCCTGCTGCGAGCGTAGCAAATTGCGTAGTATTTTGAACCCAGCCCTGCGACACCATCTGCATACTATTTTCACTTGCAGATTGCCAAGTTGAATAGGATAGGCTCAATATGCCCAGTAAGTTTATCGATACGATTATAGCGGATAACTTGGCTGTCAGCGGAAATGATTTTTTTGTACGCACTATTACTCTCCGACGCGAAGAAACTAATAACGTAATTTCTACTCATGAATAGATGCGTACAGAGAAGGTCCCTCATGGCCCGCCCATATTAAATAGGGACGCACACTATTTTTGGAACAATTTCACTAATGAAGTTTGAAATTTCTCTTATTAATTGTTGTACTTGGTGGAGCTATTAGAGGTTGTATTTTAGTGTGTTCGGATAATTGCCAAGCGGCTTTCACTTGATTGAGCAAATTCGTATTTCGTGTAGGGGCAATGTTGCCTGTCGTAGCCGCATGCTCGCATTATATGAAAAGCAGACCATGCATGATGGCGATCAACCAAAAGTCTGAACCCTCGGACCCGTTGAGCAGGTCCGAGGCTGAGTGAGAGAATTTCTCAGTAACGTATATGATGATTATGGGGTCAGCGTCTGTAGGTAGCCTGTCTTTTAGCCCTTGTGGCCCTTCGCAATGGGCTCTTGGTAAGTGAAACCCATATCCCAAGGAAAATATATCCAAGTGTCCTGGCTTACTTCCGTGATAAAGGTATCGACCGTCGGGACGCCCTTCGGCTTGGCATAAACGCAGGCAAAATGCGCGTTTGGCATCATGCTACGCACCTCGGAGGCGGTCTTTCCTGTATCAGTAAGATCGTCCACCACCAGAACACCCCTACCGCCATCCGTCATCAGCTTCGGATCGATACCCTTCAGCAGGTTCATTTCCCCCTGATTGACGTAATCATGATAAGAGGCCACGCACACTGTATCGATGAGGCGGATGTTCAGTTCGCGTGAAATGATTGCCGCCGGAACAAGGCCACCACGCGTGATGCAAACGATGGCGCGAAATTCCTGGTTGGTACCGGCCAGGCGCCAGGCTAGCGCACGAGCGTCGCGGTGAAACTGATCCCACGAGACGGGAAAGGCTTTTTCTGGAAGAGACATGGGTGAAGTGCTCCGAAGGCGCGTTGATAACAAAGGCGCACCGTCGTTCAGCCGGGCAGCCCGCGGTGCGCGTTTTGCGCTGCACCGTTGGCCGTTGCTATTAGCGGCAAATCCTACAATTAGGCAAGACGGATGGACGCTGCTTTATCGGGACATCAATGTCATCGCGGTCATTGAATCGAGGAGCGAGCGGGTCACGCCGCCAAAAAGCATTTCCCACCAGCGAGAATGTCCGTAGCCACCCATGACCAGAAGATCGACACTCTCGTTGCTCAAGCGGTTCGCAATGGCTTCCGCAGTGGGTGTCGGGCAATTGGTTTCCGTATGCAAGCTGACCTTTACCCCGTGGCGCGACAGTGTTGCAGCCAGATCGGCACCGGCAAATTCCGGATTCTGGCGCGGCATATCAGGCGGATCAACCGAAAAGATTTCTACGCTTTCCGCCTGCTTTAAGAAGGGCAAGGCATCGAATGCGGCGCGGGCAGCTTCACGAGATCCATTCCAGGCGACCAAGGCGCGACGAACTGGCATGGCTTTGGAAAGCGCGAAAGGCAGGAGCAATAGGGGCCGGCCGCTTTCCAAAATGAAGGCTTCGATATCCGCGCTGTTATCCGCTTCATGCTTCGCATCATTCTGCCGTGCAACAATCAAATCACAAGTGCGGGCCGTTTCGAGCACGCTATCGGCAGCAGTTCCGGCTGAAGAAACGAAGGTGCGAAACTCATAAGCAACGCCGGAGCTATCAAGCTGATGTCGGAAAGCCGCCTCGATATTCCGGGTTTCCTCCTGGGCTACCTTTTGAAGTGCTTCAATGGCTGAAGGATCAGGAATTTCCATGGGCGCAATCAGCGGAACAGTTGCAAGCGTTTCGGCGCGAATGCCGATGATGTGGCTGGAAAACTGTCGCGCCAGATCGATAGCAAGTTCCGCGACCGGGCCTACGTTGCGTTCCGTATCCAGGACGGCCAAAATTGTTCTATAACCCATCGCGGCATCTCCTTCTCTAAAGGATGGTGAAGTGTTGCTTCACCTTCCTCTAAGAAATGGGCCGCACCTTGAGTTGGGTCAAGGAGCCGTGGATTTCATGCTTCCGGTCCAGGATTATTTGCCGCACGCGCTGCATCAAGCTGGCGGATCATGTCGAGAATGGCTTCCGCTGCCGCATCGAGTTTCTCCTCCTCACGGGCGCGTACGACCAATTCGGTGGAGAAACGCTTTCCATCATATTTCGGGTAAGAGCCAATGCTCGTCTCGGGATGTGCTTTCTGGATCGCAGCCAGAAGCGTTCCGATATCTCCTTCGCCATATCCGCAGGGCAGGGAGCGCGTCAGCATTTTCGCGCCTGTTTGTAATTCGGGCAGAATATTATCCACCATGGCCTGAAAGACCTGTGGCACACCCGCCATGACATAGACATTCTCCATGATAAAGCCAGGCGCAGTGGAAACCGGATTAGCAATATGCCTTGCTCCGCGGGGCATACGGGCCATGCGTTGACGTGCTTCAGTAAATTCCATTTCTCGGCGCTGATACATCTCGCCCAAAAGACGCATGGCCTCGCCATCATGCTCGCAGGGGAGGCCGAATGCCTTGGAAATGGCATCTGCTGTAATATCGTCGTGTGTTGGGCCAATGCCGCCAGATGTGAAGACATAGGTGTAGCGGCTGCGCAAAGCATTGAGCGCTTCTACAATTGCATCCTCCTCATCGGCGACAATGCGGACTTCTTTCAGGTCGATCCCTGACAGAAGGAGGACATCTGCCAGATGGCCAATATTCTTGTCCTTGGTGCGGCCTGAAAGCAGCTCATCGCCAATGGCCAGCATGGCGGCCGTTACGATCTTCGATGTCATGGAAACCTCATCGGATGGAAATCTCATTTTTATGTAGGCTGAATCGGCAGACTTCAGAAGGCTCATCCGTGCAGGCAACAGCTTTCTTTTTTCAAACATTGAACACTGCGTGACCCATGCAGGCACTAGAAGGATGGCGATCTCTGCATAAGTATACGCACATCCAACGCGTCGGACCACGACGCTCAACACCTCAAAGGAGGAATGCATGACCAAGGTTCTCGTTCTCTATCACTCGACTTACGGACATATCGAAACGATGGCTTATGCGGTGGCAGAGGGCGCGAAGTCTGCAGGTGCGGACGTTACGGTAATGCGCGTACCGGAACTGGTTCCAGAAGAAGTTGCCAAGGCTTCGCACTACAAGATGGATCAGCCTGCTGCGATCGCAAAGGTTGACGATCTGGTTGAATACGACGCGATCATCGTCGGCGCAGGTACGCGCTTTGGGACGGTGACATCGCAAATGCGCAACTTCTGGGATCAGACGGGCGGCCTGTGGTTCCAGGGCAAACTTGTTGGCAAGGTCGGCTCTGCCTTTACCTCAACAGCAACGCAGCATGGCGGCCAGGAATCAACAATCCTCTCCTTCATCCCGACTTTCCTGCACCATGGCATGGTTGTCGCTGGCCTTCCCTATGCATTTGCTGGGCAGATGGGCGTCGAAGAAGTGAAGGGTGGCTCGCCTTACGGTGCGTCCACGATTACCGACGGTGACGGCTCACGCCAGCCTTCTCAGGTCGAACTTGAAGGCGCAAGATATCAGGGTGCACATGTGGCGAAGCTCGCAGCCAAGTTGGCTGGCTGATGGTCGTTATAAGCGGGGCGCGAGAAATTGCGCCCCGTTTCCGCTTCAAACCACAGGTGAAGGCGGACGAAACAGCTTCAGCCGAGCTGGCGGGTTGCGCGGACGCCCGTTTCTCCAGTCCACCGCAAACTGAATAACATCTGCTGCGGCCTGATGCGTGAGTGGCTTGGCTATGACACCAACAGCGCCTGCATCCCGGCCTTCAACCAGCATTGGGTTTCCGGTTACGAATATGACGAGCAAGCCACGCTCCACCAGATGCCGTGCAAGTTCTGGCCCGGTTTCGCCGTCAGCCAAGCGAACATCCACGAAGGCGATGTCAGCCTCCTTGGCGTAATTCAACGCTACCTTCATATCTGGCGCGATTCCAATGACTTCGTGGCCGGAGCGAGTGATCGCTTCCTCCAGATCCATGGCGATGAGAAGGCTGTCTTCAACGATTAAAAATCGGTACTTCAATGCGGAAAACCTCTGTGCTGTCCACAAGATAGAGTTGCGGCAACATCCGGCAAGGGCAGGGGGATGATTGCATTAGCGAACCATCAATCAATCGGGGAAGATGGAGCGATACTCGCGCCGGACGATCTTCAGGCTGCGGTCTGATTGGATCTGATAGGTTTCTTCCACGACGCGTGATCCATCATAGAAGTCATGTGAGAACGTGCTACCAATCGGGGACTTGGTAAGTTTCTGCCTAGGCTGCCCAGTATAGGTAATGCTGCCTGGAATCGGCTGAAGCTCTGTTGTGGTGCAGCCGGTGACCAGCACTGCGGACAGCAGTAAAGCGCCAACGATTTTCATCATTTTATCCTCTCTTGCCGTATTATCGGCCGAAGAGACGCATATGGGCTGCGGACCTGTGCAAGGGAAGGGTGGGAAAAGACGAAGATAGCGAATTGCAGACCAAATTTAGCGAAGCTGGTCTTGCATTTTTGCCAGAACCCGGGGAATAAAGCTCACGATGCGGACGTGGCGAAACTGGTAGACGCAAGAGACTTAAAATCTCTCGGAGCAATCTGTGCGGGTTCGATCCCCGCCGTCCGCACCAAGCCCCCCAGCTTTGAATTCGGCTAATGATTGCGCGTTTGGTTGTTGGCAAACACCGAGGCCAAGTCTTCAATGGCCTTGATATTTGCTCGCTCGGCGAGTGCTTCGATCAGGCTATCGAGAATGTAGCAGATGCGCTCGTCTCTCGTTTCCTTGGCATCATGACGAAACTCGAGGCATTTTGCCATTAGTCGCGTGTAATGATCGAAGGGTGCCTGTGCCAGACCATTGGCGGGGATCGGACGGAATCCCCGCTCCACAGTTTGCGTTTGCTGGGCATCAGATCTTGGGAGTTCTGGCAAAGGGTCTAGATGGGGTGAAATAATGCGTAACTGCATGGCCTTGGCTATAGCTTCAGGGATATTCGCACAATGCAATTTCTGACGAGCTGATTTCAGATAATCTCGAGCCGTATGGTCTGAAATACTCAGTTCCGCAGCAATCGCTTTTGCGTCCTTTCCCAAGGCCGCCCAATGTAGGCTTTCTACTTCTCGGCGGGTCAACCGTGGAACAGGGTCACTCTCACCATAGAGTTCTATAACCGCCTTTTGGTGAAGGGCTTCCGCCAGCTTTTTCCAATGGGGAGCGTGTTTGGAAACAGTGTGCCTCCAAGTATGCGTTTCAAAACTATTGAGAACAAGCATGGCGCGGCGCCCAGCACGATCTGTCACGGGGATCGCATAGCCCGATAATCCAAGGCCGTGGGCATAAGCATCGGCCATCAGTTCAATGGCAGCTGCATTGAATGTCAGTTCATCCCAATGGAAGGGTTCATGACGCCTGAATCCCTGAACTAGCACCGGATCAATTTTGGCATAGTTGCAGGTGATGTATCGGGCAATCCAATTCGCTGGATAGGTTGATCGCAAGAATGGAGCATCCACCTGCTCCATGATTGTCTGCGCCAAAATATAGGTGACATTTGCGATCTGGTAGATTTCCGAAATTTTCGACACCGCTTCTTGCACACTCTCCACTTCAGAAATGAGTGTACGAGATTGGTTGAATAATTGCAGTGCCGCTTTTGAATGCGTCATCGAAACTGTCCATAAAAATTGACGGTGATTATGTATCATGTTGCTATCTGGTAGCAACATCACCCCCTCAACTGGGGGGAGTAAAATCAGCAAGCAAATGTGCTGTAAATCCCCATTGGGTAGTATCGAGATGATGAGTCCACAGCAGTGGCGAGGCAGGGGTTCTATCTGTGTGCGACCTGTGGCATAGCGGAATGATTTTGAACGGCATGGATCGATTGCAATGACATCACAGGCAGTTACGGTGGCAATGGGTGCGCTTCGGGAGATTTTTCCGGAAACGCCTCTTCAGTTGAATGAACATCTGAGCCGTAAATTCGACGCCAATGTCTTCCTCAAACGGGAGGATCTTTCGCCGGTGAGATCCTATAAAATTCGTGGTGCGTTCAATTTTTTTCGTAAAGCAATCGCTGCTGGCGAGAGCCACAAGACATTTGTGTGTGCTTCTGCGGGTAATCACGCGCAGGGTTTTGCATTTGTCTGCCGCCATTTCCAGGTGAAGGGTGTCGTCTTCATGCCGGTCACGACGCCGCAGCAGAAGATTGAAAAGACCCGTATTTTCGGCGGTGAGTTTATTTCGATCCGGCTCGTAGGCGACATCTTCGACCAGTGCTATGCGGAAGCCCGGAAATTTGTGGAGCAGGCAGGTGGAGCGATGGTCCCACCCTTCGACCATGCAGACATTATCGAAGGGCAGGCAACCGTTGCAGCTGAAATCGAACAGCAGATGCCGGATGGAATTCTTCCGGACCTGATCGTTATGCCGGTGGGCGGCGGCGGTCTGTCATCCGGCATCAGCACCTATTTCAAAGATCGGATTGCCGACGAAGGCTTTGTTATGGTGGAGCCGGCAGGCGCACCGAGCCTGAAGCAGAGCTTGATTGCGGGCCATCCCGTGACCCTATCGAAAGTTGATAATTTTGTTGATGGCGCCGCCGTGGCGCGCATTGGCGACTTGAACTTTGACGCGCTCAAGCGGTTTTCTGCCGAGAAGGTGATGACCGTTCCAGAGAATGCCATCTGCGTTACAATCACAGAAATGCTGAATATTGAAGGTGTGGTTCTGGAACCGGCAGGTGCACTTTCGCTCGCTGCTCTATCGGCGATGCCTCCTGAGATGCTGAGGGGCCGGAACATCGTGGCAGTCGTTTCTGGAGGCAATTTCGATTTTGAACGGCTGCCGGATGTGAAAGAGCGCGCTATGCGCTATGCCGGATTGAAGAAGTATTTCATTCTTCGACTACCGCAGCGCCCCGGAGCGCTGCGTGATTTTCTTAATCTTCTCGGCCCGAATGATGATATTGCCCGGTTTGAATATCTAAAGAAATCCGCTCGAAACTTTGGTTCGATCCTCATTGGGATTGAGACGTCAGAATCCAGTCACTTTGCGGGTTTGATTGAACGCTTCGATGCTGCCGGATTAGGCTTTGAAGATATAACTGAGAATGAAATCCTAGCGAACCTGATCATCTAATCACGCTTGAGCGAGGCAACGCATGTCATCCATTTTTTCCAAGATTGCTTCCATCTTTTCCGGCGGGGGAGAGCAGGCTGCCAAACCTGCCGCGAAGGTTGAACCGGAGGAACATGCAGGCTGTAGAATCTATGCCGAACCGATGCGCGAAGGCTCTCAATTGCGCCTCGCCGGCAGAATAGAGAAGGATGTGGATGGGAAAACGCTCGTTCGTACATTCATCCGTGCTGACGTGTTTACCTCGCAAGAGGATGCGCTGGAATGCACGTTCCGCAAGGCACGTCAGATTATCGATCAGAACGGCGCATCGCTCTTTGCAGATGGCGTTGAGCAGCGCGCTACGTGAGCAATAGGAAAGGGCCGAGGCTTGCACCACGGCCCTTTTCTTCGTCACGCTTTTAGGGGAAGCGTTCCTTAGGCGGCTTGCGCCAGTTCCTTGGTGCGGCTTTCCGCAGAAGCCATTGCCTTTTCAACAGCTTCTGGGCCGAAGGCGAGACCTTCAACATAAAGCACTTCTACATCGGTCATGCCGAGGAAGCCGAGAACTGTTTTCAGGTAAGGCACTGCGTGGTTAAGTGCCGCCGCAGGTCCATCGGAATAGACGCCAGCAGCAGCCAGAACGATGTAGACCTTCTTGCCCTTGACCAGGCCTTCTGGGCCTTCTGCGGTGTAGCGGAAAGTGACGCCAGCGCGTGCAATGTTGTCGATCCAGCTCTTCAAGCCGGAATAAATGTTGAAGTTGATAAGGCCGGTGCCGATGACGATATGGTCTGCAGCAAATAGCTCTGCGACCAGTTTATCAGAAACTTCAGCCGCGGCAGCTTCGGCCGCATCGCGCTGGTCCGCAGCCTTGCGAATAGCATTGGTAGTGACGGTATCCAGATGCGCAATTGGGTCATCTGCCAAATTGCGACGTACGATTTCAGCGCCAGTCTTCGCAGCAAGAGCTGCTGCAAGGTCTTGGGAAACCTTGTTGGAAACGGATTCTTCGCCGCGAGGGCTGGACGTGATGAGGAGGAGCTTAGACATGTTGAATTCCTTGTATATTCCGCCTTCACCAGGTGGAGTGGCAACTAAGCGAGCGTGAGAGCGCTTCGCCTTTGCGATGCAACATAGTGATGGACAGCTATCAATAAAATCGAGATAATCTCGAAGTTATCCATCGAAACTCTGGATGGTCAAAATGGACGCCAATCCCACACTCGATCAGTTACAGGTCTTTCTGACTGTTGCAGAAACGGGAAGTTTTTCCGCAGCCTCAAGACAGTTGAATCGTGCGCAATCCGTGGTGAGCTACACGATCTCTAATCTGGAGGCGCAGTTGGAAGTCATGCTGTTCGAGCGTACCGGATCTCGGCGTGCTCAGCTGACGGAGGCGGGTAGGGCCATCCTCGCGGATGCGCGCCGTCTGGTGTCGGATTTGCAGGTGATGCGAGCAAGGGCCAAATCCCTGAAGCATGGTCTTGAAGCGGAAGTTTCGCTTGCCATCAGCAATATGGTGCCGGTCGATGCTGTCATTGATACACTTTCAGAGTTCGGCAAACGCTTTCCTTCTGTCGCGCTTAGCCTCGGTTCCGGTGAATTGGGAATGGTGATGGATATGGTTTCCTCCGGCCGCGCGTCGGTGGGGGTGGGAGGACCGCTGCCAAAATCTGATGATCGCCTGTCAGTGGAGAAACTTGGACATTCATTCATGATTCCCGTCGCCGCGGCGCAACACCCGCTGGCTCAGCTTGAGCGGAAAATCGAATTGCGTGATGTGCGTGAAGAGGTGCAGCTCGTGGTGACGGACGCTTCCGGCCTCACGCAAGGCAAAGATTTCAACGTCCTGTCCTACAAGGTGTGGCGGGTAGGAGATATTGCAACGAAACATCAGCTGATCCGCGGCGGTCTTGGTTGGGGTGGCCTTCCTGCAGCGCTTATTCGTGAAGATCTGGCAAGCGGTCGACTGGTCTCTCTTGACATTGACGCCTATGAAACCGGTGATTATCCGCTCTATGCGATCCACAAGATAGCAAACCCACCTGGGCCAGCCACTGCATGGCTTATAGAGGCACTCGGCGCACGCTTGAGACAGTGCCCGGACAAGACTGCAATGATCTCAATTCTAAAGCATGCTCGCACACACGCGAAAAAAGATGCAGCTGAGTGAGATTGCCTGCAGGAACAATTTCTCTGCTGTTAACTTATGGCCCCAGTGGCTTTGAAGACTTCTATTAAATAGAAGATTCTTAAATCGTTTTCGCGGCTTATCTCCCTGTAAGTTCGCCGTCGAAACGTCGTATCTTATAGGGGTGCTAAGCCGCCGATGAAGATTTTGCACTACGTTGATCCGGCGATCGAGGCTTGGCGTAATATTGTCTAAAGATCGAAGCCGAGGAGGCTTTATCCGGGTGCCGTGCTTTGAGATCATTGTTGTTGGACCTCCCGATTTCGTATCGGATGAGGTGAAGCGGGCATGGTTTTCCGCAGGCGTTACATTACTCGGTCCAGTCTCGTGCGTGGATGTGAGCGATGAAATAGCGCGCCGGGCCGGTGGTGTGTTGCTAGATATTGGGCTTGATTCAGTAGAACTGTTCGGGCTGTCCGAGCGTCTCATGACATTCGACGTACCATTTCTATTCGTGGTGAATTCACGAACCGCCGTAGGTTCAAGCCGACCTTACTTTTTGACCGCAGCAGAGGACGATATCAAAGCTGCTATTTCGGCTTTAGCGCAAGAAGGTTCTGATGAAGATCAGGACCGCTCATTTCATTAAAGCGCGCGCCGGTTATAAAATCAGGACGCTCAGTATCAGAGACTAGCGATGTTGGTCCAATCTGGAGCGGGCTGCTTCATGCATGAGCCTGAACAGCCAGTAACCTACGCCCGGTGCTAACCGCAGGTCTTCAACATTCTCTCCTCTGGTGATGAACTTTTTAGCGGCATCTCGCGTTTCTGCAGTCAGACGCTGCGCATCGGAAGGAGATTGAAAATAGCGAGACGCCATCCGCTCTATGATCGGCATGGAACTTTCTAAAAGAGCCAATAGTTCTTGGGATTGTAGCGGGTCTGGGCCGGCGTTGCCGCGTGTCATCGTCCACTCCTTGTTCATTCGTCAATGGAACCGGCCACGGGAGGTTCCGGTACGGTAGCGTACGACAGTGGAAACGTTGCGGATGGGAACATGTTAGTTCCTGTTGCGCATGGTGGAGGTAAAACGATGTTACAACTTAACCCGCAATCATCACGGAACTATCTGCTTTCCAGCCTGCCTGCTGCAGAGCTGAACATGCTTTCCGATGGTTTGGAACTGGTGGAACTTCCGCACGGTCGCTTGGTCTGCGAACTGAATGATGTCGCAGATTTCGTTTACTTTCCCACATCCGGAATTGGTTCGGTGGTTGCAGTTTCTCCAAACGGCAAGCGAGCGGAGGCGGGTTTGATTGGCCGCGAAGGCTTCTTCCCACCCTGGGTCGCTGGTGGCATTACCCGCAACATCAACGAAATCACTATTCAAGTGGAAAGCACATCCTGGGTTATGCCGGTCGAGAGATTTCACCGAGCCATGGCAGACTCCACTGCCTTTCAACATGTGATCCAAACGGCGTCAGTGGCCTATTCAACGCAAGTCGCTTCAACGGCTCTTTCAAACGCAATTCACTCTGTTGAGGAGCGGCTGACCCGTTGGCTGCTGATGTGCCACGATAGGGTTGATACGAACGAAATCGCGTTGACGCATGAATTTATCGCCATCATGTTGGCTGTGCGTAGGCCTAGTGTCACCACCGCTTTGCACATGCTGGAGGGGCGAGGCTTTATTCGTTCCGAGCGTGGCTTGATTACCATTCGAAATAGGTCCGCGATGGAAAGCTTTGCCGAAGACTCATATGGTCCTTCAGAGCGCCTATCTTATATTTTCGAAGGTATGGGAGAACGCACTAAAGCAGTAGAGGTCGTCAAGCATTGACGATCTCGCTCAGGCAAGCGCCGGTGTTGCAGAAGCATCTGTAACTGAAAGACCACCAATCAATCTGTCATACTCCTCTTCCGGCTTGCCATAGGCATCTCCGGCGAAGATCTGTAACGCGGCGCGATCTCTGATTGATATACGCCCTCGTTCGGCTCGGATCAGCTTTTGTCCTTCCAGGATGTGAAGGGCAGTGGTGACGCTTGGACGCCTCACCGCCAACATGAGCGATATAAATTCATGCGTGAGCGCGATTTCGTGACCGTCCATTCTATCGTGGCACATGAGCAACCAACGGGCGAGGCGCTGATCGACGGTGTGCACCGCGTTGGATAGGGCTGTGAAGGACGTCTGCGAGCCGAAGACATGGATAAAACGTGCCAGCAGGTTTGAGAAAACTGGACAAAGTGGCAATAGGCTTGTCAACACGCCTGCCGAAATTCGAATGCCCTCTCCCTCCATTTGGATCAAAACCTCATGGATACTGATGGTGCCGCCAACCCCACCGGATGTGGGCGCGAAGCCTTCTCTGCCGACCATTCCTGCCTCAGCCTTATGACCTTCAGGCGAAATGGTAACGACGGAGCCGATACCTGAAGTGGGGAAATAGACGTAATCGATGGGCGCATCAGAGCGCACGATGACAAAGCCGCGTGGGAGCGCGATTTTTTCAAAATGGGCTGCAAGCATCTCGAATTCGGAAGCCGGCAACAGTTCAATGAGTCTGTTCGGGATATGTGACTGACGAATGACGGACATGGCTCTCGCTGGCTGGCCGCGAGCCAAATGCTCTGACCGAATGCGCTCATTGATTCAGATAGTTATTCCCTATAGCACCGCCTGATTGCCGTTGTTTTTGGGTACGCTGGCAGACGAATTCCGGGGTAAAAAAAGCCGCCGGGGTGACCGGCGGCGCTCATTTGAAATTGCACTTTATCAAGGAACTTTGCGGAGGACGTATCTTAAAGAACGAGGCGGAACTTGGCGAAGCCTTCTGCACCATCGCCTGCATCTTCGATTTTTGCACCCTTTACAGATGCCGCATATTGGCGTCCCTTTGGCCCGCTTTCAAATACGGCGCTGGTATTTGCCAATGGCTTGAATGACCAGTTTGCGTCTGCAGACGGATTGATCGTGCCTTGATCCATGATGTAGCGAACAACTACATCGCGGTTTGTATCGGGAGCAACGAGAATAACTTTATCAGCTGCGATTTCTGGGAATTTGCCGCCGCCGCCAGCGCGGTAGTTATTTGTGGCCACGACGAACTTCTCTGCCGGATCAATCGGCTTGCCGTTGAACTGTAGGTCTACGATGCGGTGCGAGTTCGGGTTTACGAGCTTGCCGTCACTATCAAATCTTGCCGGTTGCGACAGATCGATCTGATAGGTAACTCCGTCGATTACATCGTAATTGTACGATGGGAACTTTGTGTTGAGTAGTGGCGCATCCTTTGCGCCAGGCTCGATCTGGTTGAACATGCCCGCTGACATTTCCAGCCAATTCTTGACCTGCTCTCCCGTGACGAGAACAGCCTGAACCGTGTTGGGATAGAGATAGAGGTCGGCAACGTTCTTGATCGCGATATCGCCAGCCGGAACATCGGTAAAATATTCCGGTCCATTGCGCCCGCCTGCCTTGAAAGGTGCAGCGGCGGAAAGTACCGGAAAATCCTTGTACTGGCCTTCCTTCAAAAGGTTCTTCACATACCAAACCTGAGCATTAGCCACGATCTGTACGGATGGATCATCCGCCACCAAGGCAAAATATGAATAAAGCGGGGCGGAGGTTTTGCCGACCGGGCGGCGCACATAGGCCAATGTTGCCTCGTGCTCAGGCTTTACTGCCTCGACGATTTCCGGCTTGTCCTTTGCATCAACGACGAGTTTCTTGTTCTCATCGCGGTGGTAGATGGGCCGGGCCTCTGTGGTAAAATCTACGACCTTCCAGTTCTTGCCGTCTTTCTCCAGCAGCAGATCGATCAAGCCCATATGTGAGCCCCAGAAGCCCGCCATGACGGCTGGCTTGCCCTGAAGTGTTCCTTTTTTGATATCCGCGCCCGGCACGCCTTCGAAATCCTTGGGGCCGGGGAAGACAAGATGCTGGTGACCAGTGAATATCGCATCAATGCCTTCAACGCCCGCAAGGTAGAGCGAAGCGTTTTCCATTCGCTCGGTCTGGCCCGTGCCATCAATACCGGAGTGGGAAAGGGCGATCACGATATCCGCACCTTCTTCTTTCATAGCCGGAACCCAAGCCTTGGCGGCCTGCACGATGTCGCGCGTCTGAGCTTTGCCTTCGAGGTTCTTGGCATCCCAAACCATGATCTGCGGCGGCACAAAACCGATGAAGCCAACCTTAACTGGCGATGTGTTGCCAGCGCCGTCCTTGATCTGCTTTTCGAGGATCACATAGGGTTTGAAAAACAGCTCGTCTTTCTTGGGGTCAGATGCTAGCTGCCCCTTTGTGAGGTTCGCGCAAACGATCGGGAATTTGGCGCCGTTCAGCGTATTGAACATGAATTCAAGGCCATAATTGAATTCGTGGTTACCGAGTGTGCCGCAATCGTAACCGAGCGCGTTCATAGCTTTCATGACAGGATGGATGTCGCCAGCCTTCATACCCTTTTCATAGGCCATGTAATCGCCCATCGGATTACCCTGAAGAAGGTCTCCGTTGTCGATCAGCATGGAGTTGCCAGCTTCCGAACGCACCTGATCTATGAAGCTGGCCGTGCGTGCCAGGCCCATCGTGTCATTCGGCTTATCAGCATAATAATCGTAAGGCATGATATTCACATGAATATCAGTCGTCTCCATGATGCGTAGATGTGCCTGATTGGCGGCAGCGCGTGCCGCGAATGGATGGAGCATGACGAGCGCAGATCCTGCAGCTATGCGGCTCAGGAGTGAGCGTCGGGTCATGGCGGGTGGTTTAATCAGGAATGACATGGAGAACTCCCTCAGTCGTTTGCAGCGCAAGTTTAGGGTGCTTGCCACGGCAACGCATCAGGAAAATGACAGTTATTAATATCTAATTCAGTTGTCCATTTTCGATGCAATCTCATCAAGAAAACGCAATTTCCTTCTAACAAGGATTATCGGCGGCCAACGGCCATTCTCGCCGGTGCCAACGAGACTTGTGCTTGTGGCTTGTAATAATGTTTGAAGAACGATGCGACTTGGGCTTGCGTGTTTGAACTCTCAGCGAGCCGAATCCCAATTTTACCAGCCCGGTACCATCGTATTGTACCTTCGATGAGACCCAATTCATTACAACGAATTCTAATGGTTGCACCGGGTTTTGCTGATATCCACCCTCGCATGTTCAAGCAAAGACCGGTTTTAGATATATCCAATACAGAAGCATCCACAACCTCGTCAACGTAATAGACAATACTGCGGAAGTTACAACGTATGCGCTCAGCGCGCCGTCCATCACCTGTCCCGTTTGCCATATGTGAGAAATTCCTGTTTTAAATCAGTTGCTTCTGTGTAAGCGTGTGAAATGCGATTTAAAGCTAGGTAAATTCCTGCGCTGAAATTTGAATGATTTGGCTGTTATGCGTGTTTTTTCGCGCTTAGCCGGTGTTTTGTTGTTGGTGAAAAACAGAAAAATACTTCAGTAATGAATGTCTATATTATGAAATTATCATGCAATTGCTCAAGTTACATGAGCTTAATATGCGAATATACTAAAAGAAAAATCTGGAGTTGGTAACCGGTGC
Organism: Affinirhizobium capsici; assembly: GCF_977018625.1. NCBI lineage: Bacteria > Pseudomonadati > Pseudomonadota > Alphaproteobacteria > Hyphomicrobiales > Rhizobiaceae > Affinirhizobium > Affinirhizobium capsici. Next base: position 1,226,930 of record NZ_CDRNXD010000004.1, on the reverse strand, counting down.
AACCCCTGGATGCTCGGAGTTTCCGCCCCTTGGGAAGAATCAAAGGCCGATATTCGGACGATCAATGACTTCTCGAAGAGCAAAGCTGGAGTTGATTTTCACAACATGCGGCAGGGCCGATAACCAATCGCGGTGGATGCGTTCATAGTCCGCTAGATCCTTCGCCGCGACGCGAAGGATATAGTCATACTCGCCGGACATGAGGTAGCAGACAAGGATATTGGGGCATAGCTTCACGGCTGCCTCAAACTCCGACAGCGCCTTGGCGCTTTGGCCGGAAAGAGAAATGTGAACTACTGCCATCAGCGTGTAATTGAGTGCCTTGTGCGAGAGCCGCGCATGGTAGCCGCTGATAACGCCGTGTTTTTCCAGCATATCCAGACGGCGTGAACAGGCGGAAGCGGATAGGCCAATCTTCTGGGCGAGTTCGGCGTTCGACATCCGCCCATTAGCCTGCAGAGCCTTCATGATCGAAAGATCGATAGCATCCAGTTCATTCATTCGAAAAATCCACGGTGGAACTGCTTAATTACGCAATAAATCTCGAAATTTGCTAGGCTCTTCGCCAAAATTCGCAAGGACATTCTGACGATTTTTTGTTGCAGTGTATGGGCTGCCGGGAAGAAACGGCTGCCATGCAACGGGAGAGGTTTTAATATGCGCGTGGGATGTCCGAAAGAAATCAAGAACCACGAATATCGCGTCGGGCTTACCCCCGGCGCCGTCCGCGAATATGTGGCGCATGGTCATGAAGTTTTGATCGAAACGAAGGCCGGTGCCGGAATTGGGGCTGACGACGGAGCTTATGTTTCAGCCGGTGCCAAAATCGCTGGATCGGCAAAAGAAATTTTCGAACGTTGCGATATGGTGGTGAAGGTCAAGGAACCACAGCCATCAGAGTGGGCGCAGCTTCGCGAAGGGCAAATTCTCTACACCTATTTACACCTCGCTCCCGACCCGGAGCAGACGAAGGGTCTGCTCGCATCAGGCGTGACAGCTGTGGCTTATGAAACTGTGACAGATGAGCGCGGTGGTTTGCCGCTTCTTGCGCCGATGTCGGAAGTGGCGGGAAGGCTTGCTATCCAGGCAGGAGCAACTGCGCTGCAGAAGGCCAATGGTGGGCGCGGCATTCTGCTTGGTGGCGTGCCCGGTGTGCTGCCTGCAAGGGTGACAGTGATTGGCGGCGGTGTGGTCGGTCTCCATTCAGCCAGAATGGCCGTTGGTCTTGGCGCGGACGTCACCATTCTCGATCGCTCTCTTCCTCGGCTTCGGCAGTTGGACGAGATGTTCAATGGCCGCGTGCATACGCGCTACTCCACCATCGATGCGCTGGAAGAAGAGGTTTTTTCAGCTGATCTGGTGATTGGTGCAGTGCTCATCCCCGGTGCTGCGGCGCCCAAGCTCGTGACGCGTGATATGCTGACCGGCATGAAAAAGGGCGCCGTCATTGTCGACGTCGCTATTGATCAGGGCGGGTGTTTCGAGACATCGCATGCCACCACCCATTCGGACCCAACCTATGAAGTGGATGGGGTGATCCATTATTGTGTTGCCAATATGCCCGGCGCTGTTCCGGTGACTTCGGCACATGCACTCAACAACGCAACGCTCGTGCACGGGCTTGCGCTTGCAGATAGAGGCTTGCGCGCCATCGCAGAGGATCGTCACCTCCGCAACGGGCTGAACATTCATCGTGGCAAGGTCACCAACAAGCCGGTTGCAGAAGCTCTTGGCTATGATGTGACGTCGCCAGAAAGCCTGCTCAACGTCGCTTGATAGCATTGCCTCAGAAGCCGCTGTGATTTGACCAATCACAGCGGCTTCCAAATCTCTAATCACGCTTTGCAAGAGCCAGAAGTTCCGCATCAGACATGGGTTCAACCCAGGCTTCGCTGGTACTGACGGGGGCAAAGCCCATCATCTGATAGAGCGGCAGCGCACGCGGATGATCGAGTGTGTTGGTAGAAACGGTTACCTTCGATGGGTTCATTTGCCACGCTGAATAAAGCGCCTGCAATAGGAACCATTTGCCAATGCCAAGACCGAGCGCATGTTCGAAAAGGCCGAAGTAGGACAGTTCCACAACATCATCGTCCAACTGGTTCAGTTCGAACATGCCAGCCGGAGCGCCGTTCACATAGAGTACGGTCAGGCAAACCTTATCGCTATGCAATTGTGCCGCAAGCTCTTCGTCGCTCATCCGAAGGCGATTGTACCAATGCCAGCGCTTGCCAATCTGGCGATAGAGATAGCGGTAGTAGTGCAGCGGAATATTCTGCGTTCGCATGAGCGCAGTTTGCAGGTTTACCGGCATAGGCAAGCTCTGCCGAGGCGGTGCCGTCATTTCTAATTGAGTAATACGTGTTTTTATCGGGCCATGAACCGGCCGTTCAATCGCATCCGCAGGACCAGTGACCACGGGGGTGTCATCACGCCCACCCCATTCGGACCAGGAACCATCGTAAAGTGAGTTATTGGTGTGGCCCAGGGATTCGAGCGCAAGCGTAACGACGGCTGCGGTTACACCGGAGCCACAGCTGGTGACGGCTGGGCGAGTGAGGTCAATGCCCGCTTCGTCCATCATGTTGCGAAGGGTGTCCAGATCCTTCAATTGTCCGTTTTCGGAGAGAGAGCCAGCGGGAAGGCTGCGAGCTCCGGGCATATGGCCGGAGCGCATTCCAGCACGAGGCTCTGCCTCTTCGCCCGTAAAGCGGCCAGCACCGCGCGCATCGATGATTTGTGCAGAGCCGCTGTCCACGATGGCGCGCATTTCATTCAGGCTGGTGACGCGCCGACCGCGAAACCGAGGTGTAAATGTAGCCACTTCCGGCTCCACAGCCTCGGTCTCAAGCGGCAAGCCCTCTTTCTTCCAGCCGTCCAGTCCGCCATCCAGAACATAGACCTTTTCTACGCCCATGGCGCGAAGCATCCACCAAACGCGGGGTGCGGAGAAAAAGCCCGGACCATCATACACGACAATCACGTCAGTATCGGCAATCCCCAGCTTGCCCATCTCGGCAGCAAAAAATTCCGGCGAGGGAAGGGAGTGAGGCAAGCCGGTTGAATGATCGGCTATGGCATCCTGATCAAAGAATACGGCACCTGGAATATGGCCTTGCGAATATTCTTCGGCACCATTTCTCTTTTGCGCGGGCAAATACCACGAGGCATCGATAACGCGGAAATTGGGCGTGCCGAGCTGCTTTTGCACCCAATCGCTCGATACGACAAAACGGCTCTTTTCAGCGCTCATGTTCTTCCTCCTGATGGGCAGGAGAAATGAGGATCACGCCGTTTCAGCAGGGGTGCCGAAGCGAAGGCGGAAGCGTCTATTCTCCTTACCCTTTTTCTCGATCTTCGCGATGTGAATCGCTCCAACCTCTTGGGTTTCGGAAACATGTGTGCCGCCACAGGGCTGGCTGTCAACGCTGGAATCCTGACCGATGCAGATGAGGCTAACGCGGCCTAAACCAACCGGGGGCCGCACATTCTTCGATTTTACAATCTCAGGATTGGCCAGTAATTCTTCATCCGTAATCCAGCGCGTATAGACAGGATGATTTTCGCTAACCAGCTTCATGAGCTTGGCAGTTACCTCGTCCTTGTCAATGACATCTGACATGTCGAAATCAACGCGGGACTCATCTTCTCCCACTGCCGCACCGGTAATGGGATATTCGCAGACTACCGAGAGAAGATGGCAGGCCGTGTGCATGCGCATGAGCTTGTAACGCCGCGCCCAATCCACATGCAGAACAAGTTTCTCGCCCACCTGCGGCTGAGGTTGGTCTGCTAGCGGGACATGGATGATGATGTCCTTGCTTTCACCATGACGCGTTGGACCAAGCAAAATTCTTGTTCCATCGCTTCGTTCCAAAAAGCCGGTATCGCCCGGCTGTCCGCCGGACGTTGCATAAAAACAGGTTTGGTCGAGCTCTATGCCGCCATCCTCATGAATGGCGGTGACCGTACCCTCTGCTGTCGAAAGATAGAAATCGTCTCGGTAAAGGGCTACGGTTTTCATGCGATCAGAACTCACTTATGCGGACTGGAAGGGAACGGCGATATCGCTTTTTTGTACCAGCCACTGCGGGATCGGCAAGCCTTTGGACTTTAGAAAATCCGGATTGAATAATTTCGACTGATATCGATTGCCGTAATCGCACAGGATCGTCACGATTGTATGGCCCGGCCCCAGATCTTCAGCGAGCTTGATGGCACCTGCGATATTGATGCCGGATGAGCCTCCAAGGCAAAGGCCTTCACTTTCAACGAGATCGAATACGATGGGCAGAGCATCGGAATCAGGAATTCGGTAGGCAAAGTCTGGCGTGAAGCCCTCGAGGTTCGCCGTAATGCGGCCTTGGCCGATGCCTTCTGTGATAGATGAGCCTTCGGATTTCAGCTCGCCATTCTTATAAAACTCGTAGAGTGCTGCACCTTCCGGGTCTGCGATGCCAATCTTCACATTTGGATTCTTTGCTCGCAGCCCCATTGCGGTGCCGACCAGCGTTCCGCCAGAACCAACAGCGCAGATAAAGCCATCGACTTTGCCGTTAGTCTGGCCCCAAATTTCGGGCGCGGTGGTGTGAATATGCGCGTCACGATTGGCAGTATTGTCAAACTGGTTTGCCCAGATCGCGCCATTCGGTTCCGTCTTGGCCAACTCCTCAGCGAGGCGACCGGAAACTTTCACGTAGTTGTTTGGATTCTTATAAGGTACGGCTGGGACCTCTACCAGTTCGGCACCCAGGAGGCGCAGCGCATCCTTCTTTTCCTGGCTCTGCGTCTCAGGAATAACGATGACAGTACGATATCCAAGGGCCTTGGCGACCAGCGTGAGGCCAATACCTGTGTTGCCTGCCGTTCCTTCGACAATAACGCCGCCCGGACGCAAAAGCCCCTTTCGCTCTGCATCGCGAATGATGAACAGCGCCGCGCGATCTTTCACGGATTGGCCGGGGTTTAGGAACTCTGCCTTACCGAGAATTTCGCAACCTGTACGCTCAGACGGCCCCTTGAGCCGGAGCAATGGCGTGTTTCCAATCACGTTCAGCACGGATGAATGAACGGTCATCGACAAATCCTTCGTATCAAATTCAATCTCACTGCTTTTTCATGCAATACGCACTTCGGCAAGCAAATCTATGCTCCCAAGCTTACGGTCTGGCGCAAATTCGTCGTCGTATTTGGAAAAGAGGTGTTGCACGCAAAAGGGGTGGCCGATGACCACCCCTCTCAAGGAAGTGCTGATAAATTATATTAGCACTGGGTGCGGTTGACTGGGCTCGTAGAGGAGCCTTCAGTTGGAGTTGCGGAAGGTGCCGAGCATGGGCTGTCCTGCGTCGTCAACTGACCGGGCGCATTGGTGCCGCTATCCCGGTTTGTGCTATAGGTCATGTTAGGGTCTACAACCTGGCCGGAGGCTGCATTGTTGTTTGCGCCGTACGTGCCGGTGCCGGTCATGTTATCCGTGTTGGTCATTGTCTGGTCGTTTGGTGTCATCGCTGTCTGTGCAACGGCGCCAGTGGCCAGGCCAAGGGTAAGAACGGATACGCTAAGAATCTTGGAAAGCATGTGCTTCCTCCTCGTTTTTTTGTTGAAGGCTTTTCCGTCGCCCGAGGAAAGAACACGTAATCCGCTCACCTGTTCCCAAAAAAATTAACCATGATTGCGGTGCGGACGATCTGACTCTGGATGAGGATCTGACAGATCCAGTCGCATCTGAACCCCTTTTGGAACATAGAGCGGTTTACGGCTGGCCAGTTCTATCCGTTGAAATGTCTTTCGGCGTTCCTCTGCATCTCGTTGGCGCAACGCGCGTGCGGCTTCAACGGCTGCAAGGGCATTCTTGACGGCTTGTTCTGCGCGGGTCATGAGCATCTCCGATAGAATGTTCTTCTTTTGTTCTAATAGATTTTGCTCATGATGTCAACGAATCGGTTGACTCTGTTGGAAGTCACTGATGCGTGTGGTGACACTACACGGCAAAGTGCATCGGCGTTGGTACGCAAAACCAGAATTAAGCCCTGCATTTAACAAGGTCTTTGTCGGAGCGGTTAACGATGAAACTCGCAATAAACCTGTGCATCCACGGCAAGCGAGGTGCCAGTCGGATTGTGACCCTTGGCCACCTTCGCGTAAGCTTTCGGTGATTCGGCAACCGGGGTTTAGCTCGGTGCTACTGCGAGATTCGAGATCGGGGATGATGATGGCTCAGCCAAATGTTGCGCGTGAACCTTCTATGGAGGAGATTCTGGCATCCATCCGCAGGATTATTGAAAGCAACGATCCTATCACCGAAAGCGAAGCCGTTACGGGCGCGCAAGCTTCTTCCTATGTTGATCAGGATGATGATTTTGACATTGAGTCGGATTATGACGGTGCAGGCTATCTGAGTCAGGCGCCAGCCAATGATACGGGCAATGCGTTCGCTGAAACCGTGCGGGCCGAGCATTCGAGAATGACGATGGAAAACAAGATTGCTGCCGCTGCCCCTACGCAGGAAAAGACACTGTCACTGGCCGATGTTGCTGCGCGTGTTCGTGCTGCTGCGACCCGGGTGCCGGAACCCATGGCGCAACGCGCCGTGCACGAGCCTATGGTCGAGCGGGCCGCACCCACTGCACCGCGCCCCGTGAGTATCGAAAGTTATCAGGGCGAACAAATGCCTGTAGACCGCCAACCTCAGTTCCAGGAACGTGCGGCAACTCAGCCCGCAATGCCGGAACCAGTTGCGGTATCGGTGCCTGTTGAGGCTGCCCCGGCTGCCGAGAGCCTGCCAGCTCGTATCGAGCAGGCAACGGCTTTGCTTTCGGACGAGGCCGGTGCTCAAATTGCTCGCTCGTTCCACGAATTGACGGAGGTCGTAAACAGCCTCGAACGTGAGACGGTTGAAGACATGGCGAAGGAAATGCTGAAGCCAATGCTGCGCGAATGGCTGGACGACAACCTGCCGACGCTGGTGGAACGTTTGGTGCGCGAAGAGATTGAACGCGTTGCTCGTGGCCCGCGCCGCTGAACCGTTTCCACTCGTCAGAATTTAAGAAAGCCGCGTTGGGTTTGATCCGCGCGGCTTTTCTTTTTCGTAGGGTCCAGGCAAGCCAGTTTTGCGAGGCTGATCCACCGCTTCGAGCAATAGTGATTGCGTACGGCGGCGAGGGGCTTAAAATTGCGTTGTGACGAACTAAATAGAAGTGACTGATGTTCGGGTGACGCGGACGATAGGGAAGCGACCGGACAATGGGGAATGATGAAAGATGATCGCGAAGCCGATCTTGATGCAAGACGAAAAGAATGACGATGGAGACCAGGCCAATCGGGGCACGTCGGTCATAACCCGCACGAAGCCAAAGACGAAACGCCCGAATCTCTACCGTGTTCTTTTGTTGAATGACGACTACACGCCCATGGATTTCGTCATCCATATTCTGGAGCGTTTCTTCCAGAAGGATCGTGAAGCTGCCACTCGCATCATGCTGCACGTTCACAATCATGGTGTGGGCGAATGTGGTGTCTTTACATACGAGGTGGCTGAGACCAAGGTAAGTCAAGTCATGGATTTTGCCCGCCAGCACCAGCACCCGCTGCAATGTGTCATGGAAAAGAAGTGAGGAACCCACGTGCCAACATTTTCGCCTAGTCTTGAAAAGGCGCTGCATCAGGCACTGACCTTCGCCAATGAGCGGCACCACGAATATGCAACGCTGGAGCATCTGCTTCTGGCGCTCATAGACGATGCCGATGCGGCGGCTGTCATGGGGGCGTGCAACGTCAATCTGGAAACGCTTAAGAAGACTGTTTCCGATTACATCGATAACGAACTCGCAAATCTGGTCACTGGCTACGACGAAGATTCCAAGCCGACGTCCGGGTTCCAGCGAGTGATCCAGCGTGCGGTTATTCATGTTCAATCTTCCGGTCGCGAAGAGGTAACTGGAGCGAATGTTCTCGTCGCTATCTTCGCCGAGCGTGAAAGCCATGCGGCATTCTTCCTGCAAGAGCAGGAAATGACTCGCTACGACGCTGTGAACTACATCTCTCACGGTATCGGCAAACGCCCTGGTTCATCGCAGGCGCGTCCTCCGCGTGGAGCGGAAGAGGGCGAGTCTGAAGCCAAGACGGGCCGAGAACAGGAAGAAGGCGGAGCCAAGAAAGCTCAGGACGCCCTGACCGCCTACTGCGTTAACTTGAATGAAAAGGCCAAGAACGGTCGGATCGATCCGTTGATTGGTCGTCATTCAGAGGTGAACCGCACGATCCAGGTTCTGTGCCGTCGCTCGAAGAACAACCCGCTTTACGTGGGCGATCCGGGCGTTGGTAAAACTGCTATTGCGGAAGGCCTTGCCAAGCGAATCGTGGAAGGCAAGGTGCCGGAAGCCCTCGCTGATGCCACCATCTTCTCGCTGGACATGGGCACGCTCCTCGCTGGAACGCGCTATCGTGGCGATTTCGAAGAGCGCCTGAAGCAGGTCGTGAAGGAGCTTGAGGAATATCCGGGTGCAGTTCTCTTCATCGATGAGATCCACACGGTTATCGGCGCCGGCGCGACGTCCGGTGGCGCAATGGATGCGTCCAACCTGTTGAAGCCTGCGCTCTCATCTGGAGCAATCCGTTGCATTGGCTCGACGACCTATAAGGAATATCGTCAGTTCTTCGAAAAGGACCGCGCATTGGTGCGGCGCTTCCAGAAGATCGATGTGAACGAGCCTTCCATCGATGATGCCATCGAAATCATGAAGGGTCTGAAGCCCTATTTCGAAGAGTATCATAAGCTGCGGTACTCGAATGAGGCTATCAAATCAGCTGTCGAGCTTTCGGCCCGCTATATCTCGGACCGTAAGCTGCCCGATAAGGCAATTGACGTGATCGACGAAACGGGGGCTGCTCAGATGCTGTTGCCAGCCTCGAAGCGCCGTAAGCTGATTACCGAGAAGGAAATCGAAGCCACTATCGCGACGATGGCTCGGATTCCACCGAAGACAGTCTCCAAAGACGATGAAATGGTGCTGAAGAACCTGGAAAAGGAACTTCGCTCCGTTGTCTATGGTCAGGATAAAGCCATTGAGGCGCTTTCGACCGCCATCAAACTGGCGCGTGCGGGTCTTCGTGAACCGAACAAGCCGATCGGTTCCTACGTGTTCTCCGGCCCGACCGGCGTGGGTAAAACCGAGGTTGCGAAACAACTGGCGTCTTCGCTGGGTGTCGAGCTTCTTCGTTTCGACATGTCGGAATATATGGAACGGCACACGGTATCCCGTTTGCTCGGTGCACCTCCAGGTTATGTCGGGTTTGATCAGGGCGGTCTGCTGACCGACCAAGTGGACCAACACCCGCATTCAGTTGTATTGCTGGATGAAATTGAGAAGGCGCATCCTGATATCTACAACATTCTGTTGCAGGTCATGGATCACGGCTCTCTCACCGACCACAACGGGAAGAAGATCGATTTCCGCAATGTGATCCTGATTATGACGACGAATGCTGGCGCTGCCGAAATGGCCAAGGCCGCTATTGGCTTCGGTTCATCTCGTCGCACAGGTGAGGATGAGGAGGCGTTGAACCGCCTGTTCACTCCGGAGTTCCGCAACCGTCTGGATGCCATTATTCCGTTCGCGCCTCTGCCCACGCAGGTTATCCATCAGGTGGTCCAGAAGTTCGTCATGCAGTTGGAGACACAGCTTTCCGAGCGCAACGTCACCTTCGATCTGCATGAAGATGCAATCGCATGGCTGGCGGAAAAGGGTTATGACGAGCGCATGGGCGCACGTCCGCTGTCTCGCGTTATTCAGGAACATATCAAGAAGCCATTGGCCAATGAGATCCTGTTTGGTGCTCTGCGCAAGGGCGGGGTGGTTCAGGTCACGGTCGGCAAGCAAGAGGATGGCAAGGACGGCCTGTTGCTGAAATCCATTCCCGAGGCTGCTCCCGTTCAGCCGAAGCCTGAGGCGGAGGTTGAGGCCGCGGAAGAGGATGCAAACGAAGAGAGCGCATCAGCGACCAAGCCGAAGAAGGCCAAGTCTAAAGACGACCCGAAGTCAGACGGCAAAGCCAAGGACGCTAGGGCCAAGGCAACCGATGCAGAGACTGTGACGGAAGATCAGCCAAAGCCTCGCAAGGGTTCCACGGTTCCCAGAGTTCCGAAAAAGAAGTGATAATTGCTGAAACACGCTATGCCGGGGATTTTCCCCGGCATAGTTTTGTGTGATCCAGCTTTCTGCTAGGTGATTGCGGCGGCAATAGTTGGGCTGCAATCGATTGGTCTATCCGCCTAATTAGACTTGAATCTCTCTGGCGGACATGGACATGGATTTCTGCTAATGCCGATGACAGACGTGAGCCAACGCACAAACCTGACCTGGTTTCTGGTCGGTATGCGAGGTATCTTTTCCATCCCAGCGATTATCCTAATGACATCTTTTGTGGGATTTAGTGCTTTCGCGCTGGAATCCGGCATCACGAGATCGCAAGCCGTCTTCATGACACTCTCTGTCTGGGCTCTACCAGCCAAAATGATTTTGATCGGCACCATGGCGGGCGGCGCGCCACTTGCCGCGAGCTTTCTTGCTGTTACTCTTTCCTCCATCCGGATGATGCCCATGGTGGCTTCGATCATGCCGGAAATGCGAACCGAAAAAAGCCCAACCTGGCTTTTGCTTTTTCTCTCTCACTTTGTGGCAATAACATCCTGGGTCTTTGCCATGCAGCACGTTCCCAATGTACCGCGTGATAATCGTCTTGCTTATTTCGGAGGCTTCGCCATCACGCTCACCATTATCAACGGTGGGATCGTGGCGATATGCTACGGCATCGTGGCGCAGTTTCCACCGGTGGTGGCAGGCGCCTTGTTTATGCTGACGCCGATCTATTTTTTTGCATCGATCTGGGCGAGTGCGCGCCAATCGGTCGTGAGGGTCGCGTTCATCGTTGGCGTCGTGCTTGGGCCGACCATGGCGCTGATCGAGCCAAAATTCGATATCATCTATGCGGGAATTGGTGGTGGCACTTTGGCCTACCTTTTCGACCGCTTTTTCATTCGAAAACGAAAGCTCGCAACAGGACGCCCGGCTGTCGAGGAGGAGCTACCATGAGTGATGCCTGGTGGTGGACCTATCTCGTGATTGCCTTGGCCGGATGGCTGGCGACAGATATCTGGCGTTGGCTTGGCGTGGTGGCCGGAAACCGGCTGGATGAGGATTCGGAAGGTCTTCAATGGGTGAGGGCGGTGGCGACTGCGCTTGTCATGGCGGTCACTGCAAAACTGGTAGTTTTCCCAACAGGGACAATTGCTGATTCCCCGCTTTGGCTGCGCGCAGGATCAGTGGCGCTTGGTTTCACGGCATTTCTGCTGGCCGGGCAGCGGGTCATTGTATGTGTTGTCGTAGCCTTGGCTGCATTGCTAGCCGGGCTCTTGCTTCTCTAGGTAGAGGTTTGAAGCTCCGAGCTGAATTCGGAGCTTCAGGTTCAATCAGGCAAGAGCTGCACGTATTTTTTCCGCGTTTGCTGCCAGAACGGCCTGATCTTCCATCTGGCCGCTGTGCGGTTTCAATGGCTGGTTTTCGTGACGCGGGATGACATGGAAATGCAGGTGAAAAACGGTCTGCCCCGCCGCCGGTTCATTAAACTGTGCAATAAAAATCCCATCCGCTGAAAACGCCTTCTTGGCAGCATTCGCCATTTTCTGCACCACGGGCATAAGCTTTGCCAGCACCGCAGGATCTGCATCCAGCATATTGCGAGACCCATGTTTTGGGATGACCAGCAGATGGCCCGGTGCCTGCGGCATAACATCCATGAATGCCAACGTGTCTTCGTCTTCATAAAGCTTATGAGAAGGGATTTCGCCCTTCAAAATCTTTGCAAAAATGTTGTTGGGATCGTAGGTCGCATTACTCATGGAAATTTCGCTTCCTCTTTTCAATAGGCAGGTCAATCGCCCTTTTTGAAAGGGCTGTGTTCTGTCAAATATTCACTGGCATAAGCCACTTCTTGCCGCTCGCGTGCCAGATAATCTTCGATAGCGCGGCGAAGGCCGGGATGGGCGATGTAATGCGCCGAATGGGTCGTCACGGGCAGATAACCTCTCGCCAGCTTGTGTTCTCCCTGCGCACCGGCTTCTACGCGTTTCAAGCCATGGGCAAGAGCGAAATCAATCGCCTGGTGGTAACACACCTCAAAATGCAGGAAAGGGTGATCTTCCACACAGCCCCAATGGCGACCATAGAGACAGTCTTCACCGATGAAGTTGATTGCTCCCGCCACATAGCGGCCTTCGCGCTTTGCCATCACGAGAAGCACGTCTTCCGCCATGCGTTCGCCAATCAGCGAGTAGAAGCTGCGCGTGAGATAGGGACGGCCCCATTTTCGGCTGCCGGTATCCATATAGAACGTAAAAAACTGGTCCCAGATATCTTCAGTCAAATCGCTGCCGGTCAGCCAATCGATAGAGATTCCATTATCCAACGCAGAGCGACGTTCCTTGCGCAGGTTCTTGCGTTTGGAAGAAGAAAGCTCGGCCAGGAACTCTTCGTGGTTCGCATACCCCTGATTGATGAAGTGAAATTGCTGATCGGTACGATGAAGAAAACCAGCCTCCCCGAAATAACCGAGTTCGGCTTCAGGTGCGAAGGTAACATGAGCAGAAGAAACACCTAGCTGGCGGGTGATCTCGGTCAATCCGGCAGCCAGATTACGCTTTACCCTGGGCGCATCCTGCCCATCCGCGCTGAGCAGTCTCGGTCCTGTAGCGGGCGTGAAAGGTATCGAGCATTGCAGCTTCGGATAATATTGCCCTCCTGCTCGCTCGAACGCATCCGCCCAGCCGTGGTCGAAAACATATTCACCCTGGCTGTGATTTTTGAGGTAGGCTGGCACGGCGCCCAACAAGTCCCCGGCCTCAGTTTCCATCAAAACATGATGACCAAGCCACCCTGACTTTGCCGTTGCAGAGCCGGATTCTTCCAGTGAGGAAAGAAACGCATGAGAAATGAAGGGGTTGTAGGGTGTCCCACCCCCGCGCCGTGTGCCTGACAGGGTGGACCATCGATCACTGCCGATGGACTGGAAGGACTTTTCGACGCGGAGGGTGAGCTTTTCAGTCATGCAGCCGGTGTCTCTCTGGGGTCAAACCCCTCGAAAGTCATTTGATATGCATGAGTATAGGTATGCGCACGCGCCTTTTCATCCCTCACTGTCCAGGTGATGACCGGAATTCCTTTGGCTCTTTGCGCATCTATGAAGCTGTTTGGCAAATGCGACCAATGATAGGAGATGAAATCGAGACCCAGTTGCATGGCTTCATCATGTTTGAAGAAGGTTTCGGGATCAGCACCTTCGGCCGTCAGGCCAACAGGATAGGGGGCCTCTAGGCGCTTGAGTTCACGCAGGAGGTGATGGTCGAAACTCATCAGAGCAACCTTGCCCTGATAACCTTCCAGCACTTCCAGCACCGCTTCAGCGAAGCCGTCATCATCTTCCGCATTTCGGCCCTTGAGTTCAATAACCAGAGGCACCTTGCCTTTAACGAGATCAAGCATCTGGCGCAGTTTTGGTACTCGATCAGCTGTGCCGCCGACCGCCAGAAGACCGAGCTCCGAGGCCATCTTCTCGCGTACATCACCTTTGATGCCGCACAGTCTTTCAAGCGTGTGATCGTGAAAAACCATAGGTACGCTGTCTGCGGAAAGCTGGATGTCGCATTCTATGGCGAAACCGGCCTCTACAGCGCGGGAGAATGCTGAGAGCGTGTTCTCCCACACAGTTTTGTTCTGGTCGTGATAGCCGCGGTGCGCGACCGGCAAATCCTTGATCCAGGATGCGTCGGCACTCATGCTTCAACTTCCAGAATTGCATCCACTTCGACAGCGGCATTGAAGGGCAGGGCAGCCATTCCAACCGCCGCGCGCGCATGCTTGCCTGCATCGCCCAGAACGTTCGCAACAAGGTTGGATGCTCCGTTCATCACCACATGCTGTTCAATGAAACCAGGCGCGGATGCAATGAAACCGTTCAACTTCAACACGCGGCGCACCTTGCCCAAATCGCCGCCAAGCGCGGCTTTTACTTGGGCCAGGATGTTGATGGCGCACAATTCTGCAGCGCGTTGCGCCGTGGCAACATCGACGTCCGATCCAACGAGCCCCGTCACAGCAATTTTACCGTTTTCCATCGGCAGCTGACCTGAAATGTAAAGCGTATTCCCGCTTAACGTATAGGGTACATAATTGGCGGCTGGTGCTGCCGCTACAGGCAGTTCAATCCCCAGTTCCTTCAGTCGGTCATCGATCGCTGCGGACATTTCGTTCTCCTGTTTGATTGTAAAATTGACGCGATTCCGTCACACATGAACGAAGCATCGCCGTGTGGCGTTCTTATAACATCGTGGGCTGAGTCCCATAGGAGATTGTGGATGGTCCGTTACGGCCTTGCAGCTGTGGCTTTCTCCAGCAGCATCATGTTTCTCGTTAATCCGGTTTGGGCCGGGCCTGAGGCAGCCCTCTCACTTGTGCCGCACCGCGCAGTTTATGATCTCAAGCTGAAGGATGTGTCTGACCGTTCAGGCATTGAGGGCATGTTTGGGCGCATGGTCTATGAATTCACAGGCTCGGCCTGCGCGGGTTTCACCACCAATTTTCGATTTGTCACGAAAATCGATACGGGTGAGGAGCAGCGCGTGACCGATCAGCAAACGACCACTTTCGAAAACCTTCACTCCGGTCAATTCCGCTTTGATACGAAATCCTTCACGGATGAGAAGATGGATAAGCAGGTTGCCGGAGAAGCAAGGGATGACAGCGCGGGCGTGAAAGTAGATCTCGCCAAACCAGATAAGCGTGAAGTTCAGCTTACAGCATCACAGTTTCCTACAGCGCACATGCTCGATGTGATTGAACATGCCAAAAAAGGCGAGCGATTCTTCGAGGCGCGATTGTTCGATGGTTCGGAGGATGGTGACCAGAGCTTGCTGACTTCCACCATTGTTGGAGCGCAGCAGACGCCGAAAGCTGATGATGCGGATGCTGGCAGTGCGGGCGAATTCGCCAAGAAGTCCTATTGGCCAGTTACGATCGCCTACTACAATGAAGATGCGAAAGAGGATACGACACCTGTCTATCGCATGTCTTTCAAGCTCTATGATAACGGCATCACACGTGACCTGACCATGGATTATGGGGATTTTGTCCTTTCAGGCACACTCTCGAAGCTTGAGGTTCTTGGGCAACCGGATAAGAGCGCCTGCAAGTAACTGAGGTGCCTAAAACCTGTCGCCGCTGCCAATAGTGCTTGCAATTTGGCAGATTGACGTTTATGCGCACCACCATTCCACACGCGAAGCTTGGGATTGATCGGGAGAAATCCGGTCTGTTCCGCCGGTGGTTGGCTTGTCCAACTGTTCGCTTCGTGGGGGTTAAACCGGAAACAAGGAGAAAAGGCATGGCATTGCCTGATTTTAGCATGCGTCAGCTCTTGGAAGCTGGCGTCCACTTCGGTCACCAGACACACCGCTGGAACCCGAAGATGAAGCCGTACATCTTCGGCGATCGTAACAACATCCACATCATCGACCTCGCGCAGACCGTTCCTATGCTGTCGCGCGCTCTGCAGGTCATTTCCGACACGGTTGCTCGTGGTGGCCGCGTTCTGTTCGTTGGCACGAAGCGTCAGGCTTCTGAGCTCATTGCAGATTCGGCAAAGCGTTCCGCTCAGTACTACGTCAACTCGCGTTGGCTCGGCGGCATGATGACGAACTGGAAGACGATTTCCAACTCGATCCAGCGCCTGCGCAAGCTCGACGAAATCCTCGGCTCCGACGCACAGGGCTTCACGAAGAAAGAGCGCCTGAACCTTGAGCGCGAGCGTGAGAAGCTTGAAAAGGCTCTCGGCGGTATCCGCGATATGGGCGGCACCCCGGACCTGATGTTCATCATCGACACCAACAAGGAAAAGATTGCTATCGACGAAGCAAAGCGCCTGGGCATTCCGGTCGTTGCTATCATCGACTCGAACTGCGATCCGGACCTCATCGATTACCCGATTCCAGGTAACGACGACGCTTCGCGCGCCATCGCTCTTTACTGCGATCTGGTTGCTCGCGCTGCAATCGACGGCATTGCCCGCCAGCAGGGCGCTTCTGGCCGCGATATCGGCGCATCTGCTGAAGCTCCAATCGAGCCAGCTCTGGCTGACGAAGCTCAGGCTTAATTTTCTCAGGGCTTGCCCGAGAATTCGAAGGTCGCCTAATGGCGGCCTTCACTTGAATGGACGAGGCCTCCTGCATGGCTCTCCTGCATCGCGGCCGCTCAGGCACCATTCATGACGCTGTCATACTCCGGGGTACACTGCGCCCCAATTCGGCGCTTGGCTTTGATTCCCTGCCGGCGCATCCGACAATCGATAAGAGGCAAAAATGAGCGAAATCACAGCCGCAATGGTGAAGGAACTGCGCGAGAAGACCGGCGCAGGCATGATGGACTGCAAGAAGGCGCTCGCCGAAACCAATGGCGACATGGAAGCAGCGATCGACTGGCTTCGCGCCAAGGGCATTGCCAAGGCTGACAAGAAGTCTGGCCGTACGGCTGCTGAAGGTCTCGTTGGCATCGCAAGCGCTGGCACCAGCGCTGTCGTTGTTGAGCTCAACTCCGAAACCGACTTCGTTGCTCGTAACGACGCCTTCCAGGAACTGGTTCGCGGTGTTGCTTCGGTTGCTCTGTCGACGGACGGTTCCGTTGATGCAATCGGCGCTGCAAACTATCCGGCAACCGGCAAGTCCGTTTCCGACACAATCAAGGACGCCATTGCCACCATCGGCGAAAACATGGCGCTCCGTCGCGCTGCAAAGCTGTCTGTCGAAGACGGCGTTGTTGCCACTTACATCCACAATGCTGCTGCCGATTCTCTCGGCAAGCTCGGCGTTCTCGTAGCGTTGAAGTCGACCGGCAACAAGGATGCTCTGGCTGCTATTGGCCGTCAGGTTGCCATGCACGTTGCTGCAACGAACCCGCTCGCTGTTCGCGCTGAAGAAGTGGACGCTTCTGTTGCTGAGCGTGAGCGCAACGTCTTCATCGAGCAGTCTCGCGCTTCTGGCAAGCCGGACGCCATCATCGAAAAGATGGTCGAAGGCCGCATGCGCAAGTTCTTCGAAGAAGTTGCTCTGCTGTCTCAGGCTTTCGTTATCAATCCTGACCTGACTGTTGCTGCCGCCATCAAGGAAGCTGAAAAGGAAGTCGGCGCTCCGATTGAAGTGACCGGAATGGTTCGTCTGCTTCTCGGCGAAGGCGTTGAGAAGGAAGAGACCGATTTTGCTGCTGAAGTTGCAGCGACCGTGAAGCGCTAAGCTTCCACCTCCTAAAACTTGTGAAAGCGAAGGGCATCGCGTGACAATGCGATGCCCTTCGTGTATCCGGCATTCGGTGCGATCCTCGAAGGAGTTTCCATGTCTTCCACCCAAACCATCTACAAACGTGTTCTGCTCAAGGTGTCCGGTGAGGCGCTGATGGGCGGCCAGGGCTTCGGTATTGATGTCGCTGTGGCAGATCGGATTGCCTCGGATATCGCTGAAGCGGTCGGCATGGGCGTTGAAGTGGGGGTCGTTGTCGGCGGTGGCAACATCTTCCGCGGTGTCGCTGTGGCATCCAAAGGCGGTGACCGGGTTACCGGTGATCACATGGGCATGCTGGCAACCGTGATCAATGCCTTGGCGCTCGCTACATCACTTCGTAAATTGAATGTGGAGACGGTCGTTCTTTCGGCCATTGCGATGCCTGAAATCTGCGAAAGTTTTTCGCAGCGCCGTACGCTGCACCACTTGGCTCAAGGCAGGGTCGTGATTTTCGCTGGCGGAACAGGCAATCCCTTCTTTACGACCGACTCGGCTGGAGCGCTACGCGCTGCAGAAATCGGTGCGGAAGCAATCTTCAAGGGTACGCAGGTGGACGGCATTTATTCAGCCGATCCAAAGAAAGACCCGAACGCGACTCGTTTCGAGCAACTGACACACAGCGAAGTTCTGGAAAAGGGGCTTGCCGTGATGGATATCGCAGCGGTAGCACTGGCACGGGAAAATTCGATACCGATCATCGTCTTCTCGATCCATGAGAAAGGCGGCTTCGGCCAGATCTTGACCGGCGGCGGTCGCCGGACCATCGTTACGGATAATTAATAGGTTTTGTACGGGTTTTGACGGCCCGTAGAGGAATGGAGTGCAAGATGAGTGGAACTGATCTCAACGACCTCAAGCGGCGCATGGACGGCGCGATCTCAGCCTTCAAGAGTGACATTGCTTCTCTGAGGACTGGTCGTGCATCGGCTAACATTCTCGATCCGGTCACGGTAGAGGCTTACGGCTCTCGTGTGCCCCTTAATCAGGTGGCGAACATCAGCGTGCCAGAGCCTCGCATGCTATCTGTTTCCGTGTGGGACAAGCAGATGGTTGGCGCAGTAGATCGCGCTATTCGCGAGTCGCACCTTGGCCTTAATCCGATCATGGACGGGCAAAACCTGCGTATTCCGCTACCGGAGTTGAACGAAGAGCGCCGTAAGTCGCTCGTTAAGGTCGCGCATGACTATGCAGAAAAGGCTAAGGTTGCGATCAGACACGTCCGCCGCGATGGTATGGACGCGCTGAAAAAGGCTGAAAAGGATGGCGATATCGGCCAGGACGACAGCCGTGCTCAGTCGGAAAAAGTGCAGAAGATGACTGACGATACGATTTTGGAAGTTGATCGCTTGCTTGCCGACAAGGAAAAGGAAATCATGCAGGTCTAGTCTCTGCCTGCGGCACGACGTTCGATTAATCTAAAACGGAAATCCTATGGATAACGGTTCGATGCCAAAAGTGCCGAGGCACGTCGCCATCATCATGGATGGCAACGGCCGATGGGCAAAGGAGCGGGGATTGCCCCGCACCATTGGGCACACCAAGGGTGTCGAGGCTGTCCGTCGTGCGGTGGAATATGCGGGAGATGTGGGGATTGAATACCTCACACTTTATGCATTCTCTTCGGAGAACTGGAGTCGCCCAGAGGAGGAAGTTTCAGATTTGCTGGGGCTTCTTCGTCGCTTTATTCGCCGCGATCTGGCTGAGCTTCATCGGTCCAATGTTCGCATCAAAGTTATCGGTGAGCGGCACAAGCTTCGCAGCGACATCCTGCCTCTGTTGCTGGAGGCTGAGGAGACGACCCGCAATAATTCCGGTTTGACGCTTGTAATCGCATTCAACTACGGTTCGCGAGATGAGTTGACGCGCGCCACCAGAGCTGTCGTCGCCAAAGTAACGGCGGGCCTGATTGCGCCTGAGAATATCACGGAGGAGTTGATCAGCAGCCATTTGGATACCGCCGGCATTCCTGACCCTGATCTGATTATCCGCACGAGTGGTGAAGAGCGGCTTTCCAATTTTCTGCTTTGGCAGGCAGCCTATGCTGAATTCGTATTTCTCCCAGGATTTTGGCCGGATTTCGGACCGGACATGTTCAACGAAGCGCTGAGAATATTTGCAGCCCGTGACCGTCGATATGGCGGCTTGTCGGCGACACCGGCTGCGGTGGTCGGCTGATGTCCCCAGAGCTTAAAAAGCGTATTGTATCCGCAATCGTTCTGGCCGCATTCGCGCTTACCGCAACATGGCTTGGAGGCTTTGCTTTCAGGACTTTGTCCTCCATCATTGCCTTGGCTGTCTATTATGAGTGGTCGACCATTACTGGTTTGCCGGAGAAGGATTTCGCGGGCAACGCGTTCGGTTGGCTGTCCGTCGTCGTCATTTGCGTCAATCTCATGTTTGGCGATCAGGGAATGGGTGTGCCCTTCTTGGGCGGGTTGACGATAACGGCCATTCTCCTTGTTTTGGTCCGGAAGGGCACGTGGTGGCTTCCCGGCGGAATTTTCTATGCAGGGTTGAGCGGTATTTCGCTTGGCGCGCTTCGCGGCGCGGATGAGCCGGGCTTTGTCGCGACCCTCTTTGTTTTTGCGGTGGTTTGGTCGACCGATATCCTCGCCTATTTCGTAGGGCGTGCTATCGGCGGACCTAAACTGGCTCCGCGCATATCGCCGGGCAAAACATGGTCTGGCGCCATCGGGGGCACCGTGTCAGGCGTGATTGCCGGTGCGGGCGTGTTTGCGTCATTTTTCCCTAATCTCGGGGTTCGACTAATTGGCCTGGCTTTGTTGCTTTCTGTGGCCGGACAAATTGGCGATCTGTTTGAATCTTTCATCAAGCGCCGTTTTGGGGTCAAGGATTCCAGCAAGCTTATTCCGGGACATGGCGGTGTTATGGACCGAGTTGACGGCCTCGTTTTCGCCGGGTTTGCAGCTTTCTTTCTCGCCATGATCAATGCTGCAGTCAATCAGGATGGATCGGCATCGATTGCCGCTTTCCTCTTCGGACTATAAGGAGCGGGCCTAAGCCCGGAGGTAGGAATGGCAATACTTGGTTTCATAACAGGATATTTGATCCCGTTTATCCTTGTCCTGTCATTGCTCGTGTTTGTCCATGAGATGGGACACTACCTTGTTGGGCGATGGAGTGGCATACGTGTTACTGCATTTTCTATCGGGTTCGGTCCCGAGATCGTCGGTTTCAATGATAGTCACGGAACGCGTTGGCGTTTATCGCTGATACCTTTGGGTGGATATGTTCGCTTTTACGGCGATGAAGATGCATCAAGTCGCCCGGATTCGGAATCGCTTTCACAATTGACGCCATCGGAACGCTCACAAACCTTGGCGGGCGCAAAGTTATGGAAGCGGGCAGCGACCGTTGCGGCGGGACCAATCGCGAATTTTATTCTGGCTATCGCGATCTTCGCCGTCCTCTTCGCCGTCTACGGTCGCTCAGTTGCTGATCCTGTCGTGGCGGAAGTGCGCCCTGATAGTGCTGCCGCCGCAGCAGGTATCCAGCCCGGCGACCGCCTTGTGGCGATGGATGGCGAGGCCATCCGAACATTTGAGGATGTTCGTCGCTATGTCAGCGTTAGACCTGAGACGCAGATTGTCGTGAGTGTAGAAAGAGCCGGCAACAAGATCGATTTGCCGATGATGCCAAAGAGAACCGAGATTACCGACCAATTCGGCAACAAGGTTGAACTCGGGTTAATCGGTGTCGTTACAAACGAGCAAAGTGGTAATTTCCGGCACATTTCCTATACGCCTGTTGAAGCTGTCAAAGAAGGCTTCGTTGAGACCGGCCATATCATCACTGGCACATTCCGGTACATCAGTAACCTGCTGACCGGCCGGATGAAGGCGGATCAACTTGGTGGACCCGTCAGGGTTGCTCAGGCTTCCGGCCAGATGGCCACGCTTGGACTGGCTGCCGTCATCCAGCTGGCAGCAGTTCTTTCAGTTTCCATAGGTCTTTTGAATTTGATGCCTGTTCCGGTGCTTGATGGCGGGCATTTAGTGTTCTATGCGATTGAAGCTATTCGTGGAAAGCCACTGGGAGCAGGCGCACAGGAGATTGCGTTTCGCATCGGACTGGCTATGGTGCTGAGCCTAATGGTTTTCGCGACGTGGAACGACATTACGAACCTGATCGGCTAAGGATGTGAATAACCATCTATTTACCTTGTTCACAAGTCGTCGTGGCGATTGGGTCACGCCTTCGAAGGAAGTAAATAGAAATTAACGGGATACCTTGCTTGTAGGGTAAAAGCAGGTAAAACGACACACGTGGCCAGAGTCGGGTTCCACCCGCCGAGGGACAACGGGAAAAGGTAAGATTTGAAAATGAAAGCTGGTTCAAAGTTTTTGAACGCAGTGTCGGCGTTTGCGCTGTCTGCTGGTGTTGTCGTGTCGGGCGCAAGTGTTGCTGTCCTTGCATCGCCATTCACCGCCGAAGCAGCGGTTATCCAACGTATCGACGTGCGTGGTGCTCAACGTACCGGTCAGGAAGCAGTTCGTTCAAACCTCACGATTCGCCCCGGCGTCAGTTTCTCCAACTCCGACATCGATGAGTCTGTGAAGCGTTTGTACGCAACGGGCTATTTCTCGGATGTCAAAATCTCGGTTTCTGGCAGCACGCTTGTCGTGTCAGTCAATGAAAGCCAGTTGGTCAATCAGGTTGTTTTCAACGGTAACCGCAAGATCAAGGACGATAAGCTCCAGTCTGTTGTTCAGACGCAGCCTCTCGGTCCTTACAGCGATGCTATCGTTCAGGCCGACATTCAGCGTTTGAAGGAGGCTTATACCTCCATCGGACGTAGCGATGTGCAGATCACAACGCAGGTTGTTCCTGTCGGCCAGGGCCGTGTGAACCTGGCTTTTGTTATCAATGAAGGTGATCGCACCAAGATTGCGAACATCAACTTTGTTGGGAACCAAGCTTATAGCGACAGCCGCTTGCATGATGTGCTGATCACGAAAGAATCTGGCCCGCTGTCCTTCTTGACGCGTAAGGATGTCTTCTCTGACGACAAGATGCGCGCTGACGAAGAAGCGCTTCGCCAGTTCTATTTCAGCCATGGTTATCCAGACTTCCGGGTTGTTTCGGCAGATCCTGTCTTGGACGAAAGCAAGAATGAATACACAATCACCTTCACGGTAGAGGAAGGTCCGCGTTATCGCTTCGGTGATGTTAATGTGGAATCCACCGTTGAGGGTGTGAGTGGTGAAAGCCTGCGCGGCCTCGTAGAGACAAAGAGCGGCGACACTTACAACGCCAAGGAAATTCAGAAGACGATGGAGGCAATCTCCAAGAAAGTCGCTGAAGCTGGCTACCCGTTTGCGCGCGTCACTCCCCGCGGTGATCGTAACTTCCAGACGAACACTGTTGGTGTGACCTATCTCGTTGACCAAGGTGAGCGCGCCTATGTTGAGCGCATCGATATCCGTGGCAACACACGTACACGTGACTACGTTATCCGTCGCGAGTTCGATCTGAGCGAAGGCGATGCTTTCAATCAGACGATGATCACTCGCGCCAAGCGCCGGCTCGAAGCTCTTGGTTATTTCGGCAAGGTCAACATCACGACGCAGCAGGGCTCCGCGCCTGATCGCGTTGTTATTGTCGTTGATGTTGAAGATCAGTCGACTGGTTCGTTTGGTATCGGTGCTGGTTACGCCGGTAATGATGGCCTCGTTCTGGAAGCCTCCGTTGAGGAAAAGAACTTCCTTGGTCGCGGTCAGTATATCCGTATTGCTGCTGGTGGCGGTCAGGACAACTCCCGCACCTACTCGTTGAACTTCACCGAGCCATACTTCCTCGGTTATCGTCTCGCGGCTGGTTTTGATGTGTTCAAGAGCCAGACCTCTTCTAACGATAATTACAAGTATGAGGAGCAGGGCTTCTCGCTGCGTGTCACGGCTCCTATCACAGAGCAGTTGGCGACAACGTTCAAGTACAACTACAAGCAGATCAAGTACTCGCCGGATGGTGCATTCAGTAACCTTTCGGCTCCGTATCAGGATCTGGTGAATGGCGGAAAGTATCTCCAATCGTCCGTTTCGCAGACGCTGACATACAATAGCTTGGATAGCTTGACGCTTCCGCGTGAAGGTATCTATGCAACTGTAACACAGGAGTTTGCTGGCCTCGGTGGCGATTCAGATTTCTACAAGATTTACGGTCGTGCTCGTTACTTCCAGCTCCTGTCAGACGAACTCGATATGATTGGTCAGATCGCAGTTGGTGCTGGTCACGTTGTTGCCACGAGCGACAATCTGAACGTATTCGATCAGTTCACGCTGGGTGGGCGTCAGATCCGCGGCTTCGAGAGCGATGGTATCGGCCCACGTATGCCAAATGGCGATACGATTGGTGGAACGACCTACTTCACAGCTTCTGCTGAAGTGAGTGTTCCTATGCCAGCCGTTCCAGAAGACTTCGGTCTTCGTGCTTCTGTCTTCGCCGATGCTGGCACGCTCTATGGCAGCAAGGTCGCCAATACTGCTGGTATTCTTGGCACGGACAGCGCATTGCGTGCGTCGGTTGGTGCGGGTATCACCTGGGCATCGCCGTTTGGAGCTTTGCGCTTCGATTATGCTGTGCCGGTTGCCAAAGAAGATTACGACAAGGAACAGCGTTTCCGCTTCAGCATGGCCAACCAGTTCTGATGTTATCGGCCCTCGAAAGAGGGCCGAATGCTCTTCTGGAGCCTGTTTATGGATCACCATCGATTTTTTCCCCTTCATGAGGGCATAAGTCTGCGCGAGCTCGCTGAGCGCGTTGGTATGGAACTTATTTCTACCGATGCCGGGGAGCGTATTGTGCGTTCCGTAGCGCCTGTCTATCGCGCGCAGGAAGGCGATATCTGTTATCTTGTGTCCCGCAAGTATCGTTCTGAATTAGAAACCTGCAGAGCAACCGCCATCATTTGCGGCCCGGACTTAGAGCCGTACGTTCCAAACCATGTAGCAGTGTTGCGCACCAAGGCAGCCCATGCAGCCTTCGCGACTGTAGGCGGTTTGCTTTACCCGGAAGCACTGCAACCTTTGCCCATCGAAAAAGCCGGAATTTCTTCCAAGGCATCAGTAGATGCAAGCGCAAGGCTTGAGCCTGGTGTGACGGTTGAACCTTTCGCCGTAATCGGGGCCAATGTTGAAATCGGTGCTGGCACCCATATTGGCGCAAACACTGTTATCGGGCCAGAGGTGAAGATTGGACGCAATTGTTCGATTGCTTCGGGAACAACTATATTTTGTGCCTATATCGGCAATAATGTCATCATCCACACGGGTGCCAGGATAGGGCAGGACGGCTTCGGATTCGCGCCTGGCCCGGCTGGCATGATCAAGATGGTGCAGGTGGGACGCGTTATCATTCAAGACAATGTCGATATTGGTGCCAACACGACGATTGATCGCGGCGCAATGGACGACACGGTGATTGGCGAAGGCACCAAGATCGATAATCTTGTTCAAATCGGCCATAATGTGCGTATCGGTCGTCACTCTGCGCTTGCAAGCGGCGTCGGCATTGCGGGTTCCACCCGTGTTGGAAATGGTGTGCAGATCGGTGGTGCGGCTGGAATCAATGGTCACATTACCATCGGTGACGGTTCTCAGATTGCCGGCATGAGTGGAGTTGTAACCTCTGTACCGGCAGGCTCACGTTATGGCGGTTTCCCAGCCCGTCCCCTGCAGGATTTTTTACGCGAAAGCGCAGAAATTATGAACCGTGCTCAGGCACGAGATAAGAAAAAGAAGGACACTGATCATGGTTGATGAGACGTCGACGGCTCTTGAAACCGCGGATATCATGGAAATCATGGAGTTGTTGCCGCACCGCTATCCGTTTTTGCTCGTCGATAAAATCATCAATATCAATGGCGACGAAAGCGCTGTTGGCATCAAGAACGTCACAGCAAATGAGCCGCAATTTATGGGGCATTTTCCCGCGCGGCCGATTATGCCCGGCGTTCTTCTGGTGGAAGCCATGGCCCAAACCGCCGGTGCTATTTGTGCTCGCAAACAAGGTTCTGCCGGAAACCTCGTTTATTTCATGACGATTGATAATGCCCGCTTCAGAAAGCCAGTCGTGCCTGGGGATCGTGTGGAGATCCATGTCGTAAAGCAGAAGCAGCGTGGAAATATCTGGAAATTTCACTGCGATGCGCTGGTTGACGGCACGCTCGTTGCGGAGGCCGATATCGGCGCCATGATGCGCCCCAAGGAAGATGAATGAGCATGATTGCCTCAAGCGCTATTATCCATCCGCTGTCGGTCATTGAGGATGGCGCTGTTATTGGCGAAAACGTCAAGATCGGACCATTTTGCCGGATCGGTGCGCGCGTTACGCTGCATGATGGCGTTGAAGTCATTTCCAATGCTGTGATCGATGGCTTTACGGAGATTGGTCAGAGCTGCCGAATTCACCCTATGGCCGTTATCGGCGGTACTTCGCAAAGCCTGCATGAGGCTGGTCAAGACTCCAAATTGGTTATTGGCGAGCGCTGCACCATGCGCGAAGGCGTAACGATGAACAGTGGTACTGTTGGTGGCGGTGGTATAACCAGCGTCGGCAATGATTGCCTGTTTCTAGCCAATTCCCACGTTGCGCATGATTGCCGTCTTGGCAACAACATCATCCTTTCCAACAATGTGATGTTGGCGGGCCACGTAATTGTTGGAGATCGCGCCATTCTCAGCGGTGGATGTGCTGTTCATCAGTTCGCACGCATCGGTCGACATGCTTTTATCGGCGGCCTTTCTGCTGTGAACTATGATGTCATTCCCTATGGCATGTTGAATGGAAACCCGGGCGTTCTTGGTGGCCTGAATGTTATCGGCATGACCCGCGCTGGAATTGAGCGGGCTGTCATCCATCAAGTTCGCCGCGCCTTTAAGCAGATCTTCGATGCTGAAGGTTCCGTACGCAACAATGCTGCCGCCGTTCGTGATGAATATTTGGACTGCCCAGAGGCGCTGGAAGTGATTGACTTCATCTGCGCTGAAAGCGACCGTGCCATCTCCTCGCCCTATCGCGGAAAGGCGTAACGTGGTCACCTCGGAAGCTTCCGGGGTCAAGGGGCGCCTCGCCATCATAGCGGGTCATGGCTTTCTGCCGCTTTATGTGGCGCAGGCCGCCCGCGAAGGGGGGGAGAATCCCTATATCATCATCCTGAAGAATGAGGGGAATCGGGATTTTTCCGGTTTCGATCATGCCTTTGCCGGAATAGGTGATGCGCGCCTCATCCAATCGATTATCAAGAAACATGGAATTGGCCGCGTCGTTCTGTCGGGAGGTGTTCATCATCGACCGGAATTGTCGGAAATCAGACCCACTTTCGGTGCCTTGGTTCGTCTTCCTGTGATTTTGCGGACTTTGCTGGGCGGAGGGGATGACGCTGTATTGCGCATGGTCATCAGCCTGTTTGAGAGCATGGGATGTGAGGTTTGTGGTGCGCATCAAATTGCACCCAATCTTCTGGCTGAAGTAGGCGGTTTGAGCGATAACACTCTAACGGACTATGACAGGCGTGATATCAAGGTGGCTGCTCAAGCGGCCAAGTTGCTCGGCCAATTGGACATAGGGCAGGGCGCAGTCAGCGTTGGTGGGCGCGTCGTCGCGCTGGAAGGGGTCGAGGGAACCGACTCCATGCTTCTACGTGTCGCTGAGTTGAGAGCGTCCGGGCGCATCTCTCAGCGTAAGAAGGGCGTGCTGGTGAAATTGTGCAAGCCGCAACAGGATGTTCGTGCCGATCTTCCAACCATTGGGCCGGCCACCTTGCGTGGCGCTGCCGCAGCCGGTCTTGCAGGTGTTGCGGTGGAAGCAGGCCGCGCCTTGGTTATGGAGCGCGATGAGTGCCTGATGATTTGCCGTGAAACAGGTGTCTTCCTCTATGGCATCGATCTTGGTTTTGACGATATGGGTGTCCGATGAGCGTTCGGCCGCTAAAGCTCGCCATTGTTGCCGGCGAAGTCTCCGGCGATCTTCTGGCCGCTGATCTGGTGGATCAGATTCGCCAGCAACAAGAAGGACCGGTGGAACTGGTCGGTGTTGGCGGCGATGCTCTGGAAGAGCGCGGCTTGAAATCTCTTTTCGATTTCTCAGAGCTTTCAATTATGGGCATTACGCAGGTGCTTAAGCGCCTGCCGCAATTGATGCGGCGGATTCGCCAGACGGCAGATGCCATTGTTGCGGCCAAACCAGATGCTTTGCTTATCGTCGATAGCCCTGACTTCACGCATCGAGTGGCGAAGGCTGTGCGCGAGAAGCTGCCCTCGTTGCCAATCGTGAATTATGTCTGCCCCAGTGTCTGGGCGTGGAAAGAATATCGCGCACAGAAAATGCTTAGCTATGTCGATCTCGTTTTGGCTTTGCTGCCCTTCGAGCCGGCAATCATGGCAAAGCTTGGTGGGCCGGAAACAAGGTTTGTTGGGCACAGGCTGACGGTCGATCAGGATATTCTGAGCGTTCGAGCTCAAAGAATGCAGCGCCAGACGGTGAATGCACCTGTCGTCATGTTGCTTCCAGGGTCCCGTTCCACCGAGATTAATGCGCTCATGCCGGTGCTGAAAGAGACTGTTGAATTGGTTCGACAACGTCAGCCCGATGCTCGTTTTATTTTGCCAACTGTGCCTCGGCAGCGTTCACGTGTGCAACAGATTCTGGCCGGTTGGTCCGTACAGCCCACACTGTTGGCGGGTGCGGAGGAGAAATGGCGCGCGTTTGCCGAGGCGGATGTGGCACTTGCAGCCTCGGGCACTGTCACGCTGGAGCTTGCGCTCTGCGGCGTTCCAACAGTTTCGATCTACAAAACGGATTGGTTGATGAGCCTCATCACCAATCGCATCAAAATCTGGTCGGCTGCCTTGCCCAATATTATCGCAGATTATCCCGTGATCCCCGAGCACATCAATGTGCTTTTGCGACCCGGATATTTGGCGCGCTGGGTGGATGTTTTGTCAAAAGATACGCCGCAACGTGCAGCCATGATGAATGGATTTCAATCTGTTTGGGAAGGCCTTCATACGGAAGCTACACCGGGCGAAATGGGCGCCCGCCATGTTCTAGCGCTTTTACGCCGAAAAGGGGCAATCTAACGCCGAGGCCGCCTAACTCGTTACCTTAAGCCCAATGATGCCGGCTATGATCAACCCGATACACAACAGGCGTGCCATCGTGGCAGGATCACCAAAGAGCGCGATACCAAGAATAACGGCACCAATTGTACCAATTCCAGTCCAGATGGCGTAGGCTGTGCCGATTGGCAGATCACGCACCGCCAGCCCAAGCAGACCCACGCTCGCAATCATACAAGCAACAGTCAGCACTGTGGGTAAAGGCTTGCTGAACCCTTCTGTGTATTTGAGGCCAATGGCCCAGCCGCATTCGAGAATGCCTGCAAGCGCAAGATAGATCCAGGGCATGTCATCCGCTCCTGTGAGAGAGCGAGGTCGTCCCCGCCGAAATGGCTGCACCGCTATCAGCGACGCACGTAGTCGTCTACGCAGACACAAACATAGTTATGTCTTGGCCTCTATCAAGCCTCTTGTTATCCCAAACGTTCAGCATGCCAGCGAAGATGATCGTCCATAAAGGTGGAGATAAAGTAGTAGGAGTGGTCGTAGCGCTCGTGCATGCGCAGAGTGAGCTGGATGTCCGTGTGGCGCACAGCATCTTCAAACAGCCAAGGGCGCAATCCGTTTTCTAGGAAGCTGTCCGCTTTGCCTTGGTCAATCAAAAACTCGGGAAACCGTGCGCCGTCTTCAACCAGGGCACAAGCATCGTAGGCACGCCACTTGCTCTGGTCCGAGCCGAGATATTTTTCAAGGGCAGGTGCAGACCAATCCGCGCTCGACGGCGCGACGATGGGCGCAAATGCGGAGCAGCTTTTGAAGGCTTGAGGATTTTTGAGCGCTATGGTCATGGCACCATGGCCGCCCATGGAGTGACCAAAGATGCCTTGGCGATCCATGTCAGCCCGAAAATGCTCAGAGATCAGTTTCGGCAGCTCATCGGTGATGTAGCTGTACATTTGAAAATGCTCAGCCCAAGGTGCTTCGGTGGCATCAAGATAAAAGCCAGCACCCTTACCCATTTGCCAATTGGTGAGTTCGTCTGCAACATCGTTGCCGCGTGGGCTTGTATCTGGGCAGACAATGATGAGCCCGAGTTCAGCCGCAAGCCTCCGGTACTCGCCCTTTTCCATCACATTGGCATGGGAACAGGTCAGGCCCGATAAAAACCACAAAACAGGACGCTTCTCCACAATTGCCTGCGGCGGCACGAAGACCGCAAACGTCATCTCGCATTTGCAGGCGGAAGAATCATGCTGAAAAACACCCTGCATTCCGCCAAAGGCTGTGTTTTGAGAGAGAACTTTCATGCGCTGTTTCCTGTGGTTTAGCCGGCTAATGCTACAGCTGCGTTGACTGTGGCGGCAACCAGCACCGTATTGAAGAAGAATGCGACCAAGGCGTGGGCCAAATTCAAACGGCGCATGGCCGTTGTTGTAATTGCAACGTCGGATGTCTGGGCCGTCATGCCAATCACGAATGAGAAATAGAGAAAGTCCAAGCCTGTGGGTTCGTCCGTATCTGGAAACGAAAGGCCACCCTGGCTTTTCATCTTTCCATCTTCATGCTTTCGTCGACGCCAATAGTGATGGGCATAGTGAGCGGAAAACATGGTGTGGAGCGAAAGCCACCCTCCGATTACTGATAAAAACGCCAGTGCGATCTCTATAGGACTAGCAGAACCGTTGCGGTTCAGCGCGTTGAATAGGGCGAAGATTGCTGCAACGACCGTTAGAAGCGTGACCACCAAAAGGGCGTATGCCGGAGCATCGTCTCTTTCTGTGCTGGTTTTTAGACGCTCGGCTGTAAGTTGGGGGAAGCGGCTTGCCATGATGCCGAGGTAAACGGCGAAGAAGGTAACAGATGCGCCCTCTATCGCCATGTGTGGCGCGAGCAAGAGGAATGGCACAAGGCTGAGAAGACCACAGAATCCCGCTATGTAAAACGGTCTTTGACGCCTGCTGCGCCAATGCAAGCCGCTCTTTTGCTGTCCAAAGGTCACGGGTTCTGTTCCGGCAGCGAGGTCTGTTGGATATTTCTGGCTTTGCGGCAGAGACGATCTAGGGTGGAGAGAAAATTGGAGCGATCCCTTTGCGTAAAGGCAGCATTGTAGCCTTTGCTTTCACCGGTCTCGCGCAAGTGCGCACCCAAATCACGCATGGCGCTTGCCATGCCGATATTCGTTTCGTCAAATACACGGCCTGATGGGCCGGTCACTTGAGCGCCGGAAGCCACACAACGCACGGCAAGCGGCACATCGGCAGTGATGACGACATCCCCAAGTGTTGCGCGTTCAGCAATCCAGTCGTCAGCGGCATCAAAAGCGCCCGACACGATGACGTTTTTCACTCTCGGGTCGCGAGAAGGGCGAAGACCGGAGTTGGCCACAAAAGTGACTTCCATATCCAGACGTTCCGCGACCTTCAATATTTCTGCCTTCACGGGGCATGCATCCGCATCGACATAGATCATGGATAAGACCTCACCATGTCGACGTGGGGAATTCCATCTTCAACGTATTCTTCCGAAATCGGCTTGAAACCAAGGCTCTCATAGAAGGCAACCAGATAGCTCTGGGCCGAAATCTCGATAGGTTCTGCTGGAAAGGCATGTTCACTTATTTTAATTGCTTCCCGCATCAATGCCGAGCCGAGACGTTCGCCTCGGTTTGTTTTCGATACAGCCACCCGGCCAATTCGAGGATTGGCGTCCGGTTCAGGCTTGAAGATCCGCGCACAGGCAATTGGTTTTTCGCCGCGCAAAAATTGCAGATGAAGGGCCTTAAGATCGTCGCCATCCAAGTCTGGGTAAGGGCAAGCCTGCTCCACCACGAAAACGTCAACGCGCAATCTTAAGAGCTCATAAAGCTCGATGGCGGAGAACTCTTCGAGCCTCCGCACATCGATCCTATAAGGGTGAGGGGTGCTCAATAGACAACCACGCCGCGGATCGATTCACCTTTGTGCATCAACTCGAAGCCCTTGTTGATGTCCTCCAGCGGCATTGTGTGGGTGATCATCGGATCGATCTGGATCTTGCCTTCCATGTACCAATCCACAATCTTCGGAACGTCTGTGCGACCGCGGGCCCCGCCGAAAGCCGTACCCATCCAGTTGCGGCCCGTCACCAGTTGGAACGGGCGAGTGGAGATTTCCTGGCCTGCACCGGCAACGCCGATAATGATGGACTTGCCCCAGCCGCGATGAGAAGATTCCAGCGCCTGGCGCATGACCTTCGTATTGCCCGTGCAATCAAAAGTGTAATCCGCGCCGCCGATCAGATCGCCATTGCGCTTAGTCATGTTGACGAGGAAGGGAACAATATCATCGCCCACTTCCTTGGGGTTGACGAAATGCGTCATGCCAAATTTTTCGCCCCAGGCCTTGCGCTCTGGATTGATATCGACACCGATGATCATGTCCGCACCGGCAAGGCGTAATCCTTGCAAAACGTTAAGGCCGATACCGCCCAAACCGAAGACGATGGCTGTGGAGCCGATCTCTACCTTAGCGGTGTTGATGACAGCGCCAATGCCGGTCGTGACGCCGCAGCCGATGTAACAAATCTTGTCAAACGGCGCGTCCTGATTGACCTTCGCCACCGCGATTTCCGGCAAGACCGTGTAATTGGCGAAGGTAGAGCAACCCATGTAATGATGGATCTTGTCTTTGCCGATGGAGAAGCGGCTGGTGCCATCTGGCATAAGACCCTGACCCTGCGTTGAGCGAATGGCAGTGCAGAGATTCGTCTTGCGAGACAGGCAGGAATAGCATTCTCGGCACTCCGGCGTGTAGAGCGGGATAACATGATCGCCCTTCTTCACGGATGTCACACCATGTCCAACGTCTACGACAATGCCAGCACCTTCATGGCCCAGAATTGCGGGGAACAGGCCTTCGGGATCGGCGCCAGACAAGGTAAAATCATCCGTGTGGCAGATGCCAGTGGCCTTCACCTCAATGAGAACTTCCCCGGCGCGAGGGCCCTCAAGCTGAACCGTCATGACTTCCAGCGGCTTGCCAGCCTGTACGGCAACGGCGGCGCGAACATCCATGGTGCAATCTCCCTACGTTCTTGATTCCGAATGTGTTGTTGCACGGCAGGATAGGCCACTCAAGCCTGTTTACGACATGCTTCTATCTTCACGTTTTCGAACCTGCTCCCGCCAGATGATGAAAAGCCCGGATGCAACGATAATGACTATGCCCAGCCACTTTGAAGGTGTCGGAAATTCCGCAAAGAGCAGGTAACCCAGAATAGTGGCGGAGATGATCTCGAAATACTGAAAAGGTGCAAGCAGCGAGACTGAGGCCAGGCGGAAAGCCTTTACCACCAACAAATGCACGTAACCGGAAAGAGAGCCGAGAACCAGGAGCAGACATATGCCAAGGGCTGACGTTGGAAACGATATGTTAAAATCGCCCACGCCTGCTGTGCTGCCAGCCAATAAAACCATTCCCATGAGCAGTGTGCCGCCGAGACCAGACATCATCTGCATGGCGAGCGGGGTGTCGCTGTCGCCGAGTGCACGATTAAGGAAGAGGTAGAACGTAAAGAGCGCTGCGCACATAACCGGTAGCAGCGATGTCCAGCCGAAGATGGCATAGCTAGGTTGGATCACGATCATCGCTCCACCGAAGCCGACCAATATCGCCAGCCACCGACGCCAGCCAACTTTCTCACCCAGAAAGAGAGCCGAGAGAATGGTGAGCATGAACGGCTCAACAAAGTAGATGGCAAAGACATCTGCCAGCGGCATGTATTTGACCGCCGTAAAGAACATCAAGCTGGCACTCGCGTGCAGTGCGCCTCGCAGGAGGTTCATCCATGGACGCCTAACGTTACGTAAGCTGCCGACCTGGAAGAAGAAGATGGGTGCCAGGACAATCAGTTGGACGAAGAAGCGGTAAAACGTGACCTGTCCAGGCGACATTGATTCAAAGGTGGCCATGTATTTTGCAATCGCGTCCATCATGGGCAAAACTGCCATGCAGAACACCATCAAGCCCATGCCCTGAACAGAACGTTCCGTAACCGCTCCCGATGTCGCTGTCGTCATCGCACGCTCCCACTTTTGTTGGTTGAAGCACGCGGTCAACTGACTCGCAAGACGGCAACGCCTCAGGCCAGTATCAGATTGAGTTAGGATGCGAGCAGAGGATAAGCTACCGAGCAGGCAACAAAAAACCCGGCCGAAGCCGGGTTGATTTGGTGCGGTCGAGAAGACTCGAACTTCCACGGGTTGCCCCACAGCGACCTCAACGCTGCGCGTCTACCAATTCCGCCACGACCGCATCGTGGTAGGCCTTCTTGCGTCGGCGAGGGAGCATCTAGCAAAGGGATTTCAGCGACGCAAGTGTGCTGTGTCAGTTTTTTGAAAGATAAATTGCGCAAGGAATTCCTATATCAACAGAAGCCCGCATTTGCAGGCTTTTGTGCCTGTGGATATAAGCGGCCAGCCTTGAGAAAAGAGATTTCGCCATGCTGACACGTACCGATCTTCAGATTTCCATGTTGCCGCATGAGGGTAGCCCCCCCGTGCGCTGGCGAATCTCAGATGATTTGGTGCCTTACGAGGAAGCGCTGGCCGTTATGGATAAGGAAGTTGAAGCCATCGCCAAGGGTGAGGCGGATGAGCTTGTCTGGCTGCTTGAGCATCCTCCGCTTTACACCGCTGGTACGAGCGCTGATTCCTCAGACCTCATTGAGCCGGATCGCTTTCCCGTTTACGCGGCTGGCAGAGGGGGTGAGTATACCTATCATGGACCCGGTCAGCGCGTGGCCTATGTGATGCTGGACCTGAAACGGCGCCGACAGGATGTGCGCGCCTATGTGGCAGCGCTAGAGGAAGTCATCATCCGCACGCTTGATTCGATGAATGTGCGCGCAGAGCGTCGGGAAGATCGCGTTGGGGTTTGGGTTCAGCGCCCGGAGAAAGCACGATTGCCTGATGGCAGCATGTCGGAAGACAAGATTGCGGCGCTCGGAATCCGGTTGCGTAAGTGGGTGAGCTTCCATGGCCTTTCCCTCAATGTCGATCCAGACCTCTCGCATTTTTCGGGAATCGTGCCGTGCGGCATCTCTGCCTATGGCGTCACAAGCCTTTTGGATCTCGGTCTGCCTGTCCTGATGACAGATGTAGATGTGCGGCTTCGTCAGGCATTTGAGGAAGTGTTCGGCGCAACCAAGCAGGAGCTTGCTCTATAAGGCAGGTTCTATGATTGAACGATTTCCAAGGCTTATGGAATGATTCTAAATTTGAATTTTTCCCACATGTTTTTGCGAATTAAAGTTGACATTCATATTCATATTAGTAGTTGTCGGCTCAACCAACACACCTGACGGGCCGGTCACACTGATGCATGGATGCGCCGTGACGGCTCGGATTTCACACCCGGAGTTCCGCCATGGCCAGCCTCTTTTCGCCACTTGCGGTCAACGCAGCTAACGCATCAGATGTTTTCCTCCTCGCGACGCCGGAAACACGATTGCAGACTCAAGGAGTGCAATCTGAGTTGAAACGCGGTGATCTCGCGACCTTGTCTAGCAGGGTTCAGCATTTTTTCTCACAGCGTATCGACGGACTGCCGCTGCTTGTCGGTGCTTTGCCTTTCGATACCTCTGCGGATGATTTCCTGTTCCAACCGGCGGAAATGGCGCGTGTTGTTAGCCGACACAAAACGGATGGTGGAGCAAGGGGCTCTCGCTGGCTGGTTCGCCAGGAGCCGACAGCGCAACATTTTGCCAAGGCTGTATCCCGCTGCGTCGCAAAGCTTTGTGTTGAAGCATCGCAAGCTTCCGATCTGACAAAGGTAGTTCTTTCTCGCAGTCTCGTGCTGGATGCTTCCTCCAACATTTCTGTGCCGAATTTGCTTGCCCGGCTTTCGCTTGATCCGTCGGTTACGGCATTCTGCACACCATTGCCTGTCGCAGACCAGGTGCAACCATTTTTGGTTGGTGCCACGCCTGAGCTTCTCCTATCGAAAAAGGGTGCGGCGGTAGTCTCGCATCCGCTTGCAGGGTCGGCACCTCGTTCGCCAGACCCGGCTGTGGATCGTGAAGCAATGAAGACGCTTCTGGCCTCCGAGAAGGACCAGCGAGAGCATCGCATTGTCACGGAAATGATTCTCGATACGCTTTCGCCTTATTGCGAAACTGTCAGCGCGCCGGACGGTACGACCATTCGTTCCACCGCCACCATGCATCATCTCGGCACGCGAATTGTGGGCCAGCTAAAGAGCGCTGCGACGCCCGTGGCCGATCTCCTGGCATTGCTTCACCCCACGCCCGCCGTCTGTGGCCTGCCCAGGCGCGAAGCTGCAAAGCTGATCTCAGAGATTGAAGGCTATGACCGTGGCTTTTACGCGGGTGCCGTTGGTTGGATCGATGATCAGCAAAACGGGGAATGGTATGTCTCTATTCGTTGCGCGGAAGTGGCGGGGCGCAAGGCACGCGTCTTCGCCGGAGCAGGGATCGTGGTCGGGTCGGACCCTCAGCGTGAAACCGAGGAAACCTCAGCAAAATTTTCAGCCATGTTGAACGCCTTGGGCGTCGATGAACAGGGCCGTCCCCTTCAGGAGCATGCGGCATGATTTCCCTGGAGCAGAATTTCCCCCCTGAGTTCGCTGAGCGCTACCGCGCCGCCGGTTATTGGCGTGGCGAAACGTTTCCGGCCCTTCTGCGCGAGCGGGCGCAGAGATATGGCGATCGAACGGCTATTGTCGGAAGTGATCAGCGCTGGAGCTACCGTGAACTTCTGGAGCGTGCTGAAGTGGCCGCCAGCGGTTTCTTGTCTCTCGGCTTGCGGCCAGGGGGTAGGGTGGTTGTTCAACTGCCTAATATCCCTGAATTTTTCTCTGTTGTGTTCGGGCTGTTTCTTGCACGATTGGTGCCGGTCTATGCGCTACCTGCACATCGGCAGACGGAAATTGAGCATTTTCTGGAGCGCTCCGAGGCGTCAGCCTATGTTGTAGCAGCCAGCCACGACGGCTTCGATTATCGAAATCTTGCACGTTCAGTATCATCGCAGGTCAAGACTCTGCGTCACGTCGTCGTGGTGGGCGAGGCCGAAGAATTTGTCTCGTTTGGCGCATTTGAGCGGGGAGACAACGCTCAATTCGTAGATCCAGAACCATCGTCGGTCGCGTTTCTGCAAATCTCCGGCGGTAGCACAGGCCTCTCCAAGCTTATCCCGCGCACACATGATGATTATATCTATTCCTTCCGAGCCAGTGCCGAGATCTGCGGGCTGACGGAAGAGAGCGTTTACATGGTCTCTTTACCGGCGGCACATAATTTCCCCATGAGTTCGCCTGGTTATTTCGGTGCCTTTTACGTGGGGGCGAAGGTGGTTCTAGCACCCTCGCCAAGCCCGGAGACCGCATTTCCTCTGATTGAGCGGGAAGGTGTGACCATCACCGGACTTGTTCCCCCGCTCGCGCTTTTGTGGCTGCAGGCCGCCCAGACCAAGAAACACGATCTTTCCAGCCTGCAGGTATTGCAGGTGGGTGGAGCGAAGTTCATGCCGGAATCTGCCAAGCGTGTGCGCCCCATTCTAGGATGCACGCTGCAACAGGTTTTCGGCATGGCAGAAGGCTTGGTGAATTATACGTGGCTGGATGATCCCGAAGAGGTCATCGTTGAGACGCAAGGCAGGCCGATAAGCCCGGATGATGAAGTGCTGATCGTGGATGATCAGGGCAATTCTGTTCCCGATGGCGAGCCGGGTAACCTGCTGACGCGCGGCCCTTACACTATTCGCGGCTATCACAACGATCCTGGTGCCAATGCGCGGTCCTTCACGGAAGATGGGTTTTACAAGACAGGCGATGTCGTGAAGCGGACCCCCGAAGGCTATCTGGTGGTGCAGGGCAGGGCGACGGATCACATCAATCGGGCGGGCGAAAAAATTTCCGCCGACGAGATTGAAGATCACCTGCTGGCGCACCCCAATGTCTTCGATGCAGCCGTTGTTTCCATACCAGATGAATTTCTGGGTGAACGCAGCTGCGCCTTCATCATCTCACAACGTGAGAAGCCGAAAGGCCCGGCTCTCAAGGCTTTTATGCGCGGCCGTAAGGTAGCGGACTTCAAGGTGCCGGATCAGATCGTCTTCGTGGATGCGTTTGAACTCACGGCAGTCGGCAAGGTCAGCCGAAAGGAACTGCGTGCGCGCTTGCGCGAACAATTCCTGGCCGAGCAGCAATTGAAAGCAGGACAGTAAGAATGGCATTGCCGAAAATCGCGCCCTATGCACTTCCAATGTTAGAGGAGTTGCCAGCGCCCAAAGGTCCGTGGATGCTGGAAACGAAGCGGGCTGCGCTGCTTGTGCACGATATGCAGCATTACTTTGTGAACGCTTTCACACCGAATGCCTCTCCCATTGCTCCAGCTATTGAGAATATTCGCGCATTGATCGAAGCCTGCCGCAAGGCTGGCGTTCCGGTATTCTACACGGCTCAAAATGGTGATCAGGACCGGCGCGACCGAGGCTTGCAAGCAGATCTCTGGGGGCCGGGCATGAGTTCCGCGCCGGAGCATCAGGCCATTATCGATGCGCTTGAACCGGCGAAGAAGGATTTTGTTCTCGTCAAGCATCGCTACAGCGCCTTTCAGCGTTCGAACCTGGAAACACTGATGCGGGTGCGGGGTCGTGATCAACTCATCGTCACCGGCATCTACGCGCATATTGGCTGCATGATGACTGCCGCCGAGGCGTTTCAGCGCGATATCGAAGCTTTCTTCGCGGCCGATGCTCTGGCCGATTTCAGCCGTGAACAGCACGACCTGGCCGTGAACTGGGTGGCTGGTCGCTGCGGTGTTCCCATGATGACAGATACTATTTTGGCTAGCTTGAATGGCTGAGGAGTTGGCGATGACTGTGACCCTGGAATCCATGCGGGCGGATGTTGCCGCCATCATCCATGAGAACCCGGAGGATATCGATTTCGAAGATAACCTGATGGATCTCGGGCTCGATTCCATGCGGCTTATGAACCTGATCCTCGCCTGGCAGGAAGCGGGCGTTGACCTCGATTTCGGCGAGTTTGCCGAAGAGTTCACGCTTGCTGGCTGGTGGCGCGCAATTGAGGCCAAGCGGGTTAACGCATGAATGCCGAACCGAACCGCTTTGCTATGCTCGACATGTCCAATCAGGACGAAGGGCGAGGCCTGACCGAGGCGCAGGTTGGGCTTTGGTATGTGCAGCAAATGGATCGGGAAAATCCCATTCTGAATGCCAGCCAATATGTTGAAATTTGTGGGCCACTTGATCTGCCAGTCTTCCAACAGGCGTTTGACAAGATGGCGAGCGAAGCGGACTGCCTGTCACTGACTTTTCACGATACGCCATTCGGGCCTCGCCAGAAATTGGATGAAGCAACCCGCCCGTCGCTTCAAGTCGTGGATTTGTCTAGAGAACATGACCCGGTGGCGGTTGCGAAACGCGACATGCAACGGGATACGGGTACGCCGGTTAATCTTACGGTAGGCCCGATTGCGGCTTTCAAACTCTATCGTCTGAATGACCAGCATTACTTCTGGTATGAGCGCATCCATCATCTTGCCATCGATGGATATGGCATTGTTCTCGTCACCAACCGCGTGGGTGAAATCTACTCGGCCCTCAAGCAGGGAGCGGCGACCGGAACAGGCTTCGGTAGTCTAGAGGCCGCATTTGCAGAAGATTCCTCCTATTTGGAGGGTGAAAAGCGCCTGAAGGATCAGGCTTTCTGGCGGCAAGAAATGGCCAATATGCCAGAGGTGGTCAGCCTGGCGGCAGGCAGGGCTAACAGTGGCCACAGTTTCAATCGGCACAGCGTGGAAATTCCGCCCTCCCTGTTCGCCAAACTTTCGCAGCGGGCCGAAGATGAGGGTGTGACATGGCCTGATTTGCTGAGCGTCATCGTCGCGAGCTATTGCCGTCGTTTTGCCGCCGTGCCTGAAATGGTCATCGGCGTGCCGCACATGGGGCGCTTGGGCAGCAAGGCGGCGCGTGTGCCTTGCACGCTTATGAACGTGCTGCCGGTACGGTTCGGTGATCTCGATGAGCTTGCTCTGGGCGAAGCTGCGACTCTTGGTGCCAAGAAGCTGATGATGAGCCGACGGCACGGGCGCTATCGCAGCGAACAGTTGCGGCGCGATTTGGGTCTTATCGGCGGACACCGTCGGCTCTATGGCCCGATGATCAACATCCAGCCCTTTGATCTGCCGCCGAGCTTTACCGGTCTTGACGTTCATCTGCATATTATGGGTGCGGGTGCAGTAGACGATATTACGTTCACGTTTCGCGGCGATGCGAAGAAAAGCCTCACCATGGAGGTGGATACCAATCCCGCTCTCTACTCATTGGCAGATACGCAGAACCATTCAGCACGGTTGCTGGCTTATCTTGAAGCGGCTGTTGCAGCCGCGCGCTTGGCAGATGTGCCTCTCGCAAGCCCGGCTGAGCAGCAACGCTATGTTTTCGAAGCCAATGCAACGACACACGCCGTAGCGGAGGCAACGCTGACTGATCTGATCGAGCGGTCAATGCAAAAGCATGCGGATGCAGTTGCAGTCACGTTTGAAGGGGTAGAATTGACCTATGCGGAGTTAAATCTGCGCAGCCAAGCCCTCGCTTCTCAACTCGTCGCTCATGGTGTCGGTCCAGACAAGCTCGTTGCTGTTTCTCTTCCGCGTTCTATAGAACTGATCGTAGCATTGTTCGCCATTCTGCGGGCGGGTGGGGCATATCTCCCACTTGATCCGCACCATCCCAAAGAACGGATTGCCCGTATCGTGGAGATGGCAAGGCCGGAAGTGATACTGGCCGAGGAAAACCAACGTCATCTGTTTGAGCAGCCTATCCTGACGCCTGAGGCGTGGTCGCCGACCATCTCCCACACGAACTGGCCGGCAGCGGCACCCTCTGACCTTGCCTATGTCATCTACACGTCCGGCTCCACCGGTGATCCGAAAGGTGTGATGATCGAGCATCGGGCCATTGTAAACCGGTTGGAATGGATGCGGCAGCATTACGGTTTTAGGCCGCAAGACCGCATTCTACAAAAAACACCGGCGACCTTCGATGTTTCAGTTTGGGAGTTCTTTCTCCCAGCTTTGGCTGGTGCGACTTTGGTTGTTGCGCCGCCGGATGCGCATCGTGATCCTGTAGCCATCGCAAATTTAATCCGCGGAGAGGCTATCACCACGCTGCATTTTGTACCCTCAATGCTTTCAGCATTTCTGGCATCGCCAGAGGCACAGGGGCTGGAGATCAACCGCGTCTTTTGTAGCGGTGAAGAATTGACGCCGGATCAGCGTACGCGCTTTCACGAGCGCATAACAGGCGAACTTCATAATCTCTATGGCCCCACCGAAGCGGCGGTCGATGTCAGCTATTGGGAAGCCGACCCTGATGATCAATCCTCACCCTTGCCGATTGGTTGGCCGGTATGGAACACGCGCCTTTATGTGCTGGACGATCACCTGCTGCCGGTGCCAAGCGGCGTTCCAGGCAATCTCTATCTTGGCGGCGTTCAATTGGCGCGTGGTTATCTTGGAAGGGATGACCTGACCGCCGAGCGCTTTTCACCAGACCCTTATTTGCCAGCAGAGCGCATTTACAAGACGGGCGACCTGGCCCGGCTGCGGGACGATGGGGCAGTCATTTACCTTGGTCGTTCAGATCATCAGGTCAAAATACGCGGTCTGCGCATCGAGCTCGGCGAAATCGAAGCCGCCATCATCGCAACAGGCCTTGTGCGTGAGGCGGTAGTTCTGGCGCGGGAGGATCGGCCCGGCGACAAGCGCCTTGTTGCCTATGTGGCAGCAGGTGCTTTGCTTGATTTTGACCGCTTGCGGGATGCGCTGGCCCAACGTCTGCCGGATTATATGGTGCCTTCAGCCGTGGTGCGACTGGATGCAATGCCCGTCACTGGCAACGGCAAGTTGGACCGAAAAGCGCTTCCGGCTCCGGTCCTGGATATTTCAGAAGGCAGGCCGCTCAAGACTGAGTTTGAACACCTCGTAGCGCGTCTGTTTCAGGTCGTTTTGCGGCTGGAAGAACGTCCCACCGCAAATGGGGACTTCTTCTCACTTGGCGGCGATTCACTCTCCGCGGTGCATCTTTGCTTAAGCCTGCGGGAACAATTGGGTCGCGATCCCGGTCTCGGAACAATCTTCGAACATCCCGTTATCGCCGATCTGGCTGTGGCTTTGGAGCGTTTGGAAATCGATCAGGGGCTTGGGCCGATACTCAAGCTGTCGGACGGCCCGGACGACCTTGCGCCCCTTTTCCTGATCCATCCGGCAGGCGGTATCGCATGGGGGTATCGTCATCTCGCGCGCGCACTCGGCAAACGCCGTAAGGTCTACGGCATCCAGTCTCCAGCACTCGATCTGGTTCAGAAGGCACCAGATAATATGCAAGCGCTTGCAGTGGTTTATGCGAATATTCTTCAACAGAAGATGAAGACTGGCACCTTCCATGTCGCTGGCTGGTCTGTGGGCGGTATTCTCGCGCAAGCCGTGGCCGTCGAACTTGAAAAACGGGGTTCCACAGTAGGCGTTGTGGCACTTTTGGATGCCTATCCGTGCGATTGCTGGCGTGCCCAACCGGAGCCGGATGAGGGAGCGGCGCTCCGCGCTCTGCTCGCTATTGCAGGTTATGATCCCGAAGCGCATCTGCATCTTAAAACAAGGGAGCAGGTGACAAGCTTCCTGCGCCAAGGTGGCAGCACTTTGGGAAGTTTGCCCCAGGCTGCGTTGGACGGTGTCGTGCGCTCTGTCATGGATACGAACCGGCTGGTTCGCAGCCATTATCATCAGAGGTTTACAGGAAATCTCATCCATTTCCGCGCTGCCCATGACCATAAGGAAAAGGGTCTACGGCCAGAGCTTTGGACACCTTATGCGGGTTTAATCGATGTCGTGGATGTACCCTGCCTTCATTCACAAATGACGTCCCTTCAATCTGTCGCGGTCATCGCGCCAGAGCTCGACCGTCGCCTTGCCACTTTCGATTTTTGAGGAACTTTATGCAACTGACAGGCATAGCCGGGAAGCTGGCATTCGTAACAGGGGCAGGTGGCGGCATCGGCCGGGCCGTTGTGGAGCTGCTGCTGACATCAGGTGCCTCTGTGGTGGCTAGCGATTTCGACGATAATCTGCTGCAAGAGCTTGCTGGTGACCATCAAAAGCAGCTGTTCTGCCGTGTGTTGGACGTGCGCGATAGCGCTGCGGTAGACGCTGTCATTGCAGATGCAGAAGAAAAGTTTGGACCGATTGAACTTGGCATCAAT
Source organism: Affinirhizobium capsici (assembly GCF_977018625.1). Taxonomy (NCBI): domain Bacteria; kingdom Pseudomonadati; phylum Pseudomonadota; class Alphaproteobacteria; order Hyphomicrobiales; family Rhizobiaceae; genus Affinirhizobium; species Affinirhizobium capsici. The sequence continues at coordinate 1,184,196 of NZ_CDRNXD010000004.1, read as the reverse complement.
GTTGCGGGCATACTTTCGACCACCACAGTGATCGAAACAGATGATGCAGCGTGGCGGAATGTCTTTGCCGTCAACACCGATGGCGTTTTCCATGTGTCGCGAGCACTGGCGCGCGTCATGCAGCCGCGCCATTCTGGCGTCATTGTAACGGTGAGTTCTAACGCAGCCGGAATCCCGCGCCACGCTATGGCAGCCTACGCCGCCTCCAAGGCCGCCGCGACGATGTTCACCCGTTGCCTTGGGCTGGAACTCGCGCCGCATGGCATCCGCTGTAACATCGTAGCTCCCGGCTCAACGTTAACGCCAATGCAAACCGGCATGTGGGCAGATGAACGCGGTGCTGAGCGTGTAATTGCTGGCTTGCCGGAACAATTCAAAACCGGAATTCCGCTGCAAAAGCTGGCAACGCCGCAAGATATTGCCCAGGCAGTCATTTTTCTCCTTTCCGATCAGGCCGGCCACATCACCATGGCTGATCTCTATGTCGATGGCGGCGCAACCATGCGCGCCTGACGATAAGGCTGCACGAACAAACCTTCTTTATCTTCCATCCAACAGTAGGATATTTCCAATGAAGCATTCAAAGCGAACCAAGGCGTTAGGCCTCAACACGGGTGTTGCCCGCCTGGCTATTCTTGCCGGTGCCATGGCATTGAGCCTTGGGACAGTGATGGCTCAGACCTTCGAGCAACCGGACAAGGATTTTAAAGGCCAGGTTCGTCTTGGCTCGGCAACCCGCGGCCAGCCTTTGTTGGCAGGCGGTGAGGTTTCCGTGCAGGGACAAAACTTCAAGCCGGGCCAGAGGGTTCAGTTGTTGAAGGGCGCAGAAAAGCTTGGCGAAGGTACCTATACGGCAGATGCGGAGGGCAAGTTTACGGCCAAGTTCAAGCTTCCTGAAAATGCTGCCGTCGGCACCTACCCTCTGACTGTTGCGACGGACTCCCCCTATTATGCGGATGTGGTGAAGTTGAAGATTTCCCCAAAGGTGCCGTTGTCTGGTCAGGATAAATTTGTGCTGACCTCAGAAAAGCTGTCGCCCGGGCTTTATCAGGTCGGATACAGCGAAAAGGCGAATGCAGTTTTCGTGACATCGGCAGTGGGCCGGCCGCCGGTCAAGGCATCCGAGATACTGAAGCTTGACCCAGAAACACTCAAGGTCGTTGCGCGCGGCAAGCCACAAGATGCGCCCGAAGGTGGGGTTTTCGCCGTCTATGGTCTCGGTGTCGATGACGCCAACGGCAATATCTGGGTAACGAACACGCGCCAGAACACGGTGGGTGTCTACAAGCAGTCGGATCTTTCATTGGTGAAACAGTTTGAGCCGGGCATGGTTACCCATGCGCGTGATGTGAAGATCGATGAAAAGCATAACCGCGCTTTCGTCAGTCAGGTGGGCGAGCCGGAAGTTGCTGTGTTCGACACGAAGGAACTCAAGCACCTTCCTTCTATCGCCATTGAAAGCAAGGTGCGGGGAGAAAAGTTTTCACCCGCAAGCCTCGACTTCGATCCGGCAAGCGGCAAGCTGTTCGTCGTGAGCCTCTCTACCAACGAGGTTGCGATCATTGATGCTGCCGAACAGAAGGTGGAAAAGGTCATCCCGGTCAAGGGCGGTCTCTCCACGATTGGCATCGCTTATGATGCCGCGGATGATAGAATTTTCGTCGCCGGGCAGGGCAGCGATAACCTTCTCATCCTGGATGCAAAGTCTGGGGACGTGCTCCATGATGTTGCGGTAGGTGCTGGTGCTTTGAACGTAGCGTTCGAGCCAAAGTCCAAGCGCGCCTTTGTCAGCAGCCGGGATGCGGGAACGGTCACCGTCGTTGATGCCGATGGCAAGATTGTTGCCAATCTCGAAGTCGCTCCGTTCGCGAACCACGTTGTGGCAGATGGCAAGGGTGGCGTCTATGCCGTCAATAAGTCACTGAATCCTGAAGACCAGAACGGTGACCGTGTGACACTCGTCACTACAAAATAAGCAGAAGCTGTGAGCTAAAACGACTAAAGCCCCGATGATAACCGGGGCTTTAGTCAAGTTTGATGCTGCCTGATGCGCAAAGCCGTTCAGAAAGCGCTGTGGCGGCGGGCAAATTCTTTCAGCCCTTCCTGCTCCCTGCGAAGCTCGCTGATAGTGGATGCCACGGATGCTACGAACATTGTGCTGATGAGACCAGCAAGTGCAATCATAGTAACAAACATAGGCATCTCCTTTGCGATCAAGGAGCCCTATGTCTTAGTAATAGGGCTGCTCGTAGGTGGAACCCGTCAACTGGGTAAACTTCACGTTTGAGTTCGTCTTGTCTTGGTAGAGAGTCACAGTTGCAGTCATCATGACTGCGATAACAGCCGTCCAAACCAGATTGATAACCGTGATCGTATCCGGCATGGCGGTCTTCTTCTTGGCGAACATCTCCAAATTCCTTTTTCGTTTCCAGAACGCGCTAAGGCGCGAACGGGTTCCGCACCAGTATGAGAGAAAATTAACCTAAGTCCTCTGAAGCGTCCCTGAAGGTGCCGTTCATCTGGCGTTCAGGATTCTCCATCGGGCCACCCCTCTCGCGCAATCTGTAATGCCACTTCAAAGGCTATGGATAAGAAGACAGCAGTTACAATCAGCACGATCAGCATGATCTTTTCCCTTTTCCCGATGATCGCGTTACTCGCTCACCCTCATCGGATAGGATGAGTAAAACACGTACCGCCTGAAACGGTTTTGAACGGGCCATTCATCCAGCATTCAGTCGCGCAGCCTTGCGAAATGCCCCGCTCCATGACACAAGGCAGGCACCATTTCGGAGGTTTGCTTGAGGACTGCGTTCTATCCAGGATCGTTCGATCCCATGACCAATGGCCACATGGATATTCTGCTTCAGGCACTGAATGTGGCTGATCGGGTCGTGGTGGGAATCGGCGTTCATCCAGGCAAGACTCCGCTGTTCAGCTTCGAGGAGCGGGCGCAGATCATTCGTGAGGCGCTAAACGCGGCTGCCTCCATTGGGGATCGAGCACTTGATGTCGTTTCTTTTTCAGGTCTTGTGGTGGAAGCCGCACGCGAACAAGGTGCTACACTTCTTATTCGCGGTCTACGCGATGCTACGGATTTCGATTACGAGATGCAGATGGCAGGCATGAACGGTGAAATGGCACCGGATGTGCAGACAGTCTTTCTCCCCGCAAAGCCGGCGTCACGACCCATAACGGCCACATTGGTTCGCCAGATCGCGAAAATGAACGGCGATGTGAGCAAATTCGTGCCACAGGTCGTGGCACAGGCACTCAGCAGTAAGCTTTCCCGCTGAGTGGTCATAAATTCAAACGGAGTTCATTCGATGAAGCTTCTTTCCCTCGCGTTCGCTGGTCTTGTGGCAGCAGCATCCTTTGCGTCGCAAGCACTTGCAGCGGCAGATGATTTCCTGACAATCCAGTTGAAGAGCGGCCCGGTTGTTGTGCAACTGATGCCAGAAATTGCGCCAAAGCATGTTGCGCAGGTCAAGAAATTGGCTGCAGAAGGCAAGTATGACAATGTTGCCTTTCACCGGGTGATTGATGGCTTCATGGCGCAAACGGGCGATGTGAAGTTTGGCAACCTGAACCAGGGCTACGATCCTCGGCGTGCAGGCATGGGCGGCTCTGATCTGCCAAACCTTCCGGCTGAGTTCTCCAAACTTCCGTTTGAGCGGGGAATTGTAGGCATGGCTCGTTCGCAGGACCCGAATTCCGCCAATTCACAGTTTTTCATCATGTTCGACAAGGTGCCTTCGCTGAACAACCAATATACCGTGATCGGCAAGGTTGTTTCCGGCATGGAAAATGTGGACAAGATCAAGCGTGGCCAGGGCGGCAACGGTGAGGTTTCTGATCCCGATCGTATGATCAAGGTTACGGTTGGCAAATAAGAGCGGGAAACCGCAAATAAGGAGAATTACAATGGCTGAGATCAAAGATCCGGAAAACACCATCATCATGGAAACCACCAAGGGTAAGGTTGTTATCTCCCTTATGCCGGATGTCGCACCGGGCCATGTTGAGCGCATCAAGGAATTGACGCGCGAAGGTCAGTATGATGGCGTCGTGTTCCACCGCGTTATCGCAGATTTCATGGCGCAGACCGGCGACGTAAAGTTCGGCAAGAAGGGTGGCGAAAGCTTTAACCCTGGCCGTGCCGGCATGGGCGGCTCTGACAAGCCGGATCTTAAGGCTGAGTTTTCGGCTGTTCCGCACGTCCGCGGCACGTGCTCAATGGCGCGTTCGCAGAGCCCGAATTCTGCCAATTCCCAGTTCTTCGTCTGCTTTACGGATGCTCCTTGGCTGAACAAGCAGTATTCTGTTTGGGGCCAGGTCATTGAAGGCATGGATATCATCGACCAGATCAAGAAGGGCGAGCCCGTCTCCGATCCAGACTCCATCGTTTCCATGAAAGTGGCAGCCGATATCGCGGCTTGATCGATTTTCTAAACGTGACGAGAAGCGCTCCGGCTGGCTGGGGCGCTTTTCTTTTTGCTCAAGCGCCGCTATCAGCGGTCTTATAAGCTTTGCACTGCCCTCCACACCGACCATGATGAAAAGCGAATGCGTGTAGATCTTTTCGATTTTGACCTGCCAGATGAGAATATTGCACTGCGCCCTGCCAATCCCCGGGATAGCGCACGGCTGCTGCTGGTTCAGCCGCAAGGCGAGCCGATGTTGTCCGATCATGTGGTTCGCGATCTGCCGAAGTTCCTGAAGGCGGGCGATGCGCTGGTGTTCAATGACACCAAGGTCATTCCAGCCCAGTTGGAAGGCGTGCGCCGCCGGGAAGGTGCGCCGGATATATCGATTTCCGCCACACTGCATATGCGCGTGGCACCTGATGCCTGGAAAGCCTTCGCAAAGCCGGGCAAGCGGCTAAAGGTGGGCGACCGGATCGCTTTCGGCCATGCTGCCGAAACATGTGCGATTGGTAGCCTAGACGCCACGGTGGAGGAAAAAGGCGAGGCGGGTGACGTGACCTTTCGCTTCGATCTTTCTGGTCCGGCCCTGGATGAGGCCATTATGGCAGTCGGACATATCCCGCTGCCGCCATACATCGCCGCCAAGCGGCCTGAAGATGCGCAGGATAGCAAGGACTACCAGACAATCTACGCCCGCGAAGAGGGCGCTGTAGCTGCCCCTACAGCTGGACTTCATTTCACGCCAGAGCTTTTTGAAGCGCTGGATGCTGCCGGTATCGAGCGCCATTTCGTGACGTTGCATGTGGGGGCAGGAACCTTTCTCCCGGTTAAGGCAGATGATACGCAAGACCATAAGATGCATGCTGAAATTGGCTATGTCTCGGCGGAAACAGCGGCTGCATTGAACGCAGTGCGCGCCCGTGGCGGACGAATCGTTTCAGTTGGCACGACATCGTTGCGATTGTTGGAAAGCGCCGCCAACGACGACGGCAGCTTGAAAGCCTGGAGCGGGGCAACAGACATTTTCATTACCCCCGGCTATCGTTTCAAAGCGATTGATGCACTCATGACGAACTTCCATCTGCCGCGTTCAACGCTTTTCATGCTCGTGTCAGCCTTTGCAGGCTTCGAAACCATGCACGCAGCCTACACCCATGCGATTTCCACAGGCTATCGCTTCTACTCCTACGGCGATTCCAGCCTGCTTTTCCGGAATGATTCACCATGACCGAGAATTTCCAATTCACCCTGAAGGCAACGGATGGCAAGGCGCGCCTTGGCGAAATTAGCATGCCGCGCGGCACCATCCGCACGCCTGCTTTCATGCCCGTCGGCACAGTCGGTACCGTAAAGGCCATGTATCTGGATCAGGTGCGTGAGGGTGGAGCGGATATTATTCTGGGCAATACCTATCACCTGATGCTAAGGCCAGGTGCGGAGCGTGTGGCGAGGCTTGGCGGGTTACATGAGTTGATCCGCTGGCCTGAGCCGATCCTGACGGATTCTGGCGGCTTTCAAGTTATGTCGCTTTCTGGTCTTCGTAAGCTGGATGAGCAGGGTGTGACCTTCAAAAGTCATATTGATGGTTCGCTGCACCACATGTCGCCGGAACGCTCCATCGAGATACAGGGTCTGCTTGATTCAGACATTCAGATGCAGCTTGATGAATGCGTGGCGCTGCCTGCTGAGCCGAAGGAAATCGAGCGCGCAATGGAGCTTTCTCTGCGATGGGCAGAGCGTTGCAGGGTGGCGTTTGGCAATCAGCCGGGCAAAGCAATGTTCGGCATTGTTCAAGGGGGCGATCAACCGGCACTGCGCATTCGTTCCGCCGAAGGATTGAAGGCGCTGGATCTTAAAGGCTACGCCGTGGGTGGTCTTGCCGTGGGTGAGCCGCAACATGTCATGCTTGATATGTTGAATATCACGTTGCCTGTTTTGCCTACGCAAAAGCCGCGATACCTCATGGGCGTCGGCACTCCGGATGATATCATCAAGTCGGTTGCGCGTGGCATCGATATGTTTGATTGCGTTATGCCAACCCGGTCCGGTCGCCATGGTCTGGCATTCACGCGCAAGGGCAAAGTCAATATTCGCAACGCCAAGCACGCAGAGGATATGCGTCCCCTCGACGAACAATCCAGCTGCCCGGCCACACGTGACTATTCACGCGCCTACCTTCACCATCTCGTTCGCTCCAATGAAGCATTGGGTGGCATGCTTCTCTCCTGGAACAACCTCTCGTACTACCAAGAGCTCATGCAGGGCATTCGCAAGTCCATCGCGGAAGGCCGGTTCGAAGATTTCATGGCAGAAACACAGGAAGCCTGGGCGCGCGGCGACGATTGATTTTACTATCAAATCCCGGTGCTGGCAGTTTTTGCCAGCATCCGCACACCGTTGATCTTGTAACTGCCATCGTTTTGAAGACGCAGATCGTAAATCGCAGTAGCATCCTTCCCATCGCGTGCTGACAGGATGACCTCCTGGAACACTGTCTCTCCACCGCCGACTAATTTCGAGCGACCGAAAGCATAATTGCGTGCAGCGAATAGCGGCTGATATTGCGCCTGGATCATTCCTAGAAACACCACCTCATCCTGAAACTTGGCTCGTATATCTGGCGAGGCAAATGAATAGGCTGCCTTCGCATCGTTCGCTCTCAGAGCATCTATTTGTTGCGAGATGATTTTCTGCGCCTCGGCCAGAGGGTCTTCTGCTTTCAAGGCACACAAAGGCGCGAGGAAGAAGAATAAGAATGCCATTGCTAAACGAGATTGCATGGGCGTTCTCCTTGGCAAGACGAAGCACCCGGTGGATGCGTTTGCATGTGCCTTCCGTCATGAGAGTGACACAAACTGTTTCCTCTTGGCAACTACGCTGCCAATTCAGAATTCGATCATGCGCTGTCGTGCGACTTCACCTTGTTTCCGCCGCAGCTGAGTGAGATTCATAAATCTGATTCTCCTCCCGGTAATGTCTTATGAAAATTCTCGCACCACCAGCGTTGCTGTTCTTTTGCAATGCGCTGATCTTCGTCTCGCTGTTTACGCGCCTGCCTTCAATTCAGGAGGGGCTGGATGTGGACAAGGCGTGGCTTGGGTTAGCCCTGTTGGGTGCGCCGCTTGGTACTTTCATGGCGCTGCCTGTCGCCGGTCGGATAGTGAATTTTCTCACACCGCGTGTGGCCGCGCCATTGATGTTGACGATTGCCGCAGCCATTACCCCGCTTCTTACTATTTTGCCGATCTGGGGCTTCTTCGCCTGCTTCGTGCTGTTTGGTTTCTTCCGTACGATTCTCGACGTTGCGGCCAACATGATTTCGACTGGCATTGAGCAGAGAACCGGGAAAAAGGTTCTTTCCCGCAGCCACGGTTTCTGGTCCATCGGCCTGTTGGTGGGCTCGCTGGCATCGGGCTTTGTGGCCGGTCGTGGCATATCGCCGTTCGTTCACCAGTCCGTAGCGGCCGCTATCGTCGCCGTTTGCTGCATCATTGTCTGGCGCATTGCGCCGCGTGAGACGCGTCTTGCGAAAGCCAGTGGGAAGCGACCAGTCTTCATTCTGCCGGATCGGATCATCGTCTTGATCTGCCTCATGGTGTTTGGAATCGGCATCAGCGAAGGCGCTGTTTATGATTGGGGTATCTTTTATCTTCGCGAGGTTCTTTCCGCAGATGCCTCGACGGCGGGCATTCTCTATGCGCTGTTCACGGTCGGTATGGGGGGAATGCGGCTTGTGGGTGATAAGCTGCGTGAAAAGTTCGGCACCAAGAGCTTGGTGCGAGCCTCTGCCGCCGGTGTCGCGTTAGGCGTCGTACTTCTGCTTGCTGCGAACAATCTTTATGTAGCTGGTATTGCGCTCTTCCTCATGGGATGCGGCGTTGCCTTGGGCTTTCCTCTGGCGGTCGCAACAACAATTGAACGAGGCAGGGGGCAGCCAGCCGATAACCTGGCGGCGCTTGCTCTCACGCTGCTGCTCTCGAATATCGGCGTGCCGCCAATGCTGGGTTTTGTCGCAGAACATGCAAGCCTCAGCATAAGCTTCGCTCTCCTCTTGCCCTTCCTGGTCTTGAGCTTCATCATGGCACCAGTGGCACAGGGCCGCATTCCGCGCTTCTTGGGGAGATCGGTGCCCGCGGCTGCAAACGATGGGGAAAAGGTGGCAACGGCCCCGGTTTCGCCACATGAAGCCGCGAGGGGTTGAGGCTTCCGGCGAAGCACTTTACGAGAGGGTGACCTTGGACAATTTGACACCAGGTGGAACCGTGATCGATCCCTACAAAACGCTTGGCGTAGACAGAGATGCAGATGGAGCCTCTATCAAGGCTGCTTATCGATCTCGCGCAAAAGCGGCGCATCCCGATGCGGGGGGAGATGTAGATGCCTTCTCGAAGCTAACCGCGTCTTATGAGCTGTTGGTTGATCCTGTACGCCGGAAGGTCTACGACGACACCGGCTTTGATCCGCAACTGACGGATTCCAAGGATCTGGAGGGTCTGCTGATCCTCGATTCGCTGGTCAATGATTTTATTCTGGATGAAAGAACACCAGGCACATTCGATCCGGTTGCAGCCATGCGTCGACGCTTGACAGACAAGATTGTCAATACCCGCATTCACATTCTGGAGCTTGAACGGCACCGGGGACGCATCCGTCACCACATAGATCGCATTGGCAAGCGACCGGAAAGCGATGTTCTAGGCAGAATGCTGAATGCCCGTTGCGACACTATCGCTGATGCAATTGGCAAGGCTGAGAACGAGATCAAGACCATTGAGCAAGCCTATGCCATGCTGGAAGGCTATTCTTATGAGCTGGAAGCGGAAATGCCGAAGGCTGCAGAATGATATCTGCTTCGTAAAGTGATCCCGGGCTGGACAGGTAAGAAGCTCGCCTGCCAATTCGTTGGCCATGAGAAGAAAGCGGAAAAATACCCATGTTCTCCGTCCCTGTCGTGTCCGCTTGACACAGCCCGGGTTCGGAATTTCCAACGACCAGTGAGCGACTATGTTCCGTTCTCTATCGGAAAAGAGGTAGCTGGCTGGCATCATCTTCTGTGGTCTCGCTGAGACTGGAAAGCGTAACACCGAGCAGACGTACACCGCGGCGGAACGGATAGACCGTTTCCAAAAGAGCTTCTGCAATCTCCAGAACCTCCGTTTCGCTCACGAATGCCAGCGACTGAGTTCGGCTCCGGGTCATCTGTTGAAAATCGCTGTACTTTACCTTCACCGTCACCGTCTTGGCGCAGAGATTACGAGCACCGCAATAGCCCCAGATTTTTGAAACCAAAGGCGCAAGCTCTTGCTTTGCCGGATCCAGCGCGTGAATGTCCTGAAAGAAGGTATCCTCGGAACCGACCGACTTTCGCACACGATCCGGCTTGACCTGACGATGATCAATGCCGCGTGCGATACCATAGAAGTAAGGGCCGGATTTGCCGAAGTGGTGCGCCAGGAAATTCAGGGATTTTGACTTGAGATCGCCTCCCGTTTGAATGCCAAGGCGATGCATCTTTTCTGCCGTGGCAGGCCCGACGCCATGAAATTTCTTGACTGGCAGTTGCTCAACGAAGGCTGGCCCCATGCGCGGGGTAATTACGGCCTGTCCGTTGGGCTTGTTCAGGTCACTCGCCATTTTCGCCAGGAATTTATTGTAGGAAATTCCGGCAGAAGCGTTCAAGCCTGTGGCTTCCTTTATCTTCTGGCGGATCTGGAGGGCAATCTCAGTCGCAATGGGCATGTCTTTGAGATTCTCGGTGACATCCAGATAGGCTTCGTCGAGAGATAGAGGCTCTATGAGTGGCGTGTACTCAGCGAATATCTCACGAATTTGCTGGGACACAGCCTTGTAGACTTCGAAACGTGGCTTGACGAAAATAAGCTCTGGGCACTTTCGTGCTGCCGTGACAGAGGGCATGGCAGAGTGGATACCGAACTTTCGGGCCTCATAGCTGGCAGCCGCCACCACGCCGCGCGCCGCTGCTCCTCCCACCGCAACAGGTTTTCCTCTTAGATCAGGATTATCTCGCTGCTCCACAGAGGCGTAGAAGGCATCCATATCCACATGGATGATCTTGCGGATAGCCTCAACCGAAGATTCTGGTCGCGCTCCGGCCCCTAACAATTTGTCCACTTTCATGCTGGCTGAAGGAATCACTTATTCAGCCCTCACTTTCTTATAAAGAACAAAAAAAGAACATATCAGGCTCGAAAGCAGGTGTGAAGGTGCATCAGGTGCCTACTCCCCATTCTACAACCTTGAGAAAGCAAAATATTAAATTTTATTCGCGAAGTGGCCGGTACGGAACCGGACAGGCGTTTCAGCATTGAGGCGAGCTTGCGCTAGGAGGCCCTGTCTTTGGCTGATTCCCTTTCTACTGATGTACGCCGCTCACTCATTGCCCTTGCTACATTGAATTTTTTTCTTGCCGATGCGCGGGACGGACTTGGTCCTTTTCTTGATGGATTTCTCGCAACGCATGGCTGGCAGCCGTTCACTCTGGGCGTTGTGGCCACAGTTGGCGGCATATTGGGAATGATCGCGACGCCGCTTTTTGGCGCTCTCGTTGATGCTTCTGATCGCAAGCGAACGCTCATCATCCTTCCTGTTCTTCTCGTAACCGCTATGGCGCTTTGGACATTGGCCACACCGAACAATTTTTCAGTGTTTGGTGGGCAGTCGGCAACCGCCGTTGTAGGTGCTGTCATCGGGCCTGCACTTATGGGCCTGACGCTGGGTCTGGTAGGTGAAAGGCGATTTACGGATCAGGTTTCACGCAACGAATTCTGGAACCATGCAGGCAATGTGTTCTCTCTCGCTGCAATCTATCTTGGCAGCATGTATTTTGGGTTGAATGGTGTGGTGGGCCTGATGGTGCTGACTGCTGCTGCCGCCATCATTGCCACGCTCGCAATCAATCCTCGCCATATTGATAACCGCGTGGCACGTGGTATGAATAGTCATGGCACTGACGAAGGTCCTTCTGGTTTCTCTGTTTTGACGCATAGCAAGGGTCTCATTCTTTTGGCCCTGGTGCTAATGATCTTCCATTTCGGCAATGCGCCGATTAGCCGCCTCATTGCGCAGAACTTCTCGATCCAGCTGGGCAGCCCATTCCGCACGACAGCCATTACGACGGGCGTTTCTCAGGTTGCCATGATCGTCGTGGCTCTTGCGGCGCCGCGTCTCATTTCACGGTTTGGACTCGCATCGATTTTCATCGTCGGTCTGATGGCGCTGCCCATTCGCGGCGCTATCGCGGGGAGTTTTTCAAACTTTGCAGCCATCTATCCAGTGCAGATCCTGGATGGCATCGGTGCTGGGTTGATCGGTATCGCCACGCCGCTTGCGGCAGAACGTATCCTATCTGGTACAGGCCGCTTTAACGTGGGCCTCGGTGCAATCATGACGGTGCAGGGGATTGGGGCTTCATCCAGCAATCTTGTTGCTGGCTGGCTGACTGATAAGGGCGGCTACTCTCTTGCATATTGGGTACATGGTGGTGTTGCCGCGTTCGCACTGATCCTTTTCGTCTTTGGACGCAAGGCCATTGCTCCCCCGTTGAAGAGAGAGCAACCGGTAACGGGCTGACGTGAAAGCCGCCAGCGAATTTTAGCGATGGCTGACTCGCTTGTTCTTCACGCTGCCCTAGATAGGGCTAAAGTTGCAGGCGGGAACCGAAATCGGGGTTCCCTTTGAGGGCGAGGGTGCTGGATGAAAAAGCAGATCAATTTGATGGGCGCCGCTCTGCTGGCGCTGGGTTTCTCCTTATCGGCTGCTCAGGCGCAGGTGGTCGTTTCCTCCAAGATCGATACTGAGGGAGGTGTGCTTGGAAACATTATCCTGAGCATGCTGAAGGCCAATAACATCGAGGCCACGGACAGAATCCAGTTGGGCGCAACGCCGGTGGTGCGCAAGGCTCTGCTGGCTGGCGAGATTGATATCTATCCTGAATATACGGGCAACGGCGCATTCTTCTTCAACAAAGCTGAAGATCCAGTCTGGAAAGACGCGGCAAAAGCTTTTGAGACAGTGAAGAAACTGGATTACGATGCCAATAAGGTTGTTTGGCTCTCGGCATCTCCGGCCAACAACACCTGGGGCATTGCAGTTCGCAAGGATGTTGCCGATGAAGGCAAGTTCAAGACGCTGACCGAATTCGGAAAATACGTAACCGGCGGCGGCAAAGTGGTTCTTGCAGCTTCATCCGAATTCGTAAATTCGGCGGCAGCACTTCCGGCATTCCAGACGACCTACAATTTCAAGCTTCAGCCGAACCAGCTCATCACCCTTTCGGGCGGTGATACAGCTGCTACGATTGCTGCAGCAGCTAACCAGACCAATGGTGCCAACGCGGCTATGGTTTACGGCACAGATGGTGGCATTGCGCCTTCGGGTCTTGTCGTGTTGGAAGACGATAAGGGCGTGCAGCCTGTCTACCAACCAGCGCCGATTATTCGCGAGGAAGTACTGAAGAAGAACCCGAAGATTGAGGAAATCCTGAAACCGGTTTTTGCAAAGCTCGATCTTGTGACTTTGCAGGAATTGAATGGCCGCGTTCAGCTGGGCGGAGAACCCGCAAAGGCTGTGGCGGAAGATTTTCTCAAGAAGAATAGTTTCCTGAAGTGAGGGACATTGATGGCTGATAACCCGTCATTCCTCTGCCAAGGCTGTTCGTGAGGTCTGTTTTTTTGGTACGTGGGCGCTTGGATAGACTGGGCATCGTAATCGCCATCCTCAATCTTCTGGGGGTGGCGTTTTTGCCCTTTGCGGTGCTGAAGCCCAACCGCATTGTGCAGGGCCAAGCACAATCCCTTTGGGACGCTGTGCCACTGCCTATCCTGCTGCTGACAATGGCTGCTGTCGTGACTGCCAGCCTCATTGCCTCCGTAAAGCTGCGTCTACCCATCAAGCTTGCAGCAGCAATCATAGCCATCTGTATGCTCATATTTGCTGCGGGCTATTCCGCGCAATACCTCGTAGCGCCGGGCAATAGTTTCGCCAGAGTTTCCATTGCCTCAGGCTTCTGGTTGCTGCTGTTTGCCAATGTTCTTACGGTCTTGGATGCTTTGGCAAAAATCCAATTGGCACCAATACCGAGACTGGCGTTATTGATTGCTGTGGTGGCCGCGCTAGGCTTGTTCTTCCTTGGTGGAGGATGGGGGCAGCTTTCGCTTCTCAAGGAATACACTTCAAGAGCCGATGTATTCTGGCGGGAGGCGGGCAGGCATGTTCTGTTGGCGATCGGTTCGCTTGGGACGGCTCTGCTCGTTGGCCTGCCGCTTGGTCTTTTATGCCATCAAGTTCCTGCGCTCCGCAGATTCTGTCTGGCTCTTCTAAATATGGTGCAGACCATTCCTTCCATGGCGCTTTTTGGCCTGTTGATTGCACCGATGGGTTGGATTGCTGTTCATGTGCCGGGTGCATCTGAAATCGGTGTGCGGGGTATTGGCGCCGCGCCGGCTTTCGTAGCGTTGGTGCTTTATTCATTGCTTCCCGTTGTTGCGAACACCGTTTCGGGTCTGGCCAGTGTCTCTGCCGATACTGTCGATGCTGCGCGAGGAATTGGCATGAATGATCGACAGCTTTTGTGGCGCGTAGAAGTGCCTCTCGCCATGCCCGCCATTTTGACCGCCATTCGCATAGTGCTGGTCCAAAATATCGGCATGGCCACGATTGCGGCCCTCATTGGCGGCGGTGGGCTGGGCGTGTTTGTCTTTCAAGGGATTGGTCAAACAGCGATGGATTTGGTTCTGCTTGGAGCTCTGCCAACAGTAGCACTGGCGCTTTGCGCGGCAGTCGCGATGGATGCTCTGGTTGATCTCGCCAAGGGACCACAATTAAAGGCGAGGCGATGATCGAAATCGAGAACTTATCCAAAAACTATGACGATCAATCTGTTGTCGCCGATGTCTCCATGCATGTGCCAGCCAGCTCGATCACGACGGTGGTTGGCACATCGGGTTCTGGCAAAACAACTCTGCTGAGGATGATCAATCGCTTGGTGGAGCCCAGCTCTGGCACAATTCGCGTGAATGGCGAAGATAATCGCTCCATGCCCCCGCACGAACTTCGCCGCCGCATCGGCTATGCGATTCAGGGTCATGGGCTTTTTCCCCATCGAACTGTCTATGAGAACATTGCCACCGTTCCGAACCTCCTTGGTTGGCAGCGTGAGCGGATTCGCCAAAAGGTGAATAGCTTGCTGGAGCTTTTTCAAATGGACCCGGCGGATTTTGCTGATCGTTATCCGCATGAACTTTCGGGCGGCCAACAGCAGCGGGTGGGCGTGGCGCGTGCGCTGGCAGCGGAGCCAAGCCTGCTCCTGATGGATGAACCTTTTGGCGCACTCGATCCGATCATTCGCGCGAAAGCGCAGGAAGATCTGCTTAATATTCAGAAAAAGCTGCAAACAACCATTTTGCTCGTTACGCATGACATGGAAGAAGCCTTTCATTTAGGTGACAGGATCGCGGTCATGGATAAAGGCCGGCTGGTCCAATACGGGCCGCCGGAAGCCATTATCCGACATCCGGCCAGCGAATTCGTATCGTCCATGGTTGGAAGTGTGGAGCGTCCGTTCAGGCTATTATCCTTGGGTACAGTTGCCTCATTGCGTGAACCGGGAGAGGCGCAAGGCGAGGCATTTTCTGAGAGTTTGAGCCAAAGGGAAGCACTGGCGCGCCTTCTATGGGAAGGACGCGATGCTGCTCCCGTGGTCAGTATGGATGGTCAAAGGGTAGGGCGCATTTCGCTCCTGAGCCTCATGCATGCCGCTTCGGAGGCAGGATGAGGCACATTGCCCCTTCGCTCGTCGCTCTCCTCTTCTTATTGATCCTCACTGCGTTTCTGGCTCGGCCCTCAGATTTCGCTCCACTTTTTCAGTGGTTCGTGGATGAGAATGCGCCACCAATATACCAGCAGGACAGCCTCGCGTGGCTGACAATTCAGCATCTCGCGCTGGTTGCGACGGCAACTGCCACGTCTACCGCCATCGCAGTATTCCTTGCGGTCCTCGTCACACGTCCCTTTGGTGCGGATTTTCTGCCTCTCTCGCGTAGTGTGGTGGCAATCGGTCAGACCTTTCCTCCCGTGGCAGTTCTTGCCCTTTGTGTGCCTGTCCTTGGCTTTGGAAACGGGCCGACGCTGATCGCGCTTATTCTCTACGGACTGTTGCCGATTTTTGAAAACGCGCTGACCGCGCTGAGCAACCTGCCAACGCCAATTCTCGATGCGGCGAGGGGAAGCGGTATGACGCAACTTCAAAGGCTATGGCGAGTGGAACTGCCACTTGCTCTACCGTTCATCCTGGCAGGTGTTCGCATTTCCGCCGTCATCAGCGTCGCAACGGCGACCATAGGCTCCACCGTTGCAGCAAAAACTTTGGGAGAAGTGATCGTCGCCGGGCTGCAGAGCTACAATTATGCCTTCATCCTTCAAGGTGGGTTGCTCGTAGCGGCGCTGGCATTGCTGGTAAACCATGCGCTGTCAGGGTTGGAGAGTTGGCTTAAGCGGTAGGAAGCAAACCGTCTCCTGGCCGGGAAATATTTCAGAAATAAAACTGTACCGAAACAGCATCTTGGGATGCATTGGATAATTAATTCTCAAAATCGGCATGTAGGTGGTTGCAATATTTTGAAACGCCTGTACATTTCGATCATCGACAAATTGCTTGTGACGTCACTACAGAGCTTTCGAGGCTCTCTCTGGATTTCCTTTCAAATCTTCGATCTTTGCCCGCAAGGTATCGTGGGCCCAACAACGGTTTGAAAAAAGGAAATCGTTATGAACATCGGCACAGTTAAGTTTTTCAACGCCACCAAGGGTTTTGGTTTCATTCAGCCGGAAAATGGCAGCGCGGACGTATTCGTGCACATTTCTGCTGTTGAGCGCGCTGGAATGCGTTCGCTCGTTGAAGGCCAGAAGGTAAGCTTCGACATCGTTCAGGATCGTCGCTCGGGTAAAAGCGCAGCAGACAACCTGCAAGCAGCTTAATGCTATAGCGTCACGCTGACCACGGAAGTACTGGCAGCGAGATCATTAGCTTGGAGAGGTCGGGTATTGCCCGGCCTTTTTTATTGTTCGAAATTACGGGGAATAATTATGGCCACACAGAAATTCGAGTCTGGCGATCAAGTCGTCTTGCGTGTCCGCGCCCCCGGTCATCCCGAAGGCGTCGGCAAAATCGTCGCTCTCCAACCGCAAGGGCAGGGCGGAGTTTCAAGACGGTACCGCGTACGTTTCCCAACTGAAAATTTTGACCGCAGCGTTGGTGAGGAGGATCTCGAGCACGCCCAGGCAAAACCACAGGGCACAGTCACCGTGGCGAAGGACGCCAGCGCAGGTTCCAGCTGGATCAACTCCAGCAAAATCAGGATTGGCAAGTAAGGCACGGTACCCTTTTCGCCTGCTCCAGGCGGAAGAACATCGTGTGGTGCAGACAAGCAAAGAGAGGGTGGTCGATCCGCCTAAGCTCATCAAATCTGGCGGAAGAGGTGGGATTCGAACCCACGGTACGCTTTCACGCACGCCGGTTTTCAAGACCGGTTCCTTAAACCACTCGGACACTCTTCCCTGGTGAATGCGATGGTTCGAAAAGCGAAGCATCAGCGCCAGATGTGCAGCGGTTATAGCCTTGGAAACGGCTACGTCAACTGTTCCCGCGCTCTGCATTGAAAACTCTTTTATTCGCATTGCACAAATTCTAGTGGCGTTGCAGCATTCCTGCCCTAGATCGGCCATTGTCGGTTTGTTTGTTCGCCCGGTCGCGAGAATCACGTTCTTTCAGACCTCGCAGGCATCCGAAGTCTCAACCGGGGCGAAAGAGAAGAGTCGACATTCTTTCACCCCTCCAGTTTCTCAGTGGTATGTCCTTTAGGCCATGTGCGCTCTTCAGGATGATCCATCTAAAACCGGAGCGTCGTGTATGGCTGCGCAACGCAAGACGATTACCAGCGTTATCTGGAGCATCTCTTCCAAGGTGGCGATTTTCACGCTGAAATTTGTTAGCGTGCCCATCCTGGCGCGCTATCTCTCGCCTTCAGAATTGGGCATGGTCGCCAGCGGCATGATCGTAATCACCTTCCTGTTGCTGTTCGCAGGAGCAGGGCTGACCGCTGGCCTCATTCGCGATGCGCGGGAAGATGCGGTCAGCGACGATACGATTTTCTGGACGAATCTCGCGGTTGCGACCACGCTTGGGATCTTGGTCTTCATCTTTTCCCACCCGCTCGCTTCGCTTCTTGGTGCGCCCGAAGCGGCCTGGCTGCTGGAAATCTTTGCGCCTCTCTTCGTTCTTTATCTTGGGCCGGATGTTGCAAGTTCTCAATTATCGAGACGCATGGCTTTTGATCGGGACGCATTTGTTTCAGTCTTCGCGGAAGCAATGGGCGCCATCGCTGCGATTGCGGTGGTACTTGGGGGGTATGGCATATGGGCACTTATCGCCCAGCTTTATGTGAGCGCCGGGCTTCGCTTCGTGGGCCTGTTTATTGCAGCCGGTTACCGACCCGGCTTCCATTTCGCCATGCCGGAACTCAGGCGTCACATGTCCTACGGTGTGCGGCTCGTGGGGGCGGATTTCGTTAGCTTCCTGTCGTTTCAGTCACCAATCGTGATTATCACCCGCATGCTGGGTCTGCCGGAAGCAGGTACCTTTAATCTTACAAACCGCCTGTCCGATCTGCCCAACCAGATTGTGCTAACAGGTTTGATGAGTGTTCTTTTCCCGTCCTTCAGCCGGATGAACGATGATGGAGCCAAGCAGGCCGCCATCTTGTCGCGCACCACCCAGGCCACAACACTGCTTCTAGCGCCGTTGCTATTCGGTATCTGGGCAGTTTCTGAGCCCGCGATGACGGTGGTGTTTGGCGAGAAATGGGCTTTCGCAGCGCCAGTGCTCGGGCTGTTAGCGGTGTCGAAGGGCATCATGTCCCCCTGCGGCAGCTTCATCCCCTACTTGAAGGCAACCGGCCATGCGACCGTTCTGTGGCGGTTTGGACTAGGGCGTGCCGTGTCTACCATCCTTGCTATGATTGCTGGCGCCTGGTGGGATGGGCTTTACGGTCTTTGTGTTTTCCTCTGTGTCGCAAACATCGGGGTCTTGTTGTCTTACCTGTGGATCGTGCTGAAAGTGGCTGGATTGCCGTTGGCGACTGGTATGCGAGATACGCTGTTGCCGCTAATGCTGGCGGGGATTATGGCGATTGTTGTCCGGCTTCTGCTTGTTGGTGGCTGGCTTCAATTCAACGGTGCGCTGATGCAGTTGGCGGCAGGTGTTGCTGCAGGGGGTGCGCTCTATGCCGTGCTGGTTTTGCTGACCCAGCGTCGCTTGGTATTGGATCTGATAAGACGGTAAAGCTGAAGTAGAGCTGTGTTTACTTAAAGTTAACATTAATTGTATATTAACCATAATTGAATCTAATTTTAGTTATCCACGCTTTCCGATCGCATTTTGGCCACGTTACGGGCAAAACTGCACGAGCAATGGCGCACGAGAAGTACGAGGCTTCCCGTCGCCTGTGCCGCTTACTGGCGGTGCTCGGTTCAATTGCGGCGTGGGACTAGAGTATTGAGTTCGGAAAAGAGCAAGCTTCTGCTGGGTGCGAAGTGGTTTGGGGTTGCCGTGGTGTGCGCTGGAATGGCGTCGTGCGCGTCAACGTCCAACACAACTACGGCAAAGAAAAGCAAACCGCGCAGCAAGGAATACTTTGCCGAGAGCGAGTACGGTGTGAAGGCAAGCCCGCGTGTTGTTGCCGATGGGCAGCCGGTGCCTAAGGGCGGCGGGCGCTACATGGTTGGCAACCCTTACGAAGTTAAGGGCAAGGTCTACGTTCCCAAGGAAGATCCGAATTACAACAAAAGCGGATTGGCATCCTGGTACGGCTCTGCCTTCCATGGTCGCTATACTGCCAATGGTGAAGTTTACGACAGCGAACATCTCTCTGCCGCGCATCCGACGTTTCCACTGCCCAGCTATGCCCGTGTCACGAACACGGACACGGGTTCCTCAGTTATCGTTCGCGTGAATGATCGCGGGCCATTCCATCCTGGCCGTATCATCGATGTCTCTGACAAGACCGCCGAACTGCTTGACTTCAAGCGCGTCGGCACGGCGCACGTCAACGTACAGTATGTTGGTAAGGCTGATTTGAGCGGCCACGACATGCCCTATTTGATGGCTTCCTACGTGCGCAAGGGCAATCGCCTGCCCGGAATCTATCCGGACGGTCAGATTGCAACGGGTGTGATGGTTGCTTCCAATCAATCATTGGGTGACCAGCTGCAAAGCTATGGTCGTTCAGGTAGTGTTGCTTCTGCGAACTACGGCAAAGTTTCCGGCAAGGGCCAAAAATCCGAGACGCGCATTCCGGCGCCGCAGCCGGTTGTTCAGGCAGCATTGGCGCCAGCGCCGACCAATCGTGCACCCATTCTGCCCGCTGCTCGTTCCGCTCCCCAGCCCGTCGTGGCGGCGGTTCAGACAAAGCCGCAACGCGTTCCTGTTGCTGCGCCGGTTGTCGAACAGCCTGTACGTATGGCTTCTGCACCACTGCCTAAAGCCTCGGGCAAGCCGTCTGCTATTCGTCCAGTTGCTGCACCTGCGCCCGTCACCACCTCCGAAACCGCTTATGCAGCCCCCACCAAGCGCCGCACGGAGCCACAGGTCGTGTTCGGCAACGTCATCCTTCGCGATGACGGCATGATGCAACAGGTGGACGATGCTCCACAGGGCAAGCCTTCGCGTCGCTGATTTGTCTGATGGCGGCTCGCAGCTGTTCGACAGCTAAGGGAGCCGCCAAACTTGAGAATGCCGTTCGGCGGTTGCGCCGAATATTAGCCACTGATACCCAATGACCGATGCGGTGGATGAGCATTCCAATGTACCTTCCCAGATTTTCCAGAATATTGTTTGCAGGCGTCTGTGCGCTTGGCTCACTTATTTTTTCTTGTGCCGCATCCGCACAGGAGCCGGGTGCTCCGGAACTCAAGGCAAAGCAGGCCTATCTGGTTGAAGCTAAAACCGGCACGGTCCTCCTTGCACAGAACGAGAATCAGGCATTTCCACCTGCATCGCTTGCCAAGCTCATGACGATGGATCTGGTATTTGAAGCCGTGGGCCGCGGTGAGATCAAGCTCGATCAATCATTCTTCGTTTCCGAAAATGCCTGGAGAACCGGCGGAGCTCCATCTGGTACTGCCACCATGTTTGCGGCGTTGAAATCCCAGGTTCCGGTGAGCGACCTAATCCGTGGCGTCGTCATCCAAAATGCGAATGACGCCTGCATCATCCTCGCCGAAGGGATGGCTGGCAACGAGGCAGGCTTTGCCGCTCGCATGACGGCGAGGGCCAAGGATCTGGGGCTGACACGCAGTGTGTTCGGCAACTCAACGGGCCTTCCGGAGCAAGAAAGCCGTTCCACCGCGCGCGACCTTGTGGAGCTGGCTAGACACATCCACGGCACTTATCCGCAGTTCTACAGCCTCTATACACAGCCGGATTTCACCTGGAACAAGATTTTTCAGCGTAACAAAAATCCGCTTCTTAGCCTCGGTATAGGCGTCGATGGGCTAGGCGCTGGATATGCAGAAGGCTCCGGCTTTGCGGTGGTGGCCTCCGTGGAGAGAAACGGAACGCGGCTATTTATGGCTCTTGGTGGCCTTGCTAGCGATAAGGAACGCACAGAGGAGTCGCGCCGCCTACTGGAATGGGGGCTGTCCGCGTTTGAGACGCGGGTGCTCTTCAAGCAGGATGAAGTCATCGGTGAGGCTGCTGTGTATGGTGGTGAAAAGTCCCATGTCCAGCTTTTGCCTGCGGAGCCCGTCGATATCTATGTGCGCTCCAAAAACGGCGAAAGGCTGAGCGGCAAGATCGTCTATCACTGGCCACTTCGAGCCCCCGTCCAGAAGGGGCAGGTCGTTGGCAACCTCCAAATCTTTGAAGGAGACCGGGCGCTGAAGCAGGTGCCATTGCACGCAGCCGAAGACATCGGTGTTGGTGGGTTGGTTTCAAATGCGACGGATGCTGCGCTGGAACTGCTGTTTTTCTGGCTTTGATTTTCTCCCATCTGCAGTTTCACATTTCCGATTTTGTCGTTTAAAACGGCGGCAATTGCAGCAGCAGATTGGACAGCCTCACATTGAGCAACGGGACCGGGCTATTCGTTACATTCGAAGGCGGAGAAGGGGCGGGTAAATCCACCCAGATCCGCAGGCTTGCCGCAAGCTTGGAAGAGCAGGGGCGCAATGTGCTGCTAACGCGAGAGCCTGGCGGGTCTGCTGGCGCGGAGGCTGTTCGCCACGTCATTCTTTCCGGGGCTGCGGAACGCTTTGGCGTGCGCACTGAGGCTATGCTATTTGCTGCGGCGCGTACGGATCACGTCGAGGAAATCATTCGTCCTGCATTGGCAGATGGCAAAATTGTGCTTTGTGACCGCTTCATGGACTCCTCTCGGGTCTACCAAGGGATCACCGGCAATCTGGATCAGGCATTCGTCAATTCGCTTGAAGCAGTCGCCATCAACGGGTTGCGCCCGCACCTAACACTTATTCTAGACTTGCCAGCGGAGGAGGGGCTGAATCGTGCCCGTACCCGCGCTGAAGAGGCTGGTGGATCGGAACCTCCAGATCGCTTCGAGAAGGAAGAAATCGAAGTGCATGAGAAGCGTCGGCAAGCCTTTTTGGATATCGCTGAACGAGATGCCGATCGTTGCATCGTAATCGATGCGTCCCGTGATGCAGATGCCGTTGCATACGACGTTTTAAGAGCCGTTGAGAAGCGTCTGAGCGAAAGAGTGGATCAGGGCGCTGCCTCATGAGTGAGGTCGTGCATGGGGTACTTGATGGTGCCATTCCACCGCAAAACAACACGCGCCTCTTTGGCCATGAGCAGGCAGAGCATTTTCTTGCGCGCTTCTATAATTCGGGCCGAAGCCACCACGCGATTTTGATTGAAGGCCCCGAGGGCATTGGCAAAGCAACGCTTGCTTTCCGCTTCGTCAATCACGTTCTGAGCTATCCAAACCCGGAAACTGCGCCCTTGGCCTTGGGCGATCCAGACCCTGCCAGCAGCGTTAGCCGCCAGATTGCATCTGGTGCCTCGCATAATCTCCTCCATCTTGCGCGGCCTGTGGATGAAAAAAGCGGCAAGGTGAAAACGGCAATTACAGTTGATGAGGTGCGTCGGGCAGGGCACTTCTTCTCGCAGACTTCGGGCACAGGCAATTGGCGTGTCGTGATCATCGATCCGGCTGATGACTTGAACAGAAATGCCGCGAACGCGATTCTTAAAATTCTGGAAGAGCCGCCCAAGCGTTCGCTTTTCCTTGTTCTAAGTCACGCTCCGGGCCGATTGCTGCCTACCATTCGCTCCCGTTGCCTGCCGCTGAAGCTTTCGCCGCTGAAGCCGGATGATCTGTCGGCCGCGTTGGCTAATCTCGATATTACGCTGGATGGTGGACGAACGGCGCAGGAGGTTCTGCATCTGGCAAACGGCAGTGTGTCCCAAGCCCTAAAGCTTTTGAACTATGGCGGTACAGAGATCATCAACGCGTTCAGCGATGTCTTGGCCGCTGAGGGACCGGGTGCGCGGCGTGCGATGCACAGGCTTGCCGATGTTCTGGCTGGCAAGGATAACGAGGTTATCTTCAACTTTTTCCTCGGGCACCTGACCGAATATCTGGAGGGCAGGGCGCGGACCTTGGCTTTAAGTGGAGACCTGGGCCAGGCAGATAGAATGTCTCGGCTGGCTTCTGATGTTACGGAACGCATTACCGTTTCCCAGGCTTACAACCTTGATCGCAAACAGACCATTCTCTCGATTCTGGAAGATGTTGCGCGCTGAATTTTCTGAAACTCTGTTTCGCATTGATAAAACATGGTTTAAGACGCGACCAGAGAAATTCACGAACTGAATGCTGGCTTTTATGTCTTCAAAAACGCCCTACTACATCACGACTGCCATTTCCTATCCAAACGGTAAGCCACACATTGGCCATGCCTACGAGCTGATTGCGACCGATGCCATGGCGCGGTTTCAGCGTCTGGATGGAAAGGATGTTTTCTTTTTGACCGGAACAGATGAACATGGTCAGAAGATGCAGCAGACTGCGCGGAACGAAGGCATCTCGCCGGAAGAACTTGCCGAGCGAAATTCAAACGAATTCCGCCAGATGGGCAAGCTTTTGAACTCGTCCAACGATGATTTCATTCGCACGACTGAAAAGCGCCATCACGAAACGGTGCAGGAGGTTTGGCGGCGTATGGAGAAGAACGGCGATATCTATAAGGATAGCTACGCCGGTTGGTATTCCGTCCGCGACGAGGCCTATTATCAGGAAGAAGAGACCGAACTTCGCGCCGATAGCGTACGTTACGGACCTCAGGGTACGCCTGTTGAGTGGGTGGAAGAAGAAAGCTACTTCTTCAAGCTCTCGGCCTATGAAGATAAGCTGCTGAAGCTCTACGAAGATCAGCCAGATTTTATAGGGCCCAACGAGCGACGTAATGAAGTTATTTCCTTCGTGAAATCCGGCCTGAAGGATCTATCCATCTCGCGCACCACTTTCGATTGGGGTATCAAGGTGCCGGGTGATGAGAAGCACGTGATGTATGTTTGGGTCGATGCCTTGACCAACTACATTACTGCAACTGGCTATGTGGAAGATCAGAACGGAGCCCGTGCAAAATATTGGCCAGCGGATGCGCACATCATTGGTAAAGACATCATCCGCTTCCACGCCGTTTATTGGCCAGCCTTCTTGATGTCAGCGGGCCTTCCGCTTCCAAAGCGCGTTTACGCGCACGGCTTCTTGCTGAACAAAGGCGAGAAGATGTCAAAATCGCTCGGCAATGTTGTCGATCCGGTCAATCTGGTCAACCATTTTGGCTTGGACCAGGTCCGCTTCTTCTTCCTGCGTGAAGTATCCTTCGGGCAGGATGGAAGCTATTCGGAGGAAGGGATCGGCACGCGTATCAATGCCGATCTTGCCAATGGTATTGGCAATCTTGCGTCCCGCTCTCTGTCGATGATTGGGAAGAACCTTGAAGGCAGGGTGCCAGAGCCTGGCCCGCTGACAGATGCGGACAAAGCTATTTTGGCAACGGCTGACGAGGCAATTGCAGTCTGCCGCGAGGAAATGTCCAAGCAGCAGATTCACAAGGCTGTCGGCGCTATCATGAATATCGTCAACGAGGCAGATCGTTATTTCGCGGCGCAGGAGCCTTGGGTTCTGCGCAAGACAGATGTTGCCCGTATGGCAACTGTCCTCTACGTCACGGCGGAAGTGGTGCGGCAGATCGCTATTCTGTTCCAGCCGATCATGCCGGATAGCGCTGCAAAGCTTCTCGATCTCGTTGCTGTCGCGCCTGAAGACCGCGTCTTTGCCAAGCTGGGTGAGGCGGGTCGTTTGAAGCCCGGCACGGAACTGCCCACTGTTTCGCCGGTTTTTCCGCGTTATGTAGCGCCTGAAACAGACAAGGCTTGAATTCTACTGATGCTGATCGATACGCACTGCCACCTGGATTTCGCCGACTTCGAAGAAGAACGCGATGAACTCGTTTCCCGCGCGCATGCAGCTGGTGTCGGCCAGATGGTGACGATCTCGACACGCGTTAGAAAGCTTCCCAGCCTTTTGGCGCTAACTGAGCGTTATCCGTCCGTGTTTTGCTCTGTTGGTACGCACCCCAACAATGCGGCCGAAGAGCTGGATGTAACGGCAGATGATCTGGTTCGCTTGGCGGAAACAAACGAAAAAGTTGTGGCGATAGGAGAGGCGGGTCTCGACTATTTTTACGACACCCAAAAGCCGGAAGATCAGCAAACGGGCTTTCGTCGCCACATAGAGGCAGCGCGGAGAACCCAGCTTCCGTTGGTGATTCACAGCCGAAGCGCTGATGATGATATGGCTGCAATTCTTCGCGAAGAAACACGAAAGGGAGCCTTCCCCTTTATCCTTCATTGCTTTTCGGCGGGTCAGGCGCTGGCCGACGCTGGCGTGGACCTTGGTGGATTTATTTCCTTCTCAGGAATCTTGACCTTCCCGAAATCGACCGAATTGCGGGATATCGCCCGCACTGTTCCGATGGATCGCCTGCTGGTGGAAACCGATGCACCATACCTCGCGCCCAAGCGCTGGCGCGGCAAGCGCAATGAGCCGTCCTACGTTGTCAACACCGCCGAGGTGCTGGCCGAGGTTAAAGGCGTTTCTTTTCAGGAGATGTCTGAAATCACAACTGACAATGCGTTTCGCTGTTTCTCCAAGATGAAGAAAGTGGCGTAACTTGTCGGGGCAGGGCTTCACACGCCGGTTCACGATCCTTGGATGCGCCTCCTCTCCCGGCGTGCCAAGATTGGATGGTGATTGGGGCGCCTGCGATCCCAGAGAGCCGAGAAACCGTCGCCGCCGTGCGGCATTTCTGATTGAGCAAATTGCGCCGGATGGTGGGGTAACGACGATCGTCGTTGATACGGGCCCTGATTTTCGCGAACAGATGATTTCCGCCAATGTGAAGCGCATTGATGCGGTGCTCTACACGCATGCCCATGCAGACCATCTCCATGGGATCGATGATCTGCGTGGATATTTTCATTCTCAGAGAACGCGCATTCCAATCTGGGCCGAGTCGCAGACCATGGAGCGGATTCGTGCCGGCTTTGGCTATAGCCTTGAAACACCCGCAGGCGGCAATTATCCGCCCATAGTCAAACCAAACCTGATTTCTGACTTATCGAAACCGATCGTCATTGAGGGTGCTGGTGGTGCCGTCGAAGTTTTTGCCCACACGCAACAGCATGGCGATATCCAATCACTAGGCTTTCGGGTGGGTGATGTAGCCTATTGCAGTGACGTGAGTGACTTCCCAAACGAAAGCATTACACGCCTTCATGGTCTCGACGTGCTGGTTATAGATGCACTTCAGTACAAGCCGCACCCAAGCCACTTATCCCTTGATCAGGCTTTGGCTTGGATCGACAGGCTCGCGCCGCGCCGTGCCATCCTCACACACATGCACACGCCGATGGATTACAAAACGGTGATGGGGCAAACGCCGGAGAACATCGAACCAGCATACGATGGCTTGAGCTTTAAGGTTGAAGTCTGAAGTAAGCTTCTGGTTTGCCACAAAGGGAGTGGCAAACAAGTTCGCCCAGGCAAGCAGGACCATATGAAAGTCAGATAAGACAGATTATGGAACAGGGCTGACTCTTGAACCTGCGTTTGATTGCATTTAAGCCTCGATCGTCACATACCTTGGAAGGTATAGAGCTGCTGGAGGCTGGCGTGAAAAAACTCGTTTGTTTTGTTGTCGCTGCTTTCTCCATTGTCGCAGGATGCCAAGCCAGTTTGGCGGCAGCTTCAGCTTTCGAAATGAAAATGTTTGGCCACGAAGTTGCGATCATCCGGCGCGACGACGGGCAAATATTGATGATCGATGGTCGAGAGGTTCTGAAGAACGAGATTCTGGATATTCGGGATGCTCTTCTCGTTGGCGGAGTGCCGGCACTTGTTGGCTCTTCGTCGCCTGGCGGAAACACATGTGATGCTGCGCCCTTCGTCGTGTCATTCCCCCAAGGGTTAAACCCACGGCTGGACGGTCCGATCGAAAGTTGCCGCCCGGTGAAGGCAGATGTGGGTGCTAACGAAATCCTTTTTGCGACTGTGCCTATCCCCAACACTGATGGTGAGACTTGGAAATGGACACCTTCAGACGGACTTATAAAATCGGAAAATCGTCCTTTCGTCCCGGATGCATCGAAAGGATGGGCAACGCTAAGAGAGAAAAGTGCATCGCATCCAAGTGAACTCATAGGTTTCGGCGAAATTGCTGCACAAATAGATGCTCTTCTCGGCGCTGACCGTAATGTTTTTTCCGACATCATTACAGGTGTTGGTTCGGGATCGTTTGATGGCGATTATTTCGTGGGTTCAGCTTGCACGCGTCATCTATGCCAGGAAGAGGAAGCGCTGTTGGTTGCGTCGATTAGCGACAAACGGGTGTTTTTAGCCTGGAAGCCACAGGGTGAAAAGATCGTTGTTCGTCCACTTCTAAAGCAGTGGCCGGAGAGAGCAAAAGCTGCTTTACGGGATTGGGCGGCCAAATGGAAATAGCCGGTTAAGTGGGGATGTCAGACATGTCCACTCGTTATGGTTTTAGAAATTCTATTAAAGGCAATTTTTGCTGACCGATGCACGATTCCGATCATCTTTCGCCCCTCCCCGTATCGTATAAACACAAACTGCTTGAGAAGCCTCTCGCAACTCTTCAGCGCGTATGGGGATACCAAACTTTCCGCGGAAAGCAGGCTGATGTCATCCAGCACGTTTTAAACGGGAATGATGCGTTGGTCCTATTCCCGACAGGGAAAGGCAAATCGCTGTGCTTTCAGCTTCCAGGTCTCTGCCTGCCAGGTGTCACAGTGGTCATCTCACCTCTGGTGGCGCTGATGCGCGACCAGGTCGAAGAATTGAAAGCCCTCGGTATCAAGGCGGAATGCCTATGGTCACAGCAGTCGGAAGAAGAGTCGCGTTCTGTTAGGTCAAAGCTGCGCGCCGGGAAGCTTAAACTTATCTACGTCACGCCAGAGCGCGTGGTCCTTCCAGGCTTCCGTGACCTTTTCGGCAACGTGCCGATTTCGCTCATCGCGATTGATGAATGCCATTGCGTAAGCACTTGGGGACACAATTTCCGCAAAGACTATCTCGGCCTCGGAAAACTGAGGGAAATGTACCCCGGAGTGACGAGGATTGCGCTGACGGCAACGGCTGATCCACATACTCGAGACGATATTATCCGTCAGCTGCAACTCGATAATGCTGCTGTCTTTGTCGACAGCTTCGACCGCCCGAATATCACCTATCACATCGCAGAACGAGATAACGCACGTTCACAACTCATTCGCTTCCTGCAGCGCCATAACGGCTCCAGTGGTATTGTCTATTGCTTGTCCCGGCGAAAGGTTGAAGAAACTGCGGAATGGCTGAACAAGCAGGGCATAAATGCTCGCGCTTACCACGCAGGAATGGACCCGGCGGTGAAGGCTGACAATCAGGATGCTTTCCGAATGGAAGAAGGCCTTTGCCTGGTTGCCACTGTCGCGTTTGGAATGGGTATCAATAAGCCCAACGTCAGATATGTTGCGCATCTCGACCTCCCCTCCTCGGTTGAAGGATATTACCAGGAGACTGGCCGTGCCGGCCGCGACGGCCTGCCTTCCGAAGCCTTCATGATTTACGGAATGCAAGACATCGTCCAACGCCAGCGGATGATAGATGAAAGTGACGGAACTGATGAGATCAAGCGAATAGAACGCGCAAAGCTGAGTGCGCTTCTAGGAATATGCGAGACTGCCGGTTGTCGCCGAAAGGCTATCCTTTCGCACTTCGGTGAGGTAGCGCCTTCGCGTTGCGGCAACTGTGACACATGCAATAATCCTGTTGAGACGTGGGATGCCACCGAGGTCTCTATCAAGGCTTTAGCAGCCGTTTATCGAACTGGCGAACGTTTCGGTACCGCACATGTCATTGATGTACTTCTTGGCAAGGTCACTGAGCGAACCAGCAAATTCGGACATGAACAACTGGCCGTGTTTGGTGTCGGCAAGGAGTTGTCGCTTCATGCGTGGCAGTCGGTATTCCGACAACTCCTTGCTCTCGGTTTTATCCGCGTAGCTCACAGTGAATTTGGTGCACTGAAACTAGAGGAGGCCGCTCGCGGAGTGTTCAAGAAAGAGGTTTCTGTAACGCTGAGGCGCGACACGGTGGATGCCGTTAGAAAGCGTGAACGCGGAAAGCCTATTATATCAGCTGCTCGGCCTGATTTTTCTCCGGAAGATGAACGGATGTTTCAGGCATTGCGCGCGCTGCGACTGTCTATCTCAAAGGAGTTGGGTGTTGCTCCCTACGTCGTATTTCCTGACACGACCCTAATCGCATTCGCAAAGATCCGGCCAACGACAGAGCGAGATATGCTATCGATTTCAGGAGTTGGTGC
The DNA here is from genome assembly GCF_977018625.1 of Affinirhizobium capsici. Taxonomy (NCBI): domain Bacteria; kingdom Pseudomonadati; phylum Pseudomonadota; class Alphaproteobacteria; order Hyphomicrobiales; family Rhizobiaceae; genus Affinirhizobium; species Affinirhizobium capsici. The sequence goes on along the minus strand of NZ_CDRNXD010000004.1, from coordinate 1,154,782 downwards.
GACCAAGTTCACGCGATATGGCGAGCAGTTTATGGCAGTCATCGCAAACGGCTAAATGGCGCCCAAGCAGCCATGCCACTTCATAGCTTCGCCGCAACGAATTGGAAGTAAGCCCATGCAGCAATCAGGCCTATGACGATGGCCGCTACTGTGGCTGCCTTCTTTACCGTCGGCGAGGCTTGGCGCGGCGGCTTAACTGGCTTTGGCTTCTTAAATTTGATGATGTCGCCCATGACGTTTCCCGCTGAATCTCTCAGCATCATGCCTACTGAATTTCCGCTCAACTATCCAGAGCAACGGGCAAATCCAAACGTAAGTCCCGGCGCCAAAAATTGTCATTTTCGCACGCGCTTGGGGTGGTCGGTTTTGAGACATACAAAATCTAGATTTATTTATGGACTTTTGGAACTTTTGCCTATATCTAGAAAAACGTCAGACACGGAAGCAGCGAATGCGTGGTCGTATGTCGCTTTCTGGATGCCGTAGTCTCTTCCTGGCAATCATGACGCATTGCCGTCTAGGAAGTTCAATTCAGCGAAAATGCGGCTGCTACATGCGCCGCGAGTGAAAATTCGGAACAGGGTTTCCCCGGTATCAAAGTCGGGTTCAAGAAACTGTTCCCAACTTACAGGAGCGTTCCCCCAGCTGTTGAGCCGGGGGCTGGGATCACTATGACAGCATCTACTGAAGCTGACGTTGCGGAAGCATCCGTAACGCCTAAGATCAGTCTGAAATCCGTCTACAAAGTGTTTGGTGAGCGTCCCGATAAAGCGCTCGAACTTTTCAAATCGGGCAAGTCCAAGTCCGAAGTACATGCTGCTACCGGCAGCACCATCGGCGTATCAAATGCTAGCTTCGACATAAATGCTGGCGAAATCTTCGTCATTATGGGCCTCTCTGGCTCGGGTAAATCCACCCTGCTCCGCTTGCTGAACCGCTTGATCGAACCGACTTCCGGGGCGATTGAAGTTGATGGCCATGACGTGACCAAGATGTCGCGTCAGGAACTCATCGCGCTTCGTCGCCGCGAAATCAGCATGGTTTTTCAATCTTTTGCGTTGTTGCCTAACCGCACCGTTCTGAATAACGCTGCTTTCGGCTTGGAAGTTTCTGGGATGCCCGAGGCCAACCGAAACAGGCGCGCAATGGAAGCGCTGGATGCTGTTGGTTTGTCGGGTTATGCCAACAGCTACCCGGATCAACTTTCAGGCGGCATGAAGCAGCGCGTTGGCCTTGCTCGCGCTTTGGCCAGTGAGCCTACTATTCTTTTAATGGACGAGGCATTTTCTGCCCTTGATCCTCTCATCCGCACCGAAATGCAGGATGAACTCGTTCGCCTGCAGTCTGAGCACAGCCGCACGATTGTGTTCGTAAGCCATGATCTGGATGAAGCCATGCGCATCGGCGATCGCATCTGCATCATGCAGGATGGAGAAGTCATTCAGGTTGGAACGCCGGATGAAATCGTGACGCAACCGGCCAACGATTACGTCCGCTCCTTCTTCCGCAATGTTGATATTTCGCACGTGTTCAAAGCAGGTGACGTGGCCCGTAAGACGCAAGTTACCATCATTGAACGGCAGGGTATGACGGCTGCTGCCGCCCTTGAGCGGATGAAAAGCTTTGATCGCGACTATGCGATTATCCTCGGCAGGGACAAAACCTTTCATGGAGTGGTCAGCCAGACCTCGTTGGTTGATAAAGTGCGCGCCAAGGACTCAGACCCGTATCGGAGCGCATTTCTGGCCGAAATTGAGCCGATCTTTGCGGATGAGCCGCTTTCCAACGTGCTGGGTCGCGTTGCCGGCAGTCCTTGGCCGGTTCCGGTAATCGACGAACGCAAACGATATATCGGGTCCATCAGCAAATCTACTTTGCTGGAAACGCTTGATCGCGCAGGCTAACGAAGGAATTCCCATGGATTTTGAAATCGGCAGCGGCGTGGATAGCGCCGTGAACTACATTCTTGACAATTTTTCACCCCTGCTGGACGCAATCGCTACCGGCATCGGCTTTGTGACAGATGGTATTCTTAATGCTCTAACCTCCATCCCCATGCCGGTTGGTATTGCGATATTCGCGCTGCTTTCCCTTTGGCGCGTGGGCTTCGGCTTTGCCATCTTCACCGGGCTTTCCTTATGGCTCGTCCAGCACATGGGGCTATGGCAAGCGACCATGGAAACGCTGTCACTGGTCATCGCGTCTACATTCATCGCAATGATCGTTGGCCTCCCGCTTGGTATTGCAATGGCCCGGCGTGATAGCGTGGCAGCGGCAGTGCGTCCTGCGCTTGATCTTATGCAGACAATGCCCGCTTTCGTTTATCTGATCCCGGCGGCCATGTTCTTTGGCCTTGGTGCCGTGCCAGGAACGATTGCCACGGTCATCTTTGCCATGCCGCCCGTCGTCCGCCTGACGAACCTTGGTATTCGGCAGGTGCACCCGGAATTCATTGAGGCTGGGCAGGCATTTGGCTGCACCTCATCGCAGCTGCTGTTCAAGGTGCAGCTTCCAAATGCACTGCCCTCCATCATGGCAGGTATAAACCAAACCATCATGCTGTCTCTTTCCATGGTCGTGATCGCCTCAATGATTGGTGCTGGTGGCATCGGAAACACAGTTCTCACGGGCATTCAGCGTTTGGATGTTGGCACTGGTTTCGAAGGCGGCCTCGCAGTTGTTATCTTGGCAGTCATTCTCGACCGCATCACGCAAAGCCTCGGCAAGAAGCCTACCACCTTGAGCCGTCTGTTCTCATGGAAGCCGAACACTGGTGACGAACGGTTGGCCGCCCCTGCCCTCAACAACTAATCTCGCGGATTGTCTCCGCAAAATTCAAACCATCAAAAAGGAGCAAGAATGTTCAAGTCATTTGCGTCTCTCGGCGCCACCCTCGGTCTTGCAGCCGCACTGGTTGCAGGAACAGCAACGGTCAGCTTTTCGCAGGATCAGAAGCCGGTAAAGATCGGGTGGGCGGCATGGTCTGATGCGGAATTCGTAACAAAGCTTGCAGCCAAGCTCATCGAGAACAAGCTTGGTCAAAAAGTAGAGTTGGTGCAAACAGATGTCGCCCCTCTCTATCAGGGCGTCAGCCGGGGCGATATCGACTTCATGATGATGGCTTGGTTACCGCAGACTCATGCCGATTACTACAAGCGGGTGAAGAACAAGGTCGAAACCCTGGGAACTGTCTATGATGGCGCTAAACTTGGTTGGGTGGTTCCGAAATACATTCCCGAAAGCGAAATTTCATCCATTGAGGACCTGAAAAAAGAAGAGGTCCGCAAGAAGCTGGACGGAACAATTCAGGGAATCGATCCCGGTGCTGGCCTCACGCGCCTGTCTGAGGATGCGCTGAAAACCTACGAACTAAAGGATTACAAGCTCAAGATTTCCAGCGAAGCCGGAATGTTGACGACAGCGGATCGCTCCTATCGTGGCGAAAAATGGTTTGTTGCCACTTCCTGGAGCCCGCATTGGATGTTTGGCAAATATGAGCTTCGTTACCTGAAGGACCCGAAGAAGGCTTTAGGCGAGGCGGAACATGTCGATGTTCTGGCGCGGAAGGATTTTAAGGCCGATAATCCGAAGGTCGCTGAATTCATGTCACGCATGAAGCTGCCAATCGCCGATCTCGAGGCTGCCATGTTCGATGCGCAGGAGACCTCCTACGATAAGGCCGTCGATAAATATATTGAGCAGCACCCGGACCAGATCAAATCATGGCTTGGTGAGCAGGGATAAATAGATCAGGGGGTCGGCAAACGCTGGCCCTCTCCTATGTTCTAATAAAGCTATCAGGGCGAGGTTCGACAATGTCAGCACGAGTCATAAAGCTAACCGCGACAGAGGATACCATTGGTGGGCGGATTTCTCTTGCACGGGAAGCGTTGGAGATGTCTGCCCGAGAAGCAGCTGAGCAAATCGACTGCAAAGTCGAGGATTGGAAGCATTGGGAAAGTGATCGCTGCGAGCCACCACCGTCCTTGTTAACGGATATTGCCTGCACCTTGCAGGTTACGCTGTGCTGGCTTCTCACGGGACGCGGCGTCGGCCCTAGCTGGGAGGATTTGCTGGATGTTGTTCCGCCCTACTGGCCGGAACAGAGGCTCATCGGGCTGACACGGTGATCTTCAATCCTGGAGCCCAATGATTTTTCGTGTCCGAACTGGTTGACTGACCTTCGTTAAAAAGTACATCTGCACGCCCCGGCCCGCTTCGCGAATCTCCCCTCAGGAACTCTGAAGATATCGGGGCGTTTCGCTGAGCGGGCATTTGTCTGGCCGAGGCATGAAGCATCAGCCAGACGCAAGCATAAGCTTATACACCATCCATACAGCCTGGATGAACCAAGGCGAAGGAAGGGACATGACATGAAGGACATGGAACAGCAGATGGATGCTCAGGAAGCCGCTCTTGCCATCTACCTCGAGCAGAATGATACCGACCAGTTGACGGATATCTTGGTTGCCGCTCTCGACGATGCCCTTCGCCTTATGCAGGAAGATTTTTTCCGCGAAACCCTTCACTAAAATACAGACGGCGCCTGCGTCTCGTGGGCGCTAACTTGCCTCAAGCGGCAGCCGAACAATAACGCGAAGGCCTTTCCCTTCACGTCCCGCTGCAAGCTGCAAATCGCCTCCATGCAGATTGGCAATTTCCTCGACGATGGGCAGGCCAAGGCCTGTGCCTTTTTCATCACTTCGTTCCGCGCGGTCAAAGCGGCGCAAGACGCTGGAATGTAGCGAGGCTGGTATTCCAGGCCCATTGTCCTCGACCTCAACAATCGCGGCATTTTCCTCTTCAGACACCCTCACGGTGACTTCCGCACCCCGTCCGGAATAAAGAAGCGCATTTGAAATGAGGTTCTTCAGGAGTTCGGACAAGAGCAGAGGCTCGCCCGAAACTGCTACAGTACCCTCTCCTTCAAATCCAAGATCTATTCCCGCTTCCGCTGCGGGTGGAACCTGCTCGCTCGTCACAGTGCGCGCCAGGTCCACCAGGTCGATTGGCTGAAGGTTCGCGGAGATGGCACGCGATGTGGCGTCGATGCGGGACATCATCAGCAATTGCGCCAAGATTCTCTCGGTCTTGGCAATGGCAGCATCGGCCTGTTCTATGGCTTCCCGGGCTTGAGCCTGATCGTCTGAACGAGCCGCCAGCGCCAGTTGGGTACGAACAACAGCCAGCGGCGTGCGTAATTGATGGCTGGCATTGCCAGTAAAATGCCGTAGCGCCTCAAGTGCAGAATCCAGCCGGATCATGAAGGAGTTGACAGTCTCGACCAGTCCCTGAACCTCGGAGGGAACCGTTTCGCCAATCGGCTGGAGATCATTGGGGTTTCGTTCGGAGATTGCCACGCTCAGCCGATTGAGCGGCCGAAGCGATACGGAGACCGCCATCCATACGATGAGAGCTGCGCCCGTCATCATCAGCAGCAACCTCGCAGCCGAATGAAGCAGGATGGAGCGCGCCAACTGCCGCCTGGCAATGGTTGTTTCAGCAACCGTCACCGTGAACGGAACGGATGAAATGCCGGTAGAGGCGGAGCGGGCAAGCGTCGCCACCCGGATGGGATCGCCACGAAAACTGGCATTGTCAAATGCTGTCGATTGGCCTTCCCTTCGATCAATGGCAGGCAAAGCCTGATAACCGGTAATGAACGTGCCGGGCGGTCCATCGACCCGGTAGAAAACGCGGTCTTGGGCGGCGGATGTCAGCATCTCCAAAGCTACGTAAGGAATGTCGACTTCAAGCGAGCCATCTTCCGCGACCACCACGCGCTCGGCTATGGCCAGCGCCGAACCTGCAAGAACCCGGTCAGAAACTTCATTGGCAGTTTGCTGCGCTTCGCGCCAGGTATCGGCCAGCGCCACCGTTCCCAGCACAGCGGTTCCCGCCAGCAACCATGCAAGTAGTCTGCCGCGTATGGAGTTCACGGCAAACTTCATGCTTCCTCGGGCGAAAGATCTAGATAATAGCCTATGCCACGGGCGGTCTTCACCGTCAGGCCGTGCGCAAAAAGGCGACGCCTTAACCTGCTGACATATTGTTCAATGGCGTTTGCAGATAGATCCTCATCAAAACCCGTAAGAGATCCGATGATGGCATCCTTGGAAACTACCTTTCCTGCACGCAGGAACAGTAGTTCCAGCAACGCAAGCTCGCGGGCAGGTATGTCGATGGGCCGCCCACCGCTGGAGAAGCTTCGGGAGGTTAGATCGAAGGTCAGAGCGCCGAACTCCACGCGCGATGTCCGCAAACCTGCCTGACGCCGCAGGAGTACCCGGATGCGCGCCTCAAGCTCGGAAATGTCGAAAGGCTTGGTGAGATAGTCGTCTGCCCCAAGATCCAGTCCCCTCACCCTCTCTTCCGGCGCGCCGCGCGCAGTCAGAATCATCACGGCTGCCTGGTTTTGTCTTGCGCGGATGGAGCGTAAAACATCCAGACCATCCATTTCAGGCAGGTTGAGATCGAGGATAATCAAATCAAAGCTTTGGGCGGTTGCTGCAGCTTCAGCAGAAAGACCATCGCCAACCACATCCACTGTATAACCGCTACCCCGCAAAATCGCGGAAAGCCCCTCGGCCAGACTGCCGTTATCCTCAACCAGCAAAATGCGCAATGCGTTTCCCCCACAACTGCTTGAAGATAGATGGGAAAACGCCTGCTTGTGAAGAGGCTGACCATCCGTCATCATAGAAAGATGATACGCCCTCTCCTAACCTCTTGTTTGCTGCTTCTCAATGCTATGGCCGCGCATGCCGATGTAACGCGGTTTTCGGCTTTGAGTGGCAAACAGGCTGCGCCTGAATTGCTGGTTTACTCTTCGCTGGATGAACCTCTGGCAAAGCCGATGATCCAGGCGTTTCAGAGAGCTAACCCTGACATCGCTGTCAGGTATGAAGATATGTTGACTGGCGCAATCTATGATCGGATCGTCAAGGAAACAGAAAGTTTGAAGCGGACTGCGGATTTTGCTTTTTCTTCCGCTATGGATTTACAGGTCAAGCTGGCCAATGATGGCTACGCACAACCCAGCCATCTACCGATGAGTGCCCGATGGCCAGCATGGGCGAACTGGCGTGACACCGCCTATGCGTTGACATTCGAGCCTGCTGTGTTTGTCTATCATAAGCCGAGTTTCGCAACCGCCGCACCTCCTTCCACACGTGCAGAATTCGTTCAGTTTCTGGCGAAAGAAGGTGATCGAGTGCATGGCCGCATTGCCACCTATGATATTGAACGATCAGGGGTCGGCTTTCTTTTTATGTCGCGTGATCAGGAGCAGTTCGACGATATATGGAACGTGGTTCGGGCCATGGGCGGTGCAGGGGTGAAGCTCTATTCTACCAGCCAAGCCATTCTGGAACGGGTGGCCGATGGCAGATTTGTGCTGGGTTATAACATTCTCGGTTCCTATGCGGCAGACTGGGCCTCGAATCATCCAGAGGTCGGGATCGTGCTGCCTAAGGATTATACGGTGGTGATGTCCCGCATCGGTCTTGTTCCGCAGGCGGCGCAATCGCCGGATCTGGGACGTCGTTTCCTGGAATTCTTCATGTCGAAGGAAGGTCAGACAATCCTGACAGAGCAACTGCAAATTCCAGCAGTCAATCCCGACGTTGCTGTTGGCAACACAGCCACCACCATGCGGGAAATGCTGGGTGGGCAGCTTAAGCCTGTACCGGTAAGCCCGGGTTTGATGGTCTATCTCGACCAGGTAAAGCGCTCGCGGCTTATCGCAAAGTGGAATGAAGCACTTCGCCTTCAATAGGAAAGCTTCAAATACGTTAACGTCAGCTAAATGTCAGCATAATGTGGTCGCTTAGTGGCATCCCGAAACGTGGAGGCGTTTCAGGAATGACTGGGGGGAGAGGCACGCTGCCGGCTTCGGCGCGAGCGCACAACAAAAACGTCTTCCGCCCGGCACGCCATAACATGCGCATTGCGCCAACGGAGGACAAACCCTTGAAACATATTTTCCTCGCCACTTTTCTTGCGGGATCTGTAGCCCTTCCGGCATTCGCTGCCGATTACACCATCATGGCACCGGCAGCGCCCGGTGGCGGTTGGGACCAAACGGCACGCTCGTTGCAGACGGCGATGCAGAAGGAAGGTATTTCTAAAAACGTACAGGTCATCAACGTACCAGGCGCTGGCGGCACAATCGGTCTTGCTCAGTTTGCGAGCCAGCAGAAGGGCAAGGACAATGCCTTGATCGTCGGCGGTTACGTCATGGTCGGCGCGATCCTCACAAACAAGGCACCGGTAACGCTGAAGGATGTTACCCCGATTGCACGCCTGACTGGCGAAGATGAAGCGATCGTGGTTCCGGCTTCGTCTCCGATCAAGTCCATGGCTGATCTGGTTGCTGCCTTGAAGAAAGATCCGGGCTCCGTTTCCTGGGGTGGCGGTTCTGCTGGTGGTGTTGACCACATCGCAGCTGGCCTCATTGCCAAGGCTGCAGGCGTAGACCCAACCAAGATCAATTACATTGCCTTCTCCGGCGGTGGCGAAGCGCTTGCAGCTATCCTCGGTTCACAAGTAACAGTTGGCATCTCCGGATTCGGCGAGTTCGAATCTCAGGTCAAGTCCGGCACATTGCGTCTTTTGGCAACGTCTGGTGAAAAGCGCCTTCCCGGTGTGGACGCACCAACGCTGAAGGAAGCCGGTGTTGATGTGGCCGTCCAGAACTGGCGTATGGTTGCGGCAGCACCTGGCCTTAGTGCGGAGCAGAAGGCAAAGGTTATCGCCGATGTCCAGAAGCTTGCAACCTCGGCAACGTGGCAGGAAACGCTGAAGACCAAGGGTTGGCAGGATACTTTCCTCGCCGGTGATGCTTTCGATGCCCAGCTTGCCAAGGATATCTCCTCGACTGAAGGCATCCTGAAGGACATTGGACTGGTAAAATGAGCGAAAAGCCTTTGAACAAGGCAGAGGAGCGCCGCCCCGACTGGGCGGCGCTGGCTATTGCCGCTGTACTCGTCGTTCTTGCGGGCACGATCTTCATGGATGCAGCGCGTCTGCGCGAAGTAACCGGTTATTCGCCGGTTGGCCCAGCTACCGTTCCGCATTGGATTGCTATCGCGCTTTTGCTGCTGGCGATCTGGACTGTTATTGCAGCCTTTCGTGGCGATTTTCCCGAGCGTGACCGCCAGGAAATCAAACCAGTCGTTTGGGTCATCGGTGGACTCGCGGCCCAAATGCTTTTGTTGAACACAGCTGGTTTTTCCATTGCGACCGGCGTGCTGTTTGCAGCGACGGCGGCTGCCTTCGGTAAGCGGAAAATCTGGATTTCACTGCCTGTCGGCATCATTCTCTGTCTCGTCGTCTGGCTTATTTTCGCTGGCCTCTTGCAGCTCTCGCTGCCCGCTGGCCCGCTTGAGCACCTTTTCATGTAAGGGCATTGCCATGAGCACTTTCGAATTCCTCCTGCAGGGCATCGTGGTGGCTATGCAGCCCATGAACCTGCTGTATGCCCTGATCGGCGTGACGCTTGGAACGGCTGTTGGCGTCCTGCCGGGCATTGGACCCGCCCTCACCGTTGCTCTTCTTCTGCCTGTTACCTATCAACTCGATCCGGCAGGATCGCTGATCATGTTTGCGGGCATCTATTACGGCGGCATGTATGGCGGCTCTACCACCTCCATTCTGCTCAATACGCCAGGTGAAAGTGCCTCCATCGTCACCGCGCTGGAGGGTAATAAGATGGCGCGTGCAGGCCGGGGCGGTCCAGCTCTTGCAACAGCAGCCATTGGCTCCTTCGTTGCTGGTTTGATCGCCACTGTCGGCCTCGCGTTTATAGCGCCGTTGATTGTGAAGCTCGCACTGGTGTTCGGTCCGCGGGAATATTTTGCGCTGATGGTGCTGGCCTTCATCACGGTTTCTTCCGCCTTCGGTGATTCCACCCTTCGCGGTCTAACCTCTCTATTCATCGGCCTCGCATTGTCTCTCATCGGCATCGACCAGTTGACGGGTCAGACCCGTCTTGCATTTGGTGTGCCTGATCTTCTGGATGGCGTCGAAGTCACCACGCTTGCGGTTGCCATGTTTGCAATTGGGGAAACTCTCTATATCGCGGCGCAAGGAAATCTGGGTCCTGACAAGATCGAAGCTGTTAAAGGTTCGGTTTGGATGAGCGCTGCTGATTGGGCACGGTCATGGAAGCCATGGCTTCGCGGCACAGTCATCGGTTTTCCAATCGGCGCAATGCCGGCTGGCGGCGCTGAGATCGGGACCTTCCTCTCCTACGCGACCGAAAAGAAGCTGACCAAGTACCCTGAAGAGTTTGGCCATGGCGCAATCGAAGGCGTTGCAGGTCCAGAGGCGGCAAACAATGCGTCCGCAGCCGGTACGCTGGTTCCGCTTCTTACGCTTGGTCTGCCGACAACTGCCACAGCCGCCATCATGTTGGCGGGCTTCCAGCAATATGGCCTTCAACCTGGCCCGCTGTTGTTCGCTACGAATCCACAGCTTGTTTGGGGCCTCATTGCCTCGCTGTTGATTGCAAACTTCATGCTTCTGGTGCTGAACCTGCCGTTGATTGGGCTTTGGGTGCGTCTCCTCACCATTCCAAAGCCGTGGCTGTATGCCGGTATTCTGGTTTTCGCGACGCTTGGCACCATTGGTGCGAACCCGTCCGTTTTCGAGCTTGGGATGCTGCTGGCATTTGGAGTGCTTGGCTATGTCATGCGTGTCTTCGGCTACCCGATTGCGCCGGTCGTTGTGGGCTTGATTCTGGGCCCGCTGGCCGAACAGCAATTGCGCCGTGCGCTTGCCATTAGCCAAGGTGATGTGACGGTTCTCTTCACCTCGCCAATTGCCGCTGTATTGCTTACCATCGCAGCGCTTGCCCTCATCGTGCCGTTGATCCTGCGTGCACGAGGTCGTGGCGAAGTTTTGTCTCAGATGGCTGCAGACGAAGACTGACATATTGAACTGCTCCTGCCGGGCTACGTCCGGCGGGAAACCTTCTCTCTATTCTGGGAACAAAGCCTCGGCAGAGCGCGTTAGCGCGCATCATCCGGGGGATTATATTATGGCTGGTTTCAAGCCGCCTCTCACATCGCACCTTCTTCAACAATCGTACCATAGTTTCGAGCTGATGAAGGTTTCACGATGAGCCGCTCAAAGCAGTTTTTCACCTATGGGACCATGGTCTTTGGCTTTGCCATAGCCGGTTATCTTCTTTATCGCGGCCTCAGCCAGTTCACATGGGATGATATTGTTCAATCCGTCAAAGCAATTCCGTGGAGCAATCTGCTTCTTGCTATGCTCTATTGCGCTGGCTCCTACCTCTGCCTCACAGGCTTTGATTGGACAGGCGTACGATATGTAAAGAGCGACCTCCCCTACCCCAAAATCGCGCTGGCATCGTTCGTTAGCCTTGGGCTTGGTCAGAGCATCGGGCTTGCGGGCCTTAGCAGCGGCGCTATCCGTTACCGCTATTATTCACACTGGGGTCTCTCTACGGAAGATGTAGCGAAAATCGTGCTGCTTTCCGGCGTCACCGTGGGCCTTGGGCTTATGGTTCTCGCTGGCATCGTAATGGTGCTCAATCCGGAGGACACGTCGAAGATTTTGAGGATTGCACCTTCGGCAGTTCTCATTCTGGGCGTTGCATTACTTCTGGCAGCTGTAGCCTATGTGCTTGCTGCGGCATTTCTCCGCACTCCGGTAAAAATCCGCAAATGGACGTTCAAAATGCCGACAGCCCGGTTGGCAACGGCTCAGATCGTCATTGGCACCGTCAACTTCGCGCTCGTCTCGGCATGTTTGATGGAGTTGATGCAGGCAAGTGAAAACGTAAGCTATCTGAAGGCGGCAACGGCCTACGTTCTCGGCAACATTGCCATCCTCATCACACATGCACCTGGAGGGCTTGGCGTATTGGAAGTGACGGTACGCCACGTAATGGGCGAGCAGGCCTCCATCGGCGCACTCATTGCATTCCGTGTGATCTATTTCTTCATTCCCTTCTTCATTACGCTGCCCATTGGACTGATCAGCGAGGCTGTCTTCCGCGCCAATAAAAGCAAGCGGGATGCAGAAAAGCACACAGAAGTGGATGGCGAGGTCAGCCCCGCGGCTTGATTTTGGCCATGACCTCGCTTGGAGGCTGTAGGTCTGCTTCCCAGCCGAAGACGCTTCTTCCGCCAAAATTCGGCGAGTTGCGAAACTCGCCCGCGACGTATTCTTTCAGGTCAGGGCCTGTAACGTAGCGTTCCATCATGCGAGCCTGATGATCGAGGCGCTGGAGCGCCTCCAACTCCTCCGTCTGACCAAGCCTGCCTTTTCGCACGGCAGACTTCATGATCCGCAGAGTTTCGTCGTAAACCTCTAATGGAACGGGAAATGGATGTCTGTCTTTCCCGCCATGTGCCAACGAATAGCGTGCGGGATCGGAAAAACGACACGGTGCACCGTGTATGACTTCCGATACAAGCGCCAAGGCTTCGACTGTCCGCGCCCCTACCCCTGGCGTCAAGATTAGATCGGCAAAGTCTTTTGGGCCGCGGTCGGCAGCGGCAGCCAGCGCGCCATGAAGACGCCGCATATTCACATCTTTCTCACGAACATCATGGTGGTCCGGCATGATCAAATGGGGAAGAAGCGGCTGCGCCACAGGTGCCGCCCTGTCACCTCGGATAGCGGAAATTTCTCGCAAGAGGCGATCTGGGCCGAGATCACTCAGAAGTTCGAGCTGTGTGACACGTGACTGCTCTGCACGTCGATCTGCAAGATTGATGATATCGCCCTGTTGGTGACCTTCGATCCCGCTATGAGGCGAATCGAAAAAGTCTTTCAAACCTTCAGACATCCAGTGGTAACGACGGGCCTGTCGCCTGTCTCCGTTCATCCCCTGCTGAACAACAACCCACTTACCGTCATCAGCCGCGATGAAGCCATGTAGATAGAGATCAAAACCATCCTGAACCGCCGCGCTATCAACCTTCGCAACCAGACGGCTTGTCTGAGCAAGTGCCAGTCCGTCAAACCCGACCCGGTTTGCAATGAGAAGAAGTTCATCGGGCGTCTTGCGGGAGTGTTGGCCACGCCCCCCGCAAACATGAAGGCCCAATTCACGTGACATCGGCGTGAGGCCCCTTTTGAGGGCACCGATGACGGAGGTGGTGATACCTGAGGAATGCCAATCCATTCCCATCACGGCCCCGAAAGATTGAAACCAGAAGGGACTGGCAAGACGACGAAGAAATTCATCTCGTCCGTAGTTTTGCACGATGGCTTCCGCAATGAGCGCGCCAAGACGTGTCATCCGCTGCCCCAACCAATGGGGCACGCGACCGCCGTGAAGCGGTAGATCAGCGCTGCCAGCTCTACGAGTCATGTTCTACCTTCGTTCCCTGCTTCTTTAGGCTTATTGAAACGCGATGGCCATAGGTCCGGAACAAATCCTCTTCCAGAAGGTCAGGACGCGAGTCTATTGGGAGACAGAAATGCGCACCTACTATGCATATCACAATGCGGCCCCTGCACCTGGCACCTTCGTAATCCGCTTTTACCACTCGGGCGGCGAGATAAGAGGCTATATCCGTCAGATCGCTGAACCAGGTCAGGAAGACGCTATTTTTCCAGGCGAGGAAATGGAGCCCGAAACTGCCTTCCGCATGGCAGACAACAAGAATCGCGGTGAGGAAAAACGGCCCATATTCGTAGAACTAACCGAAGGCGTGGAATGGAATCCGGCATGGGGGCGATTGATTTGATCTGCCCTTTCTTCTTTTCACGCTTTTCGCCAGCATTCTCACGCGTGTTTTGACCTGCCACAGCTTCAATTCCCTTGCAGTTTGTTCTAGAGACAGAAGTTCAGACCCGCCGTGAGGCGGCTTTCGCACGGATTTGCAAGGTAATGTCGGTCGATGCTTGATACGCTTAGAAACGCTGCCCGCTCATGGGTCGCGAAATTGCTTCTTTCGCTTCTCGTGGTTTCATTCGCCATTTGGGGCGTATCCGCATCGATATTCAGCGGAACCAGTAATTCCGTCATGACGGTCGGTAGCCAGAAAGTGTCTCCTGAGGAGTTTCGTCTGGCATATCAGCGCCAGCTTGGCGCGATCAGCCGCCAACTCGGAACTCAGTTGACCAGCGAGCAAGCGCGCGCCTTTGGTGTTGAGCAGCAAACATTCTCACAGCTTTCGGCTGGTGCGTCTCTGGATGAGCTGTCTTCAAAGATGCGCCTCGGTCTTTCTCAAGATCGTTTGGCTGCTTTGATCGCCGAAGACCCTGCGTTCAAGGGCAATAATGGCCAGTTTGATCGCACCCTCTTCAGCGCGCGCCTGCGGAATGCTGGTCTGCGCGAACAGGATTATATCAACGAGCGCAGCAAGGTCGCCGTCCGAAGCCAGGTCGTCGACGCTATATCAGATGGTTTCCAGCCGCCTGCAGTTCTGGTGAATGCTCTCAAGCAGTATCGCGACGAGAGCCGTGACGTTGATTATATTGTTCTGTCGAATGCCAATATCGACCCTATCAAGGCCCCAACCGAAGAAGTTTTGGCAAGCTGGTTCCAGGGCGTGAAGGCTCGCTACCGTGCGCCTGAATTGCGACGTTTCGCCTATGTCACCTTGCAGCCATCGGATGTGGCGGATCCTACAACGGTAACTGAGGACAAGGTTCGTGCGGAGTATGATCGCCGCAAGGATACCTACCGTACACCGGAGACCCGTACTATTGAGCAGTTAAGCTTTCCGAGCAAGGAAATGGCCGATGCAACGCTCCAGCAAATGAAGGAGCGTCAGCTTACTTTCGATCAGTTGGTGGCCGACCAGGGCAAGTCCGCAAGCGATGTCATGCTGGGTGATTTCACCAAGGATCAGATCCCTGATCAGGCCATTGCGAATGCTGCGTTTGGTGTGAGTGCCTCTGGTGGCACGACGGGTATTGTGCAGGGGTCGTTCGGCCCGGTGATGCTGCGTGTCACCAATATTCGTCCGGAAACAACCAAATCCTACGACGACGTAAAAGAAGATATCCGCAAGACACTGGCACTCGCTGCGGCGGCGCAAGATGTGCAGGCTGTTCATGATCGCTTTGAGGATCTTCGCGGTTCCGGTTCGTCCCTCGAAGAAGCGGCTTCGCAGCTGAAGCTGAAAGCTGTGACCGTAACGACCGACCGCACGGGGCATGACGCTGAAGGCAAGACGGTTGCTTTGCCGGAATCCGAAACGCTGGTGCAGGACGTATTCCGCACGGATGTTGGTGCTGAAGCTCTCCCCGGCAATCTCGGCAATGATGGTTATGTCTGGTTCGATGTCCGCGAAATCATCCCTGAGCGTGAGCGCGCGTTGAGCGAAGTTCGCGAAAAGGCAGTGGCGGATTGGACCACGGATCAGCAACGTCAAGCTCTTGCAGCCAAATCGGAAGAACTGAAAGCGCGTCTCGACAAGGGCGAAACACTGGAAACCATTGCCGGTGAACTCGGCCTGTCTGTTGAGAACAAGAGCGGACTTCGTCGCCAATCCAACGACGCCATCTTGGGGGCGGAAGCTGCAAAGGCCGCATTCTCCGGTCCCAACGGTGTGAACGCTGTTGCTCAGGCAGCTGATGGAGAATCACGCATATTGATGCATGTGAAGAACGTTCAGCAGGCACCTGCCGATGCACTTTCATCCGGCAATCAGCAGATCGAGCAGATTGCACGAGCAGCAGGCGATGATCTTCTCGATCAGATGGTTGTGAAATTGCAGACCGATTACGGCGTTTCGATCAATCAGGCCTTGGCCGACCAGGCGATTGCGTCGCGTTAAGGTACCACAAGAAAGGCTGACCATATGCCTGATTTGAAAGCCTATATCGCAAAGATCGCGACAGGCGAGCCTCTCTCCAAAGAGGATGCACGTGCAGCTTTCGATATTCTAATGTCCGGCGAAGCCACCCCCTCGCAGATTGGTGGCTTCCTGATGGCGCTTCGCATCCGCGGTGAGACGGTGGATGAGATATCCGGTGCGGTTTCCACCATGCGGTCGAAGATGCTGCCGGTAGATGCACCGGCCGGCGTTATGGATATCGTCGGAACTGGTGGAGATGGTCTGAAGACCTACAATATCTCCACCCTTGCCGCCTTGATCGTGGCTGGCGCCGGTGTACCGGTGGCAAAACACGGCAATCGCGCGCTAAGCTCTAAATCAGGCACAGCCGATGCCCTCTCAGCGCTTGGCGTAAAGCTTGATATTCAGCCGCCTTTGATTGCGCGTTGCATTGAAGAAGCTGGTATTGGCTTCATGTTTGCTCAGGTTCATCACGCTGCCATGCGCCATGTGGGCCCAAGCCGGGTGGAGTTGGGTACACGCACGATCTTCAATCTGTTGGGACCGCTCTCCAATCCAGCCGGGGCGAAGCGTCAACTGCTAGGGGTTTTCTCCCCGCAATGGCTGGAACCCATAGCGCATGTCATGCGCGACCTCGGTTCAGAAAGCGTTTGGGTCGTCCACGGTGACGGCATGGATGAAATTACCACAACCGGTGTCACGCAAGTATATGCCCTGGAAAATGGGAGTATTCGCAGCTTCGAACTGACACCGGAAGACTTTGGCGTCGCACGCGCAACTCTTGATGAGTTGAAAGGCGGTGATGGAGAGGTCAATGCTCGTGCCCTGCGCGACGTGCTTTCCGGGGCTCGAAACGCCTATCGGGATATCGCGCTTTGCAATGCAGCCGCCTCTTTGGTCATTGCCGGGAAGGCTGCTGACGTGTTGGAAGGCATGATACTCGCGACCACCTCACTGGATCATGGCCACGCGGCCTCAGTGCTGGACAAGCTTGTCGCGATCTCAAATGAGGAAAATTAGCCCATTATGAGTGATATTCTGAAGAAAATCGAAGCCTACAAGCTCGAAGAAATTGCGGCAGCGAAATCGCGTGTTTCCCTCGATGATCTTAAAGCAATGGCACGTGAGCAAGAAGCGCCACGAGGCTTTTATAGAGCCCTTAGCAACAAAAAGTCCGAAGGTGCCTTCGGCCTTATTGCGGAGATCAAGAAGGCCAGTCCCTCGAAGGGATTGATCCGCCCTGATTTCGATCCGCCTGCACTTGCAAAAGCTTACGAGGAAGGCGGTGCTGCCTGCCTATCCGTGCTGACGGATACACCAAGCTTCCAGGGTGCGCCGGAGTTTCTGACTGCTGCTCGCCAGGCTTGTTCGTTGCCCGCGCTCCGCAAAGATTTTATGTTCGATACCTATCAGGTACATGAAGCCAGAGCCTGGGGCGCCGATTGCATTCTGCTGATTATGGCTTCGCTATCCGACGACAATGCAAAACGCCTTGAAGACGAGGCGCAACTGCTTGGGATGGACGTGTTGATCGAGGTTCACGATGTCGAAGAGACCGAGCGGGCACTGAAGCTTTCCTCCCCTCTTATTGGCATCAATAACCGTAATCTTCGCACATTCGAGGTGAGCCTGACGACCAGTGAAACTCTCGCCTCGCTTGTTCCGCAGGATAAGCTGCTCGTTGGCGAAAGCGGTATCTTTACGCATGAGGACTGCAAGCGACTTCAGGCTAGCGGTATCACCACCTTCCTGGTCGGTGAGAGCTTGATGCGCCAGGCGGATGTGACAGCAGCGACCAAGAGTCTTCTGGAAGGACAGGTCGCTGCATGAGCGAGAGTAAGTCGCGGCTGACGCATATTGATGCTGCCGGTGAAGCTCACATGGTCGATGTGGGCGAGAAGGTTGAAACGGTGCGCGTCGCCGTGGCGGAAGGCTTCATCCGCATGAAGCCGGAAACGCTTACTCTTATTTTGGATGGCAATGCCAAAAAGGGAGACGTGATCGGCACAGCACGTCTCGCTGGCATCATGGCGGCCAAGCAAACATCTAACCTCATTCCTTTGTGCCACCCACTGATGTTGACTAAGGTTTCGGTCGATATCGAGCAGGATGCCAACCTTCCTGGATTGAGGGTTGTCGCGACGGCGAAGCTGACGGGTAAGACGGGCGTGGAGATGGAAGCGCTCACCGCCGCTTCTGTCACCTGTCTGACAATCTACGACATGGCCAAGGCTGCGGATAAAGGCATGGAAATTGGCGGCATTCGCCTCTTGGAAAAAAGCGGCGGCAAGTCAGGAGACTGGACCCGCGAAGGATAATATACATGGCGCCGAATCTTCTTCCTGTCTCCGAGGCCCTGAGCCGCCTGCTCAATCGCGCCCAGCCCATCTTAACAACAGAGATGGTCAGCCTTGAACAAGCAACGGGCAGAGTTCTCGCCACAGATTTATCCGCCCGACTAACACAGCCACCGTTCAACGCCTCCGCCATGGATGGTTATGCGCTTGCAGCAGCCGATGCGCCCATTGTCGGGTCTGAACTTGTTGTCATAGGGGAATCGGCCGCTGGGCATGGGTTTCAAGGAGCCATCGGAAGAGGCGAAGCCGTACGCATTTTCACTGGCGCTCCTGTTCCAGAAGGCGCTGACAGCGTTCTCATTCAGGAAGATGCCGAACGGTTTGATGAAAACCGAATTCGCACAAAATTTCAGGTTACCAAAGGACGCCATATTCGCCCACGAGGGCAAGATTTCCAAGAAGGTGAAGTGGTTCTAACTACTGGAACCATTTTGGATTACACGCACCTGACTGTTGCGGCGGCCATGAACTACCCCAAGGTGCCGGTTTTCCGACACCCTCGCGTGGCAATTCTTGCCACGGGCGACGAACTCGTTACCCCTGGAAACGACCTTAATTCCTCGCAGATTATTGCCTCAAACACTTTTGGGATCGCATCTCTGGTGCGAGAAGCAGGTGGAACTGTCATTGATCTGGGTATTGTGCCAGATATTCAGGGAGACATTGAAGCAGCGATTGCGAAAGCGGTTACCGAAAAGGCCGATGTTCTGGTTACGCTTGGCGGTGCATCGGTTGGCGATCATGATCTGGTACAGGCCAGCCTGAAATCGCAAGGCATGGAGCTGGATTTTTGGCGGATCGCAATGCGCCCCGGAAAGCCGTTGATGGTGGGTTCGCTCGGTGAAATGCTTGTCTTGGGGCTGCCCGGCAATCCCGTTGCTAGCCTCGTCTGCGGAACGCTTTTCCTTGAACCTGTTGTCTCGAAGCTTGCAAGCCGAAAGCCGCCTGCTCGTGCTTCGCAGGCCATTACGGCATCAAGGCT
Source organism: Affinirhizobium capsici (assembly GCF_977018625.1). NCBI lineage: Bacteria > Pseudomonadati > Pseudomonadota > Alphaproteobacteria > Hyphomicrobiales > Rhizobiaceae > Affinirhizobium > Affinirhizobium capsici. The sequence continues at coordinate 1,135,652 of NZ_CDRNXD010000004.1, read as the reverse complement.
TCCAAGCAACGATCAAAGGCAGGACTATCTGAGAGCCAGACTCCGCCGCGACAACAGCGGAAACCTGCTGGCGGAGGTGTTCGAGAAGCAGGATTCGTCGATGATGAAGATTTTCGCGCATTCAGATTGCCTGATTGTTCGTCCGCCTCACGCGCCGGAACTTCCCGCAGGAACGCCCTGCCCTATTATATTGCTGCGTGGAATACCAAGATGATCCGAGGTTTAGCCTGGCACGTATTCCGCCATACTAGGTGATAAGTGGAGTGCCAGCGCAATGACCGTATCCGAGCCGCCCATCATTCTTTGGTTTCGGAGAGATTTGAGGCTGGACGATAACGGAGCGCTTCTTCAGGCTGTCGACAGTGAAAGCCCGGTGGTTTGCATCTACATTAGGGAGCCATTGGAAGGAACCAAAGCTTTAGGCGGCGCTCAAAGCTGGTGGCTGCATCATTCACTTGCAGCGCTGAACGATAGCCTCGAAAAATGCGGCAATTCTCTTGTCCTTGCGTCCGGCAATGCCGCTGAGGTCCTGCATCGGATTGCTAAAGAAACATCTGCTACCCGCATATTCTTTAACCGGCATTATGATCGTGATGCTCTCGATCACTCAGTTGTTTCCACGCTTAAAAAGCATGGAATTGAGGTCAAGCGCTTCAAGGGTCAGCTGTTGCACGACCCGGAAACCATGAAGACGGGTGCTGGAAGCGCGTACCGCGTTTATACGCCTTTCTGGCGTGCTTTGGAGCGCGATGGCGAGCCAAGAGAGCCTGTGGATGCACCCTCCAAAATACTAGCCCCAAAGAAGTTTCCCGAAAGTGAGAAGCTGGCCGACTGGAATCTGCTTCCAAAAAAGCCCGATTGGGCTGGCGAATTTTCGAAACTCTGGCAGCCAGGTGAAGCGGGGGCCGGCGAGAGGCTTCGAAGCTTCCTAAAGAAACCAGTTCAAACCTACAAGAAAGACCGCGACTTTCCAGGGCTTGAAGATGCCACATCCATGCTGTCGCCGCATCTAGCGTTCGGAGAAATTTCTCCGGCCAGAGTTTGGCACGAAACGCGCGGGGTTGAGGCGACTGAACATCTCATTCATTTCCGCAAAGAGTTGGTTTGGCGAGAGTTCTCCTACCATCTGCTTGTCGAGTTTCCCGAGCTGGCCGAGAAGAATTGGAATGATCGCTTTGACGCATTTCCCTGGACGTTTGATGGAAAAGCTTTCAAGGCGTGGACGAGAGGAAACACCGGCTATCCCATTGTCGACGCCGGCATGCGACAGCTATGGCGTCACGGCTATATGCATAATCGCGTACGGATGATCACCGGCTCCTTCCTCATCAAGGATCTGGTGATCGACTGGCGCAAGGGCCAAGAATGGTTTCACGATACCTTGCTGGATGCAGACCCCGCCTCCAATGCCTCGAACTGGCAATGGGTTGCGGGCTCTGGCGCAGATGCCTCGCCCTTTTTCCGCGTATTTAACCCCATCCTTCAGGGAGAAAAGTTTGATCCTGATGGCGACTATGTTCGCCGATTTGTGCCTGAACTCGCAAAGCTTCCGAATAAATATATCCACAAGCCTTTCGAGGCACCCAAGGAAGTGCTTGCAAAGGCAGGCGTCACGCTTGGCAAAACATACCCGAACCCCATTGTGAATCATGCGCAGGCGCGAGACCGAGCCTTATCGGCTTATGCGGAAGTCACAGGAAAAAGCTCAGAGCCTGATCCGAGAGACTGAAACAAAGAAGCCCAGGATGCAGAATCCTGGGCTTTCTTTTAATTTTGCGATGCCCGTCAGACCAAACGGCTTTGGTCGAGCGCTGCGGAAATAAAGCTTGAGAAAAGCGGATGCGGGTCCAGCGGGCGGCTCTTGAGTTCAGGGTGGTACTGAACGCCGATGAACCAGGGATGATCCGCATACTCGATGGTTTCTGGCAGAAGACCATCCGGCGACATGCCGGAGAAGATCAAGCCACAGCTTTCCAGACGATCCTTATAGTCGACATTCACTTCGTAGCGATGGCGATGACGTTCGGAGATGTCTGTCGAGCCGTAAATGTCCGCTATCTTCGTCTCGCGCTTAAGGGCGGCTTTGTAGGCGCCAAGGCGCATCGTGCCGCCCAGATCACCAGCAGACGAACGCTTTTCAAGCGCATTCCCCTTCACCCACTCAGTCATCAAACCTACTACTGGCTCCTTGGAGGGGCCAAACTCAGTGGAGGATGCTTCTTCGATACCAGCAAGGTTGCGGGCAGCTTCCAGCACAGCCATCTGCATACCGAAGCAGATGCCGAAATATGGAACCTTGCGTTCACGGGCAAAGCGGGCAGCATTGATCTTGCCCTGCGCGCCACGCTCACCGAAACCACCAGGCACCAGGATGCCGTGGACCTTCTCAAGGTAAGGAGCCGGATCTTCTTTTTCGAAGATTTCCGATTCAATCCATTCGAGCTTCACCTTCACATGATTGGCAATACCGCCATGATGAAGCGCCTCAATAAGAGACTTATAAGCATCCTTGAGACCAGTATATTTGCCGACGACGGCAATCGTAATCTCGCCTTCCGGCGTGTGGATACGATTGCAGACTTCTTCCCAAGCTTCCAACCGTGGCTTTGGTGCAGGTTCAATCCCGAAGGCAGCCAGAACCTCCGAATCAAGACCTTCCTTGTGATAGGCCATGGGCACATCATAGATGTTGGCCACATCGAGCGCCTGAATGACAGCAGACGGACGAACATTGCAGAACAGTGAAAGCTTGCGGCGTTCCGCTTCCGGAATCTCGCGATCCGCACGCACCAGCAGAATATCCGGTGCAATGCCGAGAGCCTGCAATTCCTTGACTGAATGCTGCGTTGGCTTGGTCTTCAATTCACCTGCCGCAGGGATATAAGGCATGAGGGTGAGGTGCAAATACACTGCTGAACCGCGGGGCAACTCGTTTCCAAGCTGGCGAATGGCTTCCACAAAAGGCATGGCCTCAATATCGCCAACCGTGCCACCGATCTCACAGATCACGAAATCGTAGTCGTCATTGCCTTCAACAACGAAATCCTTGATCTCATTGGTGACATGCGGAATGACCTGAACAGTCGCACCGAGGTAATCGCCGCGGCGTTCCTTGTCGATGATGTTCTTGTAAATCCGGCCGGTCGTGATGTTGTCGGTCTTGGTGGCTGAACGCCCCGTAAAGCGTTCGTAATGACCCAGATCGAGGTCCGTCTCAGCGCCGTCGTCGGTCACGAAGACCTCGCCGTGCTGAGTCGGGCTCATAGTGCCCGGATCAACGTTGAGATAGGGGTCGAGCTTGCGTAGCCGAACCCGGTAACCTCTGGCCTGTAGCAAGGCTCCGAGGGCTGCGGCCGCAATTCCTTTTCCGAGGGAAGAAACCACGCCGCCTGTGATGAATACATATCGCGCCATGGGAGTCACCGGATACCTTTTAACGATCGATTCCGCCAGCCCAAAAATTCTTCAGGATGGTCAAAACTGTGGAATCTGCACAAAAGAAAACCGGCAGGCTTGCGGCCTGCCGGAGGTTTAAGCTTCAACCGAGCTTAGTTGCCGGTCGGAACAGAAGATGGGTTGGCTGGAGCCGGAGCGGCACCAGATGCCGGGGCCTGAGCACCATTGGCAGGCGCTGCACCATTCGGAGCCGCATTGCCAGCTGGCTGGGATGATGCTGGACCGAGCGAATCCAGGATACCGTTGCCCTGACCCTGCTGGGTCGCTGGGATACGATCCAGAATATCGGTTGGGCGCGATTCATGACGGGCCATGATTCCCAGAACCAGGGAGGTCACGAAAAACAGCGTTGCGAGGATTGCCGTTGTGCGCGTGAGCGCATTAGCCGTTCCACGCGCCGACATGAAGCCGGAGCCGCCGCCGATACCAAGGCCACCGCCTTCGGAACGCTGGATCAATACGACGCCTACAAGCGCCAGCACGATCATGAGATGAATTACGATCAATACGGTCTGCATATCAGTCCAGTCCTGCGCGCAAATTGAGCGGCATACAAAAAGCTTTGGCGGTCCTTTAGCTCAGCCCGGCCAGCATTCCAAGGGGCAAGTGGCCTCACCCCTCACTTTCGATGCATTTTACTTCGTCAATTCTTCATACACGCCGTAAATGGCGAGGAAGTCAGTGGCTTTCAAGCTCGCGCCGCCGATCAAAGCGCCATCCACGTTTGCCACAGACATCAACTCCTTTGCGTTCGATGGCTTGACTGAGCCGCCGTAGAGAATGCGCATCTTCTTGCCCCGCTCGCCAAAGCGGGCAACCAGTTCCTCGCGCATGAAAGCGTGAGCCTTCTCGACATCATCAACGGTCGGAGTGAGACCTGTGCCAATGGCCCAAACCGGCTCATAGGCAATCACCGTATTTTCTGGCGTCGCCGTATCTGGAACGGAGCCTGCAAGTTGGCGCTTGAGGATTTCCAGGGTCTGACCTGCCTTGCGCTCTTCAGCGGTTTCACCGATGCAGACAATGGCGGTCAGTTCAGCGCTGAATGCTGCCTCTGCCTTGGCACGAACCAGATGATCCGTCTCGGCGTGATCGACGCGGCGTTCGGAGTGGCCGACAATGACATAGGTGCCAAAGCAGTCAGCGATCATTTCGGCTGAAACATCTCCCGTATGCGCACCGGACTGGTTCTGATGGCAATCCTGCGCGCCAATGGCCAGGGGGCTATCGGTGCAAAGAGCAGTGGCGACATAAAGCAGCGTGGCAGGGGGGCAAATGAGCACATCCACTTTTTCGGCCAAAGGGGTCATAACCCCAGCTGAGATGGCCTTGATCTGATCCAGAGAGGATCTCGTGCCGTTCATCTTCCAATTTCCCGCCACCAGCGGGCGAACATCCGGCGTCATTCGCTTTGCTTCCCTTCGCTCTCCCGGCCTCTTTCGCAAAGAGAGAGGCCACCTATCGAAATTCGGAGGCACCTATAGCCTCGTGCCAGCTTAATCTCGAAAAGCCAGCTTTGAACTGTGGTTATGAGAATGCAGCTTCGGGATCAACCGGCAGTCAGAAGAAAGTTCAAAATTTCGCGCCAATCGCTCATCCTGAGTGGGGTTCCATGCCCACCACTCTGGAAAAGCCGGAAGATAGTGGGATATTTGACAGCTCGCATTTGTTTGTAGAGCGCGATTTGCTGCTCGGCTGGATAAACGCTATCGGCGCTGCCGTGGGAGAAGAAAACCGGCAGTTTGAGCTTGGCTGCTGGTGTTGACAAAAAGCCGGGATCAGCAGGTCCACCCATCACCGCAAGGCCTTTCAAATAAAGAACGGCTTCCTTATCCCGGCTAATATTCTGGCAAATGATATTACCCATCGAGGCACAGGCCAGAATCACGGGCCGGCCATCGGATAGCTCGAAAGCGTAACGGATAAGAGCCGAAACATCTGCGACACCCTTCTGATCGAAACTCTTGATAGACGGCGCATAATATACGCCGCCGTTTAACACGGTGAGGTTCTTGAGCCGGTTGAAGTTGCCGCCGAAGGAGTAGTCATTTGCACCCAAACGACGGTCGCCTCCGCGGCCATGGATGAAGATAACCGTGAAGCTGGCCTGATTTTGCTTGCCAACCCGCATGACATCCAGGCGGCTGCTTCCCACTGTCAGCGTCTCGTTCACTTGGCTCGCGCGAGCACGGGTATCAACATATTGGGATTTAACCCGCCTCTCCGGCTCTTCGTCCCGACCGTTGATATCCCGCAACTCCTGATAATCGAGTACTTGAAACGCGCCATTATCTTCACTGCGAAGAACGGTTTGCCGCGAAAACAAATCATCCTTGAATGGTCGAATCGGACCATCCTGAGCCGCTGCTGGAGTGAGGGTGAGCGCCAGAAAAAGCCCGCACAGCACGCATTTTTTCAAATGATCTGTGGACATGAAGGGTTCGATCCACTTCCTCATCACGCGCTGTCTTGCCTATTGTTTCAAGGCAGCGCACATCCTGTTGTAACCATGCGCAATGACGCAAGGCATCGCTAAAGGGCCGTTTATCTGGCACACTCGCAGGCGATTCGATAGCCACGGGCTGCTTGACCAGCATATACTACGCGCTTGATGCCTTAATCACAGGCAAGATTTACGGACCCATGGACGACACCAACGACCTCTTTGGCAGCATTCCGGAAACGGCACCCAAGGCTGCGGCACAAGCTCCTGCAAGCGCTGCAAATACCCCTGCCCCGCGCGTAGCGGCCACACCTGCCGCGCCACCTACCAGCTCTGGGGAAAATTACGACGCGTCCTCAATTCGCGTTCTTGAGGGGCTAGAACCGGTCCGCATGCGTCCGGGCATGTACATTGGTGGAACCGATGAAAAAGCGCTCCACCATTTGTTCGCCGAAGTCATCGACAACTCCATGGACGAGGCTGTTGCCGGACATGCGAATTTCATCGAAGTTCATCTCGATACACAGGGCTTCCTGACGGTCACGGATAATGGCCGTGGTATTCCGGTTGAGCTGCATCCGCAGGTTCCGGGCAAATCTACCCTTGAAGTCATTATGACCAAGCTGCACGCTGGTGGTAAGTTTGATGGCAAGGCCTATGAGACTTCCGGCGGACTTCACGGGGTCGGTGTTTCCGTCGTCAATGCTCTTTCCGATGTGTTGGAAGTCGAAGTTGCCCGTAATCGGAAGCTTTACCGCCAACGCTTTTCTCGAGGCATACCTCAGGGCGGGCTGGAAGAACTGGGTGACGTGCATAATCGACGCGGCACGCGGGTACGGTTCCACCCAGATCCGCAAATTTTCGGCGACCACGCGAAATTTGATGCCGGGCGCATCTTCCGCATGGCGCGCTCCAAAGCCTATCTTTTCGGTGGTGTGGAAATTCGCTGGAGCTGTGATCCGGGGATCGTGCAGCCCGGTGGAGAAATCCCGGAAAAGGCTGTTTTCCATTTCCCCGGCGGCTTGAAGGATTATCTTGCCGCAACCCTTGGCAAAGATTTTACGGTCACCCGCGAAATCTTCTCGGGTCGAACTGAAAAAACTGGCGGTCATGGTGCCCTGGAATGGGCTGTCACTTGGTATGGTGGCGATCCGCAGATCCATTCCTACTGTAATACCATCCCCACCCCGGAAGGCGGCACTCACGAGGCGGGGCTTCGCCTCGCGCTACTGAGGGGGCTCAAGAATTACGCCGAAATGACGCAGAACAAGCGCGCCAAGGAAATCACCACGGATGACGTGATGATTTCTGCAGTTGGCATGTTGTCCGTCTTTATTCGCGAACCCGAATTTGTGGGTCAAACAAAGGACAAGCTGGCGACAGTTGAGGCACAGCGCATTGTTGAAAATGCCCTGCGCGATCCTTTTGATCATTATCTCACCGGCAATCCAGCCGAGGCAGCAAAGTTGCTCGATTGGGTTATCGAGCGGGCAGAGGAGCGTCTTCGACGCCGTAAGGAAAAGGAAGTCAACCGCAAGACCGCGGTGCGCAAATTGCGCCTTCCCGGCAAGCTGGCAGACTGCTCCCAGAACACTGCAGAAGGTGCAGAACTTTTCATCGTTGAGGGTGACTCGGCTGGCGGCTCCGCCAAGCAGGCGCGTAACCGCACCAATCAGGCAATTTTGCCGCTTCGTGGTAAAATCCTGAACGTGGGCAGTGCAAGTCGGGAAAAGCTCTCAGCCAACCAACAGATCGCAGATCTCATTCAGGCACTCGGTTGTGGCACGCGCACCAAGTATCGCGAAGAAGATTTGCGCTACGAGCGCGTTATCATCATGACTGATGCTGACGTGGACGGAGCACATATCGCGTCTCTATTGATTACCTTCTTCTACCAGGAAATGCCGGAATTGATCAGGGGTGGCCATCTGTTCCTCGCAGTTCCACCTCTCTACGTTATCCGCCAGGGTGCGAAGACCGTTTACGCCCGTGATGATGCTCACCGTGCGGAGCTGATGGCAACGACCTTCAAGGGCAAAAAAGTTGAGATCGGGCGCTTCAAAGGTCTGGGCGAAATGATGCCGCAGCAGTTGAAGGAAACGACCATGGACCCAGCGAAGCGTACAATGCTTCGCGTGGGTATTGATGAAATCGATTTTGAAGGCACGCGAGAAGCGGTCGACAACCTGATGGGTACGAAGGCAGATGCCCGCTTCCGCTTTATTCAGGAACGTGCAGCCTTCGCAGATAATCTGGATATCTGAGTTGAAAGGGCGGCATTGGCCGCCGCCCTTATTTTAGTGCGTTTTTGGCCGCGAGTACCCTCAAAACAGCGCCGATCAAGGCGGATGATTCATAGGGTTTGCGCACAACAGGCGCTGCAAAGCTTGCTGGTACAACGGAGCGATCGCTGTAGCCCGTCGCAAATATAAATGGCACACCGCGACGCTCGAGTTCCTCTGCGACGGGCAGTGAAGTTCCCGTACCGAGGTTCACATCTAGAATTGCGACATCCGGCGTAAAAGTCTTCAACCGGCGCATTGCCTCATCGACCGATGGTGCCGTCGTGACCTGCGAAACGCCGTTCTCGGCCAACATGATTTCAACATCTGCCGCTACCAGCATCTGATCTTCTACCAGCAACAACTCGATATTGCTCAACAGATCATTGATCTCGCGGGTTGATGCGACGTTGAGATCGGTTTCGGCTTCCGGCTCGCTATTATCGCCCCCCTGCACATGCTTAGTGGGAATGACGAAGCGGGCAGCAAGGCCCTGCGTATCATAATCGACCTGGCTCGCACCGCCCAACTCATAAGGGATGCTGCGATCGATAAGAACGGTACCGAAACCGGCCCGTGAAGGCTTGTTCACTGGAGGGCCACCGGTCTCATTCCAGGTTAATTCCAGGTCTCCAGTGTCCAAGCGATGCCAATGAATATCGAGCCGGCCACCGCTTTCCGAAAGCGATCCGTATTTTGCTGCATTGGTAGACATTTCATGCAACACAAGCGCCATGACGGAGAATGCCCGACTGTCCAGCCACAGTTCCGGTCCAACCAGTGAAATGGTGCGATGCTCACCCGAGTATGGCTTCAGTTCCGCTTCCAGAAGATCCTTCAGCGATCCCCCATCCGACCCCCGAACCACCTGATCGTGCGCGAAAGAGAGCGCCTGAATTCGGCCTTTCAAGGTCGCCACATACTCTCCAATGTCGCGCCCTTCCCGCACTGGATGACCGACAAGCGCCTTGATGACAGCCAGGATATTTTTGACGCGGTGGTTCAGTTCCTCATTCAGCATTCGCTGACGTACATCAGCCTTGCCACGTTCATCAGCCAGCATTTCATTGTGATGGAGAATGACCTCAACAAGCACGGCACGAATGGCTTCCGCAATTTCCCGCTCTTCATCCGTCCAGCGCTGTGCCTTCAGATGAACGGTCTCCTTCCAGATGGCGAAGCTCTTTCGAGGCGTCAATCTGTCGCCTAAAGGCCCGCTTTCGTAAGCCTTGTCGGGGTTTCCCGCCCAATTCAGCGTTTGCACCAATTCGCGACGGAAGAAGAACAGATAATCCTTGGGTCGCTGAGACAGTGGGATGGCCAGCATGCCACAGACGTCAGCGGAAAATGTTGCTGCTTCTGGCAAGTGTAAAGACAGCTGATCCGTTCCCCATATGCGACCGCTTGAAACCTGCCCTACGAACTCCGCAACATTGGGAACCAGCGTTAGCGGCGGCGTTGTACCATGGCTGGTCCAGGTACCATCAATCCACAAACCTACACCGTCGCACGGCATGATGCGTGAAAATTCCAACAGCGAAGTGCGCAGAAGCTGATTGGTGTCTGCCGTTTGCGATGCGGACTGAAGCAATCTGTCTAGCGAACGACGGGCGCTCTGAGCAGTATCAAGGATTTGTTTTTGCTTCAGGGCGCTGAGATGAAGCGAGAAGAATTCGCCGAACATTTCTGCTGCCACGCGTTGCTGCATCGCAAGAGCGCGCGGAGAGTAATGATGACAGGCAATTAGCCCCCATAGCTCGCCATCCACCACGATCGAAATCGACATGGAAGCCGCAACGCCCATATTGCGCAAATATTCGCAGTGAATGGAAGAGACACTGCGAAGATGCGCATAGGACAAATCGACCGGCTGCTCGTCCGCGCCAAGTGGTGGGGTAAGATAAACGCGTTCGTCGCTTGCGTCGGATATAACCCGGATCGTGTTCTTGAGGTAAAGAATGCGCGCCTGCTTCGGGATATCGCTTGCGGGGAAATATTGTCCTTTGAAGCTTTCCAGATCGCGTCGCTTGTGTTCGCTCACCACTTTGCCAGCACCGTCGTGCTCAAAGCGATAGATCATAACACGATCATACCCCAGCATCGCAAAGATGAGGCGCGATGATTTTTCGACCAACTCATCAATGCTAGAAATTGCTCGGATGCGGCTAATCAGCATCCGCGCCGTTTCAAGCGGCTGATCCGAATGCAGCGTATGCGGTTCGAATTCAATGATAGCACCCTGTTCGGTGCGATGAACCGCTGCATCGAACAAACCTGCAGGCAGAGAGAGGTTCAACCTCAATGCCGGACGTGAAGGATCATCGCTGGTCGCAAGGGCGTTGCGCAACGTATGCGCGACATCTGCACCAACCGCATCTTCCAATCGAAACCCGGCTAGATTTTCCGGTACACCGAGGAAACGGGGGAGATTGGCGGAATGGTGCAGTATGATTCCGCCGCTGAGATCGCACATAAGAAGCGCGCCATGGGCCTGAATGCTGCCAGGAATATGAATCGGTTCGCGGTCGCAGTTTGTCAGATCGACCGTTTGGGCATCATGCATTCACAGTTTCCTTGGAAGGCGCTTTCTGCGAGATTGAAAGCAGATCTGGACGCCTCGACAACCTTGTTCATATCAATGTTTGGCGCCGCGTCGAGAACTTCAAGAAATTTCTTGAAACCGCCAGAGTGAGCCTGCCCTGCCAAATGCCGAGCACCAAATTTGTCCGTCAGTCCGAGTTCTTTTGCGCGCGAATAAAGGATGCGCGCACCTAAGGACGAACCTTCAAGAACGTAGAGCGCACCCAGCAAGCTTTCCAGATCAAGACCATCTGAAATCTTCGTGTGCTGTTGCGCTACATTTACATTAAGATCATTCATGTCCGCTATGATAAGCGGACTGAGAGATTCCGGACGCCAAACACCGAAGGGTTCCGGCCATGTTGCATGCATGAGGCTTCGTTCAAGCGGTTGCCGAAAGGCCAGAATCCCTTGAAGATAGGTCCGGTAATGTTCCAATGTTTGGAACGATCCGACCGCCGCGTCTACAGCAGCATGATGATTTGACGTGCGCTCCCGCAAAAGGAAGCGGCGTGAAGATGGGGGCATGATGGGAAGATGCTGAGTTGACGATGGTCTTATTTGTAGCGCATCTGCGCCTTACGGCAAAGTTGAATTTTCGGTATAGCTAAAAGTGCCACCTTTTCTCTCCTATATGGAATTGGGTAAAAGGTGCGAACAGGGATGACAGGCGATCGTGCGTAATTCGGAAAAACCTACGGCTGAACCGCGTTGGCTCGGGCCGGTCGCACCCATGCGCATGGCGTTAATCCCCTCCATCTCCGCTGCTCGCTGGCTCTTGGTGCTGATTGTCTTTGCCGGGATCTATTTCTTCCACGGCTTCGTAATTCCCGTTCTGGCGGCTCTTGTCATCGGTTTTGCGAGCTGGCCGCTCTATAAAGATCTTCTGCGTCGCATTGGTGGGAACACCACGATTGGTGCAACGATTGCCATCATCTGTGTTCTCAGCTTCATCATCATACCGATCAGTATTGCCCTCACCTATGCCATTGGTGAACTGAGGGATTGGATTGGATGGGCCATCCAGATTAACCGCGTAGGTTCACCGCCGCCTATCTGGGTCGTTCAACTTCCGATGATTGGAGATTGGCTATCGCTGCAGTGGGAGCGCCATATCGGCGAGCCAGGCGCTATAGGCCAACTGGTGCAGTTGGTAAGCGGAGCCAACATCGGAAACATCTATCGCGCCGTGATTGCTGCTGGCGATGGTGCATTCCATCTGCTTCTCACGCTGTTATTCATGCTGATCGCGCTGTTTTTTGTCTATCGGGATGGAGCATCGTTTGCCCGACAGATGGATATGCTTGGTGAAAGAATCCTGCCCTCACGGTGGGAGCGAATTTCCCGCGTTGTGCCCGCAACGATTTCCTCCACAGTGACGGGCATGACCCTGATTGCAATCGGTGAAGGCATTGTGCTTGGCATTGCTTACTGGATCGCGGGCGTGCCTTCGCATGTCACCTTGGGGGTGATTACAGGCGTCATGGCGCTTATCCCCGGCGGGGCTCCCCTCTCCTTCACGCTGGTTTCTCTTTACCTGGTCGCAAGTGGCTCGCTTTTCGCAGGCGTCGCTCTGTTCGTCTGGGGTGCGGTTGAGCTTTTCATCGTGGACAAAACTATTCGTCCGAAGCTCGTGGGTGGGCCGATCAAGCTTCCATTTCTGCCCACCTTTTTCGGTCTGGTAGGCGGCGTGAAGACCTTGGGCTTCCTCGGCCTCTTTATCGGCCCAGTGCTGATGGCGCTTTTGGTCGCAATCTGGCGGGAATGGATACGGGAGGTGGAGCTTTCCGCGGGAGCCGATCTGGTTGAGCTTCCGCCCGCTGCGCCGACGGATGCTCCCAAAGCGAATGTAACTTGAGGCTCTTGAAGTCTCAGACGAAGCGCTTTTCCATGAAAAGACTAAGCGGATCGGGCTGGTAGGAACCGAATGCTTCTATTTCCACGAATCCAGCTTTGCGATAGAGACCAATTGCTTCCGGCTGGTAGATGCCTGTTTCCAGGCGCAGTGCGGACAAGTCGTGCTCCCGTGCCTCCCCCTCAAGTGCGTTGAGCAGACGCTGGCCCAAGCGTAGACCTCTCGCGTTCTCGTCTACAAACATTCGCTTGATTTCTGCCGTTCCATCATCCAGGCGAACTATTGAAGCGCAGCCTAGAATGTCATCACCCCGACGTGCGACGAAGAACGAGACATTCTCTTGCTCCAATTCGTCTACGGGCACCATGTGATTGCTCTCTGCTGGATATAGCGATGCAGCGTAGGCATTCGAAAGGGCGAGAAGACGCAGGACACCCTCCTGACGTGGGCTTTCTTTTCTGATGTCAATCTCTTTGCTTTGCATGTCTGTATTCTCCGCCTTCACAAAGGCTAAATTCTTCTCTTCATCATCAGCGCATTGAAGGCTGGGGACTCATTGATGATTACCGCAATGGTTATGATGACGATACTGGGTTGCGACGATGGTGTGAGGGATTGCCAATATGTTGCAACACTAAAGCAGCGCTGGACCAGCGTGGAATTGTGCAACGCAGTGTCAGAGAAGGAATTGGCCCACTTCGCCAACGTTTCCTATCCGGTTGTTATCGCGGTCTGCCAGAACCCGAAAGAGATTGCAGCCGCGCCAGCAAAGCCTGCTTCGCCACAACCAGCCACTCAGGTCGCAAATCCAGCCGTGCCAACACCGGAAGAAGAACTGGTTGATGAACGCTCGTTGGCGCTCAAAGCTATTGAAGAGGTATCTTCCATTTTGCCATCGAAAGAAGCTATGCGCGAACTGGTGCATGGTCCTGTTCGTGTCGTGCAAGGCGGCTATACCTGGGTCGCAAAACGGCTTTGGTAAATCAGGCCGCTAGCGCGGACTCGTCCACCATATAGCGGGCCAAATCGCGCTCTTCCTGCATCTGCATTGTTTCCACCATATCCAGCAGTTCGTTGACAGGCGAATAGTGGTCTGCTGTGCGCGGATACCGTTCAATAAGCTCGCGGCAAATGGTGGAGGCAGTCCAGATGGTAGCATCACTCAAACGCTCCCGCCAAAGATGGGTCGCAGCCACAAATACTTCGGCGATCTGACGGTTCAGGCCAGCAGATTCGTAAAGAGCGCGCACAGCGAAATGACGTCCGGTAGCGAGAATCGAGCGAACGCGCCGCTCGTCAACGCCAGAAAGATCAACAATTGCCGCAGCGAAGAATTCAATCCTTCCGCTGCACAATGCATGCATCAAGAACGCTGGCGTCAAGCGGCCATCTTCTCGCATTTGCTCAACGAGATAAGGCATTTCCTCCGCGCCCGCTTGGCTGGCAACAGTCAAAGCTGCGATTGTACCGGCCTCACGCGTGATGTGAGCAATGCGGGGCGCTGAAAGCGTGGATTGGACAAGCCACGAGCCTGCGAGTGCCTGACTCACTTTATGAACGAGAAGATCCCGAACTTCCGGCGGCAGCTCAGGTCGCCCAAGCAGAAGGTTACGAATTTCGGCATCTTGGCCGTGTCTCTCGGCAATTCGGCGCAACGAGTAACGTGTGATATCAGCAGATTCATTTTCGAGCAGCAGCAGAACTTCGCCCACATCTCCCACTTCTGCGATTGCCGCAGAGACACCGCGAGCGAGTTTGTAGCGGCTAGCGATCAAGGCTCGTGTGATGCCCGTTCCACGGCCAACAAGATCAACAAGGTCCATATCTGTCAAAATGGGCGAGAGCGTGAGAATCGGACACGCCACATCTGGCTGGTCTTCAGCCAAGGCAAGAATAATCCCTCTTGGTGCATCCTCATGCTCGGCAAGACTATCAGACAGTGCGACCCTCACAATGGGGGCCGGATCATCCAGCAAATGAAGCATTGCATGCAAAGAAGTTTGTTTTTGAGGATCTGCGTCTGAAAAGCGAAAAAAGGCGGCGCACAACGCCTTTGCTGCCCGCGCCCTTTCAGAGGCCACTGCCGTTTCCGACCAGGAAAGAAACGCTTCAATGATCACAACACACCCCAACCCGCCCAGGTACTGAGTCGCCTGAAACTTATCTGAGTGTGAGGCTAACGGGAAATGGTTTACGATCAGTTCACCATATCCATTAAGCACGTCAGCAAGCGCTTGCAAATATTAGTGATATTGCAAAACCGGACATCATCTATTTGGTCGCGTTAGCTGAAAGACATCTGCCCCGCCGTCGCAATAATCCATATAGCCCATTCGCGCTACAGGCCTGGAAAGGCTCATGTCGATCCGCCCGTCTCGAATGATGTCTTCGCTGAGGTGAATTCCCACAACTTGGCCGAACACCATCACAGAATCCGATTGAGGTCCTTCAAGCACTTTGGGTTGCCGGATTTCCGTGACTTGGCACTCCAGAGCGGCATAGGCCTCTTTCACAAAGGGTGCCTGCACCATAGTTCCCCACTCCGCCGTCAGACCGGATAGTGCAAACTCATCTACGCCGTAATCTACCGGGGCGGAGGAGGCATTCATACGCTCCACCAGATTTCGGCTGACAAGGCTTGCCGTAAAGACACCGGTTTCTTCAGCGTTGCGGCAGCTATGTTTGTAGCCGCTGGAAGAAAACATTACGATCTTGGGATGATCAGACACAATGTTGAAAAATGAATAGGGAGAGAGGTTTATGGAGCCATCCGCGCCCCGACTGCCAATCCAGCCAATCGGCCGAGGTGCCACGATGGCCTTGAATGGATCATGTGAAAGCCCGTGAGCATTTTCTGCGGTGGCATAAAACATCACTTGTCCCCACCGATCCAGGTCACGATTTCGGACAGTTCCGGGCGTGGTCGGTCCGTCTGTGGAAAATCTGTGGAACCAATGTGGATAAAGCCAGCCACCTTCTCCTCGGAAGCAATGCCCAATATGCGCTTGGCCTCGTCATCGTAGGCAATCCATTCACTTAGCCAATTGGCTGCATAACCATGCGCATTAGCTGCCATGAACATATTCAAGCACACCGCACCGGCTGACAGTTCCTGCTCCCATACCGGAATTTTCACATGCGGCCCCGCCGTGCTGACAACCGCAATCACGACAGGTGCACGGCAAAGGCGGGTGCGCTCAACATTCTGAAGCTCAGCGCTTAGGTCAGGTGTCTTCGCCAACGCGATTTTTAGGAGATCTTCTCCAAGTATTTCGCGTTCTCTTCCGCGATAGACAATGAAGCGCCATGGTGCCAGCTTTCCATGGTCAGGCACGCGCGATGCCAGGGTGAGAATCGATGTGATCTCCTCCGCCGACGGGCCAGGCTCTTTCAACTGCAAAGCAGGAGTCGAGCGACGAGTGCTTAAATAATCAAACAAAGGCTGCTGAATTGGCATTAGACGGTCTCTATCGATGAGTTGATCTTGAAATTGCCGCTTGGTTGGTTTTGAAGTGGCCTTGGTAAGTTCAAGAGTCAACGGTTGGCATCCTCCATGAGCGCAGTTTCCCGAAAGGCCATCATGCTCGCACTGAGCGGTGTGAGCCTGTTTGCGCCCTGCGTTGAAGCGCAAGATGCATTCAAAGCATTCAAGCAACTGGACAGCACGACCAAGATGCCGAAATTGAATGCCTTTAGCGGCACAGTCGGCCGCACCGGTCCTGCAGCCCGGGATGTGACGCTGGAGGCAAAGTTGACGGCGGACGGTGCTTCCATGCAGACCGGCCTCACTTGGCGTGTGTTCAGCCCTACGCCTGGATCAGATGGGAAGCTGCCTTTGGTGGCGACCTCTGAAGGCGGAGAGGCTCACCTACAGCTCTCTCCGGGCGATTATTTCGTCAACGTAGCCTTCGGACGGGCTGGCATCACAAAGCGAGTCACCGTGCCGGAAACCGGCGAAGTCAAAAAGACATCGTTCGTACTCGATGCGGGCGGGTTGGTATTGAATGCAGTGGCAGGCAGTGATCAGCAGGTGCCGGGCAACAAGCTACGTTTTTCCATCTATTCCGCTGATGTTCGTGAGGACGGTGAGCGCGCGTTGGTCATGGCGAATGTTAAGCCCAATACAATTGTTCGCTTGAACACCGGCACCTACCACATTGTTTCGGAATATGGAGACATCAACGCCAGCGTGCGTGCGGATATTCAGGTGGAGCCCGGTAAGCTGACGGAAGCGACCCTTCAACACCGGGCAGCGCAGATTACACTGAAGCTCGTTTCGCAAGCAGGCGGAGAGGCAATCGCGGATACCGCCTGGTCGGTTCTCACGGCGGGTGGCGATGTGGTAAGCGAAAGCGTCAGCGCCTTCACAACCATGGTTCTCGCCGAAGGTGAATATACCGCCGTCGCGCGCAACAAGGACAAGATCTACCAGAAAGAATTTTCGGTCGAATCCGGCAAGAATGCGGATGTGGAAGTTCTGATGAAGGAGCAGCAAGCCACCGACGTTGATGCGGACTGACGGGAGCCAATAGCTTAGAGCATTTCCAGGAAATGTGGGAACCGGTTTTCAGTCCGGAAATGCGCACAAACAAAGGCTTGAAGCGGCTCAGCGTTTCCGTGAAAGGATGAACCGCTCTAAGAAGCAAAGGCCCGGCATCTTGATCAGATGCCAAGCCTCTTTGTTATTCAGCAGCAGCCTTGCGTGCGGTCTGGCGGCGCTTCACGTCCGGCGGTGTTGCTTCATCCGAAAGCGAAGCCACAGCATCGGCCAGAGACATTGGCGTCTGCGCCTGTGAGCCGAGACGGCGGATGTTGACCGTGCGGTTTTCCGCTTCCTGACGACCGCAGACAATGATGACTGGAACCTTCGTCACCGAGTGCTCACGGATCTTGTAATTGATCTTCTCGTTGCGGAAATCCTCCTGGACGATCAGACCTGCCTCGCGCAACGTTTCGGCAACTTCACGACCATAATCATCTGCGTCAGATGTGATGGTGGCGACCACCACCTGAAGCGGTGCGAACCATAGCGGCATATGACCCGCAAAGTTCTCGATGAGGATGCCGAGGAAGCGTTCCATCGAACCGCAAATGGCACGGTGGATCATTACCGGCTGCTTCTTGTCGGAGTTGTGGTCGATGTAGAATGCGCCAAACCGTTCCGGCAGATTGAAGTCCACCTGCGTGGTGCCGCACTGCCATTCGCGACCAATAGCATCCTTCAAGGTGTACTCGAACTTCGGCCCGTAAAATGCGCCCTCACCTGGCAAAATTCCGGTTTTGATGCGACCGCCGGATTGCTCTTCAATCGTGTTCAGAACGTCCATCATAACGCTCTCAGCACGATCCCAAAGCTCATCAGAACCCACGCGTTTTTCAGGTCGCGTAGAAAGCTTCACGACAACCTCGCTGAATCCAAAGTCTTCGTAGACCGAAAGAATCAGATCGTTGATCCGCAGGCATTCCGCTGCCATTTGTTCTTCGGTGCAGAACACATGCGCATCGTCTTGCGTGAAGCCGCGGACGCGCATCAGACCGTGCAAAGCACCAGATGCTTCGTAACGATGTACTGTTCCAAATTCCGCAAGGCGAACAGGCATTTCGCGATAAGACTTCAATCCGTGCTTGAAGATTTGAACGTGCCCGGGGCAGTTCATCGGCTTCAGAGCAAACACGCGGTTGTCCGCTTCTTCATCTTTGGGATGCGTGAATGCATAGGCGGATTTTACCGCAAACATATTCTCCTGATACCAGCCCCAGTGACCGGAGGTTTCCCACAGAGATGCGTCAAGGACCTGCGGCGCATTGACCTCTTCATAGGTGTTGGCAAGACGGCGACGCATATAGGACGTCAAGGTCTGGAACATGCGCCAGCCTTTGCCATGCCAGAACACTACGCCCGGACCTTCCTCCTGAAAGTGGAAGAGATCCATTTCACGGCCAAGCTTGCGGTGGTCGCGCTTTTCGGCCTCTGCCAGAACGTGGAGATATTGGTCCAACTGCTCCTGCTCCGCCCATGCCGTGCCGTAAATGCGCGTCAGCATTGGGCGCGTAGAATCGCCACGCCAATAGGCACCAGCAACCTTCATAAGTTTGAAGGCAGTGCCTATCTGACCCGTGGAGGCCATGTGAGGACCACGGCAAAGGTCAAACCAGTCGCCTTGCGAATAAATCTTCACATCCTGATCTTCAGGAATGGCGTCTACCAGTTCAACCTTGAAGCCTTCACCCTTTTCCGCAAACACATCCTTCGCCTTCTGGCGGGACCAGACTTGCTTGGTGAATGGCTTGTTGCGGGAGATGATCTCCTTCATCTTCTTTTCGATCTTTGGCAGATCGTCAGGCGTGAAGGGCCAATCTTCCTGAGTGTCCGGGTGAACGCGCTTGAAGTCGTAGTAAAAGCCGTTCTCAATTACCGGGCCGATGGTAACTTGGGTACCGGGCCACAATTCCTGAACAGCCTCGGCCATAACGTGGGCCGCATCGTGACGAATAAGCTCCAGCGCACGTGGGTCGGCACGGGTTATGATCTCGATCTTGCCCTCAGTAACGGGGTCAGAGAGATCGCGCACGTCGCCATCGATCGCTATTGCAATAGACTTCTTGGCAAGCGACTTCGAAATAGACTCGGCGACAGCAATGCCAGTCGTTCCAGCATCGTAAGTGCGAATGGAGCCATCGGGAAATGTGAGGGAAACGGACACTGTTTTCTCCTGTTATCCAGTCCCGCCAACGAATGCGGGTGGTTAATCTCGCCGCGCCGTGCGGCGTGCAACGCGGGCGTTGATACGCGCGAAACCTGTTGGAGTAAAGGCCGTGCGGGTCAGACCTTAAAGCCCCAAAAGGCCAGCGCGCCTTCTGGTAGCCTCTGCAACAGAGCCGCCGAAGCCTGAAAGTATTCCATCGGCATACGCATGCCGGCTACTCCCATTCTGTCCCCTCAGTGAGCAGGCACACGCTTGTAACGCCAAGGTGCCCACCATTTCTGACTAGCTGTAAGCACCTCCGGCACTGGATCAAGTCCAGATGAACCAAAGGGACCACAGCTGGCAAACCGATACGCGGTCATCCAACCTCCGAACCATAAGCCGTGACGGGCCACCGCCTCATAGCCGAACTCTGAACAAGTGGGGATGTGACGGCAGGAGTTGCCGATGAAGCCGGAGAGCGTGAGCTGGTATAGCCGGATGAAGCTCATGCCCAGCAATCGATCAGGCGTCTTGCGAAAAGACCCGTGCCAATTTCGGCTGCGACGATGGCGCCTTGGAGCCTCATCATCGTCGTCCAATTGTTCGCAATGTCGGCACATGCGATTATCCAGCGATAGCGGGTTGTTTGGCTTCAATCTGGTCTAGACAATCGACAACAGCGTCAAAGGTCAGCATGGTTGAGGCGTGGCGGGCCTTATAGTCTTTCACCGGGCGCAGAACGCGCATTTCCTCAAACCGGCCTGTTGGCCCCTCACCGTCTTCTTTCAGCATTTTCAGCATATCCGTTCGCGCTTGGCGAATCTCGGCAACGGTTGAGCCCACCACCACATGTGCCATGGCTGAGGATGATGCCTGCCCCAAAGCACAGGCGCGCACCTGATGGGCAAAATCCGTAACCACGCCATCCGTGACATTCAGAAATACGCGCACCTTGGAGCCACAAAGTCGGGAATGCTTCTCGGCAGTGGCATCCGCAGTCTCCAACACGCCGGAACGCTGTATATTACCCGCCAGTTCCAGAATGCGATTGTTGTAAATGTCGTCCATGGTAAGGCCCAAAGTCGCGGTGTGAACACCGCATTTTCCAAATGCAATGTCTTGTGTCCAGGTGGCTGGCAGCAGAGACGTCTCTGCTCTATATGATGACGTGAAAATGCCGTTCAAGAAACTTGTTTCTGGTGCGGTAGCTGTTTGTAGCTCAGAGGTGTCTTGTAAAAAAAGATCCGACAGGCCAGATAGCGCGTAACGGCTGACTGGGCACTCGACCAAAGGACCAATACAGCCAGGTCAGGTGCGGCCTTGAACCGCATCAGGAGACGAGATCATGGACGCAATCGTGAAGAATTTCCCGGCAGGCAACAAACAGCCTCGTCCCACGCAGCAGGAAGCAGAAGATGCGGTTCGTGTTCTCCTGCGTTGGGCGGGCGATGATCCATCACGCGAGGGGCTGCTGGACACGCCCAAGCGTGTTGCGAAATCCTATCGCGAACTTTTTGGCGGCTATGAGCTAACGCCGGAGGAAGTGCTGGGGCGCACCTTCGAGGAGGTCGGCGGTTACAACGACGCTGTGCTGGTTAAGGATATCCCCTTCTTTTCGCATTGCGAGCACCACATGGTGCCGATTATCGGAAAGGCGCACGTCGCCTATCTTCCGCATGGCCGTGTGCTGGGTCTTTCAAAGATTGCGCGTCTGGTGGAAGTCTTTGGGCGCAGGCTTCAGACTCAGGAAAACATGACTGCGCAAATCGCGGATGCAATTCAGTCGAACCTCAAACCGCGCGGTGTCGCAGTGATGATCGAGGCAGAGCATATGTGCATGGCTATGCGTGGCATCCAGAAGCAGGGTTCCTCCACGCTGACCACAACATTCACCGGCGAATACAAGGAAAACGCTCAGGAGCAGGTTCGCTTCCTGACCATGATCCGCAAATAGGTTCTAACAGGCATTTCATGACCCTCACCTTTCCATCCGCACCCTCCAGTAAGGCGGAACTTGAAGACGCTGGCGCTTTCGCGCCACGCTTTGATGAGGCTGGATTGGTGACCGCCATCGTTACCGACCATGCAGATGGCGAGTTGTTGATGGTTGCACATATGAATGCCGATGCGCTGGCTCTGACAATTGAAACAGGCATCGCTCACTATTTCAGCCGTTCAAGAAATAAAATTTGGAAGAAGGGCGAGACCTCCGGCAATCTTCAAACAGTTGTCGAACTTCTCACCGACTGCGACCAGGATGCCGTATGGCTGAAAGTGCGTGTGGAAGGCCATGCTGCCAGCTGCCACACCGGTCGACGTTCCTGCTTCTATCGTGCCGTGAAATTGCAAGACGGCTCAGCCGTAACCGAGATTGTTGACGATAAGCGGCACTTTGACCCGGAGTCTATTTACAACGGCAGCGGAACCTGAAGAGATCTGCACCGTTTTTCGGCAAACCGGCCCCAAAATGAACGCTTTCTCAATCACTCTGAGCGTTCAATGTATGTCCGGCTATTGAGCCTGAAGGGCGGTATCGAATGCTGAACTGGACTTGGAATCGCAGCGAATCTGGCGGCACGACCTCCGATACTGGCGGCTCAAACAATACGCCCGTTCCGCCCACAGAAGCCAAGCATCGCAAACCTAAATTGGCGCTTGCGCTGGGCGGCGGTGCAGCCCGCGGATGGGCCCATATAGGCGTCCTACGTGCGCTTGAAGAAGCGGGCATCGAAGTTGGCATGATCGCTGGAACCTCTATCGGCGCACTTGTGGGAGGTTGCTATCTGGCCGGAAAGCTCGATGAGTTGGAAACCTTTGCCCGTTCGCTGACTATGCGGCGCATTGCCGGTCTGCTGGATCTGACAATTGGCGGTGGCGGATTGCTTGGCGGCATGCGCCTGACGAAACGAATGCAGGAGCATTTGGAAGACGTGGCGATTGAAGATCTCGATCGCCCATTCGTTGCTGTCGCCACAGAACTCCACAGCGGCCATGAAGTGTGGATCACCAGCGGTTCTCTCATCACGGGCCTGCGTGCGTCCTATGCCCTACCCGGCATTTTCGAGCCTGTAAAATGCAACAATCGGACACTCGTTGATGGTGCGCTCGTAAATCCGGTTCCGACATCCGTCTGCCGCGCTTATGAGCAGCCACTCGTTGTGGCGGTCAATCTCAACTACGATATTTTCGGACGCTCGGCTGTCGTGAAGCACAATGCCAGCGTCCAACCTGTACAGCCCGGCCAGCAGACCAAAGTGCAGGAAGCGCGTATCGGCGTTCCCGGTGTCATGGTGCAAGCGTTCAACATTATTCAGGAACGTATTTCTCGCGCGCGCCTTGCAGGTGATCCGCCGGATTTGGCGCTTCATCCGCGTCTTAGCGATATCGGCCTGTCCGAGTTTCACCGCGCCGGTGAAGCAATCGACCGCGGCTATCAAGAGGCAAAGACCCGAATCGTCGAGCTTAAGCGCATGCAGGAAATCTTCACGCACGTGTAAGGTAAGGGCGATGCCGGCCATCGCCCTTAGTTGGTCAGCTCGCGATATAGGCGCGGATGTGCTCAGCTTCCGTCTCGATTTCCTGGATGCGGGCTTTCACCACGTCACCAATGGAAATGATACCGCAGAGTTTGCCAGCGCTCTCCACAGGTACGTGGCGGAAACGGCCAGAGCTCATAATTTCCATCAGATCGTTGAGCGACGTCTCTTCGGTGCATCGCGTCACGGTCGTTGTCATGGCAGAAGATACAGGCTTTGAGAGCACAGCTGCGCCCTCTCTTGCCACGCATCGCACTAGGTCACGTTCTGTAAAAATACCAGCGATCCGGCCTTCCAGGCTTGTAACGACAATTGCACCGATGCGCTTCTCATTGAGAGTTATGGCAACTTCTTCGATAGGCGTTTCGCGAGATACGGAAACAACGTCGCGACCTTTTCGATCAAGCATATGTTTTACGGAGACAGGCATCAATTCCTCCTATTGAGCATCTCTTTCGCACATCGGCATCTGCGACTCCCCTCGCACACCGATGTGTAAAGAGTGTGCGCCTGCTTTAACCAGAAGACAAGGAAATCAGTTCGCACCGCGCATGGGCGGATCAAAGAGCGCAAAGAGAAAGTAGCCAAACAGAAAGCCGCCGATGTGAGCGTCCCAGGCCACGGCGGCATCTTCAGCGCCTAGCACTGGTAAGCCGATGGCGATCGCGACATTGCCGAGGAACCAGATAAGAGTGAAGATGAAAACGGTACGATTGCGCATTGCGCCAACGATCGATTGCCGAGGTAGCAAATGGACTGGGACACGCCCCAACCGAGCCCCTTGAGCTGGAAACGCGAACCGGCACGCTGCACCCATCAGAGCAGAAATTACGCCCGAAGCACCTATGAGAACCGTTTCCTGACCCCAATTGAGCCAGGCATGAAAAAAGGCTGAAGCTGCAGCGGAAAGTGCCCAAAACACCACAAAGCGAGGAAACCCAATTCGACGATAAACAGGCGCGCCGAAGGCCACAAGCCACAGGCCGTTGAAGAGCAAGTGCTCCCAGCCACCGTGAAGAAGCGAGTACGTGACTGGCGTCCAAAGCCATTCAAAACCCTGATCAGCAAGCGGGTAGACATATCTTAAAGGCGTGAATGCCAGTTCGAACAGGAAATAGGCGCGCATCTCGCCAGACAGCACGTAGTTCGGAATTACGAATAGCGCGATCAGCAATATGAGGCAGATAACCAAGGGAAGCGGCAAGTTGAAAGCAGGTTGCCCACGCTCCTTCTGCGCAACAGGCGGAACAGTGCGACCCAAGCGCCCTCCATCTTCAAGCTTACTGTTTTCCTCCTCGGTTTCCCAAGGTCCCTTCTGCTTGTCATCCATGCTTCCACCACTCGATTGAGCAGGGAGATTATCAGCTTCAAACAAATATCGCGAGGCGAGAAAAATTAAGCTTTGTAAAGATTTACTGGAGTGCTCCCCACGAGTTGGCACGTATTTCGCTACATGCTGTTTTAGCATCAACTCCAAGCCGGAATCGGTCGAGAATGGAACATGTCGTGAAGCCTCTGAACAACCGCAGTAATGAAGTGTTGGTCTATTGGAGCAAATTAAAACGCGGCAACCCATTGCCAGTTCGCACGGAGCTGCAACCGGCCGCTCTTAAAAATCGCCTTCCAGACCTGTTCCTGTTAGGCTGGGAGGAAACCGATTTGAAGTTCAGACTTGCGGGAACGCGCATCTGTGAAATGTTCGGCACTGAGCTCCGGCAGGCCAATTTTCTCCATATTTTTCAATCTGACAATCGCAGCCAGGTCACAGATGCCGTGCTGAATGCCGTGACATTGCGCCAAGGTTGCCGCATGGCGGTAGATGCCAGCAACCAGTCCCGGTTGCGAGAATATGAAATGCTGCTTCTGCCCCTGAACTCACCCGAAGGAGTCTGCGACCGCATCCTTGGCAGCCTCATTCCTCGGGAGATCGGCTATTCACATTCGCCTGTTGCCATGGGAACTTTGCGGACGCAAGGATGGGCCATTGCCGAGGACGGATCGGAAGAGGAAGGGAACGGCCCTGTCGACTTGATGCGGACGAACTCCGGAAAGCAGGCCACGTCAGATGCCTTCTGACACCAGCTGCCTCATGGATGAACGTTAAATTAACCTCGAGCGCCTATTGAAATAACTCGTGGAAGCCGAGCGAGATACGAATGTTTTCTTTCCAGCCGAGTGCTCAGGCCGCTAAACAGCCAGCGCCCAACGCGTTTCAGCGCGTAACCGTCAACATGACGGGTCGGCTTATGCTTGCGTCTAAGGATGAATATCCCTGCAATGCTGTCGAGATGTCGCCTGGTGACCTCTTGGTTGAGTGCGTAGGTACTCCGCGTCTTGGTGAGCGTGTCATCGCCTATATCGATCATCTAGGCCGAATTGAGGGGCAAGTCTTGCAGCTCACGCAGAGCGGCTTCATCATGTCCATCACGGCGACGGACCGGAAGCGCGAAAAGTTAGCTGCTCAGCTGACATGGCTTGCCAACCGTCATGAACTTGGCCTGCCAGAAGATCGTCGCCATGACCGACTGGCTCCGCGCGTGACCCGTGCCGAACTTCGGCTTGAAGATGGTACAACTTATGTCGCGCGGCTGGTGGATTTGTCGCTTTCCGGTGCGGCGATTGACTTGGAAACAAGGCCCGAAGTCGGCACTCAGGTATACCTCAACGGCATGCGTGGACATGTTGTGCGTCATTTCGCTGAAGGCGTCGCCATTGAGTTTGCGATGGTTCAGACGCGAGAGAGCCTCCGCTCCTTCCTGTGAGCACCCAACTATAGTCTATCTCGGCAAAGCCCGGTTTCCGCCGGGCTTTTTGCTGCTGTTTCTGCTGCGGCTCCGGTCTGCCGGGTTACACTTTGTTGAGCATAATCAAAAGCAGAAGTGTCCGGAAACGATGCGACTGGATTTTTTTTCGGGAAATAGCCGGCCAATTTTACCGCTCATTTGAGGCGTTTTCGCTGAAAACTCGGTTCAAGGTTGAATAAAGAGCGACTCCATGTCGCTTTTCCAAGATCGTGCTTCTCTTCGTTTAGCTCGGCGGTGAACACATAAATTAGCCCCACCCAGCGAAAAGAGACGTTGGAAATCAGACAGATATCCGAAACATAATCGCATTTCTCTAAAAACTGCGTAGAAGTTGAATCAATTTCAGCTCGAAATTGATGGGTATTTGATTTTCATTCCTTTCTAATTTGCTGAAAATTTGATGCAGTTTTGAATCAAACAAGCGATTGTTTTTACTGCTCATTTTGTCTCTATTTGAACAGCCGCATGAGACATTCACCCCATCAAAACGGGGAGAAAAAAATGTCTCGGCTTACCCAGATCGGATCGCGCCTCGCCGCACTTGGCTTCACGCTCTTCGCTGCCCATGCCGCTATTGCAGGCCCTGCCAGCATGCACGTCACAGGCAAAGCCAATCCCCCGATCGGCCATTATGAATTTTGCCAGAGCTACCCAAGCGAATGCCGCCCAACCGAACCTGATCGCGGGCCACTTAGCCTGACGGAAGAACGGTGGCGCAAGATTCTCGATGTGAACTACACCGTCAACACGACGATTAAACCCATGACCGATATGGAGCTTTATGGCGTTGAAGAGCGCTGGGCTTATCCCACCACGGCTGGCGATTGCGAAGATTTCGTGTTGCTAAAGCGAAAGATGCTGATGAACCAGGGCATTCCGGCATCTGACCTTCTCATTACCGTTGTCCTGCAGCCGAATGGAGACGGCCACGCTGTGCTGACTGTGCGGACGGATCGCGGCGACTTCATTCTCGATAATATGCGCAACAAGGTCATGCTTTGGTCTGATACGGAATACACCTACCTCAAGCGCCAGTCGGAAGATGATCCAGGTGCCTGGATGAAACTTCAGGACGGTCGCGCCAACGCGGTTGCGAGCGTCCGTCGATAAAAAAATCATAGAATTTGGAATGGCGTTACCGTCCCCGTGGTGGCGCCATTTGTCGTTAAGCGTCCATTAACCATGGAAAGGGATTCTGCCCAAAGGTCGGGAGCGCCCGCACCGATTCCATTCAACGCAGCATCCGGACATGGTTGTGACCTCAAAAGCATCGAACGAGCAGTTTGAACCGCTTTTCGCTCGCCCCCTTCTTTATCGGGGTGCAGCTTGCGTCATGCTGCTGGCTACCCTTTCAGTCGCGTTGATTTGGGGCGGTCACTGGTTTGGCCAGCGTCTCTCACTGGCGGGGCACACAGCCAGCACTGAGCATCACACCATTATCATCGGAAGTGATACACTCACCCTGCCCGCAAACGTTATTCGGTTGCGTGAGCAGCGCGCGGACGGCCCAAGTGAGCGGCTGTACCTTTATCTGACGTGGCCACAAATGCATGGATACACCGAGGCAGATAAATCTCGCTTTGATGAACCGGGCAAAGGCAATGACCTGATTTTTCTCGATATCTCCGAGGCAACGATGTCGAAGGACATGTCGGGAAGGTTAGAGCCAATTTACCGGCGTCTTATGACTGGTGAACAGACGGATTTCGGCAGCGGCTTAACCCTTCATCGTATGAAGGCAGAGAGCGGCTACGGCGAGGAAGTCCTCCTGACCGGAAAGCGGAAAAACGTGCCCGATTACGTGGTCCGATGTGTTCTTCCAGACCAACACGACGCGGTCACGGCTGCGGATTGTCAGCGGGATATCCATCTCGGCTCAGGCCTCAGCGTTCTTTATCGCTTTTCCTCCAATCACATTAGCGAATGGGAACATATTGATGCCGCTATTCAACAGTTTGTCAGCGACGCGTTGATCCAACCCCAAGCTGACGACCGCTAGAAGGCAAAGCAAATTGCTAATCCTTCGTTCATCATAAACTTCTTGGTAAGGCTAAACCCCTATTGTCACCTCAACGGTGCTGCGGGGGCAGCCGGAAAATAACAACGTAATTGGCAATGAGTGAGTGCAGCCGTGCTGAATAAGGTCAACACAACATCCTTCCCCAAGGGTGGTGCCTCGATTTTTCAGAAGATCGTCGGTTTCTTTTGCGTCGTCATAGCTTTGTCGGCCTTCAATCCAGAAACGGCATCCGCAAACCCTAAATATGCGGGTATCGTCGTTGATGCCAAAACTGGAAAGGTTCTTTATTCTGAAGATCCTGATTCCTTGCGCTACCCCGCTTCGCTAACCAAGATGATGACGCTGTACCTGACCTTCGAAGCACTCGAGGCAGGTCGCTTCACTTTGGATACGCCAGTTCCTGTTTCGGCACATGCTGCGGCTGAGCCGCCATCGAAGCTTGGCGTTCGTGCGGGCGGCTCGGTCACTGTTGAGCAGGCTATCCAGGCGCTGGTCACGCGATCGGCAAATGATATGGCGACGGCGCTTGGCGAATTCATTGGTGGCAATGAAGCCCGCTTTGCCCAGATGATGACAAACAAAGCACGTGCACTGGGCATGACCCGCACCACGTACCGCAATGCAAATGGCCTGCCGAACACAGCACAAATGACGACAGCACGTGATCAGGCTCGCCTTGGTATCGCACTGCGCCAACACTATCCTCAGTATTACGGCTACTTCTCCACCCGCGTTTTCCGTTTCGGTAAGCAGGCAATCGGCAACCACAATCGTTTGGTGGGTTCGGTTGCTGGCGTGGATGGCATCAAAACTGGCTACACCAGAGCCGCTGGCTTTAATCTTGTAACTTCAGCGCAGCTCAACGGTCGCTCGATTGTTGGTGTTGTTCTGGGTGGCACCAGTTCTGCGGCCCGCGACTCCCAGATGCGTAAGTTGGTCGCAACTTACCTGCCTAAGGCCTCTCAGGGCGCAACCAGCAACCTCATTGCGCAGGTACGCACTCCCGCACAGCCTGTTCCGGCAAGCGTTCCCACTCCTGTTCAGCCACAACGTTCTGTTGCTGAGGCTGTTACGGCGGAGCCAATTGAAGTCGCTGAAGTAGAAGAGGCTCCGCGTCCGGTTGCACGTCTGGACGATCAGAAAATGCCCGGCGCGTCTGCCTATGCATCTGAACCAAAGAGCAAGGCCGCGGCAGCAGCCGTTACGGCAGCCATGACTGCATCAGTCCCGGCACCTTCCAAGGCGAAGGCAACTGCTTCAGAGGACGAGACAGACCAGCTGACGACAGCTTCGACACGTCGTTCTTCTGAACCGGCATCCAATGATAATTCGCCGAGTGGTTGGGTCATTCAGATTGGTGTTTCCCAGAGCCGTGATTCTGCAATGGATCTGTTGTCGAATGCCAAGGAAAAGGGCGGTAACCTTCTGCGTTCCGCAAGGCCTTTTGCAGTCGCTGTCGCAGCCAATGGCAGCCAGGTTTATCGCGCACGGTTCGGTGGCTTTGACGATCAGAAATCCGCTGTGAATGCTTGCAATGGCTTGAAAAAGAAGGGGGTCGCTTGCTGGGCAGCCCAACAATAAACTGAAATTTCGAGGGCTGAAAGTTCTTCGCCCTCCTACTGTTCGCCCTTGGGCGGATAGTTTTTCGATCCTCGATTGTATCGCGTTACGAGGTCAAACATGGCAATGAACGAGAATAATCTCGATTACCCTTTGCCGGCCAATTCCACTGGTCGTCTTCGGGGAAGCGGGCTCCATCCGCTGCATGAAGCAGCGATGCGGCTTGCAGGAATGGGCATCAATCGCCCGCGGGAACGCACCAAGGATTTGGTGACAATGCTTCTTTCGCACGGTGCGCGCGCTTGGCGTCACACGCAGCCGGAAGCAAATATTCACCTGCATGTTTCGCCGCGTGGTGGTCGGTTTCCCCTTCGTCTGCGGGTGCGGTAACGTGCGCTGGAGCATTGCCGAAACCTCGGCATGCACCCGGTGTAAGTAAGTTAGAGCAGGCCGAGTTCGGCCAGCTCACGCCGGAGGTCTTCCGGCATAGATGCGACATCGTCACCGATTGTGCCTAAATCGCGCGGCGCATCCTCCGGCTTGAGGTAGCGCCATCCCTGAAAGGGGCGCTTGGGTTGCGGCACGGTTTCAATAATTTCGGGCCCCAAAACCAGATTACATCGCGAAATCCCGTCGCCACCTGTAAAGGTTACGATCTCCAATAGCGGCTGCCGGGCAGCTACTTGCCCTTTGATAACCCAGTAAAGCGAGCCACCTGGAATGATTTCCTCCAGACGTTTTGGAACCATACGCGTTGTATGCGTTGTATGTGGCTGCATGCCAGCAGCAATCGCCGTGAGTGAACGTTCAGCCACCCACTCCTTCAGATCTTGAAGAGATTCGGCGCCAACGCAGAGTTTGATGAGGTGAAGAGCCATAACCCGCTAAAAGACCCTTCGTGGGTTTAGGTCAAGGCTCTTCTTTTGCTTCTGGCTCAAAAAGCAGTTCAATCAACACTCAACAACATTCACCGCAAGACCGCCGGTCGAGGTTTCTTTGTACTTCTCGCTCATGTCGTTGCCCGTCTGGCGCATTGTCTCGATAGCGGCGTCGAGAGGCACGAAGTGCGTGCCATCGCCTTTGATTGCCAGAGACGCTGCGGTGACTGCCTTGACCGCACCAAGTGCGTTGCGCTCGATACAGGGAACTTGAACGAGCCCGGCGATGGGGTCACAGGTCATCCCCAAGTGGTGTTCGAGCGCAATCTCTGCTGCATTTTCGATCTGCTCAGGCGTTCCATCCATGACGGCAGCCAGGCCGGCAGCGGCCATGGCAGCGGCAGAGCCGACTTCGCCCTGACAGCCGACTTCAGCACCTGAAATGGAAGCATTGTGTTTGATGATACCACCTACCGCTGCAGCCGTGAGTAGAAAATTATGGACGTCCTTGGTGGTCGCATCATCGTGGAAGTGGAGGAAATAGCGGATGGTGGCCGGGATTACGCCAGCTGCGCCATTGGTGGGAGCCGTTACAACGCGACCGCCTGATGCATTTTCTTCGTTCACGGCCATGGCATAGACGCTAAGCCAGTCATTGGCCAAAAGCGGATTGAGCCGGTTGCTGCGGGAGTCGGCGGTGAGCTTCTCGAAAATTGACTTTGCGCGCCTTCGTACCTTGAGGCCGCCCGGCATAATGCCATCGACCTTGAGGCCACGATCGATGCAACTCGCCATCGCTGCCCATATGGCTTCCAAGCCATCGTTCAGCTCCTGCTCGCTCATCTTGGTTAGTTCATTTGCGCGCTTCATGTCGGCAATGGAGAGGCCGGAAGATCGGGCCATTTCCAGCATCTGCTTTGCTGTCGAGAATGGATAAGGAACGCGATCGGTAGACTGTGCTTTCTGGCCGCGCATGGCTTCCAGTTCTGTATCCGTCACCACGAATCCGCCACCAATCGAATAATAAATCCGCTTCAGCAGCAACCGGCCGTCCTTATCGAAAGCAGAAATGCTCATGCCGTTGGCATGTCCTGGTAGTGCCTGCTTTTTATCAAAAATCAGATCGGTTGAGGGTTGAAAATCGTAGGCTGGATGGCCTGGTGGCGTAACTTTTCCTGTTCGCTCCACCGTCGCGATGATCTCATCCATCTTGTCTGGATCAACCTTGTTCGGCGCTTCACCCATGAGGCCAAGGATAACCGCCCTGCCCGTGCCATGGCCAATTCCGGTGAAAGCGAGTGAACCATGCAGGCTGGCCTTGATGGCAGCAACATGCGCATTGCTGGGACGCGGCCATTCATCGGAAGCGAGCAGCGCGAGAAAGCGGTTGGCCGCAGACATTGGCCCCATGGTATGAGAACTCGACGGTCCTACACCAATTTTAAATACATCAAATACGGATAAGAACATGTAATGACTGCCCCAATTGCGCGCTGGCGGGATACACTACAAACCTAATGCGCTCTGTCCAGACCTGCTTGCGACTCTGCCCCTACCATCGAACGACGCTTGTCGATAAGCAGAATCTGCCGCATACAAGGCAACACCGAATGCCTATGCTGGTTGGAAATGACACTCGCCGATTATATTGCTCTCGCCTTTTTTGCTGTGCTCTGGATTGGCTACTCCTGGCTGACCAGTGGGGAGCCTGTCCTGCCCAGAAAGAGCCTGAACCAGGTGATGGCTGAGCATAGGCGACACTGGATCTACAATTCGCTCAAACGCGATTTGAAAATGATAGACACCCAAATCATGGCCGGCCTTCAAAATGGCACTGCGTTTTTTGCATCCACCTCCATATTTGCGATTGGTGGCTGCTTCGCCCTTCTTGGCGCGACCGAGAAAGTGGATACGGTGCTGGGTGATCTGGCTTTCGTGGATTACAGCGGAAGAGCAGCTTTCGAAGCAAAAGTTGTCGGCCTGACTGCCCTGTTCGGCTACTCATTTTTCAAGTTCGGTTGGTCGTATCGGCTGTTCAACTATTGCACAATTCTCTTCGGCGGCTTGCCTATGGCCAGCGATACTACCGCTTCGCGCGTGGAAACGGAAAAGGCTGCGGAAAACGTTATCCGCATGAACGTGATCGCGGCGAGGCACTTCAATGCTGGGCTTAGAACTATTTTTTTATCCATCGGCTATCTCGGTTGGTTCATAGGGCCCTACATGTTCATGGCATCGACCCTGTTTGTGATCGTGGTCCTCACCCGTCGGCAGTTTTTCTCCGAGGCAAGACGCGCGTTGATGGACAAATAGCCGCAAGAATTTCAAGGAAATCAAGCTTTGGCCCAACCTGAAACCGCTGGCGCAACGCAACGGATGCCGCGCATTTTGCTGATCGATACCCTGCGGGGCGTCGCTCTCTTTGCCATGGCCTCCTACCACTTTACGTGGGATTTGGAGTTCTTCGGCTACCTTGAAGCAGGAACGGCCACTCATGGTCTGTGGAAGCTTTATGCGCGATGCATTGCCACCAGTTTCCTGTTCCTCGTCGGTCTCAGCCTGGTCCTTGCTCATACGCCCGAGATTCGTTGGCCTTCCTTTGCAAAGCGGTTCGCTATGGTTGCTGCGGCGGCTCTCGTTATCAGCATTGGCTCTTATGTCGCTCTGCCCGATGAGTGGATTTTCTTCGGCATCTTACACAACATTACCATTTCAAGCCTGATTGCGCTGGTCTTCCTGCGGCTACAACCACTTTTAACTGGCTTGGTGGCCCTGCTGCTGATTGGGGTAATGATCCTCGATAACTGGGTCATGCCGGGCATATTCAGCTTTCCAATCTTCGACAGCCGCTGGTTGGCTTGGGTCGGCTTTGCGGAAATCAGTCCTCGCTCCAACGATTATGTGCCGATTTTCCCGTGGCTTGCAGCCGTATTGGCTGGTGTCGCGGTGGCAGGCGTGTTGCGGCGAAATGGAACGTTTCAACGCTTGGCGACCGTGCAGCAGAAACCAAATATTCTGACGCGAGCGGGCCAACATAGCCTGATCTTCTACCTGGTTCATCAGCCTATCCTGATCGGTACTGTCTACCTCGCCTCTCTAGTCGTGCCGCCACCCGCACCAGACCTTGTTCAGAACTACAAGAATAGTTGTTCACCCGCCTGCATGGCGCAGACCAATGATGCGGCGCTGTGCGAACGTTTCTGCGGGTGCACCGCCCAGGAACTCTCGAACCAATCGCTTCTTCTGCCAATATTTCGCGGTCAGGTTAATCCCAACAGCGATGATCGCGTCCAAGGCATCGTTCAGCAGTGCTCGATGCCGGCACCCTGAAACAGTTTGGGCTGCTCAAGAGCAGCCCAACGCTACTTAATCAATGGATGTCGATCAGGTGCCGACGCCAATTTCGGCAAGGCGTGTCAGGCAGGCCTCTTCAACATTGTCCAGTTCGCTCAAGGTCTCGTCGATATCCTTGCGCTTTTGGCGCAATTCATCTCGCTTCGTATCCACCTTCTTCATCAGTAATTTCAACTGACCGATTTCACCGGGTGGCTCTTTGTAAACCTGAATGATCTCGCGAATTTCAGCGATAGTGAAGCCAATGCGGCGTCCACGCAAAATCTCTTGGATAAGACGTCTATCAGCAGCTCGGAACAGACGTGTTCGACCGCGACGCTCAGGGTGGATAAGCCCTTCATCCTCATAGAAACGCAGCGTACGGGTGGAGACACCGAATTCACGCGTCAGCTCTGTAATGCTATAGTACTTGTTCACGCCTTGATCCCGTATGAGACTTTCAAATTAATTGACTTTTACGTGCAAGTCAATTTTGGACAGACACACGGTAAAATGCGTTCTTAGCTTATGGCAAACCACCACGTCGCCAATCCCAGGAATGAGAAAAAGCCGGTCACGTCTGTAACAGTGGTGACAAAAACAGCTGAAGCCACTGCGGGATCAACGCCCACCTTGTCCAGCAACAGAGGAATCATAATCCCAGCAAAGGCAGCGGCCATCATATTTATCAGCATGGCAGCGGCGATGATGCCACCGATATTTGGATCATGGAACCATAAGCCCGCCGCAATACCGATCAGAACGCCAAATATCACACCGTTCAGCAAACCCACGCCCGCTTCACGCCGAACAACGCGCCAGGCATTGTAGATATCGAGATTACGAGTTGCGAGCGCGCGAACGGTAACGGTCATGGTTTGCGAGCCAGCATTGCCTCCCATGCCGGCAACGATTGGCATCAGAACGGCGAGGGCCACGATCTGTTCGATGGTCGCCTCGAACAGCGAAATAACGGAAGCCGCCAAAAGTGCCGTAACGAGATTGACCAGTAGCCAAGGCACGCGAGAACGCGATGTTTCCGGTATCGTATCGGAAAGCTCCTCATCACCCACGCCGCCGAGGCGCATGATATCCTCTTCGGCCTCTTCCTGAATAACGTCAACGACGTCATCAATGGTGAGGATACCAACCAAGCGTCCGTTTTCGTCCACGACAGCAGCGGATAGAAGGTCATACTGCTCGAAAAGCTGCGCTGCTTCTTCCTGGTCCATATCGGCCGGAATGGGATAGTTCGTCTCC
Organism: Affinirhizobium capsici; assembly: GCF_977018625.1. Classification (NCBI taxonomy): domain Bacteria; kingdom Pseudomonadati; phylum Pseudomonadota; class Alphaproteobacteria; order Hyphomicrobiales; family Rhizobiaceae; genus Affinirhizobium; species Affinirhizobium capsici. Next base: position 1,100,956 of record NZ_CDRNXD010000004.1, on the reverse strand, counting down.
CGCATGATCGTTTCGATCTTGACCTGACGCTTGGTGCGTAGAATGCGGTCGAGATCGATAACACCCAGAAGCTTGAAAGTTGGATCGATGACGAAGATCTGGGTGAAACTCTCCGGCAGTTCCTCCTCATCACGCATGTAATCTATCGTTTGCCCGACCGTCCAAAATGGCGGAACAGCGACGAACTCCGTCTGCATACGCCGACCAGCAGAGCTTTCTGGATAGTCCAAAGCGCGGCGCAAACGCACCCGTTCAGTGAACGGCAATTGCGCCAGAATTTCTTCTCGGTCTTCCTGATCAAGATCTTCAAGAATGTAGACGGCATCGTCTGAATCGAGATCGCCGATTGCTGCGGCAATCTGCTCATTCGGCATTTGATCGACGATTTCGAGACGAATTGCCTCATCAACTTCCGTCAGCGCCGTGAGGTCAAAGTCGTCGCCCAAAAGCTTGACGAGCGCCAGTCGCTGATCAGGCAAGATGGACTCAAGAAGGTCGCCTAGTTCTGACTCGTGCAGAGAAACGACGTTGTGCCGCAGAAAGATAAGATCGCGGTCGGCAATAGCCGCGCCCACCATTGCAAGGAAGTCAGAGCGGATTGCGCCGTTTTCTGCGTAAATATCGTCGTTGTTATCCTCGGCAGGCGGGCGTTTGCGGTCTTCCTCGATATTCGTCATCGCCGCTCCTTATCCCGAATACAAACCTGCTATAGTGCCGCTTTCATGCGGCATGAATGGCTGGCAAAAGTCGATTGTCAACAAGCGGATAGCGCAATATCCTGATTGTTGATAGCCCCTTTCTCGCACAGTCACGGGAACGGCTGCACCAGTGCGTTCCGGTAGATCGTTTATCTTGCCCTCACGGAGCCATTAGCGTGTCAGTCCGCCCAATTATTCACTATCCTCACCCCAAGCTTTCGCAGCCATGCTCTCCCGTGGAAGCCTTTGATGAGGCGCTGAAGATGCTTAGCCGTGATCTGCTCGATACGATGCATGCGGCGCCAGGCGTTGGCATCACGGCTGCGCATATAGGGGAATTGCTACGCGTGTCCGTCATTCAACTGGCACCAGCCGAGAAGATTCATATTCACATTAATCCAGTCATTCTCGACGCCACAGGGCCACTGCAGCGTTTCACGGAAGGTAGCGTTTCCATGCCCGGCTTTACGGATGAGATCGATCGGCCAAGCCATATTCTTTTCCGTTATCAGGCTCTGGACGGCACCATTCACGAAGAAGAAGCAGACGGCTTTCTGGCTACGTGCATCCAGCATGAAATAGACCAGTTGGACGGCATTTTTTGGGTGAAGCGGCTGTCTCGCTTGAAGCGCGATCGTATTTTGAAAAAGTGGGAGAAGCAGAACATCTTCTAATTCAGCGAACTATCCTCGCTTCCGTGCGTTATGCGCCCACCACAGCCATAGGAGGCGGATTATGCCGGCAAAGAAGAATGAGAATGACCTTTCGCGCGAAGCGGATTATCGCGATTACGATACCCGCAACATTGATGATGGTTGGCCTTACGCGGATCAAGCGGGCGCGACCGCCGGTCCTGTAGGCAACGCGGCCTATGGTGATCCTGATGCAAACTTCGACCGCGAGCGGAACAAGGGCTTCCAGGTGGACAGCGCCGATGAGACCGGTCTGGAGGAACCTATTGAGGACCGGGCAACGCCTGCCACAAAAGGCTTGGAAGAATCCGATGATCTTGAAGAACGCGTGAGCGATGCCATCGAAGCGCTCGATCTCGTCGCTATGGAGACCATCGATATCCGCGCTGACGGCACCACGGTAACAATCGAAGGAGAGGTGGATGACGACCAAACAGCGCGCAAGATCGTGGCCCATGTTAAGCGCGTCCCCGGTGTCGGTCGCGTTGTCAACGAACTGACCCTTCTCGGCATCGATAGCCTTATCCCTGACGAGGATTGATTACCCCGGCAGCACCGAAACCTTCATTGAAGGTTGATGGGCCAGCGTGTTGCTAACTGTGCAAAGCTCTTTGGCCAGCGCTACGATTTCAAGGCGCTGGCTTTCATCAAAATCGCCGTGCAGAATAATCGTTGCATCCAAATGCTCTACGCGTGACACGCCTTCATGCGCCTTTTCGCCCGTGACAGTCACTTCGACGTCGCGAAATCTTTCGAGGTGTTGAAGCCTTACAACCGCTCCCTTGACGCTGAGAACAAGGCATGCGGCAAGCGAAGAGTACAGCAGGTCCAGCGGATTAAAGCCTGCTTCAGATACGCCAGTCACGACTTCCAGTTCGCCGCCTGTAACCGTTTGCAACGATGCCCTTCCTCGTGCACCGAGTTTTGCCGTAGCGCCAGTTTCTCTCACCTTCACCCGTATTTCGACCATAGCCGCCCTCTTAAATTTATTGGAGGGATAGAAGCATCGACTCGTCTATCTCCGCAAGTGTGGCCCGTCCTGTAATAGCCATGGCCGCTTCAAATTCCGTCTGCAAAATTGTCAGCATGTGAGCTACTCCATCTGCTCCGCCCACAGCAAGAGCATGAAGAACGGGTTCGCCCAGCATCACAGCACAGGCGCCCATTGCCAGCATCGTCAGGATGTCTGTTCCTCGCTGAACACCTCCATCCGCAATAATTGGCACGCGCCCGCCGACACGCTGCGTAATCATTGGAAGAACATCCAAGGCTGAGGGAAGCTTATCGAGAACGCGACCGCCATGATTGGAAACGATTATCCCTTCGACGCCAAGTCTTATGGCTTTTTCGGCATCGTCGGGGTTCAATATGCCTTTCAGCAGGATGGGCAGGCTGCAATTATCACGAAGCCAGCCAATATCCTCCCAGCGTGCTGAGTGTTTTAACATCCCCTGGAACACCGGACTGCCGCTGACAGCACGCACGGGTGCCGATCCTTTCAAGCCATCCAGATTGACCGGGCGAATAGCCATGGGAAGTTGGAAACCAGCCCGTTGTTGGGCATTCCGCATGGCGGTGACAGGAGCGTCGATTGTGACCACAATGGCAGCGTATCCGGCCTGCTCTGCCCTTCGCACCAGCTCAAGACTTTCCTCTCGATCCTCCTGCAGGTAGAGCTGAAACCAGAGCGGCGAACTTGCATGTGCGGCAATCTCTTCCATCGAAACGCTGGAGAGCAGGCTTGCCGTCATCCAGGTTTTTGTAAGGCCTGCAGCGTGAACGGTTGCGAGTTCACCCATCGGATCGACAAGCTTGTGATAGGCGGTGGGTGCAAGGATGATGGGATAATCCAGCTTTAACCCGAACAGACTGCTGGCCGCACTGGCCTGACGCAGGTCCGTAAGTGCCTTCGGCATCAGCAGGTAATTATCGAATTGTGCGCGATTGCGCGTGCGCGTGAAGCCGTCCGCTGCGGGGCCACAAATATAGGTTGTAATGGCAGGATCGACTGAATTATGAAAATGGCGCTCGTAATCCGTGAGACTAACAGTGTCGGCAGGCACAATTTTCATAGGCTATAGCGCCTCATGCGCAGCAAGCTCGCCTACCCGCTTGGCGATGTCGCGCAAAGATGAATGTGGGCATTGATTCAACAAATCTAAGAGATGACGATAGAAATCCGGGAAGCCAACCGAGAGCGAACGTTCAAAATAGCCAGCTGCCGCGGCTTCGTCGCTGTTCGCCAGGCAAAGCCTTCCAGCATTCAGCATAGCCCAACAATCTCCGGCATCTGCCCCCGCCACAAACAAAGCCATTGCCGCGGAACGATCCGCTTCAACCACGCGCCCTTCCTCGTGGAAAAGCCCCAACATGTTCAGCGATTTTGCATGTCCCTTCTGAGCCGCCTCCACATAGAGCGAAAAGGCGGCCGCATCATCCTGTGAGACGCCAGCCCCTCTCACATGAAGATCGGCAAGATTGAACATGGCCCAGACATCGCCTTTATGTGCCGCGGCCTCATAATAGGCCGCAGCAGTGGTAGCATCGGCTGATGTTCCCCAGCCTCGTTCATAGGCACGACCCAACATGTTCAGCGCCGGGGCTTCGCCGCTACGCGCAGCTGCCCGAAACTGCTCAATGGCCTGCTCATAATCGCCCCTGTCCAAGTGCATCTGGCCAAGCGCTAGCTGTGCCTCAACGATCGTAGGCTGGCCTTCCGTCTGCATTATAATTCAGCCCAGCGTCTCAGAAGGTTATGATAGTGGCTGACCAAGCCAAGGACGGCGGCGTTATCATCCCCCAACTGCTGGCGGGTCTGGATGATTGCGACATCCAGGTCGTAAAGCATTGCCCGCTGACCATCATCCCGAACCATGGATTGCGCCCAGAAGAAGCAGCCCCATCGGCTCCCCTTCGTGACTGGCATGACCCGGTGGAGACTGGAGGATGGATAGACGACCATATGGCCCGCCGGGAGCTTGATCGCATGTGTGCCGTAAGTGTCTTCAATAACCAGCTCACCGCCTTCGTAGTCATCCGGATCAGTGAGAAAAATCGTCGTGGAAACATCGGCGCGCATGCGCATGCCACCCGTGCCCGGAACCGTGCGAATGGAATTGTCGACATGCGCGCCAAAGGTCATGCCAACATCGTATCTATTAAACATTGGCGGCAAGACACGGAGCGGCAGTGCCGCAGAATTATAAGTTGCATTACGACCAAGCGCTTCCAGAACAAGTTCACCCAGTTCAAGCGCTTCCTCGCTATCGACCGGGATCTGAAGATTGTTTTTGGCTTTTGCTGCCTGGTCTCCAGCGGTGATCCGACCGTCGACCCATTGTGATGTTTCCAATACGGAGCGGAAATGTCGCACCTCTTCCGGCGTCAGAACATCGGGAATTTCTATCAGCATCGTCAGGCTTTCTTTCACGCACGAAAACGCGCGCCGCACGAAGCGGCGCGTGTCGGTTCAGTCTTGCTGCACATCAGAAGGTGGTTCCGATGTTGAGCATAACCGTACGTCCAGAAGACGGAACGGCACGTCCGCCCTGAGCCGACTGGTAGTTCTGATGATCAGTCAAATTATAACCGTTCAGAGACACCCGGAACTTGTCAGTCTGATAGGAAAGAACGGCATCGAAGGAGAGCGTCTGCGGAATCTTCTGCGTATTGGCCGTATCCAGCCAATAGGAGCTTGCATAAAGGAAGCCACCGCCAATCTGCAGTTTCCCCGGAAGAGCAGCAGAAACTTCTTCGGCCAGCGTATAAGTCGTCCAAAGGTTGAAGTTGTGCTTGGAAACGTTCGGCGCCTCGTGGCCAATGTCAGCCCGTGTGGCTGAAGATGTGATTTCTCCATCCAGGAAAGCGTAGTTCGCCAACACGTTCCACTTATCGGTGATCTGGCCGCTGATACCTGTTTCGACACCACGTACACGACGACCTGTCGGGGCATCGCCCGCACCTGCAGGAAGGCCGGTAACTTCGTTATAGGAGTTATCCTTGTCTACCTGGAAGACAGCACCCGTCAGGCCCAGAGCTCCGTCGAGAAGGTCCAGCTTCCCGCCCACTTCCCACGTATCGGAAACTTCGGGAGCAAGCGGCGAAGTGCGAGATGGCAATTCGCTGGCATTGCCTGTCAACGCTGCGATGTCTGTGGAAACTGGCTTATGTGTGCGGGCGAAAGAGGCATAGAGAGACAGGTTTTGGTTCGGCTCCCAAATCACGCCAAATGATGGATTGAGATCAGTGCTGCTTTGCGAGGCTTGCGCGCCGCTCTGCTCCAATTCAGTCTTGAAGTAGTCAAGACGAACGCCGCCCAGCACCGAAAACTGATCTGTCAGATAGAGACGATCATTGGCAAAGAGACCAACATTGGTCGCATCCAGCGTGCGCTTGGCGGCATAGTTGTAGACAGGTGTGAAGTTGTAGTTATAACGCGGATTGAACAGTGACTCCCGGTTACGGTTCGCCCAAGTCGGCCAACTGGCGTCTACGCGCTCATCATTTTGATAGCTGACATCCAGTCCCACGACAGCCTTGTTCTTGAGACCGCCAAGATCGAATTCCATCTGAGCCGAACTGACGTTCTGAGCAGCCCAACCGTCCTGCTTGTAGGTCAGGCCGCCGCCAGCGCCGAGACCATAGGTAGCGGAAGTCCTGCGATTAAAGAAATCGGTTGCGCAAGTGGTGGCGGCAGCGGTCGCCGTCGCAGCTGTGTTTGCGCAGGAGCCAGGAACTGTGCCGCCAAAGTCGCGTCCGTAGAACGTCAGGCGAGTATCGTTGGTTAATGTCAACCAATCATTCACTTCTGACTTTAAGCTGGAGCCCAGCATGTGGTTGTTCGTCACGTCTTGATTGGTTGAGCGAACATAGGAGATGGAGGGGTCGAACCCATATTCAGCTACGGGCAGGTAGATCCCGTCACGACCGCGGACCATTGGCTGGCCATAATCTGGCACACCATCACCGTGCAGATAGCTGTAGCTCAGATGCCACTCGGTGTCCGTACCAAGGCCCATGCCCAGGTCGACTGCGAAGCCGCGGCGATCCGCAGTGACGTGATCACGATCCGCTACATCCTGCTTGTGGAACACGCCATTAATGCGAACGGCTGTCGTCTCATTAATCTTGTAATTGGTATCAACGGTCGTGCGATAGGTAGGACCGCTGCCGACGCCCTGATCAACCCTAGTGAAATTTTCCAGGCGCGCACGCTTGGTAGCCTGATTGATAAGGCCGCCGGTGTTTCCTGCCCCGAAGTTATCGCCCGATGGGCCTTTGAAAACCTGAATATCTTCGGTGTTAAACGTATCGCGGGAATAGACACCGAAGTCGCGGAGACCATCGACATAAATATCGCTACGTGCCTGGAAACCACGAATGCGGAACTGGCTACCATTCTGGCCGCCATTGCCCTCGCCGGTTGAAAGGGTGATGCCCGGCACATTGCGCAGCGCCTGCTCCAATGTCGTTGCACGCTGCTGTTCTATAATTTCAGCCGGAACGACATTGACGGTTCTCGGCGTTTCTTTGATCGATGCATTAAGCCGCGCAATACCTGTGTTGCGCTGGTTCGTGTTAGCTGACTTTCCGCCCTCACCGCTGATCGTGACCCGTTCCAAAACAACTTCATCGCCAGTTGCTGCGCTTGCTGGCTTTGCCTTGGCAGCCGAATTCTGTGTTTGCGCAATTGCTGGAATGGCAGACATTGACACGGCGAGGCCCGCCGTAGCCGCCGCGCCAGACATCAGTGGACGAAGCGAACCCATACGTAAATCTTGATGCATCATACTCTCCTGAGACCCTCAGACAAATTCTGATCCGCGCCGCCCCGACGCAACCGTGACACAGCTTTCGCAATGTCGCCGCAAACTTGTCTATTTTTCTCCACTATTAATTCCGTAAACTGGAGTCAATAAGTCTTAATAGCGATAAACAAAAATATGATTATAAAATTCAGGTATATTAATTTTCGCGCATAAGGCGACCCCGCAAACGAAAAAGCCGCACCAGTATCTTGCTGGTGCGGCTTCTAAAATTCTTACCAAGGACCGGGGCAGGCTTTACTCTGCGTTATCCTCCGCACCCGTTTCAGGTGCGGGGCCACCCAGATCGCCAGTCTCTGCCACAATCTCCTCAGGCAGAATGCCGCTCTCCTCGCCCTCGCCTTCCGGCTCGCTGATACGCTCGACCGATACCACCTTCTCGTCCTTGGCGGTTGAGAAGATTGTAACGCCCTTCGTTGCGCGGCTTGCGATTCGGATACCATCAACAGGGACGCGGATAAGCTGACCACCATTGGACACCAGCATCAGCTGATCCTTGTCCTCTACCGGGAAGGCAGCAACCAGTTCGCCGATCTCGTTGGTCTTCGAGGTGTCAGTTGCACGGATACCCTTGCCACCACGACCGGACGTACGGAAGTCGTAAGAAGAAGAACGTTTGCCGAAACCGCGCTCCGAAATCGTCAGCACGAACTGTTCATGCTGCTTCAGATATTCGTAACGCTCATCAGAGAGCTGACCTTCTTCTGTCACCTCTTCGCCGACCAGAGCGATATCGTCCTCATCGACACCAGCCGCACGACGTTCAGTCGCGGAGCGCTTCAGATAAGCCGCACGTTCCCATGGTTCAGCATCCACATGGCCAACTATGGTCATAGAGATCAGACGATCTCCATCGGCAAGAGAAATACCGCGGACACCAATCGAGTTGCGACCAGCAAACACACGAACATCATCAACAGGGAAGCGGATGCACTGCCCCATAGCCGTCGTGAGCAACACGTCATCACCTGGCAGATTCAGGTCAGAATTAGGCGGTGAGCACGTTTCAACAGACAGAATCTCATCGCCCTCTTCTTCAAGCTTCATCGCAATTTTTCCGTTGCGATTGACCTGGATGAAGTCGGACAGCTTGTTACGACGCACCGTACCGCGCGTCGTTGAGAACATCACGTCGAGGTTTTCCCAGCTCTTCTCATCTTCTGGCAGCGGCATGATCGTCGTGATGCGTTCGCCGGGTTCCAGCGGAAGCATATTGATCAGAGCCTTGCCGCGAGACTGCGGCGTACCGATCGGCAGACGCCAGACCTTCTCCTTGTAGACGATACCACGCGAGGAGAAGAAAAGAACAGGCGTGTGCGTGTTGGCGACAAACAGGCGGGTGACGAAATCCTCGTCGCGCGTTGCCATTCCAGAACGGCCCTTGCCGCCGCGACGTTGCGCACGATAGGTCGTCAGCGGCACACGCTTGATGTAACCGAGGTGCGAAACCGTCACCACCATGTCTTCGCGGGCGATGAGATCCTCATCGTCCATATCCGGTCCGCCGTCCATGATTTCCGTCCGGCGCGGTGTGCCAAACTCATCGCGAACAGCCGTCAACTCGTCCTTGACGATCTGTTGAATGCGAATCCGCGAGGAGAGAATGTCCAGATAATCGCTGATCTCCGCACCGATCTTGTTCAATTCATCGGCGATTTCATCGCGACCAAGGGCGGTGAGGCGTGCCAGACGCAGTTCGAGGATCGCCCTCGCCTGCTCTTCGGACAGATTATATGTACCATCATCATTGATGCGGTGGCGTGGGTCATCGATCAGACGGATGAGCGCATCTACATCCTTCGCAGGCCAACGCCGCTCCATCAACTGCTCGCGTGCAGTCTGCGGATCGGGCGCACGACGGATGAGGTTGATGACCTCATCGATATTGGCGACAGAAATCGCCAGACCAACCAAGACATGCGCACGCTCACGTGCCTTGCGAAGCAGATATTTCGTGCGGCGGCTGACGACCTCTTCGCGGAAGGTGACAAAGGCCTTCAACATATCGAGCAGTGTCAACTGCTCAGGCTTACCGCCGTTAAGTGCCACCATGTTGCAGCCAAACGATGTCTGCAGTGGTGTATAGCGATATAGCTGGTTCAGGATGACATCGGCATTCGCATCGCGCTTCAACTCGATAACGACACGGTAACCTTGCCGGTCGGACTCGTCGCGTAGATCCGATATGCCTTCGATCCGCTTGTCCCGAACAAGTTCGGCGATCTTCTCGATCATCGTCGCCTTGTTCACCTGATAGGGAACCTCGGTGATGATGATCTGCTCACGATCCCCGCGCATCGGCTCGACATGCGCACGGCCACGCATGATGACAGAACCGCGACCCGTCTCGTAAGCGGATTTGATGCCTGAGCGACCGAGGATCAAAGCACCCGTCGGAAAGTCCGGCCCGGGTATGATCTGCATCAAGTCGGGCAATTCAATCGAAGGGTTGTCGATGAGGGCCACACAGCCGTCAATCACCTCAACAAGGTTATGCGGCGGGATGTTCGTCGCCATACCAACCGCGATACCGCCAGCCCCGTTGACCAGAAGGTTGGGGAACTTGGCTGGAACAACGACCGGCTCCGACAGGGTGCCATCATAGTTGTCGCGGAAATCGACCGTTTCCTTATCCAAATCGTCGAGCAACGAATGGGCAGCCTTTTGCAGGCGGCATTCGGTGTAGCGCTCAGCGGCTGGTGGATCGCCGTCGATCGAGCCGAAATTGCCCTGACCGTCGATCAAAGGCAGGCGCAAGGACCAGTCCTGGGCCATACGCGCCAAAGCGTCGTAAATCGCGGCGTTCCCGTGCGGATGGTATTTACCCATCACGTCCCCGGTTACGCGCGCGCATTTCACGTATTTCTTATTCCAATCGATGCCCAGTTCGGACATGCCATAAAGAATACGGCGGTGAACTGGCTTAAGGCCGTCACGAACGTCGGGCAGCGCACGGCTCACGATAACGCTCATCGCGTAATCGAGATAGGAACGCTGCATCTCTTCCATAATGGAAATGGGTTCGATGCCAGGTGGCAGCTTTCCGCCGCCAGGAGTGCTCTGTTCAGTCAAATCGGATACGATCTCTGTTCGGAATCAGTCTGGTGTATATAGCCGATGTCCTATTCAAACGCCAATTTTGAGGCGGGTTTTGAACAGTTCTTTGCGGCTGCGATATGGCCGGAAACATAGTCAGGCAGCGTTAGATAAGACATGTGCCGTTTCCCACAGTCAAAGGCTGTAGCAGGTACTCAACACAATGGCCACCTTTGCTTCTCAGCGGCCTGCTTTTACCGTAAAGCTGAATTCTAGACTCGCAGCACCATAAGATAAGAATGAGGGAAAAATGGCCACCACAGACAGCATCATGAGCGCGTTCACCACGCTGCTGGTGACATTGGACCCACCTGGTCTCGCGCCGATCTTCCTTGGCCTGACCGCCGGAATGGATCGCATCCACCGTAGACAGGTCGCTGTTCGCGGCACCATGATCGCATTCATTATTCTAGCAACCTTCGCGATATTCGGCGCAGGTATTCTATCTCTCCTCGGCATTTCCATGGGTGCTTTCCGCATCGCGGGCGGCCTTCTCCTGTTTTGGATTGCGTTCGAGATGATTTTCCAGAAGCGTCAGGAGAGAAAAGAAGAAACCTCCAAGGTCGCGATTACGATCGACCACATTCAGCATATCGCTGTGTTCCCGCTCGCCTTGCCGCTGATCGCAGGTCCTGGTGCAATTTCTGCAACGGTGCTTCTGGCGGGTTCATTTTCGGCGCCCCTGGATCGCACGCTGCTGATCGCTATGCTGGCAATCTGTATGGGCGCTGTACTTGCTGCACTTATTGTCGCGGAAAAGCTGGACCGCTTCTTAGGAATGACGGGACGTGCATTGCTCACTCGTCTTCTCGGTGTGCTGCTGGCCGCACTATCGGTTCAGTTCGTCGTTGATGGAATCAAATCGGCTTTCAATACTTGAAAATCTTACCAACAAAAAAAGCGGCCAAGTCATGCTCGACCGCTTATTACATGAAATGAATCAGAACGGGATGTCATCATCAAGATCGCGGGCAAATCCACCACCGCCGCCGCCAGCGGAAGAGCCGCCACGGCTGGAACCGGAAGAACCACGATCATAGTCATCGCCGTAACCGCCACCAAAGTCACCACCCGAAGAGCTGCCGCGGCCACCACCGTAGCCTCCGCTTCCACCAGCACCGCCACCTTCCCCGCGCCCATCCAGCATGGTGAGCGTTGAGTTGAAGCCTTGTAGCACGATTTCGGTGGAATAGCGATCATTGCCATTCTGATCCTGCCACTTGCGAGTCTGCAACTGGCCCTCAATGTACAGCTTTGCGCCCTTCTTTATGTACTGCTCAACGACCTTGCAAAGACCTTCGTTAAACACAACAACTGTGTGCCATTCCGTCTTTTCGCGGCGTTCGCCACTATTGCGGTCTCGCCAGCTTTCAGACGTTGCGATGCGTAGGTTGGCGATTGGGCGACCATCCTGGGTACGGCGAATTTCAGGGTCTGCGCCCACATTCCCGATCAAGATTACCTTGTTGACGCTACCTGCCATTTCATCACCTTGTCTGCCACTTGGTGGCATAGTCCAATTTGCGTTTTCCGCACTCTACTCCATCGCCGGTGCGACGCGGTCAGGATAAGATGTTAATCCACAGTAAATGAGCGCAAAAATTGTTCTTTATTTGTTCTAATAATTCTCTATGATCCTGTCAACTCAATCGAACGTAGAGGTGACGCGGAGGCATAAACCTCCCCGCCGACGCCTCGACAGCCGCCGATCTATCACTACATAACGGACTGACCTCCCACAGAGCCTGGTTAAAATGAGCGAACTCAAGACGATCTCCATTCGCGGCGCGCGCGAACATAACCTCAAAGGTATTGACCTCGACCTGCCCCGCAACAGCCTGATCGTGATGACCGGTCTTTCAGGCTCAGGCAAATCGTCGCTCGCCTTCGATACCATTTATGCCGAAGGCCAGCGCCGCTACGTGGAAAGCCTCTCTGCTTATGCGCGCCAGTTTCTTGAAATGATGCAAAAACCGGATGTGGACCAGATTGACGGTCTATCTCCGGCAATTTCCATCGAGCAGAAAACCACTTCGAAGAACCCGCGCTCGACAGTCGGTACAGTCACGGAAATCTATGACTATATGCGCCTTCTGTTTGCGCGTGTCGGTGTACCTTACTCCCCTGCGACAGGACTTCCCATCGAAAGCCAGACTGTGAGCCAGATGGTGGATCGTGTGCTGGCGCTTGGCGAAGGAACGCGTCTCTACATCCTTGCACCACTCGTGCGTGGTCGAAAGGGTGAATATAAAAAAGAACTGGCTGACCTTATGAAAAAGGGCTTCCAGCGCGTGAAAGTGGACGGTCAGTTTTACGAAATTGCTGAAGTCCCCGCTCTCGACAAGAAGTACAAGCACGATATCGACGTCGTGGTAGACCGTGTCGTGGTGCGTAACGATATCAGCGCACGTTTGGCAGATAGTCTTGAGACCTGCCTTAGGCTGGCAGATGGTTTGGCCGTTGCGGAATTTGCGGATAAACCGCTGCCTCCAGAAGAAACATCGGCTGGCGGTTCCGCCAACAAGTCGCTGAACGAAACGCACGAGCGCGTTCTCTTTTCAGAAAAATTTGCCTGCCCCGTATCAGGCTTTACCATCCCGGAAATCGAGCCCCGTCTGTTCTCCTTCAACAACCCATTCGGTGCCTGCCCCACTTGTGATGGTCTTGGCGCTCAGCAAAAGGTCGATGAGAATCTGATTGTTCCTGAACCGGAACGAACCTTGAAAGATGGCGCCTTGGCTCCGTGGGCCAAGTCCACCTCTCCTTATTACAATCAAACCCTCGAAGGTCTTGGTAAAGTCTTCGGCTTCAAGCTTTCGGATCGCTGGTCGAAACTTTCGGCAGAGGCCAAGCGTGCAATTCTTCAGGGAACGGAAGAGAAGATCGAGTTCAATTATGCCGATGGCGCTCGATCCTATAAAACGACCAAAACCTTCGAAGGCATCGTCCCAAACCTAGAGAGGCGCTGGAAGGAAACGGATAGCGCCTGGGCTCGCGAGGAAATTGAGCGTTATATGTCTGCAGCGCCCTGCCCGGCGTGCAATGGCTTCCGGTTGAAGCCAGAAGCGCTGGCAGTCAAGATCGATTATATGCATATCGGTCACGTTACCGAAATGTCGATCAAGAAGGCGCGTGACTGGTTCGAAGTTCTGCCCTCAAAGCTCAATACGAAGCAAAACGAGATTGCGGTTCGTATTCTCAAGGAAATCCGCGAACGTCTGCGGTTTCTGAACGATGTCGGTCTCGATTATCTCAGTCTGTCGCGCAATTCGGGCACGCTTTCCGGCGGTGAAAGCCAGCGCATTCGTTTGGCCTCACAGATTGGCTCAGGTTTGACTGGCGTTCTCTATGTTCTGGATGAGCCATCTATTGGTTTGCACCAGAGAGACAATGCACGCCTGCTCGATACGCTGAAGCACCTGCGAGACATCGGAAACACCGTTCTCGTGGTCGAGCATGATGAAGATGCGATCCTCACGGCAGATTACGTGGTTGATATTGGCCCCGCTGCGGGCATTCATGGCGGCCAGGTGATCGCTGAGGGAACGCCGCAACAGGTTATGGATAACCCCAATTCGCTGACAGGCAAATATCTGTCGGGCGAGCTTGGCGTAGCGGTTCCTGCAGAACGGCGTAAGCCTAAGAAGGGCAGAGAGATCAAGGTTGTTGGCGCTAAGGGCAATAACCTGAAGAACGTTACAGCGTCGGTCCCGCTCGGCCTCTTCACAGCTGTGACTGGTGTATCGGGCGGTGGAAAATCGACCTTCCTGATTGAAACGCTCTACAAGGCCGCCGCACGCCGTGTCATGGGCGCACGCGAAATCCCAGCAGAACATGAACGCATCGATGGGTTCGAGTTCATCGATAAGGTGATTGATATCGATCAGTCGCCCATTGGCCGCACACCGCGCTCTAACCCAGCCACATACACCGGGGCCTTCACGCCGATCCGCGATTGGTTCGCGGGTCTGCCGGAAGCCAAGGCGCGCGGCTATCAGCCGGGACGATTTTCGTTCAACGTCAAAGGTGGGCGTTGCGAAGCATGTCAGGGTGACGGCGTTATCAAGATCGAAATGCACTTCCTTCCTGATGTGTACGTGACGTGTGATGTCTGCCACGGCAAGCGCTATAACCGTGAAACGCTCGACGTCATGTTCAAGGGCAAATCCATCGCGGACGTGCTGGATATGACGGTGGAAGAAGGCGTTGAATTCTTCTCTGCCGTACCTGCCGTTCGCGACAAGTTGCAGGCGCTTTTTGATGTGGGACTAGGCTATATCAAAGTGGGCCAACAGGCGAATACCCTTTCCGGCGGCGAGGCGCAGCGCGTCAAATTGGCCAAGGAACTCTCGAAACGCTCAACTGGACGGACGCTTTATATTCTCGATGAACCCACCACGGGATTGCATTTCCACGATGTCGCCAAGCTTTTGGAAATGCTGCATGAATTGGTTAACCAAGGCAATTCTGTTGTGGTTATCGAGCACAATCTCGAGGTCATTAAGACGGCGGACTGGATTATCGATATCGGACCCGAAGGCGGAACGGGCGGCGGTGAAGTCGTGGCCGTTGGCACGCCTGAGGAGGTTGTGAAGGAAAAGCGTAGCTATACCGGGCAGTTCCTCAAGGAACTGCTGGGCCGCAGGCCGCAACGTAAGATGAAGGCGGTGGCAGCGGAGTAAGCCTCCGCTGTTGATGGAGGAGGATGACTATGACGGCGGCTCGCTCAACTGGTGTGATTAGAACAGGGATCGGAGGTTGGACCTTCGATCCTTGGGATGAGAGCTTTTATCCCCCAAAGCTGCCAAAGAAACGGCAATTGGAGTTCGCCAGTCGCGAACTGACTGCCATTGAAGTCAACGGCACTTACTATTCCAGCCAAAAGCCTGCGACTTTCGCCAAATGGGCGTCCGAAGTCCCAGAGAATTTCGTCTTCTCGCTAAAGGCAAGCCGATATTGCACAAACCGCAAGGTTCTTGCTGAAGCCGGACCTTCTATCGAAAAATTCCTCACCCAAGGCATAGCGGAGCTTGGGCCGCATCTTGGCCCAATCCTCTGGCAATTCATGGGTACAAAAAAGTTTGAGCCGGAAGATTTTGAGGCGTTTCTGGCCTTGCTTCCAAAGACGCTTGATGGCTTACCCTTGCGGCACGTTGTGGAACCAAGGCACGAGAGCTTCTGCACGCCGGAATTTATAGAGATGATCGCCAAACATGGCGTGGCCGCTGTTTGTGCCGATCACACGGACTACCCAATGTTTGCAGATGTGACGGCTGATTTTGTCTACGCCCGCCTTCAACGAGGCTCGGACGATGTGAAGACATGCTATCCAAAATCAGATATCAGCCGGTGGGCGGAACGCTTCAAAGCCTATGCGAAAGGCGGAGTGCCAGAAGATCTTCCGCTCATCTCACCGGAGCGGCAGGTCAACAAAACCCCTCGCGATGTCTTCGCCTACTTCATATCAGGCGGGAAAGTGAATGCGCCCAATGGCGCACGTGAGCTGCTCAAGGCTTGTGGCGAGTAAGTAAGTTTTGAAGTGCTGCCGGGATGTGATGGATCAGATCTTCTGCTGTCATTCCAACATTTGCTCTACTGGCCGCAGCCCCATGAAGCCACACAGCTGATGCCGCTGCTTCAAAGGCTGGAAGTCCTTGCGCTAGATTAGCGCCCGCAATGCCAGCCAGCACATCACCCGATCCGGCCGTGGCGAGCCATGCGTGTGCATTCTCATTGATGAGCAGCCGGCCATCTGGTGCTGCGATAACCGTATCGGCACCCTTGTAAACAACGACCGCATTGGATCGTTGAGCGGCCCGTTTGGCCCGGTCGAGTTTTCCGATCGTCTTGTCGGCCGCAAGATCCGGAAAGAGGCGAGCGAATTCCCCTTCATGAGGTGTCAGAATAAAGCGGGGCTCGTGCCCCGAACCCAGTTCAAAAAGAATGTCGGGCTGTTGAGAAAATGCAGTGATCGCGTCTGCATCGAGAACCATCGGCTTTTCAGCGCAGGCACGCACGAAGCTTCTTAATTGCTCTCCCACGCCAAAGCCGGGTCCGATGACGAAGGCGCTAATTTTACCCCCCGACAGCCAGGATTGTAAAGTGGGAACGTCATCAACCTCACGCACCATCACGGCCGTCATAGCGGAAGCATTGACGGAAAGCGCCTCGGCGGGCGTCGCTAAAGTCACCAAGCCAGCGCCAGCACGTAGACCTGCCTCTGACGTCATTCGAGCGGCGCCGGTATGGCTTTGTCCACCGCCGAAGACAACCAGATGGCCGCGTTTATATTTATGCACATCCTGATGTTGGCTGTGAAAATAATGCGTCCAAATGGATGGCGCGTTGACTGCCACTGTTCGGGCGTGGCGCTTGGCTATGCGCGCGGGCATACCAATGGCTTGCACAGAAACCTCTCCGCACAGAATGCGCCCTGGCAGGAGGAGATGTCCGGGCTTCCGCGCTACAAAAGTAACTGTTCGCTGAGCCTTGAAAGCAATCCCTTTTGCCTCGCCGGTCAGGCCATCGATCCCGCTGGGTAGATCAACTGCGACGATAGGACATCCAGTCTCATTAATACGTTCAATGAGTTCAGCAAGCGGGGTCGAAATGTCGCGAGTGAGCCCTGCCCCAAAAACTGCATCAATGATCACATCACCGTCTTCTACGCGGTAGTCGCCAAGGTCGCCGACGACCAAACCGAGAGCGGAGAAAGCATCTGCAGCCGCACCTTTCAGCCTTTCAACGCTTCCGAAAAAATAAGCGGCAACGCTGGCTCCGGCTTCAACAAGCGCGCGAGCCGCAACGAAGCCGTCGCCTCCATTATTGCCAGGCCCACACAACACTACATAGCGTCTCGCCTCCGGGTAATGCCGCAACACATCGGCAGCGACAGCCTGACCGGCCTGCGTCATAAGATGCGCGATGGAAATTCCACTGTTGGCTGTTTCCGTATCCGCTGCTGCGGATTCGATAGGAGTGAGTAGGAATGGATCAATCAGCGACATCTTTATGCATCTTTCGTAAAATTTCAGCGGGCGGGTCGCGGCAGATATCAGAGGTGCGCCTATTATTCAGTCATATGCCTATTTTTTAGAACCATTGCCGTGCCGCTTCACTGATCAATTTCATCTCCTCTTCACCGCACCCCACGAGTCTTGCAATGTGCTTACGAAGGTCATAGCCTGCATTTCAACAGGAGAAAGCGTCCGCAGGAGGCGCGGGAGTTTTTCAGCAACCGACATCCAATTTGGCACAATAAGTGCATATAAGTTGCAAGGCGGGTATAACCCGCCTTCAAGGGAGAAGCGGAGAGTAGTTTTCTCATGAAGAAAATTGAAGCGATCATCAAGCCTTTCAAACTGGACGAAGTCAAGGAAGCGCTTCAAGAGGTCGGATTGCAGGGCATCACCGTGACCGAAGCCAAGGGTTTTGGTCGCCAGAAGGGGCATACGGAACTTTACCGTGGCGCCGAATATGTGGTGGACTTCCTGCCGAAGGTGAAGGTGGAAGTTGTTCTTGCGGATGAAAATGTGGATGCTGTCATCGACGCTATCCGCAACGCGGCACAGACTGGACGCATCGGCGACGGAAAGATATTCGTGTCGAACGTTGAAGAAGTAGTCCGTATCCGTACCGGTGAAACCGGCGTAGACGCTATCTGATAAACCTGACCGCACAGAACCGGATACAGGCTAAACAATTATTGCAATGGGAGATTCCATGACGACCGCTAGCGACATCATGAAGCAGATCAAGGAGAACGACGTCAAGTTCGTGGACCTGCGCTTTACCGACACGAAGGGCAAGCTGCATCACGTAACCATGGACGTCAGCGCTGTTGACGAAGACATGTTCGCAGATGGCGTCATGTTCGACGGTTCCTCGATCGGCGGCTGGAAGGCAATCAACGAGTCCGACATGGTGCTTATGCCTGACCCGGCAACAGTGCATATGGACCCTTTCTTTGCCCAATCAACGATGGTGGTCATCTGCGACATTCTCGATCCCGTATCGGGCGAAGCTTACAACCGCGATCCACGTGGCACAGCCAAGAAGGCCGAAGCCTACCTCAAGGCTTCCGGCATTGGTGATACGGTGTTCGTTGGCCCTGAGCCGGAATTCTTCGTTTTCGATGACGTGAAGTACAAGGCTGATCCGTTCAACACCGGCTTCAAGCTCGACTCGTCTGAACTCCCAACGAACGACGATACCGACTACGAGACTGGCAACCTCGGTCACCGTCCGCGCATCAAGGGCGGTTACTTTCCTGTTCCTCCGGTCGATAGCCTCCAGGACATGCGTTCTGAAATGCTGACGGTTCTGACCGAAATGGGTGTAGTTGTCGAAAAGCACCATCACGAGGTCGCTTCCGCACAGCACGAACTGGGCGTGAAATTCGATACGCTTGTTCGCAACGCAGACAAGATGCAGATCTACAAGTATGTTGTGCATCAGGTTGCGAACGCCTACGGTAAAACAGCAACCTTCATGCCTAAACCCGTCTATGGTGATAATGGCTCTGGTATGCACGTTCACCAGTCTATCTGGAAAGACGGCAAGCCAACCTTTGCTGGCGATGAATACGCGGGCCTTTCTGAAAGCTGCCTCTATTATATCGGTGGCGTAATCAAGCATGCCAAGGCCATCAACGCCTTCACAAACCCGACGACCAATTCCTACAAGCGGTTGGTGCCAGGTTACGAAGCGCCTGTGCTACTTGCCTACTCCGCGCGTAACCGTTCGGCTTCCTGCCGCATTCCGTTTGGCACTGGTCCGAAGTCCAAGCGCGTCGAAGTTCGCTTCCCCGATCCGGCTCAGAATCCATACCTGGGCTTCGCAGCCATGCTGATGGCTGGCCTCGATGGTATCAAGAACAAGATTCATCCGGGCAAGGCCATGGACAAGGATCTTTACGATCTGCCGCCGAAGGAGTTGAAGAAGATCCCGACAGTGTGCGGTTCGCTGCGTGAAGCGCTTGAAAGCTTGGACAAGGATCGCAAGTTCCTAACAGCTGGCGGCGTGTTCGATGACGATCAGATCGATGCCTACATCGAGCTTAAAATGCAGGAAGTCATGCGCTTTGAAATGACCCCGCATCCGGTCGAATTCGACATGTACTATTCTGTTTGATGAGATAGGCATGTTGCAATCAGAGGGCCGGCTTATTGCTGGCCCTTTTTTTTATTCAGCTTTTTTGCAGCTACAAGCTGGAACGTGGCACTATTTTAGCGCCAGCGCGTTTAGTCTTTGGTGATCTTGATGTCAGTTTTACGAATTCCCACATAGGTGAGGAAAGGAAATCTGAGCCATGAAACAGCGAAACGCAAAGTTTACGATCGGGGAAATCGTCCGCCACAAGGTCTTTCCGTTCCGGGGAATTGTGTTCGACGTGGACCCCGAATTTTCCAACACGGAGGAGTGGTGGAATGCCATTCCGGCTGAAATTCGACCAAGCAAGGACCAGCCATTCTACCATCTTCTCGCTGAGAATGATGAGACGGCCTATATCGCCTATGTCTCGGAGCAAAACCTCATCCACGACGATAGCGAAGAACCGCTAAAGAACCCGCAGGTAACGCAGATTTTTGACCGCGCGCCCTCAGGCGAATTCAAGCCTAAAGCAATCCTGGCGCATTGATGTCGAGATAATCTGAATCAAAAAAGGGCACCGCTGACGGTGCCCTTTTTTAGTATCAAGTTCTGAAAAATTACTGGCCTGTCTTGGCAGCGTTCTGTGCGTCTTCCAGCTTCTTGCGAGCTTCTTCGGCCTTCTTCTGCATGCTTTCCTGCAGGCTACGCTGGCTTTCAGCAAGCTGAGACTGTGAAATCGCCGCGCCATCAAATGCGCCGGTGAAGCCGCTCAGTGATACCTTGATTGGGTTCGGCGCACGACGGAAGTTGATCGAGGTGAAGACCACCTCTGTGCCCTTCTTGAGGCTTGCAATCATTGCGTCGGTCAGCACGGTTTCGGCCGTGCAACGGTCAGGAATGCAGAGAACGTAGTCCAGCTTCTGACCCTTGCCGCCGTCGATCTGCATCATTACGCCTGGCTGAATAAGACGTGCTGAAGGAACAGACACCTGCAGAATCTTGCGGTTAACCTTGCCTTCGACAGTGATAAGGCCAACAGCTGTGATCAGCTGGCCATTCTGGGAAAGAAGTACGTTCTGGACTGCGCAAACATCGCTCTCGTCCTGCTTGTCACAGGTCTTGAACCAACCCAGCGGGGGTGCGCCAGCCGGAGCGGCATCTTGCGCCAGCGCAGCCACAGGGGCAGCGCCGAAAGAAAGTGCGAGGGCGGACATAGCTGTCCGCAGAACCTTGTTTGCCTTAAGCATCATACCGAGATCCGTCTCCTGAAAGCGGTGTTCTGGAAGCAGCATCGCCGCTTCTTGTGCCGGGTGTCGTGTCGCTCCACTGTCTTTTAAATGAGGCAATTGAATGACCCACCGGCTTGGGGACACCTGTTACAATGCGTCGCCAGATATATCCAGCCTTTGTTTGGTGATTAGGCTGCAGTGTTCGAAGTTTTCTTGCGCCCGGTTGGTTTTCATCAAGGCAATAGGTTAGTTTTGCGTCGAATCGGACATTGAAGACGAGATAACGATGCGCAAGCTTTCCATGCTATCCCTCATTCTGCTCTTGCTGGCGGTGCCCGCTCAGGCTGAAGCGGTGCACGGAATCGCAATGCATGGCGAACCTTCCCTCCCCGCAGATTACAAGCATTTTCCCTATGTGAACCCTGAGGTAAAAAAGGGCGGCAGCGTCGCCTATGGTGTCGTTGGCACGTTCGACAGCCTGAACCCGTTTAATCTCAAAAGCATCCGCACCACAGCAAGGGGCATGTGGGACCCGTCTTTCGGCAATCTCGTCTACGAATCGCTCATGGTTCGCTCGGCCGACGAGCCATTCACTCTTTATGGTCTTCTAGCAGAGAGCGTTGAGTGGGATGCCGAGCGAAGCTACATCCAATTCAATCTAAACCCGAAGGCCAAATGGTCTGACGGTTTACCTGTCACGCCAGAAGACGTTATCTTCTCGCTGGAAGTGCTGCGCGACAAGGGTAGAACACCATTCAACAACCGCCTAAAGCCTGTCGAAAAGATGGAGCAGGTGGGCGAACATAGTGTGCGCTTCACCTTCAACAAGCTTGCCGACCGTGAGTTTCCGCTGATTCTTGCCTCTGGTACGCCAATTCTGCCGAAGCATGTCATCGATCCCGAAACATTCGATCAATCGACATTGCAGACCCCAATCGGCTCCGGCCCCTATCGCGTCAAGAGAATCAATCCGGGGCAACGCATTGTTTATGAGCGAGACCCGAACTATTGGGGACGTGACATTCCATCCAAGGTCGGCTTTGACAATTACGATGAGATTTCCGTCGAATATTTCCTTCAGGAAAACACGCTGTTCGAAGCTTTCAAAAAAGGCGCGGTTGATATTTACCTCGAAGGAAGCCCGACGCATTGGACGCGGGGGTACGACTTTCCCGCTGTAGTGACGGGTGATGTCGTGAAGGATGTATTCCGCCCTGCTCTGCCCTCCGGGATGCTTGGTTTCGTCTTCAATCTGAGGCGTCCTGTTTTCCAAAACGAAGGTCTTCGCCGAGCGTTGACGCTAGCCTTCGATTTTGAATGGGCAAATCGCAATCTTTATGATGGGGCCTATACGCGAACTCAAAGCTACTGGCAGAATTCGGACCTCACATCGCTCGGACATCCAGCCGATGAAAAGGAGCTGACGCTTTTGGGCGATGCAGCCAAAAGCATGCCAGTTGAGATTATTGAGGGAAAACCTCTTTTGCCTGAAAGCGACGGTTCAGGGGGAGACCGCGCTATCTTGCGCAAGGTTGTTGAGCTGTTCAAGCAGTCGGGCTACTTGATTAAAAACGGGCAAATGGTGGACGGCAAAGGACGCCCTCTGACTTTCGAGATCATGACGCAGAACCAGGATCAGGAGAAAATCGCTATCTCCTACCAGCGTACGCTCCGCATGATTGGGGTTGGCGTTGTCATCCGTACAGTCGATGATGCACAATATCAGAGCCGTTCCGGCAGCTTTGACTATGATGTCATCATGAAGTCCTATCCGTCTTCCCTTTCCCCGGGCATTGAGCAGATTGGTCGCTGGGGTAGTGATTCCAAGGAACGACAGGGTAGCTTCAACTTCGCGGGGCTCTCCAGCCCGGATATCGACCGCGTGATAGACGCAATGCTCAACGCCCGTTCTCGCGATGATTTTGAAACCGCCGTTCGTGCCTACGACAGGCTTCTGCTGGCCGGTTCCTATATGGTTCCGCTCTACCATGTCCCAGAACAATGGGTTGCCCGCTGGAAATATATTCAGCATACGGACAAACTTCCGCTTTACGGCTTTCAGCTAACCACATGGTGGGACGCCCGAGCCCAGAAATGAAACGCGACTAGCGAAGCAAGGTGCAAAATGGAAAGACTGACAATAGACTTGGTATCAGATGTGGTCTGCCCGTGGTGCTATCTAGGCAAGGCGAGGCTTGAACTTGCTATCGCTGAAGTGTTGGATCGCGTTCAGATCGATATCAACTGGCGACCCTACCGATTGAACCCGGAATATCCACCGGAAGGCGTAGACCAGAAAGCGGCGCTCGCGGAAAAACTAGGGGGTCATGAAGCTGTTCAGCGCGCACATGAAACGCTGACTAAGCTTGGGCAGGAAGTCGGGATCGCGTTTGACTTTGCTGCCATCAAAGTTGGGCCCAATACCCTTGATGCGCACCGCCTCATTCACTGGGCGATGACCGAAAGCCGTGAAGCGCAGGACCGTGTTGTAACTGCGCTATTTAAGGCCAATTTCGAACTCGGTCGTAACGTCGGCGATCCAGATGTTTTGCTTGATATCGCTGAGGAAGCAGGGTTGGACCGAGCAGTGATCGGTACACTTCTTTCATCTGATGCCGATAAGGATCTGGTGCTGGGTGAAATTGAAGCAGCGCAGAAAATGGGGGTAAACGGCGTACCCTTTTTTATCATTGATCAGCAGTATGCCGTCAGTGGTGCGCAGACACCTGATGTTCTAGCCAATGCGTTTGTGGAGATTGCACAAGCGAAAGCTGAAGCACGCGCAAATCTTAATTGACGCATTTCCGGCGGGGCTTTAATTCAAAGGAAAGTCTCGCCGGAAGCACTCCCTTGCAAAGTCACGATACCACCCTGAAAGGCGTCCTAATCGCCTTCATTTGTTTTGCCGCATATTCATTTAGCGATGCTGCTGTAAAATTAGTTGAAGGACGTGTGCCGCCTTTTCAGGCAGGATTCATCGGCACACTTTTCGGCTTTGCTGCCATTCCCTTCATTTTGAAAAGCGGCGATCGCTGGACAGATATCATCAAAACGACGAACCGTCCGCTTTGGCTTCTTCGATTTGTTTGCTCCACCATTGGCACTGTTGGCAGCATCATTGCCTTTACCGAACTTTCCATGGCAGAGGCATTCTGTCTGATATTCCTATTGCCATCTTTCGCCACCATCATGTCCGTCATCTTCCTCAAAGAACAAGTCGGATTGAAGCGTTGGGCGGCAGTCATCATAGGCTTTATTGGTGTTCTGGTAGTGCTACGACCTGGCTTCCGCGAACTTTCGCTAGGCCATTTTACCGCTCTTGCTTCAGGCTTCACTGCAGCAGTTTCAGTAATCATCTACCGAAAACTTGGACCGAGTGAAAAAAACATCTCCATGTATGGAGCAGGTATTCTCGGAACACTGATAGTCTGTTTCATCCTGATGTTACCCACAGCTGTGATACCAACCGTAACGGATATGGCACTCCTCGGGGTTTTCGGCGTGCTGGCAGCGGTCGGCACGGTTCTGTTGATGCTGGCATCTCAATATGCACCGGCAGCGATCGTCACGCCAATTCAATACAGCCAAATGCTTTGGGCAATCCTTCTTGGCTATCTTATTTTCGGCGATCATGTCGATGGCTGGATGGCTGTTGGTATAGCTCTCATTGTTGGATCGGGTTTGCTGACTTTGATCCGCGAGCGCAGACGTGGCACGCCGCTTCCCCCACCCATTGGTGGGCAGAGCGAAGCGGCATTGGCGGCAAAGCCAGAGCAAACCACTATCTAAATATAACAAGCGTTCCGGCGATAACGAGCAAAAAGCAAAACGAGAAGATCAATGCTTTCTCACTTACTTGATGTGCGAATCTAACGCCCGCTGGAACGCCAAGCAAGCCGCCAAGCGCAAGCATTGAACCAAGCAGCCACTCGACTTGGCCATGACTGGCGTATTGCCAAAGACTTATGGAGCAGCCTGGGAGCGCAAGGGCAAGACCCAGCCCCTGTGCGCGCACTTGTGAATAGCCAAAAAACATAACCAGCAATGGCACTGCCAGCATGGCACCACCCACTCCGAACAGCCCCAAGGAAACACCACCGATAGCTCCCGGAACAAAGGCCCAGCGGTAATCTTCCAGCCGCAAAATTGACCTCCGGTCGCGAACGAAGATAATAAAAACGGCCAATCCTACCAGGAAGACGCCGTAAGAGAGCTTAAGCGTCGCACTCGGCAAAGAAAGGGCCCACATCGAAGCCACCGCAGACGTGATACTGCCAC
Organism: Affinirhizobium capsici; assembly: GCF_977018625.1. NCBI lineage: Bacteria > Pseudomonadati > Pseudomonadota > Alphaproteobacteria > Hyphomicrobiales > Rhizobiaceae > Affinirhizobium > Affinirhizobium capsici. The sequence goes on along the minus strand of NZ_CDRNXD010000004.1, from coordinate 1,076,045 downwards.
TTGCAGCAAGCACCAATGCCGGTTTCACGTCGACGCTGCCGCGGCCTTTGTACTTATAGAGGGCGAACAAAACATTGGCGACGACCATCACCAAAGCCGTGCCTTGGGCAAGCTTTTGATCATAGGCAAAGAGAAGAACGAGAAGGGGTATGGCGAAAGTGCCTCCGCCAGTCCCCAGAAAGCCAGCCATGGTGCCCAAGAGGGCACCGAAAGGTAATCCGAACGCAGCTACGAACATACCGTTACCTCAAGCCGCGATGCTAGTTTGATCTGCGCTCGGTGAAAGCACAGTGGGCTCGGCGTTGGATGCTTGATCAGGGAAGTCAATGTTATAATGACAACCTCTGCTCTCTTTGCGCGACAGTGCGCTCCTCAGGATAATATCCGCAGTAACAACTAGATTGCGAATTTCAACCAGTGCCGCAGGAGGTTGCTTTCCTTCAACGAGGGCCTGAACTTCTTGCCGGATCACATCAAGGCGCCGTGCTGCCGAACGAAGCGAGGCAGTCGACCTGACTATACCAACGTAGTTCCACATCAGGGTGCGAATTTCCTGCTTCATCAATTGCAAAACATCTTCGCGCCCAGAAGCGATAGAGCGAGGGCCGCTAGCAACGGTCGGCAATGTCTCGAGCGTGGTCTTCTTGCTTAGAATGGATTCCGATGCTGCTCGTGCCATGACAACACATTCGAGCAGCGAATTTGAAGCCAACCGGTTGGCGCCGTGAAGGCCGGTATATGCTGCTTCACCAATGCAGTACAACTGCTCTAAATCGGTGTGGCCTGCGTAATCTGCGAAAACGCCCCCACATGTATAGTGAGATGCAGGCGTTACTGGAATAGGCTCTTTGGTGATATCTATACCGCGCGCAAGACACTTTTCGTATATATTAGGGAAGTGGCCTCGAATAAAATCCGCACCTGTGTGGCTGATATCCAGGTAAACACAGGGCTCTGAGGTCTTTTTCATCTCCGCATATATTGCGCGCGAAACGATGTCTCGAGGCGCCAGCTCCAAACGCGGATCGTATTCGTCCATAAACCGCGTTCCATTTGCCCGCTTTAACACTCCACCCTCTCCGCGGACCGCCTCCGTTATCAGAAACGCTTCACCGCCAGGGTAATGCATGCAGGTAGGATGGAATTGCAAGAACTCCATATTAGCAACAAGGCAACCCGCACGCCATGCAAGAGCAAGACCATCGCCGATTGTCGAAGATGGCGAAGTTGCGTGCAGAAAAATTGCGCCAACCCCACCGGTGGCAAGCACTGTTGCCCCCGCTGCAATCCGCCGTGTCATTCCTTGCTCGTCAAGCAATGTCACGCCAATGCAGCGCACCCCGTCCTGAGATTTGATCAAGTCAACGACAGTGCAATTTTCAGCAATAGTAATATTTGGATGGCTCCGCACGCGCCCAGTCAATACTGTCTGAATTCCTCGACCCGTCATGTCATCGACATGGAGAATACGGCGCTCGCCATGGCCGCCTTCGCGCGTCAAATGATAATCGTCTCCCTCTTTGGTGAAGGGTACGCCCTGCTCAATCAACCAGCGAACCGCAGCTAGGCCACCCTCCACAATATATCGTGTATTGTGCTCATCATTGAGTTGGCAACCTGCCACGATAGTATCTTCGATGTGTTTGTCATGACTATCATGCGCCCCGTAAACTGCCGAAATGCCCCCTTGCGCATAGTTGGAGGCTACGGCTTGGAATGAAGTTTTACTGATGAGCAAAACTGTTTTTTCTTGAGCAATAGAAAGGGCCAACGCCTGGCCAGCAAGCCCGGCTCCGACAACCACAACGTCATAATGAAAATTCTGATCTGTTTTAATCATAGGTTTAGCTTCTTTGTTTTTACTAATTAATAAATTTAAAGTAGAAAAATTTGATATAGTGTCTTTAGGTTGTAGTTAATGGCACGTCAATACAAATTTTTACGAATGGTTAAGCATACAAAGGTGCGACTATCGCAGCCCTATCCCAACGGTCTGCGACCCAAAGCATATCGCGCAAAAACGTGCAGCGGTTCTATCGGCACTACGTGCATGGAAACGCTGGCTTAGAGTGATATTTGGAAAGGCAGTAAGATCGCCTTCTAACGCAGGCGATGTACTTAGATCGAGTAATTGAGATGCGTCCTTTAACACCATTTTCGATGTTAGGACTGAATTTCAACCAAGAACAAAAATGCCCGCACCAATAAGATGCGGGCATTATGTTTGTTAGAACTCGGTTTTAGATCAAGCCGATTTCGCCAAATCCGCAAGCTGCACCATGATTTGCGCACCTGTGCTCAAGCGTTTTTCAGGCGTGGGCAGATCGCGTGTGAGAACCAGGCTGTGATCCGGCCTGATCTTGGCCATCGAACCTTGCTTGGCGATATAGCCTACTAGCGCCGCGGGATTTGGGAACTGCTTATCGCGGAATTGCAGAACTAAACCCTTTGGCCCGGCCTCCAATTTCTCGACATTGGCCGTGCGGCAGAGTGACTTTATGAAGACCACCTTGAGAAGGTTCTGGACTTCCACTGGCATTGGGCCGAAGCGGTCAACCATTTCAGCGCCGAAACCGTCTATTTCCTTGAGGTCTGTCAACTCACCCAGGCGCCTGTAAAGCCCCATGCGCAGATGCAGATCAGGGACATAGTTTTCGGGAATCATCACTGTGATGCCCACTGAGATCTGCGGCGACCAGCCAGTATCATATATTTCGTCGTCGCCCTTCACCTCAGCGACTGCCTCTTCCAGCATCTGCTGATAAAGCTCGAAACCAACTTCCTTGATATGGCCGGACTGCTCTTCGCCCAACAGGTTGCCCGCTCCACGAATGTCGAGATCATGACTTGCAAGCTGGAAACCCGCACCGAGGGTATCCAGCGATTGAAGCACCTTCAGACGGCGCTCTGCTGTCGGGGTAAGTTGCTTGTTAACCGGCAATGTAAAGAGAGCAAAGGCGCGCACTTTGGAGCGGCCGACACGGCCACGGATCTGATAAAGCTGAGCAAGGCCAAACATATCAGCGCGGTGTACAATGAGGGTGTTGGCTGTAGGCACGTCGAGGCCGGACTCCACAATGGTCGTGGAGAGAAGCACGTCATATTTGCCATCGTAAAAGGCATTCATGATGTCTTCCAGCTCACTGGCTGGCATTTGGCCATGCGCAATGGCAACCTTCAATTCCGGCACATCCGATTGCAGGAAGGCCTGAATATCCGGCAAATCAGCCAGACGCGGGCAGACGTAAAAACTTTGGCCGCCGCGATAATGTTCGCGCATTAGCGTTTCACGAATGACGAGCGGATCGAATGGCGAAATGAACGTGCGAACTGCCATACGGTCGACTGGCGGCGTGGTGATAAGCGAAAGTTCGCGAACGCCTGTCATGGCCAGCTGCAGTGTGCGTGGGATTGGCGTTGCCGAGAGCGTCAAAACGTGAACGTCACTCTTCAACTCCTTCAGTTTCTCCTTATGCTTCACGCCAAAATGCTGCTCTTCATCAATGATGAGCAGCCCCAAATTGGCGAACTTGATGCCTGTACCCAGCAGCGCATGCGTGCCAATGACGATGTCTGCCTTACCTTCTGCCAAATCCTTCTTGGTCTGGTTCAATTCCTTCGTTGTCACAAGGCGCGAAGCTTGTACCACGGAAATGGGAAGGCCGCGAAAACGTTCGCGGAATGTCTTGAAGTGTTGCCGTGCCAGAAGCGTTGTCGGAACCACCACAGCCACCTGCGCGCCGTTCATGGCGGCAAAGAATGCGGCACGAAGGGCAACTTCCGTCTTGCCGAAGCCAACATCGCCGCAGACGAGGCGATCCATCGGGCGACCGACCGCCAGATCGTCACGCACTGCATCAATGGCGTTCGCCTGATCTTCCGTCTCGTCGTAGGGGAAACGGGCGGCGAATTCGTCGTATAATCCCTCGGGCGTTTCCAGAACCGGAGCACGACGGGTAATGCGCGTTGCAGCGAGCTTGATAAGCGCATCCGCCATATCCAAAAGCCGCTTTTTCAGCTTGGCCTTGCGGGCCTGCCAAGCACCACCACCCAGCCTATCCAGCGACGCTTCAGCGGAATCCGAGCCATACCGCGTCAGAAGGTCTATGTTTTCGACTGGTAGAAAGAGCTTTGCCTGATCGGCATAGTGAAGCTCAAGGCAGGCGCGTGGTGCGCCAGCGGCTTCAATCGTTACCAGTCCGACAAAACGTCCAATGCCATGCTCAGCATGAACCACCAGCGAGCCCTCATCCAGCCCCGCCACTTCAGAGATGAAATCTGCACCGCGCTTGCGGCGTTTTGAGCGGCGCACCATGCGGTCGCCGAGAATATCCTGCTCACCGATGACGACCAGATCGCCGGTCTCGAAACCGCCTTCCAGGCTCAATACGGCAGAGGCTGCCTCGCCCTTATCGAGCTTACGGATTTCTGACAGTTTCTCGATCGGTTTTATGCGTTTCAGGCCATGCTCATCCAGCACCTGAAGCAGACGATCCAGCGAGCCCGCAGACCAGCCGGTAATCAGAACCTTGTTGCCTTCTGCCCGCTTGTCCGCAATGTGTTTTACGACGAGATCAAACACATTGGCGCGCTCGTCGCGGGACTGATGTTCCGCTTCTGCCTGAGCCTTGGCCCAGCGTGGCCCGGAATGCGCATCGAGCGTAATGACCTTACGCGTCTCGCCTTCATGCTCGTTGAACGGTGTGAGCCGAATAGCCGCAACATCATCCAGTTGAGCGGCAAAGCCCTTGCCATCCAGATAAAGCTGGCCAGGTGAAACCGGCTTGTATGGCGTGCTTTGTGCGCTGCCACCCTTGGCCGTCGATCCAGAATTCTGACGAGCTTCGAAATAGTCGATAATCAGCTTGGAGCGCTCTTGAGCCGCTTCCCGTGCCGTGTGGTCCGTTACGATCCTAAAGCCACTCAGATAGTCAAACGCGGTTTCAAGCCGCTCGTAAAACAGCGGCAGCCAGTGCTCCATGCCAGCGTAGCGACGGCCTTCCGAAACCGCGACGTAGAGCGCATCATCACGTGTCGCCGCACCGAACGTGGAGAGGTAGGATTTGCGGAACCGGCTGATCGTTTCCGGCGTCAGCGTCACTTCGCTCATGGGGTTCAGGTCAAGCGCTCGCGCTTGGCCTGTTGTGCGCTGGCTGGCGGGATCAAATGTGCGAATAGATTCCAGCGTGTCGCCGAAGAAATCCAAGCGCACCGGCTCTTCCGTGCCTGGAACGAAAACATCGAGTATGCCGCCACGTACAGCAAATTCGCCCACTTCGCGCACGGTTGGAACGCGGTCAAAGCCGTTACGCTCCAACCTTGCTGCGATATCGTCCATCCGGATGTTGTTGCCGGGCTTGGCGGAAAAAGCGAGACTTTCGATGACTTCCGCTGGCGCGATCTTCTGCATCATTGCGTTGACAGTGACGAGAATGATTGCTGCATGCGGCTTTTTGCGATGAGCAATCAGACCGGAAAGCGCAGCCAAACGGCGGGCGGAAACATCTGCACTGGGGGATACACGATCATAGGGCAAGCAGTCCCATGCGGGCAGAGTCAACACCGGAATATCGGGGGCTATGAACCCTAGCATCTGCTCCAGATCAGCCATGCGCTGACCATCCGACATGATGAACGCGACCGGTTGGCCTTGCCGCGCCAGTTCCGCCAGAAGCAATGGCTCCATGCCAGCGTGCACATTGGCAATCGTGAGGGCGGAGGAAGCCGCCGCCACCTTTTTTGCATCAAAACCGGAGATCATTGACCAGACCCGAACTTCTCCGCCAGTGAAGCGGTGGTCACAATGTCAAAATCCGGTCGATAAGCACACAATCTGGCAAACATTGGCGTGTTGAGATCATCCGGCACAGGGTCAGCACCGGTAATCCAACGGTTCAGATCCTGATCCTCTTCCGCCATGATGCGCTCAAGCTCATCAAGATCGGTATCGGAAAGCGTTGAAATCTCAGCCTCGGCGAACTGCCCGAAGACCAGATCCATCTCGCGAATGCCTCGGTGCCAGCAACGATAAAGAATTCTGCGACGCCGTGGATCGAGATCGGCGCTGCTACGCGACAGTCCTGTCATAAACGTGTACCCTGTTTGTACGGGTGATATAGGACGAAACTTTCCAAATGTCAGCCTTGCCAAACGCGCATTTTCCAGCGCATTTTCCGGCCATGCGCCCCGCTTTGCTTGATCCGCTTTTTGCTTCCGTCTCCAGCCTGCCCGGTATCGGTCCCAAGCTCGCCGATTTACTGGCGCGGGTCACCAACCGTGAGGATGCGGAAGATTGCCGCGTTGTGGACATCCTTTTCCATGCGCCCTCCTCCCTCATCGATCGTCGCAACCGCCCGGGTATCGCATTGGCACCTCAAGGCGTTATCGTCACAATAGAGGGCCGTGTGGACCGCCATCAGCCACCACCGCCCGGCAAATCCAATATGCCCTACCGGGTGTTTCTCCATGATGAGACGGGAGAACTGGCCCTCACTTTCTTTCGCGCCAAAGCAGCCTGGCTGGAAAAAGCACTACCTGTCGATGAGGTCATTCTCGTCAGCGGCAAGGTAGATTGGTTCAATGGCCGCGCCTCAATGGTTCATCCAGACCTGATGATGAAGGTGTCGGAAGCGGTGGATATGCCGCTTGTTGAGCCGGTCTACCCGATGACAGCAGGTCTTGTTCCGAAAGTGATCCGTCGCGCAGTGGAAGGCTCTCTCGCAAGATTGCCCGCCTTTCCAGAATGGATGGATGAGCCCCTCAAGCAAAAGCAGGGCTTGCCCTCCTCTGCAGATGCATTTCGCCGCCTCCATGATCCGCGAGATGCCAGCGACCTGGACCCGCAAACCCCGTCGAGGCGGCGCCTTGCCTATGATGAATTCTTGGCAGGCCAGGTTTCACTGAACCTCGTGCGCCAGAAAATCAGAAAAGTCGCCGGGCGGCCAGTTGCCGTCGAAGGCCGGATTCGCAGTGCCATAGAAACCTCTCTGCCCTTTTCTCTCACTGGCAGCCAGCAAAAAGCCATCGCCGAAATTCGTGAGGACATGGCCAAGGCCGAGCGAATGCTGCGCCTCGTTCAGGGTGATGTGGGCGCTGGCAAAACCCTGGTTGCCCTGATGGCCATGGCAGATGCCGTTGAGGCAGGCGGGCAAGCCGTTTTGATGGCTCCAACAGAAATTCTAGCGCGTCAACACTTCGCGACAATCAACCGGGTCAGTGCTTCCGTAGGTTTGAAGGTGGAGGTGCTGACAGGCCGGGTGAAGGGTCGCGAGCGCGAGGAGGTTCAGGCCCGAATAGCATCTGGTGAGGCACAGATCATCATTGGCACCCACGCCCTTTTTCAGGATGCAGTCGATTACCATGATCTGCTGCTGGCGGTCGTTGATGAACAGCATCGATTCGGAGTCCATCAGCGATTGAAGCTGACCGCCAAGGGCATCTCTCCGCACATGCTCGTAATGACGGCGACACCCATTCCGCGAACACTGGTTCTGGCGGCTTTCGGCGATATGGATGTTTCCAAGCTGACCGAGAAGCCGGCAGGACGAAAGCCGATCCAGACCGTCACCGTACCGACGGAGCGAACGGACGAGATCGTGGCCCGCCTTCGCTCCGCAATGGCAGAGGGCAAGAAGGCCTACTGGATTTGCCCGCTAGTGGAAGAGTCCGACGTATCCGAGTTGATGTCCGCCGAGCAGCGCCATGCCGCTCTTGCAAAGGCGCTAGGGCCAAAGGTGGGTCTTGTCCACGGGCGCATGAGCGGCACGGAAAAGGATGCTGTAATGGCCTCCTTCAAAGCGGGCGAGATCCGCCTACTCGTTGCGACAACGGTGGTTGAAGTAGGCGTTGATGTGCCGGATGCGACGATTATGGTGATCGAGCATGCCGAGCGTTTCGGGCTTGCACAATTGCACCAATTGCGCGGACGCGTAGGTCGTGGTGCCGAAGCCTCCACCTGCATCTTGCTGTATAAGGGACCGCTCAGCGAGACGGGCCGGGCCCGTCTTTCGATCCTGCGCGACAGCGAAGACGGCTTTCTGATCGCTGAAGAGGATTTGAAACTGCGCGGCGAAGGGGAGCTATTGGGTACGCGACAATCCGGCACGCCGGGCTTTCGTATCGCAAGCCTGGAGGCGCACAGCGACCTCTTGGAAATCGCCCGTAAAGATGCTGCCTATGTACTGGAACGCGACCCCGATCTCACCAGTGAACGCGGCCAAGCACTTCGCGTTCTCCTCTATCTTCATCGGCGCGATGAGGCGATTCGGTACCTGCGAGCGGGTTAACCGACGACTTTCGACACAAAGCCAGTGTTGGATCGGTGGCGAACACAGTCTCGGCCTGCTGCCTTGGCATCATAGAGGGCGGCATCAGCCAGCCGCATGGCGCTTCCCATCTGCTGTGTCTCAGAAAATGCAGACACACCCAAGCTTACCGTAATGCGAAAATTACCGGGGAGTCCTTGGATTGATTGCACAGCAATGGAACCACGCACGGCATGCGCCAGCATCATAGCGGCTTCCAGAGAGGTGCGCGGAAGGAGAATGCAAAACTCCTCCCCGCCAAGACGCCCGACCACTGCACCTGCAGGCACGGTTGCTCGCAACAATGCCCCAAAACTTCGAATGACGGAATCACCTGCATAGTGACCATATGTGTCATTGACCTGCTTGAAGTGATCTAGATCGCAAAGAATTATGGAATGCGATCCGTGGCCCGCCTTTGCTAGGGCCTGATCAGCATGCGCTTCGAAACCCCTTCGATTGAAAAGCGATGAGAGCGTATCCACCTCGGAATTGCTTCGCTCGTCCGCCATGATCTGCAGAACCAGCACCGCCAGCATGGTCAGGCCCGCCATCACCATCAGAACCGCTGTCAAGCTTTGCGAGACAATGGCGTAGTGGGAAGAGATGTAATCATTGGCCCGCAAACCGGCACCAACGGCAACAGCTAGCACGGCCTTTAACAAAAAGTGGAAAGACGTCAGCGACATGACAATCAGCAGGCAACGGTCCACGACAGCGCGATGGGGCGAAAGACCAATGGCAACAACACTCATCATTGTGGCTACGGCGAATGGCAACTGATAGAGCAACGCGTGAGCGAGGCTATCGCGCGGCAAGTCGAATATGGCTGCATCCAACGCAATACCGACGACAAAGACCGAAAGCAGACCGACAGTTCTGACTGGAACGCCGTAGATTTTACCAATACCCACGCGGATGAGCAGCAAGCCAGCCAAAACCGATGCAAAAGCAAAGATGGCGAAGACGTCTACAAAAGGGGTGTAGGCTACCAGAAGCTCTGCCAATGCGGAGAGTGATGCGACAGCGAATCCAAGACCGATCCAGCGTGCAGCGGCGCGGGAGCGGCTCCTCTCGGCAACGGCAAAGAAAACGCTGGCGAAAGAGATCGCGATGATGAAATTGGTGACGAGATATAGGTTGGCGCCATTCAGCACAGACAAAAGCCTCAAGAATCGCCCGGAGAACCTCATCCAATGCGATCACTAATCATACCCTAGTCTCGCACAGGCGGCTAGAACCATATAGCAACAGGTAGCACCTCTACTTTTGGCGTGATTCCGGCTTGAAACAGTGTTAGACGCGCCTTCGTACAGTTCGATAACATCCGTCAGAGTTTAATCATGTCCAGGTTCAAATCCGATTTTCTCCGCACACTCGACGAACGCGGTTTTATTCACCAGGTTTCCGATGAAACCGGGCTGGATGATCTGCTGAACAAAGAGAAGGTGACGGCCTATATCGGCTACGACCCAACAGCTTCCAGCCTGCACGTCGGTCATCTGACGCAGATCATGATGCTGCACTGGTTCCAGGAAACGGGACACCGGCCAATCTCTCTCATGGGCGGCGGTACTGGAATGGTTGGCGATCCTTCCTTTAAGGAAGAGGCACGCAAGCTGATGACGGTCGATATGATCGAGGAGAACATTGCATCGATCAAGCGCTGCTTTTCGAACTATCTTGACTACGATCACGCCGGTAATGCCGCATTGATGATCAACAATGCCGAATGGCTGCGTCCGCTTAACTATCTCGAGTTTCTGCGGGACGTCGGTCGTCACTTCTCCGTCAACCGCATGCTTTCCTTCGATAGTGTGAAGACGCGTCTGGACCGTGAGCAGTCTCTCTCATTCCTCGAATTCAACTACATGATTTTGCAGGCTTACGATTTCGTGGAGCTATCGCGCCGCTACGAATGCCGCCTGCAGATGGGTGGCTCGGACCAGTGGGGCAACATCATCAACGGCATCGATCTCGGTCACCGAATGGGCACGCCTCAGCTCTACGCCCTTACCTCGCCGCTGCTGACCACCTCTTCCGGCGCAAAAATGGGAAAATCCGCATCGGGTGCCGTGTGGCTTAATGCGGAACTCATGCCGATCTACGATTTCTGGCAGTACTGGCGCAACACGGAAGATGCTGACGTTCATCGCTTCCTCAAACTCTTCACCACGTTGCCGATGGATGAGATCGCCCGTCTGGCAGCCCTTGGTGGATCTGAAATCAATGAAGCCAAGAAGGTGCTTGCAACCGAAGTCACGGCAATCCTCCATGGTCGCGAGGCTGCTCAGCAGGCGGCAGAAACCGCCCGCAAAACATTCGAAGAAGGCGCACTTGCCGATACGCTTCCCTCCATCGACGTTCCCAAAGCGGAACTGGAAGCAGGCCTTGGCCTCCTCTCACTCGTGGTGCGCGCAGGTCTTGCCGCATCCAATGGCGAAGCGCGTCGCCATGTTCAGGGCGGTGCAGTGCGCATCAATGATGTGGCGATGACCGACGAACGCAAGATAATCGGCGCATCGGAAATCACCGCGGATGGCGTGATCAAGCTCTCGCTTGGCAAGAAAAAACACATACTGGTGCGCCCGGTATAAAATGTCGGCCAAACGACACATTTATGAGACCCGAGCTACCAAACCCGGCTCTTATTCATTGGGCAACTCCTGATAACGGAAGATAACGCAACTCACGGCTGGCAGGCCGATCGCCCAAGCTAGGAGCGCCCCCATAGAGACTGATGCGTCTGGGCTCCAGCTACCTGAAATCGCATCTCGCACACGACTGGCAGTCTCAGCGGGCAGCCACCATAACTCGTTCGCGTGCCCCAGATAGGCATTTGCCAAAGTAGTGCCGAGTGCGAAAAGAAATATAATAATAACCGCTGGCATGGATGAGCGAGCGAGGATTGTGATAAGCGAAGCCAGCCCTGCAAGAACGGAAAGTTCAAGGCAGACTGTCAGAAAAGATAAGAAAAACAACGATGAACTTTCCGGTACGATTGAGAGCGCAACACCGCTTTGACCGCCTAACACCACCACACATGTCAATACAAGCTCGCCCGCAATCACGAGCATGACGCTTAAAAGTAGAAATAGGAATGCGGTCAAGAACTTGGCGAGCCAAAGCACTGAACGGCTGCGTCTCGGCACCAAATGACGCCAAGTGCCATAGCGGTAATCGACTGCGAAAATTGATGCTACGCCGAGCGCGAAAAACAGGCTGGCCAAACTGTTCCCGGAAATGCTCATGGACCTTGCCGCTATGGCGAAAAGATCAATCGTCTCCGTGACGTCAGAACGAGCTAGCCGACGAAAGATCACCACATGCATCAAAAACTTCACAAGCAGCGCGAAAACGGGAACGAGCAAAAAGCCCGAGAGGAACAGGCTTTTTTGACGTGCTATCTTTCTGATCTCTGCCAATACCAAGCGGCTCATTGTGGTTGCCCCTGACCTTCGCCGCGCGTTTGTGCCAAGAAAACACTTTCCAGTTTCGGACGAACCCATTTGGCCTCATGGATTTCGAAATTCTGCGAAGCCAGAGTTTTCAGCAGTTCCGGCACCTCAGATCGAATGATGGTGACCGCCATCCCTTCAGCATCAACTTTGGCCTTGTCACCCAGACGCTCCAACACAGCTGCTTGAGGGCGTGCATCAAGCCAGAGATATTCCCGACCGCCGAGGAGCTCCGCCACTCGACCTTGTGAGACGAGTTTTCCATGGCTCAGGATAGCGACTTGATCAGCAACCTTCTCAACCTCGTCCAGCAAGTGGCTGGATAATAGAACGGCAATGCCTTCCTCCTTGGCGAGATCCTGAATGAGGCGTCTCATCTCAATCATACCGTCAGGGTCTAACCCGTTGGTCGGCTCATCAAATATCACGGCCTGAGGCTGAGCAACGAGAGTGGCAGCCACGCCGAGCCTCTGCCGCATACCAAGCGAAAAACCAGCAATCTTTTGATCCCTGGCATGCACCAAATCTACCCGGCGAAGGAGCGCGTCTATATCCGGTCGTACACCGGAAACATCCGCTAGCGTGGTGAGAAACTGCATTGCGCTCATGAAGGGATAGAAGGTCGGAGAATCGATGAGAGTGCCTAACTTAGCCCTGCCCTTAGGATCGGCCTGTACGCCGAATAAATTGACCCTGCCCTTATCAGCTCTGATCATTCCGCAAATAATTCGTAGCAAGGTGCTTTTGCCCGCTCCGTTTGGCCCCAGTAGTCCAAAAACGCCAGCCTGCGGAACTTCCAGTGACACATCCGTAAGAGCTTGAATTCGCGCCTCTCCCCAGCCAAAACTTTTCGAAACATTTGACAGAGTAATTGCGCTCAAAATATTGGACCTTATTGGAATTCAAAGATTTGCCGGAAGACACCGGGAGCAATAATAGAAAGCGGATTGACGACGAGTTGTGGCTTTTCAAACGGTCCGCTGACCTTAAATGTGATTCCAAGCAAGCCACGGTCGCGTCCGTTGCCAAGGATCGTTCCGATGATCGGCAATTCGGCAAACAGCCGGTTCAGGCCGTAGGCTGGCATGAAGGTTCCGGTCATATCCATACGGCCTGAAGCGTCCCGCAGCATGCCTTGGAATGTTGCGCCGATCTGCTCTCCACGTACCACGCCGTTCTCCACGGAAACCGCTCCTTCGCGGTATACAATTCGTGCAAAGGCGCGTTGGAATTTAGCCGAGCTGACATCAATGTCCTTCTTGACGGCAGAATTCAGGCTGCGGCCATCCTGGCCTGGTGTGGAGACCATGGATTGCAGGCGGTTTTCATTGGCCAGGGAAAAGCTTCTGATATCCACATTTCCGCTCCAATTTGGACCAGCTTCATTTTCCAATCGAATATTAAGCAGGCCACCGCGCAGATTGTTGTAGAGGTTGGCGAAGCGTGCGAGCGAACCTGCATCACTGCTGGTCAGGGTGATCAGGTCCCCTCTTCCACCATTGCTGGTTTTGGCAACAACTGCCTGACCGCTATCCGTCACACCGTTAAAATCCAGCGCCTGCAGATCGCCTTCCCGCACGGTGATCTCGCCGTTGGCATTTCGGATCGTTTCATCGTTAAAGCCAATAATCCGGTCGAGCTTCAGCTTCACGCGAGCCGCAGAACTATCCTTTCCATTGGATGCGCTACCATCGCCGCGATCTTTCAGCTTGGCCAGAACCGGGCGAATGTCCGCCGTATCGCCGTTTGCGGTGATGTCAAAGCCGCCCTTGCTCCTGCGAATAGACACTGCAAAATCATCGGACGGAGACAATTTCACCCGCGAGAAATCTGCAGATGTGAAATTGCCGTTTCGCACCGAAACGTCGCCGCCCACCCCAAAGCCATCACCGGATAGGTCCAGCTTGCGGATATCGAGATTGCCATCCTTTGCAGATACTTCCAGTGTTGCTTTTGCAGGTACTCCACTGCCCTTCGTCCACCCAAGCCACGGCACAGAAAGACGGCTACGCGATAGGTCCAGTTTGATGGCCTGCTTTGTTGCGTCGATCCGGGTCAGCTCAAGATCAATTGGGCCATTGACGATATCCGAGAGGCCCGGTGCCAGTTTGTCGCGCTGTTCATTATTCAGCGTCGCGTTCACCATAAGCTTCTTTTCAACCTTGGAGCGATCATTGAGGGGCTGAACGAATTCCACATCAGCCGGAACGCCATCAATATTGGCTTCAGTGTCGATACGTACGGCCTGATCGTCCACCGTCAGAACGCCATTGACGTCTGATATGCTGCGATCCTCAACTTTCTTGGAAAGCTTTACATCGTCCAATTCTACCCGCGCATTAAAGGTAGGCTGCGGTGGGTTTTGATCCTTGATCAAACCAAATTTGGCAGAAACCTCGGCGCTGGCTTTTCCAGCAAAGTCCTGCGGAGCAAAATCGGTCCCCCTCAACCCCTCGATCGGCTTGAAAGAAGCCGCTTCGGCAATCGCATTGGCATCGCCGGAAAGTTTCATCTGCAAATCCGCCATCAGCGGCTTGCCATAGGTGGATGGCATTGCGAAGGTGCCGCCATCGATATTCACCGAACGACCTGAGGGGAAGAACGAGGAGGCCTTGGCAACCTTAACCGCCAACTGCTCGCCCTTTAGGTCGAAGTGCCCTTCAATATTCCGGATGGGAGGGATGTCGCCGGGAAGATTTAGGCGGGTATCTGCGATATCGAAGCTGATGCGAAGTTCGTTGGCATCCAGTTCCATCGGAATGCCCGGGCCCTTCATTCGTCCTTCGGGAATGAACACTGCAATCGAACCGTTGGTGACAGTGCCACCAAAAAGGTTGGCTACAACCCAGTCGCGCGCCTTGCGCGCCATCCAGAAGGGCCATAGCTGCTTGACGGCCGCTGCCTCCATGCGAGGAAGCTGCCCGCCAAAGCTGATTTCCGGAGAAACTTTGCCGGGGAAATGCACCTTTAATGATGCAGCCATTTGGCCCATGGGGCTCGAAACCTGCATGTTATCAAATTCAAGGCTGCGCGCTGCAGTCAAAAAGCGCCCGGCCGCCCGAAGATCGAAAACTACGGGTGCTTCACCACCTGCCTCCCCCTGCGCATGACCGCCGCTGATGAGCAGGTCCAGGCCAAAGCCTGGTCGCTTCTCATCCTTGTTCAATCTGTCCAGATCAACCACGGCTCCGGTCAGAGGAAGAATGGTAGGACCGAAACGCATCTCGGACGGAAGGATTTCTATTGAGTTTTTCGAGAAGTTATAGGCGACACGGACTTCGGCACTCGAAAGCTCCTGAGGAACGCCATCAAAATAAACCTTGCCCGGCGCGTGGGAAATTTCTGCCTTTATGGAGGGCTTCGTTTCAACCGTATCACGCGACGCGGAGAGGTTGATATCAATGGAGCCTTCCAGCCCCTCTCGCGGCGCACCATCGGGCATGCGCTGCAAGAGAAAGGGAGTGAGATCCAGACTGGTGATCTTGGCTGTCAATGCACGTGTGACACCATTTTCCGCAACTGAAGCTACACTTAGCTCCGCTCGACGTCCATCAAGATGCATAACGCCCTTAAGCGCCACCTGCCCTTCTTCGTTCAGGCTAAGATCCAGCTCATCGATAACGAGGGTGGACACCTTGCCTTCCCGATCTGGCGGAAATTGAATATTGATGCCGGCAATCCGCACCGAATTGGTTTTGGTGCGCTCAATAAGCCCACGCGCCTCATCAAGGCGCTGAAAAGCCTGCTCAAGCGTCGCAGGCAGCAAATCGATGCGTGTCGTCGAAAGGTCCATCGGCTCGCTGGCGGGAAGCAGCGCTGTATCCAGATTAATGGTATCGGCTTCGAGATGGCGTATGGAAACGCGCCCGCTGGCAAGTGCCAGAGGATCTATTGCTAGCCGGATGGAGCCGGTATTCGTGAGATGCGCACCAGTCGCCACTTCAATAATGTCGACTTTGCGCGCCTCTAGCGCCAAACGAAAATCGGAATCGAAGCGAATGGCGGTGGAACCAACCGTCGCCTGATAGCGCGGACCTATGGCGCTATTCAGCGCCGACTGGGCGCGGCTGTTGAGCGCCCCATCGATTGCGCCGGTCTCGATTGCAAAAAAACCGCTGGCCACAGCGGCAGCAACGAGCAGCACAAAGATGCTGCAGAACTTAACGAAGCTACGCCAACGGGGAGTCCGCACAGGGCAATGCACGATCATAGGATCACGCGTCTGCGCAGACGGCATTTTATGCAACGGAATCAGATCCTTACGGCGGAAACTGACTTTTTCCCCTCGAATTTCCGCCATGTCGCTCCGAATTTTGAAGAGGCACGAGAATCATGTGATCTGGACCTTAGCGGCGCCAGTATATACCGATTGCGGCAACATTGATCCCATAAGCTGGCAAAAGAAAGGAAAACAATGTCCGGACTTGCTGTTGGAGATATCGCTCCTGAGTTCACCCTTCCCCGCGATGGCGGCAGCACAATTTCACTGTCCGAATTCAAGGGAAAACCGGTCGTCGTTTACTTCTATCCGAAGGATGATACGAGCGGCTGCACAACAGAAGCCCTGGATTTTACCGCACTCGCACCAGAGTTTGAGAAAGCCGGCGCAACCATCATCGGCATCTCGCCTGATTCCGCTGCAAAACACGACAAATTCATCAAGAAGCATAGTCTTGGCATTGCACTGGCTGCCGACGAGGAACAAGTGGCGGCAAACGCTTACGGCGTGTGGAAAGAGAAAAGCATGTATGGAAAGACCTACATGGGTATCGAGCGTTCTACATTCTTGATTGACGCAGATGGAAAGATTGCAAAGATTTGGCCGAAGGTGAAAGTTGCTGGCCATGCGCAAGAGGTGCTTGAAGCCGTTAAAGCCTTGTGAGACATCACGGAGCCATGACACAGGCTCAAGATATTCAACTCCCGTCAGTGACTTCATTAAGAGGCGGTGCAATTTTAGCCATCGCCTCCGCCGATCTCGACATTAAAACCGCCTTGGCGCAAAATGTAGCAACACGATGGTTCGAGCGCAGGATCTCGCTGCGCTCACCCCTTGATCCTTCGGCGCCAGAGCGACCAGGAAGACCTGAAAAGCCGGAACTTGTGCCACCGAAGGCGGTGGAGAAGCGTTCACTTCACACTTTGAATGGCCGCATTGCGACGCTGCATGCTATCGCCCATATTGAACTTAATGCAGTCGATCTGGCGCTGGATATTGTTGCCCGCTACGCAACAGAACCAGTGCCGCACTCCTTCTTTGATGGCTGGATGCAGGTGGCCTTTGAAGAAGCCAAGCATTTCCGCATGGTGAGGGATCGATTAAGACAACTAGGCGCTGATTATGGGGATATGCCTGCCCATGACGGACTATGGCAAGCCGCCCATTCAACACGCAATAATTTGACTGCTCGCTTGGCAGTCGTCCCTCTCATTTTGGAAGCACGCGGCCTGGACGTCACTCCATCTCTGCAAGCCAAGATGCGTGAAACTGGGGACCTGGAAACTGCGGCCATTCTCGATGTCATCTATAATGACGAAAAAGGCCATGTCGCCGTCGGCGCAAAGTGGTTTCGTTTCCTGTGCGCGCGAGAACGCAAAGATCCGGCCGCTACATTCAAGGAATTGGTGAGGACCAATTTTCGCGGTCCGCTGAAGCCTCCATTCAACGATCTAGCAAGAGCGGAAGCTGGATTGACCCCCTCATTTTACCGTGCCCTCAGCCCGATCAGCCACGCTTAAGCCTAGCAAGTTAACCGCACATTAACCTTAACGCGGTGTAGTCAAACGCGTTGGTGTAAAGCGATTCAGGCGCGGAGAATTAAAGTGGCAAGAGATGGCGAACATCGCATCTTTGGCAATCGCCGCACTGAGCATACGCTAATCCTGGCCTCTGGTGAACGTGTTCGCCACATGACGATCCGTCCCTGGATGATTGTTATGTCACTCGCATTCTTCTGCACCGTAACTTTTGCCTACCTCGGAGCTACCGCCTATCTCGTCCTACGGGACGATCTGATTGGTGCTTCGCTTGCACGTCAGGCGCGAATGCAGAATGACTATGAAGACCGCATTTCGGCACTCAGAGCGCAGCTCGATCGGATAACCTCCCGTCAATTGCTGGATCAGCAAGTTGTGGAGCAAAAGGTGGAGCAATTGCTGGAGCAGCAGGACGCTCTCTTTTCGCGTCACGGCAAACTTGGCAGCCTGATGGAGCGAGCCGAAGAATCAGGTCTTGGAGGCTCTGCCGGCAAGGCTTCCGCCTACCAACAGGAGAATCTCCAGCGACAAGGCAGCCTGTCCGAAGGTCATGGAGCCATAGATGGCATCTTTGGTGAAAGGCAAGCAGCTTCAACCAAAGCTACTCAACCTAGTGGACACGAGAGTGTAGCAGACCATGCAGACCGCATTTTCTCGAAAGTCACGCTTTCACTTAAGAACGTTGAGCAGGAGCAACTGAAGCGTATTCGCAATCTAACGGTCGATGCGTCGCGCACGGCAGATGCAATGGCATCCATCATGCTACGCACAGGTGTTCAGGTACCAACAAAGGATGCCGGTGGAATCGGTGGGCCCTTCGTGGAGCCAATAAGCATCAATTCATTCGACAATTCGATGAATGCACTCGATCAAGCTTTGAACCGGCTGGAAAACGTCAGGCAGGCGGCGGTTCAGCTTCCATTTGCAAACCCCGCTCCCGGCCACGAGATTAGCAGCGGATTTGGCAATCGAATCGATCCCTTCTTGGGTCGCCTTGCCCTTCATGCTGGCGTTGATTTTCAGGCAGAAACCGGAACTGCGGTGAAGGCAACTGGCGCAGGCAAAGTGGTCAACGCCGGCCCCAGCGGGGGTTACGGCAATATGGTGGAAATCGACCATGGCCAAGGAATCACCACCCGTTACGGCCACCTCTCTTCGATTCTGGTGTCTGTAGGTGATACCGTCACCACCGGCGAAACGATCGGAAGGGCAGGAAGCACTGGGCGTTCTACCGGCCCTCATGTTCATTACGAGGTGCGCAGAAATGGGGACGCAATTGATCCAATGCACTTCTTGAATGCTGGCCTTAAGCTGACCACATATCTGAATTAACAGGTTACTTAATCATAACCTATCAAAAAGCCGTGCCCGAACCATCAATTCGGAGCCGGACTTTCGGCTTTTCTTGACTTTCTGCCTCATTCGGCTTATCTCGCCGCCATAATCGGACGCTATCGCGGTTCCGATCAACACATGTTCCTCGTGAACCTGAACGGAAATAGTTTTCTCTTTGACCACATTTGCTGATCTCGGCCTGAGCCAGAAAGTCCTCTCTGCAGTCACCGACGCGGGCTACTCCACGCCTACGCCAATCCAGGCGGGTGCCATTCCGCATGCACTCCAGCGCCGCGATATTTGCGGAATCGCGCAGACGGGGACAGGCAAAACAGCTTCCTTCGTTCTACCGATGCTGACCCTGCTCGAAAAGGGTCGCGCCCGTGCGCGCATGCCGCGCACTCTCATTCTGGAACCGACGCGCGAACTCGCAGCGCAGGTGGCAGAAAACTTCGAAAAATACGGCAAAAATCATAAACTTAATGTCGCCCTTCTGATTGGCGGCGTGTCCTTTGACGAGCAGGACCGCAAGCTAGAGCGGGGTGCGGACGTGCTGATCTGCACACCGGGTCGCCTTCTCGATCATTGCGAGCGCGGCAAGCTGCTGATGACCGGCGTTGAAATCCTCGTGATCGATGAAGCCGACCGCATGCTGGATATGGGCTTTATCCCCGATATCGAACGCATCGCAAAGATGATTCCTTTCACGCGTCAAACCCTGTTTTTCTCGGCAACAATGCCGCCAGAAATTCAGAAGTTGGCTGATCGCTTCCTGCAAAATCCTGAACGGGTTGAAGTTGCACCTCCCTCTTCGACGGCTAAAACTGTCACGCAGAGATTTGTTGCTTCCCACACGAAGGACTATGAAAAACGCGCGAAGCTTCGGGATCTCATTCGTGCACAGGACGATCTGAAGAACGCTATCATCTTCTGCAATCGCAAGAAGGATGTCGCGGATCTGTTCCGTTCGCTAGATCGCCACGGCTTCTCAGTCGGCGCGCTGCACGGTGACATGGATCAGCGCTCGCGCACTACGATGTTGGCGAACTTCAAAGATAACAATATCACTCTGCTGGTTGCTTCAGATGTCGCCGCACGCGGTCTCGACATTCCAGATGTAAGCCACGTTTTCAACTTCGACGTTCCGATTCACGCCGAAGACTATGTCCACCGCATTGGCCGTACGGGCCGGGCAGGCCGTTCAGGCCGCGCCTTCACGCTCGTCACCAAAGCGGACACCAAATACGTGGATGCTATCGAAAAGCTCATTGGTGAGAAGATCGAATGGCAAGATGGCGATCTATCTGCGCTGCCAGCGCCGATGGAGAGCCATGACAGTGATCGTTCTCGCAAGGGGCGTGACAAGGACAGAGGCCGCGGCAAACGCGGTTCGGGCTCAAAGAGCGAAGTACGTCAGAAAGACGACGCTCCAAAGGCTGAATCGGAAGCTATTGAAACAAGGACGGAAAGCGTGAGCGCAGAACAGCCGAAGGCAGATAATCGCAGGCACAATCAGGGACGCAACAGCCGTCCCTACCCTGCGAACGATGACCATCGCGAGCGCCGCAGAAACCACCACCATCGTGACCACGATGATGGTCCGACACCTGTTGGTTTCGGCGATGATATCCCGGCCTTCATGTTGATTGTCGCCAACGCCAAGGTTTAATTTTGCCAGCAGGTTTACCCGGTGTGGATTTTCCCGGTGTTGGCACTGGGCTGGTCATCCGTCGGGCTGATGGAAAGCTCCTTCTGTACAAACGTGTGAAAGCACCTGAAGCCGGCCACTGGAATATTGTGGGCGGCAAGGTCGATCACATGGAGTATTCCGTTGACGCTTCGATGCGGGAAGCTGAAGAAGAGAGCGGCCTAAAAATTAATTCTGCTCAATTTCTCTGCCTGTCAGAACAATTGATCGATGCAGACCGGCAGCACTGGGTTTCGATCATTTATCTGACCGACGATTTCAGCGGTGATCCCACGCTCACTGAGCCCGACAAGCTTTCCGAGTTCGGGTGGTTTTCGATCGATAATCTTCCACAGCCGCTATCCAGGTTTGCACAGGACGCCATCGCCGCCCTTACATAACGTGGATCGGCCCGCGGCTATCATCACTTGCGGGCGGAATTCGCATTGGCGGTTCTTTCTCCTGCTTCGTAAGCCAAGCGCGCCCAACGCGCCATGAGATCAGGATCGTCCAAGGCTTCATCCGGTATCGACCAATAAGGCATTAGAACCGGTTTGCCAGTCTTTCCTTCATAGCACCATTGGCGAGCGCCCGCTGCCTCAAAGAGCGGCGCAGTCTCCGCATCCGCTTTCAGCATCACCTCGTCGTTCAGGTCCAATGCGAAGATGATGCCATGGCGATAGATACCCTTGCCACCAAACATTCGGCGAATGGTGATAGGAGCAACCGCGTCGAACATTTCTTCAAGCGCTTCATTGTCCATCACTCATCCCCGCAATATTCCACCTGCGCGCTCAAGCGCCTCTGGTGTATCGACATCCAGATGAGCAGCCTCGCCAATTTCTACATCGACAATCGGCAGGCCGCATGTCTCAATCACCTGCCGCGCACCCACATCGCCTTGCAGAACAGCAATCTCTGAGAATGTGGATCGCGGTAGGATCACTGGATTTCCGCGTTTTCCCGCGGCGGATGCGCGGATGATTGCGTTTCCTTGATGTCTGCGGAAGGCAGAGATGAGCGCCAGCAGATCCTCACAGGTCACGGCAGGCATATCCGCCAGAAGCACCATCACCCCCGCCACATTGGCAAAAGGCTCCGCCTGTAATCCAACTTTAAGCGAACTTGCCATACCGGAAGCAAAGTCTGGATTCCGCACACACTGAAAAGCTAGGTCGGCAAGCGCATCCTCTATGTCATCCGCACGGTAGCCCGTGACGGCGACCAGAGGCCCAGCCTTTGCCTCGAGCGCCCGTAAAGCCATCTGGCGCACGAGCGGTACTCCATCAAATTCTGCCAGCAGCTTGTGGCCCGCTCCACCCATTCGCCGCGCCTGCCCTGCCGCCATCAACATGATACCGACAGAAACTTCTTCGGCCTTACGGTGTGACACCTCTCGCGGCTGCGGCCTGCTTGGAATTTCCATCAACAAACCTCCAACGCCCCAACCTGTGAGCTCCTCTTGTAAAGGCTGCAAACCGCAGAGCAACCGATCCAAAACCCAATCAAAACCGTTCTCTTTCGGCGAGCGCGCACATCCGGGCGCAGCGATGATCGGCACATCCCCCTTGCGTCCCAGCACAAGGAGATTGCCCGGATCAACGGGAAGACCAACCTGATCCACAACTCCACCCGCCAACCGCATCGCACTCGGCAAGACGTCCTGGGCATCACAAACGGCGGAGGCACCAAATAGCACGACCATTCTGGGTCCAGAGCCATCCATCGCGACAAGCGCTTCTTCTATCGCCTGTGAAACCGTGTGTTCATCATGAGCCACACGACGCTCCAAGACGATGACACTGTTCGATGAGGCTAGCCTGCGTTGCAGCAGGTTGGCCGTTTTATCGAGAACCGAGTTCTTCAGAACCGGAAGTTGCGTTTGTATGAGAGCAACTGAATGGGGCCGATAGGCTTCCACATGAATAAACTTGTCTACTGACGCCAAGGCAGATGCAGCTGCTACCTTGTCACCATCCACGGCAAGCGGGATGATTTTGATCGTCGCCACCATGTCCCCCGCCTTGACCGGGGATGCATCTCTCAGGCAGGCGAAGGTAATGGCGGGGTCCACACGGTTAAACGCGTCAACCGCATCTTTGCCGACCCGAAACAGGCCATTGCTGCTGGCATAGAAGTTCACTCGTCCGGTCGCCGGTAACGACGCTTCAATGTTATGCGCCTGAATGGCAGACGCCAATGCGCCTGCCGCATCGTCTTCCGTCAGGTCACCAGGCTCAAGCTTCGCGACCACCACCTCAGCATATCCATTGTCGTGCAGCAGCCGGAGATGTTCAGGTGTCAGGAGCGTTCCTTTGGCCACGCGGCCTTGGCTGTGTGCGATGCCATGAGCGAGGATAGAACCTTCCGCCGCTCCCAGCGGCACAGGCCCGAACTTCATTCGCCTCTCCCGGAGATTGCCCGCGTGCGGAAAGCCTGCACAATCTCTGCCATAATTGCGAGAGCAATTTCTTCGGGGCTTGACGCCCCAATATCTAGGCCGATAGGTGCCCTGATGCGACTGATATCCTCTTCGGTCAGCCCCATTTCCTTGAGCCGCTCTACCCGTTTAGCATGTGTTTTGCGGCTGCCTAATGCACCAACGTAGAAACACTGGCGACGCAAAGCCTCCGCGAGTGCAAAATCATCAATCTTTGGATCATGAGTAACGGCAGCAACGG
The DNA here is from genome assembly GCF_977018625.1 of Affinirhizobium capsici. Classification (NCBI taxonomy): domain Bacteria; kingdom Pseudomonadati; phylum Pseudomonadota; class Alphaproteobacteria; order Hyphomicrobiales; family Rhizobiaceae; genus Affinirhizobium; species Affinirhizobium capsici. The sequence continues at coordinate 1,052,824 of NZ_CDRNXD010000004.1, read as the reverse complement.
CAGTATAGGCATCCAGCGGAGTTTCTGTCAGCACCTCCTCGGGCCAGTCAGCGATCAAATTCACGCCCTCAAATCGCTCAGGCGTGGCAAAAGCCGTGCGAGGATCAATGATTGTCAAATCGAAAGAGAGCATGGGTGCAATGCGGGCAAGCGCCTGCGTGATATGAACGGCACCGATGGCGAGAATGCGTGGTGGCGGCAGGTGAACATTGATGAAGACCTCCCCAGCATCTGTTTGATGAACGCCGGATTTGCCGCTCCGAAATGCAGCATCTACCACTGCTGACAAAGCGTTTTCCGTAATTTCATTTTCTTGAATGACGTCCGTTTTGCCGGTTGCCAGATTGGTAAGCACCGCAACAGCCTGGCGCTTTTCTCTCGCCAGGTTGATATGCTCCAACGTTTCCAGTTCCATCAGGCAAGCCTTTCAACATAAACGCGTATGCGCCCGCCACACGAGAGGCCCACGCGCCAAGCGGTCTCATCTGCAACGCCAAATTCGAGAACCTTGGGATGTCCGTGTTCAAGCACCTCCAGCGCTTCTGTGATCACCGCACCTTCCACACAGCCACCGGAAACAGAGCCTTCAAACTGGCCCTCACCATCAATCACCAAATGGCTGCCGATTGGGCGCGGGGCCGAGCCCCAGGTTTCGATAACTGTTGCCAGCGCCACCTCCCGACCTGCCTTTTTCCAGTCTTCTGCAATCATCAAAGGATCAAGCTCTCGCATGGGTTCGGTTCCCTTCCAGAAATCGGCGCGGATCATGGCGCGCACCAGGATTGGCGGCGCTGAGCGCAGCGGCAAGTTCCGCAAGAGAGCTAATGTTGTGCACCGCCCGCAATTCGTCCACATGTGGTATCATCGCCAATACACCTTTTGCCTTTGCCTCAAAGGCATCGAAGCGCAAAAGCGGGTTTAGCCAAATCAAACGCCGCGCACTTTTGTGCAATCGATCCAGCTCGGCACGTAATTCATCTGTCCCTTCACGCTCAAGACCATCCGTCATCAACAGTACAACGGCACCACCGCTCATGACGCGACGGCTCCAGTCTTTGTTAAAGCGGTGCAGAGATGGCCCTATACGCGTCCCGCCAGACCAATCTTCCACAGCATCCACGCAGGCAGCCAATGCCTCATCCGGGTCTCTGTGCCGCAGCATCCGCGTCACATTGGTCAGTCGCGTACCAAACAGAAAGACGTGCATGCGTTTGCGCTGCTCCATCATCGCATGGCAAAACTGGAGCAGAATGCGCGAGTACTGGCTCATCGAACCAGATATATCGATCAGCACCACCAAAGGCGGCTCCCGCCAACGCGCCTGCTTGAATTTCGGCAGCAGAACCTGGCCGCCGCTTCGCATAGCCTGACGCAGCGTTGCCCGTGCATCAACCTTGCCGGGTTTTAGAGCGGGCGTGAAACGACGTGTACGAACGGTCTGCAACGGAAGAGCGAGCGATGCAATCACGCGTCTAGCCTCAGCCAGTTCGGCAGCAGACATTTGGGCGAAATCTGCCTTGCGCAATACTTCCGAGACAGAGGCGGTAAAGCGCGCATCGGTCTCCACCTCCTCCACAAGCCTCTCTGGTTGTGGTTCGCGACGATTGGCAATCAAGGCATCACTAACGCGCGAGGCGGCAGGTCTTGGCTTTTCCTTTTCCTGATCGGCAGCAGCACGTGGCGACATCATCTGGATCATTTTTTCGATCATGTCACGTCGTCGCCAGAACAGGCGAAAGGCCTCATCGAAAACGGCGATGTCCTCGCGCCGCTTGACAAAGATGGATTCGAGTGAGGCCCTGAATTCCTGGCGCGAACCAATTCCTACCAGTCGCGCAGCCTCCACGGCATCCAATGTAGATTGCGGGGAGGTCTTCAGGCCAGCACGTCGTAATACGCGTGAAAAATGGAGGATGTTTTCCGCAAGTTTGCCCTCACCCGGCGGCACCGGCGGCAGGATCGCTCCATCCCGGGCATTGCTTGCGCTCATAGGTTCATCCTGCCGCCCGCAGTTCTGCTTGGACCTCGGAGAGAATACGGGCTCCCTCGCCACCCTTGATGCGCGCTATATCATCCTGGTATTTCAGCAGCGTTCCTAATGTGTCCGCGATTGTTTCCGGGTCGAGCGCGAGCCGGTCCAACTCTGTCAAAGCTGTTGCCCAATCGATCGTTTCCGCAACACCGGGGTTTTTGAAAAGGTCCACTGTTCGCAGCTTTTGAACATACGCGACAATTTCGCGGGAAAGCATATCTGCTGCCTGGGGCACTTTTCGCTTGAGAATGGACATCTCTTGCAATGCATCTGGATAATCCACCCAGTGGTAGAGACAGCGCCTCTTCAGCGCATCGTGCACTTCGCGCGTTCGGTTGGTCGTGATGATCACGATGGGCGGCTCTGCGGCGCGGATGGTTCCAAGTTCCGGAATTGTTACCTGATAATCGGACAGCACTTCCAGCAGAAAAGCCTCGAATGCTTCGTCGGTACGATCCAGCTCGTCAATCAAGAACACAGGAGCGACCTCGCCCGCCCGCGCAAGAGCTTGTAAAACAGGCCTGCGAATAAGGTGTCTTTCGGAATAGATATCGGCTTCGATGCGCTCGCGATTGCCAACACCCGCAGCCTCGGACAGGCGGATATCCAGCATTTGGGCAGGAAAATTCCATTCGTAAACAGCTGACGAGATGTCTAATCCCTCGTAGCACTGCATTCGAATGAGCGGTCTTTGCAGACCCTTTGCAAGTGCCTTGGCAATCTCCGTTTTGCCGACGCCTGCCTCGCCTTCCAGAAACAGAGGCCGTTTCATTTTCAATGCGAGAAAAACAACCGTGGCAAGGCTGCGCCCCGCCAGATAGTCCTGTTCACCCAACATCTCGATAATCGCATCGATGGATGCAGGCATCTGATGCGCGCACTCCTCAGCCATACGTCCTCCCAACGTTCCAGAGGATGCTACAATGCGTGGAAGGAACGGTCCAGATAGATAAGCGGTGAAGCAGGCGGTCCAAGATGCATGGCAACGACGGTGCCGATCATCACGAAATGCGTGGCAATGCGGCGGATCTCCAGCAGCTTGCAATCAAAGGCCGCCACTGCATCGGTCAAAATCGGAGCGCCCGTTGAAAGGGTTGTCCACTGCCCAAGGGAGAAACGATCTTCGATAGGCAGATTTTCGAAACCAGCCAAGGCACGTGCCAGCGGCTGATGATGAACGCCCAGCGCATTCAAGGCGAAGCGCCCGCTTTCCTCAAAAAGCAGATTTTTGGCATTGTCGGCATTCAGGCAAGCAAGGACAGTCGCGGGGCTATCTGAAATTGAGCAGGCTGCCGTCGCCGTCACGCCGCGTCTTACGCCATTCAACTCTGTCGTCACCGCTTGAACATGACCAGCATAACGCGCCATCCCATCCCGGTAGATCGCTGGGTCGACGGCCTCGTTCGGCAGCCTTTCAGAAACTGTCACTCACATCCTCCCGGCGTCTCGCGCCCTGTTTCTACATACACATATGGTTCAAGTGGTTGAGCTTTTCCACGCAAGCCTGCCCCTGTCCATCGAATTCCTTTGACGCCGCCTCCCCAGTCGCTAAATGTGGCGGCATGCGCGAAAGATCGTACGCCAACATAAATCTGATAGGCTTCGCCGCCTTTTCCCTTCTGCTAACGGCACAGCTAGCTGGAGCTACGACAATTGGTGTCGTGGCACCGCAGGCTGGTCCCTACGCCTCACTCGGCGACCAGATAATACGCGGTGCATCCGCCGCACTTGGCGATCAAGACCGTGTCATCACCATTCCTGAGACATGCGAGCCCGGCAGTGGGAATGACATTGCTGAGCGTTTGCGCAATGAGGGTGTGCAAATTGCCATTGGCTTCCTCTGCGTGGAAACGTTGACCGATGCCCTACCCGCTTTGAAGGATAGCCAGATCCCTGCCATGACGGTTTCCGTTCGCTCCCGGCTTCTTTCGGAAGATGGAGAGCGGAACGGTTGGCCATTCTTTCGTCTCGCGCCTGTCGATGGGCAGGAAGCAACGGCTATCTCTGAAGCAATCCTCTCGCGCTGGCAGAACCAGTCTGTTGCTCTGGTCGACGATGGGACGATTTACGCCCGCGATCTCGTTGCAGCGGTACGACAGAAGTTGGAGGCAGGGGGCATCAAGCCAGTATTTGTCGACACGTTCCGTCCGGGTCAGGAACAGCAGTTGGCGCTCGTTCGCAGGCTGGTGAAAGCTGGAGCAACACGCGTGCTGGTTGGCGGAGATCGGGGCGATGTTGCGATCATGGCTCGTGACGCCCAGAAAGAAGCCAGCAATCTGCAGTTCATGGCTGGAGACGTGATGCGGGCTGCCAATCGACCCTTGCCCTTGGCCGATGAGGTCCTTGCAATGGCTCTGCCGGATTATGCCAAGCTGCCGGAAGCGGATGATGCTGTATCGATCATGCGCATCGCCGGCTTCGAGCCCGAAGGCTATGCGCTTCCCGCCTACGCCAGCGTTCAGATTGGGCTTGCCGCGGCTGAAAAAGCCAGAAGCGAAAAGAAGAGCATTGAAAGCGCGCTGCATGAAGCGACATTCAGCACAGCCATTGGCCCAGTCAGCTTTCAGCAAAACGGCGAATTAACCGATAATCCATTCCGACTGCAGGAGTGGCGGCAAAGCAGTTGGATACTGGTGGAACAAACTGCTCAATAGCGGCTCCAATCGCCGTTAACAATGCCTCAAATGCGGTAATTGTGCCTCGCAATCCGCAATGGTAGAGGGCTGTAACGAACTGCCTTGGAGGAATTTGATGTCGTCATCCGTTCTTATTGCACCTTCGGTCCTCGCGGCTGATTTTTCCAAACTGGGACAGGAAGTCCGGGATGTCGTTGCAGCGGGAGCCGATTGGATTCACCTCGACGTGATGGATGGTCACTTCGTTCCCAACATCTCATTCGGCCCTGATGTCATCAAGGCGCTGCGCCCCCATACGGATGCTTACTTCGATTGCCATCTAATGATCGCGCCTGCCGATCCTTATCTGGAAGCTTTCGCCAAAGCGGGTTGCGACAGCATTACGGTTCACGCGGAAGCTGGTCCTCACCTTCATCGCTCACTGCAAACCATCCGTGCGCTTGGCAAGAAGGTTGGCGTCACCCTCAATCCTGCAACACCGCTCTCGGTTTTGGAAAACGTTCTTGATGATGTCGATTTGATCCTTATCATGAGCGTCAATCCAGGCTTTGGCGGGCAGAAGTTCATTCCGGCAATGAACGATAAAATCCGCGCGGCACGTGCGCTCATCGGTCAGCGTCCAATTGATTTGCAGGTCGATGGTGGCATTACCGCTGAAACCATAGGTGCGGCAACAGAGGCAGGCGCCAACGTCTTTGTGGCCGGATCAGCCGTATTTAAGGGCAATAGTGTGGAAAGTTACAAGGCTAATATCGAGGCTCTGCGCAAGGCAACCAAGGGCAACGCGCAGTGATTGAAAGGGCTGACGCGATCAACACATACAGCATCAGCCCCCTTAAACTGGCAATGTTAACACTGGGTTGGGGCGCAGCTTGCGCTCTTCTTCTACTTGTGGCTCTCTTCCAATCGGAACGGTTTGATACCTTTCACCGGGTCTCGCTTCTCATCGTATTTGGGACAGGCGGCGCAGCTGGATGGATCATCGCTTCGCTGTTATTCAGCGTCATCCGAACCAGAATTCGCAATGGTCTTGCTCAATTCCTCTTGGCATGTCTCCTGTTAGCGGGCGCAACACTCTTCGTCACATCTGGCCTGTTTGCCCTTCACTACCGCTCCTTTTATGCGCAGTGGCACGCCGAAGCTTTCACCCGAGACTGGATTCTCCAGTTTATTTTCACCTCCGCATCGGCAGCATATCAGTTCCTCATTGTAGGAACGCGCCTGTTCGGGGTGGCATCCATGCCGGTTTTGCTTGCCGGAAGTGCCATTCTTGCTCGCTCCATGCGTTGAGATTGGCATCTTCCTTTGGTAAAGCGGGCCAACTTTGACAGCTGCAAGGAACGAGCTTAGATGATCCCGCGCTATTCCCGGCCAGAAATGGTCGCCATCTGGTCCCCCGAAACCAAGTTCCGCATCTGGTTTGAGATCGAAGCTCACGCTTGCGATGCTCTGGCTGAGCTTGGGGTCATCCCGAAAGAATCTGCCCGCACTATCTGGGAAAAAGGCGGCGCTGCTGAATTCAACGTCGCGCGCATTGATGAGATCGAGGCTGTCACCAAGCATGACGTCATCGCCTTCCTCACTCATCTGGCGGAATTCATCGGCCCGGATAGCCGCTTCGTTCACCAGGGGATGACATCATCCGACGTTCTGGACACCACGCTGAATATCCAGCTTGTTCGCGCGGCAGATCTGCTGCTGGTGGGTATGGATCGCGTATTGAATGCGCTGAAGACCCGCGCTTTCGAACACAAGGATACGATCCGCATTGGTCGCAGCCATGGCATTCATGCTGAGCCGACGACGATGGGCCTTACCTTCGCCCGCTTCTATGCGGAAATGCACCGCAACCGCGAACGCCTGGTCAACGCCCGTGCAGAAATCGCAACGGGTGCCATTTCCGGCGCTGTCGGCACGTTCGCGAATATCGATCCACGCGTTGAAGAACATGTCTGCGCGAAGCTTGGCCTGCAGCCGGAGCCGGTATCGACGCAAGTTATCCCGCGTGACCGCCATGCGATGTTCTTTGCCACATTGGGCGTGATCGCCTCATCGATCGAGAACGTCGCAATCGAAATCCGCCACATGCAGCGTACGGAAGTTCTGGAAGCCGAAGAATTCTTTTCGCCCGGGCAGAAGGGCTCCTCCGCCATGCCGCACAAGCGCAACCCGGTGCTGACGGAAAACCTCACGGGCCTCGCACGTCTGGTTCGCATGGCCGTGACCCCCGCCATGGAAAATGTAGCCCTGTGGCATGAGCGTGATATTTCGCACTCTTCCGTCGAGCGGGGCATTGGCCCAGATACCACTATTACACTTGATTTCGCGTTGAACCGCCTTGCTGGCGTTATCGAGAAGCTGGTGATTTACCCTGAGAACATGTTGAAGAATCTCAATAAGTTCCGCGGGCTTGTTCACTCGCAGCGTGTACTGCTTGCCCTTACGCAAGCCGGCACTTCGCGTGAAGACGCATATCGTCTCGTGCAGCGCAACGCGATGAAGGTCTGGGAGCAGGGCAAAGATTTCCTGGAAGAATTGCTGGCAGACGAAGAAGTTCGAGCCGCGCTTTCGGAGGAAGCCCTGCGCGAAAAATTTGACCTTGGTTATCACACCAAGCATGTCGATACGATCTTCAAACGGGTCTTCGGCTAATCATACCAAACAAGCGGCGGAAACGATCCGCCGCTTGTTCTCTGACTATCAAAGCAGTTCTTTATTCACAGCGATATCGTGCCTCATCCTTCGCGTCAGCGGCGCCGGATGCTTTCGCGACCTGCGGATATGGGCAATAGATCGTCTTTTTGCCGACAAGTTTACCCGCTTCCTTATTATCAGCGCTGATGCCAGCGGATATCGCGTTTGGTGCCTCGCTCTTTTCAACCCATGCTACCAATGGTGAGAAGAAGTCGAAATCGTCGAAAGACGGACCACCAGCGCCGTGCGGCATACCGGGTATACGGTAGAGGCGAACGAAATCACCTGCCGCATTGGCGTTATTGGCATTAAGCTTCTGGTACCAATTCAGGGTATCAACCACGGAGAACACGGGATCGGCATCGCCGTGAAAGACGATCATCTTGTGGCCAGCATCACGAAATGCATCAAGTTTTGGGTTATCAGAACCTGGCGGGATCATAAACTCCGCAGCCGATTGTTTAAACTCGCCGTGGGTGGCAAATATCTTGGGCGCATCCTTATCGAAGTCGAACTTCGTCAGGAATCCCACCAACTCATCCGGACTTCCGCCAACTGGAACTGGCGGTGTCGTAAAAATCTGTGCCAGTGAAGCGGCACCCATAACGCTGATGATTGGCTTCTTTCCCCACGCTTCCACTGAGCTTTCCAGCTTCCAAGTGCGCCAGTTCATTGATGCCATGCCAGGATCCCAGGTCCAGCGACTATAGAGCGCCTCGCCTTTGCTATTGACTGGTCCTTGATGACTTTTGATAAGGGCCGCCACTTGCTTTTCAGTCAAGCAACCCGATGCGCCATCTTGTTTGCATTGCAGTGTTTTCGGGTCGAATTTTGCCTCGCACGCATCTGCATCTGAAACAAGGCCATCCTCCACACCATCCAGCGTGTCACAGGTCGAGAGAATGGCGCTGGCCACCAGTTCCATGTCCTTGCGCGTGAATGCTTTGGCAAGATCGGCATTCACAGATTGCCAGGCCTGAACGTCCCAAGCATGCTGGATAGCAGCTTTAGGAAGGTTGAAGCCTGGATAGCCAACCAGCAATCCGTCAAAAGCTTTCGGCATCTTGGTCGCCGCCATCAAGGCGTGTCGTCCGCCATTTGAACCGCCCACACCATAGGCGTGGACAACCGCCCTGCCGTAATACTTCTCGATGAATGCGCGAGCTAGAGGTTGAAGCGTGGCAACGGCTTTATAGCCATAGTCCAACCTCGCTTCAGGATCGAAGCCGAACGCTGCACCTCCAGCGATACCTTTTTCAGGGTAGGCTTCACCATCATGGCCCGCATCGCTTGAGATCACTGCAAAGCCTCGAGTAAGCGCATTCTGCTTCTTATCACCACCCAGGAACCGCCCTAGGGCAGGAACGACCACGCCATCATTGCCACCATTGAACTGGTGAACCATGCTGCCATTCCAGTTTTCTGGAAGTCGTATCTCATAACGAATCGAATAGGCTTTCCCGTCGAGACCCTTCCGCTCCGGTGTCGAGCCACGGATCAAACAGTGGGCTACAGGAATATCGTTTGTTGAGGGTGTTGCAATAGCTTCCTTGACCAACAGCCCCCGCACCGCCTTGTCTTTACTAAGTGCGTCCTTGCAACCATTGGCGAAGGCGATATCGGCCATGCAGAGAAGCGCTAAAAACGACACGCCCTGGTAAATCGCTCGCTTCAACCTTTTTCCTCCCAATTTCCTAATTTCCCACTCCCGCAATGCGCAGATCATAACAACCCAATCCGAAAAGGGTAGTATGTGTTACATACAAATTTGAGGTCAAGGGGAGACTTGACGCAAAAGAAATGCGGCAGCACATAAGCGCCATGAAAGCATCAGACGCAGATATCCTCATCGTTCCCGGCTACACCAACTCCGGGCCATCACACTGGCAAAGTCGCTGGGAGTCCAAGCTCCAGACTGCGAGACGTGTAGAACAGGCAGAATGGTCAAAACCGGTTCGGGATGATTGGGTGGCGCGCGTTGCAGAAGAGGTGAACGCTTCCACCCGGCCAGTCGTGCTTGTGGCACACTCCCTCGGCGTACCAACGGCTATCCATGCCATTCCCCATTTTCGCAACAAGGTTGCCGGGGCGTTTTTGGTGGCGCCCCCCGATGTTGCCAATCCGGAAATCCGACCGAAGCACCTGATGACGTTCGGCCCCTACCCGCGTGATCCGCTGCCATTTCCATCGCTCACCATTGCCAGCCGAAATGACCCGTTCGGGAGCTATGAGCATGCAGACGATATTGCCAGTGCCTGGGGTTCGCTTCTGGTTGACGCTGGTGAAGCAGGCCATCTGAATGCTGAGTCTGGCCACGGACCATGGCCAGAGGGGACCATGGTCTTTGCAAAGTTTCTGGCAAACCTCAAATTTTAGAGTTGATATTGACCATCGGAGCGAATCTGCCACTCTGCTCGACCGCAAGTTAAATTAAAGAGCACTTAAAAAGCTCGGCCTATTTTCGTCTTAGATCAGCAACAGGGGTTCGCTGAACGTGGAACTGGGAAATGCGAATCCTGCAGCAGCCCAAGGGCGTTTAGCTGCATTCTTGGAGTGCGTCGACCAGATGCCCTTGGCTACTGCTATTGTGGAGCCGGATCTGGGACGCTTTGTGCACGCCAACAGAGCCTTCAAGGAAACCTGGTTTGTTCCGGGTACCCGCAATCTGGCATCTTTGATCGATCAGGAGCAATTGCCGAAGCTGTCAGCTTTGCTCTCCCCAGTCCCACTGGCGGCAGACACGAGCAGAAGCGAAATCCTACGTATATCGCTCCTATCCGGAGGCGTTGCTTGGGTGCGAATGTTCGCTCGCCTTTTTCGCCTGGATATTGCTGAAAACGCAACGCTCTTGCTCGTTCAGCTTATAGACCTCACTGGCGACAAGCGGATGGTAGACGATCTCGTCACACGCGAAACCCGGTGGAACAGCGCATTGGTCAGTTCAGTGTCCGGGGTATGGGATCACGATTACAGGATGGGGCGCAAATACTATTCACCCACTTGGCGCACCATACGGGGCATGTCCCAAGACGATCCATTGCCACCCTCAAAAGAGGCGTGGCTGGACCTTCTCCACCCAGAAGATCGTGACGCTACGTTGCACGCTATCGAACGACAAGAAGCTGGTGATCCTGATTATCTGGTTTTCGCCTATCGTGAGAAGCACAAGGAGGGCCATTACGTCTGGATCGAATGCCGGGGCGCATGCATCGACCGCGATGAAGACGGACGAGCCATGCGGGTCGTCGGCACCGACACAGACATAACCGAGCGAAAGGAAACGGAGCACAGGGCTGCTCGCGCCACGCGTCGCCTTGAGATGGCATTGGCAATCTCCGGCGTTGGCGTTTTTGAAGCCGACCTCACCTCCGGCGAGGTGGATTGGGACGAACGTATGTACGAGATATATGGTGTGGCACCCTCTGTTGAAATCAATGTCGGGCACACCTGGGAAAGCTTCCTGCATCCCGATGATGCTGAACGCGTTCTTGCCAATGTTGAACAGCACCGCGCTTCGAACGATACTTTTTTGGACGAATATCGGGTTTGCCTCTCAAACGGCACTGAGCGCGTCATCCGCAGCTTCAGCAAGGTTTTCGTTGATATTGATGGACACACAAAGCTGGTAGGAGCCAACTGGGACGTCACCCAGGATGTGCAGATGCGGGAAGAACTGGAGCGCGCAAAGACACTTGCAGAAGCTCGCACGGCAGAACTGGAAGAAACCCGCACTCAAATAGAATATAACGCACTGCACGACTATCTGACTGGTCTGCCGAACCGTCGCTTTTTCGATTCCAAGCTGACGGAGCTCGCTGATACCTGCGCCGCCCAAGGGTCCTCGCTAGGCGTGCTGCACATGGATTTGGATCGCTTCAAGCAGATCAATGATCGATTCGGGCATAGCGCAGGAGATGCTGTACTTTGCCACGCGGCAAAGATTTTGCGCGATGCCGCCGGGCATGAGATTTTCTCCGCGCGGCTTGGCGGAGATGAGTTCGCTCTGGTTACCCCATTTAGCGGCACCACCGATCTGCTTGCAGCACTTGCTGACAGGATCTTGCAAGGCTTCCGGCAGCCCTTTTACCATGCAGGCAACGAGCTTCGCCTTGGTGCAAGCATCGGTATCGCCTGGGCTGCAGGGTCACGAATAGACGAGAAGCAAGTTTTGCAACACGCGGATGTCGCTCTTTACCGCGCCAAGGCAAACGGCAAAAATCGCTTCGAGTATTATTGACCACAGATGGCGAGAATTCAGCGCGTTAGCCGTTGCGCATTTCTTCAGTGATTTCCTTCAGCAATGCATGCATTCGTGACGTAAGCTCAGTGGCATCGAGCACCAGCTTTGCATCTTCGAAATCACGGCCTAGTTTCAGGAGAAGGTCAGCATCTGATGGATGCTCTATGGCCCAGTTTGCAATGCTATCGGCGTAAAATAGCGGATCTTCGCGACCCAAAACCTCAGCCGCCCAGAGACCGACCATGCGGTTTCTGCGAACCTGCGCACGAAAGCGAAAAGCTTCTTCCGTCGAGTATTTCAGCTCTTGCGCCTGCGCGCGTTCTCTTAATGAAATTGTACTCATGCGCCGCTCCGCCTGCAGTCACTACTCAACATAAGAATATGCGTGAGGAATGATGCACTCTAATATTTTCCGAAGCGTATAACAGCACGGTGAATAAATGCCTCTCCTGAGCTTTGGAATGCATCGAAAGGATCAAGCCGCATTGTGAAATGGGAGGATTTCCGTTATGGGACCGCTCAATTGAATTTTCCACAGCGCCGCCTGCGCGCACGAACAACGAGACAAGAAGTCATGAACCGTCGCCGCCGTATCTACGAGGGCAAGGCTAAGATCCTATATGAAGGCCCTGAACCGGGTACGCTGATTCAGTTCTTCAAGGATGATGCCACTGCATTCAATAAGAAGAAGCACGATGTCATCGACGGCAAGGGTGTTCTGAACAATCGTATTTCCGAATACATTTTCACACATCTCAATAAGATCGGCATCCCAACGCACTTCATTCGCCGCCTGAATATGCGCGAGCAGTTGATCAAGGAAGTGGAGATTATTCCGCTTGAGATCGTCGTGCGCAACGTTGCTGCAGGCTCACTGTCTGAACGGCTTGGCATTGAAGAAGGTGTGGTTTTGCCACGCTCCATCATTGAGTTCTATTACAAGTCGGATCAACTGGCCGATCCAATGGTATCGGAAGAACACATCACGGCTTTTGGCTGGGCAAACCCCGCTGAGTTAGATGACATCATGGCGCTTGCCATTCGCGTAAACGACTTCCTTTCAGGACTCTTCCTTGGCGTCGGCATCCAACTCGTCGATTTCAAGATCGAGTGCGGACGTCTGTTCGAAGGCGATATGATGCGCATCATTCTGGCAGATGAAATCTCGCCAGATAGCTGCCGCCTGTGGGACATAGAGACCCGCGAAAAGATGGACAAGGACCGCTTCCGTCGCGATCTTGGCGGCTTGCTGGAAGCCTATTCCGAAGTGGCGCGCCGCCTCGGCATTATCAATGAGAATGAGCCGATCCGTGGCACGGGTCCGGTGCTGGTACAGTAATCTCTCAGGGAGCAATCAGTGATCAAGGCACGCGTAACCGTCACGTTGAAGAACGGCGTTCTGGACCCCCAGGGTAAAGCTATTGAAGGCGCGCTTGACAGCCTCGGCTTTGATGGCGTTCATCAGGTTCGTCAAGGCAAGGTTTTCGATCTGGAGCTCGAAACTTCGGACCGAGCAAAGGCAGAAGAAGAGCTGAAAGCCATGTGCGACAAGCTTCTCGCCAACACAGTCATCGAAAACTACTCGATTTCACTGGTCTGATTGCCCATTTGGAACGGTGTTCCAGTTGAGCTCGCACCTCTCGATCAGGAATGAAGGCGAATATGCATCGCCTTCATCGCGAATTAGAGACTTAACTCCCGCTCCTCCTTTGGAGCTAAGGCAAGGTTGAACGCCCCATGAAGTCTGCCGTTGTCCAATTGCCCGGCCTGAACCGTGACCGCGACATGATTGCTGCCCTCACCCGCATTTCGGGCCAGGCGCCTGTCACTGTATGGCAAACGGAAACAGAAATTCCCGATGTTGATCTCATCGTCATTCCCGGCGGCTTTTCCTATGGCGACTATCTTCGCTGCGGTGCCATCGCCGCGCGGATGCCGGTTATGGATGCCATTCGCCGCAAGGTCGAGGCGGGCGTGAAGGTCATCGGCGTGTGCAACGGCTTCCAGATCTTGGTGGAAGCTGGTCTGCTTCCAGGCGCACTGATGCGCAACAGCTCGCTGAAATTTGTCTGCAAGCAAATCAAGCTTGAAGTTGTGAATGCCGATACTGATTTTACGCGCGCCTATGAGCAGGGTCAGATTATCCGCTGCCCAGTCGCTCACCACGATGGAAATTATTTTGTCGATGACGAAACACTGAAGTCGCTGCAGGATAACGGCCAGATCGTATTCCGTTATGCTGAAGGTACGAACCCCAACGGTTCCCTTCTCGATATCGCTGGAGTCATCAACGCCAAGGGTAATGTCCTTGGCATGATGCCTCACCCGGAAAATCTTATTGAAGCGGCGCACGGCGGAACAGATGGCAAGGGAATTTTCGCCTCTGCCCTGAACGTCATCGCGGCTTAATCAAATCGGAATTCAACATGCGTCGTTTGACATGCAGCCTTGCCCTTTCCGCCATAGTGATTGCGCTGGCCGCATGTCAATCCAGCAAGCCAAAGCCGCCATCAGTCGATCGGGCGGCCTTGCCAACCATGGAACGGGTAGCGCTGGCGGCCAACAGCTGCTGGTTCAAATCCGGCGATAGTGCCTTCAAGGATTACCGCCTCGCACCGGAGTTGAACTCCTTCTCTGGCCGCCCTCGCATTCTCGCAGTTCCGAAACACAGTCCTGAGTCACGTCCGCTCTTGGTGGTCCAAGCGGAAGGCAATCCCGCAAGACTCGATGCATTCGGACCGTTGGTCGATGGCGCGGGCGGTGAGCGAATCAAGCGTGACATTGTCCGCTGGGCAAATGGCGCGAAAAACTGCTGAAGCCAGAACCTCTCCCGATGTCAGTCTATGAAAGCCTTGGTGGTCTTCTTTAGATCGAGATCGTTTCCGACGAGCAACAATAGCCACACAATCCTGCTCCATAGGTGAGTGGTACTGGCAATATTTCTTGCCATTGCGAATTCTTCCCCACTAAGTTCAGCACCTAAGACGATTCTAAGAGCAGCGTGCTGAATCGATACCGGGGGAATAACAGCAGATGAAATTCACAAGCGGCCCTAACTTCCTCCGCGCGTTAACTGCTGCGGCAGCGATACTGACAAGCTCTCAGCTGATCGCAGCCGACATGGCCCCCGCCGGCACCTCGCTGGAAAAGCCATTATTCGATGAAGCGCGCTTCGGTGCATTGGTCGCGACCGACAAAACCTACATGAATGATGAAAAGGGCGCATTCGTTACAGGTATGGTCTTCTTCGATCCTTGGGATCACGACAATGCGCAGGGCTTCCAGAAGTTCATTAGGCCGCGCGTTCACATTGGTGGCGACATCAGCACGGCGGGCGAGGCCAATCAGGTCTATGCCGGTTTCTCCTGGACGGTGCCTCTCGGCCAATACCTGTTCGTGGAAGCTGGTTTCGGTGGAAGCCTGAATGACGGCAAACTTGAAATGGACGGTGGACGAGGCCCATTTCTTGGTTGCCATACGCTATTCCACGAGTATGTCGCAGCAGGTGTAAACCTCAATGAAAATTGGCGCGTTGTGGGAACACTTGAACACTCGTCTCACGCCAACCTCTGCGGCGAGCCAAATAATGGGCTTACGCGCGGCGGCGTCATGGTTGGCTACAAGTTTTAATCGGCTTTAGATACAATCAGAAAATCATATGGGCGCGACAGGAAAATTCCTGTCGCGCCATTTTGTCTTCTAGGCTAAAGAGACGCCAGCCCGGACCGCCTGTAGGGAAGACGATGACTATTTCAAACCATATCGCCATCACACCAGAACTCATTGCAGCACACGGCCTCAAGCCAGATGAATATCAGCGCATCCTCGAATTGATCGGACGCGAACCGAGCTTCACCGAACTTGGCATCTTTTCGGCCATGTGGAACGAACATTGCTCATATAAATCGTCCAAGAAGTGGCTTCGCACGCTTCCAACCAAGGGTCCGCGTGTCATCCAGGGTCCCGGCGAAAATGCTGGCGTGGTGGATATCGATGATGGCGATTGCGTTGTCTTCAAGATGGAAAGCCACAATCACCCATCTTACATTGAGCCCTACCAGGGCGCTGCTACCGGTGTTGGTGGCATTTTGCGCGACGTTTTCACCATGGGCGCACGCCCTGTCGCAGCAATGAACGCTCTACGCTTCGGCGCACCGGATCACCCGAAGACAAAGCATCTTGTTTCTGGCGTCGTTGCAGGTGTTGGCGGCTACGGCAACTCCTTCGGCGTGCCGACTGTCGGCGGTGAGGTTGAGTTCGATTCGCGCTATAACGGCAACATCCTCGTCAACGCCTTTGCCGCTGGCCTCGCCAAGTCGGATGCTATCTTTTACTCAAAGGCAGAAGGCGTAGGCCTGCCCGTTGTTTACCTCGGCGCGAAAACTGGCCGTGATGGCGTGGGCGGTGCGACCATGGCTTCCGCCGAGTTTGACGAATCCATTGAAGAAAAGCGCCCAACTGTGCAGGTTGGCGACCCCTTTACTGAAAAGTGCCTGCTGGAAGCCTGCCTAGAGCTGATGACGACCGGTGCAGTCATCGCCATTCAGGATATGGGCGCGGCTGGCCTCACCTGCTCTGCTGTGGAGATGGGCGCGAAGGGTGATCTGGGTATCGAACTCGATCTCGATAAGGTTCCCGTCCGTGAAGAGCGCATGACGGCTTATGAAATGATGCTTTCGGAAAGCCAGGAGC
The DNA here is from genome assembly GCF_977018625.1 of Affinirhizobium capsici. Lineage (NCBI taxonomy): Bacteria > Pseudomonadati > Pseudomonadota > Alphaproteobacteria > Hyphomicrobiales > Rhizobiaceae > Affinirhizobium > Affinirhizobium capsici. The sequence continues at coordinate 1,036,530 of NZ_CDRNXD010000004.1, read as the reverse complement.
GCATGCTCATGGTTCTTCGTCCTGAAAAGGAAGAGGAAGCAAAGGCAATATTCGTGAAGTGGGGTCTGGATTTCGCGATCGTCGGCAAGACCACGGATGACCTGCGCTTCCGCATCATCCATCAGGGCGAAGAGGTCGCAAACCTGCCGATCAAGGAACTGGGCGATGAAGCGCCGGAATATGATCGTCCATGGCAGCCATGGAATGCACGCGCTGCGCTTCCTGCTGATCAGGTTCAGGCACCTTCAGACTATAATGAGGCCCTGCTTAAGCTCGTGGGTTCCGCTAATCAATCCAGCCGCCGTTGGGTATACGAACAATACGATACCTTGATCCAGGGCAATTCGCTTCAACTGCCAGGTGGCGATGCCGGTGTCGTGCGCGTTGAAGGGCACGCCTCCAAGGCGCTCGCCTTTTCTTCGGATGTAACCCCCCGCTATGTGGAAGCAGATCCGGTAGAAGGCGGCAAGCAGGCCGTTGCGGAGTGCTGGCGCAATATCACCGCTACCGGCGCAGAACCATTGGCGGCAACTGACAACCTCAATTTTGGCAACCCGGAAAAGCCGGAAATCATGGGCCAGCTGGTCGGTGCAATTCAAGGCATTGGCGAAGCCTGCCGCGCATTGGATTTCCCCATCGTGTCCGGCAATGTCTCCCTGTATAACGAGACCAATGGCATTGCTATTCTGCCCACACCAACCATCGCAGGTGTTGGCCTCCTGCCCGATTGGTCGAAGATGGCGAGAATTGGCACCGCCAACGATGGTGACGTCCTCATCATGATCGGTGTTGATGGTTCGCACCTCGGCTCATCCATCTACCTGAGAGAAATTCTCGGCTCAACGGAAGGTCCAGCGCCAGTTGTCGATCTGGCGGCCGAGCGTCGTCACGGTGATTTTGTTCGCAATATCATCCGCAATGGTCAGGTAACAGCCTGCCATGATATTTCTTCGGGCGGCTTGTTGTTGGCTCTTGCAGAAATGGCAATGGCCTCACTGAAGGGTGCGCAACTTTCACTTGATGAATGCCGCGGTCAACCGCATGCGGTTCTTTTCGGTGAAGACCAGGCCCGCTACGTGATTGCTGTTCCGGCAGACCTTGCAAACTTCGTGCGCGCCAGCGCCGAATCCGCAGGCGTTCCGTTCCGCACGCTCGGCAGGGTGGGAGGCGAGGCTCTCGTGATCGCGGACCTCGTAAATGTTAAGGTGACAGAACTGGTCAACGCGCACGAAAGCTGGTTCCCCACGTTTATGGCGTGACATCTCTCAAAACTCTTTGAGAATCCGGTAGAATTTGGCAATCTGGCAAAAAACAAGCATAGCCTGACTAGGAAGGAATAAGCCAATGCCGATGCGTCCCGGTGAAATTGAAGACATGATCAAGGCTGGGATTCCGGGTGCTAAAGTCACGATCCGGGATCTCGCTGGCGATGGGGATCACTACGCAGCGGAAGTGGTTGCAGAAGCGTTTCGCGGCAAAAGCCGCGTGCAGCAGCACCAGATGGTGTACGAAGCATTGAAGGGTAATATGGGCGGTGTATTGCATGCTCTTGCGCTTCAGACCTCAGCACCTGAATAGGCCGCTTAGTACAGGATCATCCATCATCGGAATTGATGACATCCAGTCGATTACTTGACTGGAAATCCAAATAATTCATGTTATTTAGAACACGATAAAGTCCGGACCTTGAACCCGGATGAGAAAGGAAGTCGGTCATGAGCGGAATTCATCAGCTGATCGAAAGCGAAGTGAAGAGCAGCGACGTCGTGCTTTTCATGAAGGGGACGCCGCAGTTCCCGCAGTGCGGTTTTTCCGGCCAAGTGGTCCAGATTCTGGATTACCTTGGCGTGGATTACAAAGGCGTCAACGTTCTCGCGGATCAGGAGATCCGTCAGGGCATCAAGGATTATTCCAACTGGCCAACAATTCCCCAGCTTTACATTAAGGGTGAGTTCGTTGGTGGCTGCGATATCGTCCGTGAAATGTTCCAATCCGGAGAATTGCAATCGCATTTTCAGGAACAAGGTATCGCCGTTCGCGGCGCTGCCTGAACGGCCTCTTGCTGGTTCAATCCGGCATCATCTTTTTAAGATCGAGGCGTCGCACACCTGCGGCGCCTTTGCATTTTCAGGAATACGCACGTGACACCCGCTAACACCTTGGCGCCTGCCCGCTTGAAGGGCATGAGCAAATTCGAATTCATTGCCATGATGGCCATGCTGATGGCACTTAATGCGCTCGCAATCGACATCATGCTGCCAGCGCTTCAAGAAATTGGCGCAGCCTTGAATGTTGAGGACGTTAATGAACGTCAGTTCATCGTCTCTTCCTATCTTTTCGGCTTTGGCTTTGCGCAGTTGATCTACGGGCCATTGTCCGATCGGTTCGGCCGTCGTTTGCCCATGATACTGGGACTTTCCCTCTATATTGCATGCGCACTGGCCATTGTAATCGTGCCGAGCTTTGCCGGCCTACTGATTCTGCGCTTTATTCAGGGTGCAGGTGCCGCATCAACCCGGGTGATTACCGTCTCTATCGTTCGCGATGTCTATGGTGGCCGCGCGATGGCGGAAGTCATGTCCCTGATCATGATGGTATTCATGATCGTTCCGATCATCGCGCCTGGCACAGGTCAGCTCATCATGCTCGGCGGCAATTGGCATATGGTCTTCCTCTTCATTGGGATCATGGCCATGTTCGTATTGGCTTGGATGGTGATGAGACTGCCAGAAACTTTGGCCGCGGAAGATGTGCGACCCCTGACAGTCCGGTCTGTGCTGGGTGGATTTCGCATCGTGCTCACAAACCGCATGGCACTTTGCTATACGATTTCGTCGACGTTCATATTCGGCGCACTCTTTGGCTTCATCAATTCCGCACAGCAAATATATGTAGGCATTTACGGTTTGGGCGTGTGGTTCCCAGTTGCCTTCGCCGCCGTGGCTGCATTCATGTCGCTATCCTCCTTCGTAAACTCGAAGTTGGTAGGCCGATTTGGTATGCGCAAGCTCTCTCACGCTTCGCTTCTGGGCTTTATCGTCGTCACATTTGTATGGCTCATGGTCCAGTTGTTCAGCGATGGTCCTATGCCATTCCTGCTGTTTCTCGGATTTTTCGCCCTTGCCATGTTCCAATTCGGCTGGATTGCAGCGAACTTCAACTCGCTGGCTATGGAACCGCTTGGCCACGTGGCCGGTACGGCATCAGCAGTTTTAGGCTTTATGAGCACAATCGGCGGTGCAGCGATTGGAGCGGTGATTGGGCAAGCGTTTAACGGCACTGCCTTGCCAATGGTCGCAGGATTTTTCTGCGTTTCCATCATTGGGCTTGTCTTTGTGTTAGTTGCGGAACGCGGACGTTTGTTTCAGGCCCACAACCCGCGGACCTGAAAAAGCTGGCATGAAAAAGGCCTCGGTATCGGTTCGATATCGAGGCCTTCGCCTATACAGTTATCGGGTGCGATCAACCTATAATTTCGCGCCTCAGCAAATCCCAAGTCTCCTTGTTGGAGGCAGCCAGCAGGCCGCCCTCAAATTCATACGGTCGATAGGGCGATCCATCAAACTTGGCGACATGGCCACCGGCTTCCTGAATGATGAGGGAGCCACCGACATGATCCCAAGGCATGAGCTTATTGTAGAGAACGAAATCCACATGCCCCCCGGCAAGAATCCTGTATTCTTGTGCCGAACAACGGTAGCTGGCAAAAAACCGCAATTTTGATAGATTGGTGAGAACTTGGAGCCTCTGCTCATCAAAGAAATATGCTGCTGAGGCCATGCCGTAGATGTCTCCCAGAGACTTTGGCGCAGCCGTCTCAAGACGTACCGCATCACCATCTGGCCGCCGCAGGAATGCGCCACCACCTTTTTCCGCCATAACCCAATCATCGCCCATAGGATCGTAAATGATCCCGGCGATCGCCTCGCCTTTGTAGACAACCGAGGCCATAACGCCGAAGGCAGGAACTCCAGCCGCGAAATTGAAAGTGCCATCAACCGGATCAACAATGATGGCCAATTCTGCATCAGCAAGCTTGCTAAGCAACGCTTTATCGGCAGCAACGCTTTCCTCACCAATGAACAGCGCATTCGGCGCGAATTTTTCCACTTCGCCTTTGATGTAACGCTCAGCCTGCTCATCCGCTTCAGTTACAAGATCGGAAGCTTCAGATTTGACACGTACATCCTGCTTGGACAGGCGGCGAAAACGCGGCACGATTTCTTGTTTTGCGGCCTGCCTCAGCACATCCGCAAGGACCATGATATCAACGGGCATCAGTAACCTCAGTCTTTGGAAGTCGGAACAAGAGCCGCGAAATCGAAGAGTTGCGGATCTAACAGATGGGAGGGATTAACGTGTGAAAGTGCGCGCAGCATCCGGTCCTTGCGGCCAGGCATTTGCATTTCCATAGTGGTGAGCATCTGCTTCATAGCGTTGCGCTGCAGACCATCCTGAGATCCACAAAGGTCGCAGGGTATGATCGGGAACTGCATAGCCGTGGCAAATTTCGCTAGGTCCTCTTCCGCGCAATAGGCGAGCGGGCGCAGAACGAACAGATCACCCTCATCATTCAGCAACTTTGCAGGCATCGCCGCAAGCCGACCACCATGAAACAAGTTCATGAAAAAGGTTTCCAGAATATCGTCACGGTGGTGGCCAAGCACCAGCGCATCGCATCCTTCTTCTCGCGCAACGCGATAGAGATTGCCGCGCCGTAGGCGAGAACAGAGTGAGCAATAGGTTGCACCCTCCGGCACCTTCTCCTTTACGACCGAGTATGTATCGCGATATTCAATGCGATGCTGCACATCGAGATTTTTCAGGTAGTTGGGCAGAACATGTTTCGGGAAATTGGGCTGACCCTGATCGAGATTGCAGGCAATCAGTTCAACCGGCAGAAGGCCCCGCCATTGAAGATCCATCAATAGTGCAAGAAGAGAATAAGAGTCCTTTCCGCCTGAAAGACCAATAAGCCAGCGCTTTTGGTCTTTCAGCATCCCGAAATCTTCTATCGCCTGCCTGACCTGCCGCAACAGGCGCTTACGGAGCTTGTTGAACGCTGTCGTCCGCGGTGCATTCTCAAACAAGCTGTTTGAAAATGCATCAGGACCGTCCTCTACGAAATCGGTCGTTTCGTTTGCCGCTACCAGCGTCACATCATTCTCCGCACATTGAAGGCCGCAAACTCCCTATTCGTTGCGGCCCGTTTAAGGCATTTAGCCTGCAAGCGCAGCCGCCACAGCTTCAATGGCTTCGCCAGCTTTGGCACCATCTGGACCACCGGCTTGAGCCATATCCGGGCGTCCACCGCCGCCCTTGCCGCCAAGCGCGGCTGCTGCAACACGAACGAGTTCAACCGCGCTGAACTTGTCTGTCAAATCGGCAGTAACACCCGTAACCGCGCTGGCCTTGCCATCATCGCTCACAGCAATCAGCAGCACGACGCCGGACCCCAGCGAGCCTTTGGCCTCATCCACAAGGCCCTTCAGATCCTTGGCCTCTACGCCCGTCACCGCTTTGCCAAGATACTTGGTGCCCGCAATCTCTCTGACGTCCGCACCGCTACCCGATTGAGTTCCCCCCATAGCGAGCTTGCGGCGAGCTTCCGCCAATTCTTTTTCAAGCTTACGGCGCTCTTCGACCAGAGCCTCGACGCGCGGCAGAACCTCCGAAGGCTGAACCTTCAACATACCAGCCAGTGCTTTTACACGTTCATCCTGCTCAGCCAGATAAGCGCGAGCTCCCTCGCCTGTCACCGCTTCCACACGACGGACGCCGGAACCGACAGCGCTCTCACCAATCACCCGCACCAGTCCGATGTCGCCCGTTGCAGACACATGCGTGCCGCCGCAAAGCTCAATGGAATAAGGCTTGCCAGCTTTGCTACCCTCAAGGCCTGTACCCATGGAAACGACGCGAACTTCATCACCGTACTTTTCACCAAACAGGGCCATCGCCCCTTCGGCAATTGCGTCATCGACGCTCATCAGACGCGTTGTGACAGGCGCATTTTGCAGGATGATGGCGTTCGCCATCTCTTCAACCTTCTGCAACTCCTCAGCACTCATCGGCTTAGGATGTGACACGTCAAAACGAAGACGCTCGGGCGCAACCAGCGAACCCTTTTGAGCAACGTGAGTACCAAGAACCTCCCGCAAAGCTTCATGCAAGAGATGAGTTGCCGAGTGATTGGCACGAAGCTTGGAGCGACGAGCATGATCAACCGTCAACACCACAGGATCACCAGACTTCACCACACCCTCAACCACCGTCGCGGCATGAACAAAAAGACCTTCGCCTTTCTTTGTCGTATCCGTCACCTGAAGCTTCGCAGTGTCGGATGAGATAACACCGGTATCACCCATCTGGCCGCCAGATTCACCGTAGAACGGAGTCTGATTGACCACGATCAACACCGTCTCGCCAGCGTTCGCGCTATCGGCAACGCCACCATCGCGAACAATTGCCTGAACTACGCCTTCAGCGGACTCGGTATCGTAACCGAGAAACTCCGTGGCTCCGAACTTTTCCTTCAGTTCAAACCAGACGCTTTCCGTCGCTTTTTCACCGGAACCCGCCCAGTTCGCACGGGCCTCGGCTTTCTGACGTTGCATAGCGTCGTTGAAGCCAGTCAGATCAACCCCGATGCCACGAGCGCGCAAGGCATCCTGCGTCAAATCAAGCGGGAAACCATAGGTATCATAAAGCTTGAACGCGGTTTCACCATCCAGGGAATCTCCCTTTTCCAGCGTATCTGTTGCGTCGGAAAGCAATGAAAGACCACGTGCCAGCGTGGCGCGGAATTTGGTCTCTTCAAGCTTCAGCGTTTCCGAAACCAGCGCTTCCGCGCGGGTCAGTTCCGGATAGGCGCGGCCCATCTCGCTGACCAGCGATGGCAGCAGCTTGTACATCAAAGGCTCACGCGCCCCGAGCAACTGCATGTGGCGCATCGCGCGACGCATAATGCGACGCAGAACATAACCGCGCCCTTCATTGGAGGGAAGAACTCCGTCGGCAATGAGGAAGGCGGATGAACGAAGGTGGTCAGCAATCACGCGGAAGCTGGCTGCCTGATCGCCCTCAGCCTTCGCGCCAACAACATCCTCAGTCGCAGCAATAAGTGCCTTGAAGAGATCAGTATCGAAAACGCTTGAGACGCCCTGAAGAATGCAGGCCATACGCTCCAGGCCCATACCCGTATCAATCGAAGGGCGCGGCAACGGCGTACGCTCGCCGGGCGCGGTCTGCTCGAACTGCATGAAAACGAGGTTCCAGAATTCAAGGAAGCGATCGCCATCCTCTTCCGGCGAACCGGGAGGCCCGCCCCAGACGTGTTCACCCTGGTCTATGAAGATTTCAGAACAGGGACCGCAAGGGCCAGTATCACCCATTTGCCAAAAGTTATCAGAGGTTGGAATGCGGATGATTTTGCTATCAGAAATTCCAGCGATCTTTTTCCAGAGGGTCGCAGCATCTTCGTCTTCGGCATAAACCGTCACAAGCAAGCGATCCTTTGGCAGATCGAAACCTTTGGTGACCAGGTTCCAGGCCAGTTCAATCGCGTGTTCCTTGAAATAATCTCCAAAAGAAAAATTTCCGAGCATTTCGAAGAAAGTCAGATGGCGTGCTGTGTAGCCAACGTTATCGAGGTCGTTGTGCTTACCACCAGCACGAACCACTTTCTGCGAAGTCGACGCAGTCGTATAAGGGCGGGATTCCAATCCTGTGAACACGTTCTTGAACTGAACCATGCCCGCATTTGTAAACATCAAGGTCGGGTCATTGCGCGGAACAAGCGGACTTGAGGAGACAATCTCATGACCGTTTTTCCGGAAATAGTCGAGAAAGGTCGACCGGATTTCATTCACGCCACTCATGCAAAACCCTTCTTCACCGCCCGCGCGGTCCCCATCGTTCAAAGCCTCTGGCTTTTATCTTTCTCCCCGACACCTGTCCAGCATCACAAGGAAACGGCTACACAAGTTACCTCATGTAGCCGCCATTAAATCACATAGCCCGCGAGAGGCCTCTAGAAATCAGGGTCAGGCGTCCGAATCACCGGCGTCATCGCCACTGTCCGGACCACCATTCTGGAGGAACCGATCTGCGATCAGTCCGGCATTTTGCCGAAGGGACATCTCAATTTCGCGTGCCAATTCCGGATTATCGCGCAAATAGTTCTTTGCGTTTTCCCGACCTTGGCCAAGACGCTGGCTATTATAGGAGAACCATGCACCAGACTTCTCGACGATACCAGCCTTGACACCCAGATCGACGAGCTCACCAGTCTTGGAAACGCCTTCGCCATACATGATGTCAAATTCAACCTGCTTGAACGGAGGTGCCATCTTGTTCTTGACGACTTTTACGCGGGTCTGGTTGCCGACCACTTCTTCGCGCTCTTTCACCGAACCAATGCGGCGAATATCGAGGCGAACGGAGGCATAGAACTTGAGCGCGTTGCCGCCCGTCGTGGTTTCCGGTGAACCGAACATGACACCAATCTTCATACGAATCTGGTTGATGAAGATGACCATGCAGTTCGAGCGGGAAATCGATCCGGTCAGCTTGCGCAGGGCCTGGCTCATCAGGCGCGCCTGCAAACCCGGAAGACTGTCGCCCATTTCGCCTTCGATTTCCGCACGCGGCGTCAAGGCAGCAACAGAGTCGACAACCAGAACATCGACAGCGCCAGAACGAACTAGCGTATCCGTAATCTCAAGCGCCTGCTCGCCCGTATCAGGCTGGGAAATGAGGAGGTTTTGCAGATCTACACCAAGTTTACGGGCATAAACCGGATCAAGAGCGTGTTCCGCATCAACGAAAGCGCACACGCCACCTTTTTTCTGCGCTTCAGCAATGGTTTGAAGTGCCAGCGTCGTCTTACCAGAGCTTTCCGGTCCATAAATTTCGACGATACGACCCTTTGGCAAACCACCGATGCCAAGCGCTATGTCCAGGCTGAGTGAACCCGTCGAGACCGTTTCGATCTCTACCACGCTTTCATTGGCACCGAGCTTCATGATCGAGCCCTTGCCGAAGTTCCGTTCGATTTGCGAAAGCGCCGCTTCCAGAGCCTTGCTTTTATCCACTGATTTTTCCTCTACGAGCCGCAATGAATTCTGAGCCATTTCGAACACCTTTAGGTTATTGCAGCCCCGCTCGCAACGAAGCAGCTACTAATGTTAAATGTACTCATTTTGTTCTAATTTTCAAGTACCATTAACAGATTGATTCAACTTGTTTTTGAAGACATGTTCACTTAATGTTTCCAAGCAGTTACTGGATCGCCACAATGCGCCCACGTGGCAGAAACGAGGTGTTCCCCTTCAAACGATTCGGACCAAATGTCGTTAGTGAAGCAGACCTTGTTTCTCCATTATGCCTATTGCCGTCCCCACCCCATCCTGGCCACGTATCTCTTTTCCTAGATCCTGCGCGTTCTCCTGCATCTTCGGATCGAGAGCGATTTCGAATGCCTTCAGTAAATTTTTGAAAGTGGCCTTGGAGCGTGGAATAGCAGCAGGCGCAGCACCTCGGCGCTGCAACCGGGAGGCCCAGAACGGTTGATCACCGAAGACGGGCATGACGACAGATGGAAGACCTGCGCGTGCGACAGCATGCGTTGTGCCAGCACCACCATGATGCACGGCCATCGACACTCTTTCAAACAGCCAATCATGCGGAGCGTGGTCAATGGCTGCTGTACGAGCTGTGCCATATCCAGCCTTACTATCGAGACCGCCCCAACCCGTTAGAAGAATTGCACGCTGATCCAGGGCTTGCAAAACTCTGTGAAACAGAACGGTTAATTCTGAAGCCCCTGCGTGATACATGCTGCCAAAGCCAACATAGACAGGCTTGCCAGGCTCGCTGAGGAAGTCTTGCAGTTCTTCGGGCGGCTGCCATGATTCACGTTCACGAAGGCTCCAATCGCCGACAATGTGTATGTTGTCTGGCCACCCGGCGTGCGGTTGAACCAGTGAGGGACTGACGGCTACCAGTCTTAGATGGTTTGCATTCAGCGTTCTATAAGGGCTTTTAAGCCCCATTGGATGCAGACCTAAACGAGGCCGCACGTGTTCATCATAAGCTGGCTGAATGACTCCAATCATGCTTAGGCGCGCAAGCCAACCAAGCCCATAATTCACTGGCCCCGGCAGATTATACATCAACCTCGGCAGTGGTATGGGTGGCGGATTGAAAGAGGGAAAGCTTGCCACAAGCTGCGTTTCCACGAAGGGTATTTGAAGTCGCTCACCCAGAGCATGACCCAGCTGGCTGACCATGCCATTGCCAATGATGAGGTCCACCCCCTCGGCTGCAGCCAAACCCTGTTCAGGCCAGTTTGCGGCAATCTCGCGTAACTGCTTACGGAAGGCGCTTAACATCTCTGTCAGCTTGAGAGCGCGACCAAGAGCTTGCTTATTGGCACTGATCCATTGTCGAAAATCTCCATCCAGGTCAGCGAATTCCAAACCGTGTCGCTCCAAAAGAGGACGAAACATTGGGTGCGTTGCAAGCCGCACCTCATGCCCTCCTGCCCTAAGCCCAACACCAAGAGCCACAAGAGGACGAACGTCTCCCTCGGTTCCGACGGTCAAGATCAAGATTTTCATCAAAAAATCGCTTCATATGAAAATTGTGGTTTGAAAAATATTCTCTAAATTATTCACAGCGTGCATTTTTAGCATCAACTTAACGCGTGAGCCTACAATTATAACGCGTTAGCACAGACCCGGAGCCGGCTCTGCATTTGAAATTTTCTGAACCCTTGTCAGTTAATGATAGCGCCGAGAAAATCAGGCGTCCAGCATTTCTCGCACCGCAACCGCCAATTGCTTCAAGGAGAACGGTTTTGGAAGGAAGCCAAACTTGGCATCTGCGGGGAGATTTCGCGCGAAAGCATCTTCCGCATAACCCGATACAAAAATGAACTTCAGATCGGGGTAGGTTTTGCGCAATTCGCTAAGGAGTGTGGGGCCATCCATTTCGGGCATCACCACGTCTGATACGACAATGTCGACTTTGCCTTCCAGCTCTTCCATGATTTCGAGGGCTTCCGTGCCAGAGCCCGCTTCGTGAACGGTATAGCCTCTCGTCTCCAGCATTCTCTTGCCGCCGCGCCTTACGGCTTCCTCATCCTCAACCAATAGAACGACAGCTGAGTTGCCTGTCAGATCCAGGTTCTCGGAAGATGCTGGAGCCGGTGTAACAACGGCAGGAGCTGTTGCTGGCGCGGCAGTGGCATGATCGGATCCCTCTTGAGCCGGAGCCGCGACAGGTTGAACTTCCTGAATATAGCGGGGCAGGAAAACGCGGAAAGTCGTTCCCTTTCCAACCTCAGATTCAGGATAGATGTAGCCACCAGATTGCTTGACGATGCCGTAGACCATGGAAAGACCAAGGCCTGTTCCTTTGCCGACCTCCTTCGTTGTGAAGAACGGCTCGAAAATCTTGTCCATAATTTCAGGCGGGATACCGGTTCCCGCATCAGCCACCTCCACAAGCACGAAGTCATCCGAGGGCAATCGTGCATGAGCGAATACGGCCACTTCATCTGCGGTCACATTGCGCGTTCTGATCTTGATCGATCCGCCATTCGGCATCGCATCACGCGCATTCACGCACAGATTAATGAGAACCTGTTCAAATTGTGAGAGATCGGTGCGGACCGGCCATAAGTCGCGGCCATATTCCACTTCCAGCTTCACATTCGTGCCGGAAATCAGACGATCAACCAGCATACGAAGATCGCCAACCACATCGGTAAGGTTGAGAACAGCTGGGCGCATGGTCTGCTTGCGGGAGAAGGCCAGCAATTGACGAACGAGAACAGCAGCGCGGTTTGCGTTGCGCTTGATTTCCATCAAATCCGCAAAACTTGCGTCCGAAGGACGTGCTTGCAGCAGCAGGTGGTCGGAAGACAGAAGAATTGCGGTCAAAACGTTGTTGAAGTCATGCGCGATGCCGCCCGCCAAGGTGCCCACAGCGTTCATCTTCTGCGTCTGCGCCATCTGCGTTTCCAGAGCCTTCTGCTCCGTCGTCTCCACGGCGTAAACGATAGCAACCTCTTCAGGCGCTTCATCACTCTCGTCGATGACAGCATTGACGTAGAAACGCACGTGACGCGCCTCATCGCCAGGATGGCGGCAGTCAATCGGTGCGATATCCCCCTGCCGATCCTTTGCCGCTGCCAGGGCACGTTCAAGATCCGTTCGCGCAGTCTCATTTACGATGACATCAAGCTTCACGCCGGTTTCGACATCATCACGGGAAACCACACCCGCGAACAACCTGAGGAAGGGCGCATTGATGCGAAGAATTTTTCCATCACCGCCAATCGAGGCGATGGCCATAGGCGTGTTATTGAAGAAGCGGGTAAACCGCATGGCTGAAGCGGATTGGTCAGCACCCTCGCCTACCGGTCGATCGAGCACGATTGTCCTGCTTTCGCCCGGAGCGCCGTCACGCATGGAAGAGACGCTGTGCACCAGTCGAACAGGTAAGCTCTGTCCGTTGGCACGTCGCAAATCGAGATCGAGCGTTTCCGTGCGCGTCTGACCTGCAGAAGGCTGAACGGATTGGATAAGAGCCATGCCCTCACCCGCCACAATATCCGAAATGCTCATGGAGCCTGGGACAAACTTTGTCAGATCCAGCGCAAGCCACTCCGCAAGCGTCGCGTTGAGGTAGAATATTTCTCCCTTGCGGCCAGCAGAAAAGAACCCAGCCGGCGCATGATCGAGGTAATCGATCGCGTTTTGAAGCTCGCGGAAGAACCGTTCCTGATCCTCGCGCTCCGAAGTGATGTCAGCAATCTGCCACACATCCAACGGTGCCTTTTGGCCATGCGCCTGAAGGCTTCGCGCTTTCAAACGGTACCAATGTGCGCCAGAACCATTGCCGGAATTTCGCCCCAGTGGCTTCATGAGGCGAAACTCCTCATGCGCCTCGCGCCCCTCACGCAGCGCAGCGGTCAAGCGGTAAAGCGCCTCCGTGGCCTCGCGATTCTTTGAAAGTAGCGCTTCAAGCGATTGCGCATTGCTGGCCTTGGTCGCACCTGTAAGACGTCCATATGACGCGTTCGCGTAAAGAATGCGTCCTCGTTCATCGGTAATAAGGATGCCGTCTGGATGACTTCCCAGATAGCTTGATGCGAACTCGTCTGAGCGTGATTGCGGCATGACCTCCACAAGACCGATGATGGAGGACACAATGAAGAAGATGCCAACCATGGCAAGGATGCCAAGCACGCCGAGCACCATTTCATTGTCCATGGCCTGCTTGAAGACGACGAAGGCAATCGAAACGCCGATCAGGATAAGGGCAAGCACCAGCAACCGAAGTACGGTGCCGCTCCGCTGGCCCCGATCTACCAAAGGCGCATCATAGCTGCCAGACGGCTGCGGTTTCGTCATCATACCTCACAGATTCGGCCAAAACATCGTATTGGGCCATGGAATCGGTCTACAAATACTCCATAGCAAGTTGCGCGCCGCCCAAAAAGCTGTGTGTCAAAGAAACCCGTTAAGAACAATGATCTGACCATTGTCTCCGTGCAGTTTCCGTCCATATCTCGCATGGCGGCAACAGGATTACCCTTTGCGATGCAGGTCTGGTTTCTCCAGCATCAATAATTCATGATGCAAAGCAAGTCGGCGGAATGTATCGATCAATGTCGCAGACAAACTGTAAATGGTGTTGGTAGGGCCATTGATCATGGCCGGTGGGAGCAGAACAAGATGGTCGAAGACTTCATGACTACCTATGGGAGCCGTCTGATCATCGCCGTGATCGGCGTAGGCGTCGGCCTGTTGCTTCTCGTGGTAGCATTATATCTGATCCGTCGACGAAACGGCCCTTCCCCCTTTCTGAAAGGCGGAAAAAATCGGCAACCAAGACTTCAGGTTCTCGATGCGGCAGCAGTCGATGCTCGCCGTCGCATCGTTCTTATACGTCGTGATGATGTCGAACATCTGGTCATGATTGGCGGTCCCACCGATGTGGTCATTGAGAGCGGCATCGGCCTATCGCGCGAAGGGGTTGCGATCCTGCCGGAGAAAGCACAAGCGCAGTCCTTGTCTGCCCCTGTGCTTGAACCGCGTTTACAAAAGCCGGAAAGACAGGCTCAACTTTCCGCACCGGTAGCCACACCAGAATCAGCACCTGCTATACAAGTTCGCCGTGACGAGACCCCTGAAACTCGTGTCGCAAGCGCATCTCAACCAACGCTCACAAACCCGCAACCGAAAGCGACGATTGCTCCGGACAGCACAAACGTAGTCAAGCCGGAGCCACCCGCAAGCAGGGCTTCCGCTGAGGTGAGAACAGCACCCGTGCAGCCAGCCGCACAGCCATCGCCGGCTAAAGAACCTGAAATCACGCACCCTGCTCCATCAGTTGCGCCAGCAGTCGCATCTGCAAAGACAGTTTCAGTTGCGCCTGACATCGGCTCAGCATCCGACGCTTTAGATGCAGCGCGTCGGCGTGTATTTCAGCCAGCCCAAGACAAAACTCCTTCTGCCGCCGTGGCTACGCCCTTGCCTGCCTCGGCACTCAGCGAAAAAAGAGTAGAACCGTCAGCGCCGTCAGTCTCGGATACGAATTCACAGCAATCGAAAACGAATGAAATTGCTAGCGAATTTGACCGTATCCTCGAGCAAGAAATGGCGAGCAATCTTGCGGCGCAAAAGGCTGATTTCGCACCCACTGTCAATGCTGCACCTGTTCCTCGTCCGTCAGCCTCAACTGCGCGGGTAACGGGTGCATCGACAGAGCCATCTTTGCAAAATGAGATCGCGAGAATTTTTGGCGAGATGTCTGTCACAAAAGATGACCGACAGCCTTAATCCCATCCTGAAGACAAGAAAAAAGGCACGCGGATGAAAGCGTGCCTGGAAAGTTTTGAGATCCGTTTAAGGTTCAGTGTCAGGACTTTGGATTACTCGTCCCGGTAAACCTTCTCACGACGTTCGTGACGCTCTTGCGCCTCGATCGAAAGCGTAGCGATTGGCCTTGCATCTAGGCGCTTCAGCCCGATTGGCTCGCCAGTTTCCTCACAGTAACCGTAGGTGCCATCATCTATACGTTGCAACGCGGCGTCAATTTTAGAGATTAGCTTTCTCTGACGGTCACGAGCACGAAGTTCGATAGCTCTATCGGTTTCGGATGAGGCCCGGTCGGCGAGATCGGGATGGTTGGCGCTTTCTTCTGCTAGATGGCCCAGCGTTTCGCGCGCTTCTCTCAGGATATCATTTTTCCAGGCTATGAGCTTGGCTCGGAAGTATGCCCGTTGATTGGCATTCATGAATTCATCATCTTCCGAGAGGACGTAGCTGCTAAGATCGATCTTCTCACTCAACGCAATTCTCCTGGAGAACAGCTCTCACGGCGGGTCGTATACTCCAAGACGATATGTTTATTCAAGCCTAGGAATGCTTCTTAAGCAATTTTTAAATTTGGCATATATTTAAGCTAAACGGCTATTTTTGCAGCGAAAACGCCGAGCTTCACTGCCGGACTAGCTCAACCTGTAAGTGAATCCTGTGGATGATTTCAAAGCCTAGCGGTATTGACGCTGATACAAACGTGTTGCTAGCTGGCTTGGTCAGCCCATTGTTGCGAAGCTTTCATGCAGATATTTCAATCATCCTCTACTACGCGTATTTATCTCATGCGTCATGCACGTTCCGGCTGGCCGCAACCGGGGGAACATGATTTTGATAGAACCTTGGATGATCAAGGCTTTGCAGAAGCAGAAATGATTGCGCAACGGGCAGCGGACCAAAACTACGCACCCGATCTTATCCTCTGTTCAACGGCCATTCGATGCCAGCAAACGGCGCAAGCGCTGCAGCGAGCATTTGGGATCGAGACAGAAACCCTTTTCGTCGACGAACTTTACAACGCGCCGGTCGAGAATTATCTCGCCTTAATCGCAGCCCAAACAGTTGGCTCGTTGATGTTGGTGGGCCATAATCCCGCCATGGAAGCTTTGCTGGAAGCCTTCCTTGGGGCGGACCGAGCTTCAGCGACTATTCCAACAGGCTACCCAACCGCCGGACTTGCTGTTCTGGATCACGATGGCGGCTCCATGGTTTCTTCTACCAGCTGGAAGCTCAAGGACTTCCTCCATCCTTGAGCCCAGAATTCGATACTGCCTTCTTTTACCGCTCCCTCCAATGTCTATATGTGAGACATCGAAGGATAAGAACGGGTTCCAGCTTTGCCTCCATCACTGACGAGCTTCAAAGATGATGCGCTGATTGCGCTGGATAGCCTGACCGATCGGGCTGGCAACTTGCTAAACCCCACATTGCGTCTGGGGGTCACAGGCCTTTCAAGAGCTGGCAAGACAGTTTTCATTTCATCTTTGGTGCATAATCTTTTGCACGGTGGACGCCTTCCACTTTTAGAGGCTGTCCGTTCTGGACGAGTATCCGGCATTCGGCTTGAACCGCAGCCTGACGATGCTATTCCTCGCTTTCAATACGAAGATCATATTCAGGCGCTTGTTCGAGAGCGCATCTGGCCGGATTCCACTCGCGCCATCTCGGAACTTAGGTTGACCATCGATTACCAAAGTGCCAGCGGCTGGGGCCGTTATTTCTCTGCCGGTAAACTTTCCATCGATATCGTCGACTATCCGGGTGAGTGGCTGCTGGACTTGCCGCTGCTTGCTCAAGATTATCGCAGCTTTAGCGAAACGACCTCGGCACTCGCGAGCCGGGGCGTTAGGAACGAGTTGGCTCAGGAGTGGCTTGCCATAGCGGGTTCAATAGAGCCATCCGCCCCGGCCGAGGAGTCAACGGCACGACGGCTCGCGGAGGCATTCACCCGCTATTTGCGAGCGTGCAAGTCGGACGAGCGCTCACTCTCCACGCTTCCACCTGGTCGATTCTTGATGCCTGGTGATCTTGACGGCTCACCGGCGCTGACCTTTGCACCGCTGCCTAATCTAGGCGAGATAAAGTTGGCCAAGGGTAGCTTGGGCGCAATGATGGAGCGGCGTTTCGAAGCCTATAAATCTATCGTTGTGAGGCCGTTCTTTCGGGAGCATTTTGCACGGCTGGACAGGCAAATCGTATTGATCGATGCACTTCAAGCCCTCAACCGAGGCCCAGAGGCCATTCAGGATCTTGAGCGAGCCCTCCAAGATGTTCTGGCGTGCTTCCGCCCCGGCACCAACTCAATCCTCTCCTCCCTTCTTGGGAAAAGAATCGACAAGGTGCTGGTGGCAGCGACGAAAGCAGATCATCTGCACCATGAAAGCCATGACCGCCTGGAGGCGATCACACGCCGCATAGTAGACCGCGCCATCAGCCGCATCGGTATGACAGGTGCGGGTATCGATGTGATGGCCATGGCATCTGTTCGAGCCACACGAGAAGCCACCGTTCGTCATGGTGTGGAAACACTTCCAGTCATCACGGGAACCCCAATGGCGGGCGAGGAAATCGCTGGCGAAATATTCGACGGGCTTCGTGACACCGCGATCTTTCCCGGTGACCTGCCTGCAGAAACAACGCAGATGTTCCTCCCGGCGACAGAAAATCCTGCTGACCGACGGCTGCCAAATCTCAACATCGTTCGTTTCCGACCACCGAAGCTCGATCAAACCGCTGCTGGCGCGACACTGTCTATTCCACACATTCGGTTGGATCGCGCGCTGCAATTTCTGTTGGGAGACCGTCTGGCATGAGCACCAACGAACGCGACTCACCTCAGGAGCGGCGCCCGACAGCCTTCGCCCTGGAAGCGGAAGAGGCAGCTCGCATCCGCCGCCCGCAAGCCTTCTCTGATAATGTCAGCATCGTAGATGATCGAGACGATCCTTTCCTTGGCGCCGCTGAACTCGAGGCCGAAGCAGCGCTTGAAGCACAACCGCGAAGACGCGGCTTTTCCTGGCGCAATCTTGCCCTTGGTGCGCTTGGCGCCTTCCTCTCCATGGCTTTCTGGCTTTGGGCGGATCAGGTGGTGCGCGACCTATTTTCCCGATCAGACTGGCTGGGCTACCTCGCAGCTGGCCTGCTGGCATTGGCTGCTCTCGCACTCATCGTCATCATTGGGCGCGAAGCAGCAGGGTTGATGCGCCTTGGTGCGGTTCAGTCGCTCAAAAGCGAGGCGGAGCAAATCGCTTCGAAATCATCGCCCAACGACTCGCGCCACATCATTTCCCGGCTGGAGAAGATCGTGTCGCACCGTCCAGAGACAAAACGGGGACGAGCGGCTCTCGACAACACTAAAGGCGATATCATCGATGCGCCTCAATTGCTTGAGCTTGCTGAACGAGAATTGCTGACGCCGCTCGATCAGCGTGCTCGTGCGATGATTCTCGCCTCCGCAAAAAGAACTTCGGTCGTTACAGCCGTCAGCCCGAGAGCTGTGGTCGACCTCGCCTATGTGCTTTACGAAGTCACACGGCTCGTCCGTTCAATGGCAGAACTCTATGGCGGAAGACCCGGCACGCTGGGGCTGTTTCGTCTTTTGCGGGATGTCATCGCGCATCTTGCGGTCACTGGCTCCATCGCGGTTGGAGATAGCATTGCTCAACAGGTACTGGGCCATGGGCTGGCAGCCAAGCTTTCGACGCGCCTTGGCGAAGGTGTCATCAACGGACTTTTGACCGCGAGAATCGGCATTGCCGCGATGGATCTCTGCCGCCCTTTGCCCTTCCGTGCCTTGAAAAGGCCGGGCATCGGAGACTTCTTGGGTGACCTAACGACCCTGTCAAAGCCACCTACCAAGTGACCGAAAAACCCTTGACGCGAGCAAAAGAAACCGCTCATTAACCATTCCAGCAGTATGTTCTGCCGGATCAAGGACGCCGCTCGCCGAAGGAAAGTTTAATGGTTTCGCGCTTCTTTTCGCTGAAAGGCGGGCTTTTCGCCGCCACGTTTGTTGTGCTTGCCTCAGCCATGACGCAAGCCGACGCCGCGCCGCGCGACAAGGCATTTTTCGAAAGTGCTGGCGGCGTCTGGTCTGGACCAGGTGAAATCGTGGCCGGAAAGTACAAAGGTACAAAATTCACCTGCAACCTGACAGGCCAGCCAAATGCAGCGGGTGATACTGGCATCAAGCTGGATGGCACCTGCCGCGTGGGCGTATTCAAGCAGCCGATGTCCGCTGTGATTACCCAGACTGGAAGCTCCTATAAGGGCAAGTTTCTAGACGGTGCAGACGGTAAGGGTCTCGACATCGTGTCAGGCGCCGTGAACGGCGATAAGATCGTCGTTGGCATCAACCGCGCCAAGTTAAACGGTGCGATGATTGCCAGAATGCAGAGCAAGGACGCCATGAACATTACCATCTCCGTGAAGGTGGAGGATGAAATGGTGCCGGTTATTGGTTTGGCGCTGACGCGCGATACTGATCAGATGGCAGTCGGCTCGATCGCGGCGAAAGACTAATCTAAAAGGAGAGGCGGCGGTTTTCGCTAACCGCCGCCTCTTTCACGACGCAGCTTGTTCCACCAGTCTAACCGTTTGCGGATGTCCCGTTCGAAGCCGCGCTCAGGTGGATCATAAAATGTCTGCCGTCCCATCTTCTCGGGGAAATAATCCTGGCCGGAGAAGGCATCAGGCTGATCGTGATCATAGCGATAACCATCGCCATAACCCTCCCCCTTCATCAGCTTCGTCGGTGCGTTTAAAATATGCTTGGGCGGTAAAAGCGAGCCGTGCTGCTTTGCTGCACGCATAGCAGCCTTGTAAGCCACATAAACGCCATTGGATTTCGGTGCCGTGGCCAGATAAACGCAGGCCTCAGCCAGCGCCAATTCTCCTTCAGGCGAACCTAGATAATCATAGGCATCTTTTGCGGCGTTACAGATCACCAGTGCTTGTGGATCGGCAAGGCCGATATCTTCCACCGCCATCCGCACAAGTCTGCGACCCAGATATAGAGGGTCCTCACCTGCATCCAACATGCGGCAGAGGTAGTAGAGCGCGGCATCGGGGTCTGAACCGCGAACGGATTTATGCAGCGCGGAAATGAGATTGTAATGTCCGTCCTGGCTCTTGTCATAAACTGGAGCACGTCTTTGAACGATACGGGTAAGTCCGGCTACATCGAATATTTCATCTGGGCGAGCCGCACGCCATACCTCTTCCGCCAGCGTCAGGACCGCACGACCATCGCCATCAGCCATGCGTAACAGGGCTGCACGCGCATCCTCGTCCAAAGGAAGGGGGCGCGCTTCAACAGCCTCGGCACGGTTTATAAGCTCACTCAGACTCTCCTCGTCATGCGCCTGGAAGGTAAGCACCCTTGCGCGCGACAAAAGAGCGGCATTCAATTCGAAGCTCGGATTTTCCGTCGTTGCCCCAACCAGTATCACCGTACCATCTTCCATAACAGGAAGAAAACTATCCTGTTGGGCGCGATTAAATCGATGAATTTCATCGACAAACAGCAGCGTCTGGCGTCCGTCCATTCGACGCAAACGAGCAGCCTCAAAAACCTTCTTGAGATCCGCAACACCCGAAAAGATTGCGGAAATTTGTTCGAAAGCGAGGCCCGCCTCGCCAGAGAGCAGGCGGGCAACTGTTGTTTTGCCCGTACCGGGCGGTCCCCAAAAGATCATGGATCCAAGAGAGCCCGAATCGATCATACGACGAAGTGCACCATCTTCACCCGTCAGGTGCCCCTGCCCCGTCACTTCCGCAAGCGAGGTCGGGCGCAGGCGGTCTGCCAGCGGCCGTTTGCTAGCAACAGCCTCTGGCACGCGCGGAGCAAAGAGATCACTACTCATCGGAAGAATTGGCGGATTCGTTGGCCGCCGCGTTCGATTTCAACCCGCCAAAATCCAGGGTTATCCTCCACGAGAGTAGCCATAGCCTTAGTGGAAGGAACTGGATCGCCATTGACGGATACCACGATATCACCCGCCTGGAATCCAAGTCGCGCCGCCGGGGAGTTGCGCACCACATCGCTCACCACAACGCCGGACTTATCAGTCGGCAAGCGAAGTTCTGTCGCAAGCTTTGGAGAGAGATTTGCGACACGCAGGCCTGCAAACGGGTTGCGGCCTTCGATCAACCGCTCGTCACGCGGAGTCGTTTCAGGAGCTGTTGCCAGATTGAGCGTTGCCTTGGTTGCTGACCCTGCTTGCTGGATCATCAACGTCGCGGAATTTCCAAGCCCCGCCGTTGTCAGGCGATACCAAAGCGCATCGGGATGCTCGACAGGAATGTCATTGACCGCCGTAATGACTTCACCCGGCTTTACGCCTGCCTTATCTGCCGGACCGCCTTCAGCCACGCTGACCACCAATGCACCACGCGCCGCCTTCAGGCCCAAAGCCTCAGCGACCTCGGAAGTTACGGGTTGGAAGGTAGCGCCCACATAGGGGCGCTCAAAAGACTTCTTCCCGTCTTCTGCGGCCTTCAAAAAAACCTTCACGAGATTTGCGGGAATGGCAAAACCGATGCCGTTCGATCCGCCACCACGCGAAAAGATGGCCGTGTTGATACCAATCAATTCGCCGTTCATATTCATCAATGCGCCGCCGGAATTACCGGGGTTGATTGATGCATCTGTCTGGATGAAAAAGCCAACATCACCCTCGGTAACCTGGTTTCTCGCAAGCCCCGACACTATGCCGCTCGTGACCGTCTGGCCAACGCCGAAAGGGTTGCCGATGGCAAGAACAAGATCGCCCACCTCGACGGCATCGGAATTGCCGATAGCGAGAACCGGAAAATCTTCCTTGGCCTTGATGCGCAGCACCGCAAGATCGATGCTTTCATCCTTCAGAATGACTTCGCAGGGAAATTCACGCCCGTCTGGCAGCGCGATCTTGATGTCATCCGCGCCCTGGATGACGTGATTATTCGTCATCACGAGACCATTATGCGAAACGATGACGCCCGACCCGAGAGAAGATTGCTTTTCGGAACGGTTCGGCATTCTCTGCCCAAAGAACTGCTCGAAGAAAGGGTCGCCAGCGAACGGGTTTAACCGCTGTACAACGCGCTCTGCATAAACGTTGACGACAGCGCCTGCTGTCTGCTTCACCAGCGGCGCGAAAGACATTTGCATTTCCGCTTGGCTGCGTGGCGCAACCTTATCTTGAGCAGAAACCGATACAGGCAGCATCAACGCTAATGCCATAAAGGCGCAACAGATACTTTTCGGCAGGCTCGGCATGTGATTCCTCACGTTTTGCATGATGGTGTACTTGTAGCCCCGGACGCTAAAAAGGAAAGATGGCTGAAAATGGAGATCCGTTCAGTCTACCCATGTACATAAGTTCGCTCACAGGAAAAGCCAGAAGCTGGGCACGAAGCATCAAGCGGGATATCGTTGCTCTGTGGCTAGCAGCGCGTGATCCACGCGTGCCCATATTGGCCAAGCTGGTAGCAGGGCTTGTGGCAGCCTATGCGCTATCACCCGTCGATCTCATTCCAGATTTCATTCCCGTTCTAGGCTATCTGGATGATGTGATCCTCATACCGCTTGGCATAGTTCTGGCTGTACGCCTCGTACCAGCCAACTTGATGGACGAATTTCGCAAGTCGGCTGTACAACAGTCGAAACCGATCAGTCGTCTTGGACTCATCTTCGTGATCTGCATTTGGCTGGCAGGAGGCGCATTATTTGGGCTGTGGCTTTGGAACTTTTTCCACCGTTACCCGTAATCCCCTGCCCTGAGACCTGCTGTCTCATGGGCAGCCTTGGGATTGGCATTAGCCGCCCTCACACCGGAGGTAGGACATGGATTCGAAATCGCTCATCGCGGTAGTCTCGGCTTTATTTATGGCAGTGAGCATGGTGCCATTGCTACCTCATCAGGCTCAAGCCGCAAGCTTTGATTGCGGCAAGAAAGAGCTAGCTGCAGATGAGAAAGTAATTTGCGAGGATCGTGCCCTGAACGACCTCGATGTGAAAATGGTCACGACTTTCGACATCCTGACCGGCCTCGTCCCAATGGGTAATCGTGACACGTTGCGTGATGAGCAATCCGCTTGGCTGAAGAAACGTCAGGCTTGTGAGGCTGATGCAGCCTGCATCAGATCGTCTTACGAGGAGCGGCTCAAGCAACTGGACGCTGCCTACAAGAGCCTCATTCGTCCTCTTTAAGTAGGCTGGCGAACCCGGCAGACGAAATGCCTGCCGGGTCGGATCGCTTATCAATCCCAGCTGAAGCCTTTGTTTTTCATGTAAACGTTGCTGACGCCCTTGCACCAATCGAGCTTGAAATCGTCCGCACCGTAATTATCCCAGCTCACGCGGAACGGCACCACGCAATTCCCCTGATTGCTGAACCAGTCCAGATCAATGGACTGCCCAGGGCGGATACGGCCATCAAGCCAATTCTCGCTCCACTGTCCATTTTGATAGGTGTAAAAACCGTTGATGGTATATCCATCTGCCCGGTTGTGCAGGCGGAAAGCATAATCGCTAGCTTGAGCAGATGTGGAAATAGCGGCCAGGCACAAAGCAGCCGCGGTCAAATATCGCTTCATCAAGTCATCCCCAATGGGAAAAGTTGGCCATAATTCGAAAAGAAGAAGTTCCCATCACCCTTCCGATGATGTCGATACTAGCGATACTGCATGAACATCTTCTGAATACACTGCGGTAAGAAACAATGTTTGAAATTGTGACGATAAATCAGTTTAAATCGCAATATAAGTCAAAATCATATATTAAAAAAGGCTGCTCAGTAAACCTGAAGCAGCCTTTTGATCAGATATATTCCAAAACCTATTCGGGCAGAATGCGAACCGCACCTTTATCAGCGCTGGAAGCGAAGGCTGCGTAAGCCTTGAGGGCAGTCGTAACATTGCGTTTGCGCGGGCTGGCAGGCTTCCAACCCAAACGGTCCTGTTCTTCCCGGCGCGCAGCAAGCTCCTGCTCGCTAACCTTCAGATTGATGCCACGGTTTGGAATATCAATCTCAATCAGGTCGCCATCGCGCACAAGGCCGATTGCGCCGCCATTAGCCGCTTCAGGAGAAGCGTGGCCAATAGACAGACCGGAGGTGCCACCGGAGAAGCGGCCATCCGTCACCAGGGCGCAGGCTTTGCCAAGCCCCTTGGACTTCAGGTAGCTGGTTGGGTACAGCATTTCCTGCATGCCCGGGCCGCCTTTCGGACCTTCGTAACGAATGACGACGACATCGCCAGCCACGACTTCATTGCCGAGGATGGCTTTGACCGCCGCATCCTGGCTTTCATAGACTTTTGCAGGACCGGAGAACTTGAGGATCGATTCGTCCACGCCCGCCGTTTTTACGATACAGCCATCAAGCGCGATGTTGCCGTACAAAACCGCCAAACCGCCGTCCTTCGAGAACGGCTTTTCGACCGAGCGGATAACGCCATTCTCACGATCTGTATCCAGATCATCCCAGCGAGAGGACTGCGAGAAGGCAACTTGCGTTGGCACACCGCCAGGGGCTGCTTTGAAGAAGGTGCGGACAGTTTCAGAGTTGGTACGGGTGATATCCCAACGATTAATGGCATCCCCCAGCGTCGCCTCATGCACCGTCTTGCAGTCGGTGTTCAGTAGGCCGCCACGCTCCAATTCGCCTAGGATACGCATAATACCACCGGCACGATGCACATCTTCCATGTGAACATCCTGCTTGGCAGGAGCAACCTTGGAGAGGCATGGCACTTTGCGAGACAGGCGGTCAATGTCGTCCATGGTGAAATCGACATTGCCCTCATGCGCTGCTGCAAGAATATGCAAAACCGTATTCGTAGAACCACCCATCGCGATATCGAGCGCCATTGCGTTTTCAAACGCTTGCTTGGTGGCGATGTTGCGGGGCAAAACGCTTTCATCTTCCTGCTCGTAATAGCGGCGCGCCAAATCCACGATCAGATGACCTGCTTCCACGAACAAGCGCTTGCGGTCTGAATGTGTCGCGAGCGTCGAGCCATTACCCGGCAAGGAAAGGCCCAGTGCTTCGGTGAGACAGTTCATAGAATTGGCGGTGAACATGCCGGAGCAGGAACCGCAGGTCGGGCAAGCCGACCGTTCGATAATCTTTACATCCTCGTCAGAGATTTTGTCATCTGCCGCCGCCACCATGGCATCGACCAGATCAAGTGCCACCGTCTTGCCGTGAAGCACCACTTTGCCCGCTTCCATCGGTCCGCCAGATACGAAGACTGCAGGAATATTGAGGCGCATGGCCGCGTTCAACATGCCGGGCGTGATCTTATCGCAGTTGGAGATGCACACCATGGCATCTGCGCAGTGGGCATTGACCATGTACTCCACGGAATCAGCGATGATTTCACGCGAGGGCAACGAATAAAGCATGCCATCGTGACCCATGGCGATTCCATCGTCCACGGCAATTGTGTTGAATTCCTTGGCAATCCCACCCGCTGCTTCAATCTCACGCGCAACAAGCTGGCCCAGATCCTTCAGGTGAACGTGACCAGGCACGAACTGCGTGAAGGAATTGACGACGGCAATGATTGGCTTGCCGAAATCGCTGTCTTTCACGCCGGTAGCGCGCCACAAACCGCGCGCACCCGCCATGTTGCGGCCGTGTGTCGTGGTTCTAGACCGATATGCAGGCATGGTTCTCATCCTCAATTGGAAGGCAGCCTCGCCATCCAGCGAGCGGCCCGATTGTGAGGATTAACTACTCTAAACGGCATTTCCTGTCACTATCAGGACAGGTCAAAGCGGTACGCCTCATATCACGGGTTTGCACACGAAAATGTGCGCGACCACTTTATTTGCAAAAGACATGAAACTCTCAACGAGCAGCCTACGTAGTGCTAAGTAAAGCCATTCCACTGCGAAAGAGCTGAGCCATGAGCGTGTATCATCCTCCCAAGATCCCCACCCGGGAGATCACTCCGAAGAGCATCTACCTTTCCCGCCGGACCTTCATAACTGGCGCAACTGCGGGCCTAGCCTTTGGTGGTGCGGCGTCGACCGCCATGGCAGCGGCCTTGCAGGCAAAACCCGGCCCCTACAAACTCGACGAGAAGCTTACCCCGAAAGAGGCGGTGACCACTTACAATAATTTCTATGAATTTGGTGTCGGCAAATCTGATCCCGCTCAGAATTCAGCCGACTTCAAGCCCACTCCGTGGACAGTCTCTGTTGAGGGGCTGGTTAACAAGCCAAAGACGTTCGGCCTTGAAGAACTGATGAAGATGCCGTTGGAAGAACGCACTTACCGCATGCGCTGCGTTGAGGGCTGGTCCATGGTTATTCCATGGATAGGATTTCCGCTGAAGGCGTTGTTGGATCAGGTGGAACCGCAAGGAAGCGCCAAATTCGTTTCCTTCGAAACCGTCGTGCGTCCCTCCGAAATGCCCGGACAGAAGGGCTTTTTCCAGCCTCTTCCTTGGCCTTACGTTGAAGGATTGCGGCTGGATGAAGCTAATCATCCTCTGACAATCCTGGCGGTCGGGCTTTATGGAGAAACCCTGCCAAACCAGAACGGCGCGCCAATTCGCTTGGTAGTACCTTGGAAATACGGCTTTAAAGGCATCAAATCCATCGTAAAGATCAAGCTCGTGGAAAAGCAGCCAGAGACCACCTGGAAAAATTCCAATGCTCGCGAGTACGGCTTCTACTCCAATGTAAACCCTGCCGTGGACCATCCTCGCTGGAGCCAGGCAACGGAACAGCGGATTGGCGAGGGCGGCGGGCTTTTCCCTGATCGTCGGCCGACGTTGCCTTTCAACGGCTATGCGGATGAAGTGGCAAGCCTCTATGCGGGCATGGACCTGAAGGTGAATTACTGATGCCGATCATCCCTGCCCTGCCTCGGCGCCTCCACGGGCCGAGTGTATGGGCACTTTATGTTGTCGGACTGTGCCCGGCGGCCTGGTATCTTTACCTTGCTGCTACGGGTGGCCTTGGCTTCAATCCGGTCAAGGAATTTGAGCATCTGCTCGGCATCTGGGCACTGCGGTTTTTGATCGCCGCACTGGTTATAACTCCGCTGCGCGATCTGGCTGGCATCAACTGGTTTCGTTACCGGCGCGCTTTGGGTCTGCTTGGGTTCTATTATGTGCTCATGCATTTCAGCGTCTATGCGCTGCTTGACCTCAGGCTCAATCTTGGAGCGGTCTGGGCCGATATCGTTCGTCGCCCTTACATTACCATCGGAATGATTTGCTTGATGCTACTGATACCGCTCGCCATCACATCCAACAGCTGGTCGATCAGGCGACTTGGATCGCGATGGAATAGCCTGCACAAGCTAAGCTATCTCATTCTTGTCGGTGGTGTTCTGCACTTCATTCTCGCCCGCAAGAGCATGACCTTGGAGCCGACCTTTTATCTCGTAGTAGCTGTGATTTTGCTCGCTTACCGCCCGGTCCGCAAACCTATTGTGGCGTGGAAGCGTGAGCGAACAAATCATAAGATCGCTCGGCAAACTTAGAGAGATTATGAGGACCAGCCTTGGACGAAAAACCCCGGAGTAATCCGGGGTTTTAGCTGCGATCCGAATACGGCCTACCCGTTATCTATCAGAACTTGACCTTCAGCGACGTCGAGACAGCAGCCACGAGATCGTTGCCGAAATCGTATCTCACGTCGTTGCCGTAGGTGATACCATTGATGGTAACCTGACCGGAAGAACCACTCGTAAGAACGCCGAGGGCGCCGGCAAGACGCAGCTCAACATTCTTCGTTGGGAGGTATGATACGCCAGCGCCCAAGGTCCAGCTATCGGTCTGTGTACCATAGCCCTGGCTCGTGCCACGATCCCAGGTCAAGCTGACCGCACCGCTCCACTGTTCGTTAAACTTGTGGCCGATACCGCCTGTGATCGTCCAACCATCACGGTAGCCAAGATCGAGTGAAGTGATTTGGCGAGGAGTGGTGCAGGAGGATGCCGTACCAACAACGCAGAACGGGATAGTGCCAAGCTGGCTCCAGTCGACCCATTTGACCGAGCCAAATGCCAACCAGTCAGGTGCGATGCCGGACTGAACCTTCAACTCCAGCGTATCAGGCATTTTCTGCGCGCCGAAGACATTGAAAACGCCGCGGCCGACGCCGGAGAGATTCAGTGTGCCCGTGATATCATCGAGATTGACTTCACTGTTGTAAACAAGGCTGGCACGGAATGCGTATTCAGGAATTTCGTAGGCGAGACCGGCGCGCCAACCCCAACCGTCGCCCTTTAGATCAAGACGACCGACACCGCTTTGCAGTCCACCGAATGCTGCGGGAACGCGCGTGAAATCCTGAACCAGACGCTCCTTGAAGCCATCGACTTGCTGATAGAACCCACCACCGATGACGCGCAACTGGCCTGGACCCACATCAAAACGGTAGGAGCAGGTTACAGCATAGTTATCGCTGTTGACCTTAGTTTCGATGTTATTGTTCGCGCCTGCCCAGTTTGCACCGGGCTTCAGATGCGCGCCCCATGGCTGCGAATAGTCGAACATGCAGTCAGCGGAGTCGCCGATAGCGCCTTTGATACCAACGCGCGGGACCCAATAGCCCTCGCTGTCGTCTGCCCGATTGGAACGGTTGTTAAGATTGCCACCACCGGTGGTACCAGCTCTGGTACCGTTGAAGGGAAACGCGGCAGAGCTTGTATCCGTGTCCTGCACGTTCTTAAGTTTGCGCTGTGGAGCGACGTATGTCGCGGAAGACTCGATCGCAACAGATGAAGGATCAAAAAGCAAATCTACGTTGTAGCCGCCACGTTCCAAACCACCTGCAAGCGCGGTCGTGTTAAGTGCGCCAATCGCTGCGACCGCCAAGATGCCGCGCTTAATATGCCTGCTTTCCATATTTCTCCCACTCCCGGATATGTGCCCCATGCGAGGGTAATCATTCGCAAGCAAAACACAACTTCGCCACTTTTCGCCGCACCGCAAAAACATCCCAGCAAAATTTACGTAAAAAATTGAAACACTAGCGAAATATGCCATTCTGTTGAAACAAATTTTTCGCCGTAAGCTCCAGAGGGGCCCGGCATAGATTATTATTTCAAAACGCGACAGAAAGTGGCAGATCCGCAACAAAGGCGGATTTAGGCGAGTTTGTGACTATTTATTGCAGTTCAGGGCGGAACCGGACCATCGAAATGAAAAAGCCATCGATGTCACGCACCGATGGCTCCCGTTTTGCGAATCTATAAGGGCAATCAACCCGCTTCGCTGACTCGTTGAAGTGCGGTTCTAAGGCTTGCCTGCCGCACTTCCAATTCGGCCAGTCTTTCCCGTTCAGCGGCGACAACCTCGGGATCAGCATTGGCAACAAATTTCTCGTTGCCCAGCTTCTTCTGAGTACGATCAATATCTGCATCAACCTTGCCGAGAGCCTTCTCGATACGAGCCTTTTCTGCGGTCAGATC
Source organism: Affinirhizobium capsici (assembly GCF_977018625.1). Lineage (NCBI taxonomy): Bacteria > Pseudomonadati > Pseudomonadota > Alphaproteobacteria > Hyphomicrobiales > Rhizobiaceae > Affinirhizobium > Affinirhizobium capsici. Next base: position 1,007,216 of record NZ_CDRNXD010000004.1, on the reverse strand, counting down.
GATCAAGCTGCCAAGCGGAAGACAGGCCGTTGCCTCGCCGATGATAACCTGTGCCGCACCCCGCGGCGCAGTTTCAGCAAGCTCAATGCTTTCCACGCGAGCAAGACGCTCAATAGCCGCCCGATGACGCTGCAGCCTACCCTGCGTCAAGGCAGAAGCTCCCACAATGATCAGAGGGGCTTTGGCAGAAGGCGGAACATTCATTTCCGAACGGGCGGAGCGAAGACCCGTGACGAGATCCACAAGCCAATTCATTTCCGCGGCTGCACCATCATCAGCGAAGGATGGAGCAGGCCAATCTGTGTGACACAGCAAGTTGGAACGTTCGGAGGTGTGAGCCCAAAGCTCCTCAGTCATGAACGGCATAAATGGGTGAAGCAGCTTATATGCTTCTTCCAGAACATAGGCCACGCAAGCTTGCGCCTCTGCCTTCGCCACCTCGTCTTCTCCAGAGAAGATTGGCTTCAGCAATTCCAGATACCAGTCACAGACTTGGTTCCAAACGAAGCGGTAAAGAATTCCCGCCGCATCATTGAAACGTTGTGTCTCAATTGCAGTGGTAACATCAGCAATGGTCGAGGAAAGTTCAGTCAAAATCCAGCGATTGACCGTTAAGGTCGCGGCTTCCGGCAGGAACTTCGGATCACGCTTGACGCCGTTCATCTCCGCGAAACGCGTTGCGTTCCATAGCTTCGTACCGAAGTTGCGGTAACCTGCAATTCGCGCCGGATCAAGCTTCACGTCCCGACCCTGTGCCGCCATGATTGCCAGCGTGAAGCGCAATGCATCGGCTCCGTACTCGTCAATGAGTTCTAACGGATCAATGACATTGCCCTTGGACTTGGACATCTTCTGACCGTTCTTGTCCCGCACCAGTGCGTGAACATAAACAGTGTGGAACGGTTCGACAGAATTGCCTTCCTCATCCTTCATGAAATGGATGCCCATCATCATCATCCGGGCAACCCAGAAGAAGATGATGTCAAAGCCGGTAACAAGAACGCTCGTTGGATAATACCGAGCCAGTTCCGGCGTTTGATCCGGCCAGCCCAGGGTAGAGAACGGCCAGAGAGCAGAAGAGAACCACGTATCCAGAACATCTTCATCGCGGGTCAGGATCGACCCCGGCTCAAAGTTCTCAAGCCTTTCCTGAACCCAGGCTTTCCATGGACCTTCATGGGCAAGATAATGCTGTACAGCAGCATCCATTGCCTCTTCCTCAGTCTTCTCAACAAAAACCTGACCGTCAGGACCATACCATGCAGGAATCTGGTGGCCCCACCAAAGCTGACGAGAGATGCACCAAGGCTGGATATTTTCCATCCACTCGAAGTAAGTCTTGTCCCAATTCTTCGGAACGAAATTTGTGCGCCCTTCGCGAACGGAAGCGATAGCCGGTTCTGCCAGCGTCTTGGCATCAACGAACCATTGATCCGTCAGCATAGGCTCGATGACCACGTTCGAGCGGTCACCGAAGGGCTGCATGATCTTCTTGTTCTCCACGAAGGGGATGTCATTGCCTTCGACATCCTTCGTCGTGACAGCCAGGCCCTCAGCATTGATTGCATCCACAATCCGCTTGCGGGCTTCATAACGGTCCAGCCCGCGATACTCGTCCGGCACAAGGTTGATATCATCAACCTCAGCTTCAGACGGCAAGCGGCCCGAACGTGTGATTTCAAGAGCGAGCTCAACGCAGCGCGCATAGGATTCGCCGTCGCTTCGCAGCCTAGCCTCTGTATCCATCAGGCGATAGAGCGGAATGTCGTTTCGCTTGGCGACCTGATAATCGTTGAAGTCATGTGCGCCGGTAATCTTGACGGCACCAGAGCCAAAAGTCGGGTCCGGATATTCATCAGCGATAATTGGGATAAGACGGCGATGCTCCTTTGGACCAACCGGGATTTCGCAAAGCTTTCCAATGATCGCGGCATAGCGCTCATCAGATGGGTTCACCGCAACAGCGCCATCGCCCAGCATGGTTTCCGGACGTGTGGTCGCGATGGAAATGTAGTTGCGCTCTTCTTGGAGGACGATGTTGCCGTCCGCATCCTTCTCCACATAGGTATAGGTTTCACCCCCTGCGAGCGGATATTTGAAGTGCCACATGTGGCCGTCAACTTCACGGTTCTCAACTTCGATATCGGAGATTGCCGTCTCGAATTTGGGGTCCCAATTCACCAACCGCTTTCCACGGTAGATCAAACCCTGCTTGTAGAGCGTGACGAAGACTTCCAGAACGGCTTTAGATAGCCCCTCATCCATCGTAAAGCGCTCTCGCGACCAATCGCAGGACGCACCCAATCGCTTTAGCTGATTGAAAATCAAGCCGCCGGATTCAGCCTTCCATTCCCAAACTTTGTCGATGAAAGCCTGACGTCCAAGCTCGCGACGACCCGGCTGTTGGGCTTCCATCAGCTTGCGTTCGACAACCATTTGCGTTGCGATGCCTGCGTGGTCCATTCCCGGTTGCCAAAGCACATCCTTGCCTCGCATCCGCTCGAAACGCACCATGATGTCCTGCAGCGTATTGTTGAGCGCATGGCCCATGTGCAAGGAGCCCGTCACATTCGGCGGCGGAATCACGATGGTGAATGTCTCAGCACCGGGTTTAGCATTTGCGCCAGCACGAAACGCATCCGCCTCATCCCAGGCAGCGGCAATTTTCGGTTCGACGGAGGCAGAATCATAGGTCTTTTCGAGCATTTTCTGACCGGAAATTTCGAGTTCTCGTTGTTGGCTGTAAATAGGACTGCAAAAAGCGAGTCAATAAAAAAGCGGCGATAATTAGGGTGCGGCTGTGACGCAGACCTTCTTGACCCTATACATGGTAATCAGCGCAGCAGCGGAAATGCAAAAGGCCGAAACATTGTTCAAATGTCTCGGCCTTCAAATTGTCCAAGCACCACTTCAGCGCAGCAGGAATTGCGCAGTCACTTAAACAGGCGTTTTTATCAAACCAGTTGATTGAGGAACAGCTGCCTCGAATGGTTTGGCCACCGTCTTGCCAAGGTCGGCATAAAGTTCGCCAATGCGCGTGCTTTGAGCTACAAAACCTTCGTAAGCGGATTTGGCAAAACCAGCCTGCAATTCTAACGCGGTTTCGACATTGCGAACGCCCATCAGGCGCTCCATGTGCGCGGTGAAATCCTGGAAAACCCTACGGGAATAATCGGTGTTTTCAGTCGCGATGGCCTGAAGGCCTTTTGCCACTTCGGAATAGTTCTTCAACATGCCGTCGAGAACCTGTTTGCTTTGACGGTTTGCGTCATCAAGATTGAACATTCTCCACCTCCTGAGTTCATTCAATTCCTGATAGAATTATTTTGCACCGCAAAAGTCAAGCGTCTCTCGTTCGCAGTTGCGAGAAGCCTTTGCACGAAAGGCTGCATCGGCCATAAAAAAGGCGAACCGAAGTCCGCCTCATTCATGTTTCATGTCGGATCGATCAGAGATCGACGTCGAGGATGGCCATCGAGAAGTTGTAGGAACGCTCATCGTCCTCGTCATCCACATAAACGACGCCAAGAAATTCATCGCCCGCGTAAACCTCTGCGGAATCGTCCTTCCGGGGACGCGCCTTAACGCTCATCGTCGGATTGAACACACGCTTGAAATAGGCGTCGAGTTTCTTGATTTCTTCAGCTTTCACCGGTGTTTCTCCGTCTTCTTTATGGTTCGGCGGCTTTTGGCATGGTATCGCGCCGAATGTAAAGGAGCTTCCGTCATTCTCTCCCCTGCAAACGACACTCCGCGGACCCGATCAATCCTCGCTAGCGATCATCTGGTTCATCAGACGTGATGGTTCGGTACATCCTGCCGCACCGACCACTTTGGCCGGAACGCCGGCAACAGTTGAGTTATGCGGCACGGATTTTAAAACAACCGAGCCTGCGGCAATACGCGAGCAGTGTCCGACATCAATGTTGCCGAGAATCTTGGCCCCTGCCCCTATCAAAACCCCGTGACTAATCTTGGGATGACGGTCGGCACCTTCTTTGCCCGTGCCACCTAACGTCACGCCGTGTAGAATGGAAACATTGTCGCCAATGACCGCAGTTTCCCCGACCACCAGACCGGTTGCATGATCAAGAAACAGACCCTTACCAATGCGGGCAGCAGGATTGATATCTGTTTGGAATACACTCGAAGAACGGCTTTGAAGATAAAGCGCAAAATCACGGCGGTCGTTGTTTATCAACCAGTGCGCAAGCCGATGGGTCTGGATCGCGTGAAACCCCTTGAAGTACAATACGGGTTCTAGAAACCGTGTGCACGCGGGATCACGGTCATAATAGGCCTGAATGTCGACACGCAGTATGGAACCCCATTCCGGCCAATGCGCCAGCATTTCATCAAAGGTTTGCCGCAACAGAACGGCCTGCATATCGGGATGGTCAAGCCGCTCGCAGATGCGATGGATGACGCAATCTTCCAGCGATTTGTGGTTTAGCACAGTGGAATAAAGGAAGGCCGCCAGAACAGGGTCACGCTCCGCGCCCGCCTTAGCTTCCTGTCGCAGGCTATCCCAAATAGGATCGACCGAAGCGAAAGGCTCCTGAACTCGAATGTCGCTACGTGCCACCATGGCGGTATCCTCTTGCTCGAAGAGCTAATGATATAGAACACAATTGGTGAAACACCAATGACCGCCGGAAAATCCGACCAATGGCCAAAGCCATTGCTCATCCGATTTCTCGATAGAAATCCAGCACCGCTGCCTTGAACACCTTGTCTCCAACCGCCAGCATATGATCCCGGTTGGGAATATCGAGTGCGCGCGCGTTTGGCATCAGTTCGGCAAGTTCATGAGGAGACCCGGCAATATCATCCTTCGTTCCGACTCCAATCAAAGTTGGAACCTTGATGGTGGCCATTGCCTGCCGCTCCACGAGGTCACGGGATCCACGAATGCAGGCAGCCAGAGCGTTGCGGTCGCTTCGCGTTTGATCAGCAAAGGCACGAAACATCTTCCCGCGCTCATGAGAGATACCGGTTGGATCATCGGCTAAAAGAGCATCCGCAATTGGGTCCCAATCGCCAACGCCATCGGTCATGCCAATACCCAGGCCGCCAAGAACGAGCGAGCGAATGCGGTTCTGATGGTTGAGTGCCGCAAAGGTAGAGATGCGAGCACCCATTGAATAACCCATAAAGTGAGCAGCCTTGATCCCCAGATGATCAAGCAGGGCAACCGCATCGCCCGCCATGACCCAGGGACGGTAAGCATCCGTTTCCAACGGCTTGTCACTGGCACCGTGGCCGCGATTATCAATTGCTATGACGCGGTATCCAGCATCCGCCAGTGTTTTCAGCCAACCCGGATGAACCCAGTTCACGCTTGCGCTTGAGGCAAAGCCATGAATAAGCAAAACGGGTTCTCCCGTTGCATCGCCTTCATCGAAATAGGCCAGCGACAATCCGTCATGCTCAAAGCGGGAGAATTCAGGCGTATTGAGATTCATCGAAAAACTTTCTATTGCGGTCAGCAAGACAAGATAATTGCGCAGCAACTTCCCAAGGTGGAATTCACGTTATTCCAGTCGAGGTTTTGTTTGCACCCCTACACATTCGGCGGCGGCACGGGTAATGTCGCCACATAACAAAGCAACTGGAGAATTTCCATGGCCGGTCACGGTATCCCTCATTTTCAGAACGACGGTGGACATCGCCTGATTGAAGTCGGGGTAAAGGAATTCATGTGCACCGGCGCAAACGTGCCATTCGATCATCCGCACATTTATATCGATATGGGCGATGACAATGAAAAGGTCTGCTCCTACTGCTCCACGCTTTATCGTTACAATCCTGCGCTGAAAGCTGAGGAAACCAATCCTCCCGGCTGCGTCTTCCACGTGAAGGCTGCTTAAAGCTTCCAATCATGACCATCAAATCTGCTGCGATTGTGGGGGCCGGCATGGCTGGCCTCACGGCTGCACTGGCACTCGCAAAGCACGGCATACGGGTTCATGTCATTGAACAGGCACCTTACCTGGCTCAGGTTGGCGCAGGGCTGCAGGTATCACCCAATGCTGCACGAGTGCTGGCCAAGTTGGGAGTTCTGACTGACTTGGAGACTGTCTGGGCCGAACCCCAGTTCATTCAAATGGTTTCGGGCCACAGTTTGCGCAAGCTTGCATCTCTCCCTTTAGGAGCGGCGGCGCGGGAACGCTGGGGGGCGCCCTACGGAGTGTTGCATCGCGCCACGCTTCAAAATGCACTCGCAAAAGCCGTACAGCAAAATGAATATTGCGAATTAGTTCTCGCTCGAAGATTCGAGCAAGCTGACAAGGCTGCCATATCTGCATTGACTGGCGTCACACCGGATCTCATCATCGGCGCAGACGGTGTGTGGTCGAGCATCCGAAACAAGATTGTAAATGCGCCGGAACCGGATTTTTCCGGAAATGTTGCCTGGCGCTTCACCCTACCCTTCGAATCCTGTCCATCCTTTCTCGATCCCTCCAACGTCACAGCATTTTTAGGACCGTCCGCACATATGGTTGCCTACCCGTTGAGGGAAGCAAGCGTGTTTAATATCGTCGCCATAGCAGCAGGCATCAATCCAGGTGAGACTTGGGATGCACAAGCCTCTACCGAACAAAAACGAATTCTGCTCGAGCAGTTCAAAGGTTGGAGCAACGACATTTTGAACATGCTGAGGCACATCGAACAGCCTCGCTTCTGGCCACTTTACCAGGTTAGCGATGGTGCCTGGCAGGATGGGCATTTTACGGCGTTGGTGGGCGATGCCGCTCATGCCATGATGCCCTTCTCCGCCCAAGGCGCAGCAATGGCAATTGAGGATGCTTACGAATTGGCGGAGCGGGTGAGCATATGCGATGATCTGCCTGCGGCTTTGCACGCTTATGAGAGGTCACGCAAACATCGCACTGCGCTGGTTCGCCGAAGAGGCGACTTCAATCGCTTTGTTTATCACGCACGCGGACCTGTTCGCGTGGCGCGTGATTTCGTTCTGTCATTGCGTCCGCCGCAATCGCTCGCGGCAGACCTTGATTGGCTATACGGCTACGAGTTCACCCTAGGTCAAAGCTGAGACTGCCGCGAAACCAGCCTCCAAATCGCGTTTAAGATCGGCCACATCTTCAAGGCCAATTTGAAGACGGATAACAGGGCCGGTTTCGGGTGCCTTGCAGATTGTACGGTCTGAGAGGTTGACGTGAACTGCCAGACTTTCATAGCCACCCCAGGAATAGCCAAGGCCAAAGATGCTGAGCGCGTCCAAGAAAGCATGTGCCTTCGGCTTGAACTGTGCCTTGTCGTCTACCTTCAAAACGAAGGAGAAAATGCCGCTTGAACCGGAAAAATCCCGTTTCCAGATATCGTGTCCGGGGAAACTTTCCAGCGCGGGGTGCATCACGCGATCAACAAGATCCAGTGTTTCAAGCCAACGGGCAATTTCAAGCGTGCTTTTTTGGTGATGAGCAAGCCGTACTCCCATGCTGCGCAAGCCACGCAAAATGAGATAGGAATCCTCTGGTGCACCACAGATTCCCAACGAAAGTTGAGTTTCGAGCAGACGCGGCCAATGTTGCGCGTTTGCAGATACCGAGCCCATGACAATATCAGAATGACCGGACGGGTACTTGGTTGTTGCATGCATTGACACATCAACACCGTGATCAAGTGGCCGGAAGTACAAAGGCGTTGCCCATGTATTGTCCATGGTCACGACACATCCATGCCTATGTGCAATTTCTGAAATAAGTCGTATATCTTGCATCTCAAAGGTGTTGGAACCGGGCGCTTCCGTATGAACGAGCCTCGTATTCGGGCGGATCAAACTTTCAAGTCCAGCTCCAACAGCGGGGTCGTAATACTCGACCGAAACGCTGAGGCGCTTCAAAGTCGTATCGCAAAATTGGCGGCAAGGTCCGTAAACTGAATCGACGATGAGGGCATGATCGCCAGCCGAAAGATAGGCAAGAAATGGAATGGTTATCGCAGCCAGGCCGGACGGCACCAGGATTGTGCCAGCCGCTCCTTCCAGCTCGTTAAAAGCTTCACACAGTGCATCTGTGGTTGGCGTACCGCGCGTGCCGTAGCTGTATTTCTGGCCTCGCGTTTCCATCGTATGCGCATCAGGGAACAGCACAGTCGATCCGCGCGTGATAGGTGGGTTTACAAAGCCGTAAAAGTTGGCCGGGTCATTCCCGAGATGAGCAAGGCGGGTGTTTTCGCCTAAGGCATCGACGGCGGTTTTGTTTTTCATCTGACGAATGTTCCTGCATCGAAATGACGATTCAATGCGGTGCTATCACGGATCATCGTCAAGCCAAAATGCTAAAGGAAGCTATGCATCATGTGGTCAAAAAACGACATCATCAGCTCCAAAAACTGCACAAATTTGCAGATCTTGCCTCATATATCATCAGCACACTGAAATTTGTCGAATTTTGGGCGCTAATATAAAAGGCAACTCTTGACCGGCGCGAAGATTTCCGACTGTGATACGCCCGGCTCGTTTTGGGGAGGCCTTGCGAGCAAACTCATGGAAAATAACTCTTCGTGAGTAATTTATTCTAAAAAACAAACAGACAAAGGTTGGGAAAATGAAAAAGACAATCCTGTCAGCCGCGATTGGCGCGGCAGTCCTTGGCGCCGCCACGGCTGCATCCGCTGCCACGCTTGCAGACGTGAAGGCAAAGGGCTTTGTATCCTGCGGCGTCAGCAGCGGCATTCCGGGCTTCTCCAACCCGGATGATAAGGGTGAATGGACCGGCATCGACGTCGACTACTGCAAAGGCATCGCCGCAGCTGTTTTCGGCGACGCTTCGAAGTACAAGGTTGTAGCGCTGTCTGCCAAGGACCGTTTCCCGGCCCTTCAGTCCGGGGAAATCGACGTCCTGACGCGTAACACCACCTGGACACTGAGCCGCGATACATCGCTGGGCTTCAACTTCCGTACGGTAAACTACTATGACGGTCAGGGCTTCATTGTTAAGAAGGCTCTCAACGTTAAGTCCGCTCTCGAACTCTCGGGCGCAGCCGTTTGCGTTCAGCAGGGAACGACGACCGAACTGAACCTGGCCGACTACTTCAAGGCCAACAACCTTCAGTACAACCCGGTTGTTTTCGAAAAAGAATCTGACGCGACAGGCGCATATGACTCCGGCCGTTGCGACGTTTACACGACCGACCAGTCTGGCCTGTACGCTATTCGCTTGAAGATGAAGAACCCCGACGAAAACGAAGTTCTGCCGGAAGTCATTTCCAAGGAACCGCTTGGACCGGCTGTTCGCCAGGGCGACGATCAGTGGTTCGACATTGTTTCCTGGGTCCACTACGCAATGGTCAACGCTGAAGAATTTGGCGTAACATCCAAGAACGTCGATGAAATGAAGACCAGCGGCAGCCCAGACGTGAAGCGTCTTCTCGGCTCGGAAGAAGGCACCAAGCTCGGCACGGATATGGGTCTCACCAACGAATGGGCTTACAATGTGATCAAGCACGTCGGCAACTACGGTGAAGTCTTTGACCGCAACGTCGGTCCGAGCACTCCGCTGAAGATCCAGCGCGGCCTGAACGCACTGTGGACAAAGGGCGGCCTGCAGTACGCTCCTCCTGCACGCTAATACTTTAGATCCTTTAGAAAAATGTTGAAGGCGGAGTCATCTCCGCCTTCGGCGTAAACAAAACCCGAAAGGGCAATAAAACGCTCAAAAGAGCATGTGAGAGGGAAAAGTGCCCATGGCAGGCGACGCGCTCAGCTCGGGAAAGCCTCGAAAGAGTCTTTCTTCGCTGATTTACGACCCGCAAGCGCGCGGAATATTTTATCAGGTAGTGACAGTCGCTTTGGTAGCGCTGTTTGTTTGGATCGTGACGCAGAACACGATTCACAATCTCCAGAGAGCCAACATTGCATCCGGCTTCGGCTTTCTGCAGGGGCGCGCTGGCTTCGATATCGGCCAACGTCCAATCGACTATACGAGTGATTCCACGTACGGACGAGCACTTCTTGTAGGTCTGCTCAACACGCTTCAAGTCGCGATCGCGGGCATCATTACCGCGACAATTATTGGCTTTATTGTCGGTATCGCGCGGCTGTCTCATAACTGGCTAATCGCGAGACTAGCGCAAACGTATGTTGAAATCTTTCGAAACATCCCTCCTTTGCTGGTTATATTCTTCTGGTACAAGGGCGTCATAACTATTCTTCCGCAAGCGCGTGAATCGCTCGCACTTCCTCTTGGTTCCTACCTGAATAACCGTGGCCTATTCTTTCCCAAGGCTGTTTGGGGCGAAACTGCCTGGGTCGCTGGGGTTGCGTTTATCATTGCGGTTATTGCCTCCATCCTGATTTCCAATTGGAGTCGCAGGCGGCAGGCAGCCACCGGCAAGCAATTTCCATCTGGCTGGGTAAGCCTGGGCCTCATTGTGCTCGTGCCACTCGCGACTTTCATCGCGCTTGGCTTGCCGGTGACATTTGATTATCCAACCGCTAGCCGTTTCAACTTGACGGGTGGCTCCGTTGTCGCACCCGAATTTATTTCTCTCTATCTTGCGTTGTCCTTCTACACCGCGTCGTTCATTGCTGAAATCGTTCGTGGCGGCATCAAGGCGGTGGCCAAGGGGCAATCAGAAGCAGCAAGCGCCTTGGGCTTGCGGCCAAATGTGACAACTCGCCTGATCATTATTCCTCAGGCAATGCGGATTATTATCCCGCCGCTGACAAGCCAGTATCTGAACCTTACGAAGAACTCCTCTCTGGCAGTTGCCGTCGGTTTCGCCGATGTCGTCGCTGTCGGCGGAACGATGCTGAACCAGACAGGTCAGGCAGTTGAAATTGTCGCTCTCTGGCTTGCAATCTATCTGTCGCTATCGGTTACGACCGCGCTCTTCATGAACTGGTTCAACGCAAAAATGGCGCTGGTGGAGAGATAAATGTCGAACACTGATTTTACATATGTGCGTCAGGAAATGACGTCACCGCGCAGCGCACCTTCCAGTCAAAAAGGTGCGGTGCATTGGCTACGGGTAAATCTTTTCGCCACGCCCAAAGACATCGTGATGAGCATCTTGGCTCTGGCGCTTCTCGCTCTTGCTTTGCCCCCGATTATCCAGTGGCTCTTCATCGATGCTGTGTGGACTGGAACAGACCGAACAGCATGCCTGACGGTCGCACAGGGCGGCGCCCTTCCGGATGGTCAATCGGGCGCATGCTGGGCATTCGTTTCAGCGAAGTTCCAGCAGTTCATCTTTGGCCGCTATCCTCTGGATGAGCGTTGGCGCCCGATGTTCGTCATGGCGATGTTCGTCGTCCTGCTTATCCCGATGCTGATTCCAAAAGCGCCAGCCAAGGGTTGGAATGCATTGGCTCTGTTCATCGTGCTGCCGGCTGTATCCTTCTTTCTGCTGACCGGTGGCTTTGGCCTTCAGCCAGTAGAGACACAGCTCTGGGGCGGCCTCATGGTTACGCTGGTTCTGTCCTTCTTCGGCATTACGGTGTCACTGCCAATCGGTATACTTCTCGCTCTGGGCAGACGGTCAAACCTCCCAGTCATCAAGATGCTTTGCGTGCTCTTCATTGAGGTCGTGCGCGGTATTCCATTGATCACGGTTTTGTTCTTCGCCAGCGTGATGCTGCCGCTCTTTCTTCCGGATGGCTGGACTTTCGATAAGCTACTGCGCGCACTCATCGGTGTATCCATCTTCTCCTCAGCCTACATGGCGGAAGTCATTCGTGGTGGTTTACAGGCCATGCCTCGTGGTCAGTATGAAGGTGCGGATTCTCTGGGTCTGGGCTATTGGCAGAAAATGCGTCTTGTCATCCTGCCGCAGGCGCTCAAGCTCGTCATTCCTGGCATCGTCAATACTTTCATTGGACTGTTCAAGGATACCTCGCTTGTATCCATCATAGGCATGTTCGATCTGCTGGGTATTGTCACACTGAACCAGGCTGACCCGAATTGGGCAACACCAGTCACGCCAGTCACCGGCTATGTTTTCGCAGGTTTCGTGTTCTGGATTTTCTGCTTCGGGATGTCTCGTTATTCGCTCTTCATGGAACGCCATCTCGATACTGGTCACAAGCGATAAAAGGGGAATTTTCTATGTCCGCTCAAAAGGCAAACAACAGCGCCATGACGGTATCCCAGACCGATGTCGCGATTGAAATTACCAATATGAACAAGTGGTATGGTGATTTTCACGTACTGCGTGATATCAACCTAAAGGTCATGCGCGGCGAACGCATCGTCATTGCAGGGCCGTCGGGTTCTGGTAAATCAACCATGATCCGCTGCATCAATCGCTTGGAAGAGCATCAGTCCGGCCAAATCGTCGTTGACGGAATCGAACTGACGAATGACCTCAAGAAGATCGATGAAGTGCGCCGGGAAGTCGGCATGGTGTTCCAGCACTTCAACCTCTTTCCGCACCTGACTATCCTTGAGAACTGCACACTTGCGCCTATTTGGGTTCGCAAGATGCCCAAGAAGCAGGCGGAAGAAATTGCGATGCATTATCTCGAGCGCGTCAAAATTCCGGAACAGGCGAATAAGTATCCTGGGCAGTTGTCTGGCGGTCAGCAGCAGCGTGTTGCCATTGCTCGTTCGCTCTGCATGAAACCAAAGATCATGCTATTCGACGAACCGACTTCTGCTCTCGATCCCGAAATGGTCAAGGAAGTTCTCGATACCATGGTAAGCCTCGCTGAAGAAGGTATGACCATGCTTTGCGTGACTCACGAGATGGGCTTCGCAAGGCAGGTTGCTAACCGAGTTATCTTCATGGACCAGGGACAGATCGTCGAGCAGAACTCACCTGCCGAGTTCTTTGACAATCCTCAGCACGAGCGCACAAAGCTCTTCCTGAGCCAGATTCTTCATTGACGGATATTGGCGGGGCACTTCGGTGCCCCTCTCCTTATGTGGGTTCTTGTAACCTAGCATTTCGGCGCGAGAGCCGTGTTACTGCTGTTACCAACGGATGGAATAACGGGCATTTATGGCTGGCCTCGGCGCCGGACCAGTAAGCGAATCGACCTGCCCTGTTACCTTGATGCGCTTGCCGATCTTTTGTTCGATAGCGACAGTCGTAGTGACATGACTCAGGCTATCGGCGCTGCCTGCGCTGACTAGAACAGCACTACCCCAGTTAGGGTTGGACCATCGGATGCTCTGTGACGCATTGAGCCCGCCCCAGGAGCCCAGGTTCTGATCATAGGAAACTGCAATACTTCTTTTCAGTTCCATATCCAGGTCAGGGCTGATGATGCGTTTGCTGGAGAGGCCCATCTGCGCGCTTGTATATCCAGTGACCGCATTTAGATCGAACGCAATGTCACGATTAAGTTGGTAGGCCGCGGTTTTGACGGAAGCTGCCTTCACTTGGCCCCATAACCTGACTGGAACTTCCGCAGGACCGCCTTTTACTGTGGATTGCACCCCTAGATCGACGCCCGTAGACGCATAATCATAGCCTGGGATACGCAATCCAATACGCGCAATATAGGCGGTGTCAGACAGCTTACTAGGTGCCCAAATAAGCGCAGCCTCCTCTGCGTGCGCTCCAGATACGCAAACTGAGTAGACTATCGCGATGGAAATCGGGAGGGACCGCATAACGCTCTCCGTTGTTCATCTCTATTCGAAGGGGCTACTACCCTATTCCCAAGGCGAGTTGGAGACACACCTGAATAGAACCTGAACAAATTGATTTGATGAGGGACAGCGATCGAATTCGGGACAACACAGCAAATCGCCTAAAATGTTAACTCGCCATTAACGGATTTCGTTAACCCATGCTGAAAATGAGCAACATTTTTTTGGAGCGCCTGTTCAATCCCAAGCTGAATCATGCAGCGTAAGGATGAACAGAAGTGATCGGAAAATTACATGCAGTGGCCCTCTCTTGCTTTCTGGTAATCGCTTCGATTGAACCCTCTTACGGAGAAAGTCTCTCGATAGGAGGAGAAAACTGAATAAGCGTTGGTGTTGGCACAAGCGATGGCTTGGGGGTCAACGCATCAATTGGCGGGAGTGGTGGCATCAACGCAGATACAGCAGTCGGTGGCTCGCAGGGCCTTTCAGACGCTAATGCCTCTATTGGTGGAAGCGGCGGGATCACGGCCGACACCAATCTTTCAAAACGAGACGGCCTGGGAATAGATGTCGGGGCATCTGTTGGCGGAAGACCGGGCTTGAACGCAAATGCCAGTGCCGACATTGGCAGCTCCGGCCGTTCAGGAATTGGCGTTAATATTGGCCTCGGCGGAGGATCCTCCGCTACCAACAATTCGGGAGGCGGAAGCAACCCAGACGGCAGTGTGGGAAACAATGCTGGCAGTCCAAATTTCAACAATAGCGGAAGTAATGGGGGCCGGAGCCTTTCCGATGCCCAGCGCAACATGTTCTCCAGCAAATCCCGAAGCGAGCAAAGGCGTATTCTCAATCGCTGCACGGATCTAAGGAGCGGCGGCGCAGATCGCGAATTGATCAAGCTTAGCCAGATGCTTCGTATGAGCTCTTCACGTTGAGAATGGCTCTCACCTGGTACTGGTACTGGTACCCGCCCCTGTCCTGGGCCTGATTTAGACTTGGCAGCTGGATGTTCCGTCGCTACCTTCACCTTAAATGTTTTTATGAATTGGAACGATACAATGACCGCCCGACGCACCTTACACATGGCGGCTTTCCTGGTTCTTAGCCTTGGGCAGAGCAGCTGCTCCACTTCCGCAGGAATAGAACCATTTCCAGCCAGCCTGACCTACGGTGGACGATCACCCATCGTCGATGCACGTGTCGGCAGTTCATTCAGTTATGAGGTAAGAGACCAGTTTGGCGACCGCTATTCGGAACTTTATGAGGTTCAACCGGACCACACCGTTCGACTCGTAACACGTTTCAAATACTCTCGTCCCTGAGACTTAAAGAGATCACTGTTTTTCGCCTGAAGAACGGCCATCCGAACTTCTGGATCTCTCCTCGAATCGATCAGCGCCCTTGGCGAGATCCGAGCCCTTACTTTCCTCAGTCCTAAGCTCTTCGGCGCGTGCTTCGCGCAGCAGAGCATCAGCAGACCGGGCACCTTCGTCGTTCGACACTTCCTTTGTCATGCAATCCTCCATACTAACGGAATGACAGCAAAACAAACTGGAAGCTCCAGCGTTCCGACAATTTAATGATCTTCAGGAAGTTAAAAATGGTGAGAGCACAGGGATTCGAACCCTGGACCTACTGATTAAAAGTCAGTTGCTCTACCGGCTGAGCTATGCTCTCTCACCAACAGCGCTAGCGCTTCGAAAGTGGGCGGAACATATGCAGATGGCTTTCCGCGGTCAACCCGCGGAAAGCAAAAATCTATGATTTCAACAAGTCAAAATTAATGGGTCTGCCGACCGTCTTGTTCTTCTTCGAAATAATTCACTGCATCAGACGCATTTGCAGAGAGACGAACCTTATCGCCTTCCACATCTGCCACCAGCTCAAGAGAAAGGAAATGGTGGTGACCGCTGTGGCTGCCCTGGCCGCTATCCTTTTTTGTCAGCTTTATTCGGCTGCCTTCTACATGGTCCACAGTGCCGACATGAACGCCATCAGCACCGATGACTTCGGCATGTTCGCGAATTCGGGATGCATCAACCATGATCTTCTCCTTCTTGTTTCTACATCGCCTCAACGTGCGATCTGATCAAAGGATGCATCCGGTTTCGTTCACCTCACATTTTATTCATGAATTTCATAAGACCCAAGCTCGCAAAGATTTTGTGTATCTTCAGTCGTATCGAGGTTTGAATCCTCCGTGAACTCAAACCGCATGTTGTACTTGCAGACGCGGCGGCCATCACGGATGGTAATACGAATGCTTTCCCCCGGCTCCAACACATCGTTACCGAATACGTCTTCTTCCCACTCATCCACGCCTACAGGCGATGTGTAGAACCGCTCAAGCGTGGAGTTCGTGTTGTTCTTAAGCATGAAAACGAGATCTTCTGCCTTAGCTGGCAAAACAGCCATTGCAGCGAAAAGAAAAGATAAAACAAGTTTTGATATTCGCATGATCTACCCCTCATCATGATTGATTCCAGCGCGCTGGTAACCAAGCTGGTAAAGGCCGCTCACCCTCCGCGCCAGCCCTTCCTTTAGACTTTGGGCGTCAGATCAATGCTTACACATAATTCACTTGGTATCTCACTCGTTTCATGGCATCTCGCGGGCAAAGTTGACAAATCGAGCATGGATTTAAGGTCAGGCAGCGGTTGCAAAAAATGGATGTGAATAAGAATTCGACCTCTACCGGTGATACGAACAACAATACGCCTCACCTTGCGGCTGTGTTGACCGAAAGTCGCGGCAAAAAACGGGGTGCTCGCCGTTTCGTGCTACCAATTTTGCTCCTTGCCGCTTGCGCGGGCGCATACGCTGCTTACGGAAAATGGACTGGCTCCCAACCCGCATTTCAATATGCTACGGAAAATGTGAAACGCGGTGATTTGTCGGTTATCGTAACAGCCACTGGGTCTGTTCAGCCAACAGATCAGGTTGATATCTCGAGTGAGCTTTCCGGCACAATCCGAAAGGTCAATGTCACCTACAATAGTCCCGTCAAATCGGGAGAAGTTCTGGCAGAGCTCGATACGAACAAGCTACAGGCAGATGTGCAGAGCGCACGGGCGAAACTGGCGTCAGCCAAAGCCAATGTCATCAAGGCTGAGGCAGAACTTGGCTCGGCTCGCGCGCAACTGGAGCGACTCAAATCACTTGTAAGCAATCGCATTTCTAGCCAACAGGAGCTGGACACCGCCCAGTTTGCCTATGATTCAGCGCTTGCAACCAAGCAGATCAACGAAAGCACGGTACTTTCTTCAGAGGCTGACCTGCGCTTGGCAGAGGTCAATCTGTCGAAGGCAAAGATCTTGTCTCCCATCGAGGGCGTAGTGCTAACTCGCGATGTGGATCCGGGCCAGACTGTCGCGTCCTCCCTTTCCGCCCCAGTCCTTTTCACCATCGCGGGTGATTTGAAACAGATGGAGCTGCAAGTCTCCGTTGATGAGGCCGATGTTGGTCAAGTCAGTCAAGGCCAAACCGCGACCTTCGCAGTCGACGCCTACCCTGAGCGGAAGTTTCCAGCAAAAATCGAAGCCGTGCGTTTTGCGTCTGAGACGGTCTCAAATGTTGTCACTTATAAAGCTATACTGACGGTCGAGAACAATGATTTGCTCTTGCGTCCAGGTATGACTGCGACTGCAGACATAACAGTGCAGTCGGTTAAAGACGCGCTCCTGGCGCCGAATGCTGCTCTTCGCTTTACGCCTCCGGCAGCTTCCTCGTCCGCTGGGGGCGGAATGCTGTCCCGGCTGTTTCGAACGCCGAGACCACCGGGAGCGGGCAGAAATCGAACAGGTCAATCGACGGAAGGCGCGACGCGCCAAGGTCGCACTCTGTGGGTTCTACGGGACGGTCAACCCCGCCCGCTCAAGATTGAAACAGGCGCGACAGACGGGAGGTTCACTATAGTGACCTCAGGTGACCTGAAGGAAGGGGATCAGGTCATCACGGCGGCGACGGCACGTGGTGAGTGAAAGCTTTCAAACCATGCAGGCGCCATTGATCGAGTTTAGGAATGTCTACAAGATTTATGGACGTGGCGAAGCGACCATAAAAGCGCTTGAGGGCATCAATCTTTCCATCACCGCTGGCGACTTCGTGGCCATCATGGGCCCTTCAGGTTCAGGCAAATCCACAGCCATGAACATTCTTGGTTGCTTGGATGTACCAAGTGGCGGCGATTACCTTTTTCAAGGCATATCGACGACAGACTTCGATCGCGAAAAATATACGCTGCTACGGCGACATATGCTTGGCTTCGTCTTCCAGGGTTTTAACCTGCTGGCACGAACGTCTGCAGTTGAGAATGTAGAACTTCCACTCGTGTATCGTGGCATGGATGCGCGCCAGAGGCGGAAGAAGGCCCTTGAAGCTTTAGAACAAGTAGGCCTGAAAGGTCGTGAACACCACACGACGCAGGAGCTGTCCGGTGGACAGCAACAGAGAGTGGCCATTGCCCGCGCCATTGTGACAGATCCAGCGGTTTTGCTGGCAGATGAGCCCACAGGTAATCTGGATACGAAGACCAGCGTCGAGATTATGAATCTCATCACAAGCTTGAACAAGGAACGCGGTATAACGGTTATCATGGTGACGCATGAAGAAGACATCGCTGTCTATGCCCGCCGTCTATTGAAGTTCTTGGATGGCCGGCTAGCTTCCGATTCCGACGCTGGGAGCGAAACCGATGTGGTTTGAAACCATCAAGCTCGCTTGGCGTGCGATAAGCCGCAATATGCTGCGTTCCTTTCTCACCGTGCTTGGCGTCGTCATCGGCGTTGCCGCTGTTATCGCAATGGTGACCATCGGCAACGGCACGACGGAACAGGTACGGCAGGAATTAAGTCGCCTCGGCACAAACACACTCTTCATCCGCCCAGGTCAATGGGGTCCCGGCAGAGCCAGCACCGAAGCGAAGCGTTTTACGGATGCTGATGTCACTGCAATCCGCGACCAAATCGGCGGCTTGCGAGCTGTTGCACCAATTAATCGCAGCACAGCAACTGTCATTGCTGGTGGGCAAAACCGCTCCACAAGCGTGACGGGCACAAATAATGACTATTTGATCGCACAGGATTGGGATCTTGCTCTGGGGCGGAATTTTCTTCCCGCAGAAGAAAGAGGACAAGCGGCTTGTCTTATCGGCCAGACTGTTCGACGCGAGCTTTTTGGCGGGGCAGATCCTGTTGGCCTGTCCATACGTGTGGGGAATGTTGCCTGCCCTATTGTAGGGGTTCTACAAACCAAAGGTCAGTCGGGCATGGGCGATGACCAGGATGATACCGTAATCATGCCACTCAAGCTGCACCAGCGAAGGTTGGGTGGAACGACTACGATATCCAGCATAACTCTCTCGGCGATGGATGGAATATCGACAGCCAAAGTTCAGGCAAATGTCGAAGCCTTGCTGCGTGAACGCCGAAGAATTTCAGTTGGCAAAGACGATGATTTTTCAGTCAGTGACATGACACAGATTGCGTCAGCCATGACAGGAACCACAACGCTTCTGACTGGGCTTCTCGGGGCCGTGGCAGCTGTGAGCCTGCTTGTGGGCGGCATCGGCATTATGAATATTATGCTCGTTTCGGTGACAGAAAGAACCCGTGAGATTGGCATTCGCCTCGCAATTGGTGCGTTGGAAAAGCAGGTACTGCTGCAATTCCTTGTCGAGGCTGTGATGCTGTCGATCTTCGGAGGCGTGACAGGCATTATCACGGGCCTGGGCCTCGCTTATCTCGCAGTGAGCTTGCTGAAAGTGCCGTTCGTTGCAAGCCCTGCCATTATTGGGCTGGCTTTTGCTTTCTCAGCTTTGATCGGCATGATTTTCGGCTACTTCCCCGCAAGACGCGCGGCACAATTGAACCCAATCGACGCCTTGCGTCATGAATAATTTAAAACCGATTAGATGACATAGATTCGCGCTTCTCCTGATTGAGATTATCACGCCGTCTGTGTTATCTCGCCGCAATGGATCACATGACGACACAGAACGTCTCGGCAGAATCGCTAAGCCGCCAAGCCTATCGAAGCTTGGAAGAGCTAATCGTGACCTTGAAGCTTGCCCCCGGCACTTTGGTGAACGAAAGACAGCTCATAGAAATGTCTGGCCACGGCCGCACTCCGGTGCGAGAGGCAATTCAACGATTGGAATGGCAGGGCCTTCTCATTGTGCGCCCGCGCGTTGGCTTGCAGATCACTGAGATCGACGCCGGTGACTACCGCGACATCATGGCTGTGAGGCGAAGACTGGAACCTCTAGCAGCCTCTCTTGTGGCCAGCCATGCGGATGAGCGTCAACGTGAACGTCTGATACACTGCGCAACAGAAATGGGCAGAGCTGCCGCCAAAGCAGATATTTTGGCATTTCTTGCTGCCGACAAACGGTTTGATGAAATCGTTGAAGAAGCCTGTCCCAATCAATTCCTCACGGGTTCGCTTGCCCCGCTTCAAACCCATGCTCGACGGCTTTGGTTCTCCACCGCAACGGTTGATGGCCTTCGCCAATCTGCAGAGCTGCATCTTACCGTCATTCGCGCCATGCAGCAGCGCAACGCAAACGAAGCTGGTCAGGCCACTGAACAGCTTCTCAATCAACTCGGCGATTTGTTGTGATTAAACCCACTCGCTGCCTGAAAAGACTGGCGTTTCAAGCGCTATGGTTTTCCGCTGCGCGCTCTTTCGCCAAGGCAGCAAGATCTGCAGGTTTCAACTCCACGGATTCGCCGCATCCGCAAGCAGATGTCTGGTTGGGGTTGTTGAAGGTGAAGCCGGAGCGCATCTTCGTCACTTCAAAATCCATCTGCGTACCGAGTAAATAAAGCACAGCGGATGGTTCGACCCAGACCTTGGCGCCTTCATGCTCCACCAGGTCATCCTTTGCATTTGCCTCGATGACCAGATCGATGGTGTATTCCATTCCGGCACAACCGCCCTTTTTGATACCGACGCGGATACCCTTCGCATCAGGACCGGAATTTTCAACGATTGCCTTCACACGGTTGGCGGCAGCATCGGTCATAGTCATTATTGCAAAGCCCATGGGCCTATTCTCCTTTACCCGACCGGATTCAAGGTCCAGCGGTTACGGTTCTCAATGTAAGTGACTGTAAGGGCCGGATCAACCGGCCCTGCTATCAATACCAACCAACGGCGACCTGCGCCTCCTCCGACATGCGCTCAGGCGTCCACGGCGGATCGAACGTCATCTCCACTTCAACGCCCGATACACCTTCAACGGCGCCAACAGCATTTTCCACCCAGCCCGGCATTTCACCGGCAACAGGGCAGCCCGGCGCGGTGAGGGTCATGACGATTTTGACAAGACGGTCGTCTTCAATGTCGATCTTGTAGATCAGACCGAGTTCGAAAATGTCCGCCGGGATTTCTGGATCGTACACGGTCTTCAAGGCCGATACGATATCATCGGAAAGACGGGCAAGTTCCTCAGGCGGAATGGCGGATTGGATGATCCCTTCACGGGCATCCCACTTTGGAATTGTTTCTTCGGTCGACATTCTTTCGTCCTCAGGCAAAGAAGTTTCGCGCGTAATCCAGCGCATCAGCCAGCGCGTCCACTTCGGCGCGCGTGTTGTACATCGCAAATGATGCACGGCAAGTGGAAGTTACGCCGAAGCGTTTCAAGAGCGGCATTGCACAATGGGTGCCCGCGCGAACCGCAACGCCCTTCCGGTCGATGACCATCGAGACATCATGGGCATGAATTCCGGCAAGCTCGAACGAGAAAATTGCGCCCTTGCCCGGCGCATTGCCAATGATACGCAGAGAGTTGATCGCGCTTAAACGCTCATTCGCATAGGCTGTCAGATCGGCTTCATGAGCGGCAATCGCCTCGCGTCCAACCTTTTCCATGTAATCAAGAGCATGGCCGAGACCGATGGCCTGAACGATGGGCGGAGTGCCTGCCTCAAAACGATGGGGCGGATCATTATAGGTGACGAAATCCTCCGCCACATCGATGATCATTTCACCGCCGCCCTGAAATGGGCGCATCTCCCGTAGGCGTTCTTGTTTGCCATGAAGCACGCCAATGCCGGATGGACCGTAAAGCTTGTGGCCCGTCATGACATACCAGTCACAATCAATGTCGCGAACATCAACCGGCATGTGCACAGCACCCTGGCTGCCATCGACCAGCACCGGAATGCCGCGCTCACGCGCTAGTTTGCACACATCCTTCACCGGAACGACTGTTCCAAGCGCATTGGACATCTGCGTGACTGCGATAAGTCGCGTCTTGTCCGTCAGGCACTTTTCGAATTCTTCAAGATGAAATGCGCCATCATCATCCACCGGCACCCAAACCAGCTTCACACCCTGCCGTTCACGAAGGAAATGCCAAGGGACGATATTGGAGTGGTGCTCCAATATCGTTAGCACAATCTCATCGCCTTCTTTGAGGTGGGGCATGGCCCACCCATAAGCCACAGTGTTGATGGCCTCAGTGGAATTTTTGGTGAAAATGATATCGTCTACCGAACCTGCGTTCAAAAACCGACGAACCTTCTCGCGCGCAGCTTCATAAGCTTCAGTCGCCGCATTAGAAAGATAATGCAACCCTCTGTGAACATTTGCATATTCGTGAGAGTAGGCGTGAGAAATTCCATCAATGACAGATTGCGGTTTCTGAGCCGAGGCACCGTTATCCAGGTAGACCAGAGGTTTGCCATGGACCATCGTTGACAGGATCGGAAAATCGCGACGGATCGCTTCGACATCATAGGTCATGATGGCCATCTCACATGTTCAGCGAACAAAGGGATTAGACGAGGGCGGCCAGTATTGAACCGCCCTCTGCCTTGATCAGGCGTGTTTCTCAAGCCAAGAACCGATAACGGCTTCCAGAGCCTCAACCAGCGCTTCGTCTTCCAGCTCTTCGACGATCTCTGCTACGAAAGCATTTACCAGCATGGCGCGTGCCTTGTTACGCGGAATGCCGCGGGCCATCAGGTAGTAGAGATGGTTGCTATCGATATCGGCAACAGTCGCACCGTGACCGCACTGAACGTCGTCGGCAAAGATTTCGAGTTCCGGCTTGGCTGCAAACTCGGCGTCATCAGACATCAGAAGCGTGTTGCAGGCCATGCGTGCATCTGTCTTCTGCGCATCGATCGCAACTTTGATCATGCCCTGAAACACACCGCGGGCACGGTCGAAAATCACGTTACGGAAGACTTCCGTAGAGGTCGTATTCGGCACATTGTGACCGAGAACCAATGTCACATCCGTATGCGTATCTCCGCCCAGCAGGTTTACGCCGCGAAGCGTCAAATCGGCCCCTTCGCCGGCAACGTCAACACGCAGTTCCTGACGAACCAGCTTCCCGCCGGCATTAATAACGAACAGGCGCAGTTTGGCGTTCTCACCGATCCGCAGACGTACCTGACCCAAATGCGTATCGTTGGGACCCTGCTCCTGCAGGACAATCCACGTCACCTCTGCGCCGTCTTCGAGCGAGATATCGCTGATTGAAGAAACGAATGCCTGACCATCTGTGGTCTGGACATGGCGCTCGATAACTGTTGCTTTCGAGCCCGCGCCGAAGCTAACAGGGAAGCGTGTGTGAGCTTGGCCGGCGCCGTGCAAAGCCTGAATTTCGATAGGCTGCTCGATTTCTACGCCAGCCTGAAACTCCAGCACATAACCATCGCGAACGAAGCTACCGTTGATCTTGCCGACGGTGTCGTCTGCATCGCTGATAGAAAGACCGGGCGCCGCTGTTCCTTCGCGCAGCATATCTGCGAATGAAGAAATCACCACACCGTCAACGGAGGCCTTGGCATCTGCCTCGCCCTGGCGCGTCACCAGCACCGACGCCCCGTCCACCAGGGCCGTTGGATTGCGGGTAGATGCGGCTGGTGCATTGGCCGGAATGGCGCGAACCAACGTCTTCAAATCGGTATAGTGCCAAGCTTCAACGCGGCGCGTTGGAAGGCCATTGGTCTTGAGGTCATCCACGAGACGGTCCCGTGCGCTGATAACGGCTCCATTGCCCGGCAATTCGCCGATCTGGGCATTGTAGCTTTCAACCAACGCAGATTCCGCCGCCGTAAGCCGGCTTTGAGTCTGCATGTTCATGGCATTCATCCTCTTACCCTCGCCTCAGGCTGCCGTGCCGATGATATCGGCGTAGCCGTTGGCTTCCAGCTCGAGCGCCAAATCCTTATCGCCGGTGCGGATGATCTGACCCTTGTAGAGAACATGCACCGTGTCCGGCACGATGTAGTCCAGCAGGCGCTGATAGTGCGTGATGACGATCACAGCGCGGTCTGGCGACTTCAGAGCATTGACGCCATCGGCTACGATCTTCAGCGCATCGATATCAAGTCCAGAGTCTGTTTCGTCGAGCACGCAAAGCTTTGGCTCAAGCAGGGCCATCTGAAGAATCTCGGCGCGTTTTTTCTCACCACCGGAAAAACCGACGTTCAGGGGGCGCTTCAGCATATCCGGATTGATCTTCAATTCGGCAGCAGCTTCCTTCACGCGGCGCATAAAATCTGGCGTGGAAAGTTCATCTTCGCCCCGTGCCTTGCGCTGCTCGTTCATCGCCACCTTCAGGAACTGCATGGTAGCAACGCCCGGGATTTCGACCGGGTATTGGAAAGCAAGGAAAATGCCTTTTGAAGCACGTTCTGCTGGGTCCAACTCTAGAATGTTTTCGCCGTTATAGAGAATTTCGCCTTCGGTCACTTCATAGTCTTCGCGCCCGGACAAGATGTAGGACAGCGTGGACTTACCGGAGCCGTTTGGACCCATGATGGCCGCCACTTCACCAGCCTTCACCGTGAGGTTAAGACCCTTAATAATTTCAGTGCCGTCTTCGGCAATGCGGGCGTGCAGGTTCTTGATTTCAAGCATGTTTCTATCCTTCCGGACAAGGAGAATGGCGCAAAGCGCAATGACTAAAGCGGGGCGCGAGGGCTGCAATCAGCCCACGCTGCCCTCAAGTGAAATGCCGATCAGCTTCTGCGCTTCTACCGCGAATTCCATTGGAAGCTCCTGAATGACTTCCTTGACGAAACCGTTGACGATCAACGCGATCGCAGCTTCTTCAGGAATTCCACGCTGCAGGCAGTAGAACAGCTGATCCTCGGAAATCTTTGAGGTGGTTGCTTCGTGTTCAAACTGCGCAGACGAATTCTTGGCTTCTATGTATGGCACGGTGTGCGCACCGCACTTGTCACCAATCAGAAGCGAATCGCACTGGGTGAAGTTGCGGGCATTCGATGCCTTGCGATGAGCGGAAACCTGACCGCGATAAGTGTTCTGTGAAACGCCTGCCGCGATACCCTTCGAGATGATACGGCTCGACGTATTCTTGCCGAGATGAATCATCTTGGTGCCAGAATCGATCTGCTGATGACCGTTGGAAACGGCGATTGAATAGAACTCGCCGCGGCTATCGTCACCGCGCAAAATGCAGCTTGGGTACTTCCAGGTAATAGCAGAACCGGTCTCGACCTGCGTCCACGAAATTTTCGAGCGGTGGCCACGGCAATCGCCGCGCTTGGTCACGAAGTTGTAGATGCCGCCCTTACCCTGCGCATCGCCCGGATACCAGTTCTGAACCGTCGAGTACTTGATCTCGGCATCGTCCAGGGCGACGAGTTCGACAACAGCGGCATGAAGCTGATTTTCGTCGCGCTGCGGTGCTGTGCAGCCCTCGAGATAAGAGACGTAAGCCCCCTCTTCGGCAATGATCAGCGTGCGCTCGAACTGGCCTGTGTTCTTCTCGTTAATACGGAAGTAGGTGGAGAGCTCCATCGGGCAACGAACGCCCTTCGGCACGAACACGAACGAACCATCCGTGAATACCGCCGAGTTCAGCGTCGCATAATAGTTATCCGAGGTGGGAACAACGGAGCCCAGATACTTCTTCACCAAATCCGGATGCTCACGAACAGCCTCCGAAATGGACATGAAGATAACGCCAGCTTTCGCCAGTTCCTTCTTGAAGGTCGTCACAACGGAGACGGAGTCAAACACGGCATCAACCGCTACGCGCGGCTTTTCAACGCCGGCCAGTATTTCCTGCTCTTTCAGCGGAATACCAAGCTTCTCGTACACTTTCAGAAGCTCAGGATCGACCTCTTCAAGCGATTTTGGACCGGACGTGGTCTTGGGCGCTGCATAATAATATAGATCGTTGAAATCGATCTTTGGGTAATCCACGCGCGCCCAGGTGGGCTCGTCCATCGTCAACCAGCGGCGATAGGCCTCAAGACGCCATTCCAGCATCCACTCCGGCTCTTCCTTCTTGGCGGAGATGAAGCGAATGATATCTTCTGAAAGGCCCTTCGGAGCCTTATCAACTTCGATGACCGTTTCGAAGCCATACTTGTACTGGTCAACATCGATCTGGCGGACCTGATCGATCGTTTCCTGCACGGCAGCCATACTCGTTCTCCAATCTCGCCGGAATCAAGGGTCCGGCAGCTTGTCATACTGTGGCGGGGGTCCGCCTTATGTAGGGGCCAGAAGGCGGTTTTCACACCATTTGGCAAGTCAAATTTTGCGTTTTTGCAATTCGTCCAGTCTTACGCAGCGCCACCCGCCGGTTTTCGCCTGCCAACAATACGCTGAAAGGCAGCAAGCGCCTTTTCGATATCGCGGCCCGCTGTCGAAGGTCCGAGAGATATACGCAAAGCACCCATATCGGGATCGCAACCCATGGCCGCAAGCACATGGCTCTGCCCGACCTTACCGGATGAGCAAGCCGCGCCAGCAGAGAGCGCAACACCTTCCAGATCGAAGGCGATTTGCCCGGTTTCCGATTTCAAGCCTGGCAATGAGAAGAAACAGGTGTTGGCGACGCGCACCACATCGGCACCATGAATAACTACATCTGGTGCCGCAGCGCGCATACCCGCCTCAAGCTGATCGCGCAGACCGGACATGCGCTCATTGCGAACAGAAATTTCATGAAGCGCCTCCTCCGCTGCCGCACCGAAGCCCACAATACCGGGAAAGTTTTCAGTACCAGATCGATGCCCTTTTTCCTGCCCGCCGCCGTGAATGAGCGCCTGTGGCATCATCACCTCGCCTCGTGCAATCAAGGCCCCCACGCCTTTTGGGCCGCCGATCTTGTGCGAGGAAATAATCAAGAAGTCAGCATCGAGTGCAGAAATATCGATGGAAACACGACCCACACCCTGCACAGCATCCACAACCAGCAATCCGCCTTTAGCATGTACCAGCTTGGCTGCCTCTGCTACTGGTTGAACAACGCCAGTTTCATTGTTGGCCAGCATGATTGCCACCATGGGCAAGCCGTCATCAGCCTCATGGCGAGCGAGCAAAGCTTCCAAGCCAGACAAATCGACGACACCCGATGAAGTGACTGGGATCTCAGCAATCTGGCTGCGTGAAAAACGCCCGCCCTCTCGAATTGCGGGATGTTCGATAGATGATACGTAAAGCCTGCCAAAGCGAAGCGTCGAGCGCCCCATTTTGAAATCAGGCGTCAGTACTAGATTGGCTGCTTCCGTTGCACCGCTGGTAAAGGTTACATGCTGGGCCTCGGCACCCACCAGGGACGCGACCTGCTGGCGGGCCTTACCCAATGCGGCGCGAGCAGCGCGCCCTTCCGTATGAACTGAAGACGCATTTCCCGGCAATTCGTAAGCAGCAAGCATGGCGGAACGGGCCACATCAGAAAGCGGCGCTGTTGCGTTCCAATCCAGATATGCTCTTTCCGCTGCCATTGCCTCTTCCGGTTTCCAGTCTAGTTGATACAGGCGACGCATTTTTCTTGAAATTTTCGCCTTGCATGCCTTATGAGACGACCAACTGGGCAGCGCCAATAGCAGCCCACTTTCGAATGGTTCTAAACTGTTTCTAGAAAAGATGAGCGGCTTCGTCAAGTCAAGGCATCGGGAAACGTTTGAAACATCCAAAGCTGACCGGAGTACCGATGCCAGAAGTCATTTTTAACGGCCCTGCAGGCCGCCTCGAAGGGCGCTACCAGCCTTCCAAAGAAAAGAGCGCACCGATTGCGATCATCCTGCATCCGCACCCCCAGTTCGGCGGCACGATGAACAATCAGATCGTTTATCAGCTGTTCTATATGTTCCAGAAGCGCGGCTTCACGACCCTCCGCTTCAACTTCCGTGGAATTGGTCGAAGCCAAGGCGAGTTTGATCACGGTGCAGGCGAGCTTTCTGACGCTGCTTCTGCTCTCGATTGGGTGCAGAGCCTGCATCCTGATTCGAAGAGCTGCTGGGTTGCCGGATATTCCTTCGGCGCATGGATTGGGATGCAGTTGCTTATGCGTCGCCCGGAAATCGAAGGCTTCATGTCGATTGCGCCGCAACCGAACACCTATGACTTTTCCTTCCTGGCGCCCTGCCCCTCATCCGGCCTCATCATCAATGGCGACTCGGATAAGGTCGCGCCGGAAAAGGATGTGAATGGTCTGGTTGAGAAGCTGAAGACTCAGAAGGGCATCCTCATCACGCACCGTACCGTCGAAGGCGCGAACCACTTCTTCAACAATAAGGTTGAAGCGCTGATGGGCGAATGTGAGGATTATCTGGACCGTCGCCTGAATGGCGAACTGGTTCCTGAGCCGGCAGCAAAGCGCATCCGATAAATTTTCTGAAACGTTGAGAATAAAATTTGGAAGGCCCCATCGGGGCCTTCCTTCGTTTCCGGCTAATGGTTAGCTTATTTGAGGCCGGGGAGAGTGACGCGATAGACCTGGAACATGGTGTCAACGTCTGCCCCACCTTCAGCTTTGTATGCCGCACCAACCTGAAAGCCATCCTGCGTCAGGAAGTCGTTATCATTGGCAACAAACAAAAAGTAATCATCCGGAGCAGCAGTATCCTGAACGCTCGCTAGCGACATGGCTTCCCATTTTTCGGACAGGTTGTTCTTGTCATTTGGCGCGCCGTTGTGCAGGCCAAAGCGGGCAAGCTGCTCCTTGTCATTCAAATCAATGAATGGCGAGACCTTTGCGACTTTCACAGTTGGATCAACAATCCCCTTTGGCGCTACCGGCTTTGCTGCATCAAATTCGGAGTTGGCAATGTCGGTTGCTTCAGACAAATCCACTGAAACGATTTGGCGGTAGGCCGAAGTATCGCCCTTCAGACCTTGGCCGTTATTGCTGTCACGCGCCAACATCAAGAAGCTCTTGTCGGACAGCGCCAGAATTTCGCTCTGTGCAGCCACACCCACTTTGCCTTTGTTGTCAAAGGTCGGCAGCGGCACAACAAATTCATGGACGAGTTTCATATGATCGATATCTGCTGCATCGTAGACAAGTGCGCGTGTGTTCATGCGCGTCTGGCCGGAATCGCCGCCATCCTGCCGAGCTGCCGATTGCAGAACGGCGATCACATACTTGCCATCCGGCGTCATCGACATGCCTTCCAGACCCTGATTGTTTTGACGGCCTGTATCGGGATCTTTGGGCTCGGGCTTTTTGCCTTGCGCGTCCACATTGTTGGAAGAGAAATTGATCTCTCCATTGCGCATGGGAAGTAGCGCCTTCGGCGGCTGTGTGGCCGAAACCATCTTACCTTCAGACGTGAAGTGATAGATGTACGGGCCATATTCATCGCTGATAAGGAAAGAGCCTTCCTTCAAGCGAATGACGGCCTCCGGGTCCATTGCAATCTTTCCCGTTCGAGCCTGAGGCAACGCCGGAAAATTATTAGCCGCAGCCCGTATACCCGCTTCTGGATCAAGACCTGTCAGGTTCTTGCCCTGATCGTCGGTCAAAAGGATCGTATCGGCCAGTTTCGTCTGAAGCGAGGATGTTTGACCAGCTTCACCCGGCGCACCATTGACCGGTACAAGGCGGAACTCGATCTTATTCAGCCGATCATTGTAATCCGTGGTGCCTTCCACGTTGTAGCCGCGGTCAGGTAGCAGCCACAGCGAGCCAGAATAACTGTCTCCGTCCTTCCTCCAGGTCGTGGTGTCTATGGCCATGCCGGACCCTGATCCGAAAGTTTCGCCAAACTTGTCTTTCTGGCTTGCAGGAATACGGCCAACGGCGACGAGCCCCTTGTTCTGGGGCGTGGCGTCAGCGTAAGCAAATGCGGGCAGCATGAGCGATGTTGCCACAGAGATCAGCAAGCAGCGCTTGCCGTTTCGGAAAAGAGAATTCATGGAGTTGCATCCTTTGGCGTGACAAGAGGAAAACCTGCTCGACTGCGAAAACAGTCGCGTTTCGAGCCCCTTGCCCCAGTGTCTAGGATTGCAACATGACAATCAGATGAAGCTCATAAAAGCAGCTTTGGCTTCCATTCAGGCGTGATCAATCCGCCGGAAATCAGTAGTTTGGCAGCATCTTCGGGTGTCATGTCCAAAACAATGACCTTCTCTTTCGGCACGAACATGAGAAAGCCTGCTGTTGGCACTGGCGTCGGCGGCAAAAAGACAGCCATCATTTCCTGCCCAAGTTCATTGAAGCGATGCGCCACCTCGCCCTGAGCCTCAGCGGCAATGAACACAAGTGCCCAGGTACCGGGGCTCGGAAACTCGACGAGCCCCACCTTCTTGAAGGAGGTGGACTGATCCTTCAGCACGGTTTCGAAAATCTGCTTCAGGCTCTTGTAAAGCGTACGAACGAGAGGCGTGCGATTGAGGATCGACTCACCAAAATTGACGATGGAGCGACCAATCAGGTTTTTTCCCAGAAAGCCGATCACCGTTATGAAAAGAACCGCGATCACCAAGCCGAGCCCCGGAATGGTGATGTCAAAATAATATTGCGGGTTATAGCGTTGCGGGATGTAAGGCGTGACCCAACTGTCAGCCCAATCAATAAATGCGAATGTCAGCCATATTGTAATTGCCAGGGGCGCGCAGATAATGAGGCCAGTGAGGAAGTTGTTCCGCAACCGTCCAGCAAGCGTAATTCGTTCCGGGCTATCCATGGGCTGCTTTCAATCTTGATTCCGCAATGCACAAAGCAGAGGATTCGGACAATGCCGAACCCTCTTCACCCCCGCAAGAGGTGACTGCGAATAAACGCAGCTTCAACGGCCAATCAGCCAGCTTCGAAGATCACTCTACAGTGACTGATTTTGCCAGATTCCGTGGCTGGTCCACATCCGTACCCATGAACACGGCCGTATGATACGCGAGCAACTGGATCGGCAGCGAGAAGATCATTGGCGCGATAACTTCGTCCACATTGGGAAGAACGATCGTTGCCATGGTCTCCAGTTTGGAAGCAGCCGCACCCTTCTCATCCGTCACGAAAATAATCTTGCCGCCACGAGCCGCAACTTCCTGCATATTGGAAACTGTTTTTTCGAAGAAGCGATCATGAGGCGCAATGACGATGACCGGCATGTTCTCGTCGATCAGGGCAATCGGGCCGTGTTTCAGCTCACCGGCGGCATAGCCTTCAGCATGGATGTAGGAGATTTCCTTCAGCTTCAGAGCACCTTCCAGTGCGAGCGGATAGCTTGTGCCACGACCGAGATAAAGAACATCCTTGAAGCGGGATAGCTCCCGCGACAGAAGTTCGATCTCCGGCTGGATCTGATTGAGAACCTTGCTCATGATGCGCGGCATCTCGGTGAGATGCCGTACCAGTTCCTTTTCCTGCACCTCACTCAGGGTGCCACGGGCACGGCCTGCCTGAATGGAAAGGGCAGCCAACACGGCCAACTGGCAGGTGAACGCCTTGGTGGAGGCAACACCGATTTCGGGTCCGGCAAGAATCGGGAAAATCGCATCGGCTTCCCGCGCAATCGTAGACTCCTTGACGTTGACCACCGCGCCAATCGGCAAGCCCTCATCCTTGCAGTAGCGCAGAGAGGCCAGAGTATCTGCCGTTTCGCCAGACTGGGAAATGAACAGAGCTGCCTGATCCTTGGAGAGCGGTATTTCGCGGTAGCGAAACTCCGATGCCACATCGATCTCGACGGGTAGGCGCGCGTACCGCTCGAACCAGTATTTGCCCACAAGACCGGACAGATAGGCGGTGCCACAGGCTGAGATCGCCAAGCTGCGGATTGCAGCAAAATCGATGGCCTTGTCCTGCTCGCGAATGGCCCCGCTTGCAAAATCAATATAATGGCTCAGCGCGTGAGAAATGATCTCCGGCTGCTCATAGATTTCCTTTTCCATGAAATGGCGGTGATTGCCTTTATCCACCATCAACGCCGCAGTCTGGGAGATCTGGATAGGACGTTCAACAGGATTACCAGCATAATCGGTAATCGAAACGCCCTTCGCCGTCATCACCGCGCAATCGCCATCGACGAGGTAGGTGATCTGGTTGGTGAAAGGCGCAAGAGCGATGGCATCAGAACCCAGGAACATCTCGTTTTGGCCATGGCCAACAGCCAGGGGCGGCCCAAAACGCGCGCTCATGATCGTACCCGGATCATCCTGGAAGATGACGACAAGCGCGTATGCACCCGTCACACGGTTCAGCATGGCCAGCATCGCTTGATGATGATCCATGCTCTCGCGCGTGTACTTGGCAAGAAGATGAGCAACCACTTCCGTGTCGGTCTGGCTTGAAAAAACTGCACCTTCGGCAGTGAGTTCGTCACGAAGCTCGGAGAAGTTCTCGATAATGCCATTATGGACGACAGCGACACCCTCGACAAAATGCGGGTGAGCATTGGTCTCGTTCGGCGCACCGTGCGTTGCCCAACGCGTGTGTGCGATGCCGATATTCCCTGGCAGTGGATCGCCCGCCAGCTTCCTTTCAAGATTGAAGAGCTTGCCTTCCGCACGGCGACGGTCAAGTCTGCCCTCGTGAATGGTGGCAACACCGGCAGAATCGTAGCCCCGGTATTCTAACCGGCGCAAGGCTTCGACCAGCCGCTCAGCGACCGCCTGCTGACCGACGATCCCCACAATGCCACACATACGAACCTCTCTTCCTGAATCTCTTACTCGGCACGTTCCTACCGCACTGCGCAAGAAGTGCAATCATGGCCGCAGTCAATTTGAATTTCCGGCCGTAACCTTAGCTTCTTAATGCCCAGCTTTCTTTGCTGCCTTCACGGCGGCAGCTCTTTCGCGGATCAACTTGGCCCTCTCCGGCTTAATCTCTTGGCGCGCTCGTCCGAGTGCCAAAGCATCATCTGGCACATCGTAGGTCACCACGCTGCCAGAGGCGACATAAGCCCCGTTCCCGATGGAGACAGGTGCCACCAGCGACGAATTGGAACCGATAAAGGCATTTTCACCGATGCGCGTTTCGTGCTTGTTCACCCCATCGTAGTTGCAGGTAATAGTGCCTGCGCCGATGTTGGAGCCAGCACCGATCGAGGCGTCTCCGATATAGGTCAAATGATTGACCTTAGCGCCTGCGCCAATCGTGGCCTTCTTCACCTCACAAAAATTGCCGACCTTGGAATCCGGACCGAGTTCTGCACCGGGGCGCAGCCTTGCGAAAGGGCCAACTGTTGCGCCGCTGGCCACATGCGCGCCTTCAATGTGAGAGAATGCATGGATGATAGCGCCGCTTTCCACGGTTACGCCTGGTCCAAACACGACATTCGGCTCAACCAAAACATCGGGATGCAGAACCGTATCATAGGCCAGGAACACTGTTTCTGGTGCAATCATCGAAACGCCGGAAATCATGAGTTCGTGACGGCGGCGCTGCTGCCAGCTAGCCTCAAGCAGGGCAAGTTCGGCTCTTGTATTGCAGCCAGCAAGTTCTGCTTCCGGCGCATCTACAGCCACGACCTTGGCTCCTGCGGCACGGGCAATCTCAACGATATCAGTCAGGTAGAACTCGCCCTTGGCATTCTTGTTGTCGATCTTGTCGAGCCATTCCAAAGCGCGCACGCCGTTGATGACCATAAGGCCGCTATTGCAGCGTGTTACTTTTCGCTCCTCGTCCGTCGCGTCCTTTTCCTCGCGAATAGCTACGAGTTCACCATCCTTGACGAGCAGGCGACCGTAACCAGTGGGGTTCAAAGTTTGAAACCCGATGACAACAATGTCTGCGCCATCCGCCATAAGGGCTCGTGCCTTGGAAAAGCTCTCTGGGCGCACCAAAGGCACATCGCCATAAGTTACTAGAATCTCGTCATAACCCTCGGAAATGGCATCCCGCGCTGTCAGCACCGCATGGCCGGTTCCAAGACGCTGTGTCTGCAGAACGGTAGAAACAGTCACACCATCGATACCACCGGCCTTTGCGACCGCATCCGCATCTCGGCCCAGCACCAAAACAGCATCGCGAATGGACGCATCTTTGATTGAACGCATGGCATGAGAAATCATAGGAAGGCCAGCGACAGGGTGCAGAACCTTCGACATTGATGATTTCATGCGTGTGCTGTCGCCAGCAGCGAGAATAACAGCAAGACAGGTGCGTTCCATGCGACTCTCCTCGGAAGATCGCGCGCTTGTAGCAGTAATTTCAATGGATCGCCAAGCGGAGCACTCAGGCATATGCCGCACGAGCATTCCCTTAGGCGAAAATGCAAAAGCCGCCCGCGATTAAGTCGCGAGCGGCTGTTTAAATATTTGGTCAGCAAGCCTTATTGCGGCAGCTTGTCGTCCACACCTTCAACGTAGAAGTTCATGCCGAGCAGTACGCCATCTTCAGGCTTTTCGCCCTGCTTCAGCCAGGCAGAACCATCCTGCTTGTTGATGGGGCCTGTGAACGGATGCAACTCGCCAGACTTGATCTTGGCTTCCGTTTCTTCCG
Source organism: Affinirhizobium capsici (assembly GCF_977018625.1). NCBI lineage: Bacteria > Pseudomonadati > Pseudomonadota > Alphaproteobacteria > Hyphomicrobiales > Rhizobiaceae > Affinirhizobium > Affinirhizobium capsici. The sequence continues at coordinate 972,980 of NZ_CDRNXD010000004.1, read as the reverse complement.
CCATTGCCTTCACGTCATCCGGCATATTGGTGTAAGGCGCCATCGTCAGAATGCCGTCTTTCAAACCATCCCAGACTTGTTCGGACTTCCAGGTACCATCAAGAAGCGCCTTTGTGCGCTTGATATAGTAGGCGCCCCAGGTATCGACAATCGCCGTCAACTGCGTCTTTGGACCAGCGGCGATCATGTCAGAAGCCTGACCAAACGCCATGATGCCACGTTCGGCAGCCACCTGCATCGGAGCGGTGGAATCTGTGTGCTGCGTCAGAATATCAACGCCCTGATCGATCAGAGCCTTTGCAGCATCGGCTTCCTTGCCTGGGTCGATCCAGGTATTTGCCCATACCACCTTCAACTTGAAGTTAGGATTGACGGACTTTGCACCTAGCTCGAAGGCATTGATGCCCATGACCACTTCCGGGATGGGGAAGGAAGCGATGTAACCGGCCACGCCCTTCTTGGACATTTTCGCGGCGATCTGGCCCTGAATGTAACGGCCTTCGTAGAAACGCGAGTTATAGGTTGCGAGGTTTTCCGCAGCCTTGAAGCCTGTCGCATGTTCGAATTTCACCTTCGGGAACTTCTGCGCAACCTTTACTGTCGCATCCATGAAGCCGAAGGAGGTCGTGAAGACCATGGCACAGCCAGACCGTGCCATGCGCTCGATAGCACGCTCCGCATCCGGGCCTTCCGGAACGCTTTCCAGATAAGGGGTCTCGATCTTGTCGCCGAAAGTTTTCTGAAGTTCCTGGCGGCCAAGCTCATGCGCCTGCGTCCAACCACCATCAGTCTTTGTGCCAACGTAGATGAAGCAGACCTTGGTTTTATCCTGGGCCTGTGCGCCACTTACGAGGCCGCCGAGAGCGGCCGCCGTTGCGGCAAGTGCGATAATGAGCTTCTTCATATTCAACCCCTGTTTGGCATGAAGCTTCGAAGTACGGAGAACGCTTTATCTATCGGGAACGAAGGATTTCCCGAGCGATGCCGGCGTGTTGATGAGTGTCGTGCGACGATTATGCGAAATGATGATCAGCACGACAATAGTGACTGCATAAGGCAGCATGGAAAGAAACTGCGAGGGCACTCCAATGCCGAACGCCTGCGCATGCAATTGCAAGATGCCGACAGCGCCGAAAATGTAGCCACCTGCCAGCACTCTCCATGGCCTCCACGAGGCAAAAACCACAAGTGCAAGCGCGATCCAGCCGCGCCCCGCAGACATGTTTTCCACCCATTGCGGCGTATAGACCAGCGACAGTTGTGCACCGGCCAAACCGGCACAGGCACCGCCAAACATCACAGCCAGATAGCGCGTACGGATAACATCGATTCCAAGCGCGTGGGCAGAACCATGATTATCACCAATCGCCCGCAGCTTCAGGCCGCGGCGGCTTTTGAATAGGAACCAGTTGACGCCAATCACAAGAGCGATGCTGAGGTAGAACGTAATATCCTGCCGGAACAGCAAAGGGCCAAGGAAAGGGATTTCAGACAGAAGCGGAACAACAATCGGCTGTAGCTTCACGCCCGGAATACCGACAAATGCCTCGCCAATCTGGCCTGACAGTCCGAGACCCAAAATGGTCAGCGCAAGGCCGGTGGCAACCTGATTGGTCACCAGTGTCAACGTCAGAAAGCCGAACAGAAGCGAGAAGAATGCACCTCCCAAAATTCCGCACAGGATTCCTACGATTGGGTAGCCGGTAGTGTAGGCACCGGCAAAGGCGCACACTGCTCCCATAATCATCATACCCTCGACGCCGAGGTTGAGGACACCCGCCCGCTCAGTCACAAGCTCACCCATGGCAGCGATGACAAGCGGCGTGGCAGCGGTGATGATGGTCAAAAGAATGGCTTCAAGCATGACTCAAGACCTCGCTTCGGCGGCGGCACGTTTGGCTCCGAAGATGAGGCGCACGCGATAAAGGATCAGGGTGTCGCAGGACAGCACGAAGAAAAGCAGCAATCCTTGGAAAACCCGCGTTACTTTGTCAGATACGCCAAGCGATAGCTGAGCTGCCTCACCACCAAGATAGGTGAGCGCCAACACGAAGCCGGAAGCGATAATTCCAAGTGGATTAAGACGTCCTAGGAATGCAACTATAATGGCTGTGAAACCGTATCCGGGCGAAATGGATGGCTGCAAATGGCCAATAGAGCCCGATACTTCGGATATTCCAGCTAAACCGGCAAAAGCACCGGATAGCATCAGCGAAAACCAAACCATGCGGCGCGATGAAAAGCCTGCAAAGCGCCCTGCCCGCTCAGACTTGCCGAGAACCTCTACCTGAAAACCTTTCAGCATGAAGCGCATCATAAACCAAATGCCAATCGCCGCGACCAAGGCGAAAACGATGGCCCAGTGGGCGCGGCCACTCTCCAGCAGTTCCGGCAAAACAGCTTCAGGCGCGAAGCTCACGGTCTGCGGAAAATTGAACCCTTTTGGATCGCGCCAGGGGCCACGCGTCAGCCAGTCCAGAAACAGCTGGGCAATATAAACCAGCATGAGGCTGACAAGGATTTCATTGGTGTTGAAGCGCGTTTTTAAAAGCGCTGGAATCGCTGCATATAATGCGCCACCGATGGCGCCCATGATCAACATCAGCGGCAGCACCAGCGACGAGTGCCACTGCGGCACCAAAACCGGCAAAATGGAGCCTGTGATGGCGCCAATGGTGAACTGGCCCTCTGCACCGATATTCCAATTGTTGGAGCGATAGCAGACGGACAGTCCAACGGCGATCAGGATGAGCGGAGCCGCCTTGATGGCAAGTTCATGCAGCGACCAAACTTCCAGCAGCGGCTCCACGAAGAAACTATAGAGCGCGTGAAATGGGTCTTTGCCCAACATCCAAAACATCAACGCACCGAACAACAGCGTCAACATCAGGGCCAGTAAGGGCGACACAACAGCAAACCACCCGGATGCGGCAGCGCGTCGCTCAAGCTCAATGCGCATGAGATTCTCCCGCCTGCTGTGTCGAATCGTGTATGCCGCCCATTAAGAGTCCGATTTTCTCCAGCGAAAGTTCACCCGCCGCATAGGGGCGTGAAAGCCTGCCTTCTGAGATAACGGCAATATTGGTTGCCACTTCAAAGATCTCATCGAGATCCTGGCTGATTACGACAACAGCGGAACCCGAACGTGCGAGATCGATCAGGGACTGTCGAATCCTGCTGGCAGCACCGGCATCTACGCCCCATGTCGGTTGATTGACGATTAGCACAGCGGGCTTTCGATCCAGCTCGCGCCCGATAATAAACTTTTGCAAATTGCCGCCGGAAAGGGAGGCCGCATTTGGATCTTCGCCGCTTTTGCGCACATCCATGATCTCACAGATACGTTTTGTCGCCTTGCGGATCGTATCATGCCGAATGACGCCAGCGAAACCGCCTGCCAGAAACGCCGTGCGGTCCGATTGGCTGCGGGAAAGCAGTAAATTGTCAGAAAGGCTCATGTCTGAGACGGCAGCATGGCCATGACGCTCTTCCGGCACAAAGCCAGCCCCCATCAAACGACGACCGTTGATGCCGATCCGGCCAACAGGCTTGCCTCTTAGTCGAATGGCTTCATCCGAAGCAACAGGATACTCACCCGAGAGTGCATCGAAGAGTTCGCCTTGACCATTGCCAGCGACGCCAGCAATAGCCAGCACCTCCCCAGCACGCACTTGTATGGCGATGTCCTTCAGTGCCACGGCGAATGGAGTCTTGGCAGAGACGGAGAGACCGGAAACTTCCAGCAGCGACGGTCCAAGATCAGCAGCTTCCGGCCGATGGATCGTCGCAACGTCAGCGCCAACCATCATCCGTGCAAGTGAAGCCGGCGTTTCTCGTCGCGGATCACAAGAACCCGTGACTTTGCCATGGCGCAGGACCGTTGCACGATCACAAATGCGCTGCACTTCTTCCAGCCTATGGCTGATATAGAGAACCGAGCGCCCTTCTGCCCTTAGCTTGAACAGAGTTTCAAAAAGCTTGTCTGCTTCCTGCGGCGTCAAAACGGAAGTCGGCTCATCCAGAATGATGAGCTTCGGATTTTGCAAAAGAGCGCGCACAATTTCTATGCGCTGCCGCTCTCCAACGGACAGATCCGCGACATGCGAATTTGGATCGAGCGGCAAGCCGTAGGCGCGAGACAATGCAGCAGCTTCTTCTGCAATCTTGGCCAGCGGAATTTTCGGGTTCAGGGATAGGGCAATGTTCTCGGCAACAGTCAGCGCTTCAAACAGTGAGAAGTGCTGGAACACCATTCCGATGCCCAGTTCACGCGCTTGTCCAGGTGATACCACTGTTCGCGCTTGGCCTTCCCAAACAATGTCGCCCGCGCTTGGCTGCAAAACGCCAAACAGCATTTTGACCAGCGTGGATTTTCCAGCGCCATTTTCACCCAAAAGAGCGTGAATTTCGCCAGGCGCAATGGTCAGATCGATGGCATTGCAGGCTGCGAAGCTACCGAAATATTTTGTCAGACCCCGAATTTGAAGAAGCGGTGACGCTTCCCGTGTGTGCGTCTCTGTCACTCGTATCCCCTCACACACCAGCGCGGGCTATCTTCTCCGAGATATGTCCATGCGATGTGCCGCTGATTGACCGGAAAGACCGGCGCGTGGATTAATTGATACAAGTTTTGTTGCTACGCACAACAGGAAATACGTTCTTAAGCCAACACTTAACTGGTTTTTCCGAGCTTGGGAAACAACTGTAGAATTCCGCCGATGCAAAACAGATAGACACCGGTTAGCACGACGCTCCACACCAGCCATGCTGGGGATTCAAACTGAAGGAGCAGCGAATAGCCGGAGAGTGCGCACCACAGAAGGAAAATCGAAAGATTGAGGCCGCGTAACCGCTTGACCCGAACCGGATGGAGAAAGTTGATGGGCAGGAACGTCAGGATAACGGCAGCAACCACCACGATGAGGGCAGCTGTCTCTGAAGGCTTTATGACAAAGAGTGTCAGGATCACCATGTTCCAGACGACAGGAAAGCCGGAGAAGAAATACTCATCCGTTTTCATGCCCATATCAGCGTAGTAGATTGCGCTTGATACAACGATCATACCAGCGGCAACAAAGGACCAGGTCTCCCCGATCATTCCGCTCTGATAAAGTGCGAAAGCTGGCAGGAGAACATAGGTCACGTAGTCGATGATGTTATCCAGCGTATCGCCGGACCAGTTTGGCAGAACCTCTTTCACGCGCACCTTACGAGCGATAGGCCCATCGATTCCATCGATCAGAAGCGCCAGACCAAGCCACCACCACATATCAACGAAACGGTGTTCGGCTGCGGCAACAACGCCCAGAAATGCGAGGAAGGAACCTGAGGCCGTGAGCACATGAACCGAGAAAGCCCGAATTTCTGCATAGGGCACTTTTCGGTAATTGAAGATTCGCCTGATCACGCCCTGCTCCGAATGTCTAAACCACATACCGGGTATGCGGCCAATCGGCGCGCTTTGCAACCTTGACGCCGTTCAAGCGGCACAGGCCATGGATAACTGTTACAAGTTTGCCTACATAGAGCATACTGATAGAGCATGAAGAAGAGCGAAGATGCAGAACGTCGAGATTGCTGTTGTAGGTGAAGGTCTGGCTGGCTCCATCGCGGCACTGGCCTTGGCGCGAGCTGGAAGAAAGGTGGCGCTTGTCGCTCCCGTCACAGAGCGCAACGACCATCGCACCACCGCACTGATGGATCATTCCATTCGCTTTGTGGATAGCCTTGGACTTTGGGAGGATTTGCAGACGCAAGCGGCAGCGCTGACCGTCATGCAGATTCTTGATGGCACAAAGCGGCTGTTTCGTGCGCCGCCTGCACAGTTTCGCGCGCCGGACGTCGGGCTCTATGCCTTCGGCTACAATATTCCAAATCGAATACTGATGGAAAAGCTCAGAGCCGCCGTTGGAGCAGAGGCAAACATTGAGCGGGTGGATGCATCGCTGCAGACGCTTACTCTATCAAGCGATGTGGTTTCTCTAGGTCTTTCTTCCGGGGAGAAATTGGAAGCCGCCTTCGTGGTCGGGGCTGATGGGCGCAATTCGCATGTTCGTGAATCTGCCGCCATTTCCGTTCGTCGCTGGGCGTACCCGCAGACCGCAGTGGTGCTGAATTTTGCCCACGACGTGCCGCACAACAATGTTTCTACCGAGTTCCACACCGAAACCGGGCCTTTCACGCAGGTTCCCCTGCCCGACAATCGGTCTAGCCTCGTTTGGGTCGTAAAACCGCAAGAAGCCGAACGGCTTCTATCTCTCGAACTGGATAGTATCTCACGTGAAGTAGAGATGCGGATGCAATCGCTTCTGGGAAAAGTCAGTGTTGAGGAAGGTGCTGAGGCCTGGGCGCTTTCGAGCCTCATGGCGGATCGTTTCGGCAAAGGGCGCATTGCTTTGATCGGCGAGGCTGCCCACGCCTTTCCACCGATTGGTGCGCAAGGACTGAACCTTTCTCTTCGCGATGTCATCGAACTTGTTGAATTGCTGAAGTCCACCAACGGCGCTCCTATCGCTGCAGACCTGGGAGACCGTTTTAACCGCCGCCGTCGCGGCGATATCATGAGCCGCACCTTCGGTGTGGACCTGCTGAACCGCTCCCTTCTGTCGGATTTCCTGCCTATGCAAGTGGCACGCGCCGCTGGCCTTCATATGCTGACCTCAATCGGGCCGCTTCGCAACGTGCTGATGCGCGAGGGCGTGGAGCCCGGCCGCAGCTTGAAGGATCTGGTGGATACGCTACGGCATCCCTTCAACCGGCAAAAAACCGGCTGAGATCAGATATAACACCACTGGCAGCGTGAATACGGAGAGGATCGTCGTGATCAATACGGTCGCAGACGCTCTTTCCTGCCAAACACCGTAGTGTTGACTGATGACGAACACATTGGTTGCCGTGGGTAGTGCTGCGAGTAGAACAGCAGCATGAATCCAACTTTGTTCAAACCCGCCGACCAGCCGCAGGAGCAGATACATCAGAACTGGCAGCAACAAAAGTTTCGCAACAGAGATATAACCGATCTCCATTGGCACCTTTTTGAGCGGACGAAGCGCCAGGCTCACTCCCATGGCAAACAGCGCACAGGGTGCAGCAGCCTGTGCGAGGTATTCCACGAACTGGCTGACCGGCTGCGGTAGCTTGACATGCAAGGCCGCTACGACGAATCCGGCGGCTGTCGATAGAATGAACGGATGAAACACCACGCGCTTTAGCACATCGGCGGCCAAGCGCAGCGGCGGTCGTTCGTCGCCAACAGCAAGCGCCATCAGCGCCGGGGCGACGATGAAGTGGAGGGCATTTTCAAGGCAAACGATCAGCGCCACAGGCGTTGCCGCCTCTTCACCAAGAACAAGCAGCGCAAGCCCTGGCCCCATATAACCAATATTGCCGTAAGCGCCACCGAAAGCCTGTATCACGCTCTCACCGAGGCTGGCCTTGCGCCACCAGACCCCAACCATCAGCAATACAAAGTAGACGGTGTAGACTGAAAAGAGCTGCGTAAGAATGAAATCGAGCCGCGTCAGATCTTCAAATGGCGTTCGCGAAACAAGCTTGAAGAACAGCGCCGGCAGGGCGGCGTAAATAATGAAAATGTTCATCCAACCCAAGGCATCCACGCTCTGGCGGCTTACCCGCGCGGCGATATAGCCAATCAGGATCAATCCGAAGAAAGGGATGAGCAGGGCCAGTGTTGCAGCCATCAATGATCAACCGATCCGAGAGAGGATGGGGAAGCTTTGTTGAAACCAGATGGCGAGATCACTGACAAATCCGAACATAAAGGCTAGGCCAGTCAGGATCAGCAAAGCACCCATGATCTTTTCCATGAGGCCGAGATGTTTGCGAAAGCGGCTGAGGAAACGCATGAAAGAGCCAGAAAAGGCAGCCGCAATCCAGAAGGGAACCGCCAAACCCAAGGAATAAATTGCCAGCAGCACCGCCCCATCCGCCACAGTTTCGCGCGAAGCTGCAATACCGAGAATTGCACCCAGGACCGGCCCAATACAAGGTGTCCAACCAAAGGCGAAAGCCAGGCCCATGACATAGGCACCGGAAAATGTGGCGGGCTTGCCACCAGATTGAAAGCGCGCCTCGCGAGCCAGAAGACCAATCCTGAACAGGCCCAGGAAATTGAGCCCCATAACAATGATGATCAGCCCGCCGATTTTCGACAGGATATCCAGATGCTGCCGCAGCATCATGCCTATGGAGGTCGCACCAGCCCCTAGCGCTACAAAGACTGTGCCGAAGCCAAGGGTAAAAAATAACGCAGCGAACAGAACCGCACGACGACTCTGGACCGTCTCTACCTGTTCGGACCCCTTAAACTGATCAACTGAAATGCCTGCCATATAGCAAAGATAAGGCGGCACCAGAGGCAGAACGCAAGGAGACAGGAATGACAATGCACCGGCCAGAAGCGCACTCAACAAAGATATTTCTGCGATAGACAACTAAAACTCCCGGGCACCCACCCATAGGCATGATCTTTGAATACAGCGTCAGGATTCAATGTCCAAGGCGTGTCTCTGCTGAATGCGTTCCAATCGGAATAATATGCTGCAAGCTGTTTCGCCAATCATCTTTTAGCGACCGACCGCCGCGTCTCAACGTTAAGTCGAACGATCAGTTTTGCTGAACGTAGACGATGAAGCTTGTCAAATATGACAGTCTGTGTTGCTGTGACACTTCGCCGCGATGAGGAGCGGGGCGAATCTTTATCGTTTACTGGGAGGAGACACCAATGATTATTTCCGGCCTTGTTTTGGCTGCGGCATTTGGCGCAGGTAGCATTGCCTATTTCCGATGGAGAGATGGGATTTAGGTATAGCTGCGCTTCCGATTGATGGCTGAAAGGCCATCAATCCCAAATAGAGTGAAGCACGCGTAGCCTTCGTCCGCTAGGAAACATCCGCCCGCCTTGATGCGGCGCCGAGGAACTGTCACCTGCAGCATTGGTTTTGTTGGCATCTCTGTTCAACAAGGCACACTCATGGCAAGCCCGTTCGATACTGATCAAACAGACAGCTTCAACCAGCTTGAAAGAAATATTGAAGCCCTGCTGCAAAGGCGGAACGCCGAGATTCGCGAGGCGCCTATTCGAGACCGCGCCGCCGGAGTAATAACGCGTTTCGCTGGCTCAATGACCTTCGTCTATATTCATGCGCTGGTGTTCGGACTTTGGATTCTGGTTAACGTCGGAATGATTCCGATCCTGCCAAAGTTTGATCCATCTCTCGTCATATTGGCGATGGCGGCATCAGTTGAAGCGATATTTATATCGACATTCGTTCTTATCAGTCAGAATCGGATGGCCGCGGCAGATGACAAGCGAGCCGATCTGAACCTTCAGATTTCGCTGATGGCGGAGCATGAAATCAGCAAGCTCCTCAAACTCACTTCTGTGATCGCTCAAAGGCTCGATATCACTCTTGCAGATCAGGAACTCCATGAGCTGAAGCAAACTCTGTCACCAGAAAAAGTTCTTGATACAATCGAGCAAAAGCAGGCGCATCTCTCCGATTGAATAATATCGCGCAGCGGCCTCCTCGCTATCCGCCCCCATTCAGTCTAAATGGGCCTACCATGAAACTGTGTGAGGCATTGGCGTGACCAAAGATTGGACCAAGGGCGTTTCTCTGGCACTGGATGGGCCAGGACAATTCAGGACAATCAAAACACTCCAGGAAGCATCCTGGGCTTTGATCGATGATTGGCCATTGGAAGATGGTGAAGAATTAGACAAGGCATTGTTGGTTTTCGAAGCGGCGTTGAAGGGAAAAAAATCCCCAGAAGCTGCTCGCCTGGCCTTCATCGCCGCTGCTCACGAAGCAGGTATCGAGATTAAGGAATGACTTTGAGGAGTAGCCACGCCGTTCCTGTCCTAATGAAGGCGCGGCGTAAGACGGCGCAGCATGTTTTTCAACGGCTTCGCATGATGATAGACAGTTGATACCGCCGCACCACGTAAGGTCTGCGCACTGGTGACATTGTGCATCACCGTTTCAACGGCGCGGAAATCGCTTTTGTAGCCCGTGTTGCCGATGCCCATGTCCAAAATCCCCTGCCCTTTGGTGAACTGGTCCTGCATCGAAAAGAAATAGACCTGATTACCAACGGAATATTTGCCGTAGCGTTCACGGTCACCGCCAAGCTGTACAGCGTGAAAATGCCGCCCTCCTATTAGGCCGAACAGGAAGCTGATCGGTTCTCCGTTTATATAGCCCACATAAAGACCAGACTCGCCCGAAGCTGCACTGGCAATTGCATATTCAAGGTAAAAATTGAAATAGGCGGGGTCCTCGATCAAATCATTCTCGAACATACCGTGTCGTACATGCTGAAGAAACGCAAAAGCCTTCCTGATTTCCGCTTCGTCTGTAACCAGTCTATGTTCGTAGGCTCCAATTTGCTGCTCAACCTGCCTCAATTGGCGAGGCAAACGGTTGCTGATGGACTTGGCTAGGCTCTTGCGCCAAGTCTCAAAATCACTGCCGAAATCACAACGATAGGCAGCATGATCCGCAACGGATGAAACGCACTTTGGAAAGATCCGGCTTACATCAAATCCGTCGGACCTCAATTTTCTCAGCATCAAAAGGTCTGTTTTACGAATCAAATCCGCAATTTGCGCAAGTTGCCTGGGCGAGCGAGACACATCCTCCAGCACCGCGTTTTCGGCAACGATGGCATTGTAGTCACAAACTCCAAAATCGGCCGGAAGCAACATGCGAATGCCGCTCGCTTTTTGCACGACGAAAGGCATAAGCAGTTTCAGAACACCGTCAGTGACACGCCTGCCGGTAATCGTATATGGCTTGGCCGCAACTTTCGGCGCCAGCTTCTGGTTTAGCGAATGCATCCAGAGCGGAGCCTGAAAAGCTGTCGCATCCGATTTCTCGTAAAGAACGCGATATTCTTCAGATAAATAGTCGAATTGCGGTTCAACCTGAAATTCTAAATCCAAAGGATGGGGACCGTTTTCTAGTACCGGCATAGGCTTGGCTCCAGACACCGAGGCGCTGACAAGATAGGATGCGTAACGAGCCTATCATGGTGGCATGTCAGGTCATGGTTATTGGAGAACCTGGATCACATCAAAACATTTCTAATAGAGAGGTTACTAACTTAAATATCAACCAGCCCAAATCTTCCTGTACTCGCTGGGCGACATCGAAAACAATTTGGTAAAGCTTCGGCGCAACCCCTCCTCATTGGCAAATCCGCAATGAGTCGCGACAGCCTTAACCGGTAAGGCAGTGTCCACCAGCAGCGAACGAGCGATTTCTGTTCTCAATCGCTCCACACCACGGGCTGGCGTAACACCAGTTTCGCTAACATACCGGCGGGCGAAATTGCGCTCACTCATACCGCAGCGAGCTGCGAGGGCGGCGATGGATAGGTCTCCCTGAAGGTTATCAATAATCCAGTTATGAAGTTCGGCGAACCCGTCAGAAGCTTGCAATGAGAGGACAGCACTGAACTGTGATTGCCCGCCAGACCGCTTGAGGTAAACGACAAGGTCGCGCGCAATGGCCAGCGCGATATCACGCCCTAAATCTTCTTCCACAAGTGCAAGGCAAAGATCGATGCCAGCCGTCACGCCTGCTGAAGTCCAGATAGGTCCGTCCTGAATAAAAATGGGATCGGTTTCCACCCGAATATCGGGAAAGGTTCAGCGAGTTCGGGGCAGCGTTCCCAGTGGGTGACAGCGCGGCGACCATCAAGCAGGCCGCATGCGGCAGCAAGGAATGCCCCTGAGCAAATGGAAACCGTGCGCTGGGCGTCTATCGAACGCTGTTTGACCCACTCAATCAGCGGCTCGTCTTTGGCTGCCTCATTCACTCCCATGCCACCCGGCAAAACAAGGGTGTCCAGGGGCGTCACGATATCCGATAGAGGTTCTGTGAGAATGGGCAAACCTGCGGAACTTTGTACTGCCCCTCCCCCCACAGAAACCACCTTGAGCGTATAGGGCGGCATAGGTTGGTCGATTTTCGACAACTCATTGGCGCAAGCAAAAACCTGCAAGGGGCCGGTCAGGTCCAAAATTTGAATATCTGGGAAAACGACGAATTCTATTGTTCTTGAGACACTTGGCAGAATGTGAGGGCTATTTGGCATTTCAGTCGAGCAATTCTCTGGGTATCGCTAAAGCAAGGCGATGAAACATCTAAGATGATTGAACTCGTTGAATACAAACAGACTTCGCATCCCCGTCCAAGCGTTTTTACGCTTGTGCTGTAAAAGCATGAGAAAATGAACCTACTGCATATTGATTCGAGTATCTCCGGCGACAAATCCGTCAGCCGCGTCCTTTCTCAAGCGGTCGTCGATCAGTTGACAGCATCCAATCGTGGACTGATGGTCAGATACCGCGATGTCGTGGCAACTCCACTGGATCATCTGTCGATCGAGATGGCGAATGAAGCTGACAACGACGAGCTGATCTATCTACACAGATCACGTAACGAGGCACTGGCGACCGAAGTTTTGCAGGAGTTTCTTGCCGCAGATATCATTGTCATCGGGGTTGGGCTTTATAACCTCTCAGTCGCCAGCCAACTCAAGGCGTGGATAGACCGCATCATAATCCCGGACAAGACATTCCAATATCCGGCCAATGGTGCGGCAGGCCTCTGCAACAAAAAGCGCGTAATTCTCACCGTTGCGAGAGGGCAATCCTACAGGCAATCCGTTTTTCTAGCCCCTACAGAACATGCGGAGGCTTATTTACGCTCGGTTTTCAAATTTTTGGGAATCGATGATGTGGAAGTTATTGTTGCGGAAGGCCTAGCGACCGGAACGCTTCAGAAACTAAAAATTATTGACCGCGCATTGCAAGAGGTGCGCAGCCTCAGTTGACAAGCAAGGAACCGACGCCAGAGCTCAGACTACGCACTTTTCGAGAATTGCAGAATGACCGCGCGCGCGGGTAAAAACCAATGAAAACAATGTTTTGAGATTGATATGGCGACCCCTGCAGGACTCGAACCTGCGACCTACTGCTTAGAAGGCAGTTGCTCTATCCAGTTGAGCTAAGGGGCCTCATTCACACAAATCAGGATCAGTGCGTCCAGGGCTGCTGACGGTTGAAGCGGAAGTTGTCCGTGTAGGAGACGATCTGGCGAGCGCTTTCCTTAGGAGGGAGAACGCGGTACTCGATAGAGTTACGCTTTGCGTAAGCCTCTGCCTGCTCTTGAGATTCAAAAGTCAGGCGCACCTGCTGCTTCATGTCAGAAGAAGATGTATAACCGAGAATAGGATCAATTCGACGAGGCTCTTCCTGATCGAACTCGAGAACCCAAAGATGTGTCTTCGCCTTGCCGGATTGCATTGCAGTTTTTGCAGGACGATAGATCTTGGCGGTCATCTTAGCTCACGCTCCCGTTCACATATCGCAATCGGCGACATGAGGAAATCTAATTCCAGCTGCGGGCTTCGTCCACCACCGGAAAGCATGATGCTTCACAATATGACGGAGGAAGCTTAACCGCCGCTATATCGATGGTCGGAGTGGAGAGATTCGAACTCCCGACCCTCTGGTCCCAAACCAGATGCGCTACCAGACTGCGCTACACTCCGTTCCGCCGATGAGTGCGAGATACACGCTTCGATGCGGCCCCGCAACACCAAAATCGTCTTCCAGCATCGTTTTTTTTCATCATCCCACAGAATCGTGCAGCGCAACAAATGGGTCCGCCACCACCTGAGGCAATGATTGCTTTTTCTACCCGCCGTTACCGATACGATTGCTGAGGATGCGGTCGCCTTCTTTTATTCCATTTTGTTTCACCGCACCTGCATTGAGCTCCAGGGTGAAGCGCACCGGCCCGCCGGAAGGAATAACGGTTTCATCATGGGGTACTGCCCCCTCGTGAACATGCTGGACGATACCCGCTTCGTCGATGAACAGCATATCCAGAGGAATGAAGGTGTTCTTCATCCACATATTCACGACGCGAGGACGTTCGAAATCAAAAAGCATCCCGGCATTTTGCGGCATTTCTTTTCTAAACATGAGCCCCTGCTCACGCTGAAGAGAATCAAGTGCCAGTTCCACAGTGAAGGAGCGGTCACCCTTTGTGGTTCTGATGGTGAGCTGCTCTGTTTCAAACTTGAGCTGAGCTATCGCTAAGAACGGCAAAAACAGAAAGAGCGCCAAAATGGCGCTCAGACGAAAAGAATGCATATTTACAACCCACATTAGTGCGCACGAGTAGCGATTGAAGGGCCATCTGGATGAACTTCCGCAGCCATAAGACCTTTGTCTCCATCACCGAAGCGGACAAGAACCACTTGGCCTGGACGAAGCTCCGTTAGGCCATAGCGACGCAAGGTCTCCATGTGGATAAAAATGTCCTCAGTGCCCTCGCCCCGCGTCAGGAAGCCGAAACCTTTTGTGCGATTGAACCACTTCACGATGGCACGCTCCAACCCGCTGGTTGGGGTCACTTGCACATGGGTGCGCATTGGCGGCATTTGCGACGGATGGATAGCCGTCGATTGATCCATGGAGAGAATACGAAACGCCTGGTAACCACGATCCCGGCGCTGAATGAGCGCGACGATCCGAGTGCCTTCCAGAATGATTTGATATCCATCGCGCCTCAAGCAGGTAACGTGCAGAAGAACATCCTGCATGCCGTTATCGGGGATGATGAAACCAAACCCTTTCGCCACATCGAACCACTTAACCACACCTGTGATTTCGATAAGCTCGACTGGCTCCGCAGCGAGATCTTCGAAACTGGCAATGCCTTTCGATGAGATTCTATCAGCCATTCTGTCAGCCCCTGGGTTACGCGTCACGATGGCACGGTTAACTGATTCTTATAAGATATGTTAACATTGCGCCATTCGTCTAGCGCAAGTCCTACAACCCTCTTTTTCCCAACCTTTATCGCGCTTTCGCCTTGTCCGAGGCTGTTCATCACCTCATATCAAGAGCCCAACACGTTAACTCATGCACAAATCTTAGAGAGGCTTTTGCTACCCATGCGCTATCTGCACACCATGGTACGCATCAAGGATCTTGATGCTTCACTTGATTTCTACACACGCATATTCGGACTCGAGGAAGTTCGCCGGATTGAAAACGAAAAAGGGCGTTTCACTCTCATATTTCTAGCCGCACAGGAGGACGTCGCAAGTGGAAGCGGACGGCAAGCTCCGTTGCTCGAGCTGACTTATAACTGGGATGCGGAAGACTATGCCGGCGGCCGAAACTTCGGCCATCTCGCCTACGAGGTGGACAATATTTATGACTTCTGCAAGCGGCTTCAGGACATGGGCGTCACCATCAACCGGCCACCGCGGGATGGCAACATGGCTTTTGTGAAGTCACCAGATGGAATTTCGATCGAATTGCTGCAGAAGGGCCCGGCCCTGGAACCAGCAGAGCCATGGCTCTCCATGCCGAACACCGGCAACTGGTGAAACGATCTGAGTGCCGGCACGTCCGGCACTCACTCATCACGAAGCCCAAGCCTCACACAGGCTTCGCGTTGGATAGTGCAGACATCCTTCTAACGTGTGAGTCTGCCATCATGTCGCAAGCCAATGCGAAATGCCTTCCCCGCCTGATTACAGTTGCCATTGCACTGACGGCCAGCACTGCGCTTGGCGGATGCAGTGTCGATCTGCTTTCCAAAGTGGGGCTTGAAAAAAAGAAGCCAGCCACGGAAATCGCTCAATCTGCGGCGCCGCAAGAAATGGAAAAGGCTCAACCAGCACCCAATCACGTACGGGCAGCAGCCTATGTCGATCCGATGGTTGCCAAGCAAGAATCACAAAAACGCCCGCAGGCAGGACTTATCGCCGCCAATGATAAGCAGCCTGCCAAGACCCAGGTCCCGCAAAACATGATGGCGCAAGCCAGCACTGTTTCAGACCCAGCCAATGATCTTGGTCAAGTTGTCAGCCAACCTACCGCTGTGACAGCCAGCGCAAACAGCATCTATTCCATTGCCAACGCGCAAGTTGCCGCAGCCGAGGGTGTTCCCGCCTACGCACCAACGCGCAACATCAATCCCATGGCTGGAAGCGTGTTCAGCGCCCGCTTGCCCACCCAGGCACCCACGCCCGCACAGCCACAGGCTTCGACAGGGCCTGACAGCAATGGCATGTACTAACCACATGAATTATGTGGCCCACTGGGATCTAATCCTTTGAAAATAATCGAGAAAATCCTGCAATCCACAGGGCGAAAGCCGGAACAAATATTCTGGGCAACAGTTCAAAAGTCTCTTGCCTCTCCATGAGTCGCCCCATATAAGGGCGCCACAGCACGCGCCCTTCGTCTATCGGTTAGGACGCCAGATTTTCATTCTGGAAAGAGGGGTTCGATTCCCCTAGGGCGTGCCATTTCCTCACGTTATTGTTGACAGATGTCGTTTACGCAGAACTTGAGCACTGCGGCATGTCCTTTTGTTTTTGCACCACTTTCGCATTAGATGCGTGAGTTCAAAAAACTTGGCTGGTCTCTTATTTTTCTGCTTGCCAATCAAAAAATCAGCGCTATAACGACGCCCACAGCACGCGCCCTTCGTCTATCGGTTAGGACGCCAGATTTTCATTCTGGAAAGAGGGGTTCGATTCCCCTAGGGCGTGCCACTCTCTTCCCTTAAGCATCATTAAAAACAGTGCGACTGCAGCGATAGACTTGGCTTAATCCCCGATCGTCGGCACTGTTTTCGCATATGGATAAAAGCCAAAAATTCCTTGGATTTTTTGCATTTTGACACTTGCGTGACAGGCAACTCGCCCATATAAGGGCGCCACAGCACGCGCCCTTCGTCTATCGGTTAGGACGCCAGATTTTCATTCTGGAAAGAGGGGTTCGATTCCCCTAGGGCGTGCCACTGCCTTCCCTTAATCAAAGATGAATAAGCGTGTATGTTTCCTGCTCATGCAGGTGCAACGTTGCGTTTGATTGCGCTTAACCTGTGCAAGCTCACCCTGCCTTTGCGGCATCTAGAATGCGTAACTGAACTCGCCTACTGCCCTGCCAGTGGTCGGCCGAGAGGCATCCGGCCACATGCAGCTGGCTCCCACGGGAAGACAACAGCAACTGCCCGAGTGGTGTATCTCCGGCACGGAAAGCGATACCCTCCAGTCGGGCGCCATCCATCGCTTGAAGAACCACTTTCACATGCGCGACGCCGATGAGTCTTGCATCGACAACGCGATGTGCTGGTACGGCAAATACGGGTTGGCTGTGGCCAGAGCCATATGGCCCGGCCTGCTCCAACTGGTCGATGAGCGCAAGTGTTGCGCCCGACGCTGCAAGTGCTCCATCAATCTTTAGCACATGATTGGCCGCAAGTTCCGGCACAACAAGCTGGGCAGCAGCTTCAAAATGGGCGCGAACAAGGCCAAGTTTATCGCGTTGCACGGTCAAACCAGCAGCCATGGCATGGCCACCGCCCTTTGCCAGCAATCCATCCTCTACGGCGCTGCGCACCATTTTTCCCATGTCGAAACCGGGTATGGAACGCCCTGACCCAGTCCCCTTTCCGGACCCGTTAAATGCGATGGCGAAAGCTGGGCGCTTAAACTTTTCCTTCAATCTAGCTGCAAGAAGCCCCACGATACCGGGATGCCAATTATCCCTTGCTGTAACGATAACCGATGCGTTTTGGCCATCACCGTATTCGGCAATGACTTCCGCCTCAGCTTCCGCCAGCATTTGTGCCTCCATGGCCTGGCGCTCACGGTTTAGATCGTCCAGCTGTCCGGCAATTTCTTCAGCCTCAACTGAGTCGTCCAAGGTAAGCAGGCGGCTACCAAGCGCCGCATCGCCGATGCGACCGCCAGCATTGATGCGCGGGCCAATCAGGAAGCCGAAATGATAAGGCGTGACAGGCCCACCAAGGCCGGTACGGCGAAACAGGGCTGCAAGTCCTGCGTTTCCCATGTGTCTCGCCGCGAGCAAGCCTTTAACCACGTAGGCGCGGTTGAGCCCCTTTAGCGGAACAACATCACAAACTGTCGCCAATGCGACAAGGTCAAGCCAGCTTAGAAGATCAAGCGCATTCGCCTTCGGGTGATTTCGCTCGCGTAAGATACGCGCCGTTGCCACCAGAACAAGGAATACGACGCCTGCCGCGCAGAGATGTCCCTGCCCGGAGAGGTCATCATTACGATTTGGGTTTACCAGAGCTAGGCAAGGCGGCAATTGCGGTCCCATCTGATGGTGGTCAATGACTACCACATCGCATTTTTCTTCCGCCGCAGCGGCCAATGCCTCGTGACTGGTGGAACCGCAATCCACCGTCACGATCAGTTTCGCACCATCCAGAATAAGCTGGCGCATTGCCTCAGGGTTAGGGCCGTAGCCCTCGAAAATTCGGTCAGGAATATAAATATGATCCGGAACATCGAAGTAGTGCAGAAAGCGTGAGAGAAGCGCAGAGGAAGCCGCTCCATCCACGTCATAATCACCGAAAATGGCAACTCGCTCACGGCGCTTTATAGCATCGGCGAGGCGCATTGCCGCTTTTTCGCAATCAGCCAGCGTGCGGGGATCAGGCATCAATCGCCGAATCGTCGGGTCCAGAAAAGCTGGCGCATCATCGACGGCAACGCCCCTGCCTGCCAGCACACGCGAGATTAGATCAGGAATGCCGTGAAGTTGCGCGATTGCGAGCGCACGATTTTGCCCAGCCTGATCAAGCCGCGAAACCCAACGGTTACCGCTAACGGATTGCTCAATATTCAGAAATGCACGCTGGATAGGATCGACGGGCTCGTTCATGACGTCAAGGGTGTAAGCGAAGCGCGAAGCTTGCACAACAGGCATCACATCCCAGTCAAAACTACTTGCTTCAACTCTCTACTAAATAGTGAGCCAAACCGCTCCCGCACCGAGACAAATTGGCCAACTGGCAAGAGCAAGTGCCACACCCCAGTGATGCTCAACATTGTCCTCGGTTGCTGCCGAGGTCGGCTGCACCGCCCCCAGCCTATCCTCAAGCACAGGCCGAATATCCGCCAAGTGGTCGGATGACCGATCCTCGCGTCGATGAAATTCCAGAATCTTGGACATCACAAGCGCCTCCCTCGCAGGTGAATATTGCGAGAGTGTACGCCTTATTTCAGTTCAAGACCATAGATGAAGCTGGAGCAATGATAACGGCTTTCGCATCAAAGCGCCTTGGGGCGCTCGATACGAATTACCTGAGGCTCGCCCGCCAAATAGCTCCCGCTCTTTATGCCAGCCACAGCATTGCGGACCGACTGTTCGGTTGTTGCATGGGTCACCAGAATGATTGTCTTGGCGTTAGATGAGCTTCCACCATTGGCGTGCTGAACAATTGATTCGAGAGAAATTCCGTTCTGGGCCATTTGGGTGGCAACATTTGCAAATACGCCAGCGCGATCCAGCACGGTAAGACGGATGAAATAACCGCCCTCATGGCTTTGCATTTCTGCTTGCTTGTAAACAGCAAGCGCATTGGCAGGATTTCCAAGAACAGGCACGCGCTGAGCACCCGGTCGGCTCTTGGCAATGTCAGCAATATCACCCAGAACCGCAGAGGCAGTCGCATTGCCCCCCGCGCCAGGCCCCACCATCAGCAGTTCCCCTAGAATATCGGATTCGATTGCAACAGCATTTGTGACGCCATCCACCTGCGCGATGACCGAATCATGCGGCACCATCGTTGGGTGAACGCGCTGCTCGATTCCGCTTTCGGTGCGCTGCGCCACACCCAAAAGCTTGATGCGGTAACCGAGATCGGCTGCTGCCCTGATGTCTTCAATCGAAATATTCGAGATGCCTTCGAGGTAGATGGCGTCGGCAGCGATCTGCGTTCCGAAGGCGAGCGTGGTCAAAATAGCAAGCTTGTGCGCCGTGTCGTTGCCTTCAATATCGAAGGTGGGATCAGCCTCGGCATAGCCCAGGCGTTGAGCCTCCTTCAGGCAAGCCTCAAAGGAAAGACCCTCTTTTTCCATCCGCGTGAGGATGTAATTGCAAGTGCCGTTCATGATGCCATAGACGCGCGAGATCGTATTTCCGGTCAGAGACTCGCGTAGAGCCTTGATGACCGGAATGCCACCTGCAACCGCTGCTTCGAAATTCAGAAGCACGCCTTTCTCTTCAGCGATCTGAGCAAGTTCCACGCCGCAACGCGCCAATAGCGCCTTGTTTGCGGTGACGACATGGAGACCCCTCGCCAAAGCGGCTCGTACAGCACGATCCGCTGTGCCTTCCGCACCGCCAACAAGTTCCACCAAAACGTCGATATCTGCCTTATCGGCCATCTCTTCCGGGGTATCGAACCACTGTGCGAAAGATAGATCAACGCCACGATCTCGTGTGCGATCACGTGCACTGACAGCTGTAATTTCAATGGCGCGACCGCAGGTAACCGCCAATTCGTTGGCACGCGTTCTTAGGATTTTCGCGAGAGAAGCGCCAACGGTGCCCAGACCCGCAATACCGATTTTGAGGGCATCTGCCATAGTCCATGTCCTGTCGATAAAGAACGGGCGGCAGAACGCCGCCCTTTTTGACTGAAGTGTTTAGCGGTGGGAATTCAACGAAATCACGTTGTGAAGCGTGTCATCCGCATTGCCCAGAAAGCGTTTGATGTTTCTGGCAGCTTGACGAATCCGGTGCTCATTTTCCACCAAAGCGATGCGCACATAATCATCGCCATGCTCGCCAAAGCCAATGCCGGGCGCGACGGCGACATCAGCCTTTTCAATGAGTAGTTTGGAAAATTCCAGCGAACCCAGATGACGGAATTTTTCCGGCACCGGCACCCAGGCAAACATAGAGGCTGCCGGAGGTGGTACCTCCCAGCCAGCACGACCGAAACTTTCCACCATCACATCACGGCGGCGCTTATAGGTCTGGCGCACTTCCTCGATGTGCTGATCGAGATCCGGATCGTTAAGTGCAGCAGTCGCCGCCACCTGAATAGGTGTAAAGGCACCGTAATCCAGATAGGACTTAACGCGCGTCAAAGCTGAAATAAGCCGGTCATTTCCAACGGCAAAGCCCATGCGCCAACCGGCCATGGAAAATGTCTTGGACATCGAGGTAAACTCCACAGCGATATCCATCGCACCCGGCACCTGTAAAATGGAAGGCGTCGGCTTATCGTCAAAATAGATTTCCGAATAGGCTAGGTCGGAAAGAACGAAGATGCCGTGCTTCTTCGCGAAATCGACCACGTCCTTATAGAATTCCAATTCCACCACTGTCGCCGTCGGATTGGACGGATAGCAGAGGATCATTGCAATAGGCTTCGGAATGGAGTGCGCGACCGCCCGCTCGAGCGCCCGGAAGAACTCCTCGTTCGGCTCAACCGGAATGGAGCGGATCACGCCGCCGACCATCAGGAAACCAAACGCGTGAATTGGATAGGATGGATTAGGGCAAAGAACCACATCACCAGGTGCCGTGATGGCTTGCGCCATATTGGCAAAGCCTTCCTTGGACCCAAGTGTCGCAACAACCTGCGTATCCGGGTTGAGCTTTACGCCGAATCGACGCGCATAGTACGCAGCCTGCGCCCGGCGCAGACCGGGAATACCCTTTGACGACGAATAGCCGTGCGTATCAGGCCGCTGAACGGTTTCCACCAGCTTATCGACGATGAACTTGTTCGTCGGCAGATCGGGATTGCCCATTCCGAGGTCGATGATGTCCGCTCCCGCCGCTCGCGCGCTTGCCTTCAAACGGTTGACCTGTTCGAAAACATAGGGCGGCAGTCTGCGGACTTTATGGAACTCTTCCATAGCGAACCTCGTCAAGGCGTTGATTGAAGCGCCGCGACGCAACCTTTAAACGCCCCGGCACCATGATGCTTTGATGCCATTCGGAACCGAAGGCAAGTCCTAATTGGTTAGTTGCCGTTCGGTGTCCGTGCCTTGTTCGCTTGCCAGCTTTTTCAGCGCGTTGACGCGCCGCTGATATTCCGCTTCTGACACGGCACCGCTGGCGCGTGCACTCGCCAATCGGGAGAGCTGCGATTCGGCACTGGTAAACTGCTGATCGTCGATCTGCGTGTTGGCGGCAGTCAGCGGCTTATTGAAGGTGGGATAGGTTCCAGTGTCCTGCTTGGTCAAAGCCATAGGACGAGGAGCCTGCTGTTCACCAACCACTGTAGCCTGCGGTGACGTGCGAGGATTGCCGCTATCCAGCGCAAAGCTGTTGCATCCGGCCAAGGCCAAAGGCCATGCACACACGCACATGATCATCGGCAACCGACCCAACACGCCTGCCCGTTCTACCATTTTCGCAACCCTGTTCTTCACCTGTGGCCATAGCCTTCCGGCCCGCTATCGCTGGAACTTGTATTCTTTTTCGGGCAGAATGTAAAAACCAAAACAAGGTCACTCACAGGTGGCCGCATGGGGAGTGAGGACACCATGAATTCCAGCGGCCAATCCAGCCGTACAGGGGCGGAATCCGCCGGTTTCGACGCGCAAACGCTTGAAGCCTATATGGTGAAAGACCCTCAGGCATTGACGCTGAACCTTGCGCGTGCTGTCGAAAACTTCGGCAAGGCGGCGACCGAATGGCTGGGTCCGCGTGAACGTGGCGAGGTCATCGATCCCCTCGATCCTGTTACGGAAATGGTGAAAACCATCTCGAAAGTCATTGAATACTGGATGTCTGAGCCACAACGCACGATGGAAGCACATATGCTTCTGATGCAGTCCTACATGGGCATCTGGATGAATACGTTGCAGCGATTCACATTCGGCGCGGATATGGCAGAACCGGATACGCTTCCGAAAGACAAGCGATTCGCGGATGAAGACTGGCGCAAGAACCCCTTCTTCGCCTTCATGCGTCAGGTCTATCTCGTCACATCAAACTGGGCGGAAAAACTGGTTGAAAACGCAAACGGCCTCGATGAACACACGCGTCACAAAGCGCTTTTTTATGTGAAGCAACTGACCGCCGCCCTCTCGCCAGCAAATTTCGCGCTGACAAACCCGGAAGTGTTTCGTCAGACGGTTGCCAGCAACGGTGCGAACCTTGTTCAAGGCATGCGCATTCTTGCGGAAGATGTGGCAGCAGGCAGGGGCGAACTGCGCTTGCGCCAGACCGATGGCAGCAAATTCCGTCTCGGCGAGAATGTCGCCATCACCCCCGGCAAAGTCATTGCACGAAGCGAGGTCTGCGAGGTTATTCAATATAGCCCTTCAACGGAGACGGTCCTGAAGCGCCCTCTCCTCATCGTGCCGCCGTGGATCAACAAGTTCTACATCCTGGATCTTGGGCCAGAAAAAAGCTTCATCAAGTGGTGCGTTGACCAAGGCCATACCGTCTTCGTCATATCCTGGGTGAACCCGGAAGAGCGCCACGCCAAGCTCGCCTGGGAAGACTATATCCATGAGGGTATCGATTTCGCACTCGACACTGTCGAAAAGGCATGCGGAGAAAAGGAAGTCAACGCCATTGGCTATTGCGTCGGCGGCACCCTGCTCGCGGCAGCGCTTGCCCTTCACGCCAAAAGCAAAACAAATCGCATCCGCTCGGTTACCTTCTTCACGACGCAAGTGGATTTCACTCATGCTGGTGAACTGAAAGTCTTCGTCGATCAGGAGCAGATCGCGGCACTGGAGCATCAGATGAATGCGACCGGCTATTTGGCCGGGTCAAAGATGGCCGCAGCGTTCAACATGCTGCGGGCGTCGGAATTGATCTGGCCCTATGTTGTCAGCAATTACCTGAAGGGCGAAGAGCCGACACCGTTCGACCTGCTTTATTGGAATTCCGATTCAACGCGCATGACAGCCGCCAACCACGCTTTCTATCTGCGCAATTGCTATCTAGAAAATAGATTGAGCAAAGGCGAGATGGTCCTTGCGGGCCAAAAGCTCTCGCTGGCAGACGTAAAGATACCTGTCTATAGCCTTGCCGCGAAAGAGGATCACATCGCACCCGCACGCTCCGTCTTCCTCGGCTGCCAGTCTTTTGGCGGTGACGTGACTTATGTCCTCAGCGGCTCAGGTCACATAGCAGGCGTCGTCAACCCGCCCTCCAAGAAGAAGTATCAATATTGGACCAATGGGCGGGTTACAGGCACGCTTGAGGAGTGGATGAAGGATGCCCGGGAAACCGCTGGCTCCTGGTGGCCCCACTGGCAGGCATGGATCGAAAAGCAGGATAATAAGCGTGTAGATGCGCGAGTTCCGGGTGGTGATCGTCTCAACGCTCTCTGCGACGCCCCGGGCGAATATGTTCGTGTGAAAAGCTAAATCGCACCCGCATGGAGTTCTCGCATCCACTTGTGCAAGCAAAGCTGATCCGGCGTTACAAGCGGTTTCTGTTTGATGCCGAATTGGCAGACGGCACGCTTATCACCGGTTCCTGCCCCAATACCGGTTCCATGCGCGGGCTGACAGCGCCCGGCTCTGAAATATGGCTCTCGTTGCACGACAGCCCCACCCGCAAGTATCGGCATATGCTGGAACTGGTGAAGGCAGATGGAGTTCTGGTCGGGATCAATACGGCCATGCCCAACCCCATTGCTGAAGAGGCAGTACTAGGGGGCATCATGTCGCGCCTGCTGGACTACCCTACTCTGCGCCGGGAGCAGCGTTACGGCATCAATTCGCGAATCGATCTTTTGCTGACGAGCGAGATGTCACCTCCAGCCTATGTGGAAGTGAAGAATGTCCACTTCATGCGCCAACAAGGATTGGCTGAATTTCCCGATTCTGTCACTGCCCGTGGAGCAAAGCATCTGGAAGAGCTTGTAACAGTCGTAAAATCTGGCGCGCGCGGCGTGATGCTTTACGTCATCCAGCGCGGCGACTGCACCAAACTGCGCATTTGCAGCGATCTCGATCCCGCTTACGCCAAGGCTTTTAAGCATGCGCGGAAACAGGGCGTCGAAGCCTATGCTCTTAATTGCAAAATCACTCGTGAGGGAATTTGGCCCGACAGGCTGATCGCGATAGACGAAAGCGAGCAGGCTGATTAAAACCGCAGGAAGTGAGACGAAAGTGAATCCATGGTAACTTACATCGATGCGGTAACCGCGCCCCGTAAGAATACGGGCGCAATCAGGCTCTACAACACGACGGATGATTTCGACGGCATGCGCAAGGCATGTCAGTTGACAGCGCGGTGTCTGGATGAACTGGCGTCTATCGTTCAGCCTGGCGTCACGACAAACGCGATTGACCGCTTCGTGTTTGAATTCGGCATGGATCACGGGGCGCTGCCCGCAACCCTGAACTACCGTGGATACAAATACTCCGTCTGCACCTCGCTGAACCATGTTGTCTGTCATGGCATGCCGGAAGATAAGCCGCTTCGCGAGGGAGATATCGTCAACATTGACGTCACCTACATCGTGGACGGCTGGCACGGCGATTCAAGCCGCATGTATCCAGTCGGGCAGATCAAGCGTGCGGCCGAGCGTCTGCTCGAAGTCACCCACGAATGCCTGATGCGCGGAATTGCAGTTGTCAAACCGGGCGTTCGAACCGGCGCCATCGGTGAAGCAATTCAGACATTTGCCGAGGCCGAGCGCTGCTCCGTAGTGCGCGATTTCTGCGGCCACGGTGTCGGTCGGCTATTCCACGACAGCCCGAACATCCTGCACTACGGAAGCGCCAATGAAGGCCCCGAGCTGCGGGAAGGCATGATCTTCACCATCGAGCCGATGATCAACCTTGGCAAACCACATGTGAAGGTTCTCTCAGACGGCTGGACCGCCGTAACCCGGGACCGCTCCCTCTCCGCCCAGTATGAACATGCCGTGGGAGTAACGGCGACAGGCTGCGAGATCTTTACGCTTTCGCCTGGCGGTTTGGACCGACCTGGTTTGCCGCCGCTGAAATAGGTGAAAGATGCCGCGATCTTCAGAACCGAAGACCGGAAACTCCGGCCTCTCGGAAGAGGGTGAAGACTCTCTTGAACTTTTTCCGGATGAGCGAAGCTATTTTGCCGAGCAGGCGCCCAAGGCCAGCGCTCTGCGAAAGCCCGTCGCTCTGGATAAAGATGATGAGAAGACCGCGCATTATCACGGGCACCGTGAACGCTTAAGAAGCCGCTATCGGGAAAACGGCGATACCGCGCTGGCGGACTATGAAATTCTTGAGCTCCTGCTGTTTCGTCTCATCCCGAGGCGAGACACAAAGCCCATCGCAAAAGCTCTCATTGAGCGGTTTGGCAATCTGGCGGGCGTTTTTGGTGCGCCGGTTCAATTGCTGCAAGAGGTGAAGGGGGTCGGCGAGACCGTCGCCCTGGACCTAAAACTGATCGCCAGCGTGGGACAACGCATTCTGAAAAGTGAATTACGCGGCAAGCAGGTGCTTGGCTCCTGGTCCTCTGTTATCGATTATTGCCATGCGGCCATGGCCTATGAGGCACGCGAACAGTTCCGCATCCTGTTTCTCGACAAGCGCAATGTACTGATTGCCGATGAAGTGCAGGGGCGTGGAACGGTTGACCACACCCCAGTCTATCCTCGCGAAGTGGTTCGCCGCGCACTCGAACTCTCCGCGACGGCCATTATCCTTGTCCACAATCACCCATCCGGTGATCCGACCCCTTCCCGCGCGGATATCGACATGACCAACACGATCATCCAAACGGCGAAACCGCTGGGTATCACCGTTCATGACCACATCATCATCGGCAAAGATGGACACGTCAGCTTCAAAGGGCTTCGCCTGATCTGACGCATCCAATGCTTATGTGACTTGCACCAGATGCCCCGCTGACACTTCGCGATAGTGCCGCTTGGGCGGCTGGTAGTGCACGGGCCTCACAGGACTTTTCAACTCATCATCCATCAAGCCTCGGCGTATGCCGCGACGAGCAGGGTCTGGCACCGGCACCGCAGCAATCAGCTTCTTCGTATAAGGGTGCTGCGGGTTATCAAAGACTGCCGCGCGCGGCCCTATTTCCACGATTTCGCCCAGATACATCACGGCCACACGGTGGCTCACCCGCTCCACAACGGCCATGTCATGGCTGATGAAGAGGAAAGCGAGATCCAGCTGCTCTTGAAGATCAAGCAGAAGATTACACACCTGCGCCTTGATTGACACGTCAAGCGCCGAGACGGATTCATCCGCCACAATGACCTTCGGGTTCAGCGATAGTGCGCGTGCAATGGCAATACGCTGGCGCTGACCGCCAGAAAACTCGTGCGGATAGCGGTTCATCATAGAGGCGGAAAGCCCAACCCGCTCCAGCAGGTCGGCTACCTTTTCCCGCGCCTGAGCCTTTGTACCCATGCCATGCTTCAGGAAAGGTTCTGCAATCGCCTGCCCTACATTCATCCGCGGGTTCAGACTTGAGAACGGATCTTGGAAAATCATCTGAATGCTTTTGCGCATTTTTTGGAGATCAGACGTACCAAGTTCGCGAACGTTCAACCCATCAAGACGAATATCGCCTGAGGTCGGTTCGATCAGTCGCATGACGGAACGGCCCGTTGTGGACTTACCACAACCGGATTCGCCCACCAGTGAAAGCGTCTCGCCCTGCTTCAGATCAAATGACACATTCTCGACTGCGTGGATCGCTCCCGTCTGCCGGCTAAACAGGCCGGAATGCACTGGAAACCGAGTGGTGAGATTTTTCACCTGCAAAACAGGCTGCATTTCACGGGTTGGCGGCACAGCCGGAACGGGTTCCGTTATGATGCCCGTCGCGGTATCCACAATTGGAAAACGCAGAGGCGCATCTTGCCCCTCCATAGAGCCAAGCTTCGGCACCGCCGAAAGCAGAGCCCGGGTATAGGGATGCTCCCCGTAATGGAATATCTTTTCCGTCGGACCGCTCTCCACAGCATCGCCTCGGAACATGACAACCGTGCGATCTGCAATTTCCGCGACAACGCCCATATCATGCGTGATGAAGAGAACAGACATGCCCTCCTCTTCCTGCAGGGTCTTGATAAGGTCGAGTATCTGGCCCTGAATCGTCACATCCAGCGCGGTCGTCGGTTCGTCTGCAATCAGCAACCTGGGGCGCGATGCAAGTGCCATGGCAATCATTACACGCTGGCGCATACCGCCTGAGAACTGGTGCGGATATTCATCGAAGCGGGTATGCGCGTTAGGAATACGCACTTTCTCCAGCATGCGGATCGTTTCCGCGCGCGCCTCAGCCTTGGACATGCCCTTGTGGCGGGTTAGAACTTCCGAAATCTGCCGCCCGATTGTGAAAATCGGATTCAGGCTCGTCATCGGCTCCTGAAAGATCATGGACATATCGTTGCCGCGAACATGCCGCATCTCTCTTTCACTGAGCCCAAGCAAATTGCGACCGTTCAGCAGCACCTCGCCTTCGATGCGGCTAACGTCCTTTGCCAGCAGCCGCATGATGGAAAGCGACGTCACGCTTTTGCCAGAACCCGACTCACCGACAATCGCCAGTGTTTCACCGGGCGAAATGTCAAAGCTGATGTTGCGGACCACCGGCTTCCATTGCCCATCCACACGGAAGGAAGTGCTCAGGTTGCGAACTGAGAGAATGGGATTAGCAGTCATTGCGGCTTCCATGGTGTGGCATGGGATTGAGAGGCGCGGCCTTCAGCTTCACGCTCTGCTTCCAATGCAGCAATTTTCTGGTCGATGATGGTGCGGTCGATCATGCCATGCGGGTTCGCCTTGGTCGGCATTGTCTCCGCAACATGGAGATAACGTTCCTGCGCAACCGCATAGAGCCTTCGCAATTCGCCGAGAGGATCGGCATGATCGTCGGCGCGAATGTTAAGCCAGGCGTAGTCCTGATCCCGGAAAATCACCAGCGCGGCCGATTGTTTGCCGCGCTTATCTCCCCCGGCGGCTTCACCTGCCTCCATGGCAGCCAGCAAACGCTCTGCCAAAGGCAGCTGGTCGCTTTTCTTGTAAGCGCGAAGCGTTTGTTCAATCACTTGCGGACCGGCCAGCATGTTGCCAGCGACCGATACGTTCTCATCCACGAGATGACCCGCCCAATCCACGCATTTTGCGCCGGTAAAGGCAGCGTTCTGGCCTTCAGCATCAATCAGGTGGAGTTGACGCTGCTGAGCTCCATCATCAGCTGAAGTCAGTTTTTCAATGATTTGCTGCGGGCTTGTGCCTTGCTCCATAAGCTTGAGACCTTCGGTCCCATAAAGCGGGCTGACGAATGCCTGGGTGGCGATAGCGCCAAGCCCGCCGCGCATGTAGGGCACAGCTGAGCCAACCGCGAAGAAGCGGCTCGCAACAGCAATCCCCAAATATCCTGTTTCGGGGTCTCGGGCGACGATTGAGTAGGTCATAGCTTACCTTCCCACCGCGTAAGCCTGCATCAGGCGCGGCGTCGCGGCAGCTCGTAGCAACCCATCTGCATCGCGACGGGCAGCTGTCAGACGTCCAACTGTCCAGTGATCAGCAACCGTTACCTGATGACCGCGGCGGCGAAGCTCCTCGATTGTGCTTTCACCGAAGCCCGCCTCCACCATGATGTGACCCGGCTCCGAGGTTCGTGGGTAGAATGAGCCCGGAAAGTGCGTGGTATGGAATAGCGGCGCATCGATAGCCGCTTGTAGGTTTTTGGAGTGGTGGGCATAACGCAGGAAGAATGGCAGTTGCCACTGGTCCTGCTGGTCACCGCCCGGCGTGCCGAAAGCGAGTGTCGGCCTGCCCTGATGAAGCGCCAGCGATGGCGTGAGCGTCGTGCGCGGGCGCTTGCCCGGAGCAAGTGAGGTTGGCAAACCATCCTTTAGCCAGAACATCTGCGCACGCGAATTGAGCGCAAATCCAAGGCCAGGCACGATGGGCGAGCTTTGCAGCCAGCCGCCGGATGGGGTTGTCGAGACCATATTGCCCCAACGGTCGATGACATCGATATGAACCGTATCGCCCTTCTTCTCCGTCAGGTGAGACATCGTCGGTTCATAAACCGCACCCTTGCCGGAAAATTCCGCCAACATTGCCATGGTCGCATCGCGTTGATGCTCATAGCCCGGGACGAGCCCGGGGCGAAGCTCCATGGAAGCCGTAGAATCAATCAGCTTTCGGCGCTCGTCATTGTAACCATCGGAGAGCAGATATTCCGTCGGGATCTGACCGAATTCCGGATCGCCGTAATAGACCTCACGGTCAGCGTAAGCGAGCTTCATGGCTTCCACCACATGATGCACAAAGTCTGGACCCGTTGGGTCCATGCTTTCCAAATCAAAGCCTTTGAGAAGCGCCAGAGATTGCAGCAGAACAGGCCCCTGCCCCCAGGCTGGTGTCTTGGCAACCGTCCAATCGTGGTAATCGAATGTCTGCGGAGGTTCGATGGTGGCGCTGTAACCCGCCATATCTTCCGCAGTCAAAACACCCTTATGGCGCTGGCCGCTGGCATCCATCACTTCGGCTGTCTTCAGGTAGCTATCAATCGCTTCCGCCACGAAGCCACGATAGAAGGCATCGCGTGCTGCTTGCACCTTATCTTCCCGGCTACCCGACTTCGCTTCGGACTCGGCGATGATGCGCTTCCAGGTTTCCGCAAGAACGGGATTGCGGAAGTTGGCGTGCGGTTCCGGAGCAACTCCGCCCGGAAGCCATGTTTCGTGCGATGTCGGCCATTCCTTGGCGAAGAAATCCGCCAGCCCTTTGATCGTAGCGGAAACGCGTGGCAGAACCGGGTGACCATGTTCGGCATAATAGATTGCTGGCTCCAACACCTCGCGCACAGACATGCTGCCATAGTTCTGCAGCATCAGCATCCAGCCATCGAAAGCACCGGGAATGACAGTAGCCAGCAGGCCATCGCCCGGAATAAGCTTCATGCCTTCAGCGGTGTAGTGCTCGATAGTCGCCTTGGCGGGTGCGGGACCCTGAGCACAGATCACTTCGACCTTATCCGTTTTCTTCGAATAGATGATGGCGGGCATATCTCCGCCCGGCCCGCAAAGGTGTGGCTCAACCACCTGAAGCACAAAGCCAGTGGCCGCCGCCGCATCGAATGCGTTGCCGCCCTTTTCCAGAATACTCATGCCAACTGCCGAAGCGATCCAATGCGTGGAGGTGACAACGCCAAAGGTGCCGAGAATTTCCGGACGTGTTGTAAATTCAGTCATCAATCGGACCTTTCGAAATCAGTTTTCACGCGGGTCAAGCGCATCACGCAACCCGTCGCCCAGAAGGTTGAAGCCAATAACAACCAGGAAGATCGCGATTCCTGGCCACATCGCCATCCACGGCGCCTGGCTTAGAAAGTTCTTCGCTACATTCAGCATCGAACCCCAGCTTGCCGCAGGCGGCTGCTGACCAAGACCGAGAAAGGAAAGGCTGGCTTCAGCAATAATGGCGGTAGCAACTGTCAGCGTTGCTTGTACGATGATGGGAGCCGTCACGTTTGGCAGAATGTAACGCGTCATGATCTGAACATGGCCGAGCCCGACGGAACGGGCACCTTCCACATAATCTTCCTGCTTGACCGCAAGCACCTGCCCGCGCGTCAACCGCACGAAAATCGGCATGGCGCTAAGCCCAATCGCGATCATGGCATTGGTCAGGCTTGGGCCAAGGAAGGCCGCCAAGGCAATCGCCATAATGAGGAATGGCATAGCCAGGAGTGCCTCAGTGATGCGCGAGATCACGAGATCCACCCAACCACCGAAGTAACCCGCCAGAATGCCGAATGGCACGCCAATGATGACAGCGATAGCGACAGAGAAAAAGCCAGCCATGAGGGATGCCTGAGCACCCCATATCATGCGCGAGAGAATGTCTCGCCCCAGATCATCCGTTCCCAGCCAATGAGCGGCGGAAGGCGCTTTACGAATGGCAGACCAGCTTGTGGCCAAGGGGTCTGGTATCGGCAAGATAGGAGCGGAGATAGCCAGAGCCGCAAAGAAGAGAATGATGATGAAGCCTGCCACTGAACTGCGGTTGGCCTTGAGCTTGCGCCAGGCACGGCTGCTTTCTTTCGGTTCTGGTACAGCAACAGTTTGAACAGCGCTCATAGGGTTGCCCTCAGTCTAGGGTTCAACAGAACGTACAGCACATCCGCAATCAGGTTCATGAGGATGAAACCAACCGCCGTGCACATAACCACGCCCTGCACCACCGCGTAATCGCGGTTAAAAACAGCGTCGACGATCAACTTGCCAAAGCCTGGTATGGTGAAAATCTGCTCCGTGAGAACTGCTCCAGCCAAAAGTTCACCGAACAATAGCGCACTCAGCGTAACAACCGGCAGCAGCGCATTGCGGAAGCTGTGGCTAAGAATGACCTGCCTCGGCGTCAAACCTTTGGCGCGTGCCGTACGAATGTAATCGGACGACAAAACGCTCAACATGGCTGACCGTGTATGGCGCATCAGCGTGGCCGCGAGCGCATTGCCCAGAACGAAGGCCGGCATCACCATGGTTTGCAGCGAGCGCACGGGATCGACAAAGATGGATTCGTAACCGGATGCAGGAAGCCAACCAAGATTGACGGAGACCAGCAGGATCAACATGATCCCCAGCCAGAAATTCGGAACTGAAAGACCTGACAAGGCGGCAATATTCGCCACATAATCGAGAATGCTGTTCTTCTTCACCGCTGCAAGAATGCCCATCGGCACGCCAATCAGCAGCGCGAAAATCATGGACATGACCGCAAGCTGGATAGTGACCGGCAATTTCTGCGCAATCAGTTCCAGCACCGGCTGGTTCGTTCGCAGGGAAACGCCAAGATCCCCCTGCATCACGCCGCCGATCCAGCGGACATACTGAACGGGAATCGGATCGTTCAGGTGATACTTTTCGCGCAACTGTTCCAGCACAACGG
This sequence comes from Affinirhizobium capsici, assembly GCF_977018625.1. Lineage (NCBI taxonomy): Bacteria > Pseudomonadati > Pseudomonadota > Alphaproteobacteria > Hyphomicrobiales > Rhizobiaceae > Affinirhizobium > Affinirhizobium capsici. The sequence goes on along the minus strand of NZ_CDRNXD010000004.1, from coordinate 940,253 downwards.
GGTCACGCTCTTCCCCTGCCATGGCAAGAATAGGGTCACCGGGCAGAAGCTTCTGCAATGAGAAAACGAATATGGAGATGATCAGCAAGGTCGGTATCGCGACCAGCAGACGCTTTCCAATATAGACGGGCATCAGCGCCATCCTCGATCAGGAAATTCGGGGAAAGTGGCGCCGCAGGCTGAACACTGCGGCGCCGGCAAGGCCTCAGCCTTCCTTTTTCAGGCCGGTGAGGCGGATCATGCCATCGGGTGACGGAACAAAGCCCGAAATGCCCTTCTTCATGCCCCAGATCCATGATTGGTGACCGATGTAGATCATCGGAACCTCGTCGTTCAGGATCACGGCTGCGGCATCATACTTCTGCTTGCGAACGCTCTCATCGGTCGATGCGCGAGCTTCATTGAGCAGCTTGTCCACTTCCGGGTTGCAGTATTTGGTGTCGTTCAGTCCGCCCTTGCAGGTAACGAACTGATGGATATTGCCATCCGGATCGACACGACCGGACCAGTCGGACCGGCTCAGCTGATAATTACCGCGTGTCTGTTCATCGAGAAGCGTCGCAAACTCTGTGGACTTGAGCGACACATCAAAGCCGGCTTCCTGAACCATAGACTGGATGATCTGCATCGTTTGCTGAACGACCGGGTTGTTCGGGATCTGGATTTCGACCGGCACACGATCAAAACCAGCCTCCTTCACCAGAGCCTTGGCCTTTTCTACATCACGGGCGGGAACCGGAATGTTCTTGTCAAACCACATGCTGCTTGGCGGGAATGGCTGATTTCCGCCAACAGCCGTGCCTTCAAACACGATCTGCATCAGCGCATCGCGATCAATGGCAAGCGAGAAAGCCTGACGCAGGCGCTTGTCCTTGCCCATCGGGTTTTCAGCGCGCGCTCCGTTTCCAACATTTACATAGATCGACATGTTGCCGATGTTGACGACAGCCTCATATTTCAGCTTCGCATCACCCTTAACAGCTGCTGCATCTGTCGGTGCCAGACGGTCGATGAGGTCCAGATCGCCGGACTGGAGATTTGCCAGACGAACGGTCGAATCCGGAATTGGAAGGTAAGTCACCTTATCGATGAAGATGTTGTCCTTGTTCCAATAGTCCGCGAACTTCTCAAGCACGATCCGGTCCTGCGGCACGCGCTCAACAAACTTGAAGGGTCCTGCGCAAACAGGCTTCGATCCGAAATTAGCGCCCAATTCCTTGGCAGCCTTTGGCGATACAATCATGCCAGCCCGGTCAGAAAGCTGCGCCAGCAAGGTTGCATCCGGCTGCTTCAGGGTGAACTTCACTTCCAGCGGACCAGCAGCTTCCACCTTCTCGACAGAAGACAGTTCGCTCTTGCGGCGCGATTCCGGCATGGTCAGGTTGCGCTCGATGGTGGCAACCACGGCGGCAGCATCGAGTGGTGTTTCATCATGAAACTTAACGCCTTCGCGCAGCTTCATGGTCAAGACCTTGCCGTTTTCCGACCAGGCCCATTCGGTTGCAAGCTGAGGAATGATCTTCAGATCAGGCGAAACATCCACCAGCTTGTCGCACATGGCGGTGTAGACAATGCGGCCCACGAAGCTGCGGGATTGAGCGGGATCGAGCACGTCGGCATCGTCCTGAAGGCCGATCTTCAGTTCGGCAGCGGCAGCAGGCAACGCCACCAATGCGCCGAACGCGAGCGCTGTTGTCATCTTAAGCAGGCGGTTCATGATCATTCTCCTCTGATCGTCGGATTCTTTAACTTCATTTGGGCCTGCTTATTCTTCAGGCTTGGGCTTTGCGGGTATCGTCCCGGCATGCCGTCAATTCGCTTGGATCTCCGAAACCTCATCGGCCTTTTCTTCAGGCATAATGTGATCGAAGGACGTTTCCCGAATAAGCCGCTCCTGCAACATCAGCAGATGCTGACGCATCGCTTCCCCAGCACGAGCTGGATCTCGGGCTTCAATTGCGTCGATAATGTCTTCGTGCTGCGCATAGGCTATGGTGATGGCGGTGCCTGAACGCGCTCTTTCGCGAACACTCTGCCAAACCTCATCTTGCCGAACGTGGTTCATCACATCAAAAATGGTCAGGAAAAGTTGATTGCGGGCGCTCTGTGCGATCTGCCGGTGAAGTGCACCATCCCAAAGTTCGCGCGCATCGGCATCTTCAGTCTCGTGGATTTTTCGTGCCAATTCCCGCATGCGAACCAATTCGCTGGGCTTGGCCCGTAAAGCTGCAAGCTGAGCTAGTTGTGGCTCTATGCGCAGCCGCACTTCCATGATCTCCATGAAGTCGGTACCCGCTACCAACTTGTCGACGCCGGTTGCAACGGTTTCTGGGCGCGGCCCGACATAAGTGCCGGAACCCTGCCTGCGCCAGACCTCACCTTCCGCCTCCAGCACCTCCAGCGCTTGGCGGATAGCGCGCCGCCCCACACCAAGTGTTTCAGAAAGCGTGCGTTCGGTTGGCAGCTTTCCATCCGCACCGAACTGCCCGTTAGCCAGCAAATTGCGAAGCTTTTCCAAAGCATAATTGGCGTTGTCCGGTGGGGAAGCGTTCTGTACCATTGGGCGAACCATTTTCGAATTGGTTCAAACTTCATTATATGAAGCTAATGTGTCAAGCCAAATTCTCGCCATATTTGGCTTTGCTCAGAAATTGTGCATGTGCTCTGTGAATTTGTGCGGAACGAAATGGCCTCTGTGAGGAATTGGTCAGAAATGGACGTTATATTCGATGTCCAGTAATGTTGCGGCGCAATAGGCGCTGCAACGAAAGACGAGGCTCATCATGTACCAATACGATCTCATCGTCATCGGAAGCGGACCCGCTGGACGTAGAGCAGCCATTCAGGCCGCGAAACTTGAAAAGCGTGTTCTTGTGGTCGAGCAAGGGCGCCGGGTCGGCGGCGTCTCGGTCCACACTGGCACCATTCCTTCCAAGACGCTTCGCGAAACCGCTTTGAACCTTACGGGCTGGCGTGAACGCGGCTTTTATGGTCGCTCCTACAAAGTCAAACAGGAGATCAGCGCCGAGGATCTTCGCCGCAGGCTTCTCATCACTCTGGACCACGAAGTCGAAGTGCTTGAGCACCAATTCTCCCGAAACCGCGTTCAACAATTGCGGGGCCGCGCAAGCTTTGTCGATCCGCATACGCTGGACATCGAAAAGAGCGACGGCGAAGTTTTACGTGTCACTTCGGCCTCTGTCTTGCTCGCTGTCGGCACGCGCCCCTATCGCCCGCCGCACATTCCCTTTGATAATGATGCCGTTCTCGATAGCGATGAGCTCTTGGAGATCAAGAAAGTGCCGCGCTCGTTGGTCGTGGTTGGCGCAGGCGTTATCGGCATCGAATATGCAACCATCTTCAGCGCGCTGGATACGCAGGTCACGGTCGTGGAACCGCGTGATTCGATGCTTGATTTCATCGACAAGGAAATCGTCGAGGATTTCACCTACCAGCTACGTGACCGAAACATGAAGCTCATTTTTGGCCAGTCTGTCGAGACCGTCGAGCGGGAGAGCGATGGCGGAAAATGCCGCGTCACGCTCAAAAGCGGACGTACGCTTCAAGCTGAAATGGTACTGTTCGCAGCAGGGCGTGTCGGCGCAACCGATACACTCAACCTCGCGGCCGCCGGATTGGAAGCAGACAATCGCGGGCGACTGAAAGTCGATCCCGAGACCTTCCAGACCTCGGTTCCCCACATCTATGCCGCAGGCGATGTCGTGGGCTTTCCAAGCCTTGCGTCTACTTCAATGGAACAGGGCCGCATCGCTGCGCGCCATGCTGTAGGTGTTCCGGCAAGCGAGCCTCCGCAGTACTTCCCCTACGGCATTTACGCGGTACCGGAAATTTCAACCTGCGGCCTCTCGGAGGAAGAAGTGCTACAGCGCGGCATTCCTTACGAGACAGGCATCGCCCATTTCCGCGAGACATCTCGCGGGCACATCATGGGCCTTGATACCGGCATGTTGAAGATGATCTTCTCGCTGAAAACCCGCCGTCTGCTGGGTGTTCATATCGTTGGCGAAGGCGCAACCGAGCTGGTGCACATCGGGCAGGCCGTTCTCAACCTGAAGGGTACGGTCGAATATTTCGTCGAGAACACCTTCAACTATCCGACACTTGCCGAAGCCTACAAGATTGCGGGCCTGGACGCCTGGAACCGGATGGGTGAAGGCCCCAAGGAAGCGCCGGTTGCCACAGCGCAATCCACCGACCAACCAGTTCCTGCCTCATCTCCCGTCACGGATGAGCGCAAGAAAAAGTCCGCTTCGAAATAAGGTCAGCCAAGGCCGTGGCTGCGATCATACCCATTCACGGCCGGAGCCTGCCAGTTCAAAGGAACACGCTTCGGCCGGAATATCTCTACAACAAGCGGGAAACATTCGGCCAGATCCGATGAGTGGACCGTGGAACAATCTCCACCGGGGCAAGCAGACATGCAGCCCAAAAGATCGATCTCTGCAAAAAACTCCAGGTAGTCATTCGGCCTGACCGGGCTCGCCTTCATGAAATACTGGCCTGTGTCTCTGGTAAAGCCAGTGCACATGAAAACATTGAGAACATCATGCACATGACGTTCGGCCTCCTCCAACTGCAAGCCGGTCTTCTTGGCCAAGGCCCGCGTCAAATTTGAGTGGCAGCAGTGATGGTATTGCCCGCCATTGCTCAGAAGGTTGTGCGTATACGGATCGCACCGCGTTCCGATTACATCGTGCACGGCACCGCCGAACTCATCGAACCCATACCAATCCAACATATCGTAAGTGATCGTGGCCATGGGGCGCAGATAAGGGAAGCTTGAAAACAGCTGATCGCCGACACCGACATGGGTGCCACATAAAGCGCGCGTCTTGCCGCTATAAAACCGTTCATTCAAGTTGTGCAGGTTAAAGAGGTTGAGGTCGCCGACCTGAGAACCTTCGGAACAAACAATCCGGCAAAAATGTCCCGCAGGCACTTCCCAGCTTGCCGCCTCTCGCGGCGGCACGGTTACCCGCTCTACCAAAGCCAAATCATTCCTGATGGCTTGATACTGCCCTAGATCCGGTCTCGGCAGGGTGGCAGTCGGATAGCAGATAACAGGCTTGATCGCCTTGCGCACATCCGCGTCATGCGGGGCCGAGGTGAATGAGATAGTCTTCATAGGCTACCCTTATCCTTGTTCGCTCAACAAATCAGAAGGCAACCACATCTATCTGCACACAACTGATTCCAGCGGAATATAAAAACAAAAAACCCGCCGAAAATCGACGGGTTCGATGCCAAGCCAGCTGAAAAACAGCCTGCTCGAAATATTGATCAACGCGAATAAAATTCGACGACCAGGTTTGGTTCCATGATAACCGCATACGGCACGTCCGAAAGCGTCGGAACGCGAACGTAGGTAGCAACCATCTTGTTGTGGTCAGCGTCGATGTAGTCAGGAACGTCACGCTCAGCGAGCTGAACAGCTTCCAGGACCGTTACCAACTGCTTGGACTTCTGGCGAACTTCGATAACGTCGCCAGCCTTGCAGCGGTAGGAACCGATGTTGACGCGAACGCCGTTAACCGTGACGTGGCCGTGGTTCACAAACTGACGTGCTGCCCAGATGGTCGGCACGAACTTTGCGCGATACACGATTGCGTCCAGACGCGATTCCAGCAGGCCGATCAGGTTTTCACCCGTGTCACCCTTGCGACGGTCGGCTTCTTCGTAGATCGAACGGAACTGCTTTTCACGCAGATCGCCGTAGTAGCCCTTCAGCTTCTGCTTGGCGCGCAGCTGCACACCGAAGTCGGAAAGCTTGCCCTTGCGGCGCTGACCGTGCTGGCCTGGGCCGTATTCGCGGCGATTAACCGGCGACTTCGGACGACCCCAGATGTTTTCGCCCATACGGCGATCAATTTTGTACTTAGACGACGCGCGCTTGCTCATCGTATTTCCTTCTAACTAAACAAAGACCCGCCTGTTGCCAGACCGGACCAGAGGAAACACGCCCTCCTAAGAGACTGCACCTTGCGGTGGCTCTGACAGGCTTCTCACGGAGCGTCCGGAGAAAACCACGGGACATGTCAAATGAAACACCGGGCGTTGCCACCCGGTGCTGCGGGGGTCTTTATTTATACGCGCAGCACTTGTCAACCTTTGGCTCGAGGTAAGCGAAGTTGACAGACCTCTACCCTGCCAAATATTTTTCTTTGCGCCCACTTGAAGCCGTAATTTGCTCTTCCCAACTTTATAGCAGCACCGGGCCCCTCTGACGCGTACTGCCGGATCGACCCGTGATGTCGGTGCTAGAGATTTAACTTGATCCGGCTTCGGATGATCCGTCATGGAATTTCTCTTCATCGACCTGATGGGTAAGCCTGTTTGGATGTGGCTTACCTTCGTAGCAGTCGTTCTCGTTCTTCTCGCGCTCGATCTTGGTGTCCTTCACAAGGATAGCCGGGAAATCGGAATCAAAGAGAGTTTTGCTCTCTCAGCATTTTATATTGCGCTTGGCTTGGCTTTCGGTGGCTGGATTTGGTTTCAAAGCGGCGAACAAGCGGGCCTTGAATATCTAACCGGCTTCGTGGTCGAAAAAAGCTTGGCGATGGATAATATCTTCGTCATAGCGATGATATTTGGCTACTTCTCCATTCCCCGCGCCTATCAGCACCGCGTACTCCTCTGGGGTATCCTCGGCGTCATTGTCCTTCGCGGCATCATGATCGCGGCTGGAGCTGCCATCGTCGAAAACTATAGCTGGGTGCTCTATCTTTTCGCGGCCTTCCTCATCATCACCGGCATCAAGATGCTGATGACTGCTGATCAGGAATATGATGTCGCCTCTAACCCTGTCCTGAAGTTCCTGCGTAAGAAACTGCCGGTCACGGAAGGTTTGCGTAACGAAAAATTCCTTGTGCGCGAAGCTGATCCGGCTACCGGCAAGCTGAAGACTTTCATCACGCCGCTGTTTCTTGCGCTTGTGATGGTTGAACTGGCCGACGTTATCTTCGCTGTCGATTCGATCCCGGCCATCTTCGCGATCACGACTGACCCTTATATCGTCTACACGTCCAACATCTTCGCAATCCTGGGTCTGCGTGCGCTTTACTTTGCCCTCTCGGCGCTGATCCATCGCTTCGCCTACCTGAAATACGCCCTGTCGGTCGTCCTGATCTTCATCGGCTCCAAAATTTTCCTGGCAGATATGCTCGGCCTCGCCAAAATCCCGCCAGTCGTATCGTTGACTATCACGATTGGCATCTTGGCAGCTGGTATCCTCGGCTCGCTTTGGGCGACACGGAATATCAAGCCAGAAACCGAAACCAAACATTGATCGGCAATAAGCTTAAATGCAAAACCGCGCCCTCACCGGCGCGGTTTTTTGTTTGCATGATCGGACGATTTCCGCACTGATGGGCGATGAGCTCCTCCAAGATTCGGATGCCTGATATGCCTGCAGCCAATGATACCGTCCTCGACCGCTTCCTCCGTTATGTCGTTATCGACACACAGTCTGATCCGCTCTCGAGCGCTCAGCCTTCCACGGAAAAGCAAAAGAATCTTGGCCGCATTCTGGAGCGCGAGTTGCAGGAATTGGGTCTGGCGGATTCTCATTTGGATGAGCACGGCAATGTCTATGCCACCATTCCCGGCAACAGCGCCAAAGATGTTCCGGTCATCTGCTTCTGCTCCCACATGGATACAGCGCCGGACTTCACTGGGACCAGTGTGAAGCCGCAGATCGTTCACCACTATCAGGGCGGCGACATTCGTCTTGTGGGAGATACGAGCCGCGTCATTCGCGTGGAAGAGCACCCGGAACTGAAAAACCAAATCGGCCACGATATCGTGACAACCGACGGCACCACGCTTTTGGGAGCCGATGACAAGGCAGGCGTGGCGGAAATTATGACGGCGGCGCAATACCTGATCGCTCACCCGGAAATCCCGCATGGACCGATCAAAATCCTGTTCACCACAGACGAAGAAATTGGCCGCGGCGCTGATAAGGTGGATCTGAAGAAGCTTGGAGCAAAATTCGCCTATACTCTGGACGGGTCCACGATCGGTGAGATTGAAAACGAAACCTTCTCTGCTGACGGTGTGACCATCAGGATTTCCGGTGTAGCCATGCATCCCGGGACATCGAAAGGCAGAATGGAAAACGCTATCAAAATCGCCGCTGATATTATTGCCAGCCTGCCGAAAGACCAGTCTCCGGAGACCACGGAGGGGCGTGAAGGCTTCATACATCCCATCTCAATTGACGGCTCCATGGAAGGCGCTTCCCTTGGTTTCATTATCCGGGATTTCGAAGAAAGCGGCCTCGCAGAGAAAGAGGAACTGCTGCATCAATTGACGAAAAATGCCTTGAGCAACTATCCGGGCTCAAGCTTCACCTTCGAAGTGAAACACCAATATCGCAATATGAAAGTGATTTTGGATCAACACCCGGAAGTCGTTGAGAATCTGGTGGAGGCAACCCGTCGAGTTGGCCTCACTCCGAAATTGGCGAGCATTCGCGGCGGAACGGATGGCTCGCGCCTTTCATTTATGGGTCTTCCCTGCCCCAATATTTTCACGGGTGGGCACGCCTATCACTCGCCACTGGAATGGGTCAGTGTTCAAGATATGGAAACGGCTGTTAGAACGATCGTAGAACTCACCCGCGTTTGGGAGGAGCGAGCAATCTAGAGCCCTCTCCCCGAGTCGAAATATAAAAATACTCTAATCAATGAGACTTTGTCTTATAATATACCGGCAATTTAACTAGCTGCCTTCGTACAGAAGAGGCCATACGTCTCATCGGTTGCCGGAGCAGCACCAGCTTGATCGCATATCCTGACAAGCCAAGGATCTTCCGGATGGCTAATTCAGCCATCCGCACCACAGCCGAACAAAATCCAAATTTGGCACCGCCTCGCATTCGCGCAAACTTACGCCAAAAAACAACGCATCGCTTGAAATCATTCCAATAAAAAAGCCGGCCTCGAAGGAGACCGGCTTTTTCGTAGTCAATTCACGCGCCAGATCAGATGGCTCGCGCCTTGCTCGTGGCATCAAATGCTTTTTCCACCGCTGCATCACGGCTGTAGACATCGTCGAAATATTCGATCTGGTTGTCCTTGTTCGGCCATGCGGTGAAATACGCCACATAGACCGGGATCTTCTGCGGCACCTGAATTGCCTGGTTCTTGCCCTGTGCAATCTTGGAGGCTAGCTCCTGCTCGGAGATTCCAAGAACGGCGGCGGCCATCTTGCGCGGCTCAGCAAGACGAACACAGCCATGGCTGAGTGCACGCATGTCCCGCTGGAAGAAACTCTTCTGCGGCGTATCATGCATATAGATAGCATGAGCGTTCGGGAACAGAATCTTCAACTCGCCAAGGGCGTTGTCGCTTGAAGGAGGCTGACGAACCGAAATGGCCTGCGTTGAACCGTACCAGTCAACAGCCGTGGATGACATGGCGCGACCTGACACTTCCACCTGATAGCCCATGCGATCCAGGTAGCTAGGGTCGCGCCGAAGTTTCGGCAGCATCTCGTTGACGATAATCGATTGCGGAACGCCCCAGTAGGGGTTCAATTCAACGGTCTGGATTTCATCCGAGAAGAAGAAGGTCTGATGGCTTGGAGAGCCAACGACGACACGCATGGAAAACTGCTCCTGCCCGTGGTCGTGGTAGTAGACACGGAAGGCAGGTTGGTTGATCATGACATATCGACTGCCAAGATCATTCGGTAGCCACTTGGACTGCTCCATGGCAACTTCCAGCTTCTCAATCTTGTCCTGGCTGGTGTGGCCTGTCATCGCCCGCAGCGTTGCGGGACCGATGACGCCATCCGCTTTCAGGCCTGCCTGCTTCTGGAAGCCCTTAACCACCTCAACCAGTTCCGGAGAGTAATCCGGCGTGTTTTGGTAGGATGCGAAAGCAGCGGAGTGCTCGTTCTTGAAGGCCTCTGAGCTGCGATGCTGTATGGCGGCAATAACCTGTGACAGTTCCGCATTGCTTTCACCCGGCTTCAACACCAGCTTTTCTGGAACCTGAGGCGCCTGGGAAATGGTGGAACTTTCAGCCCTCAGTCGAGCAAGCTCGGCCTTCAAAGCTTGGTACTGTGGGCTTGTCGGCTCAAAAGCCGCCAAGGCCACGCCAGCATCCGCAGCAGACTGGAGCGATGGCAGCACGGACGAAAGGTTCACATCGCGGCGCTTCAGATCGTGATATTCGGAAATCCGGTTCGGATCGATGCGGCCCCGAGCGAGGTCCTGCGCAAACATAACCGCCTTCGCAGATAGCGCTACCTCGAACTGCATCAGATCTTTCAGATGCTGATCGGGTGCCGACACCACAGGCGAAGCCGGTGTTTCTACTGCAGGCGTCGCAGCAACAGGTGCCTCTGCCGAAACTGGAGTTACGGTTGCACTATCGGCAGGTGTCGCGTTTGCGTCTTGTGCAGGTGCGTCCGGCTGCTGAACAGATGGCTCATTGCTAACGCTGGAGGTTGTCAACGCCGGTACCGTCAGCCGGTAATCTGCCGGGTTCAGACCGTACTGGTCTGCCTTTTCCAGAATGGCAAGAACAGCATGTGCACGCGCACTCACATCTTCGTTCTCGACCCAGAGTGAAGCAGTGTTTTTGGCATAATAGGCTTCGACGGCTGCGGCTACATCCGAAGCGGCGTTTACCTTCGCTTGAGCAATGAAGCGCGTAGCATCGGTCGCTGATGCGGCCGCAAAGCCTTGCGTCTTGATCTGCCTCATGGCGTCGACACGATAGGTCAGGTATTTCGGTGCGGAAACCTTTGGCAAAGGCTCAGGATCGCTGAGGTCAATGGCGCGCTGGCTGATGGCGGGTGCCGATGCCCTGCTCTGACCTTCAACCTGTTCCTGTACGCTTTCACGCTTGCCGCGCAACATGTCCATCAGCGTCAGGGCATTGGCGTTACCTGTGCCAATAGATGTAAATGCGACACCTGCAAGCAGGGCAATCGCGAGCGAATTCTTGTAAGATGCGTGCGGCAATGTCGTCCCCGTCACGTTGTGTGGGCCTTGAATCAGTGGGCCTCGTGAGCCTTAGCGCCTGTCTAACGGATAGCGCGCATTGTGAAAAGTAAACGAAAGACACACCGACGATATCTTTTGAGAGGCCGACGGCGCGTTATCGTTTCCGCAAGATTAATAAACCATTCGTTAAATTTTTACTGACGCGTGAACTCAAGCACAGGAACGTGATTGAAATCGATCCACTTAGCTCTAATCCTTGGTCCTCGTGCCAATTTGAGAAGCCCTCATAGCGCACTCGCCTCCCGGCACTGATACTAATCGATTTTGCCTTATGCTTCACCGCCCCAGACGCTTGAAGTCCAGTCGCAAACGTATAGTAATGCGCGCGCCAAACTGCTGATGGCAGCTAAAGATATGCTGCCCCGCATTCTTATTCATACCCTGTGAAACAGAGGCATATAAATGACCAAGCGCACCGAAACAGATACTTTTGGCCCCATCGAGGTCGCCAGCGACCGTTACTGGGGCGCACAGGCTCAGCGTTCGCTCGGCAACTTCAAAATCGGTTGGGAAAAGCAGCCGTTGTCCGTCGTTCGCGCCCTTGGGATTGTCAAGCAGGCCGCAGCACGCGCCAACATGTCTCTCGGCGTTCTCGATGCCAAAATCGGTGAAACCATCATTGCCGCTGCACAGGAAGTGATTGACGGGAAGCTGAACGAGCATTTTCCGCTCGTCGTCTGGCAAACCGGCTCCGGCACGCAGTCCAACATGAATGCGAATGAGGTTATTTCCAACCGTGCGATTGAAATGCTCGGCGGAGAGATGGGCTCCAAGAAACCTGTCCATCCGAATGACCACGTGAACATGAGCCAGTCGTCCAACGACACATACCCGACGGCCATGCACATCGCTTGCGCAGAACAGATCGTGCACCACCTGCTCCCCAGCCTGAAGCATCTTCATGCGGCGCTGGATGCAAAGTCGAAAGCATTCGCGCACATCATCAAGATTGGCCGCACCCATACGCAGGATGCAACGCCGCTGACACTTGGCCAGGAATTCGGCGGCTATACAGCTCAGGTGGCTTCCGCCATCAAACGGCTTGAAGTTACCTTGCCAGGACTTTACGAATTGGCTCAAGGCGGCACAGCCGTCGGCACGGGCCTCAATGCCCCTGTCGGCTTCGCTGAGAAGGTTGCTGAAGAGATTGCGAAAATCACCGGCCTGCCCTTCATCACCGCTCCGAACAAGTTTGAAGCGCTAGCTGCTCACGATGCCATGGTGTTTGCACACGGCGCGATCAACGCGGCGGCGGCGGCCCTGTTCAAGATCGCCAACGACATCCGTTTCCTTGGCTCTGGCCCGCGCGCAGGTCTTGGCGAACTGTCACTGCCGGAAAACGAGCCGGGCTCATCGATCATGCCGGGCAAGGTGAACCCCACGCAGTCCGAAGCTATGACTCAGGTTTGTGCGCACATCTTCGGCAACCATGCAGCCATTACCTTCGCAGGCAGCCAAGGTCATTTCGAGTTGAACGTTTACAACCCGATGATGGCTTACAACTTCCTGCAATCGGTGCAGCTTCTTAGCGATGCCGCCGTATCATTTACTGATAATTGCGTCGTCGGCATCGAAGCTCGCGAAGATAACATCAAGCGCGGCGTCGAGAACTCGCTGATGCTTGTAACAGCGCTTAACAGTCGCCTAGGCTATGATGCTTGTGCCAAGATCGCAAAGACAGCGCACAAGAACGGCACTACACTTCGTGAAGAAGCGGTAGGTGGCGGATATCTGACAAATGAAGAATTCGATCAATATGTCAGACCAGAAAACATGATTGGACCGAAGTAATTTAAGGATGGCCTGTGGCGTAACCACAGGCCATTTTTTCTGTGCACTAGGTTCAAAATTTATCGCAACGGTTGCGTTGCCTCTTCAATATAATAATGAGTCAGGTAAAGATTAGTCTCACGTCGAAGAACTAGCAAAGGACCTGGCTAACCGACTTTATTTATTAGCTTTAAAGTATCTTCATCTGCAACAACCCTATACATTAACGCTTACTAACGATTCGCGCGTGACCATGACCGCAGCCCTGAAAGACCGGAGCAGAGCAATGACGACCGCCATTGCGCCAAAGACGCAGCCCACTGACGTGGCTGGGCAGATATTGCAGGCTATGCGGGTTATGAATGTTTCCCCGATTCCGCGAAACTACCATTTGTTCTATGAGGCCTATATCGGTACGAACCCGGCACTGACGCGTGAACTTGCGTCGCTGGGCAGTCGCCCACCCCAGGAGGAGCTGGACGAGCTTGCTGCCAAGCACATTGGCAGCGGCGGAGTTGCAGCTGTTGAGAAAGCACATACAAAGCTTGCAGAAGAACTGGACACGCTCCTGAAGCTGCTGCGCCATGAGCAGGCTTCGCTGGAAAACTACAACCGCCTTCTTGGCGAAGCTGCAACGAACATTGGCGCGAAGACCAATTTCTCCGCAGACCTTCTGCGAAGTGCAATCGACCTCTTGGCAAAAGCAACGGGCGATACAATTGCGCAAGGAGAAAAGACGGTTGAGGGCGTCGTTCAGCGTACGCAGGAAGTCGATCTGGTTCGCCGGGAACTGGATGAATACAAACGGATTGCCAATACCGATTCGCTAACGCGGCTCTCAAATCGTCGAGCTTTCGATGAGAAGTTGGCAACGCTTTATGACGATAGCATGCAGCTTCCGGTCACGGCACTTGTCCTTGCCGACATCGATAACTTCAAAAGGTTCAATGACACGTTCGGCCATCCAGTTGGTGACAAAATCCTGACATCCGTGGCCGCTGTGTTGCGCTCCAATGTGCACAAAGATGTTTTCGTGGCACGCACGGGCGGGGAAGAATTTGCGCTGATCATTCAGGGCAATACGGCAGAAGAAGTCATGGCTACCTGCGAGCGTTTGCGCAAGACACTCGAAACTCGTCCATTCCGTAATTCTCGCACAGGCGTAGATTACGGGCCCATTACCATTTCGCTCGGTTTTGCCATGGCATCGCAAGCAGATGACGGCGGCGATCTATACATAAAGTCAGACACGGCTCTCTATTGCGCGAAGGACGCTGGCCGCAATCGCTCGGTTGTTTATCAGGACGGAATGCGCAAGGAATACAGCGGCAAAGGCTGGTTGATCTACAAAAAGTAGAAGCGAGCAATTACCACATGCTAGCCTTGGCACGCTCCGGCCATTCTTGATCATACCGGGGCTGGTCAAAATCCTCTTTGGCAGCTTTCAACATCTGGCCTGGCGTAGGCAGCTGGGAAGCATTCAGAAAGTGGTCAGGGTTCCATAGGTCTGAGCGCATGATGGCCCTCGCGCATTGGAAGTACACTTCCACAATTGTGACGACGGTAACGCTTCGCGGATGACGGCCATCCATCTCGAAGCTTTCCAGCAACTCCGCCTCAACGGAAACAACGGCACGTCCATTGATGCGCATGACGGTGCTGGAGCCCGGAATAAGAAACATTAGAGATACGCGCGGATCGCGAACGATGTTGATGAGGGAATCGACACGATTATTCCCTCTCCAGTCGGGTAGAAGAACGGTCGTGTCGTCTTGAACACGTACAACCCCACCCATATCGCCTCTGGGTGAACAGTCTAGCCCCTCCGGCCCAATAGTGCTGAGCGCAACGAAGGGGGAAGCCTCAATCATCTGCCGATACTCTGGCGTCAGCTGCCTCGTGACTTTCACAAGAGAAGCTTCGCTGGGGTCTTTGTAAATCTCGCGCAACTGCTCGACAGACTGGATGATGGACATGCACATTTTCTCCTACCGCCTCCTATGGTTAGAGGATCGGCAGTAAGCCTGCAAGTCACTCTCCCTCTAGCTCTCCGACCTCATCCGAAGCGTGGGCAAAACGCGCCAGACGCCGATATTCCCAAATGGCTACAAGCAGCAAAACGATCATGGCCCAAAAGGCAGACCATAACGTCGCCCAGGTTCCAGTCACGGCCGCCACACATAACAAAGCGACAATTCCAAGCAGGTGCGAATGCGGAAGGTGATCGGTAGTAACCCACTTCACCCATAAATTGCCCGCGAGAAAAATGATCGGCCCGCCGAGCACAACAAAGGTTCGCGCCAAACTTCCGCTCTCATCGGGATGGGCAAGAAGATGTTCTGCCGCCACAGCGCAGAGGATGACCCCGGCTACCACAGGTATGTGAGCGTAGGTGAAAACGTGTAGCGCCACCTCACCCGGCTCTGCCGACTCCTCAATTTCTTTCGATGCTTTTTCGTGGCCAAAATGAAAATAGATCCACCACATCAGCCCGGTTGACAGAAACGATCCGGCAAGAATGGCGATGATGACAGGCGAAATGTCCTGCTCGGAGAAACTGCGCCCTGTCGCCAGGATCGACTCACCCAAGCAAATCATCACAAACAGTCCGCATCGCTCGGCCATGTGCTCGCCGGAAACATCCCAATCCTCCGCACGCGAGCGGCCAAGGCCCGGCACGAGAAACCGCAATTCAGGCGCAAAAAACTCGATGAGCAAAGCAGCATACCACAGGTAGATGCGCAAATCAGGCTCAACCAGAGCACCGCCTATCCAGAGGGTTGCCGACACGGCAAACCAGACGGAAACTCTTTTGAAATTAAGAGACACATTCGGAAGCACGTCTCGAAATGCGAAGATTGCGAATATAGATCGCCCCAGCTGCATGGCCACATAGGTAGCGGCAAACATTAGGCCGCGGTCTTCAAACGCTTTGGGTATCGCGGAAGACATCAAGAGGCCGAGGAACATAAGAGAAAAAAGCAGCGCTCTCACCGGCATCCGCTCGGGGTCAAGGCGGTTGGTTACCCAGGCGGTATGAATCCACACCCACCAAAGCGCGAGCGCGAAAACGCCACCTTCCGCCAGACCCTTCGTTGTGAAATCCTCCGCAACGAAATGAGAAAGCTGAATGAGCGCAAAAACAAAAACCAGATCAAAAAAGAGTTCGGGGAAGCCAACCGCCTTTTCGCGATTGTCAGCATCCTTTACCAGATGATCAGCATCCTTACTTTCCGCGCCCATAAAGCTCCTAGTGCGATATTCCCGGCGTATCGCGGTTCATTCCCTTGGCCGCCAATTCCGCCTCGTAGGCGGAGAACAACTCGCTGCCAGTTTCACCCAATTCACGAAGATAACGCCAAGTGTAGATGCCGCTGTCATGACCGTCGTCAAAGGCGATCCGCACCGCATAATTTCCAGCAGGCACAACATTACGGATTGCGACCAATCGCTTACCCGGCACGGTTACCTTTTGCCCCGGACCATGCCCTTGCACCTCTGCCGACGGTGAAAGCACGCGCAGCATTTCAGCCGGAAGCGTAAAACTTGCTCCGTCATCGAAGGAAACTTTGAAGTTGCGCTTGTCCTCAGACACCCGTAACTCTGTCGGCCAGGCCTTGTCGTAGGCTTCACTCATTTGCTGCAATCCGCTCGGTTTGAAACATGGCGCACCGCAGACATTCTGCAAGTGCTCATGCGTTTATACTGCCCCCTAGTATCGGCTTGACGCTTGCCCCATCAAGCCCCATCTTTCGGCGTCAGGAGGACGTGTCTTGAACAGTCTTGTCAATCCCAACGCTATCCACACGCCATTGCGCGGCGACACCAAGCCCATGATCGATCCGTTCGGGCGATCGGTTACCTATCTTCGGGTTTCGGTCACTGACCGGTGCGATTTCCGCTGCACTTACTGCATGGCGGAAAACATGACCTTTTTGCCGAAAAAGGACCTGCTCACGCTGGAAGAGCTTGATCGGCTGTGCACGGCTTTCATTGGTAAGGGAGTGCGCAAGCTTCGCCTTACAGGTGGCGAGCCTTTGGTGCGCAAGAATATCATGTTTCTGATCCGCGCTCTGGGGCGGCACATTCAATCCGGTGCACTTGAAGAGCTGACACTGACGACGAATGGTTCGCAACTGGTTCGCTTCGCAGACGAACTTTATGACCATGGGGTTCGTCGCATTAACGTGTCACTGGACACACTCGACCCGGACAAATTCAAGGCCATAACCCGTTGGGGCGATTTCGACCGCGTGATGCAGGGTATCGATGCAGCACAGCGCGCTGGAATTAAGGTCAAGCTCAATGCTGTGGCTCTGAAAGGTTTCAACGATCAGGAAATTCCCACCATGCTGCGCTTTGCGCATGAGCGGGGAATGGATCTAACGGTCATCGAAACCATGCCCATGGGCGAAATCGATGAAGACCGCACCGACCAATATATGCCGCTATCTGAACTGCGCGCGCAACTGGCCGAACAGTTTACGATGACAGACATTCCGTTCCGCACAGGTGGTCCTGCCCGCTATGTCGATGTGAAGGAAACGGGCGGTCGCCTGGGTTTCATCACTCCGATGACGCATAATTTCTGCGAAAGCTGCAATCGTGTTCGTCTCACCTGCACAGGCACGCTTTACATGTGCCTCGGCCAGAACGATGCGGCTGACCTGCGCACAGCACTGAGAGCGTCTCAGGATGAAGCGTTCCTGTCCTCAGCTATAGATGAAGCTATTCGACGCAAGCCAAAGGGTCATGACTTCATCATTGACCGCAACAATCGTCCAGCGGTTGCCCGCCACATGAGTGTGACCGGCGGCTGAGCTTGATCCATCAAGATGCGAGGCGCAGTGCCTCAGGCGCCCTTGTTCGGCTTACCTTGAAGCGCGCTATGAGGTCGTAAAGAGCCTGAGATTCGGATGCAAGAGATTGTGCGGCAGCGTTGGCCTCTTCCACTGTGGCTGCATTACGCTGAGTAGCCTGGTCCAGCATGTTAATCGCCGTGCTGATCTCGGTGATCCCTGTTGCCTGCTCGCGTGATGACTGTGAGATGGCCGCCACGTTCAGATCAACATCCTGTACCTGCTGAACAATCTGCTGAAGTGCCAAGCCTGTCTTGTTGACAAGGGACACGCCGTGACCGACGGCCGTACCAGAGGCCGAAATAAGACCTTTGATATCTTTGGCTGCATTCGCTGATCGCTGTGCCAGTTCACGCACTTCTTGCGCAACAACCGCAAATCCCTTGCCCGCCTCACCGGCGCGCGCAGCTTCCACGCCCGCATTCAGCGCTAGCAGGTTCGTCTGAAATGCAATTTCGTCAATTACGCCGATAATTTTTGAGATCTCTTTGGACGAATCTTCGATCTTCGCCATCGCCGTCGTCGCATCCTGAACGATATGGCCAGATACCTCTGCACCATTGCGCGTTTCCGCAACCAATCGCTTCGCTTCAACAGCCCGACTGGAAGAGTCACTGACAGTATTCGTCAACTCGCTTAGCGCCGCCGCAGTTTCTTCAAGAGAGGCTGCCTGTTTTTCCGCGCTGCGCGCAATATCGTGGGAAACGGAGTTGATAACCTTGGCATTGCTGCTCAATGCCTCCGCCGATTGCTGGATGCCCGAAATCGTCTCATCCATTGCCCTTAGCGCGAGATTAAGGTCCAATCGGATTTGATCCAACGCGGGATCGAGACGCTCGGAGAGGTCTACAGTTAAATCGCCCGTCGCCAGCCTGCCAATCGCAATTCCGATTTTTTCTACGGAACTCATGCGAGAGGTAATATCTGTGGCGACTTTGATGACCTTGTAAACCTTGCCCTCATTATTGAAGACCGGCGTGTAGGCAGCCTGAATCCATACCTTGCGCCCACCCTTACCGAAGCGAACGAATTTATCCACGATGAATTCGCCACCCTGCAAGCGCTGCCAGAACTGCTCATAGTCGAGGCTTCTCACATAGGCCTCATCACAAAACATTTTGTGATGCTGACCTACGATCTCATTCAGTCCATAGTTCATGGTCTTGAGGAAGTTCTCGTTGGCCTTGAGCACCTTGCCGGTTCGATCAAATTCAATGATGGCCTGACTTTGATCGATTGCAATGAGGCGGTGCTCATCCTCAATTGCAGCTACTTTGACGGCGGTGATGTCGCTCGCGATCTTAACGACCCGAACAACTTTTCCGTTCTGCAGTATTGGATTGTACGAAGCCTCGATCCAGATGTCCGATCCGTCCTTTTTCCGACGGCGAAACTGCCCGCGCTGGAATTTGCCTGCCGCGAGATCCTGCCAGAATTTGCCATATTCGGCTGCCCCGGTGATTTGCTCATCGCAAAAGATGCGATGATGCTTTCCAGCTATCTCTTTTACCTTGTACTGGAGGGCCGCACAAAAGTTTTCATTGGCGTGGATAATTGTTCCATCAGGTTCGAACCAAATCATAGCTTGAGAGCGCGACAACGCTGCCATCTCATCTGCCAATCGTGATGCATTGAAAAGGTCGCGTATTGCCATCAGTCAAAATCCTTGCGGGAACATGTACAAAATTTACAACCAGATTCGTTTATCAAATGCTAATTTGATACACTGACTTTACGCGACAAGAATTAGTAGCAATTCGAGAGACGGGCGTTGAATTCTTCAACTGATGTTCAGCGGCAAGTCCGATCCTGCATCCATTGCACTCTATGCTGCCGACTGCCGGAAATAGAGGAGCTACAAAAGCCGGCGGATCACCCGTGCCAGCACTGCATTATGGATGTGGGTTGCAGCGCATATGATTTGCGGCCGAAAACCTGCCGTGACTTCCAATGTGATTGGATATGCGATGCAACGCTTGATGACGCATTCAATCCCCTCACATCTCATATGATGCTCTACTCGCAAGGCAAGCAGAAAACGGTCTTGGTAGACCCTGCCTACGCTGAGATATGGTTGCGGAAGCCCTATCGCGAGCTACTCGAAGCGATAGCGCAAACCTGTGAGGCGGAGGGCGGCTACCTCATCTTGTTCTGCGGCGATCAAGTCCAGCGTATCAGGCCAACTTTATGCGAAAGGCCGTCGGATGAGCCGACGGCCTGAGCGCAAACACAGCCGAACAGTTCAAGCCGCCCAGGTTCTGTTTTTAGAACCCGCGACCTCATCGCCCGTTTTGAAGTGCTCAATCTTTTCCGCCAATGCCAACACGCGGCCACGCAAGCCGTGAATCTCCGCATTGTTCTCCTCTACCATCGCAGCATTACGCTGCGTGATATGCTCCACTTCACCAAGCGCCTGACTGACTTCATTGATGCCGACCGACTGCTCGTTCGTTGCAGATGAAATATCTGCAACAAGTTTCTGCACGGTGCCAACATGCGCAATGATCTGCGTTAACGCGGCACCGGTCTGCTCTACCAGATGAACACCGTTGCTAACCTGATGCGAACTTGCGGAAATAAGGCCTTTGATTTCCTTGGCCGCATTGGCGCAGCGCTGTGCAAGCTCCCGGACTTCCTGGGCAACGACTGCAAATCCACGACCCGCTTCACCTGCCCTCGCCGCCTCAACTCCTGCATTCAATGCAAGCAAGTTCGTCTGAAATGCAATTTCGTCGATCACACCGATTATCGTGCTTATCTTCTCGGATGATCGGCTAATTTCACCCATGGCCGAGATAGCATCCGTCACCACCTGACCCGACTCAACTGCAAAGGCTTCCGTCTGGTTGACGGATTGTGACGTGCGTTGTGCACTGCCAGCCGTGGAGCGAACCAGTTCCGTCAAATGGCGAAGCGCCCGGGTTGATTGTTCCAGTGCTGCGGCCTGCTGTTCCGTACGGCGAGCCAGATCGTCAGCCGACGCTGCAAGATTGCCGGTGCCGCTGTTGATATCATCCGCAACAGTGCGAACATCGCCCAGTGTAACGCGAAGCGTTCGGACGGCGCTGTTATAAGTGCGCGCCATTTCCACGAAATCAACGGGCAGGTTTTCGGACATCTCCACTTCGAGGTTTCCGGCAGCCAGCTGGTTCAGCACGTCCGAGAGGGCGGCAAGAGCAAGGCGCTGCTCGTTGGAGACACGCGTGCGCTCTTCGGCCCGGCGCTCTGCTTCAGCGTTGGAAGCATCGCGCGCAGCAGAAGCTTCCTGCTCAAGGCGGATGTTTTCAAGCGCTGCATCACGGAACACAGTGACTGAGCGAACCATGTCGCCAATTTCGTCAGCGCGTTCCCGGCCTTCGATGCGAACTTCCAGATCGCCATTGGCAAGCCGCGTCATGATTTCCGTAACCCGGCGCAGAGGACCGCGCAGGGTTTCCACCAGCATCAACGCACCGATAATGGCCAGTACGGTGCCTATAACCGTGGCAGCGATAGAGAGATTGGCCGAGCGTTCACTATCTTGCTTACCGGCTTCTTGAGCCTGTGCGACGAAGTTCTTCAGTCCAGCCATGCCATTGGCCAGCGTCTTCTCAGCATCGGCACGAGCGACGGTCCACTGGCCTGCCAGTTCCAAAAGGCTCTTTGAGTCTTTTCCGAGCTTATCGAGAATTGGCAACAGCTGAGGGGCAAAATCCTTCATTGCGGGATTCTTCTGGCCGAGCTTGGAGATCTGCTCACTGGCTGCCGTCAGGGCACGAACATCGGCCAACAACTCCTCGCGGGCGCTGTCGGTCAGCGCAACCCGCAGACGTTCGGAATGCAATTGCAACATGTCGTTCAGGCGGAATGCTTCCGTTAGCTGACCCACCAGTGCGCGGTTTGTCTGCAGGTCATCTTCCAACAACGCGAAGCGGTCAGCAGCAGTGTTCGTATTCTGCCCGACTGTTACAAGGTAGGTGTCGCGCAACTTCTGCAAAGCAGCAACAGCGTCGCGTATCGCATTCGCCTTGTCGGTCGCTGGCAGATCGCCTTTGATCAATTGGTCGATGCTGGCCATCTTGGCCTTTAGCTCATCGAGTTGCCGCATGACTTTCGAACTGGAACGCGCTTCCAGCTTCGGCAGATCCTTCTGTAGAACACCAAGATAGGTGCCAGCCGCACGGGGTAGAATAGAATCTTCCGGTGCGTTTTTGACAGCATCCGCAAGACTATCGATGCGCGCTGCAATCGTCTTCAGTACGTAGGCGTCGAACAAGGCAACCTTGGCAAACTTCTCCTTGCTCTCGCCCTCCTTGCGCACCGTTTCGAACTGTGAGCTGACAGAACCGGCGAGAGTGCGAACGTCATCAACACCGCTTTCCATGGATTGCTCAAGGCGTGTCATCTTGCGCTCAAGATCCCACAAACCTTCCGAAGCGGTCTTCAAAGCAGGTGCAGTGGCGACAACAACATCCAGCCGCTGCCTGTCTTCTGGTGTCACGACCAACGCTTCAAGCGTCTTTACGCCTTTATCCTGGGTGGAAATCGACTCGTTCAAAGTCTTCAGCGTATCGCTTGTGGGCTTTGCCAAGAAGCCAAGCAACGATGCCTGGAGCTTTTCAAAGTCGCCAATGTTTTCAATGGTCGCACGGGTAACTGTCATATGGCCGTTCAGCATGCGCGCGGTGTAAAACCCGGCAAGGCCCACGCCAGCAATGAGCAGAATAAGCGGAACGACGAAGAGCAAAACCTTCGTGACAATTTTCCGGCTTTGCAGCAAACGATCCAGGAACGACATTGCACCTCCCCGTGCATTTCGGGCAAGCCGCTCATCGGCCTCAAATCTTTCGCCGCCTCATGCGGGCTCTATTGCGACACCCTGGCAGATTAGAGCTTGCGCATTCGTTAATTTCATCGGTTTACCCCCCAGAATGTAACAGATGTACGCAGCAATTACCTACCAATGGCGGTACCCAGGGCTACAAGCTCGCAATCGTGGCACTTACGCGCACGCTTTCGATGAGCAATGAGGTATAAGGAACAAGCATGAGATGAGTCGGCTGGTAAAAGCGCCGCCCATGCCATAGGTAATAGCTTACATAGCTTGAGGAATTGCAATGCCCCTATCAGCCAACTCGCGCGGTGCGCTGATGATGACGATCGCGATGGGGGCTTTTACCACCAATGATGCACTGGTTAAATCGGTCACTCATGAACTGGGTCTAGGGCAGATTATCTTTCTGCGAGGACTGATCACCGCCATTTTGCTCATTCTTATGGCCCAATCTTACGGCGCCCTCTCCAACTGGCGAGTGATGCTGTCTGGCTCTGTTATTTTTCGTGCGCTTTTCGAGATCGGCGCCACGCTCACCTACATCTCCGCCTTAACCTATATTGAGCTGTCCGTTGCAGCTACCATTCTGCTGTCTCTGCCTTTGGCAGTTACACTGGGTGCGAGCCTGTTTTTTAAGGAACCGGTTGGATGGCGGCGCTGGGCCGCTATCATGGTCGGGTTTGTCGGTGTCGTTATCATTCTCAAGCCAAGCCCGGAAGCCTTCGTTCCTGCTTCGCTGTTTGCGGTCGTCACGGTATTTTTCACCGCAAGCCGCGATCTCATGACGCGGAAGATCGATAAATCCGTACCGACACTGCTGATCTCACTGTCTTCGGCCATCATCAACACGATATTCGGGGCCGCACTCATCGTTCCCATGGGCGGCTGGGCGGAGGTTAGCGGCAGCACGCTTCTAACTCTCAGCATCGCGGCAATCTTCATCGTGACAGGCTATCTGTCCATCATCATTGCCATGCGATCCGGCGAGATTTCCTTCATTGCACCCTTCCGCTACACTAGCCTTATATTTTCATTGAGCCTTGGATTCTATTTCTTCAACGAACGGCCGGATGGCTACATGTCGATCGGCGCTAGCCTCATTGTTGCATCTGGGCTCTATGCCTTTTATCGCGAGAAGAAGCGGGCAAGATTCGTGGCGGCGGCTACCAGCAATCCGACGCCGAACTGAGGTAGAGACAATTGGGAGCAACTGTTTTTCCCGCAATCATTCTTGCTGGTGGCCAATCTCGCCGGATGGGTGAAGATAAGACAAATGTGCGACTAGGCGGCGTCCCCCTCATTCGCCACGTCGCAAGTCGTCTCAGCGGACAGTCTTCTCCAATCGCAGTGAACGCAGTCAGCCATCCGGCGTCTGTCCCTGAACTTGCCTTTTTCCCAGACACGCTGAATGGCTACCTAGGCCCCTTGGCAGGAATATTGGCCGCCATGCGATTTGCGGCACAGCAGAAAATGAGCAAAAGCCACGTTCTAACCACTGCGGTTGATACGCCGTTTATTCCATTGGATCTCGCACACCGCCTAACCGTAGCACTCGGCGGCCCTAAAGCTATTGCAGTCGCCCACTCAATGGATGCTATGCACCCTGTCTGCGGACTCTGGCCCTTAACGCTGGCAGATGAGCTTGAAGCCTTTCTAAAATCTGGCGAGAAGGCACGCGTAAAAACGTTTCTCGCGCAGCACCAAACCGCCGTGGTGGACTTCGTGCCAATAGCAACTGCCGCCGGGCCGCTCGATCCCTTCTTCAACGTCAACACACCAGAGGATCTCGCTTTGGCGGAACGCTACCTGGAGGCTCTGTCGTGACAGCAAAAATCTTTGGGATTTCAGGATGGAAAAATTCCGGCAAAACAGGTTTAGCCGTGCGGCTGGTGGAGGAACTCACCCGGCGTGGCTTTCGAGTGTCCACCATTAAACATGCCCATCATGATTTCGATATCGACCGCGTGGGTGCCGACAGCTACCGTCATCGTCAGGCTGGCGCGCACGAGGTCGCCCTGGTTTCAGGGACACGCTATGCCATCATGCACGAATTGCGCGGCAATCCGGAGCCAAGCTTTGAGGAAATCGTCGCCCGCATAGCGCCATGTGACATCATCATTATCGAAGGCTACAAGCGCGAAGCCGTTCCCAAAATTGAAGCGCGGCGCCTCGACGCGAAGAACCGTGAACCACTGGCAGCCAACGATCCACATATTGTGGCCATCGCCGCCGATCACCTGGTTGAGGACAGTTCTCTACCGGTTTTCGATCTCAACGATACTGCGGCCATTGCTGATTTCGTTCAGCACACGACGCAGTTGACGAAAACCCGCTTCCCCCAAACATAGAAACACCGCAATCGCTCAGTCATTTCGGCACCGTTGCTGCATTGCGGAAAGCACCGATGCGAAAAACATGGCGCAGTTTTGGTTTGCTCGGGCTAGGCTTCATTGCCTTCCTTTACTTGATGAACCGCGATCCCGGACCAAACGATCCCGACGCAAAACCCATGCTTCTTGCCCATCGCGGCATGGGCCAGACCTATGATCTGAGTGACGTTGATGACAGCACCTGCACCGCTACGCGCATTTTGCCGCCAACCCATAAGCTCCTTGAGAACACCATTCCATCACTGAAAGCTGGCTTCGAGGCCGGAGCAGATATTGCCGAAATTGATGTTCATCCGACGACCGATGGACAGTTTGCCGTGTTTCATGATTGGACGCTGAATTGCCGCACCAATGGCCAAGGCGTGACGCGCGATCACAGCATGAGCGATCTGAAGCAGTTGGATATCGGCTATGGTTATACTGCCGATGGGGGCAAAACCTATCCATTCCGTGGTCAAGGCATTGGCCTCATGCCAAGCCTGACGGAGGTTCTATCAACCTTCCCGGAAAAGCAATTTCTCATCAACATGAAAAGTCGCCAAGCCATTGAAGGCTCCAAGCTTGGGGATGAACTGGCCAAACTTCCACCAGAACAACTGTCAAGGATCACCGTCTACGGAGATCAGACGCCGGTTGCGATGTTGCGCAAGAGGCTTCCCAGCGTGCGCACGACGTCAGCACATCAATTGAAAGAATGTTTCAAAGACTATGCTCTGCTGGGTTGGGTGAATTATGTGCCGGAAGCTTGCCGTAACACTGCGATCTACTTGCCCATCAATCTTGCACCACTGGCGTGGGGCTTCCCTAACCGGCTTCAGGCGCGTTTGGCAGCCTACAACACGAGCGTTACTTTGATCGGCCCATGGGAGGGTGGCGGCTTCAGCAAATCGATCGATAGCCATGACGATATTGCGCGCTTGCCCGAACACTGGGAAGGCGCAATCATGACCAACCGCATAGAGCGTTTAGGTGCGCTACTTGGACGGTCGCAGCATTAGCCAGCAGCCTTTACTCGGCGGCGTGCCGATCGACAGATGAGGCAGGCTCGTCATCTGTTGCGTCCGGCGCACCGGGTGCAGTTTGCACATCCAGATCGGGGAAAGCCACGATGCGCTTGCCTCCAAAATCCGAATGTACGACGACGAGGTTTTGCTCCTCGAAATAGCCGAGCAGGCGTCGCGCACGTCGCGCTGAATGCGTGCCGTAAGCTTTGGCAATTCGCATATCAGAGGGGCAAGGCTCTCCGATAAGGGCCGCCTTTGCTATCATGAGGAAGACACCCTGGAGATCGTCAGAAACACGGGCCGATAGTTCGAGCGCCGTTTGCCAGCCCGGTGTGGCTGCGGTTTCATCGTCCACGCCAGCTCTCGAAATCGCAACGCGGCGGCGAAACTCTCCCATCGCCATTGGCGGCCCCGGCAAGCGGCGCATGCGAGCCCGCACGAGAAAATCCTGATAAAGCACTGAATCCGTACGGTAAGCCGCTTGCGGATCATCGATTATTTCCGCCAGGACAGCGGCGATACGGGCTTCTTTTTCTTCCGGTGAAAGTTCCGCCTGTGCGGGCCTCGCAGGCTCCTGCGGGCTAGGCATGACCGGAGTCGTGGCGCGAGAAAGCTCTGCCAGAATATCTGTCGTCGGACGTGGTGCTGGCGGTGCACGCCGGATAATCGGCCGGGTAAACTCCTCCGGGTCCGGGGTGAAGATTAAATCCTCCACATCCTGCGGCGCGTCCGGCAGCGGCATCAGCTTGGGCGAAGATGAGCGCGCCGATGTCTCCACTGAGCCGATAACGATCGGAAGCGGGCGGCGAGAAAGAGCCGGGCCAAGTGCCACGAAATTTCCCCGCTTCAAATCTCGAAACATTTCTGCCTGACGCCGATCCATGCCTAGAAGATCAGCGGCGCGCGCCATGTCGATATCGAGAAAGGTGCGGCCCATAAGAAAATTAGAAGCTTCCGCAGCAACGTTTTTGGCAAGCTTGGCCAAACGCTGCGTGGCGATAACTCCGGCCAGACCACGCTTTCGACCACGACACATCAGATTGGTCATGGCACCGAGAGACATCTTGCGTGCCTCTTCGGAGACATCGCCACCAACCGAGGGCGCGAACATCTGTGCTTCATCCACAACGACCAGAACCGGATACCAATATTCGCGATCAGCATCGAAGAGACCGTTGAGAAAAGCGGCTGCAGCGCGCATCTGCTCTTCAATGTCCAGGCCCTCAAGCGTCAGCACGCACGAAACGCGGTGCTGGCGAATGCGCGTGGCAATACCTATGAGTTCAGCTTCGGTTCGCTCCCCATCAACAACGATGTGGCCGTATTTATCAGCAAGAGTAACGAAATCACCTTCAGGATCGATGATGACCTGTTGCACCCATTGAGCAGACTGCTCTAGCAGACGCCGCAGCAAATGCGACTTACCGGAACCGGAATTTCCCTGCACCAGGAGACGCGTAGCCAGCAACTCTTCGATATCGAGCTTGGCCGGCTGACCGCCGGTCACAGTTCCCATATCGATGCCTACCTGCACTGCACTCACCTCAATATGTCCTGGAGACGGGAATAGACTCACTCGTCCGCCCCATCTTTCCTTAGCAAATAATGCTCCCTCCGGCGCGGTCAAACGCAGACGATCAACAAGGAATTTGTGCGGCGGCTCAAAGAAGCAAACACAAATGCAGATCAAGCTTGAACGAGAAACATCGTTCGCCTTAATGGAACAGTCAGCACAAATAGAGGGAACGAGAATTGGCACGCTCCCAACGCATCCTTGATCTTCTGCAAGCGCTGCGCAGCTATCGCTCCCCCGTGAGCGGCGAGCAGCTCGCCGCAGATCTCTCGATTTCTCTTCGTACTCTTTACCGCGATATCGCCACCCTGCGTGCGCAAGGCGCAGATATTCGCGGCGAACCTGGCATGGGATATGTGCTGAAATCCGGCTTCCTGCTGCCAACGATGATGTTCTCGGAGGAAGAGCTGGAAGCCCTCATCTTAGGTGCGCGATGGGTGGCTAAGCGCGGCGATGGAACACTTGCAGAAGCGGCAGCATCCGCCGTCGTTCGGCTGGCGGCCGTCCTCCCAGAAAAGCTTAGACATCAGGCGGACGAAAATCACCTGCTCGTTGGCCCGCCAAAACCACATCTTCCCGGCTCACTCAATGTCAAATCCATCCGCGAAGCCATTCGCCGTGAACGAAAACTGGCATTTGCCTATCGTGATGCCAGCGGCAATGAGACCACCCGAACCGTCTGGCCATTCGCTCTTGGCTATTTCGATGAGGTTCAGGTGATGATGGCATGGTGCGAGGAACGCCAAGCGATCCGGCATTTTCGCACCGACCGGATGGAACAGGTAGAGGTTAATGCCGCTCGCTATCCTAGACGAAAAGCAGTGCTGTTGGCTGAATGGCGCTCCCTGCAAGAGGAGGAGACCAAGCAAAGGATGCTGACAGTTTCTGACAGTGGCCAGGGGTAGACCAGCCTCGTCAACAACAGCGAGGCAAACATGAAACCCGCCAATTTCGTCCTGCTCCACACAACAGATATGAACGCCAGCTCTGCCTTTTATCGGTCCATCTTGAATGCACAGCCAGTGGAGGCGTCGCCAACCTTCGCTATGTTCGTGACTTCTGCGGGCTTCAAGCTCGGCTTGTGGAGAAAAGACGGCGTCGTCCCTGCAACATCCGGATTCACCGGCTCGTCCGAGATCGTTTTTTCATGCGAGAACCGGGAAGAGGTGGATCAGG
The DNA here is from genome assembly GCF_977018625.1 of Affinirhizobium capsici. NCBI lineage: Bacteria > Pseudomonadati > Pseudomonadota > Alphaproteobacteria > Hyphomicrobiales > Rhizobiaceae > Affinirhizobium > Affinirhizobium capsici. The sequence continues at coordinate 911,630 of NZ_CDRNXD010000004.1, read as the reverse complement.
TCTATGCAGATTGGTCACAACTCGGGATCAACATTCTCCAGAAACCGGAAGATATGGATTTTGGTCGCACGTTTACGGCAGCCGATCCTGATGGGCATCGGCTGCGTGTCTATTGCGTGGCGGAGTGAGCGAGTTGATATTCCCTCCCCGCCCGATCAAGCATCGGGCGGGGGACGCGGCTCGCGCTTCAAAGCCGGATATCCCAGATATTGAAACGCGGAGGCCTGAGGTGCTGCTGCTCGGCAGCCGCGCCAATGTCACGCAACAGATAATCCGGCAGTTGCTTCAGGTCGTTCGCCCTCTTCCGCTTCATCCGTGCGGCATTAAATAGTGCGAGGCAAACGGACTAGAAACCAAACTCCTGAGCCAGTTTGCGAATGGCAGCATCAAGGCTTTCCGCAGCCTTTGGTTGCAGATTAGACATAAGTATTTTCTCCGACGCATTTCAGCGGCCGGACCTTTCAACAGGTTTGGAAATGCACGGATCACGGAAAGAGGACGCACGGATGCGCTCAGTCCAGAGCCATGACATTAGACTAAAGATAGACGCTAAGTTGCTGTAGAATTTGGCTTAAAGAAAAAAGCCAATACGTCGGCCACAAGCCATCACGTAGTGATGAGAGAAGTGTGGGGCCATTCCGCCAGCAAGGCGCATGAGCTTAGATGTGGTATCCATAGACGCCTCCTGTTCTTGAAGTTGCGGATGCCGAAAAAGTGACACAGCCTTCTCAGATGCACAAGAGCACGTCTCTAGATTGAGCGCACGAAAATGGATAATGTGGCTTTCAGGCAACAAATTACTGCAGCAACTTCAATCCGAAACCCTGCAACAGACGTCGAGTGGCAAAATCAGGTTTGCCGGATGTGAAGATGGCAAAATCCCAAGCGTCTGGATGATCCAGGTTTTCGAGAGCTGGCACCAGCCGCCTTGCCTGTCTGGCTATGGCCTCGGCTGGATCAAGCCAATCAACCGGCCAAGGCGCAAGCTTGCGGAACATATTGGCCATAAATGGATAATGGGTGCAGGCGAGAACCACGATATCTGTCTTATACCCGTTCTGATCGACAAAGCATGGCGCAATTTCCGCCAGCACATCGGCATCAGGCACCGTTTCGCCGCGAATATAGGCTTCCGCCATCCGCGCTAGGTTTTGCGAGCCGACAAGCTTCACCTCGCATTGGGTGGCAAAGGATTGAATAAGGTCATGGGTGTAAGCTCTTTTGACGGTTCCCGGCGTTGCAAGAACAGAAACGAGACCGGACCTTGTTCTCTCGGCTGCAGGCTTGATGGCCGGCACCGTTCCCACAAAGGTCATGTCGGGAAATGTGGCACGCAGATCAGCACCCGCCAGGGTGAAGGCGGTGTTGCAGGCGATGATGCAGACTTCAGGAGAATATTGCGTCAAAAGCTCGTGGAAGAGATCACGGATACGCGTCTTCAAGGCTTCCTCTTCCCAACTACCGTAAGGGAAGCCAGCATCGTCGGCCACATAGATGAAGCCACGCTCTGGCATCAGAACGCGCACCTCCCGCAGAACCGTCAGTCCGCCGATGCCGGAATCGAAGACCAGAACAGGTTTAGGATTGGCTATCTGCTCCATCGTCATCGGCTTGCCCCTCGCCCACGTTTTCCGGCTTTGCGCCTTTTGGCCAGCGGCGCTCAAACTGGTCCAGCGATGTGATCACGCCGCGCAAGACGCTGATTTCCGGCTCGGTAAATCCGGGCCGCGAAAGCACTGCACGCAGATTGTCGATCATCTTCGGCACTTTTGTGGGAGGATGAAAATAATTACGCGCATCAAGCGCTTCTTCGATCTGGTGGACGAAGCCTAGGAGCTGGCCCTTTGTGGCCGCCTTCTGATCAACGGCCTGAAACGGCGTTGCGGCAATATCCTCCATGCCGCTCTTCATCCATTCATAGGACATGAGCAGCACAGCCTGGGCAATATTGAGCGATGCAAATGCAGGATTGACGGGGAAAGTGACAATCTCATCCGCCAAAGCCACCTCTTCATTGGTCAGCCCCCAACGCTCCCGACCGAAAAGAATTCCGGTTTTCTGGTCTGCGTTAAAGTGCTGGCGCAACATCTGTGCGGCCGTAACGGGCGAGCGTACTTCCTTGAACCCATCGCGCTGACGCGCAGTCGTTGCGAATACAAAATTCAGGTCCGCTACCGCTGCTTCCAGCGTGTCATAAACCTTAGTCGCCTCGATGACGTGGTCTGCCTTGGCAGCAGCGGCTTGCGCCTTTTCACTTGGCCAGCCATCGCGCGGATTGACCAAACGAAGTTCAGCAAGTCCAAAGTTGGCCATGGCGCGAGCCACCATACCTATGTTTTCGCCCAACTGAGGCTCAACAAGGATGATGGCCGGTCCTTCTGCCAGAAGTTTACGTTCGCTATTGGTGCCTGCCATAACCTGCCGCCTACTTATCCAGGCTGCGGAATATCGCTAGAATGCCCACACTGCAAGGGCACGGTCCCTGGAAATTCTCACCCCCTCAGGCGGTTTAACATGGCACCCATCATGCTGAGTGCATGGCGAGGGCCCCGCGCCGCATTTGGCAAATGCTCTGGATGCTGACGCAAGACGGAGGCGCTGTAGAACGGGCTGGGGCCCAACTGCCGCAGCTCTTTCAAACTCTTTATCAAGTCTTGGAAGGCGTTCGTTTCCTGCCCTTCATCCTTCTTTGGCTGGTAACTGCGTGCATAGACACGAGCCCAATAGGTGCAGGCGAGATAAATTGCCAAGGTCTGCCGGACATAGCCAGGTTTCGTCACGACTGACCAGGATGTTCCCAAAGGCCGCGCCGTCTGGGTGAGATTACGATATGCGAGATCCAACTCGCGGGAGACTTCCACAAGCTGTGCCTTCGGAGAACCTGCCTCAGCGGCTTGCAGCAGTTCGGTCAGTCTATCGTACCAGTTATCCAAAGCCTTCTGCATCGACTCGCGTGTTTTGGTTGGAAACACGACGAAAGCAACAGCAATACCTGCAGAGGCACCGATGAGCGTTTCTTCAATGCGCAAGCGCAACAGATCCAGTGTCAGCGTTCCAATGAGGCCATAGATCACGCAAAGCCCGATCGAAACAAAGAATGTCATCACGGCGTAGGATGTTTGGAGCGCGTAGAAAGCAAGAAAGACGCATAGACAAGCGCTAATCACGCTGAGAGGCATATTGCCTTGCAGGACTGATGCAAGACCCAAGCCCACCGTTATGCCGAGCACGGTTCCAAGCGACCGTTGCAGCGCTCTGACAGCAGTATCACCACGTGACTTGGTGTTATTGAAAACCAGAAAGGCAGTCAGAACTGCCCAAAACCAGCGCTCACGCGACAACATCAAACCGAAGAACATCGCCACACCGGATGCGATCGTGATCTGAATAGCGGCGCGAACCAGCGGATTGCCGAGCGTGATATCGGGCTTGCTTCGCGTCGCGGATAGGCCGGCATGATTTGCCAGCGAATGGAAGCTGTCGGCAGATCCCGCCTGAATAATCTCGTCCATCCGCCTGCGGGCGACATCCAGCGCATCGAAGGCGTGGATGCATTCTCGCCTATGGTCGTCTGGTACATCCTTGGCCCGCATGCGCCATTCATTCAAAGCGGCCTCGTTTCGCTCAATCAAACCATGAACCAGACCGAACGGTGCCGGATTATAAAGATTGAGAATGACAACGCTCTCCGCCGCCAGATGCAGATCGAAAATTGCCATGGCCACATCGGCGACAGCCTGATCGGTAACTTCAATAGCGCCGTCCGCATTGCGTGGCAGAAAACCCTCCGCCATCAAGGCAACGTCTTTGACACGCTCCTGAAGGTCTCGCAGTGCTGCTCGGTCTTCATCGGTCGTTACCCTTGAGCGGGCCAATACTGCCAGATGAACCAGCACATCGTTGACGCGTCCCTGTAACGCAATGAGCGACTGCAACAGGTCGCGCCCTCTGTCGTCCGGTAGCATAACTGAGCGCACCACATGGCCTATGCAGAGCGCAACCAGGAGCGCCAAGGCAGCGGGCGCTAGCTGAGAATAATCCGGCTTCAGATAGGCGGCCATGAAGTATGAAGTAAAGGCGAACATGCCCACTGCAAAGCCACGGGAGCCGAGGACACGCGCAATGCTGGCTGCGAAAACCGTGCAGAGAAAAGCAATATCTGACAGCAATCGATAGTCTTCGAGCAAGGTCGCCACGAGCACACTGAGCAAGCTTGCTGCTCCGCCGATAACGCGGGTAGCTAATTGCCCGCGCGATGTCCGGTCGTGAACTGAGACACCGCCTTGAATGGACAGCATCATCGCAAGCCCATAACCGACAGGCGGGATCGGCACCACGAACATGTGGATGCCGACCAACGCGCCGACTGAAAGGCAAATCGCCAGCGTAACCCTTGCGCCCATTCTTGTACGGGAAAGAGCGGGGTCGACAGCAAAAATCCAGTCGAGAAAAACCAATCTGGGCCTCATCATGCGCGTTCAGATAGACCGAAATTCTTCGCGCGCCTATCGACCCCAATGGGGGTTTAAATTTACTGTTGGCCCTTAGCGAGGCTCTGCATTTCTGCGATCACCGAATCGCGCTCATTGTCGGCGATATGATGAATGTCATCGATGACTGGCCGGCCATCTTCGGTGATGACATCGAATTGAACCTGCGTAACACCATCCTTGATCTGTGCGTCATCGATGCAGGTCCACATCTTGAAGCTCACATCCACCGGCGTCACGCCATTCTTCGGCTGACCTGCCACGATCTTGATATCCTGCAGCGGGCAGCCATCCTGAGAATTTGTGATCACATCATAGCCAAAGGGATCGCCCGGCTCGTTCTTATCAGTGTCATAGGCCGGATGCTTGGAGGCTTCCGTGTAAATGGCCTGAAACCGCTTGCTATAGAGCTTTGAAAGCGGTTCTTTATCGAAAATGTATTTCCACTCCGCATCCACGCTTTCCCAATTGAATTTGGTCATATCCACAACCTGCTTCACTGGATCGGTGACATCGGCAGCGTGAGTGATGGTGGCCAGTGCACAAAAGCAGAGCGCGAGCGGAAGGGAGCGCATGAACGAGAATCCTTGAGCGTCAAATGATGGCGGACATTATTCCTCCGCAGCCTTTTGGCAATGGCAAATCGTTCACGGATGCTTTGCGTTCTTGCGCGGCGATGCTATAGCGCAAGCGACGTTGCGTTCACCAAAACGGGAACCCCGGTTCCGCTCTATACAAGAGGCAGATACATGAAAAAGATCAAGGTCGCCAATCCAGTCGCCGATCTCGACGGCGATGAAATGACGCGCATCATCTGGCAGCTTATCAAGGACAAGCTGATCCATCCCTATCTCGACCTCGATATCGATTACTACGATCTTTCCGTTGAAAATCGCGACGCAACCAACGACCAGGTCACGGTTGATGCAGCGAACGCCATCAAGAAGTACGGCGTTGGCATCAAGTGCGCGACCATCACGCCGGATGAAGCCCGCGTGAAGGAATTCAACCTCAAGGAAATGTGGAAGAGCCCGAACGGCACGATCCGCAACATTCTCGGCGGCGTTATTTTCCGCGAGCCAATCATCTGCAAGAACGTTCCCCGCCTCGTACCCGGCTGGACGCAGCCAATCGTAGTTGGCCGCCATGCCTTCGGCGACCAGTACCGCGCAACAGATTTCAAGTTCCCCGGCAAGGGCAAGCTGACGATCAAGTTCGTTGGTGAAGATGGCACGGTCATCGAAAAGGAAGTCTTCAATGCACCGGGCGCTGGCGTGGCCATGGCCATGTACAACCTGGATGAGTCGATCCGCGAATTCGCGCGCGCTTCCATGATGTACGGCCTGATGCGCAAATGGCCCGTGTACCTCTCCACGAAGAACACGATCCTCAAGGCCTATGACGGTCGTTTCAAGGACATCTTCCAGGAAGTTTACGAGACCGAATTCCTCGATCAGTTCAAGGAAGCCGGCATCACCTACGAACACCGCCTGATCGATGACATGGTTGCTTCCGCGCTGAAGTGGTCCGGCGGCTACGTCTGGGCATGTAAGAACTATGACGGTGACGTTCAGTCTGACACGGTTGCTCAGGGCTTTGGCTCGCTCGGCCTGATGACCTCCGTTCTCCTGACGCCAGATGGCAAGACGGTTGAAGCCGAAGCCGCCCATGGCACGGTGACGCGTCACTACCGTCAGCACCAGAAGGGTCAGGAAACTTCAACCAACTCCATCGCTTCCATTTTTGCATGGACGCGTGGCCTCGCGCACCGCGCAAAGCTGGATGACAATGCGGAGCTCGCGCGCTTTGCTTCCACACTTGAAAAGGTGTGCGTTGATACGGTCGAAGCTGGCTTCATGACCAAGGATCTTGCCCTGCTCATCGGTCCAGACCAACCTTGGCTTTCCACGACCGCATTCCTCGACAAGATCGACGAGAACCTCCAAAAAGCTATGGGCGCTTAAGCTCTTGCTAACCGCTTCGAAAAACCCGGCCTCGTTGCCGGGTTTTTTGTTGAATGTCTTATCTAAGAACTACGATATTATTCGAACATAAAGCGTACGGCGGAGACGTATCATGTCCAATTTGTTGCTTTACACCAACCCCATGTCCCGCGGTCGCATCGCACGTTGGATGCTTGAGGAAGCGGGCGCAGACTACGAGGTTAAGGTTCTTTCCTTCGGCGCGCCTTTAAAGTCACCCGAGTTCATGGCTCTCAACCCAATGGGCAAGGTGCCGACCTTGAAACATGGCGATGCGGTGGTAACCGAGTGCGCTGCGATATGCGCATACGTGGCCGATATCTTTACAGACAAGCAGCTTGCGCCTCCCCTTGGGGAGCGAGCAGATTATTATCGCTGGCTGTTTTTCGCTGCCGGTCCATTGGAAGCGGCGGTCACAGATAGAACTCTGCTGGTGGACATTCCGGAAGAAAAACAGCGCATGGTTGGTTACGGCAATTATGCGCTTGTACTCGACACGTTGGAAAAGGCTGTATCGTCATTCGATTACATCGCGGGATCGCGCTTCACTGCAGCCGATGTTTATGTCGGCTCGCATCTGATGTGGGGCATGCAATTCGGCACCATTGAAAAACGCCCTGCTTTTGAGGCTTATGTTGCACGTCTGGAAGGTCGTCCGGCACATCTTCGCGCGACGGAACTGGATGACGCATTGGTCGAGCGAAACTAGGCCGAGACAGACTCGGCAAAGAGGATTTCGTTGGCCTTCCTCAAGAGCCATGATAATGACGCGCCATGACCAATAGCTCACTTTTACCCGTTCATATCGTCGGTGGCGGCTTGGCCGGCTCCGAAGCATCCTGGCAACTTGCGCAAGCAGGCGTGCCTGTCATTCTTCATGAAATGCGCGGCGTTCGCGGCACGGATGCGCATAAATCTGATGGGTTGGCTGAACTTGTTTGCTCAAACTCATTTCGCTCTGACGATGCGACGGCAAACGCGGTTGGCGTCATTCATGCCGAAATGCGTTTGGCCGGATCACTCATCATGGCTTGCGCCGATAAGCACCAGGTGCCAGCAGGCGGTGCGCTTGCGGTTGACCGTGACGGCTTTTCCGAGGCCGTGACGCGCGCACTTCATGAGCATCCGTTAATCACCGTCGTGCGTGAAGAAATCCAAGGCTTGCCGCCGGTGGAATGGGGGCTGACGATTTTCGCGACTGGGCCTCTTACTTCACCTTCTCTTGCCGCGGCCATACAAGCGGAAACGGGCAAGGATGCGCTGGCCTTCTTTGACGCCATTGCGCCTATTGTTCACCGCGACTCAATCGACATGGATATCTGCTGGTACCAATCCAGATATGACAAGGTTGGTCCCGGCGGCAATGGCAAGGATTACATCAACTGCCCGCTCGACAAAGAGCAGTACGATGCTTTCGTTGATGCTCTGATCGCTGGCGATACGGTCGGTTTCAAGGAGTGGGAAGGCACCCCATATTTCGATGGATGCCTGCCGATTGAAGTGATGGCCGAACGCGGACGCGAAACTCTTCGACACGGGCCGATGAAGCCGATGGGACTGACCAACGCGCACAATCCGACTGTCAAAGCCTATGCTGTCGTGCAATTGCGGCAGGACAATGCGCTTGGCACACTCTACAATATGGTCGGCTTCCAGACGAAGTTGAAATATGGCGCTCAGGCAGAAATCTTCCGTATGATCCCAGGCCTGCAAAACGCGGAATTTGCACGTCTGGGCGGCCTGCACCGCAACACCTATATCCACTCACCTACCCTGCTGGACCATAGCTTGCGATTGAAGAGCAGGCCGACGCTGCGTTTCGCTGGCCAGATCACCGGCTGCGAAGGTTATGTCGAAAGTGCTGCAATTGGCCTGTTGGCGGGCCGGTTTGCTGCTGCCGAACGCAGGGGAACAGACCTTACTCCACCGCCTGCGACCAGTGCTTTGGGCTCGCTTCTAAATCACATTACCGGTGGACATATTGTTTCGGATGATGAACCGGGCAAACGTTCTTTCCAGCCAATGAACATCAACTTTGGCCTGTTTCCAGAGCTGGAACCTGGCTCGATTGTAAAACCCGAAGGCGTTAAACGCTTTCGCGGTAAAGACAAGACGATCATGAAGCGTCAGCTGATGGCAAAGCGCGCGTTACATGATTGCGCAAACTGGCTCGGCGTTGAAGCACCGAGATTAGAGCCGAGAGCCGTCAATTCCGTCAGCACCGTCGACGCCTGACATGGGGCGCCCCGGCGACACAAGATTGCCGAGAAGCCAAAGAGAAACCTCTGCCGCGTCTTCCACCGTCGAGAAAATGAATGTTCCATTCTGCGTCGGGGCATCAAGAAACTGAACTTCAAAGCCTCTGCCCGTTGGCAGGGGCTCAACTCTGACGCGTCCTGGCTCAATCAAATGGCAGGCGTAGTGCGACTTGTGGCTCCGCATGATGCCCGCCTTATTATCATGAAGACGGACAAAAATCGCATTTCCGTCCACAGTCTCATGGAGACTACGGATCGCTTCATTCGGATAGGCGCGATTAAATTCGATAATGGCGAGACCAGGGTCGTGACGCTTGCTCTCTTCCTGCAACTTCGCCATTCTCGTGGCGTAGTAGGCGATAAGGGCGACAAGACCGAAGATGATGGACCAGGTCAGCATGCGCGCGCGACTTTCTTCGACATTATGTTCGGCATAAACCTACCGATCATAGCTTGTGCGAGTGTGATGCTCTGGTCCGGTTAGATCTTTCGTCGCCAAAGGCATTTCACCATTTGCAGCTGTCGACGCCATTGCGGCAACTGTGCAGACTGGTCCATCAACGTTGCGCCACGCTGCAATCCCGCCCTTAAAACAGGTTCTGCGATTGTGACCGGCAGAAACGCGCTTAGCACGCTGGACGGAATTCGCCCCGCCTTTCGTGCACGATTAAGATGATCGATACCTAAACCTGCAAGTGCCTCGATGGCAGCGCTGCAATTGGCCTTCAAATCGCCAGCCAGAAAGCTTTCACGGTCGAGCCCGGTAGCGGCCAGAATATCCTGTGGTATGTACACTTGGCCGCGGCGTCGATGAATGGGAAGCAGCAACAGACATCCGGCAATGGCCTGTGCAACGCCCGCGTGACCTGCAATTTCCGTTACAGAACGCGCAGTGTCATGGTCTAGAATCATCGCTGCCATTTGAATGATGGCAGATGCTGTTTCACCCGCATATCCCTCCAGCGCCGTTCGATCTGGCATCGGATCATCGTAAAGGTCAAATATTCGGGCATCCAGCATATCGAGCAGGAATTGACGCGGCAGTTGGTAGTGCTCAATGGTTTCGATCAGGCCGGACGCAATTGGATTGCCGCCTGCATCTCCCTGCGCCTGACCTTCCAGAAGATCACGCCACCACTGCAGCCGAATTTCCCCCGCCAGCGGTTGTTGCGTCACATCGCGAATGCGGGCAATTTCAGCATTGAATGCATAAAGCGCTGCTAGATGCCCGCGCTTCTCCGCCGGCGAGAGAAGGCAGGCCAGATAGCGATCACGGTCCGTCTCGCGCAAGGTTGCGAGGCAGACTTCCCACTGGTCGCCAGTCATTGCGGCCACGACTATCTCCGAAAACTTGGCTTAGATCGCGATGAACGCAGCGGCCACCGGCCGCGCTTCACCCAGCATAATGTTGTAAGTCCTGACAGCCGCGCCAGTTCCCATAGGGTCAGACGATATTCCCCTTGCCCGTAACGCCGCCTTTAAGGGAGCCGGTATTGGCCTAATATCCTTGCCTGTGCCGATCAGCAGAAATTCAAAACGTTCCGTCTCAACCAGAGCTCTTGCGAACGCATCCACAGAAAGAGGATCACCCTCTGCAATATCCCAACCGTAAATGCCTGAAGGCAGGCACAGCAAAGATCCACGATGAGACATATCCGCGAAGCGGAACCCACCGTTGCCATAGGCATCGATGGGAGCACGCCCCGGAAAGTGAGCATCTCGAATGTCTGGACCACGCACCACGATCAAACGCTCGGCTTGCCGTTGGGCACGCTTACCTTCTTCTTGGTCTTCTCATCCTCATCACCCTTGTTGAACGCATCTGGACGAAGACGGAAGGCGATCAGAATTGGTGCTGCGATATAGATTGATGAGAAGGTGCCGACTGCAACCCCAAACAGCATGGCGAAGGTAAAGGACCGGATGACCTCCCCGCCGAACAGGTAGAGGGCTGCCAAGGCAATCATGGTCGTAAGACCGGTCAAAACCGTACGAGAGAGCGTCTGGTTGATTGAGATATCGATCAATTCAGGCAGCGGCATTTTCTTGTAGCGTCGAAGGTTTTCGCGCATTCGATCATACACGACGACCGTGTCGTTGAGCGAATAACCAACGATAGTCAAAATCGCCGCAATGCTGGTCAAGTTAAATTCGATACCTGTCAGCACGAATAGCCCAATCGTCAAAATGACGTCATGCATGGTGGCGATGATCGCGCCAACAGCAAACTGCCATTCAAATCGAATCCAGATGTAAACGAGGATAAACAGCAGAGCAACGCCAACGCCCAGCGTTGCAGTGTAGGAAAGCTCGCCTGAAACAGCGGGACCGACAACTTCAACGCGGCGGAAGTCGTAATCATTGCCAAGCTCGTTGCGGATGCGCTCCAAAGCGCTCTGCTCGGCATTCTCGCCGCCTTCCTGAGCCTGAACGCGCACAAGCACATCCTGCGTACCGCCGAATCCTTGTGCTTGAACTTCACCCAGGTTCAAACCATCCAGACGCGAGCGAATGTCGGCGATGTTGGCATCACCTTGTTTGGCCTTCATCTCGATGATCGAGCCGCCCTTGAAGTCGATACCGAGGTTCATCCCACCCGTTGCAAAGGCGACGAGTGACGCAACGGAAAGCGCTGCTGCGATTGCAAATGTGTATTTGCGGATCGACATGAACGGTAAGCCGCGGCCATCGAAGACACCAGTGCGAATACCCTTCGGCAGAGCTTTCGGCTTGGCGCGCTTCACCCACAACGAGAACATCCAGCTTGTGAATGTGAATGCAGTGAAAACGGTGGTGACAATACCGACGGCCAGCGTGACAGCGAAGCCACGAACGGGCCCGGAACCAAGATAAAAGAGAACAATGGCCGCAATCAGAGTGGTCAAGTTAGCATCAATGATCGTCGCGAAGGCGCGTTGGAAGCCACTCGCAATCGAGGGAACAACAGCACGACCACTCTTCACCTCTTCACGGATGCGCTCGTAAATCAGGACGTTTGAATCGACCGCCATACCCATGGTCAATACGATACCGGCAATACCGGGAAGCGTGAGTGTGGAACCGATGATGCTCAGCACCGCCAGGATCATGACGATGTTCACCATGAGGGCGACGTTGGCAAGGAAGCCGAAGAACCCATAGAAGGCAAACATAAAGCCTGCAACAGCCAAGGCGCCAATGATGCTGGCAATCACACCCGCGCGGATCGAATCTGCGCCGAGACCAGGGCCAACAGTCCGCTCTTCAACAACCGTCAAAGTTGCTGGCAGAGCACCGGCACGCAGAAGAACGGCCAGATCGTTAGCACCCTGAACTGTAAAATTACCGGAAATCTGACCAGAGCCACCAACGATAGGCTCGCGAATGACCGGAGCCGAAATGACTTGATCGTCGAGGACGATTGCAAAGGGACGGCCAACATTTTGCTGCGTCGCTTGCGCAAAACGCTGTGCACCGCGTGAATCGAAGCGGAAAGTTACGACCGGCTCATTGTTTTGCTGGTTGAAGCTGGCCTGCGCATCGACAAGATTTTCACCCGATACCAGTGCGCGACGCTCAACGAGATAAGGAACGGCTGGATCGTCAGTCGAATACATGATCTGCGAATTGGCGGGCGGACGGCCATTCAAGGCTTCCTGTACCGGCATGCTCGTATCGACCATATGGAAGGAGAGCTTCGCGGTTTGGTTCAGCAGCGCCTTCAAACGCTGAGGGTCCTGAAGACCCGGCACCTGCACGATGATTCGGTCAGAGCCCTGCCGCTGGATCAGAGGCTCTGTGGTTCCCAGTTCGTCCACACGACGGCGAACAACTTCAATGGATTGCGTCAAAGCGGAGGAAAGACGATAATCAATGCCGGCATCGGTCAGTTCCAAACGCAACAAACCCGAACCGTCATCCTGCAGGGAGACTTCGTTTATGGTACCGCCGAAAGTACCTGCCGAGACGGGTGCAAGAAGCGGTTGAAGAGCCTTCTTAGCGGCTTCCAACTGGGCAGTATCGGTAACACGAACCTGAATCTGCTGGCCCGTTCCGTTAAGACCGGTATAGCGAACATTCGCCTCGCGCAGGACGTTACGAATATCGCCTACCACCGTTTCAAGGCGTTCCTTGACGATGTCACCGCGCTCAATTTTGAGCATGATGTGAGAGCCACCCTGAAGGTCCAGACCCAACGTAACCTTCTTGGTTGGAAACCAGGACGGGAGCTTTGCCAACTGCTCATTGGTGAACAGATTTGGGGCCGCAATCAGCATGCTGACAGCAATGACGAACCATATGAAAATGGTCTTCCAACGGGAGAAGTATAGCATTGAGCTCTCGATATTCTGGCGTCATGAAGCGGCGCCACCGCGTGTGGCGCCTGCCTCTGATTGGAACTGGAATCAGGCGGTCTCGGTCTTGACGGGCTCGCCCTTGACGCGCACTTCGGCAATATACGTGCGAAGAACGCGGACCTTTACGCCTTCTGCGATTTCAACTTCAAGATCATTGTCATCGACGACCTTGGTCACTTTGCCGGAAATGCCACCGCCGAGAACCACCTGATCGCCGCGACGAATGTTCGAAAGTGTTTCCTGGCGTTTTTTCATCTGTGCGCGCTGCGGGCGGATGAGGAAGAAATACCAGACCACCATAAGCGGCGCGAAAAGGAAAAGCATCTCAAGGCCGGAGCCAAACGCGGACGCACCTGGCGCTGCACCTTGGGCTTGGGCGAATGCTTCTTTGATGAACATCGGAAACTCCCAGAATTGCGGAAACGAGGCACCCCGTTATGAGCCGCCGGACTATAGTTGCCATCCTATCAAAAGCAACAGACCGAGAACCCACGGAGTACCGAATTCTGGGCTATTACCCTTTCAGACGCTAAAACGCCATGCTACCCCGCCACCAAAACAAAGGTTTGACCGGGGTTTTCCGGCCTGGAGGATCAAATGTCCGTGGATAATGCCGCTCTTTTGCTCGCCGAGATCAGCCGACTCGCCAATGCGCTCGAAAGACTCGCAGGCCCCGCCCCTGCCGAGAATGATTGGAACGCTGCCGATTGCTTTGTTTGGGTGCCGATCAATTCCTATCTTCACCCTGTAGCAAAGCCCAACCGCGTGTCGCTCAAGCTCATCCGTGGCGTGGATCATGTGCGCGACATCTTGCACGAAAACACACTTCGGTTTGCTGAAGGTTTTCCAGCCAATAATGTGCTTCTTTGGGGGGCGCGAGGCATGGGCAAGTCATCGCTGGTCAAAGCAGTCCATGCCGATATTCGCGTGACAAACGCAGATCTTAAGCTGGTTGAGGTTCATCGCGAAGATATTGCGTCACTACCGGCCCTTCTCGACATTTTGAAATCATCCGGCCAACGCGTCATCGTCTTCTGCGACGATCTCTCATTTGATCATGACGATACTGCCTACAAATCACTGAAAGCTGCTCTGGATGGCGGCATAGAAGGGCGACCAGACAACGTCCTCTTCTATGCTACCTCGAACCGCCGTCATTTGTTGCCCCGCCATATGATGGAGAATGAGCAATCTACAGCCATCAACCCATCCGAAGCGGTGGAAGAGAAGGTATCTTTGTCGGATCGCTTCGGTCTCTGGCTTGGCTTCCACAAATGCAATCAGTCAGACTATCTTACGATGATCGATGCCTATGCAGCGCACTTCCAGCTCGGTCTCGACCAAGATCAGCTTCATCATGAAGCGCTGGAATGGGCGACGACCCGTGGAGGTCGCTCCGGCCGCGTCGCTTGGCAGTACATTCAGGATCTTGCGGGAAGGCTGCGAAAGCCCCTCGATCTAAACTGAAATCGCAAGCATGAAAAAAGCCCGGTCCAAGCCGGGCTTTCTCCATTTCCTCATACGCAATACTATTCGAGGAACGTAACTGGGTTGACCGGGCTTGCGTCCTTGCGCACTTCGAAGTGCACCTGCGGACGTTTTGCATCGCCGCTCATGCCGGAGGTTGCGATAGCTTGGCCGCGCTGCACCTTTTGTCCGCGCGATACCGAGATATTGGATGCGTGGCCGTAGACAGTGACCTTTCCATCATCATGGCGAACGAGAACAGTGTTGCCGAGCTGCTTCAAACCATTGCCGGCATAAATGACGACACCGTTTTCGGCTGCCTTGATCGGCGTACCTTCCGGAACCGAGATATCGATCCCGTCATTCCGGCTGCCGTTCACATTCTGGCCGTAGGATGCGATCACCGCACCCGTCACCGGCCAACGATACTTGCCGATGCCCGTTGCACTTGGTGCAGGTGTAGAATTGTCCATCTTCACGTCAGACAAGCTCGCCGTCTGCGCGGCCGCGGGCTTTTCCTCTGCCTTTGGCTGTGCCGCCTCTGCCTGAGCAGCCGCCGCTTCGGCCTTCGCTGCAACGGCAGGCTTTGCACCTGGCTGGCTCGGAATGGACGCAGTCTTCACGGTGTCGCCAGAACCGCCGATCTTCAGTGCTTGACCAACGCGCAGACCGCCGTCTTTCAGGTTGTTCATAGCTTTCAACTGATCGATCGGCGTGCCCGTGGCGCGGGCAACCTTGGCCAGCGTATCGCCAGGCTTGACCGTGTACGTACCATCCGATGAACCACCGCCGGCTGGCGGCACAAGCTTTGCCCCTTCCGCTTGAGCCTTATCGCGAAGATTACCGGCAGACGGCAGCACAGCCACCTTCTGGCTGTTTGGCTGCATAGGCTGCGGCTGATTGCCGTTGTTGGGCAGATCGATTGCCGCCGCCGCCCGCTTGGCAGCGTTGCCGCCATTTGCATAGGTCGGAATGACAACGATTTGGCCCGGGGTCAGGCGACCATTGTTGGCCTTAAGGATTTCGCTCTCCGGCACACCATATCGCTTGGACAGCGTGGACGCCGTCTCGCCTGGGCGCAGAGTAACCTTAGGCGCATTCATAACCGACCAGCCGGCCGAAGGCGTCGTGTTGGTCACGACATCGTCGGCAGCAAGGTTCTTAGGCGCACGAGAGGCAACAATATTAGGTGCTGATGCCGCATGCGATGGCATCGGCTGCGCCATAGCCTCACGACGGGATTGAGGTTCGCCAGCAGGAGGCAAGGACTGGGCAGTCGGTGCCGCCAGTTCTGCCCGCTGGATTGGCGCGGAGGAAGCAGCACGCACTGGCGACGGCGCCGTGTAACCACCACCATTCCCATAAGCAGGAGAAGCGCGATAAGGCTGATTGGCGAGAGCCGCAGCTTGATAGCCGCCGCCATTACCCACATTCGCCTCAGGCACGGGGGCCGCACCATAAGCGCCAGCGCCTTGGCGCTGCGGTATGGATGCAGTTGTTAGATTATCTTTATCAAAGATGCCAGCGAAGCGGGTCGCGTCTGAGCTGCACCCTGTTGCCGCACTCGCCAGAAAGGCTGCCACTGCGATCCGCACGGCTGACTTTCCCAGATTTGACGAACTGTTCAAACGCATGACTCGACCTACACCACGACGCTACCAATGTAGGTATTATTAAAGCGCGTTAGTCTTACCGTCGGGTTAAGAAGCGCGAGCCAATGTCACTTATTTCGTAAATTGCTAACCATGAATCTACGCCCTCACTCGGGCAAAGGAACCAAACCGCCATTCAGTTCAGAGATAGACGCCGATATGCGAGGCAAGAGGCAGATACGTCACCGGAAACAGGTCTTCTCGCTCGAATCGGCTGCCGGTTTTGGTGAGACGCACCATCATGCAGCTATCTTCAGTCACAACGAGAGGCGCAATCATGGAGCCGCCGTGAACAAGCTGATCCGCGTAAAATCGTGGGACTGCGGTGAACGCAGCCGTCGCCACTATACGGTCGAAGGTTCCCTCGCCCAGCAAGCCGTTGCTGCCATCCGCCTGCCGAATAATAACGCTGCGCAAGCTAAGTGCGTCCATGCGCGCCTGCGCATTCTGCACCAGCGTTTTGTAACGCTCTACAGAAAGCACACGCTCCGCAATTCTCCCCATGACAGCAGACATGTAACCGCTGCCTGTGCCAATTTCGAGCACGCGGTGACCAGGCTTCAACTGCAAACGGGACAGAATTCGGACAGCCAGATCGGCGCCTTCCATGAACGAGCCGCAATCAATCGGAATCGTGCGGCTGGAATATGCATCTGAAATGAATTGCGATGGAACGAACTGGCTCCGCGGCGTTTGCTCACAGGCCGTAAGAAGATCGAGATCCGTTATGCCCTGCGCTCGCAACCGTAGCACAAGCGATGCAAAACCCTCTTTCTCGATCATGGCTGTTTTCAAGCGCTTGCTCCAAGGGCGTCAGCAATGTTCTTGATAATCGTATGATCGGTGAGATCAAGCTTCAGCGGAGTGACTGAAATACGGTTTGACCTCACTGAGTGTATATCGGTGCCCTCGGCAAATTGACCGGTTTTCTCGCCAAAACGGAGCCAGAAGTATGGATTTCCTCTCCCATCTTGTCGCTCATCAACAACAAGCGCAAAATCCGTTTTACCCTGTGCTGTCACGTCAACGCCTCCCACCTCATTTTCATCGCAGGCCGGAAAGTTGAGGTTCAGGAAAGTGCCTGTGGGCAAAGACAGTTTCATCAAACGTTCAATCAGCGCTGGCGCGTGGCGCTCGGCAACCTGCCAAGGCACATCCCGTTGCCCATCCACACGGCGAACCGCCTGACTGAGCGCCAAGGACGGAATGCCCTGAATGGTACCTTCTATTGCGGCAGCAATCGTGCCCGAGTAGGTCACATCATCCGCGAGGTTGGAGCCCGAATTCACGCCAGACAGAATGAGATCCGGCTTGCCTTGCAGCACATGCCGGATTCCCATGATCACGCAATCCGTCGGCGTACCCCGAACGGCGAAATGGCGATCCGAAATCCTGCGCAGACGCAATGGCTCCGGCAGTGTCAGAGAGTGGGCAAGCCCACTCTGATCCGTTTCCGGCGCGACGATCCATACGTCGTCTGAAAGGTTCCGCGCTATACGCTCCAGAACCTTCAGCCCTTCTGCATGGATGCCATCATCATTGGTCAGCAGGATGCGCATCGATCAGGCGCTCCGTTCAATCTTTTTCAAACCACCCATATACGGCAGAAGAACGTCTGGCACAGTCACCGAACCATCAGCCTCCAGGTAATTTTCGAGAACAGCGATCAGGCAGCGGCCGATCGCGGTACCGGAGCCGTTTAACGTGTGTACGAAGCGCGGCGTCTTTTCATCCTTCACGCGGTAACGTGCGTTCATGCGGCGCGCCTGGAAATCTCCGCAGACCGAGCAGGAAGAAATCTCACGATAGGTATTCTGCCCCGGCAACCAGACTTCCAGATCGTAAGTCTTGCGAGCGCTAAAGCCCATGTCACCCGTGCAAAGTGTCATGGTGCGGAAATGAAGGCCAAGACGCTTCAAAACCTCTTCAGCGCATGCTGTCATACGCTCATGCTCTTCGATCGCACTTTCAGCGTCTGTTATAGAGACAAGTTCGCACTTCCAGAACTGGTGCTGTCGCAACATGCCACGGGTATCGCGGCCTGCCGAACCCGCTTCCGAACGGAAGGACGGCGTCAGCGCCGTAAAGCGCAAAGGCAGTTTTTCCTGGTCCAGGATTTCGTTCGACACAAGATTGGTAAGCGTTACTTCGGCGGTCGGGATCAACCAGCGGCCATCCGTCGTACGGAACAGATCTTCGGCGAACTTTGGCAATTGGCCAGTGCCATACATCGCCTCGTCGCGCACCATCAGCGGTGATGAGACCTCGGTATAGCCATGTTCCTGGGTGTGCAGGTCCAGCATAAACTGTCCAAGCGCACGCTCCAGCCGGGCAAGCTGGCTGGTCAGGACAGTGAAGCGAGAACCAGACAGTTTTGCTGCCCGATCAAAATCCATATACCCCAGCTCTTCACCAATATCGAAATGCTCTTTGGCGGGATGATTCCACCGGGGCTTTTCACCAACAACGCGGGCAACAACGTTATCGTGCTCATCCCGGCCCTGTGGCACATCTTCCAAAGGAATGTTGGGCAGCCGCGAAAGAACATCGTCAAGCGCTGCTACGGCATCGCGTTCCTGTTGCTCGACTTCCGGCATGGTATCCTTCAAGGACGCCATTTCTGCTTTCAGCTTCTCGGCAAGCTCGGCATTCTTCTGCGCCATGGCTGCGCCGATTTCCTTGGAGGCGGCATTGCGACGCGATTGCATATCCTGCAATCGCTGGATGACAGAGCGACGGGTCTCATCCAATGCAATAATGGATTCGGCCTGCGGCTCTGCACCGCGCTTGCGCAGAGCTTCATCGAGGGCGGCGGGATTTTCGCGTATCCACTTGATATCAAGCATCGTCGTTCCAGATCATTTGCGGTTATGGCCACAACGTAAAGTCTGGCCGTGAAGTTTTTCCCCGGCCGGATTCTGAGAGATGCCGGAAATGCTTATGTTTCGCTAGATGACGAGACGGATGAACCCGTTTCAGCCGGTGTCAGCGCTTCCTCTGCCGCCCGCTTCTTTTCCACGAGTCGAGCCGCATAGATCGAGACCTCGTAGAGAAGGATTGTCGGCAGTGCAAGACCGATCTGGGACATTGGGTCGGGTGGCGTCAAGACCGCTGCCACTACGAAAGCAATGACGATAGCGTATTTGCGTTTTTCGCGAAGCCAGTCGCTTGAGAGAATGCCAACACGCGCCAGAAGTGTGGTGACAACGGGCAGCTGAAACACAAGGCCAAACGACATCACAAGCGTCATGATGAGCGACAGATATTCTGACACCTTCGGCATCAAGGAAATCGCCACATCTCCTTCGCCCGGCGCCTGCTGCATGGCAAGGAAGAACCACATCACCATTGGGGTGAAGAAGAAATAGACAAGCGCCCCGCCCATCAGAAACAGAATTGGCGATGCTATGAGAAATGGCAGGAAGGCCGCTCGTTCATTCTTGTAAAGACCCGGCGCCACAAACTTGTATATCTGCGAGGCAATGATCGGAAAGGCAATCACCAGTGCACCGAACATGGCAACCTTCACCTGCGTGAAGAAGAATTCCTGCGGCGCGGTGTAGATCAATTCAGACTTGGACAGATCGAGCCCCGCCCACAGAACCGCCCATTTGTAGGGAACAACGAGAAGATTGAAGAGCTGCTTGGCAAAGAAGAAGCACACCAGAAACGCAACAAAGAAGGCGACCAGTGACCAGATAAGACGTCGGCGAAGCTCAACCAGATGCTCGATGAGTGGCTGAGGCTTGTCATCATAATCGCCACTCATGCGTCATCCTTACCAGTCGTTGCTGGCTTTTTACGGGTACGTGGTTTTGTAACCTTGGCAGAAGGTGCGTCAGGTTCGATCGAAACAACCGCCTTTGATGTCTTCGTACGGCTCGTCGAGGTCTTTGCTGGGACCGCAACAGGCAATCCCGCATCCAACTTTGCAACGACGGCCCTCGATTTCCGTGGCGCTTTAACAACTGCCGTGGATTTCGTCGTCTCCACTTCAGCGATCGCCTTGGTGGCCGCTGCTCGCGGCGCGCGCTTGGGCTTCTTAACCGGCTCTAAGGCGACTGGCGCTGCAGCAGTGTCAGCCGGTTTCGCAACGCCCGCAGTTGAGGCAGCCGGAGTGGTCTTTGCAGTTTCTGCGGCGGAAGCTACCGCAACCGTCTGAGACGAGATAGCCGCTGTTTCGGGCATTGATAGGCTGGGCTCCGGCAGCAAATCCGCTACTGAGGCCTCTATCGGGTCTTTGGCTTCGCTCGAAGGGGCCGCAGTTGCCTTATGAAGATCGTTACGGATCTCATTGCCCATCTCGCGCAGTGGGTTAATTGCTTCGCGCAATGCGTTGGCAGGATGATATTTTTGCACATCGCTAATCGTCTGACGAACGTCATCCATATCAGCTTCACGCAGCGCCTGATCGAACTGCGTTCGGAAATCACCGGCCATCTTACGCAGATTGGCGGTCATTTTTCCGAACGCCCGAAGCATAGGCGGCAGATCCTTGGGGCCAACCACCACAATCAATACGACTGCGATGACAAGCAGTTCCGTCCAGCCGATGTCCAGCATAGGCTATGCTCCTGCAAGCGAAACGCGAAAACGCCTCACCGATAATTACTTGTTTTCTTCGCGCTGATGATCGACGGTCTTCGGCGTAGCCGTAGGGGTCGCATCCTTGTTGTCGTCTTCAGACATGCCCTGCTTGAAGCTCTTGATGCCCTTGGCAACATCGCCCATCAATTCAGGGATCTTTCCGCGCCCGAAGAAGATCAGCACGATGACCAAAACGATCAGCCAGTGCCACACACTAAAAGAACCCATTGTTCACTCCCGTAATTGCGCGTCTTGTTCGATGTAAGACTTTTAGGATTCTTTTTCAAACACCAAAATGTCTTCTGGCAGAACGTTCACAGTCACGTCTACGACATCTTCCGGCAGTTGATCGGCACGGATACGTGCCCGAAGCGGCTCATCCAGACCATCAACTGCCAGCGTGAGCAATTCGACAACTCCCAGAAAACGCCGGGTGAGGATGCGTGCCGGTATACGACCGCCATCAACAGATACCGCAATCGAAGAGATTCGCACCGCGACATCAAGGTTTTCTCCCACCGCAAAGCCGCCTGTGGCACAAGGTCCGACGGGGGTCTCCACGCGGCCATCCCGCACCTGCCCTCGCATCACATTGATCTCCGAAAAAAAGCCCGCAGCGAAAAGACTTTGTGGACTTCGATAGAGGTCCTGCGACCTTCCAACCTGCACCAGTTTTCCGTGGTTGAGCAA
This sequence comes from Affinirhizobium capsici, assembly GCF_977018625.1. Taxonomy (NCBI): domain Bacteria; kingdom Pseudomonadati; phylum Pseudomonadota; class Alphaproteobacteria; order Hyphomicrobiales; family Rhizobiaceae; genus Affinirhizobium; species Affinirhizobium capsici. Next base: position 890,167 of record NZ_CDRNXD010000004.1, on the reverse strand, counting down.
CGCGATTCGATCTGCCATGCGCATGGCCTCTTCGGCATCGTGCGTCACAACGATGGCCGTAGCCCTGGTCTGCCGCAGAACATCCAGCGTATCGGCACGAATCGTATCTTTGAGGCGTGAATCGAGCCCGCTAAAGGGTTCGTCCATGAGTAGCACGCCGGGCCGAGGTGCAAGCGCACGCGCCAGCGCAACGCGCTGTTGTTCACCACCAGAAAGGGAGTGTGGATATTTTTCCGCATAGTGGGCAAGTCCCACCCGCTCCAGCGCAACCATAGCCTCGGCAGAAGCTTCACGGCCCGGTAAGGCAGTCAACCCGAAGCGGACATTGTCCAACACGCTGAGATGCGGGAAGAGAGCATAGTCCTGAAACATCAAGCCAACGCCGCGCTTTTCTGGAGGAACGAAACCGCTTGGCCCAGCCACCTCTCGGCCATCGATGAGGACCCGCCCGCTAGACTGCACTTCAATGCCAGCGGCAATGCGAAGAAGCGTGGTCTTTCCCGAACCGGATGGTCCCAGCAAACACAAGACCTCGCCGGGCTTGGCAGACAGCGTGATGTCGCGCACCGTCGCCTTGCCGTTATAATGATGCTCAATATGGTCCAGCTCAAGACTCGCGGCAAATGTCACACCAGCCGTGCGACGCATTGCGGAAGCCGTTCCGCCAGAAGTGGCATAATTCATTGCGTATCGGCCTCTACCCACCGCTACCGGACAAAAGGTGAGCTTTCTATTCCTCTTCTGGGCCGCTCGGTGTCAAGAGGCCTAGTTCCTCCAGGTCCATCTGGGTGATCGGGTCCTCTTCTTCCGTCAGCTCATCTGCCGTAGTGGGAATCGGAATTTTGAAATCGGGCGGGATGCGGCCAGAAAGAAGACCAGCACCGCGCAATTCTTCCAGCCCTGGCAGATCGCGGATCTCCTCCAGACCGAAATGATCGAGAAAGCGCGGCGTGGTTCCCAGCGTGACCGGACGACCAGGCGTTCGCCGCCGCCCACGGAAACGGACCCAGCCTGCTTCCATCAACACATCCAAGGTGCCTTTTGACGTTTGAACACCCCGGATTTCCTCGATCTCGGCCCGCGTAACCGGCTGATGGTAAGCAATGATGGCCAAAACCTCCAGCGCAGCGCGCGAGAGCTTGCGTGTTTCGTTTTCATCCCTGCGAATAACGAATGATAGATCGGCTGCGGTACGAAATGCCCAACGATCCTCGACGCGAATGAGGTTGACACCCCTACCCGCATAGAGCCGAACCAAGCGGCTCATCACCTTTTTAAGATCAAGACCCTTCGGAAGGCGCTCCAGCAGATATTGTTCCGCGACTGGTTCAGCCGATGCGAAAATCAAGGCTTCTGCCGTCCGCTCCGCCTCTAGTTCAAGTGAAGTCGGCACAACATCAAGCTCATCCTCCGTCTCAAACAGATCCGGTTCCGTTGCCAATTTCTGTTCCTCATTCATCGGATTTGCTCAGGCCCGGTTTGCGCAGATAAATCGCGGAAAATGCACCATCCTGCCTCAGCTCCATTTTGCCTTCACGCACCAATTCTAGAGAGGCGGCGAATGCACTGGCAGTGGCGGTCACCCGATCCTCAGGGGAAAGATACCGCAAAAGATAAGATTGAAGCGCAGTCCACTCACCAATCTCGCCCAGCATTGAAGTCAATAATTCGCGCGCCTCGACAAGAGACCATACTTTGCGCCGTTCAATAGTGACCTGCGTAATCGCTTGCCTTTGCCGCAGATTAGCGTAGGCGTGGAGCAGGTCGTAGAGTTCTGCGTCGAAGCTTCTCCCGGCTCGCTCTGGAATGTGCTCCGGGGCGCCTCGTGCAAATATATCGCGCCCTAGCCGGTTGCGATTGATCAGCCGGCTTGCCGCCTCGCGCATGGCTTCCAAACGCTTGAGCCGGAAGGCAAGCGTTGCCGCCATCTCCTCGCCAGATGGTCCATCTTCCTGGCGAGACTGCTGCGGGATGAGCAGCTTTGATTTGAGGTAGGCGAGCCACGCGGCCATCACCAGATAATCGGCCGCCAACTCAATGCGAACACGGCGCGCACTCTCTACAAAGCCGAGATATTGTTCAGCAAGGGCGAGAACGGAAATGCGCGCCAGATCGACTTTCTGTGTTCTGGCCAGATGCAACAAGAGATCCAGTGGACCTTCAAAGCCACCTACATCGATAACAAGAGCGGGCTCGCTCAGCCCCCTCGCCTCGCTATCCTGCCAAAGCTTATCCATCGGCGTGGCAGGAAGGGATGTATCATTTACCATGTGTCACCCCACCACGAAGGCTGCCATTCGTTTCATCAAGCGGCAGGCATAAGATCCCAGAATTCGGCGCGTAGCTCGGCCTCATTGCTGCTATCTGCAGTCGGCATGGCGACTTGCGCCAAGTTGGCACGTTCGAGAGCTTTGCCTTCCAGTGCAGGAACAGCCTTTACCACCTGTAGCATTTCATCCATCACTCCATTGCAGTGCAAGACGATATCGCACCCGCCAGCAATGATATTGGCTGCACGTTCACCCAGCGTCCCCTTCAGAGCATTCATGGAGCTATCGTCGGAAAGAAGCAGGCCATCAAAACCAATGCGATCTCGGATAACATTTTGTATAACAGTGCGGGACGTTGTCGCCGGGTTTTCAGCATCAATTGCCGTGAAAACAATATGAGCGCTCATTGCCATAACCTCCGAGCGCATTTCCCGGAAGGGCACGAAATCGCTTGATTCGAGTTCTTCCAGAGAGGCCCTCACCACCGGGAGGTCATGATGCGAATCGACCGTGGCGCGACCGTGGCCCGGCATATGCTTCATGACCGGCAACATGCCGCCAGCTTTCAGTCCTTCAGCCGCAGCTTTCCCGATAGCAGCAACCAGCGCGGGGTCGCTCCCATAGGCACGGTTGCCAATGGCCTGCGTTGCACCCTCTACCAGAACATCCAGCACCGGAAGACAGTTTACCGTGATGCCCAATTTCGTAAGATCGAAAGCGTGAAGCCGTGACATAAGCCAAGCCGCTCTTAGACCCTTGCCATGGTCCTGGGCGTAAAGCGCTCCAAGGGCCGCGCCGGGCGGATATTGCTGCGCCAGGGGCGGACGGATACGCTGCACGCGCCCGCCTTCCTGATCGATAAGCACAGGGGCATCCGGACGCCCGATACTGTCACGCATAGCTGCAACGAGATCGCGGATTTGCTCAGGCTCTGAAAGATTACGCGCAAAGAGGATGAAGCCCCAAGGTGCCTCGCTCCGGTAGAGGTCAATTTCCTCTCGTGTCAGTTCCTTGCCTGCACAACCGAGGATCATTGCCTTTGCATTGCTCATTCGCCACTCCCGCACATGCGAAATTAAATGGCCGGCTCATATCCAGCCAACATAAAAACGGGGCGTTTCCGCCCCGCTTCATAAACAGTTCTACATTCGCATCAGCGAGCGATCAGGCACGTACCACCCGCAGAGCGGAGCTTTTCACAGAGCGCTGCGGCTTCATCCTTTGAGTTACCAGCAGGAATACGGACGCGGTAGAACGTGCCCTTACCCGCAATCTCAGCCTTTGCGATATCCACACCGCGACCGGCGATCACACTGCCGAACTTCGCGGAAAGGTTCTTATAGGACTTCTGGGCATCCGCCTCTGATGGCAGCGAAGCAACCTGAATGAAGTAGCCACCAGCACCGGAGGCAGCACTAGCCGTTGCAGCAGGTGTCTGCGCCGATGGTGTCTTTACATTGCCCTGGTTGGAGACAGATGCGACGACCTGAACTGGCTGCTCCGCAGGACGTGTTGCTGGAACCGGTGTTGCGGCCTTGGCAGCTGCCGCTACAGGAGTTGCAGCCGCGGCTGGGGCTGCACTAACGTTGCCGGTCATTGCTGTGGTCTTGGCAATGTTCACATCGGAAAGGCTCGTCTTTTCTGCCGTGACAGGAGCATTGGCCGCTGGGTTAGTTGAAGCCGTGCGTGTCGGTTCTGCCAAAGCAGGCGCTGCTGGCACCTTGGCAGCCCGTGGCGAAGAGGCAGCAGGCGCATCGACCATCTGCTCCACCAAAGTACCGTCTGGCCGAACAATCATCGTCTTGACCTTGCGCGGCATCACCGCCAGCTGGTCACGATCGGCAGTTGCTGCTGCAGTTTCCTGCGGCAGCAAGCGTGCATCCTGCGTGTCTCCGACCGTGGTGGCGCCGCCTTCCATCTCTTCGTTTTCGCCTTCCAGAGGAATATTCTCCGGTACAAGCGTCTTTTGAACAACATCCATCGGCTGCTCATCGGAAGAAATCAAAGATTGCTGCTTTGGAGCATCGAGAGTGCCACTTGCGACGCGATCGTAAACCGCTTTATCCTGGTTCGGTACAACCTTGCCGCCCGGATTTTCGGGAACGACCTTCACAGGATCGGTGTCAGCTGCGATGACCACGGGAGCTCCGTCACCTGTGAGCTTGGAGCCACCACTTGTGTACCATGCGAACAGCGACAAACCGGTTACGGCAACAACACCGGCGACCGATGCAGGAACTACCCAGCTCGGCAGAGAGCGACGCGTGGACGCATAATCATCCTCAATGCCGTCCTCATCTTCCAAAGCGCTACGGCCAGGGAAAGGCGTGGCGAGGCTACGGCGGAAATCCTCTTCCAGAGCGCGTTCAAAATCGTCGAGCCCATCGTTGAAAGAAGAAGCGGACTTCTGCTCAACCTTTGTCTCCACCGCAGCAGATGTTGCTGTCGCCGCCGCCCGAGCGCGAGGCGGCTCCGGGGCACGCGGCGCAATATTGGCGGAGTCCAGGAAGGAAGCCAGTTCAGCATCGAGATCAAGATCAAATTCAGGATGCGTGACCGGCTGCTGCTCAGGCTCATGAGATGGCAGCTCAGGTACGTTCAGATCCGGAACAGTCTCCGGCATTTCCTCTGCTTCCGCAAAGAGCGCAGGATCGAAACCGTCAGCATCTGCAGGCACAGCCTCTTCACGGGCTGGCATAGCTGACGGAGCATTGCCGACCGGCGCAGCAGGAGCAGGCTGCCCCATGGCAGCAGCAGAGCGAGAATTCATGAGGAACGAAGGCACAGCTGCAACTGTCGGCTCCACCGCAGCTGTGCGCTGCACGGGTTGAGCAGGCTGCCCAACGGGCATAGGTGCAACTGGGACCGACTGAGCTTGCGTACGGACGGGCTGTGCTTCGATCTTGGGCTCATGCCTTTCAGCTTTCACGGGCTCAGCGGCAGCCGGCGGCTCGACCATCAGATCGGAGAAATCGAGATCGAAATCATCCAGAGCCAATTCAAACTCGTCGTCGTTCAGCTGCGCCTGAGGAGCCTCAGGCTGTTGCGTCTGCACAGGCGAAATGGATGGAGAAACGGTGTGCGGTATTGATTCGGTGGTAGGCTCCACTTTCGGCGTCTCGACAGCGCGAGGCACGAATTCTCGCTGCACAGGCGCCTGCGACTGAGTGGCAACTGGCGCAACAGCGAATGCCGCAACACGAGCCAGTTCAGCTTCCCAAATCGAAGAATCTGGGGCAGCAGCGGAACGATCAACGATTGGAGCAGGATTTTCAACGAAGGCTTCAGCCTGAGGCTTTGCCTCTGCAACCGGGGCAGACTGTACCGGGCGGGGTTCATGACGAGGAACCGTGGCGGAATTGAAATTGGCCAGCGGCATCCGAAAGCCCGGCTCATAAGCGCGAGCTGGCGGACGGCCTGCAGGTTTTGCCGCAGGCGCAAGCGACGTTTCCAGTTCCGAGATGAGGTCCGACGAAAGGGCACCCGAATCATATGCGGCGGCTGAAGGTGCAGCCAGGTTCGCATCCGGCATCGAACGAGCAGCGTGAGAAGGCCGAGCAGGTGCCGCACCATACTGCACAACAGGCGTTCCACCAGTCCAACCGGGCAATTCAGGCTCAACAAACGGGTCAGGCTCAGCAAATGGATCGGCTGCCGTCACACTCAATGCTGCAGCATTAAGATTGGATGCGGGCGGCGGAACCACAGGCTCTACCGCCTGACTAAGGTGCGCATCATCCATATCATGAGAATCGCCGCGCTCAGCTTCAAAACCTTGAAGCTCTCGCAGCAACTCATCTTCGAGATTAAATGCAGGCTCTTTGCGCCCCGATGTTTCCGCCGCGGGCTGGGCCTTGGAGCGGTCGTCATAGCCGACGATGCGCGCCAGTTCCGCAAGCGGATCATCATCCGCAAAGAAATCCGGCGCGCCATTACGGCCATATGCCACGTTATTGTTTGCCATACCCTTGTCCACTTACCTACGCCAACCAAAGTCCATGCCAGCGCTTTATGGGTAAATGGTGGCGCGACTATCGCATCTCATCCGGTGCTGCAGTGCCAGTAATGGCCAGGCCGGATTTCAAAACAGACGCAACGGCGCGCACCAGCCCAAGTCTGGCGACACTGGATTCTCGGTTGTTATCCTTAACAAACCGTAAGTCGGGGTTATCTTTACCCTTATTCCAGTGAGCGTGGAACGAACTTGCCAGATCATAAAGGTAAAAAGCAAGACGATGAGGCTCTTGTGATAGGGCTGCAGCCTCAATTACACGGGGGTACTCCGCCAGTTTTGCAACCAACTGTATCTCTGCTGCATCAGTTATCCCTGAAACAGAAGCTGCGAGATCAAGTGATTCGGTATCGAGTCCGGGGAAAGCTTCCCTCGCCTGACGGAAAACGGACATGCACCGCGCATGCGCATATTGTACGTAGAAGACGGGATTATCCTTCGATTGCTCGGTCACTTTTGCGAAGTCAAAGTCCAGCGGCTCGGAATTCTTGCGGTACAACATCATGAACCGCACGGGGTCGCGACCAACCTCTTCCACCACATCTCGCAGCGTCACAAAATCGCCGGAGCGCTTCGACATCTTCACCGGCTCGCCGTTGCGGAAAAGCTTTACCAGCTGGCACAGCAGCACGGTGAGCTTCGCTGAACCACCTGAAACCGCCTTTGCAACGGCCTCAAGACGCTTGACGTAACCACCATGATCAGCGCCAAGCACATAGATCATTTCGCCGTAACCACGGTCGAACTTATCTTTGAAATACGCCACATCAGCTGCGAAATAGGTATAGCTGCCGTCTGACTTGATGAGCGGACGGTCGATATCGTCACCCACATCTGTGGAACGGAAGAGGGTCTGCTCGCGATCCTCCCAATCCTCCGGCAACTGCCCCTTTGGCGGCGGCAACGTTCCACGATAGACGTGGCCCTTGAAGGTAAGGTCGTTGATGGCCTGCCGAATACGCGCAGCACCATCCGCATGCAGTGCGCGTTCCGAATAAAAGACGTCGTGGTGGACATTCAGCGCATCGAGATCTTCGCGAATCATCGCCATCATTGCATCGATGGCGCGCTCCTTGACGATGGGCATCCACTCTTCTTGAGGCATGCTGTGAAGGCGTGTTCCGAACTCTTTGGCAAGTGCCTGGCCTACAGGCACCAGATAATCGCCTGGATAAAGACCTGCAGGAATTTCAGCGATGTTTTCGCCAAGAGCCTCGCGGTAACGCAAGAAAACAGAGCGGGCCAGAACATCAATCTGCGAGCCTGCATCGTTGATATAGTATTCCTTGGTAACCTCGTAACCAGCAAAGGACATGAGGTTGGCCAAGGCATCGCCCACAACCGCGCCGCGGCAATGGCCTACATGCATAGGACCAGTCGGGTTTGCCGAGACGAATTCGACATTTACTTTCTTGCCCTGACCAACGGTGGAACGCCCGTAGTTTTCCCCAGCCTTGATCATTGAGGCGAGAACGCGCTGCCAGTAGCCTTCTGCAAGGCGCAAGTTGATGAAACCTGGGCCTGCGACGGTGACTTCCACCACATCCGGGTCCTGGCTGAGTTTATCAGCCACGATCTCAGCCAAAGCACGTGGATTTGTGCCAAGCGGCTTAGCGAGAACCATAGCGGCATTGGTTGCAACATCGCCATGACTTGGGTCACGCGGCGGCTCGATAGTCACACGGCCGAAATCGACGCTTTCGCGCTTCTCGCGGATGAGGTCGATTGTCTCGAGCGCCTCTTTAATCCGTACTTCGAAATCAGCAAACAGATTCATGGCTGTATCCCAGCGGTAGGCGGAAATCCGCCAAACAGTTAAAATTGGAGGGCTGCCTATCCCAAATCGGGGGTGCGGTCAAACAGACGCCGATGCGCTTTGACGGCATAGGTGTCCGTCATTCCTGCCAGATAATCGCCGACGTGCCGTGCCTTTGCGGCTTCGCTCAAACCATCGATATGGCTTACCCAATAGTGGCTCTGCATCTCAGTGGGGTTCGCCATATAGGCACCGAACAAATCAGTCACGATCTGCGCCGCACCGGCGCGAATCCGCATGATATCCAGATGGCGGTAAATTCGAGAGAACAGAAGTTTTTTGATCGCTTTATCCGTCTCGGCCATTTCATCAGAAAAAGTAGCGATAACTTTATCCGCCGCGCGGATGTCCTTACTGCTCTGCGGCTTCAATGCTCCCAGTCGAGATTGCGCAACACTGATAACATCCTCAACCATATGCGTGATCTGGCGACGCATGATCTCATTTGCAAAACGAGAAGCCTCCAACTGCGGATATTTACTCCGCACCTGCTGCATCATGACTGCTAGAAAGGGTACTTCTTCCAGCATCTCGAATGTAAGATATCCAGAGCGCAAGCCATCATCGATATCGTGCGTGTTATAGGCAATGTCGTCAGCGATGGCCGCAACTTGAGCCTCGAGGCTGGCGTAAGTGGACAGTTCGAGATCGTTGATCTCGCAATAATCCAAAATGGGTTGCGGCACAGGTCCTCTGAGGCCATGGCCCTCTGCATTCGTCAGAGGCCCATTATGCTTTACTAAACCTTCCAGGCTCTCCCAGGTCAGATTTATGCCATCGAACTCCGCATACCGGCGCTCCAGCTTGGTGACGATTCGAAGCGATTGAGCGTTGTGATCGAAGCCGCCATAGGGCTTCAACGCATCGTGGAGCGCATCTTCGCCCGTGTGGCCGAAGGGTGTGTGACCAAAATCGTGCACCAGCGCTACGCCTTCGGCCAAATCCTCATCGATCTTGAGCGCTCGGGCCAAGGCGCGCGCGATTTGCGCAACTTCTATGGTATGCGTCAGCCGCGTACGGTAATGATCGCCATCTACGCCAATGAATACCTGCGTTTTATGTTTCAGCCTTCGAAAAGCTGTTGTGTGGACGATACGGTCGCGATCACGCTGGAATTCAGACCTGGTAAGGCTGGATGATTCGGTAACCAGCCGCCCTCGTGTTTGCCACGGATCAGAGGCAAAAATTGCGCGCTCACCGCTGCCGAAGCCAAGAATGCGTGTATCGATAGACATCTACTCTTCCGTTTCCGCGCAAGTGCTGTTGCTCGCGAAGCACCCATTGACGTGTCATTCAAGCCTTCATACCTATAGTGCGACAAAGCGCAAAGCCAATGCAGCAATCTCCGGGCCTTGAACCCGGCCAGAAGGCGAACTAAAATGAATGATACACCCATTACCATATCCGAGGCCGCAGCACGGCGTATCGCAGAAATCGTGGCGGCAGATAGCGGCAAGAACGCTCTTCGCGTTTCCGTAGAGGGCGGCGGCTGTTCCGGCTTCTCCTACAAGTTTGACTTGGTGGACGATCAGGCCGAGGACGACCTCGTTATCGCTCGGGGCAATGCCAAGGTTTTGGTGGACAGCCTCTCGCTCGTTTACATGACAGGTGCCGAGATCGATTTTGTAGACAATCTTCTTGGCCAATCTTTCCAGATCAAGAATCCAAACGCCGTTGCCAGTTGCGGCTGTGGAACAAGCTTCTCCATCTAACCTTGATTTCGGCTTCCATTGGCCGCTTCATTCGTTAAAAGGATGAGGCAATTGAGGAACCGAAGCAGATGAAGATCGCCACATGGAACATCAACGGCATCAAGGCACGGATTGATAATCTGCGCCAATGGCTGAGCGATTTCCAGCCTGACATTGTTTGTCTGCAAGAGATCAAGTCTGTCGATGAGAATTTCCCGCGCTTGGAGCTTGAGGCACTGGGTTACAATATTGAAACTCACGGCCAAAAGGGCTTCAACGGAGTTGCCATACTTTCCAAACTGAAACCGGAAGACGTTGTGCGCGGGCTCCCCGGCGAAGAGGAAGATGAACAAGCCCGCTATATCGAGGCTGCGTTCTCTGTTCCAAGCGGCGTCGTGCGCGTGGCATCCATCTATCTGCCGAACGGAAATCCATCCGATGATCCGGTTAAATATCCCTACAAACTTCGCTGGATGGAGCGGCTTCGTCTTCATGCGCAAAGCCGCCTTATGCTGGAGGAGCCGCTGATTTTGGCCGGCGACTATAACGTTATCCCTGAACCGCATGATTGTTACGATCCTGCCGCTTGGGCAACAGACGCTCTTTTCTTGCCGAAGACTCGTGCGGCGTTCCGGGCGCTGGAAAATCTGGGGCTAACTGAAGCAGTGCGCGCCACAAATGACCACACCAAACTCTATACGTTCTGGGATTATCAGGCTGGCGCCTGGCAAAAGAATAACGGCATCAGAATTGATCACCTTCTGCTTTCGCCTGAGGCTGCTGACAGACTTGTTTCTACATCTATTGAGAAACAGGTTCGCGCCTGGGAAAAACCATCAGACCATGTGCCGGTTGTAGGTTATTTCAATTTCGGCGAGGTTTGATAAACCGGCGGGCACAACAATCATACACTGCGCCGAACCGATAAAGCGCAACTTTAGTCCGTTGCGCTTCATTTTCATCCGACCAATTCACTCCGCATCATCGTGATCGAATTGCTGTGCCAGCCCGATGGCATTTCTACGATCCTGCTCAGTGGTCAGAGAGAAGGCATCTTCCTGAAGCTGCTGCATCCACGAGCACTCTTTGCTGCTGCAATGATCAAGCGCCGCCGTCATGAAGGCAAGTCCGCGTACAGACTGCCCTTCTTGAAAAAGAATATTGCCGAACACGGCCATAGCACCAGCATGGCCACTCTTACGCGCTTGATTCAACCACTTTTTGGCCTGCTGAACATTGCGTCCACCGCCCTCGCCCGCCAGCATCATTTGCGCCAGCTGGAACTGAGCTTCAGCGACCCCAAAAGTGGAAGCAACCTGGAAATAAAGCTGTCTAGCCTGTGAAAGGTCAGTTCTGACCGGCGAGCCCGGAATGCCATGGCGATAGTAGTCAGCCAACGCCAAAAGTGCGTTCACAAAGAAACCAGTATCTTCGGAACCAGGCTCTACACCTTGGCTGGCAATCTCGTTGTAAATCTTGAATGCTTCATAATCATTCTGAGCGACGCCATCGCCGAAGGCATACATGTTAGCCAAAGCCCATCTTGAACCTGTATGCCCCTTCTCAGCAGCATAACGGTAGGCCTCGACGGCATCCTTCTTTTGACCGTTCTTATAGGCTTTGAACCCGAATTTGAACAGATCAAAGGGACCCGACTCCTTTGTCACGCCCGAATTGATATCGAAAGCGGATGCTGGCGCAATCTGACCAAAAGTCATCATGAAGCCGAATGTGATGAGCCCGAAGCAAGCCCTGGACACCAAATGCATACTCAGACTTCCTTAACCATGGTAGTGATCGAAGAAGCCGACGCACGGAACTGGATGCAGACAAAAAGCGGTTTATAAACCTGTAACATCAACCCCTTTGTCATGCACTCACTCCAAACACAGCTATCGCCGCAATCAAGGGCACGAATTTGCCCGTAGAAGGCGTCCCCTTTCGCGAGATTGGTTGAAGATAGACTGCGTTTTCGGCAACACTGCGACCCTGAAATGAAGAGTCGATCAGTGCCGACCGTGTTGTGTCCCGCCCCGTGCAACCCGCCTGAATTCGCGGATTTTCCTTAGAGAATTCGCCCATGATACTCCGCTACGCGCCCCGCCCCCGCAGGTCCGCTTGCCTTCTGCCAATCTCGCTGCGCCTGCTTTGTGGCGGGAAATGGACAGAACCAAGCATGGAGACAATACAAGCAAACGTCGTAAAAATCTGTTGCTGAATCGTCACAAAATCGGACACTTGAAACATCGTTACTCGTAAAAGGATATCTTGGCCGCGAGTTAAGATCTGAGCAACATTTCCAGAAGTTCCATTAAAGCATCGGACATTTCGCATGCCCCCCCGAGCAAGGCAGCGCGACCATACCCGGCGATAGGCACAGCGATCACTTGGCCTTGGCTACACCTGCGATATCTCTTAAAGCGCACATCCGACGCAACAAAAGCACTTGGCGCAATATAAGGCCAAGCGCACCATCCGAAGATGTTTGGTAAAGTCAGACGAGTGTTCATCACTGCGAGGATAGAGGCCAAAGGGCCAAACAATCGGTACACACTCAAGCCCATTGCATCTTGGTTCGCTAATCGCCACACCGACCAACTCAGCTTGAACAAACCTAATTGAAAAGCTCCGTTTCGACGATCAGAGGCGCACTGTCTACGAACGAATAAGAAGGTTTCGAACATATCCTGAAAATCGCCAACCCCCAGTGGTCCCGCGATTGAACAGCCCGATTGCGGATTAATGGAGTGACGCGACGAAGCAGGTGCACAGAAACCAGACGCAGGTTCAGGCTGCATCTTGATTCGCCAGTTCTCGGATCAATTGATTATTGACGAAAGCAGCCCACGTGCAGCTGATATGTTAGTTGACGACCAGCAGAACACCGCAGGGAGCACTTGACCGCCACTATGATAGATCTTGAGTTTGGATGGCAGTTCCAAGGACGCCTCAAACAACTAGAGCGGTTTCTCGTTTCTCTGAATCAGCTGTGCTACCCAAATCATCTCTGTTCTGATTCACTGATGCTGGCAGGATGGAGGCCAGCATCATATGACTGCACCGTTATCAAGTGATCTTCGTGAGCGTGTTGTAGCAGCCGTGTTGGACGGCGAAAGTATCCGAGCCGTTGCTGCACGCTTCGAAGTGGCGGCGTCTTCCGTGGTGAAGTGGTCTCAGCGCCATCGCGCGACCGGATCGGTTGATCCCGACAAGATGGGTGGTGATCGCAAGCGCATTCTGGAGCCGTACCGTAGCTTCATTGTCGAGCGTCTCGCTCAAAATCCGCACCTGACACTGCACGGACTGAAGGCTGAACTTGCCTCGCAAGGCATAGCCGTCTCCCACAATACGATTTGGAAGTTCATTCGCAGCGAGGGGCTGCGCTTCAAAAAAAACGCTGTTCGCCCTTGAGCAAGCTCGTGCCGATGTCGCTCGCAGAAGAGAGCGATGGAAGACCTTACAGCCTCACCTCGATCCCGACCGACTGGTCTTCATCGATGAGACCTGGATCAAGACCAACATGACGCCCATCAGGGGATGGGGACCAAAAGGCAAGCGTCTGAGGGCGTTTGCGCCGCACGGCCACTGGCGCACGCTGACATTCCTCGGGGCCTTGAGGACGGATCGGCTGACTGCACCCTGCGTCTTCGACGGGCCGATCAACGGCCGGTGCTTTCGCGCTTAAGTCGAACAGCAGTTAGTTCCTGTGCTCAAGCCGGGAGACATCGTCGTCATGGATAACCTCGGGAGCCACAAATCAGCGGCAATCCGTCAGGCAATCAATGCCGCAGGTGCACGGCTTTGGTTCCTGCCACCGTATTCGCCGGACCTTAATCCGATCGAACAGGCCTTTTCGAAGATAAAGCACTGGATGCGTAATGCACAGAAGCGGACTATCGACGATACTTGGCGGCATATCGGCGGGCTGGTCGAGGCAATCCAACCCGACGAATGTGCCAACTATCTCAAAAATGCAGGATATGTTTCCGTCAAAAAGTGAAACGCTCTAAGGATAAACTAAGTGAACCGGCAGCCTTCAAACTTAGTGAATGACCTATCACAAAACGAAAAGGCCGAGCGATTTCCCACTCGGCCTCAACGTAAATAACGGTCTTTAATACTTAGGCGGCTTCAGCAGCAGCCATTTCGGCTGCAACGCGAGCCTTGTCAGAAGCACCCTTGGCATCGACATCGCGTTCAACGAATTCGATAACCGCGAGAGGAGCATTGTCGCCCTGACGATAGCCAGCCTTCATGATACGCAGGTAACCGCCATTACGCGAAGCGTAACGAGTGGCAATGGCATCAAAGAGCTTGCGAACAGCATCCTGATCCTTGATCTGCGAGATCGCCTGACGACGAGCGTGCAGGTCGCCACGCTTACCAAGCGTAACAAGCTTCTCAACGATAGGACGAAGATCCTTCGCCTTCGGCAGGGTCGTTACAATCTGCTCATGGGTGATGAGCGAAGCCGCCATGTTAGCAAACATTGCCTTACGGTGGCTGGCGGTACGGTTGAGCTTGCGGCCGGCATTCTGGTGACGCATCTCGTGTCTCCTTTACTTGCAGGCATCTGCCTGCAGTTTAAACGTGCTTTCCACTTCCAGCAGCGGAGCAAAAGCTCCGCCCCGAAAATGCTTGCGGGTTAGTACTGATCTTCGTAGCGCTTTGCGAGATCTTCGATGTTTTCCGGCGGCCAGGCTGGAACTTCCATGCCCAGATGCAGGCCCATGGAAGCAAGAACTTCCTTGATCTCGTTCAGCGACTTGCGACCGAAGTTCGGCGTGCGCAGCATTTCCGCCTCGGTCTTCTGGATGAGATCGCCGATGTAAACAATGTTGTCGTTCTTCAAGCAGTTAGCAGAACGAACTGAGAGTTCCAGTTCGTCAACCTTCTTGAGGAGAGCTGGATTGAACGCAAGTTCGGTAACCGCTTCCTCTTCTGCTTCCTTCTGCGGCTCGTCAAAGTTGACGAATACCGACAGCTGATCCTGAAGAATACGGGCGGCGAAGGCAACGGCGTCCTCACCAGTGACCGAACCATCTGTTTCGATAGTCATGGTCAGCTTGTCGTAGTCAAGAACCTGCCCTTCGCGGGTGTTTTCCACCTTGTAGGACACTTTCTTGACAGGAGAGTAGAGGCTATCGACGGGGATCAGACCAATCGGAGCATCTTCAGCACGATTACGTTCGGCAGGAACATAGCCCTTGCCGTTGTTAACCGTAAATTCCATGCGAATTTCCGCGCCTTCATCAAGCGTACAAATCACATGGTCAGGGTTCAGAATTTCGATATCGCCAACGGTCTGGATATCGCCAGCCTTGACCGAACCTGGTCCCTGCTTGCGAACAACCATGCGCTTGGCATCATCGCCATCCATCTTGATGGCAATTTCCTTGATGTTCAGCACGATATCCGTGACATCTTCGCGGACGCCAGGGATCGAAGAGAATTCATGCAGAACGCCGTCGATCTGCACTGCCGTCACAGCAGCGCCGCGCAGCGACGACAAGAGGACACGACGCAATGCGTTTCCAAGCGTCAAACCGAATCCGCGCTCAAGCGGCTCCGCGACGAGCGTAGCCTTGGTACGACTAGAGGAGTTGAACTCCACCTTGTTCGGCTTGATCAGTTCCTGCCAGTTCTTCTGGATCATATGTTTCAAACCTTCCGTTCGCTGCCACTATTCAATCGTGACAACCGAGCATGAGAAGCGCCTAGAGAACTCTAAGGCGTTACGGCAAAGCCGCCAGACCTCGAAACCGGGGTAAGGCGGCGTCACACGAATTTCGAGCGAGGCAACCCAAGAACAGGCTGCCTCAACACGTCCATTAGACGCGGCGCTTCTTGCGCGGGCGGCAACCGTTGTGCGGGATAGGTGTTACATCACGAATGGACGTAATCATAAAACCAGCAGCCTGAAGCGCACGCAAAGCAGATTCACGACCGGAACCAGGGCCACAAACTTCAACTTCCAAGGACTTCATGCCATGCTCTTGCGCCTTCTTTGCGCAATCTTCAGCAGCGATCTGCGCGGCAAACGGAGTTGACTTGCGCGAACCCTTGAAGCCCTTCGCACCAGCGGAAGACCATGCAATAGCATTGCCCTGAGCATCCGTGATGGTGATCATGGTGTTGTTAAAGGTCGAATTAACGTGAGCAACACCAGAGGTGATGTTTTTGCGTTCGCGACGGCGTACGCGTGTGGCTTCCTTGGCCATTGTATCCCTTTCGTTGATATCGTCACCGCCGTAACACCAGCGGCTCCACCGGGGCAAGAAGCCCCAAACTCAAAAAGGAGGCTCGCGAAATTATCGCCAGCCTCCAATTCTCGGCATTACCGAAAATTACTTCTTCTTACCAGCAATTGCCTTTGCAGGACCCTTGCGAGTACGCGCATTGGTGTGGGTGCGCTGACCACGAACCGGAAGACCGCGACGATGACGCAAACCACGGTAGCAACCCAAATCCATAAGGCGCTTGATGTTCATCGCAGTTTCGCGACGAAGATCGCCCTCAACCTGGTAATCGCGATCAATTGTTTCACGAATCTGAAGAACTTCAGCATCCGTCAACTGATGAACGCGCCGATCAGCCGCAATACCGACCTTCTCGACAATTTCCTGTGCAAACTTCGGGCCGATCCCGTGAATATAGGTCAGCGCAATAACAACGCGCTTCGCAGTCGGGATGTTGACGCCAGCGATACGTGCCACGCCTATTCTCCTTGCGTTCCAGTTGCCATCCGGCAAGTGGTACTTTTCCTTGAGAGCAGCCAACAGAGGCCGCCAGTTCAAATTCTCATCCGATATCAATCGAAACGATCAATACGGACTTCAGTTAGAAATCCGCGCCTATCGCTTTCAAAAGTCGCGAGTTGGCGCGGTGTTTAATGGAATCGGTCGAAAAAAGCAACCGGGGCCACTAAGATTCTTCGGGAGAACACAAACGGCCGCTTCAGGCCGAAGCTTTCTCCAAGATATTCTCGATCGCAGCCGTAACGGCATCGACATCAGCCATCCCATCAACCGCCACAAGCTCACCCGTGCTGGCATAGTGCTCAGACAAAGGAGCAGTCTTTTCACGATACTCGGACAGACGCTTGCGGAAAGCCTCAGGGTTATCATCAGACCTAACAGTTCCGCCAGCAGCCAAAGTCTCCGCAACGCGCGATTCGATGCGAAGAATAAGAGCCTCTTCATCGACCTTCAGCTCGATAACCGCATCTAGGCGAAGACCAAGCTTCTGCAGGTTTTCAGACAAAGCCACTGCCTGAGGCACGGTGCGGGGATACCCGTCGAGGATAAACCCGCGCGCGCAGTCAGGCTCTTGAATACGCTCAGACACAATCTGATTGACGATATCATCAGAAACGAGCCCGCCAGCGTCCATCACAGCCTTAGCGCGCTTCCCGATCTCCGTCTCCGCCTTGACAGCTGCGCGCAGCATGTCACCCGTAGAGAGCTGAGGAATGGAATACTTTTCCGTCAACCGCTTAGCCTGGGTTCCCTTACCCGCTCCCGGCGGCCCCAAAAAGATTAGTCTCATCTTCCCCTCTTTCCTCCACGCAACTTGGACTTCTTGATCATGCCCTCATACTGCTGAGCAATCAGGTGCCCCTGTATCTGGGCCACAGTGTCTAGCGTTACACTGACCACGATCAAAAGCGAAGTACCACCAAGGGCTAACGGGATGCCCGTGCGAGCGATAAGCGTTTCCGGCAAGATACATACAAAGACCAGGTAGATTGCGCCGATCACCGTGATTCGTGTCAGGACGTAATCAATATACTCAGCCGTCCGCTCCCCAGGACGGATGCCAGGAATAAAGCCGCCATGTTTCTTCAGATTGTCAGCCGTATCCTTCGGATTGAAGACAATGGCCGTATAGAAGAAAGCGAAAAAAGCGATCAGGAAGCCATAAAAGACCATGAAAAGCGGCTGACCATGCTGCAGCGATGCGATAACCGCAGTGGCCCAAGTGGGCAGGTTTGCATTCCCGGCAAAACCAGCCGCCGTTGCTGGCAGCAACAGAAGAGAGGATGCGAAGATAGCTGGAATAACACCAGCTGTGTTCAACTTCAGGGGCAGGTGCGAGGTATCGCCCTGGAACATGCGATTGCCAACTTGACGCTTTGGATACTGAATGAGCAACCGGCGCTGCGCACGCTCGACAAACACGATCAGCGCGATCACACCGATAGCAACGACCACGACGGTCAAAATCAGAGCAGTCGATAGCGCGCCAGTCCGGCCGAGTTCGAGAGTACCCGCCAGCGCAGTTGGCAAACCGGCAGCAATACCCGCAAAGATAATAAGGGAAATGCCGTTACCGATACCACGGGACGTTATCTGCTCGCCGAGCCACATGAGGAACATAGTTCCGCCAAGCAAGGTCACGACAGTCGAAATACGAAAGAAGATACCAGGATCGAGAACGATTCCGTTGCCGCCCTCCAAACCCACAGCTATGCCGTACGCTTGCAGCGTTCCAAGAAGTACAGTTCCGTAGCGCGTATATTGATTGATGATCTTGCGCCCTTGCTCACCTTCCTTTTTCAGGTTTTCGAGCGAAGGAACAACCGACGTCATAAGCTGAACAATGATCGAGGCAGAGATGTAAGGCATGATGCCGAGGGCGAAAATCGCCATTCTCTGCACCGCGCCGCCGGCAAACATATTGAAGAGGCCAAGGATACCGCCTGCCTGCCCGCGAAAAGCCTGAGCATATGCCTCGGGGTTGAGACCCGGGAGAGGAATATGCGTGCCTAACCGGTACACGAGAAGCGCAGCCAAGGTAAACCAAAGGCGCTTCTTCAGATCAGTTGCCTTAGAAAAGGTAGAAAAACTTAAATTTGAGGCCAGTTGCTCTGCTGCAGATGCCATGCCTATCTCCGCCTGACCAATCCGCCAGGCGAAAAAGCGCTCTGGACAGAAAGCAGTCTCTATTCCTATTCAGAAATCGGGAGCTGGTCGGCTCTGGACGCTTTCGGCCCCTCCCCCTTTTTCCGTTCCTACCCGGCTTACTCGCCGAATCCGTACCGGGTCGCGAGGCCCACATATGGGAGCAAAATCGCCCGGTGTGAAGCACCCCGGGCGATTGTGTACATATTATTCAGCAGCAGCTGCTGACAAAAGTTTCACGGAACCACCAGCCTTCTCGATCTTCTCGATCGCAGACTTGGAAGCGCCAGCAACTTCGATGGAGACTTTGGCAGTCAGTTCGCCGTCAGCGAGCACGCGAACGCCATCCTTGATGCGGCGGATAACGCCTGCAGCCTTGAGGGAAGCAGCATCAACCGTAGCAGAAGCATCAAGCTTCTTCGCGTCAATGGCCGTCTGGATGCGACCAAGCGAAACAACCACGAAGTCAGAAGCGAAGATGTTGTTGAAGCCACGCTTCGGCAAACGACGGTAGATTGGCATCTGACCGCCTTCGAAACCGTTAATCGCGACACCGGAACGAGCCTTCTGACCCTTTACACCGCGACCACCGGTCTTACCCTTGCCAGAACCGATACCGCGACCAACGCGGATGCGATCCTTGCTAGAGCCTTCATTATCTTTAATTTCATTCAGTTTCATGGAATGTACTCCCGGCTCACTTCTCGTCGACAACGCGAACGAGGTGCTGCACAGACCGGATCATACCACGAACTGCTGGTGTATCTTCCAGAGTGCGAACCCGGTGCATCTTGTTCAGACCGAGACCGATCAGCGTCTGACGCTGAACCGCCGGCCGGCGAATGGGGCTACCGATCTGCTCGACCGTAACCGTTTTGTTGGTTTCGTTGGCCATCAATAAAGCTCCTTATTCTTCCGCTGCATTACCGGAAGCGGCACGGCGGGCCTGAAGCGTAGCATACTTGATACCACGCTGTGCTGCGATGTCCTTCGGATGCACCTGATGCTTCAACGCGTCGAACGTTGCACGAACCATGTTATAAGGGTTAGACGAACCCGTCGACTTGGCAACAACGTCATGAACGCCGAGCGTTTCGAAGACAGCGCGCATCGGGCCACCTGCGATGATACCAGTACCAGCCTTAGCAGAGCGCAGCAGAACCTTGCCTGCACCGTGACGGCCGTTAACATCGTGATGGAGCGTGCGGCCATCGCGCAGTGGAACGAAAATCAGATCGCGCTTCGCTGCTTCCGTGGCCTTACGAATCGCCTCAGGAACTTCACGAGCCTTACCGTGACCGAAGCCAACGCGACCCTTCTGGTCACCCACGACAACAAGAGCAGCGAAACCGAAGCGACGGCCACCCTTCACAACTTTTGCAACGCGGTTGATAGCTACCAGCTTATCAACAAACTCGCTATCACGCTCTTCGCGGCTCTGACGATCGTCGCGCGAGCCTCTCTTTTCCTGTGCCATTTTCCTGTTCCTTTTTCTTTTCCGGTACAAACGGCAGATTTCAAAAAGCCGACCAGATCGCCATGGAGGCAACTGGTCGGCCAGCAACGAGTGGCCTCATAGGCCAAAATACGCGGCGTGAAAAGGCCGCGTATTAACTTTTTTAGAAGGACAAACCGCCTTCGCGGGCTGCGTCGGCCAAAGCCTTCACGCGGCCGTGGTAAAGGAATGCGCCGCGATCGAACACGACTTCCTTTACACCCGCTGCAACAGCGCGCTCAGCAACGAGCTTGCCGACCGCAGCAGCTGCTGCAGTGTCTGCACCCGTCTTCAGCGAGGTGCGGAGGCCACCGTCGAGAGTGGAAGCCGCAGCAACGGTGCGACCAGCCACGTCATCAATGACCTGGGCGTAGATGTTCTTCGACGAGCGATGAACCGACAGACGCGGGCGACCGTTTGCAACCGCCTTAACCTGGCGGCGTACACGGCTCGCGCGCTTTGCAAGTGCTTCTTTCCTGCTAGCCATTTCGCGTCAACCTTACTTCTTCTTGCCTTCTTTGCGGACGATACGTTCCTCGGCGTACTTGACGCCTTTGCCCTTGTAAGGCTCTGGACCGCGGTATTCGCGGATCTCCGCGGCAACCTGACCGACCTGCTGTTTATTAATGCCGGTTACGACAATTTCTGTCGGCTTTGGCACGGCAATCGTGATGCCCTGCGGAGGCTCATACACAACGTCATGCGAGAAACCGAGCGCCAGTTGCAAGTTCTTGCCTTGCATCGACGCACGATAACCAACGCCGTTGATCTCGAGCTTGCGCTCAAAGCCATCCTTAACACCACGGAAGATGTTCTCGATCATCGTGCGGGACATGCCCCACTTTGCACGAGCATCCTTAGAATCGCTGACCGGCGAAACCGAAACAGCATTATCTTCCAGAGACAGCTTTACTTCGTCGTTTGCTACGAAGACCAGCTCGCCCTTCGGACCCTTTGCAGTTACCTTCTGTCCTTCAACAGAAGCCGTCACACCTGCAGGAACCGGAACGGGCTTTTTACCGATACGAGACATTTTTCAATCCTGTCTGTTCGCTAGAGTTTCCTGCAAGGTCTTAGAAGACCGAGCAGAGAACCTCGCCACCAACGTTCTGTTCGCGAGCCTGGTGATCGGCCATCACACCCTTCGGAGTCGAAAGGATAGTGATGCCGAGGCCGTTCGCGACCTGCGGAATGGACTTAACCGAAACATACACTCGGCGGCCCGGCTTGGAAACTCGGCCGATCTCACGGATCACCGAGGCACCTTCGTAATACTTAAGCTCGATCTCGATTTCGGACTTGCCGTTGCCGTGGTCGACCTGAGAGTAGCCGCGAATGTAGCCTTCAGACTGCAAAACGTCCAAAACACGAACGCGCAGCTTCGAAGCAGGCGTCGTGACGGAGGACTTGCGGCGTGCAGCGCCATTGCGGATGCGTGTGAGCATATCGCCCAGAGGATCAGTCATGGTCATCTTAACCGTCTCCTTACCAGCTGGACTTCACGATGCCGGGCACCTTGCCCAGATTGCCCAACTCGCGCAAAGCGATACGGGACATCTTGAGCTTACGGTAGAAGGCACGCGGGCGACCGGTGACTTCGCAGCGATTGCGAATACGAGTTTTTGAACCATCACGCGGCAATGAAGCAAGCTTCAAGGTAGCCTTGAAACGATCTTCGATCGACATTTCCTGGTTCATGATGATCGCCTTCAAAGCAGCACGCTTTGCCGCCTGGTTGGCAACCGTCTTGCGGCGGCGCTTGTTCTTTTCGATTGCGCTTGTCTTCGCCATATCGAGTTCCTTTTCTACGCTCGTCGTTACGGTTACTGACGGAACGGGAAGTTGAACTCTTTCAAAAGAGCCCGCGCTTCGTCGTCCGCGTTTGCCGTCGTGCAAACGATGATGTCCATGCCCCACATCTGATCAACCTTATCGTAGTTGATCTCAGGGAACACGATGTGTTCCTTGATGCCCATGGCGAAGTTGCCACGGCCGTCAAAGCTCTTCGGATTCAGGCCGCGGAAGTCGCGAACGCGCGGCAGCGCGATGTTGACCAGACGATCCAGGAATTCGTACATGCGAGCGCCACGCAAGGTGACCTTCGCGCCAATCGGCATGCCTTCACGCACCTTGAAGCCAGCAATGGAGTTGCGGGCACGGGTTACGACAGGCTTCTGGCCAGCAATAGCAGCGAGATCTGCAGCTGCGACAGTTGGCTTCTTAGAATCAGCCGTCGCTTCGCCAACACCCATGTTGATCACGATTTTATCGATCTTTGGGATCTGCATCTCGTTAGCGTAAGAAAACTGCTCCTGCATCGCAGCGCGAATGCGAGTCACATATTCCGTCTTCAAACGGGGCTCGTACTTTGCCTCAGCCATCGATCACATCTCCCGTACGCTTGGCCACACGGACCTTCTTGCCGTCAACCACGGAGAAACCGACACGAGTCGGCTTTCCATCCTTCGCGACGACCGCGATATTGGAAAGATGGATGGAGGCTTCCTTGTTGATGATGCCGGCTTCCTGCGTCTGCGTCTGACGCTGGTGACGCTTCACCATATTGACGCCACGCACGACAGCGCGATCTTCCTTCGGCAACACCTGCACAACTTCGCCGGTGCGACCTTTGTCCTTACCGGTGAGAACGATTACGTTATCGCCCTTACGAATCTTTTGCATCTCTATCCGCTCCCTTAGAGTACTTCCGGAGCCAGCGAGATGATCTTCATGTGGTTCTTGGCGCGAAGTTCGCGCGGAACCGGTCCGAAGATACGTGTGCCGATGGGCTCTTTCTTGTTATCGATGAGGACTGCAGCATTGTTATCGAAACGGATAACACTACCGTCCGCGCGGCGGATGTCCTTGGCGGTGCGAACAACGACGGCTTTCATCACGTCGCCCTTCTTGACGCGGCCACGCGGAATAGCTTCCTTGATGGAAACGACGATAATATCGCCGACAGAAGCATATTTACGCTTAGAGCCGCCCAGCACCTTGATGCACATGACACGACGTGCGCCGGAATTATCGGCAACGTCGAGGTTTGTTTGCATCTGAATCATGTCAGGTCGCCTTCTTGTAACGACTGGAACGGTTGGGCCGAAGCCCCCTTTTCCAGCTCAATGACATATATGTTTTCGCGCGGGATTGGATCTTGCCAAGGTGGTTTCCAAGATAAGGACCTTCCCTGCGCTGCAAAGCAAAAAGAACGCCCGCGAACGGGCGTTCAGCGCCAATGCGCTGCTTCATACAGATTTCTGCGAAAGACACAAGTGCCGAACGCAGATTACTGCAAATTAAGCGTGGGCGGAAATGACCGTCCAGCACTTGTCCTTGGAGATTGGCGCGCACTCCTGGATGGAGACAATATCGCCAATCTTGAATTGGTTGTTTTCGTCGTGAGCTTTGTACTTCTTGGAACGGCGAACAGTCTTCTGGAGCAGCGGATGAGCAAAGCGACGCTCAACCCGAACCACTACCGTCTTCTCGTTCTTGTCGCTGACCACGACGCCCTGCAGAATGCGCTTCGGCATATTATTCTTCCCTTAGGCCTTTGCTTCTGCCGCCTTCTGGCGGGCAATGGTTTTCACGCGAGCGATGTCCTTGCGGACTTCGTTGATGCGCGAGGACTTTTCCAGCTGGCCGGTCGCCTTCTGAAAGCGCAGATTAAACTGCTCCTTCTTCAAGTCAGCAAGCTTGTCCTTGAGCTGGTCGGCCGTGAGGCCGCGAACTTCTTCGGCTTTCATGTGCCTAACCCCTTACTCTGCGATGCGCTGTACGAAGCGCGTCTTGACCGAGAGCTTGGCAGAGCCGAGACGAAGCGCCTCGCGTGCAATTTCCTCGGACACACCATCGATTTCGAACATCATGCGACCAGGCTTAACCTTGCAAGCCCAATACTCGACCGAACCCTTACCCTTACCCATACGCACTTCGGTCGGCTTGGCCGTTACCGGAGTATCAGGGAATACGCGGATCCATACTCGGCCTGCACGCTTCATGTAACGTGTAATCGCGCGGCGAGCCGCTTCGATCTCACGAGCATTAACGCGGTTCGGCTCTTGTGCCTTCAGACCGAACTCACCGAAAGCCAGGTCGAAGCCGCCCTTGGCCACACCCTTGATGCGACCCTTGAACTGCTTGCGATACTTGGTACGCTTTGGCTGCAACATTTTCTTATTCTCCGATCTTATCTTTCGCCAGCGCTAATCAAGCGTTTTCGCGACGACGATCACGGTCACGGCTCGCCGGACCCTGAGCATCACCCTCGAGTGCACGGCGTTCGGAAGCCATCGGATCATGTTCAAGGATTTCGCCCTTGAAGATCCAGACCTTGATGCCGCAGATACCGAAAGCTGTTTCAGCTTCAGCAGTACCATAATCAATATCGGCGCGGAGCGTATGAAGAGGAACGCGACCTTCGCGGTACCATTCTGTACGCGCAATTTCCGCACCGCCAAGACGACCTGCGCAGGTGATCTTGATACCCTCAGCGCCGAGACGCATGGCCGATTGAACGGCACGTTTCATGGCACGACGGAAAGCAACGCGACGTTCAAGCTGCTGAGCAATGGACTGCGCAACAAGTGTTGCGTCCACTTCAGGCTTGCGCACTTCAACGATGTTAAGGTGCGTCTCGGAAGACGTCATATCTGAAAGCTTCTTACGAAGCTTCTCGATATCTGCGCCTTTCTTACCGATGATCAAGCCCGGACGTGCAGAGTGGATCGTTACCCGGCACTTCTTGTGCGGACGTTCGATAACCACCTTAGCAATACCAGCCTGCTTTAGTTCCTGCATCAGATACGCGCGAATCTTAAGATCTTCGTGCAGCAACTGACCGTATTCAGCATTGTCGGCGAACCAACGGCTATCCCAAGTACGGTTAATGCCGAGGCGGAAGCCGATTGGATTAATTTTCTGACCCATTATGCGGCCTCCCCTTTTTCCTCGACTTCGCGCACCACAATGGTGAGATGCGCAAAAGGCTTTTCGATGCGGGATGCGCGACCACGCCCACGAGCGTGGAAACGCTTCATGGTGATCGACTTACCAACATAGGCCTCGGCGACGACGAGAGCGTCGACGTCGAGATCATGGTTGTTCTCAGCATTTGCGATAGCAGACTCAAGTGTCTTCTTTACCGCACCTGCAATACGCTTACGAGAAAACTCGAGCTCTGCCAGAGCGCGCTCGACCTTCTTGCCACGGATCATGGCGGCAACAAGGTTGAGCTTCTGCGGGCTGACACGAAGCGTGCGGGCAACTGCCTGCGCCTCGTTATCCTTCAGCCGGCGTTCGGTCTTTGCCTTCGCCATGATTACTTCCTCTTTGCCTTCTTGTCCGCACCATGACCGTAGTAGGTCCGGGTCGGAGAGAATTCACCGAACTTATGACCGACCATGTCTTCGTTAACGCTGACCGGAACATGCTTGCTGCCGTTGTAGACGCCAAACGTCAAACCAACGAACTGCGGGAGGATCGTGGAGCGACGGCTCCAGATCTTGATTACTTCGCTACGGCCGCCTTCGCGCACCTTCTCAGCTTTCTTGAGAAGATAGCCGTCAACGAACGGGCCTTTCCAAACTGAACGAGCCATTTGCTGACTTCCTTCTCTTACTTCTTGCGCTGATGGCGCGAACGCATGATGAACTTGTCGGTAGCCTTGTTCGAACGGGTACGCTTACCCTTCGTTGGCTTACCCCATGGCGTCACTGGGTGACGACCACCGGAGGTACGACCTTCACCACCACCGTGCGGGTGATCGACCGGGTTCATGACAACACCGCGGTTGTGCGGTGTCTTACCGCGCCAACGCGTACGACCGGCCTTGCCATCGTTGATGTTGCCGTGGTCCGGGTTGGACACAGCACCGACAGTTGCAAGGCAGCTGCCAGGAACGAGGCGCTGTTCGCCTGAATTCAGACGAAGGATCGCCATACCAGCATCACGACCGACCAGCTGTACGTAAGTGCCAGCCGAACGAGCAATCTGGCCGCCCTTGGCAGGTTTCATTTCTACGTTGTGCAGAATGGAACCGACAGGGATGTACTGCAGAGGCATAGTATTGCCAGGCTTTACGTCAACTGCCTTATTAGACGAGATGACCTTGTCGCCAGCAGCAAGGCGCTGTGGTGCCAGGATGTAAGCCTGCTCACCATCAGCATAGGTGATGAGAGCGATGAATGCAGTCCGGTTCGGATCGTACTCCAGGCGCTCAACCGTGCCCTCGACGTCAAACTTGCGACGCTTGAAGTCAACGATACGATAGGTGCGCTTATGACCGCCGCCGATAAAGCGAGCAGTGATACGACCAAGGTTGTTACGACCACCGCTCTTGGAAAGACCCTCCGTCAACGCTTTGACAGGCTTGCCCTTGTGGAGACCCGAACGGTCGACAATGACCAGCTGACGCTGGCTCGGTGTCGTTGGGTTGAAACTCTTCAATGCCATTGTTCTAGTTCCCTACTCAGATGCCCGTCGACACGTCGATCGACTGACCTTCTGCAAGCGTAACGACAGCCTTTTTGACGTCCTTCTGCTTGCCGATGAAGCCGCGGAAACGCTTTACCTTGCCCTTGCGGACGAGCGTATTGACAGCCTTGACCTTCACGCCGAAGAGAGCCTCAACCGCAGCCTTGATTTCAGGCTTGGATGCACCCTTGGCGACGTTGAAGACAACCTGATTCTGCTCAGATACCAGCGTCGACTTTTCCGTGATCGATGGAGATACGATCACGTCATAGTGGCGAATGTCGGTCATTTGAACCGCTCCTCCAGAGCTTCAACCGCAGCCTTGGAAAGCACAAGCTTGCCACGACGCAGAATGTCGTAAACGTTGATGCCCTGAACAGGCAGGACGTCGATGTTCGGGATGTTCTGAGCAGCCAGCTTGAAGTTTGAGTCAAGCTCAACACCGCCAATAACAAGCGCGTTGTTCAGACCCAGTGTTTCAAACGTAGCAGCTACTGCCTTCGTCTTTGCATCCGTGGCAACGAGCTGATCAACAATGATCAGGTCTTCAGCCTTGAACTTGGCAGACAGGGCATGACGCAGAGCCAATGCACGTACCTTCTTAGGCAAGTCATGCTCATGGCTGCGAACAACCGGACCATGTGCCTTACCGCCACCGCGGAACTGTGGAGCACGAGCGGAATGGTGACGAGCGCGACCCGTACCCTTCTGCTTGTACATCTTCGAACCGGTGCGAGATACCTCGGAACGGCCTTTTGACTTGTGCGTACCCTGCTGCTTCTTGGCAAGCTGCCAACGAACCATACG
This sequence comes from Affinirhizobium capsici, assembly GCF_977018625.1. Lineage (NCBI taxonomy): Bacteria > Pseudomonadati > Pseudomonadota > Alphaproteobacteria > Hyphomicrobiales > Rhizobiaceae > Affinirhizobium > Affinirhizobium capsici. The sequence goes on along the minus strand of NZ_CDRNXD010000004.1, from coordinate 862,696 downwards.
TGCCAGGATATCCTGACGCGGATCGAGGCCAAAGATCTCTTCAGAAAGGGAGACCTTGCCTGCGTCCTTCCCCTCAAGGGTCTTGACGTTGAATTCCATAACTAAGGCTCCCTTACTTCGCGGCCGACTTGACGGCGTCGCGGACGATGATCCAGGAACCCTTCGAACCAGGAACGGCACCCTTTACGAGGATCAAACCACGATCTTCATCAGTCGAGACAACTTCGAGGTTTTGCGTCGTTACGCGAGTCTGGCCCATATGACCAGCCATGCGCTTGCCTTTCCAAACCTTGCCCGGATCCTGGTTATTACCAGTTGAACCGTGCGAACGGTGAGAAACGGAAACACCGTGCGTGGCGCGAAGACCACCGAAGTTATGACGCTTCATCGCACCAGCAAAGCCTTTACCAATCGACGTACCAGTGACGTCAACCAACTGACCGGCAGTGAAGTGGCTCGGCGTTACAGCAGCACCGACATCGATAAGATTGTCGGCATCAACGCGAAACTCAACGACCTTCTGCTTCGGCTCAACCTGAGCTACAGCAAAATGACCGCGCAAAGCCTTGCTTGTATTTTTTACCTTTGCCTGGCCTGCGCCAAGCTGAACGGCGGTATAACCGTTCTTTTCTTCCGTACGGTGCGCAACGACCTGGCAGTTTTCGACACGGAGTACCGTGACCGGAACGTGCTCGCCTGCGTCGTTATAGACGCGGGTCATTCCCACCTTTTGTGCAATTACACCTGAACGCATCGGTTCAATCCTTCTCACTCAGCCCAAGGCAGAGCCTCAGAGCTTGATTTCCACATCGACGCCTGCGGCAAGATCGAGCTTCATGAGCGCGTCTACCGTCTGCGGGGTGGGATCCACGATGTCGAGCAGACGCTTGTGCGTCCGCATTTCGAACTGCTCGCGGCTCTTTTTATCAATGTGAGGGGACCGGTTAACCGTAAACTTCTCGATGCGGGTCGGAAGCGGAACGGGGCCCCGGACACTAGCACCGGTGCGCTTCGCCGTCGACACGATCTCGCGCGTAGAAGCGTCGAGGATCCGATGATCGAATGCCTTCAGGCGAATGCGGATATTTTGGCCGTTCATTCGACGTTATCCTTGTTCTGTTTTCTCCCCATAGCCAAACAGCACGGCACGGGGCGTTTCTATCTAAAGGCGGACCACCGGTGTCAAAGATCGAGGAAGCCCGCCAAGCAGGCATTCATCCAGTCTTCAGGGCCGAAGCCCACCTTTTGGATTGGTAAACCTGCATGTTAAAAACAAAGCAGGCTGCAAATCTCGCTCGCGCGCCATTTGCAACATTTTCATGTCATAGGCAAGAGCCAAGCGCCCTCACCCGAAACTTTTTTGTAAAACGGCGAGGGATTTCTCCCTCGCCTTTTATGTCATTACTCGACGATGGACGCGACGATGCCGGCGCCAACCGTACGACCGCCTTCGCGGATAGCGAAACGCAGCTTTTCTTCCATAGCGATCGGAACGATCAGCTCGACGTCAACGGTAACGTTGTCGCCTGGCATAACCATTTCCGTGCCTTCCGGAAGCGTAACGATACCCGTCACGTCCGTCGTGCGGAAGTAGAACTGAGGACGGTAGTTGGTGAAGAACGGCGTATGACGGCCGCCTTCTTCCTTCGTCAGGATGTAGGCTTCAGCCTTGAACTTCTTGTGCGGCTTGACAGAACCTGGCTTGCAGAGAATCTGACCACGCTCAACGCCGTCACGGTTCACACCGCGAACCAGTGCGCCGATGTTGTCGCCAGCCTGGCCCTGATCGAGCAGCTTGCGGAACATTTCAACGCCCGTAACAGTCGTCTTGGAGGTAGCGCGAATGCCGACGATCTCGACTTCTTCACCAACCTTCACGATACCACGCTCAACGCGGCCCGTTACAACCGTACCACGGCCAGAGATCGAGAACACGTCTTCAATCGGCATCAGGAACGGCTGGTCGATCGGACGCTCAGGCGTCGGGATGTAGGCGTCAACCTGAGCCATCAGCTCGCGGATTGCGTCTTCACCGATCTTCTTGTCGGAATCTTCAAGAGCTGCAAGAGCAGAACCCTTGACGATCGGAATATCGTCGCCCGGGAAGTCGTAAGAAGACAGAAGTTCACGAACTTCCAGTTCTACGAGTTCGAGAAGCTCGGCGTCGTCAACCTGGTCAACCTTGTTGAGGAACACAACGATCGCAGGAACGCCAACCTGGCGAGCCAGAAGGATGTGCTCGCGCGTCTGAGGCATCGGGCCGTCAGCTGCAGAGCAAACCAGGATCGCGCCGTCCATCTGTGCGGCACCCGTGATCATGTTCTTGACGTAGTCGGCGTGGCCGGGGCAGTCAACGTGAGCATAGTGACGGTTCGGCGTCTCATACTCAACGTGCGCCGTCGAAATCGTGATACCACGAGCCTTTTCTTCCGGTGCAGCGTCGATCTGGTCGTACGCCTTGAATTCACCGAAGTACTTCGTGATCGCTGCCGTCAGAGACGTCTTGCCATGGTCAACGTGGCCAATCGTGCCGATGTTCACATGCGGCTTATTACGCTCAAACTTGCTCTTTGCCATTTCAGGCTCTCCATCTTTGCCTCGTCAAAAAGACGAGAGATTTCTGGTTGTTATTGTCGGTTGGGTTACCCCGGTCACTTCTGACCGGAGTACTTCGCCTGAATTTCCTGTGCTACGTTCGAAGGAACTGGAGCATAGTGGTCGAATACCATCGAATACTGTGCACGGCCCTGAGACATCGAGCGGAGGTTATCGACGTACTTGAACATGTTCGCCAGCGGCACATGCGCGTTGATCACAACGGCAATACCACGGCTTTCCTGACCCTGGATCTGGCCACGGCGAGAATTCAAATCACCGATAACGTCACCAACGTAATCTTCAGGCGTGACAACCTCGACCTTCATCATCGGCTCGAGGAGCTGTGCACCAGCCTTCTTGGCTGCTTCACGGAAGCAAGCACGAGAAGCGATTTCGAACGCCAGAACTGACGAGTCAACATCGTGGAAGGCGCCGTCCACCAGAGTTGCCTTCACGCCGAGCATAGGGAAGCCAGCGAGGGGACCGGAGGTCAGAACGCTTTCGATACCCTTCTGAACGCCAGGGATATATTCCTTCGGAACAGCACCACCAACGATCTTGGACTCAAACTTGAAGTCTTCGCCTTCTGGGTTCGGTTCAAAGATGATCTTGACGCGCGCGAACTGACCGGTACCACCGGACTGCTTCTTGTGCGTGTAATCTTCTTCATGCGCCTTCGTGATCGTTTCGCGATAGGCAACCTGCGGAGCACCAACAGTCGCTTCAACCTTGAACTCGCGACGCATGCGGTCAACGATGATGTCGAGGTGAAGTTCACCCATGCCCGCGATGATCGTCTGACCAGATTCCTGATCGGTCTTAACGCGGAACGAAGGATCCTCTGCAGCGAGACGATTGAGCGCAAGGCCCATCTTTTCCTGGTCGCCCTTGGACTTCGGCTCGATAGCGATCTGAATAACCGGCTCAGGGAATTCCATACGCTCAAGGATAACTGGCTTCAGCGGATCGCAAAGCGTGTCACCTGTCGTCGTTTCCTTAAGGCCAGCCAACGCAACGATGTCGCCAGCGAAGGCTTCTTCGATGTCTTCACGGCTGTTGGAATGCATCTGAAGCATACGGCCAACACGCTCGCGCTTGTCCTTGACCGTGTTCATAACCGAAGCGCCCTTTTCGAGCTTGCCGGAATAAATACGAGCGAAGGTCAGAGAGCCGACGAATGGGTCGTTCATGATCTTGAACGCAAGCATGGACAACGGCTCGCTGTCATCAGCGTGACGTTCGATTTCAGCTTCCGTCTTGAAGTCGATGCCCTTGATCGCCGGGATATCCAGTGGCGAAGGCAGGTAATCAACAACCGCGTCGAGAAGAGGCTGAACGCCCTTGTTCTTAAAGGCAGTGCCGCAGAACATTGGGTGGAACTTAACGTCGATCGTGCCACGGCGAACCAGAGCACGAATCTTGTCGTTGTCCGGCATGTCGCCGTTCAAGTAGGCTTCCATCGCTTCTTCGTCGATCTCAACAACCGTCTCGATCAGCTTTTCGCGATATTCTGCGGCTTTTTCCTTCAGGTCGTCCGGGATCTCAACGACATCCCAGGCGGCACCCAGAGACTCATCGCGCCAAACGAGCGCGTTCATCTCGATGAGGTCAACAACGCCCTTAAACTCTGTCTCAGCGCCGATTGGCAACTGCATAACAACGGCTGTAGCGCCAAGACGGGTCTTGATCATTTCTACCGAACGGTAGAAGTCAGCGCCAGTCTTATCCATCTTGTTGCAGAAAATCATGCGCGGAACATGATACTTCTCAGCCTGACGCCAAACTGTTTCGGTCTGAGGCTCAACACCAGCGTTAGCATCGAGAAGAGCGATCGCACCATCGAGAACACGCAGCGAGCGCTCAACTTCAATCGTGAAGTCAACGTGGCCGGGGGTGTCGATGATGTTGAAGCGACGCATCTTACCGTCGCGACCTTTCCAGAAGGTGGTCGTAGCAGCAGAGGTGATCGTGATCCCGCGTTCCTGCTCCTGCTCCATCCAGTCCATGGTCGCTGCGCCATCATGAACTTCACCGATCTTGTGCGACTTACCGGTGTAATAAAGAATACGCTCGGTGGTGGTCGTCTTACCGGCGTCGATGTGCGCCATAATACCGAAATTTCGGTAGTCTTCGATTTTATACTCGCGAGCCATAGGACTGCCTTTCGAATTTCGATAGGATGGAGATTACCAGCGGTAATGCGAGAACGCGCGGTTCGCGTCTGCCATCTTGTGCGTATCTTCGCGCTTCTTGACGGCGCTACCGCGGTTGTTTGCGGCATCCATCAACTCGCCGGAGAGGCGATCAACCATCGTCGTTTCGTTACGCTTGCGTGCAGCAGCGATCAGCCAACGAATGGCAAGAGCCTGACGACGCTCTGGGCGAACATCAACAGGAACCTGATAGGTTGCACCACCAACGCGGCGCGAACGAACTTCTACGTGCGGAGCAACGTTCTCCAGCGCCTGATGGAAAACCTGCAGCGGCTCCTGCTTGGCTTTTCCCTGGACTGCATCGAACGCACCGTAGACGATGCTTTCAGCGACCGACTTCTTGCCATGCAACATGATGGCATTCATGAACTTCGTTACAACAAGATCACCGAACTTCGGATCCGGATTGATCTCGCGCTTTTCTGCTTTATGACGTCTCGACATACTATCTGTCTCTTTATCTAGCTATGCGCCTTAACACGCGGAGGACCTCGCGCGGCACATCAGGATGGAATGGATTACTTCGGACGCTTCGCGCCGTACTTGGAGCGGCGCTGCTTACGGTTCTTCACACCCTGCGTATCGAGTACGCCGCGGATGATGTGGTAACGCACGCCCGGCAAGTCCTTAACGCGGCCGCCACGGATCATGACGACGGAGTGTTCCTGCAGGTTGTGACCTTCACCAGGAATGTAGCCGATGACTTCAAAGCCATTGGTCAAACGGATCTTGGCAACCTTACGCAAAGCCGAGTTTGGCTTCTTCGGGGTTGTCGTGTAAACGCGCGTGCAAACGCCGCGCTTCTGTGGATTTTCCTGCAGCGCAGGAACCTTATTGCGCTTGACCTGTGCCTGGCGAGGCTTGCGGATCAGCTGGTTTACGGTAGGCATATACCCATCCCTTGCAAAATCTTGTTTCCCGACTCTTACGAGCCAAACTCACGCCGTCTCCGGCTTTCAGCACACTTCAACATGCACAAACGTGGCCCAAACCATTTGCTGGTTGGACCACCCGAGGCAGAGGACGCATCACCTGCGTCATGCGTGTTACATTCGTGTCTTCAACGTGCGTTTTGGAACCTTGTTTGAGGCATATCCAGGAACGAGCCGTACCAGACGGTTAAGCCTCACATCGCTTCCGATGGGGCGCGTTTACTGTTTTACCCCTCCCACGTCAAGGCTGTTTTGGGTTTTTGCCCTTGCCGCCGCCAAGGAAGCGAGGCTTTTGACGTTAATTTGGGGAACAAGCATCGGAATCATTGTGTTCAGCCCATTAACGAATGCGCGAAACGCGGCAGATGATAAGAAGGACTCATTGGTGTCGCGCCAAGTCGCGACTCGCTTTGAATTTGACCTGGAGTCCAAACTGATGATCAGCCAACCTGATAACGACAATAATCTTGATAAGCCCATGGTCTTCATCATCGTTGGCAAGGGTTATGAAACAAAAGACAGCGAGGGAGTAGACCTCCACATTCTTCTAAGTGCACCTGATGATGATACAGCGGTCCGTGAGGCGCTGAATGCCCTTTCCGAAGAAGGCTTCCTCGAAGCCGATTTGGACCAGATCGGCGTACTGACTGAGGAGCCCGTTGAGGAACCACACGCGTCAGCCTACCAAGGCGCCCTCGAGGGCGAAGTATCCATCATCCGCTTTTCTTAAAATCCAGTTCGCAGTCCCACTTTGACATTATGATAAAACGAAAACGCCCGGCCAAAAGCCGGGCGTTTCTATTGGAAGCCGAGGTGAATTGATAACAATTCACCTCAACTGATTACTCTCCAGCAGGCGTTGACTGGTCAGCCATGTCCCGCAGCATAGGTGTTGCCACGGATGCGCCAGTACCCTTGCGGCGTTCATCCAGGATCATCTCATCGCGCGATGTTGCGATGCGACGGATCTGGGTCATGGTCCCGCCAGTACCCGCCGGGATCAAACGGCCAACGATGACGTTCTCCTTCAGGCCCTGCAGAGTATCCGTCTTACCTGCGATCGCAGCTTCCGTGAGAACCTTTGTGGTTTCCTGGAAGGACGCTGCAGAAATGAACGACGGCGTTTGCAGCGAGGCCTTCGTAATACCAAGAAGAACAGGTTCACCCGAAGCCGGACGCTTGCCTTCTTCCATCAGACGGTCATTGGCATCATCCAGTTCGATGCGGTCGACATTGTCGCCCACAATATACTGGCTGTCACCGGAGTCGGTGATTTCGACCTTCTGAAGCATCTGGCGGACGATGACCTCAATGTGCTTGTCGTTGATGACAACGCCCTGCAGACGATAAACTTCCTGGATTTCGTTGACGAGATAGGAAGCCAAAGCCTCCACGCCCTTGATAGCCAGAATGTCATGCGGAGCCGGATTACCGTCGAGGATGTAGTCACCCTTTTCGATGTAATCGCCATCCTGAAGATGGAAAGGCTTGCCCTTCGGGATAAGGTACTCGACCGGCTCCACACCATCTTCGGCAGGTTCGATCAGCACGCGACGCTTGTTCTTGTAGTCGCGTCCAAGACGGATCGTACCATCGATTTCCGCGATGATAGCGTGATCCTTTGGACGGCGCGCTTCGAACAATTCAGCAACGCGTGGCAGACCCCCGGTGATGTCCTTGGTCTTCGCGCTTTCCATAGGAACACGCGCCAGAACGTCACCCTGGCTAACCTTCTGACCAGGTTCGACCGACAGAATGGCATCGACCGAAAGCATGTAGCGCGCGTCACCGCCACGAGACAGCTTATGGATATTACCACTCGCATCCTTCAGCACGATCGCAGGCTTCAAGTCCGTACCGCGCGGCGTGGAACGCCAATCGATAACTTGACGCTTGGTAATACCAGTCGACTCGTCCGTGGATTCCGATACCGAGATCGAGTCCACAACATCTTCGAACTGAACCACACCCGCAACTTCCGTCAACATCGGACGTGTGTAAGGGTCCCACTCAGCCAAGCGCTGACCGCGCTTTACCTTGTCGCCATCATCAACAAACAGCTTCGAACCGTAGGCCACACGCTGCGAAGACCGTTCGACACCACGCTCATCCAGAATGGTAACCGCCATGTTGCGACCCATGGCAACCAGATTGCCTTCGGAGTTGCGCAAGACGTTGCGGTTCTTGATCTGGATCGTACCTTCGTAGGAAGCTTCAAGGAACGATTGGTCAACAACGTTCGCCGTACCACCCAAGTGGAACGTACGCATTGTCAGCTGTGTGCCTGGTTCACCAATGGACTGAGCAGCAATAACGCCGACCGCTTCACCCATGTTCACCGGAGTACCGCGTGCAAGGTCGCGACCGTAGCAGACAGAGCAAACGCCGGTCTGCACTTCGCAGGTCAGAGCCGAGCGGATGCGAACGGACTGAATACCAGCCTTTTCGATCTCGATAACATGTGGCTCCAGGATCATCTGGCCAGCCTGAACCAGATTTTCGCCCGTAACCGGGTTGTCGATATCGTCCAGCGCCGTACGGCCAAGGATACGAGCACCGAGCGAAGCAACCACCTGACCGGCATCGACAATCGCCGTCATGGTCAGGCCCTTGTCCGTGCCGCAATCGACCAAGTTGACGATGCAATCCTGCGCAACGTCAACCAGACGACGCGTCAAGTATCCGGAGTTAGCCGTCTTCAACGCCGTATCGGCAAGACCCTTACGAGCACCGTGGGTGGAGTTGAAGTACTCGTTAACGGTCAGGCCTTCCTTGAAGTTCGAGATGATTGGCGTCTCGATGATTTCACCCGAAGGCTTTGCCATGAGGCCACGCATACCGCCCAGCTGGCGCATCTGGTTCGGAGAACCACGAGCACCCGAGTGCGACATCATATAGATCGCGTTCATCGGCTTCTGACGACCGGTCTCCGCATCGAACTCAACGGCCTTAATGCGGGCCATCATGTCCTCTGCAACCTTTTCAGTCGCCTTACCCCAAGCATCAACAACCTTGTTGTACTTTTCGCCCTGCGTAATCAGACCGTCATTGTACTGCTGCTCATATTCCTTAACCAGCGTTTCGGTGTCGCCAACGATCTTCGCCTTGGTTTCAGGAATGATCATGTCGTCCTTACCGAACGAAATACCAGCGCGGCAGGCATGCGTGAAGCCAAGCTGCATGATCCGGTCGCAGAAGATCACCGTGTCTTTCTGACCGCAATGACGATAGACCGTATCGATCATCTTGGAGATGTTCTTCTTGGTCATTTCCTGGTTGCAGATTTCGAACGGCACATTGACGTTCTTCGGCAACAATTCGCCGATGATCAAGCGACCAGGCGTGGTTTCGTAGATCCGCGATACAGGGTTACCTTCAGCATCGACGGTCTTGAAACGACCACGGATCTTGGCATGCAAGGTGACAACCTTGTTCTCAAGCGCATGGTGCAACTCGCCCATGTCAGAGAAAGCCATGCCTTCGCCCGGCTCGTTCTGGTTCATGATCGAGAGGTAGTAAAGGCCGAGAACCATGTCCTGTGAAGGAACAATGATCGGTGCACCGTTTGCAGGGTGCAAGATATTGTTCGTCGACATCATCAACACGCGTGCTTCAAGCTGGGCTTCCAGCGAAAGCGGGACGTGAACAGCCATCTGGTCGCCATCGAAGTCGGCGTTAAAAGCCGTGCAAACGAGCGGATGAAGCTGGATAGCCTTGCCTTCAACCAGAATCGGTTCGAAAGCCTGGATACCGAGACGGTGCAACGTCGGAGCGCGGTTCAGAAGCACTGGATGCTCGCGGATGACCTCGTCCAGGATATCCCAAACTTCCGGCTTTTCCTTTTCAACCAGCTTCTTGGCCTGCTTGACGGTCGAGGAGTAACCCTTGGCGTCAAGGCGAGCATAGATGAACGGCTTGAAGAGCTCGAGCGCCATCTTCTTCGGCAGACCGCACTGGTGCAGCTTGAGTTCCGGGCCCGTCACGATAACCGAACGACCGGAATAGTCGACGCGCTTGCCGAGCAGGTTCTGGCGGAAGCGGCCCTGCTTGCCCTTGAGCATGTCAGAGAGCGACTTCAGAGGGCGCTTGTTCGCACCCGTGATGACGCGACCACGACGGCCGTTATCGAACAACGCATCCACAGATTCCTGCAGCATGCGCTTCTCATTGCGGATGATGATACCCGGCGCACGAAGCTCGATAAGACGCTTCAAACGGTTGTTACGGTTAATAACGCGACGATAGAGGTCATTGAGGTCAGACGTCGCAAAACGTCCACCATCCAGCGGCACGAGCGGACGCAGGTCCGGCGGGATAACCGGCACGACCTTCATGATCATCCACTCAGGACGGTTGCCGGATTCAATGAAGTTCTCAACAATCTTGAGACGCTTCATCAGCTTCTTCTGCTTCAAATCTGACGTGGTGTCCGCCAGATCCGAACGAAGGTCGCCTGCCAGCTTGTCGAGATTCATCGAAGCGAGCATTTCGTAGATGGCTTCAGCGCCGATCATGGCAGTGAACTGGTCTTCACCGTACTCATCGACGGCCAGCATGTACTCTTCTTCAGAGAGCAGCTGATTTTCCTTGAGCGCCGTAAGGCCAGGTTCTGTGACAATGTAGTTTTCGAAGTAAAGAACGCGCTCTACATCCTTCAGCGTCATATCCAGAAGCGTCGCGATACGGGAAGGTAGCGACTTCAGAAACCAGATATGAGCAACCGGCGCGGCAAGCTCAATGTGGCCCATGCGCTCGCGGCGAACACGTGACAGCGTAACTTCAACACCACACTTTTCGCAGATAATACCCTTGTATTTCATACGCTTGTACTTGCCGCACAAGCATTCGTAGTCCTTGATCGGTCCAAAAATACGCGCGCAGAAAAGGCCGTCGCGTTCTGGCTTGAACGTACGATAGTTAATGGTCTCCGGCTTTTTGATTTCGCCATATGACCAGGAAAGAATCTTTTCAGGCGACGCGATCGAAATACGGATCGAGTCAAAGTGTTGCGCAGGCACCTGCGGATTGAAAAGGTTCATGACCTCTTGGTTCATGCCTATCTCCTTATGGGGCTATCAGCCCTCAACTTGCGTGCAGTACCGACCCAAAACCCGGGAAGGCCGATATGACGCGAAAAAACGGTCTTAACCGCACAATGCGGCAGAATTCCCCTGCCCCAGCTCAAACTCGGGCGGGAACGGCGCGCGCTCATCACAAGCGCGCGCCACGTTTTTCTTATTCCGCAGCGTCCGGTAGTTCGCCAGAAGCTTCTGTCGCATCCAACTTCGAGTTTTCCAACTCGACGGAAAGACCCAGAGAGCGCATTTCCTTGACGAGCACGTTGAAGCTTTCCGGAATACCGGCTTCAAACGTGTCATCACCGCGAACAATCGCCTCATAGACCTTTGTACGACCGGCCACGTCATCCGACTTCACCGTCAGCATTTCCTGCAGGGTGTAAGCCGCGCCGTACGCTTCCAGCGCCCAGACTTCCATTTCCCCAAAGCGCTGACCGCCAAATTGTGCCTTACCACCAAGCGGCTGCTGGGTGACCAGCGAGTAAGGACCAATCGAACGAGCGTGGATCTTGTCATCGACCAAGTGGTTCAGCTTGATCATGTACATGTAACCCACGGTCACCTTACGGTCGAACGGCTCGCCGGTACGACCATCGTAGAGAACCGACTGACCCGATTCATGCAGGCCTGCCTTCTTCAACATGGCAGCAACGTCAGGCTCATGAGCGCCGTCAAACACCGGCGTCGCGATGGAAACACCACGCTTTGCTTCTTCGGCCAGCTTAACCAGGGATTCGTCGTCGAAGCGTGCAACTTCATCATGCGATTCGCTCGCATAGATTTCAGTCAGCTCATTCCGAAGTTCGGAAATGTCCATGGTCTTGCGATACTCTTCGAGCATCTCGCCGATCTTCTTGCCCATACCGGCGCAAGCCCAAGCAAGGTGCGTCTCGAGGATCTGACCGACGTTCATACGTGAAGGAACGCCGAGTGGGTTCAAGCAGATGTCAACATGCGTACCATCTTCAAGGAACGGCATGTCTTCCACAGGCACGATGCGAGAAACAACACCCTTGTTACCGTGACGTCCCGCCATCTTGTCGCCGGGCTGGATCTTGCGCTTAACAGCAACGAAGACCTTCACCATCTTCATGACGCCAGGAGGCATTTCGTCGCCGCGCTGAACCTTCTCGACCTTATCCATGAAGCGCTGCTCAAGCCGCGACTTGGACTCATCGTATTGGCCACGCAAAGCTTCAATTTCTGCCTGGACCTTTTCGTCTTCGACAGCAAACATCCACCACTGCGAACGCGGGTATTCCGAAACGATAGCGTTGGTGAGCTCAACACCCTTCTTGAAGCCCTTCGGACCGGCAACGGAAACCCGACCACGAAGCATGTCAATCAAGCGACCATAAACGTTACGGTCCAAGATTGCCTGCTCGTCATCACGGTCCTTGGCGAGACGCTCAATTTCCTCGCGCTCAATAGCCATCGCACGTTCGTCCTTTTCAACGCCGTGGCGGTTGAAAACACGAACTTCCACGACAGTACCAAAGGTACCTGGTGGCATACGCATGGAAGTATCGCGAACGTCGGATGCCTTTTCACCGAAAATAGCGCGCAGAAGCTTTTCTTCCGGCGTCATCGGGCTTTCGCCCTTCGGTGTAATCTTGCCGACAAGGATATCGCCCGGCTGCACTTCCGCACCGATGTACACGATACCTGCTTCGTCAAGGTTCTTCAGCGCTTCTTCCGACACGTTCGGAATATCACGTGTGATTTCCTCAGGACCAAGCTTGGTATCACGCGCCATCACTTCGAATTCTTCGATGTGAATGGAGGTGAACACGTCGTCAGAGACGATGCGCTCAGACATCAGAATAGAGTCTTCGTAGTTGTAGCCGTTCCAAGGCATGAACGCCACAAGTGCATTCCGACCAAGTGCCAAGTCACCCAGATCGGTCGATGGACCGTCAGCAATGATATCACCCTTGGAGATGATGTCGCCAACAGCAACGAGCGGACGCTGGTTAACGCAGGTGTTCTGGTTGGAACGCTGGAACTTCTGCAGGCGGTAGATATCGACGCCAGACTTGCCAGCATCAAGATCTTCCGTCGCACGGATAACGATACGTGTCGCATCCACCTGATCGACGACACCGCCGCGGCGAGCAGCAATGGCAGCACCAGAGTCACGCGCAACGATCGGCTCCATGCCAGTCCCGACGAACGGCGCTTCAGCACGAACCAATGGAACGGCCTGGCGCTGCATGTTCGAACCCATCAACGCGCGGTTAGCGTCGTCGTTTTCTAGGAATGGGATCAAAGCGGCAGCAACAGAAACGAGCTGCTTTGGCGAAACGTCCATCAAGTTGATGTTGTCACGCGGTGCCAGCATAACTTCACCGGAGTGACGGCAAACTACGAATTCTTCGAGGAATTCACCCCGTTCGTTCAACGGCGCATTAGCCTGAGCAACGTAATACTTCGCCTCTTCCATAGCGGAGAGGTAGATCACGTCGTTCGTCACGCTACCGTCGACGATCTTGCGGTACGGGCTTTCAATAAAGCCGTACTTGTTGACACGTGCGAAGGTGGCAAGTGAGTTGATCAGACCGATGTTCGGGCCTTCCGGCGTCTCGATCGGGCAGATACGTCCATAGTGGGTTGGATGAACGTCGCGAACTTCGAAGCCAGCGCGTTCACGCGTCAGACCGCCCGGGCCAAGAGCCGAAAGACGACGCTTATGCGTGATTTCCGACAGCGGGTTGACCTGGTCCATGAACTGCGAGAGCTGCGAGGAACCGAAGAATTCGCGAACAGCTGCAGCGGCAGGCTTCGCATTGATCAGGTCCTGCGGCATCACAGTGTCGATCTCGATCGAGGACATACGTTCCTTGATCGCGCGCTCCATGCGCAGAAGACCCAGACGGTACTGGTTCTCCATCAACTCGCCGACCGACCGGACACGACGGTTGCCCAAGTTGTCGATGTCGTCAATTTCGCCTTTACCATCGCGAAGCTCAACGAGCATTTTCACGACAGCCAGGATATCGTCCTTGCGAAGCGTGCGAACCGTATCTGGGCAGTCCAGATCCAGACGCATGTTCATCTTCACGCGGCCAACAGCCGACAGATCATAACGCTCAGCGTCAAAGAACAGCGAGTTGAACATGGCTTCCGCAGATTCCATGGTCGGCGGTTCGCCGGGGCGCATGACGCGGTAAATGTCAAACAGGGCGTCCTGACGGTTCTCATTCTTATCGGCAGACAACGTATTGCGGATGTAAGCACCGACATTGATGTGGTCGATATTCAGAACCGGAATTTCGTCAAAGCCAGCGTCGAGAATGATCTGAAGAGTCTTCTCATCAAGTTCGTCGCCCGCTTCGAGATAGATCTCGCCGGTTTCGAAGTTGACAATGTCTTCAGCCAGGAAGTTGCCATAGAGGTCGTCATTTGACGCCTTCAATGCCTTCAAACCCTTATCCGTCAACTGGCGCAGCAGGCGCGGCGTCAGCTTCTTGCCGGATTCGACAACAACTTCACCTGTATCGGCGTCAATCATGTCGGAAAGGGTCTTTGCACCCTTCAAAGTTTCCGGCTGGAACGGAATACGCCAGCCTTCACCATCACGTTGATAGCTGGACTTTGTGTAGAAGGTCGACAGAATCTCCTCGCCATCCATGCCCAGTGCCATGAGCAAAGACGTGGCCGGGATCTTACGGCGGCGATCGATACGTGCGTAGACAATATCCTTTGCATCGAATTCGATGTCGAGCCAGGAGCCGCGATAAGGAATTACGCGTGCAGCAAAGAGCAATTTACCAGAGGAATGGCTCTTACCCTTATCGTGGTCAAAGAACACGCCCGGAGAACGGTGCATCTGAGACACGATAACGCGTTCGGTGCCGTTTACAATAAACGTACCGTTATCAGTCATCAAAGGCATATCGCCCATGTAGACGGATTGCTCCTTGATGTCCTTGATGGACTTGGAACCTGTATCCTCGTCAATATCGAATACGATCAGACGCAGCGTGACCTTCAAGGGAGCTGCATAGGTAAGATCGCGCTGACGGCATTCTTCAACGTCGAACTTCGGTGGCTCGAACTCGTAGGAAACGAATTCCAACATGGAAGCGCCAGAAAAATCCGTGATTGGGAACACGGACTTGAAAACGGCGTTAAGCCCCTCATCGGGGCGCCCACCTGCTGGCTCTTCTACCATCAGGAACTGATCGTAAGATGCCTTCTGAACCTCGATAAGGTTCGGCATTTCTGTGACTTCGGGAATCTTTCCGAAAAACTTGCGTACGCGCCTGCGACCGTTGAACGAAAGGGTCTGAGCCATCGTCGCTCCTTCAAAAAATGCATCCGGGCCTGCAACGGACGGGACTCGCTGGCCAATCGGCCCCGTCGATAAATGGGTGGATCAATCTCGTTTCTATTTTCGTCCCACCGGCCGGATTGCCGCATGCGACGAAATGAAACTATCCTCTTGAAGAACCCATTACCCAAAAACCGTTTCACCGGTTTTTGGGTAATCAGTTCAGAGAAACAGGTAATGAGAGAGGGCAGAACTGCCCTCTCTCACCAAAGTTTCAGAATTACTTGACGTCAACCTTGGCGCCAGCGTCTTCAAGCTTCTTCTTGATGTCGGCAGCTTCGCCCTTGGAGACGGCTTCCTTGACAGCCTTCGGAGCGCCTTCAACGAGGTCCTTGGCTTCCTTGAGGCCGAGGCCGGTGATGCCACGAACTTCCTTGATGACGTTGATCTTGTTGGCGCCAGCGTCAACCAGGATTACGTCGAATTCGGTCTTTTCTTCTTCAGCAGGAGCTGCAGCGCCGCCGCCAGCAGCAGCAGCAACAGCTACAGGAGCAGCTGCAGAAACGCCCCACTTTTCTTCGAGCATCTTGGAAAGCTCAGCAGCTTCCAGAACGGTCAGAGCAGAGAGGTCTTCAACGATCTTAGCGAGATCAGCCATTGTGATAATTCCTTATGTGTTCGGTTCGAACTGGTTTGTTTGTTACAGCGAAAAACCGCCTCAAGCGGCTTCGTCCTTCTTTGCGTAGGCCGCAAATACGCGAGCAAGCTGACCTGCTGGTGCCTGAACGACGCCTGCGATGCGAGTTGCCGGGGTCTGAATCATACCCAGCAGCTTTGCGCGCAGTTCGTCCAGCGAAGGCAGGGTCGCAAGCGACTTGACGCCTTCCGCGTTAAGCGTGGTCGAACCCATGGTGCCGCCGATAACAACGAGCTTGTCGTTGGTCTTGGCGAAATCCATGACGACCTTCGGAGCCGTAATTGGGTCGGCGCTGTATGCAATCAGCGTCTGGCCCTTGAAGAGATCGATCATCCCTTCCGACTCCGTGCCCTGAAGAGCGATCTTGGCCAGACGGTTCTTCGCGACTTTGACGGTGCCGCCAGCAGCGCGCATTTTCGAACGGAAGTCGTTCATTTGCGCAACTGTGACACCAGCATAGTGGGCCACGACAACCGAACCGGAAGCCTTGAAGACTTCGTTCAGTTCCGTGACGAATTCGCGTTTTTCCGCTCTTTCCACTGTCTGTCTCCAGTTGACAGGACCGATCATGGGATCGGAACCTGCCGGGTTGCCTTTGCCACAAGGAACCTTTTCAAAAAAAGATCCCAAGCAGCGCTCGAGGATCCTGTCCCCCTGCACGCAGAACCCAAAGGAACTTGCGGCCAAGGCACATCAGGTTCGAACCGGAACCCTCAGGGGCGCATCACGCGCGCCTGTCGATAATCCAGATCTTACCCGTCTCATGCAGGTCATACGATTAAGGTCGAAACCACCCGCAATCTCGGACAGGAATGTCAGGTCACCCTGACATTTTCGGGCCCAAAGGCCCGAAAACATTGCTGAAGGGGCATACCCGCCCCTTCGAAACTTACAGAACCGTTGACGGCTCTACACGCACACCTGGACCCATGGTCGAGGAGAGAGCGACGCGCTTGACGTAGTTGCCCTTGGCGCCAGCTGGCTTTGCCTTGACGACGGCGTCTGCGAAAGCCTTGATGTTTTCTTCCAGAGCCTTGGCGTCGAAGGAAGCCTTGCCGATGCCGGCATGGATAATACCAGCCTTCTCGACGCGAAACTCAACAGCGCCGCCCTTGGAAGCCTTCACCGCACCGGTTACGTCCATGGTGACCGTACCGACCTTAGGGTTCGGCATCATGCCACGAGGGCCGAGAACCTTACCGAGACGACCGACGAGAGGCATCATGTCAGGAGTAGCGATGCAACGATCAAAATCGATCTTGCCGCCCTGAACGATTTCCAGCAGATCTTCTGCGCCAACGATGTCAGCGCCAGCGGCCTTGGCTTCATCAGCCTTGGCACCACGTGCGAAAACAGCAACGCGAACATCACGGCCAGTGCCGTTCGGCAGATTCACAACACCGCGAACCATCTGGTCAGCATGGCGGGGATCAACACCGAGGTTCATGGCAATTTCGATGGTTTCATCGAACTTAGCCGTTGCACGCTCTTTAACGAGCGAAATAGCATCCGTAAGAGCGACCAACTTTGTTGGGTCGATGCCTTCACGAGTTTTCTGAATACGCTTTGCAACCTTGGCCATGATCAACCTACCACTTCCAGGCCCATGGAGCGGGCAGAGCCCTCAACCATCAGCATTGCGCCTTCGATATCAGCGGCATTCAGATCCTTCATCTTGGCTTCAGCGATCGCACGGACCTGAGCCTTGGTGATGGTGCCAGCCTTAGACCCCTTACCGGGCGTCTTGGAACCGGACTGAATCTTTGCTTCCTTCTTCAGCCAGTAGGTAACCGGCGGCTGCTTCATCGCGAAGGTGAAGGACTTATCCTGGTAATAGGTAATGACGACCGGGATCGGCATACCCTTTTCCATTTCCTGCGTAGCAGCGTTAAACGCCTTGCAGAATTCCATGATATTAATGCCACGCTGACCAAGCGCAGGACCAATTGGCGGGGACGGGTTAGCGGACCCTGCCTTGACCTGAAGCTTGAGCTGGCCTGCAACTTTCTTAGCCATTTCTCTGCCTTTCGTTACGACCGGTTACCCGATCAAATTGCCGATCAAATCGGCGGCTGCGGTTGCGTGGTTAGGACTTTTGTTGCCCGGCTACAGGCACCCTCCTCCCACGCGACGGGATCTCTCCCGATTGATCAGACCTTTTCGACCTGACCGTATTCAAGCTCAACAGGCGTAGCACGACCAAAGATCGACACCTCCACCTTCAGGCGTGAACGCTCTTCATCCACATCCTGAACAACGCCGTTGAACGACGCAAACGGGCCATCAGATACACGAACCTGCTCACCAATCTCGAACGAGATGGAAGACTTAGGACGTTCAACACCTTCCTGGACCTGACCGAGAATGCGCTCTGCTTCATGGTCCGGAATCGGTACAGGGCGATTGTCGGAACCCAGAAAGCCCGTGACCTTCGGTGTATTCTTGATCAGATGATAAGCCTCGTCCGTCAGGTTCGCACGAACCAAAACATAGCCCGGGAAGAACTTGCGTTCGCTATCGACCTTGCGACCACGACGAACCTCAACCACCTTCTCTGTAGGTACCAGAATTTTCTCGAAAAGATGCTCCAGCCCCTTCTGGCGAGCCTTCTCCTCAATCGATTCCGCAACCTTCTTCTCAAAATTCGAATAAGCGTGGACGATGTACCAACGTGCCGCCATCTTCATCTCCACAAATTCAAGCGCCAACCGTCAGCACAAGGCCAATGAGCCAACCAATAAGCTGATCTGCCGCAAAAAAGAAAAGAGCAGCAAAAACAACCATTACAAGAACCATGGCCGTGGAGATCATCGTCTCACGACGAGATGGCCAAGTTACTTTCGCCGTCTCTGCCCGCACCTGCTGGAGAAACGTAAATGGATTCGTTTTGGATGCCATATCTGCCCACGCAATTACGGCACGTAAAGCTGACACTATTCAGCCCCACGCACCGCGTGTCTGTTTGAACCCTACATAAACGCCATATTCACCCCTGACAAGGGGAAAAACAGCAATCATCTATGTTACCGACAAGGTCAGCGCAGTCAGATAAAATCCAATCCAGCTGCACTCAACAAGCGGGATGGCAGGGGCAGAGGGGCTCGAACCCCCGACCTGCGGTTTTGGAGACCGCCGCTCTACCAACTGAGCTATACCCCTAAATCCCGCCTTCTGAGGTTGCCCTCATCAAGCATGGCGCTGCTTTAAAATGGTCCAGGAGGATTGGCAAGCCCCTTTTACAGCCTGTGCAGGTTTTTCTGTCTCAGCATGTCAAATATGCGGCCGATGACATGTAATTAGCAGGAATGCCGAGAGCCAGCGCTCAGGCGTTACTACTTTTCGAGCCTGCGGCGGCGCTTGCGGTGCTCGATTCGACGACCAATTGAGGTCTTCCACTTCCTTAGGGTCGCCAGTGAAAAGAGCCTTCGAATGCTTTCCACACTACCACCGAGACCGCTTCTCCGTTTCCGCGCAAAATTGCTGTGGCCAAAGCCAAGATGGGTAATGCCTGTGCCTTCCAACCAGGCAAGAACAGCGCCTTGATCTTTGTAATAGAGACTGAGAGCCACTTCCCCATGAAAGCCAGAATAGCCACGGGGGAGCTTACGATAATCCTCCAAACGCTTGATCGTGGGATTGAAAGTAAAACTGTACCACGTACGATGCGCTGTCGCATCGACCCGGCGGAAGGGTGCAGGCTGCAGTAGACGCGGTAGTTTGGCAAAATCACGCGGCATGTCCGAATCGGTGCGCAACAAGACCATGAATATGTCAGAGCAGTTTTCTATGACTGCCATGCCTTTTTCAATGACACCCCCAACCGGAAACTGCCAATCGTCCTCCAAGTGAAGAATATAGGGGGTGTGAACTTCAGCATACGCCTTATCGATTGAGCGATGCTGTCCGAGGTTCTCGCAATTGACAATAATACGAATCGGCTGGTCAGGAAAAAGGGTAGCCAGTTCCCGCACCTGCTCCTGATCCGAGTCTTCAATGATGATAAATTCATGGATGGGATATGTATTGGTTGCAAAGAAGCTTTCCAGTGTCTTTGCGAGCAAATCATGACGGCGGCAACTGGTGAGGACAACTGTAAGGTTTGACATCTGAAATCCTTCAAGAATGTTACCGACTACGCAGCCGCTATGCGCGCCGAGATTTGCGCAAGCAAACTGTTTTATAATGCCGCTTCATTTGCAGGCATAAAAAAAGACCCGGACGAACTCAATCATCCGGATCTTCTAAAAAACGGCGAGGGATTTCTCCCTCGCCTTTTATGTCATTACTCGACGATGGAGGCGACGATGCCGGCGCCAACCGTACGACCGCCTTCGCGGATAGCGAAACGCAGCTTTTCTTCCATAGCGATCGGAACGATCAGCTCGACGTCAACGGTAACGTTGTCGCCTGGCATAACCATTTCCGTGCCTTCCGGAAGCGTAACGATACCCGTCACGTCCGTCGTGCGGAAGTAGAACTGAGGACGGTAGTTGGTGAAGAACGGCGTATGACGGCCGCCTTCTTCCTTCGTCAGGATGTAGGCTTCAGCCTTGAACTTCTTGTGCGGCTTGACAGAACCTGGCTTGCAGAGAATCTGACCACGCTCAACGCCGTCACGGTTCACACCGCGAACCAGTGCGCCGATGTTGTCGCCAGCCTGGCCCTGATCGAGCAGCTTGCGGAACATTTCAACGCCCGTAACAGTCGTCTTGGAGGTAGCGCGAATGCCGACGATCTCGACTTCTTCACCAACCTTCACGATACCACGCTCAACGCGGCCCGTTACAACCGTACCACGGCCAGAGATCGAGAACACGTCTTCAATCGGCATCAGGAACGGCTGGTCGATCGGACGCTCAGGCGTCGGGATGTAGGCGTCAACCTGAGCCATCAGCTCGCGGATTGCGTCTTCACCGATCTTCTTGTCGGAATCTTCAAGAGCTGCAAGAGCAGAACCCTTGACGATCGGAATATCGTCGCCCGGGAAGTCGTAAGAAGACAGAAGTTCACGAACTTCCAGTTCTACGAGTTCGAGAAGCTCGGCGTCGTCAACCTGGTCAACCTTGTTGAGGAACACAACGATCGCAGGAACGCCAACCTGGCGAGCCAGAAGGATATGCTCGCGCGTCTGAGGCATCGGGCCGTCAGCTGCAGAGCAAACCAGGATCGCGCCGTCCATCTGTGCGGCACCCGTGATCATGTTCTTGACGTAGTCGGCGTGGCCGGGGCAGTCAACGTGAGCATAGTGACGGTTCGGCGTCTCATACTCAACGTGCGCCGTCGAAATCGTGATACCACGAGCCTTTTCTTCCGGTGCAGCGTCGATCTGGTCGTACGCCTTGAATTCACCGAAGTACTTCGTGATCGCTGCCGTCAGAGACGTCTTGCCATGGTCAACGTGGCCAATCGTGCCGATGTTCACATGCGGCTTATTACGCTCAAACTTGCTCTTTGCCATTGATGCTTCCTGTGATCAAAAGATTGGTCGATCCGCGCGTGCGGATTTGGTGACGCCGTTTAAGACTTTCCGGCTCGATGCGCAAGATATAAATGCGGGCGACGCCCGAGCCGGGGCAAGGTACCGCTCGTCGTTGGTAAACTAGTGTACGAGCTTGGTAATCTGGATGGATTAAATTGGAGCGGGTAGCGGGAATCGAACCCGCGTATTCAGCTTGGAAGGCTGCTGCTCTACCATTGAGCTATACCCGCGGGGGCTTGTTCGATCATGGAGCAGAATGGTGGAGGGAGTTGGATTTGAACCAACGTAGGCTGAGCCAACGGATTTACAGTCCGTCCCCTTTAACCACTCGGGCATCCCTCCAGTATTCCGTCCGGATCGAAGTCCAAGCTTGTGAACCGCTTCGTGTTTTGCAGTCACGGCGGCTATATGACTGTGAGATTGGCTGCTGTCAACACGGCCTCAAACGAAAATTTTGGGAAAATTCAATTCTGTTCTTCCGCCTGTGGATTATCGTGGGGCTTTCGCCCGCCAGCGCCTGTGGCTATAAGGCAGCATGAGCAAGGATAACACCAAAGATAGATCCGCCCGCGACACGCACTACGCCACTTTGCGTAGACAGGTACGCGATGCGAAGCGCGAACGTGGCGAAATTCCAACGCCGACCCTTCAACGCAAGCGAAAGGGTTCAGGAGATTGGTCGCCGCCCCAACTGGCGCCAGAGCAGGTGTTCTTGTATGGCCTTCATACCGTACGCGCCGCCCTTGCGAACCCTGCCCGTCAGCTGGTCCGCCTGTCTGTCACTCAGAATGCTTTTGCGCGCTTGGACATTGCACAGCCAGAGGCCTTACCCTGCCCTGTAGATTTCGTCTCACCACAAGATATAGAAAAAATCCTGGGGCCTGAGGCTATCCATCAAGGGGTCATGCTGGAGACGCGCCCCCTGCCCGTGCGGCGGCTGAATGCCCTCAAGGATAGCCCTCTGATTCTCGTACTGGATCAGGTGACTGACCCTCACAATGTCGGCGCCATCATGCGTTCTGCGGTGGCATTTAATGCCGGAGCGCTCATTACGACCCAACGGCACAGTCCCACAGAATCAGGCGTACTGGCCAAGTCCGCGTCAGGTGCTCTGGAGATGATCCCCTATATTCAGATCACAAATCTCGCTGACGCAATCAACGAACTGCACGAACTGGGCTTCCAGACAATTGGGCTTGATTCGGAAGGTCCACAACCACTGGAAGGCACTTTTTCCGGCAGCAAGATTGCTTTGGTGCTTGGTTCTGAAGGAAAAGGCCTCCGGCAGAAAACGCGCGATACGGTGAATGCTCTCGCGAGATTGGATATGCCTGGGGAGATCAAGTCCCTCAACGTTTCCAACGCCGCTGCCATTGCTCTCTACGCTGCAGGACTTCACCTGAAGCGTTGAAGCTTCGCGAGTTCGGTTAGTGTTGGGGGAATGCGCGGAAACGCTCGGGCGGGAGGGTCTCATGCCCTGCCTTGATATCCGCTGCATATTGGATAGAGCCAATGAGCTCCAGATCAAATAGCGGCTTGGAAATGACACCGAGCGTACCCAGCACGCCCTCGCCCAACAGATCGGGATTAGCTGTCATGAAAACAACAGCTGCTCCGGATTCGGCGAGACGAGATCCGATCTGTGGTCCCGTAATGCCATCCTGCAGCTGAACATCGACCAATGCTATATCGCAGTCATCCACGTATCGCATCGCATCGGCTCTGTTGGCCGCAATGCCAACCACCTCATGCCCAAGCGCAAGCGCCGCATCTTCAATATGAAGCGCGATCAGTAACTGATCTTCAACGATCAAAATTCGATAGCTCATAGCCCTCTGCCCGTCATCCAGCGGTTGAAACGCCAGTTGGCTAGGATTGTTCCTTTCTTTTGCGTATCATTACGCTGCAACTTCGGGCATTGATGGGTCGCCTTCCAGCGGGGCTGTCATGATTTTGCGAATATCAGCAAGCGCCGATGTAAAAGCCGCCACTACCTTGGGATCAAATTGGCTTCCGCTTCGATCCTGAATATGGGCAATCGCGCGCTCAAGCGTCCAAGCATCCTTATAAGGTCTCGCCGTCGTCAGTGCATCGAAGCTATCGGCAACCGCCACGATTCTGCCTGCCAGCGGAATGTCATCGCCAGCCAGGCGCTGCGGATATCCCTGCCCATCCCACCGCTCATGGTGCGCACCAGCAATTTCAGCCGCTAACTGCAGAAGGCTGGATCTTGACTGACCCAAGATATGGCTGCCGATGGAGGTATGTACCTGCATCTGCTCTCGTTCGGTCTCTGTATAGGAACCACGCTTGAGCAACACTGCATCTGGTATTCCCACCTTGCCGATATCGTGCATGGGAGCAGCAAGCCTGATATCCGCGCAAATGTCATCCGGAAAACCGTAGGCTCGCGCGATTGCTTCTGAGTAAGCGCCCACCCGCAATGTGTGCATGGCGGTTTCAGGATCTTTATAGCTTGCAGCCAGTGTGAGGCGATAGATGATCTCCTTTTCGCGTTCCCGCAATTCTGTGACAACCTTTTCCACTTCGTTACGCAGCCAATCAGCGCGTTCTGCAAGCTGGTTACGGGCATTGGTAAGCGCAACAAGGTTGCGGATACGTGCCTGAAACTCCATAGGATTGATTGGTTTCGTGAGGAAATCGATCGCGCCGGCGTTCAGCGCGGTCATTCTCGTCGCAGTATCATCGTCGGCCGTGACCACCACGAAGGGTTTGTCGCGATATTTATCAAAGCGACGGATCTCGACGAGGAGATCGACCCCATTATAAACGGGCATCTGAAAATCGATGACGCCGATATCAAAATCCAAAGCCGGCATCGATTGCAATACTTCTTCCGGGCTGGAAAAGCCTATGGCCGCACAGCCTTCGACAGTAGAAACGAGCTTTTTTAAAAGAACAAGATTTGTCTTGTTGTCGTCAACTACGAGAATATTCATGTTTACCCTCTTTTAGGCAGCCAAAGCTGTTCGCGCAGCAAGTACAGTTTCTGATAGATGCTCAATATCGGCTGCCGTGGGTTCTTTTTGCCGAAGTGATTGTGCAAAGTCTGCAAGTTCCGCTAGTCCGATATTGGATGCCGCTCCCTTTAGATTGTGCAGAAGCGAGTCAAAATTCTCTTTACGCCCATTCGCTAATGCATCATTTAGGCTAAAAAGTACCTGTGATGCATCGTCGAAAAACGCATCCAACAACTCCTGAAATGCTTCCGGCCCGAGAATGTCTTCAATTTCCTGACGTCTTGCGCTGACCGGGTCTTGCGCCGCCGCAGACGATTGATGTTGGGAAACCTCACCACCGCGCTCAAGGACAGGCACTTCATCGCGATGCGGAACTGGCACCGTTCGTTCGATCAAGCTGGCGAGAACGGCAAGCGTGATCGGTTTCGACTGGAAGCCGTTCATGCCTGCTTTTTCACAGGCATCCCGATCCTGATCAGAAGCATTGGCCGTCAAGGCAATGATTGGCGTCGTCTGCGCGGGACCGGCCTCAGAACGCAAGGTGAGAGTTGCCTCAATCCCATCCATCACGGGCATCTGCATATCCATCAGAATGAGGTCGAATTGCTCCTGGCGCGCCCGCTGAACCGCCGCCTCGCCGTGATCGACTATGGTGACGTCCTGACCCAGATGCGTGAGATAACCGAGAATTACCTGTTGGTTGATCTTATTGTCTTCAGCCACAAGGATCTTCAGACGACGAGTCACATGCTGAGAATGCGAGTGCTTAACTGTTTCGGCGGTACCTTCTCTAGCCTGCTCGACAGGGATTTCGAACCAAAACAAGCTGCCAAAACCCGGCACACTATCGACGCCTATGCGTCCACCAAATCGATCAATAATTTCCTTGCAAATGGTAAGGCCAAGGCCAGTGCCACCATATTTGCGGCTGATACTCGAATCGACCTGGGAGAACGGCCGAAAGAGTTTATCGCGGCCTTCCTCACTGATTCCGATGCCGGTATCCTGAACCTCGACACGCAGCCAAACCTGCTCTCTCCGCAAGAGTTGACGCATCCGCAATGTCACAGTGCCATCATGCGTAAATTTTACGGCATTGCTCATGAGATTGAGTATGACCTGGCGTAGACGAGTAGGGTCTGATTGAACCCATTGAGCACGCCAGCGATCAGGTAAATCGACCTCAATCCTGTTCTTCCCCTCAACGGCGCGTCCGCGCATCATTTCGGCAGAGCTTTCCGCAAGGTTCTGGAGGTCAACCGCGCGGGATTCGAGCTCCAGCTTTCCGTGCTCAATCTTTGCGAAATCTAGAATCTCATTGATCACATCAAGCAAGGCTTCGCCGGACCTGCGAATCGTCACGATTTTAGAAAGCGTATTTTGCGGCGGACGGTCGAGTTCAATTAGTTCCACCATTCCGAGGATGGCATTCAGCGGCGTGCGTATCTCATGCCCCATGGTGGCCATGAACTGAGATTTTGCCCGGTTGCCAGCTTCCGCGGCCTGATAGGAAACGGTCAGCTCTTTGGCCATGGCTTCCAGGCTCACACCCGCAGCCTGCACGGTGCGCAGCTGACGGCGTAGAGTAACAATGAGAAAAGCGACCGATACCACCAACAATCCGATGATGATCATCGCATTGCGTTGCAAACGCTCAATCTCGAGGCGACCCTTGGCTCTTTCCATACTTGTCGTACTGTTCGTATAAATGAGCAAATCACCGGTCGTGGTTGAAAGCTCCTTCATCTTGCCGATGACGCTTTTAATGGCGGCGTCCGAGGGTAGGCTTCCAGCAGCGATTACATCGAAGGTGGGCTGGGCGCTTTCCACAATATCCTGCACCAGCTTCAACTTCTGGCGCACCTCGTCATCGAGAGAGAAGCTCTCTTCGAACTTTGATTTCGTCAGGATTGCCAGTCGCGAGTAGATAATATCGTAGCGAAGGGAGGAATCCTGCAAACTCGCCAATGTAAATTGCCCAGAAAGAGCAGAGGCCTCCAAGCCGCGCCGCAATTCGTTGGCTTCACGATCTAACTGATAGACAGACCACATAGCATTTTCGCGCACAGCGTCCTGCAGACTGCTTTGCCGGTTCGAGATGTCAAAATAGATAGAAACGAGACCAGCAAGAAGTAGAACAGCAAATATCTGAAGCGCGGCAGTCGTTCGGCTCGCACGCCTCAAAATATCTCCACCGAATGGCTCATTCTTTATCACGGCTTTACCTCGATCTCCTTGATCTGCCAAACGGACCGAGAGAAATATTTCTCATTATACAATGCCGGATCTTTATCGAATGGATAGATAAGAAATAATGGCCCCTTATCTCTCACAGACATCAACTTTCCGTTTTGGTGTGTTGCAAGTATGGTGTCGAGCTTATCGACGTCCTCCATCGGCACTTCAGCAAAGTAATCATTGAGCGCGCGAACGAGAAGTTTACTACCCTTCGCACCAGAGGCTTCCAAAATGGCTCTCACCAACGGACCGGAGAAACTGGTATCGCCTTCCGTCCATGGCGTGCGCATGGTTGCTTGTCTGCCTGGAAGTTGATCAAGCATCGCAAGGTCAAACTGCGCATCCTTGCCAGCATTGGCTTGGGTGATATTACCCTTGATGGTTAGGATAACTGGCCCTTTTGGAGCGTCCAGAGCGAAAGCCGAAGGTGCGATGAAAATGATTGCTGCAGTCAAAAAGCTGAAGAGTCTCATGCTCGAAAGTCCCTCGCGATCTAGAACGCGTCCAGAAAGTGCGTTATCGCCTTTGCAGCCAGACGCCGTAACACCAAGTGGTTAGTGCATTTCTGCGCATCCCGCTCTGAGGCGAAATGCTTTAAGCGTGGGCGCCCCTGTGACGAGATGGTCGGCTGCTCACGCCGCTTCCGGAATTTGATCATTTTCGAACAAACGCTCCAGATTAAGGAAGCAAATCATCCCGTCGTCGTGGGTGAGGATGCCGTCACAGTAACGGCTATCGAAGGAATGGAAGACCTGTGGAACAGGCTGAAGCTGGTCTGCCGGGACGGTCAGCATGTCTGTGACGTGGTCGACAATAAGGCCCATGACCGTCGGCCCAGCCTCCGCCACAACAATTGCGCTGCGTTCAGTTCGCTCTGCTGGCATCATACCCAGTCGTCTTGCCAGATCGATCGTCGGGATCACATTGCCGCGCAGGTTAATGACACCGACCATAAAGTCTGGCGCATTCGGCACAGGCATTGATGGCCCCCATCCGCGAATTTCGCGAACGGCTGTTGTTCGGATGCAGAAATTCTGCTCACCGAGCCGAAAAGCGATAATCTCAAGCGAGTTCGCGCTGTTTGCAGAAGCCATGGAAAATCCCCGTTTATCCGGTTTGCTCATACGCGCGATATCTAACGAACGGCGTTTGAGAGCTGAGTTCTAGTGCCGGAGGAGCGCCATAGTGTCGGCGAAGGGATTTGCGCCCGTTTGTGACCTGCGATACGAATTGCAATTGCCGGATCGGCCATGCCGCCAGCACTTTAACGTTTCATCCGGTCGGGACCGCGTTCATTTCGGTGGAGATGCTACCGCATCGCCCGATATCCCAATTCTAGGCGAAACGCCCTAAGGGACATTGAAGGCGATGATTCAATTTGCTCATATTCCCATTTTCCAGCCTCACAGCCAGGAAAATGAACAAGGATGAAACATCCTATGCTGTCGCAACAACCCTGCGATATGCTGCACCTTGCCGCAACTATTTTTACCAATGATGCAATCGACTCGCTCATCCGGCAATAAGCATTGTGGTCTGTTCAGCTTTGCGTTGTCTTACTTCTTGGCGGGAGGCGGCACATCGGATTTTTGTTTGCAGCCAGTCAACCATACATCATAAATCGGGTGCTCAAGAGCATTGAGACCAGGGCTATCGGCAAACATCCAACCAGTAAAAATGCGGCGGATTTTCCGATCGAGAGTAATCTCATCCACTTCCACGAAGCCGTCGATCTTCTGTGCCTCGGTATCGTCGCGGGAATAGCAAGCTTTCGGCGTCACCTGCAAAGCGCCGTACTGCACGGTTTCATTGACGTAAACATCGAAGCGCGTGATACGCCCGGTGATTTTGTCGATACCTGAAAATTCGGCCACCGGGTTCTCTATACGGGCAGCCTCAACGGGACTTGAGATCGCTGTCATGGCGCAAACAGCCGTCGCAAGTAGTACCGCGCGAAAACCTGCAAGATGCATGGGATGAATCACCTTGAAACAAATGGTCCCGATCAATGTCGGGACCAAGTGGCGTTAGCCGGGAAATGTGGCGTGAAAGCGGAGCTTCCGCTTACGAACCTGGCGTCCAAGCATCGTAATCGCCCGTCACACGCGGGCGTTCGCCCGTCGCATCCAGCGAACCCTTGGGGCGGTAGGCAAAAGGCGTCCCCGTGAGATTCTCGTGGTGCGGCTTTTGCCACTCACGCACAACATAGCTTTCTTTGCTCGGCGGCACATCGGTGCGGTAATGCATCCATCCATGCCAGCCAGCCGGAATAGCGGAGGCTTCAGCATAGCCTTTGTAGATGACCCAGCGACGCGGCAAGCCAAAGGAGGTCATACCACCTTCGTAATACACGTTGCCGAATTCGTCTTCACCAACACGCTTGCCATTGCGCCACGTAAAGAAGCGCGTTCCAAGCGTCTGGCCATTCCACCAGGTGAAGATTTGAAGGAGGAGATTCTTCATGTTTTTCCAACGTCCTCGCGAGAGACAAGGAATGTTTCCTTATCCCGCTTATGCAATCTCGGCTCACGAATGTCCAGTCTTTGCAGGCTGAACCACCATTATTTGAGGTGCTTTCTAAAGCCGATGTAGTCGGCTGAAAAGCCTGCTTTCTCATAAAAGCTTCGGATCTCTTCCCGGTCTGCCCGATGCGTGATCTGCACCAACCGGCATTCTCGTCGTTTCGCCTCGGCCACAGCAAAATCCAGAAGCTTCAGCCCAATGCCCTGCCGTCTCACATCAGGGCGTGTATGCACCGCTTCGATGATGCCAGTAAGACCACCCCGCCCCCTTAATGTGCGCAAAAAGGCAAGCTGGAAACTGGCAACCACCTCACCTTCCAATTCTGCAACATAGATGTATTCGTTGAGAGATTGATCGATGACGTGGAAGGCACGAAGGTAATCGCTGAAGGCGTCTTCATGACTGGTATCGCCGTGACCTCCAAGATCATCCTGCTCGAAAAGAGCGATGAGCTGCGGCAGATCCTCTTCCCTTGCGCGGCGAATTGAAACCGTGGCTTCCGTCATTCGAACCTCCCTTGGGGCAAGCCCCTATTGCGCGAGCGGCTTCTCCATAATGACGGCCTCAATGCCGCTTTCAGTTCCGCCGCAGTTCTTCGTACGGTCAACCTCGATAAAGCCGAGCCGCGAATAGAAGGAGATTGCGCGTTCGTTGGCGGCATCAACCTCCAACCGCAAAATTTCAGCATCGGGGAAACAGGTTTCCAGCTCCGCGAATATATCGCGTCCGATGCCTTCGCCCTGACATCCCGGACGCACGTAAAGCTGATGCAGAATGGCGGTCTTGGTCATGGTTGGAGACATCGACGCAAAGCCCATGCCGCCAAGCTGCTTGCCATTATCGGCAACCAGATACTCGCCATCCTTCTTGCTGATGTTTGCACGAATGGATTCTGGCCGATGCAGTTGCTCGGCTAGCTGCGCGATTTTATCGGCACCATGCGGGTCATCATAGGTCGCGTGCCACGTCTCGATAAGCAGAGCGCGAAGCGCCTCCACGTCCCGGTCACTGGCTGTCCTGACGAAATACATGGCACTCTCCTGCTACCGCCTCGGCAGCTTACTCCTCAAGACCCAGCTTGGACTTGACCAGCGCCTGAACCGCCTGAGGGTTAGCCTTACCGCCCGTTGCCTTCATAACCTGGCCGACGAACCAACCTGCAAGCGTCGGCTTGGCCTGAACCTTCGCAACCTGATCGGGGTTGGCAGCGATAATGTCATCCACAGCCTTCTCGATAGCGCCGGTATCCGTCACCTGTTTCATGCCGCGGCTTTCGACGACTTCTGCAGGATCGCCACCCTCGTTCCAGATGATTTCGAAAAGATCCTTGGCAATCTTGCCGGAAATGGTTTCCGCCTTGATGAGGTCGATAATGCCTCCGAGTTGCGCCGGAGAAACGGGCGTTTCCTCGATACCCTTGCCGGCCTTATTCAATGCGCCCAGCAGATCGTTGATGACCCAGTTGGCAGCAGTCTTGCCATCACGACCTTCCGCAACTGCTTCGAAGTAATCTGCGATGGACTTTTCCGAAACGAGAACGGAGGCATCGTAAACCGAGAGACCAAGTTCACTCACAAAGCGAGCCTTCTTGTCGTCCGGCAGTTCTGGCAGATCGACTTTCAGCGCTTCTACGAAAGCATCGTCGAACTCCAAAGGCAGCAGATCGGGGTCCGGGAAATAACGGTAATCATGCGCATCTTCCTTGGAGCGCATGGAACGCGTCTCGCCCTTGTTCGGGTCAAACAGGCGCGTTTCCTGGTCGATGCTACCGCCTTCTTCGAGAATCGCAATCTGACGACGCGCTTCGTACTCGATAGCCTGACCGATAAAGCGAATGGAGTTGACGTTCTTGATTTCGCAACGCGTGCCGAAGGGTTCGCCAACACGACGAACAGAAACGTTCACGTCGGCGCGCATAGAGCCTTCGTCCATGTTGCCATCGCAGGTGCCGAGATAGCGCACGATGGAGCGCAGCTTTGTCATGTAGGCTTTTGCCTCATCTGACGAGCGCATGTCCGGTTTGGAAACAATTTCCATGAGTGCGACGCCGGAGCGGTTCAGGTCGACATAGGACATCGTGGGGTGCTGGTCGTGCATGGATTTGCCAGCATCCTGTTCAAGGTGCAGGCGCTCAATCCCGATCTCAATGTCTTCGAAATTGCCCTGACGATCCGGGCCGAGCGAAATCACGATCTTGCCTTCGCCGACGATTGGGTCCTTGAACTGCGAGATCTGATAGCCCTGAGGCAGATCGGGATAAAAATAGTTCTTACGGTCAAAGATGGAGCGGTTGTTAATCTGTGCCTTGAGGCCAAGCCCCGTGCGAACCGCCTGCTTAACGCATTCTTCGTTGATCACCGGCAGCATGCCGGGCATGGCCGCATCGACCAGAGAAACATTCGAGTTGGGTGCTTTGCCGAAAGCGGTCGAAGCGCCCGAAAACAGCTTCGAGTTCGATAGAACCTGCGCATGCACCTCCATACCGATAATGACTTCCCAATCGCCGGTAGCACCGGGAATCAGGCGTTTCGGATCAGGCGTGCGAACATCGACAATGGTCATCTCAAATGGCTCTTCATGCTGTCGTTTGGTTGAACGTCAGGTAGAACAAATGGCGAGGCGGCGCAAGCTTTTGACCACTCAAGCAACGGAACTGATGAACGACAGCTAGAATTCCGCGCCATAGGCTTTGGTCGAGGTCTCCAATTCCTTCGTCATACCGACCGATTGAACATCCTGATCAAGCTTTGGCGCATAAGCGATGGAGAGCCAGTGGATGCGATAGCCATTCTTCTCAAAGAAGCTGACAGCATCTGTGTTATGGGCATGTGTTTCCAGCTGGATGGACGGGAAGCCGCTATGGCGCACCTCTTCCTCTTCCGCTTCCAGCAGTGCCGAGCCCAGCCCTCGCCGCTGATGCAGTGGGTCGATCCAGAAATCGGTAAGCTTGTCATCCAGTGCTTCGCGGGAGGCCCAGCCAGCCGCCACGCCGTCATCTTCCACCACGGTGATCTTCAACCAGGATGACCGGACGAAATCAGAAAAAGCACGCGCCGCATTTTCCTGCAACTCATCGCTCGCGCCAATAGGCCCGACCGCCTGTGCCCAGGCGCGCAAACCAATATTCGTGAGAATGGCAATCTCATCTTCGCGCGCATTACGGATGTGGTGCATGGTGTTCCCCGGGGTCGGAGAAACTAGAACACCAGTGCGAAATTATTCCAAGTCGCTTTGCTTTGATAGAGCAGCTTTAACGTGAATAATTCACGGAAAAGGCAAACAAAAAAGAAACCGGCCTCTTGGACCGGCTCTCACTCTGTTTAGCGGGGATGTCTTACCACCACTTCTTCGGCGTAAACTTGCCTGCGGCCTGTTCGATAACATGGGCAGTCTTGAACAGTGTGTCTTCCTCAAAGGGCTTGCCAATGAGTTGCAGTCCAAGAGGAAGCCCCTTGTGGTCCAATCCAGCAGGAACGGAAAGGCCAGGCAGGCCCGCCATGTTGACAGTGATGGTGAAAACGTCCTGCAAATACATTTTCACAGGGTCCGCAGCCAATTCCTTATCGCCAATGGCAAATGCGGACGATGGGGTGATCGGTGCAAGGATTGCATCCACGCCAGCGTGGAATGCGTCCTCGAAATCCCGCTTGATCAGCGTGCGCACCTTTTGCGCCTTCAGGTAATATGCATCGTAATAACCGGCGGAAAGGACATAGGTGCCCACCATGATGCGGCGCTGAACTTCCTTTCCGAAGCCCGCTGCACGGCTCTTCTCATACATGTCAGCGATATCCTTGCCGTCCACGCGCAAGCCGTAACGCACACCATCATAGCGGGCGAGGTTCGACGAAGCTTCGGCAGGAGCAACGATGTAATAGGCCGGCAGAGCATATTTCGTGTGTGGCAGCGAAATCT
Source organism: Affinirhizobium capsici (assembly GCF_977018625.1). NCBI lineage: Bacteria > Pseudomonadati > Pseudomonadota > Alphaproteobacteria > Hyphomicrobiales > Rhizobiaceae > Affinirhizobium > Affinirhizobium capsici. The sequence continues at coordinate 829,769 of NZ_CDRNXD010000004.1, read as the reverse complement.
CAACGACCTCCGCACCGGCATCCTTCAGCCACTGAACACCCTGATCCCAGAGCTTTGCAATTTCTTCAGGCAGGCCTTCGATGCGATATTCCTTCGGAATACCAATCTTCATGCCCTTGATCGATTGACCAAGAGAAGCCTCGTAATCCGGCACAGGCAGATCGACAGAGGTCGTATCCTTCTTATCGACGCTTGCCATTTCCTTCAGAAGGATAGCCGCATCGCGAACATCGCGTGCAATGGGACCGGCCTGATCAAGCGAGGATGCGTAGGCAACAATGCCCCAGCGCGAGCAGCGGCCATAGGTCGGCTTGATACCAACCGTACCTGTGAAAGCCGCCGGCTGGCGAATGGAGCCACCCGTGTCCGTAGCCGTCGCACCGGCGCATAGATGCGCGGCAACAGCTGCAGCAGAACCGCCGGATGAGCCGCCTGGAACAAGCTTTTCATCAGAACCTTCTGCCTTCCAAGGGTTTACGGCAGGTCCGTAATAGGAATTCTCGTTGGAGGAGCCCATGGCGAACTCATCCATGTTGAGCTTGCCCAACATTACGGCGCCCGCGTTCCAGAGATTTTCCGTGACCGTCGATTCGTATTTCGGCTTGAAGCCATCTAAAATGTGGCTGCAAGCCTGCGTGTGAATGTCACGGGTAGCGAAAAGATCTTTCACACCAAGCGGAATGCCTTCCAGAGCACCGCCCTTACCGTCAGCCAAGCGCGCATCGGACGCTTTCGCCATCTCGCGCGCCTTTTCCGGCGTTGCCGTGACATAGGCATTGAGTGCACCGTTGGCGGCATCGATAGCCGAGATGTAGGCTTCGGTCAGTTCGACCGCAGTGAATTCACGCGCCTTCAGCTTTTCGCGCGCTTCGGAAATGGTCAGGCTGGTCAGTTCGGTCATGGTTATCTCGGGCTCGTTCGCAGATGCAGGGGAAGGTTGGCGCAGCGGTCAACTCGCGGCTTATTCAACAACCTTGGGCACCAGGAAGAAATTCTGGTCGGAGTTCGGCGCATTCGCCACAATGTCTGCGGCCTTGTCCCCATCACTCACCACATCTTCGCGCTTACGCATGGTGATGGGCGTCACGGAGGTCATAGGCTCAACGCCGGACACATCCACCTCGGACAGCTGCTCAACAAAGCCGAGAATGCCATTCAATTCCCCGGTCATACGCTCCAACTCTTCATCGGAAACAGCGATGCGGGAAAGGCGCGCAACGCGCTTTACGGTGGCAATATCAACGGACATGGGACTTCTCCGGATGGAATTTCCTCCCGCTATAATGTCCGCGTGTCTCCTTCGCAACGGTTTTGGCAGCAAGATCTCCGAAAGAGGCGGCAGCGTGTGCCGCCTCTCGAGGTAAACTTAGATGCTGAGCGTCACGCCCACCTTCGGCGTCTCAACGCGAGTCTTCAAGCCTTCCATGCCTTTCACGAACTTATCCGGCGTTTGATCAATGATCGGGAAAGAGCCGTAATGGCAGGGAATTGCATGCTTGAAATCAAAGAATCGTTGGCAGGCGAGCGCTGCGACGGCACCGCCCATGGTGAAGCGGTCGCCAATCGGAACGAGGCCGATATCCGGCTGATGCAACTCATTGATCAAGCCCATATCGGTGAAAATATCGGTGTCGCCCATGTGGAGAAGCGAAGCTTCACCTTCAAAATGCATCATCAGGCCATTGGCATTACCGAGCGCATGCGAAACGCCATCTTCTGTAATTTGTGCGGATGAGTGCAGAGCCTGTGTGAAGGTGGCGGTGAAGCTGCCAAAGTTTACAGTACCGCCAGTATTGCCCATTTCCAGCTTCGAAACGCCCTTTGAACCCAACCAAGCGGCCAGATCGGCATTTGCAAGCACCACGGCACCGGTTTCCTGTGCGAGGGCAATCGTGTCGCCCACATGATCTCCGTGACCGTGGGTGAGAAGGATATGAGTTATTCCCTCCGCCACATCTTTACGGTCCTGATCCGCGAACGAGGGATTTCCGCTGAAAAAGGGATCTATCAAAATTTTTGCGTTGGCCGTCTCAATACGGAAGGCCGCGTGGCCAAGCCAAGTGATCTTCATGGAAAATCTCCTTGTTCGTGTTAGGGAGGGGTAACGATCCCGGAAGGATCATTCGTTGCGGGTGTTATGCCGTGGCATAATACGCAACAAGATGACAGCCGGATTATGTTCGATGAAAGGGTGCCGCATTGGCAAGTTTGACGATAGAGGAATTGAGCGGAGTTCTGCTGCCAGGTCAACCGGTTGCTGGACTGGATCTTGGCACGAAAACCATTGGCCTTTCGATTTCTGATATTGGACGGCGTTTTTCCTCACCGCGCCCCGTGCTCAAACGAACGAAGTTTACACAGGATGCAGAAGTGCTTCTCGCCTTCGCGCAGAAAGAGCGCATCGCAGCCTTTATCATCGGTTTGCCCATGAATATGGACGGGTCAGCGGGTCCACGCGTTCAGGCAACACGGGCATTCGTGCGAAGCATGAGTGAGAAGACGGATATCCCGTTTATTTATTGGGATGAACGTCTTTCGACAGTCGCGGCTGAACGGGCCCTGCTTGAGATGGATGTGTCACGCGCCAAGCGTGCCGAGCGAATTGATTCGGCTGCGGCAAGCTTCATTCTTCAAGGCGCGCTGGATAGGCTCGCGTCCTTGGCGAGATCAGATACTGGCGAACCATAACGGTTGCGAAACCAGGCGAGGATCTGGCGCCTTTTTCTCAACGCAATGATGCCCATCACAATCAGGCTATCCACAGCAATTGCACGCGCCACCAAGGGCGGAAGCTTTTCAGGCGCGATGCCCAGAATATTGCCGTAGATTTCAAAAACAAGGTCATGCGTCTGGCGCGTGAGCATGAAGAAACCAAAGCTCATGTCATGCAGGGACAGGAAGTACCAGGCACCCAAAAGCGCAACCGGACCTGCCCACAGAATCAGAAACCACTTCATGCGGCCTCCCCTTCCATTCCCGGCAATCCTGCCGGTGCGATGAGCCAGCGCATGAGAGCCATAATGCTCAATGCAAATGCTGGCACGGTGATATCGAGCGCCAAAACCGCAAAGAAGCCGAGCGCTGTGAAGAGTAACCCAAAATTGTAAAATCGGTTTCCAATCACGTTCGGTCCACAAGGAATTGGTTAACAAAGCGTTAACAGCAACCTAGGCCTCAGGGCCCAAAACGCAATGAAAAGCCCGCGTTATGGTTAACGCGGGCTGTGGGTAGAACCAAACGGGGAATGAATACAGCGATCAGTGGGTCGCAGGATAAAGCAGATCAACGATGTAGGCGGCGTCGAAGCGGGAATCGAGCATTCCGTAGGTAGCGCGCCAGCCACCGGCCAATCTGGTTTCCACGAATGCATCGGCTATCTTTCCTGCGCCAAGGCGAAAGAGCTCCGCCGCGCCCGCAGCCAGCGCCAGTTGCTCCACCAACAGCCGCGCTGCACCCTCATCGCGTTCGGCAAGCGCCATGGCGGCACGAAGCACATCCGTCGTCTTGCGCCCACTCGGTCCAAGATCGCGCTCAATGCCGGATAGGACCGATTCGAACAGGTCACGCCCACGACTCAAGACCCGCAGCACATCCAGCGCCATCACATTGCCGGAACCTTCCCAGATCGCATTGACCGGAGCCTCCCGGTAATGGCGGGCCAACGGCCGCTCCTCAACGTAGCCATTGCCGCCCAGGCATTCCATCGCCTCGTAGATCAAGGGCGGAGCCATCTTGCAGACCCAGTATTTGATGACTGGTGTCATCACGCGAGCGAAGGCGGCATCCTGAGGGTTGGTGCTGGCTTTATCGAAGGCTTCCGCCAGACGATAGGAAAGAGCGGTGGCCGCGGCCACATCCAGCGCCATATCCGCCAGCACACGCGTCATCAACGGTTGGTCGATAAGGTTTTTGCCGAAGACACTACGCCCCCGGCAATGATGCACCGCTTCAGCAAGAGAGGCGCGCATGATACCTGCGCTCGCCAACGCACAATCCAGGCGCGTGAGCGTCACCATATCGAGGATTGTACGAATGCCAGCGCCGGGTTCACCCAGAAGATAGCCAAACGCATCGTGAAACTCGACCTCGGAGGAAGCATTGGAACGGTTGCCAAGCTTATCCTTCAGCCGCTGAAGCTGGAGGCCATTCGGCGTACCATCTTCCAGCAAGCGTGGAACGAGGAAGCAGCCAATCCCCTCATTGGTTCGTGCAAGCATGACAAACGCATCGCTCATAGGCGCGGACATGAACCACTTGTGGCCCGAAAGGCGGTAGACGCCCTCACCCACTCGTTCCGCAATGGAGCGGTTGGCACGCACATCCGTGCCGCCCTGCTTCTCCGTCATGCCCATGCCAACGGTGATCGCGCTCTTTTGCTGCGCCGGTCTGTTGGACGAATCATATTTGCGCGAAAGGATCCGCGGAGCCCATTCCTTCTGTACGCGCGGCGATGCCATCATCGCAGCGACGGATGCACTGGTCATCGTCAACGGACAAAGATGGCCGCATTCCAGCTGAGAGGTCAGGTAGAACCGCGCAGCTCTGGCCCGATGCTGATTGTTGCGCGCTTCCGGTGCATTTTCCCAAATCGAGGAATGAAGCCCGGAAGACATCGACCGCCGCATCATAGCGTGCCAAGCCGGGTGAAACTCCACGATATCCAGCCGCTCACCGCGTGGCCCGTGCGTTTTGAGCTTCGGCGGGTTCTCATTGGCCATACGGGCCAACTCCTGCGCTTCCGGCGACGTCACGTAACGGCCCAGCGCATCAAATTCCTCGCGCAATGCACGATGCAGCCCAGCCGTCAAATCCACCATCAGGGGATCTGTGCGATAGGCGTTGATACCGGACCAGAGGCTTGGCTGGTTCAGCTCGTTATGATTGTCGTCGGTCCGGGTCATCTGATTCATGGGCTGCTTCTAATCCAATTCCGACAAAATTGCATGGGGATCAGAAAATCTCCAGCCAAGCATGTGCTTGCCCGCAGAGCCCTGTATCTCTATAGACCCCGTAAACAAGCGGAGGATGTTTTCGTGGTCTTCTTTCCCCACCGCCATCTCCTCGGGATCAAGGGCCTGACCGAGCAGGATATCACGTTCCTTCTCGACAAAGCCGACGAGGCGGTCAAGATCAGCCGTCAAAGAGAAAAGAAAACATCGACCTTGCGGGGTCTCACGCAGATCAATCTTTTCTTTGAAGCCTCAACGCGCACACAATCCTCATTCGAACTGGCAGGAAAGCGCCTTGGCGCAGATGTCATGAATATGTCGGTGGGCAATTCGTCGGTCAAAAAGGGCGAAACGCTCATCGATACGGCCATGACGCTCAATGCCATGCGCCCGGATGTGCTTGTCATTCGCCATTCTTCCGCCGGTGCTGCAGCCCTTCTCGCACAAAAAGTGGCCTGCTCCGTGGTGAATGCCGGTGATGGCCAGCATGAACACCCGACCCAGGCACTTCTTGACGCACTGACCATTCGCCGCGCCAAGGGCAAACTGTCCCGAATCATCGTGGCGATCTGTGGCGATGTTCTGCACTCCCGCGTGGCGCGATCCAATATCCTGCTGCTGAACGCCATGGGTGCGCGCGTCCGCGTCGTTGCGCCCTCCACTCTACTGCCATCCGGCATTGCGCAGATGGGTGTCGAGGTGTTCCATTCCATGGAAGAAGGTCTCAAGGATGCCGATGTGGTGATGATGCTGCGCCTTCAGCGTGAGCGCATGTCCGGCTCCTTCGTGCCTTCGGTGCGGGAATATTTCCATTTTTACGGGCTCGACTCTGAAAAGTTGAAGGCAGCGAAGGAAGATGCGCTCGTCATGCATCCTGGTCCCATGAACCGCGGCGTCGAAATCGCTTCAGAAGTCGCAGACGGCCCGCAAAGCGTGATCGAAAGCCAGGTGGAGATGGGTGTAGCCGTACGCATGGCCGTTATGGAAGTGCTGCTGCTATCGCAAAATCAGGGTCCGAGAAGCGAGGGAGTGGGCGCATGAGCAAGCCGCTTGTTCTGAAGAATCTCCGGATTATCGATCCGTCACGCAATCTCGATGAAACCGGCACCATAATAATCGGTGAAGACGGTCGCATTCTCGCCGCCGGTGCCGATGGCCGAAATCAGGGTGTGCCGGAAGCGGCAGATGTTCGCGATTGCTCCGGCCTTGTTGGCGCACCGGGTCTGGTCGATGCACGCGTCTTCGTTGGAGAACCCGGCGCCGAGCATCGGGAAACGATCGAATCCGCAAGCCGCGCTGCCGCTGCCGGTGGCGTTACCAGCTTTATCATGATGCCGGACACCGATCCGGTACTCGATGACATCGCGCTTATTGAATTCGTCAAGAAGACCGCGCGCGACAAGGCAATCGTCAACGTTCACCCGGCAGCTGCTTTGACACGCGGCTTGAAGGGTGAGGAAATGACGGAAATCGGCCTGTTGCGGGATGCAGGTGCCGTCGCTTTCACACAAGGAAGGCATGCGCTGGCAGATACGCAGGTTCTTCGCCGCGCCATGACATATGCCCGTGAGTTTTCCGCCGTCGTTGCACTCGAAGCGCGAGACCCCTACCTCGCCGTCAATGGCGTGATGAACGAGGGGCTTTTCGCAAGCTGGCTCGGCCTTTCCGGTTCGCCGCGCGAGGCAGAACTCATTCCGCTGGAACGGGATTTGCGCATCGCTGGGCTTACCAAATCCGCTTACCACGCTGCGAAAATCTCTGTACCGGAATCGGCTGAAGCCATTCGCCTTGCCCGCGCCCGGGGCGTCAACGCAACATCGGCCATCTCCATCAACCATCTGTCGCTGAATGAAAACGACATTGGTGAGTATCGGTCCTTCTTCAAACTCACGCCGCCGCTGCGGACGGAGGATGATCGCCAAGCGATGGTGGATGCGCTTGCCGATGGGACGATCGACATCATCGTATCATCTCACGACCCTCAGGATGTGGACACCAAGCGGCTGCCTTTTGCCGATGCCGCTGATGGGGCAATCGGGTTGGAAACCATGTTGCCCGCTGCCTTGCGGCTTCATCATGCAGAGCGTGTCTCGCTCATGCGCCTGATCGATGCCATGTCCACGCGACCGGCTTCCATTTTCGGCCTTGAAGCCGGGACACTGAAGCCCGGCGCGAAAGCAGATATCGTGTTGATCGATCTGGATGAGCCCTGGATCGTGGCGAAAGAATCGCTTCTATCGAGATCAAAGAACACCCCTTTTGAGGATGCGCGCTTCAGCGGTCGGGCCATTGCCACCTATGTTGCCGGGCGTCTCGTCCATTCCGTTTGAGGAGCACACGCGCATGTCGGAACTGTTCAGCTGGGAAATTACGCTTCCCCTCGCCCTAAGCGCCTTAGCGCTGGGCTATCTGCTCGGTTCCATCCCCTTCGGCCTTTTGCTGACCAAGGCCGCAGGCATGGGCGACATCCGCTCCATTGGCTCTGGCAATATTGGTGCAACGAATGTGCTGCGCACCGGTAACAAGAAGCTGGCACTTGCCACCCTGCTGCTTGATGCCTTCAAAGCGACGGCCGCCGCATTGCTTGCCGGCGCATTTTGGGGCCCTGAGGCTGCCCTTCTGGGCGGCTTTGCAGCCTTTATTGGCCACCTCTTTCCAGTCTGGCTTGGTTTCAAGGGCGGCAAGGGTGTCGCCACTTATATTGGAACGCTGCTCGGCGTTGCCCCAGGCATGGTGCTTGTTTTCGCATTTTTATGGCTGACGGTTGCCAAGCTCAGCCGCTATTCTTCGCTTTCGGCGCTTGTCGCTACCCTATTGATCCCGGTTGTGCTCTGGCTTACGGGAGAGCCGAAAACTGCTTTGGTCATGGCAATCATGACCCTCATTACATATTGGAAGCATAAGGCCAACATCGAGCGTCTGATCAACGGAACAGAAAGCAAGATCGGCCAGAAGGGATAAAAAGCACCGTGTCCTCCGGCAGCGCCATTCGGAGGGGGGTTGCACTGACGGACGCTCAACGGATCGCCTGGCTGAGGCTGATCCGCAGCGATAACGTTGGTCCGTCAACCTTCCGTGACCTCATCAATCATTTTGGTTCAGCAGATGCGGCGCTGGCTGCCATTCCAGAAATGTCTCGCCGTGGCGGTGCTTCCCGCGCAATCCGTATCGCAAGCGTTGAAGATGCGGAGCGTGAACTGGAATTTGCGCATCGCTTCAAGGCAAAACTGGTGGGTATCGGCGAGCCGGAATATCCGCCCGCCCTTCGCCAGATTGATGGTGCGCCGCCGCTTCTTGCCATGAGAGGTGATTTTGGCGCGGCCTCGCGGCCCTCTGTCGGAATCGTCGGTTCGCGCAACTCATCGATCAGCGGGGCCAAAATTGCAGCCATGTTTGCGCGCGATTGCGGACGAGCAGGCTATACCATCACCTCTGGCCTGGCACGCGGCATCGATACGGCTGCCCACCGTGCCAGCCTCGATACGGGCACCATTGCTGTACTGGCGGGCGGCTTGGACCAACCCTATCCGCCAGAAAATATTCCATTGCTAAGCGAAATCACCGGCGGCTGCGGCTTGGCCGTGAGCGAGATGCCGTTTGGTTGGGAGCCTCGCGCCAGAGACTTTCCAAGACGCAATCGCATCATTGCTGGTATCTCGCTCGGTGTGGTTGTCATTGAAGCGGCGCAACGCTCTGGTTCACTTATCACGGCACGCATGGCAGGCGATTTCGGACGGCTTGTTTTCGCGGTTCCCGGCTCCCCACTCGACCCACGCTGCCACGGTACCAATGACCTGCTGAAGAATGGCTGTATCGTCACCACCGGCTCTCAGGATATTCTGGAAGCTCTCGCGCCCATCTCACAGCTTGATCTCTTTGATGAACCTTCCATCAAGGAGCCGACGGAAGAAGGTCTATCGCCATTGATACAGCCATTGGATGAAAGCGACCGCACACGCATAGCGGCGGCACTTGGACCGACGCCCGTGGAGATTGACGATATCATTCGTCACACAGAACTTCCTGCGTCCACTGTCTACCTGGTTCTACTAGAACTGGATCTGGCGGGCCGCCTTCATCGGCACCCAGGTGGAATGGTCTCAATCTCGATGCTTGCGTGAAAGCTGTTTGCGACCAGTCTGCAGATCTCCCGCTTCCAAATAGGCCATTTCAATGAGGTAGGAGAGCATCTCAGCGCCTTCCTTTCTCGCTACTTGCTGCAATTGCCCCAGCATCTGCCGGATATAGACGATGTTCGCTTGAGCTTCGTCGCTTTCTTCTTGCTTGCGAGAGCGCTGATTCATTCCAACCTCACCAAATTTCAATAAATTAAATACATCTTTTAGGTGTGCAAAAATATATGCACACGCAAGATGACATTGTTTATCCCAGATTGCAACCATCTCATAAGCTCTTTCAGGTTGTATTTTTCAAAGCTGTAAAAATACATCTTACCTCTTGACCGCAGACAAAAGGCCCTCCATGTCGGGAGGTCAGATTCAGGCGGAGCTTAGGTTTTCCGCCCTCCTCGTGCTTTTCAGAGAGAAAAAATGAATGTTGTTGTCGTAGAATCTCCTGCCAAGGCCAAGACGATCAACAAGTATCTTGGGTCAGGCTTCAAGGTTCTCGCTTCTTTCGGCCACGTGCGGGATCTTCCTGCAAAAGATGGGTCGGTATTGCCTGATCAGGACTTTGAAATGTCTTGGGAGGTGGATGGTGCGTCCGCCAAGCGCATGAAGGACATTGCCGATGCGGTGAAGGGTTCGGATGGACTGTTTCTCGCAACCGACCCTGATCGCGAAGGCGAAGCCATTTCCTGGCACGTGCTGGATCTTCTCAAAAAAAAGAAGGTGATTGGTGACAAACCCGTAAAGCGCGTTGTCTTCAACGCCATTACGAAGAAAGCTGTGCTCGACGCGATGGCCAATCCTCGCGATATCGATATTGCGCTGGTTGATGCCTATCTCGCACGTCGCGCGCTTGATTACCTCGTTGGCTTCAATCTATCGCCAGTCCTTTGGCGCAAGCTGCCGGGCGCTCGGTCCGCCGGTCGCGTACAGTCTGTGGCACTGCGCCTCGTCTGCGACCGTGAGTCGGAAATCGAACGCTTCGTCCCGGAAGAGTATTGGAATATTTCCGCGCTCTTGAAGACGCCGCGCGGTGATGCTTTCGAGGCAAAGCTCGTTTCTGCCGGTGGCAAGCGCCTGCAAAACCGTGGCGTCAAAAACGGTGAGGATGCAAGCCGCCTGAAGAGCCTTCTGGAAGGTGCGGCCTATACGGTCGAATCAGTGGAAGCAAAGCCTGTCAAGCGCAACCCTGGCCCGCCGTTTACAACCTCCACGCTCCAGCAGGCAGCCTCGTCCAATCTCGGCTTCTCAGCCTCGCGCACCATGCAGGTCGCACAGAAGCTCTACGAAGGTGTCGATATTGGCGGCGAGACGGTTGGTCTGATCACTTACATGCGTACCGACGGCGTGCAAATGGCACCGGAGGCCATCGATGCCGCACGTCGCGCCATCGGAGAGCAGTTCGGTGATCGCTACCTGCCGGAAAAAGCGCGCTTCTATTCTACAAAGGCGAAAAACGCGCAGGAAGCACACGAAGCCATTCGCCCGACGGATTTTAATCGTTCGCCGGACAAAGTGCGCCGATTCCTCGATAGCGACCAACTTCGCTTATACGAACTCGTCTGGAAGCGTGGCATCGCCAGCCAGATGGCCTCTGCCGAAATGGAGCGCACAACTGTTGAGATCGCCGCGGCTAATGGTGGTGACCGCGCCGGCCTCCGCGCCGTGGGTTCCGTCGTTCGTTTCGACGGCTTCCTGGCTGCCTATATGGATGCACGTGAAGAGGGCGAAAGCAGCGAGGACGATGATGATGGTCGCTTGCCGGAAATCAACGCTCGCGAAAAGCTGGATAAATCCAAGGTCAATGCAAGCCAGCATTTCACCGAGCCTCCGCCACGCTATTCCGAAGCATCTCTCATCAAGAAGATGGAAGAGTTGGGCATCGGTCGCCCGTCCACTTATGCTGCCACGCTGAAAACACTGAGCGACCGCGAATATATAGTGGTCGATAAGCGCAAGCTGCTGCCGCATTCCAAGGGCCGTCTCGTCACCGCCTTCTTGGAAAACTTCTTCACGAAGTATGTGGAATATGATTTCACGGCTGATCTGGAAGAAAAGCTGGACCGCATCTCGGCTGGCGAGCTGAACTGGAAGCAGGTGCTTCGCGATTTCTGGCAGGATTTCTTCTCGCAGATCGAGGAAACCAAGGAACTGCGGGTCACCAATGTTCTGGATGCCCTGAACGAAGCGCTGGCTCCTCTCGTTTTCCCCAAGCGTGAAGATGGCAGCGATCCGCGTATCTGCCAGGTGTGCGGCACCGGCAATCTTTCGCTAAAGCTCGGAAAATACGGAGCCTTCGTCGGTTGCTCCAATTACCCGGAATGCAACTATACCCGCCAGCTCTCTTCCGATGGTGCGGAAACGGAGGCCGCAGCACTCAATGAACCGAAGGCCTTGGGCGCAGATCCGATGACGGGCGAGGAATTGACGCTTCGCTCCGGTCGTTTTGGCCCCTATATCCAGCGCGGCGATGGCAAGGAAGCCAAGCGCTCGTCGCTACCGCGTGGCTGGAAGCCGGAAGATATTGATCATGAGAAGGCGCTGGCGCTCATCAACCTGCCGCGCGACGTGGGCCAGCATCCTGAATCCGGCAAGATGATTTCCGCCGGTCTCGGTCGTTATGGACCTTTCCTCCTGCATGATGGCACCTATGCCAATCTTGAAAGCATTGAGGATGTGTTCAGCATTGGCCTCAACCGCGCCGTGACCGTGCTGGCAGATAAGCAGAGCAAGGGGCCAGCTCGTGGCCGGACTGCCGCTGCTGCTCTCAAGGAATTGGGTGAACACCCCGATGCTGGTGGCGCCATTACGGTGCGCGAAGGTCGCTATGGACCTTACGTGAACTGGGGCAAGGTAAATGCCACCTTGCCTAAGGGCAAAGATCCGCAGAGCGTCACCGTGGAAGAGGCCTTAGCACTGATTACGGAGAAGGCTGGCAAAGCCCCTGCAGCCAAGGGCAAGGCAGCCAAGGGTGGCGCAAAGGCGAAATCTACCAAGGCAAAGGCATCAGCCAGCGAAGGCGATGAAAAGCCCGCAAAGAAGACTGCTGTCAAAGCCAAAACCTCCGCCAAACCCAAGGCGGCTGCTAAAAAGAAGAAGACCGATACGTGAGCAAAAAACCGCGCGAAGATAGAAAATCCATGCCTCCCAGCCGAAAGGCTGCCCTTCGCGCGGAACTTGCTGCCTCGGGTGACCCGTCGGTTATCGTACAGGGTGTTGTTCCCCCGCGGGAAATCCTGCTTCAATTCATTGCCGACAACCCGGATCGCGCCTCCAAGCGCGAGATCGCCAAGGCTTTCGGCCTGAAGGGTGAAACCCGCATTGAGCTGAAGGATGTGTTGCGCGATCTGGAAGAGGACGGCCTTTTGAAAAAGAGCCGCAAGTCTCTTGTTCGTCCAGGCGCCCTGCCTCCAATGACGGTGCTCGACATCACCACCCGCGATAAGGATGGCGAACTTATTGCGCGCCCTTCCGAGTGGCTGGAAGATGCAGGCGTGGCGCCTGCCGTTCTCATCCGCCAATCTTCCGACCAGCGTGGCAAGGGTAAGGCCCCGGCAGCGGGCCTGGGAGACCGGGTACTTGCCAAGATTTTTCCGAACAAGGATCGCAGCGGCCCGGCCTACACGGCCCGGGTGGTGAAGATCATCGATAAGCAGCGCAACGCAGCGCTCGGCGTCATCCGGCTAATGCCGGAGGGCGGCGCGCGGCTCCTGCCCATCGATAGACGCGGCGAAGAGATGCAGATTTCCGCGTCGGATATGGGCGATGCAAAGGATGGCGACCTGATCGAAGCCGATGTGATTCGGGGCAATCGCTTCGGCCTCACCCGTGCCAAGGTTCTTTCTGTTATCGGTTCCGTGGCATCCGAAAAGGCGATATCAATGATCGCCATTTATTCCCACGGCATACCCCATATTTTCCCGCAATCGGTGCTGGATGAAGCGGAAGCGGCAAAACCCGCCAGTATGGTCAAGCGGGAAGACTGGCGTCACGTGCCGCTCGTCACAATCGATCCGGCGGACGCCAAGGACCATGACGATGCCGTCTATGCGGAAGACGACCCATCCCCGGACAATCCGGGCGGGGTAATCGTCACCGTCGCAATCGCAGACGTCTCGTATTACGTGCGCACCGGCTCGCCCCTGGATCGCGAAGCCGTCAAGCGCGGTAACTCGGTTTACTTCCCCGATCGCGTCGTGCCTATGCTGCCAGAGCGGATTTCCAACAATCTTTGCTCTTTGCGCGAAGGCGAAGACAGGCCGGCATTGGCGGTCCGCATGACCTTCTCCAAGGAAGGACGCAAAGCGGGTCACACCTTCCACCGCATTATGACGAAGAGTGCTGCCAAGCTTTCTTATCAACAAGCGCAGGCCGCGATTGATGGCAAGCCGGACGATAAGACTGGACCGCTTCTGGAACCCATTCTCAAGCCCCTCTGGCATGCCTATGAGATCATGAAACGCGGGCGCGACCGCCGCCAGCCGCTTGAACTGGACATGCCAGAACGCAAAATCCTGCTGAAGCCGGATGGCACGGTGGATAAGGTCATCATCCCGGAACGTCTCGACGCACACAAGCTGATCGAAGAGATGATGATCCAGGCGAACGTTGCGGCTGCCGAAACATTGGAAAAGAAAAAGCAGCCTCTGATCTATCGCGTGCATGATGCGCCATCGTTGGCCAAGCAGGAGGTACTGCGCGAGTTTCTTGCAACGCTCAACATCCCTCTTGTGAAGGGCGGACAGGTACGCGCCAATTCCTTCAACGGCATTCTCGCAAAAGCCTTCGATACGCCGCACCAGGTTATGGTCAATGAAATGGTTTTGCGAAGCCAGAGTCAGGCCGTCTACAGCCCCGATAATATTGGCCACTTCGGCCTGAACCTCATGAAGTATGCGCACTTCACCTCGCCCATTCGCCGTTATGCCGATTTGATTGTGCATCGTGCACTCGTTGGCTCTCTCGGCTTCGGTGAGGGCGGCATTACGCCGGAAGAGGAAGCTCAGCTGGACGATATTGCGGCTGAGATTTCCACCTTCGAGCGCCGTGCCATGGCAGCGGAGCGCGATACCATCAACCGGTTGATCGCTCACCATCTGGCAGAACGTGTCGGGCAGGAATTTGAAGGCCGAGTGTCAGGTGTTACCAAGGCGGGACTTTTTGTCGCGCTGCCAACCTATGGTGCAGATGGGTTCGTACCCGTATCTACTCTGGGTACGGATTATTTCGTCTATGATGAAGCACGGCAGGCGCTGATAGGTGAAAAACACGGCCTTGGCTATCAGCTGGGTGATTCCGTGGATGTGCGCCTTGCAGAGGCTATTCCACTTGCTGGCTCGCTTCGTTTCGAAATGTTGAGCGAAGGCCAGAAAATGAGTTCGGCCATGCGATCCTTCCACAAATCCGGAAGACGCGGACGTTCCGCACCAAAGAAGCCTGGCACTCGCCCGCCGCGCAGAGGCCGCTAAGCCAGACATGGGGAACTTGGCGGTTGACATTAAGTTTGCCCATAGCGGTTGGAGATAGAATGATGAATGGTCAAAACGGTTCTGCTCAGCCCACCGACACCTTGCGGTTCGGCGGCTCTGACGACAATGAGCGCAACCTCGGCCGTTCGATCAAGCGGGGTTTGCGCTGCACCTGCCCCAAGTGCGGCGAAGGCAAATTATTCAGGGCATTCTTGAAGCCTGTCGATCACTGCGCCGTTTGCGGAGAAGACTTCAGCCATCAGCGGGCAGACGACCTTCCGCCCTATCTGGTCATCGTGATTGTGGGCCACGTGGCGCTTGCAGGATTTATGCTGACAGATCTGAAGTGGCAGGTTTCCATGTGGACGCACCTCGCCATCTGGGTGCCAATCACCATCATCATGAGCCTGTTGATGATCCAACCCATTAAAGGCGGTGTTATCGGCCTGCAATGGGCGGCAAAGATGCATGGCTTTGGCGGCAAGGATGATACTATCGATGATGGACGCGGCGGCCCGATTGATTGAACCGCCGTCGCTGCATCATTTGGGCGCGCCGTTTTTCCAGACAACATTCTGGTTGAAGAGTGGCACGGTCGAAATTGCCATTTTGGCTGAACCATCCACAACCTGCCTCGAATGCACGAGGTAGACCAGTGTATTGTTTTCCTTGTCGTAGATCCGGTTAACCACCAGCTTCTTCCAGATCAGCGACATGCCCTGTTTGAAAACCTCTTCGCCACCTTTTGAAAGCTCAATGTCACCGATCTCGATCGGGCCCGTCTGGCGGCAGGCGATGGAGTTGTTCGATGGGTCTTCAAACCAATTGCCGTTCTTCAGGCGGTCGAGCATTCCGCGGTCAAAATAAGTCACGTGGCAGGTAACACCTTTTACCTTTGGGTCCGTCATGGCATCCACGATGATGTCATTGCCCATCCAGTCCACGCCGACCTTACCAACAACATCTGCAATCGCAGGCGCAGCAGCGATCCCCGCAAAGGCCAGAGCAGCGGCACATAGAGCAATACGGCGCATGAAAGTCTCCCGACTGAGTGATCTGCTATTGAGATAAGCACAGCCTCAATGTTTACAAGTTTTCGCAACAGCTCAGTTGACGTGCCTCAATATTTGAGGGAGCCTCACACCATGATCAGAAACCTCACCAGCCTTGTGATGACCCATCTTGTTTGTCCAGCAGGGCGCGAGAATGAGTGCCGCTTGGCCTGATCATTCCTCGCCAACCCTGCCACCACCGGCAGGGCTTTATGCACACGCTCTGCCTGTTCATTTCCAAGGAGAGCTAACGTGCAAAACATAAACCTAACAACAATTTCAGCGAACCTGATATGGCCAGAAGGGCTATCGATACGCGCACGTGTGTTTACAGATGCCCCTGAAATTGCTTGGTTGCATAACCTGCCAGGCTATCGTTACGGAACGCTTCGCACGCCCTATCACAGTCCCGAAGATGTCGCGAAAGCGATCCAGACGCAGAACAGTAATGGTTATTACCTTGTCGCGCTGATCGACGGACGGATTGTGGGTGATCTTGGCTTAACACCCTTCGCCAACCGCAGGGCCCATGTCGGCAGCATCGGCATGGGCGTTCATGATCATTATGTTGCACGCGGCATCGGCACGGCACTTCTTGGTGAAGCTATTTCCATTGCGGATAACTGGCTGAACTTGAAACGTTTGGAGTTGACCGTGTTCACGGATAACAAGCCAGCACTCAACCTGTATGAACGCTTTGGTTTCGCCATCGAAGGGACAATGCAGGATTTTGCCTTTCGCGACGGACGGTTCGTGGACGCCTATTCCATGGCACGTTTTCGATAGTTTTCGCGGCGCTGTTTGTGGCGATCTCGTCTTATCACCCCGCAATCAGCGCCAGCCACTCATCCTCGTCCATCACGGCAACACCCAGCTCCCGCGCCTTATCGAGCTTTGATCCGGCACCCGGCCCCGCGACCACGTAGTCCGTCTTTTTCGAAACGGACCCAGCTACCTTCGCGCCAAGGCTCTCTGCTCTTGCCTTTGCTTCGTCCCGCGTGAATTTCTCCAGCGAGCCAGTGAAGACCACCGTCTTGCCCGCCACCGGGCTATCAGCGGCTACAGCCTGCTGCATCGCCTGTGGGCGCACCTCCTGCAAAAGGCGGGAAATCACCTCTACATTGCGAGGCTCCTTGAAGAATTCGACGATAGCCCGCGCCATTACCTCGCCTATGCCTTCAATGCTATTCAAGTCTTCCCAGGCATCGCCTTTCAAGGCCGCTGCCTGCTGCATAGCATCCGCGAAAGTTTCATAGCTGCCATAGGATCTGGCCAGAAGTTTCGCGGTAGTCTCGCCTACATGGCGAATGCCAAGTGCAAAGATGAAGCGATTCAGTGCAATCTCACGACGATTATCGATTGCCTCATAGAGCTTGCGAACGCTGACCCGACCAAAACCTTCGATATTCTCCAACTTCGTGAGTGACTGTTCCTGACGCTTCTGAAGCGTAAAAATGTCAGGTGCAGTGCGAATTTGCAGCGCTGGGTCTTCGGCCTCGAAAAAGAAATCGATCTGTTTGGAGCCAAGCCCCTCAATGTCGAAAGCATTGCGCGAGACGAAATGTTTCAGATGCTCGACTGCCTGCGCACGGCAAACAAACCCGCCCGTGCAGCGCGTGACAGAGTCTAGTCGCCCAGTCTTCTCGTTGCGCTCACGCACCGCATGGCTACCGCAAACCGGGCACTTCTTGGGGAACTCATAAGACCTGGCATCAGAGGGCCGCTTCTCCAGCACCACGTCCAATACCTGGGGAATCACGTCCCCTGCCCGCTGTACGATCACCGTATCCCCAATACGTATGTCATGCTCCTCCGGTCGAATGCGGTCGCCGGAATTACCAATGCCTTTTATATAATCCTCATTATGAAGGGTAGCATTCGTCACCACCACGCCGCCCACGGTAATAGGCGTCAAACGCGCCACTGGCGTCAATGCTCCTGTGCGGCCCACTTGAATGTCTATGTTCTCGACCGTGGTGAAAGCCTGTTCGGCCGGAAATTTGTGGGCTGTGGCCCATCGCGGACTACGGGAACGGAAGCCAAGCCGCTCCTGCAGCGCGAGCTCATCTACCTTGTAGACAACGCCATCGATATCGTAATCCAGATTGGGCCGCTTCAGTCCGATGTCCCGATAGTGATCAATAACATCTGAAACCCTGCTCAGCCGCTTCATCAGCGGATTTACCGGAAAGCCCCAGTCTCGAAAGGTTTCAACCATGCCCATTTGCGTGGTCGCAGGCATTTCCGACATCTCGCCCCAGGCATAGGCGAAGAAGCGAAGATTGCGGCTGGCAGTAACTTTGGGATCAAGCTGGCGCAACGAACCGGACGCCGTGTTACGCGGGTTCACATAGGTCTGCTTGCCTTCCGCCTCCATCTGCTTGTTCAATGCAAAGAAATCGCTCTTGGACATGTAGACTTCGCCGCGCACCTCGACCACTGCCGGTGCGCCCGCAGGCAATTGCTGAGGGATGTCTTTAATGGTGCGGATATTGGCCGTCACATTTTCACCGGTGGTGCCATCACCACGCGTTGCAGCGCTGACCATCTTGCCGTTTTCATAGCGGATGGACATGGAAAGCCCGTCAATTTTGGGTTCCGCAGTAAAGGCGATTGAATCATCCGGCAGGCGGCCAAGGAAGCGGTACACAGAACCCACAAAATCCTGCACGTCTTCGTCAGAGAACGTGTTGTCCAGCGAAAGCATGGGCCGGGCGTGAGTGATCTGTGCGAAGGCAGAAGCGGGTGCGGCCCCAACGCGCTGAGACGGGCTGTCTGCGCGCACGAGAGCCGGGAAGCGTGCCTCGATCGCATCATTGCGTCGCTTAAGGGCATCGTAATCCGCATCCGAAATTTCCGGCTGATCCCCCGCATGATAGAGAACATCATGCCGCGCTAATTCTGCAGAAAGGAAAGTGAGCTCAGCCTTTGCCTGCTCTTCGGTTAACGCTTCCACAGCAATTTGTTCAGCCGACATGTCCCACTCCACTGCCTGACGCACCGCGAATTTTCTATCGCTATTACCGCAAACTATGGAGCAGCCAAAACGGATTCACAGATATCGCCGCATCCGTTTCACAAACTTTCCCAGATGCGATCACCAAACTGTTTTTGAAAAATTGTCCCGATCTCACAATGGTTGCTAGACATTTGTGCGATGCAGCAACTAAGCCTTTTTCTATATTGAGGACAAAGATTGGAGAAGGATATGGCGATCGGTTGGCGCGATAATGGCCTGCATTATGGGAAAGTCACGCGGCTCCTCCACTGGACCATGGCGGCTCTTTTCGCGTGGCAGTTCTTGGGCATGGGCTTGAAACTTATGCTCGGCCGGACTCCGCTGGTGGGCTTTTTCGTCGGCACTCACGCGTCTATTGGCCTTCTCTTGATGGTTCTGGCTGTCGCGCGCGCTATCTGGGGGCTGCTTAACCTGAGAAACCGACCCGCCCACGAAGCCGGTCTTATCGGAACCGCTGCAAGCCTCGGCCACTTGGCGCTTTATGCACTCATTCTTTGTGTGCCTGTCCTTGCCAACTTGCGCGCCTATGGCTCGCAGCGCGGTGCCGGCTTCTTTGGCATTCCCATCATTCCAGGGGCACCTGAGAAGGTTGAGTGGATGGTTTCTCTCGGCAATGCTGCCCATGGGCTCCTTGCATGGACGCTCTTGGCCCTCGTCGGCGGCCACATCGCCATGGTCATTGTTCACCGCCATGTTTGGAAGGACGATGTATTGGCGCGTATGGCAGGCCGGTCACTCACAGCAGCTGAATAAGATCAGACACTTCCTGCCAGCAGGCGAGCGGCAGCTGCCCTCGCCTCATCCGTTACGGAAGCCCCCGCCAGCATACGCGCGATTTCTTCAGTGCGATGCTCCGGAGACATGGTTGCTACGCGTGTGGCAATCTTATCCGAGCCATCAACTGGGCCTTTCGAGATGAGCAGATGCGTTGCGGCACGCGCTGCCACCTGCGGCGCGTGGGTAACGGAAAGCACCTGAACCTTATCGGAAAGCCGCTTCAACCGCTGACCAATCGCATCTGCCACAGCACCGCCCACACCCGTATCGATCTCGTCGAAGACCAGGGTGGGTGCAGAGCCACGATCAGCAAGGGCAACCTTCAATGCCAACAGGAAACGTGAGAGTTCGCCGCCGGAAGCCACTTTCATAATTGGCCCAGGCCGTGTGCCGGGGTTAGTCTGAACGTGGAACTCCACCACATCGATGCCTTCGGCGCTGGCCGAAGCCGCATCAGCCGTGACATTGACCATGAAGCGCGCCCGCTCCAACTTGAGCGCCGGCAACTCTGCCATGACCGCATCAGCCAGAACATTTGCACCCTTCTGGCGCTTGGATGAAAGTGCATTCGCAGCTTGATCAAAAGCAGCATTGGCGGCAGTTGCTGCTTTCTCCAACTTGCCGAGGCGCTCTTCTCCCGCGTCGAGGTCAGCAAGGTCAGCCACCATTTTTTCTGCCAAAGCGGGGAGATCCGCAACCGCAACAGAGTACTTCCGGCCCGCGGCTCGCAATGCAAATAACCGCTCTTCAACCCGCTCCAATTCGCGCGGATCGAACTCCGTGCGACGAAGCGCAGCTTCAGCTTCCATTTGAGCATTGGAAAGATTGTCGAGCGCCGTATCCAGCAGCTGCACCGTCTCTTCCAGGAGACCCGGAGCCTCATGACTTTTGCGCTCAAGACGGCGCACGAGAGAGGCAATCAGTGGCACAGGCGATGCATTTCCATTCAAGAAATCACAGGCTTCTGCAATATCACCTGCAATCCGTTCAGACTTCTGCATGCGAGACCGTTGCTCGGCAAGCTCGTCTTCCTCCCCATCGCGAGGGCTTAAAGCTTCCAATTCCTCAACCGAGGCACGGAGGTAATCCGCCTCACGGGCTGCAGCTTCAACACGTGCCTTATGTGTCTTCAGGCTTCGCTCAGCCTCACGCCAGCTTTTATAAAGCTCGCCAACCTTTGACACCTCATCCGTCAAGCCGGTGAAAGCGTCCAGCAAAGCACGATGTGCGTCGATATCAACCAGAGCACGGTCATCATGCTGACCATGAATTTCGACGAGATGCAGACCGGCTTGCCGCATCATCTGCACGCTTACAGGCTGGTCGTTGATGGACGCCTTGGTGCGTCCGTCCGCAGACTGAACGCGGCGGAAAATCAGGTCACCATCGTCGTCCAAGCCATTTTCTCGTAGAAGCAGACGTACAGGATGATGGGCCGGCACATCGAAAACGGCCGTCACCTGCCCCTTGTCCATGCCGTGCCGAACAAGACCGCCATCGCCACGACCACCCAAAGCCAGCGAGAGGCTATCCAGCAAAATGGATTTGCCCGCGCCGGTTTCACCCGTCAGCACGGACAGCCCCTTTTCGAAGGACAGGTCAAGCCGCTCGATCAAAACGATATCGCGGATCGACAACTGAATGAGCATGGTCTTCCTATTTCAGATCAGGCGCCAATAAGCTTCTTGCCCGCGCGGGAAATCCAGGAGCCGCTGTTTTCACGAGGCTCAAGGCCACCGCCCTTCAGCAGCTTGAACGAATCGGCATACCATTTGCTGTCTGGATAGTTCTGGCCCAGAACGGCAGCAGCCGTTTGCGCCTCTTCTTGAACACCCATGGCGTAATAGGCTTCCACCAGACGCGCCAACGCCTCTTCAACCTGATTCGTATTACCGTAATTTTCAACGACCGTACGGAAACGCTGAATGGCAGCAAGATATTCCTTGCGCTCAAGATAATAACGACCGACCTGCATTTCCTTGCCTGCCAGCTGGTCGCGGGCAAAGCGAATCTTGGCCTGTGCGTCTTCGACATATTCCGACTTCGGATAATTATCGATGACCTTCTGCATGGCCTCAATCGTGCTGCGAGCCGGCTTCTGGTCCTGCGTCACATCCGGAATCTGCTTGGCATAGGAAAGACCGACAAGATACTGCACGTAAGCACTATCCTCGGAGGCCGGGTACTGCTTCAGGTAACGATTACCCGTGGCGATGGCTTCTTCGTTCCGTCCAAGACGATATTTGGTGAAGGTGCTCATCACAAGCGCTTTGCGGCCCCACTCCGTGAATGGGTTTTGCTTGTCGATGGAATCGAACTTCCGGCTTGCCTCGGCAAGATTTCCCGCCTTCATGTTGGCGAGACCCTGATTATAGAGCTGCTCTGGCGGATCGGTTGCGAGACCAAGCTTTGTGATATCGATATCTGGGTCTGATTGGCATGAGGTTATCAGCGATGCTGTGCTTAGCAAAGTCAGGGACACCAATGCAACCCGCGCAGTGTTCCTCATTCCAACAGATATAGACTCAGTCATTCGACAGTTCCCGATTGCCACGCGCTATTATAGCGACCGCCCCAATTGGCGTTCTAGCCATATAAGAAGCAAGAGGCCAACGCAATGATGCTGCTTTGACGCAATTTTGTGGCAATCACAACAGCTTCTCAAAACAAAAAAGCCGCCCAAGGCAGGCGGCTTCAAGAAATTAACATTGTGATCGGATCAACCAACCCAAGGTGCGAATTCCGGCACGTTAACCGCCACAAACTCGCGAGCGCGAACCCGCTGGCTGCGAACCGGAGCTTCCACCACTTCATAGGCCGTGCGATCGCTCAACAACGCCTTCAAGGCGTTGGCATTCATCTTGTGACCACCGCGATACGAACGATAGCAGCCGATGAACTGTGCACCAGCCATGGCCAGATCACCTACGGCATCAAGCGTTTTGTGGCGAACGAATTCATCCACGTAACGAAGGCCTTCAACATTGACCACTGTATCGTCGTCGGAGATTACAACCGAATTTTCAAGCGATGAACCCAGTGCGAAACCCGCAGCCCAAAGACGCTCAACATCGCGCATGAAGCCGAATGTGCGGGCACGAGACAATTCGTCCTTGAAAACCTGAGCCGTCAGATCACCCTTCCAGGACTGACGACCGATCAGCGGAGAATCAAAGTCGATTTCCACCTCGAAGCGCGTTCCGTCATGTGGGCGAAACTCGGACCAGGATGCGCCTGATTCGATGCGAACTGGCTTCAAAACTCGGATGTATCGGCGCTTCTCACCAAGATTGACGATGCCTACGCTCTCGATCGCTTCGATGAAAGGAAAGGATGAGCCATCCATGATCGGCATTTCCGCACCGTCGACATCGACAACAACATTATCGAGACCGAGCGCGTAAAGCGCAGCCATAACATGCTCAACAGTAGCGACAGAGCGCGAGAGCGAAGTACCAAGGACCGTGCAGAGATCGGTATTACCAACCTGAGACGATACGGCGCGATATTCTACCGTGGAACCATCAGCAAAGCCGCGGCTAAATACGATGCCCGTTCCGGCTTCCGCTGGCTGGAAGGTAATTGACACCGGATTACCCGAATGAACGCCAATTCCGGAAAGGCTAACCGGTGCAGCGATCGTTGTCTGAAAACCCAGGAGTCCGATAGTCATTGTGTTTGCCTTCTTATCTCCCGCTCTTCAGCGGAAGTCTGTTCTGTCGTCCCACATCCTCATGCGATTCTGTGGGCAGTTCTGATCTTGTAGATACGGCGGTAGCCGCCACAATCCAAATCACTGTTCATTTCGAATTGTTACGAAATCTCCACTCGAAGCCACTTGAGGAGATTCCGCCAAGGTACTTGAAGATAAAGAAAAACCCGAGCAGCATGCTCGGGTTCCTCATTGTTAGAAATTTGTTACCGTTACGTAGACTGGCGGCGTAGGAAGGCCGGAATTTCCAGCTGGTCGTCATCGTGATGATGCGATGCAGCAACAGGACGTCCCAAATCGTCCAGATTGCCACGACGCGGTGCGTAAACGCTTGCCTCTGGCGAGAGAGGACGACGCTGCTGGGAAGCCGCTGCAGGAGCAGAGGTCATCTCAGAGGCAACTGATTCTTCTTCTTCGCGACGACCAAGCGAGTTGGTGATGCGCTTTAGAAGACCCATTGGGCCACGCTCTTCCTGAGGCTGATAGGCAGGCTGGGTGCGCTGGTCGATTTCTGCCTTAACAACTGGCGGGAAATCCTCGACCTTCGGCATGCGAACCTGTTCAACCGACTGGCGGATGATAGGAGCAGCAGGTTCCATTGGCTGCGGTGCCATGCGTGGTGCCGGAGCTGCCGCCATTGGCTGAGTTGCGGGCTGTGCCGCAAAGCTTGGTGCCGAAGCCTGAGTGAAGTTCGGAGCCGGTGCCGCAGCAAATGCTGAAGCAGATGGCTGAAGCGGTGCTACGCGCGGTGCAACTGGTTCGACCGGAGCAGAGGCTTGGAACAGGCGGCTTTGCGGACGGAACTCATCAGCAGCAGGTGCCGCCGCTGCCATTGGTGCCGGTGCGGGCTGTGGTGCCGGAGCGACAGCCTGTGGAGCCGGGATGGAAAGCTCACGTTCCATCTGGGCTTCAGCCTGACGGATGGTTTCAGCAACCGGATCAACCGGGGTCGTGCGGGGTGCCTGTGTCATGACAGGCTGAACTGCGGCCGGAGCCGGAGCAACGGCCGCGGAAGGACGGATAATTTTCTGAGTGGAACGCATGTCAGAATCGCGCCCATCGTTTGCGTTGTGGGCGCGGTCGATGCCGGTTGCCACGACAGAAACGCGGATAACGCCTTCAAGCGCTTCATCGAAGGTTGCGCCGAGAATGATGTTCGCATCAGGATCGACTTCTTCGCGGATACGGCTGGCAGCCTCGTCCACTTCGAACAGGGTAAGGTCGCGACCACCGGTGATGGAGATCAGGAGACCCTGAGCGCCCTTCATCGAGGTTTCGTCCAGAAGCGGGTTAGCAATAGCAGCTTCGGCAGCCTGCATTGCGCGACCTTCACCGGAAGCCTCACCCGTACCCATCATTGCGCGGCCCATTTCGCGCATGACAGAACGGACGTCTGCGAAGTCGAGGTTGATGAGACCTTCTTTCACCATAAGGTCGGTGATGCAGGCTACGCCGGAGTAAAGAACCTGGTCTGCCATCGCGAAAGCATCGGCAAAGGTCGTCTTGTCGTTGGCGATACGGAACAGGTTTTGGTTCGGAATGATGATCAGTGTATCGACGGACTTCTGAAGTTCCTGGATACCCTGTTCGGCAAGGCGCATACGGCGACCGCCTTCGAAGTGGAACGGCTTGGTGACTACGCCAACCGTGAGAATGCCTTTGCTGCGAGCGGCCTGAGCCACCACTGGAGCTGCACCAGTGCCCGTACCGCCGCCCATGCCTGCGGTGACGAAGCACATATGCGTGCTGCTCAAATGATCCATGATTTCGTCGAGGCATTCCTCGGCAGCGGCGCGACCGACTTCCGGCTGCGAACCTGCGCCAAGACCTTCCGTAACCTGAACACCCATTTGGATGATGCGCTCAGCCTTGGACATCATGAGAGCTTGCGCGTCTGTGTTGGCAACGACGAAATCGACGCCTTCCAGGCCCGCGGTGATCATGTTGTTGACAGCGTTACCGCCGCCACCGCCAACGCCGAAGACGGTGATCCGAGGCTTCAGCTCGGTGATATCCGGCTTTTGCAGCTTGATGGTCATATGAACCGTTCCTTCTTTCTCTGGCCGCCTCGCCAAGCGCGCCGATCCGTTCAATTACGCTGACACCCTTGCCCGAAGCTAAAGCGTCAAAAACTTTCCTTGAGCCACTGCCCAACCCGGGCAATTCGGCCACTCCCGCCACCTATGGCGGATAACAGACCGTTTTGGCCTGCATGTGTTTCCATATCCGCAACCTGCGGATAAATCAGAAGCCCTACCGCTGTCGAAAATGCCGGCCCCTTTGCAGCAGTCGGCAAACCGGAAACCCCCATGGGGCGACCAATGCGGACATTGCGGGCAAGAATACGGCGAGCCGTCTCTGGCAGGCCAGTCAACTGGCTTGCACCGCCTGTAAGCACCACGCGCTTCCCAACGATGGGGCTGAAACCTGATTTCTGGATACGATCACGAATCAGTTCCAGTGTCTCTTCCAGCCGGGCTCGGACGATTCGGGTGACAAGGGCACGCGGAACCTGAGTCGGCTGGTCGCGATCGTCTTCACCAATCGGAGGCACGGAAATGAGATCGCGCTCATCGGCTGCGGATGCGATTGCAGAACCGTGCACTACCTTGAGCCGCTCCGCGTCTTCGATTCGGGTGGACAAACCGCGCGCCAAGTCAGTGGTTACGTGATGGCCGCCGATTCCAATAGCATCGGTGTGAACGAGCTTGCCTTCTGCAAAGACGGAAATCGTCGTGGTGCCGCCACCCATGTCGATGGCAGCGCAGCCCAATTCCACTTCATCATCCACCAAAGCCGCAAGTCCGCTGGCATAGGGTGTGGCAACAAGGCCTTCGACAGAGAGGTGGGCGCGGTTGACGCACAGTTCGATATTCTTCAGCGCCGCGCGTTCTGCCGTCACAACATGCATGTCCACGCCCAGCAAATCACCATACATGGCGAGGGGATCACGAATGCCCTGCTCACCATCCAGCGAAAAGCCCGTCGGCAGGGAATGCAAAACGGCGCGATCCTGACGCAGAGACTGCTGGCTGGCCGCGACAAGCACCTTGCGAAGATCCGAACCCACGACTTCCTGTCCGCCCAGATCAATGCTCGCCGTATAGACATCGCTGGTCAAACGACCGGCAGAAATATTGACGATCAAGCTGTCGACGGTCAGGCCCGCCATGCGCTCTGCTGCGTCGACAGCAAGACGAACAACGCTTTCGACAGCATCGAGGTCCGATACGACGCCCGACTTCACGCCACGCGAACGTTGATGGCCGAGACCGATGATTTCGATGCTGTGGGTGCGGTTCGGCAGGATTTCGCTCTCCTCGCGCGGCGTCAGCCTTGCGATCATGCAAACGACCTTGCTTGAACCAATGTCCAGCACTGAAACGACATGAGACCGCTTGGAAGAAAGCGGCTTCAAGCGCGGCAGACCCAATCCGGAAGAACCGAACAAACTCACGTCTGACCTCCAGCCTTTTTCAATGCCTTTGCCCTTGCAACCAGCGCATCAGCGCGGCGCGCTGCGGCACCTTCCGTCAGGCGAACGGTGGTGCGATCCGCCAAACGCAGATCGATGGCAGCGATATCTCGCTCCAGCACACCCTGCGTCGTTTCGTATTTCGTCAAGAACGCGAGCGCCTCTTCAACGCCTTCTTCCGGCAGCTTGATGACGACGCCATTGTTGAGATGAAGGTCCCAACGACGACCGGCCACACGAACATAAGCCCGCACACGCGAGCGGATATCCGGCCACTTCGCCAGCTCTTCCTGGAAGTCTTCTGCAGCCGCTTCCGCGCCGCGCCCTACAAAAAGCGGCAGCGAAGCAAACTTGTTGTCACGCAGCGGCGCGATGATGCTGCCGTTCTTTTCAATCAGAGAAAGATCGGCACCATGCTGCCAGATCCCGAAAGCCTCACGCTCCTTCAGCGTGACCTCGATGGTCTTGGGGTAGACCTTGCGAACTTCCGCATACTCGACCCAAGGCAGCTTGGAGAGCTTCTGGCGGGCCGCATCCACATCCATAGCCACAAGCGAAGTCGTGCCATCAAGGCCGAGCAGTTGCAGGATATCGATCTCGGATGTTTCCACATTACCCGAAACGCGCACGTTTTCGATGGCAAAACCGGCAGCGGCAGTTGTCGCCTGAGCGACATCGGCAGAGTGTCCACCCATCGACATGCCGTAAAGCCCGACAGCGCCGAAGAAAAGAAACACGGATACCGTGCCGGTATGACGGGGAACATTGATCCGCCCAGTGGCAAGGCTGACACAGAAGCGGACAATGCGGCGCATAGGGCGCGGAAGCACGATTCGCTCCTCGCCACCGAAGCCCGCACTGGATCGGCCAGCCTGCACAGATGCCTTTTTACCGTTTACCGAGAACACGAAGCGTCCTCCACCATCCAGCGGACGAGTTCACCGAAGCTGCGACCAGCATGCGCAGCCATTTCAGGCACCAGAGAGGTTGGCGTCATGCCTGGCTGCGTGTTGATTTCCAGCCAGATCAATTCACCTTCTTCGGAAACGGTATCGTCGAAGCGGAAGTCCGAGCGACTCACACCACGGCACCCCATCGCCTGATGCGCCTTAACTGCCAGTGTTTGAATTTTTTGGTAAATATTTGGTGAAATTTCCGCGGGAATGACATGTTTGGAGCCACCCGATGCGTACTTCGCATCATAATCGTAGAAGGCTCCAGAAAGCGGCACGATCTCGGTGACTCCAAGGGCGACACCATCCATAACGCCACAGGTCAGCTCCCGCCCAGCTATGTACCGCTCAACCATCACGCGGTCGCCATAGCGCCAGTCGGATGAACCGATAACCTGCGGAGGATGCGACTGCCCTTCACGCACGATGACCACGCCAAAGGAAGATCCTTCGCTCACCGGCTTCACGACGTATGGCGGCTCCATCGGATGCTTGTTACCGATCTCGAAACGATTGATTTCACGCCCCGCAGCAACTGGTATGCCCGCCGCCGCCGCGACCGATTTCGCGCGCATCTTGTCCATAGCGAGAGCTGAAGCCAGAATGCCGGAGTGGGTGTAAGGAATTCCGAGATATTCCAAAACGCCTTGGACCGCGCCATCCTCACCAAATGGACCGTGCAAAGCATTGAAAGCCACATCAGGGCGCAGATCAGCCAATACAGCAGAGATATCGCGTCCGACATCAACGCGGGTCACCCGGTACCCTTCCGCTTCAAGAGCGTCGGCACAGGCATTGCCGGAAGACAAGCTAACGGGACGCTCTGCGGCAAGACCACCCATCAGAACCGCCACATGCTTGCCACTCATTACAACACCTCTACCCTTAAAAGCCGCGCACTACGGCTCGAAACTTGCGCGAGACTGATTCCTCTCGCCGCTCCATTAGAGCGCCAATATGGTTAATGAATCGTTTACTTTCGTTAACAAACCGCGGGAAACCGTTGCACAACAGGCCGTTTAAGTGGGACAAAGACATACGGGAAAAATTAAACCATGGGCTTTCCCCCTTATGAAAATTGCCCTAAAGCGGCTCAAGGCCTTATATTAAGTTTGCCTTAGCAAGATATCGGACAAGAAAATGACCAACGCGATGCCCTCCGCGTCGCCGGCCCAGGAGCCGTTGAAGCCCGTTGCATTGAATTCTCCTGCACGAGTTCTCACAGCCAGTCTGGTCGGAACGACAATCGAATTCTTCGACTTTTATGTTTATGCCACGGCTGCGGTTTTGGTGTTCCCTACGCTATTCTTCCCGAATAGCGATCCCACAACAGCGCTTCTGGCTTCCTTCGCTACATTCTCGATTGCCTTCTTCGCGAGGCCTTTCGGTGCAATCGTCTTTGGACATTTCGGCGATAGGGTTGGGCGCAAAACGACGCTTGTTGCAGCCCTGCTGACCATGGGAATTTCAACCGTCATCATCGGTCTACTGCCATCTTATGAGCAGATCGGCGTCATCGCGCCCCTGCTGCTCGCGCTGTGCCGTTTCGGCCAGGGCTTTGGTCTCGGCGGCGAATGGGGCGGCGCGGTTCTTCTGGCGACAGAAAACGCACCTCCCGGCAAACGCAGCTGGTATGGCATGTTCCCGCAATTGGGAGCGCCCATCGGCCTCTTCCTCTCCTCCGGTATATTCTGGCTGCTTCTGCATGTGATTTCGCAAGAAGCATTGCTAAGCTGGGGTTGGCGCGTGCCTTTCCTCGCTTCCATCATTCTCATTGCCATCGGGCTTTGGGTTCGTCTATCGATCACCGAGACGCCTGCATTCCAGAAGGCTATCGAGAAGAAGGAACGCGTCGAAGTGCCCGTGGCGGAACTCTTCCGCAATCACAAGCGCAGCCTCGTTCTCGGTACCTTCGTTGCCCTTGCGACCTTCGTGCTTTTCTACATCGGCTCTGCCTACCTCCTCTCCTACAACGTCAAGGTCCTGAAAATCTCATTCATTGACGCCCTTGAAGTACAGCTTTTGGGATCGGTAGTATTCGGCCTGTTCATTCCGATTGCGGGCAAGCTGGCAGACCGGGTCGGTCGGCGTGAACTTCTCATTGCAGTCACCGTGATGATCGGTCTTTTCTCGTTCCTGCTGCCAAAGCTGATGACCAGTGGC
Organism: Affinirhizobium capsici; assembly: GCF_977018625.1. Taxonomy (NCBI): domain Bacteria; kingdom Pseudomonadati; phylum Pseudomonadota; class Alphaproteobacteria; order Hyphomicrobiales; family Rhizobiaceae; genus Affinirhizobium; species Affinirhizobium capsici. The sequence goes on along the minus strand of NZ_CDRNXD010000004.1, from coordinate 800,074 downwards.
GAAACGGCCATCTTTATCTTCTCAGCGTCGTCCATGGCCCTGATGGGATTGACCTATGGCTTGATTGGTACAGCTCTCGCCGCACCCTTCCCCACGGCTGTGCGCTACACTGGCTCTTCGATCACCTTTAATTTTGCAGGCATCTTTGGCGCGTCGCTTGCGCCTTATATCGCCACATGGCTGCAAGCCAGCTACGGCATGTTTTATGTAGGTTTGTATCTCGGCGTTTCGGCGGTGATCACGCTCATTTGCATTCTGCTGTCGGGCAAACACGAAGTCTGAGTTGAATCAGATTCTGAGCAACAAAAAAGCCCGCGAAGCCACTGGTTTCGCGGGCTTTTTTTAATGAATACGCGACCTATTTTCTGAGACCAATTCTTTGCTTGGCAGCAGTTCGTTCATTGAGAACAACAGCAGCCCGAGCACCAGCCACGATCAGTAGCGGCAAACTATAGAGAAAAAACAGTGTTGCTCCGTTCATGGCCTCACACCTCCGAGCGTCCGTCTTGCCAGTAAATGAAATAGCGCCGCTGCAAAAAGCCAAGTCAAAATCGAAAGTGCAACGGCAACGGAAATATTCCCATTGCCTGAAGAGAGCAAAGTTGCGGGGTGCGATGAACCCGGCGGCAGCACAAGCCGTGGAAACCTGTCCAAGCATTGGCCAAAAGCTTCGTACGTTCATCGTGAACGAGGCTCATGACCGCCCCGCTTCAATCTCACTCGTTCGTTGCGCCCTGAAATGGTCTGACCTCACGTCCTGGCATGAAAATGCCAAGCCGCTTGATTTCCCACTCCAGCTTTACGCCCGAATGTTCGAACACGCGCTGGCGCACAAGTTCGCCTAGATATTCGAGATCATAACCTGATGCATGGCCGATATTGATCATGAAATTGCAGTGCAGCGATGACATCTGTGCACCGCCATTCATCAACCCACGGCAACCTGCCTGATCGATCAGTTCCCAAGCGGAATGACCGGGAGGGTTCTTGAAGGTAGAGCCGCCTGTCTTTTCCTTCACTGGCTGCACCGTTTCGCGGTGATGGCGTACAGCGTCCATCTCGGTACGGATCTTTGCCTTTTCGTCCGCATAGCCCTCAAAAACGGCATGCGTGAAAATCAAATCGGAGGCAGCAGATGAATGACGGTAGGTGTAGCCCATATCAGCATTCGAGAGCACATGCTGGTTGCCCTTGCGGTCTACCGCGTGAACTTCGATAACGCGCGCAGCCGTTTCGCCGCCATTGGCGCCAGCATTCATGCGCAGTGCGCCACCGATCGAACCTGGAATGCCATAATAGAAGGCAAAGCCACCGATATTATGGTCCATAGCCATGGCTGCGATATGCTTGTCGGGGCAAATCGCGCCCGCGCGAATACGATTTTCACCTGCCAGTTCTACTTGGCCAAAGCCCTTGGCGGATAGGCGCAAAACAACGCCTGGAATGCCACCATCGCGCACGAGAAGGTTGGAGCCCACGCCCACAACCGTCAACGGCACCTCTTCCGGCAGCAGTTTCAGGAAGGTGATGAGGTCTTCCGTGTCATGCGGCTGGAACATCAACTCAGCAAGACCACCTGCCTGAAACCAGGTCACCCGGTCCATCGGTGCGTCCGGCGTTAGCCGGCCCCTCAACTCACTGACCCCCGGCCCCAGAGAGGCCAGAAGCTTTTCCCCATTCACCTGCTTCATCAAGATTGCCCCGAAATGCTTTCCAGTTCTTTGGGCAGGGTTGCTGCCCACTGCGTAATATTGCCAGCCCCCAGAAGAACCACGAAATCGCCCGGCTTTGCAATGCTGGAAATGATACCCGGCAATGCACTGGGCGCAGGCATGTAACGTGCATCTCTGTGGCCGCCTGCCCGGATACGTGACACGAGCGCTTCAGAATTGATGCCTTCAATCTCATCTTCACCTGCCGCATACACCGGGGCAAGAATGATGCTATCGGCATCGTTGAAACAGGTTACGAAATCCTCAAACAGGCTGGAGAGACGCGAATAGCGATGTGGCTGATGAACTGCAATGATCCGCCCTTGGCAGCTTTCACGAGCAGCTCTCAATACCGCTTTGATCTCGACAGGATGATGCCCGTAATCATCGAAGACCGAAACATCATTCCAGGTGCCGGTCAGGGTAAAGCGGCGCTTCACACCACCGAAGGCGGCAAGGCCCTTGCGAATATCGTCTTCGGAAATCCCAAGACGATTGGCCACAGCCACAGCCGCAGTTGCGTTAGAGATGTTGTGGCGGCCGGGCATCGGCAGGCTCAAATCCTTGAACTGAAACACGCGACCCGTGCGTCGACGGCGAATCTCCACATCGAAAATCGCTCGGGTGCCATCCATACGGATGTTGGAGAACCGCGCATCCGCCTGCGGGTTTTCGCCATAGGTGACGATCTTGCGATCCTCGATTTTCCCGACCAGCTGCTGCACCTCCGGGTGGTCAATGCAGAGTACGCCAAAGCCGTAGAAGGGAACGTTTTCGACAAACTGGCGGAACGCCGCGCGAACGGCATCAAAGCTGCCGTAATGATCCAGGTGTTCCGGATCGATATTTGTAACCACAGCCACATCGGCAGGCAGCTTCAGGAACGTGCCGTCTGATTCGTCCGCCTCAACAACCATCCATTCACCCTCGCCCATGCGGGCGTTGGTGCCATATGCGTTGATGATACCACCGTTGATAACAGTGGGATCGAGCCCGCCCGCCTCAAGCAAAGTGGCGACCATGGATGTCGTGGTTGTCTTTCCATGTGTGCCGCCGATGGCGATGGCATTGCGGAAGCGCATCAATTCCGCCAGCATTTCTGCACGACGAACAATAGGCAGCGATCTTTCGCGTGCGGCAATCAGCTCAGGATTATTTTTCTTAATGGCTGTCGACACAACCACCACTTCGGCATCACCCAAATTATCGGCCTGTTGACCAACAAACACGGGAATGCCCTTGTCACGCAAGCGCTGAACATTTGCGCTATCCGACTGATCGGAGCCCTGTACGCGATGGCCAAGGTTATGCAGCACTTCGGCAATGCCGCTCATGCCAATCCCGCCAATGCCAATGAAGTGGACGAGGCCAATTGCCTTCGGCATCTTCATGCACCTACTCCTTTATATGTCGCAATATCTTGTCTGCCTGCGATAGCGATGGTGAGGTCTGCAAGCAAGGCCGCAGCATTGGGATGCCCGGCCTGCCTCGCCGCTTGCGCCATTTTTTCCAGCCGATCAGGATCTTGCATTGCACTTGAGATGATCTTGGAGAGCTTTTCCGCCGAGAGTTCACTCTGTGGAACCACCTTCGCGCCGCCCGCTTTCACAAGCGCTTCCGCATTGGCAGCTTGATCGTGATCCAGCGCGTGAGGATATGGCACGAGCAGAGACGGTCGACCAATGACGGCAAGTTCAGAAACGGTTGAGGCTCCAGACCGGCTGATCACAAAATGCGCAGCACCAATCCTGGCAGCCATATCACCAAAGAAAGGCGATACATCCGCATCCATCTTCAGTTTCATCATGCAGGAGTCGACCTGTGCGCGATCATCGGGCCGGGCCTGCTGGGTCAAGCGCAAGCGATTACGCTCCTCATCGCTCAAGAGGGCGAGAGCAGTCGGAATTGCACCAGAGAAAAACTGCGCACCCTGACTGCCACCAAACACGACGAGGTTGAACGGCTCGTCCCCTCGCGAAGGCCGGTAAGGAATGTGTGATGCCTGCAGAACAGCCGGTCGCACCGGATTGCCGGTGATCACTGTCTTCGCGCTATATTTCCCGCCATCATCTGGCAGAAAGCCTCCTGCAATGGCCTGCACCCGATTGGCGAGCGCCTTGTTGGCACGACCCATGACAGCATTCTGCTCATGGATAAGCGAAGGAACGCCCATTCCCGTAGCGGCAAGCAGTGGCGGAATAGTGGGGTAGCCACCAAACCCAACCACTGCAGCAGGACGAACGCGCGAGAGCAGCTTACGTGCTGTGCGCATACCCCTCCAGAGCGTCAAGAGGGAGCGTGTGACCGCAATCGGGTTCTTTGATCCCAAAGTTGCACTCGGGACGACATGAATTTCATCGGCAGGAAAGGTACCAGCAAAGCGTTCAGCCCGCTTATCCGTGATCAGGTGAACCGACCAGCCCCTCGCCTTCAATTCGTGCCCAAGCGCTTCTGCCGGAAAGAGATGGCCGCCGGTACCACCGGCGACAAGCATGATAATGCCTTTGCTCATGATTTACTCCGCGGGAACGCCGTGTGAGACACGGAAGAGGCTACGCTCCTGCGCTCGCTTTTCAGGTCGATGGCGCGTCAAGGCCAGAATAAAACCTGCTGTGATGCAGATCGCAATCATGGAAGAGCCACCATAGGAAATCAGCGGCAGCGTCATGCCCTTTGCCGGCATCAATTCAAGATTAACACCGATATTGATCATCGACTGAATGCCGATTTGCAGCACCAGGCCTGCGACCGCAAAGCGGTTGAAATCATTCTTTTCGCGATAGGCGTGGCTGAGGCCTCGGATTACGATGAACGCGAAGATTGCGACCAACACCATGCAAAAGATGATGCCAAATTCCTCGGCAGCCACTGAGAAGATGAAGTCTGTATGACTGTCCGGGAGAATGCGCTTCACGATGCCTTCGCCCGGCCCCTGCCCGAACCAATCGCCGCGAATAATGGCCTCACGCGCCGTATCCACCTGGAAGGTATCGCCCTCACCCGTGATGAAGCGGTCGATTCGACCGGCAACGTGCGGGAAGATGTAATAGGCACTGACGAGGCCGCCCGCGCCCAACCCGCCGAGCACGATGATCCAGAGCCACGGCATTCCGGCCATGAAGAACATGGAACCCCACACTGCACTCGTAAGAATCGTCTGGCCCAAGTCTGGCTGAGCCACCAGAAGTGCAGCAACAATGCCGAACAGAATGATGGCAAACAGATTGCCCGGCACTTCTGGCTGGCGGGCATGCTCGGCAAACAACCAGGCGCACACCACAACAAAGGCAGGCTTCAGGAATTCTGATGGCTGGATGGAAAAGCTGCCGATGGAGAACCAGCGGCGCGAGCCCTTGATTTCAGCACCAAAAAACAGTGCGAGCACCATCATGACGATAGAGAGCGCCAAAAGGATGATAGCGGCCCGGCGCACCTGACGCGGCGTCAGGAAAGAAAGCCCGATCATCACAATGATCGAAGGGGCAAGGAAGACTGCATGACGCTCAACGAAGTGGAAGCTTGGCAAACCAATGCGCTCCGCCACCGGCGGCGATGCCGCAAAGGACAGCATAAAGCCAATGCCCATCAACAGGATGAACGTCGCCAGAAAGAAGCGATCAATCGTCCAGAACCAGTCTGCGAGTGCCCCTCGATCGGCGCGACTTACCATCTCACGTTCCCTTCTCCGGCTCGATCAGCATGGAAATGCCGCCGAGGTCTGCAACCAGGGAAACGAACTGATCGCCCCTGATCTCGAAATTTCTGAACTGATCGAAACTCGCGCAAGCTGGTGAGAGCATCACCGCGCATTCACCACCATCGCCCTCAGCATCCGTTGCCGCATGGGCAACAGCGCGATCCAGTGTGCCCGAGATTTCATAAGGGACTGCCTCACCAAGCGTTGAGGCGAATTCCGGCGCAGCTTCTCCGATCAGATAGGCTTTGACGATACGTGGGAAGAGTGGCGCGAGGCTTGCGATGCCTCCAGCTTTTGGCAAACCTCCAGCAATCCAGAAAATGCGTTCATAGCTGGAAAGCGCAGGTGCTGCCGCATCGGCATTGGTTGCCTTGGAATCGTTGACGAAAACCACTTTGCCTTTGCGGCCAACCGGCTGCATGCGATGCTTCAGGCCTGGGAAGCTTTTCAAGCCAGCGCGGATGTCATCAACGGAAACACCAACCGCAACACAGGCGGCAATGGCAGCCGCAGCGTTTTGCGCATTATGCGAGCCCTTCAGTGTTTCGATACCGAGCAACGTAAAAAGCGAAGAAACCTCCCCGTTATGCGCATGGGCAATATCGCTTCCGGCAAGATAATATCCATCCAAAACCGGCGTGCGTTTCGAGATGCGCTTGACCGAAACGCCTGCTCGCTCGATGCGGTCCGCGATAACGGTGGAATAGCTATCGTCCACGCCAACAATGGCCGTCCTGCTTCCAGCCACCAAACGCTCTTTCACATCGGCGTAGTGCTGCATCGTTCCATGACGATCCAGATGGTCTGGTGTCAGGTTCAACAAAATACCGGCGGTAGGATTGATGGTGGGTGCCAGGTCGATCTGGTAAGATGAGCACTCTACAACATAGAAGCGATCGTTGCGTGGCGGATCGAGCGTCAGAACCGCGGTGCCGATATTTCCGCCCAACTGTGTATCTCGACCGCTGGCGCTGAGAATATGAGCAATCAGCGCGGTCGTCGTAGATTTACCGTTGGTGCCGGTAATCGCAATGAACGGGCAATCTGGAGCATGGGCGCGACGCTCACGCACGAACAATTCCACATCACCGATGATTTCCACGCCCGCTGCCCGCGCAAGATCTGCACTCCAATGCGGCTTTGGGTGCGTCAAGGGAACGCCTGGCGCGAGCACAAGCGCTGCCTGTGCTGACCAATTAATGCTGCGCAAATCAGCCGTGTGCACACCGTCTGCCCGCGCCTTAACCACGCTATCTGGGTTATCGTCCCAAGCAGTGACATCTGCGCCACCCGCAACCAGTGCCTTGGCCGTAGCAAGTCCGGAGCCGCCGAGGCCAAAGAGAGCAACCTTTCGCCCCGCAAATGTCGTGACCGGTATCATGGCCTTACCGCAGTTTCAGGGTTGAGAGGCCAAGCATGGCGAGACCTACGGCAATAATCCAGAAGCGGATAACCACCTGGCTCTCCGTCCAACCCAGCTTTTCAAAATGGTGATGGATCGGCGCCATCAGGAAAACGCGGCGCCCGGTTAGCTTAAAGAAGCCAACCTGGATGATGACAGAGAGTGTTTCCATCACAAACAAGCCGCCGATGATGGCCATGACGATTTCATGCTTGGTGGCAACGGCAACCGAACCTATCAGGCCACCAAGGGCCAGCGATCCCGTGTCACCCATGAAGATGGCGGCTGGCGGTGCATTGAACCAGAGGAAGCCCAAACCTGCCCCGATGACCGCACCTAGGATAACAGCAAGTTCCCCGGTGCCGGGTACAAAATTGATCTGCAGATAATCGGCAAAAACGGCGTTACCAGCCAGATAAGCAATGATGCCGAAGGAGGCGGCTGCAATCATGACCGGCACGATGGCGAGGCCATCAAGGCCGTCCGTCAGGTTGACGGCATTGCCTGCCGCCACAATCACAAAACCACCAAACAGCACAAAGAAGATGCCGAGATTGAGCAGGACACTCTTGAAGAACGGGAAAGAAATCGATGTTCCGAGCAGTGAGCCATTCGGGCTATTGGCAACGGATGTTCGCATCATGAAATAGACAGCGATGCAAGCAATGACGAATTCGATACCAAGACGCGCCTTGCCTGAAAAACCCTTTTCCGTCTGCTTCGTCACCTTCAGATAATCGTCATAGAATCCGATGGCGCCAAAACCCAGTGTTACGAGCAACGTCGCGACAACATAAACGTTGGAAAGATCAGCCCAGAGCAGCGACCCGCCAACAATGCCCGCCAGAATCATCAAGCCACCCATGGTGGGCGTCCCGGCTTTCTTGAAATGGGTCTGTGGCCCATCAGCGCGGATTGGCTGCCCCTTGCCCTGGCGAATACGCAGCGACGCGATCATACGCGGGCCGAACAAGAAAACGATCAGGGCGGATGTGAACAGAGCAGCGCCTGTCCGGAACGTGATGTAGCGAAACAGATTGAAGATCTGAAAGCTGCTCGCGAGTTCCACAAGCCAAATCAGCATGGTTTGTCTTTCTGATGGAGGATCAAGTATGGCGCTCCCTGTCAGGCAAGGCCGGGTACTTGTCAATAAGCGCAGATATGATCTTGCCAAAACCGATGCCGAGAGAGGACTTCACCATCAGCACGTCGCCGGGAACAATTTGGCTCTGCACATAATCGATGAGTTCCGCAGTGGTAGCGCAATATCCCACATGGACGCTTTCCGGCAGGGCATCACGCAATGCCGCCATTTCCTGCCCGGCAAGCCAGACGTGAGCTATTCCAGCAGACAGTAGCGGGCCCGCCAGTTCTTCGTGAACCCGTTGGGAGAAAGCGCCCATCTCCAACATATCGCCCAGCACAGCTACACGCCGCCCTGCCCCTTCGGGCTCCGTCGAGGCCAATAGCGCGATGGCAGCACGCATGGAGGCTGGATTGGCATTATAACTTTCGTCGATGACCGTGAGGACGCCGTCACCAAATTGAAGCCGATGTTTCTCGCCTCTTCCCTTCACGGGCCGAAGAGAGGCCAGCGCCTCCCGCGCAGCATCCAGATTGGCTCCGAAAAGCGCAACTACGCCAAGGGCTGCCAGCGCATTTTCTGCAATGTGACGGCCCGGCGCGCCGATGTGAACCTCGGCCGTTTCACCATTCAGCACCGCCCAGATGGTAGAACCGTCAGCAGTGCCTTCGAAATCCGCCAGGCGAAAATCAGCCTTCGCATGCTGACCGAAGGTCAATACGTGCGGCAGGGCAAGGTCCTGCGCCACCCGCTCCAGGAAGCCATACTGCTTGTTATCTCGATTCAGGAGGGCCACACCATTTGGCTCAAGCCCTTCAAAAATCTCAGCCTTGGCAGCGGCGATTTCCTCCAGGCTGTTGAAATGCCCCAGATGAGCCGCCCCAATCGTGGTGATCACCGCCACCTGAGGCCGCACCATTTTCACCAGTGGCCTGATTTCATTGGGATGATTCATGCCGATTTCGAAGACACCGAAATCCGCATCTTCGGGCATGCGTGCAAGCGTGAGTGGCACGCCCCAGTGATTGTTGAAAGAGGCTACAGCGGCGTGCACCTTGCCGGAAGGCGCTAAAACCGAGCGCAGCATCTCCTTGGTTGTCGTTTTGCCGACAGAACCGGTAACCGCGACAATTTGCGCCCTGCTTCGGAGGCGAGAAGCAATCGCCAGTTTTTGAAGTGCAACAAGTACATCTTCCACAACGATAAGCGGCGTGGTGATGCGGCCCATGGCAGGTAGCTTGCCTTCCGCCACCACAAGAAGTGCCGCACCATTGGCAACCGCGATGGTCGCAAAATCGTGGCCATCAACTCGATCACCCTTGATGGCGAAGAATGCTTCGCCCGGAGCAATGCTTCGGCTATCGATGGAAATACCGGTTATGCCTTCCGGTAGCGAGCCAATGGGACGCCCCCCCATGGCGGCAATCATATCTGCCGTCGTCCACAACCAGCTCACTGCTTCAACTCCTCCAAAGCTTTGCGCACTTCCACATGATCGGAGAAGGGAAGCACAGTCGTGCCAATCGTTTGCCCCTCTTCATGCCCTTTGCCTGCCACGATCAACGTATCGCCAGCCTCCATCAAAGCTACAGCATGACGGATTGCCTTTGCCCGATCACCAATTTCGGTAGCGCCAGGCGCTGCAGCCATGATTTCAGCGCGAATCGTGGCGCTGTCCTCGGAGCGAGGATTATCGTCCGTGACGATGACCACATCAGAAAGCCGACTTGCGATTTCACCCATGATCGGACGCTTGCCCTTGTCGCGATCTCCGCCGCAGCCGAACACAACAATCACGCGGCCGGTCGTGAAGGGACGCACGGATGTGAGAACATGTTCAAGCGCTTCCGGCTTGTGGGCATAATCGACATAAGCAGGTGCGCCCTGCTTGGTCTGACCAACCAGTTCGAGCCGCCCTGAAGCACCGACGAGCCTTTCCAGCGCAGACATGGCAAGCTTCGGCGCAACACCGGTTGAGATAGCCAGGCCTGCTGCCACAAGGGCATTGGAAATCTGGAAATCACCCGCCAGCGGAATATGCACTTCGAAGATCTGGCCGTCGATATGGATTTCCGCCAATTGCTTATGCCGGAAATGCTCGACGCGCTTGAGGGTGAGGAACGATCCGGCACGACCTACGGTGCGCACATCATGCCCAGCCGCTTTTGCCGCATCCACAGCTTTAGTGGACCAAACATCATCCGAGAAAATCACCGCCGGACTGCCCTTCGGCAGCAGAGTATCGAACAGGCGCATTTTCGCGGCGAAATACTCATCCACTGTCGAGTGGTAATCCATGTGATCCCGACCGAGATTTGTGAATCCTGCAGCAGAAAGCTTCACGCCGTCCAAACGGCTTTGGTCGAGACCGTGACTTGAGGCTTCCATGGCAGCATGGGTCACGCCTTCTGCCGCCAATTCCGCAAGAAGCACGTGCAGCGCAACAGGATCAGGCGTGGTTAGAGAGCCGTAATCATTACGCTTGGGCGATATCACGCCCGTGGTGCCGATCTGAGCAGCGGCAAGCCCTGCATGCGCCCAAATCTGGCGTGTGAAAGAGGCAACTGAAGTTTTGCCAGCCGTGCCGGTGACAGCAATCATAGTTTCCGGCTGACCAGCATAAAAGCTTGCCGCTCCAAGAGACAGCGCGCGGCGTACATTTTCAACCCGGATCGTCGGAACTTGCGCCTCAATAGCCTCGGCGGAAACAATCGCAGAAGCGCCTCGCGCCACGGCATCCTGCGCAAATGCCGCTCCGTTTGCCTTGTTGCCAGCAATAGCGACAAAAATCATACCCGGCTTGATAGCACGGCTATCTGCGGAAATCCCTGTCACAACAATATTGCCAGCTTCACCGGTAAGGTCAGCAGCAGCCTCCGGGAATACCCCGGAGAAATCTCTCAGTTTCATCGCTACCCTCTCTGCGAGACGGCTTTTCATGAGCCGCGAATCGTCGCGCTCATTCATTATGGCCTAATAGGACACAAGCATGGCGGAGCCGTTTTCACCAAATCTTGGTTTTACACCGAGAATCGCAGCAGACCGGCTGATGATGTCCTTCACCATGGGCGCGGCGCTATTACCGGCCAGCACTGCGCGGTCCGTTTCGCTGCGCGGATCATCAATGAAAGTCAAAACAACAAATCGGGGCTTGTAGATCGGAAACGCAGCCAGAAAGGCGTTGAAGTTGTGATCGTGGTTATAGCGGCCATTGATGACTTTATCGGCGGTGCCGGTCTTGCCACCCACATCGAAACCTTCAACCAGCGCACTTTTGCCGGAACCCTGCGTACCATTCCACTCGAAGAGCCAACGCATGTTGTCACTCGTGGTCTTCTTGATCACGGTCGTCGCCGCCAAATCCGAATCTTCGCGAGAACGCGGCAGGAAGGTGGGTTCAATCAGCCGCCCGCCATTGACCAGTGCAGCACCTGCAACCGCTGTCTGCAGCGGCGTGGTTGACACACCATGGCCGAAGGAAATCGTGATCGAGTTGATCTTCTTCCAGGTACGAGGCTGGGAGGGTGTCGCAACCTCCGGAAGCTCCGTCTTCATCTTGCTCAAGAGACCGAGCCTCGTGAGAAACTCCTTGTGGCCTTCAATTCCCACCGCATCTGCCATCTTGGCAGTACCGATGTTGGAGGAATACTGGAACACTTCCGGCATGGTCAGGAAGCGGCCCTTGCCGTGGAAGTCCTTGATGGTAAAGCCACCGATGCGAATAGGATAGCGGGCATCGAAGCTATCATTCATCGAGAATTTGCCGGAATCGAGCGCCATGGCCAGCGAGAAGGATTTGAAGGTCGATCCCATTTCGAACGTGCCGTTCGACATGCGGTTCAACCAGCCTTCCTCACCACCTGCAGCCGGATCGTTCGGGTCAAAGTCCGGCGCGGAAGCCATGGCGAGAACTTCGCCAGTATTAGCGTCCAGGACAACGCCGCCAGCACCCTTGGCACGGAATTTCTGGATGGCCGACATGAGCACATCACGCAAAATGGCCTGCACCCGCACATCGATGGAAAGGCGAACAGGTTCCAGCGGCTGATCGCTGGTCATGCCAACGGCTGCCAGATCAGCCAGACCCTGGGTGTCGATATACCGCTCCATCCCCGCAACGCCGCGGTTATCAATGTTGACGTAACCGACAATGTGCGCTGCGGTCGCACCACCTGGATAAAATCGGCGTTTTTCTGGACGGAAACCAATGCCGGGAATGCCTAGCGCCAGGATTTCGCTCTGTTGCTTTGGCGTCAGCTGACGGCGCAACCACTGGAATCGGGAGCTGGACGAGAGCTTATGGTAGATCTGCTTGGAATCAATGTCAGGCAGGACGGTACGCAGCTTTTCGATCACCTCATCGGGATCGACGATCTTGTGGGGCTCGGCAAACAGCGAGACAGTGCGAATATCGGTCGCCAACACTTCGCCATTGCGATCAAGAATGTCTGGCCTCGAGGCCATCAAACGATCGGCAGGCATGATGCTGGAGGTCGCTTCCGGCTCGCGCATGGCGTACATGGCAAGACGCGTGCCAATAACACCGTAAAAACCGATGAAGCAGGCGATGATGATTGCAACGCGGTTACGCGCCTGTGAGGATTTGCGCTTGCGAGAACCTTCGAACTTCCCGGAGGAGGATCCGGGACGTTTGGAGCCGGCGGAAAAGTGAGCCCGGCTTTTCAAGACCATAACACGGGAAAGAAAAGCCATCAGTCGTCCACCGATCCGGTTGAAATCACGTCAACTTTGGTTTTTCCCCGCGCCTGAGGCACTGGGATTTTCGCTTTTGGCGGCTTTGCCTTGGCGGCATCGACACCCTTCAGGGCCGCTGCAACTTCCGGGTCCACCTCAGCAATCAGCTGTTCGATGGTGGTTTCAGGCTGCGGCAATTGCGCCTTGAACATCGGCAGTTCCTGCGGCAGGGCCAGCTGCGTCGGCTGCGTGGACTGCAACTCAAGCTCTGCCTGATATTGTCCGATCAGACGATGCAAACGGTTTGGCTGTGTCAGCAAGGCCCAGTCCGCTTTCAAAAGATCAATGGTATCGCGCTCCAGCTTGATCTCCGATTCCAGCCGGCGAACCTCCTCCAATTTCAAATCAGCCTTGTGCTTGATCGTGTAGGTCACAACGGCAGTCGCCGTCATGACACCGATCAAAACCAGATCGAAGCTCCGCAGCATGTTCAGGCTCCCATCTTTTCCAGGCTTGCCAAATCAGGCAGATCGAAAATCGAATAGTCCGACGCGCCCACCGGAGCAGCCGTTCTAAATGCAGCACGTAGCTTGGCAGACCTTGCGCGAGGGTTGATACGCGCTTCGTCATCGGTCGCGGCCAGCAATCCTTTGCCAATTGGCTCAAAAATACTTGGTTTATCCTCCACCATGGGCAGGTGGCGCGAACCGCTGGCCTTGCCGGAACGATCAGAGAGGAAGCGCTTCACCAGCCGATCTTCCAGGGAATGGAAGCTGACGACGACCAGACGCCCACCGGGCTTTAGTGCCCGCTCTGCCGCAAAAAGCGCATGTGAAAGCTCGCCCAATTCGTCATTCACGAAAATGCGCAAGCCCTGAAATACGCGGGTGGCCGGATGAATTTTATCCTTGGCCTTACGCGGATTGACGCTTTCGATCAGATTAGCAAGGTCACGGGTGGTGACAAAAGGTTCCGCAGCACGACGCTTTTCGATTGCACGCGCAATGCGTCCTGCCTGCTTTTCTTCACCAAGAAATCCGAATATTCGCGCAAGGTCGCCCGCCTTGGCCCGATTGACAACATCGGCCGCCGAAACGCCCGACGAGGACATGCGCATATCGAGAGGACCATTCCTCTGGAACGAGAAGCCACGCTCTGCCTCATCGATCTGCATGGATGACACGCCGATATCCAGGACCACACCATCCAGCCCCTCAGACGGCGCATGGTCCGCAAGTTGCGAAAAGCGGGACGGGATAAGCTTCAATCGTCCTGAAAACTCGGCCACCATAGGCTGACCCGCGGCGATCGCATTCGGATCACGATCAAGCGCAATGACGTTGGCACCTGCATTGAGAATGGCGCGCGTATATCCGCCAGCGCCGAATGTGCCATCGAGAATGGTTTTTCCAGGCGCCGGAGACAATGTCTCCAGCACCTCGTTCAGCATGACTGGAATGTGGCGCATCGGTCCGCCATCGGCCTCGGAATTTCCGTCGCCAACAAGATTCGCCGCCATTCCGGTCCCCTGTCTTACGTCGGCCGCACCCCAGTCAGCGCGCGACCTTCCCGGGCAAGCCGCTGCGCCTCGTGAAACGCCTGCGGTTGCCAAAGCTGAAAATGATCCGACCGCCCCACGAAAGTGACTTCCGTGGTAATTCCGGTGAAGCTGCGGATAAAATCCGTCACCATCAACCGGCCTTCCTGGTCGAGCCGCATGTAGACGCCGCCGCCGTGAACAAGCAGCGACATCTGATTTGCCTCCGGCGAAAAAGGATCGACGCTGGCGATCTGCCGCTCGTACCGCTCGAGCAACTCGGGACCGCCGACGCTGATCGCCGGAAATACCAGATCCTGGAGACAATAAAGCTCCTGGATATCCCTTTGCGCCAAGACAGATCGAAACAACGCAGGAACGGAAACCCGCCCCTTCGTATCGATCTTGTTCGTCGCATTGGACAAGAAGCGGTTCATAACGCCAAACATCCGCTCCCATGACGCGTGAGACGATTACACGCCCCACTTCAAACGCATCCACAGACACAACCCAGCCGTTAAGGCACGAAGTTCTCTGCCCGCGACCTTCCGAAGAAGGCGACCCGTTTCTGTCCGATAATTGGGCAAGAATTTGCCCCTTCGCAGTGTGGGTTTGGGATATCATGGGACCCTATGGGCGTCAATGGGAAGTGGCTCCACGGCAGAACCACAACGCCAAATATTTATAAGCCGTTAAGTTTAACAAAGGGTTAGCAAAGGCGGTTTCGCTCCACCTGTCTTTCGTCAAGTCAAAAGACCACCCCGTTCTCTTAAGCCATTGTAAGTTCATGCATAAGGTGGAGTTTCGTATCGCCATACCAAGGCGAGCTACGCAACCTGAAAGAGTATGTGCGCATAAATACGCCGCACCAACCTGTGTGGCAGCAGGCAAGACAGCCTCTGTTTCGAAACCGCCCCAGGATTGAAATCAAGAAGAAAATGTAATTGCCAGTTGGCCTGTAAGCCGGGTTCTGTATGGCTCCGGTTTCCCGGAACGTGGCAGCCATTCATCTGGGACAGCACTTGCGCACTGCCTCCTGCAACCCACCCGGATGACTGGCCCAGAAACAGGCTGTGGCTGCGTTTTCACGCGACCCGCGTCATCCCTATTCGGTCTTGCTCCCGGTGGGGTTTACCTTGCCAGCTCTGTTGCCAGAACTGCGGTGGGCTCTTACCCCACCCTTTCACCCTTACCCCGCCACCTCTTGCGTTCTCAAAGAGCGCAACAAAAGGCGGGGCGGTTTTCTTTCTGTGGCACTATCCCTGGGGTCACCCCCGCCGGACGTTATCCGGCACCGTGTTTCCGTGGAGCCCGGACTTTCCTCACCCTACCGCCTTTCAGCATTGGTAAAGCGCGGCTGCCCGGCCAACTGGCAGCGCCTCCTTAGACGGTTTGCCAATCTGACGCCACAGCTTTATTGCACCTACTCAAGCAAATTCGGCAGCGAAGCTGACAGGATAGCCCTCATCACTCAATGAGCCATTCAGCAGCAATTGAGCACCAAGCCGCCCAATCTCATCGGAGCTTTTTGCCGCGGCACCACATCCACCAGTGACAACGGCAATGGCGGCATCATGGCTTTTGGCAATGAACGGATAGCCAGTCGCTGTCTGGGCAACGACGCAAGCAGCCATGCTGGCTTTTTCGGCGTTAATCTTCGGCACCAATTGCCTAACAATGTCCACATGATGGTCACGCACACTGGATCTGCCGCACGATTGGAACCATCGGATCATCTCATCCCTGGTTTTCACACGCAGATCATCGGGGTCTCCGCCGATCTTCAGGTATAGCTTGCCGTCCGGGTAGCGAACCGGAGGCAGCAGATAAATATGCTTCTTCACATCGCGCGGCTGGTAGATGAGAGATGGCATATTGGTAAATTCCGCCGCCTCATCATCCGGCACCTCAAAGAAGGTTACGGTTCGTGCATGAACTGACATCTGAACCGATCGCGCCAACAGATTCTCCGCAATGGAAAAACCGCCCGCAGCAAGCAGCACCTGCTCGGCGCGATACTCCTCGCCTTGATCCGTTCGAACCACCACATGCACGCCCTCTCGACGTATGGAGTGAACAGATTCGTTTACGAGCTTTGCGCCTTGATTTTCAGCAAGAACGGATTGCGCAGCCACGAGGCCTCGGGGATTGATGTGACCCGCATTTTTCGGTTCAAACACGCCTTCGCTTTCGGTCTCGAACCCAAAATAACTGAAGCGGTCAGCCAAAGCTTCATTGCCCAAAAGTTCCGTTTGAACGCCAAGCTGACCTGCCGCGCTCAGGATACCGTCGATATAGGGATCACCGCTTGCACGCTTTGGCCCCACCATGAGGCACCCCACCTCTTTGTAGAATGGAAAGCCGCTTTCACGTTCAATGTCAGCGTAACGAGCGATGGAACGATTGGCGAGCAGCGCCCAGACCGGATCAGGATCAATCGTTCGCGTAATGCGCGCCTCATCGTAATGGCTGGCGAAGACACCTTGGTGGGTAACTTTATCCTTCGGCTCATCAGGGCCGATCAGCGCGACGCCGTCACTGGCTTGCGAGAGGTATTTGGCAGCGGCAGAACCCATCATTCCACGGCCAACGACAATGAATTTGAAAACATGAGACACTGCAAAAATCGCCTGTTCTATAACGTATCGCGATCTGTCGGCTTCGCGCTTACGTTTTAAGTCCTGATCTTAAATGTCGTTTGAGCATACCGCGTACAGTCTCGCGCGGCATGCTTTCATCAAGCTTCATCAGTGCCTTGAAAACGTGGCAACTCTGCCAGAAGCCTGTGCAATGTTTCGATGGTCGACATGTCGGCCACGCCATCGACTTTCTCCGGTCGGAAATGACGTTGAAAGGCTTCAACAACCCCTTCAGTCTTTTCACAAAATTCACCGCTGATATTAACGCCGTAACCGTACAGCGCCAACATGCCTTGCAGCGCCTCTATCGGCTGGCCCTGCTCGCCTCGTTGAAAAAAGCGACCGCTACGTATGGGGCTTGGCATTACCCAATGTCCAACGCCCGCCTCGTGCAGTTTTTGCCAGGGAAAGCGCTCACCCGGATCGACCTTGCGCTTCGGCGCGATGTCGGAATGAGCAAGCACCCTCTCCGACCTGATCTGCCACCGCGTCGCGCAATCGCGGCACAGCGCTATCACGGCCTCGATTTGCTCTGATGGATAATCCGGCAGGCCGCCGGGATGACCGGCATTTGCAATTTCAATGCCGATGGAGCGTGAATTGATATCCGTTTCCCCGCGCCAACTGCTTTTGCCCGCGTGCCAGGCGCGCCGCTCTTCGGGTACGAGTTGGACAACGCGTCCATCAGGCCAGACGAAATAATGGCTTGAGACTTCGCTCTGGATATTCTTAAGCCAGGAAAGCGCCTGCCCATGATCCGGCATGCCGGTGTAGTGCAGGATAATCATATCCGGCGCATCGCAATCCTTGCGCTCGCCATGGTTTGGGGACGGCTCAACCCGCGCTCCCGCATAATCAGGCACCAGTTTCATGCTGCTTTGCGTTCTCTTTCAATCGCTGCATAAGCTGCATTTAACGCGGCCATCCGCTCATTGGCGGCAGCATGAAGCGCTTCCGGCACGCCGCGCGCGATCAGCTTGTCAGGGTGATGCTCGGCCACCAGCTTGCGATAACGTCTGCGAATTTCCGAGAAATCATCCTCAGGCGAAACGCCAAGAACGAGGTACGGGTTGCCGCCCTCCATCTCGATATGTCGCGCCATGATCCGGCGGAAATGGTCTTCATCAATGCGGAAGATTTCAGCAATTCGGGCAAGGAAAGCCAGTTCCTTCTCATGCACCATCCCATCTGCTTTGGCGATGTGGAACAGGCCATCAATGACGTTTTCCAGCATGGGGCAATTGCATTCCCCAGAACCGCAGAGGCTTGCGAGCTTTTCCGCATATGCTTCGTAACCCGCAACATCCTGACGCGCCAGATTGTAGAGACGCGCTACGTTACGCGCTTCTTCCTCAGGAAAGTCGAAGATCTGCCGGAAAGCCTCGACTTCGGAGGCAACCACCGCACCATCGGCCTTCGCCATCTTTGCGGAAAGAGCAATGATAGCTACGGAGAAGGATACCTGCCGACGCGTTTCTGGATCACCCTCAAAGAGAGTGCGAATAGCTTCGACCACGCGGGAAAGCGCATTATGCGCGGCATCGCCCACGCTGCTGAGCAGGCGGTCCCAAAGCGAAGTCAGCTGAAGGCATGCAAAATCGAAAATCATGACTCACCTGACCAAATTAAATCGCCGTTGGCAAGCTACACTGGGCGCGTGCTCGATTAATCTTTCGTCATTTTACGTGACGAAGATTCGCTCGGATCTGCAAGGGCTAAGTCGTGTCATCCCAAATCGTTCCTGAACGGCTTGCCCACAATTGCCATTCACTTTGCGCAATCCGAGACAAAACCTCCGAGTAATTTGAACCGATTGAATAGAGTAGTTCAGCGAAATATCGGATTTTCTTGAGAAATTCACTTTACAGGCGCGGCGCGGTGTCGCATCCATTCGCGGATTTTACGCAATGTGCACAACAGGTGCAAAGGAGGTTCGATGGCCAAACAGAAGGTTGCGATGCTGACGGCGGGCGGATTGGCCCCATGTCTTTCCTCTGCCGTAGGAGGATTAATCGAGCGTTACAGCGACATCGCCCCCGAAATTGAGCTTGTTGCCTATCGTTCCGGCTATCAGGGGTTGCTTCTGTCTGATCGCATCGAGATCAATTCCGATATGCGTGAACGTGCGCATCTGCTTCATCGTTACGGTGGCTCGCCAATCGGCAACAGCCGCGTAAAGCTGACCAACACGGCAGACTGCGTGAAGCGCGGGTTGATCAAGGAAGGCCAGAATGCGCTGCAAGTTGCGGCTGAACGCCTGGCTTCCGATGGCATCACGATACTCCACACCATCGGTGGGGACGATACCAACACGACGGCTGCCGATCTCGCTGCCTATCTGGGTGCAAACGGCTACGATCTCACTGTCGTCGGTCTTCCAAAGACTGTCGATAATGATGTGGTTCCCATTCGTCAGTCACTTGGCGCATGGACTGCGGCTGAAGTGGGCGCGCATTTCTTCGATCACGTCAGCAATGAACAGAGCGCTGCGCCGCGCACGCTGGTGATCCATGAAGTCATGGGCCGTCACTGCGGCTGGCTGACGGCAGCAACTGCACGGGCTTATATTCAGGACACGAAGCACAACGAATATGTCGAAGGCTTCATGATGAACACCCAGATGAAAAACATCGACGGGCTTTACCTGCCCGAGATGGCTTTCGATCTGGAAGCGGAGGCAGAGCGTCTGCGCGCCGTCATGGATAAATGTGGCTATGTGACGCTGTTCGTTTCCGAAGGCGCTGGGCTCGACACAATTGTTACAGAGCGTGAAGCGGCAGGCGAGACCATCAAGCGCGATGCCTTTGGCCACGTGAAGATCGATACCATCAACGTTGGAAACTGGTTCCAGAAACATTTTGCAACCCTTCTGAAGGCAGAACGTTCGATGGTGCAGAAATCGGGTTATTATGCTCGTTCAGCACCTGCGAACGGGGATGATCTGCGCCTGATCCAAAGCATGGTTGATCTGGCTGTCGAGAGTGCCCTCAATAAGGTCTCCGGCGTGACCGGGCATGACGAGGACCAGAATGGGAAATTGCGCACGATCGAATTCCCGCGTATCAAGGGGGGTAAACACTTCGATCTATCGGCTGGCTGGTTCAAGGATACGATGGATTACATCGGACAGTCCTTCCGTCCCGCCTGATCGAAGACAATTCTTCACAGCTTCACCGGAGAGAATGATCTTCTCCGGTTCGGGAGAGACACATGAGCACTGAGACCATGCTGATCACCGCAGCCTTGTCCCTGCTCACTTTCCTGCTGCCTTCAGCAGCAGGACATTCCCTTCGAGATTATTGCAATGCGCGCGGGAAAACCCGCGCGCTTTTGCTTTTACCTGGCCTCTGGCTTGGCTATCTCATCGCATGCGGCACAGCGTTCA
This sequence comes from Affinirhizobium capsici, assembly GCF_977018625.1. Classification (NCBI taxonomy): domain Bacteria; kingdom Pseudomonadati; phylum Pseudomonadota; class Alphaproteobacteria; order Hyphomicrobiales; family Rhizobiaceae; genus Affinirhizobium; species Affinirhizobium capsici. The sequence goes on along the minus strand of NZ_CDRNXD010000004.1, from coordinate 779,923 downwards.
GTGCGCTGCTATTTCTTCGCATAGGTCTGCCCGCCATGCAGCAGACACTTTCCTGGATCGGGATGGCGTTTTTTTTCATTTACGTGCTGCGAACGCAGGCGCAGCGTTTGAGATTACGCATAGCAGATAACGACAATCTGGCTCAAAACGGAACAGTTCGCGCAGTCATCCATATGGCGCAACGAGCTATCCGGCCAGCGCTCATTATTGCGCTCTGCGCCGTCCTTCTCCAGGTGGTTGATTCGCGTTCTTCCGGGGGCGAGTTGGTTCGAAACCTGCTGCCGTCCATGGGTTTCGCCGCTTTCATAGCGCCTATTTTGCAGGTTATTTTTTCGTCACGCTCTGTGCTCAAGGCCAAGGCGTTTCGCAAGCAAATTCAAGCTTCGCGAAAGCCTCCTACGCGATTTATCGCCAGCAGAGCGGTAACGGCTGGTTATCGCAGAATTGCGGCATGAAATCTTTGGCGCTTGCCGCAATTGTGAACTTACGTTAATGGATGTGGCTGTGCGGTCCTGGACCGGCGGGCGGAAACATTCATCTTCATGAAAGTGAGACGATGGCGATAACCCGATTGATCGGTTCGAATGCGGTCATGGCGGCTGCGATTTGCGGAGCGGTATCTGGCTGCTCTAGCGTTCAAACAGCATCCAATACGCCTGCCAAGGCGAATGTCGCATCGGTTCAGCCCCAAAACGGGACGAGCGCTGCTACAACTGAGGTGGCTTCCACAGAAGCGGGCGGCGCTGCCGCAAAAACGGGCCGTCTAGCCGGTGCCGCATCTCCTGAAATGGCCGCCGTCCCAGGTCCGGTCGCGGTCCCTGTCGGCTCTGTCACGCAAGTGGCTGAAAAAGGTGGACGCGTTCATACCCTGGCTCTACCCACAGGTAGCTCCGCAATCCGCGCACAGAATGATGCAGTCATTGCGTCTCTGGCGGGCAAGGAGCAACCGGCAGCTCCGGGAACGCAGACACCAGCGCTTGCTGTCGCATCCACGGCTATCGATAAGAATGCCGGTCTTCAGGCGATCAACATGGCCACGGCAACGTCCAAGGCCGCAGCACCGGCCATAGCACCTTCGGCTTTGGCCGCACCTGGCACGGCGCAGACGGCGGCTTTGCCGCAGGAAATGGCCGCCGCCTACACAGCAATACCAACGCCACGTCCGCGCATAGCACCGACTGCCACATCCAATATGGTGGCCTATGCCGGTCCCGCGAAGCCTGTTTCGGCCATGTCAGGCGATTTCTTTCCGCCAGCACCTGGCGCACCTTTGCCTGATACGGCGTCCATGAGCTCGCCTACGTTGAACAAGCTGATCAAGCGGTATGCCGGTCTTTATGGCGTACCTGAATCGCTGGTTCATCGTGTGGTTCACCGCGAAAGCAAATATGATCCGCAGGCCTACAACAAGCGCGGTTTCTTCGGCCTCATGCAGATCAAATATTCCACAGCCAAATCCATGGGCTATACCGGCACGCCGGAAGGTTTGCTGGATGCCGAGACCAACCTCAAATACGCGATCAAGTATCTGCGCGGCGCTTGGCTCGTGGCCGATAATGAGCCTGAAAATGCCGTTAAGCTTTATGCTCGTGGCTACTATTACGACGCCAAACGCAAGGACATGCTGGACGTTATCAGCCAGTAACGATATTTGCCTTGAAGGTTACAAGCAAAGCCCGCCCATTGGCGGGCTTTCTTTTGTCGTCATTTTGCAGCGTTCACAACAGCCTCAATAAGCTTCGTCGGTCGGTATTTCAGCTTGGAAGGCGTAAGCCCCATACGCACGATGACAATCCCCTTGGACGGTATAACGGCGACGCTCTGGCCATCGTGCCCTTCCAACTGGAAGCTTCCGGCTGGCAGGTCGAGGTTCATGTTCTTCGGCAACCAAGTCTGAAGTTTGGAGTAGCGTCCACCGGAGGTGGCATTCGCCTCGCCCATTTGCCCAACGAATCCTTCGGGCAACAGGCGTTGGCCGTTCCAAACCCCATCTTGCACCAGGAATAGACCGATCCGTGCCCAGTCTCTTGCGGAGGCATACATATAAGAACCACCCACCAAGGTATTGCGAGCATCGGTTTCGATCGTAGCGGAACGCATGCCCAAAGGCGCGAAGAGTGCCGTTTGGGGGTAAGTCACGGCCTGCGCATTATTCCCGAGCTTTTGCATCCAGACGCGGCTGAGGAGAACGGCGCTGCCAGTGGAATAATGAAAGCTTTTTCCCGGCGGGTGCGCTGCGGGCTGTCCTGCCACATATCCAGCCATATCCGGCTCCAGAAACAGCATACGAGTGACATCATCCACCGTTCCGTAGTCTTCATTGAAAGTCAGACCGTCCTCCATGGCCAGCAGATCCCGAAGCCGGATGGTGGAGCGCGGGTCGTTCTGCCAGGAAGTGACCAGATGGTCATCATTCAGAGAGAGCTTGCCATCCCGCAACAACGTGCCGATCAACATCGCGTTTACTGTTTTGGTCATCGACCAACCCAGAAGCGGCGTCGCAGCGGAAAAGCCCTCCCCGTAACGTTCTGCGATCAGGTGCCCATCTTTTACCACGACAATGGCACGAACATTTGGACCGGCCAAATCGTCTTTTCCGATTAAGGATTGGATGGAAGGATCGAGGATAGCGGCCTCGCCTTCCGGCCAAGGTTTCGAGGCATCGAAGGCAGCAACCGGTTGATCTATAGCGGCCAAGGACGGTGGAGTAGACCCATCATCACCAAGCAGCGTACAGCCATAACCGGGGCGCAACACAGCCGTCCGTTTGGCGATGCCTCCCAGCAAACCTGCGGTAACCCGGTGCTGCGCGTCGTCCACATGAAGCTTCATATATTTGAGCAAAGGATGCCCCGGAGCCTGCACGTCATCCGCCAGCACCTTTTGCGCATCCCGGTTTGCAAGAAAGACATTGGAGCAAACAATCTTGGCGGCATAGCCGCTGGCCACCCGCAGCAATTCCGGCGGCGCCGCATAAAGCCAAGTGGGAATTGCCACGAGGGCAGCAATGACAATTGCCAGCACAAGCTTCATCAAACGCTTCAACCAACGCATTCTAACCTCTCCGTTTAGGCGGGCATGCAAGCAGCATTTGCTTTCTGTGGGAAGAACCAATCGAAATTTGGTCACCGGTTTCAGCGTCATGAAACTGTAGCAGGCGGCGGCTACAGCCTCTGAAGCTCCAGAAATGGCGGGGATTCGTCTATGGCTGAAATTGCATCGGAAGCTGGCTTCCTTCGAAACGGCAAACTCAAGACAGCGCTGCTTCAACACCAGAGCTTTTCCAGCAGCTGGCTATCCGAGCGGTTATTCGGCCTGCTGTTTTCCGGGCTTGTCTATCCGCAGATATGGGAAGACCCACAGGTGGATATGGATGCCATGGACCTCTCGACCGGGCATCACATCGTGTGCATCGGCTCGGGTGGTTGCAACATGCTGGCCTATCTCTCACGCTCTCCCACTTCCATCGACGTCGTGGATCTTAACCCTCACCACATAGCGCTGAACAAGCTGAAGCTGGCCGCCTTCCAGGCCCTGCCCTCCCACGAGGAGGTCGTGCGTTTCCTGGCACAGGAGCAGGAAAGCAGCAACAGCAACACCTTCAAGCACTCTATTGCTCCAACTTTGGATCCCGTGACGCGTGCCTATTGGCAGAAGCGCGGACTTTCCGGGCGTCAGCGTATTACGGTCTTCAATCGCAATATCTATCGCACAGGCTTGCTTGGCCGCTTCATCACAATGGGTCATATCCTGGCCCGGCTCCATGGCGTGCGCCTGTCTGATCTATCTCGGGCGCGGTCTTTGCGCGAACAGCGGCAGTTCTTCGATACCCGCATAGCGCCACTGTTCGATAAGCCTTTGATCCGTTGGCTCACCAGTCGCAAAAGCTCACTTTTCGGGCTTGGTATTCCGCCGCAACAATATGATGAACTGGCAAGCCTTGCCACAGATGGTTCCATTGCGCCCGTTCTGCGGCAGAGATTGGAAAAGCTGGCCTGCCATTTCCCGCTGAAGGAGAACCCGTTCGCCTGGCAGGCTTTCATGCGGCGATACCCAAGGCCCCATGAAGGTGTACTGCCTGCCTATCTCAGCCGCGAGCATTATGACGCTATTCGCACTTCCGCTGATCGCGTGCAGGTTCACCATGCGACATTTACGGAGCTCTTGGCAGGCAAGTCCGCTGGTACAGTGGATCGCTACGTGCTGCTCGACGCACAGGACTGGATGAACGACCAGCAACTGAATGAGTTGTGGAGCGAAGTAACCCGCACCGCTGCGCCAGGCGCTCGCGTCATATTCAGAACCGCTGCGGAAAAGAGCATCATCGAAGGGCGCATCTCTTCCGCCTTGCGGGAGCAGTGGATCTATCTTCAGCCGCGTTCGGAAGAGCTGAACCTGCAGGATCGTTCCGCGATCTACGGCGGCTTCCACATCTATGAGAAGCGCGGATGAGCCGGATAGAAGCACTCGAACATGCAGAGCGCATGGATCGTATGTATCGCTACCAGCGGCACATTTATGATTTTACTCGCAAATACTATCTGCTTGGGCGCGATAAGGCGATTGCCGATTTGCAACTTCGCCCCGGACAGTCGATTCTGGAAGTTGGATGCGGCACGGGTCGTAATCTTTTGCTTGCCCACAAGCACTATCCCCAAGCCGCGCTTTATGGTCTCGATATTTCGGCGCAGATGCTTGAAAGCACGCGCAGAAACTTCTCTGGCACATCTGCCAAGGTTGAATTGCGCGTAGCCGACGCAACAGGCTTTCTTGCCAGTGATTTTGCTGTTGCAGGCTTTGATCGCATTCTCATTTCCTATGCACTTTCCATGATTCCCGGCTGGACAGGTGCCATTGATGCATCGCTCGCCGCGTTGTCGCCTGGAGGTTCACTGCATGTCGTGGATTTCGGCCAGCAGGAAGAGTTGCCGAAATGGTTCAGGGCTTTGCTACAAGGCTGGCTTGCCCGCTTTCATGTGACCCCGCGCGCGGATCTGGAAGAGGTTTTGAAACAGAAGGCAGCCATGTCAGGTTATGAACTGACCTTCCAGCGGCATTACTGCGGCTATGCCTGGCGGGCTATCCTTCGTAAGCCTTTGCATGCATACGCTACTTGAACCACGATTTTCGCTTGCTCTAACGGATTATTTACGACGTTATGGTTAACGTTGAAGTTACCGCCTTGCATGGCCTGCAAGCCGTTTCCTCACGCTAACTTAACGGGATCTGCATGCCTCGCCTTCTCGCCGCATTGATTGCCACCTGCATGCTGATCAGCGGATGCACGTCCACGAGTTTCGACCTCATGGAAACTGCCTCCATCCGCAAGCCGAAGTTTCAGGATACGGACCCGCAGGACTTTGGCCCCAACCATCCGGATCGCCATGAAATTCACGGCATCGATGTATCGAAGTGGAATGGCAATATCGATTGGATGACGGTTCGCAAATCGGGGATTGCCTTTGTGTTCATCAAGGCAACCGAAGGCAAGGATATGATTGATCCGACCTTCGATGCGAACTGGCGAAATGCCATGGCAGCAGGCATTCCCTACGCCCCCTATCATTTCTACTATTTCTGCTCGACTGCAGATGAGCAGGCGGATTGGTTCATCCAGAACGTGCCAAAAAGCGCGTCGCGCCTGCCGCCGGTCATCGATGTGGAGTGGAACCACTCCTCCAAGACTTGCAAGGCAAAGCCGGATGCAGAAACAGTGCGCTCCGAAATGAAGCGCTTTATGGATCGTCTTGAGGCCTATTACGGCAAGCGGCCAATCGTTTATACCTCGGTAGATTTCCACCGGGACAATCTGGTCGGCCACTTCCCGGATTATCATTTCTGGGTCCGATCGGTCGCCGCTCATCCGCAAAAAATATATGAATCCCGTCGCTGGGCTTTCTGGCAATATACGTCCACCGGCATCGTCCCCGGCATCAAAGGCGGTACGGATATCAACGTTTTTGCTGGCTCCAGGAAGAACTGGCAGCAGTGGCTGGCGTCCGTATCGAAACCCGCAGCAGATACAAGTGTCGTTGCTGCGAACTGATTCTCGCAGAGAGGTTTGGTTTGGCTTGCATCTTTGCCTGTGAACTGGTGTAACGCAGCCATTCTTAACGCCTCCATTCGGCCATCATGAATTGCTGAATGACCCTGTCTGTCCGTCAAAGGATTACCGGATGTCTGCTGCCCTTCTGCGCCGTGTCGCGCTTGCCCTCGCCTTGCCTACGCTTCTCAGCTCAACCGCACTTGCCCAACAGCCAGCACCCGCTGCGCCCGCGCCTGCCACGCCCGCCGTGGCGTGTGGCGGCGGTCTGGCTGAGTTTCTGGCTGGTGTTAAAGCGGAAGCCATTTCCAAAGGTGTACCAGCGGCTGCTGCCGACAAGGCGCTGGAAGGCGCGCAGATAGACCAGAAGGTACTGTCACGCGACCGCGCGCAAGGCGTATTTCGCCAAACCTTCCTTGAGTTTTCCCAGCGCACTGTCAGCCAGGCGCGCCTGGATATCGGCCGCCAGAAGTTGAAGCAGTTGGCGCCTGTCTTTGAACGGGTAGAAAAGGAATTTGGCGTTGCTCCAGGCGTCGTCACTGCCTTTTGGGCCATGGAAACAGATTTTGGCGCTGTGCAAGGCGATTTCAATACGCGCAATGCGCTGGTGACGCTTTCTCATGATTGCCGCAGGCCAGAAATCTTTCGCAAGCAGCTGATTGCCCTCACCGAGATGGTGCAGCACGGCGATCTCGACCCTGCCACCAACACGGGCGCATGGGCGGGTGAAATTGGCCAGGTACAAATGCTGCCTGCGGATATCATCGAATATGGCACCGATGGCGACGGCGACGGCCATATCAATGTGAAGACAAGCTCGGCGGATGCGGTTCTCACCGCCGCGGCCTTCATCAAGGGGATGGGCTTTCAGGCAGGTCAACCCTGGCTTCAGGAAGTTGAACTTCCAGAGAATCTCCCGTGGGAAAAGTCTGGCCTTGGCAATGAGATGCCCGCCTCAGAATGGTTCGCTCTCGGAGTGAAGCCGCGCGACGGCGAGACCAAGTTCGGAAACTTGCCTGCTGCCCTGGTACTGCCGCAGGGCCGTAAAGGCCCAGCCTTCCTCACCTACCCGAACTTTGGCGTGTATTTGAAGTGGAACCAGTCCTTCATCTACACCACTTCGGCAGCCTACTTCGCCACCCGCCTTTCTGGCGCGCCCCCTTATGCCAAGGGCATGCCAGAGCCAGGCCTGGATGACGTTGGCATGAAAGCCTTGCAGACAAAGCTTGAAGCCCATGGGCATAACGTCGGCAAGATCGACGGCATCCTTGGCTCAGGCACGCGCGTTGCCGTTCAAAAGGAACAGAAGCGGTTGGGAATGGCTGCCGATGGTTGGCCAACCCAGGCGCTTCTTGATGCGCTCTGAGCATTTTTTCCTTCCCAAAAAAGCGCGGTGAGAGCCGCGCTTTTTAATGAACTTGTGTAGTGAATATTTATGAAATGGGTCGCTGCAACGCAGCAATTCATCACAAAATATAACAGTTATTAACAAGGCTCAGCAGAAAATTCATCTTCTGTTCATCTTGATTGTAAACCATTAAAATTGATGGAATTCAGATACTTACATAGGTATTACCGCTAAAGTGAGCATGGCTCACGCTGCAGCGCAGCACATTTATGGACTTTCCAATAATGTTTAAATGCCCCACATTCTCCTTGTCAACGCAAGGAGGCAGACATGGGACGAACACATTCCTTTAATGTCCTTCTCGTCGGTGCAGCGTTCGTATTCGTCGCATCCATGCTGTTCATTTAAACAGTGATAGGGTTCACGCGACGGAAGGCACCGGGAGCCGATGCGCAGTCAAGACTCCGTCATATGCCTTAGAAGTTTCCATCAATGGCCCAATCCGTAGACACGGATTGGGTCTTTATCTGCATTTCAAACAATAGCACGCTCGACCGTGCGTTCGGCTGCCGCGGGCTCTCTTCCAAGACGGGCCAAGGTTGCAGCAACCAGTGGCGTCCGGTTCATCGTATAAAGGTGAAACTCATGGAACCCACGGCGAATGAGATCCTCAATTTGCTCTGCTGCTAGGTCCGCAGCCACTTTGGCGCGATCATCCGGCTTGTCGTCCAAGCCTTCAAAGCGTTCATCAAGAAAAGAAGGGATAACAGCGCCGCAACGTCCGGCGAAACGCTTGAGCTGCGTCAAGTTTTGGATCGGCATGATGCCCGGTATCACAGGTATTTTGATGCCCGCAGCCCGAACTTTTTCCATATACCGGTCAAAGGTTTCGTTATCGAAAAAGAACTGGGTTAGTGCACGGTCAGCGCCAGCATCCGCTTTTCGCTTCAGCATTTCGATATCGGCGGCCGCATCGCGGCTCTCTGGATGTTTTTCCGGATAGGCTGAAACGGAAATTTCGAACCCACCCTCTTCCTTCAAGGCAGCCACCAGTTCCGCCGCATTGGCATATCCATGCGGATGCGGCACATAGGCCGTGCCGATGCCACTGGACGGGTCACCCCTCAGCGCGACGATGTGGCGTACGCCGAGTGCGCGAAGCTCCCGGATGACATCATGCGTCTCATCACGGTCAGCATCAACGCAAGTCAGATGCGAGGCGGTCGGCATGTTGGTCTGAGAAATCAGCCGCTCGACAGTCGCAAAGGTTGGGCGTTTGGTCGTACCGCCAGCGCCATAGGTTACAGAAACGAAATCTGGCTGGTAACGGCCAAGCTCGTCAACCGTCTGCCAAAGCTGCTCCTCCATCTCAGGAGACTTGGGCGGAAAGAACTCAAACGAGATACGAAATGGCTCTTTGGCGGCGGACGGGTTGGTCATGAAACGGCTTCCGTAATCAGTGTGTCATGTAATATGCGCTGGTCGGCCAAGTTCGCTTGGGCTGGCGCTCGTGCAACCCAGATGGAGACGGTCAGGGAGGGAGAGCCCTTCGAACCTGCCGGTTTGAGATCGAGAAGGTTCTCCACATTAAGACCCGCCTTTTCCAGCCAGTCCTGAACGGTTTGATGGGAGAAGCCGAGCCGCACATGTGCATGCTCTTCCCGCAAATAATCAAGGCTGTGGGGAGCGAGATCAACGATGATCAGGCGCCCATCCGGCCGCAGAACGCGGGCCGCCTCATATACAGCGCGCTCGGGCTGGTCGAGGAAATGCAGCACCTGATGGATTGTCACCAGATCGAAGTCACCCGCCTCTGCCGGGATATTGAAAATATCGCCGTGGCGCACGGAAGCTTTGAGGATGCCGGCGCGATCCAGATTAGCGCGGGCAACAGACAGCATGTCGCGGCTGGCATCAATGCCCACTGCACGGCGATAGAGCGATTGAAACTGTTGCAAGATCCAGCCAGTGCCGGTGCCCAGGTCCAGCAGGGAGTCGATTCCTTCGCTTCCAATTAAACCGCTTAGCGCCTTTTCCACCTGCTCGTCACTGACGTGTAGGCGGCGAAGCTCGTCCCACTCTGCTGCATTCCGACTAAAATAGGCCTGCGCTCTCTCTGCGCGGTTTTTCTTCACCTCGGAAAGACGCTCGCCATCTTTAACAAGAACGGGATCGGATTGATCCGTCGCGGCCAGTAACTGGCGAACGAGAGTGGAGGCATCTCCTTCCCGTTGAAGACGGAAGAAGGCCCAAGCCCCTTCCTGGTAACGCTCAATGAGCCCCTCTTCAGACAGCAATTTGAGGTGACGGGAAATACGTGGCTGGGATTGCCCAAGAATGTCAGTCAGATCGCTCACAGTCAGATCGCCGGCGGAAAGCAGCATGAGCAGACGAAAACGGGTGGTTTCACCCGCTGTCTTCAAAACATCCACCAGCTTATCGAGAACCAGCGTCATCCGCGCATCCATCACAATCAAGATATAAAGATATCTTTATGTGATGGAAATGCACTTGGCAAGGCTTAAATCATCTTCATCATGGCTGACACATGAAAACGCCGCCCTAAGGGCGGCGCCGCAATCGTAAAGGTCGGTAACGATCAGCGCGTCAGGCGCTTGTAGGTCACGCGCTTCGGGTTGACCGAGTCAGCACCGAGACGGCGTATCTTGTCCTGTTCGTAGTCTTCAAAGTTGCCTTCGAACCATTCAACGTGGCTATCGCCTTCAAATGCCAGAATATGCGTCGCAAGACGGTCCAGGAACATGCGATCGTGGCTGATGATAACAGCGCAGCCAGCGAAGTTTTCCAGCGCGTCTTCAAGCGCACCCAGAGTTTCGGTATCCAAGTCGTTTGTCGGTTCGTCAAGCAGCAGAACGTTGCCGCCAGCTTTCAGCATCTTGGCCAGGTGTACGCGGTTACGCTGACCACCAGAGAGATTGCCGACCTTCTGCTGCTGATCGCCGCCCTTGAAGTTGAACGCACCGCAATAGGCGCGGGAGTTCATCTCGTATTTGCCGAGCTTGATGATGTCGTTGCCGCCGGAAATTTCTTCCCAGACATTCTTGGAACCATCGAGAGAATCGCGGCTCTGGTCCACGTAACCAAGATGCACAGTGTCACCGATACGAATATCACCTGAATCCGGCTTTTCCTGCCCGGTGATCATGCGGAAGAGCGTCGATTTACCGGCACCGTTCGGACCGATCACACCCACAATACCGCCAGGGGGGAGTTTGAAGGAGAGGTTCTCGAACAACACGCGGCCATCATAAGCCTTGCTGATGTTTTCGGCTTCAATCACCACGTTGCCGAGGCGCTCGCCAACCGGAATGATGATCTGCGCTTCGCCTGGACGACGGTTTTCAGCCGCAGCGACCAGTTCATCATAGGCCCGGATACGCGCCTTCGATTTTGCCTGACGTGCCTTCGGCGATGAAGCAATCCATTCCTGCTCGCGTGAAAGTGCCTTCTGGCGGCTGCCTTCTTCGCGCTCTTCCTGTGCAAGACGCTTGGCCTTGGCCTGGAGGTAGGCGGAATAGTTGCCTTCGTAAGGAATGCCACGACCGCGATCGAGTTCAAGGATCCAGCCCGTCACGTTGTCGAGGAAGTAACGGTCGTGAGTGACCATCAGAATGGCACCTGGATATTCGCGCAGGTGCTTTTCAAGCCAGGCAATGGTCTCGGCATCGAGGTGGTTGGTCGGCTCATCGAGCAGCAGCAGGTCGGGCTTGCGCAGCAAAAGCTGGCAGAGCGCAACGCGGCGACGCTCACCGCCGGAAAGGTTATCGACAGCGGAATCGCCGGGCGGGCAGCGCAGCGCATCCATGGCCATCTCAACCTGGCTTTCCAGATCCCACAGGTTCTGGCTATCGATGATGTCCTGAAGCTTTGCGCCCTCCTCCGCCGTTTCGTCGGAATAGTTCATCATCAATTCGTTGTAGCGATTTAGGATCGCAGTCTTGTCAGCAACGCCTTCCATGACATTTTCGAAAACAGTCTTGGTAGGATCGAGCTGCGGCTCCTGCGGCAGATAGCCAAGCGTTGCGCCATCAGCCAGCCATGCCTCGCCGGTCCATTCCTTGTCCAGACCAGCCATGATTTTCAGGACGGTCGATTTACCGGCACCGTTTGGACCCAGAATACCGATCTTGGCGTCCGGGTAGAAAGACAAATGGATGTTCTCAAGAATCTTCTTGTTGCCGTAAGCCTTGTTCAGACCGGCCATGTGATAAATGAATTGACGTGCCATAGGGACAATTGCTCCGGCGTCGAATGGGAAAGTTGCCGCTATTTAGGCGAATCCACCGTTCGGGGCAACCATCAAACCCTATCGAAACTTTGTGTGATCAATACGAACAACCTTAAGCTAGCAGTTCGTGACGTGGCGCCCCATGGAGGCCGTTGCAAATTGGAGTCAGTCACGTCACTAGTTTCGTTGGTTTAGGGTTTGCGGGAGGAAGTATGTTTTCGACAGTCGAGGAACTGCAGAGCCCAACGGGCGCGACACTTGCTCTTCGCCATCAGCCTGCGCTGGAAGCGCCCAAAGCGATTCTGCAAATCTGCCACGGATTGGCTGAGCATTCTGCTCGCTATTCGGGCTTTGCCTCCTTCATGGCGGCGAATGGCTATGAAGTTTATGCCCATGATCATCGTGGCCATGGCCTGACAAAGGCACCAGATGCGGTGCAGGGTCGCTTTGCGGAACGCGGAGGCGTCGAGAAAGTATTGGCGGATGTCAAAGCCGTGGCCGATCACGCGCAGAGCAGGCATCCTGGCTTACCAATCCTTCTTTTCGGCCACTCCATGGGCGGGCTGATTGCCCTCAATGCTGCGGTGGATCAGCCTCGCCAATATTCTGCTGTTGCCATATGGAATTCAAACTTCGCCGTCGGTGCGCTTGGGCGCGTGGCACAGGTTGTGCTGAAAACAGAAAGGGCGCTCAAGGGCTCAGATGTTCCAAGCCTCATCCTGCCAAAGCTGACCTTCGAGACCTGGGGCCGCTCCATGCCGAATTTCAAAAGTCAGGCGGATTGGCTCAGTCGCGATCGCAGTGAGGTTGAGGCTTATGAGCGGGATCCACTCTGCGGATTCGATATCAGCATCTCCATGTGGCTGGATGTATTCGCCCTCACCTTTCGTGGCACGGAAAGCGAGAGACTTTCGCGCCTGCCGAAGGCGCTCCCCTTTCATCTTGTCGGCGGCGGGGAAGATCCGGCAACGGACAAAGCGAAAGCCACGGCCTGGCTCTCCCGCCGGCTGGTGCAGGCCGGTCTGTCCAACGTTCACAAGCGCATATACCCCGAAATGCGGCATGAAACTCTGAATGAGATTGGCCGGGAAGGTGCGATGGAAGAGTTTCTCCAATGGGCGGACGGTGTTGTCGCCTCGCAGGGCTCTTAACGTGCTGGAATAGCGCCATGATTTTAATTCACGTGCCGAGCGCTGGATGCACCGCTAAGAAATAGCCTGGCGGAACACCAGCAGGATGGGGCATCATGAAAGACGAGAGCGGCAAACAGGCTCCCTTGAAGGGCATCAAGGTTATTGAGCTTGCACGGGTTCTGGCGGGTCCGTGGGCGGGACAGATGCTGGCGGATTTGGGGGCCGACGTCATCAAAGTTGAAAACCCGAACGGCGGCGATGATACCCGCGCCTGGGGCCCTCCCTTCGTGGAGAGTAACGAGGGAGAAAACCTCTCCGCCGCTTATTACCACTCTACCAACCGTGGCAAGCGCTCCGTCGCGGTGGATTTCAGCAGCCTTGAAGGCCAGGGCATTGTCCGCAAGCTGGTGGAAGACGCTGATGTCGTTATCGAGAACTTCAAGCTTGGCGGGCTGAAGAAATACGGCCTGGATTACGAGAGCCTTCGGGCCATCAATCCACGTCTGGTGTACTGCTCCATCACCGGCTTCGGACAGAACGGGCCTTATGCGCAGCTCGCAGGTTATGATTACATCGTGCAAGGCATGTCCGGCTTCATGTCCATTACCGGCGCGCCGGATGGCGAGCCGATGAAGGCAGGCGTTGCGATTGCCGATATCTTCACCGGCATCTATGCCGTTACCGCCATTCAGGCAGCCCTCATCCACGTCATGCGCACAGGCCAGGGCCAGCATGTGGATATGGCGCTTCTCGATGTCATGTCAGCCGTTTTGGCTAATCAGAACATGAACTACCTGATTTCCGGCCAGTCCCCTGTCCGGCTGGGCAATGCACACCCGAATATCAGCCCTTATGAAGTGGTACCAACAGCGGATGGCCACCTCATTCTGGCGGTTGGCAATGATGGTCAGTTCGCACGCCTCTGCAAAATTCTAGGCCTTGACGCTGTTGTGCAAGACCCGCGCTATGCCACCAACAAGGCCCGCGTGGCGAACCGGGTAGAAGTCCGCGCCATCGTCACAGAACAGACGACAAAGTGGACAAAGGCAGACCTGCTCGCCGCCTGCGGCGAAAATGCCGTACCCGCTGGCCCCATCAATGCCATCCATGAAATGTTTGATGACCCACAGGTCAAAGCGCGTGAACTGCGCATTGATCTTGAGGCTGAAGATGGCACGATCATTCCCGGTGTCCGCACACCCATCGTGCTGTCCGAAACACCGCTTACCTATCATAGACCGAGCCCGGCTTTGGGGCAGCACACAGATGAAGTTCTCGCCGAGCTTGAGGCGCGGGATCAGAAGAGGAAAGAGGCATGAAAACCGGCGGCCAACTGATTGTTGAAGCCCTCAAGGCGAATGGCGTAAAGCGCGTGTCCTGCGTACCGGGAGAAAGCTATCTCGCCGTTCTCGATGCGCTTTATGAAAGCGGCATCGATGTGCTGGTATGCCGCCAGGAAGGTGGCGCTGCGATGATGGCCGATAGCTGGGGCCGCCTGACGGGGGAACCCGGAATTTGCATGGTCACACGCGGCCCGGGTGCCACCAATGCCGCGGCAGGCTTGCATGTCGCCATGCAGGATTCCATCCCAATGATCCTGTTCATCGGCCAGGTTCAGCGCGATGCACGCGAGCGCGAAGCTTTCCAGGAAGTCGAGTATCGCCGTGCGTTTACGGAATTTGCAAAATGGGTTGGAGAAATTGATGACGCCCGCCGCATTCCCGAATTCGTCACCCGTGCCTTTGCCGTCGCCACCTCTGGCCGCCCCGGCCCTGTGGTGTTGACGCTGCCTGAGGATATGCTGCGCGATGCGGTGGAGGCAGTGGATGCCAAGCCTTACACACCGGTGGAAAGCCATCCCGGTGTGGGGCAGGTCAAAGCCTTTGAACAAATGCTGCGCGAAGCACAGCGTCCCATGTTCATTCTCGGCGGCACACGCTGGAGCGAGAAAGCCGTGGACGATTTCCGCGCCTTCGCGGAAAAGTTCCGCATTCCGGTGGGCTGCTCATTCCGTCGCCAGATGCTGTTCGATCACATGCACACCTGCTACGCGGGCGACGTCGGCATTGGCATTAATCCAGCCCTTGCCAAGGAAATCAAGGATTCTGACCTGATCGTCCTCCTGGGTGCGCGCATGTCGGAAATGCCATCCTCCGGCTATACGCTGCTTGATATTCCCTATCCTTCACAAAAGCTGATCCACATTTATCCAGACCCGGAAGAGCTTGGCCGCATCTACCGTCCCGATCTTGCCATCGTTGCAGCACCGGCAGAATTCGTTGAAGCGATTGCCGATCTTGAGCCACCTGCCCTGCCTATCTGGGCCGAACGCAGCGCCGCCATGCACGATGCCTATTTGCGCTGGTCCACGCCGCCCGAAACCGGCCCCGGCGATGTGCAGATGGGACCGATCATGAACTGGATCGAAGAAAACGTTCCTCAGGATGCCATCTTCACCAATGGCGCAGGCAATTACGCGACCTGGGTGCACCGCTTTCATCGCTTCCGGGCTTACAACACGCAGTCTGCACCAACATCCGGCTCCATGGGTTATGGCCTGCCAGCAGCAGTTGCCGCCAAGCAATTGTTTCCGCAGCGTGAGGTGATCTGCTTTGCAGGCGACGGTTGTTTCATGATGCACGGTCAGGAGTTCATCACCGCCGTGCGCTATGGCCTGCCTATCATCACCGTGCTGGTGAACAACGGCACCTATGGCACCATCCGCATGCATCAGGAGCGTGATTATCCGGGACGCGTCAGCGGCACCGACCTGGTGAACCCGGATTTCGTGGCCTTCGCCGCCGCCTATGGCGGCCACGGGGAGCGCGTATCTAAAACGGAAGAATTCGGCCCCGCCTTCGAGCGCGCCCGTGCATCTGGGAAACCCGCAATCATCGAAGTCATGTTGTCGCCAGAAGCTATCACCCCGACGCGCACGCTAACGCAGATTCGCGAAAAGGCTTAACTGATGAACGAAGGCTGCGGCTTCTGCAAAGCCACAGCCTATCCCGCTAGTTATCGCTCGGTACCCGGGCGATAACCTTGATCTCGAAATCAAAGCCTGCCAGCCAGTTCACGCCCACTGCGGTCCAGTTGGGGTATGGCTTGGTCGGAAACACCTCTTGTTTGACCGACATAATGGTCGGGAACTCTTTTTCCGGGTCGGTGTGGAACGTCGTGACATCCACAATATCCTCCATCGTGCAGCCACCCGCTTTCAGGGTGTTTTCCAAATTGGCGAAGGCCTGGCGCACTTGCGCTTCAAACTCAGGCTCAGGTGTACCATCGCCGCGGCTGCCGACCTGCCCTGAGACAAACAATAGATCACCTGAACGGATTGCCGCGGAATAGCCGTGCTCTTCATAAAGCGCATGCCTATCTTCAGGAAAAATAGCTTCACGTTTCATCATCTTGGTCTCCTTGCCGTAGAATGCATTTTCAGATACGTATCGTATGTGAAAACCTAATCACATACGATACGTATGTCAATTCAAATACGCTTCGTATGTGAAGGAGATGGAAATGGCCGTAACGCGTGCGGAAAAAGCGGAAGAAAACCGTAAGAAATTACTAGCCGCAGGCAGAAAAGCATTTGCGGAAAAAGGCTATTCCGACGCCTCAATGGATGAATTGACCGCTGAAGCTGGCCTTACCCGTGGCGCCCTTTATCACAGCTTTGGTGATAAGCGCGGCCTTTTGGCTGCTGTCGTGGACCAGATTGATTCCGAGATGGCGGAAAAAGCGAGACAGAGCGCCGCATCCGCAAAAACAGCCTGGGACGCGATGCTGCTGGAGGCTACGGCTTATATCCAGATGGCTTTGGAGCCAGAAGTTCAACAGATCGTCTTGCGTGATGGGCCGGCCATTTTGGGAGATCCATCGCGCTGGCCGAGCCAGAGCAGCTGCTTGAAAGCCACTCTACAGACTGTGGAAGGCCTCATCTGCGACGGTATCCTCCGTCCCATGAATGCCGAGGCTGCTTCACGCCTTCTCAGCGGCGCGGCCCTCAACGCCGCGATGTGGGTTGCCGCCAAGGACAATCCTGAAGAAGCGCTACCGCAAGCCATTGAGGCATTCCAGGCACTGGCTGAAGGGCTGCTAGCCAAACAATAGCAACGCCCTCATCAAAAAGCCCGCCGGATCAACACGATCCGACGGGCTCTTAATCAATCTGTAAGGCGATGATTAGATCGCCGCGGTCACGATGAACTCGACCTTGTAATCGCGCGTGGCAAGCGGGGCTCCGCTCGTGGCGCGCGCTGGCGGGTTTGCCGGATCGATCCAGGCTTCCCAGACAGCATTCATTTCCGCAAAAGTGGACATATCGGAAAGGTAGATGATGGTCTGGAGGATCTTGGACTTGTCCGAGCCGGCCAGCGCCAGCAGGCGATCAACCTCTGCCAGGGCAGACTTGGACTGTTCCGTAACAGTCGTGCCTTCGCCAACCTGACCAGCAAGGTAAACGGTGTTGCCATGGACAACGGCACCGCTCATGCGCTTGCCCGGTTCGATACGCTTAATGCTCATGGAAAATCTCCCCAATGAATTGAGCTTCAGGAAATAGATGAAATCAAAGGATCAGCCGCGCAGATGCAGGCTCTTCTCATAAATGGCCGTTGACCGGGCACCAGAGCGGCAATAGCCAAGCATCGGACGCGGAAAATCATCCAGCGCATCCACCATGCCACGTACTGCCTCGGCATCCACGCCCATACGACCGACTGGAACGTACGCGATTTCAAGCCCCAACTCCTTGGCGCGGGCGGAAACCTCAGCAAAGCTCGGCTGGCCTGGCTCTTCCTCATCCGGTCTGTTGCAGACGATGGATTTGAAACCCATGGCCTTGATGTCATCGAGATCGGCGGGCGTAATCTGCCCCGTGACGGAATATTCGTCGTTGATCTGGCGGATATCCATAGTTCGGCCTCCGGCTCTGAAAAATCGAGGAGTTCCAATTACGACGGGGCGGCAGTCGCGTCAATCGCGCCTTGATGCGCTGACGTTATACGAAACAGAAACGCAGGCCATATTCAGCGCTTTCACCAGGGTTCAACATTGCCAACTCGCCGGTCTTTTGTAGTTCTGCCCGGCTCACCCAACGGTGGGAAACCGGCTCTATGCCCAGGACATGGGCAGGTGCCTTCTGATTGCGCCAAACCTGCAGGTGAGGAAGCGAGGCAGTCGCAAAGCGGAGACGCAGCGTTAGCCCTCCGAGCGAGGCGATAGGCCCAAGCGCCACCTCCGCCCATTCCTCCCCGTCTCGCTGCGCAGGTACGCAGAACACACCCCCTGGTTCGTCACCAAAATTCCACGGCAGGCTGCCACCTTGCAGCATCGCGCCCGATAGCCGCACATGTTCATCAAACAGCCAGGCGCCAATATTCATGTGGTACATATGTACCTTGGCAAACGCGATCCTGCCAACATTCGTCACCTTGTCGCTGAGGCACACTTCACCGGTCTCGCCATCAATGCGCCAACGCCGCTCCAATAACGCTTCGCCACCCTCAGCCGTTTTCACCGGAACACGCGCGACACATTCGGCATCATCGCCTTGAGCATCCCAGAATAAAATCTCGGCGGGATGGGAAGAGTAGGAACCATGCAGAGGGTAGCGTCCGTTCCCACCCGCAATTGGCTCAGGGTGCCGGATATGGTCCGGGCCACACGTGAACAAGAAGCCCTCCAGCGAGTGATCAATGCGCGGGTCTCCATCATCGGGAATGGCTCGCCCCGGCGCAATATCCGTGCCGTTGACGATGCAGCTCCCGATATCGAGAACGCTGGTGGGATCGAGAAAAATCTTTGGGCCACGGGCTGCGAACAAAGCCTTCACGATCTTCTCCCTGATCCGTGATTTGCCAAGACAGTCATGAAACCACGAATTTAAGCCTTCGTTCACCCTAACTTTCTATTTTTCCATACTTGCGTCAAAATCCGCTTGTCTGACAAAAACGCGAAAATTCTGGGGGAACGGGACGGCAGATTCGCCGTTCTTCGTTTAGTTCTGAAAACGGTGATAACGTGAAGCGCTTCTTAATTACAAGCCTGAGTATCATGGCTCTCATTGGAACGCAGCTGGCAACGCCAGCCGCAGCCCAGGGGCGCTATGCCCGCGCGCCGTCCGACACCGTGTTGGTTGCCCCGGATGGCGCTATTCTCGATTACATGCCCGATAGCGGTGATATTGCCATTAGCCGTGATAATATGGGCCGTAGGGTCTTCATTGATCGCTGGGGCAATGTGATTGCCACTGAAATGCGCGGCGATTCCTATGGACGCTCTCCCGGTGGTTACCCGCCTGCTCCACGCGGGGCGCAACGTGGCTATGACCCATACGGCCAGGCGAATGCTCGTGGATATCAGGATTACCGCGAATATCGGCAAGGTGAGCCCGGGGATGTAACCGGCACAATCCGGCGCGATGCATCCATCGAACGTCTTCCGCTGAACGATGACGGTATGATTCTGGATGACGGCGGCGAAACCGGCAACCTCGAACAGCCCTTGCCACAGCCAAACATCGTGCCACACAGCAACAAGGCTGTCATTACGCCAACCAATAAGCCACTTGCGGAAATTGTAGCCCTCCAGGTGTTTCTGGATCGTCAAGGCATTTCCCCAGGCGTCATCGATGGTCACCTTGGCGACAACGTCAACAAGGCTATCGCGGCTTGGCAGGAAATGACAGGCGATACCCTCGATCCGAATAATTCCGAAGACATCATGCAGCGCCTGACCTACGAAGGCGGTCTGCCGATGGTGGATTACACGATCACTCCTGCCGATGCGGCAGGCCCATATGTGGCCGCTATTCCGGAAGATTATGCCCATAAGGCGCAGCTTCCAGCGATGTCCTTTACGTCCGTTACCGAAGCTCTCGCCGAGCGCTTTCATATGGACGAGGGCTTCCTGAAGTCGCTGAACCAGGGCAAGGATTTCACGGTACCCGGCACGATCATCAAGGTTGTTAATCCAGGCCAGCCGAAAACGGGTGAAGTCGTACGCATCGTCGCGGACAAGGCTAAGAAGCAAGTCTTCGCCTATGGTGCAGACGGCAAACTCGTTTCGGCCTATCCTGCAACGATCGGCTCGTCCGACACGCCTTCGCCTACTGGAACGCATACCGTTCAGCGCATCGCGCTGAACCCGGGCTACACCTATAACCCAAAGATCAACTTCCAGCAGGGCGCCAACGACAAGATCCTGCAAATCCCGCCAGGTCCGAACGGCCCTGTCGGTACAGTTTGGATTGCACTTTCCAAGCCCACCTACGGCATCCACGGCACGCCGGAACCTTCCAAGATCGGCAAGACGAACAGCCACGGTTGCATTCGCTTGACCAATTGGGACGCAACGGAATTGGCCAAGATGGTGAAGCCTGGAACGGTAGTTGAATTTGTCGATTGAGGTTCGTGATTTGGAAACGAAAAAGGGGCGCTGCGGGCGCCCCTTTTTGTATGCTGGAATTGACGCTCAAGCAGCCGAGCGATTGAAGCTTAATACGCGGCCCATGCCAGAACGCACGACGCGCATCGGCATCAGGCGCTTTACCTCGTCGGCCAAAGCGCGGCTATTCTCGCGGGCCTTGTCGAGGTTGGAAACCTTCGCTGCATCCAGCGTGTAAAGCGTGCCGCCGGTCTCAAACAATTCGCGAAAAGCAGTGCGCTCGCCAATCGGGGTGTTCAATACATTCACACCGCGTTGTGCCAGCAAGCCTTTGATGGCCACGAGCGAGCGCGTAGTGACCATTGGCGTGACCCGCGTCAAAACAACGGAGTGCGCGATATCCAGACCACCCTTTTGCTTCATCTGGGCGAGTAGATCGAGGATCTGTGCTGCACCCTTGGCGTCCATGGCAGAGCCCTGCACGGGGATGAAGACGTGATCGGAGAGGCCAAGCGCGGTGGTCACCAGCGCATCGCGGGCGCCTGCAAGATCAATGATAAAATAATCCGTCTGGCTTGCCATCTCGCGCAAATGACAGTGCAGAGAAGCGATACTGACTTCGGTAATGATGTTGATATTGCGCACCGCGCCCGAAAGGTCGTGCCACTGGCTGATCCAACGCTGCGGATCACCATCGATCAGGGTCACGCGATGACCTTGGTGGGCGAGTTCCGTGGCAAGAAGAAGAGCCGCAGTCGTTTTGCCGGCACCACCCTTGGCATTTGCGAAAGAAATCACTGGCATCTATTTGCGTCCCCGTCGGTGTTTGAGCCGCATCGCTCAACCAAGCACCGCTACATTGTGCTAATGCTACAATTCTGAGCAATCATGGTTAACGAGGAGTAAATTTACGAGCCGTTAATTTTACCTAATAGAAATTGCAGACGCTAATTCTCCTCACCCTGAAATTTGTAAAAGCGCAAGATTTCAGTTTGTTACCTCAAGTGATTAAATCAAAAGCCCGGCGAATGCCGGGCTTCAGTTATTAACGAGAGAGCGAAACTAGAAACAATCTCGGAAAAGCTGCTTGGTGTTTTCCAGTGTCAGCTCCACAGGGTTGCCGCCGCAGGATGGATCTTCAATCGCCATTGCCGCGAGCTCATCAATGCGATCAGGCTGGATACCCATGGCAGTCAGATTTTCAGGCACATGCAGTTCTGCCCGCAGCTTCAGGACATAATCATAGAAACCGTCGAAACCTCCGGAAATTCCAAGATAGGCCGCTGCACGC
Organism: Affinirhizobium capsici; assembly: GCF_977018625.1. Classification (NCBI taxonomy): domain Bacteria; kingdom Pseudomonadati; phylum Pseudomonadota; class Alphaproteobacteria; order Hyphomicrobiales; family Rhizobiaceae; genus Affinirhizobium; species Affinirhizobium capsici. Next base: position 758,470 of record NZ_CDRNXD010000004.1, on the reverse strand, counting down.
TCGATCTTCTCTTCGATTTTAGCGCGATTGAACTTCAGCACCGGCGGCATCACCACAGCATTGGTCATGCCGTGATGTGTATTATAGACGGCACCGATGGGGTGAGAGAGTGCGTGAATTGCACCAAGACCCTTCTGGAAAGCCACAGCACCCATGGCGGCTGCGGCCATCATGTTGGTGCGTGCTTCAATATCCGTACCTTCATGATAAGCGCGTGGCAGGAATTCCTTCACCAACCGCATGCCTTCCAGTGCAATGCCGTGGCTCATGGGGTGGAAGAAGGGCGAGCAATAGGCTTCAAGGCAATGCGCAAAAGCATCCATGCCGGTCCCGGCGGTAATGGCCTTTGGCATCCCCACGGTCAGTTCAGGATCGGCAATGACGACGCCGGGCAGGAACTTCGGGTGGAATATGATCTTCTTCACATGGGTTTGCGAGTTGGTGATGACGGACGCACGACCGACTTCCGAGCCCGTGCCCGCGGTGGTCGGCACTGCAACGATAGGTGCAATGCCCTCTACGCTGGCCCGGGTCCACCAGTCACCAATGTCTTCAAAATCCCATACGGGCCGTGTCTGCCCAACCATGAAGGCAACGCACTTGCCAAGGTCGAGCCCGGAGCCGCCGCCGAAAGCAACGACGCCATCATGCCCGCCATCGCGGAAAGCCTTGATGCCAGCCTCGAGGTTCTTCTCGTTCGGGTTCGGATCAACATCGGCGAAGATCGCGCGACCAAGGCCCGCCTCCTCCAGCACTTCCAGCGCACCAAGCGTGATTGCCATATTGGCAAGGCCACGATCGGTAACCAGCAGAGGCTTTTTCATTCCCAGTGATTTGCAGGCATCCGCCAGTTCCCTGATGCGCCCGCGACCCAGCTTGATAGCGGTTGGATAGCTCCAGTTTGCGGTGATGTTCATGGTCATTTACGCCTTCTTGAGGTGGTAGGACTTTGGTCGGGTCAGGTTATGGAAACCGAGTACCGAGAGGGAACCGCCCCTTCCGGTTTCCTTCACACCTGTCCAGACCAATGCCGGATCGAGATAATCGCAGCGGTTCATGAACACCGTGCCGGTTTCCAGCTCTGCGCCCAAGCGGGATGCGCGCTCCTCATCTTTGGTCCAAAGCGAAACCGTCAGCCCGTATTTGCAATCATTCATCAGCTGCAAGGCTTCGGCATCGCTTTTCACCTTCATGATGCCGACTGCCGGACCAAAGGTTTCTTCGCGCATGAAGTCCATCGAGGGGTCTACATCCACCAACACCTGCGGCATGAGGTAGGCGCCGCCATCATCCTGCGGAAACAGCTTCGGATCGACCAGCGCCTTTGCGCCCTTGGCCACAGCATCTGCCACCTGCTCACGCACCACCTTGGCAAAACGCGCATTGGCCATCGGACCAAGCGTCGTTTCCTGCTCCAGCGGGTTGCCAAGCTTGTAGTTGGAGACCCAGGCAACGGACTTTTCTACGAAGGCATCATAGAGGCTTTCATGCACATAGATGCGTTCTATGCCGCAGCAGCACTGACCGGAATTAAAAGTCGCGCCATCCATGAGCGTATCGACAGCGGCGTCAAGATCGGCATCTTCCATTACATAACCGGGGTCCTTGCCGCCAAGCTCCAGCCCCATTCCGGTGAAAGTGCCGGCCGCTGCCCGCTCGACAGCGCGGCCACCGGCAACGGAGCCCGTAAAATTGATGAAGTTGAAGGAACCTGCAGCAATGAGTTTTTCGGAAGTCTGGTGATCAAGGAAAATGTTCTGGAATACATCCTCCGGCATGCCAGCCTCCACGAAGGCGCGCACCATGCGCTCGCCTACCAGCAGTGTCTGCGCCGCATGCTTGATGATCACCGTGTTGCCAGCCATCAACGCCGGGGCAACCGTGTTGATCGCCGTCATATAAGGGTAATTCCATGGCGCGATAACGAAAACAACGCCGTGCGGTTCGCGCTCAATGCGGCGGGTAAAGGCAGCGCTCTCTTCGATCTTGATGGGAGCCAGGGCTTCCGCCGCAACATTGGCAACGTAGTTTGACCGTTCGTTGAAACCCCTGAACTCACCGCCATAGCGCACCGGGCGGCCCATCTGCCAAGCCAGTTCCGGCACAACCTCATCCACCATCTCATTGAGGCGCGCCACGCCCTTCATGACGAGTTGAACACGGTCTTCAAGCGGACGCTTCGCCCAGTCCTTCTGCGCCCGACGTGAACGCTGAACGGCCTCGGACGCCGCTTCGAAGCTCATGGCAGGACGTTCGGCGTAAACCGAGCCATCCACCGGCGAGATACATTGGATCATGGTCATGATCGTTTTCCTGTTACCCTTTAACTGAGGATAGCGGCCATAGCCGCCACCCGTTTTCTTAATCTATAGAGCCGTGAACAAGGTCACGAAATAACGGTAATCGTCACGCCCGCTCAAAACCGCGCGCGACCTCCCAATCGGTAATGCGACGGTCATATTCCTCCTGCTCCCATTCGGCAGCGCGCACGTAATGATCGATCACCTCATCGCCGAATGCTTCGCGCAGCATGGCGGAGTTTCGCAACGTTTCCGTGGCATGGCGCAGAGTGCGCGGAATTTCTTTCACACCCTTGCCACCATAGGCATCACCGACGAAGGCCGGTTCAAGCTGCATCTTGTTCTTGATGCCTTCAATGCCCGCAGCAAGCAAAGCCGCCATGGCAAGATAGGGGTTGAGATCGGAGCCGCCGATGCGGCATTCGATGCGTATACCTTTGGTCTCCTCACCGCAAAGGCGGAAACCGGCGGTGCGGTTATCCTTGCTCCACACGATCTTTGTCGGCGCGAACGTGCCGGCCACGAAGCGCTTATAGGAGTTGATGTAAGGCGCGAGGAAGTAGGTATATTCGGCAGCATAGGTGAGCAGACCGGCTACATACTGGCGCATCACTTCTGACATGCCGGCCTCGCCCTTTTCATCGAAAAAGGCTGACGTTTTGCCGTCCAGGCTCCACAGTGACTGATGCACGTGGGAGGATGATCCGGCTGCATTATAATGCCACTTGGCTAGGAAGGTCGCCGCCTTGCCCTTGGCCCAGGCAATTTCCTTCACGCCGTTTTTGATGATGACGTGCCGATCCGCCATGGTCAGCGCTTCGGCATAGCGCACGTTAATTTCTTCCTGACCGGCAGAGGCTTCGCCCTTGGAGTTCTCCACCGGAATGCTGGCTCCCTGGAGGCCGGTGCGGATGGCCCGCATCACTTCTTCTTCCTTGGTTGTCTGGAAGATGTGGTAGTCCTCGTTATAGGCGCTAGCGAGCTTCAGATTGCGATAACCGCTTTCGCGTGCAGCCTCGAAGCTCTGATCAAACAGGAAGAATTCAAGCTCGGTCGCCATGAAGGCGGTAAAGCCCATGTCTTCCAGCTTTTTCACCTGACGCTTCAGTATTGCGCGTGGCGAATGCGGCACTTCCGCATGGGTGTGATGGTCCAGCACGTCGCAAAGCACAAGCGCGGTACCTTCCAGCCAAGGAATTTTGCGCAGCGTAGAGAGGTCAGGCTTCATGGTGTAATCGCCATAGCCCGTTTCCCAACTGGTTGCCTTGTAACCGGAGACTGTTTCCATCTCCATGTCGGTGGCGAGCAGATAGTTGCAGCTATGCGTTTCTTTCCAGGCGCTATCAACGAAGTACTCTGCCTGAAAGCGCTTGCCCATCAAGCGGCCCTGCATATCGATCTGGGCTGCGATGACCGTGTCTATCCGCCCGGCGGCCACATCGATCTTCAGGTCGTCAAAGGTATAGGGTGAGGTCATTTTCCGTATCCGTTCGTATAAGAAGAACCGCCACGCCTCCCGCGTGGCGGCTGAGATTTCAGGCGGTCATCAAGCCTCACCGACAGCAGCTTCCGCCGCCGCAATCTGCTCCTTGCGCTTGGCAATAGCATCGCCAATCGGTGGCCCCATGAAGCGGCGGTTCTCGAAGCCGAACCAGACGATGGCTGTCAGCACCAGGAAGCCGACAGTGATTTCCAGCGCCCAATCATTCGGCGGCTGCACACCAATGTAGAAGATGATTGCCATCGATATGACAGCCAAAATTGCCACCAGCTTGTAGGCACCGACACCCATATTCCACGGACCCATGGCGGGCCATTTCGAAGTACCAATCGCCAGGAAGCCGAGAGCAATAGGCAGCACGAAAGACAGAAATATGAAAATGACCGTGCAAGACACCACAATGGAATAGGCAGGCGTTCCGGCAATGGTGATAGCGGAGGTGAACCACACGAAGAGGACGGCTAAAACGGCACCGGTCCAGATGGCGGCAACCGGCGTGCGGTATTTGGTGCTGACCTTTGCCAGGGCCGAAGATGCAGGCAAGCCCTTATCACGCGAAAAGGCAAAGATCATGCGCGAGACTGATGTGACTGTCGCCAAGCCGCAGAGCAATTGCGATACAAAGATCAGCCCATAGACCACGTTCTTCACGGTCGGGTTGACTTGCGTGTCCATGGCCCAGAAGAACACGTTCCAGCCCTGCTTGGCTGCATCGTCCATGTTGGGCAACATCAGTACGAAGGCGCACAGCATGATATAGCCAAACACGGTGGACCATATCACGGAGGAAACCATGCCCTTTGGCACGGCAACCGCCGCCTTTACTGTTTCCTCGGAGGTATGGGCAGAGGCATCATAGCCCGTGATCGTATAGATCGGCAGCAGAAGCCCGAGCAGGAATGCCATACCGCCAGAAACTGCGGTCGGCCAAACGGCGGCACCCGTCAGGCTGCCGTCAGCAGCCATAGTTGGCTGGCCCGTATAATTACCAAAGGTGAACAGACGCGCAAACTCATAAGATGGGGCGCTGATCAGGCATACTGCCGTCACAATCACTGCTGTTGCGAGAATGAGATAACCGGAGAAGTCTGTAAGCTTTGCCGTCAAACCAATCCCGAAGTGGTTGATCAGCGCCTGTCCCGCAGTAATGATTGCCACGAAGAGAACGCGATGAACCAGGGTGTCTTCGATGCCGAAGGTGGAGCCAAAGGCCCCAAAGAAGAAGTAGAACGTGCCGACATTGATCGCACCCAGAACCGTGACCAGCCCAAGCAGGTTGAGCCAGGCGGAGAGCCAGCCGGTAAAGCGGTTCCCGAGGATCGAACCCCAGTGATAGAGCCCGCCCGCCGTTGGATAGGCCGAGCTGATTTGCGCCAACCCGAGCGCAAAAATGCCGGAGATCAGGCAGCCAAGTGGCCAGCCAATGCCAATCGAAGCACCTCCCGCGCCTGATGTGGCCTGACCGAGCGAATTGATTCCGCCCGAAAGGATGCAGATGATTGAGAAGGAAATGGCAAAGTTGGAGAAGGAGCTCATGCGGCGCTCCAGCTCCTGCGCGTAACCCATGGAGTGCAGGATTTGAATATCCTGCTTTTTGTCATTCTCACTATAATCAGACATGACGTTCCCCTGTCATCGAATGGCCGCCAGCACGGCCTCGAATTCTCTTTCCCGCAACCTCACGGCCACGGCACGCCAACAACTGTTTCCCCGAGGTCTCTTTTGTTAGTTTGGCTGCAAGCTTTCGCTTAGAAGCCCCGTCAGGAAATCGGCCACGACCCCTTGGCCGGTTTCATCTGAAATCAAATCGTTGCGCACCTCGATCATTACGTTCAAAAGACCGTTTGGCAGGGCATGAAGCTCAAGCGTATGCGTCACGCCATCAGCAGGTCCGTAAGGCTCGTTACGTTCCACACGATATAGCACCGTGCCTTCTGCAGCCTTCAACATCCGGTCCGCCAGACGGCTATCGCTATCGTGCAGAATGCCGATTTCCACCGCCCGCGGCTTACCGAAGTAAACCGGCGTGAAAGAATGCATCGTCACAAGAACAGGCGATTGCCCCTCACCTCTACGACGGACAATCTCGTCTCGAATTCGGTTCTGAAATGGAAAATAGAGAGCTTCGGCGCGGGCGGTCTTTTCCTCTGCGCTCAGATTCTCGTTGCCAGGAATACGAAATACTTCGCTGACATCGCGAATGGCGGCAGGCGATTCCGGCGGGCGATTGCAATCGTAAATCAGGCGCGAAAACCGCTGATGGATCAAAGTTGCATCCAGGCTTCGCGACATCAGCCGCGATACGGCCAGCGCACCTGGGTCCCAAGCGATGTGCGAAGATAGCGCATCGTCAGACAGGCCGAGGTTTCCCAGCCTCTCCGGCAGCTTCAGTGAGGCATGCTCACACACCAAGAGCACCGGGCTGCGGCCTTGCGCATTTTCCACGGCGACAGGATCTCCGTCGCGCTCGTTGAGAAAGTCCGTTTGAGCCAGCATCGCTCCATCCAGCATCATGCCTGAGGTTGAGAAGAGAATTCTTCATCATCACGTCATCGTCAACTGCCATTTGAAAAATTCTTTTCAGGACCCGGATTGACTCGGAGCCTGTCACAAATGTTAACTAACGCTAAACCGGCAAGAGACCGGAAGGGGAATGGGTAAGCAGTGACCTCTCCATCGCACACCGTGCTGGAGGTTATCCGTCAACGCTATGACGGGTTGACCCCGGCTGAAAAACGGCTCGCTGATAGCCTTCTGGAGAACTATCCGGTCTCCGGATTGGGAAGCATCACCGCGACCGCCGATAATGCGGGCGTCTCTACCCCCACCGTTGCCCGCATGGTGCAGAAGCTTGGCTACAAGGGTTACCCAGAGTTTCAGTCTCATCTGCATCAGGAGTTGGAAGCCACGATTTCCAGCCCGATTGCCAAGCATGACCGTTGGGCGGCTGGCGCGCCAACAGCCCACATTCTCAACCGTTTTGCAGAGGCAATTACCGATAATCTGCGCGATACGCTGACATCCATGGATGTGGCCACTTTCGATCAAGTGGCCTCGCTTCTGCGGGATGAAAAGCGCAGCATCTATTTCGTCGGTGGCCGAATTACCGGTTCGTTGGCGGAATATTTCTTCACCCACATGCAGGTCATCAGACCGCGCACCACACTGATTTCCACCAATCGCAGTTCCTGGCCGCAATATTTGTTGAACATGAGCGCCGGTGACGTGATCGTAATCTTCGACATCCGCCGTTACGAGCAAGAGCTTGCCACACTGGCGGAAGCGGCTGCGGCAAACGGCGTGGTGATCATCCTCTTTACGGATATCTGGGCGTCTCCGGTTGCGCGACATGCATCTCACATCTTCAAGATCCGTATAGAAGCACCTTCCGCTTGGGACTCGTCCGTTGTCACTCTCTTCACTGTTGAGGCCTTGATTGAGGCCGTACAAAGCGCAAGCTGGGACAAGACCCGAGAGCGCATGAATTCGCTGGAAGAACTCTTCGAACGCAGCCGCCTTTTTCGTCGGACGGCTGGCGAGAAGGAGCGGTAAACACGAGCGAAAACAATAGGAAACCTGTCGTACAACAACAAGCATAGGCCAAGGCAGGCTACATACGAAAACTGTCACATGCCATTCATGAAGTGGCACTACGAGTTGCGCCCACACGAACAGACCAAACGGAGGACATCGTGATGACCAAGACCAAGAGACTCCTGTCGCTGACGACCGCAATCATGGTTGCATCAAGCAGCCTTGCATTCGCGGAGCCAAGCGCAGAACTGATCGCTGCCGCCAAGAAGGAAGGCATGTTGACGACGATTGCTCTTCCGCATGACTGGTGCGGCTATGGCGAAGTCATCAGTGCCTTCAAGAAGAAGTACCCGGAAATTCAGGTCAACGAACTGAACCCGGATGCCGGCTCGGCTGACGAAATCGAAGCCATCAAGGCCAACAAGGACAACAAGGGCCCGCAGGCTCCTGACGTGATCGATGTTGGCCTGGCATTCGGTCCACAGGCCAAGAAGGAAGGCCTTCTTCAGCCTTACAAGGTTTCCACATGGTCGGAAATTCCAGACAACGTGAAGGACGCCGAAGGCTACTGGTATGGCGATTATTACGGCGTCATGTCCATGTTCGTGAACAAGGACCTGGTCAAGAACTCGCCGAAAGACTGGGCTGATCTTTTGAAGCCTGAATATGCCGGTCAGGTTGCTCTCGCGGGTGATCCGCGCGCGTCCAACCAGGCAATTCTCGGTGTTCTCGCTGCTGGCCTCTCGACCGGCGCGAAGGATGGCAAGGAAGCTGGCGAAGCTGGCCTGAAGTACTTCGCCGAAATGAACAAGGCTGGCAACTTCGTTCCGGTCATCGGCAAGGCTGGCACACTGGCACAGGGCGCAACACCAATCGTCATCGCTTGGGATTATAACGCTCTTGGCTGGGCAAAGACGTTGAACGGCAACCCGCCGACCGATGTTGTCGTGCCAGAAAAGGGTGTTCTGGCTGGCGTATACGTACAGGGTATTTCTGCTTACGCGCCACATCCAAATGCTGCCAAGCTCTGGATGGAACATCTGTACTCCGACGATGGCCAGATCGGCTGGCTGAAGGGTTACTGCCACCCGATCCGCTTCAATGCCATGGTAAAGGCCAACAAGGTTCCGAAGGAACTGATCGACGCTCTGCCACCGGCTGCGGCCTATGAAAAGGCAATCTTCCCGACACTCGAAGACGTGGACGCCAACAAGGCAGCCGTCACCGGCGGTTGGGACAAGGTGGTTGGCGCGAACGTAAAGTAAGCGCTTGAAAACGTGCTGTCCCGGTTGCATTGGCCGGGACAGCATCGCAAACTGACATAAAACAATAACGTTGCTTGACAACGAGCGGGAACGAGGGGAATGACGATAGATACACACCCGGCACAGCCTGCACTGGCGCGCAAAATGCGCCTGCCCCTGCATTGGCTGGGCATCGTGCCGTTCGCCGCCTTCATTATCCTTTTTCTGATTATGCCGACTTTGAAGATCGTCGTTGGTGCTTTTCAAAGGCCGGATGGAAGCTTCAGTTTCGAAAACGTGCTGAACCTGTTTACCCCCTCCATTATGGCAGCATACGGGATTTCCATCCGCATCAGCATTGCTTCCGCCTTCTTCGGCTGTCTGATTGGCTTTGGCGTTGCAGCAGCCGTGGTGCTGGGTGGCTTGCCGCGATGGATTCGCGGCCCTTTGCTTACCTTCTCAGGCGTTGCCTCAAACTTCGCTGGCGTTCCCCTGGCCTTTGCCTTCCTCGCAACGCTTGGGCCACTGGGCTTCATTACCGTTTTTCTCCAGCAACAGTTCGGCGTGAACCTTCGCGCGCTGGGCTTCAACCTTCTGTCCTTTTGGGGTCTTACCCTCACCTATCTCTTCTTCCAGATCCCGTTGATGGTGCTGATCATCACACCCGCGCTCGATGGTCTGAAGAAAGAGTGGCGGGAAGCGGCATCCATTCTTGGTGCCACTAATTTTCAATATTGGCGGATGGTTGCCCTGCCTGTTCTCACACCCGCAATCCTTGGCACTTTCGCGCTGCTTTTCGCGAACGCCTTCGGGGCGGTCGCAACCGCCATTGCGCTTACTGGCTCCTCTCTCAACATCGTGCCGATCCTGCTGTTTGCGCAAATTCGCGGCGATGTGCTGGGCGATCCACATCTTGGTTATGCGCTTGCCTTCGGCATGATTGTCGTCACCGGCATTGCTAACACGGTTTACATCTTGCTGCGGGCGCGCAGTGAAAGGTGGATGAAATGAAACGTCTTTGGGCTTGGGCCGCTCTCATCGTCGGCCTTCTCTATTTCATCCTGCCACTCATCGGCATGACGAATTTCTCACTGAAAATGCGCCGCGGCGAATATTCTTTCGACGCCTATATGAAGGTATTTGCCGACGACCGCTTCAGCGCAACCTTCACCTACTCCATCACGCTTGCGCTGTTCACCATCCTTCTCGGTGTCTTTCTCGTGGTACCGACAGCCTATTGGGTTCGGCTCAAGCTGCCTTTTCTTCGTCCCTACATCGAATTCATCACACTGCTGCCGCTGGTTATTCCGGCCATCGTTGTGGTCTTCGGCTACATCCGGCTTTACAACACATCAAGCTGGTTGCCGCTGACCGGAAGCGCCTTCGGAACGGATTTCCTGCTTGTCTGCGGCTATACGGTTCTGGCGCTGCCTTATATGTACCGCGCGGTTGACACCGGGTTGCGCACAATCGATGTGACGACTTTGACGGAGGCTGCCCAAAGCCTGGGTGCAGGCTGGTTCACCATTATTGCGCGTATCATTCTGCCCAATGTGCTCATCGCCGTACTTTCCGGCGCCTTCCTGACCTTTGCCATCGTCATTGGCGAATTTACCATGGCGGCGCTGCTGAACCGCCCGGCTTTCGGTCCGTACATGCAGCTCCTGGGCGCAAACCGTGCTTATGAACCCGCCGCCCTTGCCGTTATCGCCTTCGCCATCACCTGGGGCTGCCTTGGCCTGATCCAGCTGGTCTCCCGCCTGCAAAAATCCGCGCAGCGCCCGGTTTGAGGATAGTATTTACATGAGCTTTCTCACGCTTTCTCACTTGCAAAAGTCCTTCGGCTCGGTCCGGGTTGTGCATGATTTCACCATGTCCATCGAAAAAGGCGAGTTCATCTCCTTCCTTGGCCCTTCCGGCTGCGGCAAGACGACCGTACTGCGCATGATTGCTGGTTTCGAAACGCCATCGAACGGCAGCATCATGATCGGTGGAAAGGACCAGACGAACCTTCGCCCGAACCAGCGCAACATCGGCATGGTGTTTCAGGCCTATGCACTTTTTCCGAACATGAATGTTTTCGACAACGTTGCGTTCGGCCTCAAGGTGGCGGGAAAATCCAAGGCTGAGATCAAGAGCCGCGTGGATGAAATGCTGAAACTCATCGGCCTTGAGCATCTGGCGGACCGGTATCCTTACCAAATGTCTGGAGGGCAGCAGCAGCGCGTGGCACTGGCGCGTGCCCTTGCCCCAGCCCCTCAGGTTCTGTTGTTGGACGAGCCACTATCAGCGCTCGACGCAAAAATCCGCGTTTCTCTGCGCGAAGAAATCCGTCAGATCCAACGCAAGCTCGGCATCACAACGGTGTTCGTTACTCACGATCAGGAAGAGGCGCTTTCAATATCCGACCGTATCGTGGTTATGAATGCAGGCAAGGCAGATCAAATCGGCACGCCTTTCGAGATCTATAATAATCCGACCACGCGCTTCGTCGCGTCCTTCGTCGGTACATTAAACCTCATCGAAGCCAAAGTTCTCGACGCATCCGAAAATCGCATTGCCATTGGCAACCAACAGATCTTGCTGAAGAAGCCGCTCAACAAGCCTGATGGTGAGAAAATCACCGTGGCGCTGCGCCCGGAAGCAGGATCGCTCAGCGAAGGCTTCAAGGGAGATGTACAGATTTCTGGCGTCGTCACATCAAGCCACTTCCTCGGCTCTGTCATCCGTACGCGATTGGATGTGGGCGGTACGACACTGTCGTTCGATATGTTCAACGATCCCGGCACTGCACCACCCGCGCCCGGTGAGCAGATCAACCTCAGATTTGCATCAGAAGATTTGATGATTCTAGCAGAGTAGACCGCTGTTTCCTTCTGAGAAAAGGCACTACTGCAAGCTCATCTCAGGAGGCATTCATGCGCGCATTATTTTATGAACTTTTTGGCGAGGCACCGAAAGTAGCAACCCTGCCGGACCCGGAACCCACGGCGGACGGCGTGGTCATAGAGGTGAAAGCCACCGGCCTTTGCCGCAGCGATTGGCATGGCTGGATGGGTCACGATCCAGACATCCGCCTGCCGCATGTGCCCGGTCACGAATTCGCTGGCGTCATCTCTGCCGTCGGAAAGGACATTCGCCGCTTCAAGGTTGGTGATCGGGTCACCGTACCTTTCGTATCCGGTTGCGGCCATTGCCACGAATGCCGCTCCGGCAACCAGCAGGTTTGCGAGGCTCAGTTCCAACCCGGCTTTACCCATTGGGGGTCGTTTGCAGAATATGTGGCCATCAACCACGCAGAACAGAACCTCGTACACCTGCCGGAGAGCATGAGCTATGCCACGGCAGCCAGCCTTGGTTGCCGCTTTGCCACCTCATTCCGCGCCGTGGTGGATCAAGGACGATTGAAGGGTGGCGAGTGGCTGGCAGTTCACGGCTGCGGCGGCGTTGGCCTCTCCGCCATCATGATTGCCAAGGGCCTGGGCGCACGCGTCGTTGCCATCGATATCGCGGAAGACAAGCTCGCAATGGCCAAATCGCTTGGCGCGGAAGTGCTGATCAACAGCCGCAGTGTGGCTGATGTGGCAGAAGCCGTGCGCGATGCCACGGGTGGGGGCGCACATGTTTCCGTCGATGCGCTTGGCCACCCCCAAACCTGCTGCAACTCCATCTCAAACCTGCGTCGTCGTGGTCGCCATGTTCAGGTAGGCCTGATGCTGGCGGACCATGCCATGCCACAAATCCCCATGGCTCGCGTGATCGGCCATGAGTTGGAAATTTACGGCAGCCACGGCATGCAGGCTTGGCGCTACGATGATATGCTAGCCATGATCGAAGCTGGCAGCCTTGCACCGGAAAAGCTGATCGGCCGCCACATCACATTGTCCGATGCCGCGACCGCCCTGCCCGCTATGGACAAGTTCCAGGAAAACGGCATCAGCATCATTGATCAATTTGAATAGTTTAGTGGTGAGGCGGCTCAGGCCGCCTCCTAGTTCCTCTTTTTGCTTTTCATTTCTTCCGTACTATGTATCATAACACGATACAGAAAGTTCATTTTGTGTGATCCGAACCTTTGGTAATTTACGAACAGGAGCCCTTTTTCATCGCAAAGCAGCGAAAGGTTTGCCAACCAACATACAGAAGGTTGCACTGCGAAAACTGACTATGTTGCATGCTGCCGTACGACTTGAAGACCTTCGCTCACCGCCTGGAAATCGGTTTGAAGCGCTAAAAGGCGATAGACATGGGCAGCATTCGATCCGCATCAACGATCAGTGGCGGATCTGCTTCATCTGGAAAGATGGTGGCGCAGATAACATTGAAATCGTTGATTACCACTGAAGCGCTGAAGAGGTGAGGATATGACTGAAAAACTTAACCCAGTACATCCGGGTGAAATACTTCGGGAAGAATATCTTGTTCCACTGAACTTGAGCACAGGCCGATTAGCAAAGCAATTGGACGTTCCTCGCACACGCATTGAACGGCTTGCCAAGGAAATGACATCGGTAACGACCGACACGGCACTTCGCCTTGCCAAGTTCTTCGGGACATCTCCGGAATTCTGGATGAACCTGCAATCACACTATGATCTGGAAATACAGGCCGAAGCGTTGAAGGATCAGCTGGCGAATATATCGGAATTCAGAGCGGCATGATCAACTATCGAAGCATAAGCCAAAATTTCTCCAAAATGGCCGGGCGGCGAGAGGCCGCGCCGGGACACGGAGAAATATTATGCATTATAAACGTAAGCGTCCCAAGAACCGTCGCGCCGGTTGCTTGATGTGCAAACCTCATAAGGCAAACGGCTCCTGCCCACGCCATGTCGACATGCAAGCGGGAAATCGCCGTCGATATGAGGCAGGATCATATCAGTTGCGATGTGAGGGGATCAAAAAGAACTGATCTCTGGAGGCGGCTCAGGCCGCCTCTTCCGATTCCTGTGCGCCGCCCGGAACATAGTTCAGCACGGGGCCAAGCCAACGCTCTACTTCTGCGATATCCATGCCCTTGCGGCCCGCATAATCTTCCACCTGATCGCGCTCGACCTTGGCAACGCCGAAATAATAGCTATCAGGGTGACCGATATAAAGACCAGAGACGGATGAGCCCGGCCACATGGCGTAGCTTTCCGTCAGCGTTACACCTGTCGTATTTTCTGCATCAAGAATGTTGAAAAGGGTACGCTTTTCTGTGTGGTCTGGCTGGGCGGGATAGCCCGGTGCAGGACGAATGCCCGCATAGTTCTCATGGATCAACTCCTCGTTTGAGAAGTTTTCGCTCTTGGCATAGCCCCAATAGTTGCGGCGCACTTCCTCATGCATCCGCTCGGCAAAGGCTTCGGCAAAACGGTCGGCTAGCGCCTTCACGAGAATGGATGAATAGTCATCGTTCGCGCGTTCGAAACGTTCAGCAATGGCTACTTCCTCTATGCCCGCAGTCACAACGAAGCCGCCGACATAATCCAATTTGCCGCTATCTATGGGTGCTACAAAATCCGAAAGCGCCACATTCGGGCGACCATCGCGCTTTGAAAGCTGCTGGCGCAGCGTGTAAAAGGTGGCCAGGTCTTCGCTGCGGTCTTCTTTTGCATAAACGCGAATGTCGTCCCCAACAGCATTGGCGGGCCAAAAGCCGATGACAGCGCGAGGACGGAACCACTTTTCTTCAACGATCTTGGCCAGCATGGCCTGAGCATCGCTATAGAGCTGGCGTGCCGCTTCACCCTGCTTCTCATCATCCAGAATAGCAGGATAGCGCCCCTTCAATTCCCAGGTCTGGAAGAATGGCGTCCAGTCGATGTAGGGCACCAGTTCCTCGAGGGAATAATTGTCAAACACCTTGGTTCCAAGGAAGCTCGGACGCGTTGGCTCATAGACCGCCCAATCCACCTGTTGCGCATTGGCGCGCGCGCGAGCCAGCGGCAGACGCACCTTCTCCGCCTCTGCCCGCGCATGGGCGGCGGCTACCTTGGCATATTCGGCACGAATACCGGCCACGTAATCTTCCCGCGCCGTTTCCGACAGAAGGTTGGACACGACACCGACAGCACGGCTGGCATCGGTCACATAAACCGCCTGCCCGATTTGATATTGCGGGTGGATTTTCACCGCCGTATGGACGCGGCTCGTTGTAGCCCCACCGATGAGAAGCGGAACCTCGAAGCCCTGTCGCTGCATTTCCGCAGCCACGTTCACCATTTCATCCAACGACGGCGTGATGAGGCCTGACAGCCCGATGACATCGACCTTTTCCGCAATGGCAGTTTCGAGAATTTTGGTGGCGGGAACCATCACGCCGAGATCGATGATCTCGTAATTGTTACAGGCGAGAACGACCCCGACAATGTTCTTGCCAATATCATGTACGTCGCCCTTTACAGTGGCCATCAGCACCTTGCCAGCGGCCTGACGTTCGGTGCCGCCGTTCAGGCGCTTCTCTTCCTCCATGTAAGGTAGAAGAACAGCCACCGCCTGTTTCATCACGCGTGCGGACTTGACCACCTGCGGCAGGAACATCTTGCCGGAGCCGAAGAGGTCACCGACCACATTCATGCCTGCCATCAGCGGACCTTCGATGACGTGCAACGGGCGGGCAGCACTTTGGCGCGCCTCTTCCGTATCGGCTTCGATATAATCGGTAATGCCGTTGACCAGCGCATGTTCCAGCCGCTTCTCAACACTCCACTCACGCCAGGAAAGATCCTGCGCCTTTGCTTCGCGTGCGCCAGCGCCACGGAAACGCTCTGCGATTTCCAAAAGCCGCTCCGTCGCATCCGAACGACGATTGAGAACAACATCCTCACAGGCATCGCGCAGCTCAGGATCGATGTTTTCATAGATCGCCAGCTGACCCGCATTCACGATTCCCATATCCATGCCCACTTGAATGGCGTGATATAGGAAGACGGCGTGCATGGCTTCGCGCACCGGCTCATTGCCGCGGAAAGAGAAGGACAGGTTGGAGACACCACCAGAAATGTGCACAAGGGGCATTTCCTGCCGGATGGTGCGCGTGGCTTCGATAAAGTCCACGCCGTAATTATTGTGCTCCTCAATGCCCGTTGCGACGGCAAAGACATTGGGGTCGAAGATAATATCTTCCGGTAAGAAGCCGATCTGTTCCGTCAGGATCTTATAGGCGCGGCGGCAGATTTCCACCTTGCGGTCATAGCTATCGGCTTGCCCCTGTTCATCAAAGGCCATGACCACAACAGCGGCACCGAAGCGGCGGATCAACCGGCCCTGTTCAATGAACTTTTCCTCACCCTCTTTCAGTGAGATGGAGTTCACAATTGCCTTGCCCTGGACACACTTCAAGCCAGCTTCAATGATCTCGAATTTCGAGCTATCGATCATCACCGGAACCCGAGCGATATCCGGCTCGGCAGCAATGAGGTTCAAGAATTCCACCATGGCGCGGCCAGAATCGATCAGGCCTTCATCCATGTTGATGTCGATGATCTGGGCACCGTTTTCCACCTGGTCGCGTGCAACCACCAAGGCAGAGGTGTAATCAGCAGCGGTGATGAGCTTGCGGAACTTGGCAGAGCCTGTCACGTTCGTGCGCTCACCAACGTTGACGAAAGGAATTTCCTTGGTCAGTTCGAATGGCTCAAGGCCGGAAAGCGACATGAAGGGACGGTGTTCCGGCACCTGACGCGGTGCAAATTCCTTCACGGTTTCTGCAATGGCGCGAATATGCTCCGGGGTGGAGCCGCAGCAACCACCAACCACGTTGACCAGGCCTTCCTTGGCGAACTGCCGCACTTGACGGGCCATATCATCGGGCGACTGATCGTATTGGCCAAATTCGTTTGGCAGGCCAGCATTCGGATAAGCGCAGACAAACGTATCCGCAATGGCGGAAACTTCCTGCAAATGTGGGCGCATGGCGTCAGCACCCAATGCGCAGTTAAAGCCAATCGTAAATGGATTGGCATGGCGAACGGAGTTCCAGAAGGCTGTTGGCGTCTGGCCGGAGAGCGTACGTCCTGAAAGATCGGTGATCGTGCCGGAGATCATGACCGGCAGGCGAATACCTTTCTCTGCAAAACGCTCCTCACACGCGAAGATCGCCGCCTTCGCATTCAGCGTATCGAAAATGGTCTCGATCAAGATGATATCGGCGCCGCCATCGATCAGACCATCAATCTGCTCGGCATAGGCCAGCCTCAAGTCATCGAAGCTCACAGCACGGAAGCCCGGATTGTTCACATCCGGCGAGATAGAGGCCGTACGGTTGGTGGGGCCAATGGCACCCGCCACAAACCGGCGCTTACCATCTTCCCGCTGCGCGCGCTCAATGGCGCGGCGCACCACTTGCGCACCTTCCTTGTTGAGGTCGTAAACGGCGCCTTCCATCTCGTAGTCGGCCTGGGCGATACGCGTGGATGAGAAGGTGTTGGTTTCGATGATATCCGCACCGGCCATGGCGTAGCGATAGTGGATATCTTCGATGGCTTGCGGCTGTGTGAGGATCAGAAGGTCATTATTACCCTGCTGGTGACACGCACAATTGAAGAAGCGATCGCCGCGAAAATGTTCTTCCTGAAAGCCAAGTCCCTGGATCTGAGTGCCCATGGCACCATCGAGAATAAGAATGCGTTCGCGTGCCGCCTTTGCCAGCGCTTCGAAAATCTCGCTACCATTGCGATTTGCGCCCTCTGGGCCAAATAGATGATCGAACATTGGCATCTCCTCACACTCACCGCGAACCACAACGTTTAATCACATAAAGATATCTTTATGTCAATTCAATCGCTTGAAACTTATCAAGCTCTTGCCCTCTGAGTTCTAACCTGCGAACCAATAACAATACATTCTGTTTCGCTTGCGAGGAGATCTTAATGGTCACGTCCGGTAACAATCCGCCGCGTTGGGCAGGTCGCCCTTATCACCGCCAATGGCTTCTCTCTCAGGCGGAAAGCTTGATGGATTTCTTCCAGTACCGGGCCGTTAATCCAAAAGGCGGGTTTTACGATCTGGACCCAAAAGGTCAGGCGCTTGATCCCAATAACCCCGCCCGCGGGATTCATGCCAGCGCCCGCATGGTGCATTGCTTTGCTATTGCGGATCTCTTGGGCCGTCCCGGTGCCGCCGATGTAGTCGATCATGGAATGCGCTATCTTTGGGAGAAGCATCGCGACACGAAATATGGCGGCTATTTCTGGCAGGCCAATGATGAAGGGGCCGCCGATGCCTCCAAGCAGGGTTACGGCCACGCCTTTGTCCTGTTGGCAGCATCCTCAGCCAAGACAGTTGGCCATCCGCTGGCAGATGCCATGCTGGCAGATATTACCGAAGTGCTGGAAACGCACTTCTGGGAGGATCAGCACGGGGCAATAGCGGAAGAATTCTCGCAAGATTGGCAGCCTGTTCCCGGCTATCGCGGTCAGAATTCTAACATGCACCTCACCGAGAGCCTGATGGCAGCCTATGAGGTCACCGGCGAAACCCATTACCTTTCCAAGGCAGAACGCATTGCGGACCTTCTGATCAACCGTCGCGCACGGGAAGAAGGTTTCCGGGTCGCTGAACACTTCGATGAGAATTGGGTGGTCGACCGCAACTATTACCACCCGAATGAAATGTTCCGCCCGGCTGGCACCACCCCCGGCCATTGGCTGGAATGGGCAAGGCTGCTGCTGCAGCTTTATGCATTGGGCGGCAACAAGCACAGCTGGATGCCGGAAGCCGCCACGGCTCTTTTCGAGCGCTCCATGATACTCGGATGGGACGCCGAGAAAGGCGGCTTCTTCTACACTCTTGATTGGCAGGACAAGCCAGAGAAGCGCTCAAAGCTATGGTGGCCCATGTGCGAAGCGGCTGGAGCCGCGCACTTCCTGAACCACCATGCGCCAAGCACGTTTCATGAAGCCAGCTATCGCCAGATCTGGTCTACCATCGCGGCCCATTTTATCGATCGGGAAAATGGCGGCTGGTTTGAAGAGACGAACGAAGACCTTCAGCCTTCAAACACGCTCTTTCCTGGCAAGGGCGATATCTACCACGCCATGCAGGCTTGCCTCATCCCGCTGTTCCCGGCAACAGGCAGCCTTACCAAAGTCGTGGCCGAACACGGTGGTTCGCTATAATTGAATTTGTGAGCCTCAGGCGGGTGTGGCCTGAGGGTCACAATCATTACCGAACGGGCCTTCCAGCCGCCATCGGGCTCATGCGGAAGTCGCTCAGTTCGGCCTCTGCATCTGACAGCTCGTAACGCAGATCGTCGGAATCCCGCCGCAGCCGGCGGATTTCAAAATCGTTGTCGTCGATACGGCGTTGCAGGTCACGACGTTCATCATCCTTGGCTGACTTCAACGCAAAATAGGCCTGATCGATTTCAGACTGTCGAGAGCTAATACTAGAATCAACTGAATCCTTGCGTTGGCGAATGTCATGAACGCGCTTGCCCAATGCATAGCCCTGCATGAAGCCAGTGGCCGTTTGTGGCGGGCAGACATTGTTATAGCCATCACCTGCCTCCCCATGCTGCGCACCGCTAAGCGGTGTGCAGTAGCGTTTAACCCCTTCCTGGAAGCCCTGATACCAGGTCGATTGGTCCGGCACGATCTTAACGCGCTCGCAGGATTTGACATGCTCGGCAAAGCGGCTTTGCGGATCGCGCCCCGCTGCGCCGTCTGTATCGCCAATCACTTTCCAATTGGCGGCGATACATTCTTCTTTCGACAATGAATAGCAGGAAGGCAGTGCGCAAAGGACAGCCATCCCAGAAACAATAAGTGCAAGTTTTCGCATGATACCCCCCGGCAATCTGCCGGAGAACTAAGCAGGAATTAAGGAAGACTGCCAGATGGCCTGGCGCATCAGCCAAAATCATCAACAACTGGTTAGGATTTACCGTCTTCCTCGCACCATTTCGCGAATACGCTTTGCAAGTTCATCGTAATCATATGGCTTCGTAACGAGGCTGGATTGATCGAGCGCCTCAGAGCCCGGTACGTGCAAATCTCCAGTCGCGAAGATCACGGGAAGCGTGGGGTGGTTTTCCCGAAGCTTGAGGATCAGGTCCAGGCCGTTCATGTCCGGCAAATGCACATCGGTGACGAGAATATCGATGGCAGCACCGTCGATGGCATCCATGGCTTCGCGACCTGTTCCCGCTTCCACGACAACCATTCCGAAATCCTGCAGATAGTCGGCTGTCGATATACGGATCAGCGCTTCATCTTCACACAACAATACCCGAATGGAAGCTGGCATTGCCTGTTCTGTCGAGACTGGCGTTTTTGACTGAACGGCGCGGTCTTTTGCCTTGTCGAGCAACATGCGGATCTTGCGAGCCAGCGTTTCACGCGCATAAGGCTTGCTCAGCAGGTTCACGCCAGGGTCCAGCCTGCCGCCATGGACAATGGAATTTTCTGTGTAACCGGAGGTAAACAGCACTTCCAGTTCCGGTCGCCGCTCCTTGGCTTTTCGGGCCAGCTCACCACTTTTCAATTTGCCGGGCATTACCACATCGGTAAACAGAAGATCGATGGGAACGCCGCTTTCAATAATCGCAAGCCCCGCATCCGCATCCCGCGCTTTCAACACGTTATAGCCAAGGTCAGAAAGCATGGCGACAGTCACGTCGCGAACGGCATCGTCATCCTCTACCACAAGCACGGTTTCGCTGCCGCCGGTAATCTCGCCTGCTGTATCTTCTGCCAGAACATCTTCAGCCTGCATGGAACGGGGCAGGTAGATACGCACCGTGGTCCCATTGCCCAGTTCGCTATAGATGTTGATATGGCCGCCCGACTGTTTCACGAAGCCATACACCATGGAAAGGCCAAGGCCGGTTCCCTTGCCTTCCGGCTTGGTGGTAAAGAACGGATCGAAGGCGCGGGCAAGCACATCCGGCGGCATGCCGCAGCCAGTATCGCTGACCGCCAGCATCACATACTGACCTGCCTCAACGTCGAACGCGTTTTGCGCGTAGCGGTCATCCAGATAGGCATTGCCGAGTTCAACGGTCAGGCGTCCACGGCCATCCATGGCATCGCGGGCATTAATGGCCAGATTGAGCAGCGCATTTTCCACGTTGGACGGGTCGACCAGCGTGTTCCAAAGCCCGCCCCCCACAATGGTGTCGATCTCGATTGCCTCACCCAAGCTGCGGCGGATCAGATGATCCATCTCGCGCACCAGCCGCCCAAGATTGATGACCTTTGGCGCAAGTGGCTGCCGCCTGCCGAAGGAGAGGAGCTGCGAGGCAAGCCGCGCTCCACGAGACGCTGCGGCCAGCGCATTGTTCATGCGCCGCTCCACATTTTCCTGCCCGGAGAAATCGCGCTGCAGCAGCTGAAGATTGCCGGTTATCACCTGCAAGAGGTTGTTGAAATCGTGCGCAATGCCACCAGCAAGATTGCCAATAGCTTCCATCTTTTGGCTCTGGCGCAGGACTTCCTGTGTTTTGAGCAGTTCAGCCGTACGCTCCTCAACACGCGTTTCCAGCGTCGTGGCCAGATTTTCGAGCCGGCTTTCGGTTTTCTTCTGCTCTTCGATATCGGTGTTGGTTCCAACCCAGCGAACAATATCGCCCAACGAATTGCGAATGGGCACGGCGCGTGAAATATACCAACGGTAATTGCCCTTAGCGCACTTCAGGCGAAGCTCTGCCTGAAACAATTCGCCACCTGTAACGGCACTATTCCAGGCGCTACGCACCCTTTCAATATCATCGGGATGAAACGATGCGGAAATTGAGCCTTCGCGCAGCGCTGGCTCATCGAATCCCAGGTAGGTCTGCATCTGAACATTGTACCAATCCATCTGGCCCGATGGTGTGGCAGTCCAGACATGGTTTGGAATAGATTCCGCCAAAGTGCGGAAACGATCTTCGCTTTCCTGCGCAGCATCCTGAGCTCGCTTCACATCGGTCACTTCGTGGCCTTGTACGAAGATCCCGGTTACAGCACCGTCACGATCCAGCAGCGGCTGGAAAATGAAATCGACATACAGCTCATCTGCCACTCCAGCGCCACGCTGCAACTGAACCGGGGCACTGGAGGCACTATAACCGTTGCCTGTTCGATAGACATCATCAAGGAGCTCGTAGAAGCCCTGTCCATCAATGTCTGGCAGCGCGTCTCGTACGGATTTGCCGATCAGATCTCGGCGACCCACAAGCGTTTGATATGCATCATTGGCAATTTCGAACACATGAGTTGGGCCCCGCAAAACGGCCATAAACCCCGGCGCTTGCTCAAACAGGCTGCGCAGATATTCGCGCTCCTCACCCAGCGCCAGATTTTCGCCTGAAACGGCATCTGCGCGACGCATGACACCGGTTTGAATATCGAAGCCTGATTGCTGGTTGGATTGGCGCAACTGGTGCAGTTCAGTCACATCCACCGTGTACTGAAGGATGAATTTGACGCGGCCCTGTTCATCGAGAAGCGGCGTATGCGTCGCGCTCCAATAGCGTTCTTCCATCGTGCCATCTGGCGACGCGATGGGATAGGGAATGAGCGCAAGATGATCGACCTGCCTAGTGCTTATAACCTTTGCAAAAGACTGGCGCAGCATCCGACCGTTGTCGCTGTCAGGGTCGCTAGGGAAAGGTTCAAATATATTTCGCCCAAGCAAAGCGTCACGGGTTTGCATCGTCGCCGCCAGATAGGCGTCATTCATACCGACGATTGTCAACTCGGCGTCTATGATCACATATGGATTGGGCGATGAGTTGAAAAGTTGCTCGATATCGCTCCCGGCCAGCCCGATCTGCCGAAACATTCACTGTCCCCTGCCCGCATTCACTGATGCACAAGGTTATAGTGCGCAGCAGCTATTATACAAGCGAGTATCTGGAGATAGCGAAAGTTTAGACGGCCAGTGTGGGCTGCTCAGCCAGATGCGCCGCAGCACGAAAATCCCTTCCATAGGAGAGTCGCTTGCGTTCACAGCGTTCAGCATCAATTCCACAACGATTGAGGTGAAACAGGCCGTCTGCGTAAGTTCCGGTGGCAACAGCGTCACCCTCCTCCGCAGCGATATCGACCTCTTGTATGAGAGTGTGCAGAAACTTCATCATTAACGCGCCCTCCTCAACGAATTCCGCCGCCAGAAACGGCCGCCATCAGGTTACGTTCCACTCCATTCAAAAATAGTTAATGTTAACCATAGTCAACGAAGCGAATTCGTGCCAAAGTTGCCGTAGCTAATTCGAAGCAACTGAATTAGCAATTTTGTTCATATGCGGAACATTCGCGTACAAACCAGAAACTGATTTTGGTTGCCGCAACTTTATCCACAGCTTCTCCACAGTAGCGTACACATATGAAAACTCTGTGAAGTCTTTGTTCTGAAATGATAGATGCGCACTTTCACGGCAGCATGTAGATAAAGTGCTATTCAGAACATGGGGGATAAACCGAAGAAGAACGAAGCGGAGAAAACGCACGGCGAAAGAATTTTTGTCGCAATCTTCGGTCATGATGATTCGCGTGATAGGAGGACACGATGATGGAACGGGAAATGACATATCAGGAATTAAAAAGCGACCCGTTGATCGCACTACTGATGCAGGCAGACGGGGTCGCGCTGGAAGATCTGGACGAGCTGCGCCGTCGGGCAACAGAGCGGAAGCTCATGGAATTGCAGACGGCACTGCAAAAATCTCATGCAGATGATTTTTATCGCAGATTGGATCAATCCCTAGTCGCACGCCACATGGCGCGTAAGGCACTGACCTGAGTGCTTGCAATTGCAACGCAAGCCCGTTTTGCATCGGTGGCCAACTCGCCTTAGAGGGTAAGGCTTTTAGCTCATTCACTTGGCGCGAGAGCACCCGGTTAATTTGGCACAAGCTGCACGTTCGTCTGATTGGATCAAACCGATCCAAAGGTTTACGTCCGGTATTCTAATTTGTCGTCCCTGCCTCGCCGGTCTCATCCACATCTTGCAGGCGGACGAACTGAGCACCGCGCCTTTGCAGGGCTTGAATACCCTTTACCACGCCAGCACCCGCCTCATGTGTCGGCTGGTTGATATGCGCGATAATGACATCTCCATCCTTGGCTGCCGCGAAGCGCTTTTCCGCCATACTCGCTCCAAGCAATGAGCCGCCATCTCCATTGATTGAGTATCCCGCGACTTTGAAGCCCATTGCTCTGATCTGGCGTATGGAACCTGCATCATACTTCGCAGTTGCCCCACGAAACCACTGAGACGGCGCAAAGCCAGCCGCCACAATGGCCGCGGCTCCATTGGCAACTTCCTTGTTCACTGCCTCCGGCGAACCCGCCGATGCAATACCGTAAACCGATACGGGAATATCAATGGCCGGTATGTGATTCTCGCCATGGTTCTCGATATCGAAAAGATCGGGATGAGCTTTCAACACGCCAATGGCAGGGCCATTCCGCTTGAGCCATCTTGCCGTCACAAAAAGAGTGGCCGGAATTCGTTGCTCCACGAGGAATGAGAGTATTCGCTCATCGGCCTGCCCCATACAGGCATCAAAGGTTAGCGCGATTCGCGGGCGCAGCGATGCAGCTGGCAGCTTCAACCGCAATTTTGGCTCTACGAGGTGGGGCAAACCTGCCTTTTCAACGGGCAACGACACCCGACCACCAATAGACTGAGCAGGCGTGCCTGTAGCAGGCAAAATCTCTTGCGCTAAGGCCGGGAACATAATCATGGGCATCAGCATTATGGCGGCAAGATTGGTCTTCATTTTGAGCCGAACTTTAATGAGTAACGCTTTTCGCCCTGGTCGCCATACCATGATGGCGGAAATACGTCTTAAAGAATTCTTAAAGTGTTCCATTTTGGGACAAAACCTAATGTTCATAATTATTTATCATGCACGCCCTCCAAATTGATGCGATACTCGTATAAGAGTTGTTCATCCTCGACCGTGCGTGAGGTAAACATTTTTAATATGTCTCATTTTGGAGCATTAGCAGAATGAAGTCTGCGACCAAAACGGGGGCGATCGATAGAGCAAGCGGAGTGTACCAATGCTCATGGATTTTTCAGTTACAGAAAGCGTTTTGATGCCGCACGAGCTGAATATGCTTCAAGGTATATTCGATGGCTCGGTAAAGCGCTTTGGTTATTGCAAGAACGGGGTCGAAGCACGCATCCTCGCTACGACCATGATTGATCTCTACCGCCGGGGCTTGCGGGACGAAGAAAAGCTAAAAGTGCTTTTCGCTTCATAAATGCGTAGCAGTTTGCCGGATGACCTCGACGCGGCCACTCTGCGTCGAGATACCGTTGCTTACTTTCAACAGCACTTTTTCAGGAAACCGCTTCCACAGCGACAACCAAAACTCACTGCAAGATGGGCTTAGACCGAGCAACGTTTTGAGACTGCCGAGCGGCTGGACATTGCAAAACCGACCTTGGTGACCGGTATTCTGAATAAATGGGGTAACACAAGGTGCAAGACCTTCCCAAGAGTGGGCGCTTCACCCCTTATGACAGCCGATTGGGTCAACGACGAAGCGCCACATTCGCTCACTCTGTCAGGCTGCCCTCGCCGGCCTCTGAGCCGCTCGGTTCGAACTCGACACTTTGAAATGCGAGATCAACTCAAACAGCTTCGAGGCTTCCTGCGCCAAGTTTTGCGAAGCGGCATTTGCCTCTTCAATTGACGCCGCGCTCCGCTGGGCCCCATGATCGAGCGAGTTGATGGAGGAAGAGACCTCATTAATTCCGAGGCTCTGCTCCTGGCTGGCCGTAGCGATTGCAGCGACATTGATATCAACCTGCTGCACTTGCTGCACTATCTCATTCAAAGCTTCCCCTGTCTTCTGAACGAGGGCCACACCTTGTCCGACGCTAGTCGATGATGTCGCAATAAGGGCCTTGATTTCTTTCGCAGCATTGGCGGATCGTTGCGCAAGCTCGCGAACTTCTTGGGCAACGACAGCAAAACCCTTACCCGCTTCGCCCGCACGGGCAGCCTCAACGCCAGCGTTCAGCGCCAGCAAGTTTGTCTGGAAGGCGATCTCATCGATAACACTAATGATATTTTCAATCTCGCGCGCGGATTTTTCGATATTGCCCATCGCAGTCGTAGCCTGTCCGACGATCTCTCCAGATGTCTCTGCCGCGTTTCTTGTCTTTGCCACCAGATCTTTTGCGTCTTTGGCGCGCTGACTTGAGTCCTTCACCGTTGTTCGTATTTCTTCTAGAGCAGCAGCGGTTTCTTCAACCGCGGCCGCTTGGCGCTCAGCACCTTTAGCGATGTCTTCCGAAACGCTGTGAATAACATTGGCATTCGTTGAAAGCAGCTCGGCCGAGCTCTGGATAGTCGTCACAATCTGATCAAGCGCACCTGCAGCCTCATTGAAATCCTGTCGTGTTTGCTCGAGTGCCGGGTCGACCGGATCATTGATACGAATGGCAAAATCGCCTTTCGCCAAACATCCTATGCCCGAGCTCAGCTTGGTAACAGCTTCCATACGAGAGGTGATGTCAGTCGCAACTTTCACCACGGCATACACAATGCCGCGAGAGCTGAAGACAGGTGTATAAGCGGCCTGTATCCAGACACGTTTGCCATTCTTACCTACACGTACGAAGTTGTCGGCAATAAATTCGCCCGCGCGCAGGCGTTCCCAGAATCTCTTGTATTCCGCGCTGTCCCGCAGGGATTGCTCACAAAACATACTATGATGTTTTCCAAGAACTTCCGCCGCAGTGTAACCCATGGCGTGTAAAAATTGGTCGTTGACGGCTTGCACGGTCCCATCAGGTAAAAACTCGATAATTGCCTGAGACTGGTCAATCGCGCGAAGCCGATTATTATCATGTAGCGCAGCAATCTTGGTCACTGTAATATTTGAAGCCAGCTTCAATATACGAGTCACCTTACCGCCGTGGAAAACGGGATTATAGGTGGCTTCGATCCAAATATCCTGCCCGTCTTTCGTCTGTCTTCGAAATTGACCGGACTTGGCTTTGCCTTGAGCAAGATCAATCCAAAACTGGCCATATTCAGGAGAATTGCGGATGGCATCCTCACAGAACAACCGGTGATGCTTGCCCACGACTTCATCTAGACGGTAGCCCAAGGTTTTGCAGAAGTTCTCATTGGCATCAATGACCGTGCCGTCAGGCTTAAACCAGATCATGGCCTGAGAATTCGAAATAGCGCCGAGATCTTCAGCCATACGATCCGCGCTCATAATATTCCGAATACCCATTGGGATCTCCTCGCCCATACAACTAAAAGGATATTCGCATCTGCGATTTAACGGACCATTGAGAGAGACCAACAAGAATCACTCACT
This sequence comes from Affinirhizobium capsici, assembly GCF_977018625.1. Classification (NCBI taxonomy): domain Bacteria; kingdom Pseudomonadati; phylum Pseudomonadota; class Alphaproteobacteria; order Hyphomicrobiales; family Rhizobiaceae; genus Affinirhizobium; species Affinirhizobium capsici. The sequence continues at coordinate 731,632 of NZ_CDRNXD010000004.1, read as the reverse complement.
ATTTTTTGCAGGTCCAAGCTGACGAAATTCATAGTTTTTCGTCAATTGCGCAAAGCTATGCGATCTGAAGAGCACCCGCTCAAAATCCTTCCGAGGATGGCTAGAACCTTCAGGCCGAGAACGGGCATTTCACTAACGAGCGGCAACCACCGCGTCCCGAAACCGGCTTTGGACGACGTGGTCGCCAATTGAGAACTTGGGATTTGCCGCAAAGCGACAAAATTTTTCGAAAAACACAAGCAGATCGGATAGTTGCGAAAAATCTGACCGCCAAAATATTTTGGGATACTGTCCTTTAATTCCCTTTCGGAAACCGGACGCTGGCAGACAGCGATCTTGGAATTCGCAGCTATCTGAGCCGCAGCAGTATCACCCGTGTACCTTCTTTTCTTCGCGCTTCTGCCTTGCCAAATAGCGGCAACACAGGATTGGTGAAGGACTGAAATAAATGACCACAACAGTTTCCAATGTGAAGTCACGGAACGTTCTCGTGCTTGGCGCGGGAGAACTCGGCATGCCCGTCTTGCGCAACTTGGCCCGTCGCGCGAAGGCGATCGATGGAGCAAAAATCAGCGTATTGCTGCGTGCCAGCGCTGTCGAATCCGATGTGCCAGCCAAGCAGCGCGATGTCGCGGAAATCCGCGATCTTGGTATAAAAATCGTCCTTGGCGATCTGGTGAAGAGCTCAATCGATGGCTTGGCGAGCCTCTTCTCACAGTATGATACGGTGATCGGCTGCACGGGTTACGCGGCTGGGATCAACACCCCAATGAAGCTTGCCAAAGCTGCTTTGCAATCGGGCATTCCCCGTTATTTCCCGTGGCAGTTCGGCGTCGATTTCGAGGCCATTGGTCGAGGCGGTCCGCAGGATATCTTCGACGCTCAGCTCGATGTGCGCGAACTCCTGCGCTCCCAAACCAAGACCGAATGGGTCATCATCTCCACCGGCATGTTCATGAGCTACCTCTTCGAGCCAGAGTTCGGTGTCGTCGACTTGAAGAATGACACGGTTAATGCACTCGGCAGCTACGACACGGCGGTCACGGTGACGACGCCTGACGATATCGGTGTGCTTACCGCTGAAATCGTATTCTTCGAGCCGACCATCAGCAACGAGATCGTTTTCCTGGCGGGTGATACGGTCACGTATGGAGAGCTTGCAGACAAGCTTGAAGCAGGCTTGAAAAGGCCATTGGGTCGATCGGAATGGACGGTTCCGGTTCTGATGGAAGAACTGGCAGACGACCCGCAAAACATGATGCGCAAATATCGCGCCGCCTTCGGGATCGGGCGCGGCATGGCTTGGGATAAAGCCGGCACCTTCAACGTTCGCGAGGGTATCAAGGTGACGGACGTGTCTGATTGGATTAACGCCAACCTGAGTAGCAATTGACCCCTCTCAACACAGTGTTGAGCGCACGAGATGAGTTTGGTGAGCGCCGTGTCTTGGCGCTCACTCTTTGGGACAATCGGCCAGTTTCAGTTCCAGGTGTGTCAGAGCCGCTTTGGCGATCCCTCGGCATGCATTCAGCGTCAGAAGCTCTGCCAGGAAGGCTTTTCCGGCGGACGGGAATCGTAATTCTCGCGCGACTTGCGAAAAGCCTCGGAATTTTCGACGACCCATGTCCACAATGGGATCATCCGAATGAGGAGACCCATCCCCAGCTCTGTCAGTTCGTATTCCACGCGTGGTGGCATCTCCACGAGATCGTGGCGCGCGACCAGACCATCTCGTTCGAGTTGGCGCAGAGTGCGAGTGAGCATACGCTGCGTCACGCCGTGCATCCGCCTTCCTATATCTGCGTGGCGAAGCCTTCCATAAACGCCGAGAGTATGAATGACGCCGAGCGACCACCTGTTTCCCGCGTGGGTCAGAACCTCGCGCCTCACGCCATCCTCATCCTCGCGAAGGCCGTCACAAACTGCCTGAGAATAGGAAAGCATCTCTTCTCTGTTCATCACTTCTGCCTCCGGTAGGCATTTATCTCATGAGCATCGCGCGAATGACATCGATAGCTTCAGGTGCTTGGGACCTTCATAGGCTGAAATGAGGATTTGTTGTAGTAAGCAAGAAGGCAAAGCGCTTGGCCGACCACAGCCGGCATCTCTAAGCACTTCATGTCACCTTTTGACGCAAAGCAGCCATTCCTGATGCGGTTAAAACAGCAAAAACGAACGCCACGCTGCATAATTCCGATTTAGACGATATCGCCGCAAGAATGCAAAACCCTTAGTCCCTCTTCTCAGCAAGCTTGCAAGTGGATGACCAGTCCCAAGCGAATCTCCCTTGGCGTTTTCCCGTTTTTGTTTAATCTGAACTCGGAATTCAACATTGGGGGGAATAATGTTCAAGTCCGCATGCCTAGCGGCACTCTTGAGTGTCACACTACCTGTCACGGCATTCGGCCAGACTTCGCTGCAATTTGCATCGGTGGAGCGGGAGATACGACGCGAGCTGGCTAAAATTCAAAGGCTAGAAAACACCTGGCCGCGGGTGGAACGGAAATACACTGCTGCTGCCTCAAGGTATCAGGCAGCTAGCAGATTGGTGCGGCAATGCCAGCGCGGCACTTGGAGCGTGTTTTTCAAAGATATTTTCAAGGAACTTGATAGTGCGAGAAAAAAGCTGGAGGAAGCCAGAGCCGCGCTGAACGCAGCCAATAGATCCGCGACGAATGCAATGAGGAGCCAAAATAGGAGTCTGAGAATCCTGGAGGCGTCCTACGAAGGAAGGGTTCGCGACGCGGCTTACTGGGAAAAAATGAATACGGTGGTGGACAATTTGACGGCCAATTACGCCGATATCCTCACTGAGGTCGTGGTGCCTGGATACGATAAGTATGTCGAAGGCATCGATGAGATTTCTGAGAGCTACACCTACTCGGCGAAAGACTGCAACAGCGCACTTCCTTTAACGCCCCTTCGTAACCTCTTTAAATCGGTGCTGAGTATCGTTGTCGGCAAGATCTCTGTCGCCAACACGCTCGCCGATGAGATCCTTGAACTTGTGCCTGATAAATTCAAGAAAACCTGATTTGCACGAACCTGGCAGGAATTCTTCGAGCCACGCAACTTCCGTTTATCAAGTCTCGATTTTGACTTTTCGATCACGTCGTCAACAGCTGCAACACCCTTACGGCTTTACTAAAGCGCCCTGAATGACAAGTTAACCAGGCTGCGAATTCATGGATACGTACTGCGGACTTCCCTATGTCTGGATGACGGGCGATCAAGATAAGAATATCTCTTCTCGCGGACGTGAAGATTAGCGGCTGTTGTTTGCCACTATGAACCAGAATTTGTGGGAACAGACAGGATAATCTGAGAACACGCGAGAAGGGCTGGTTTTCCGGGCTATCCGCCTTCTCTATCGCCAGGCAGCACAAACAGCCCCAGACCCGTTTGACGACGGTTTCATAATTGGGTCTTATGCGATCCTGGCCTGCACCGCGCAAGCCTTCAAAAACCGGTACTCTCGCCGGGCGAGCCTTCAAACCCTTGAAAACAAACGATGACAGTCACCGACGAGCGGCAACCGCCCAGCCCCCGAAACCGGCTCTTTGCGACGTGTTGGCCAATTGAGAATTTGGAATTTGCGGCAAAACGACAAAATTTGCGAAAAACTAAATAAAATCAGTGAGTTGAGGAACTGAGTCGGGCGAAAAGATATTGGGAGGCCACCCGCGTCAATTCTCTCTCATTGCCTGGCGACAATCGGCCCGAACTCGCCAAACTAGAACTCGACTTTCCATTCCTCTCTTCCTGGGCACATCCCAGAACTCACGGCCTTCCTCCGCGTCGCTTTCGTAGAGACTGGCGAAGAAGGCGCAGAAGCTCTCTTCCTGTGGCCATACATGGTTGTTGTTGTATGTCCCCCCGTCACTTTGATAGTGAAGCCAGGGGAACACTTGGCCGTATGCTTCATCGACCAGCCTAGCCAGCATGGTTCATCAAAAGAGACCGCGAAAGTCGATGGCCGAAGCCGGAACTTCAGAGCCGGTGTCGATGCGCTCGCCGCCTTTCACATCAACGGTGGCGAACTCTATTCCTTTAACTCCCTGCCAATACATCAGTCGCAGGGCCAAACCGCTGTTGGTGACATGTGTTCTCCAAGCTCTCGCGCCGTCAAAGCCTCTAATATACTGGTCTTTTAGGCTAAAAGGATTTATTTGCCGATTGCATTTTCCAGAGATAATTTGACTGCATAGGTCACGAGTAGTGGCTGAATATCGACCATGTCCCCAGCACTCTACCTGCTTCAAACTATTCAAAAACTCAGAACCGATGGAAAATTTTGCTAGAGCATAGAAGTCACTTACCTCACCAGCCTGTCTCTGCAATGCAAGAGCACCCAGAGTGATTGACAGGTGAAGATCATGCGCTGTCTCTGCTCCGTACCAAAGCTCATCTGCAACATCTGCAGATATGAGGTCCTTAAGATGCGTAAACATTGATACGGGTGCCTGAACTTGCGCAGGCAATGGATCAAAAAGAGTTGGAGTCTTACCACCAGTTGCAGTCAGGGTTGACGTCACATTATATGCCGTATGGGGGCAGGAATAAAAAGCTGACCCAACGAAAAGGGGCCGTTGGACAGCACTTAAGGCAGCCGCAGTAGCAAACACTCTTTGCGTCTCTCTAAGCAAATCAGCAGGCGCGACCTCGGGCAGTGCAGGTTCAGCAACAACGCTGGCAACATCAAGCACCTCCAAAATATTTACTTCTGACGCTCGCGCACAGTGTTGAAAAAGCAGCTGATACCTCTGAAGCAGATCATTGGTTGAATAGATATGCTTTAGCTCCATAAGCTCCAAAAACTGATCGATTTGATCAAAATCGGGACCAAGATTGTTGCCCCACAGTAGTATTTCTGCTTCATCAGCAACAATCAGCATTAATGGAAACTCAGGGGCTACGATTTCTGAAAAATGGATAACCCGGTCAATTATCTCCTGTCCGGTTTGGGCATCGACAGCATAATTGGGCACGGCGAATAGCGCCGTATCAATGTATATCTTGTTCATTTTTTGATGTTTCTTGCTCTCTTGACTGCTGCAGCTTTGAGCAATCGAGCAACGTCCTGTTGACTTTGATCAAAGAAATCTTTGGGCCAATTAGATATCGCCCCGTATTCTGTAACTTGTACGGGCGTGATCTGGCTTTCGCCACTTTGCCTTTCGGTAAACAAGATGTTTACAAGTTGCCCTATACCGGCATCACTAGATAGAGCAATCCGGAGACGCAGTCGATCAATTAAGTACTCGCTATGAGTTTCCAAAATCATCTGCTTCCCATCCAGCGCGAGCGCGATAAAGAAATCCGCTAGCCGCGCCTGTACCCGTGGATGAAGATGCAGTTCTGGTTGTTCGAAGATCAGGACACTGCCGGAAGGAGCAAGCAAAGATGTCACAACCAATGGAAGAACCTGACTAACACCTACTCCCACGTTGGTTAAGTCATGCATGCGATTCATTTTGCCGTTGGAAACCTGCAGCCGATTTCCAAACACACCGCTATCGATCGCATTCACATCATCAGCAACTCCAAGATAATTTAGCCACTTAGACGTTGCTTCACGTAGATTTGTATCTAGTTTTTCGGCGTAGAGAAAGTAGTCGTCTTGAAAATCGTCGTGTGGAGGTAAATGGGTAGAAATCCCGACACCGCGATTCATTTGGAATACAGCAGCAGTGTGTTCACCTCTATATCCAACATCAGTACCGCTCTCTAATGCTTCAAGTGGATATACTGGTCGTGGTGCATCACGTAACGGCCCGAGGTATCGGACGCCTTTGCGGAAAAACTCTCTCAGATAGTCCGTAGACAGTTTTAATGCACGCGGCATGCCCAAATCAAAAGTCGTATCTGACTGAGTTTCAGCTAGCATCGTCTCTAGTAGCAGTGCCCGCAGCACCGTTTCATCATTTCGCTGTTCCTCCGACCTAAAAAGCAGACCGGCTAAACCTGGGGCGTCTCCGTAGAGCCGGCGCGCTATGTGCTGGCGAAGAGCGCTAGCCGTGACCGGAACTTTGAAATCAATGGCGCTTTGATTCTTGTTAGATAACCAGTAATTGACCGCCTTTAGCGTGGTGTCAGACACTTCCTGATCACTGAAGATGCTGCGTGCAGAAAGGCCTGCAGCAGGGTTGCTACACAAATAAGCCACCAACTCCGTTGCTTTCTGGGCGGCAGCATCAAACCTAAGCAATAGATACTCTGGCAAAAAATGTCGTGTGCTCCCCCCCACGACCTCCATCCGCGGACGCGAGGCCGCGAGTTGCTCCTTGCTGTTTTCGTCCACTTCTACAAAGAATCCGCCGAAATGCCTCTCAGAGGATCTTCCTGTTGTTTGCATATCAATGAATTGTGATTTTTGAACACGCTCGTCTTCAAAAAATACCTCTGTACGAGTACGCCTTAAAGAAATTTTCGCTTTAACAGAACCGTCCGACTCTTGGATAAAGTCTTGACCAATCTCCATTTCTATTTTGACAGATGAAATATCTTCGGTAGCAGTAGTGTGCATAGGGACTACTCCACTGCCGCTCCACTCACGAAATTCAACAGAATTATCAGGCTCTAGTTCGAACTCTAAGGAAACGTTCGCTCCTTCTGAGTCGAAATTTCTGACGTCAACGAACTCGCCCAGTCGAAGCAATGGACCATTTAATGCAACCCCTCTCTCTGGTGAACCATACTGAACGGTTTGCTTAAGTAGCAACATGCTTTGAATTATTGTGCTTTTCCCGCTGCTATTGGCGCCCGCAAGTATGTTGATCTTGCTCATCGGTAGGGACGGAGCCCCTTTGAACGACTTAAAATTCTGGATTTTCCAGTGTTTGAACATTTAGGGCTCTATATCTCGCGATGATCATCATTAAGGGTGTATGTGAAGGCAGAAAGTGAGCTACTCATTAATTCAAGTCGATCTTTGGCCTATGCCTCCTTCAAACCGCGTTAGATATAAACCTGTTTATCAACAGGATGCCTTGAGATTTAGCGCTGCGGGAAGTTGCATTTAGTAGACCTGCATTCCGTCATTCATCGCACCGGCATTGGCGCGTGGCCCGTAAACATCACACGGCCACCCACATTCAGCTCGTGGACGCGATCGGCAGTGAAGACCTCGGGTGGGTAGCCTGCGGCCTGGTTGTCTGAGGTGAGGTAGAGCTTGCCGTCCATTGACCAGCGGGCGCGCTTTACGAGCACTTTGTCCATGACGTTGAAGTGGTAGATGCGGCCGTCATCGACGTCTGTTTTTGAGGCGTCGATGATCAGGAGTGCACCGTCCGGGATAGTCGGCCACATTGAATCGCCGCGGGCTTCCAGGATGTAGCAGTATTCGGGATTTGCGCCGAGGTTACGGAGAAACTCGCGGCCGAAACTCACCTCGCCTACAGGCATTTGATCGACGGCAATCAGTCCGTTTCCGGCAGATGCTCTGGCGTCAAACTTAGGCAGCCTAACTAGGTCAACTGGGGCGACTTCCCTCCCGGGAGAGCCAAAATCACCTTCTCCAAACAGAAGCCAATGCGGATCGACGCCAAGGACATCGCAGATTTTTGCGATTTGGTGGAGGCCAAACGACTGCCGACCCTTCTTGTAAGCGGTCCAGGTATTGGCAGAGATCCCTAAGCGAGACGCAAAATCGCCCTCACTCCCCTCGCCTTTCATGGATAGCAGGCGCGCAATGACGCCTTCGTAGTCAAACGTGACGACCATGCGCAAAATCACAGTTTTTTGCGATCAAAGATTTGACGATCACAAATTTCTGCGATACCTTCTCCATAAATACGGACCAAGACACCCATGAAAAGGGAGGCCGGACAGGGCCTCCCTCATCACAACGAGGATCTACTATGCACCGGCACAAGCAGGCCGACAAGCAGACCACAACCGTGGTCGACAGAAAGATTCGTGAAATCACCACTATAAAGAGCAAGCTCTATGCGGTGGGTATCACCCTCCTCCAGATCGACCGCGATTATCAGCTTCCCAGAGGCACCGCAGGAACGACCCTTCGGGAGCCCAATGTGAAAGGGGAGCGGGCGATTGCTGCAGCTCTCGGCACAAGGCCAGAACTTCTCTGGCGGTCGCGTTACCACGCCTCCGGTCTGCGGAAATCACCTCAACCCCGCGAGAACTATGTCCGGCCCGCCACCATGGCGCAACGCCAAATCGAAGCGAGCGCTTAGACATGGAAAGCCCGCTCATTCCCTCTCGTTCTACCGCCTGCGTGATTGCAGATTGGTTCATGATCCTCTCCGTTGTCATTGCTGGATTGATCGCTGTTGCCTCTGCTCTCTTTTTACAGGTGACGGCATGATCAACCGGCACGATCACAAGGCGCTTTATGAAGCGCATCTGCATTCCTGCTATGCCGCGGTGCGCGAAGGTTTTCCGCATCTGGCAATCCGCGACATCGTGGAGCCGCCGCACCAGTGGTTTGATGCGGCGCTTGCGCGGCAGGTCGTCATTCATCTGATGGTGACGGAGTTCAAGTGGCCGAAGCGGCGGATTGTCGAGGTTGAGGATCGCTCTCGCGAAGCCATCAACCGCGCGCTGCGCACGATCGATCGGCGTTTGGAAAACCCACGCTTCAGCACCCATTACCGCGCCATGGCTGCACGGGCGCATTCCCTTGCCTTCCTGCAAACGGAAGAACAGCGGGAGATTGCGTGATGCCTGATTTAAAGCAGCTTGAGCTTTCCCAGATCCTGATTGGCCCCAGGCAGCGGCCTATTGACCGCGATTATGCGGCCGTGATTGGCGCTTCCATGAAGGAGCACGGCCAGCTTCAGCCTATTGTCGTGCGTTCCACACCAGCTGCGCAGCGGCCTTACACGCTCGTTATTGGCGGGCACCGCTGCACCGGCGCAGAGATCCACGAGATCCAGACGCTGGACGCCATTGTTGTGAAGGCCAACAGCGCTGAGGCGCAGATGCTGGAACTGGCGGAAAACCTGCACCGTCGGGATCTTTCCGTTCTGGATCGCGCCTATTTCGTGCAGGCTTATCGCGATCTGTGGGAGAGCAAGCACGGCAAAGTCAGTCCGGGACGGACAAATAGGATCAACTTGATCCAATTCTCACCAGAAGAAGCCAACGGCTTCACGCAAGCCGTCGCGGACAAGCTTGGACTATCAGCGCCCTCGGCAAAACGTCTAGGATTTATTAGCAGCAAGCTTCATCCCGATCTTCGGGCCTCCCTGCAAGATTCCCCGGCTGCGGATAACCAATCCCAGTTGCTCGCCCTCGCCAAGCTGGAACCGCAGAAGCAGCGGCAGGTTGCCGTTGCGCTGAAGGCCGAGCCTGATGTGAAGAAGGCGCTGGCCATTGTGGACCCTGCCCCTCGCCTGACGAAGGCGCAGGCGGATCAGGCCACGCTTCTCTCGCGCCTTGTCACCGCCTGGGAAGACGCCAGCGAAGAAACGCGCGCGCAGTTTCTCGAACATATCGGCCTCAGCGGCTCTGCTGATCTTCAGCAGATGATGGCTGACATCAAGAGCGAGGCGGCGTGATGGCAAAGCACCCTGCCCAACTGGATTTCTTTCTTGAACCGCTCTTTCCGGTTCGCTCGCCTGTCACCTCCATCGATCTCGACCGCTTCCGCTCCCGGCTGAAGCGGGAGATGGCCCGCGCTATTCGCGAATGCCCCTATTCCCGCGAGATCGTGGCCGTGCGCATGGCGCATTATCTCGGCTTGCCGAACCTCTCCAAGACGACGCTTGACGCCTACACCGCAGAAAGCAAGGCCAGCCATGATGTGAGCCTCGTTCGCTTCAAGGCGTTCGTGCGGGCCACCGGCGCGGTTTGGCTTTGGGATTTTGTGGTTTCCGAAGACGGTTTGACGTTGCTGGAAGGTGACGAGGCACGGCTTGCCGAAATCGCTCGTCTTCAGCAGGAGCAGCGCGAGCTTCAAAACCGGCTAAAGACCCTTCGCGCCACGCCCATCAACATCAAGCGGCGGGGGCTGTGATGGCAGGCGGGAGGAAATCCAAAGCAGCGCCAGCCGTGGTGGTGAAAGAGTTCTTCTCTGCCGCCGAACTGGCTGAAGCCAATCTGCCCGGTCTGCCGCGCGATGCTTCCGCTATCGACAGACTGGCACGTGCCAACTGGCGGGCAAACGAAAAGCTGGCGCGTCGTGTGCCCGGCAAGACCAAGCCTGTTTGGGAGTATCATTATTCCCTTCTGCCGCAGGCGGCGCAAACCCGGCTGCTGGTGGTTCACATGGCTCCGGCCAATGATGACCGCAACATCGAACGCGAGACGCGGGCGAAGCTTTGGCACACCTTTGAGACGCTTTCAAAAGACCAGAAATCCATCTGTGAAGACCGTTTGAAGGCGCTTCAAACGGCGGAGGATCTGGAGCGCAGCGGGCTGACCTCGAAGGCTGCCGTTGCCATGGCCTGCCGTCAGGTGGGCGTTGCCAAATCCGCGCTCTATGAGTGGCGCAAGATGGTGGCAGGCATTGCCCGCGAGGACTGGCTGGCGGCGCTTGCGCCATCCTACAACCGCGTTGAGAGCCAGTTTGCCGAATGCCATGATGACGCCTGGGAAACGCTGAAAAGCGATTATCTGCGCCCGGAACGGCCAAGCTTTTCCGCCTGCTATCGCCGTGTGGTGAAGCTGGCCAAATCAAAGAAGTGGTCACCCATTCCAAGCGAACGGGCGCTGCGCCGTCGCTTCGATCATGAAGTGCCGGAAGCCGTGCAGATTGCGGCGCGTGAAGGCCGCCAGAAACTGAAAGCGCTCTACCCGCCACAGCGCCGCACCCGTTCGCACCTGCATGCCATGCAGGCGGTGAACATGGACGGTCACCGCTTCGACGTGTTCGTGCGCTTCCCAGACAATCGCGTCGGGCGCGTCTACATGATCGCCTTGCAGGATCTCTATTCCGGCAAGTTCGTCGCCTGGCGCATTTCCGACAGCGAGAACAAGGAAACCGTTCGCCTCGCCATCGGTGACATGGTGGAGCGCTACGGCATTCCAGACATGATCACGCTGGATAACGGCCGCGCCTTTACCAGCAAGTGGATCACCGGCGGCTCCAAGACCCGCTATCGCTTCAAGATCAAGGAAGAAGATCCGCGCGGTCTGCTGACGACGCTTGGCGTCGAGCTACAGTTCACAAAGCCATTCTCGGGCCAGTCGAAACCGATCGAACGCGCCTTTCGCGATCTGACCGACGATGTGGCGAGGCACCCGATTTGCGCTGGCGCTTACACGGGCAACAAGCCGGACGCGAAGCCCGAGAACTACGGCGAACGAGCGGTTCCGCTTGCGACCTTCATCGAGCATGTGAACGAACAGATTGCTGAACATAACGCGCGTGTGGGCCGCAAGGGCGGCAACTGCAATGGCCGCAGCTTCGACCAGACATTCGAGGAGAGCCTTGCTGAACCGGGCACCATTATCCGCACGGCAACCGCTGCCCAGCGCTCTCTCTGGCTGCTGGCGTCGGAAGCTTTCAAGGCGCGCAAGCCGAACGGGGAAATTCACCTGCATGGCAACCGCTACTGGGCTCCGGCCCTCACTGGCTATGTCGGCAAGAAGGTGATCATTCGCTTCGATCCGGATCAGTTGCATAACGACATCAAGGTTTACGACCTCAACAATGTGCTGATCTGCGATGCGCCATGCGTTGAGGATGTGGGCTTTCACGACGCTGAAGCGGCCCGCCAGCAGGCCAAGGTGCTGGGCGATTACACCAAGGCCATCAACGCCCAGAAGGCCGCACATGTCGCGCTTTCCGCCCAGCAGCTGGCGGATCTTTACAGCAAGGTTGAGCGGGCAGCACCCGCACCAGCGCCCAAGCCGCCGAAGGTAACGCGCCTCGTTCGCAGCAACCTCGCGCCGAAGCCTCAGCCCATCGAGGACGGTGATTTCGAAGACAGTTTTTCCCGCGCGCTTTCCAGAGTTTCCGGGGCGCAGGCGGTCATTCCATTCCCGCAAGGGGATCGGTCCCGGAAGTAGTGCGCCTGGACCGCACAGCAGAGCCGTGAAGTACCGAGTCCGGTTCCACCAAAAAAAACGGGCGGGAAAACCCGCCCGACAAACGCCCTAAGGGCATCACAACGGAACCTTTTTGCATGAACAAGCACATCGACACAAGACCTTATGCCGGGTGGGAGCAACAAGAGCCCGACCCTGCCTTCGTTGAAAAGCATGCCGACGAAATTGACGATTGGCGACAGATCCGCGCCCAGGTCGCGGAAATCGCGATTGCCAATAGCTGGTCGAAGGCGGAGGTGACCCGCCGCAGCGGTATGAAGGAAGGCACTTTCTCACAATGGTTTTCCGGCACCTATCTGGGCCGTCTGGAAAATATGAACCGGCAGATGCGCCAATGGGTGACTGCAGTTCTGGAAGCGGCCGCCATGCCGGCCATTCCCACCTCACCCGCTTTCGTGCGCACACGCATTGCCAGCGAGATTGCCCAGACCCTGCAATGGGCGCAGCTGACGGCGGATCTCGTGATCATCACGGTTGCGGCTGGCAACGGCAAAACGATGACCTGCCGCCATTACCGGGCCACACACCCCCATGTGTACCACGCGACTGTAAGCCCTCACACGAAGACGGTTCACGGGATGCTGGTGGAATTGGCGGCAGAACTGGAAGTGCATGAGAACAACCCTGCCCGCCTCACTCGCGCCATCGGCTCCAAGCTCGGACGGATCGGCGGCGGCTCCCTCCTCATCGTGGATGAGGCGCAGAACCTTGTAGACGACGCAATCAACCAGCTGCGGCACTTTTCCGACATCTACCAGTGCGGCATTGCGCTGGTGGGCAACGAGGAAATCTATTCCCGCTTTGTCGCGCAGGTGCGTGGTCGCTCCTACGCCCAACTGAAACGGCGCATCGGCAAGCACCTGAAGCGCCAGAAGCCCTACACCGAAGACATCGCAGCCTACATCAACGCATGGGGCGTGACCGACAGCGATAGCGTGAAGCTGCTCACCGGCATTGGCCTCAAAGGCGGCGCGCTCGGCCAGATCGACAAGACCATGAAGCTCGCAACCATGATCGCCATCGGCGAGGAGCGCGAAGTGACGGTGAAGGACATCGAAGCCGCCTGGAAGAACCGCGACGTGGAGGACATGGCATGACCTCCGCAGCATCGCTTTCCTTCGAACTGGATCTACTGAAGCGCCAGTTTCAGCCGTTCGCGAAGACCGGCATTCACCTTGATGGACCTGAAGTGAAGCGGCTGGCCAGCCGGATCTCGCTGCTTTCCAAACTCTCCCGCAGCCTGGAAACGGAGCTTTCCATTCACCGCCTGACCGAGGCGAGCCGCAACCAGATGGGCATTATCGAGAGCCTGACGGATGAAGTCACCGGGAGCCTCATCCTTGCCGCCGAAGGCAATGTGATCCGCCCGGATTTCACCAAGGGGCCACGCCGATGATCGAAGCTGTGCAGGAACTGGTCGAGATCCGCGATCGCATCAAACCGGCTGTGCATGGCGGGCTTCGCCTTTCCAGCGAAGACACCGTGGTGCTGGTCGCCAAGCTGAACACAGCCATTGAGCTTGTTCGCGAAACCGAGGACGAGCGGCGCGTGCTGGATCTTGCCCTGAAGGCCCGCAAAGTCGGCAAGCCAAGGCTGAAGCTGATCCCCAACTCCCCAAACAGAAAGAACTGACCATGGAAGCCGTACTCATTGAACAGACCAACCGGACTGATGGCGTGATCATCATCAACGGCCGCGAATACATGCCTGACGCGAAGGGCAGCCTTATCCCGCTCAATCTGGTCAAGCCACAGCACAAGCTTGAAGACGAAACGGTGCGCAAGATCATGAGCTATGCGCTGGATCTGAACGCCCAGATCCGCCGCTTTCGGGATCACACCATGGTTGACCTTGGCACCTTCGACGCCCTGCTCCAGCAGGAATACGGCGCAAAGATCGGCGGCGCGAAGGGCAACCGCACCTATCAGACGCTTGACGGGTTGATGAAGGTTCAGGTGCAGGTCGCGGATCTCGTTGACTTCGGGCCGGAGCTTCAGATTGCGAAGAAGCTCATCGACGAGTGCCTGAATGAATGGTCTGCCGATAGCCGCCCGGAAATTCAGGCGCTGGTGACGGATGCTTTCGACACCGACAAGGAAGGCAAGATCAACCGCTCAAAGATTTTCATGCTGCTGCGCCACGCCATTGAGGACGAACGCTGGCAGCGGGCAATGGACGCAATCCGCGACGCCATGCGCGTGACCGGCTCAAAGGAATATGTTCGGTTCTATACGCGCCAGACGCCGGAAGATGGCTGGCAGGCGGTTACGATCGATCTGGCGAGGGTGTGAGAGATATAGGAGATGAAAGAACCTAACCTCCGCTTCACGATCACTGTAGTATGTAAGCATGCGAGTGTGGCTCGCGTGTTATTTCGCGATCAGTTTTCCGCAAGTCACCAATTAGTCACCCGCCTCTTTGAGCTCCAGCTCAAACATTTTGCTAGGGCTAGGCAGTTTGTAAGCTTTAGCCATCTGCTCAAGTTCCACATTGGCCTTCCGAAGGCAAGTACGCAATTGAACAAGGGATTCGCAGATCGCAGAGATCGGCTCCTTTTCTTGTCCGTCCTGTTCAAATGTGGTCCAGCGTTTCATGCTCATCGAAGCGCCACTTATGGTTCCCAGCGACTCTCTCATGCTCGCGATAGCAAGAGTCAATTCTGCGCTAAAAAGGTCACTTGTCTGTCCGAACACGGGCTCGTTGATGATCCGACTGATCCGCGCTGGAACAGAGCCACGTGCTTCGGGATCGTATATACCATTGCTGGGGTTATCACGGTGTTCTTCGGCTTCCTTAATAGCCAAATCGGCATCCTCCGGAAGCTTCGACAACTCACCTCCCCAGATCCGAAGCAGTCGTTCCACTCTGAGAGTATCCGCGCCCAATGTCAGATCTATCAACTGCTCATGGCGCTGTTGCGCTCTTTGATCAGTTCGGATCATGACTCCCACTGTAACCCCTGCGGCAAGCACGGCAAGCACGCCGGTCACCAACGTCTGATAATCATAAAAGAAATCTTGCGAGCAACTACCACTACTGCCGAGCCATGTTTCGATCACCCCACTCAATCCTTGAGGTCTATATCTCTCACACAGCAGATTTCGTGTAGGTTCGAAGGCTATAAACACCACGATCAAAACAGCCATGAAAAACACAGTAGCTACTATGGTGAGGGGACTTGGCTGCCACTCATCTTTGCTCATTCATTAGCCCCTTCTTCTCGCTTGTTGCTCTCACGGATTGATGGCGCAACCCTCGTGAGAGGTAAAGTGGCATGACCTCATCGCTTACGACTCTCCACATAGCAAAAAAGATGCTTGGCCTGGATGAGAACACGTACCGCGCAAAGCTCGCCAACATCACCGGCAAATCATCAGCCAAAGACATGACCGAGGCCGAGCGGCAGAAGGTGCTGACGGTGTTTTGTAGCGAAGGCTTCGAACCCACTTCGAAGCCTTCAAAAAAGCTCCTTCAGGGCAAATACGCCAAGAAGCTTCAGGCACTCTGGATCGCCGGTTACAATCTCGGTGTGGTTCGCGACCGGCGTGATGCGGCCTTGCTCGCCTTCGTAAAGCGGCAGACAGGCATCGACCACACGCGCTTTCTTCATTACGCGGATGATGCACGAGCCGCAGTTGAAGCCCTCAAAGGCTGGCTGCGGCGCGAAACTGGCGTGATGTTTGGCAACACCAACGGTTACGACTGGCTTGCCAAGGACGGCGCAAAGATTGCCTGGGCGCAGTGGAAGATCCTGCACCCAGAGGCGGATTTCATCGCCTGCCAAGGGTTCGACCAGCGCGTGAGCCGCTTGCTAGGCGAGCAGACCATCTATCTGGCGAGCGTGGCCGCCAGCCAGTGGCAGATCGTCATGAACGATCTCGGCCGAGAGATCCGCAAGGCGAAGCCATGAGCGAGGATCTGACCCGGGAACTGCTGGATACGCTCGGCGAAGACGGCTTCTTCCGCCTTGTGGAAGCCCATGCTGGGATGCGCCTTTATGTTCCGGCAGATCCGGGCCGATCCGAGTTACCGTCAACCATTGGCGACGATGCGGCACACCGTCTTTCCAAAATGTTTGCGGGCGGCTATGTACGGGTACCACTCGCCAGAGAGTTTCGCGCCATCCGATACCACAAGGCAGGTGCAACGAACCGCGAGATTGCCCGGCATCTCGGTCTGACCGAAGGCGGGATCGACCGCCTCCTTCAGCGGGCGCGTTCGAAAAAGCTGGTCGACAAAAAGACCCGCAAAGATCCCCGACAAATCGAGATGTTCTGATGATACCGTCCTTGGGCGGCATGATAAGCTGAAACCAAAACAGGCATTTTCGCTCCAGATCGCAACTCGCGCTGGAGCTTTTTTATGTCGAGCTGGCCCGCTCAGTCGAACGCCGAACAGTTCTTCGGCCGCAATATCCGCACCTCGAAAGGCGTTGCCGGACCCGATCCGGCGTGGGAACGGGCGAACCTCGTTCTTGTCGCAATCCCGTGGAAGGCGGTTGCCGCCTGGGATAAGTCCCTCAAGCTCAAATCCTTCCGGGTTCACCGCCTCGTTGCTGAAAGCCTCTCCCGCATCCTGAACCGGATCTGGGAGGATTTCGGGAGGGACCAGAAGGCTATTGAAGCTGCCAATCTGCATCTGATCGGCGGCGGCTATAACTGGCGGCAGATGCGCGGCATCGCCCGCCTTTCCATGCATGCCTATGGCTGCGCCGTCGATTTCGATCCGGACCACAATGGCCTTGGCGATCCGACACCCGCCATGGACCCGCGTGTGGTTGCAGCTTTTGAGGCTGAAGGCTGGATCTGGGGCGGGCGCTGGTCGGTCCAGCGGCGTGACGGCATGCATTTTCAGGCGGCTGTTGTCTGATGCAAAAGCCCTCTTACACCACCTCGAAGCAAACGCTCTGGATCTCGCTCGGCATGGCCTGGGCGGTGATCCTTGCGCTTGCGATCGGCGCGGCAGTCAATGGACAGGCTGTTGAGTTCGGCACGATCGCCGTGCCGAGCATGGTCGCGCTGATTGCCGCCCTTCTCGGCATCCATCGCGGCTTCGGTTCGCTGGATTACCGGGCAGCAAACCACCGGGCGCGCGATCAGCCGGACGGTGACCACCCATGATCGCGTTGTTTCAGAAAGTGGCCACGCCGCTGGTCATTCTGTCGGTGATGACGGGGTTTGCTGCGCTGCTGGGATTGCTGGCCCTGCGCACAGTCGAGGTCATGGTCTCGGATGCGCGCGCCTCGGCCATCAGCGAACGGGATGCGCACTGGCAGGCCGAGATCTCGAAATCAGAAGCCGCGGTTCAAAAGCAGATTGCCGAAAACCTCAAACATACTCTGGCCACCGATCAGGCCGCCCGCGCGCATGTGGCGGCAGTCGAGGCCCAATTTTTCCAGTTGGAGAATGACAATGCGGCATTGCCGACCACTGATGCTTGTGGCCTTGGCCGCGATCGTGTCCGCCTGCTCAACAGACAGTGAGCCGAAGTCGACCGTGCGCACCGTTATCGTGACACCGGAAATCCCGGCAGAAGCCAAGAACCCCTGCGCCGCACCCGTCACGCTTCCTGATCGTGACCTCACCCAAGCCGAAGCAACGCCGCTCTGGGGTGCCGATCGGCGTGCGCTGCGCGTTTGCGAAACCCGCCGTGCCGCAGCCGTCAGAGGCGCGCATGTACAGTGATTTCGACCGGGAAATCGGCGAGTTGCGCGTCGAGCAAGAACGACAGGCAAGGATCGATGCGGCACGCGCCGCGCTGAAGCAAGAGGGCCGCGACGAGTGCGAATGCGGCGCGACCATCTCACTGGCACGTCGCCGTGCCTGCCCCTCCGCCATGCGTTGCCTGGAATGTCAGGAGATCGCCGAACAGGAAGCCTTACTCAGATGACATTCGATCTTGCCGTAACCGGTGGCCTTGTCGCGCTCGCCGTCTCCGTCCTCAACCTGATTGCTCATATCCGCACCATGATGAGCCAGGGCGAGAAGAAGCTCGATGAGCGCGTTTCGAAGATCGAAAGCAAGCTGATCGATCACGATCGTCGCGTGCAGGCGATCGAAGGCGAGCTGAAGCACCTTCCCGATCGTGACATGGCGCACCGGCTGGAACTGGCCGTCGAGAAGATGAGCGGTCGCCTCGACACCATGGCCGAAACGCTGAAACCCATCCGCGCCACGACCGAGCGCATGAACGAACTTCTGGTGGAGCAAGCGAAGAAATGACCCTTGGCATCGACTACGCAAAGAAAATCCGCGAAGACGCGCGCCTGATCATCCTTCGCGCACTTTCGGAACAATCAAACGATACGCTGGCGAGCAACGTCCTTCAGGACATCGTGTTGCCGGTTTTCGGTATCCGGCAGGATCGCGCCTGGGTGCATCAGCAAATCGACTATCTGGCAAACCTTGGCGCTGTGTCTGTCGTCACCGCTGGCACAGTAAAGGTCGCGAGTTTGACGCTGACGGGCAAGCGGCACATCGACCGCGCCGAGGGGCTTGTTCTTGAAGGCGTAACCCGTCCTTCGCTTTCGGGAGAATGACCATGGCCAAGGGTCGCGGTCGCCTGACTGCCATTGACCAGTTGCCGGATGAGTGCGAGCCGATCGTCAGCTGGGCGGCTCAAGAGCTTGCCGACCGCACACGCACACAGGTCGAGATCTATGGCGAGTTCAAACAGAAGCTGATTGCCATTCAGGGCGAGCAAGGCATTGATTTTGACATTCCGTCTTTCTCGGCCTTCAACCGCTACAGCGTGCGGCTCGCCATGGTCTCGCGCCGTTTGGAACAAACCCGCGAAATCGCTGCGACCCTATCGGAACGGATGGACGCGGCAGGCTCTGACGATCTGACGCTGATTGCGGCGGAAGCCATCAAGACGCTGATCTTCGAAGTGCTTCAGGATGCCGGTGAAGGCGGGATCTCGCCGAAGGGTGCCATGGAACTGGCGAACGCGCTGCGCGCTGCCTCGTCCGCACAGATCTCCTCATCGAACCGCCGCCTGAAGCTGGAAGCCGAACAGCGCACCCGCCAGGTGGAAGCCGACATGAGGGCGAAGGCCGAGAAGGCGCTTGATGTGCTTTCGAATGAGCCCGGCATTTCCAGGCAAGCCATTGCGCGCGCACGCCGTGAGTTCCTCGGCGTTCGTCCCAAGAAGAAGGACGAGGCCGATGGCTGAAGTGACGCTTCCCCAGGGCGCATGGGTCGATCCTCCGGTCCTCGGGCGCAATCCCGAGGATCTTCCGTCAGAACTGCCGCGTGGTGGCGAGATCCCGGACGATCTCGATCCCTTGGCGGAGGGCGTTCTGATGGCGCACCAATCGGCATGGCTGGCCGATGAGAGCGACCTGAAGGTTTGCGAGAAAGGCCGACGCACCGGCATTACCTTTGCCGAGGCGCTGGACTGCACCCTGATTGCAGCGGCCAAGCGTTCGGCAGGCGGGCAGAATGTCTTCTACATCGGCGACACCAAGCCGAAGGGCCGCGAGTTCATCGGCTACGCTGCCCATTTCGCCAAGGTTGTTGCCAAGGAAATGCTGACGATCGAAGACGGGATCTTCTTCGATGTCAAAGAGGATGGCACGACCAGGGCAATTGCCAGCTACGTGATCCGCTTTGCCTCCGGCTTTCGCATCGAAGCCCTCTCGTCACGACCAGAAAACATCCGCGGCCTTCAGGGCACTGTAGTTATCGACGAAGCCGCCTTTCACCGGGATGTGCGCGACGTGCTGGATGCCGTCAACGCTTTGCTGATCTGGGGCGGTCGCATCCGCGTGATCTCCTCCCACAACGGCATCAACAGCCCGTTCAACGAGTTGATCAAGGAAGCCCGCGCAGGCAAGAACGGCTTTGCGGTTCACACCTATTCCTTCGGTGATGCGGTCACCAATGGCCTGTTCAAGCGCGTCTGCCTGATCAAAGGCGAAGACTGGACGGCAGATAAAGAAGCAGCCTGGGAAGCAAAGATCCGCAAATCCTATGGCAGCCGCACCGCCAAGATGAAGCAGGAGCTGTATGCGATCCCGGCCGAGGCGGAAGGTGCAGCACTCACCCGCGTTCTGATCGAAAGCTGCATGAGCCGGGATCTGCCCGCCGTGGTGCGCTGGGATAGGCCCGACGAATTCAAGAATTTGGAAGATTTCGAGCGCGAGGAACAGGCTCAAGAGTTCTGTGAAGGCATTTTGAGACCACTTCTAAAGGCTCTCAATCCCGATCTCGAACACGTCTTCGGGGAAGACTTTGCCCGTTCCGGCGACAAGACCGCCGTCGTTGTCTTCGAAGTCGGCTCCGATCTGATCCGCCGCGCGCGCCTCGTCGTGGAACTGAAGAACATTCCCTTCGATCAGCAGCGCGACATCCTGTTCTTTATCGGTGACGGCCTGCCCCGCCTTGCCGGTGGTGCGCTCGATGCGCGTGGCAACGGTCAGTATCTGGCGGAAAAGGCCCGCCAGCGCTGGGGCGAATGCATCCATGAAGTGATGCTGTCGGCCAAGTGGTACGCCTTGAGCATGCCCGCCTATATCGAGGCTTTCACGGACAAGAGTCTGCTCTTGCCCTTCGATGCCGACGTGCTGGCTGACCACCAGGCGCTCGCCTACGTGAACGGCATCATCAAGGTTCCGGACGAACATTCTAGCAAGGGTGTCGATGGCTATGACCGGCACGGTGACACGGCACCTGCAGGCGCGCTTGCGTGGTTTGCCTCCTGCCAGGATGCAATCGCATACGAGTACCAGACCAACCGCAAGACCGCTTCGAACGCCATGGGCCATAATGGCGGCCCGCCGCTGGACGAGGACCGGCGTGGCCGCAGCATGGATGTTTACCTGAGGGGATCGCTCTGATGGGCAAGAAGAAGAACAAGAGCCTGAACCGCGCTGAGACAAGCAAGCTGGCCACGCCGATCATGGACGAGGTCGCCACGCCGCAGGTGGGTGGCGTGCGCCAGGTCGTGTCCGGCCATCCCGCCGATGGGATGACGCCGCAGCGCCTGGCGCGCATTCTTCGCGCCGCAGCCGAAGGCGAACCGGAAGCCTATTTCGAACTGGCGGAAGACATCGAGGAGCGTGATCCGCATTACCTCTCGGTGCTTGCCACCCGCCGACGCTCGGTGTCGCAACTGCCGATCACGGTAAAGCCCGCATCCGATAGCACCGAGCATAAGAAGCACGCCGCCCTTCTGCAAAGATGGGTGGACAAGCGCGTCTTGCGCGCCTCGCTTTTCGATATGCTTGACGCCATCGGCAAAGGCTTGTCCATCCTCGAAATCGACTGGAAATACCAGGGTGGCGACATGCTGCCCCATCAACTGATCTGGCGGCCGCAGCGCTGGTTCACCTTCGACAGGGCCGATGGCGAAACCGTGCTGCTTCGTGACGGAGTGGCGGGTATTCCGCTCGTTCCCCACAAGTTCGTCATCCATCGGCACAAGTCGAAGTCCGGCCTCACCATCCGCTCCGGCATTGCACGCGTGGCGCTCTGGGCGTGGATGTTCAAGAGCTTCACGACGAAGGACTGGGCGATCTTCTGCCAGAATTACGGCCAGCCGATCCGCATCGGCAAATACGGACGCGGTGCGACCGAGGCCGAAAAGGATGTGCTGTGGCGGGCAGTCTCCGGCATTGCCGGTGATTGCGCCGCCATCGTGCCACGAGAAATGTTGATTGAGTTTCACGAGGTCGGATCGAAGAGCAGCTCGACTGACATGTACGAGCGCCGGGCCGACTGGCTGGACCGCCAGACATCCAAGCTCGTTCTCGGCCAGACCACGACCACGGATGCCGTCTCCGGTGGTCATGCCGTCAGTCAGGAACATCGTCTCGTCCAGGAAGACATTGAAACCGACGATGCCGGTATGGTCACCGACACCTTGCAGCAGCAGCTCGTGCCGCTGATCATCGATTTCAACTTCGGCCCTCAGGAGGTCTATCCGACGCTGATGGTCGGCCGCCCTGATGAAGTGCCGCTCGGCGTTTTTGCGGAAGCCTTCGACAAGCTGGCAAAGCACGGCCTCACTGCTGAAGAAACCTATATGCGCGACCGGCTCGGCATTCCGACGCCGCAGCCTGGCTCCATCCTGATTGGCGGCCGTGCGCCAGAGCCACCAAGAGACACTTCGGCCAAGGCGGCGCTCAACAGCCTGTTCACCTCTGCACATGCGGCCGGCGGCAAGGATGACGTCGAAGCGCTCTCCGAGCGGCTTGAAGAGGAGGCCGCTGAAGCGCTGGATGGAATGCTCGATGATGTCCGCAAAGCCCTGGTTGACGCAACGGATCTTCGCGATGCTGCTGACCGTTTGGCAAAGCTGGAACTTTCGCCCGATGCTCTGGCCGAGGCCATGGCACGCGGCATGGCTTTGGCGCATCTGGCAGGTCAGGCAGCGCTGATCGATGACATCAAGGGCCGATCATGAATTACGGCCCTCTGGCGCGTTTTGCCTGTCTTGAGGTAACATCGACGCACTTAAGGGGCAAACACGCGCCTGTGGCCTTTGAAGCGGCTTCGAAATCGATCTCAACTTTGATTGCTCGGATGAATTCGGCGGGAGCGGCGCTCGACCTGCCATTTGATGAAGCTATAGCATTCTTTCGGGACAAAGTCTCTACGCCGACTGAAAGTTGGCGTGACGTGTGGGACGCGGCCCATTCGAAGATGTTCATGGTGGCCGGTGCCAACTCGAAGGCCATCGTGGACGATTTCCGCGCCGAGATCGACAAGGCGCTGACGCAAGGCACGACGCTAGAGGAGTTCCGCAAGGGCTTCGACCAGATCGTCAAGAAACACGGCTGGTCCTATAAGGGCGAACGCGGCTGGCGGACGAAGACGATCTTTGAAACCAATCTGCGCACCGCCTATGCAGCGGGCCGCTATGCCCAGATGACCGAGCCGGACACGCTCGCGACCTTCCCCTACTGGCAATACAATCATTCGGGCGCGCTGCACCCTCGCCTTCAGCACAAGGCATGGGACCAGAAGATCTATCCCGCCAACGATCCATTCTGGGTGACGGCCTATCCGCCGAACGGGTTTGGCTGTGGCTGCTTCGTCATTCCGATCTCTGCCTCGAGGCTGAAGCGGCTGCGCAAAAGCGGGCCTGATCGGGCTCCGGAACTCGACCAGCTGGGCACCGATCAGCCGCTCGGCGTTGATCCAAGCTTTGCCTACAATCCGGGCATGGCCTGGCTGAAGCAGACGGCTCCCGGCCCGAAGGCGGTTTCCGCAACCGAGGCTAATATCGCCGCCTTCGTCAATTCGGCGCTGAAAGGCAAATGGCCGGATGGCTCGTGGACGCCGGTTGCCGTGGCCGACAAGACAATGGCCTCGACGTTGGAAGTGGCGACAGGAACGGAAGTGCGTCTTTCGGCCGATACGATCCGCAGTCACGTCAAGCACGAGATCGCCACACCAGATGCCTACGGCGTATTACCGAAGTGGCTGACCGAGCATGGTAAGCTGATGCGAGACAAGGCCGGACGGTGGTCGTTCGTGGGAGAATATGACGGCGTTCTCTACCGCGCAGCAATTAAAACGGTCACCAAGGGAGACCGCCAGGAGATCTGGCTCACGTCACTTCGACGCACCAACATCAACCAGGTTGCCAGAGAGTTTGGGAAATAGACGCGCCGGGGAGCCGGAAATGCAAATCCCAATCCGCCTGAAGGCGGTCCTTCCTGGTCGGCGCGTCTGACTGCAATCATAGCGCAACTTCGCGGAAAGGCAAATATGAGCGGCGTTTCCATTTCTGTGACAGTTCAGGATAAGGCAGTGCGCGAAGCGTTCCGCACACTCGCCTTCCGCATGGGCGACACGCGGCCCGTCATGGCCGCGATCGGAACCGAACTGGTCGCCTCCACACATATGCGGTTCGTGTCGCAAAAAGATCCCGACGGCAATGCCTGGATGGCATTGAACCGGTCCTATGCGGCCACCAAGCGCAACAGCCGCATCCTCACCGAAAGCGGACGGCTGCGCGACAGCATCAATGCAAAAGCCGGGCAGGATGAGGTTCGCGTCGGCACGAATGTGATTTACGCCCGCGTCCACCAAGAGGGTGCCACCATTCGCCCGAAGGATGCCTCCGCGCTCGTCTTCTTCATCGGCGGAGATCTGGTCAAGGCAAAGAGCGTCACCTTGCCGCCGCGCCCCTTCCTCGGTATATCTGTGCAAGACGAAGCGTCGGTCGCCGAGATCGTGTTTTCCTTCGTCGAGCGCTATCTCCCGCGATGATCCGGCTTCATGCCCGCCAAGGCGGGCATGATATGAAACGCGCCCGCATGGCACTTTCCGGCCATGCCAAAGATCATCAACGCCCTCCTCATTGCTCTTCATTCCGCTGACGGCCAGGTGCCGGAATGGCTGCACCTTCTGCCGTCCTCTGAGTTCAAGGGCGTGGACGGTCGCGGGCCATATGCCGCCCCGGATCTGGCGGCGCTGATTGCCACCTTCAATTCCGAAGGCCGCAAACTTCCGGTCGATGAAAACCATTCGATCGATCTGGCGGGCAAGTCCGGCCATCCTTCGCCTGCGCGGGGCTGGATCGTGGAATTGCAGGCGCGCGGCGACGGTCTCTATGGCCGCGTCGAATGGACGACTGAAGGCGAAAGCCTCGTGAAGGGCAAATCCTATGGCTACCTCTCGCCGGTTTTCATGCACTCGGCGGCAAAGCCGTACCGCATCGGCAAGGTGCTGCGCGTGGCGCTCACCAATGATCCCAATCTCGATTTTCTGACTTCCCTCCACCACCAACAGGAGAGCGATATGCTCGAACAGCTCCGGAAGGCGCTTGGCCTTCCCGAGACCGCGACCGAGGCCGAAGTCCTCAGCGCCGTCTCGACCATGCATTCCGCCCATCAGGCACAGACCGCATTGATGGGCAAGATCCGCACCACTGTCGGCGTGGCAGCTGATGCGACCGGCGACGCACTGGTGACGGCGCTTCAGGCCAAAACCAAGCCCGCGCCATCCGAGGCTGAGAATGCCGACCTTCTTCAGCAGGTCACTTCCTTGCAAAGCCAACTGGCAACCCTTGCCACCCAGACGGCGAAGGATAAGGCAACCACCGCCATCGAGGCTGCGATCCAGGGCGGCAAGATCGTGCCCGCGCTCAAAGATCACATGATTGCCCGGCACATGAAGAACCCGGAAGAGGTCGAAGCCGAGATCAAGCTCATGCCATCGCTCAACGCGGGCGGTCTTGGTGGCCACCGTCAGACTGAAGGCGATGGCGCACTGTCGGAGGAAGATCGTCAGGTCGCGGCCATGATGGGCGTGGACGAGAAGACCTTTTCCGAGCGGTCCAAGGCACTTCACGGAAAGGGCAACTGACATGGCTGCAACTGACGACATTCGTGCGCGCAAGAAACCCGGCCTTGGCCGTCGCTACGCCTATTCTGTCTTGGGCGGACAGAAGATCTTTGGCGGTGCTGCGGTCGGCATCACCGCCAATAGAGAAGCCGTGCCTGCCGGTCATGCCTCTGCCGTCAAGCTGATCGGCTTTGCCGAGGAGCGCGCCGACAATTCGGGCGGCGCGACCGGCGATCTGTCGGTGACGGTCGAGAAGGATGTGCGCCTGATCCCGCTTGCCGGTGCAACCGGCGCCAACATCGGTGCCACCGTCTACGCCTCGGCCGACGACACGTTCACGCTGACCGCCGGTTCGCTTCTGGCGCTTGGCACCATCGACGCCATCGACGCGGACGGCGTCTGGCTCAAAACCCTCTGAGGATCTGATCCATGGATATCAACGCCAGCACGCTGCGCGCCATCTATACCGGCCTGTCTACGGCCTTCAATCAGCGCTTTGGCTCTGTCCAGTCGCTCTATCAGACCGTCGCCATGACCGTTCCTTCCACCACGGCCATGAACGAATACCCGCGCCTGGACGATCTTCCGGGTTTTCGCGAATGGCTTGGCGACCGCGTCGTTCATGACCTTGGTGCGCAGACCTATGTCATCCGCAACAAGACGTTTGAGAAGACAATCGCCATCAAGCGCGAACAGATCGAAGATGATCAGCTTGGCATCTTCACGCCGGTGGCTGGCCAGATGGGACAGGATGCAGCCGAGTTCCCGGATCTCCTCTGCTGGCCGCTGTTCAAGAACGGCGAAACGCTCAAATGCTACGATGGCCAGTATTTCTTCGACACCGACCATCCCGGCTACAATGAGCAGGGCAATCAGATCTCGGTTGCCAATTTTCAGGATGGACCGGGTCCGGCCTGGTATCTGGTCGATGACGCCCAGGTGCTGAAACCGCTGGTCTACCAGACGCGCAAGCCCTTCACGCTGACACCGCTGCAAAGCCCCGACGATCCGAACGTCTTCTTCCAGGGCAAGTTCATCTGGGGCGTGGATGGCCGCTCGAATGCGGGCCTAGGCCTCTGGCAGACCGCCTACAAATCGAAGGCCACGCTGAACGAAGCCAACCTGACGACGGCGCTGACCGCCATGAGCACCATCCGCCGCCGCTCCGGTCAGGTGCTGAACATTTCCGCCAAGAAGCTGCTCGTGCCGCCAGCGTTGGAAGTCACGGCCCGCAAGCTGGTGGAAGCCGAACTGACCAATGGCGGCGAAACCAACGTCATGGCGAAAATGGTCTCCGTCGTGAAGGTTCCCTACCTCGCCTAACCAGAACTCCGGAGGGGGCAGCAATGCCCCAACCCGCCGCCGGTCTCCTCCTCCCACTGGCGGCGGGCTTTCAGAAAGCGGCTCCAGTCCGAGCCTCTTTCCAGAAGCCCGCAAGAAAGAGAACACGATGTCGAAGAAAATCCAGATCATCTGCACCTCGCCTGGCATGCGCCGCAACGGGATCGCTCACCCGGCAACCGCCTTCTACGACCAAGGCCAATGGAGCGAGGCGCAGATCGCCGCCTTCCGCTCTGACCCGAACTTCACCGTTCGCGAGGCAGATGAAAACGAAAACACGCAGACAGCCGACGATTTTGAGGCCCGCGTGAAGGCGGAAGTTGATGCCCGCGTCCAGGCCAAGGTTGATGAGTTCGCCAAATCTTTCGACCAGGCCGTGAGCGATGCGGTGGCCGATCGAACCTCTGCACTGAAGGCGGAACATGACAACGCGATCGATACGGCGGACAAGGCACTGAGTGCCGAGCAGGAGAAGGTCAAGACGCTGGAAGCCAAGGTCGCGACGCTTGAGAAAGCAGCCGAAAAGCAGCCAGCCAAGAAGTAACCCCGACAGACACGCCGGAAGATTCGAGCCATGTACGCCACCGTTACCGACATGATTGCCCGCTTCGGCGAGACGCACATGATCCGGCTCTCCCGCCCCGAAGATCGCCAGGCGGATACCGTCGATGCGGAAAAGATAGAGCGGGCCTTGAGCGACATTTCCGGCGTGATCGACGGCTATATCCGCGGACGTTACCTCGTGCCGATCGCCAGCCCGCCCGCCGAGATCGTCCGCGCTGCCTGCGTGCTTGCCCGCTACGAGCTCGCCCAGGGCGAACACATGGAACCGTCCGAGGAGATGAGCAAGGCGCGCAAGGAAACGATCACCTGGCTTGAAAACATCTCGAAGGAACTGATCAATCTCGATGTGCCCGCAGCGCTCCCCTCCGGCCCGGCCGTTGGTTCCGGCCCGCGCATGTCCGACCGCCCGCGCATCATGTCGCTCGATAGTCTGAGGGGCTTTTGATGCTCGATATCCAGTACACCAACATCCGCAAGATGGAGCCGATGCTGACGGAACGCCTGCGGCTCGCCTTTCCCGAAAAGACCTTCGCCATTGAGCGCGTGCCCCAGGTGATGACGGTGAAGGAGTTCGGAAGGCTCTCGCAGCTCTCACCTTTCATCGGTCTCGCATGGGTGGGCTTTCGCGCGGCCAGTGACAGCGGGCGGCTTTTGAAGGGCTATATGCTCTGGCGGCTCATCCTCATTTTCAAGGCTTCGAACGGTCTTCAAACCCGTTTCAAAGGCGATGCGAGAGGCCTTGGCCTGGATGCCATGATTGATGTCTCGGTGGCGCTGCTGCACGGCTGGACGATCCCGATGACCGGCCACGTCGAGGTCACTGGGGCAAACAGCGTGATCGCCGATGGCTGGAGCGACGACGACGTTGTGATCGCCCAGGTGGATTTCCAGATCCTTTGCGCCGTCTCGCCCGCAAATCTCAACCTCATCACGCCGGAAGATTTTCGGGCGCTCGCCGTCGACTGGATGGTCGAACCGGCTCCCGACGCAATCCCGGTCACGGACGAACTTCCCGAGGAGCCAACCCCATGACTTTTCTCAAAGCGGCAGAGGGCCGCACCGTGGATCTGCCAGACGGCACACCTCTCCCGAGCGAGGGGATGGATCTCGAGGACAGCCTCTTTGTCCGTCGCCGGATCGCAGATGGCGATCTGATTGCAGCCGAACGACCATCGGCCCTTCAACCTGACCCCATTGAACCGGCCTCCGACACGGCCGACGCCAAAAAGCCCAAAGGAGGCAAATGACCATGGATTTCGATGAAATCCCTTACGACTGGCTGGAGCCCGGCACCTTCCTCGAAGTCAAGCCGAACTATCGCAACACCGGTGTCTTCGCATGGCCGGAAAAGGCGCTGATCGCGGGGCAGAAGCTGGCAACCGGCACGCTTGCACCCGGCGCTATCGTGGAAATCACCCGCGCCGATGAAGGTATTGCCCTTTTCGGCCGCGGCTCGATTGGCGCAAAGATGGTGAAGGCCTTCCGTGATGCCAACCGCACCACGCCCTTGTTCGTCACCGCCCTTGCCGATGCCGGCGGCGCAGTCAAGGCAACCGGCTCTTTCACCTTCGTTGGTGCTGTCGTCTCGGCTGCGGTCCTGCGCTTCAAGATCGGCGGACGGCCGGTGCGCTTCACCGCACTTGCCGCCGACAACGTCTCGGCCATGGCAACCAAGCTTGCCGCTGCGATCAACGCAGATCCGGACATGGAAGTGACAGCGACAGCAGCCGCGGGCGTCGTCACCTGCACGGCCCGCCATGGTGGCGAGGTCGGCAACGAAATCGATCTTCGTGTCGATACGGCGGTGCAGCCGGTTCCCTCGGGTCTTACCGTCACGGTTGCGGCCATGTCGGCAGGTGCTGGCAATCCTGACATCCAGCCGGTTCTCGATCTTCTGAC
Organism: Affinirhizobium capsici; assembly: GCF_977018625.1. Taxonomy (NCBI): domain Bacteria; kingdom Pseudomonadati; phylum Pseudomonadota; class Alphaproteobacteria; order Hyphomicrobiales; family Rhizobiaceae; genus Affinirhizobium; species Affinirhizobium capsici. The sequence goes on along the minus strand of NZ_CDRNXD010000004.1, from coordinate 702,515 downwards.
CAATACATGGATCACCAAGATCGTCATGCCCTGGGCTGATGCGACCAACGTTCCGAAGTTCGCGACATGGCTTGCATCACGCTACACGGCGATGTCCAAGCTCGACGCGCATGGCTTCGTCTTCAAGCGCGGCACGTTCGGCGAGCTTTCCACCTTCGGCAGCCTGACGAATTGCCCGTTCCTCACCTGCGGTGGCCTGAAGTCCTCACCCACACCTGCCTATGCAATTGCAGCCGCAGCCATGGGTATTGCAGCCTTTCATCTCACCAATGATCCGGCACGCCAGTTGCGTTCGCTGGTCCTGCCAGGGGTCGAGGCACCTGCACCTGCCGATCAGTTCCTGGACGAGGAAAAGAACCTGCTTCTCAATCGCGGGATCTCGACTTTCGAGCACTTGTCGGACGGCACGACGACGATCAGCCGCATGATCACGACCTACAAGACAAGTAACCTTGGTGTCGCCGATCGCGCCTGGCTCGACATCATGGTGCCGGTCACACTCTCGCGTATCCGCTATGACTGGGCGCTCTACGTGTCGCTGATGTATCCGCGCGCAAAGCTCGTGGATGATGCAGCGGTTGCGGCCTTTGTCAGCCGCAGCGACGACGACACCGATCCGGGCACGGCTGTTGTCACAGCCGATCGCATGCATGCCTCCTGGGCGGCGCGCTGCAAGCTCTATGGCGAGAAGGTCTGGATCGAAGATGTCTCGCGCACGGTCAGGGAAAGCGTTTTCCAGCGTTCGACCGATGACCGCAATCGCCTTGAAAGCCGCCAGCAGATCCGCGTCGTCGGCAATCTGATGGTGCTTGCGGGCGCTCTCGAATTTCAGGTTTAGGAGGTTTAACCGATGACACAGGTCCTCGGCATCGTGGATATCGTCTGGCGTGGCCGCACGATGTCCGTTGAAAAAGGTGCCACGATCCGCCTCGGCGGCTTGAAGAATACCGGCGTCACCTATGGACGCAAGGTCGGCCGCGCCCAGGAGTTTCAGGGCACGGAAGTGAACGCCACCACCAATCTGGAACGCGGCCAGCGGGCAACAGACATCTTCCTTGAGACGGAAGGCGAGTTGCAGGTCGTTTGCGATACCGGCCAGACCTTCGTCATTGCCGATGCTTTCCTTGAAGGTGACCGTCCGGTCATCACGGGCGGCGAAGGTGGCAAGATCCAGCTAAAGTGGATGGGCAGTGCGGCAGAGGAGATCCTGGCATGAAGCGGGAAACGAGAATCGATCTGGATGAAGATGTCCTGATCGAAGAAGTGTCCAACGCGAAAGCGGACGGCATTATTTCCGAAGACGGAAACCACCACGCCGACGAGATAATCGATGAGGACGGTTCTGTTCTCGACAAGCTGCCGAAACGCGCGGTTGAGAATGACAATGGCACTGTCACTTTGCCGCTGCTTTACCCCCGCACGCTCCACACCCGCAAAGACGGCAAGGTCAAGGAACGCGAATTTAAGGAACTGACCTTCCACCGGCTGACGGGTGCGGACCAACGGGCGATTTCCGCCGCCAGTGAAGAGATGATGAGCGTGGTTGCCTTCGCGCAATCGACCAAGCTCAACCAGGCCGTCATGAATGCGCTATTCGACAAGATGGATGCCGCCGACATTGCCGATGGCGGGCGGGTGCTGAACCATTTTTTGACGAGTGGCCAAAAAACTGGCCGGTAATGCTGGGGGCGCTGGCCGATGGAACCGGCTTCAGCGCCGCCGAAATTGACAGCTTCGACGCCCGCCGCGTGATCTTCTGGTGGAACTGCGTCATGATCTGGCGCAAGGAAGTTTCCGACCTCAATTCGTCGACTTGAAATCTCATGCCCGCCTCGGCGGGCATGATATCGTTTGCGCGCGCGCGATAGTTTGCGCCTCATATTCAACGAGGCGGCGCGTTTTCCATGTCCAATCGTAACATGGCCTTGGATGTTGTTGTCCGGCTGAAGGATCTTCTGACCGGACCGCTACGCCGCCTCCGTTCCACGTTGGATGGCATTGGCAGCGCTGCCCGCAAGATCGGGCTTGTCAGCACCGCGATTGCCGCGATCTCCTTCATGGGACCGATCAAGGAGGCCGCAGCCTTCCAGCAGCAGCTTCTCGACATAGCAGGCACGGCGAACCTGACGGGCCAAGCTGCCTTCGATCTCGTTGAAAAGTCAAAGTCTCAGTATGAGGCGCTCGCCCTCCAGGTCGGACAATATTCCGACACCATCTCAAAGGGTGCCGGGCAGATGATTGCCGCTGGCGTCGATCAGAGGCTGGTTGACGGCTCGATCCGCTCGATCGGCAGGGCAGCAACCGCTGCCAATGCCGAGTTCAACGATATGGCGGGCGTTGCGACATCGCTTCTTCAAACGCTGCGCGTCCCCGCTGACCAACTGGACGGCGCGCTCGGCGGCTTGGTCGTAGCGGGCAAGGAAGGTGCCTTCGAACTGAAGGACATGGCCCGCTACTTCCCGACACTCACCAGTCAGATGGCGAAGTTCGGCGTGACCGGACGCGAAGCGGTCAACACCCTTGGCGCGGCGCTTCAGATTGCACGCAAGGGAACCGCCGATCCTGCGGAAGCCGCCAACAATCTGAAGAACTTCCTTTCGAAGATCCTCGCACCCGTCACCATCAAGAACTTCAAGGAAGCGGGCGTCGACATCGAAGCCGTGATGAAGGATGCCGCAACCAAGGGCGTCAACCCGATCGAAGCCGTGGTGCAGAAGATCTCCAAACTGACCGGGGTTTCCGGCAAGGAGATCGAGGGCCTGATGAAGAAGGCCAAGGCTAACGGGCTTGAAGGAGCCGAGGCTCTTGCATCCGTGCGCGAGCAGCTCCAGCAGATCTATGGCGCTGGCAAGCTTGGCGAGATCTTTGGCGACATGCAGGTCATGGATTTCCTGATCCCCATGCTGTCGAACATTGACGAGTACAAGCGGATCAAGGAGGAAGTTGCCAAGGCAACCGGAGCCGTCATTGACGGTGATTTCGAGACCCAGATGCAGGGCCTCAACCGGCAACTGATCATCTTCGGCGAGATCGGAACGCAAGCAAGCCGCGAAGTCGGCTTCGCCTTTGGCAGCTGGTTGCCAATGATCAACGAGAACCTCTCGGCAATGCTTCTCTGGCTTCGTGAGACGGACAAGGCAACGGGCGGCATGATCCGCAAGATGCTGTCGTTTGCTGGCGCTGGCGTTCTCGTTGCAGCAGGCATCGGCGCGCTCGGTTTCATCCTGCCCGCCATTGGCGCGGGCCTCAGTGCGCTCGGCGTTCTGCTTGGCCCGGTAGGGCTTGCACTCGCGGCTGTCGGGGCTGGCGCTTACTACATCTACAAGAACTGGGGTACCTATGGCCCGCATCTAACGCGCCTGTGGGACCGCGCCAAGGACACCTATTCCCGCTTTGCCGAAGGTGTGGCCGAGAAAGGCGGGCGCATCATTGCAGCCGGTCGCGAGATGGCAGACCGCTATGGCCCTACCATTCGCGCCGGTCTGATGAGTGCCTGGACCGACATCAAGGCCGGTTTCCAGAACCTGAAAGGCCTGTTCGATGGCTTCATGAAGGGGCTCGATCTGAAGATCGATTTTTCAGGTCTCACCATCGACAACGCAAAACTTGCAGCCTTCAGCGCGCTCGAAATGGCGATGACCGGGATCTCGGCCGCCTGGAATACGCTGAAGGATTTCGGGTCCGGCTTTGCCACGCATCTGTCAGAGATCGGCGAGAATGTTGGTGGTTCGGTCAAGGCCATCGGCGAAATCGCAAGCGGCATGCTGAGGCTTGCACGAGCCCTCACGACACTCGTCGGCCTCGATCTTTCAAAAGCTGGAGACGTCGCCAAATGGATAGGTGGTTTTGCAGGCGGCACAATTGAGGCTGCGACCTTTACCCTTCGCACTTTCTATGAGGCACTCTCCCAGCTCGTGAACACAATCGCCGATGTCGCCGAAGGCAAGAAGACATGGGAAGCGCTAGTGCCCAAAGGTTTGGCCGAAGCATGGAAGGATGGCTCCCAGGCGCTCAATGATTTCATCGCAGCAGCGAAAGCGATGCCGGGCGAGCTCTATTCCGCTGGCGTCCAGGCGGGAGAGCAGATGGTGGACGGCGTCAAGGGGAAGATCGATGAGCTTGTCGAATGGTTCAAAAGCCTGCCAAGCCGCATAACGGGCGCGATCGGCAACATTGACTTTTCAAGCATGATCAAATGGCCAGAGCCTCCAGCTTGGTGGACGTGGATGTTCGGCGGCGGCCCAAAGGGTGCCAATGACAATAGCCCGAACCCGATTGCAGCTGCCCAATCTCCGGTTCCCGCCCAGGCATCGCCACAGCAAATCAATGTGAATGCCACCAGCACCGTGAAAGTGGATGGTCCAGGCCGTGTGGTTGAGGAGAACACGTCTGTGTCTTCCCCATCGCCCAACGTCAACACAGGCCGGGTCTTGGGGAGGAACTGATGATCCTCGAAAGCCTCAACGCTCTGCCCGGCTGTTTGCCCGGCCAATATCGCGGCGTCGCGATTAATGTTCTCGATACCTCGTCCGAGGTCGGCCGCCGCGTGCTGGAATATCTGTTTCCCGGCGTCGATCAGGCCGCCTATGACGACTTTGGTCTCTTGCCCGCTGCCATCGATGTCGAAGCCTTCATCCTGGCCGACGACTACCGGGCACAGGCAAAGCGTCTTCAAAGGGTCTTTGAGACGCCTGGAACAGGGCTTTTCATCCATCCCTGGCTTGGGCCGATCTCGGTCATCATGGAGGAACCGGCGCGGATCAGCTTTTCCTCGCGTGAGCTTCGCATGGTGCGGATCAGCGCTCGCTTCAAGCGGGTGGGCCTGTCGATCGGCGGCTTCAGCGCTGGCGGATTTTCGGATCTTCTGTCCGGCATCAATGATGTTATTTCCGCGGCAACCGCGCTTGCCTCGACTGTCGCGGATCTCGCCGTCACACTCTCCATTGCATCTTCCGTGCGTCGTTCGCGTCGCATCGTCACAGCTGCGGCCGGATCTGCCCAGCCGCCGCGCGATAGCGGACAGGCATTGACGGCAATCCGCTCGAACCTTGCAGCGTCATCTCCAGAAGCACCAGGAGAATTCAGTCTCTGGCTTCTCAACGCTGCAGCCCCGTTGCAGACAGTGGCAGAGGTTCCGGCTGTCGCACCGGCAGCCTTACCAGAGACAGGCCCCAATCCAACCGGCCTGATCAGAATCGGCCTCACGCTTGCCTCTATGCTATCGACAGAGGCGGCGAAAGCACCGGCATCGGCAGACGCAATCCTTCTATTGGTAGCCTCAACGCATTTCTGGGCGGCAAGTGCCGTGCAGCTTCCTTATGCCCAGTTCACGAGCAGCAAGGATGCCATCGGCATCCGCACGGATTACGCCACCCGCGCCGCCCGCCTGAACGAGCATCTGGAAGTTTTCGGGGAGCGGTCGTTCCAGGCGCAGACCAGCAACCTGATCCGCGCTCTGTCGAGCAGCTCGGCCGCGATCGTTGGCTATCTCAGCGAATTGATCGGCGCACTGCCTACCGTCCAGACATTCCGGCCCTCCATGCCGGTCGATGCCTGGACCCTTGCGCAGCACATTGCCGGAGACAATCCGTCGCGCATCGAAGAGGTCTATGCCGATATCGTCGCGCGAAACGATCCGCGCCACCCGTCATACCTTGACAAACCCATCGTTGAAGTTCGGGAACTGACCTGATGGCGAAGAGTATTCGGCTGCTCATCGATGGCCTTGAACATGACCAGTGGCTTTCCGGCGAAGTCTCGCGCGATCTGAAGGATTTCTCCGGTGCCTTCAGCTTTACGTTTCGCGACAAGGCGCGGTCCGATGCATCCTTCCAGTTCGCCACGATTGGTCCGCTGCTGAAGCTGAAGCCCGGACCGGAAGTCACCATCAGGATCGGGCGTCGAATCGTGCTGAAAGGCTGGATCGATAAGGTGGAGCCGGACGTTGGCGAAGGACAGGCCAGCGTGACGATTTCCGGTCGCGACAAGGCCAATGACCTGATTGACTGCGCCGCGATCGATGACAAGGCCGAGTTCGAGAACGTCAAGCTGGAAGATGCAGCTGCCAGGATTGCCAAACCCTATGGCCTGTCGGTTCGAAGCGAGATCGACACGGGCGAACCATTCCAGCGCTATTCGCTCGACCTCTCCGAAACCGCATTCTCAGCCATCGAGAAAGGTGCGCGAAGCCGCCACGCACTTGTGCTCTCAGATGGCGTCGGCGGCATTGTGATCACCCGCACCGGCAAGACCAGGGCACCGGCTGCGCTCATACTGCCCGGCAACGTGCTGCGCTCACGCGGCACCTTCGACTACAGCAACCGCCATTCCAAAACCGTGGTGCGTGGCCAGTCGGAAGGGGCTGGAAAGAAGCGCGGCAAGGCAGCACTTGATGCCACGGCCGAGCCGCTTGGTTCGGACAGTCGCCAGGGCGGCGACGGCAGTGCCACCACGAAGGAAGGTCGGGGCATTCTTGCAACCGGGGAAGCAAAGGATGACGAGATCCGCAGGCATCGGCCCGTTGTCCATCTGGCGCGCTCGAAGGCCGACAAGACCTCCGCGAAGGATGAGGCCGACTGGCGCATGCGCACGGCGCGCGGCGAAAGCGAGGAGTTCACGCTGACGGTCAAGGGTCATGAGGCGAACGGTGCGCTCTGGACCGTCAACCAGTTGGTCGATGTCAGTGACAATTACCTTGATGTGCACCGCGAGCTTTTGATCTCGCGCGTCTCCTACCTGGAAGATGCCTCAGGCTGCTCAACCGATATTTCTGTTTGCAGCCCGGAAGCCTTCGACAAGGAGCCCACCGGCAAACGGCGCACCAACCGCAAGGCCAAAACCAAGGGCAAGAAGAAGTCGGGCTCCGGCCCGCTGGATGGAACAGCGAGCGCATTATGAGCAAGGAACTTTGGGACAAGATGCGGGGCATGGTTCGGCGCGTGGTCGTCAAATCGATTGACGATAGCGGCGAGATGCAGACGGCGAATGTGGAAGTGGCAGAAGGCGTCACCCGCAAAAACGTGGAAGTCTGGCAGCCCTACGGCCTGGTCGGCGTACCGGACACCGATGGCGCTGTCAGTGTCGCCATTGCCATCGGTGGCGATGAAGGGGATCTCTGGCTCTTGCCGCCGTCCAATCCATCGCAACGCATGGGTGGCCTGTCGAAAGGCGATGTCGGCCTTGCCAACAAGGGTGGCGACAGGATCATTGCCAAGGCCAATGGCACCATCGAAGTCTCGGCTGCCTCCTCCATTATACTGAAGGTTGGCGGGATCTCCCTCACCGTGGATGCAGCAGGTTTCCACTTCTCAGGCGGCGGGATCTGGCACGACGGCGTGCCGATCGACAAGACGCATGTGCATAGCGGGATCGTCCGAGGTGGCGCAAACACTAATCCACCCGTCGGGTAATGCCCGCCTTGGCGGGCATGAACAGGGTCACGCGCGCGCGATAATCTCGCGCCATGTTTCTCGATCTTGGCCTCACGTTTGATCCACTGACACGCCGCTGCGATCTCGCACTCGGCGACGACTTCGATCTCGTGCTCGATGCCTCGCCTGTTCCGGCCATGCTGGCCTCTGCTGGCCTTGATCGTCGCGCAGATCCTGACGACGAACTGCCGGAAGGCCGCTCACAGTTTCTTGCACCCGCCAGCTTTTCCGAACGCCGGGGCGGCATCATTGATGCGCTCGATGCGTTCGGGCGTCGTGGTGGCTGCAAAATGTGGCTTCTGGATCGCGCCAAACAAACCGAGACCACCCGACAGCTTGCCGAATACTGGCTTCAGGAAGGATTTGCCTGGGTCGAGGAAGAAACAGGCACGCCCGCTGAAATCGAGGTCGAATGGGTCCGTGACGGCGTGCTCGGCTACCGTATCCGCGTCGGCGACGAGACGCTTTCCCTCACGAAGAAGGTGGCTGACTGATGCCTTGGCCGATCCCACCCGCAAGCTCGATCTTCAATCGCATGGCGTCCGCCATGGAGCAGAACCTGATCCTGCTCACCGCAGCCAAGGGATTGACGGCATCTGTCTCCCGGATCTCGCTTGCGGTGCGATCCGCGCAAGGCGTCATCTCCAACCTGTTTGCGCCCATCGCTGGCGAAATCCGCTCGCTGCATGATCATCAGGCGTGGTGGGGACGGCAATACATGCCGGATAGCGCCGACGATGAGGAAATGATCCTGCGCCATGCAGGGATTTGGGGCGTCGAAGGGCGTGCAGCCGTCAAGGCGAAAGGTGCCGTCCTGATCGATGGGACGGCAGGAACTGTCGTCGCATCAGGATTGATCCTCTCGGCAGGTAATGCCCAAACCTATGTCACGACTTCTAGCGGCACGCTGGATGCCGGGGGATCTCTGATCGTGACGGCCGAGGCGGTCAATGCAGGTGCGGCGAGCAATCTCGCGGCCGGGATCATTCTCACCGCAGACGCAAGCCCGGATGGATTGAGCCGCTTCACCGTGTCTGCCTCCTTTGCCGGGGGTCTGGATGCCGAGACGCCAGAGGAGATCAAGGCATCCTATCTTCGCCGCATCCGCATGCCTCCCATGGGTGGAGCCGCCCAGGACTATTTTACATGGGTGTCCGACGTCGCCTCACCTTATGCGGTGGCGACCGTCGAAGACTGGATCGGCCGCGGCTCTCTCGGTGTGGTCGTCGTCATGAAGAACGCCGATGGCACTCCCCGCCAAGCAACGCCTGAAGAACTGGGAACGGTTGGCACGCATCTCGGCGTTTCCGGTAGCCAGACCGGCGTTCGACCTGTCACCGCGCGAACAATCCCGGTTGCCGGTACACTCGTGCCAATTCCGATCTCTGTTCGGCTGCGTCCAGACACGGCCCTGACACGGGCAGCAGTCGAAGCAGCATTCCTCCGCTTTGTGCTGACGATTGGCGACGAAGACGACGACCAGAATGCAGGCCCGATCGGTGCGATCATCGAACCGTCCAGGATCTCCGAAGCCATATCATCGGCCACGGCGGAATATGGACATGACCTTGTCGTGCCAGCCGCCCGCTATAAGCTCGCAGCCGCTGAATGCCCCTTTGCCGGGCCGATCACGTGGCTGTCTTGAGAGGTCTTTGAAGCATGGCGAGAACCGTTTCAAACATCCTTCAAAGCCTCCTCGGCAAGCTCATCCCCGGCTGGGCGCTCGGCCAGCGCGGCGGCGTCATCGATGCCGTCCTCTGTTCGGTTGCCGTCGCGCTTCAGGATGTGGAAACCGGCGCTGAAGCCTTGATGCGGGAAACAGATCCCCGCGCTGCCAATGCTCTTTTGGCAGACTTTGAGCGCTGTCTCGGCCCGGACCCTTGCGGCCGCGACAGCGCCACTTTGTCGGTGGAGCAGCGCCAGCGCCTGGCGCATCAGCGCTGGACGGCACGCGGCGGTCAATCCATCCCCTTCTTCGTCTCGATTGCCCGCTCGCTCGGTGTCGAGATCACGGTCGAAGAGTTCTGGCCATCGAAAGCGGGCGTGCTTCGCGCCGGTCAACGCCTTCGGCCAGAGGGTTGCCAGTTCGTCTGGCGCGTCAACATTCCCGGCCTACTCACCGTCGTGAAGTTCCGTGCCGGTGTCAGCCGCGCCGGTCATCGTCTCGGCACCTTCGAGATTTCCTCAATCGAATGCGAACTGCGGCGGCTGAAGCCCGCTCACACGCATGTCGTCTTTAAGTATGGAGAGACCTGATGGATCGCATCAATGGTGCGGATACCGTCGATATCGGCGGCGGCAAGCGCGGCTTTCGCGCCGAAAATCTTGTGGCTGGTGTCGCCGGTACAGAAGTCACTGCTGACTGGCTGAACAGCGTTCAGGAAGAGCTTTTGCGCGTGGTGACCGAAGCGGGAATAGTGCCGAATGCGGGAGACTGGTCTCAGCTTTGGCAAGCTCTAAAAGGCATGGGATTGTCATCCGGATCGCGCAGCCGTCGTTGGATGGCAGTCGTCTCTATCACGCTTTCAAGCGCCCCAGGCGCGCCCGTTGAAGGTGACGCCTATTTGATACCGGTCGGAGCAACCGGCATATGGGCCGCCCAGGTCGGCAAAATTGCCGAGTGGACCGGTTCCTCCTGGACATATTTTAATCCAACCGACGGCCATGGCATCGCACTTCCCGACGGGCGTGTTTTTGAACGGATAGGCGGCAGCTATGTCGAGAAGCTGGCAATCGATGCTCAGTCGGGAAAATGGTCGTACGCACAAGCTGCCGGAACTGCGAACGCCCTGACGGCCACACTCGTACCCAATCCCGGAAGCCCGTCGATTGGCATGGTTGTGTGCATCAAAATCACGACGACCAACACCGGCGCCGCTACGCTTGATGTCAACGGAAGCGGTGCAAAACCCATTACTCGTCTTGGCGGTTCTTCTCTCCTGAAAAATGACCTGCCAGCGGGTGCGATGATGAAATTCGGCTACGACGGCGCAAAATGGCAGGTCTTGAACCTCAACCCGCAACGTCGCGCTAACCAGGCGCTCTTCGATGCCGTTGGTTTGACGAGCTGGACGGTCCCAGATGGCGTCTATCAGATCTTTGGTCGCGTTTGGGACGGCGGCGGCGGTGGTGGCGGTGGCTTCAACGCAGCCGGTGTTTACGCGGGCGAAGGCGGCGCGGGAGGCGGATATTCCGAGGGCTGGTTCACGGTGACACCTGGACAGGTCATTCCGATCACCGTCGGATCCGGTGGCCAGGGAGGCGCGCCAGGACAGCCAGGGACCAACGGAGGCACGAGCTCTCTCGGCTCTTACTGTTCTGCGACCGGAGGTCAGGCGGGGCGGTTTGCAGATATGGCAAGCACCTTCGCACGAACAGGAGGGTCAGGAACGGGAGGCGATCTCAATATGTCGGGCGGTTTTGGCAACGTGATCGTTCCTAGCGGAACCTCAGCGGCTATTGGGGGTGCAGGTGGCGACAGCCCTATGGGTGGTGCGGGTGCCTGCAATACGCCAACGGGACCAGCACTGGGACTGGTGCCAGGCGGTGGCGGCGGTGGCGCGGCTGGTGCAGGCGGTCTTTCTGGTGCCAGTGGCGCGCGCGGCCGCGTGATCATCGAGTACTGAAGGGAGATGAGAATGCGTGTGGGACGTCTTGAAAATAGTCTTGTCGTGGAAACTCTGGACCTTCCTGAAGGCGTCTCAATAGCAGACGCTTTTCATCCAGCGGTCGCCTCTCAGTTTCGGGAGCTCCCGAGCAATGTGGAAGCCGGGTGGCAATTCAACGGGAACAGCTACTCACCGCCAATCGTCGAAGGCATCAATTTTGATGCGCTGAAGCGGCAACTCAAGGCGTCAATCGATCAAGCCGCAGAGGCCGAGCGCCTGAAGTACATCACAGCTGGTGCCGGTCAGGCCATGACCTATCAGCAAAAGTCTGATGAGGCGAAGCGTTATCTGGCATCATCAGATCCCGACGCTGACGATTATCCTCTTCTGTCGGCCGAGGTCGGCATAACCGCAGCGGATCTCGCTGGCGTTGCCCAGGTCGTGAATGCCGCCTTCACACAATGGCAGATCATCGGCGCGGTGATCGAGAAGACGCGGCTTGCAACAAAGGCTGCGATCGATGGGGCGGCAACGACTGAAGAAGCGCAAAACGCATTCGAAGGAGCAAGCTGGCCAGCTATGTAAAACAGTTACCGGATGCCGGAGCCAAGGGCTCCGAGGTGGGCCAAAGTTTGCAGATCCAACCCACCGACAGCGCAAGCCGACAACCGTCACATCCGATCCCGGCAAAGCCGAGGACGCCTCTGTGACTGAGTCGAGGACCAAGCGCAATGAAGGAAGTCAGGTGCGGCAGCTGCCGCGCTCTGCTGTTCAAAACCGGAACCGGCAGCCTTGCCGTATCCATCGAAATCAAGTGCCGCCGCTGTGGCACCATCAATCACCTGAGGCCATCCGAGGAGCCCGCACCCGATCGCGATCAGCGACCGCAAAGGACCGACTTGTGTGGCTCTACGTACCTTCAAAAATGATAGCCTCAATGGAATTGCCCTCTGCGCCGGAGTTGGCGGACTGGAGCTCGGCCTCCACATTGCAGAACCCGGATACCGCACTGTTTGTTACGTCGAGCGGGAAGCCTTCGTTGCAGCCACCATCGTGGCGAGGATGGCTGACGCGGCCCTGGATCACGCGCCTCTCTGGGATGATGTTACCACCTTCGACGGCCGCCCTTGGCGTGGCAAGGTTCATATCCTCACTGGCGGCTATCCCTGCCAGCCATTCTCCTTCTCAGGCCGAAGACTTGGAGAACACGACCCACGCCATCTCTGGCCGCATATCCGGCGAATCATCGGGGAACTCGATCCGGAATGGTGCTTCTTCGAAAACGTCGAAGGCCATATGTCCTTGGGAGCCGACACTGTTATCCGGGAGCTTCAAGGACTGGGCTTTAGCGTCAAAGCGGGCTTGTTCAGCGCGGCAGAAGTTGGCGCACCCCACCAGCGTCGGCGGCTCTTCATTGTGGCCCACGCCGACAAAATCCCTCTATTGCACGAAGATCGAACTGGAGCTGGTGAACAACCGGCTGCGGTTTCGGGACGATGCGGATGCGGGCGGATCTCAGTTCGGGATTGGGAAGGCAGCAAGGGTGTGGACGCAAATCTGGCTGCTGATGAAAGCCTGCGGTGCGACGCCGACCAAGCCTTTCAGCTTCCCCTCTTCCCACCCGCTCCATCTCAGTTTGAACGCTGGGCCCCGATCCTCGACCGGCACCCTCACCTTCAACCCGAACTTTTCCGATTGGGTCATGGGCTGGCCAATTGGGTGGACCGATCCCATGCAGCCGGTAACGGGGTGGTCAGCCTGGCTGCGGCGTATGCGTGGCGAACTCTCAAGGCTGCCCACTTCGTGAAGCGGGTTTGAGAGGACTTCGAAAGGTGTTCGAGAAGGCTTTGAGGCGGCTTTAAGGCCGCCTCGAAAAGATGGAAGTCGTCGAGGGACATGAGCTTTAGGCCGAGAATAGAAATAGCAAGCTGCCCGATGTGTCGAGACTACCCAGACCACGGTTAACTTGATTACCCAGAATCGTAGACAATTCAAAAGCCCGTATTGGCTACAGGACGCGACTCATGTTTTGCTTCTACAACTGAAGGGGGAACAACATGAGCACGGATCCAACCATAAAGTACGCAATCCTGAATGTCGCAGCCAATCCTCATCCGACAGGCATCTATCTGCAGCTCCTACAAACTGCAGCTAATCAGAAAGTGAAATACTTTGGTTCTAACTTCGCGACTATTTCGCCCCCTAGAGAAGCTGAGACTGGCTTTTATCAGGGTCGACTGGTTACTTGGGTTGAGATTGACACAACGGAACCCGCAATTAAGCTTGATGAGTTGGATCCCGTAAACTTCGACGAACTTGGCATTTCACTGCCATCAAACGTCGGTTTCAACGGGAAAGTTTTCAATTACACATTCCGGCTAAAGGACCACATGATGTTTGTGGAAGTGCGGAACGAGTTCGGCAAAACGCTTTCACCTGATCGTGCTGCCAAAATTATGCGGATGCTTTTTTCCGCCGATATCCAAGGCAACAATTTGAAGAGCAGTGTCGAAGTCACAGTGATACCTGAAGACGACGCTCTTCAACGCATTTGGAAAATTGCCAACTTGCGAAAGCTTAAAATTCACATTGTTCGACCCAATGCCGATGATATAGACCCAGAAGCCGTGTTGAATGAGCTCGTGGCGCAAGGCGCACGGAGCCAAGATGTAATTCTGGTCGCGGACACAAATGGCAATGGTCTAGAGCCAAATGCTCGGACCAAGATGCAGGCCGAAGTTGCGGAGCATAACGGCTTTGTCGAAGGAAATGGTCGTGACGCCCACGGTCAGAAAATTTCTCTGAGCACCAAGGCTTACCCGCGGGTGATCAGTTCCACTCTTGGAGGGGTAAGTGGCTACATTGCGCTCGCGTTACGAATCGCAAAAGAAACGCTTGTTAGATAGCCCAACTGGCAAAACGTTTCGGATTTATTGGACGTTATACGGGGGCATGAATGCCCTCCTAAGGTCACCGTACCTCTGGTTTGCATTAATCTTTACGCTGCTGACAAATGGTTTTTGGCTTCGTACGGATTCCGACGGCAAACCCTGGACCCAAGTAGCTATCGATACGATCCCGAGCATGCTCGGGTTCTCCATGGGAGGTATGGCGATAATGCTCGCATTTTCAAATGCCAGCATCTTTCGCGCCCTAACTCAACAAGGCCAACCAGACTCATTCTTCCTGAAAGTGGTCGCGAATTTCTTCCACTTCATCCTAGCTCAAACAGTTGCCATCTTGTTGGCGATAGCTTGCAAGGCGTATTCAAGCCACTGGTTGTCCGCTGTAGGGTACTTTTCATTTAGCTATGCATTGCTGGTAGGTGTTGCAACAGCAGGCCAACTGTTACGAACAGCGCAGGTCTTCAATGCGGGTGGATCGCTGAACACCAAGAAAACGCAGAATCAGGAACAATCGGAAGACTGAGACCGAAGATCTTCAAATTGCACTATCGAGATCAAGGCTTCCTTGACATGCAATTCGGAAATTTCAAAATTCCGATTTTGCGTGTCAAAATTCCGGAAATCCGCGTCCGGCTACAACAGTGTCAAAATTCCGGAAATCCGCGTCCGGCTACAATTGATTTTAAACGAAATGGTGGGCCCGGAGGGACTCGAACCCCCAACCAAGCGGTTATGAGCCGCCGGCTCTAACCATTGAGCTACAGGCCCAACCTCCTGAACGGAGGCAAGAGAGGCGCAATGGTTCGCCTGTCTTCGCGAAGGGCTGTAACGTAATTTCTCTTCCGCTTCAAGCGCCGCCGTATTGGCTTCACAATCTACAGGCAGCTATGCCCAACGGGTTGCAATGCCCAGGGGCGAAATGCCCATCTACATGCAAATGCCAATAGGCGGAGGAAGCTCAATGCTCATATCAGTTATCCGTTCATCCAAAGTCTCGCTCTCCGCTTTCTTGCTTTCGGCAAGTCTCCTCACCCCGGCAACCAGTTTTGCCCAGGCTCCGCCACCGCCGCCTCATGCACAGCCGCGCTCTATCGATGTGAACGGCGAAGGAACGGCGATGGTGGCGCCGGATATGGCGGTGGTTTCGCTCTCCGTTACGCGTGTTGCCGACACCGCAGCTGATGCTCTTGCACAAAATAACGAGGCCATGCGGGGCGTTCTGGATGCCGTGAAGGCCGATGGCGTTGCTGAGCGCGATGTGCAAACGGGTGAGTTCTCCATCTTCCCTCGCTACAGTGACCCGCAGACGAACCAGAAGGATGGCAACACCCAGCCTCAGATCAACGGCTATCAGGTGACGAATTCCCTCACAGTTCGCGTTCGAGATCTGGCAAAGCTCGGCGGCCTGATCGACAAATCAGTGAAGCTCGGCGTGAACCAAGGCGGCCAGATAACATTCACCAACCACGATCCAAAGGCGGCCCTGCAAGATGCGCGGCGCAAGGCGGTGACAGATGCCATGGAGAAAGCAAAAACGCTGGCGGAAGCGGCTGGCGTGGCTCTGGGTCCAATTCTAACCATTCAGGAGAATAATCTTCAGCCGCAACCTGTGCCCATGATGCGCATGGCGATGGCGAAGGAGGCCGATAGCGTGCCTCTGGCTGGCGGCGAGAACACCTACACGGTGGTCGTCAACATGCGATTCGACATCAAGCCTTGATGTCTCGGGAATAAACTCAGACTCATTCACGCAAAAAGACCGCCGCCGAATTCGGATGTCTCCGGTTCGGCGGCGGTCCTTGTCCTACCTCGGGCGAAGGAGGTGGAGGATCGAAATGTTAGCGACGCACAACCGGGCAGCCGCGAACATTGGCGAACACGATGCGGTCACGTCCACCACGGTCGAAGCCGCCAACCACGACGACACGACGATTGACGTCAATTACACGTGCGCGACGAAGGCCCATGCGCGACGCCTTTTCTTCAGCCAGCCAAGGCGCACAACGATCACGATCGCGGCCGCGGTCGGGACCGCCCCAGCGATGATCTTCACGATATTGAACTTGAACACGTACATCATCAAAGGCTGAAGCGCTGGCGAGCGGCGCAATGGCTGCTGTTGCAGCGACGGCCAGAGCAAGACCAGCTTTTGCAAGAAACGTCGTCATGGGTAGTCCCTCAAATTCGTAGGTTTGCCGATATGGCGATGACACGATTTAGGGGAGTTTTGCTGAACGACCACAAAATAGGTTATTCAGAATAGATTCATGTTTGCATATGTCAGCTCGACAGATGAAGCACGATCTGGCGTTGATGCGCTCTCTCCCGGTGCTCGAAAAGATAGAGGCCCTGCCAGGTGCCAAGCGCAAGCCGTCCGCCCACAACGGGAATGCCGAGGGATACCTGCGTCAAGGCAGACTTTATATGCGCGGGCATATCATCCGGCCCCTCAGTCGTGTGAATCATCCAGCGCATTGATGGGTCATTGCTTGGCGGCACCAGCCTTGAAAAGAAGTTCTTCAGGTCGGTCTGCACATCCGGGTCAGCGTTTTCCTGAATGATGAGCGAGCACGAGGTGTGCCGCACAAAGACGGTCAGCAAGCCGGTCTCAATGTCTGACTGACTTACGAAAGCTTCCGCTCTATCCGTGAACTCGTAGAGCCCCTGCCCCCGCGTTGTCATCGTCAGCATTTGTTGCGGCATGTCAGATCCTTTCTCAGTGCAGAGGAAACCGTCGTTCCGCCCATTCGCTTTTCGGCACCTGCTTGCCTACCGTGTAGCTAAACTTGGTAACCTTGGTTGCCTTTCCATCCACCTCACAGCGAAAGCTGATATCGTACCAGAGACCGGAAGCGCGGAAAGCTGCCAGCCCCACGTCCATGACATTGCCCTGGCTCAGGCGGATGTTCGGCAGATACTCGGCAGCATAGCGTGGGCTGTTATGCTTCAATTGCTCACGCAGCTCGGTGGCACATAACTGGGACGCCCGCTGCTCCCTCGGCACGCCAGCCATGGCCATCATAGCAATCATCTCGCCAGATGCTGCCGTGGAATAAATCTTCTTCGCCTCGCGCAGGGTGGGCGCGGATGGGCTTTCCTTGCTGTCAGCCTCCTTCGCTTGATCCGGTTTCGGCGGTGGAGGCTTGGGAGTTGGAACGGCCGCAAGCTCCCCTTGGCCACCCTGCCCTTCCTGTGCCACTTCCGGCAAGGCAATATCCGGCTCTGGCAGCTTAGCCTGTTCTTCAGGCCGCTCTTCCGGCTTCATTTCAGGTGGTGGGGTCGCTTGCGCCTGCTGAGCCTCTGGCTCGGCTTCCGGCGGCGTCTGTTCGGCAGGTTCAGGCTTGGGCGCACCGGTTTCTGCGCCGTCACCCTCTGGCGTTTTTTCCTGGCCCGCATCTTTTTCGCCAAATTGAAAGGCGGGTTTAAGCACAGGCGTTTCCATTTTTGGAGCCTCAGGCTTTTCAGGCTCAGGCTTTTGCTCCGCAGGCGGCGGGGGTGGAGGCGGCGGTGGCTCCTCCTGCTTCGGCTCCTCCTGTTTCGGCTCTGGCGGCTTTTCTGGTGGCGGCACGACTTCGACTGAAATCGATTCCTCCTCCGGCTTGGGCAGTTGCCACTGCGGCAGGCCAAAGATCAAAAGCGCAAGCACGACAGCGTGAAGCGCGACCGAGATGGTTGCAACTTTGGTAAACCGCAACGTGCGCGGCGGTGCCTCTCCAGGCTCTGCTTGCGAAAGCTCAGGCTCATCCTGCATGGCTCACATGTAGGCGTAAAGGCACGCCGGATCGAGAGGGCGAGACCATCAAATCACAACGACATGAAAAAACCCGGCGGAATTTCTTCCGCCGGGTTTCTAAACGATTCACTGGACAGCTCTTAGCTATCCAGGAAGCTGCGCAGTTTGCGGCTGCGGCTTGGATGCTTCAGTTTGCGAAGCGCTTTCGCTTCGATCTGGCGAATACGCTCGCGGGTCACTGAGAACTGCTGGCCAACTTCTTCCAAAGTGTGGTCCGTGTTCATGCCGATGCCGAAACGCATGCGCAGAACGCGTTCCTCGCGCGGCGTCAGCGAAGCCAGAACGCGGGTGGTCGTTTCGCGAAGGTTGGCCTGAATGGCTGCATCGATTGGCAGCAGCGCATTCTTGTCTTCGATGAAATCGCCCAGGTGCGAATCTTCTTCGTCGCCCACTGGCGTTTCGAGGGAGATCGGCTCCTTTGCAATCTTCAGAACCTTGCGCACCTTTTCCAGCGGCATGGCCAGCTTTTCGGCCAGTTCTTCCGGCGTCGGTTCGCGACCAATTTCATGCAGCATCTGGCGCGATGTACGAACGATCTTGTTGATCGTTTCGATCATGTGCACCGGAATACGGATCGTACGGGCCTGGTCAGCAATCGAGCGGGTGATCGCCTGCCTGATCCACCAAGTCGCATAGGTCGAGAACTTATAGCCGCGGCGATATTCGAACTTATCAACCGCCTTCATGAGGCCGATATTGCCTTCCTGAATCAAATCCAGGAACTGAAGGCCGCGGTTCGTATACTTCTTGGCAATGGAAATGACGAGGCGAAGGTTTGCTTCGACCATCTCCTTCTTGGCGATGCGCGCTTCGCGCTCACCCTTCTGGACCATGTGCACGATACGTCGGAATTCAGAGATCGAAATCCCGGTTTCCGTCGCAAGGTTCTGGATCTCCTGACGGATTTCCCGGATCGTATTGTTTTCCGACTTGGCAAATTCCTTCCAACCACGCGCTGAGAGGTTGGAGATGGATTTCATCCAGTGTGGATCGAGTTCAGCGCCCTGGTACTGCTCCAGGAAGCTTTCACGCTTCACGCCGTAGGATTCGGCCAGACGCAACAGGCGGCCTTCGTTCTGAACGAGGCGCTTGTTGATGTCGTAAAGCTGCTCGACGAGACTGTCGATGCGGTTCTGGTTCAGTGACAGCGACTTGACCGCCGTGATCAACTGATCCTTCAATTCCTTGTAGCGACGCTCCTGGCCCGAAGACAGTGTACCTGTGCAGGACAAACGCGCTTCAACCTGCTGATCCTGAAGCTTGCGCAGCTTCTTGTAGGTATCGGCAATCAGATCGAGCGTTTCCATGACCTGCGGGCGCAGTTCCGCTTCCATGGCAGCAAGAGACAGGCTCGACTCATCGTCGTCCTCCTCTTCCTCTTCCGGCATCGGCATATCGCCGCCGACATTGGTGATGTCGTCGTCATTGGCCGAACGGGAGCGGCGGGTCTTTTCTTTCTCTTCAGCAGCCTTGCGGTCTGCCTCGATCTTTTCCGGGCTCTGGAACTGCGGGGCAGCCTTGGCTTCCGGACCGGAATAGGTCGTTTCGAGATCAATGATCTCGCGAAGCAAAGTCGTGCCTTCGTTCAACTCGTCACGCCAGATGATCAGAGCCTGGAAGGTCAGCGGGCTCTCACAGAGGCCTGCGATCATCGTCTCGCGGCCAGCCTCGATGCGCTTGGCAATCGCAATTTCGCCTTCGCGCGACAGAAGCTCGACCGAGCCCATTTCGCGCAAGTACATGCGAACGGGATCGTCCGTACGGTCAGTCGGCTCTTTTTTCTTGGCGGTCGCGACAGCCGTTCCGGTCGTCGTTGTCAGCTCGCCGCTTTCGCTCTCGTTATCGTCATCGCTGTCTTCTTCGGCAGACTGCTCTTCAGCTTCGTCTTCCTCGACAACATTGATGCCCATGTCGGAGAGCATGGCCATGGTGTCTTCGATCTGTTCCGAAGTCACTTCCTCGGAAGGCAGGACCGCGTTCAGCTCATCCATGGTCACATAGCCGCGCTTCTTCGCGAGCTTGATCATTTTTTTGACCGCGTCATCGGAAAGATCGAGAAGCGGACCGTCGCTCGCGCCGTCGCGTTCGTTTTCAGCTTCTTCGTTTTCTTTGACTTTTGTTGCCATGTATTCGTCTTTCCTTGGACGTCATTCGCGGCGTTTCGCCTTATCGCCGCCCGCAACGCCAGCTGGGCAGCGCTACGAATCGCACCAGAACACGTACCGGGTGGACAATTAATTCCCGATTAACCAACGCGGTCTTCTGCTACATACACCGAGATAACGTGGCGACAAGAGCGCACATTATCCCATTGTTGATGAGCATCGTCCCGCCTATCAATGCATAGGACGGTGATTCCCACAATTTTCCTCCCCGTCAAGCCTTTATCAGGGCTTCGCCGCGTTAAAAGTGGAAAAAGCGTCGGATAGCTGTGTTTCCTCAACAACCGCAGCTGACGCTTAAGTGGTGATGAATTTTCATATGGCAAGACCTGAATTTCGGGCAAAATGCCCTGTTTTGTAGGCTTTTCATTTTCCGTGCCCCACAGCCGCGCCCTTCACGCGACCCGACATCACGCCAAATCCATCAATAATCGCCTCCTGATTCTCCATTCTCGCGATTTCTAGTTGTACCTCTGATAGGGCTCTGAGCAAAGGTTCGATACTTGTCTCATCCCCCGCCTCCGTGGCAGCAGCGATTTCTCGCTCCAGCTCCATCTTTTCGAAACGAAGCGCTTTCGTACGTTTATGAAGAGAAAGCGCCTGCCGGTAGCCTTCCCGCGCGTCCTCAGGGGCCGCCTTATCCGTTGCGATCCACAGTCTGGCATTGCGCACCTGTTGATCCAGCATGGCAACCAGCGAGGCAAAACCTTGGACCTCAAGCCGTTCCATAAGGTATTCACGGGAAAGAAGTGGGCCGGCAGTTGCCGCAACGGGCAGCATGGCTGCCCAGAAGCGCTGCAAATCCTTGTTTTCGAAATCAATGGCGGCAATTTCATCATATTCATCCAGCAGCAGTTGTGGATGATTGACGATGGTGATGGCAAGAACCACTTCGCGAAGTGCCGGAAGTTCCTGGTAACCGCGCACGAGGCCCGAACGTGCCAACCGATCTGAAATGTTCAAGCCCCGTGACGAGGCATTGGGGCCTGATGATTGACCGAAACGATCTCCGCTCCCGCCTTGACGACGACCCTGTTGCTTGCCGCCCCGCGTCGTAAAGCCATTGCCACCGCCATATTGCGGGCGGAAGAGAGCATTCAGCCTGTCGCGCATCTCCTGCTGATAAAGGCGTCGCACGCTTTCATCCGCAATCACGTTGGTGATCTGTTTCAGCCGCGCCTCAAGCTCTGCCTTTTTTTCCGGCGTATCGAAACTGGCCGAGCCGGCTTCACGCATCCAGAGGAGGTCTGAAAGAGGCTTTGCCTGCGCCAGCACCCTATCAAACGGCTCCCTTCCCTCCTGACGGACCAGATCGTCCGGGTCCTTACCATCCGGCAGGAGCGCGAAATTGACAGACTTTCCCGGTTTCAAATGCGGAAGCGCCAGATCCGCTGCGCGATGGGCAGCGCGAATACCTGCGCCATCGCCATCGAAGCACAGAACGGGCACCGGCGTCATACGCCACAGAAGTTCAAGCTGATTTTCCGTCAGAGCGGTGCCAAGCGGTGCAACGGCATTTTCCACACCCGCCTGATGCAGCGCGATGACATCCATATAGCCTTCGACGGCAATGATGACACCCTGCTCCCCTTGGCCTCGCGCCCCCGTTTGGGCCGCACGACGGGCACGGGTGAAGTTGTAAAGAACATTTCCTTTGTGAAAAAGCTCTGTCTCATTGGAGTTGAGGTACTTCGCTGGAGCATCGGGCGACATGGCACGGCCCCCAAAGGCGATGACCTTTTCCCGCGAAGACAGGATGGGGAACATGATGCGATCACGAAAGCGGTCATAGGAGACGGCAATGCCTTCGCCATGAACCACCAGACCGCAGGCCTCGATCTGATCTTTTGGAATTCCTTTTGAGGCCAAATGCTCCTTCAATGCATTTCGGCTCTCCGGCGCATAACCCAGCCGAAAGGTTTCAATCGTCCGGGCCGTCAGGCCGCGGTCGCGCAGGTAAGCCCTTGCCTTTGCACCGACGGCACTTTGCAATTGATCCTGAAAAAAGCGGGTCGCCATTTCCATGACATCGATAAGGGTGGCGCGTTCCTTTTCCCGCTTTTCAGCCTGCACATCCGGCTGCGGCATGGCGATGCCCGCCATATCTGCAATGGTCTGAACTGATTCGGGGAAACTCATCCCCTCCAGTTCTTGTAGAAAGCGGAAATGGTCGCCCGAAACGCCACAGCCGAAGCAGTGGTAACGGCCTTTCCGGTCCTCACAATGAAAGCTTGGGCTTTTCTCGCCATGAAAAGGGCAGCAAGCCCAGTAATCCCCGCGGGCCACATTGGTCTTCTTGCGATCCCACGTCGCACGCCGCGCCACAACGGCCGAAATTGGCACGCGGTCGCGTATCTCGTCGAGAAAAGTGGGGGA
Source organism: Affinirhizobium capsici (assembly GCF_977018625.1). Taxonomy (NCBI): domain Bacteria; kingdom Pseudomonadati; phylum Pseudomonadota; class Alphaproteobacteria; order Hyphomicrobiales; family Rhizobiaceae; genus Affinirhizobium; species Affinirhizobium capsici. Next base: position 680,240 of record NZ_CDRNXD010000004.1, on the reverse strand, counting down.
AAAGCGCATGGGGGAGCTGAAGACCTCTTTATCGATCACACAATATAAGGTGCCAAGGCTTGAGACGCCAGCAGCGATGAGGCGAGCGGAGCAGCAGCCCCCGCAATCCACAAGCACGCTAAGGAAGATTCCGGCTAACCAGAGACTTCTGGCTCAGCTTGTGACGAATTTAAGGCACGCAGGAAGTGTCAAAAATTATGTTTTTGTAATTTGATTATCGTCACTAATCGGGATTTTCTGCACCTGTCTTCTCGACGTCCCACTCTCCATCGGGAAGGCGCGACAATCGAAGGCGATAGCAGCCCCCCGCTCCCTCGCCTTCCCAGCAGCGGTTAATCCCTAAGCCGCTCGCGCATGTCCAGGCACAAAGAGGCAGGGTAACCCCCAAAACCCTGCCTCGCTTGCCTTGAAATTCAAGACCTCCAAGTCAAAGGGGCTGGCGCCGCGAACCGGTACCAGCCCCTTATTCATGTTGACTGACTTGAGGTTACTTCAACAGGTCCTTCACAAAGCCGGAAGCCTTACCAAAATCCATTTGTCCGGCATAACGTTCGCGCAAAGCGGCAATGACCTTGCCCATATCGCGCATGCCTTCCGCCCCGATTTCCGCAATCACGGCCTTGGCTGCGGCGAGAACTTCTTCATCGGACATCTGAGCTGGCATGAAAGAACGGATGACTTCGATTTCCTCGCGCTCCTGCTGCGCAAGCTCTGCGCGACCGCCATCTTCATACATCTTGGCGGATTCTTCGCGCTGCTTGATCAGCTTCTGCAGGATTTGCAGGATGTCCTCATCGCTGGCTTCATCCTTGCCGACGCCACGATTGGCGATATCGCGAGATTTGATTTCGCTCTGAACCATGCGGATCGTGGAAAGGCGACGGCTATCCTTCGCCTTCATGGCTTCTTTCATGGCATTTGTCAGTGTATCGCGCATCATCGTTCATCTCCTTGAGCGGGCCAATCGACAGCTAACCCCGCCGTCTCGTTGGGTCTCTGATAGACTAGCGCCCAATGGCAATCAATTCGCCGCACAAATAGTTCTATGGAGACTGTTCAAATCGGCATGGAATGGCGTATCGCGTCATTGACCTTGGCAATACCTTACTTTATTTTCCGGCACTCGCACGACAATTGCACTTTAAAGCGAGGCGCGACCTTCCGCGCGCCCTTTTCTGCGACCATAGATGGCCCCATGGCTCTGTTGCGAAACGCGACCGGGCAACGGGCGGAGACAAACTGATATGACTCAAACTGCACCCTGGACGACCCGTAAGCCCACGGCTCTGCTCGTTCTCGCCGATGGGACGGTTATCGAAGGCGTCGGGATCGGCGCGACAGGCAAGGTGACTGCGGAAGTCTGCTTTAACACAGCACTGACCGGTTACCAGGAAATCCTGACTGATCCTTCCTACCTCGGCCAGATCGTTACGTTTACATTCCCCCACATCGGCAATATCGGCACCAATGACGAAGATGTCGAAGACCTGACGCCTGCGGCACGTCGCGGCGCAGTGGGCACCATCTTCAAGGCTGATATTACCGAACCGTCCAATTATCGCGCTGCCAAGCACCTGAATGATTGGTTGGCCTCTCGCGGTATCATCGGCCTGTCAGGCGTCGATACCCGCGCCCTTACCGCCTGGATTCGCGAACATGGCGCGCCAAACGCCATCATTGCGCATGATCCAAACGGCGTATTCGATATCGAGGCGCTGAAGGCCGAAGCACGCAGCTGGAGCGGTCTTCTTGGTCTTGATCTTGCCAAGGAAGCAACGTCTGGGCAGTCTTCGCAATGGGGCCAAAAGCCTTGGGTATGGAATGAAGGCTTTGAAGATCTGAAGCCGGAAGACGCCAAATACCACATTGTTTGCGTGGATTATGGTGTGAAGCGCAATATCCTGCGCCTCTTTGCCGGGTTGGACTGCAAGGTGACGGTTGTACCTGCCAGCACCTCTGCGGAAGATATCATGGCACTCAAGCCAGATGGCGTGTTCCTCTCCAACGGTCCTGGCGATCCTGCCGCAACCGGCAAATATGCTGTTCCTGTTATTCAGCAGATCGTCGAGACCGACACGCCGACTTTCGGTATCTGCCTCGGCCACCAGATGTTGGGCCTCGCTCTCGGCGCAACGACAGAGAAAATGCATCAGGGCCACCATGGCGCGAACCACCCGGTGAAGGATTACACAACCGGCAAGGTGGAAATCGTGTCCATGAACCACGGCTTTGCTATCGACTCCAAGTCGCTACCAGCCAATGTGGAAGAAACGCACGTCTCGTTGTTCGATGGCAGCAATTGCGGCCTGCGTCTCAGCGGCAAGCCGGTCTTCTCGGTACAGCATCACCCGGAAGCTTCGCCCGGACCACAGGATAGCCACTATCTGTTCCGCCGCTTCATCAACATGGTACGCGAGCGCAAGGGCGAACCAGCACTTGCCGAGCGTTGATCGCTGATTGATAAATTGAAAATGGCCCGCTTCGTGCGGGCCATTTTCATTGAATGAAAGAAATCATCCCCAGCGGTTCAACAATATTTTGAACCGAACGCACAGCATGATGGCCGCCGCCGACAGGCCTGTTACGAAGCCGATCCAAACGCCCGGACCGCGCCATTCCAGCGGGAATGCAAAAACCCAGGCAAACACGAAGCCGATAGGCCAATAGGCAATCAAGGCAAGGATCATGGGAACCTGCGTATCCTTCAGCCCACGCAGCAAACCTGCTGCCACAGCCTGAAGCCCATCGAATAGCTGGAAGGCACCCGCCAGCATGATGAGCGGCACGGCAAGCGCCAGAACATTTTGCGAATCCGGCAGGCTCGTATCCAGAAACAGACGCCCGAGCGCGCCTGGCATGAGCGCAAACATGGTGCTGCCGATCATCGAAAAACCAAGCCCCACAATTAGAACTGTCGCGGCTGCCCGCTTCACGCCTAAATGATCGCCAGCACCAAAGGCAAGCCCCACGCGCACAGTGGCCACCTGGGCAAGCCCCAAGGGCACCATAAAGGCAATGGAAGCCAGTTGAAGAGCTATGCCATGGGCTGCAAGTTCCAGCTTACCCAGCATGCCCATCAGCAAGGACGCGGCCGTAAACAAGCCCGCTTCGGCCAAAATGGTGAAACCGATTGGCAGACCGACGGTAAAGATCTCACGGAAAGCGCTCCAGTCCGGCCTCCAGAAGCGGACGAAAATTTCGTAGCCTCGCATCTCCTTGCGGCTTTCAATGTAGGCGATCAACAAACCAAGCCCGATAAGGTTGGCGCTCAATGAGGCTATGGCTGCGCCATTCAATCCAAGCTTCGGCATTCCGAAGTTACCGAAGATCAGGCCATAATCCACGAGTGCGTTAAAGGCGAACATGCCGAGCGTGACATAAAGAACGATGCTCGCACGCTGCAATGCACTGACGAAAGAACGCAAAACCATAATCAGGAGCGCCGGAAAAATACCCCATTGTAAAATGCGCAGATAAGATTGCGCCAAGGCGGCAACATCGGGTGCTTGTCCCAGTTTGAGCAGCACGGTCTGGGAAAAGAACAGAATGGGAGCCGTGACGATACCGTAAGCAATGACCACCCACATGCCCATGCGGACAGAACGGCGAGCCTGCTTCTGATCCCCTCGCCCAACAGCCTGTGCCACGAGCGGAACAACGGCGTTGGAAAATCCACTGCCAAAAATGAAGACAACGAAAAACATCTGGCTTGCAAGGACAACAGCGGCGAGCTCGGTTGTGCCAAGCCAGCCCACCATCACCACATCGGTGGTGTTGATGGCCATCTGCGCCAGTTGCGCACCGACGAGCGGAATACCAAGGCCAATCGTGGATTTCACATGGGAGCCCCACGAATTGTTCGATATCGACGCTGCCTGCGTTGATGCAAAGACGGTGGACATGACCATGCTCCGGAAAAGAAAACGGCCGCTGCACGGAAAAAGGGCAGTCGGCCGCATCAAGCACTACTGAACGCTTCCCCTTTAGGCAAGTTATATGAGCAACATAGAAGATTTATTGATAGAACCCGTCACAGCGGGCAATGTCTTAAAGCTGCTGATAGTTAGGTGAGAAGGTGTCGCAAGCCTTCATCTTGCCACTGGTGAAGCCAGTGCGAAACCATTTGACGCGCTGCGCCGAGGTGCCATGGTTGAAGCTGTCCGGCACGACATAGCCCTGAGAACGCTTCTGCAACGTGTCATCGCCAATCTGCTGGGCGGCATTGAGCGCCTCCTCCAGATCGCCCTGCTCCAGAATGCCTTTCTGATCCGTGTATTTACCCCAGACACCGGCAAAGCAATCCGCCTGCAGCTCAACGCGCACGGACATGCGGTTGGCATCTGCCTCACTCATGCCCTGACGCATCTGGTTGAAGCGCGGCAAAACACCAATCAGGTTCTGTACATGGTGGCCCACTTCATGCGCAATGACATAGGCTTCAGCGAAATCCCCGGACGCTCCGAGCTGACCGGAAAGCTGCTGGAAGAAATTCGTATCAAGATACACCTTGCGGTCGCCCGGACAGTAGAACGGACCTGTGGCGGCTGAGGCCATGCCACAAGCCGAATCGATCCGGCCAGAAAAGAGAACGAGCTTCGGCTCTTGATACTGGCCACCAGTCTGTTGAAAAATCCGGTTCCAGGTGTCTTCCGTATCTGCAAGGACGGTGCTGACGAAGGCTTTCATCTCGTCATCGCGGGCAGAAGGCTGGCTCTGTTGCTGGCGGGTCGTCGTCCCATCACCGCCGCTGATATCGCCGCCGGAAAGCAACGTCAGCGGGTTAATGCCCAGCATGAAGCAAACGATGACAATAAAGATCAGGCCGCCAATACCGATACCGCCACCGCGCCCGCCGCCGCCAATCGGAATGCGAAAACCCGGACCGGAGCCAAATCCACCACCGCTGCCGCGACGATCCTCAATATTGTCCGACTGTTCGCGACCGCGCCATCTCATGTCAGCTACCCTCTCGCTATGTGGCCACCGCCTGCAACGCGGCACCCGGCTCCGCAGTTCCCGAAAGAGAAAACAGCCATTTCATCAGCCCATGAATGAGCATAACGACAACGATTGCGGCATATCCATCGATAGCATAGTGCCAGGCGAGATAAACAGAGCTTGCCAGCACGAAGAGCATATAGACAACAGCAACAGCGCCCCATTTTCGCGAATGCTCTAAAAGATAAAGTGCATTCATGGTGATAAGGCCGACATGCACGCTGGGAAAGGCGGCGATGCCGCCACCCATGCCGGTTGTGCCCAGGCTTTGCAATTGCCACAGATAGGCTTGATAGAGACTGGCGGAATGAGCGCCCCGACTTTGCGCCAGAAAAGCGATCTGATCGGCAAAACGCGCAAAATCACCCGTTATGAACCCATAAAATGCTGGACCTGCGGAGAGCGATAGCCCCGCCAGCACATTTCCCAGAACCACCCAAACGATCATGAATTCCAGCATATAGCGGCTGCGTTTGCTCGCCTCTCGCAAGCAAGTCGCAACATAGAATAGTGTGCCAAAACAGATGAGGAACCACACTGCATTATAATTGAGTTCGACCACGCTTCGAACCACGGCGCTTTGGCCGTAGGCGTAGAGAATGCGCCATGGATCGATCCCGAAATGCAGCTTTCGGTCAATCTCGGCATAGAAGAGATCGCCTTGGAAGCCGCCATCGAAAACCAGAAGAAGGTTCTTGATGCCTGTGAACGATGCTTGAAAAACGACCATCAGATTGACAAGCAGGATGCCCGCAAACAGGTTTGCCCATTGCCGAGGCGCAAAAATGCGGCGGAAGGCCAGCCTTCGCCGGTAATCGAAGCGGTGAACCACGTAGCAGAACTGCAAGCCGAACAACGCTATAGGCATTACGATTGTAAAGCACCAAAGCCAGGTCGGCAGATAAATGGCGTAAGAGAGTTTATCCCTCTGCCCTGTCGCGCTGGCGAGGAGAAGCGCAAACAGCCCGTAGCCAAGAATGAACGCGTAAATCCAGCGGTCCGATTTAAGCCGCCGCAACAGAATGTAAGCAACCTCATGTATCAGCAATGACATAGATTAATCTCACAACCAACACATTCAATAATCAATCAATGGAGGTATAAGGCCGGGGAAAAACGGATAAAGTGTTAAGATTGCGAATGCAGCTGGGGATCACATCCATCTGGCCAAAATTTCAAAAGATTTGGGGTTCCTTCTGCGGCAACTATTCCCTATAAGCCGCTTCTAGCCTGAAAAGACCCATCCATTGCGCCCGGCCGGTGTTGCCTCACCTTGGCCGGTTTTTCGCGCAAGCTGTTTATGGAATTGAGCCGATGCCGAAGCGCCAAGATATTAAGTCCATTCTCATCATTGGAGCAGGACCGATTGTTATCGGTCAGGCCTGCGAATTCGATTATTCTGGCACACAGGCCTGTAAGGCGCTCAAGGAAGAAGGCTTCCGCGTCATCCTGGTCAATTCCAACCCAGCCACGATCATGACCGATCCGGGCCTTGCGGATGCAACCTATGTAGAGCCGATCACACCGGAAGTCGTGGCAAAGATCATCGCCAAGGAGCGGCCGGATGCATTGCTGCCCACCATGGGTGGCCAGACGGCACTTAACACAGCACTTTCGTTGAAGCGCATGGGCGTTCTCGACCGCTACAATGTGGAAATGATCGGCGCAAAGCCGGAAGCCATCGACAAGGCCGAAGACCGCGCGCTTTTCCGTGAAGCCATGGCCAAAATCGGCCTTGAAACGCCACGCTCCATGCTGGCCAATGCCACGGAAATCAAGGAACAGGACCGCAAGGCGCATGAGGCAGAGCGCGCCAAGCTGCGCGAAACTCTGTCCGGCGACGAGCTGGACAAGGCTCTCGATGCGCTGGAAAACAAGTGGAACCTGGGTGAGACAGACCGCAAGCAGCGCTACATGGCCCATGCCATGGCCATTGCCGCGCAAGCACTCGATCACGTTGGCTTGCCAGCCATCATTCGCCCATCCTTCACGCTCGGCGGCACCGGCGGTGGCATCGCCTATAACCGCTCGGAATTCTTCGATATCGTCAATGGCGGTCTCGATGCCTCTCCAACCACCGAAGTGCTGATCGAAGAATCAGTTCTGGGCTGGAAAGAATACGAGATGGAAGTTATCCGCGACCGCGCGGATAACTGCATCATCATCTGCTCCATCGAAAACATCGATCCGATGGGCGTTCACACCGGCGACTCCATCACCGTCGCCCCTGCCCTGACGCTGACGGACAAGGAATATCAGATCATGCGCAACGCCTCGCTGGCGGTTCTGCGCGAGATCGGTGTTGAAACCGGCGGCTCCAACGTTCAGTTCGCCGTAAACCCAGCGGACGGACGCCTCGTCGTCATCGAAATGAACCCGCGCGTTTCGCGCTCCTCGGCGCTGGCTTCCAAGGCAACAGGCTTCCCGATTGCCAAGGTCGCGGCAAAGCTCGCCATCGGCTATACGCTGGATGAGCTGGAAAATGACATCACCGGCGGCGCAACTCCGGCATCTTTCGAGCCCTCCATCGATTACGTCGTCACAAAGATCCCGCGTTTTGCCTTCGAAAAGTTCCCCGGTGCAGAACCGACACTCACCACAGCCATGAAGTCGGTCGGTGAAGTCATGGCGATTGGTCGTACCTTTGCAGAATCGCTGCAAAAGGCGCTTCGCGGCATGGAAACCGGCCTTACGGGGCTTGATGAAATTGAGATCCCGGGTCTCGGTCAGGGTGACGACAAAAATGCCATTCGCGCCGCCATCGGCACGCCAACGCCAGACCGCCTGCGCATGGTGGTTCAAGCGCTGCGCCTGGGCTTGAGCGAAGCGGAAGTTCACGAAGCGTGCAAGATCGACCCGTGGTTCATCGCACAATTCAAGGCGATTGTGGACATGGAAGCCCGCGTGCGCGAGCACGGCCTGCCACAGGATGCCGAGAACCTCCGTATGTTGAAGTCCATGGGCTTCTCCGATGCGCGTCTGGCTTCGCTCACCAATGGCAAGCCGAAGGATGTTGCAATGCTGCGCAACAGCCTCAACGTGCGCCCGGTATTCAAGCGCATCGACACCTGCGCGGCTGAGTTTGCCTCGCCAACCGCCTATATGTACTCGACCTATGAGACGCCCTTCGTTGGCGCTGCGCGCTCCGAAGCGGAAGTCTCCGACCGTAAGAAGGTTGTTATCCTTGGCGGTGGCCCGAACCGTATCGGCCAGGGCATTGAGTTCGATTATTGCTGCTGCCATGCCGCTTTCGCGCTGAAGGATGCTGGTTTCGAAGCGATCATGATCAACTGCAACCCAGAAACGGTTTCAACGGATTACGACACCTCCGACCGCCTCTACTTCGAGCCGCTGACGGCTGAAGACGTGATCGAAATTCTCCGCGCTGAGCAAGAGAAGGGTGAAGTCGTCGGCGTCATCGTCCAGTTCGGCGGCCAGACCCCGCTGAAGCTGGCGGAAGCGCTGGAAAAGAATGGCATTCCGATTCTTGGTACGGCACCTGATGCCATCGACCTTGCGGAGGACCGTGATCGTTTCCAGAAGCTTTTGATGAAGCTCGATCTGGCACAGCCGAACAACGGCATTGCCTATTCCGTCGAGCAGGCCCGCCTCGTTGCGTCTGAAATCGGCTTCCCGCTGGTCGTGCGCCCATCCTATGTTCTGGGTGGCCGCGCCATGCAGATCATCCACAACGAAACCATGTTGCAGACCTATCTGCTGGACACCGTTCCGGAACTGGTGCCGGAAGACATCAAGCAGCGTTACCCGAACGACAAGACCGGCCAGATCAACACCCTGCTCGGCAAGAACCCACTTCTGTTCGATAGCTACCTGACCAACGCTATCGAAGTGGATGTGGATGCGCTTTGCGATGGTGAAAGCGTGTTCGTTTCTGGCATCATGGAGCATATCGAAGAAGCCGGCATTCATTCCGGTGATAGCGCCTGCTCCTTGCCCGTCCGCTCGCTATCCAAGGAAACCGTGGACGAGCTGGAACGCCAGACGACCGCCCTTGCCAAGGCGCTGAATGTCGGCGGCCTGATGAACGTTCAGTACGCCATCAAGGATGGTACGATCTACGTTCTGGAAGTGAACCCACGCGCTTCGCGCACCGTGCCGTTCGTGGCAAAGACCATTGGCGCACCGATTGCCAAGATCGCAGCCCGCGTCATGGCCGGTGAAAAACTGGATGCAGCAATCGCCGCCTACGGCAAAAAGCCGGATCCGCGGAACTTGAAGCACATCGCGGTCAAGGAAGCGGTCTTCCCGTTCGCCCGCTTCCCGGGTGTCGATACTCTGCTCGGCCCCGAAATGCGCTCCACCGGAGAAGTGATTGGTCTGGATCGCAATTTTGCGGTTGCCTTCGCCAAGAGCCAGCTCGGTGCAGGCGTGGAACTGCCACGTGATGGTGCCGTATTCGTATCCGTTCGTGACGAAGACAAGACTCGCGTTCTTCCAGCCATCAAGCTGCTGGTCGAAATCGGTTTCCGTGTTCTCGCCACCGGTGGCACGCAGCGTTATCTGGCTGAAAACGGGATTGACGCCGTCAAGGTGAACAAGGTTCTGGAAGGTCGTCCGCATATTGAGGATGCCATCCGCAACCGTCAGGTTCAGCTGGTCATCAACACGACCGATGGCAACAAGGCGATCTCGGACTCCAAGTCTCTTCGTCGCGCAGCACTGATGCAGAAGGTGCCGTATTACACCACAATGGCTGGAGCCATGGCGGCTGCCGAAGCCATCGAGGCTCTGAAGAAGGGGCAATTGGAAGTCCAGCCACTGCAAAGCTACTTCTGATCGTCTACTCCACCGAGTTTCGCATCAAAAATGGCGGCCCCTGCAGGGTCGCCATTTCTATTTGGACAATCGTCTCATCCCAAAATCTGACAGCTTGAAGCCAACCTGCGAACACGTCAGTCTGTCGAAGAACAGCGGTCTTGGAGGAGCTCGTGGCAAAGAACATCGTTATTTTATTTGATGGCACATCCAATGAGATTTCAGCCGACCGCACAAACATACTGCGCCTGTTTGGTTGCCTCGAACGTTCCGAAACTCAACTGGTCTATTACGATCCGGGCGTCGGCACCTTCGGGTCACCCAATGCCTGGTCGAAGCTACAGCGGCACGCGAGCGAAGTCTGGGGGCTGGCGACCGGCTGGGGCCTCGATCAGAACGTCAAAGAAGCCTACCGTATGCTGGTGGAAAACTACGATGCGGGACCAGTGGGAGCAGATGGAAAACACCGCAACCGAGATCGCATCTACATTTTCGGCTTCAGCCGCGGGGCTTATACAGCGCGCGTTCTGGCTGGCTTTATCCATGCCTTCGGCCTCACGAAGAAAATACATCTGAATCTCGTCGATTATGCCTATCGCACATTCAAGGGCATTACCGACGAGGAGCAGATGCTGGAATCGGACGACGTGCGTGGAGAAGCACCTTCTGCGTTTCGCACCATGCGGCTTTACGAGCGAACGCTGCGAAACGACAGACCGCCAATCAAGCTGCTCGGTCTTTTCGATACGGTGGCTTCTGTCATCGAACCGGGCAAGTTCTTCCCTCAATTCAAAACGCATCCCTTTACGAATCGCAATCCAAGCGTGGAAGTCGTCCGTCATGCGGTCGCTATCGATGAGCGCCGCACCATGTTTCAACCTAAGCTTTGGACGCTTGATCAACCCTATTGGGGTGGGCCGTTTCGACCCAAGGAGCCCCAGAAGCAGGATGCCAGGGAGGTTTGGTTTGCAGGCGTGCATGGCGATGTGGGTGGCGGCTACCCGGAACGAGAAAGTGCACAGATCAAGATCCCGCTGTGCTGGATGATTGATGAGACGCGCTCGACCGGCCTCACCTATTCGCAGCGATCTATCGACAACCTCGTGATGGGCAAAACAGGCGGCAAATATGTCGAGCCGGACGCTTTGGCGCCTCTGCACAATTCGATGCGCAAAATCTGGCCCATCGTTGAATGGTTTCCTCGTCCCATTCCCAAAAGCTCCTGGCGCAATGGAGGAAAGGCAGGCGGATGGTATATTCCGCGCTCCGATTACCGGTGGATCGCACAGGACGCCGCTATCCACGAAACTGTCAGAACAAGGCTACAAGCTGGCGGCTATTCTCCGCCCAACCTGCCGACAAACCCCAACTTTACGTCCTGACCTATGTATGGTGACCGCCCATCGATCTTCTACAACGAGAGCATAGAGCGCTTGACCTGGCTCATATCCTCGACAAAGCGCGCCAGCTCTGCCGCTTTTCGGCTCTCATCCGGGATGCGTAGTAAATAGGAAGGATGCACGGTGACGAACAGCATGCAGCCGCTGCTCATGGGCAAAAAGCGGCTGCGCACATCCTGTAGCTTTTCCCGCCCATCGGTTAGCGCAAAATAGGCCGTCGCCCCCATGGCCACCACCAGTTTGGGCTTTACCATTTCAATCTCACGCGTCAGCCACCAGCGGCACTGTTGAATCTCAGCCTGGTTCGGCTTTTGGTGGATGCGCTTTTTTCCCCGTGGCTCATATTTAAAGTGCTTGACCGAATTGGTGAGGTAGAGCGCATCGCGATCCAGCCCCACTTCGCCAAGCACCTGATTGAACACCTTGCCCGCAGGGCCTACGAAGGGACGACCTGCCAAATCCTCATGGTCCCCCGGCTGCTCGCCGACAAACATGACTGAGGCATCTACCGGCCCTTCGCCAAATACAGTTTGCGTCGCCTTGCAATGCAAATCGCACAGTGTGCAATTTCGTGCCTGATGACGAAGCGCGGCCAGACTGCCTGCTTCCACCGCTTGTTCAACCTGCACCTCTGCCGCCAGCCTCTCCTGCAAACGTTGGTGAAACGCAGGTGGTTGAGACGCAGCCCGCTCCGCCATTTCCCGCACCTTGGCTTCGGCATTGGCGATCAAATCCGGGATGAGTTCTGCCTCGGGTAGGTTCTTCCAATACTTCTTCGGCATTTCCGCCGTCATTGCCTTGATCTTCAGGCGTGCCGGATTGAAGATATTGGCATAATAGATGCGCCACAGATCATCGGCATCATCCCGGATATCCGGCTTTTCGGCTGGTTCATCGGAAAGAGTCAGCTCCTCTCCGTCCCAGGCGGCAGAGCCCTTCGGCGTCGCGATCACCCAATCCATGTCGAAGAAGCGCCGCTTGAAGAAAGGCGCCATCCGAGCCACGATGAAATGATCTGGCTCGAACCAAGAGATAAACGCCCGGCGCTGACCCAACGGATCGCGAGACGGCACTTCCTTGAAGCGAACGAACGCCTTCATTTTGTGGCTGTCTCGTCGCACGGACTTTTCCAATTGACGTGCTTCAATCACATCGGGATCCGAAATCACCCCAAGCAACTGACGTTCGCTGCGGATACGCCATAACAGCCGATACAGGAGCGCGAATCGGGTTGGATCACTATGGCAAAGGACAGTCTGTGCCAAATCAACAAAGGCTTGTGGAACGTGAATGGGCTGAACGCCAGGCTTGGGCGTGGGAAGAGCATCCTCGCCAAATCCAAGAACAGGATTGCTATCAGCCTCCACATTCCAATTGATCCCCGACGGGGCAATGTCGGCCATAAGAAGCGAGCGGGCGGCACTACGCCACTCCTCCAAGTCGCCGCGCCCCTGAAGCTTGATCGTCAACATCAGAAAAGGGTCAATTGTTCAGGTTGCGGAGAAAACATCTGCCGCAGATCGGAACGCTCCAGCATGCGTTTCGGCGTCCAGCCTTCGGCTTCGATAAATGGCTGGATCTTGCGGAGGGAGACGCCAAGCCGTCCTAAATCTTCCAATCGCAGACGGCGGAAACGACGCGATGACAGGATGGATTTGACCGTTTTCGTACCCAGTCCCGGCACCCGCAACAGCATCTCCTTGGGTGCCCGGTTGATATTGACGGGAAAATGGTCTCGGTTCGCCAGCGCCCAGGCAAGCTTCGGATCAAGCTCAAGATCGAGATTTCCGTCAGACGCGACAGAGGTGATTTCCCCGATATCGAATCCATAAAATCGATAGAGCCAATCCGCCTGATAAAGACGATGCTCGCGGATCAGTGGCGGCTTGATCAAAGGCAACTTGGTTGACGAATCCGGAATGGGGCTAAAGGCCGAATAATAGACGCGCTTCAAACCATAGCTGCCGTAAAGGCGCGCACTCGTGCCAAGAATAGTGGCGTCATTGGCACCATCAGCACCCACAATCATCTGCGTGCTCTGACCTGCAGGCACGAAGCGTTTTTTGCGTTTTGTCTTCAGGGTCGGTTCGGAGGCATCTTCAATCTTCAGTCGCAAATCGCCCATGGCACGGCGAATGCCGTCGGGCCGTTTTTCAGGCGCAAACTGGCTGATACCCAAATCAGTTGGAAGCTCGATATTGATAGACAGACGATCAGCATAAAGACCCGCCTGCTCAATCAAAGCTGGCGAAGCTTCCGGGATGGTCTTGAGATGAATGTAACCGCGAAACCCATGAACCGTGCGCAAATCACGCGCAATTTTCACCATCTCTTCCATAGTGTGATCGGATGAGCGAATGATGCCGGAGGAGAGGAAAAGTCCTTCAATGTAGTTCCGGCGGTAGAACTCCATTGTCAGCCAGATCACCTCCTCCGGCGTAAACCGCGCCCTCTCCACATTGGAGGAGGAGCGGTTGATGCAATAGGCGCAATCGTAGATGCAGAAGTTCGTCAGCAATATTTTCAGAAGCGAAATGCATCGGCCATCCGGCGCATAGGCATGACAAATGCCAGACCCTTCCGTTGAACCAAGGCCCCCACTTGAGGCTGAATCCCGCTTTGTGGTGCCGCTGGATGCGCAGGACGCATCGTATTTTGCAGCATCAGAGAGGATTGCCAAACGTTCTTTCAGCGACTTCTTCATCAGTTATGTTCACTATATGTTCCAGCCTTCCGAGTCAACCCAGGGAACATTAGAAAAAGCTTTTTCGCTTTGACCTGTGCAAGTTCACAAAGCGCCCTATTTCGAATTTTCTGGCAATCCGCTCAACGACTCTGCTATGGTCGTGGAGCTAACGAGTTTTCACATGGTTCCGGAGTTTCGCTCCGGGACCTGTTTCTTTTTGTGTCCGCAGCAAGCAGGCATGATACTGAGGAAAAGGACAAATGGTTGAAAAGGTACCGATGACGCAATCCGGTTTCGCCCAATTGCAGGAGGAACTGCGCTGGCGTCAGCAGGAGGAACGTCCCCGCATCATCGAGGCCATTGCGGAAGCGCGCGCCCATGGCGACCTTTCGGAAAACGCCGAGTACCATGCTGCCAAGGAAGCGCAGAGCCACAATGAGGGCCGCATTACGGAGCTTGAAGACCTGACGACACGCGCGGAGGTTATCGACCTTTCGAAGATGTCGGGCTCGAAAATCAAGTTCGGCGCCACCGTCAAGCTGGTCGATGAAGATACCGAAGAGGAAAAGGTCTACCAGATCGTTGGAGATCAGGAAGCCGATGTTAAGAGCGGGAAGATCTCCATTTCCTCCCCTATTGCACGCGCCTTGATTGGCAAGGAAGCAGGCGATTCCATTGAGGTCAACGCGCCTGGCGGCTCGAAGGCCTACGAAATCCTGGCCATCTCCTGGGGCTGACATAATAGGGGTCACAGTGCCTTCGCGTCTCGATCAGGTCGCAGTCATCGCGCCGCATTTCAAGCGCCGCCTGTCCGGTGTGACCTCCACTGTCATTCAGCTCGTTCCCATCCAAAATCGGCTTGGCCAGAGGGTTACAACCCTCGGGCCGGGCCTTCCGGCGTCCCTGCCCTCCATGGGCTGGCTTGAACTTCCCAGGCTTTGGCGCCCCCCCGAGGGCGAAGCGAGACGCGTTTGGCATGCGCGGCGAAACATCGAAATGCTACCCGGCATCATCTTGCGCGATGTCTTGCGCATGCCGTTCAGTCTGTTGTTTACCTCCGCATCGCAGCGGCACCACACCGGCTGGACGAAATGGCTGATCTCCCGCATGGATCACGTTATTTCAGTTTCCGCGAAAACTGCGACCTATCTTGAGCGCGAGAGCACGGTCATTCTTCACGGGATTGACCTTGAGCGCTTTTCTCCACCCTTGAATAGGCAGGAAGCGAAACAGAAGGTGGGGCTTGATCCCGCCTTCAACTATGTCGGCTGCTTTGGCCGCGTGCGCCATCAAAAAGGCACCGATATATTTGTCGACACGATGCTGCGGCTCCTGCCCGCCCATCCGCACTGGAAGGCAGTGATTGCAGGCAGGGCCACGGCAAAACATGCCGCTTTCGAAGAGGAATTGAAGGCCAAGGTGAAGGCCGCCGGTCTTTCCGAGCGCATCCTGTTTGTCGGCGAACATACAAACATTCCAGAATGGTATCGTGCGCTCGATCTCTTCATCGCGCCGCAACGCTGGGAAGGCTTTGGCCTCACACCGCTAGAAGCCATGGCAACCGGTATACCGGTCATCGCATCGGATGTCGGCGCGTTTCCAGAGCTTATCGTCGATGGTCAAACAGGCCGAATTGTCGGTCGCGGTTCTGTTGATCGGTTTGTCGAA
Source organism: Affinirhizobium capsici (assembly GCF_977018625.1). NCBI lineage: Bacteria > Pseudomonadati > Pseudomonadota > Alphaproteobacteria > Hyphomicrobiales > Rhizobiaceae > Affinirhizobium > Affinirhizobium capsici. The sequence goes on along the minus strand of NZ_CDRNXD010000004.1, from coordinate 664,712 downwards.
GCGGCTGAACCCTATCTCCAGGATGATGGGCTTTTGAGCGCTTCGGCTACATCCGCCCTCACCCACGCGCGCCAAAACTTCTCTATTGAACGAGAGGCAACGGCAATCGGCCAGGTTTACAACAGACTTTTAAAAGCCGATTGAAGGGGGAAAGATCCCCCTCTCCTCAAATCTCAACGAGACCGAGCTTTTTCACCTGACGGATTGTCAGCATGGTACGCACCGTATCCACATGCTCATTGGCCGCCAGAACTTCGATGACGAAATCCTGAAACTTGGTGAGGTTTTCGGCCGTGCAGCGGAGCAGGAAATCGCTGTCGCCGGAGACCATCCATGCTTCGCGCACGATTGGCCAGCTTTCCGCCAGAGAGGCAAAAGCTTTCAGATTGGCTTCGGATTGATGTTTCAAGCCAACCAGACAGAAAGCAACCAGATCATAACCCAGCTTCGGACCATTCAAAATGGCCGCATATCCTTCGATTACGCCCAGTTCTTCCAGCTTGCGCACGCGCCGCAGGCATGGCGGCGCGGAAATACCCACGCGCTCAGCCAATTCTACGTTGGTCATGCGGCCATCCCGCTGCAATTCGCGCAGGATCTTAATGTCGGTAGCATCGAGTTCGACTCGCAGCACGCGAAACTCCCGTAATGTCGTTTGGTTCGCCTTTTAGACAATGCGCTGGCGAACGCAAGGAATTCGCCGGAAAACCGGCCCGAAGCTTTACTTATATTGTGCGTAAAGCGCCAAGTCGTGACGCTGGCGCAAGGCTGCCCTTGAATTGGTGCATGGTTCAATCATAAATGAGGGCAAGTTTTTTTGCAGTCTCCGGATTGCCATGGCTACATATAGCCATCACTGCTGAATTCCTGAAGGATTACCATCATGTCTGCCCGTCATACGCAGGTTCTTATTATCGGTTCCGGCCCCGCTGGCTACACAGCCGCAATCTATGCTGCACGCGCCATGCTGAAGCCAGTGCTGATAGCGGGTATGGAACAGGGTGGTCAGCTGATGATTACCACGGATGTGGAGAACTATCCGGGCTTTGCAGACCCCATTCAAGGGCCATGGCTGATGGAGCAAATGCTCAAGCAGGCTCAACACGTAGGCACCGAAATCGTCAATGATCTCGTCACCGAAGTTAAACTCGGCAGCCGCCCCTTCACGATCCAGACTGACTCAGGCCAGGTATGGACGACCGATACGCTAGTGATCGCAACCGGTGCCAAAGCGAAGTGGCTTGGCATTGAAAGCGAGCAGCACTTTCAGGGCTTCGGCGTTTCTGCCTGCGCCACCTGCGATGGCTTCTTCTATCGCAACAAGGATGTCATCGTTGTCGGTGGCGGCAATTCTGCGGTGGAAGAAGCGCTCTACCTGTCGAACATCGCCAAAACGGTCACCGTCGTGCATCGCCGCGATGGCTTCCGCTCTGAAAAGATCCTGCAGGAACGCCTGTTCCAACGTCCGAATGTGAATGTGATGTGGAACACTGAAATTGCCGAAATCACCGGCGAACCGGCCAAGCCGCCTATGCCGCCATCGGTATCAGGCGTGCGGCTTCGCAACACGAAGACAGGTGAGATCAGCGAACAGACAATTGATGGCGTTTTCGTTGCAATCGGGCATGCGCCTGCCGTTGAACTGTTCAAAGATCAATTGAAGTTGAAATCAAACGGCTATTTGTGGACTGCGCCGGATTCGACAGCCACCAATATTCCAGGTGTCTTTGCTGCCGGTGACGTAACCGATGATACGTTCCGTCAGGCCATTACGGCGGCTGGCATGGGCTGCATGGCAGCACTGGAAGCTGAGCGTTTTCTTGCCGGCATCCAACCAATGGCTGAGGCCGCGGAGTAATCATGGGCGTACCTTTGGACTGGGATAAACTGCGCATTTTCCACGCAGCGGCTGAGGCTGGCTCATTTACCCATGCGGCAGATAAGCTGCACCTCTCCCAGTCCGCGATCAGCCGTCAGGTCAGCGCGCTTGAGCAGGATGTCGGCGTCAAGCTGTTCCATCGCCATGCGCGCGGCCTCATTTTGACCGAACAGGGCGAATTGCTCTACCGCACAGCACATGACGTGTTGCTCAAGCTTGAAACCGTAAAGGTTCAGCTGACGGAAACCACCGAGAAGCCAAGCGGCAAGCTGCGCGTTACCACAACGGTTGGTCTGGGCCAGGGCTGGTTGACGGATAAAGTACAGGAATTCCTCCAGCTTTACCCGGAAATGTCGATCCAGCTCATCCTCGATAATGAGGAGTTGGATGTGAACATGCGCCATGCAGACTGCGCTATCCGTCTGCGTCAGCCGCAGCAGTCAGATCTTATTCAGCGCAAGCTGTTCACGGTGCACATGCATGTTTATGCGGCACCGTCCTACATCAATCGCTTTGGCGAACCACAAACGATTGAGGATTTGGATACGCATCGCATCATCACCTTTGGTGAGCCTGCACCGAACTACCTGCTGGATGTAAACTGGCTGGAATATGCGGGTCGTTCATCCGACAACCCTCGCCTTCCGCATTTGCAGATCAACAGTCAGACGTCGATCAAGCGGGCCTGCTTGCTTGGCATAGGCATAGCAGTGCTGCCAGATTACATCGTCGGGCGAGATCCAGGCCTTATCCAGCTCGCCATCAACGCAGATATACCTTCTTTCGACACCTATTTCTGCTACCCCGATGAAATGAAGAACGCTGCGAAGTTGAAGGTCTTTCGCGATTTTATTGTTGCCAAGGCACGAAACTGGAATTTTTGACACAGCCTCGCCGCTAAAGCCGCTATGCGCAATAACAAAATTTGTTGAACAATTTCATGGCGTTGTCGGGCAGGCAGCGCCATTTTTGTTTGCGAATACTGCTACCCTTGCGAAAAAACATGGCTGCCCTGCACAAAAAAGCATTGTTTGCTGCCCAATAAAGCACCATATCGCACTCAGCTGATGCACATGGTGGCTTTCCTCCCAGTTCCACCGCAGCAGCTGTTCCCCTCTGGAGGTTATTTGACCTTCACACTTTACAGGGCCCTGGAGCAATCCGGCGGCCCTCTTTTTTTACTTTCTGTTTCTCTTGTTGAGAAATATTCATCCATGAGTTGTCCCAGATCCCTTGCCTATTTTGGCACAGGCTCCCATATTGAGACATAGCTGGTGTTTGGTTCAATTTTCCTCTGCGCACTGGCTGTTCCCCTCTGGAGGTTTCTCAACCTTCGCATCTTCAGGACCCGGATCGACGGGTCCTTTTTTTTGACCTGCTCCTTAAAATCGAATTTTCTCGATCTATATATCGTTCATAGGCGATTTAAGGTTAGCAAGGAGGCGACATGGATAGGAACGAGATCTTGAAAGCGCTCTCCCATCCTATGCGCGTCGAGTTTCTGGAGTGGATGCGCCAACCGCAGGAAAATTTCTCATCGCAGGCACATCCGCTGGAAATGGGCATTTGCGCCAACCAGTTTGAGAAGCGCTGCGGCCTCTCCCAATCCACCGTATCCGCCCATCTTGCTACGCTTGAAAAGGCGGGTCTGGTTCAAACCCGCAAGGTTGGTCAGTGGACCTTTTACCATCGTGATGAAGAGGCGATTGGCCGCTTCATCGATCACCTCAAGAACTCACTGTGAGTTCCTCCCCCCCTCCCCCAAACATGAGGTTTTAAATGCCTACTCTTTTTGATAGCGCCACTTTCGGCGACCTTTCCCTGAGCAACCGCATTGTCATGGCTCCCTTGACGCGCAACCGCTCGCCTAAGGCCGTGCCGAATGATCTTAACGTTGTCTACTACGAACAGCGTGCAACAGCTGGCCTGATCGTATCCGAAGGCACTGCCATCACACATCAAGGCCAAGGTTACGCAGATGTTCCCGGCCTCTACACACCAGAGGCGCTGGCTGGCTGGAAAAAGGTGACAGATGCCGTGCACCAACGCGGTGGCAAGATCGTCGCACAGCTTTGGCATGTCGGTCGTATTTCCCACGTATCCCTGCAGCCGAATGGCGGCGCCCCTGTTGCCCCATCGGCTTTGGTGGCCAAGTCCAAGACATATATTCTCAACGATGATGGCACCGGCGGGTTTGCCGAAACTTCCACGCCCCGTGCACTCGAACTCGCAGAGCTTCCGGGTATTGTCGATGACTTCCGCAAAGCCGCACGCAATGCAGTAGATGCTGGCTTCGATGGCGTGGAAATCCACGCGGCTAATGGCTATCTGCTGGACCAGTTTATGAAGGACGGGGCCAACAAGCGCACAGACGCCTATGGCGGCTCCATCGAAAACCGCGCCCGTCTGACGTTGGAAGTGGTGGATGCGGTGGCAAAGGAAATTGGTGCTGGCAAAACCGGTATCCGCCTTTCGCCAACCACGCCTGCCAATGACGTGAGCGACTCCGATCCACAGGCCGTCTTCAACTATGTCGTTGCAGAACTGGCGAAGCGGAACCTGTCCTTCATCCATGTGATTGAAGGTGCAACCGGCGGCCCGCGTGACCACCAATATGAAGGCGCGCATTTCGATTACGCCAGCTTCAAGGCTGCCTATATGGATGCCGGGGGCAAGGGTGCCTGGATGGTGAACAATGGCTATACAGCAGAAAGCGCGGCCAAAGCGGTGGAAACAGGCCATGCGGACCTCGTCTCCTTCGGAAAACCCTTCATCGCCAATCCTGATCTGGTCCGTCGCATCAAGGATGGCGCGGCCTGGAATGAGGTGAACCAAAGCACGCTGTATGGCGGCGGCGCTGAAGGTTACACCGACTACCCAACGCTTGCGGCAGCCGAATAAGCGGCTAAATCTGCGAAGGCCCGCCATCAAAGCGGGCCTTCAGGCTTTTCAGCGGATTTATTTCTACGGATATCCGGAAGGAAAACCACCGAGCAAGTTCACTGGAATTCTCTAGCGTGCGGTATCTTCCACTTCGGCCTCAGGCCTGTCACCGCCATCGCTATATTCGACGTGCCAAACGCCCTTTTCATCCTGCCAGCTGATTTCTTCCGGATCACCGCCCACCTGCTGTTCCGCAGCCACGATGCGCGCTGCCTGGAGGGCATCGGAATGAGAGGCAAAAGTTTCGGAATAGACATCCCCGAGGCGGTACGCCCATCCACCGTCATGCTCAACAACCTGATAAACAACCTTGGTCATAGATTTCCTCCTGTGCGTCCTGTTGAATTATGTGGCTCAGTCATGGAAATTGTTAAGACGGCTGTCGGTTCCCCTCTTCTTGCGAAGACTGTGGGCACCAGCGCTTGATGCGTAAGCACAGCGCGATAAATAGCTCCCGATCAACGGGGGCTAAGTTTAGAATGCCATCACTTTTGAAGCAGGAAAAGTTTCTTGTGCTCGCCGCTATTGTTGCACTTGGCGGCTTCTTCTTCGAACATTCTATTTTGGAAATGGGCAAGTTCGCGGCCATTATAGCCGCCATCGCATTCATTGCGATCATTGTTCTGGCATCTACCCGTGTGGCACACGCGGCAGAAATTCTGGCGCATAAGGTTGGCGATCCATATGGCACAATGATTCTGACACTGTCCGCAGTTGCCGTCGAAGTGCTTATCCTGGCAATCCTGATGAACAATTCAGAATCGCCGACTTTGGTGCGCGATACGATCTATTCGGCGGTCATGCTGGATATCAACGGCATTCTAGGCCTTGCAGCGCTTCTTGGTGGCCTGCGCCACGGAGAGCAGGAATATAACGATAATTCCGGCAAAACCTATGGCGTCATGATTTTGACCGCCATGGGTATTTCCATGATCGTGCCTGAGTTTATTCCCATGGACCGCTGGCACTATTATTCCGCTTTCACCATCTTTGCGATGATTGCGCTGTATGCCCTATTCCTGCGCATGCAGGTGGGGCCGCACAGCTATTTTTTCAGCTACAGCTATCCACGCACCAAACCGGTGGCTTCAGGAGGCAGTGGACCCAATGCTGCTGCAACCGCCGGAACAGCAAGCACAGCGAACACAGAGGAAGAACCTGAACAATCTGCGGCCTTCGCAATTAGCATCATTCTGGTCGGAGTGGTGCTGATCGGCGTACTGGCCGAATTCATGTCCGCATTCCTCAGCCTCGGATTGGAAGGCAGCGGCGCTCCTCCTGCCCTCATGGCCGTTATCGTGGCTGCTATTTCCGCCGCACCGGAAATCCTCACAGCCCTGCGCGCCGCGCTTCGCGATCGCATGCAGGCAACGGTCAACATTGCCATGGGCGCATCCCTGTCCACCGTCATACTCACGGTTCCGGTCATGGAGAGCATTGCACTCTACACCGGACAGCCATTCGTCATGGCTATGACGCCTGTGCAGACCGTGATGGTAACGATCACGCTGATCGCAGCGGCCATAAACCTCAATGATGGTGAAACCAATGCCATTGAGGGCATGACGCATTTCGTGCTGTTCGCCACCTTCATTATGCTGACGTTTCTGGGATTATAAACGAATTCAAAGGGCTAGCAGGGAATATGGAATCGGCTTGGCAAGTGCTTGAATCAAGTTTTGAAGATAAAGTTACGTGATAAAGCAAACTTGAACGAAGCGTGTGAGGCGGTCTGCACAAAGCGACCCTAGATCAGGATCATGCCGTCGTGGGAGCGATGGTCAACGAGGTTACCGCACGCTTGCTGCGAGCCACTGTTTGGGAGATCCTGATGAAGCATGTGAGACGATTGATCGCTGGCACGTTTTTGAGCCTCGGCGCAGCCGCCCTGCCCCTCGTTGCCTTTGCACAAGGCCAGCCAGCAGAAACGAAAGCTGCCAACGCTGCGAACCAGACGCCCGCATTTGCAGGCCAGACCCGAGCCCCGCAACCGTCCCAACCCCTCAGCGTGACAAAGCAGGTCGTCGCCGAAGGTCTGCCTCACCTTTGGGCCATGGAGTTTTTGCCTGATGGACGAATGCTGGTGACCGCCAAGGCTGGTAAGATGCACATCATCTCAGCTGACGGGAAGCCCGGCCCGGCATTGGAAGGCGTGCCGAAGGTGCTGGCTGCTGGGCAAGGCGGCCTGCTGGATGTGGCGCTCGCTCCCGACTACGCGCAATCCGGCATGATCTTCTTCTCATTTTCTGAAGAGCGGGAGGATGGAAATGGCACTTCGGTTGCCTCTGCCAAGCTGGTGCCCGATGGCAATGGGGGCGGCAAGCTTGAGAACGTCAACGTCATTTTCCGCCAGATGCCAAGCTATGATGGAAACAAGCACTTCGGCTCTCGTCTCGTATTCGGCCCCAATGACGAGCTTTACGTAACAGTGGGTGAGCGCTCCGATACGGAACCGCGTGTGCAAGCACAGCAGCTTTCCAGCGGGCTTGGCAAAATCTTCCGCATTACCCGCGATGGAAAGCCATTTGAGGGCAACCCCTTCGTGGACCAGAAAGATGCCCTACCGGAAATCTGGTCTCTCGGCCATCGCAACTTGCAATCCGCAACGGTAGATGATCAGGGCAGGCTCTGGACTGTAGAACACGGCCCGAAGGGCGGCGATGAGCTGAACCGCCCTGTTGCTGGCAAAAATTACGGCTGGCCGGAAGTCACCTACGGCGTGGAATACAGCGGCGACCCTGTCGGCAAAGGTTTGACTCAGATGGCTGAGACAGAGCAACCGCTTTACTATTGGGACCCCGTCATCGCCCCTTCCGGCATGGCCTTTTACAACGCAGATGCCATTCCCGAATGGAAAGGTACCTTCTTGATTGGTGGCCTTGTGAGCCAAGGTGTTGTCGTACTTCACATGGATGGTGACAAAGTGAAATACGAAGAGCGGGTGCCACTGGAAGCACGCATCCGCGACGTCAAAGTTGGACTGGATGGAGCGATTTATGCGGTGACGGAACAACGCGGCGGCGGCCAATCCAGCATTATAAAGCTGACAAAGGCCTGAGCTTTGCAAGAAAAAGGGCTCGCCATCGCTGACGAGCCCTTAGTCTGATGTAAATCCGGCTTACTTGCAGTTGTTGCAGAAGCGCTGAATGCGGCGGCAAGCTTCTTCAAGCTGCTCTTCCGACGTGGCGTAGGAAATACGGAAGTTCGGGCCAAGACCGAATGCCGAGCCATGAACGACGGCCACGCCTTCCGTTTCCAGAAGTTCAGTCACGAAATCCTCATCCGTCTCAATGACCTTGCCGGATGGAGCCGTCTTGCCAATCAGACCGGCGCAGGAGGGATAGACGTAGAAAGCGCCTTCCGGGTTGGGGCAAGAAATGCCCTTGGCCTGGTTCAGCATGGATACGACCAGATCACGACGACCTTCAAAAATCTTCTTGTTCTTGGCCACAAAATCCTGCGGGCCGTTCAAGGCTTCGACAGCTGCCCACTGCGCAATGGAGGAAGCGCCCGACGTCTGCTGGCCCTGGATCATGTCCATGGCCTTGATCAGCTCCAGCGGGCCTGCCGCGTAACCAATACGCCAGCCAGTCATGGCATAGGCCTTGGAAACGCCATTCATCGTCAAGGTACGGTCATAGAGCTTTGGCTCCACTTGAACAGGCGTCACGAACTTGAAGTCACCGAATGTCAGGTGCTCATACATGTCGTCCGTCAACACCCAGACATGAGGATGCTTGAGCAGAACATCGGTCAACGCCTTCAATTCATCATGGGTATAAGCAGCGCCAGATGGGTTGGAAGGAGAATTGAAGATGAACCACTTGGTCTTCGGAGTAATCGCCTTTTCCAGATCAGCAGCCTGAAGCTTGAAGTTCGCTTCCTGCGTAGCGGAAACAAATACCGGCGTACCACCGCACAGCGATACCATTTCCGGGTAGGAAACCCAATACGGCGCTGGGATGACGACTTCATCGCCTGGGTTTAGCGTAGCCATGAATGCGTTGAACAGGATCTGCTTTCCACCCGTCCCGACAATCGTTTGGGCGGCGGTGTAATCCAATCCATTCTCGCGCTTGAACTTCGCGGCAATCGCTTCACGCAACTGCGGAATACCAGCAACAGGGGTATACTTGGTTTCGCCGCGATTGATCGCGTCGATGGCAGCTTGCTTGACATTATCCGGCGTATCGAAATCAGGCTCACCAGCACCAAGACCAATCACATCGCGGCCTTTAGCTTTGAGTTCGCGTGCCTTTTGCGAGACGGCGATAGTGGCGGACGGCTTCACGCGGGAAAGTGCATCGGCAAGGAAGGCCATAATGAGTAGATCCTAAGGCTGTTGAGAACGGCAAGCCAGATCGGTTTTGCCAAGACTTTCTATGAAGAAACTGGCTGGCTGTTTCAAGCACAAACGGCAGAAACGCCAACAAATCAGAATGAACTGAAATACATTCGGGCCCGGTTTGTCCTGAGCTGAGCGCGCCCCACGATCATGGTTTCCGGCCCGTTAACCAATGTCTTGATTTTGCCACAATAAATGCCGTCGACTGCCTTATTCCGGTCTCCTTGGCGTCGCTTTCAAACGCTTTTTTACAGGCATCGAAAGGGCTTGGAAGGAGTTGTGAAGATGTTTCTGGATGACGAGCAAAACACCGTCGAAATCCGGAACCGGCGTGCAGGCAGCAGCCTGCTTGTAGCCGGGACGGTATTCTTTGCTGTGCTTCTCACCACATTTGCAGTTGTGGGCAATGCCAGCGCCTCTGAACTTCCCGGCATTTCACAAGTGGTGACCCCGCAGCTCCTTCTGGCGGAACCTGCTGATAGCCACACGCGCCTGATTTACGGTGGCTTCATCGCCCTCTCCTCCGTCGTTGCTGCAGGCTTCTGGCGCGTCAGCTTCCGCATGCCGGCACAAGGCAAATCGTCAAAACCGGCAAAAAGCAGCACTTGTTGAACGTTTGTACAACAATGGCACTTGAAAGGGATTTGAGGCACTGCTAAAGCCTAGCAATCTCAAATCCCGGCATTTGTTAAGTTCGATGCATCAACCGGTATTCCGGTCCGACTGCAATGATGATGTGGCTGGGTCTAATCAATCAGGCCCGCCATGACCCGCGTACAAGCCAATCTCGTTCTTCTTCTTGCTGCCGCCATCTGGGGCGGCGGCTTTGTCGCGCAAGCAACGGCGATGGATACGATTGGGCCATTCTGGTTCGTCGGCATCCGCTTTGCCATTGCTGCTCTTGCAGTTTTTCCCTTTGCCTTGATGGAACATAAACGGATCGGGAAGCCAGCGGCCAAATCCGATTTCGGATCTTTTATTCTTGTGGGACTTGCCCTGTTCGGGGGCGCGATCACCCAGCAGATTGGTCTTGAAACAACGACGGTCACCAATTCAAGTTTCCTGACGGGTCTTTATGTGATTTTCGTGCCCGTCATTTCCGTTGTGCTGTTTCGCAAGCTTCCGCACTGGCTCATTTGGCCTGTCGCGCTTCTTGCTCTCCTCGGCATCTTCCTGTTGAGCGGGGGTAGCATCACACAGATTTCCAAGGGCGATGCATGGAGCATTCTATGCGCCGTTTTCTGGGCAATGCAGATTGTGCTTGCGGGACACTTTGTCAGTCGCTCGAACCGGCCGCTTGCTCTTTCCGCAACACAGTTTGCCACATGCGCCGTGCTCGCCATGGCGATGGGCACGGCATTAGAGCCAATCTCCTTCACAGCCATTGAGAATTCGCTGTTTGAAATCCTCTACGTCGGCCTTGTTTCCTCTGGCCTCGCTTTCGTTCTGCAAGTCATCGGCCAGCGTTACACAACAGCACCGCAAGCTGCGATCTTCCTGTCCTCGGAAGCCCTGTTCGGCTCGTTCTTTGGCGCGATATTCCTCGGCGAGACACTGCCGGCAATAGGTTATCTTGGTTGCGCGCTGATATTCATAGCGATGCTTGTCATGGAGATTGTGCCAGAGGTGTTGAAACGGCGGCGGCCCACCGCCCAAACCAGCTGATTCTCTGAGAGGTTGCTCCGTTTTGGCACATCTCTATTCGCGAAGATGGTAAAGATAAATTTAATTCTCTCACAGGTTGAGGTGGAAAAGCCCGCATTTCCGGGTGGAAACACTGTAGTTCAACTGTGACTAATAGGTTGAAGAAAAGTTTTTCTTGCCAACCGACGACAAACACAGCAATCTGTCGCCGTTCGGGCAATTACGAGCATGGGAAGAGCTATAATGAAGCGTTTCGGGAGCGCCAAAACTTCCGGGCGGGAGAATGTGGGACAGGTTGTTCAACAACTATTCCTCATCGAACGCGGTAAATACGGGCCCCTTTCCTCTAACTTCGAAATGCCTGCCGCCAAGCCCCTTGTGGGCACTATCATATGCTGTCCGCCGCTGAACACGGACAGAGGAAAAAGGACCTGATGCATGGCCGAGACTGGCACTGTAAAATTCTTCAATACGGACAAGGGCTTTGGTTTTATCAAGCCAGATAACGGCGGCGCCGATATCTTCGTCCACATCTCCGCTGTACAGGCTTCCGGCCTGTCCGGTCTGTCTGAAAACCAGAAAGTCAGCTTCGACACGGAACCGGATCGTCGCGGCAAGGGCCCGAAGGCTGTAAACCTGCAGATCTCTGGCTAAAACCGCTTCGGTTTTATCTTCTAGTTGAAGCCCGGCATCACTGCCGGGTTTTTTTGTGCTCAGGCCTCAGGCAACAACTTGATCCTGTCGCGCAAAAGTGTGCCGCGGTTTTGCGAAAACGACATGCGAGAAAACAAAGACTTAAAGCGTGATGAGCCAATCTGAAAGATCGCGGCACGCTTAGTCGCCCGCCCTATCAGCTAAATCAGATGCCCTGCAGGAAAGGGTTTGTGCGCCGCTCATCGCCAATACGGCTTCCCGGACCATGGCCGCACAAAAAGCCCACCTCATCTCCCAACGGCAGAACCTTATCGCGGATGGAGGCGAGCAACTGTTCATGGTTGCCGCCGGGCAGGTCCGTGCGACCAATTGAACCATTGAACAGAACATCGCCCAGAATGGCAAAGTTCATGGCGCGATTGACGAAAATAACATGGCCGGGCGCATGGCCTGGGCAATGGAAGATTTCGAACCTGTGGTCGCCAAGCGTTACCACATCGCCCTCTTCCAGCCAACGGTCGGGCACGAGACGTCTCGCGGGAACCTCGTAGCCAAAGGCAGCGCCCCGGCTTTCCAGCGCGTCGAGAAGAAAGGCATCATCTTTGTGGGGACCAACCACTGGCACGCCAAGTTTTTCGCGCAACTCGTCTGCACCGCCGGCGTGATCGATATGCCCATGGGTGATCCAGATTTCCCGAACGGAAAGCCCTTGTTGCTCGATCACCTCAACGATGCGCGCGACATCGCCGCCTGGGTCTACCACGACCGCATCTTTGGTGTCTGTGTCGAACAGGATTGTGCAATTTTGCTGAAATGGAGTGACGGGAATAATCCCTGCCTGCAACTGCCCCATAAAAATACCCTTAGATCGAGAAAGCCGAAACCGGGTATAACGGGCATGCAGCCGATGCGCATCAAAAAGATCAGCGGCTGAGGAAATAGCTCGTTTCTGCCGACACAGTCGGCGCGAAAGCGGCACAGCTCACCAAAACGGCGGCCACGGCAAGCTTTGCTGCAAAAACAGTAATCATAACCGGACGCAATGGATTTGCAGAGGCCACTGAACGCTCACGGCCCGGCAGGTCTTCGGCAAAATCACTGGTCATCATGGTCATGGTCGCTCTCCTTTTAGTCTGCCCAGTAACGAGCCCTGCCCTCGGAAAGTTCCTCATCCGCATTCACCTGGAAGGAACATGTTGCAATTCTCACACACGGATCGTGCAGGTTGCACCGTTCCGATACAGTCTGCACCTTGCATGGGGATGGATGTTGCTTTCGGCACACAATGCAGTTGATTGTTCATGAGCTTCGCGCTTTATCAGAAGATGAGCAAAGCACCTGCTTTGCACCGCGCCAATGGTTAAGGCGCGCCTCGCAGATGAATGCATGAGAGGATTACGACAGGTGCCACCGGTCTCGTCTGGCAAAGCCGCCCCGAAGGTTCAGCCCCCCATGCCTGCGGTGGATGAGGCGGAGATCGATTTTGCCACAATCGAACTCTTCTTTTTCGCATACCGGGATTTCGTTTCCGATCCCGATGCAATCCTGTCCAAGATCGGCATGGGCCGTGCGCATCACCGTGTCGTCTACTTTGTATGCCGTCAGCCAGGAATGATGGTGACCGACCTTTTGGAAACGCTGCAAATTACGAAGCAAAGTCTGGCCCGCGTTCTCAAGCAGTTGATCGATAGCGGATATATTCGGCAAATGGCTGGCGCGAAAGATCGTCGCCAGCGCAGGCTTTATCCCACACTCGCAGGGCGGGAACTGGCGCTGGCACTCTCGCAGCCGCAGTCCTGCCGTATATCCAAGGCAATGGATGATCTGACCCCGGCGCAAAAAGAGGGGGTCATTTCCTTCCTGAAGGCAATGCGTGGACGAGAAGCAGGTTTGGAAGCGATCGAAACCGAGGTCGATTGAAATGGGTAATAGTATTGTGTCCCTTTCCGATGATGCAGCCCACCTGCTTGTGGTGGATGATGACGCACGCATTCGTGCGCTGCTCAATCGCTATCTGATGGAACAAGGTTTCCGTGTCACCGTGGCTGGCGATGCCGCCGAGGCGCGGCGGAAACTCGAAGGTCTGGATTTCGACCTGATTATCCTGGATGTGATGATGCCTGGCGAAACCGGTATTTCACTCACTCAGTCCCTGCGGGAAAAGCGCTCGATCCCCATCATTCTGCTGACTGCACGCGCTGAAGCCGAATCCCGTATTGAGGGGTTGGAGGCAGGGGCGGAAGATTATCTTCCCAAGCCCTTCGATCCCCGCGAACTGGTGCTTCGCATCAATAATATTTTGCGACGAAACACGAATGCCGATACGCCGAAGATCGATCAGGTCATGTTCGGCCCCTTCACTTTCTCCATTGCCCGCAAGGAACTGCGCAAGGCTGCAGAAACCATACGCCTGACCGACCGCGAACAGGAAATCATGCTTCTCTTCGCACTTCGTGCAGGTGACACCATTCCACGGCACGAACTGATTGGCGATGACGCCGAAGTGGGTGAGCGCACTATCGACGTCCAGATCAATCGTCTCCGACGGAAGATCGAGGACGATCCGGCCAACCCCATCTATCTCCAGACTGTACGCGGCATCGGCTATCGGTTGAGCATTGATTAAGCTGCAAACACCACTCAAACGCCATCTGACTGGCTTTAAAGACATCGCGGGGAAAACTGTCGTCGCCGCAACGCGCCTACAGCGCCGCTTTCCCCGGCAGGTCCACAAGGCGAGACCACCTGGCTGGGCCATTGTGGCGCGGTGGCTAAAGCGTCGTATGCCGACAGGGCTTTACACCCGCTCCGTTCTCATTGTCATCATTCCCATGCTTTTGCTGCAAACAGTTGTTTCGGCTGTCTTCATGGAACGGCACTGGCGCAATGTGACTGAGCGTCTCTCCGAAGGAGTGACCCGGGATATCGCTGCCATCATCGAGATCATTCGTACCTATCCCCCGGCAAATGGCGATTATTCCGAGATTACGCGCATCGCCCGCGATCAGCTTTCGCTGAACATTTCGGTCCTGCCCGATGCACAGCTGCCGCCGCCCCGGTCCAAGCCATTCTTCTCTATTCTGGACGATATTCTGGCGGACCAGATCAACAAGCAGATCCGCCTGCCCTACTGGATCGACACGGTTGGTGACAGTCGACTGGTGGAAATCCGCATTCTCCTCGACAAAAAGGTGCTGCGGGTGTTTGCGCTGCGAAACCAGACCTATGCGTCCAACACGCATATCTTCCTTGTGTGGATGTTCGGCACGTCACTGCTGTTGATCGGTATCTCGGTTCTCTTCCTGCGTGGTCAGATCCGTCCTATTCTGGCTCTTGCCGATGCGGCCGAAAGCTTTGGCAAGGGTCAACGCGGCAATGATGCGGGCTTTACTCCGCGGGGTGCTGACGAAATACGCCGCGCCGGTATCGCCTTTATCCAGATGCGTGAGCGCATTGAGCGCCAAATCGAGCAACGCACGGCGATGCTGGCGGGCATTAGTCACGATCTTCGCACCATCCTCACTCGTTTCAAGCTGCAACTGGCACTGGCGGGCAACAACCCTGACCTTCAGGGCATGAGCGAAGACGTTGAAGACATGCAGAGCATGCTGGAGGGCTATCTCGCCTTCGCACGCGGAGAGGCGGAGGAGGATTTTGGTGAACTGCGCCTCAGCGAACTTCTCGAAAAGATCAAGGTTGATTTCGATCTGCATGGCAAGCAGATGGCCTACAAGATTGAAGGGGAAGACCTGCTTTCCGTAAGGCCCAACGCCTTCATCCGGCTTGTCGGCAATCTGGCCTCCAACAGCCAGCGATATGCCAACAAACTCAGTATCGACGCGCGCCATAGTGCCCGCTGGCTGACACTGACGTTCGATGATGATGGCCCTGGCATTCCAGAGAAATCCAGAGAGGACGTGTTCAAGCCGTTTTATCGTCTGGATGAGGCTAGAAATCTCAACGCGTCCGGCACTGGACTTGGCCTTGCCATCGCGCGGGATATCGCCCGTGCCCATGGCGGCAACGTGACCCTGACGGATAGTCCTATGGGCGGATTGCGAGCGGTGGTGCGCGTGCCAGCCTGATTGGGACAAACTGTCAAGGCATTTTCAGGACAGTGAAACCCAGTTTTCTGTCCAGAAATGGGTAAAACGAAGCGTTAGAGCGGCTGCGCATTTCCGTCAAACATGCAGACGCCCTACTTACAACGTTACATCATTTTCTGGCCATTGGGCACGCCGCGTTCGACGCCTGCAAGAACGATCGCGCCGTTCTCATCGGCAAAGCCCAGCGTCAAAACCTCAGAGCGGACTGGACCGATTTGGCGCGGCGGGAAGTTGACTACGGCCAAAACCTGCCTGCCGAGAAGCGTTTGCGGTGTATAATGAACGGTGATCTGCGCCGATGATCGCTTCACGCCGATCTCAGGCCCAAAGTCGATGCGCAGCTTGTAGGCAGGCTTTCGCGCTTCCGGAAAATCTTCCACCTCGACAATGGTACCGACGCGGATATCTACCTTCTCAAAATCGTCCCAAACAATCTCAGCCATAAATTTTTAGCGTCCCAACTCCTCGGCGCGGTCCCGCGCTGCGGCAATGGCCCTGTCGAACAGCGGCTGCATCGCATCGTCCGCCATCAAAACCGAAAGCGCAGCTGCGGTTGTGCCGCCGGGTGAAGTCACGTTTTGACGAAGCCTTGCCGCTTCTTCGCTGGATTGATGCAGAAGTTCGCCTGCACCGGCAACGGTTTCCCGCGCCAGCCGCATGGCAAGATCAGCGGGCAAGCCAAGCTTGCGTCCAGCTTCAGCCATGCATTCTACCAGATAAAACACATAAGCCGGACCACTGCCGGAAACGGCTGTGACGGCATCAATATCCGCTTCAGTCGCCACCCATTCAACGGGGCCGCTCACCTTCAACAGGTTGGTCACGATTTGGCGCTGAGCCTCTGAAACGCGTGCATTGGCGAAAGCCCCGGTTACACCCCGGCCCACCGTGGCAGGCGTATTCGGCATAGCGCGAACCATGCCCGCTTCCCCCAGCACGCTTTCCATAAAACGGAGCGTCTTGCCGGCAGCGACAGACACCACCACTGTGTTCTCATCGATCAAGGACTTTAGCGGCGCAAGCACCTTGTCCATCACCTGCGGCTTCACTGCCAGAAAGAGAATGGCAGCCTTCAAGCCCTCAGGCGCCTCCGGCGCGTGGCGTACACCAAATTGCGCAAGCTTGGCTTGAGTGGCCTCGGAGGGCTGTGGGTCAACGACCAGAATGGCGCTTGCCTCAAAGCCGCTCTTTAGCCAGCCGAACAGCATGGCACCGCCCATATTGCCCGCGCCAACCAGAACGACGGGACGATCGGCACCAGGCTGCATCAGCACTCTCCAACAGTTTCGAACAAGACGGCTTCCATAGCCGATTTCGCGTCAAGGCCAGACCACACAACGAACTGGAAGGCCTGATAATAGGTCTCACAGGTTTCCAGTGAGTTGGATAGCAGCACTTCCACCTGCTGGTTGGTGGGCTCCGCGCCGCCTGAAAGCAGCAGGGACTGGCGGAAAATCACCACATCTTCCTGACGCCACAGGTCGAAGTGCCCCATCAGAACCTGGCCATTGATCTGCGAAAGAAGCCTTATCACTTCATTCGCCCGCACTTCAGGAACCTTGAGGTCGAAGGCGCAGGCCAGATGCAGAGCTTCGAACTCTTCCATCCAGGAAAAAGAGACGTGGTAATCGGTCCAGTGACCTTCCACCGTCATGGCGATTTCATCCTCGCCAGACCGCTCGAACGTCCAGTCATTCGAGGCGGCAACGAACTCGATCATATCGACCGGGTTTGAATGACGTTCCGTCTGCAATTCTACTAGGCTCATGCGGCACCTTCTTAACCGGAATGAAAGCGAGATCTGTGCAAGGGCTACGCACCAACCGACGCAAACAATGAACCGGAAACACATTCTCTCGATGATCCCCGCAGCGCGTCGAAGGTAGGCTGTGTGCCCTGTCTGGACCTTGCGAGCGCCGTTTCGAATCATCATTTAAAATCAGTGTATAGAGACAGATTCACAGCACCAGCCCCTCGCCTTATTTTTGCGGGGACGACTCAGATTTCAATCTCCCGCGCGGGTTCAGCGAAGACGATTAACTGACTCTGCCGCTTGTGTTTTTGGCAAGTGTCCACAGGCTGAAATTAGTTAAGCGGCGTTAATGGTTCAGCAGGGCGTCAATAACAAAAACGGCGCATCCCCGGTTCATTGGGTGCGCCGTTTCGGGATTCGAGGTGTGTCGCGAGCTATCAGCCCTGTTGTGATGCCAGTTTTGCTTCCAGCGCATCGATACGCGCCTTCAGGGCATCGTTCTCATCGCGAGCCTTGATGGCCATTTCGCGCACGGCTTCAAATTCCTCGCGCTTCACCACATCAAGCGTATTGATGAACCGCTCCATCTGCGCGTGAATGGCGGTTTCTGCCTCTTTACGCACGTTCTGCGCTGCACCCGCTGCGTCGGTCATGAGGCGTGCGAATTCGTCCAGTATGCGGTTCGTGCCAGTGGTCATTGTTTCCAAACTCCAGCTTGCCCGAAAGGGGCTGCGTCAACTTCCTGCACCTGAGGTAGGCCCTGAGCGCTCAGCTTGCAAGATTTTTGCCCCGGTGCATGAGAAATTCCTGCATTTCCTTGAGGATGACCTTACGTTTGACGAGATTCACCTTGACCCTGCAAGAACGGAAAGTCATCTTCCGGGCCATAATTGAGACGTCCGGCCGAGGTATATTCAACTTTGTATTCAGCACCTGGTCTCCTCGCCATCCTGCCCTATCCGGCCATTGATCCGATTGCCTTTTCCATCGGCCCCTTTGCCGTTCACTGGTATGGTATTGCCTATGTCGCCGGTATCATGCTGGGCTGGTTCTATGCCAAGCGCATGGTTGCCCGCGCCGAATTGTGGCCGAATGCGCAATCCCCCATGTCGACCGAGAAACTCGATGATTTTCTCGTCTGGGTTGCTGCTGGCATCGTGCTTGGTGGACGCATAGGCTACATCCTGTTTTATGATCTCGGCGCCATTATCGAAAACCCGATCCGCGCCATCCAGATCTGGAATGGCGGCATGTCCTTCCATGGCGGGTTGATCGGCACCACGCTTGCCATGATCATCTTTGCGCGCCGCAATAGCATTCCCGTATGGAGCCTGTTCGATACTGTGGCAGCCGTTGCGCCATTTGGCCTGTTTTTCGGACGTATCGCCAATTTCGTGAATGGTGAACTTTGGGGCCGGGTCACCGATGCGCCCTGGGCCATGGTGTTCCCCACTGGCGGCCCCTTTGCCCGTCATCCAAGCCAGCTTTATGAAGCGGCGCTGGAAGGCCTCGTTTTGTTTCTCGTGCTGCGCATCATGACTCATCATGTCAAGGCACTGCGGCAGCCAGGCATCGTCTCCGGCGTCTTCGTGTGCGGCTATGCGCTTTCGCGCATCTTTGTGGAATTCTTCCGCGAACCCGATGCCCAGCTCGGCTATCTGGCGTTTGGCTGGCTCACCATGGGCATGGTTTTATCCATTCCGATGTTCCTGATTGGCGTTTGGGCGATCATCAGAGCCCGCACAGCCACCGAAGCAATCTGACGCGAGGACGGGTGAAGCCATGACCACGCCACTTGCGGAGAAAATCAAAAACCTCATTCGAATGAGCGGTCCGTTAAGCGTAACGGACTATTTCGCCCTGTGCCTCGCAGATCCTGAGCATGGCTATTACCGAACGCGCGAGCCTTTCGGCCAATCCGGCGATTTCATAACCGCGCCTGAAATTAGCCAGTTGTTCGGTGAAATGGTCGGCGTATTCCTTGTCCATGCCTGGCAGCAACACGGTAGTCCCGTGCCGGTCAATCTTGTTGAGATCGGCCCCGGTCGCGGCACGATGATGCTGGATATGATCCGCGTGATCCGCCGTTTAGCGCCCGATCTTTTTGAAGCGCTCAGTGTTCATTTGGTGGAAACCAGCGACCGGCTGCGCGGTGTTCAAAGAGTGACGCTCGAAGCCTTCTCGTCCAAGGTAAGCTGGCATCGCGGCTTTGATGAAGTGCCGAATGGCTTCACACTGATTGCCGCCAACGAATTATTCGATGCCATTCCCATTCGCCAGTTTGTAAAAACACCAAAGGGCTTCCGCGAACGCCTTGTGGGACTGGATGCGGAAGACGAGTTGGCTTTTGGCATCGGCGTCGCAACCATTGATCCCGCTCTCTTGCCGCAAAACAGCGGCGGCGAACCGGACGGAACGGTTTATGAGATCGCGCCTGCGCGGCAAGCTGTTATGCAGGCACTGTGCGAGCGTCTTCGCCAGTCTGGCGGCACAGCACTGATCATCGATTACGGCCATATGGTCACGGGCTTTGGTGATACGCTGCAGGCCGTGTTGCACCATGAATATGATCCGCCACTCGCCCATCCTGGTGAAGCGGACCTCACCAGCCACGTCGATTTTGAGGATCTTGCTCGTGTGGCGCGTGCCTCGGGCGTCCAAATCAATGGATGCCTGCATCAGGGCGATTTCCTTTACGGTCTCGGGCTTTCGCAACGCGCTGAGGCGCTTGCCAATGGAAAGGCTGAACCTGAGCAGCGTGCCATCGCGCTGGCGGCAGATCGCCTTGCGGGCGCTGGCGAAGGCAAGATGGGCGAGCTTTTCAAGGTCATGGCCGTCTCGTCTCCAAAGGTGACACTCACTCCCTTTCGTCCGCCGGTCTGATCGTCAAACGGTTGACAGGCTGCTATTTGCCGGTCCACATTCGCGAAAAACGAAGCACCGATGACCCGATCACACGGGCTATCATTCATCGCGCCTGGCGGACTAGAGCAATTCCAGCGAAAGTAGAAACCGGTTTCGCGTTCGGAATGGCGATAAAACGCTGAAACGGTTTAGGGCACTTTTCCCTCATCAAATTGCGGATAGTCATGCAGCAAGATTTGCCGACGCCTATTGAGAGCCCCCTGCTGTCGTCTGTTGGCGGCACGCATATCAAGCATGGTTTCTTCACGCGTCAGGGCGGCGTGTCGCAAGGCATCTATGCTGGCCTGAATGTCGGCCTTGGCTCAAATGACGACAAGACTTGCGTTGCAGAAAACCGACGCAGAGTAGCCCAATGGTTTAACCAGCCGCTTGAGAAGCTCGCAACCGTTCACCAGATCCATTCTCCAACAGTGGTTGTAATGGATGACACGTATAATGGTGAACGCCCGCAGGCGGATGCCATGGTCACCGCCACACCGGGATTGATCCTCGGCGTCTTGGCCGCTGATTGCGGGCCCATCCTCTTTGCCGATCCACAGGCAGGCGTTGTCGGCGCTGCCCATGCAGGCTGGAAGGGTGCCCTGTTCGGCGTGGCCGAGAACACCATTGGCGCAATGATTTCTCTTGGTGCAAAGCTTGAGAATATTGTTGCGGCCCTTGGCCCTTCGATTGGGCCGGCAAGCTACGAAGTTGGGCCTGATTATCGAGATCGTTTCCTGAGCGAAGCGCAAGACTATCAGCGCTATTTCACACCCTCGCTAAAGGCTGATCATTTCATGTTTGATCTGCCATCACTGACGACAAAGCGACTTCTCGATGCCGGTATCCGCGCCGAAAACCTCAGCATCGATACCTATCCCGATCGCGCCAGGTTTTTCTCCTATCGTCGCACCACCCATGCGGGCGAACCGGATTACGGACGACAGATTTCAGCCATCGCAATCATGGAGACCTGACATGGCCCTTCATTTTGAACGAAGCGAATATGCCGATCGCCTTTTGCGCCTGACGGAAGCGATGAAAGCGGAAAAACTGGATGCACTGCTGCTTTTCGCGCAGGAAAGCATGTATTGGCTGACAGGCTACGACACCTTTGGTTACTGCTTCTTTCAGTGCATGATCGTGAAAGCAGATGGTGCCATCTCCCTGCTGACGCGCTCGGCAGATCTTCGCCAAGCAAGGCATACATCCATCGTGGAAGATATCCATGTCTGGGTGGACCGGGTGAATGCGGACCCGACGCTGGATTTGAAGAACCTCCTCAGCGATATGGATCTTCTCGGCGCGAAGATTGGCGTCGAATACGATACGCACGGCATGACAGGGCGGATAGCCAAGCTCCTGGACAATCAACTTTCGTCCTTTGGCTCCCTCAGCGATGCATCCCATATCGTCAGCCGGTTGCGTCTTCGCAAAAGCCCCGCCGAAATTGTGCATGTCATGCGTGCTGCAGAGCTTGCCGATGACGCACTGGATGCAGCCTTGTCTCTGACGAAGGCAGGCGCAGATGAGGCGGATATTCTCGCCGGTATGCAAGCCGCTGTTTTCGCCGGTGGCGGCGATTATCCCGCAAACGAATTCATCATCGGCTCTGGAGCGGACGCCCTGCTCTGCCGTTACAAGGCTGGCCGCCGCAGACTGGATGCCCAGGATCAACTGACACTGGAATGGGCAGGTGTCTCAGCCCACTATCATGCCGCCATGATGCGCACCATTATAGTCGGCGAGGTGTCCAGCCGCCATCAGGAGCTTTATAATGCCTGCCGCGAGACACTCCTGGCCATTGAAGAGGTTCTGCGACCTGGCAACAGTTTCGGTACAGTGTTTGATACCCATGCCCGCATTATAGATGAGCGTGGCCTTACCCGTCACCGCCTGAATGCCTGCGGTTACTCTCTCGGTGCTCGCTTCTCACCCTCATGGATGGAGCATCAGATGTTCCATGCGGGTAATGAACAAGAAATCCTGCCGGATATGTCGCTCTTCGTTCACATGATCATCATGGACAGCGATACTGGTGCCGCCATGACCCTTGGGCAGACTTACCTGACAACGGAAGATGCACCCCGCAACCTGTCTCGACACAGCCTCGACCTCCTCATCAGGTAAGAGCGTATTTGTTTCGCGTTGACACAGGCAAGGCCTGACCCCTAGTCTTTCCAGTGAAAATGGGCGGGGGACAGGAATGGGCGAACGCCATTTGCAATTATGGGGACCTCTTGCGGCCCTGCTTCTTTCTGCTTGCAACACATCAGATGCTTTGACGCCGAAAGTCGATGTTGGCGGCGGGCTTTACCCTTCCACCCCGGTCAGCCAGGCAGAGGCGCAACGGTTGGCCAGCAGCGATACTGGTAACGAAAGCCAGCGCGGCTACTATCCACCACCGCCGCAGCCCGACAGAACCGGCCCACAAAATCGAATGGAAGCGCAAAGCAGGGCTTTGTCTGGCGCTGACGCCCCGATTGAGAGTGAACCCCTTCCTCCTCCGCCCGGCCAATCTTCTGCTCCAGCCGCAACTCCCTCGCCACAACCGGCAGAGACCGCTACCATTTCGGACAGTGACACAATCCGTTTTCTCCCCATCATTGGGGCACCGGTTGAAGCCGTCACGCCCCTCTCGCGCCAATTGGGAGATTCGGCCCGCGCCGGAGGGCTGACCATCAGGTCGTCCACGGATACGACCGCGGCTCACATCTTGAAGGGCTATCTCTCTGCCTTTCAAAGCGGTTCAAATGTCACGGTCGTCTATGTCTGGGATGTGCTCGATCCTGCTGGCAGCCGTTTGAACCGCATTCAGGGGCAGTTATCCACACCATCTCGTGGTGGCGACGCTTGGGCATCGGTTCCGGCAGAATTAATGCAAACCATTGGGCAAAACACCATTAACAGCTATCTTGAGTGGCGAAACCAGAATAATGATTGACCCAAGGTTGAGGTAAATTTACCACCTCGAATGGAGCTATCAGAAAAAACAGGCAGATCGGGCGGAACTCTATTGCATTCGAGAGTAGCGTCGGTAAAAGGCCCGCATCCAGCGTCAAAATAGGCGGACCCAAATGAAGGTTTTCGCAGGCAATTCGAACCGGCATCTGGCCGACGCGATCTGTTCCTACCTTAATGTACCCCTCGGAAGAGCCAGCGTCAGACGGTTCGCGGACCAGGAAATCTTTGTAGAGATCCAGGAAAATGTTCGCGGCGAAGACGTATTCGTGGTTCAATCCACCTCGTTCCCGGCGAACGATCATCTGATGGAACTGCTCATCATGATCGATGCATTCCGGCGCTCTTCCGCGCGGCGCATCACAGCAGTCATCCCCTACTTCGGCTATGCACGACAGGACCGCAAGGCCGGGCCCCGCACGCCGATTTCGGCAAAGCTCGTGGCAAACCTGATTACCGAGGCCGGGGCAGACCGCGTTCTGACCCTTGATCTTCATGCCGGGCAGATCCAGGGCTTCTTCGATATCCCGACCGATAATCTCTATGCCGTGCCAATCCTGGCCCGTGACGTCAAAGATCACTACGATCTGAAAAACGTCATGGTCGTTTCTCCGGATGTCGGTGGCGTCGTGCGCGCCAGGTCGCTGGCAAAGCGGCTCGATTGCCAACTGGCTATCGTGGACAAGCGTCGCGAACGTGCCGGTGAATCAGAAGTCATGAACGTCATCGGCGATGTGACCGGCAAGGACTGTTTGCTGATCGACGATATCGTGGATTCCGGTGGCACGCTCTGCAATGCGGCGGAAGCCCTGCTAAAGAATGGAGCAACCAGCGTCACGGCTTACATCACCCATGGTGTTCTCTCCGGTGGCGCGGTCGCTCGTGTCAGCGCATCCAAACTGCGGGAACTGGTGATTACGGATTCGATCCAGCCAACAACGGCAGTGCAGTCTGCACCGAACATTCGTGTCGTGACGACAGCCAGCCTGCTTGGCGAAGCAATCAACCGCACGGCACTGGAAGAATCCGTTTCCAGCCTATTCGATTGATGTTCCAAAGCTGCTATTGAACAATAAGAAAACCCGCCCTGATTTTTCAGCAGGGCGGGTTTTTGATTCAACAGTCAATGAAAATAATCAGGCGACATCACGCAGACTGTTGCTGGAAGCAGAAACCTCCGAACCCGTCGTGCTGCTCATACCGTTCACAAAACCATCAATTTCGGCGAGTGGCACCGGACGTCCGAAATAGTAACCTTGCAACTGCTCGCAGCCTTCGCTGCGCAAAAACGCTACATGCTCTTCGGTCTCCACCCCCTCGGCTAGAACGGGGATGTTCAGACTGTGGGCCAGGATCAAGGTGGAACGAACAATCGCCGCCGATAGCTTGTCCGCATGAACCTTGTCTATGAACGAACGATCGATCTTGATCTTGTCGAAGGGGAAACTCATCAAGGTAGAAAGTGAGGAGTAGCCGGTCCCGTAATCGTCCATGGCAATTTTCACGCCGAGTTCCTTCAACTGGCGAATGGTGACCAAAGCGCGCTCCTGCTCTTTGATAAGCCCGGACTCTGTGATTTCCAGTTCCAATCTCTGAGGCGCAAGTCCGGTTCTCTGGAGAATTGCTTTCACCTTTGAGGGGAAGCTAACGTCTGACAGCTGCTGAGCAGCGACGTTAACGGCAACCGAATAGGGGTTCTTCCACTGCGAAGCTTCGCGACACGCATGGTTCAGAACCCATTCACCAATCTCGATGATCAGGCCGGAGCGTTCAGCAATGGGGATAAACTCCGCAGGCGAAATGCGCCCCTGGAGCGGATGGTTCCAGCGCAATAGCGCCTCAAATCCAATCAGTTCCCCGCTCTGTGTATCGTGCTGCACTTGGTAATAGATCTCAAGTTCGTCGTCGCTTAGTGCGCGCCGCAGATCAATTGCAAGTGCGTTGCGTTGTCGCGAAGCCTCATCCATTGAAGCCTCATAAAAACACACTGCGTTCGGCCCCGTCGCTTTGGCTCGATACATGGCCACATCAGCCTGAGCGATCACGTTTTCCAAAGCCTCGCCATTCTGCTTATCCCAAGTTGCAATTCCGACACTTGAGGAAACTAGGAAGCGATTGCCGCTCCATTCAATAGGCCTTGCAATTTCTGCCAGAATGCGATGCGCCAGAGAAAGCCCATCATTCCTTCCAAAATAACTGCGGCTGAAAGCGATGAATTCGTCCCCGCCTATGCGGGCCAGAAATTCACCTGCTCCGACTATCGATGAAATTCGGCCGCCGATGGCCTGCAAAACAGCATCACCTGCCGCATGACCATGAACATCGTTAATCTCTTTGAAGCGGTTAAGATCGAAGGAGAGCACTGCCACCTTGCCGCTGTTCAAAAAGCTGCTCTTCACAAGTTCGCGCTGCTCCTCCTGGAAGGCAGCCCGGTTTGGCAGCCCGGTCAAAGGATCATGAAGAGAAAGATGGCGATACCTTTCAATCGCCGCTTGGGTCGTATGGGCATCAAGCACGTAAGTGCAAGCTGCGAGAGCCAAGAGAACAAGCATGACACCCAGCACGCTAATGCCCAGCACCGAGGATGGAGCCGCGATTGAGGACAATGCCGCTGAGGGATCCAGCGTAATACTGACCGCCGACATGCCGGTGAAGTGAGTGCTCACGATTGCAAGAATGAAGGCTACAGTTCCGCCGTGCCGGCAATAGCGCGTGAGGGGGCGGATCACGCGATTGGTTGCAACAATGGCAAACACCACGCCAAGCAATAGAGAAACCCAAACAAACGTGCTGTTCCACTCTAGCGTACCAGGCACATTGAAAG
Source organism: Affinirhizobium capsici (assembly GCF_977018625.1). Taxonomy (NCBI): domain Bacteria; kingdom Pseudomonadati; phylum Pseudomonadota; class Alphaproteobacteria; order Hyphomicrobiales; family Rhizobiaceae; genus Affinirhizobium; species Affinirhizobium capsici. The sequence goes on along the minus strand of NZ_CDRNXD010000004.1, from coordinate 638,699 downwards.
CTGACATGCCGGTATAGTGCATGCCACCAATGCCAAGACCCACAATAAGCCCGCCTCCCTCCGCCAGCAGCGTTTTGTTGCTGAAGCTTGCCACCGCAAATCCGAAGACGCAGCTTGCTATTGCGATACCAAGGGAAATTATCGTGAGGTCAATGGCATATCCCGATGCATATCCGGGAGCATAACCGAGCATGGAGAGAAAGTGTGTTGTCCATATGACGCCGCCACCAACCAACCCAGCCAGGCAGTTCCAGACAAGCTTCTCACTTCGTCCCGATGCGGATAATGAACGGGCAAACAGCCGCATAGTAAGATAGCATCCCATGAGACACACGGCTGCGGCAATAAAGACGTAACGCAGATCGTGATCTTGAACGAGACATTGGTAAATAGTCAGCATCGAGCCAGGCACCTTCGGAACAGACCAATCAGCTTAAACAAGCAAAGTGTAGATTTGCTTGGCTTAAGCGGTAAACAGGATGCTAATTCGCCGTATCTTGAAATGGATAGGCTGCCGCCTTCTTGCCTTGCTCTTGCCGATGCGCTATAGCGCCCACGTCCGCGTAGACACCCTTGGAGGCAACGCGGATGAAGCGTATCGGATGATGCCCTTCAAATTCGTTTTGAGGCTTAAAGCCAAAACGGATTCTCCAACAACCTCGAAAGGAAATGCCATGAGCCACGCATCTTACGAGCTCAAGGCCGAGGCGCGCGAACGGGCTGGTAAGGGGTCCTCCCGTGAACTTCGCCGCAACGGTTTGATTCCTGCCGTCATCTACGGTGACAAGCAGGCCCCGATTTCTATCGCTTTGTCCACGAACGAAGTGACCAAGCGTATTCACGCTGGCGGCTTCATGACCACCGTGCTGACGATCGACCTCAACGGTCAGAAGATTTCGGTTCTGCCGAAGGATTACCAGCGCGACCCGGTTCGCGATTTCACCATGCATGTCGACTTCCTGCGCGTTTCCGCAGACAGCCGCGTCACGGTTGAAGTTCCGGTTCACTTCGTCAACGAAGAAAAGTCTGCCATCAAGACCGGCGGCGTTCTGAACGTTGTTCGTCACCACGTTGAACTGGCTTGCCCGGCAAACGACATTCCGGAATTCCTGACTGTAGACCTGAGCGGTCTCCAGGTTGGCGATTCCATCCACATCTCCAACGTCAAGCTGCCGAAGGGTGTTGAGCCGACGATCACCGATCGCGACTTCACCATCGCTTCCATCGTAGCACCGGCTGCTGGCGTTGAGGAAACTGAAGAAGCTGCATCAGAAGCTTCTGAATAAGCTTCTGCCTTTAGCGACTCGATTACGGCCCGCTCTGGTTTCCAGGGCGGGTTTCTTTTTACCTTTATTTAATCGCTATTTAAAAATGACGGTGGCCTCTACCTCATTTTGAGGCAGAGCGGGTTTTTAAACCAAGGACAATTCAATTGGTCTGAACCCGATTAGGACGGGATTAATTAATCCATGTGACTTTGCGGCAAGAGCGGTAGAACAACAACGCTCTGCTAGCGGCATATGGGGGATGCAGTGACACGGTCTGTTGAAAGTCGTTTCATAGCAATTATTTCCGGTGCGCTGCTCATTGTCGTCGTTCCTTTGTTCACACTGTTCCTAGCGTTGTCCTCTCGCCAGGCTGCGGAAAGCCTGCGTGATCACATGCAGGTGCTCATCGGAGCCAATTCACAGGCGCTCTCCAAGCCGCTCTGGGATCTGGATATCGAAAGCATACGCCTTGTCACCGAGAGCATGGTGGCAGAAAGCGCGATCCGCGTGGTTCGGGTTACCGACACGCTGGGCAAATTTGATGTCACCGAAAGCAATTTGCGCGAAAGTGGCGAAGATCTTGAGCGGATCGCGCGCCCCATTGTGTATCGCGGGCCAGACGGCATTCAAACTATCGGCACTCTAACGATCCACTATAGCAAGGTTGGATTGTTCTCGACGCTGAACAGAATGGAAATCACGCTGATTTCCATTTTCGCCGTCGCCATCTTTGTCGTTTTCATCGCAGCCATCATTGGCAACAGATTGATGGTCATTCGTCCTTTGTTGCGCCTGACCGCAGCTGTGGAAGCAACGCGCCGCCTCGGCTCGCGCCATCATGTGAACTGGCGGTCAAACGACGAAATCGGACGGCTGGCGAAAAGCTTCAACGACATGCAGACGCAGCTCGACCGCGAAGAACGGGAACTGAAGCGCGCTCACCAGCAGACGACGGAAATTTACAACCTCACACCGGCCATGCTGTTTTCGCTGGATGCGGAAGATCTTATCTGGGCGGTCAGCGATTACTGGCTTCTTGCCAGCGGCTATAGTCGCCGAAATGTTCTCGGTCGCCCCTTTGTCGATCTCATCGTAGAGGAAGATCGTCCGCTTTACCTGAACCGCAAGGCGCAACCGGGTTATGAAGGCACGACACGCGGTGTGACCGTGAAATTCCAGTGCGCGAACGGGCGCATCATTGACGTATTGATCATGGAAACGCTGCTGAAATCATCCTCGGCGGAGCTTCCCACATCCCTTAGCGTCATGACGGACGTGACCGAACTGAAACAGTCTGAACTGCGCAATCACCAGCAGGCAATTACTGACCATCTGACAGGTCTCCTAAACCGGCAAGGCTTTGAGGCGATGCTGGATCAGAAGATTGCCCAGGCGGATCACGATCAAACCCAGGTTGCTTGCCTGTTCATCGACCTCGACCGCTTCAAGGCCATCAACGATACGCTGGGTCATGCTGCCGGTGATTGTGTGCTGCGGCAATTCGTGGAGCGCATCAAACCCTTTATCGCCCCCGCAGATTGCGCGTCACGCCTGGGCGGCGATGAATTCGCCCTGCTGATCACCGGCGCACAGGCAGAAGAGCGGGCTGCGAAAATCTGCGAAAAAATTGTTGGCGTCTTCGAGAGCGCTTTCGATGTGGAAGGCTCAAACGTGCGCCTGAGCGCCAGCATTGGACTTGCCAGCTATCCGCGGCATGCCTCCAGTGCTGCCCAATTGTTGCAGCGCTCTGACATGGCCATGTATGCGCGCAAGCGGGATGGGAAGAATGGAGCGAGCGTTTATGACGAGGCAATCTCGGACCGAACGCGCCAGCGAGCGGAAATCGAAAACGACATAGCCGAAGCCTTGGAGCATGAATGGTTTGAAGCGCATTTCCAACCAATTATCGATGTCTTGACGCAGAAGCCGTGTGGCTATGAAGCACTCATGCGACTTCGCCATCCTTCAAAAGGCCTGTTACCACCAGGCGGATTTATCGCGGTTGCTGAGGAAACTGGCGTCATCGGCCAGATCGGTAACGAAATCCTGGAGGATGCGCTGAAAAGCCTCGCGGCCATCTCCAAGCTGCCGGAAATGGATCACACTTATGTAGCGGTGAATTTCTCCCCGCTTCAATTTGAACCCGGGCTTCCAATCCGCATCGCGGCGCAGATTAATCGCTTCGGTCTTCGCCCGGATCAGTTGGTTATCGAAATCACGGAAGCAGTTCTGCTTCACGACAACCCGGAAATCCGAAAGATCTTGGACCAGATCCATGAATTCGGTTGTCAGATCGCCTTGGACGATTTTGGCACTGGCTATTCATCGCTGAGCTATTTGAGCCGGGTTCCGGTCGATATCATCAAAATCGATCAGTCCTTCGTACGCTCGATAGGGACGGATCAAATCAGTGTCGCACAGAAAAACCGGATGCTGATGGAAAGCATTACGGCTATAGCGCATAAAATGAACTGCAAAGTTGTGGCAGAAGGTGTAGAAACAGCTGAACAATACGCATTGCTGCAAACACTGGGTATCGATTACGCGCAGGGATATCTTTTCTCCAAGCCGCGCTTCGTGCCTGAGCTGATGAAAGACATGACGTTCAGCCGTCAAACGGCAGAAATCAAAATCGCATGAGGGCTCACTACAGGCTTTAAGGGGGAGTGGTGGGGGTGAAGCAGTTCCTGTTCGCAAGCGTTTTACTTCTGATAAGCACGCCGGCTTGGGCGATAAACATCGTCTTCGCGACAGAACCCTATCCTCCCTACAGCTTTATTGCTCCGGATGGTCAGCCATCTGGCGCTGGCGTCGAAGTTGTCAGGCTGATCATGCGGGAAGTGCGGCAGGAGGCAAGCTATACGATTGAGTTGATGCCTTGGGCACGAGCGCTAGCCCTCGCAGAAACACAACCGAATCATTGCGTCTTCGCCACAGCCCGAACCACAGATCGAGAAAACCGGTTTCAGTGGGTTGCGCCATTGATCGCGGATGTGAATTTTCTAGTTTCACGTCGAGATGCAAACATTGATGCGCAAACTCTTCAACAGGCGACGGCCTTTAGCGTTGCCACACAACGCGGTGATTTTACCGAAGGCCTTCTCAAGCGACAGGGCTTTAGGCGAATTGATGTTAGCAACACATTCGAAACGTCTTTGAACAAGCTTCTGGCCGCACGCGTAGACCTGATGCCGATGTCGGAAAGCGTGTTCAACAAGCTGGTGAATGACGGTGCAGAACTCAAAAAGGTCCTGCCCTTCGCCGATGAACAACTGGGCATTGCATGTAACCGCCTTATTCCGTCACCGCTCATCGCGCGCATGCAAGCAGCCTTGGATACCTTACGCGGCGCGGGAATAAGGGATGCCATATTTCAGAAATACGGGCTTTTACCCGGTCGATAAACGGGAAAAGACCCTTTGCAGATAACAGCCTCCACTTGACTTACAGCCCCAATCAGAGTGGGAAAGCAGTATCAAGTTTAGGAATTGGGCATGATTATCATCGTAGGTTTGGGCAACCCCGGCAGCAAATATTCCGGTAACCGCCACAATATCGGCTTCATGGCTGTCGATTCCCTGCAGCGACTGCCGAGCTTCGGCCCTTGGTCGAAGAAGTTCAAGGCGGAAATTTCCGAGGGTGAACTAGCCGGTGAGAAGGTGTTGCTGATGAAACCGCAAACCTTCATGAATCTCTCCGGTGAATCTGCAGGTGAAGCCATGCGTTTCTACAAGCTAGGTCCGCAGAACATCATCGCCATCTATGACGAGCTGGACCTGCCACCCGGCAAGGCACGTATAAAAATCGGTGGCGGTCATGGTGGCCATAATGGCGTAAAGTCCCTTGATGCCCACTGCGGCAAGGATTACCGGCGTCTGCGGCTTGGCATCGGCCACCCTGGCGCAAAGGAGTTGGTGCATAACCACGTTCTGGGCGATTTCGCCAAGGCGGACTCAAGCTGGCTCGAAACCCTGCTGGATGCCATCGCCGCGAATGCCGAAATGCTGGTCAAGGGTGAAGATTCGCAATTCATGAACAAGATTGCCTTGGCAACCGGCGATAAATCGGCAGATAAACCCGAAAAAGCACCTAAGCCCGCCAAGCCCGCGTCAGGCCAATCCCACATTCGGCAAGCACGGAGCCAGGGCAAGCCCTCGCTGCCGACAACCGGACCCATGGCAGATATGCTTAAAAAGATGTTTGGCGGTAAGGAGTAGGCTCACTCCTCAGGCTCAGCCGTAAACATAAGCGGAAATTCAGCGTCCTTGGCCAGATCCATGGCTTCCTTGACCTTGGTTTCAGCCACATCCTTGGTGCAGACGACAACGACGCAGGAACCCATGCGATGGGCTGTCATCATGACCCGCTGGCTGGCATCCGCCCCCATGCGAAATACGACCTTGAGAACCAGCACCACGAATTCGCGCGGCGTGTAGTCGTCGTTATGCAGCAGCACCTTGTAGAGTTTGGGTCTATCCAGCTTAGGCTTGGACTTCACAATCGGCTTGATGGTGGTGTTTTCGCTCATGCCACATCTCCGTGCGCTGCCATCGGCACGATCAATCTCGACGATCAGGGGAACAGGAAGGGCTCTGCCCAGCGCTCATATAATAGAGGATGCAGGCTTTTCCGACAAGTGATTGCGCGTATTCTGTCGCTCACCCTTGACCCTTGGGTCTCTTTCCCCCATAGCCGAAACAAATTCGAACTCAAGGACGGGTGAACCCTTATGGGCTTCAAATGCGGCATCGTCGGCTTGCCCAATGTTGGCAAGTCAACCCTCTTCAACGCGCTGACCAAGACTGCTGCGGCACAGGCGGCCAATTATCCATTCTGCACTATTGAGCCGAATACCGGCGAAGTGGCGGTGCCTGACGCGCGCATGCAAAAGCTTGCGTCCATTGCCGGCTCCAAGGAAATCATTCCCACCCGCATTTCCTTCGTGGATATTGCAGGCCTGGTGCGTGGCGCTTCCAAGGGTGAAGGTCTCGGCAACAAGTTCCTGGCCAATATTCGCGAAGTGGATGCTGTCGTCCACGTTCTACGTTGCTTTGAAGACGATGACATCACGCATGTCGAAGGGCGCATCAACCCGGTCGGCGATGCTGAAACCATCGAGACCGAGCTTATGCTCGCCGATCTGGAGAGCTTGGAACGCCGCGTGGAACAGACGCGTAAACGTGCCACCGGCAAGGACAAGGATTCCGTTGCGCAGCTGCCTGTTATGGAAGCCGTCATCAAGCTGTTGAACGAAGGCAAGCCCGCCCGCTTGCTGCTGAAGACGCTGGCTGCTGATGAGATCGAGATCCTGAAGGGTTTGAACCTCTTGACCTCGCACCCGGTTCTCTACGTTTGCAACGTGGCGGAAGGCGATGCTGCCACCGGCAACGAGCACACAAAAGCCGTTGCCGCCATGGCCAAGGAACAGGGTGCGGAATGCGTGGTCATTTCCGCGGCCATCGAAGCGGAAGTTGCGCAGCTGCCGGAAGAAGAAGCCCGTGAGTTTCTGTCGGCGCTGGAACTGGAAGAAGCCGGTCTCGACCGCTTGATCCGCGCTGGCTATCAGCTGCTCGACCTGATCACTTATTTTACCGTCGGCCCGAAAGAATGCCGTGCCTGGACCATCGTTCGTGGCACCAAGGCACCGCAGGCGGCTGGCGTGATTCATACCGATTTCGAACGCGGCTTCATCCGCGCCTTCACCATTTCCTATGATGACTACATTGCCTACAAGGGCGAAGTGGGCGCCAAGGAAGCGGGCAAGGGCCGCGATGAAGGCAAGGAATATGTGGTTCAGGACGGCGACGTCATCCACTTCCGCTTCAACACCTAAGCACTATTTCCATTGCTAATATGAAGCCGCCCTGCCCCGCAGTGGCGGCTTTTTTGTTTAGAGCCGCAACAACAGGCTGATGGCAATAGCCCACATGATGACGCCGATCAGCAGATCCAGAACGCGCCACGCCTGAGGTTTGGCAAAAACCGGCCTCAACAACCGCGCACCATATCCGAGTGAGGCGAAGAAAACGCAGGATGCCGTGCTGGCACCAGCAGCGAAAATCAGTTCTTGACCTGGAAAGCGGGTAGAAATGGTCCCAACCAGCACCACCGTATCCAGATAGACATGCGGATTGAGCCAGGTGAAGGCGAGGCAGGTGCCGATGACGCTGGAAAACGGCAGGCCCCCGCTTTCCGCCACCAGCATACCATCTCCCTGCCGCGCAGCGGAAATGAGGCTACGCGTGCCATACCACGCCAGAAACGCCGCTCCGCCATAGCGCATCAGCGGATCGATCCAGGGGGCGAACATTAAAACCTGCCGAAAGCTGCTCACACCGAAAAAGATCAGGACTGCATCGGACAGCGCACATGTGACAACAACAGCCAGCACATATTCGTTGCGCAAACCCTGCCGCAGAACAAAAGCGTTTTGAGCGCCAATAGCCAGGATCAGACTGAACCCCACACTAAAACCCGTTGTGTAAGCCGCTGAAATCATCACACCACCCTTCCGATGCGACCACACTTAGGTTGCACAGGAAATTTAGTCCAGTTAAGCTTCCTAACGTAAGATTAGGATAGCTAAATCATGTTTGATTACGCAGCACTCCGCGCGGTGGCCGCCGTAATTCGTGAGGGGAGCTTTGAGAAAGCATCCCAAGTGCTAGGCGTCACGCCATCCGCAATTTCACAGCGCATCAAAGCCCTTGAAGAACGGCTTGGAACCATTCTTATCATTCGCGGCCAGCCCTGCACGGCGAGCATTGAAGGACAGAAAATCATTCGGCATGTCGAGGATGTCCTTCTTTTGGAGGAGGAACTATCGCGTGATCTGCCGGCGCTGCCCCTTAATGGTTCGAGCGAGGGGCGTCTCACACTGCCAATTGCAGTCAATGCGGATAGCCTTGCCACATGGTTCCTGCCTGCCGTGCGTGATTACTGCCTTGAGAGCGGCCATCTGCTGGACTTGATGGTTGATGATCAGGAACATACGGCGGAACTTTTGAAAAGCGGACGGGCGCTTGCGGCAGTGACGGCGAGTGCTGAACCTGTGCAAGGTTTTCGTAGCCTGCATCTGGGCCACATGCGGTACCACGCCGCGGCCTCGCCGGAATTTGCCAAACGCTGGTTTCCCTCGGGGCCGACGGCTCAATCCCTCTCGCAAGCCCCGGCGCTAATCTTCAACCGAAAGGACAATTTGCAAGACGAGTGGGTCCGTCAGGTAACCGGAGAAAAGGTGAGATTACCAGGCCACTGGATTCCGTCTAGCCAAGCCTTTATTGATGGCAGCCTTCTTTCCCTTGGCTGGGGCCTGAACCCGGAATACCTGTTGCGACCCTATCTCGACACGGGCAAGCTGATTGATCTTGCGCCGAACCATGTGGTGGAAGTGCCGCTTTACTGGCAGATCCGCAGCTCCGCAGCGCAGCAACTCAAGAAACTGACAGATTGCGTTGCCGCCTTCGCACTTCGCACCATCAACGGTCCATCAGCATAGGCATTGGCGTGGACCGTCGCGCCAAATAATTGCATAACTGCTGCAATGATGAATGGCATGAAGGAATTGAGAATGGCAGAAGAGAAGCTTCACTATGAAGACTTCACGCCAGAGCGCGTGTTCCCGCTGGGGCCGAAAACAGTCACCGCCGATGAGATCATAGAGTTTGCAGCCGAGTTTGATCCACAGCCGATGCACCTTGATGAAGAGGCTGGAAAGGCCAGCATTTTGGGCGGGCTCGCGGCTTCCGGCTGGCACACAGCCTCCATGCATATGCGCATGATCATCGACAGCTTCATTCTCAATTCCACCTGCCAAGGCGCACCCGGCGTAGAGTTCATGGATTGGAAGAAACCAGTTCTCGCGGGAGATACTCTTTCTGGCCGCGCTATTGTTCTGGATGCCCGCTCCCTCCGAAGCAAACCCGGTATCGGTTTGGTGCGCATGCGCACCGAAATCGACAATCAGAAAGGCGAGACGGTGTGCATGGCAGAGCAGATCATCATGTTTCGGATGCGCAGCGTACAGGAGGCAGCACAATGAGGATGGCGGAACTTTACGCAATCGGCCAACGCCTCGAGACCGGCACTTTGGAATTTGCGGCAGAGGACATCATTCGGTTTGCCAGCAAGTATGACCCGCAACCCTTCCATCTGGATGCGGAAGCTGCGAAGAACTATGTGTTTGGCGCGTTGTGCGCATCCGGCTGGCACACCAGTGCTGGCTGGATGAAAATGTTTCTGTCCTTCTGGAAGGGCGAGTGCAAGCGATTGGCGGCAGAGGGCCAGCAACCGCCACGCCTTGGCCCCTCACCCGGTTTCAAGAAACTTCAATGGCTGCGACCCGTCTTCGCAGGCGACAGCATTACCTATTTCGTGACCCTTCTGGATAGTCGGGAACTAGCCTCCAGACCTGGCACTTGGCTCAATACCACATTGAACGAGGGCATCAATCAGAACGGCGATACGGTTATTCGCTTTGAAAGTGGCGTTCTCGAATTCGCATAAGACTGCCGCTGTTGCACACTCTCTCGAAGCACCTCCTTCCGCCGATGGAAGAGGTGCTTCGTCAAGTTGCACAGCAATCAGTGCCCCTCGAAGGCCACCAGTGTGCGCACTTCGACGCCGAGCGCCTCAAGCTTCTTGCGACCACCCAGCTCCGGCAGATCGATCACAAAACAGGCACTGACGACTTCCGCACCCATCTGGCGAAGCAGTTTCACTGCGCCTTCTGCAGTGCCACCCGTTGCAATCAGATCGTCACAGAGGATCACCTTGTCGCCCTGCTTCACGGCATCGACGTGGATCTCCATTTCGTCGACGCCGTATTCCAGGCTGTAGGCGACGCGCACCGTGGTATGCGGCAACTTACCCTTCTTGCGGATAGGCACGAAGCCTGACGCCAGTTGATGCGCCATGGCGCCACCCAGAATGAAGCCACGTGCCTCTATACCAGCCACCTGATCTACTGCCAGATCGGCGTAAGGGCGAACAAGCTCGTCTACAGCGGTGCGGAAGGCGTTCGCATCCCCCAGCATGGTGGTGATATCGCGAAAGATGATGCCGGGCTTTGGATAGTTTTCAATGGCACGGATGGACGCGGCAAGGGTTTTTGCAATGTCTGACATAGAAGCTTCCGCAGTGTAGGTGTGAGGGAGCAGCAATCGGAAAGCCGGCGCCACTCTGGCGGTAACAGGCACACAATTGAAAAAGGCGGCCCGAAGCCGCCTTTCTACAGATCATGAGCGCTATGCTCAATGTTCCTTGTTTGCGTAAACCGACTTTTTCGTCAGGTACACAAGGATTGTGAATATAGCGAGAAACACCATCACCATGAAGCCAGTACGCTTGCGCTCTTCCAGATGCGGCTCTGCAGCCCACATCAAAAATGCGGAAACGTCTTTCGCATACTGATCGAGCGTCTGCGGCGCACCATCGTCGTAGGTCACCTGACCGTCCGAAAGAGGCGGCGCCATCTTCAAGGCAATCGCGCTGGCGAAATAAGGGTTGAAGTGCGTGCCTTCAGCCACTTCAACACCCTGTGGCGGCTCATGATAGCCGGTCAACAGCGAATAGATGTAATCCGGTCCACCCTGCTGGTACTGTGTGAAGATGTCGAAGATGAAGAGCGGAAACCCACGCTCAACGCCACGCGCTTTGGCCAGGAGAGACATGTCTGGCGGGGCAGCCCCACCGTTGGCGGCAGCCGCTGCTTCATGGTTCGGGAATGGTGACGGGAAGTGGTCGGACGGAACAGCTTTGCGGGTGAACATCTCACCGTCACCGTTCGGACCGTCCTGCACTTCATATTCCGAGGCGAAGGCCTTTACCTGCGCATCCGAATAGCCAAGATTTTCCAAAGTGCGGAATGAAACCAATGACATCGAGTGACAGGCGGAGCAGACTTCCTTGTAAACCTTGAGGCCGCGCTGCAGCTGCCCCTTGTCGTACTTGCCAAATGGACCGCCAAAGCTCCAATCCACGTTCTTCGGCTTCAGCACCGGGAAGTGGCCTGCAGCAATGGCATGTTCCGTTGCGGCACCAAGATCATGTGCCTCCTCCGCAAAAGCGGAGGGTGCACCCATGCCTACCATCGCAGCAACGAGAGCGAGGCTTGTTACAAGCTTTTTCATTGTTCGCTTTCCTCTCTCTGCCATCAGACCTGAGCCGTGGCGGCAGATTTGCCGTTCTTCTCAAGCACCGCTTCGGTAATCGAATTGGGTATCCGACGCGGAGTTTCGATGAGACCCAGAACCGGCATGAGAATGAGGAAGAAGGCGAAGTAATAGATTGTGCCGCACAGCGCCATCAGCGTGTAGAGATCGGATGGCTGGCGCGAACCAAGCCAGCCCAGCATGATGCAGTCCACCACGAAGATCCAGAAAAACAGCTTGTACCATGGACGGTAGACAGCCGAACGGACCTTGGAAGTGTCGAGCCAGGGCAGGAAGAACAGCACAATGATTGAGCCAAACATCACCAGAACGCCGCCGAGCTTGGAATCGATCGGGCCAATGTTGAAGGTGATAGCACGAAGCATGGCGTAGAATGGCAGGAAGTACCACTCCGGCACGATGTGCGCGGGCGTCTTCAATGCATCCGCCATGATGTAGTTATCCGGATGCCCCAGATAGTTTGGCATGTAGAAGACGAACCATGCGTAGACAAGCAGGAAGACCGAGAGGCCAAGTGCGTCCTTCAGCGTCGCGTAAGGCGTGAATGGAACAGTGTCGGTCTTGGTCTTGACTTCAATGCCGGTCGGGTTGGTTTGGCCCGTCACATGCAGCGCCCAGACGTGCAGGATGACAACGCCTGCAATCATGAACGGCAGCAGATAATGAAGTGCGAAGAAGCGGTTCAGGGTTGGCTGATCAACTGCGAAGCCGCCAAGCAGGAACTGCTGAATCCACTCACCTACCAGCGGGAAGGCCGTAAAGAAGCCGGTGATGACGGTCGCGCCCCAGAAGGACATCTGGCCCCAAGGCAAAACGTAGCCCATGAAGGCTGTTGCCATCATCAGCAAGAAGATAACAACGCCCAAGATCCAGAGGATTTCGCGTGGCGCCTTGTAGGAGCCGTAGTAAAGGCCGCGTGCAATATGCAGATAGACTGCAATGAAGAAGAAGGAGGCACCGTTGGCGTGCATATAACGCAGCAGCCAGCCGTGATTCACATCACGCATGATTTTTTCGACGGAATTGAAAGCAACCGTCGTTTCAGCCGCGTAATGCATGGCCAGCACAACGCCCGTCAAAATCTGCACCAACAGCATCACGGCAAGCATGCCGCCAAATGTGTAGGCATAGTTCAGATTGCGCGGAACCGGGTAGGCAATGAAGCTGTCATACATCATACGCGGCAGGGGAAGCCGCGCATCGATCCATTTTTCGACAGCCGTCGAAGGTTGATAATTGGAATGCCCTGCACTCATGTCCTGTCCCCTCACCCGATCCGGATCACAGTATCGGAAGCAAATGTAAACGTCGGAATCGCAAGGTTCTGCGGCGCAGGACCTTTACGGATGCGGCCCGCCGTATCGTAGTGCGAACCATGGCAAGGACAGAACCAACCGCCGAAATCCCCCGATTGGCCGAGCGGCACGCAACCCAGATGGGTGCAGGAGCCGATCATGACGATCCAGTTTTCTTTGCCCTTGCCGGCGGAACGGTCGATATCCGTTGCCTTGGCGTCAGCGCCGAGGTTTGCATTGCGCGCTACCGGATCTTTCAGGTCGCCAAGCGCGACGGAATTGGCTTCCGCCACTTCCTTCTCCGTACGGTTACGAATGAAGATAGGCTTGCCGCGCCACTTCACCGTCAAGGACATGCCCGGCTGAACGCTTGAAACATCAACTTCGATGGAAGCCAGCGCAAGCGTGGAAGCATCCGGCCGCATTTGGTCGATGAACGGCCACGCAACGGCGGCGGCACCTACGGCACCGGCCATTCCAGTGGCCAGATAAAGGAAATCACGGCGCGTGGGCTCACCCATCGTGCCGCTGTTCGTGTCGTGCTCGCTCACGTTCAACCCATCCTCTGCGCAGAAATGTACTGAATTTGCATTGCCCCTCACCCTCGTGGTCCAATTCAGACACAATTGGACACTATTCTCCCCGAAAATTGTCTAAGCGTGAACGCAAGATAAGTCCAGTCTTCTGCGATAAGCCACAGGCACATTGTCGCGCCCCGATGGATGCACGCAACACTTGAGCCCCAACTCACGCAGGTCAGTCCCGCATTTCGAACACGCTTTTCCCTCTGCCAGTGTGGTTAGCATGATTCGCCAACACATCTGCACCAATGACGCGCAGTTTCTCATCCACATGACGTCACCGCAAACGCACGCGTTGAGAACTTGCTTGGGGAAAGATACTGCGAAGGCAAGGAAGCCAGCTTTTAACGACGGTGTGAGTACCCGTATTTGAGATAGATCAAATCGTCCTCAGACTTCAGGTCTACGTAGACGAAAGCTATTCATCACGCCTGCGAGCCAAGAAAGCCGCCCGATTGGCGGGACCATAGTTCCGCATAGAGCCCTTGCTTGGATACAAGTTCCGCGTGACTGCCCTGCTCCACGATGCGACCGACATCCATGACGATCAACCGATCCAATGCTGCAATCGTGGACAGGCGGTGCGCGATGGCAAGAACTGTCTTGCCCTTCATCAGTTCATGCAGATGCGCCTGAATGGCAGCTTCCACCTCGGAATCGAGTGCTGATGTTGCTTCATCCAAAATCAGGATGGGAGCATCTTTTAGCATCACGCGCGCAATAGCAACGCGCTGACGCTGGCCCCCAGAGAGCTTGACGCCGCGTTCGCCAACATGCGCATCAAACCCGGTTCTGCCCTTTTGATCCACCAGCTTTTGGATGAAATCATAGGCCTCTGCTTGACGAGTTGCTTCGATCAACTGAGCTTCAGTCGCGCCCGGGCGCCCAAAGAGAATATTGTCGCGGATAGAGCGATGCAGCAGCGACGTATCCTGCGTCACCATTCCGATCTGCGCCCGAAGGGACTCCTGAGAAACCTTCGCAATATCCTGTCCATCGATCAGAATACGGCCCGATTCCAGATCATAAAAGCGCAGCAGCAGATTGACGAGTGTCGATTTGCCGGCACCGGAGCGTCCCACGATCCCAACCTTCTCCCCCGCCTCAATGGTAAGATCCAGACGGTCGATGACGCCTTTTCCGCGGCCATAGTGAAAGCTGACATTCTCGAAGCGAATTACCGGCTGGCCGATCTGCAAATCTGGCGCATTCGGTTCATCCTGCAAATCGATAGGCTGGGAAATCAGCTCTGCCGCATTCTGGACCGTGCCATAGTTGCGCATGATGCCGTTAAACTGCGTCATGAGGCGGCCAAGGAGGAAGTTCAACCGGAGAACGAGCGCGAGCGTGAAAGCCACGGCACCAGAACTGATCTTGCCCGCAAGCCAGAGATGGATGCACAGCGCCGCCATGCTGCTAATCATGATGCCGGATAGGAGTGCCATGGAGGCCCGTACACCCGTAATGAAGCGGGTGAACATCAGGGTCGTTCCCTGAAACACCTCAAAGCCTTCCCGCATGTAGCGGTCATTGGCCTCGTTGCGTCCAAAAAGGCGAAGCGTCTGGATATTGCTGTAGGAATCAACCATGCGTCCGCTGAGCATGGAAGCTGCTTCCGCGGTTTCCCGCGAATGATAGCGGATGCGCGGTACGAAATAGCGTGCCAGCATGGAGAAAATCGCCACCCAGACAAGGACAATCACTGTCAGCCGCCAATCCAGACCGCCGACCAGGGTCAACATGGAGACCGAATAGATCGCGACAAACCAGACGCTTTCCATCAGAGAGGTTACGAGATCGCCAGTTGCCTGCCCGCCGGACCAAACCTTGGTAACGATACGCCCGGCAAAATCGTTCTGAAAGAACGAAAGAGATTGTCGAGCAACATGCTGGTATGATTGCCAACGCACCAGATTATAAAAGCCCGGCGTTATAATCTGTTGATCCACAAGCGCATTGGCCATAGCGACAAGAAACCGCACAACAGCGATCAGAACCAGCATTCCAGCCAGTTCCCAACCATGTGACGCCAAAAGGCCGGACCAGCCTGCTGCCTTATCGACGGTCGCAAGGATATCCACCAGGCGTCCCACAAACCAAAACAATGCTGCTTCAATCGCAGCCGTCATTCCACCCAACACCAACATCACGAAAAATGGTGTCTTTGCCTGGCGAATGTAAAACCAGATAAAGGGGATAGTCCCGGCTGGTGGGCGCAGGTCATGCTTTGGCCCAAAGGGATCTAAAAAGGTCTCGAAGCGGCGAGCGATAGCGGAAAAGATCATGGAAGCCGATATAGGCGGATTCCGCCAAGCGGCAAAGTTAAACACCGTCCACCTTGTATGAAACGGAAAAATTATCCCAATAGGACATGCGCCTTTTCAGCCACATCCAGACGCACATAATCGCCGGGAGCAGGGAGTGCGACGCTGGAGGTCTTGATGCGGATTGGCGGCAAAGCTGCACCGTTCAGCGCAACAGCGATTGTGGAGGTTGAACCGGCAAATTCGACATCCACGACCTGACCTGTATTGTCCTGCTGGCTGCCGTCTGTGGCAATGCGGATCTGTTCAGGCCGCAGCATGATCTCCACCTTGCCCTTGTGTTCGCCTGCAATCGCGACATTCCCCAGGGCGCAGTTCGCAACATGGCCTTTGGCGATAGCGGGCAGCAGAACGGCATCGCCCATGAACAGTGCCGTGGCGCGATCCGTTGGATGGAAATAGAGATCCCGCGGCGTACCCGCCTGCACCACCCTGCCCTCGCGCATCACCACCAGCCGGTCAGCAAAGGAAAGTGCTTCCTCCTGATCATGCGTTACAAGAATGGTGGTGACACCGGCCGATTGCAGAACACGCGACACCGTCTTGCGCATGTTTTCCCGTAACCCGGTATCAAGCGCAGAGAAGGGCTCGTCCAGCAACATCAGGCGCGGGCGGCAAGCCAAGGCACGCGCCAGAGCTACACGCTGTTGCTGCCCGCCAGACAGCTGATGCGGGCGGCGCGCCAGCATGCCTCGGTCCAGCTCAACCATATCCAGCAGCGAAAGGATGCGTTCCCGCCGCTCTCGATTTCCTCGGGCGATGCCAAAGCCGATGTTATCGGCAACTGTCAGATGCGGAAAGAGCGCGCCATCCTGCGCAACGATACCGATACCTCGCAGGTGAGCGGGGACAGAACATGTCGCATCCGCCAGGAGTTCCTCGTTCACGCAGACGCTGCCTTCATCCGGCGTTTCAAAGCCTGCGATCATCCTGAGAAGCGTCGTCTTGCCAGAGCCGGAGGGACCAACCACTGCGGTGCGCATGCCCGAGCCTGCTTCGAGGCTCACCTGATCCAGCGCCTGCACCTTGCCATAGCACTTGCTGACTTTATCGATGGAAAGCACGGTCATTGTCCTGCTACCCGCTTGGATTGAATATGAAGATAAAGCGTCATTGGCATGGAAAGCACCACCATCATCACTGCATAGGGTGCCGCGGAGACATAATCGATTTCGCTGGTGAGAGACCAGAAGCGCGTGGCGAGCGTATCGACCCCAAGCGGCGACAGCATCAGAGTTGCCGTCAGCTCATTAGCAATGCCAAGTGCCGCAAGCGCCACGCTGGCGGCGGCACCAGGGGCAGCCAGCCTGAACGTAATTTCCACGACAGCCTGGCGCGGTGTCCGGCCAAGCGCGGTGGCCGCCCGTTCCAGCTCCACCGGAGCCTGTGCAATACTCGTGCGCAAACCGACCATGGCGCGCGGCAAGAACAACAGGACGTAAGCCGCAAGCAGGGTGGCGAATGTTTGGTAAAGCGGCATGAAATACCGCACTGTGACGGTGACCAGAGCCAGCGCCACAACGACGCCGGGAAGAGAGCCGACATAATAATGGCACGCTTCCAGAACGCGCTGCACACGACCAGGTGCGCGCACAGAAAGCCAGGCCATCGGTGCCGCCAGCAGCGTTGCAAGCACGCCTCCTGCCAGAGACAGAAGAATTGTCTGGATGAGCGCGTTGCCAAGCATATCCGCCTGCCAGATGACAATGCCGCCGAACCAAAGCCACTGGCCCAGCGTGAACAGCGGCACACCGATTGCCAAAGCTGCAACGGCTACAGGCGCGAGCAGGCAAGGCAGCGTCAACCAGCCCAGCCGACGTCTGTTGACGGGCCGTGGTGTACCGGTGCCGACACGCGCGTAACGTTCGTTGCCGCGCAAAATGATTTCCAAAAGCAGAAGCACAAGACAGCAGAAAACCAGCACCCCGCCCAACATGTTCGAAGCCGGGCTGTTGTAGGACGATTGGAACTGGTCAACGATCGCCGTCGCGAAGGTGTCAAAGCGGATCATCACGAACAGACCGTATTCCGACA
The DNA here is from genome assembly GCF_977018625.1 of Affinirhizobium capsici. Classification (NCBI taxonomy): domain Bacteria; kingdom Pseudomonadati; phylum Pseudomonadota; class Alphaproteobacteria; order Hyphomicrobiales; family Rhizobiaceae; genus Affinirhizobium; species Affinirhizobium capsici. The sequence continues at coordinate 621,025 of NZ_CDRNXD010000004.1, read as the reverse complement.
AGAGATGCAACGCGATCAGCAGCGAACCGCCACAGACGGCCAATCGCAATTGCGGCAGAACAATACGCACGAAAATCCAGAAAGGCGAAAGGCCAAGGGAAGCGCCCGCATCTTCCAATGCGGGATCAAGACGGCGTATCGCAGCGGCGACAGGCAAATAGAGGAAAGGATAGTAGGCCAGAACCGCGACGAACACCGCGCTCCACAGCCCGCGCATACCGGGCAGAACAGTTATCCAGGCATAGCTGTGTACGAAAGCGGGAATTGCAAGCGGCGCAACAGCAAGCCCTGAAAAGAAGCGCCGGAAGGGCAGATCGGTTCTCTCCGTCAACCAGGCAAGACCGACGGCCACGAGGATGGAGATCGGGATCGTTGCCACTTCCAGATAGATGGTATTGACCAGAAGCTCACCCACACGCGGGCGAAACACGAGCGCCCGTACTGTATCCCAGCCAACATCGAAGGTGACAAGCGCGATGAAACCCAGCGGCAGGAGGCTGAACAGCGCGACGGCAAGGGCGAGCAGCGTTGCGACAGGATGCGAACGCAGCGCGGGCAGAAGCCGAAATCCTCCAGAGCGGCCAGCTGGCCGCCTCGTCAATGAGGCACGCTGCAACAGAGAACCCTTCACTTCACGGATCAACACACATGCAAAGGCTTGCGACCCGCCTGAACAAGATGACGGAGCAGGTCCGGCATGACACCGGTCCCGATATGGAAAACGACCGCGGTCATGCGCCGCGGTCGTCGTGATGATTAAAAGCTTGTTGAGCAGAACTCAACAGATTTGGCACTGATTAAAGGAGACCAGCGGCTGTCATCAACTCGACAACCTTCTTGCTGTCGAGCTTGGATGCATCAACCTTGGGCGCCTGCAGATCCTTGATCGGAACCAGCTTGGCGTTGGAATCGCCATTGATTGCATATTCGAACGATGTACCGTTCTTGAGGATTTCCTGGCCGCCCTTGCCGGTTACGAACTTCAGGAATTCCTGCGCTTCCTTTTGATGCTTGCTGGACTTGAGCACGCCACCGCCGGAAACGCTGAGGAATGCCCCTGGGTCCTGATTGCGGAAGTAATGCAGACCCACGTTCTTGCTGTTTTCGCCAGTCTTTGCCTGATCGCCGAACCAGTAATAGTGATAGATGACCGCGCCTTCGACTTCATGGGCGTTGACCGCCTTCATGGCGACGCTGTTACCCTTATAGGCAACGAAGTTTTCCTTCATTGCCTTTAGCCACTTGGCGGTTTCCTGTTCGCCCTTCAGAGACAAAAGCGCGCCGACAATCGCCTGGAAATCAGCTCCTGCCGGAGAAGCACCCCAGCGGCCCTTCCACGCAGGGTCAGCAAGATCGAGCATGGACTTAGGAAGCTTGTCTTCTGTCAACTTGGTCTTGTCATAGGCAAAAACCGTGGAGCGGCCTGCAATGCCAGTCCAGTTGCCATTCGCAGGGCGGAACTGTTCAGGAACCTGGGCAAGCGTACCCTGTTCCACCGGCGCAAAAAGACCTGCACCATCGACAAGGGCCATCGCCGGGGAATTCTCGGTCAGGAATACGTCAGCCGGAGATGCATCGCCCTCCTGGATAAGCTGGTTGGCGAACTGCATGTCGCCGCCCTGGCGCATGGTCACCTTGATCCCAGTGGCCTTGGTGAAGGCGTCAATCCATTCCCGGCCCAGGCTTTCGTGCTGTGCGTTATAGACCACAATGCCTTCGCCATCGGCGGCGTAAACCACGCTCGAAAAACCTGCGCTTGCAAGCAGCACAGCAAAAAGCGCTGAAAAACGGCTGACAGACTTCATCAAAATCTCCCTTAACAGGCCACTCGCGGCGGGTTGGAGGCTCTATAAATTAATGTGATTAGAACTTTCAAGTTTTAACATGGTCTTTGTGAAAAATAAGTGCGTTGCCACGACCGGAGGCAGAGTGAGTGGGCCCGGCGGGGCTTTGGCAGCGCCACCGGGATAGGCAAAGGCGTGATGGGCGGCGAGTTACTCCGCCGCTTCCGTTTCCGCATCGTCATCACCAAGGAAGCCACCGGACTGGCGATTCCAAAGATCAGCATAGATGCCGCAATGGGCCACCAGTTCCGAATGAGTGCCCTGCTCGATGATGTGCCCCTTATCCAGAACGATCAGGCGATCCATCTGCGTGAGAGTGGAGAGGCGGTGCGCGATTGCAATCACCGTCTTATCCTCAATCAACTTGAACAGGCTCTCCTGAATGGCTGCTTCTACTTCCGAATCGAGCGCAGAAGTCGCTTCGTCCAGAATGAGAATCGGCGCATCTTTCAGGAACACACGGGCAATAGCGATGCGCTGGCGCTGACCGCCGGAAAGCTTCACGCCGCGTTCGCCTACATGTGCATCGAGACCCGTGCGCCCCTGCTGGTCGGCCAGTGACTGGATGAAGTCCCAGGCGTTGGCGCGCTTTGCAGCCTCAATGATCTCAGCATCCGTGGCATCCGGACGGCCATAGGAAATGTTGTCGCGGATCGAGCGATGCAGCAACGAAGTGTCCTGCGTCACGACGCCAATGAGAGCACGAAGGCTATCCTGCGACACTTGCGAGATATCCTGACCATCGATGACAATTCGGCCCTTCTCAACGTCATAGAAGCGCAACAGCAAGTTCATGAGGGTTGTCTTGCCAGCACCGGAGCGACCGACGAGACCTACCTTTTCACCCGCTTTGATTTTCAGGGAGAAGTCTTCGATCACGCCCTTTTGCTTGCCGTAGTGGAAACGAACGCCCTCATAGACGATCTCACCCTGCGGCGCGGCCAGTGCCTTGGCGGAAGGTTTATCGACGATGTCGTGCGATTTTGTCATCATGTTCATGCCGTCGTAGATCGTGCCAACGGCTTCGAACAGGGCTGCAACTTCCCACATGATCCACTGCGACATGCCGTTGATGCGCATGGAAAGGCCAATGGCCACAGCAATCGCTCCAACGGAAACGCTGCCCTGCAGCCAGAACCATATGCCGAGCGCGGCGACGGAGAACTGAACAAGGGCATTGTTGATATCGACAGCCATGTTCAACAGCGAAATCTGTCGCATCTGGCGATGAACCGTGCCAAGGAACTCATCCATGCCTTCACGGGCATAGGTTTCCTCACGCCCGGCATGAGAGAACAGCTTAACAGTGGCGATATTGGTATAACTATCGACAATGCGCCCTGTCATCATGGAGCGCGCATCAGCCTGCTCACTCGAGCTTTTCCGCAATTTGGGAATGAAGTAACGCAGAATCAGGCCATAGATCACGATCCAGGCCACCAGCGGCACGCCGAGACGCCAATCAACGGCAGCCACCAGCGCCAGCATGGAAATGAAGAAGCTGAGCGCATAGACAAAGACATCGATGATCTTCATCGTTGCTTCGCGCACGGCCAGTGCCGTTTGCATAACCTTTGTCGAAACGCGGCCAGCAAATTCATTGGCAAAGAAGGTCATGGAGTGACGCAGCAGGAAGCGGTGCATCTGCCAGCGGGCAATCATGGGGAAATTGCCGGCAAGGACCTGATGCATGGTCACCGTATGCATGATGCCGATCGCTGGCAGGCCCAGGAGCAGCAGTGCCGCCATGCCAGTCAGATGCCAGCCTTCGGTTGCCAGAAACGTGGTCCGGTCGGCATTGCTCAGCCAGTCCACGATATTGCCGAGGAACTGATAGAGAAACACTTCAATGATAGCGATGCCCATTGAGCAAAGGCCCAAGAGCAGCAACCAAGGCCAGACCGGCTTGGTATAGTACCAGCAAAAGGCAAACAAACCCTTCGGAGGCAGTTCCGGCTCACCTGCCGGATAGGGGTTAACTCGATTTTCAAACCAGGCAAACATAGGAACAAGGGCTCCATCGGACGGAACACGAGGCCGCAACTCCCGCGCTAAAGCGCAAAAATGGCGACAGGTTCGTGAAATTCAATTGGCGGGGCCGATACGGCCACGAAGAGAAACGGTGTGGAGAAAAGAAGTGGAAGCCTGCGAGCGCTTAGATCAAGGCCACGGGGGCCGGATGCAGGAGGCGCAATTTCACGGCAATATCCATGTAGCCCTCCTTTGTGGCTCGCATTAAAGACTGCATTTCCACTACCACTGATGCTCTGAAATGAAAAGCCGGGATCAGCTCTTTCACATCTTAAGACATGCTGCGTGACGATTGCGCGACAAATGCCGCAATGCGATACAGCTGCCAATTCAATTCGGAGCCATGAGATGACGAGATTGCGGATCGCGCTTTATCAGCCGGATATTCCGGGCAATACCGGCACTATTCTCAGATTGGCGGCCTGTCTCGGTCTCAAAGTCGACATCATTGAACCGGCAGGCTTTGTGCTTTCAGATAAAAACCTGAAGCGCGCTGGAATGGATTATCTTGCCAGCGTTGCCATGACGCGTCACGTCAACTGGCAGAAATTTGATGAATGGCGGACGAGCGAAGGACGACGGCTGGTTCTGGCATCCACGAAGGCGGCGCAGCCCTATACGCAATTTAGCTTCAAGGATAACGATATACTGCTGTTCGGTCGTGAAAGCGCTGGCGTGCCTGATGATGTGCATGACATGGCGGATGCTCGCCTGCTCATTCCAATGGTTGAAGGCCAACGCTCCATAAATGTTGCCATGTCCGCAGCGATGATCACAGGTGAAGCCCTGCGGCAAATTGCTTCACTGCAATAACACGCATCGGTGGTATTGGCGCTGGCATGTGTTTGTGCGAAACTGTTCGCGCGAATGCTTCCCATGAACGATGGCCAGCCTTGGAGACACATCAATGTTCCCCACCGCATTCACGCATGGCATTACTCAATTCGCGCGGACACTTAGCCTGCCGGAACGACTGTATCACTCACCGGCCCGCAATATGGCGCTGGAAGGGCTACGCCGCCGCAACACCACTCTCGACTCCTTCTTCTACGACGTTAAAGTTGTATCTGCTGAAGAGGCTTTTTACATCAGCGGCTGCCTGGCGGCGGAAGGCGCCATCCTCATCGTTCCGCCGACAGACGGCGGCGAGCTTCGACTCTTCGATACCGTGGATGACTTCATCCAAAGCGGCGGCGCCTCGATTGATACTCTGGCAGTTGCAGGTGTCGGCAGTTCAGCCCTTGGGTCAGCCGCATTGGGCCGAAACATCGCAGATGCGACCGGCAGGCCTGTTGCGGTAGTCATTTCCGGCTACGGGTTAGCCGATGCCGTGACTGAATCGCTCGGCGGATATTTCCTGTTCGGACAGATGAATTCGGTTCGCCATGCATTCGAGCAGCTAGACGAATTTTTCGGTCGCCCGCAGTTTGGCATTGCCACACGGCTGAGCAGCGAAAAGCTGAGCCAAGGCAGTCTCGACACACAAACGGTACGCGCGCTCCTGGCCGACAACCGCCTCTCCTTCCGTCTGCTCGTCGGTCACTCGAAAGGCAATCTCGTCATTTCCGAGGCCCTTTACGATCTCCACGAGAACGAAAATGAGCGTGCACGGCAGCTGGCCGATAAAGTGAAAATCATCACCATTAGCGCCCGCATTGCCATGCCGCCCGTTTTTACGGATGTGGTGGATGTCATGGGCGAATGGGATTGGTTCGGCGATATCAATTCTCGCAAGGGCATTCCAGCCGATGAGATTGTGCCCCGCGCCTTCCATCATACCAACACGGAAGTTCCCAACCACGTGCCGGTAACAGAGGTGCTGAGGAAGATCCTCGCAGAAACAAAAGCTGTGGAGCGCGAGATCCCAGGCGCAATGTCTTCCCCGGCGACTGAGGCAGTTCAAACCATTCAGTCAGAGGATAAGGGCAGCGCGCCCCTTGCCGAGCCGATCAGCCCCCTTGTTGAGCCGACCAACGTTGAGCTGGCACAGGCTGAACCGTCAACATCTGCACTCGTTGCAAGCACGGCTCTGCCGGATACGCTTCAGCCTCAACCCGAAGAGGTCGAGATGCTGAAGCCTGCCATCCAGGTGCCAATCGCTGAGAAAAAAGAAAAAACCATGAGCCGGCGAAACCGGCCACGCGGCCGCTAAAGCATTTCCAGGAATGTCCTTAGAGACAGCGAGTTTGAGCTTTCTACTTCTGTGAAGTGCCAAAACGTCCAAGCGCTGTGTTTACCCATAGCCCAAAAATCAGAGAGTGCCGGTAGCGGACTTACCGGCACTCTCATTTTGATCACACTTCGACGCCAACAAGGGACTAAGAGACGTGGTCGGGTGATCAATCTCCTCTGAGACGTTTACCTGAAAAGCTTCAGGCTGTTTGCCATCGTGGCATTGGTTATGTTGAGACCTATCGTCTGCAGTTGTTGCTTGACGGAAAGGGAGGCATTGCGCACAGCCTCTTCTTCCATATTGGCATCTACCAGTTTAGAGACGCCCTTCGCGTAACTGTCCTGAAGATCTTGCAGGAAGGTGACGTTGCTGCCGATCCTGCTGCTGGTCGCGCCGATATCGGCGGCGGCATCCGTGGCACCGCGCAACATGCTATTGACGGCCGAAATCATTCCGTCAATTTCTTCGCCCGTCGTACTGTTGGAAACAGCAATCTCAGCCGATGCGCCGGACACTGGCACTTGGGAGCCCACATCCAGCAAGTGATAATCATAGGCCGCGCCGGACTTGGTGATACCGGAGTAGGAGCGCGTCAACAGACCGTCGGACGCATCACCCTTTGCCACGAGGTTAGACTTGGCCGTATCGAAATCGATAACGTTGATGGCAACGTCACCATTGGCATCGCTGGTGACTGAACCAACCATGGATTCGACTTTCGGTGCCTTGCCAGCCTCGGTCTGAAGCCAGTTCTGGCCGCTGAAATTGCTGGATTGAGCCACGGTCTTCAACTGCTCCTTCAGCTGCGTGATTTCCTTGTTCACAAACGATTTATCCACGCCAGCGGACTTCGACAGGATCAGCTTCGACTGGATGTCACCAAGAATTTTGACGGACGAATTCATGCCAATGGATGCCGTATCGGCAATTGCAGCAGAGATCGCTTGCGAATCTTCCGCGCTCGATAGCGAAAGACTGCTGGATTTCATCGTGGTCGCTATAGACCAATAAGCCGCGTTGTTGCTTGCGCGTTCAACAGCGAGCCCGGACGATATGCGGTTGGACGACTCAGTCTTGGCCCGAGACGTCACGCTCAAGGCTGAAATGGTCGTCAGAGCTGTGGCATTACCCGTGTAGGAAGACATGAAAGCCCCGCTAGAACCGTCCGAGACATCTGTCCCGTTTCGTTAACGTGTAGCAGTGAGAATTTGCGCGGAGGTTAGAATAATCGCTAAAATTGCCAGCACCGGACAAATGCGCGCTAATCGGCAGTTGGCAAACGCCGCATGGTAAATTCGATCTGATCGCCATCGAGCTGGCGCCAGCTTTCCACCTCTGTCCAATACGCAGCTTTGGGGAAGGCATCGAACCATTCGCGTGCTTTTTCACGCGCCTGTTCACGAGAAAGGCAGTAGGTTTCCCGCACAAAATGCCCGCTCGTGCGCGTAGCAGCACTGGACCGATGCCGGTCAATCCTGCGCTTCAAGCCGTCGAGCGGCGGTGGTGTGAATTTCGCCATGCTCTCTACCTCTAATACAGTGAATAGTAGCAGATAATGCTGGCGCGAGTCGAATCGCTTGCGACTTTCAGGACGTTGCTTTGCAACGGCCCCATGGTTAGAACCCTCTCCATTCATTGACGAAGCAAAAGGAACGACCATGGAGCGACCGCAAATCCCGGTGGGCCTGCCGGGCGACATCGAGGACAAGAAAGCCCGCGCGCGCGCATGGTTTGAGAACTTGCGGGATGAGATCTGTTCCTCCTTCGAACAGTTGGAAGATGAACTTTCCGGCCCTTTGAGTGATCGGGCACCGGGTCGTTTCCGACCGAAAGACTGGCTTCGGGAAGAAGGGGCTGGCGGCGGCGGGCGCATGTCCATGATGGAAGGCCGCGTTTTCGAAAAGGTTGGTGTCCACACCTCCACCGTGCATGGCGAATTTTCCGAGGAATTTCGCAAGCAAATGCCCGGCGCCTCTGAAGACCCTCGCTTTTGGGCCTCCGGCATTTCGCTGATTGCCCATCCGGTCAATCCCAATGTGCCAGCCGTACACATGAATACGCGCATGGTGGTCACTTCCGGGCTCTGGTTCGGCGGTGGTGCCGACCTGACGCCCGTTCTGGATCGACGCCGCACGCAGGACGATCCTGACACCCGCGCTTTTCATGCAGCACTTGAGCAAGCCTGCCGCCGTCACGAAACTGTCGCGGATTATGAAGCATTGAAGCACTGGTGCGACGAGTATTTCTTCCTGAAGCATCGCAATGAAGCCCGCGGCATCGGCGGTATCTTCTACGACTGGCTCTACCCTCGCGAAGACAAAGGCGGCTGGGATGCGAACTTCGCCTTCACGCAGGATGTGGGGCGCGCTTTCCGCGACATCTATCCGCAACTGGTCAGAGCCAACTTCAATACGCCCTGGACCGATGATGACCGTGAAGAGCAACTGATTCGCCGTGGTCGCTACGTGGAGTTCAATCTGCTCTACGATCGCGGCACCATTTTCGGCCTGAAGACGGGCGGCAATGTTGAATCCATTCTTTCATCGCTGCCGCCCATGGTGCGCTGGCCTTGAGTTGCAAACTAACGCTGGCGTGAAGCGGTGTGACAATGCGGAGCATTGACAATCGCGCAATACATATCATTCTGCGCACATTGGACTGCACCGGAGGAGGATCGTCATGGTCACATCGAGGAGCGTAGCAGTACCCCAGCAAGCTGACAAAGCTCATTTGTCAGCATCACCGCAAATGATTGATCGCATGGCTGCGGACCTTAGGGCTCGCAGTGACGCTGACTTGCCCCACGCATTCTACGTGGCACAGGTTCGCAGGCAATTGATGGTTCAGGGAAGCCAGACCGGCATCCCTCAGCCACCCGCGAAGAAAAAGCCGGAAATCTCCGTCTTCCACGCCTGGGCTATGCCGGAATAACCGCATCCCAGATGCATGGAACGCACAAGGCTTCTACCCGTTGAGACGGCAGATACGGATTAAAACTCCGCATCTGCCCAACCAAAGGGAGAAAGATCATGAGACTATTCGAATGCGGAACGCTTGTTCCCGGATGCGAATGGCATACACGTGCCGACGAGGACGCAGAAGTGGTCCGTCGTGCGGTTGATCACATGCGCGACACCCATGGAGAAACGATCATCCGTGAGACCATGGTGGAGAACATCAAGGCTCGTATTCGTGATGAGCAACGCCAAGATCAGTCGGCGACCGCCTGATTAATGAGCTTTGGCAACCATCTCCTCGAGCCGGGCGGTCAGCACTGCCCGGTCGTCGATGAAGTTCCGTTCGATCCATTGCTCTTCGAGCTGACCGAGGAGTTCTCCGACCTTCGGTCCAGGCTTGATTCCAAGCGCTACTACATCGCTGCCGCTCAACGGAAAAGCGGGCTTCGTAAAAGCCTCCGCCCGCTTCAAAAGCGCATCCCACTTCGCCGCTTTCAGCATCTGCTCATCATTTCCTGCGGCTTGCGCACGAGCCGAAGCAAGCGACAATCGCATTCGCATAACGATTCCTGCTTTGCCATTGCGATAGAGCATCCTGTCCAGTGCCGCCCCGGCAGTCTCTGGCGTCAAGCTGGGTGCCACCGCAAACTTCACCAGCGTTTCGCTCTCAGCTTTTGAAAGCCGCAAGCGCTGGGCCAGCGCCTCAACACGATCTATTTGCGGCGGAATGATTGACGAAAGTCGCAACAGCGCATCAGGCTTCCAACCCAGCGATTGTTCCGCTGCAATCAATCCATGGATGGCGTCGATACCCCACTTCTCCGTTTCCGGCAGAACTGCCGTCAGGACACCGGAAGTACGCATCCACAAGAGCGCGCGAGATGGGTCAGGCGCTGCCAGCAGTTTACGGATTTCGCTCCACACCCGCTCGGCCGAAAGCGTACCGAGCTTATCCTTGGCGCGCGCACTGGCTCGTAAACCATCCGCATCGGGCCTGCCCGATCCGTAATAGGCGAAGAAGCGAAAGAACCTTAGAACGCGCAGATAATCTTCTTCAATGCGACTTGAAGCATCGCCGATGAAGCGCAACGTGCGGCTCTCAATATCTTTCAGCCCATCCACAAGATCGATCACGGTGCCATCAGCCGTGGCATAGAGCGCATTGATGGTGAAGTCACGCCGCTCGGCATCCTGCTGCCAGTCCGTTCCAAAACTTACTTTTGCACGGCGTCCGTCGGTTTCCACATCCTTTCGCAGCGTGGTTACCTCGAAGCCGCGACCGTCGATGACAAGCGTGACCGTGCCATGGTCGAAACCAGTGGGGACTGCCTTGATCCCGGCATGTTTGGCGCGAGCCATCACCTCTTCTGGTGGATTGGTGGTGGCAAAATCCACGTCGGAAATCGCAATCCCCATCAAGGCATTGCGTACAGCTCCACCAACGACCCTGCCCTCGCCGCCATCCGCATTCAGAAGTTCAAAAACGCGCTGAGCGGAGGCGTCCCTTAACCAGTCCCGGTCGCCAAGCATTGTCATGCGTAAAGCCTTTCGTAGAGCGTGCGCAAAATACCCGCCGTAATGCCCCAGATGTTCCACTCCCCATAGGGCATGCGGTAAAAATGGTGCTCAATACCATTGAATTGACGTGTACCGCGTTCGTGATTGGCCGGGTCCATCAAAAATGACAATGGCACTTCGAATACCCGGTCCACTTCGGTGGGATTGAGCTTCAGTTCGAAACCCCTCTGCACAACGGAAAGAACCGGGGTGATGCGAAAACCCGTCGCGGCAAAATAATCCGGAAGCCGCGCCACCGGCTGCACGAAACGAGGAGAAAGGCCGATTTCCTCCTCCGCCTCACGCACCGCCGCCGCCTCCACAGAGCCATCCGTCGCGTCCACCCCGCCACCGGGGAAGGCGATCTGGCCGGAATGCTTTCGAAGCGTCGCGGTTCGCTGCGTCAGAATAACCTTTGCGCCGTCAGGATCATCCACAACTGGAACCAGCACGGCTGCATCTTTCAGGCTGAGGCCGGAGACGCGCTCGATCATGGCAGGGTTCAGAACATGGTCACCATGTTCCACCGAGGCCACGTCCAACGGGCTGCCACTCTGGTTCAGCGCTCGGCGGCGAAACTCGCCGGCGGAATAAAAAGCGGGGTTCAAAACCGGATTGGTCATTGCGCATCAGTCATTGTGAAAGGGCATCCAGTTCCGCAGCAGGCATGATGGGAAAAACCTGACCACGGGAGCGAACTGCGAAAGTCTCCACACCGTCGATCACAACGACCTCCCCATTCTCCACCAACTCGTACATGACAGCACGCGATAGAAGTGCTTCCAGCCTGCCGCGCACCAGCACGTAAGGCTTCAACTCCTTCTTGTCACCGGCAATGTCAAAGCGCAACGGATGGTCGGCATCCACGGTGACAACATCACCCACATTGGTACGGAACGTGACGACCTGCCCGCCTCCAACCTCTTCCAAAGACATCTCCACAGCCAGGAAAGGCGCATCCTGCACACGAATTCCCACTTTCTCCACAGGCGTAACGAGGTAGGTCTTGCCATCCTCATCCTTGCGCAGAACAGTGGAAAACAGGCGCACAAGGGCTGGTCTGCCGATGGGTGTTCCAAGGTAAAACCAGGTGCCATCGCTGCGAATTTCCATGTCGAGATCGCCGCAAAACGGCGGGTTCCAGCGGTCTACTGGCGGCAATGAGGGCTTGCCGCCTACCGTCTGCTCTGCCGCCCTCGCAATCATGGCGGCCAATCCGGCAGCATCGCCGGCAGTTTTGATTTCGCTCTCTGCCATAATTTCAGTCACGGTTGCTGGTTAAGTGCCAATGTGTCACGAGATAGTCATTCACAACGTCCTTGTCAGCCGCTATCGCGGGAATAAGTTGAACGGGACAACGCACACAATTGTTCACGGCGATTCTTGAAGCTTTTGCCGAATGCCAGAATGAACAGCCTGATGGAGACCGAAATGGGCGTCATGACTTCCACCGAAACTCCTCTGGATGAGAAGGCCATGGTGGCCGCCGCAGAGAAGGCGCTGACCGACATTGCCGCCGTTCGCGATGAGGTTTCCAAGGTCATTTTCGGCCAGCAGGATGTTGTTGAGAAAACTTTGGTTGCCGTGCTTTCCGGTGGGCACGCGCTTCTGGTCGGTGTGCCGGGGCTGGCCAAAACCAAACTTGTGACCACGCTCGGCACGGTGCTTGGCCTCGATGCCAGCCGCATTCAGTTCACGCCGGACCTCATGCCCTCCGATATTCTGGGCACGGAAGTCATGGATCAGGATGAGCATGGAAAGCGATCCTTCCGCTTCGTGAAAGGTCCGATCTTCGCGCAGCTTTTGATGGCGGACGAAATCAATCGCGCCTCGCCGCGCACCCAGTCCGCCCTGCTGCAAGCCATGCAGGAATACCACATCACGATTGCGGGCCAGCGTTACGATCTGCCCTCGCCGTTCCACGTTCTGGCCACCCAGAACCCGCTGGAGCAGGAAGGCACCTACCCACTGCCGGAAGCGCAGCTCGACCGCTTCCTGCTGCAAGTGGATGTGCTCTATCCGGATATCGCCGCTGAACGGCAAATCCTTCTCGACACGACCGGCATTGCTGAGAGCAAGCCAAATCGCGTTCTGGAAGGTAATCGCTTGCAGGAGATCCAGATGTTGATCCGCCAGATGCCGGTGAGCGATAAGGTGGTCGATGCCATTCTTTCGCTTGTGCGCTCGGCGCGTCCCGGCCAGGGCAATGCAGAAACCGATCGTCACGTGGCCTGGGGTCCCGGCCCTCGTGCCGGTCAGGCCCTGATGCTGTGCGCTCGTGCTCGCGCCCTTTATGAGGGGCGGCTTGCACCATCCGTGGATGATGTTCACGCGCTCGCCGAACCCGTGCTTCAGCACCGCATGGCGCTGACCTTCTCCGCCCGTGCTGAAGGCATGTCCGTGCGGGATGTAATCGGCAATCTCGTCAAGCAGTTGAACGGCTAAGGAAGCAGGCGTGGCATCCATAGGCCAGATCGTTCCGCAGACATCCAGCACAGAAGCACTGGCACGCGCCCGGCAAAGGGCGGCGCTGGTGCCGGATTGCATGGTGGAGGCGAAGCGCATTGCCAATACCGTCATCTCCGGCTGGCATGGACGGCGCAAGCGCGGCATCGGCGAAAACTTTTGGCAGTTCCGGCCCTACACGGAAGGCGAAAACCTTGCCCGCATCGATTGGCGGCGCTCGGCACGCGATGACCATACCTATGTTCGCGACCGTGAATGGGAAGCGGCGCACACCGTCTGGCTATGGGCTGATCTTTCCCCCTCCATGATGTTCAAATCGACCTATGGATCTGTCTCCAAGGAAAGCCGTGCGCTGGTATTGATGCTGGCCTTGGCGGAAATTCTGGCCCGTTCCGGTGAGCGCATCGGCTGCCCGGGCGTAATGGAACCGGTCTCTGCGCGCAACGCAGCGGAACGGCTGGCGACAGCGCTGATCCACTCGCCTTCGACAGAGGGACTGCCCGAAACATCCATGATCCGTGGAGCCAGCGATATCGTGCTGATCGGCGACTTTCTGGATGATGCAGATAAGATCATGGCCCGGCTCTCTCCGCTTGCCCGGCGCAGCCTTCGCGGCCATGTCATTGAAGTTGCAGACCCTGCCGAGGAAACTTTTCCCTATAGCGGCCGCACCGAGTTCTCAGACCCCGAAACGGGGGAAAAGCTAACCGCCGGTCGTGCTGAAACGCTCCGGGAGGATTATCAGCGCGCCTATCTAGCGCGGCGCGAAGCGCTTGGTCAGGCCCTGCGGCAAATGGGATGGAGCTTCATGTTCCACCGAACCGATAGCCTCGCCTCCGAAGCGCTGGCTGCCGTTCACGGCTATCTCTCGGGCAATCCGCCCCGCCTTGCCGGAGTGAACCGATGAGCGCCTTCGCCTTTGCCAGCCCTGCCATTCTTGCGGCTCTTGTCGTTTTGCCTGCCATCTGGTGGCTGTTGCGGTTAACGCCGCCAAGACCTCGCACGGAAGTGTTTCCGCCGCTGGCAATCCTCGCCCGTGTTCTCAAACGGCAGGAAACGCCAGCGCAAAGTCCGTGGTGGTTGACGCTGATCCGCATCTTGATGGCGGCGGCTCTGATATTTGCCATTGCCAATCCCATTCTCAATCCGCGCACCAATTCGCTTGCCTCAGGTGGGCCACTGGCGCTTGTCATCGATAACAGCTGGACGACTGCCAATGACTGGGAACGGCGCGTGGAAACTGCGCAAATGTTGATTGACGACGCGGATCAGGCCGATCTGCCCGTTTCCATCGTGTTCACGGCGGATGCAACACAGGATGCTGTGCCGGGTAGCGCTGCCAGTGCACGTGAGAAGCTGGCGGCAGCAGAACCGAAGCCATTGCCCCCCTTGCGGGAAAGCGCAGCGGAAGCCCTTGTGGAAGCCTTCAACGGCATCCGCCCCGGTACGGTCATCTTCCTGACGGATGGTATCGCCACATCGGAAGACGCAGATATGATGTCTGACCTTTCCAGCCTGTCGCCCGCCGAATTGCGCATTGTCTCCGGCGAAGGCGAGGGCGCGATTGCACTCACCCAGGCTGTAAACAATGCCGGAGCCATGACAGTAACGGCGCAACGCCTGTCGCGCGGTGCCTCGCAATCGCTGACCGTGGATGCGCTGGACCAGCAGGGCCGTTCGCTCGCCTCCGCGCCGCTTAGCTTTGCGGCAGGCTCAAGCTCGGCAACTGCAGAGATTTCTGCCCCCTTCGAGCTTCGCAACGATTTTGCCCGCCTCTCCGTGCAGGGTCTCTCAAATGCGGGTGCCATCCACCTATTGGACGATGGCTTCAAACGCCGCCGTGTCGCCCTGATCTCCGGTGATAGCGGCAGCGAAATGCAGCCGCTGCTGCAACCGCTTTATTACATCAGCCGCGCACTTCAGCCCTATGCGGATGTGATCGAACCCAAAAGCGCTGACCTTGCCACTTCGCTGCCGGACATTCTGAACAGCAATCCATCCGCCATCGTCATGGCCGATGTAGGTCGACTGCCTGCGGAAACCTATGAGCCGCTGCAACGCTGGCTTTCTCGTGGTGGCCTTCTGATCCGTTTTGCCGGTCCACGCCTTGCCGCAGCACCAACGGACGATCCGCTGGTTCCGGTCAATCTTCGCCGGGGCGAGCGTGCCTTGGGGGGGGCGCTCTCCTGGGCAGAGCCACAGCCGCTTGCAGACTTCCCGAATTTCGGCCCATTTGCCGGAATGCCGAAGGCACAGGATGTGACGGTCAAGCGGCAGGTGCTTGCTGAACCCTCTCCTGATCTCGCCGAGCGCACCTGGGCAAGTCTTGCCGACGGCACGCCGCTTGTAACGACTCGGGAGGTAAATGCAGGACGCATCGTTCTTTTCCATGTGAGCGCCGAGGCTACGTGGTCGGATCTACCACTCTCCGGCTCCTTCGTGGAGATGTTGCGTCGTTTGACACAACTTGCCCGCGCTGGCGGCGCGCAACCTGCTGGCAAGGGTTCCGAAGCTGCCGCAGCATTGCCGCCTTACCGCCTTTTGAACGCCCAAGGGGCTCTGACCACCCAAGTGGGTGCGGCCAAGCCGCTGACGCTGGCCAATGGTCAGGTCGCGACCGCCTCGATTGATCACCCACCTGGCCTTTATGGCAGCGAGGAAGGATTCAGTGCGGTCAATCTGCTGCCATCGGACGCCAAGCTGGAACCGTTCTCGGCAACCGCGCCGAATATCAATGCCACGCGCGAGGGACTGATAGGCCGCGAAGCGGTTTCCCTGCGTCCCACATTGTTCATGATCGCGCTCGGCCTGCTGCTGCTGGATAGCCTGATCGTTCTCTTCCTCAACGGAGCTTTCTCACGGCTGCCCCGCCGAGGTGCAGCCGCTGGCATCCTGCTTGGTCTTCTTGCCCTACCGTTGCTTGTTTCAGCACCGCCAGTACAGGCCGCCGATAACAAACCCGGCGATGAACAGGCACTGGAGAGGCTGGATACCACGCATCTTGCCTATGTCATCACCGGCGAGCAGGAAGTGGATCGCATCTCGGAGGCGGGCCTGGATGGTCTGACGCAATTCCTCTCATTCCGAACGGCACTCGAACCAGGTGCGCCGGTCGGCGTGGATATTTCGAAGGACGAGCTTTCCTTCTATCCCATGATCTATTGGCCCATATCCGCCACGGCACCGATGCCCAGTGCAGCGGCAATCTCTCGCATCGATGCCTATATGCGCAACGGCGGCACCGTTCTCTTCGATACGCGTGACCAGATCTCTTCGCTGGAAGGCGGATCGGTGACTGCGAATGGCCAGCGCTTGCAGGAGATTTTGGCGAATGTGGATATTCCGGCTTTGGAACCGGCCCCATCGGATCACATTTTGACCCGCGCCTTTTATCTGCTTTCGAGCTTTCCGGGGCGCTATGCGGGTAGCCCGCTTTGGGTGGAAGCCCGTCAGGAGGCGAGAAATCCGGACCGACCTCTTTCATCATCAGGCGATGGCGTGAGCCCGATCCTGATTACCGCGAATGATTTGGCTGGTGCCTGGGCGGTGGATGCCAATGGCGTTCCTATGCTGCCAACCGTTCCTTCTGATGAAATGCAGCGCGAATACGCCTATCGGACCGGCGTGAACATTATGATGTATATGCTGACAGGCAACTACAAGGCGGATCAGGTGCATGTACCGGATCTGCTGCAACGGCTAGGCCAGTAGGGAAGGTCTTGCCATGAATTTGCAGTTTGCTCCATTTTTGCCATGGCCTGTGTTGATTGGTCTTGCCATCTTCGCCGCAGCTTTGATTTTGGTTTCGCTGTGGCGCGGCCTGCGCGGGTCATTGCTGCGCGGCCTTGCCCTGGCCGTGCTGTTGCTGGCACTGACCAACCCGACACTGACACAGGAAAATCGTGAGCCGCTCTCCACCATCGTGCCCGTGGTGGTGGATCGCTCCCAAAGCCAGGAAATTCCTGAGCGGGCGCGCCAGACGGATCAGGCCCTGCAAGCACTGACGGACAAGCTATCTCGCTTTCCCCGCATCGAGCCCCGTATTGTTGAGGTGAAGGATCAGGATGCGGAAACGCCATCGACACGGCTTTGGTCAGCGCTGGGCGCTTCCATTTCCGATGTTCCTCCCGGTCGCGTCGGCGGTGCCATTTTCCTGACCGACGGGCAGGTTCATGACATGCCCGGAATCAATCAGGATTTAGGCTTCAACGCGCCGATCCATGGCTTGATCACAGGTCGTCAGGGCGAGTTCGACAGGCGCATCCAAGTGGTCAAAGCTCCGCGCTTTGGCATTGTCGGCGAAGATCAGGAAATTACGCTCAGGGTAGTGGATGAAGGCCCCTCTCCCGGCGGCGCGGCTCCCGTCACTGTTAAAATGAATGGTGAGGTCATTGCAACCGTTCAGGCCACGCCCGGTACACCCGTTCCGCTGCGCTTCACCGTGCCTCGCGGTGGCAACAACATCATGGAACTTTCCGTGCCGGAAGTGGCAGGGGAAGTGAGTGCCGCCAATAATCGCGCCGTTCACATCATCGATGGCATTCGCCAGAACCTGCGTGTTCTCCTGGTATCGGGCGAACCTCACGCCGGAGAACGCGCATGGCGCAATCTGCTGAAATCGGATGCTTCCGTTGACCTCGTGCACTTCACCATTTTGCGCCCCAGCTTCAAGCAGGATGGCACACCGATCAACGAACTTTCGCTCATCGCCTTTCCAACGCGTGAGCTCTTTATAGAGAAGATCAACGACTTCGACCTGATTATCCTCGATCGCTACCAAAACCTTGGCGCGACTCCCATTTTGCCGATGCTCTATTATGATTACATCGCGCAATATGTGGAAAAAGGCGGTGCACTGCTGGTGGCGGCCGGGCCGGAATATGCGGGCGAATCCTCTATTGCCTGGACGCCGCTTTCGACGGTGCTCCCCGCCCTCCCAAGTGGCAGCGTACACAATGCACCCTTTTTCCCACGCCTCTCCGATGAGGGAAAAAAGCACCCTGTAACCCGTGGGCTCGATGGCTCGGGCAGCGAGCCTCCATCCTGGGGGCGCTGGTTCCGAACGGTTGATGTGGACCAACCGCAGGGACAGACCGTGATGGTGGGTGATGGCAACCGCCCCCTGCTTGTGCTGAACCGTAAGGGTGAAGGCCGCGTCGCGACCTTGCTTTCCGATCAGGGCTGGCTGTGGGCGCGCGGTTTTGAAGGCGGCGGGCCGCACGTCTCTCTCTATCGCCGCATCGCGCACTGGCTGATGAAGGAACCTGAACTGGAAGAAGAGGCGCTGACCGCCCGTGCGCTTGGCCGCACGCTGGAAGCAACGCGCCAGACCATTGGTGATGACCCGGGTCCAGCCACCATTCGCTATCCTTCCGGTAAAACAGAAACCGTACCTTTCACAGCAGCAGGCCCCGGCCTTTACCGGATCGAAAAGCGCATGGATGAAACCGGGCTGTTTGAGGTGCGCAATGGCGATCTCTCGACGCTGGTGCATATTGGCAATGTCGATGCACCAGAGTTCCAGGCCATGATCTCTACTGGCGATGTGCTGGCACCTTACGCGCAGAAAACAAGGGGCCTCATCAGTCGTATTGCCAATGGAGACGGCGTGACAGTACCTGACATCGTGCCAGTGCGCGGCGATGTGCGTATAACTGATCCCAGCAGAATGGTCATTCGCATGACTGATGAAACGGTCCTGAAGGGCATCGATACAACACCGCTCTTCGCGGGCTTTGCAGGTCTTGCGGCACTACTGCTGGCGGTTTCTGCCATGTGGTGGAGAGAAGGACGATAATGACATACGAACTGGTCATCACCGACCATTACACGCCAGAGATGGAAGAGGCCGTTCGCAATCCTCTCGTTGCCTACAACAATGCCCGCTTTGGCGAGAGCGATAAGAAAGAACTGGCCATCAGCATTCAAAATGAAAAGGGCGAGATGGCCGGCGGCCTCATAGGCTGGACAGCACGCGGCTGGCTCTATGTTCAGCTTCTCTACATACCGGAAGAAAATCGCGGCCATGGCCTTGCTGGACGGCTCCTGACCATGGCGGAAAACGAGGCCAAGAAACGCCACTGCATCGGTTCCTATATCGACACCATGAACCCGGATGCCCTGCAAGCCTATCTGAAATACGGCTACAAGATCATCGGCAAGCACGGCCCCTTTACTGGCGGCCACCATATGCACTGGCTAAGCAAGACTTTCTGAAGGGATAGGTAGAGGTTTTACTCGGCAGCAAGCGCCACGGCCATTGGCGGCACCCACGCCTGCCAGGTAATTTCGCCTTTCAGCCGCTCGTGAACGCTCTCCGCCATGGGAACGACCAGAATTCTGCCCGGATCGGTCGGACCGGGGAATGTCAGCGCGTTATAAGCGACTTTTTCAAAGCCGAGCGGCATATAATAGGGTGGATCGCCTACGAGGATCACCGCTTCGGAACCCTTGCGCCGTGCAGCCTCCACCGCGATCCTTACCAGTTCGCGGCCGATGCCCATGTTCTTGTGCGAGGGACGAACGGCCAGTGGCCCGAGCAGATGTCCGTCAACGCCCCCTGCCCGAACCGGCGTCATCCGAACCGACGCAATCGTTTCTCCATCGTCGGCACAGATAAATGAGAGAGACCGATCATGCGGTCCCTGTTCGCGAATACGTGCGGAGGATTTTGTGAAACGGCCAGGCCCAAAGGCTTCGGCGTTGATCAGTTCGATGATGTCATCGTGGGAAGCGTCTTCTGTGAGGTAGACAAGTTCATGCTTGTTCATGTGCGGAAAAACCAGGCAAGGAAACAGACAACGGCATTGTGAACGGCACCGAAAGGTGCAGAGGCAGTTCAATCAACGTCGTCGCAGTATCCGGGTGCTGGCCATCGGCAAAAATCCTCAAACTTGAAATTGCAATATCAGTAAAAAATTGCGTCGTCTATCGAAAACACAGTGTCAACATTGCGGAAATCCCGCCCGGCCTTATATGCTGGCGCACGTATAAAGTGATGAAAAACGAAAGAACGACCCATGGGAATGCTGGTAGACGGCAAATGGCAGGATGTTTGGTACGACACGAAATCAACAGGCGGCCATTTCAAGCGTGACCAATCCAGATTCCGCAATTGGATCACGCCTAATGGCGAAGCTGGCCCATCGGGCGAAGGCGGGTTCAAAGCAGAGGCCGATCGCTATCATCTCTATGTATCGCTCGCCTGCCCGTGGGCGCATCGCACGCTGATTTTCCGCAAGCTGAAGAAACTTGAACCCCTCATATCCGTCTCGGTGGTTCACCCATTGATGCTGGATAAAGGATGGGAATTCCGCCCTGAGGACGACGCAGATGCAACAGTGGACCACCTGTTTGGCGCAGAGGCTCTGTGGCAAGTCTATATTCGTGCCAACCCGACCTATACAGGCCGAGTGACGGTGCCAGTGCTTTGGGACAAGCAAAAGAAAACCATCGTTTCCAATGAGTCTGCGGATATCATCCGCATGTTCAACTCAGCCTTCAATGAACTCACAGGCTCGACGGCGGATTTTTATCCGACGGAACTGGCGCATGAGATTGATCGCCTCAACGCCGTCATTTACGACACGGTGAATAACGGCGTCTACAAGGCTGGCTTTGCCACCACGCAGGAAGCCTACGGCGAAAGCGTGCAGACACTGTTTGAAACTCTCGACATGCTGGACGAGCGGCTTGGCCGATCGCGCTATCTGGTGGGGAATGAGCTGACGGAGGCCGACTGGCGGCTTTTCACCACACTCGTGCGCTTTGATGCCGTTTATGTCGGACATTTCAAATGCAATATTCACCGTATCGCGGATTATCCTCATCTCAGCGGCTACTTGAGAGAGCTTTACCAGCATACCGGCGTAGCGGAGACAGTGAACATCCGCCACATCAAGCAGCACTACTATCGCAGCCACAAAACCATCAACCCCACAGGTATTGTGCCGCTGGGGCCGCAGCTTGATCTGGATGCACCACACGGTCGCGGTTGACGCTCACCAATATTCGGCCTTGGGCGCTTTACCGGAAAGCTCCGTTAAGCGCCTGAGGGTCGCTGCCGTAACATCCGGCGGCAGCGCATCCAACGAAAAGAACCCGCTTTCGGCAATCTCACGATCTGGAGGCCGAGGGGCCGTCTGCATGACTGTGACGCGATAAAAAACCACATGGTCGCGATTGCTGGCGTTGCGGTTCAGGTACACGCCGAACAGTTCTGGTTCTCCTTGAATTTCAAGGTTCCCTTCCTCCCGCAACTCCTTGATCAAGGCGACAGAAACGGTTTCTCCGCGCTCTACACCGCCGCCTGGCATGTACCAGCCCGGCACGTAGGAATGGCGGACAAGAAATATGCGACCTTCACTGTCAAAGCAGGCAGCGCGAACACCTAAAGTCATGCCACGCGTGAACGCAAACAGCTTGTGCAGGAAGAAAACCACCACCCGCGTGCGGATGCCGCTCACTTCGGGGATACCTTTGCCACTCATGCGGGTTGCCCCTTGGGCTGTGTCACTCTATGTCTCAACCAATGTATACGTTCGCGCACATTTCCGATGTTCATCTTGGTCCGCTTCCTCGCCTTACCGTGCGCGAACTGGCATCCAAGCGCATCACCGGCTTTATTAACTGGCATCGTAACCGGCGCAAGCACTTGCTGGTCAACACGCTGGATCTTCTGTTGAGCGATATGCGGCTCAAAGGCCCGGATCATGTGATGGTTACCGGGGATCTCGTCAATCTGGCGACCTCCATCGAAATCAAGCTGGCGGGTGAATGGCTGCGCAGCATTGGTGAGCCGCTGGATACCACTGTCGTTCCCGGCAATCACGATGCCTATGTGCCGGGTGCGCATGATCGTTCCGTGCGCGAATGGTATCCCTTCATTGCAGCCGATAACGACCCTGCAGAGTGGCCAGATGAAGAGCACATCTTTCCGACTTATCGCAGGCGAGGCCCGATTGCGATCATCGGCTGTTCCACCTCGAACGCGACGCTACCCTTCTCCGCCAGCGGGCTGTTCAGCGCACGCCAGGCGCGTGAAACAGTCAACCTGCTGCGCAAGGCCGGGGAAGAAGGTCTGTTTCGGGTGGTGCTCATTCATCATCCGCCTGTTCGCGGGGCTGCGGCTTCACACAAGAGGATGTTGGGAATTCGGCGTTTCGGCGCAGCGATTTCAACCGGCGGCGCGGAACTCATCCTCCACGGCCACACGCATCTCAATACGCTTTATCACCTGAAGACCCACCGGGGCGATGTGCCGGTGGTCGGCATTGCCTCGGCCTCTCAGGGGCCGGGCGGACATAAACCGCCAGCCGCCTATAATTTCTTCACATTGTCCGGGCAGCCTGGCGCATGGAACCTGGCATGTGACAGATTTGGGCTGACGCCAACGGCAGATGCAATCGCGCATGAACAGCGGCGCGTTCTCTACGGAATGCCTGAACCACTGCCGGAGCCACCCCCGCTGGAGTTGGAGCTTTAAGCCAGCTTGGGGAAAGGCCCGCATGATTTAATGGTTATTGGACTGAACCAGTACATCGAAAACTGAAGCCTGACGGATTTATGGACGCAAGGTCGAACAATTCCGATATTAAACGAGACTTGGTAGCATTGCTGCCAAAGCTGCGACGCTTCGCGCTGGTACTTGCGCAACACAGCACCCGCGCGGATGAACTGGTTTCAAAGGTCTGTGAACAGGCACTCTTAAAAGCACCCTTTCAGGACGGGGAAGATCGACTGGATCTTCGGCTCTTCGGAGCGATCTGCTCGCTGTGGCGCACGGACATCCGCAAAAAGAAGTCATCCGGCGAAAGTACCGCTTCCCTCAGCAACTCAGCCGGTTCGCCCTCTACGGCTTCCGGCATGCCCATTGCCCTTTCAGCCGAACTCGCAGCTGCCTTCCTGCTCTGTGCCGTCGAAGGCCTCACCTACCGCGAAGCGGCTGCCGTAATGGCAACGACTGAAGATAGCATTGCCGAGACCATTCTCGCTGCGCGTCGTGAACTTGCCATTCTCATTCCTGCTGGTGCGGAGCGCAAAGCCCAATGACGGATCAACTTCGCCAAATCAGCCTGGACGCCCGCCTTTCCGCTCTCATGGACAATGAGGTGACACCAGAGGAAAAGGCTGAACTGGCCGCGCTTCTGGCGGAAGATGCTGATGCGAGGGGAACCGCGGAACAGCTGAATCTGGCGAACGAACAGGGCCGCTTAATTTTCGAAGGCATGCTGAAGGAACCGGTTTCCTTGGGCTTGGTGCGCACTATTAAGACAGCACAGGAAGGACGGCGAGCGCTGCGGTTTCCCAAGCAGGAAATCGTCAAGCAGAAGATGCGCCCGACCTACCGGCTGATAGCATCCTCGTGCCTGGTGATGTTCGCAATGGGTGCCGCAGCGGGATATATGTTTGGCGCACCATCGCGCATCGTGACCTATGCGGAACTGGCGGGTGATCCAGTCAAAGCCTGGCTGGATGATGTCGCCTCGCATTACCGGCTGTTTTCCCGCCAGTCTCGCCACCTGGTCGAGGTCCCGGCGTCGGAGTCCGCTCATATCGTGGAATGGCTTATGGCAACCACCGGGCTCTCGTTCCGCATCCCAGACCTATCCAGTGAACAGCTGACTTTCCAGGGTGCGCGACTTTTTTCTGCGGGTGGACGGCCAGTTGGTCAGCTGATTTACCAGAACCGCGACGGGGAGGTGATCTCTATCGCTTTCACCAAATTCATCGCGCCGATGCAGGATCAGGACATGCGCGAAATCATTCGCGACGATATTGGCATGGTGACATGGCAGGGCATGCAGGCGAATTATGTGCTGATTGGCCCCTCCTCTGATGCGTTTCTGGAATCGCTGGCTACAAAGGTCGCCGGGATTATCTAAGCATTCGCGCAAAAGCGTGCAGCGGTTTTGCGATGACGATATGCGTAGAAACATAAATTTAAAGCACGTTGCATGAGACTTATAAGCCGCAACGTGCTTTAACCCATATCATCGGGCAAATCTTCGCGCAGCGGCCACGCAGGCCACCACGGCCAGGGTTACCATCAACATTGCGGGGCTGATAGGCTCACCCAGCAACAGGGCGGCAAGCAAAAGACCAAAAAAGGGTTGTAACAATTGCAGTTGGCCAACAGCGGCAATGCCACCCAGCGCAAGCCCTCGATACCAGAACACGAAACCAATCAGCATACTAAAGACTGATACATAGGCGAGACCCGCCCATGCCCGGAAACCAATGCTTGTCCATTGCTGCGGCAAATACATCATCGCCAGGATGAGCATGAACGGTGATGCAATCAGCAGAGACCAGCAGATGACCTGCCAACCGCCCAAGCGGCGAGAAAGGCTGGCACCCTCGGCATAACCCAAGCCGCAAACAATGATGGCGGCCAGCATCAACATGTCCCCGGTTCCACTGGCAAACCCGGCGGATTGCGCGGCAAACCCTGCAACAGCGGCGCTTCCCAAACCAGAGAAAACCCAAAACAGGAGCTTTGGCCGCTCGCCACCGCGAAAGACACCGAAAATGGCCGTCGCAAGCGGCAATAGCCCAATAAAGACAATGGACCGGGCAGACGTAATGGTTTGCAGCGCCAGTGCTGTGAGAAGCGGAAAACCAACTACGACACCTAAGGCAACGATAGAAAGCGGCAGGACATCGCTTCGCGCCGGTCGCTTTTCAGCGAACATCGCGAGCATTCCGGCAGCCAAGATGGCCGCGATCACTGCGCGGGCGGAAGTGAGAAAGAGCGGCGAAAAATCCGCCACCGCAACACGCGTGGCAGGCAGTGACCCGCTGAATATAACCACGCCTACAAACCCGCTGATCCAGGCATCGACCGAAAGCTTCATCATCCCTCTCTTTCTTTGCATCTATAGGAAAAGTCGCTTGGCAGAGACAGGCACAGAGCGATACAATTCTGAAAAACTGTATGGATACAAAGAGCAATACAAATGGATCTTACAAGGACGGAGAGCCGCCGTGACACGGTGATGAAAACGATCCGTGGACGCATTGAGCAGCGGACCCTGCTGCCGGGTGATCGACTCCCCTCCGTCCGCACTTTGGCGGCCAGCATGAAGTTTTCCCCGGCTACGGTGGTGGATGCCTATGAGCGACTGGTTGCAGAAGGCATCATTCAGGCTCGTCCGGGCTCCGGCTTTTATGTCTCCAAAGCGGTTTTACAGCCCCTCACCCTCATGCAGGCGCAGACGCCGGAAGCACGAGCCATAGATCCCTTCTGGGTATCGCGCCAATCGCTTGATGCGGCGGAGACTGTGTTGCGGCCCGGATGCGGCTGGCTGCCAGCAGATTGGATGCCGCAGGCCGCTTTAAGCCGCGCCATGCGCGCCATGGCGCGGACAGAAACAGGCATTCTGACAGACTATGGCAACAGCGCGGGTTCACCCGCGCTCAGGCGGCTGCTGCTTTCCCGTTTTGCCGAGGAAGGCATTTCCGCCAGTTCCGAGCAGGTGATGTTGACGAACACCGGAACGCAGGCGCTCGATCTCATTTGCCGTTACCTGCTTCGAAACGGCGATACGGTGCTGATCGACGACCCCTGTTACTTCAATTTCCAGGCGCTGCTCAAAGCCCATCAGGTCCAATTGGTCAGCGTCCGATACACACCGAGCGGCCCGGATCTTGCGGAGCTTGAGGCGGTGCTGGCACAGCACCGGCCTCGCCTCTACATCACCAATTCAGCGCTGCATAACCCCACTGGCGCGACACTTTCTCCCCCGGTTGCGCACCGGGTGCTGACGCTTGCCAACCAGCATCAGGTTACCATCATAGAGGACGACATCTTTGCGGATTTCGAGCCCGACCCGTCACCGCGCCTTGCTGCATTGGATGGGCTGAACAACGTCATCCGTATTGGTAGTTTCTCAAAGGCGCTTTCGGCCTCCATTCGCTGCGGCTTTATCGCGGCTCGGCGTGACTGGGTGGAGGGATTGATCGATCTCCAGATTGCAACGAATTTCGGCGGACCAAGCCCGGTGGCGGCAGAAATCACCGCCCATGTTCTCTCTGGCGGCGGCTATCGCAAGCATATGGAGGAACTGCGTCGCAAGCTGGCACATGCGCGGCAGGATGTGAGCAAGAGGTTGGAAGCCTTGGGCATTCACCCGCTTCTTCGCCCGCGCGGCGGCTTCTATCTCTGGTGCGCGCTACCGGAGGGTGTGGATGCCGCCGAGTTGGCACAGGCGGCTCTCGCCCGCGGCATTGTGCTTGCCCCCGGCAATGTCTTCAGCCTCTCGCAGAATGCCGCTAACCTTATGCGTTTTAACGTGGCGCAGATGCAGGATAAACGGATCGATGCGGTTCTGGCAGATAGTTTGAGGTCACGTTGACCAAAGAAAAGCCCCTTCCCAGCTCGGGAAGAGGCTATCAATCACTTTCAGAATAGCGGCAATTACTTACCGCTGACCACCCGGTTTGCCGCAGATACGATGGCTTCCAGCGAGGCTGTCACGATGTTCTTGTTGATGCCAACGCCGAACAGCTTGCCCTTGGCATGTTCAACCTCGACATATGCAATGGCCGAAGCGTTCGAACCATGCTGCAAGGAATGCTCCGAGTAATCCGCGACGGAAAGCTCGACGCCGAGATAGATCGACAAGGCATTGATGAAGCCATCGATGGGGCCAGTGCCTTTGCCTTCAATCCGCTTCGTCTCACCATTATCGGTAATTTCAGCAGCAACAACGCGGATGCCCTTCTGATCCATTCCCGCTGGATAAGTGTGGTGATCCACGAACTTGATGCGACCTTCAGGCTGCTCGACATAGCGCTCGATGAAGCGCTCGTAGATAGCCTTGGAAGGCAGCTCCTTGCCTTCCTCATCGGTGATACGCTGAATAACCTCACGGAATTCCACCTGCAGGTTGCGCGGCAGGTTGATGCCGTAATCCTGTTGCAGAATGTAAGCGATGCCACCCTTGCCCGATTGGGAATTGATGCGAATAATTGCCTCGTAGGTGCGCCCCACATCCTGCGGGTCGATTGGCAGGTAAGGCACTTCCCACAGCGGGGAGTTGGCGGATTTGATCGCCTTCATGCCCTTGTTGATCGCATCCTGGTGGGAGCCGGAGAAGGCCGTATAGACCAATTCACCCACGTAAGGATGACGCTCCGGGATAACCATCTCGTTTGAATATTCGTAGACAGCCTTGATCCGCTCGATATCCGTGCAATCCAGTTCAGGATCAACGCCTTGCGTGTACATGTTCAAGGCCAGCGTCACCACGTCCACATTGCCGGTGCGCTCGCCATTGCCGAACAGGGTGCCTTCCACGCGGTCGGCGCCGGCCATCAGGCCCAGCTCCGTTGCGGCAATGCCTGTACCACGGTCATTGTGCGGGTGCAGCGAGATGATAACGTTCTCGCGGTTATCGATGTTGCGGCACATCCATTCGATCTGGTCGGCATAAATGTTCGGCGTCGCCATTTCCACTGTCGATGGCAGGTTCAAGATCAGCTTGTTATCGGCTGTCGGCTTGATTTCGGCAATCACCGCATTGCAGATTTCCAGCGCCACATCCAGCTCCGTACCGGTAAAGCTTTCCGGTGAATATTCGAAGCGATAACCGCCGCCAGCCTTGGCTGCCATGTCGGTGATCATCTTGGCTGCATCGACGGCAATCTGCTTGATGCCACCGACATCCTTGCCGAACACGACGCGGCGCTGCAATTCGGAGGTGGAATTGTAGAAGTGTATGATCGGCTTATGCGCGCCTTCCAGCGCCTCGAACGTGCGGGTAATCAGTTCCGGGCGGCACTGCACCAGAACTTGCAGGGAAACATCCTTCGGCACGCCACCCTCTTCCACGCACCAGCGGGCAAAGTCAAAATCCGTCTGAGAAGCAGACGGAAAGCCGATTTCGATTTCCTTGAAGCCCATGTCCAGCAACAGCTTGAACATTCGCGCCTTGCGGTCATGCCCCATGGGGTTGACCAGAGATTGGTTGCCATCACGCAGGTCCACCGAACACCAGATCGGGGCCTTGTCGATTACCTTTGATGGCCAGGTGCGGTCGGGAATGTTGATCTGCGGATAAGCGCGATATTTGCGGGCGGCGTCAGCCATGCCCTTTGCAGCAGCAGATTGCGTCTCGGCGGAAGTCTTGGCGTCCATCTTCATCTCTCCTTCGCATCCAGCATCGGCACTTTGGCTCTTGGCCTGTTACAGCGTCACGGTGGTGGATCAAGTCCTCGTTAGAGGCTTTCGGTTCTTATCTGGGATTTTGTGCGAGGAGCTCTTGCCGGCAGGCTCTTTCGGCCGCCGGGCGCTCCTCAACGGACCCGGCAACCGCGGATAAGGCCGAGGAGAAGAAGCGAGTTTAGGGCATGCGATGCGGCGCAACCAGCCTTGCGGCTTGCTGCTTCAAACATCGAAAATGGTGTGCCCGAGATCGTCATGCGTAAGTTGATAGCGTGAGCCTTGCCCGCGCGCAAGATCAAAAACGTTCTTTAGCCGTGTTCAACGTATGTCTCATGGCAAGCAGCAGTGCACCGGCAACAAGCCCCCAAAACGCACCGGAAACACCCAGAAATGCCGTACCGGAGGCGGTTACGAGAAAGGTTACTGCCGCAGCTTCACGTGATTCCATCTCCCGAAAGGCTGCCTGTGCCGAATTCGAAAACGCACCAATCAGCGCAAGCCCTGCAACCGCCTGCAACAGGATGGGTGGAGATAGTGCCACGAACGCAATAATGGCAGAGGCAAGCAAACCAAGCAAAATATAGCCTGCTCCACCGATGATCGCCGCCCAATACCGCCGCTTGGGATCGGGGTGCGCCTCATCGCTGGCGCACATCGCAGCCGTAATCGCAGCAAGGTTTACCGGTACTGCGCCGAACAGAGCACCAATTCCGGAGAAGATACCGGTAGCTGCAAATAGCGGTCCCGCCGGTGGCTCATAGCCATAGACCTTGAGGATCGCGATGCCTGGAATGTTCTGCGATGCCATCGTGACAATGAACAGCGGAATGGCAATCGAAACAAAGGCGTACCACGTAAAGGAAGGCACGACCGGCACCAATGTCGGATGGATGGAGCCTGCTAGGCGTCTCATGATATCTGGCGGCAGATCAACACCGAAGACAAGAACAAGAACAAACGCGCCGAGTGCAGCCGGCACGGCCCAGAGCCGTTTCCAAACCAACACGATCATCCACGTCCCAACGATGGGAAGCCCAAGCCATGGATTGAAGACCACCGCCTTCACCGGTGCGAGGCAAAGATTGAGAAGAATGCCCGCCAGCATCGCATTGGCAAGAGAAGCAGGTATCATACGCATGGCGCGACCAAGCGGTGAAATAAGCCCCGACAATACGATAAGTACAGCGCAGAGAACGAAAGCACCGGCGGCCGCAGGAAACCCGCCCTCGACGGCTCCGACACTTGTGAGAAGCGCAGCGCCCGGCGTGGACCAGGCGCAGCTAATAGGCATCCGCTTCCAGAGTGGCAGCAGAATGCCGAGGAGACCCATGAGCACGGAAAGCACCAGAAGCGCAGATGCCACCTGATCCGGTGTTGCTCCCATAACGGTCAAACCCTGCATGATAACCGCGAAGGAACTGATGAAACCGACGAAGGCTATCAGCACGCCCATGATGGCGGCCTGCAAGGAGATATCTTTCATCATCGGGAATCGTACTCCGCATCATGCACTTCACAAAAAAAGGCGAAGCAAATTCGTCCCAATCTTGCAAGCCAGATCAGTCAGCCATCAGACCTGTTCTCTCAAAGCGCCTGAGGACAAATGACCCCGTGCGGATGGTCGAGGTGCGAGACTTCGTTTGTTACAGAGGTGATGACTGCGCGGTCTCTTCCCTGTCGCTTGGCATCGTAAAGCGCCTCGTCAGCGCTGCGTAGAAGCGCGGCAAGCGGCAACGCCTTGTCTGCCACCGCAACGCCAAGGCTTATGGTCAGGGGAATTCGCGCAGCCTGAAATTCGACATTTAGAGTTTGCACGCCCCGCCTCAACATTTCCGCTACAGCCAAGGCGACACTGGACGTATCAGCCGGGACGAAAAGCCCGAACTCTTCCCCACCCATGCGGGCAAAGAGCGCGTTTGCACCGGCTATCGCCTGCATACGTTCGGCAACCACAACCAACACATGATCACCCGCCGCATGGCCGTAGCGGTCGTTGACGGATTTGAAGAAATCGATATCGATTGCAACAAAGGCATCGCCTTTCTGAACCACAGCGGGAAGTCGATCATGTAACCAGTGGCGATTATGCACGCGCGTGAGCGAATCTACTTCGCTAAGCGCAATCAGCCGCCGCTCTACACGCTCCTGCACAAAGATGAGGACGAAGAGAGCGATGCCGAACTGGCAAACCGTCATCATGGAAAAAGCAAAGGCAGGGCCGACTGCGATGTCCTCCGGAAAGGCAATGGTGACAATAGCCAGAACAGCGATACACGCTTTGAAACCGAACATTCCGGCAAGCGGCAACCGGCTGACAAGCTGCTCTCTTACCGGGTCCAATAACAGCATACTCATATTGGCGAGTGAAAAGGCTGCGACGACCGACAGGAAGAGCGCGGCGCGCTGCAAATTGATCAAATAAGCGCCCGACAGGAAGACGCAAAGCATCAGCGTGACCACAAGCAAGGCGACCCAGAAGGAAGACAAGCTACGCTTTTCGAAAATGAGGTTTCTCAAACCCAACCAGAAAAATCCGCAGCCGACAGGCCCGGAGCAAAAGCTGACATAAGTCCATAACCCATAGGGAAGCTCGCTCCGTTCACCAAGGCCCGCCAGAATGGAGCCAGAGCCCAAGATGGCAAAACCGAATGCCATTTTACCCAGGCCTATGTGACTGCGCGAATGCAACTTTGTATAGAGAAAGCAGACGGCGCCCACCAACAAAGACAGAGGGTGCAAAAATAGAACCGTTGCGAGATCTAGCTGCATGATCAATCCGAAAGGCTAACACCATTTCCTGATAGCAACCGCTCCTTACGATTTACTAAAACAGGATGAAATCACCTTTCGTCACACCCATGTATGGATGCCGGTTTATAAATAAGACTGCATGCATTCAGATGCACAATTCCATCAATATCCGCTGATTGAGGGCAGCACACTCTTGCCTTCTGCCCCCCTTTTGCATAAGCCCCCCTCGACGCATTCGGGGCGTCCCGTTCACTTCCGCCGGAAACGGCTGGGTTCACGAAGGATAGAGCCTTGATCCAGACACCTTATTATCTCATCGACAAATCGAAACTCCTCCAGAATATGGAGAAGATCGCCAGGCTTCGCGAACTTTCCGGTGCCAAAGCCTTGCTTGCGCTGAAGTGCTTTGCCACCTGGTCTGTCTTCGATTTCATGCGCGATTACATGGATGGCACGACATCTTCATCACTGAATGAAGTGCGCCTTGGCCATGAGCGTTTTGGCAAGGAAACGCATGCCTATTCGGTCGCCTATGCCGATTATGAAATCGATGAGGTGGTCAGCCATGCAGACAAGATCATCTTCAACACGGTTGGCCAGTTGCAACGCTTCGAAAAGCAGTCCTCCGGCATCATCCGTGGCTTGCGGCTCAACCCAGGCGTCTCATCGTCAAGTTTCGATCTGGCAGATCCGGCCCGCCCCTTCTCCCGCCTCGGCGAGTGGAATGTGAAGGAAGTCGAGCCAGTGATGGATCTTATTTCCGGCTTCATGATCCACAACAACTGCGAAAACGGTGACTTTGCCCTCTTCGACAAGATGCTTGGCCAGATCGAGGAAAAATTCGCGCCGCTTCTCAAGAAGGCGGAATGGGTCAGCCTCGGCGGTGGCATTCATTTCACCGGCGAAAACTACCCGCTGGAGCAATTTGCGGAGCGCCTTAAGCGCTTCTCCGACGAATATGGCGTACAGGTGTATCTGGAACCAGGCGAAGCTTCGATTACGAAGTCGACGACACTGGAAGTCACCGTGCTCGACAAGCTCTACAACGGCAAGAACCTTGTCGTGGTGGATTCATCCATCGAAGCGCACATGCTGGATCTTCTGATCTATCGTGAAAACGCAAAGGTCTCCCCTAACCAGGGACCGCATCGTTACATGGTCTGCGGCAAATCCTGCCTGGCCGGCGATATTTTCGGTGAGTTCGATTTTCCGAACGAACTGAACATTGGCGACCGGATCTCCATTCAGGATGCCGCCGGTTATACGATGGTCAAGAAAAACTGGTTTAACGGCGTGAAAATGCCGGCAATCGCCATCCGGGAACTGGATGGCAGCCTCAGGACGGTCCGTGATTTTTCTTACGCGGACTACGAACAAAGCCTTTCCTGAAATACCTCAGGAAGGTCTCTGACGATTGGACTTAAGGAGTTGGTCCCCATCATGAGAAAGAACGTGCTCATCATCGGCGCCGGGGGCGTCGCGCAGGTCGTGGCGCACAAATGTGCGCAGAACAACGACGTGCTGGGCGATATTCACATTGCTTCGCGCACCAAGTCGAAGTGTGATGCCATCATCGCCAGCGTGCATGAAAAGAAGGCTATGAAGCAGCCAGGCGTTCTGGAAGCTCATGAATTGAATGCACTTGATATTGAAGCGACAAAGGCGCTGATCAAGACGCTCGGCGTCGAGATCGTCATCAATGTCGGCACTGCCTTCCTGAACATGTCGGTACTTCGCGCCTGCATGGACACGGGTGCCGCCTATATCGATACCGCAATCCACGAAGAACCCAACAAGATCTGCGAAACCCCGCCTTGGTATGGCAATTACGAGTGGAAGCGCGCGGCTGAATGCGAGGAGAAAGGCATCACCGCCATCCTCGGCGCTGGCTTCGATCCCGGCGTAGTGAATGCCTATGCTAAGCTTGCCAAGGACGAATATCTGGACAAGGTCACGGACGTCGATATCGTTGACATCAACGCTGGCAGCCACGGCAAGTATTTCGCCACGAACTTCGATCCGGAAATCAACTTCCGCGAATTCACAGGCGTCGTCTACTCCTGGCAGAAGGGCCAGTGGCAGGTGAACAAGATGTTCGAGATCGGCAAGGAATATGACCTTCCCGTCGTGGGCAAGCGCAAGGCCTATCTCTGCGGCCATGACGAAGTGCACTCGCTGGCCAAGAACATGGACGGCGCGGACGTCCGCTTCTGGATGGGCTTTGGCGATCACTACATCAACGTCTTCACGGTCCTGAAGTCTATTGGCCTGCTTTCCGAGCAGCCCGTGAAACTGGCCGATGGTTCCGAAGTCGTGCCGCTGAAGGTGGTCAAGGCGTGCCTGCCAGACCCGGCATCTCTGGCGCCGGACTATGAAGGCAAGACCTGCATTGGCGATTACGTAAAGGGCCTGAAAGACGGCAAGGAAAAGACCGTCTTCATCTACAACGTCGCCGACCACAAGGAAGCCTATAACGAAGTGGGCAGCCAGGGCATCTCTTACACCGCTGGCGTTCCGCCCGTGGCAGCCGCTATGCTGGTTGCGACCGGCGAGTGGGATGTGAAGAAGATGGCAAATGTTGAGGAGCTTGCTCCAAAGCCCTTCATCAATCTTTTGAACAAGATTGGCCTGCCCACCCGCATTCAGGATGAGAACGGCGATCGGCCAGTGGAATTCTGATCACATCTGCCTTGAATCGATAAAGCCCGCCGGAAACATCCGGCGGGCTTTTCAAATGGGGGCCAAGCTCAGGCAGCACGTCCGTAGCTATCAAAACCTCTGTGGTCACGCATCGACTGACCCAGATTAAAGCCGCTCATCATGCTGAGAAGCCTCTGCGTTTCCTGCGCAAGCGTTGCAGCAGCAGCGCTGCTTTCTTCAACCATGGCCGCGTTTTGCTGCGTCGTCTGGTCCATGGTGTTCACTGCACCGTTGACCTCCGTCAGCCCCGTCGACTGTTCACGCGCTGCCGTGGATATGGCAACGACATGATCGTTGATCTCGACAATCAAGTCGCTGATTGAACGAAGCGCTCCGCCAGTATCACGCACAAGCTTCACGCCATTTGAAACCTCGGCAGCGGAGTTATGAATAAGATCCTTGATTTCTTTCGCCGCCTTTGCAGAACGCTGCGCCAGTTCTCTGACTTCCTGCGCTACAACAGCAAAGCCGCGCCCGGCCTCACCCGCCCTTGCCGCTTCGACGCCTGCATTCAAGGCGAGCAAGTTGGTCTGGAAGGCAATCTCATCAATCACGCCGATAATGTTGGAGATTTTTGATGAGGAATCTTCAATGCGGCTCATCGCATCTACCGCCTGCGCTACGACTTCCCCGGACTTCTCGGCATTCATCTTGGCAGAGGCCGCCACATCGCGTGCCTCCTGAGCGCGCTTGGCAGACGAACTAACATTCGATGTAATCTCCTCCAGCGCCGCGGCGGTCTCCTCCAGATTTGCCGCCTGCGATTCTGTTCTGCGTGACAAATCGCCGACACCCTGGCTAATCTCTCGCGTGCCATTGCTGATAACATCTACGCTTGTAGCGACGTTGCGGAAGGTTGCACAAAGCTGCGCAACCGACTGGTTGAGATCGTGCCGCAGGAATTCGAATTCCGGGGAAAACGGCTCGTTGATCTGAAAACCGAAATCACCAGCGCAAAGATTTTTGAGCGACTGCCCGAGCTGGTTTACAGTCTTAACACGATCGGTCACGTCAGTTGCGAATTTGACGACCTTCACCACTTTGCCGCGCAGATCCAGAATAGGATTATAGGAGGCTGAAATGACAACCTCACGGCCACCCTTGCCAATGCGTTTGAATTCGGCGGCTTGGTAACGTCCCTCACGGAGATTTCGCCAGAACGTCTTGTAGTCTTCACTTCCTGCATAGCTCTTTTCGATGAAGAGACTATGGTGCCGACCAACGATTTCCTGGAGTGAGTACCCCATGACCTTCAGGAAATTATCATTAGCTTTGATAATCTTGCCGTCAATATCGAATTCAATGATGGCTTGTGAGCGGCTAATCGCGGCCATCTGTGCCGCATAGTCCACATTAAGGAGCCGCTCCTTGGCATCAGCCCATTCCACCACAAAGCCGATTGTCTTGCCGCCATTGTTGAGCGGGGTCACGACAAGATCAAATATGAGCTGTCCCACCGTTATCATCGCACTGTGACGATCCCGCAGGCTTGCCAGCATATTGCGCTGGTGCGACGGATTTTTGTGAAAAATGTCGATGTTACTGCCGATCAACGCATCAACAGAAAATCGCGGCAGCTCCTTTTTGAGATCATTTTCTGCATCCTTAAGCAAAGCCGTGACGGCTGGGTTCATGTAGACAATGTTGAACTTCGCATCAGCTACCATGACATTGGCTTGTAACGCTTCCAGAGAAAGGTTCTTCACGACGGTTGCTGAATCAAACAGAGAACGAATACCCATTCCAAATCCCCTCAGAACTCAAAACACCCATTCCCGCCCAGGAAGGTCAGTGAGCACTCCCAGAAATATATACAAAAAATGAAAAATTCCCTAATTCGAAGGTTTTGTATATGTTTTAGACTTTAGAACAGTAGAAAACACTGATCAGGTCTCAGTATTAAGCGAGGTTTTATTACAATGTTAGCTAAGCACACTCTTCCTGGAGAGCCTGACGGAAGCTTTGCAGGTCGTCGAAGACGCGAACATCGCGGATAGGCGCGAGATTGGAAAAGGCCGGTCCGCCAACCCATACGGCAACGCGCGCAGGAAGCTTCGCCCGGATCTCATAGATCTGCCGTTCAGCCAGCTTCTGCTTGATGCACAGCCCACTCAAACAGACGCAACGGACACTGCGGGATAAACTGATGTTTACAATTTCAGTTGGTGGCAGATTGGGTCCAAGATAGAGGACATTCCAGCCCGTCAGACGCGCGACAAGTGCCACACAAAGGGCACCGATCTCATGCGCCTCCCCCTCTGGCGTCGTTGCGATCAAGACCGGAGCATCGATCAAAGCAGGCGGAAGATCATCCAACATGCCGCTCAAAATACGTTTCACAGCAGCACTGACATAGTGTTCGGCGGCGATAGAAATTTCCCCATTCGACCACAAGTCGCCAATCGTCGTTTGGAGCGGTGAGACGACCTTGTGGATAAAATCCTCGATTGCATGGCGGTCAGCGCGGTCGCGCAGCCAGTGGTCGAGATGTTGAAGCTCCATCGCCTTCAGGGAAGCGATTGCTGGC
This sequence comes from Affinirhizobium capsici, assembly GCF_977018625.1. Lineage (NCBI taxonomy): Bacteria > Pseudomonadati > Pseudomonadota > Alphaproteobacteria > Hyphomicrobiales > Rhizobiaceae > Affinirhizobium > Affinirhizobium capsici. The sequence goes on along the minus strand of NZ_CDRNXD010000004.1, from coordinate 584,853 downwards.
TCCAGGGCCTGCTGGAGTTGAGCCCCAGCCCTTATTCCCTGAAGATCTGCAATCGGAAGAGAAACAATATTGCCGATTCGGTGCCCGGCATCGGTGCAGAGCTTGAGCAGCCGCAGCCGCTCTGCCTGCTCAAAGGTATACAAACGCCGCCCGGTCTGCGTCCTCTGTTCCGGCTCGAGGCCATAGCGCCGCTCCCACGCATGCAGAACCAGCTTTGTCAGGCCAGCGTGTTTGAGAGTGTCAGCAAGACTCAACAATCCCGACATGACGGCTATTCCCTAATATTCCTTTCGGTTTTCAAGGGCTCATCATGTATGCGATTCATCAAGTTGGAAAAGGTTTTTTGTGTCGCGAGACAGAATTCCTGGCAGCCACAAAAAAGCCCGCGGGAAATACCACGGGCTCAAAACTTCACCTGACACGAGAAATCAGCCGATTTCGGACTGGTTCTCGATAATGCGGGATACGAGCCCGTAAGCCACGGCATCTTCCGCACCCAGCCAATAATCGCGATCGATATCCTTGGCGATCTTCTCTTCGCTCTGGCCGGTTGCCTTTGCAAAGATCTTGATGAGGCGCTGGTTCATCTTGATGATTTCGCGCGCCTGGATCTCGATATCTGAAACCATGCCGCGCGTACCGCCAGATGGTTGATGAAGCAGGAAGCGCGTGTTCGGCAAGCAGATGCGACGCTCTTTCGGCACGGATACGTAGATCAGCGCGCCAGCAGAGGCCACCCAGCCGGTTCCGATGATCCAGACCTTCGGCTTGATGAACTTGATCATGTCGTGAATGGAATCACCCGATTCCACATGACCGCCCGGCGAATTCACATAGATGCGAATGTCTTCATCGCTGGCAGCGGCCAAGGCAACAAGCTGGGTGCAAACCTTCTGGGCCAGTTCCATGGTGATGCCGCCATAGATGAAGATAGAACGCGACTTGAAAAGATTCGCCTCCGTTTCTTTGCCGAGCGGCAATTCCTTCGTCTTGTCGTCTTCATTCTCATCGTTCATCGAACAGTCTCCAGAGTGAATTTCGTCCTCTCGGACATAATGCGTTCGCACGCACAAAACAATCATGCAGCATGGATATGATGAATAGTGCCTTCGTCATTTTACGCATAGACAACTTTTTAGGCAGTGCCTAATCTCGCGCCTCATGCAGTGCAGCAGATCAAGCGGGCTGCCTTCATGAAAACGGGGAACCAATATGTTGAAACGCTTCTCTTTCGCAGCAGCCATGTTTGCCGCCGCTGCAGCACCAGCCTTTGCCCATCTCGATCCTCTTGCACATGGTTCGTTTGCCGCTGGCCTATCCCACCCCATGTTCGGCTCAGACCATGTTCTTGCCATGGTGGCCGTCGGCCTTTGGGCAACGCAGATTGCGACCCAGACGGGCCGCCGTTCAGCACTGTGGATTGTTCCGGCCTCTTTCGTCGGCACCATGGCCCTCGGGTTTTTCGCGGCCCTTGCGGGCGTCCATCTGCCTTTTGTTGAACCAGCCATTCTAGCTTCGGTCATCGGTCTCGGCCTTCTTGTAGCTCTTGCCGTACGCGTTCCTCTTTATGCTTCCGCTGCCATCGTTGCCGTTTTCGCACTGTTTCACGGCCATGCCCATGGGGCAGAGCTTGGAGCAGCTGGCGCGGTTCAGTTCGGCATTGGCTTCATCGTCGCCACCGCCTTGCTTCATCTGGCAGGGGTAGTGCTTGGCGTCAGCGTCAGCCGTGCCGCACCGTCAATCACCCGGCTTGCAGGCGCTGTTACTGCACTGGCTGGTCTTTCGCTTGTGTTCGGCGGTTGATCGGTTCACGGCTTGCGAAGCCGGATGAACCATGCTGGCTTCGCATTACAGAGATTTAAGGCGGGCCAACGGTGACAGCGCCCGAATTTCTCCCTACTTCCTACGCATGGAATACTGGTCCCAGTTGAGGAAGAGACAATGTCGCCGGAAGAACGCCAACTGTTGTCAGGCCTATTTGAACGCATTCACACCGCCACCGCGACACCGCGCGATAGCGAAGCAGAGCAACTGATTGCCGATGCGGTACGCCGTGAACCTTCCGCTCCCTATTATCTGGCGCAAGCTGTGATCGTACAGGAGAAGGGTTTGGAAGCCGCCTCAAAGCGCATCACTGAACTTGAAGCGCGCATTCACCAGTTGGAGTCAGCTCAACCAGCAGCCTCGCAAGAGCAGCGTGGCGGTTTTCTAAGCTCCATCTTTGGTTCCAGCCAGGCTCCGCAAGCACAACCTGCACCGTCTCAGATGCAAAGGCCCTATGGTGGCGCACCAAGTGGGCCGTGGGGGCAATCCATGGAAGCCGCTCCACCGCCACAGCAGGCTTATGCACCGCAGCAACCAAGTGGTCCTTGGCAAGGCGTACGCTCTCCCGCTGGCGGCAGCAGCTTTTTGACCGGAGCTTTGGGAACAGCCGCTGGCGTGGCAGGCGGCATGTTGCTTGCCAACTCCCTCAGCGGCATCTTCGGTCATCACATGGCGGGCATTGGCCTGGGTTCTCCCGCAGCCGAAGGCTTCACCACCGGCCCGGTCGAAGAAACCGTCATCAACAATTATTATGGTGATGCCCCCGGCAGCAACGATGCCGACAAATCGGACAATGCCGCACAGCCTGATGTTCAAACCAATGACGATAATATTCAGCAGGCCGATTATGATGACAGCAATGACTGGTCATCCGGCGACGATAGCGACTTCGGTGGCGACGACAGCAGCTATGTTTGAGCAATCACCGGCAAGCTCCTCGCCCCCTCAGCTTTGGCCCGGCCCTTCGCTTTAGCCTCAGGGCGTTCGAGGCTCGAAACGCTCCACTGGAGCCTTTTGCCGGCTGCGCCGTCGCCAGCTGGCCTGCGGCCCCGGCCCTTCGCTTTAGGCTCAAGGCGTTCGAGGCTCGAAACGCTCCACTGGAGCCTTTTGCCGGCTGCGCCGTCGCCAGCTGGCCTGCGGCCCCGGCCCTTCGCATTGGGCTCAGGGCCTTCGAGGCTCAAAACGCTCCACTGGAGCCTTTTGCCGGCTGCGCCGTCGCCAGCTGGCCTGCGGCCCCGGCCCTTCGCATTGGGCTCAGGGCGTTCGAGGCTCAAAACGCTCCACTGGAGCCTTTTGCCGGCTGCGCCGTCGCCTCTCACCCACGTCCGCGGTAGGTGGGGACGCCTTGGTCTGGGAGCCACACGCCCTCTGGAGCAGGCCCTGTTTGCCAGAACACATCGATTGGAATGCCGCCACGTGGATACCAGTAGGCACCAATGCGCAGCCACTTTGGCTCTAGCAAGTCCACAAGGCGCTTGGCGATATAGACAGAGCAATCCTCATGAAAAGCGCCGTGATTGCGGAAGGATGTGAGGAACAGCTTCAGTGACTTGGATTCAACCAGAAAGCCATTCGGAACATAATCGATCACAATATGCGCGAAATCCGGCTGGCCGGTCATGGGGCAAAGCGAAGTGAATTCCGGCGCGGTGAACCGCACCACAAAATCCGTTCCTGCATTGCCATTCGGCACCTTTTCCAGCACAGCCGTTTCTGGACTCGTGGGCGCTTCTACCTGCTGACCGAGCTGCGAGAGCCCGCTGACATCCGTCTTGCTCATGTTTCCTGACTTTCTACCTGAACTCTTATTCCATGCTCATGCTCGCCTTCCGGCTCGACATGGATGGCAAGAGATGCGCCGTGAACGGCAGCCTTGATTGCTTCTTCCAGACGGTCGCAAATGCCATGCGCCTCGCCCACTGTCATGGCTGCCGGTACCACAAGGTGGAAATCGATGAAAGCTGCCGAACCTGCACGGCGGGTGCGCAAATCATGCACACCTAATGCACCAGCGGAATTTGCCGCGATTGCCTTGCGGATGGCCTCTTCCTCTTCCGGCTCGACCACGCGATCCATCAAGGCACCCACGGAGTGAGAAATCAGCTTCCAGCCCTGCCAAAGAATATTGAACGCAACAATGATGGCCAGCACTGGGTCAAGGATCGCGTAGCCTGTCAGGACCGCCAGAACGAGCCCGACGAAAACCCCAGCCGACGTAACGACATCGGACATGATGTGGTGACCATCCGCCTTCAGGGCTGGCGAACGATGGGTGGTGCCAACGCGGATGAGAATGGTTGCCCAGACTGCGTTAATGACACCGGCAAATCCGTTGATCGCAAGACCCAGCACTGGCGCTTCCGGCAAAGCCGGCGCCACCAGCCCTGCCCACGCCTCCTTGATGATCAAGAGGGCGGCCACGACAATCAGAACGCCCTCCAGAACCGCTGATAGATATTCCGCCTTGTGGTGCCCGAATTGATGATCCTCATCAGCAGGCTGCTGTGCATAGCGAATGACAAAATAGGCAATCACCGCCGCAGTGACATTAACCAGCGATTCTAGCCCATCCGACAGAAGCGCAACAGATCCCGTCACCCACCAGGCCAGAAGCTTCAGGCCCATGACAGCTAAGGAGAGTGGAATGCCCCAGAAGGCAAATCGTTGGACCAGCTTGAGATTGGGTTGGCTCATGATCTTCCCTGCGCATGCGAATGATTTGCAATAGCCCCGAAACGGCAAAACCGCCGGCGCTTTTGCACCCGGCGGTTTTGTGGAGGCGTCTATGACGCACTTTCGAGACGTTGTCAAAAACATATAAGGACGCATCGGAAATGTTGGACATAAATCCGCCACAGGTCGATCAGCTTAGTTTTAAAAGCAAAAGCGACGCTGAATACTTCGTGAGCGAAATGCATATGGCACAAACAACCAATGCTTTAAAGAAAATAGGTCTTACGTTACTCAGCCTTCTGGTTGCTCTGGGTCTTTGGCTTGGCTACCTGCAAGTGTTGGGCAACTTCCACGAGGTCATCCCTGGTCGCCTCTATCGTTCGGCGCAACTTTCTCCAGAAAACCTTGGCTCTTATATTGATGAATACAAGATCAAGACCGTCATCAACCTACGAGGCGAACATACCGGCACACGTTGGTATGATAGAGAACTTACGACGGTAGAAGACCATGGCGCGAGGGAAGTGAATTTCGAGATGTCGGCTCGCACGCCCTTAAGCATCGAACGCACATTTGCTCTGCTTGATACCCTTCGCAATGCAGAAGGCCCGATCCTCATTCACTGTCGCAGCGGCGCTGATAGAACGGGCCTAGCCTCCGTCATCTATCTCCAGCAGATCGCGGGTATTGATGAAGAAACGGCGGAATGGCAGCTATCCCCGCTCTTTGGCCATCTCAATCTCCCTTTCATCAGGGAATATGCCATGGACACGACCTGGGAGGCTTTCGAGAAGGTGATCGGCCTGCATAGTTAAGCCGGAAAACCGCGCATGAAAAAGGCCGGGTAAGCCGGCCTTTCTATTGTATTATCTCGATCAGGCCGCCTCAACTTTTGCCTTGCGGGAAAGATGCGCCACCACATTCTCGATCATGCACATGCCAGCGTCACCGCCAAGCGTCATGATGGATTCGGGGTGGAACTGGACCGCGGCCACGGGCTCCTTAGCGTGCTCGATGCCCATGATCGTGCCATCCTCACTTTCCGCAGTAATGATGAAATCTGGATGCAGCGTTTTCGGATCTGCGAAGATGGAGTGATAACGGCCAACCGTGACTTCCTTGCCGAGCCCGGAGAACACGATACCCGGTTCGAGAACGCGTATGCGCGATGGCTTGCCGTGCATCGGCACCGCCAGCTGGCGCAGTTCACCGCCATAGGCTTCGGCCAACGCCTGAAGGCCCAAGCAGACGCCGAAGATTGGAAGCCCCTTCGCGCGCGCTGCCTTGATGGTGTTCCTGCAGTCGAAATCCTTCGGATTCCCCGGCCCAGGTGACAGCACCACCAGATCCGGCTTGATGCGATCATAGATTTCTTCCGGCACCGGTGTGCGAACGGTGGAAACCTCCGCACCCGTCTGGCGAAAGTAATTTGCCAGCGTGTGCACAAAACTATCCTCGTGATCGACCAGCAGGATTTTCACCCCCTGCCCTACGCTGGCCACATCGCGAGCAGCCTTGGCCGCATTTCCTGTGCGAGCGTCGCGAATGGCGGAAATCATGGCAGATGCCTTCAGTTCTGTTTCAGCCTCTTCCTCATGCGGATCGGAATCGTTCAGCAGTGTTGCTCCGGCGCGCACTTCCGCAATGCCATCCTTGATGCGAATGGTGCGAAGCGTCAGGCCAGTATTCATATCGCCATTGAAGCCAACCATGCCGATGGCACCGCCATACCAGGCACGTGGGCTCTTTTCGTGCTTTTCGATGAAGCGCATGGCCCAAAGCTTTGGCGCACCAGTTACGGTGACCGCCCAGGCATGGCTGAGGAAGCCATCGAAGGCATCCATATCTGGGCGCAAACGACCTTCGATATGGTCGACCGTGTGAATAAGACGCGAATACATCTCGATCTGACGGCGACCGATAACCTTGACGGAACCTGGCTCGCACACACGGCTCTTGTCGTTTCGGTCCACATCCGAGCACATGGTCAACTCGGATTCGTCCTTCTTCGAATTGAGCAGTTTCAAAATCTGCTCGCTATCGGAGATGGCGTCTTCGCCGCGCTTGATGGTCCCCGAGATCGGGCAGGTTTCGATGCGACGGCCAGAGACACGCACGAACATCTCAGGCGAGGCACCGACCAGGTATTCCTGATGGCCGAGATTGATGAAGAAGGAATAGGGTGAGGGATTGATGGCCTTCAGGCGGTTGGAAATCTGCGATGGTTTGGAATCGCAACGCTCCATGAATTTCTGGCCTGGCACGACTTCGAAGAGATCACCGCGGCGGAAGCTCTCCTTTGCCTTCACCACGAGCTCTGAATATTCGCCAGGACGGTGATCGCCCTTCGGCGGAATGGTGTCCGTGGTGCGGAATGGATCGGCCGGGATATCCTGCCCCTTGCCGAAAGTTGTCGTATCCCCGCGGCTGAAATCGTAGCGATCAATCCATGCCTTGGCCGCGTGGTGATCGACCACCAGAATCTCATCCGGCAGGAACAGAACCATATCGCGCTGATCGTCTGGGCGCTTCAAGGAAAGCTCGATGGAATCGAACTGGAAGGCCAGATCGTAGCCGAAAGCACCAAAGAGTCCGATAGAGCTATCAGCATCCGAATGGAAGAGATCGACGACCGCACGCAGAACCGTAAACACGGTTGGCATCTTGGAGCGTTCTTCTTCCGTAAAGGCGCGGGTTGGCAGGTTGACGGTCAGATCCAAACGGCGGGTATTGCGCTCCCCCAGCGTCAATTCACTTTCGCTCGCAAGGCGCTCCGCAATGAAATCCAGCAGGATTTCGCCGCGCTCGTTATAGGCTTCAATCCAGACACGGCGACCGAAAGAGGAAATCCCAAGAGGCGGATCGACAATTGCGGTATCCCAGCGCGTGTAGCGACCTGGATATTCGTAGTTTGAGGAAAACACTGCGCCGCGACGCTCATCGAGCTTATCCACATAGGTGGAAATCGCTTCGCCATAGGGTGCGGCTCTGCGCTTGCGGCTCACCTTGATTCCGCCACGGGTCTCGTAGACCTCGGAACCGTCGTCTTCAATGATTGTCACCATGTTCCACCTCTAAACTTCAGTGTCCTGTTCTCCGCACGCACACACGCCGAATGAGGCTGGTGACACGTGCTTAAGACCCGGCTTTGGAGGGGCTTCTCAACAAGAAAGCCGCCTCGATGGTCGGGCGGCTTTGTCTTGTCTTTGAACATGACTGGTCAAGGCCGCGTTTTTAGCGAGCCCACCACCAGATAGCCATGATCAGCGACGTTTTCATGGGCAGAACTGTTACCTCAGCAGAGGCGCGTCTGCAAGAGGTTCAATCGCGTTCCTGACGTTCGAATGCGACCAATTCCGCCTCCATGCGTTAACCGCCGCACCTGAAGCGGAGGACGCGCATGCATAACCGTATCTTTGTGGCCGCAGCGGCCTGCCTTTTCCTGCTTGGCGCGGCCCTGCCGAAACAAGGCCCTGTGCCAGAGCCCAAGCCAGATACAAAGACGGATTCAGCTACCCCGCCCGCACCTGCCCTCCCTAAAGGCTATGACGCTCCGAAACCGCAAAGCAAGGAAACTCCGTCACCTGCTCCCAATGGAGATACCAAGCCGCAGGACGGCCAGGATGAGCCCGGCAAAGCATCCTCGAGCAATAAGCCCGAAGAGAAGGAAGAGAAGAATAGCCCCGACGCCTCCACCCAGAAGGAGGAGCCTCCACCTTCCGCAATCGTGAAAGAAGACCCTGAGAAACTGGCAGCCTGCATTTCCGACCTCAAATCCTTGGGCGCGGAGTTCAAGGAATCAGGCCCCATATCCGAGGAGGACGGTCTGTGCGGCATTGAAAAGCCCATCATTGTCAGCAAGCCCCTGCCCGGCATCAGACTGTCCGAGCCAACGCCCATAAGATGCGAGGCCGCCCTTGCGCTTTCCCACTGGTTGAAAGATACGGTCCAACCCGCTTTGGCCGTAGCAGTTCCGGATGCGAAACTCACGGGCGTGCGCAATGCTTCCACCTATGCCTGCCGCAAGCGCAACAATGCTGAAACCGGCAAGATTTCCGAGCATGCCCGAGGCAATGCCATCGATGTCATCGCGCTGGAACTCGACAAAGGAGAGCCTGTGGAAATGACGCCAAAGGCAGAAGATCCGACCATGATCGGCGCGTTCCAGAGAACGGCAACCACGGGTGCCTGCCTGCACTTCACCACGGTGCTTTCACCGGGCAGCGATGCAACGCACGAGGACCATCTGCATCTGGACGTTCTTGAACGAAAGGGCGGCTATCGCTTTTGCCGCTGAAATATGTCGGCAACAATCTGCAGCCGCTTTGCTGCAACAATATGCTCTAAGACGAAGGATAGTTTAGCCACGCTTTAAGCGGAGACGCGATTTCCGATCGTAACCTCTTCATGCAACACTGCCTGGCCGCGACCGGCATTTTTTGCACGATAGAGGGCTGCATCAGCGTCTTTCATCGCGCGCTCAAGGCCTTCCTCGAAATTCACGAAGGCGATGCCGATACTTGCGCCGACGTGGGCTGAACCGACATCTGTGACATAGGGAACGGTCATTGCCCGTATCATCTTCCCGGCCATTCGAACAGCGTCCTGAGGATGTTGAGCGTTGGCCAGAATGAGAAATTCGTCACCACCCATGCGACAGATTGCGGCTTCGGGCTGCGCTAGTTCCAGCCGTTTGGCAACCTGCCGCAACAGTTCGTCACCTGCACCGTGACCAAGGCGATCATTCACCTGTTTGAAGCCATCAAGATCAAGATAGAAAAGCGCAAGAGAATGGTAGTTTTCCAGCATCCCTTGGGCTTGCTCGTAAAGTCCTCGCCGGTTCAATACACCCGTCAGTGGATCAAGCAGTGATTGGCGCCGGCTCTCTAGTTCAGATGAAATCGCCTTTACGGAAGTAGCCAGCTGTTGGCGCATCATCCAATCTACGACACCGCAAAAAATGACGCCCTGCAGCATTATGATTGGCAGGAAATCAGGATGAGACGCACCGAACGAAACCTTGAATCCGAGATCGATGATAATCACTTGCGTCAAGCCCAGGCGCGGCGTGACATAATTTCGCGAGATAATGCCCGCGCAAGAACCAAGAGCGCTGGCAACCGACAAAATGATCATGGCGCCATCGTTGCCGAGACCGATCAGCAGGGTGTTGACGCCGACCATGGATGCCCAGAGCAGGCTGGTCATAATGACCACATCCGATGCAAAAGGCTTCATGAATCTCAGCCGTGTTGCCGCAATGCGCACCGCAAGGCCAATCATATCCAACAGCGCAAACAACAAAAACACGCTGTGGCCAGAGCGATAACAAGCAAGGACGGCAACGAAAGCAGAGTTGAGCGAAGCTAGAATAACAGGCAGCGTCGATGACGCCAGCGCTTCGTAAAGGCGCATGCGCACATCAACAGGCACATCAGCGCCCATGTCCGTCAGCCACAACAGAAATCTTGATCGAGGCTTCGTAAGAGTGGTCAAACCGCTCAGCTGCATCCACTTTCTCCGTCCAGAGCGCACAGCCTAGCGTAGAGAGTTTCAAGATTCCTTATGGAGCTACATAAATTTGATAAACTGCAGGTAATAAATGTATAGAACTTTGGGAGGCAGTGTATCGCGATGGTACAAATTTTATTTGCGACACATAATCACAATAAAGACGAATAGTATTTTCGACTATAGCTTTCGGCGACCGGGATAATTGAAGGCATCGCAGGCCGCTTGCCGCCTTAAGCAGCCTGCACTTTTCACCTATCAGAAGAGCCCTTCGATATAACCTTGTTCATTGAGCATGATCCTTTCCGCGGACGGAGAGCGGGGAAGCCCGGGCATGGTTCGAATTTCACCAGCGATTGCAACGATAAAACCCGCACCTGCAGAGAGCCTTACTTCCCGGATCGGCAACACATGGTCATTTGGTGCTCCGAGTAGGCTCAGATCTGCTGAGAAAGAGTATTGTGTTTTGGCAATGCAAACCGGTAGGTGCCCGTATCCTTGAGCCTCGAAGCTAGCCAGTTGCTCCACCACGGATTTATCAGCCACTACGCTACTGGCTCGGTAAATTTCGCGCGCAACCGTTTCAATTTTGGCTAGAAGCGGCAATTCATCGGCGTAAAGGGGCTGAAAATCCGCAACGTCGCTATCTGCCAACGCTGCTACCTTGTGCGCCAACTCCTCAATACCGGCCGAACCTTCCGCCCAATGACGGCATAGAACGGCTTCAACGCCGAGTGCCCGGGCATAGGCTTGCAACGCCTCGATTTCCCCAGGCGTGTCACTGGAAAAATGATTGATCGCCACAATGACAGGCACACCAAACTTGCGGATATTTTCAATATGACGGGATAGATTGACACTGCCGCGTAACATTGCATCGACATTCTCGGCACCAAGGTCGGCCTTGGCCACGCCGCCATTCATCTTCAAGGCGCGAACTGTGGCAACCAGAACGGCAGCAGCAGGCTTCAACCCTGCCTTGCGGCATTTGATGTCAAAAAATTTCTCGGCCCCGAGATCGGCCCCAAATCCCGCTTCGGTCACCACATAATCGGCAAGCTTGAGCGCCGCCTTGGTCGCCACCACAGAATTGCATCCATGCGCAATATTGGCAAAGGGACCGCCATGAACCAGTGCTGGATTGTTCTCCAAGGTCTGAACCAGATTGGGTTGCATTGCATCTTTCAGCAACACGGCCATCGCGCCATCCGCTTTGATGTCACGGGCAAAAATCGCAGAACGATCTCGCCGATAACCAACAACGATCCCTCCAAGACGCGCTTCAAGATCTGCCAGATCGGATGCCAGGCAGAGAATGGCCATGACCTCGGAAGCGACAGTTATATCGAAGCCGCTTTCACGCGCAAAGCCATTCGATACGCCGCCAAGCGGACCAACGATTTGCCGAAGGGCACGATCATTCATATCCACAACACGCCGCCACGCCACGCGTCGCAGATCAAAATCCAGTTCATTGCCCCAGTAGATATGATTGTCGATCATTGCCGCAAGAAGGTTATGGGCAGAGGTGATCGCGTGGAAATCGCCGGTGAAATGCAGATTGATATCTTCCATTGGGACAACTTGCGCATAACCGCCACCCGCAGCACCGCCTTTGACGCCAAAGCAAGGGCCGAGCGACGGTTCGCGAAGACAGATCATCGCGCGTTTCCCGATGCGGTTTAGTCCATCGCCAAGCCCGACCGTTGTCGTGGTCTTACCCTCACCCGCCGGAGTGGGATTGATGGCTGTGACCAAAATGAGCCTGCCATCCCGCTCACCCTTCAAACTCTCGATATGCCTTGCCGAAAGCTTCGCCTTGTCATGACCATAAGGCACAAGGTCGTCACCCAGTATCCCAAGCTTACGCCCAATTTCCATAACCGGCTGTTTGTTTGCGCTACGGGCAATGCTGATGTCGGAAGGAATGCTCACCAAAAATCTCCTGAAACCCGGGAAGATGATGCTGAATAGCGCATATCGGCATGATCGCAAAATGCGTCTGCCATCCAATGCGCCTCTCGCCCATATGTGGAAGTATTCCGGCCTCCGAGACAGTAAACAGTTAGAAATAGCGCATATTAGAACAAATAAGACGTATTTGAGCCAGACTACCCAACGGCGGAGTGGCAGCTTCCCCACAAACCTTTATAATTGGTTAATGTCCCGATTCTTCGGATCGACACGCAAAAAGGTGTGCGAACGAAAGACATATGAGATTTTCCGCGCGCATAGGAATGAATATTCGCCTAGTACCTGCCTAAATATCGCATTATTGAAGGCAAGACTTGCATCAAAACAATACAGCGGCTACCGCGAAATGACTCACAAAGGTAAGCCTCTCATTAGTATAGATGTGCAAATACGAAAATAACGTTGGCATCTGTAACGCCACACGATATCTTGGTTGTAGTGAAGTAAGACCCATACTTTCATCGGAAGAAAATGATAACGCTTGAACGGCATTCGCTACTCAGTAGAGAAATTTCCAGCGCAGAATCCCGCGCTGCGATCATTGCCGCCGTTGCGAAGTTGCCTAAACAGTTCGGCTTTCGTTACTACGCTGTTATGAGCGCCCCCGCAGCGACTGATTCTTTGCTCGACCCTCTCATCGTCGAGAGCAATATTCCGAAATCATATGTGCGCGACTTTGACCGCCTTCGCCTCCTGAACGTCTGTCCGATCGTCCCGCTCTTAAAGAAAATGGCGCTTCCTCTTTGCTGGAGCTTTGATCCGCAATTTGACGATGGGTGGCCACTGGACTTTCCAGAGCCAATGCGGCGAATCTCGAAGACGAATGGCATGTCGACAGGCGTGGCCATGCCCATGCAGTCCTCGGACGGCTCTGGCTTCCTGATCAGGCTTGATGGCGACCGCCCCGTTCTGACCCTGCCGGAGCTCAATGAAGTCGGCATGCTGATGTTGCAGAGCTTTCGCGTCTTCGACCGGGTTCGCCGCAATGATCCACAGCAAAAATGCATCCTGACTGCACGTGAGCTTGAAGTTCTCCGCTGGACTTCACAGGGCAAAACCTCTTCGGAAATCGCAGAAATCCTGTGTTTGTCCGACCATACAGTTAATGCCTATCTCAATAAGGCAATCAAGAAACTAGATTGCGTGAATCGAACCCAACTGGTAGCCAAAGCCATTAGGCTGCGTCTGATCAATTAATGGTGAGGTGCCGCCCTCTACCTTAAGAAGGTTTCGATCACTGTGCCGCAATCAGGTTCATCACACGAACGGATTAGCAGACTCCATGACTTCGGCATTTCGGCCGAGGAAATTTTCGATATCGTAACCACGTTCAATCCAGTGGGACTGTGGCGCCAGGATCTAGACAGTGGCCACACATTTTGCGACGCGGTCTACAGTCGTCTCTTCGGGATGAAACCGACGGACGGTCCCATTAATTTGATGGAATATTCCTCACGCATCCATCCCGACGATCTGAGCGCGGTCATGGAAAGCCATGAAGTTGCTAGCCTTCACCCCATGGCATTTCAGAAAATTCACCGAATTTCAGCATCTGCAATGCCGCCATATCGCTACGTCTGTTCAATCGGCCGTTTTCGCGAAAAGCCCGGCACAAGTGGTGAAATTATCGGCATAGCTTTCGAAGTGCATCCGCATCGCTGCGATTTCCGCTATGAAACGGATAGCACAGTGCGCGGCTGAGTTGAGGATGCGCTGGCCGTAAGGACCAGTGCCCCAATTGCTACCGATCCAGAACGGACCTGATCTCGACGAGATTGGACCGAGTGCGCAAAGTATAAAACCCAATGGTGGCCAGATGAGAGGGCATGATGATGCCATCCTCAGCGCCGTTGGAGATAATCAGCGGACGGATTCGCAAAGCGGATTTGAATTGCTGCAGGGTATCATTCCACAGCGATGTCAAGTTGCGCTCCTGCAGCACCTGATGGAAGTCTGCTCCTGCAGCGGCCATGATGGCGTAATAGCCGTAGAGCTGCCCATAAGCGAACCAGAAACGATCATCAGCCCGCGTATCAAACCAGCCGCCGTTATAGTTTTCCGACCGTTCGCGCAAAATCGCAGAGGTTGAACCCAGATCATTGGCAATGCGATCGAGAAACTGCACGAGATTATCGGCGCGCGTATCGAAAACGGCATTGCAGCTCGCGAGGTCCAGATTGAACTTACGCAAACTGCCGATAGCCGCGCGATAATAGCTTGGAGTTGGGGTTTTGAAGCCGAAAGGCTGCAGCCCGAAATACCAGGAGAATTCATCGAACTGCAGGTTGCCACGCGCATCCTGAAGATCGCCGTTAATACCGGAAGTTCCGCGCACGCGCCCGAGCGTGTCCACCAGTTCTACCGCAGTACGGCGAACAGTCTGGTTCACGCCGCGCTGAAAGGCGGCCTTGTTGTCAAGAAACGGGGTTCTATCCCAATCGAGCCCGAAAAAGCCGAGGCGGTAAAGCAGCATGGACGAAATCCATGCATTCTGGTTGACGTTCGTATCAGTGAGATCAGCCGAAACCTCCACAATGCCGGAAGGCTGGCAACGGTTGGCAGCTTGTGCCGCCGGTTGCGGGGATGCGCTTTCAGTCGTTGTAGCCGTGGCGCTGGTGGCAGTAATCGGTTGACCTGCGGCCAGCTTCCGTTCACCAAAGCCATAACGATCAACAAAATTCGGATCAAAGCCCCGCCAAACCTGCGTTTGCCAGATGAAATATCCATACAACGCAATGAGCAACACGGCCAATGCAGCGATCGATGACTTGAGGATCAGGTTTCGCTGACCATACCAACCATGTGCGGCGCGTAGCGGCCAGACCAGCCAAGCGACCAGCAATCGCAAGCCGTTTTTGAACGCATTCAGCAGAGACCGGAAAAAAGCAGTAACAGCGTCCATACGTTCAGGTTCTCCTCCGGCCCATAGGCGCTAAGCGTTGGCTGCGCCCATGTTCGATGCTCTGGTATCAGCGGTTTGGCAGAGATAATTATCCACTCACCGCTTGTCGAGAGTGGGCGGCATGGCGTTGAAACGCTTCATTCAAGTGAAGTTTACGCTGCCTGAGGCCGGCCGTTGACAAAAGCCCGCGTTCTACTCTCTCCAACAGCGACCTGAAGCAAGGCCAGTCGTTCACCAGCTTGGCAATGTCTGGCCTGCACAATCCGTGCAGAAACAAAATGCGCTCCTCCGCATCGAGCTGCAATTTGTTGACGAAAACATTGGTCACCTGCGCCATGCCGACCAATGCATCAACGCAATCCTCCAGCAGTTCAATATGAACCGCCAGCAAGGAGTTCGCAGGCTCAGGATCGGCCGTGATTGCGAGGGCATTTAATTTCGCCATTTCAACGATGACCGCACTCTCTAAGCGAGTAAGCTGATTGGAAATGATAGCCTGATGGTTCTGAAGATGAACCAGCAGAGCATGGCTTGCGCCTATGAGTTCAGAAAGGCGAAGCCCCACCTGATCCTCGCTCAGCGCGATGTGGCGACCTGAAACATTCCCAAACAGGCGAGACCACTTGAAAGAGGGTTGTTTTTCCTCAGCGCCTCGACGAAAAAGTCCTTCCGTTGCATTGCTGGTTTCGCGATCGAGCAGCGCAATTTGCCGGGCGAGAAGGCTATCCACCTGTCGGGCTGATAAAACCACCTGATCAATGCCAGCGGTATGTTCTTCCCGGAAAATGGATGCTGCATCTTCAGATGCGGTGACGGAGGACTGAGTTGCTGCGCATAATGCATCGGCTAGCGCCACAAGTTGAACTTGCAACTCCACCAAGCGCTCACCAATGACAGCATTGGCCTCCATCCGATTACTCTGCCCCATTCCACCTACCCCTGCCTCTGGAAGCCGGCAACGTCTCCCTGTCACCTAGCTACAGAGAAGCAATGCGAAGGGCAATTGAAAGCTTGTGGCAAAGAAAGTCTCGCAGACAGGATCGGCTTTCTTCTCAACCACGAAGAGTTCGCCTTGTTCGTCGCAAAACGGACAAGCCGCAGCTGTCCCAAATGAACATGAACTATTTGGGACAGCATCTTGGCAATCTACTGTTTTGCGTCACCCTCCACCGGACTTTTATCCCATAAGATTCTTATGCCAGCCGTCATTGCAGCTCCACACATCGTCTCCTCTTAGGACGACATCCGATCCACCGTCGACATAAAGAACTTGGCCCGTCGTGACCTTGAATTCGGCGCTGGCGAAGAACGCGATAACCGGCGCGATTTCTTCAGCTTTACCGAACCCGTGATAAGGCATCGGGCCTAAGCGATCCAGATAGGCAACGGCCTCTGGATCTTTCAGTATTGGTTCCACTAGAGGTGTTACAAATGTTCCAGGCGCAATGGCGTTCAGGGCGATACCGGCCCCGGCCCATTCCTGTTTCGGTGCGGTCTGTCGGACCCACCTTACGAGCGCCCTTTTTGCCGAAGAATATGCCAGTCCGAACTGAAGATCATGAGACAGTTTGACCGCATGTTCTTCGTCGTTTTTCAAACATGCTTCTACAATAGCGGGAATGTTTGGCTGCAGTGATGCCAGTGATGCAATCGCGACAGCTCTGGGCTCTGTGCCTTTTGCCAGCAGCGGACGAACGCTTTCAATTGATCTGACCGCGCCAAAATAATTGAGACGGACCTGCATCTCTCCCATAGACCCGCCCCCAGCACAGGCAATAAATGCATCGAGCTTACCGCCGCTGAGGTCGCTCACTGCATCATGAATTCGGGCACGCTCGTTATCTTTTGTGAGGTCAACTCTTATGTCTGCACCATCTGCAATATCAATTGAGATGACAGTATGCCCCTGTCCTCGAAGCAGATCCGCAGTTGCCTTACCGATTCCAGATTCAGCACCAGTTATTGCGTAAATTCGTTGCATTTGGCATTCCTTTTCTAGCTTTCGCTCTTGTCTTCTCTGAGGAGCTAAAACTCAAAGCCTCGAGTAGCTGGACAAGATCTAAGGCGAGTTGGAATTTCCCAGGCTTTCAAACGATGCCATATTTCTAGCAAGTTACGCCAATATCCGGTTACACCTGCGTTTCGTGCCGCACGCTTCAAACCGACATAAGAAAGGGCGATAGTTCCCATGGATACATGCAAGATCCCTCGGAGCTTTTGGAGTGCATTATCTTCCCACGGCTTACAGGCTTCTTTGATTTTGAGGACGGCGCACCTTCCCACCACATCCTTTGCCGATGTTGAACGTGTGTACACGACGGAACAGTATTTCTCGATCTTCCGCTCTCTCGAGGCTCTGGCGCCAAATCCCAGGACATTTGCCCTAACATTCGTTCGAAGCGTGGAGACCGCCATTCATCCACCTTCGGCCCTCATAGCATTTTACGCACGTAGCTTTCGAGATGCACTCGGCAGGCTTGCGCAGTATCAAAGGCTCTGCACACCCGCCACATTGAATGTCGTTGAACAGGATGGTCGCGCAACGATCAGCAACTCCTGGCATGACACCACACTCGATGTTCCTCTGCTGACGGTGGATCTGTTCATTACGTTCACACTCGAATTGGCAAGGCGGGGCACTGGGCAACATATCGTACCCATCCGGGTCGAGTTAACGCGATCCGAACTTCTCGATCCCTCGGTGCGGGACTTCTTAAGCTGTCCAATCCAGTACAATGCTTCGGCTGACACCATCATTTTTGCAGCTGCCGACCTTGATGCTCCTTTCCCGGGTTACAGCCCTGAAATGATAACCATCCTTGAGCCAGCCCTTGCGTCATCTGTCTCAGACATTGACGCATTCGATAGCGTCGTGGACGAGCTAAAGCATGTTCTTAAGCGTCAGTTCCGCAGCGGGAACATTGAGCTGGCTGAAATTGCAAAAATCCTGGGAACGAGCGAACGGTCGCTTCAGCGTCGCCTCAATCTGGAAGGCACCACGTTTCGCGAAGTCCTGGCAAATGCTCGGCGTGAGTATTGCAGGGAAATGCTGACGAGTACCGAATACGGGCTGGAGGACGTCGCACGGCGTCTGGGCTATCAAGAGCCCACATCTTTTTATCGCGCGTTTCGGGAATGGGAGGGAATGTCTCCCAAAAAATGGAAAAAGCACCATGCACAGGATCGACTGACGAATGCAGAATGACAGCGTTGAACTCACTGCGTTCTAAATGGGTAGTTTATTAGAACGAGGCAAATGGTCAACGCGCTGGTACGAAACAGAAACCTTGGAGATGCGTCCGCGCTTGGGCATCGACGGCTTAACGACGATGAACCGGTTCCTGTTGAGTCTTAACCCCAGGCTAAAAAACGCGGAGTCTATGGCCACGCAATTTGCCGTCACGGTGGACATGTTGATACAAAACAAAGGCTCAACGTGTGCTCACTTGAGGCCGGCCATGGTGTTATAGAGCCCGGCCAGCCATCCAAGATATAGATGCGAAAGACTTGGGTGCAGAAATAGGTTTCCAGGTCAGGAAAGCTAGATTTCTTTCCAAAAGACAGCCGACATCAATTCCGAATACCTAAACAGCTGTCTCGTCCAGATTTTCACAGACCCAGAGCCGCGATTTCTGCATCCAAGCGGTCGCGGGTTTTCTTCGGCAGTTTGGCGGCCTTGATTGCATCAATATTGGCGGGTTTTGCATCACCCGCTACGACGAGTGCCACCATGCCCATTCCCCAATGCGGGCTGCACTTGATGACGTAGGCGCCTTCCTTTTCGATTTTGACGACCAGTTCCTGGTTCATCTTGCCAACAGACTCCGCCACACCCTCCGGAATCATATCCTTCACGGTTGCCGCGTCATGCCCTTTATCGGTCGGCACAAAATGCACTGTATCGCCAACCGAAACTTTCAGCGACGATGGCTCGAACACCATGGCTTCGCCACTGCTGCCTTTGTTGAGCATCTTCACTTCGAATTCGGCAGCATTTGTCACACCTGCTGTAAACAAAACGGCGGAACTTGCTGCCAGAACCAGAAGACGGTTACAAAAGGTCATACTACTTCTCCTTGCGGGGCGAATGTCATTATTCGTCCGTATGTTAGCAAGTTCTGATAGCACTTCCTCGAGCCACCGCCTTGATCAGGATCAAAACACATTCTCGCCACATTGTCGCAAACGCCCCCTTGTTCTTGGCGCAAATGGCTCAGCTTGCAGCGGCGTCACAGATATTGATAATGAACAGGGGAACCTCAAAAACGGAGCATCAAACATGCACGCAAAAACTTCGCTGAAACTCTCGCTGTTCGCTGGTTTCGTTCTGGCTGCCACGGGCCAGGCGCTCGCAGCAGAACCAGCCAGCTGTAGCTCCGTTCGCTTTTCGGATGTCGGTTGGACGGATATTACCGCCACAACCGCCACGGCCTCCGTTATACTCGAGGGCCTTGGCTATAAGCCGCAGGTTCAGGTGCTCTCTGTTCCGGTGACCTACCAATCTCTCAAAAACAAAGACATCGATATCTTCCTCGGCAACTGGATGCCGACGCAAGAAAACGACGTGCGCCCGTTCCTGAACGACAAGTCGGTCGAATCCTTCGGCCCGAACCTGACCGGCGCGAAATACACGCTGGCCACCAATGCCAAAGGCGCGGAGCTTGGCATCAAGGATTTCAAAGATATTGCCAAGCACAGCAAGGAACTCGGCGGCAAGATCTATGGCATTGAACCGGGCAATGACGGCAACCGCCTGATCCTCGACATGATCTCCAAGGATCAGTTCGGCCTGAAGTCTTTTGAGGTGGTGGAATCGTCTGAGCAGGGCATGCTGGCGCAGGTATCCCGCGCAGATCGGGCTGGCGAACCTGTCGTTTTCCTCGGCTGGGAACCGCATCCGATGAACGCCAATTACAAGCTCACCTATTTGACGGGCGGCGATGACGTCTTTGGGCCTAATTTCGGCGGCGCCAGCGTTTTCACCAATGTGCGTGCAGGTTACACCGCAGAGTGCCCCAACGTTGGCAAATTCCTGACCAATCTGAAGTTCTCGCTGAAGATGGAAAACGAGATCATGGGCGGCATCCTCAATGACGGCCAGGAACCCCAGGCTGCTGCCAAGGCCTGGCTGAAGGCAAATCCGCAGGCAGTGGAGCCCTGGTTGGCTGGCGTGACCACCGTGGATGGCAAGGATGCGCTCCCCGCAGTCAAGACCAAGCTCGGCCTCTAATATCCATCGATCGGCGTTGTGAGGGGAAGCTTTCACAACGCCGACGCGGCCAACATCTCTGCGGATGAGCAAGCGTTGCTGCAGCGTGATACTTGCTGCGTTACTTCCTTGTCGCTTGTCCGCTTGAGGTATACCTTTTCAATCATTTCTGACCGCCGGGTATTGCGCGTTGCGATGCGTTCGGCCCTTTCATCGTGAAACATCAAACACGGGAAGACGCCATTGGAATTTATAACCGAATCCAAGATCCCCATCGGCATGTGGGCCAAGTGGTTCGTCGATTGGCTAACCTTGAGTGGCGCCAGTTTTTTCAACTGGCTTTCTTTCATCCTGTCACATGTGATCGACGCTCTGCTCTTTGTTCTTCAGTGGCCGCACCCCTTCTTAGTGGTTGTCTGTTTTACCGGTCTTTCCTTTTATTTGCGCCGTTCTTTGCCTTTGGCTGCCTTCACCGCTCTCGGCCTTCTGCTCATTATCAATCAAGGCTACTGGAAAGAGACAACCGAAACGCTGGCTCTGGTTCTCGCGGCCACGGCCGTCAGCATGGCGATTGGCGTCCCGGTCGGCATTGCAGCCGCAAGAAGGCCTTGGCTCTATGGCGTGCTGAGGCCGATTTTGGATTTGATGCAGACCATACCCACCTTCGTCTATCTCATCCCTGCCCTTATCCTCTTTGGACTCGGCATGGTGCCCGGCTTGATCGCCACTGTGATCTTTGCGATTGCAGCTCCTATTCGGCTTACGCGTCTTGGGATTGTGTCGACCCCCTCATCCCTCACTGAAGCGGCGGTCGCTTTCGGGGCAACGCCCGGCCAGGTGCTGAGGAAGGTCGAGCTTCCCTTCGCCATGCCGCAGATATTGGCGGGCCTTACCCAAACGATCATGCTGTCTCTTTCCATGGTGGTGATTTCCGCTCTGGTTGGTGCCAACGGGCTGGGCGTGCCCGTGGTGCGCGCACTGAATACGGTCAATGTCGCCCGGGGCTTCGAAGCCGGACTTTGCATCGTGATTCTAGCGATCATTCTCGACCGCATGTTCCGTTCCGATAGCGAAGGAGAAAGCTGATGAGCGACGCGATCACTTTCAGCAATGTCGACATCGTCTTCGGAAACAGCCCCAAGGAGGCGCTCGCCCTCATGGATAGCGGCCATGGACGGGATGAAATCGCCGCTCGCACAGGCCATGTTCTAGGCGTATCGAAAGCCTCGCTCAGCATACGGGAGGGGGAAATTCTGGTACTGATGGGCTTGTCTGGCTCCGGCAAATCCACCTTGCTGCGTGCCGTAAACGGCCTTGCCCCCGTCGTGCGCGGCGGCGTTTCCGTGATGACGAATACTGGTCCTGTCGATCCCTATCAGTGTCCTCAAAAGACACTTCGGGCGCTGCGCATGAACACCGTTTCCATGGTCTTCCAGCAATTCGGCCTTTTGCCCTGGCGCACAGTGGCGGAGAATGTGGGTTTTGGCTTGGAACTTGCCGGGATGCCGGAAACGGAGCGCAAAGCCCGTGTCGCTGAACAGCTCGAACTTGTGAACCTGTCGAAATGGGCAGAACGGAAAGTCGGCGATCTTTCTGGCGGCATGCAGCAGCGCGTGGGCCTTGCTCGCGCCTTCGCAACAGGCGCACCCATCCTGCTCATGGACGAGCCCTTTTCGGCATTGGACCCGCTGATCCGCACACGTTTGCAGGACGAGCTTTTAGAGTTTCAGAGCCGGCTGAAAAAGACGATCCTCTTCGTCAGCCACGATCTGGATGAGGCTTTCCGCATCGGCAATCGCATCGCCATCATGGAAAGCGGTCGAATCATCCAGTGTGGGACCCCGCAGGAGATCGTTCAGGCACCGGCGGACCAATATGTCGCGGATTTTGTGCAGAACATGAACCCGATCAGCATGCTGACCGCAGGCGACGTGATGAGGCCAGGAGCTCAATCGACCCCCGCGCATCTACCGGTCACGGCAACTGCCAAGGCTGTGACGCCACTGGTGGATATTCTGGATGCCATGGCGCGACAACCGGGTGTTATCGGCGTTGTGGAAAATGGTGAAGTTCTCGGGACCATCAGTGCCGACGATGTCATCACCGGGTTGACGCGGCATCGTCGCAGGGAGGCGGAGCCGCGTGGTTGAAAAACCTTCGGTCATACGCCCGACGGATGAAGAGGCGCGCCTGCTGGCGCGCCGACTTCTTCGATCCGCCGATGACATCTCTCTTGCCGTGCTTGAGCCCGAAACCGGCTGGCCAAGTGTTAGCCGGGCTCTGCTTTGCGTGGATGAAGCGGGCATTCCATTCATTCTCGTCTCCACCCTCGCGGCGCACACGCGCAGCCTGCTTGCAGATCCACGCTGTTCTTTTCTGGTTGGCGAACCGGGAAAAGGCGATCCCCTCGCCCATCCCCGTATGACTGTCATCGGCTTGGCCGAACGCGTGGCCAAGGATTCAGCGGAGAGGCCAAAACTTCGCGACCTGTTTCTTACGAAACATCCAAAGACCGCCCTCTATATAGACTTCCCAGATTTCAGTTTCTTTCGAATCACTCCGCAGCGCGCGGCTTTGAACGGCGGCTTCGGACGCGCCTTCAACCTGGAAGCGTCGGATCTGATCGAGCTTGACCACTAAGGACCGCTCACAAAGGCGTGATAATTTTCCAATTGGTCAATTTTCTAAATGTTTTTCTACAAATTATCGCTCAAAAGAATATTTAGAAATGCCTCACGAAAACACAACCAAAACGAGTACACTTCTTTGATTTTTATTGTCTGCGTCTATGCTAAAGGACGCATTTGTAACGATAATTTCCACACTTCAAGCGATTAGATTGCCTAAGATTCACCGATAAGCATCAGCCACAGGCTTACTACTGGCTGTACAAGCTATACGTAGAATTTAGGGATATACAATGGGTACAAGCTCTTGGTAGATTATCGTTACATTGTTACCGGAACCTCCGGTAGCAGCGTTTTAGGGGAAGACTTGAGGGAAGAACAATGACATCACTGACCGAGCATTCCGCAGCGGCCGCCAATTTGCTGTCGGCCATGGCCAATCCCAAGCGACTGATGATCCTGTGCTGCCTGGTCAAGGGTGAGGTCGCCGTTGGCGCGCTTGCCAACAAGGTTGGCCTCAGCCAATCGGCGCTTTCACAGCACCTTTCTAAGCTGCGTGCACAAAAGCTGGTAAATACCCGCCGCGACGCGCAGACCATTTATTACTCCAGCTCTGCTGAATCTGTCATGAAGGTTCTTCAGACGCTTGAGGCTCTTTATTGCGAAGAAGAAGCTGCTCGAAACGCAGCCTGATTTTTTTTATTTCGCGCAATGACAGCGCTGACATAATCCATCAACTGTGCCGCCTGTGCGGAAAATTCGCAAATCCACCAGGCGGCACGCTTTAATTCCGCGTCGATCAACCGGAAAAAACGGATTAATAGTTAAAGCCAGCCACGACGCTTGAAATAAAGAAACGGCAAAGCGGCTGAAAGTATCATCAACACCACTGCCCAAGGATAACCGAGCTGCCAGCGAAGTTCCGGCATGCCGTCAAAGTTCATGCCATAGACGGATGCGACCAGTGTCGGCGGCAAGAACACAACCGATGCCACGGTAAAGATCTTAATAATCTGGTTCTGCTCAAGGTTGATGAGCCCCAGTGTGGCGTCTAGTAGAAAATTGATTTTACCCGACAGAAACGTGGCGTGATCGCCGAGTGATGAAGCGTCTCTTTGGAGAAGCTTAATCAACTGCCGCATTTCCTTGGTAGGCTTCCGGCTGGGCGTTTCGAGTGCCGCATGATAGGCAACCAGGCGAGAAATACTAACAAGGCTCTCACGAACGCTGCTCAGAAAATCGCCCTTTTGTCCTAATTGGTCGATCAGCGCCTGCAGGTCGCGCTCCTTTTCATTGGCCTTGACCTTTTTGCCACGAAACACCTCGCGGGAAATCCCGTCGATCTCGTTGCCCATGCGCTCCAGCACATCAGCCAACCGGTCGATGACCGCCTCGATGACACCGAGCATGATCTCCTCACCTGAGGCATAATTCTGGCCATTGCTGCGCATGGCGCGCCCGGCAAACATCAAAAATGGCTTTGCCTCAGCGTAGCGAAGCGTCACCAATTCATTGCCTTTCAGGATGAAGGTTATTGGCGTCTTCATCGGCTCATCGCCGTCGAGATTGGTCAAGCCCGTCATGGTCATGAATTCCGCACCATCTTCCTGGTAGAGCCGGGCGGAGAGCTCGATTTCCTCCATCTCATCGCGGGTCGGCAATGAAACGGCCAGGTTGGCTTCCACGTGGGAAGCCTCGGCAGCGGTGGGCTTCAGCAGGTCATACCAGACACCGCGATCAACCGATTGATGGGCTGCATCGCTTGGATGGTCGCGAAGCACAAGGCGGTCAGTATCACGCTCGTAAATACGCAGCATGGGCTAGCTCCTTCACAGGCTTTGCCTGCGGGAGCGGCAAGGCTATCCGGCAGGCAGGATTTGGGAAGTCGATTGTCGACTGTCGGGGTCCATTTCAGGGTTCCTTGATTGAGATGAAAAACTCATCACGAGGCGTGAGATGCGCCTGATCGCCATTGAGGTCAAGTCGTTTTACCGCAGCTTCGTAAATGATGCTGGCGAAACACTTGACCGATAGCCACAGCTGATCTTTGATCCGCCCATGAATTCATTCCATTTCAGATTCGTGCAAACAGCACTCGTTCTGACTTCGGTTCTGACGACAGCTCCTGCCGGTATGGCGCAGAGCCCGCCACCGCCCGTCATAGACTGGGGTACCGCAGGTAAAAGTGGGGAAGTTACCAAGCTTGCGCCACCACAACTTGAAAAACCGGATCTGCCGGGGAGCGGCTTTGATTGCAGCACAGTGACCCGGCTATCCATAGAAGAGCAGCGTTTGAACGACCGCAATAATTCCGGACCACGAGAGGTGAAACGGTGCAGTCGGGATGGCTTCAGCCTTGAATTTTCAGCACCACCGAACTGATCGCGCAACGCTCAAATTTTGATCATCAGCATTGCTTCAACTTACGAATAATGTCGAAACTTGCATTGCATTGCAGCAATTGCACAAATTTCGCTCTAAACGCGATATTTTCTTGCCTCGCAAGCTTCAACTTTCTAGAGAGAGATGCGCCCTGAAAGTCAAATATGGCTAAGGTCGCAGGACCGCGCTTCCAACTCATCTTGGCACAGGTAGACCCACGTTGAACCTGGAAATGGGACGGAAGAGAGCGGCAACAATAAGAGGGGGCAAGCACCCTGCCCAAGGAGAGAACAAGATGAAATTCAAAAGCCTTCTGAGCGCAACCACCGTGGCCTGCGTCCTGCTGGCACCTGTTGCCCACGCCGATGTCGTCATCGGCCTTATTGCTCCTGTCACCGGCCCCCTCGCTGCCTATGGCGCGCAGGTGAAAAACGGCGCGGAAACAGCGATTGCAGAAATCAACAAAGCTGGCGGCATCATGGGCGAGAAGGTTTCGCTGAAGGTGGCCGACGATGCCGGCGAACCGAAGCAGGGCGTATCCGCTGCAAACCAGATGGTGGGTGAAGGCGTCCATTTCGTCGTGGGTCCAGTCACCTCCGGCGTTGCCATGCCTGTTTCCGACGTACTGGCCGAAAACGGTATCGTTATGGTGACACCAACCGCCACCATGCCAGCTTTGACCGCACGCGAGCTTGCAACGATTTTGCGCACCTGCGGTCGTGATGACCAGCAGGCTGAAGTGGCTGCCGATTACGTGCTGAAGAACCTCAAGGACAAGCGCGTCGCCATCATCAACGACAAGGGTGCTTACGGTAAGGGCCTTGCTGATGCCTTCAAGGCTTCGCTCAACAAGGGCGGCGTGAAGGAAGTGGTCAACGAAGCCATCACGGCTGGCGACAAGGACTTCAGCGCGCTCACAACCCGCCTGAAGGCTGAGAAAGTCGATGTGATCTATTTCGGAGGCTACCACCCGGAAGCAGGCCTTCTGGCTCGCCAATTGTCTGATCTCGGCGTGAAGCCACAGATCATCGGCGGTGACGGCCTGTCCAACACCGAACTGTGGACCATCGGCACCAAGGCTGTTGAAGGCACGCTGTACACCAATGCCGCTGACGCCACGAAGAGCCCGAATGCAAAGGCTGCCGCTGCTGCACTCGCTGCACGCAATGTTCCGGCTGAAGCCTTTACGCTCAACGCCTATGCAGCCGTTGAAGTGATCAAGGCTGGCATCGAAAAGGCAAAATCCAAGGATGACGGAGCTGCCGTTGCCAAGGCTCTGAAGACCGGCGATAAAATCACCACCGCCATCGGCGACCTGACCTATGGTGCAAATGGCGACCTGACTTCGCAGACATTTGAAATGTTCAAGTGGCAGGACGGAAAGAGCGTCGCCGCTCAGTAATAATCTCCATGCGGGCGGCAGGACTGCCGCCCGTTTCCCTACGCATTGATCCGCATGGGCAATTGCGTCTATTGATGTAAGCTCTGTACATTATCAGGAGCTTTCATGACCAGCCGCCTTGGAAACGCTATCGATCAAGGGTGCGGGCGAAAGCCTGCCGATATAGTCCTCAAGGGCGGATACTTCTTCGATCTTGTTACCGGCGAGCTCATTGCCTCCGATATTGCGCTCTGCGGCGACCGGATTGTTGGCACATGCGAGGCCTATCAAGGTGCCGAAGAGATTGACATTACCGGGCAGATTGTCGTTCCCGGCTTCATTGATACCCATCTCCATATCGAAAGCTCGCTGGTTACGCCGCACGAGTTCGACCGCTGCGTACTGCCCTATGGCGTGACCACCGTCATTTGTGATCCACACGAAATCGCCAATGTCATCGGCACAGAGGGCATCCAGTTCTTTCTGGATTCGGCGCTGGAAACCATCATGGATGTCCGCGTGCAGCTTTCCTCGTGCGTGCCTGCAACGCATCTGGAAACCGCGGGTGCTGACCTGCCCATTGAACGCCTGCTGCCGTTCCGCAACCATCCTAAGGTGATTGGGCTTGCGGAATTCATGAACTTTCCGGGGGTCATTCACAAAGACCCGATCTGCATGGCAAAGCTGGAAGCTTTCGAAGGCCAGCATATCGATGGCCATGCACCGCTTCTCTCCGGTCATGGGCTGAACGGCTACCTCTCCGCTGGCATCCGCACGGAGCACGAATGCACCACTGCCGAAGAGGCGATGGAGAAAATTCGCAAAGGCATGCATATTCTGGTGCGGGAAGGCTCAGTTTCCAAGGATCTGCACGCCTTGATGCCGATCATCACCGAGCGCCTGTCGCCCTACCTCGCCCTTTGCACGGATGATCGAAACCCGCTGGATATTGCCGAGGAAGGCCATCTGGATTTCATCATTCGCACAGCCATTGCCCATGGCGTGGAACCGCTTGCGGTCTATCGCGCCGCCTCCATTTCAGCAGCCCGTGCCTTTGGCCTGCGGGATCGCGGCCTGATTGCTCCGGGCTGGCGGGCGGATATGGTCGTGATTGACAGCCTGGAAAACTGCAAGGCGCAGATGGTGTTCTCGGCCGGCCGTCGCGTCACCGATGCCTTGTTTGCCACCCGCAAAACGGTGGAGCCCGTAGGCCTGGATAGCGTTAAGGCAAGAACCGTCAAGGCTGCCGATTTCGCCACACCTGCACGCCAGGAAGAGCAGCCGGTGATTGGCGTTCTACCGGGCAAGATCATTACGGAGCATCGCCGCTATCGCCTGCCCTCCTCAGGCAATAACAGCACGGTCGATCTCGCCAATGATATCATCCGCGTGGCCGTGATTGAGCGGCACGGCAAGAATGGCAACCACGCTAACGGGTTCGTGCAGGGCTTTGGCCTGAAGAAGGGCGCCATTGCCTCCACTGTCGGCCATGATAGCCACAATATCTGCGTGGTCGGCGTATCCGAGGAAGACATGGCATTTGCCGCCAACCGGCTTTCCGAAATCCGCGGCGGTTTCGTCGTGGTGGAGGACGGAAAAGTCATGGGCGAAATCGCGCTGCCCATTGCTGGCCTGATGAGCTTGGAACCTTATGAGCGGGTACGTGACATTCTGTACGATCTGCGCAAGGCAGCCTACGCACTGGGCACGACATTGACGGAACCTTTCTTACAGGTTGCGTTCCTTCCCCTGCCCGTCATTCCACATTTGAAGATTTCCGATAAGGGAATGGTGGATGTCGACCGCTTTCAACTCATTGAGT
The DNA here is from genome assembly GCF_977018625.1 of Affinirhizobium capsici. Taxonomy (NCBI): domain Bacteria; kingdom Pseudomonadati; phylum Pseudomonadota; class Alphaproteobacteria; order Hyphomicrobiales; family Rhizobiaceae; genus Affinirhizobium; species Affinirhizobium capsici. The sequence continues at coordinate 556,548 of NZ_CDRNXD010000004.1, read as the reverse complement.
GATCGCCCACGCGTCACTCACCCTTTGTACCGCTGCCGGGAATGAGAAGATCGCTGGCGCGGTGCGCCACCGAGGAGGCCGTATCCTTCATCCGCTCGGCAATGGTTTCAACGCGGCTGACCTGCTGGTGAAACTCCTCAAGGGCACGGCCTTTCAGGGTCGTGCCCGCAGGCATTTGCGCCTTGGTTGGGTCTTCATAGCTATCGCCAACCTTCAGCTCATAATAGAGATGCGGACCTGTCGAATAGCCAGTGGAGCCCACATAGGCGATCAACTGCCCCTGGGCCACACGGTCGCCAACTTTGAGGTCTTTCGAAGTTCCTTCAATATGCGCATAGGTGGTCGTGTAGCCGCCCTCGTGCTGGATGCGCACGTACTTGCCGTAGCCGATCTCAGAAGAAATTTTGACGACAACGCCATCACCTGCGGCCAGGATGGGAGAACCCATCGGCGCACGGTAATCCACGCCATTGTGGAACTTGCGGGTTCTGAGAATGGGGTGCACGCGCCAGCCGAACCCGTCACCCAACTGTCCGGCTGCCACTGGCTTATGCATCAGCGTCTTTGAAACCGAGCGACCGGCTTCATCAAAGAATTCCGCTTTGCCACTGCTTGAGACGTAGCGATAGAAACGGCGATCCTTGCGGCCGTTCTTCAAGGTCACGCAGACCAGTTGCTGTTCGCCACTCTCGCTCTTGCGCAACACGAGATTGATCTGCGGCAGAGCATCCTTGTCACTCCAATGAATTCCGTTGGCACGCAGAAGCTCCACCACCTGCAGCATGATCTGTGATGGCACCTTGCTTTTTGCGAGATGCTCCAGAAGTTTTGGATAGTCCTTGGCAGCACTTTTCAGGGCATTGGCTTCACGCGGATGCGGATCGCCGCCTTCAGCCTGTATCTCCTGTTGTTCAGCAACCAGAGCCTCCCTGACCATGCGGTCGTAAGGCGCTCTGTCGCTAATTTCCTGAAAACGACCGTCATCGCGCCGCGCCAGAATACGCTCCCGATGGTTTTTGCCCAAATGACGGGCAAAAACGATCTGCGTTTTGTCCGGGTCCTGGGGGTGCGGCCCGAGCAGAATGTCCAGCTCCTCGCCGTTCTTGACGCTTCCCGAGCCTAGACCGGCTGCGAGATTGGCCAGGTCTTCCCGAGGCACATCCACCGTGCCTTCAATGTCACCCAATGCTTCCTCATGAACGGGAAGGCTGACAAGGCGACGGATGCGCGATGCCACCGGCTGCGGCGTCGCTATGCTCACATTGTCTGCGAGATTGGAAATGCCGGAGGTTTGCGACGATGGCTCAGCATAGGCCAAAGACGTCCCGGAAGCGGAGCGCTTTGCCCGCATAACGTCCTTTACGATCAGATCAAAAGGATCTTCATGATTGGCGCCAGCGCTTGCCTGATAAGCCACGCTTGTGGTCGGGGAGTGCTTCTCTTCAGCGCCAAGATCGAGCGAAATGTCGAAATAGGAAGATTGGGCAAGTGACCCATCGCCCATGCGCTCCAGAAGATCAAGCTTTGGCGCTGAAGCCAGTTGCGGCATCCAGACCCGCGCCTTCTTGGGCGTACGAATGCTCAAACGACGCATCCGCGTCAGAGTACTCGTCTTTGTAGAAGAAGGAATAGTGGCTGCAGCCGGGTTCTGATCGTCGGCCATGCTTGGCGAAGCAAGGCAAGCCAAAGCAAGGAAAGCGATAGAAGCGCGCCAGCGTGATGCAGATAGTGTTGGGAAGGAACGGAGGGAGCTGTTTGAAGCTTCCAGGCACTCGTCTGCGCGTCCAAGCGACACGCTGGGCGTTTCTGCCATCCGTTCTTCACTCCGTCCCGCTAAAACTGGACGCAGAGGTGCGGACGTTCCATGGCAAAAATGTGTCAGCCCGCGCAATGACCACAGTTTTGCGCGGGCTTTACAGTCTAGGCGTTGTCAGTCGCGATGCAGCACCATCCCTGCGTGGTAAAGCGTATCGTTGCGGAACTCGCCATCCGCCGCAAATCCAGTGTCATCGCGATAGGTGATTCGGTTGCCTTCCAGCCAATAGCGCCCTTCATAGGCGCGCTCCCGAGTGCCGCGTGCTTCCACATATCGGCCATTGGCGAGCAACTGATGGCGAATGTGACCATCCTCGGTCATCCAGAGACCGACAAAGGGATTGGACATAATGTTTGCTCCTGGAAAATAGTCAGCCGTTCATGAACCGGCGACGCAGATCTTCATCTTGCCGACGTTCGACGGTTTTGCGGTAGCGGATCGCAATGGTCTCGATCCTTGACTGGATCTGCCTGATGATGCGGTTCACATAATGCTGGAAATGGCGCATTTCCGTCTCCTTTCCATGAAGTATTCAGCTGGCTTGTTGTTGCAGGGTCTATATGCCAGCCAACGGCGCTAGAGCGGTAGAAAGATCGCCCGAAGACATTGCACAAAAATCCGAGCTTTCGGTTTTTGTGCTAGCCGCGCTTTTAAAGACATTCTATATGAATGATCAACGCGGTACCAAAACCGCTGCAAAACAGGGCATTCTGTAGGGATTGAAATGGATAGACTTCAGGAACTCACAGACATCATTGCACGACACACCGAAGAAGACGGGATTTCTGCAACCCGAATTCCACGCCTTAGCCTTGTGCGCATGTCCAAACGCACGGAGCCGATGCAAGGCGTTCAACAGCCCTCGCTTTGCCTGATCGCTCAGGGCGTAAAGCAAGTGCTTCTGGCCGACGAAATGTTCGAATACGGTCCTGCCCGTCACCTGATCGCATCTGCCGATCTGCCCATTACAGGCCAGGTCATTCAGGCAAGCGCTGATGAACCCTATCTTAGCTTGAAGCTTGATCTCGATTTGAGTGCGCTGGGCTCGATGTTGATTGAAATGCCGCCGCCAGCGGCGGGCTTCGGCATTGCAAAGACCTGCGGCAAGGCGCTGTGCCTGAGCCGCACTGATCCGCATCTGCTGGAGGCAGCCGTGCGCCTTGTCCGGCTGCTCGATACGCCGGAAGACATACCTTTCCTCGCGCCTTTGGCGGAAAAGGAACTGCTATACCGCTTGATGCGCGGCGATCAGGCGCAGAAGCTCCAACGCATGTTGATGCCGGAAAGCAGGCTGCAACAGGTGAACCGAGCCATTGCCTGGATTCGCCAAAATTACGACAAGCCCTTCAGCGTGGACCGTGTGGCACAAGAAGCCCGGATGAGCTCTTCGTCCCTGCACGAACATTTCCGCGAAGTGACAGCCATGAGCCCGCTGCAATACCAAAAGCAGCTTCGGCTTCAGGAGGCCCGTCGGCTTATCATGTCCGAAGCTTTGGATGCCGCCAGCGCTGCTCATCGCGTGGGCTATGACAGCCCATCACAGTTCAGCCGCGAGTATCGCCGCCTGTTCGGCGCGCCACCCATTCAGGATATCTCGCGCCTGAAGGCAGAACCGACCCGCTACGCACCTGCTTCAGCGTAACGCGTAAAATCTCCCCGCCCGAACGAGCGGGGAGATTGAGGGTCAGATCTTCGCGCAGAAAGCATCCAGGGCCTTCAAATGCACCACCTTGTCCTGAACATCGGCGTCAAAGCCCGGCATGGAAACCGGCGTGATTTGGCCGAATGATGCAGGTGGAAGGAAATCCTGCGCTTCGCGGGTCAGGTTGAAAACGAAAAGAAGCCGCTCATCGCCCTTTTCCCGCACAAAGGCCAGAATATCTGCCTGTGTATCGAGGAAAGTCAGATCGCCATCAAAAAGCACCGCATGACTGCGACGGAACTCAAGCGTCTTGCGGTAATGATTAAGCACCGAAGCCTGGTCCGCCTCTTGTGCATCCACGGCCAGCGTCACATGCTCCGTCGGAACGGGCAGCCAAGTCTTGGACCCTTGCGAAAACCCGCCATGGGCCGCCTTTGAATCCCAAACCATTGGTGTTCTGCATCCGTCACGTCCCTTGAAGGCTGGCCAGAAGCGGATGCCATAGGGATCACGCAAGTCCTCGAAAGCAAGCTCCGCTTCCGGCAGGCCAAGTTCCTCGCCCTGATAGAGACAAATGGAACCGCGCAAACTGGCAAGAACGCTGATCGCCAGTTTCGCAACACGCTCCCTTTCGTCCGGCGTTTCAATAAAGCGGCTCACATGGCGCTGCACATCGTGGTTGGAAAAAGCCCAGCAGACCCACCCATTCGTCACGATCTCCTGGCACTTGGACACCACCTTGCGGATATGATCGGCTGTAAACTTCGGGCTCAGGAGGTCGAAGGTATAGCACATGTGCAGCTTGTCATTGCCGCTGGTATAGATGGAAAGCGTCGTCAGCGAACGATCGCCATCCCCCACCTCGCCCACCGTCGTTCGGCAATCATACTGATCCAGCAAGGAGCGCAGCTTCTTCAGGAACTCGATATTCTCTGGCTGGCTCTTGTCGTAGAGATGGTTTTGCATCGAATAGGGGTTGGTATCTGTCTCAAGCCCCGTCGAATCCGCGTCATAGACCATGGGCGGGTTGTTGCGCAGTTCCTTGTCGTGGAAATAGTAGTTGACCGTATCCAGACGGAAACCGTGGACGCCACGCTCTAGCCAGAACTTCACGGTGCCAAGCATGGCTTCCTGAACCTGCGGATTGTGGAAATTCAAATCCGGCTGCGAGGTCAGGAAGTTGTGCTGGTAATATTGCTTGCGCACGCCATCCCATTCCCAGCCAGGGCCGCCGAAAATGGAAAGCCAATTATTGGGTGCCGTGCCATCCGGCTTGGGATCTGCCCAGACATACCAGTCAGAGCGCGGGTTGGTGCGGCTTGCCCGGCTCTCGATAAACCATGGATGCTGATCGGAGGTATGGGAAATCACCTGATCAATGATGACCTTCAGACCAAGCCGTTCGCACTCCACCATCATTTCATCGAAATCAGAGAGCGTACCGAACATGGGATCGACATTGCAGTAATCCGAAACATCGTAGCCCATGTCTGCCATGGGCGATGTGAAGAAGGGCGAAAGCCAGATCGCATCCACGCCGAGCGACGCTATATAGGGCAGCCTTTGGGTAATACCCTTGATATCGCCGATGCCATCGCCAGTCGTATCCTGAAATGAACGGGGATAGACCTGATAAATGACCGCGCCGCGCCACCAGTTGGGATCGCCTTTTGCTGCAGTAAGCGTCGTCATGCGTGCTCTTCTCCTTCAATCGTTTCAGTCCGAATCTGAAACTAGACACTCAGCATGAAAAGACAAAGGCAAAGCGCCACTTCTTTGTTTCCATCACTCGATTGGCATGAAAGCAACTGCTGATGACTTGCCATTCGATGGTCTTCCGGCCTAACTCCGCGTGGGCGGGATATCTGAGTTCATCAAGAAGGGCGGAGACGGGATATGGCAAAGCGGGTTCTTTCAATCGGCGAATGCATGGTGGAACTGGCACAGGCAGGCCAAGGCCTTCTGCGCAAGGGCTTCGCCGGCGATACGCTGAACACGGCCTGGTATCTTCGCGCCTGCCTGCCGCAGGATTGGCAGGTGGATTACTTCACCGCCCTTGGAGACGATCCGCTTTCCGAGGAAATGCTTGGCTTTCTGGAGAAAGCCAACATCGGAACCCAGTCAATTCGTCGTGTGGCAGGCAAGACGCCGGGGCTTTACCTCATTTCTCTAAAAGACGGGGAACGCACCTTCAGCTATTGGCGGGATAACTCTGCGGCACGCGAGCTTGCCGATGATGCCGATCATCTTCGTGCCGCGATCGAGGCCGCGGATGTTCTCTATTTTTCCGGCATTACACTTGCAATCTTGACCCCTCACGCTGCCGATACACTGCTTGCCGAATTGCGGCGTGCGCGCGCCTCCGGCAAGCCGGTGATCTTCGACCCTAATATTCGCCCGCGCCTGTGGGCTGATAAACTGCGCATGCTGCAGACCATTACGGAAGGTGCACGCGCAGCCACCATTGTTCTTCCAAGCTTCGACGATGAGCAGACGCATTTTTCCGATGCCAATGTGGCTGAAACCATTGAACGCTATCTCGCGGCGGGCGTGGAGCAGGTCGTGGTGAAGAATGGCGCACAGGGAGCAACCGTGGCGGAAGGCACTCAAACCATTTTCGTACCATCTGTCCCGCCGGAAAAGCTGGTGGATACGACAAGCGCGGGTGACAGTTTCAATGGTGGATTCATCGCAAGGCTTTTGACTGGCGCTTCGCCAGCAGAAGCAGCGGCCCACGGGGCAGCGGTTGCCTCCGTGGTGATTGCTCATCATGGCGCTTTGATCGAGCATGAACTGCTGCCGCGCTGAGGCCGCGAACTGACATGACGCTGTAACAAATGACGCGGATAGAAGGCTCACCAGACCGCATGGCGGGGTGAGTCTCCACTTCGTCCAGCCCAGGATCGGAAGGTTCGCGTCATGACCAAGATCACCATCGTTACAGATGCCTGGTACCCGCAAATCAACGGCGTCGTGCGCTCCATTGAAAACACCAACCGAGAGCTGGAACGCCTGGGCGTGGAAGTTTCCATGATCACGCCGCAGGATTTTGCGAGCGTGCCCTGCCCTACTTACCCGGAAATACGTCTCTCGGTGGCGAGCTATACCGCTGTAGCGCGCGCAATCGAAAAGTTTGGCCCGTCTTCCGTGCATATTGCGACCGAAGGGCCGCTGGGGCTGCTTGCTCGCCGCTGGTGCCTGAAAAACAAGGTTTCCTTTTCCACGAGCTATCACACGCGCTTTCCTGAATATGTGGCAGCGCGCTTCCCCATTCCCATCCGATGGCTGCGAGCCTTCGTGCGCTGGTTCCACAATGCGGGCAATGGCTGCATGGTCGCGACCGCCAGCCTGGAACGGGAATTGTCGAAGCTCGGCCTGCGCAATCTGCTGCGCTGGAGCCGGGGCATAGATCAATCTCAGTTCCGCCCGCAACCGTTGGAAGCTGAGCCCTTTGGCCTCAAGCGCCCCATCTTCATGACTGTCAGCCGCCTTGCGGTGGAGAAAAACCTGCCTGCCTTTCTAGGTCTTGATCTACCCGGAACCAAAGTTGTTGTGGGCGATGGACCAGAACGCGCCAATTTGCAGCGGCAGTTTCCAGATGTGCATTTCCTCGGCATGAGAACGGGGGAAGAACTGGCCCATGCCTATGCCCAGGCAGACGTCTTCGTGTTTCCCTCGATCACGGATACTTTTGGAAATACAATTCTTGAAGCACTGGCGTGCGGCGTGCCGGTTGCCGCCTATCCGGTAACCGGCCCTATTGATATCATCGAGGAAGGCAGTGGTGCTGGAGCACTGAACACCGATCTTCAACAGGCATGCCTGAGCGCCCTTGCCTGCTCACGGGAGAATGCAAGGCGGCTTGCAGAGCAATATTCCTGGACGTCTGCAACAAAACAATTTTTGGACAATGTAATGACAGCCCGCAGTAAAAGACCACCTTCACTGCCTTCTCCAAGCGTGTGAGTAACCGTCTTCAGAGAATTTGATCCTGGTGCGAGTAATACTGAAGCAGCCTCATTTTCGCGCTCAGGTAGTGCTGACGCGATTTTCTTCCGCTTATGTTTGACGTATGGTCCCGCCAGTTTCAACAGCCAAGGCTGGCGAAGCGCCGAGGATATTGAGGCCAATCCTGATGCCAGCAGCGAGAGCCATGGCCAGAATTCGCTAACATTTCGGTCGCTTATCCTGACTTGCCAGCACACCGGACGCGCTTCATGGCTCTATCGAAATCGCTCACCACATTGCGCGGCGCTGGATTGATGCTCAATATCGTCATCGGTGCAGGCCTTTTGGCTTTACCGGGCATGGTTGTGGAAGTTGCGGGACATCAGGCTCTTTGGGCATGGGCGCTTTGCGCCATTGTGGCGGCGCCACTGCTGCTGGTCTTCGTTCTCATGGGAGTGCGCTTTCCCAACGCCGGCGGCATTTCCCATTTTGCGCAACAAGCGTTCGGGCGAAGCGCCTATGCCATCGCCTCGATGATTTTCCTGGGTGCGGTGGTGTTCGGCCTGCCCGCAATCGCCTTGACCGGTGGTCACTATCTGGCGGAAGCCTTCGGTGGCAAGCCTTCAGCCTATGCCTTCGCGCTCATCATTGCTGCCGCGGGATCGCACTTGCTGTCTACGGAAATTGCAGCGCGTGTTTCCACCGCCATTGCCTCCATTGTTCTTGTCAGCCTTTTGGCATTGGTCGTTATCGGCCTATCGGTGGTAGATTGGACGGGCAGTACGCCACAGATCACGCCGCTGGCTGACATCCACTTGGATGTGGTCTTTGCGCCTTTCATGATGATCTTTTTTGCCTTTACCGGCTGGGAACTGGCAGCTGGTCTTTCTGAAGAGTTTCGCAACCCGGAACGTGACTTCCCGCGCGCCATGTTCCTCTCTTTCATCGCTGCCTGTCTGATCTACTTCTGCATGGCATTCGTTGCGCAGAGTGTGCCGATTTCAGGTTCCTTCAAGGCTGCCTTTTCCTCTATCCTCACTTTGGCAGTGGGAGAAAAAGGCCGCATCATGATGGGTTTGCTCGCTGGATTGATTATCTACGCCAACCTTATGGGTGCAATCTGGGCTGTTTCACGCATGGTCTATGCGCTTAGCCGTGAGGGCTTGTTGCCTGTAAGGCTGGAAACAACGGCCACCGGCACGCCACTTACCTCAGTCCTGCTCGTCACTCTGGCGCTTCTTGTTGTGCTTGCCTCTGATTACCTTGGTCTTGTGGAAATCTCACACATGCTCGAGCTTGCAGGGCAAAACTTCCTGCTGCTTTACGGCCTGAGCGGGCTTGCACTGCTCAAGCTCTCGAACCGCCTGTTCGACCGGTTGGCCGCAGGTCTGACGGTCGCCATCGTTATCACGTTAATGCTGCTACAGGGAACATCTGTGCTTTATCCGGTTTGCCTTTCGGCTCTCGGCGTAATCCTCGCGCGAATGAGCGCAAGGGGATGCACTCCACGCCAGCCCGCAACGGCTGGCTAAATGGATGAAAAGGCCGGCGAGAAACTCGCCAGCCTGAATAGAACGGAAAGTCAGAATTAGCGCTTCTTGCGCCGGTTCTCGTATGGATTTTCCGCTGCCTTGAAGTGAATGCGAATGGGCACACCGGGCATCTGGAAATCGGCACGCAAGCCATTGATCAGATAGCGTACGTATGATTCAGGCAGCGCATCAGAGCGCGTGCAGGAAATCATGAAGGCGGGCGGACGAGCTTTCACCTGCGTCATATATTTCAGGCGAATACGACGACCAGAAACAGCCGGTGGCGGATGCTGGATCTGCTGGCTCTCCAGCCATCTGTTGAGCTTGGCGGTGGAGATGCGCTTGTTCCATACCTTGTCAGTCTCAATGATGTTCTGCATCAACTTGTCGAGGCCGTAGCCTGTCTGACCGGAAATCGGAACAGCACGGATACCGCGGGCCTGCGGCAAAAGCCGCTCGGTCTTCTCGCGAAGATCGGCCAGAACTTCCTGCGGGTATTCGACCAGATCCCATTTGTTGAAGGCGAGAACCGCAGCACGGCCTTCCCGCAGCACCAAATCGACAATCTGCAAATCCTGTTTTTCGAACGGAATGGTCGCGTCAAACACGATCACCACGGTTTCGGCAAAGCGGATGGCACGCAGCGCATCGGCGACAGAAAGCTTTTCCAGCTTTTCCTGCACGCGGGCCTTGCGGCGCATACCAGCCGTATCGAACATCTTGATCGTGCGGTCGCGCCAATCCCATTCCACGGAAATAGAATCGCGGGTGATGCCTGCTTCTGGGCCGGTCAGCAGACGATCTTCACCCAGAAAGCGGTTGATCAGTGTAGACTTGCCAGCATTCGGACGGCCAACGATGGCGACGCGCAGTGGCTTCGTCTCATCGTAAACCGGCTCAAGGTCTTCGTCTTCGTCCCCGCCTTCATTGAAGGTCGGCGCAAGGTCGATATCGGTAACCGCTTCTTCATCCTCGTCGTCGCCAAAGGCCTTTTCAGGACCGAGCGTTTCCACGATGGCATCACGAAGATCGATCATGCCCTGCCCATGCTCGGCAGAAATGGGCACGGGTTCACCCAGCCCAAGCGTATAGGCATCATAGAACCCGCTGTCAGAACCACGCGCTTCGGATTTGTTGGCAACAAGAACCACCGGCTTGCCGCGACGGCGCAGCATCTCGCCCAGCGTCTTATCAAGCGGCGTCAGCCCCATCTTCGCGTCAACCACGAAGAGAGACAGGTCCGCCTCATCGATCGCAGCCTCAGTTTGCGCGCGCATGCGGCCTTCAAGCGTATCGGCACCCGCCTCTTCTAGACCCGCCGTATCGATGATGCGAAACCGCAGGTCGACAAGTTTGGCATCGCCTGGACGGCGATCACGCGTCACGCCTGGCGTGTCATCGACAAGCGCCAACTTCTTGCCAACCAAACGGTTGAACAGCGTGGATTTTCCAACATTGGGACGCCCGACGATGGCGACAGTAAAGCTCATAGCGGCAGGCTCCTTCAGGACCTCTCAGATATCAGGACTTGGCAGCCTGTGGCGCAGAAGAGGCCAAAGTATCCAGCATGATCTGGGCGCGGTTTGCAACATTGCGCGGCGTTTGCGCATCGTTGACGATTTCTTCAAACCATTCGCGCGCCTTCGTTGTATCGCCAGCCTTCATTGCAGACAAACCCAAAGCTTCGCGGGCAGAATTACGAAGAGCATTGTTTCCGGTTGCCATGGCTTCCACCTCCGCAGAAACATCGGCATAGGAACCGTTGTCTACCAGCAGATAAGCAGCGCGGATCTTGGCAATATCACGCAAGATTGCGGGTACGGAATTATCTGCCGCCACATCGCGAAATGCCTTGATGGCACCGGCAGCGTCACCCTTCTGCGTCAACAGCGTTGCCGCTCGCATGCGGGCAAGAACCGGATAGGCACCACTGCCATCCTGTTCAAGCTTCTGAAGCGCGGCCATGGCCTCGTCTGTCTTGTTTTCCTTGGCAAGGTTCAGCGCGGCCAGAAACTGGTCGCCATATTGCGAGGCGTTGTGATTGTGCCAATATTCATAGCCACGATAACCGGCCGTTCCGAGCACGATCAACACAGCGCCGCCGATGATGAAGCCACGGTAGTTGCGCCAGACCCTTGAGATCTGTTCCGAACGCAGTTCCTCGTTCACCTCGCGAATAAAGCTGTCGTTATCCTGTGCCATGCCAAACTCCGGCCTTTCATGCGGCCTCTTTTTCCGAAAGCCTGCCTTCTAACCTATTTTTCCCAGTATGTAAGGGGGTGAGATGTGGTGGAGCGCATTCATGCGCTCCAGGAATAGATCCAGTGAATCTTTTCCAACATCGAACGCCCTGAGCAAAAGCGAAGGGCTGGGGCAAAGCCATGAGCGGTCGGGTGCAGAATGCACCCGAGCAATCGATCCAGTGAATCGATTGCAGCGACGAACGCTTCGAGCTTAAGGTGAAGGACGGGGGAGCAAAGCCGGATGCGGCGGAACACGGGAAATACCCGCACATAAAAATAAACCCCGCCTCGGAAGACGGGGTGACAATTATCTCTGCTTGTTATCGCCGGATAATCCGCCACCCGAAGGTGGACTTGAGGCGTTCACTGAATGAATCAGCAACGCAGACGAAAGTTTTATGCACGATTGACGCAATTGCGTCAATCCACCAGACCCAGAGCATCCCGCATAGCGAAAACAATTTTCTTCAATTCTTCATCCGCAAGAATGATCTCCAAATACTTCCGTTTGCCAGTCACGGGGTCTCGACGCGTATAGGGCAAACTCAGCCTGGCAAGGCCCACAGTTGCCAACATATCCGCCTTCGCCCACTTGAAACGCCCCGAGTAAGGTGGCGGCGGATCAACCGGCAATTCGACTTTGCATTGATATGCAATCCGGTTGTCAGGTGGCGTTTGACTGAGCGGAACGACAGTGCAGAGCCCATCGCGATGGGGCAGCCTGTCAGAAACGATAACGGCCAAGTGCTCCTTAACCATCTCAGGAACCCTGAAGCCTGTTGTGTAATCGCAAATGACAACGGCACCCAGTTTAGGGTGAAATTTTAGCGCCACAATTATTAAACTCAACTAATGGATGACGAAAATTCAGGAATCACCTTTAACGCGATACCATTTGTCAGTTCAATCGTGCAACCACTCCTCAATCAATTCACGATAGGAAGCGTCATTCCCGCACTGACCGCGACTTTGCCTTATTCGCCCGAGAAAAGGTGCGTCCGCGAATCCACATACAGGTAGTTCTTTTGCGCTTTATCTTGAGCACCATCGCCGCCCTCCTCCTTTCCTCCAGCCTTGGCGTGGCTGAGGAACAGCCGAAGCAATTGGTGATGATTTCGTTCGATGGGGCTGGCAGCAACCCGCTGTGGGAGCGGAGCCGTGCTCTGGCCAAGAGAACCAATGCGCATTTCACTTATTTTCTGTCCTGCACGCTGGTGATTGATCGCGCCCGCGCCAGAACCTATCAAGGCCCCGGCCAGAAGCCCGGCAAATCCAATATAGGGTTTGCACAAACGAAAGATGAGGCATTGACCCGTCTTGATCACGTCTGGCAGGCGAAACAGGAAGGCCATGAAATTGCCAGCCACACCTGCGGCCATTTCGATGGGCGGGAATGGACAAAGGCCGATTGGCAGCAGGAAATGCGCAGCTTCCGCTCCATACTGTCCTCGGCCTGGGCTGATCTTGGTGCGCCGGAAAAAGAGCCCTCCGGCTGGCGTGATTTTGTGAAGAGCGACATCAAAGGCTTTCGCGCGCCCTATCTTTCCACCAGCGACGCCTTGGAAGAAGCCGAACATGCGGAAGGCTTCACCTATGATGGCAGCGGCGTGAGCAAAGGCCCGATGCTACCGGAAAAACAGAACAAGGTGCTGATGTTCGGCCTGCCGTTGATCCCCGAGGGACCGGAGCGGCGCAATATCATCGCCATGGACTATAATCTGTTTATCCGGCATTCGGCGGGCGTGGAAAATCCATCTCGCTCGGCAGAGTTTGAAGAACGCGCTTACACCGCCTTCCGTGCTGCATTTGACAGGCAATATTCCGGCGAGCGTATTCCGCTGCAACTCGGTTTCCACTTTGTGGAAATGAACGGCGGCGCCTATTGGCGGGCTTTGGATCGGTTGGCAAGCGATGTCTGTAACAAACCAGATGTGGCCTGCGTTACCTACGGCGAGGCCATCCGCCAGCTAGCAGAGCGCGGCAAGGGTACCCCTTCCACCCTCTGATCTGAAAAGGCCGCGCACAAGGCGCGGCCTCCAAACTCTGAAATGCGATGGATCAGTAAGGCTTGTCAGCCCCGATCTCCCCATCTCTCTCTTCCCGAGCCAGATAGCGCTGATCGATATCGGGTAGCGGTTCACCATCGATAGCTGCCTCAAAGGCTTTCAGACGCTTGTGGATGGAAAGCAGTTCGATGATCGTGGTCCAGGAATTGACCAGATACTGGAACGAGTTTGAAACCTGGCCAAACGCGGTCGCGATCTGCTGGTAGATACCATAGGTGATCTTGCCCGCCACGATGGTCGGCACCAGCATGGTCAGCAGGAAGATACCATCCGCCTGAATGTAGAAATAGCGGAAAACGTTGAAATAGAGGTAATGCCAATAAAGGCGGAAATAGTTTTTCCGCACATTGCCGAACAGTTCCTTCACGGTTGGCGGCTGCGCCCGTTCCGGATTATCCTCACCGTAAACGAGTTCCTTACGATAGGCGGCTTCAACACGCTGGTTGCGGAAGTTGAGGCCTGGAAGCTTGATCCCGGCCACGGCAAGAAGCACCGTGCCAAACAGCGGCCAGATGATGGCAAGCCACATTAGCGCGTGCGGCAGTTCACCAATGATCGGCAGTTCGGAAACGTAACTGGACAGGCTGTAAAGGATCGGCAGGAAAACGATCAGCGTCATCACGGAGTTGATGAGCGTAATGCCCAGGCCTTCCAGCGTTGCTGAAAGACGCATCGTATCTTCCTGGACACGCTGGGAAGCGCCTTCGATGTGGCGCAGCTTTTCCCAATGCGACATGTAGAAGTTGTTCATCGCCGTGCGCCAGCGGAAGATATAGTGGCTGGTAAAGAAGTCCGTGAGGATCGACACGCCCATGGAGAGAAAGGCGATCTTCGCAAATACGATCTGGAGATCGTAAAAATCCCAGACATCGATGCCGGGCTTTTGTGACAGCGCGTTTTGCAGCAAATCACCAAAGGGACGGCGGAAGTTGTTGATGACCACCGTGACCTGAACACCAAAATAGGTGACGGCGATAATCAGCAAGCTGCCCCAGATCGACCACAGCTTCCACGGATGATCTTTCGCAATCACCGTCCATGTGCCGCCAAAAGCCAGAAGGCAGACGGCGAAGTAAGCATAAAACCAAACATTCGGCGGGAAGACGAAATAGCTAAGGTCAAAAGGCTCCGGTGTCCCTTCCGGGACGGTAAAGCCAAGGCTTATGCCCAGCCGCTCTACCGCAAAATACCAGCCAAGAACGCAGATCAGAGACCAGACGATCGCGGAAATGAAGAAGAATTTGGGACGAGGAAAGAATGAGTGAAACACGGAGGCGAGTTTCCTTGTGATGTTGCACAGACATCAGCGTTGATGCGATTCGGCAGAAACTATGCCAGTCCTCCTGTCGCGGCAATGCCGAAGGCAACACCTTACGCAGAGTTAAGATAGACATTGAACTCTTACGCCTCAGGGTTGTTTGTGCTTGAGCACCGGTAAAGCAAGGCAAAAAGAAACAAAGAGAACCATTGCGGCAAGGAGAGAGGCAAGCTTGAAGCTTCCAGACCATTCGGTTGCCCAGCCCGCCACCAGAGGCCCGATGATCTGCCCGGTTCCGAATGCAGCGGTCATCAGCGCCAGCGCGCGGCGCGGGCTTTCATGCGCAAGGCTGCGGGCAATTTGCAGGCCATAGGCCGTCACCGTCATGAAGGTGAGACCGAGAAGAAGTCCACCGATCAGCGTGCCAGCAATAGCAGGCAGCAGAACCGACCCCAAAACGCCCACAGCTTCAAGGATGAGGCAGATCAGATAGCATTTCACCAAGCCTAGCTTGCGCGCAAAAGGCTGCCAGAGGAAAAGGGAAAAGGCTGCCGCAATGCCGGTAACCAGCCAGGCACTCGCCTCTACGACTGCTCCTGCTGCAGCATTCCGTGCAATGGCAACGAGGAAAGTGGCCGTGACGACATAACCAAAGCCGAAAAGACCGTAGGACGCCGTTAAAAGAATGAGCGGCTTTGTCCATCTCACGGGTGGCTCATGCGCTACGGCTTGTCCCGCTGATGGGCGAGGCAGCAAAACCACAATAACCAGCAAGGTCGATGCCACCAGAATGGCGGCGGCGATCCAGTTCCAACGCCAACCATGGGCAGCATCCCCGGCCAGCAGGTTTATCGTAAATGCCAGAAGCGAAGAGAGCGCAATGCCCGCTCCCACACCACCGAAATGCAGAGCCTGCACGGCGGGTCGGCCATGCCCATAGGGCAGGACGATAGATGAGGTGAAGATCATGGCAAAGGCGCTGGCAAGCCCTGACAGAAAACGGATGAGGATGAAAAGAGGCAGAGTGCTGACTGCTGCCATGCCCGCCAGCAGAAGGGAAGTCGATGCCAATCCACTCAATGCCAGCATCCGCTCACGACCACTCGCCCAGCCTTGCGAGGCCAGCAATGCTCCTGCCAGGTAGCCCGCAAAATTACCCGCTGCGATAAAGCCTGCTTGCGAAGCAGAAAGCGGAATACCAGCCATCATCCCCGGCAAGACAGGCGTATAGAAAAACCGTCCAAAGCCCATGGCTGCGGCCATGGCCAGAGCACCAGCAAAGGCGATGGTTACTGGACTGGATATTTGCGTTCGCTGAAACATGGCCCTGTATGGCAGCCAATTCATCAAGCTTCAAATCAGCATTGAGTATGGAAGCCATGCATCTGTGTGATGTTTCGGCCTGTCACTCCGACAAGGTCAAAATTAGCGGGCCATTTCGTGTCACAACAATGGTGTGCTCAAACTGAACCGTCGGCGCACGCGGATCGCCATAGAGCGTCCAGGGGTCGCCATTGCCTGCATCTTCCGCCCATGTCGCCCCGAGGGAGAGGAACGGTTCTACAGTAAAAACCAGCCCTTCCTCCATTACGCGCGTCTCATCCGGGTCCGGCCAGGTTGGCAGTTCACCCGGCTCCTCATGCAGCGAGCGGCCAACGCCGTGGCTCGCGAGATTGGTAATCAGCGTATAGCGGTTCTTCTTGGCAAAGGCCCCGATGGAATTGCCGATATCGGCCATGGGCTTGCCGGTTTTTACCTGTTGCAGGCCGGTCCACAAGGCGCGGCGTCCATCGCGAACCAGTTTTTCGATTTCCCGCTTTACCGGCGGCACCGCGAAGGATGATCCGGTATCACCGAAAAAACCGTCCTTGACGGCGGAAACGTCGATGTTCACCAGATCACCGGCCTGAATGACGCGCGGGCCCGGAATGCCGTGCGCCACCTCTTCATTAACACTGATGCACGTTGCGCCCGGAAACTGGTAGCAAAATTCCGGCGCGGATTGCGCATCCGCATCCTCCAGAACTTTTCGCCCAATCGCGTCGAGTTCCGCCGTGGTGATGCCCGGTTCCAGCGCCTTGGCCATGGTCTCCACCGCGCGGGCGCAAATGCGCCCCACGGCCTTCAACTTGTCCAATTCATCTTCGCTGGAAACGATCATTCTCTCATCCGCCCTTATCTCAAGCGGCGGGTTTCGCCCCATCTGCCGCTGGCGTCAAGGCTTTGCGCACCAGAGGCGCAACCTTTGTGCCAAACAATTCAATGCCCCGCATGATCTGCTCATGTGGCATCAGACCGATCGCCATTTGCAGCAGGAAGCGGTCATTACCGAAAACTTTGTGGGCAGCAACGATCTTTTCCGCCACCGACTCCGGATCGCCAACGAAGAGGTTTCCGGCAGCCGAACGGGCACGATCATATTGCGCACGGTTTGTTGGCGGCCAGCCGCGTTCACGGCCCAGGCGATCCATGACGGATGCTTGCGGACCATAGAACTGATCGGCAGCAATATCGGTCGTATCGGCAATGAAGCCATGAACATTGATGCTGGTTTTCAGTTTTGCCGGGTCCTGTCCGGAACGGCGTGCAGCCTCCCGATAAAGCTCGAAGAAGGGCGCGAAACGGGCATATTCCCCACCGATGATGGCAACAGCCAGTGGCAGGCCCATGGCACCGGCGCGAGCGACGCTTTGCGGAGTGCCGCCAACAGCGATCCATACCGGCAGCCGTTCCTGAAGCGGGCGCGGATACACGCCACGGCTCTGGATGGGTGCACGCAACTCGCCTTCCCAGTTGACGATCTCATTATCGCGAAGCGTCAAAAGCAGATCGAGCTTTTCCGAAAACAGGCGATCGTAATCGTTCAAGTCATAGCCAAACAGCGGGTAGGATTCGATGAACGAACCGCGCCCCGCCATGATTTCCGCACGCCCGCCGGAAAGAAGATCAACCGTGGAAAACTGCTGGAACACCCGGATCGGATCATCAGAACTCAACACCGAAACAGCGCTCGTCAGACGAATATTCTTGGTCTTCACCGCCGCCGCGGCAAGCACCGTGGACGGAGAGGAAACGGCGTAATCTGGCCGGTGATGTTCACCAAGGCCGAAGACATCCAGCCCGACCTGATCGGCGAGTTCGATTTCTTCCAACAGGTGCTTCAACCGCACTGCTGCATCCTGCCCGCGTTGACCGCTGGCAATGGCGGGATCGACATCCGCAAAGGTATAAAGCCCGAGTTCCATGGTCTTCCATCCGTCATGTTCTGTTACACCTCAGATAGAGGTGCTGAACTACAATGCAAAGTCGAAAGTCTGGAATGACATCGCCAAGATTTTCGATGGCCTGAGGCAAATCGAATCTTTTGCCAATGCCTTAGTCGGCCTTCCGGAATCAGTTTGGCAAGGCGTTAAAGTGCTCCATGAAGCGGATCACGCCCCTCCCTCGCCTGCCACCCTCTGGAATATGAGCACGTCTCATCAACCCTTTGTGAGCCAGAACGATCAAGGGTTGATCCCACCATTAACCATTCGCTAACTCTCGGGCCGTTCAATCACACGCTGTCGCGCCCGCACCGTTTCTCGCGTTCGGGCTGTTTTCCAAATTGCATTTCCAGGAGAGTTCGATGTCCAAAAAGACATGCGCCCTAGCCATTTCCATCGCCTTGCTGTCCACCGCAGCCATGGCCAACCAGCCAAGCCGGGTACAGCAGTTCGATGCATGGGGGGTGTATTCTTATGGCAGCGGTAGTGGCAAAAGCTGCTATGTTCTCTCGGTTCCGGTAAAGCAAATGCCGGCAGGGGTCAGCCATGGCGACAACTTCTTCCTGGTTGCTCCCCAAGCTGGCAAATCCAACATGATGCCGCAGGCCATCATGGGCTATAGCGTCAAGGCCGGTTCAAATATCACAGTCAGCATTGGCAATGACAGCTTCACGCTGGTTCCGAAGGAAAATGCCGCCTGGGTGCGTGATCCGGCGCGTGAACCCGCCCTGGTGGCTGCCATGCGCGGCGGCAGCGACATGACCGTCAAGGCAACCTCCGCCCGTGGAACCAACACCAGCTACACCTACTCACTCAAAGGCATATCTGCGGCGCTGAGTGCAGTGGGCAAATGCCGCTAAAAGGCGATTTATACTAGCGATTGCCAGCCACCCTGCTTTGGGCATACCTTCCTTTTCATGCACTGCAATAGAGGCGTGAAAAGGGAGTACAGGCATGGCCAGAAGCGTCGTCGTAACAGGATCTACCAGTGGCATCGGGCTTGGAATAGCCCGTGCCTTCGCAGCCGACGGCGCGAACGTGGTGATCAACGGCTTCGGCAAGGCAGACGAGATAGAGGCGGCGCGCGCTGAGCTTGAAAAGCTGTCGGGGGTAACCGCGCTTTACCACGCCGCTGACATGACCAAGCCAGATGAGATTGAAGATCTCATTCGCACGGCAGAAAAAACTTTCGGCACGGTGGATGTTCTGGTCAACAATGCCGGCATCCAGCATGTTGCGAAGATCGAGGAATTCCCGCCGGAAAAATGGGATCAGCTGATCGCCATTCTGCTTTCCTCAGCCTTCCACACCATGCGCCACACCATTCCGCTGATGAAGAAGGCGGGCAAGGGCCGCATCATCAATGTAGCCTCTGCTCATGGACTAGTTGCATCCCCATTCAAATCTGCTTATGTGGCAGCCAAGCACGGCGTTTTGGGTTTAACCAAAACCGCCGCACTGGAATTGGCCGAATTCGGCATAACAGTGAACGCCATCTGCCCCGGCTACGTGCTGACGCCGCTCGTGGAAAAGCAAATCCCCGATACGGCCCGCGAACGTGGTATCTCGGAAGAGGCGGTCAAGACGGACGTCATGCTCCGTTTGCAGGCGACGAAGGACTTCGTCTCCATCGATGAAGTCGCCCAAACGGCGATCTTCCTCGCCAGCGACGCAGCACGACAGATCACCGGCACCCATATTTCCATCGATGGCGGCTGGACCGCTCAATAAGACCATAGGGAACATGCACGCATGACGTCTGCCATCCGCTTCATTCTCAACGGCGAGGAGGTTTCGCTGGGGGATTTCACTCCAACGGAAACCCTGCTGGATTATCTGAGGTTGAGGCGGCGGCTGACGGGCACCAAGGAAGGCTGTGCCGAGGGCGATTGCGGCGCCTGCACCGTGCTGGTGGGGCGGCTGATTGGCGGGGCGCTTCGCTATGAAAGCGTCAACGCCTGCATTCGCTTCCTCGGTTCCCTGCATGGCACCCATGTGGTGACAGTGGAGCATTTGGCGGCCAAGGATGGCAAGCTGCATCCGGTGCAGCAGGCAATGGTGGACTGTCACGGTTCGCAGTGCGGCTTCTGCACACCCGGCTTCGTCATGTCGCTTTACGGTCTCTGGATGGCAAGCGAAAAGCCCACTCGCGCTGAAATCGAGACGGCATTGCAAGGCAATCTCTGTCGCTGCACAGGCTACGAACCCATCGTAAAAGCGGCAGAACAGGTGGCGGAACAGCGCCCGAGTGCCCTCTTCGATCCGATTGAGCGCGACCGGGCCGAGGTGATGGCAAAGCTGTGGACCATCCGCGCCTCATCCGACACCATCGAGATCGAAAAAGATGGAGCACGCTCAATCATTCCCGGAACGCTGGATGCGCTGGCGGATGTGCTTGCAGCCAATCCATCCGCCATCATCGTCGCTGGCTCAACCGACGTTGGCCTTTGGGTTACCAAGCAGATGCGGCCTATCAGCGGCGTGATTTTCATCAACCACCTAACTGATCTGCAAACAATCACCGAAGACGAAACTGCCATCGTGATTGGCGCGGGCGTGACCTATTCGCAAGGCTTTGAGGTGCTGGAAGCGCGTTATCCGGCCATGGGTCGCCTGTTCGACCGGCTGGGAGGCCAGCAGGTGCGCAATATGGGCACGATTGGCGGCAACATCGCCAATGGCTCACCGATTGGCGATACTCCGCCTGCCCTCATCGCACTTGGTGCTGACCTGACATTGCGCTCTGCATCCGGCAGTCGGACGCTGCCGCTGGAGCACTATTTCATCGACTACGGCAAGCAGGACCGTCAACCCGGCGAATTCGTCGAGAAGATCACGATTCCGCATGGGGATGAGGAAGCTTTCTACGCCGTCTACAAGATCTCCAAACGCCGGGATGAGGATATCTCAGCCCTCTGTGGCGCTTTCTATCTGACCATCGATGCAGAAGGCTGCGTGGAAACCTGTCGCATCGCCTTTGGCGGCATGGCGGCTACGCCAAAACGTGCAAGCACGGTCGAGCAAGCCCTGATCGGACGGCCCTGGAGTTGGAATACGGTCGCCTCCGTTCGCGATCTCTTCGATGAAGATTACACACCGCTGACCGACTGGCGGGCGACAGCCGAGTATCGTTCAATTACCGCCAAGAATCTGCTGACACGGTTCTTCCTGGAAACCGCCGGACAGCCGCAAGAGCTTGCCCGCTTTGAGCCGGAGGAGGCTTAAGCCATGGACAACACCACCTTCGAAGCCAAGGACACGATCAACGGCCCGATGCATGTGTCGCTTCGCCACGATTCAGCCCACAAGCATGTCACCGGCACCGCCGAATATATTGATGACATGCCGGAGCCCGCAGGCACCCTGCACGCAGCGCTTGGCATGGCAGATCGTGCTCATGCGGACATCCTCTCCATCGATCTGAGCGCTGTGAAAGCAGCACCGGGCGTGGTGGATGTGATTACAGCCGCCGACATTCCGGGCCTTAATGATGTCGGCTCCACCGGCCAGCACGACGAGCCGCTGCTGGCGACGGAGAAGGTCGAGTTCCACGGCCAGCCGATTTTCGTCGTTATCGGCGAAACGCGCGATCAGGCGCGGCGGGCTGCCCGTCTGGCAAAGATAGAATATCGCGATCTGCCCCATTGGACGGATATTGATGGCGCACTGGAAAACGGCTCACCCCTGGTGGTGAAGCCCATGGTGCTGAAGCGCGGGGAACCGGAAACGGAAATCGAAAATTCCCCGCTGCGCATCCAGGCCCACATGTATATCGGCGGGCAGGAGCACTTCTATCTGGAAGGACAGATTGCCCTCGCCATCCCCGGCGAGGATGAGGATATCACCGTCTGGTCCTCTACCCAGCATCCCAGCGAAGTGCAGCACATGGTGGCCCATGTTCTGGGCTGCGCAAACCATGCGGTGACCATCAACACGCGGCGCATGGGCGGCGGTTTTGGCGGCAAGGAAACGCAGGGCAACCACTTCGCCTGCCTGGCTGCCGTGGCCGCCAAGAAGCTGAACCGCGCCGTCAAATTCCGCCCGGACCGCGACGAAGACATGATGGTGACGGGCAAGCGGCATGACTTCCGCGTCGATTACGACCTCGCCTTCGACGAGGAAGGCCGCATCCATGCGGTGGATGCCACCTATGCCGCCCGTTGCGGCTTCTCGGCAGATCTATCCGGCCCTGTGACGGATCGCGCCCTCTTCCATGCCGATTCCAGCTATTTCTATCCGCATGTGCATTTGACCTCGAAGCCGCTGAAAACGCACACCTGCTCCAACACGGCCTTTCGCGGATTTGGCGGCCCACAGGGGATGCTCGGCGCGGAACGCTTCATAGAAGAGATCGCCTATGCCGTGGGCAAGGACCCACTGGATGTCCGCAAGCTGAATTTCTACGGACAGCAAGGTTCCGGCCGCACGCTGACGCCCTATCATCAGGAGGTTGAGGATAATATCATCCTCAAGCTGGTGGAAGAGCTTGAAACCTCCAGTGACTACCGCGCGCGCCGTCAGGCCATCGTCGAGTTTAACGAGAACAGCCCTGTCATTCGCAAGGGCATCGCCCTGACCCCGGTGAAGTTCGGCATCTCTTTCACCATGACTGCCTATAATCAGGCTGGCGCGCTCGTGCATATCTATCAGGATGGTTCGATCCATCTGAACCACGGCGGCACGGAAATGGGCCAGGGCCTTTATACCAAGGTGGCGCAGGTGGTGGCCGATGCCTTCAACGTGGATATCGAGCGGGTGAAGATTACCGCCACGACCACAGGCAAGGTGCCGAATACATCCGCCACGGCGGCCTCTTCCGGTTCCGATCTGAACGGTATGGCGGCGCTCGATGCGGCTCGCCAATTGAAGGAGCGGCTGATCGATTTTGCCTGTCGCCAGTGGAAGGTGGAGAAAGATCAGGTGGAGTTCCTGCCCAACCGTGTGCGGGTGGGCGAGGATATTGTACCTTTTGAGACGCTGGTTCGCGCCGCCTATTACGACCGTGTGCAGCTTTCCGCCACCGGCTTCTACAAAACGCCGAAGATTCACTGGGATCGTGCCGCAGGCAAAGGCAGGCCATTCTTTTATTTCGCTTATGGTGCCGCTTGCTCTGAAGTCTCCATCGATACGCTGACGGGTGAATATCTGGTGGACCGCACAGATATTCTGCACGATGTCGGCAAATCTTTGAATCCGGCCATCGATATCGGCCAGGTGGAAGGTGCCTTCGTGCAGGGCATGGGCTGGCTCACCACCGAAGAATTGTGGTGGGATGCCAAGGGGCGTCTTCGCACGCACGCTCCCTCCACCTACAAAATCCCGCTGGCCTCCGACCGGCCAAAGATCTTCAACGTGAAACTGGCGGAATGGTCTGAGAACCGGGAAGCAACCATTGGCCGCTCCAAAGCTGTTGGCGAGCCTCCATTCATGCTCGGCATCTCGGTGTTCGAAGCGCTCTCCATGGCTGTTGCGTCCATTGCCGATTACACCGTCTGCCCACGCCTTGATGCACCCGCAACGCCTGAACGCGTGCTGATGGCCGTGGAGCGCCTGAAGGCGATGTGAGGGTTGATTACCGCCTTCCTCACCCGCAACCCCGCCGCCATCCTCGTCACCGTCGCGAGCGTGAAAGGCTCGACGCCGCGTGAGGCGGGGGCGTTCATGTTGGTTTCCGAAGCGGAATGCTTCGGTACCATCGGCGGCGGCGCGCTGGAATTCATGGCGATAGACAATGCGCGAGCGCTGCTGAAGGGAAGCGGGCAGACGCAAATGGATGTGGCTCTCGGACCGGAAATAGGCCAATGCTGCGGTGGCCGAACAATCCTCACCTTCCAGCAAGTGACGCAGGAGGTGGCCGCTGACTTGGAGTCACGGCTTGCCGCTGAGTCCGCCACCCTTCCCAGAGTCACCCTGTTTGGTGCCGGCCATGTGGGCAAAGCTTTGGCAGCAGCACTTCTGCCCCTGCCCTTTCACGTCACCGTGGTGGAAACGCGGCGAGAGGAATTGGAAGGCCTGCCAAGCGGCGTGGAGACAAAGCACATCGCCATGCCCGAAGCGCTGGTGAAAGGCCTGCCACGAACGAGCGCTGTTCTCATCCTCACCCACGATCACGCGCTCGATTTCCTGATTGCGAAGGAAGCGCTTGCCCGCAATGATCTTGCCTATATCGGCATGATAGGTTCGCAAACGAAGCGCGCTACGTTCAAGAACTGGCTGGCGCGGGAAACATCCGGCCAAATTTCGGATGAACGGCTTGTGCTGCCGGTTGGTGGCAACACCGTGCGAGATAAGCGCCCCGCAGTGATTGCCGCTCTGGTGGCCGCAGAGCTACTGATCACTTACGCAAACCTCACAGCCCACGCCCCATGAAGGTTTTGCGTGCCGCATCCAAAGCGGTTTCCTGCCGTGGCTTTGCGCGCTCGTAACGGCCTTCGATCATGCCGATATCGCTTAAATCGCGCTTGCTCATGCCTTCTGGATCAAGCTGGTTGATGACTGGTGCCGCAGCTTTAGCACGGTTGACAGAAAAAATAGACGCAAGACGGCGCGGCAGGCGGATCAGGTTTATCCGCCAGTTCAATTGAAAACTGGACATTTTTGGGCTCGTTTATCTGTGTTTGTGAGGATGATCGTGCTACTGATAGCCCGCACAATCCAATCGAATTATACGCTACATGCATAAAGAGAACTGATCCATGAAAATGTCCCGACAGTTCCCGCTCAATGCGCTGCGCGTGTTTGAGGCAGTAGCGAGGCATGGAAGTTTCACTAAAGCAGGCGAGGAACTGGGCCTGACCCAGACGGCTGTGAGCTATCAGGTGAAACTGCTGGAAGATACGATTGGCGAACAACTCTTCCTGCGCCGCCCGCGCAAGATTGCGCTCACCGATGCGGGATCAAGGCTCGCCCCCAAGGTCTCTGAAGCATTTGAGACGCTGCGAGAGGCCGTGGCTGACATGCGCAATGCCGCCGATGGTACGTTGACAATCAATTCCAGCTCCACCTTTGCCAGCCAATGGCTGGCCCGGCATCTCGGCAGCTTTCAGGTCAAAAATCCCGGCCTCGCAGTGCGGCTGGAGCATTCGCAAGATCTGATCGATTTCAGCCGCAGTGAAGCTGATCTTGCCATCCGTTCCGGTCGCGGCAACTGGCCGGGATTGAAAGTTCATTTCCTCATGCGCAACCATTTCACACCCATGCTGAGCCCGCGTCTTGCTGAAAGCATTGGCGGTGTTCACTCCCCGCTCGATCTCCTGAAACTGCGCATCATTGATGCGGGCGATCCTTGGTGGATGATATGGTTCAACGCTGCGGGTCATACTGATGTTTCGCTTCAGGATCAGCCCCGCAACCGGCTGGGCGCCCAGGCCATTGAAGCTGCCGCGGCTATCGCGGGCCAAGGTGTTGCTATCCTGAGGCCAGAATTCTATGCGGAAGATGTCGCGCTCGGTCGCCTGATCCAGCCCTTCGATCTCACCTGCGAAGATGGCTCGCATTACTGGCTGGTCTATCCCGAAGCCCGGCGAAATTCGGCTAAAATCAGAGCGTTTCGCGAGTTTCTGCGGGAGGCGCTGCCGGAGTTCGATCAGCCGGTTATTTAGGAAACACTGGAAAGTTCAGCGAAGCCCGTTTCTTCCGGCCCTTTCCGCTTTCCTTCATCCGCGAATTTTCGCAAACTGTGATGTCGGGGAATGAATCGGGAATTCCGCATATGTATGAATACGCCATAGCCTGGGAATGGCTGAGCTTCGCCGTGCGCTGGCTGCACGTGATTACCGCCATTGCCTGGATCGGCTCCTCCTTTTATTTCATTGCGCTGGATCTCGGGCTCGTGAAGCGCCCGCATCTGCCCGTCGGTGCCTATGGCGAGGAATGGCAGGTTCATGGCGGCGGATTCTACCACATCCAGAAATATCTGGTGGCACCGGCCCAGATGCCGGAGCACCTGACATGGTTCAAATGGGAAAGCTATATGACATGGCTTTCCGGCTTCCTGATGCTCTGCGTGGTCTATTACGGCGGGGCTGACCTTTTCCTGATCGATCACAGCGTGCTGCCGCTGGCAGCCTGGCAGGCGATCCTCCTGTCGCTCGCCTCACTCTGTATCGGCTGGATTATCTACGACCTGCTGTGCAAATCACCCATCGGGGAGAACACCTGGGGGCTGATGGCGCTGCTTTATGTGGTGCTGGTTGCCATGGCCTGGGGCTATACGCAGATTTTTACCGGCCGCGCCGCCTTCCTGCATCTCGGCGCATTCACCGCGACGATCATGTCCGCCAACGT
Organism: Affinirhizobium capsici; assembly: GCF_977018625.1. Taxonomy (NCBI): domain Bacteria; kingdom Pseudomonadati; phylum Pseudomonadota; class Alphaproteobacteria; order Hyphomicrobiales; family Rhizobiaceae; genus Affinirhizobium; species Affinirhizobium capsici. Next base: position 530,494 of record NZ_CDRNXD010000004.1, on the reverse strand, counting down.
GTTCTTCATCATCATTCCAAACCAGAAGATCGTGGTGGCCGATCTGATTGCAGGCCGCACACCGGACCCGAAATATGGCCGCATCGCCAAGCAGCGCTCACTACACAACAACTATCTGACGCTGCCCGTCATTTTCTTCATGCTGTCGAACCACTATCCGCTGGCCTTCGGCACCCAGTTCAACTGGGTCATTGCTTCGCTGGTTTTCCTGATGGGCGTCACCATCCGTCACTGGTTCAACACCACCCATGCCCGCAAAGGCAAACCCACCTGGACATGGCTTGTCACGGTGCTGATCTTCATTCTCATCATGTGGCTTTCAACCGTGCCCAAGGTGCTGACGGGCGAGACGGAAACTGCTTCCGCACTGTCTCCCACGCAACAACGCTTCGTTGCGGATGCCCATTTCGGCCAGGCTAAGGAAATCGTGCAAGGCCGCTGTTCCATGTGCCATGCGGCGGAACCGGTTTGGGATGGCATCAGCTTTGCGCCGAAAGGCGTGAAATTTGAAACCGATGTAGAAATTGCACGTCACGCCCATGAGATCTACATACAGGCCGGGCGCAGCCATGCCATGCCGCCTGGAAACATCACCGAGATCACGCCGCAGGAGCGCAAGCTTCTGACGGCCTGGTATGAAAGCGCCGTTCGTGGCGCCGGAGCAATGCAATAAATGACTTCTCTTCTCCTTCGCGGGCGGCTGCTCTCTTTCCATCGCGCGCCTGAAAGCCTCACCGATACCTCAAGCTATCTCTATGAAGAGGATGGCGGGCTTCTGGTTCAGGATGGGCGCATTGCCAAGGCTGGCTCTTACGCCGATGTGAAGGCCGCTGCACCGGAAGGCGTCGCGGAAGTCGATCATCGCCCGCACCTCATCCTGCCGGGCCTTATCGACACCCATGTGCATTTCCCGCAAATGCAGGTGATTGCATCTTACGCCGCCAACCTCTTGGAATGGCTGAATACCTATACGTTCCCGGAAGAATGCCGCTTTGTGGAAACGGCCCATGCGGAACGCATCGCGGGTCACTTTTATGATGAGTTCCTGCGGCAGGGCACGACGACGGTTGCCGCTTACTGCTCCGTTCACAAGGCCTCTGCCGATGCATTCTTCGGCGAGGCCATGAAGCGGAACATGCTGATGGTCGGCGGCAAGGTGATGATGGATCGCCACGCCCCGCAGGGCCTGCTCGATACGCCACAGCTTGGCTATGATGAGACGCGCGCGGTCATCGAACAATGGCATGGCAAGGGGCGAAACCACGTCGCCATCACGCCGCGCTTTGCCATCACTTCCACACCGGAACAGATGAGCGCAACGCAAACCCTGGCGCAGGAATTTCCAGACCTGCATATCCAGACGCATCTTTCGGAGAACCACGAGGAAATCCGCTTCACCTGCGAGCTTTACCCGGAAGCCAAGGATTACACCGATATCTATGCGCGCTATGGGCTTCTGGGCACAAAGACCCTGCTCGGCCACGCCATCCACCTGTCTGACCGCGAGGCGGATGTGCTTTCCGAAACGGGTGCCGTTGCAGTTCACTGCCCCACATCCAACCTTTTCCTCGGCTCCGGCCTCTTCCCGCTGAAAGCCATAACCCGGCGTGAAAAGCCGGTCCGCGTGGGCGTTGCCACCGATATCGGCGGCGGCTCCAGCTATTCCATGTTCAAGACGCTGGATGAGGCCTACAAGATCCAGCAATTGCTGGGCGAGCGCCTCAACCCGCTCGATAGCTTCTACCTTATGACGCGTGGCAATGCGGAAGCGCTTTCGCTGGCAGATCGGATCGGAACGCTTGAAGAAGGCACGGATGCCGATATCGTGGTGCTGAACGCTGGCGCAACCCCTGCCATGCGCCTTCGCATGGGAACGGTCAACACACTGGCCGAGGAGCTTTTCCTGCTGCAAACACTGGGCGATGATCGCTCCGTGGTGGAAACCTATGTGGCTGGAGAGCCTAGGAAGCCCACGGCCTGAACCTCATTCGGAAAACGACATCTGCCGCGACAAGAACGCAACCCCTGTCGGGTACTTTCCGCTTCCGTTTGCGGTCTCTTATGATAGTTGTTGAACAACTATTCGGAGGACGAGACGTTTCATGACTGCCCCATTGACGATTGCTGATTTGAAGGCGCTGGCTCGCCGTCGCGTGCCGAAAATGTTTTTCGATTATGCCGATAGCGGCTCCTGGACTGAGGGAACCTATCGCGCCAACGAGGAAGATTTCGCTGCTATCAAGCTGCGTCAGCGGGTGCTGGTGGACATGACCAACCGCTCGCTCAAGAGCGAGATGATCGGCCAGCCGGTTTCCATGCCCGTTGCCCTTGCTCCAACTGGCATGACCGGAATGCAGCATGCGGATGGCGAGATGCTGGCGGCCAAGGCAGCGGAAGAATTTGGCGTGCCATTTACGCTCTCGACAATGAGCATCTGCTCCATTGAGGACGTCGCTTCGGTCACGGCGAAACCATTCTGGTTCCAGCTGTATGTAATGAAGGACAGGGCTTTTATCGAGAGCCTGATAGAGAGAGCCAAGCGCGCCAATTGCTCTGCGCTCGTGATCACTGCCGATCTTCAGATACTTGGACAGCGCCACAAGGATTTGCGCAACGGCTTATCCGCGCCGCCGAAGTTCACGCCAAAGCACATCTGGCAAATGGCAACGCGTCCGCAATGGTGCCTGGATATGGCGCGCACGAAGCGTCGCGGTTTTGGCAACATTGTGGGACATGCCAAAAACGTGTCCGATCTCTCCTCGCTCAGCTCCTGGACCGCGGAACAGTTCGATCCGCGCCTGTCCTGGAAAGATGTGGAATGGATCAAGGATCGCTGGAACGGCAAGCTCATCATCAAGGGCATTCTGGATGAAGAAGATGCCCGTGCCGCTGCCGATACCGGGGCAGACGCCATCATCGTCTCCAACCATGGCGGTCGTCAGCTGGATGGCGCGCCTTCTGCCATTAGTATGTTACCGAAGATCGTTTCGGCCGTCGGCGACCGTATCGAGGTACATCTGGATAGTGGCATACGTTCGGGGCAGGATGTGCTGAAGGCCGTCGCATTGGGTGCAAAGGGCACCTATATCGGTCGCCCCTTCCTGTATGGCCTTGGCGCCATGGGCAAGGAAGGTGTTGAGCTGGCGCTCAACATCATTCGCAAGGAAATGGATATCACCATGGCGCTCTGCGGCAAACGGGATATTCAGAGCGTGGACCGGAATATTATCGCCCACTGCCCATACTGAATCAATCAAGCCAGCCCGTTGCCAGCCCCGCTGCCCAGGTGGGGCGGCCATTCTGTTCAGCAAGGCGTGACTGGCTCATATGATCGTATGGCACCAGCCGGAAGGTAATGTCCCATATGCCGTTCTTCGTCTCGCAAATGGCATAGGAGGCGTGAGGTGTTCCGGTTTCCACCTGGTGATAATAAGGCATGTCATCATCATAGACCGGACAGCCAACACTGCCGGGATTGACGATGATGCGGCCATCACGCAACCGAACCGCTCTTGGAAGATGGCTATGGCCGCAGAGCATCAGCGACTGCTTGATCCCTTCCGCAAGCCGCTCAATGTCCGCCCGCGGCTTCAGGCACACCGCACCATCAGGCTTTACAATTTCCAGCCAGTACGCCTGATCGTCATGCGGGTTGGCGTGACAGGCGAAAACATCGTCATGCCAGACAAGGGATGGAGGAAGGGATTTGAGCCAGTCCAGATGCTCATCCGTCAGTTGGCTATAAGCATCTGCTTCCCAGCTGTGCATTTCACCCAGTGAATGTTCCACGAGATAGCGGTCGTGATTGCCGCGCACGGTGGGCAGGTCGAGCGATAGAAGCAGCTCTGCCGTGCGTCCCGCCTCCAGAGGGCCGGAGAGACAGTCTCCCAGGTTGACGATGAAGTTTGTCGGTATTCCCTGCTGCCCGATATCGAGAAGCACGGCCTCCAATGCCGCACAGTTTCCGTGAATGTCGGCAATGGCGGCGAAACGCATGTCAGCTCCCGCGATAGGTGGAATAGCCATAGGGCGAAATCAGGAGCGGCACGTGATAATGCCCGCTCTCATCAGCAATACCGAAGCGAATGGGAATAACATCGAGAAAGGCGGGATCGGCAAGTGCCACACCGCTTTGTCTCAGATAATCTCCTGCATGAAACACCAACTCATAAGTTCCCTTGCAAAAGCTTTCGCCAATCAGAATCGGCCCGCCATCCACGCGGCCATCGCTATTGGTTGTGACGCTTTTCACATGAGATCGTGTTTCTCCATCCAACTTGTAAAGATCGATCACCAATCCTTCGGCAGGTTTGCCAGAGGCAGTATCGAGAACATGGGTGGTCAATCCGGTCATATGGTTGGCTCACTGATGCTGTAGGGTTCAGAAAAGAAATATTCCTCGAGATTGTTCCCTGGTCCATCGCGATCGACAATCAGAAAATCGCTTGGATCACCTATCGTCATCAGCGGATGGTGCCAGACATTGCGCCGATAATTCACGCCCTGATCGCCGCGTGCGAGAAACACCTGCGGCTCTGCGGGTTTGCCATCCACATCCTCGGATACGACGACAAGATAAGGCCGCCCGCTCAATGGCGAAAAACTCTGACTGCCAAATGGGTGGCGCTCCATCATGCCAAGCGCGTAGGGAAACGGGCGGGGCTGGCCGCGGAAGATATTGAGAATGACGCGAGCGCCCTCACCTACAACTTCGGCCTCGGCCAGTGCATGAAACCGCTCGGTATTGCCGCCATTGATCAGCTTCATGCGGGCGCGATCTGCCTCAATAACCTGACCGAATGGCTCGAATGCGGCTTGTGTCAGTGGACGGACAGAGAGGGTTTTCGGCATTTTAGATTATTCACCTTGGGCATGAATGTGGCGCAGAGCGTGAAGTTGCGAGAGGGGTGAGGTAAATCCTCTTTCACTGTTTTCCAAACTACATCGAATTCTAGTTCGAAGTAGTCATCTGCGACGAGATTCCGCGTCGCCTTGATTTTCATCCAGGGAATGTTCGGATGCTCATCTGTGATGTGAGGGTCTGATTTTATAGCGCGAGTAACCGCCTCACCCAAGATGACCAGAGCCATGGAAACCGCCATCTGAGTTCTGGTTTCCCTCAGAAAAAATTGGGGTTTTTCTATTCCGTCCAGAAAACTGATGGCCTGCCCAGTCGCTTCTTGCATTTGTTCGAGAAGTTCCAGCAATTTGCTGCGCTCAAAGCTCATATGGCAATCGCCTCGGCAAGCACACGATCCTTCACCTTGGGCCGCAACCCTTTACTGGTTGCAAGATCGACGCGCATCTGAAGTAGCGTCTCCAAATCATGTTGAAGACCGCCTAGATCAAAGAGGGTCGTTTCCTCCAGCGTATCGACTAAAATATCGAGGTCGCTATCGTCTCGGTCATCGCCACGTGCAACTGAGCCGAACACGCGCGGATTGGCGACATGGTGCTGAACCACCAGCCTACGGATCAGTTCTCTGTTCTTTTCCAGCACTTCCGATGGGCGCATGTTGAACTCCTGTCGGACAATTCTAACCCATCCTCATGCGGAAGGCAGCAGGTTTTCCAGTCGCAGGAGAGCAATACGTTCCACCTGCCCGCAGGCAGTCGCGAACTCATCTTCGCGGCTATTGTTCACGCGCTTTTCGAAGGCACCGAGGATGTCGTCCTTGTTCAGCCCCTTGACGGCGATGATGAAGGGAAAGCCGAATTTTTGCGTATAGGCATCATTCAGTTCGGTGAAGCGGGCGTGCTCCTCGGGGCTCAGGCGGTCGAGCCCCGCTCCTGCCTGCTCCTTGCGGCTTTCCTCCGTCAACCCGCCAGCAATGGCAAGTTTGCCCGCGAGATCGGGATGCGAGCGTAGCACGCTCAACCGCTCTTCTTCACTGGCAACGCGAAAGACTGCAACCAAAGCGGCATGCACACGCTGCACATTCAGCTTCTCCCCGCGCACCATGTCGTCGTCATAGGCACGCTCTGCAACGAACGGCGAATGCTCGAAAACGCCGCCGAAACGGTCAATAAATTCCTGTCTTTGCATGATCAGCCTGTTTTCTTGAAGTTAGGTTGGGTCCGGCTTGTGATGCTCATGCCAGTGGCGGGCAATCTCGATACGCCGGGGTATCCAAACCTTCTTGTGCTCAAGCACATATTCCATGAAGCGCCGAAGCGCGGCGATACGGCCCGGACGCCCGACAAGGCGGCAATGAAGGCCAACGGACATCATTTTCGGCGCACCTTCCTTGCCTTCCTGGTAAAGCGTGTCGAACGTGTCCTTCAGGTAAGTATAGAACTGGTCTCCCGAATTGAAACCCTGAGGCGTGGCGAAACGCATGTCATTGGCTTCAAGCGTATAGGGGATGATGAGGAAGGGTTTGCCATTCACACCCTTGACCCAATAGGGCAGATCATCGGCATAGCTATCGGAAGAATAAAGGAAACCACCTTCCTCCTGCACCAGCCGCAAGGTGTTAATGGAAGGCTTGCCCTGGTACATCCCATAGGGACGCTCACCCGCAACTTGGGTATGCAGCCGAACTGCATCAAGGATATGCTGACGCTCCAGCTCTTCCGGGTAATCCTTGTATTCGTGCCAGCGGTAACCGTGGCTGGCGATTTCCCAGCCAGCCTCGTTCATGGCGGCAACGGCATCCGGGTTGCGCATCATGGCAAGCGTAACGCCATAGACCGTACACGGAACCTGAAGCTCGGTGAACAAGCGATGCAAGCGCCAGAAGCCAGCCCGAGAACCGTATTCATAGATGCTTTCCATGTTGAGGTTGCGCTGGCCGGGCCATGCGGGTCCGCCGACAATTTCCGAAAGCAGGTTCTCAGAGGCTGGATCGCCATCCAGAATACAACTTTCCCCGCCTTCTTCGTAGTTGATGACGAATTGCACGGCGATGCGTGCACCGCCTGGCCATTTGGGATCTGGGATGTTGCGGCCATAGCCGACAAGATCTCGGGGATAAGCGTCATCAACCATCGAAAATCACCTCTGAAACAGGGACTAGACGGTAGCATTCAGCCATCAAATGTCGAGTGTTTCTAATGCATTGCACAATGCATTTTTCTAACTGGCAATCACGCAATCCGACGCGCAGAAACGCTGCCCAGTGGATGAAGGGAATGCACAAGGAAGGGCGCGCCGGGTTCGGTCTCAACGAAGAGCGCAAGATTGGCGAGATGCTGGCGACGCTGGAGGATGGGTTCAAAATACCGCTTCAAGACAGCCTCGAAACGAGGAATTTCAGCCGCTCCAACAGGTCCCGTCAGTGTCATGTGAAATCGGAACTCGTCCATGACGTGCGGATGGCCAAAGCGGTGCAGGTTGGCAAATTGCGATACTGAAAGCCTTTCAGTATCCACGCGCTCCAATTCAGCTTCCGACATCGGCGCCCGAAAGCTGTCAAAATGCATGACAACGGCTGCTGCCAGGTGGGTGAGTTCAGCGCAGGGAATAGAGGGAGCGAGTGCGAAACGATTGCCCAGACGCACGACTTCAAGCGGTGGCAAGGAAATCGGCTGGTATTGCCCGGTGAAGTGCATCATCTGTCGCAGAAGCATGGCTTCGGACACACCCTCGACCAATCGAAACGGTGGCTTCAACGTGCCATGGAAACCGTAGCGTCTGGGAACTGCGGTATTAAACGCTATTTCATGCAAGCCAAGCTCGCGAATGAAGGGAAGCTCCATCGCCTCACCGGAAAATGCATTACGGCCAAGCCATTGAGACGCCGCAATCGTCAGAGGATCAGCAGCAGAAGGCGTAAAATTGATGGCATAGCGCATGCGTAACCTCCAGAGGTTCCGACCCCCTTTGGCAAGCGATCTACGCGATTCCTGTGACAGCTTAACGACGCGGCAATGTAGTTACTACGTCGATTTTGCAACCTTAAGATGGCTTTCAAGCCAGTAGTTTTCAGGCACGGTAATTTCTGCCCCACTGAAGGGCGCGAGCACTGCGTCTGCCAGGCGATGCGCGAGCCCAAACGATACTTTAAAGCCGCCCGTCGAAGCCAGCACACGCGGCGCATCCGGGTGCGGCCCAATCATTGGATCACGATCAACAGCCTTGGGCCTCAGCCCCGCCCACCGTTCCACCACTGGGCTGGAGCCAAGTTCCGGGCTGATCTCGCGAGCTTTATCGATCACCCTGTCCAGCAAGGTATCCGTCTCGAAAGGGTGCTCGAATTCCTCCTCGCTGGTACTACCAACAGCGACCAAACCGTCCTCATGCGGAACCACGTAGATACCGTTGAGAAACAAGACGGGGTTTGATCTATCGATGTCTGCCGCCAGTAGCGCCGCCTGCCCTTTTACCGCACGCCCGAGCGGACGCGGCAAAGCTGGACCCAATTGTTCCAGTAGCGGAAACGAGCCGACACCCGATGCGATGATGCATTGGCCAAAGGCAATCTCGGCACCGTCAGCAAGCTTCACCCGGTCCGGCATCAGCCTTGAAACGAAAGTTCCGTCCAGACGCTGGACTTCAGGTATGCCATCGCAGGCGGCAACCAGCGCCGCAGTCAAATGCCGGGGCGAAACCCGCGCGGCCAGTTGATCGTAGATAACCCCGGATGCGCAAGCCTGTGGCGAAAGCCATTGTTCATCTGCAAACGTATCCAGCACCTGCCAGGCAAAACGGCCCTTTTCCGATACCCAGCGCAAAGTCGCGTCTTCGCCGTTGCGCTCCGCTATGGGCCGCAAATGCGGCTTTGGCAGCGGGATCAGACGGCCGGAACGGGCATAACCGCAGCTCAAACCCGTTTCCAGCTCCAGCCGCTTCACCTCGTGTTCAAGGTCGCACAGGGCATCGAACTGAAACTGCTTCTTCGGGTTCCAGCGGTCTGGCGTATGCGGCATGAGCGCACCCAACAAGCCGCCGCTTGCGCCGGAACCGGGTTTCGACTGGTCGATGAGAAGCGTCTTCAATCCCAGACGGCCAGCCTTCAGAGCCGCCCACAACCCCATGACACCGGCACCCACGACCAGAAGATCAATGCTGCCGGGAAGGTCCACGGATTGACCAGACCTTGCCGGGGCATTATCCGCATGTTCCGAAAAAGGATGCGCCATGACGGACCCCGATAAGACACAGAGTGATGAAAACGCCTTGGAATGGCGCGAGGGCGATATGCCCTATTCCAGCCAGTTTGGCGACCACTTTTATTGTCAGACCGATGGCCGACTGGAATGTGGGCACGTGTTTCTGAACGGCAATGGCCTGCCGCCTCGCTGGCAAAAACCTGGTCTTTTTCGCATAGGCGAGTTGGGTTTCGGCACTGGCCTGAACTTCTGTGAAACATGGCGGCAATGGCAGCAGACCGCGCCAGAGGGTGCCTCTCTCCACTTCACGTCCTTCGAGCTCTATCCGATGACTGCGCAAGAGATTGACCGCGCCCTCTCCCATTGGCCGGAAATTGACGAGCAGCGTCAAGCGCTGGTCACGCAATGGCCGGCAGAGCGGAGCGGCACAATTACACTCAAGCTGACCGACCGCGTGACGCTCACTGTGGTCTGCGGCAAGGCCGAGGAACTGGTGCCGCAAGCTGCCGAGCCATTTGACGCGTGGTTCCTCGATGGCTTTGCGCCATCGCGTAATCCGGATATGTGGTCGCTGGAATTGATGCAGGCGGTGTACAACCAAACCAAACCCGAAGGCAGTTTCGCCACCTATGCCGCTGCGGGCTTCGTGCGTCGCAACCTGCAGGCAGCAGGATTTCCAGTCGAGCGCCGTCCGGGTTTTGCCGGTAAACGGGAAATGCTGTGCGGCGTGAAGCAGACGCCTTAGATTGTTTATTTCCGTTTGTCGGTCAGGGAAACCGCCTTCCACTCTTCCCTGACAGACTCTAGCCCTTACAGCCGCGACTGGCCCGAGGATTTGATCGTCGGCAGCCAATCCCGGATTTTGCCCGCCAGCAATTCCGGGCTTATGGGCTTTGACAAATAATCATCCATGCCTGCTGCAAAGCAGAGATCGCGGTCACTGTCCAAAGCATGGGCAGTCACGGCCACGATAGGAACGTGTCCACCAAAGCTGCCTTCAAGCTCACGTATCCGGCGGGTTGCCTTATGGCCGTTCATGATCGGCATCGACACATCCATGAGGATCAGCCGGGGCCGCTCCTGCTGCCAGGCCGCCACCGCTTCCGCACCATTTTCCACGATGCGGAAACTGACATTGAGCGATTGCAGGATCTGCGTGAACACGATCTGGTTCACCTCATTATCCTCCGCAACCAGAATATCCAGCGTCGAAAGAGGGTCATTGAACGGTTGCGAGGAGCTCATAGCCGCCTTTGGTTCGGATGCAGGCGCTTTTGAAACCTGAACATCCGCCTCCAGCTCGCGCCGGTCGCGTCGCGCATTGCGAATGACATCGACCAGCGCCGTCCGCAACAACTGGCCCCGAACGGGCTTCATCAAATGCGCCTGGATGTTCAGATGTTCGGCACTTCCTTCACTTCCCGTCGTATCCATCGACGTCAGAAAGATGATGGGCACATCTCGCAATTGCGGATCGTTGCGGATGGTGGTGGCAACCGCATGACCGTTCATCTTCGGCATCTGATAATCGAGAATGACGGCATCCACTTTCACGCCAAGATCTGCCGCCGTACGCAAGACAGCAAGCCCTTCCGGGCCGTCCTTCGCAGCGACGCCATCAAAGCCCCAAAGCGCCAATTGCTCAGAGAGGATCTGCCGGTTGACGTAATTGTCGTCAATAACCAGAACCTTCGCGTTGCGGAGGCCGGATGGCGCGGGTACAGCCTTATGCTGATCGGCAACCTTATCGAACGGAATAACGACGGTGAAGACAGAACCCTTCCCCGCCTTGCTGGATACATTGATGGTGCCGCCGAATATGTCCACCAGGCCCGCCGTAATGGCCAGTCCAAGACCTGTACCTTCATGGCGGCGGGTAGACGATCCGTCCACCTGGGAGAATTTGTCGAAGATCCTTTCCAGTTGATCGTTTGGAATACCGATGCCCGTATCTGTGACCCGCACGGTTACCTGAGTCTTGCCCTCCGCCTGCTCCTCGGCGGAAAGTTCGATAAGGATGTGGCCGGTTTCGGTAAACTTGATAGAATTCCCAAGAAGGTTGGTCACAATCTGGCGGAATCGCCCCGCATCACCCACTACGCGCGGGCTGGCCCCCGCAACCCGAACGATGAGCTCAATATCCTTTTCTGCGGCAGAGGATGACAAAAGCGTCGCCACATCTTCAATGGCATCGCCCGGATCGAAGGCGACCTTGCGCAACGTCATCTGACCTGCATCGATCTTGGAGAAATCGAGAATGTCGTTGATGATCGTCATCAACGCCTTTCCCGATTTGACGATGATCTCCGTAAAAGTCTTCTGCTTGGTATCGAGGCTGGATTTTGACAGAAGCTCGGCCATGCCCAGCACACCGTTCATGGGTGTGCGGATTTCGTGGCTCATATTGGCCAGAAATTCGGACTTTGCCTTGTCAGCAGCCTTGGCACGCTCCAGCAGGCGCTCCAGATCCCGTTCGCGCTGGCGGGTCTCGGTCACGTCGGTAAATACTGTAAGCAGCTGCTGATTGCCGCTTTTCTTCACCTCGATATCAATAAACTTTTTGCCATCGATACAGGCTGTGAAATAGGCCGTTTCCTGTGTTGGGTTGACGCGCCAGCTCTCGCTTTCTGCCAGCATCTTTTCAGGATCGAGAATGTCACCCCGTTCAATCATGATGTTGAGAAGAGCCCGCCATGAACTGCCCGGCAGCGCCAGCTCCGGCGGCACATTCAGGAGGTCTGCCACGGCATCATTGCAGAAAGCGATTTCCTCGCCCTGCACGATCATCAAGCCTTGAGACATCGCGCTCGTGGCGGTCTGCATCAAATGCGCATGCCGCTCCAATGCCTTGCGAGCCTCCTGCACTTCCTGCTCGCGCTTGCGAATGCCGGTAATATCGACGCAGGTGAACAGGATTTTACCGTTGCCCACATGGGAACGGTCCACCAGAATGCGCCGGCCACCCAGATTGGATAGCTCATATTGCGGGATCGGTCCCGGTTGCCGCAGTAGCGCTATACGCTCCTTCAGAAGATCATCGAGATCGACATCTCCATAGACGCCTCGGCTCAGATTGAACTTCAGGAAATCTTGATACTGCTCACCAGTCCAATCCCGATGATCTTCGCCGTCCGCGCGCCAGAATTCATTCAGCGTCCAATTTACATATTCAAGCTTCAGATTGCGGTCGAGAATGGCAACGCCCACGGGCAAAGCTTGCAGGATTTCCTTCAATTCCTCATGCAGGCGTTCTGCTTCCCGCTGAGCCGCACGCACCAGCGAAACATCTGTAACAGAGCCAACCAGATAAGGCTCTCCAGCCGGAGAAGAAATCCGTTTGATGCGCACAATGCCAGACATCGTACTGCCATCCGGCATACTGATATCGTCATTGGCCTCGATGTGTCCGCCGTGTTCGAGCAGTTGCTGGCTCTGCTTGCTGTAGCATTCACCCTGATCTGGGAACATATCCAGTGCAGTGCGCCCCACACACTGTTCAAGCGGCGTCGAATGCATGGATGCATAAGCGGCATTGGCGTATTTCAAGCGCAACTGGCTGTCACGCAGGAAGATGGCGACGGGAAGCTCATCGAAGGCAGCACGGAAAATTTGCGCCTCCTCAACCTCTTTGCCTATCCGCATTTCCTGAATCTTCTCGTTGGTCACGTCCTGGCGCAGGATCACCAGACAGCCGTTTTCCAAACGCTTGTTGACGCTGTGCACCCAACGGCCGTCCGGCATGGGCTCGACTGCATGCCAAATCGGCTCTTGGAAGATTTTCATTCGCTCTTCGGCGGCATCCACCCAGACGCCGTCTGGCGTGCTTGGCATAGGCATATCGGCGGGCGCATTGCCGAAGGCCTGCTTTACAAGGTCATAGAGGGATTTTCCGGGATGAAGCGTGGCTCCGAATGCACCATAGTGATCCTTCAGTCGCTCATTGTAGTGGATGAGCCGGTTGTTTTCGTCAAAAACGCCGATCCCGGTTTCAAGAAGATCGAGAGCGGGACCCAGCGACTTGAAATCGAAGGACTGCGCTGGAGGCTCCGTCATATTCACGGAATGCGGTTCGAAAAGAACGAACAGGTAAGGTTCATCCTCGTGCGAAATGAAGCGTTCTATGCGGATGTCATGCAGTAGGCGTCCGTGCTGGTCACGGTCTTCAACGCTCTCATCGGTGCCGAAAATAATCGAGCGATTTTGACGGTCCCTTAGAAGTGCGCTCTCGGTGAGACCCTCGATTTCTTCGACACGCCTGTTAATGAAATCATCAAGGTCAAGCCCCTTGAGACGAGCATAGGCGTGGTTGACAGCAACATAGCGTAGGGCACCATCTTTTATGAAGGCAGGAACAGCCAAATCGCCAATGCGTTGGCAGGCTCTCTGTAAAAGTGCGCCGTCGCTCGTCGAATCCATCCCCGCCAATACTCCGCCCGCAATTCCTCTTCAATATTCGATGGCTATCCTAGTTTTCTTAAATAAGGCTATATTCAACCAAAATCTGTATCTTGAAGACTGATAAAACCTATTACGAATATCTATCACAATACACGATTCTGTGGCCCCTTCTTTTTGCCGTATTTTCACCGCAAAGCCGCCACAATGTCACCCGTACTGCGGAAAACCCATCAAAATAGCAACTACCGGCTTTAGGCAGCTGAATATCTGTTCAGACTTCTCTCAGGAATTTTCCATTAATCTGCCCTCATTGAAGACGAACATCCTTGTCGTACCCTGATGGGTGAAAGGAATAGAACGATGACCGTACTGAGAAAAACAATCACTGCGGGTCTTGTTGCGGTTTCGCTGACAAGCGCACTTGTTGCCACTGCACCCGCAGCATTGGCGCGCGATGATTTTGCGGCTGGCGTGGCCGGGGGTCTTGTCGGCGGCTTGCTTGGCGGCGTGATTGCCTCCCAGCCGCGCGGCCCTGTCTACGAAGGGCCGGTCTATATCGATCCGCCGCCACCGCCGCCGCCACGCCGCGTCTATTACGAGCGCAGCTATTACCGCGCGCCCCCACCTGTTCGCTGCCATTTCGAATGGCGCGAAAATGATTGGGGTGATGCTTACCGCGTGCGTGTTTGCGCCGATTGATTGCTGCGAAAGCCGCATCGAAACCGAAGGGCCCAAGGTGATCTCGCCTTGGGCCCTTGACTTTTAACGTGCAAAGAAGCACATGCAGCATAGCTTTCACCTTCCGGCCGCCGCGTGAGTTGGCCCTGCGACGAAATTGGATCGCGAAGAAGGTAAGCGCGGAAGAACGAGGTCGCATAGCGGCCAGCGCTGGAAAGCATTTTCCAACCACAAGTTCCCAATTCACGCGGGGTTCTTGACGCCAGAATGACCCGGGCCAGCATGGTGCTGCCAGGGCGTTCATGTCTGGCGCCCCGAAAGGTATTCGACTTGACGAATTTCCAAGAGCTTGGCCTGTCCAAGCAGATCGTTGCCACCCTTACCCAGCTTGGCTACGAAACCCCGACGCCTATTCAGGCGCAGGCTATTCCTCTTCTCCTTGAAGGCCGCGATATGATCGGCCTCGCCCAGACCGGCACCGGCAAAACCGCAGCCTTTGGTCTGCCGCTTGTTGAAATGCTGCTCAAGGAACAGAAGCGTCCGGACAATCGCACCACACGCACGCTGATCCTCGCACCGACCCGCGAACTGGTGAACCAGATCGCCACCAACCTCAAAAGCTACGTGCGCAATACACCGCTGAAGATCAACTCCGTCGTTGGCGGTGCATCGATCAACAAACAGCAGCAGCAGCTGGAAAAGGGCACAGACATTCTGGTTGCCACGCCGGGCCGTCTGCTGGATCTGGTCAGCCGTCGCGCCATTGGCCTCACCACCGTGCGCTACCTGGTGCTCGATGAAGCGGATCAGATGCTCGACCTGGGCTTCGTTCACGACCTGCGCAAGATCGCCAAGATGGTTCCGGCCCGCCGCCAGACACTGCTGTTCTCAGCTACCATGCCGAAGGCTATTGCCGATCTGGCTGGCGATTATCTCAACAACCCGGTCAAGGTTGAAGTCACGCCTCCGGGCAAGGCCGCCGACAAGATCGAGCAGCATGTCCACTTCGTTGCTGGCAAGAACGACAAGACCGTTTTGTTGAAAGATGCGCTTGAAAAGAATCCCGATGGCCGCGCCATGGTGTTTCTGCGCACCAAGCACGGCGCCGAAAAGCTGTTCAAGCATCTGGAGCATATCGGCTTCAAGGTTGCATCCATTCACGGCAACAAGAGCCAGGGTCAGCGCGAGCGCGCCTTGAAGGCGTTCCGCGATGGTGACATCCGCGTTCTCGTGGCAACGGATGTTGCAGCACGCGGAATCGATATTCCGGGCGTCACGCACGTTTTCAACTATGACCTGCCGGAAGTGCCGGATGCCTATGTTCACCGCATCGGCAGAACGGCTCGTGCAGGCCGCGATGGGGTTGCAATTGCATTTTGCGCTCCGGATGAAACGCGCCTGCTGCGCGATATCGAGCGCCTGATGGGCATCGAAATTTCGGTTGCGTCCGGTGAGCGTCCGGCTGAAATGCGCAGCCCTGCCCGCCCGACCAAGGCGCGCAATGGCGGTGGGCGTGGCCAGAACGGCGGCGGTCAGCGTGATGGCGGCAAGCGTGAAGGCGGCAATCGTGATGGTGGACGCGGTCGTCCTGAGGGTAGACCGGCACGTCGTCCCTTCCTCGCGGAAGGTGATGAAGGTGCACCGCGTGGCGAGCGCCGTCAGGGTGGTCAGCGCCGCAATGAAGACTTCCGCGGCCAGCGTCGCAACGAAGAAGCCCCGGCTTTCGAACGTGATAATGATCTGGTAGCGACGTCTGATTTTGGTCAGCCACAAAAGAAGCAGTTTGGCGCGAAGCCAGCTTCCGCTGATCAGCGCAAGCGCGGCAATGGCGGCGAAAACCGTCATGCGCCGGCTCAACAGCGCCAGGCACGGAACGGCCAGCCGGCACGCAAGCCTAAGGGCAACGGTGGTCCGGTGAAATTCGGCGGCGAAGAGCGTGGTCAGCCCCGCCGTCGCGACCGAGCCTGACACATTATCGAGCAGCCAATTACAGAACGGCCCGCCTGACATCTCAGGCGGGCCGTTTTATTTAGGCAGTGCCAGGATAAAGTTCAGGCAGCTCGGCGATCTGATGCATAAGATCCGACACGACCTGCTGCATTTTCCTGCGGCAGCTTGAAGCGACCTACCAGTTCACGCAAGCGCTGCGCCTCACCTGCAAGGGAAGCAGCGGCAGCCGTGGATTGCTCAACCATCGCTGCATTTTGCTGCGTGGTCTGGTCCATGTGGTTGACAGCCATGTTGACTTCGCCAAGTCCAGTGGACTGTTCACGGGATGATAGCGCAATGGTTTCCATTAACGTGTTGACCTGAACAACTTGGTCACCGATTTCCTTGAGCGCCGAACCCGTTTCGCGAACAAGGTTTACCCCATTGCCAACTTCATTGGACGAGTTCTGAATAAGGCTCTTGATTTCCTTTGCCGCACCTGCAGAACGCTGTGCCAATTCACGCACTTCCTGTGCAACAACGGCAAAGCCCTTGCCAGCCTCGCCCGCACGCGCGGCCTCGACACCTGCATTCAGTGCAAGCAGGTTGGTTTGGAAGGCAATCTCGTCGATGACACCAATGATATTGGAAATCTGCTGCGAGGATTCCTCTATCCGGCGCATGGCCTCCTCTGCATTGGAAACCACTTTGGCAGAAGCATCTGCCGTTGCATTGGCACGCCCGGCCACCTGACGCGCCTCGTTCGTGCGGCGCGAGGATTCTGAAACATTCTGCGTAATCTCATCCAGCGCAGCTGCGGTTTCTTCCAGAGAAGCAGCCTGCTGTTCCGTGCGTTTGGAAAGATCGTTGGCACCGCCCGCAATTTCAGCTGTACCGCTTTCAATGGAGTGCACGACAGATAGAACGCTTGCAATCGTATGTCCAAGTTGCTGCACCGTCTCGTTGAAATCGTGACGGAGCTCCTCGTATTCCGGCGCAAATTGCTCCGACAGAGTGAAGGACACATCGCCGCCAGCCAGACGGCGCAAGCCATCGCCCAACGTTGTTGTCGCAAAGCGAAGCTTCTCCGCCTCTTGCGAGGAACGACGGGCCGTATCAATCGTCTGTGCCTCCTGCGCTTGGCGGGCAGCTGCTGCTTCGTCCTGAAGCCGGATGTTTTCCAGACCGGCTTTTCGGAGAACCTCCAGCGCCGTTGCCATATGACCGAGCTCGTCTTTGCGGCTCGTAAACGGAACTGGATTGTTCAGGCTTCCACCCGCCAGCTTTCGCACGGCGTTTGACAACTCGCCAATGGGATTGGCAACGCCCATCACCACGTAGGCCATGGAAAGTGCAGCAAGGATGATGCTGACGACGGACACGAGAATAACGATGGTGTTGACCTGGCCGCCCACTCTATCCGCATTGAGAACCGCCTGCTCAATTTGCTGGCCAACATGTTGTTGGATCTCGTCCACACTTTTGGCAGCCGTGCTGGCAATGGGAGGAACTTCCTTGTCGATCGTAGCATCCGCTACATCGTTCTTCCCCTCAAGCCGCATTGTGTTCACCTTGCCGACCAGCGTGCTATAATCGCCAACGGCCCGCTCAAGATTTTGCACCTGTTGGCGTTCCAGATCGCTGTTCACCACTTTGCGTAAGGCAGAGGTCGCATCGTTCAGCTTTTGCGCCTGCGCATCCTGAACCTTCACGGCAGCTTGGAAAGCCTCTTTCCCCTGGAATGTGGCCAATGATGCTCTCGCTGCCATCAAACGGAAAGCGACGAACTCTGCCTTCACCTGAGACGCTGCCATCTGCTTTTTCACAAGCTCGTGGGCGATGTTGTTCATGTTGCCGGCGATATGCGAGATGCCTGAGAACGATGCCCCGGCCAATGCTATGATTGACAAGGTGACCAGGGACAAAGCAAGCAAAAGACCTCTTCTTATGTTCAAACGTCCCATCGGCAACTCCTTTTATTAGGCAATACTCACAAAATACACTTTATGCGTAATTTGCATTGCACCATTTAAAGAAGCCTGAATCTCAAAGCGCAAATTGTGCGGTGCACAATTCTAGACCCGAGACTGGACCTAAGTTCCATAGCGTCAATGATCGTGGATTATGTGCGGAGATTGACGAGGTAAACGCCGGTCACGACGATTGCTGTTCCCACGATCATCGGAAAGCTGAGAGTTTCGCCAAACAGAACCGCCGCCTCAACGGCCACCAAAGGCGGCATCATGTAAATGAGGGAGGCGGCACGAGACACCTGGCCGCGCCGGATGAGGTAGAGCAACAGGCCAACTGCGCCCATCGAAATGCCGATAACCGACCAGGCCATTGCGGCGATAGCAGGCCACGTCCAATCAAACCTGCCGCTTTCCAAACCATAGGCAAGTGGAACAGTGACGGCGAAGGCCCCCAGATATTGCAGTACAGCAATCGTGCGCAGATCGCCCTTCCCCAGGAAGCGCTTCTGATAAAGCGTTCCGAACGTCACAGAGAACATGGCGATCAGATTTATGAGCACCGGCACGGCAAGCCCCGTCAACCCGGTTTGCAGCACGGCAGAAAATTGTGGTGACACCGCAATGGCGATCCCCATAAATCCAAGGACTAGACCGCAGACCTGCTTCAGACTGAGACGCTCTCGCAGAAGGAAGAGAGCAAAACCTGCCGTTAGCAGGGGCTGCAAGCCTGCAATGATGCCAGAAAGACTGGCCGGCACACCCTGCCCGATCGCCCACCACAGCCCTGCCAGATAAAGCCCGTGGAGTAAGACACCCGAAACGAAGCCATGCAGAGCGGCTTTCCCGTTTTCGGGCCAGGCGGCAGAGGTCGCAAATGAAAATGCCGCAAACACAATCGCTGCGAGTATGTGCCGCGCTGCCAGAAAGGTCAGTGGCTCCGCATGCAAAGCGGCGATTTTCGCTACGATCCAGCCCGTGGACCACAAGAAGACGAACAGGACTGGAGCAATGCGATGGAGCATTCTGGATAGCTTTCGGCCCACTGCCGCGAGATTGGGCAGGGCAAGGGAGGATACGCGCAAAGGATAGGCAAAGCAGAAGTGTTGAACAATCGAATAAATTAATATTCCCACAAATTCGGGAATTATCGCATTGGCACTCTCGCAGGCTTTGCCCAAGTCTAAGGCGAGTTGAATCCGCCTCTCTTTCCCCATCGCATTCAAGGGTTTGAGCAAATTATAAATTTGTTTTTCGAGGGCGCATGGTTCTTGCAATGCTGTTTGCGTTGTATTCTTATGGACAAAAATGAGGGAACGCACCATTGGCATTTGATGAGATGTTGACTGCGGAAAATCTTCCGCGCCCCCCGTACAAGACTTACCAGGAGTGGTATGCGGCGCAGGACCCGGCGCATCTGATCAGAAAGTCTCAGGACGCGGAAAACATCTTTCGCAAGACAGGCATTACCTTTGCGGTCTATGGCCACGAGGATTCCTCCGAAAAGCTCATCCCCTTCGACATCATTCCCCGCATCATTTCCGCACGCGAATGGCGTAAACTGGCACAGGGTATCGAGCAGCGCGTTCTGGCACTCAATGCTTTCCTTGATGACATCTATCACAAGCAGGAAATCATCCGGGCTGGCCGCATCCCGCGCGAGCTGATCGAGAACAATGATGCCTTCCTGCCGGAAATGATTGGCTTCAAGCCGCCCGGCGGTGTCTACACCCATATCGTCGGCACCGATATCGTGCGCACCGGCGAAGACCAGTTCTATGTGCTGGAAGATAATGCCCGCACACCTTCCGGCGTTTCCTACATGCTGGAAAACCGGGAAACCATGATGCAGATGTTCCCGGAGCTGTTCAGCCTGAACAAGGTGCAGCGTGTGGAAGATTATCCCTATCTGCTTCGGCAATCGCTTGCCTCGCTGGCACCTCCCGGCTGCAAGGGCCGTCCGCGCGTGGCCGTCCTCACCCCCGGCATCTATAACTCGGCCTATTACGAGCACTCTTTCCTGGCTGACACGATGGGCGTGGAGCTTGTAGAAGGCTCGGATCTGCGCGTCATCGACGGCAAGGTGAAGATGCGCACAACACAGGGCTATGAAGCTATCGACGTGCTTTACCGCCGCGTCGATGATGACTTCCTGGACCCCCTGACCTTCCGCCCGGATTCGGCTCTTGGTATTCCTGGCATCATGGATGTCTACCGCTCCGGCAATATTACCATTGCCAATGCGCCCGGTACCGGCATTTCCGATGACAAGGCAATCTACTCCTATATGCCTGAGATCGTTGAGTTTTACACTGGCCGCAAGCCGCTTTTGGAAAACGTACCCACCTGGCGCTGTTCTGAACCGGACAGCCTGAAATATGTGCTGGAGCATCTGGAAGAACTGGTGGTGAAGGAAGTGCATGGCTCTGGCGGCTATGGCATGTTGGTTGGGCCTACTGCTTCGAAAAAGGAGCGCTCCGCTTTTGCGGAAAAGCTGCGCGCCAAGCCCCGCAACTACATCGCGCAGCCCACGCTTTCGCTCTCCACCGTTCCCATTCTGGTGGATAAGGGCATCGCTCCCCGCCACGTGGATTTGCGGCCTTACGTGCTTGTTTCCGACAAGGGCGTGAACATCATTCCCGGCGGCTTGACCCGGGTGGCGCTGAAGAAAGGCTCGCTGGTGGTCAACTCCAGCCAGGGCGGCGGCACCAAGGATACCTGGGTTCTAGAGGACTGAGCGACATGCTGGGAAGAACTGCAAACGGCCTCTATTGGATGTTCCGTTATATTGAACGCGCCGAAAACATTGCCCGTCTCGTGGATGCGGGCCTGCGCGTTTCGCTCACTCGCACAGGCTCAACCGATGAGGATTGGGATGGCGTGCTGCAAAGCGCTGGCGTGCGCGATGCCTATGTAGAACTGCACGGCACGGTAACAGCAGCCAATGCAATCGATTATCTGTTGCGGGAAGTCAGCAACCCTTCCAGCGTCATGTCCTGCATTGAGGCGGGCCGAAACAATGCCCGCATGGTACGAACGGCACTGACGCGCGAAACCTGGGAAGCCACCAACGAATGCTGGATTGAGCTTAAGCAACTGCTTCAGCGCAGGGTGAAGGCTGCAGACCTGCCGGGTGTGATCGATACCGTGAAGCGGCGCGCCGGGCTCATACGCGGCGCCTTTCATGGCTCGATGCTGCGCAACGATCTCTATAATTTCTCGCGCATCGGCACCTTCATTGAGCGGGCGGACAATACCAGCCGAATTCTGGATGTGAAATACTACGTGCTGTTGCCAGCCGTCAGCCAGGTTGGCTCATCGCTGGATAATTTCCAGTGGGAATCGATCCTGCGTTCCGTCTCTGCCCACCGCTCCTATGGCTGGGTCTATGATGCGGAATACCGCCCTTCCAACATTGCTGATTTTCTCATCCTGAATGCACGGATGCCGCGCTCTCTCGCCTATTGCTATGAGAAGATCGTGAGCAACCTGAAATATCTGGCGGAAGATTACGGCCAGCGGCATCAAGCGCATGAAACGGCAGATAGCATCCAGACCATGCTGAAGCGCGGCTCGATTGGCGACATCATGGACCAAGGCCTGCACGAGTTCCTTGAAGATTTCATCAGCCGCAACAACAAGCTGGGGGCCGAAATCTCAGAGGGCTACCGCTTCTATCATTAAGCGGCCGAAGCAGGTTGAGGGGCGGTTTTTTAGGACGGATTGGCCGGATGCATTTGAAGATCTCGCATACAACGGAATATGTCTACGATGAGCCCGTGGCCTATGCGCTGCAACGGCTGCGGCTTCACCCCGTTACCAATCCCATGCAAACGGTCCTCAACTGGTCGCTTTCTGTCGAAGGTGCCAAGGTGGAGGCGGGCTATGCGGATCAATTCGGCAATCCCACCGATCTCGTCTCCATTGAAGGTGGCGAGCACACAATCCGCATCACCGCATCCGGCGAGGTCCGCACCATTGATCGGGCGGGCGTTCTAGGCATGCACCAAGGCTTCGTACCGCTCTGGCTTTACTTACGCGAAACGCCGCGCACCAAGCCCGGCAAGCTGGTGAAGGAACTGGCCCGCAGTACCCATGGCGATAGCGAGCTAGCGCAAATGCATTCGCTGATGGAAGCCATCCACGGCACCGTCGCCTATAAGCCCGGCACCACAACGGCAGAGACCACGGCGGAAGAGGCGCTGGAAGCTCACCAAGGTGTCTGCCAGGATCATGCGCATATCTTCATTGCGGCGGCACGCGAACTGCGTCTGCCTGCCCGCTATGTTTCCGGCTATCTGTTGATGGAAGGCCAAACCGAACAGGTGGCTACCCATGCCTGGGCGGAAGCGCATGTTCCGGGCTTGGGCTGGGTGGGCTTCGATGCCGCCAACAAGATCTGCCCGGATGATCGCTATGTGCGGATCGCCACAGGCCTCTGCTACCGAGATGCCGCTCCCGTATCCGGCATGCGCGTTGGTCAGGCCGGCGAGAACCTCCACGTATCCTTGAAGATGGAGGCAGAAGGCCAAACACAGGTGCAGAACGGTCAGAGCCAGTCACAATCCTGAAGATTACACGCAAGCCTCGCGCTATTCGGCGGCTTTAAAAGAGAGCCCGAAGGGAGCAGCCATGCTTTTCGGGCGATCTGTGTTTCAATCTATTCTGACACGACTGGATAGCGAGGAAGAGGAGGCAGAACCTGCCACACCGCAAAGCTATCGCGTGTCCGGCCTGACCAGCGGATTTGTGGCCGAGACCGTTGAAACCGTCTCGCAGCCGCTGCAGGCTGATCTCGCCTATCTGGATTTCTTGGAAACCCTAAACCCCGAACCAGAGCCCCCTCCACCGGAGCCGGAACCACCCGTCATGCCTCCCCATTTGGCAAGATTGACGGAAGCGGACATTGCCGATGACTTGGGCCTCTCACCCAACGATATGCCGGAAAAGCTTCAGGAAAAGCGCCGTGCCTTTGCCAAGCTCAATCACCCCGATCGCATCCACCCCGATTTCCGTTCAGAAGCGACAACCCGCATGACCATTGCCAACATGCTGATCGACCGCGCAATCGCCCGTCAAACGCCACGCTGAGACAACAATTTTTCTCTCCCGCACTTTTTCCCGCATAAGCGATTGATGCCGCCCCTGACCTTTGTTATGAACCCTCTATCGGCAGAGGCGAAGCACCATGCTTCAAACCTGAAACGCACCCGTAGCTCAGCTGGATAGAGTGTTGGATTCCGATTCCAAAGGTCACAGGTTCGAATCCTGTCGGGTGCGCCATTTTACATTATTCCACACTCATCCGCAGCATAACCGGACGCTTAAGCACCCAGCCATTCAGATGGATTTTAGCGAGACACGCTTTTCAAGCTCGGCTGCCGCTTCTTTCCGCTCGCTATAGCGGTCGGTCAGATAGGCGGAAGTATCGCGGGTCAGGATGGTGAACTTTACCAGTTCCTCGCAGACATCAACAACGCGGTCGTAATAGGATGATGGTTTCATCCGGCCATCGGCATCAAATTCCTGAAACGCCTTGGCGACGGATGATTGGTTGGGAATGGTGATCATCCGCATCCAGCGGCCAAGAATGCGCATCTGATTGACGGCATTGAAAGACTGGCTTCCGCCGGAAACCTCCATCACCGCGAGCGTCTTACCCTGTGTGGGACGCACGGAACCGACCGAAAGGGGGATCCAATCGATCTGCGACTTCATGATACCGGTCATGGCCCCGTGGCGTTCAGGGCTCACCCACACCTGCCCTTCGGACCATTGGGAAAGCGCCCTCAATTCCTGAACCTTGGGATGGCTGACAGGCGCTTCATCCGGCAGTGGCAGGCCCGCCGGATTAAAAATTTGGACCTCACATCCCAACCGCTCAAGCAGCCGGCGGACCTCGAAGGAAAGCAACCGACTATACGACACTTCCCGAAGCGACCCGTACAGAACGAGAATCCGAGGCTTATGGGTGGAGAATGCAGGCCGCAAGGCTTCAGGATCGATGGGGTGAAGATGCTGCTCGTCAAGTGCGGGGAAAGTATCAGCCAAGGCGCCTGCCCTCCGTATCCAGCACCTGTTCGCCATCTTCTTTCGTGAACGGCCCCTTGAATGCATCGGACGGCAGAATGTCGAGCACAAGTTCCGAAGGGCGGGCAAGACGGGTGCCAAGCGGTGTCACTACAAGTGGACGATTGATCAGGATCGGTGTCGCAATCATGGCGTCAAGCAGTTGTTCATCGGTCAGATCGGGATTGTCGAGGCCAAGCTCGGCGAAGGGTGTGCCCTTCTGTCGGATTGCTTCGCGAACAGACAGGCCGGAATCGCTGATCATCTTCGCAAGGTGATCGCGTGCCGGAGGGTTTTGGAGATATTCGACGACGGTTGGTTCGATCCCGGCGGCACGGATCAGCGCCAAGGTGTTGCGGGAGGTTCCGCAGGCAGGGTTATGATAGATGGTGACATCCATGTTCAGGACCTTTCGGAAGCGGTTGTCCGGGAAACGGCGGGCGAGGCCTCGTACCAAGTCTTGGAACGGTTCACGATCCAGACAACGGAGAGCATTACAGGCACCTCGATGAGCACACCGACCACGGTGGCAAGCGCAGCACCTGACTGGAAGCCGAAGAGGCTGATGGCTGCGGCAACCGCCAGTTCGAAGAAATTGCTGGCACCAATCAGGGCAGAGGGTCCAGCCACGCAATGCCGCTCACCTGACATGCGGTTAAGAACATAGGCCAGACCGGAATTCAGATAGACCTGGATGAGGATTGGAACCGCCAGAAGCGCGATGATACCCGGTTGTGCGATGATCTGTTCGCCCTGAAACGCAAAGAGAAGTACGAGCGTTGCCAGAAGGGCAACGAGTGAGACCGGCTGAAGCTTCGCAAGCAGGGCATCAAGCGCTGTGGTGGTTCCGTCAAGCATGAGGCGGCTGCGCAGAATCTGCGCAATGACAACAGGCACGACGATGTAGAGAACTACCGAAAGCACAAGCGTTGCCCACGGAACGGCGATCGCCGAAAGCCCTAACAGCAGCCCCACAATCGGCGCAAAAGCAACGACCATGATCGCGTCGTTCAGCGCCACCTGCGACAGCGTGAACAGAGGTTCGCCACGGGTCAGGTTGCTCCAGACAAAAACCATGGCTGTGCAGGGAGCCGCAGCGAGGATGATAAGACCTGCGATATAGGAATCGATCTGATCAGCAGGCAGATAGGGCCGAAAAAGCCAGCCAACGAACAGCCATCCCAGAAGCGCCATGGAGAACGGCTTGATGGCCCAGTTGATGATCAGGGTGACCCCAATCCCACGCCAGTAGGAACCGACCTGCCTCAGAGACCGGAAGTCGATCTTCAAAAGCATCGGAATGATCATCAACCAGATCAGGATCGCAACGGGAATGTTGACCTTGGCAAATTCCGCCTCTCCGATGGCGTGGAATAGGCCCGGTATCGCATGACCAAGCGCCACCCCTACGGCAATACACAGGAAGACCCAAAGGGTGAGATAACGTTCAAAGCTTGACATCAGACAGAAATCTTTTTGTTGGACCCGCAACCTGAAACTTCTGGAGCGCAGCAGGATGTGAGCTCCGCAATCAGTGGCGCGCAAAGTTCTGTTGCGCCACCGCAGCAATCCTTAAGCAGGAACAGCATAAGGCTGCGAAGACTATCAAGATCACTTCGGTAGATTATCGATCGGCTCTGCCGATCGCTTCTCACCAGTCCCGCACGCAAAAGCGTGGCAAGGTGAGCAGACATGGTGTTCTGAGGCACATCAAGAAGCCGGGCAAGCTCACCAGCCGAAATCCCATCCGGCTCATGCCGAACAAGCAGGCGGAAGGTTTCAAGCCTTGTGTTTTGAGCAAGCGCAGACAAAGCTGCTATCGCGGTCTTATTTTCCATATATCCAGAATAATGGATATAAATCAGAAATCAATTCCCCTTGTTTTGATGAGGATCGACCGTCAGCCATGGCTCCCTTACGAGGCAAACGTCCTTCAGGAACCATCACCTCTCCCGCCGGTTACCTAATAACCAGCCATAGGAGCGAGCATGACCAAGCCGAACCCGGAAAGCGATGCAGCGCGCAGCGACCCGAAAACTGCTGATAAAGATCGTGAGAAGCTGAAAGAGCAGGCTGAAAAAGGCATGCGCGATGCGACAGGCGAGCCGCCAAAGGATCAGGTTTGATCTACTTTACCAGCGACACCCATTTTGGCGATCCACGGGTCTTGCGTCTGGATCGCCGCCCCTTTCCTGACCTCACTGCCCATGATGTTGCACTGATCGAGCTATGGAACGAGATCGTGCGGGAGGAGGACGAGATTTGGCACCTGGGGGATTTCATGTCCGCTCGCGCTGGCGAGTGTAGTCCTTTGCTGGATCGTCTAAACGGGCGCAAACACTTGATCATCGGCAATAATGACCCTGATAATGTCATCACCGCCAAGCAGTGGGAAAGCGTTCAGCACTACAAAGAACTGGTAATAGACGGACATCTACTGATCCTGTGCCACTACCCTTTCCGCACCTGGAACAAGATCGGCAAGCAGTCCATCAACCTTCACGGCCACTCGCATGGCAAGTTGAAGCCTGTTCTGCGCCAATTCGATGTGGGCGTGGATGCGCAAGCGCTCCGACCCGTCAATCTGGCACAAATTCTGAGCAGCCGAAACAGACGCAGTCAGGGCCAGACTTCATCCTGAACCGTGCGCTCTGCGTTGGTTCCCGTATAATCCTCATCCGTCACGTGTTCCAGCCACTCCACCACCTTGCCATCCTGGCTTTCCTGGATAGCGATATGCGTCATAGCATTGGCGGTAGATGCACCGTGCCAGTGCTTCTCACCCGGCTCGAACCAAACCACGTCACCGGGGCGAATTTCCTCAATCGGTCCGCCTTCACGCTGAGCAAGACCAATGCCTGACGTGACAATCAGAGTTTGACCGAGCGGATGCGTGTGCCAGGCGGTACGTGCGCCCGGCTCGAAAGTCACGGTAGCCGCCGCTGCACGGCGCGCATCATTGGGAGAAAAGAGCGGATCGATCCGCACATTGCCGGTGAAATAGTCGGATGGGCCTCTGCCAGAGGGCGTCGTTCCGTTTCTGGTGATCTGCATGGTTGCTTGCCTTTCGCTCTACGGGCAATGTAGAGCGAAACCGCAGCCTGTCACCCCGCTATTTCGATTTGAGATATTCCAGAAGATCCGCAATATCCTGCGGGTTCTTCAACCCGGTGAACGTCATCTTATTGCCGGCAATGAAGGCTTTGGGCGCTGCCAGATATTGGGTGAGATTATCCTCGCTCCAGACCAGACCTCCTTGTCCTGCCTTCAGCATTGCATCGGAATATTTGTAGCCTTCCACATGGGCTGCTGGCCGTCCAATCACGCCGCCAAGGCTTGGCCCGATCTTATTGACGGGCTCCAGCGCGTGACAGGCAGAACATTTCTTGAATACTTCGGCACCCTTGATGGCATCACCAGTCGCGAGAGCCAAGGAAGGAACCAGAAGAGAGGCCAAACCCAGGCTGAGCATCCATAGAGAACGAGACATTGTATCCCTTCTAAAAAAAGAGTGACCGGCAAACCACCGGTCACAGTTGGCGCGGTCCCCCATGTGTTGGAGACCGCGCGGGAGGTGGAACGGTCTCGGCCGGCGCGCCCCGTTGGGGCCACTTTGCGGGTGGTTCGCCAGCCGGATTCGCTCAAACATCAGATAACCCCGGTAGACATCTGGTTTGCGATATAATCCGCCTGCCGGATTGCCAGCGCCACAATGGTCAGAGTCGGGTTTTCGGCGCCGCCGGTGGTAAACTGGCTGCCATCGGAGACGAAAAGGTTCTTGATGTCGTGGGTTTGGCCGTGGCTGTTCACAACACCATCACGCGCTTTTTCGCTCATGCGGTTGGTGCCGAGATTGTGCGTTGAAGGGTAAGGCGGCGTGGGGAAGGTTCGAACCGCGCCGACCGCCTCATAGATCGCCTGACCCTGTTTGTAAGCGTGATTTCGCATGGCGATATCGTTCGCGTGGTCGGTGAAGCCAACGTCAGGAATGGGCATGCCATACTGATCCTTCAACTCCTTGTGCAGCTTCACGCCGTTCTGCTCCTGCGGCATATCTTCGCCCACGATCCAGAGACCCGCCATGTTGGAGTAGTTATCCAGCGCGGAGGTGAAGCTGCGGCCCCAGCCACCCGGATCGAGAAAAGCTGCCATGAAGGGAAGCCCAAGTGACAGCGTTTCCATTTCATAGCCGCCAACGAAACCGCGCTTGGGGTCGTGAATGGCTTCATCACGAATGATGCCTGCCATGGTCGTGCCGCGATACATGTGAACAGGCTTTTCAAAGACGCCATAGACGGAGCCAGTGGTGTGGCGCATGTAATTTTTGCCCACCTGGCCGGATGAATTCGCCAAGCCATCCGGGAACATGGAGGAATGCGAGTTCAAGAGCAGACGTGGGCTTTCGATGGAATTGCCCGCCACGGCCACGATGCGCGCCTTCTGGGTTTGCAGCTTGCCATCCTTGTCGGCGTAGACAACGCCCGTCACCTTTCCGCTCTTGTCGTGCTCGATTTTCACGACATGGGAATTGGGCCGCACTTCCAGCTTGCCGGTCGCCTCACCTTTCGGAATTTCCGTGTAGAGCGTGGACCATTTTGCTCCCCATTTGCATCCCTGGAAGCAGAAGCCCGTCTGCTGACAGCCCATGCGGTCGTCACGGTCGGCGGAGTTGATGGCCATTCGGCCGGTGTGACATTCCTTGTAGCCGAGCTTATCCGCACCGGCTTTCAGAACCTTGAAATTGTTATTGCCCGGCAGGCCTTCAATCCCATTGGTTCGGGTCACACCCATCTTGTCTTCAGCCTTGGCGTAATACGGCTCCAGATCCGCCAGCGTGATTGGCCAATCCAGAAGGTTGGCACCCTTCACCTCGCCATAATGGGTCTTAGTCTTGAACTCATGCTCCTGAAAGCGAAGCGATGCGCCCGCCCAGTGCGTGGTGGTGCCGCCCACCGCTTTCACAATCCAGGCCGGAAGGTTTGGGAAGTCCTTTGCCACGCGCCAGCCGCCATGCGTGGTGCGGTGGTCCAGCCAGGCCAATTGCTTGAAACTGTCCCATTCATCATTGATGAAGTCTTCGTGCTCGATGCGGTTTCCCGATTCGAGAATGACGACATCGACGCCTTTTTGCGCCAGCTCATTGCCAAGCGTGCCGCCGCCCGCGCCAGAGCCGATAATGACGACAACGTGGTCGTCCTTGAGATCATAAGGGGCTGCCATGATATCCTCCCGATGCAAGCCTCTGTTCGCTGAAAGCGCACCTCCTCAAGTGCGCCGCGCAGGTCTGCTCAAAGCCATTCCAGATCGTTGAAACCGCGATTGATGTAGCCGCCCTTGGAGTAGGATTCGCCCTCGTAACCAAAGAGCGGCCAGATCTCCTTCTGGTTATAGAGGCTCACCACCAGGTCTCCGCGGATTGCCTGGAAAAAGGGTGTGCTTTCAATCTCGTACAGCAGTTTCAGCCGGTCCTTCTCCCAGCCGATGCCGCGATAGCCGGTGCCGCCTGCCCGCTTGTCGAGATCGGCAATTCCTTTTTCGATGAGGTCCTTGTGCTTGGCATCCTTGGCAGCCAAGGCATCCTGCCCTTTGATGGCGATGGCGTAGTATTTGTCGGCCAGCTTGTCGTGCGGGTAAATGTCACGCGCCAGCACGATCAGGGTTGCCATCGCATCGGGCTTCAGCGTGGTTGCTTCCACCGCCCAGCCATTGGTGGGACAGAGCACTGCCGGTCCCGAAATGACCAGTGCCGCACCAATGGTGCCGCGCTTCAGAAGATCGCGCCGGGAAAGACCGGCACGCTTGGTATTATCCACAATGGTTGCCATGTTCTCCTCCATCCAGACGGCGGAAAGCGTATGGCGTCGCTTGCCGTCCCTCCTCCATTCTCAACTGCTATTGAAACCGTCCCTTCCGGCTCAGAACCTCGGTCTTGTAACCATCGGGATCTGTCACGAAGAAAAAGCGGGCGATGAACACGCCGTCGCGTTCGAATTCTACGATTTTGCCAGGGCTCAAACCCTCTGCTTCAAAGCGCTGGTGCTCGGCATCCAGATCATCCACCGAAACGGCAAAATGGCCATAGCCATTGCCTAAATCGTAGGGCTGCTCACGCCCCTTGTTGATTGTCAGTTCCAGCTCAAAGCCGGACTCCGCATTGCTCAAATAAACCAGCGTAAAGCTGTCGAAATCGAGCCGATCAGCAATATCGAGCTTGAATGCACGCTTGTAGAAATCAACGGAACGCGCCTCTTCCAGAACGCGGATCATCGAATGAATTGCCTTGGCCAAATGCTGCCTCCCTCTCCAATGCTGAGAGATTGGCACAGTCTTCGGCAAGACGGGTAGCAGCCCGCTACCGCACATTGTTTTCTGGAACCTCAAGATCAAAGACGAAAGGGAAAGGCCGCGCTTGGCAACGAACACCTTTGACGAATTCTCCCGCCAAGCGCATATTCCAAAGATAAAAAGAAGGAGGAGCAGACCATGTGTGAGATTTATGCAGGCCAGGATCCGCAGCGTTATCGTCCGGTCAACAGGTCGGTGCGGATCGGGGGGCACTCGACCAGTATTCAGCTGGAATCCGCCTTCTGGACGCTGATCGATGAAATCGCCGAACGGCAAGGCTTATCCACCGCCCGCTTCTTATCAACGCTCTACGATGAGGCGCTGGAGCGTAATGGCGATATTCCCAACTTCTCATCGCTTTTACGCACAAGCTGCCTGATTTACCTGATGTCAGGCCGTCAGGCGATGGAGGAGCCGCAAAGCTTTCATATCGTCGCGGCGGAATAATTTCCACTGAGCTAAAAGCCGCAATCTATCTGACACAAAGCAGTGTCATCGATCCTGAAAAGCCTAAGGCGAATGGGTCATGACGGTGACGGCAGGAACAGTAGAAATTGGTGGCGACGCTGGCGATGCGAGCGCCGCACCCTTGACCTTTGCGCAAACGGAAAAACCTCGTCCAGTCAACGCATACTCCTTTCGATGGCCAGACCACATTCTGCCCCTTGTGCTGGTTCTCCTTGTGGCTTTGGCAACCCTGTTGCCTGGCATCAGCAGTCTGCCGCTGACCGATAGGGATGAAGCCCTTTATGTACAGGCGAGCCGCCAGATGCTGGAAAGCGGCGACTGGGTGGATATCCGCTTTCAGGCAGAACCTCGCTACAAGAAGCCGGTCGGGATCTATTGGCTGCAAGGTCTGACGGCGAAAATAATCGGCACGGGTGCGGATAGTCCGCTCTGGGTTTTTCGGCTTCCTTCCCTCATTGGCGCAGTTCTGACAGTACTCTTCACCTACGCATGTGCTGCCCGCCTGGGAGGTAGCCGCGCAGGCCTGCTGGCAGGCCTCCTGGCAGCGATGACGGTGGAACTCGGATTTGAGGCACGGATCGGCAAAACCGATGCTGTGCTCTGCGCGACGATTGTCGCGGCACAGTTCGCTTTGCTACTGGCCTACCTGGATGAGGAGCGGCGAAGTGTGCTCTGGCGCAATGCGCTCTTCTGGCTGGCACTCGGCCTTGGAACACTCATCAAAGGGCCAGTGGCCCCCATGGTTGTCGGCTTCACTCTCTTGGGCCTTGTGGCGAAAGAAAGAAACCTATCACTCGTACGGTGTCTGTCGCCACTCAAAGGCTTCCTCGTCTACATAACTGTGGTTCTGCCATGGCTGCTCGCTATTGGCTGGATCTCGCGCGGAGCCTTCTTCCAACAGTCCATTGGCCAAGACATGCTGGGCAAGATCGCAACGGCACAGGAAAGCCACGGCGCGCCACCCGGCACCTATCTTCTCACCTCGCTTGGCACCTTTTGGCCGCTGTCGATCTTCTTTTCTCTCGCCATTTGGTGGGGTTGGAAAAACCGGAAAAAACCGGAAATGGCGCTCGTGTTTTTTTGGGTCGTGCCTGCATGGCTGGTGTTCGAACTCATCGCCACAAAGCTTCCCAATTACATTTTGCCCATGATGCCAGCACTGGCGATACTGGCTGGCTTGGCTTTGAACGATATCGGTTTGCGGACCACCAATCGCTGGTTCCGGCTCACCTATATCGGCATGGCGGCGGGGGGCATCGGCATTCCTCTGGCACTCGTCGTTCTCGCCTACCAAATGGAAGGTCGCATTTCCTGGGTTGGATCGAGTCTCGGTCCTGTTGCCGCAGGCTTGAGCATCCTCGCAAGCCTTTGGTTGATGCAGAACCGGTTGCGTGACGGCTTTGCAGCACTGGCTTTGGCTGTAGCCATGCTCTATGCGCTTGGTTACGGCCTCATTCTGCCGGAGACACGCAACATCTGGCTATCCGACCGCATTGCCGAGGCATTTGCCCGCCAAACGGGTTGCGGCAATCCAGTTAAGATCACCGTCGGGTATTCAGAACCCAGCATCGTGTTTCGCCTGGGCACAAACATGCAGCGGTTAGACGCCGCAGAGGGGGCAAAAGCGTTGCATGGCGCCCCTTGCGCCATAGCAGCTGTTAGCTCGATGCAGATGAAAGACTTCGGTGCCGCTTTGGCTACCATGGGCGAGACACCGCACTCCGTCGGCCTTGTCACTGGTCGCAATTTGAACGGCCTGAAACCGCAATCATTCGAGATCCTCTACAAAGCTCCCGGACCGCCAGCTGGCCCGCGTCAAGCACAACCCTGAATACATAAAAAGTCAGAGTAAAATCGGCTTGCACCCCTCTAATTCCAGGGTCACGGCTTACAAGCACAAAGACTGATTTTGGACAAAAGCTGCGTTGACCAGACGGAAATCGGTCGATTTCTCAAAAAATGAGTCATTATTTCTCTTATTTGGTTCAAAAATCTCAAAATGAGGCGCGAAACCCAAAAATTCTCACGGTGAGCTACAGAATAATTCACGCCAAAACCTGACCGCCTATCAACAAAACCCTAGATAGAATCGCCACCTGCCGTTATAGAGCCAATAGAAACTTTCCCTCGCTGGTTTGCTTTTCGAACTGGAACATTATTCCAGGGCAGCAAACAATGCTAGAATATTGGCGTTCTGTATGAGTATTATCGAAGAAAAAATTGTCTTTACCTGCGTGGCCCATCGGCCGGATGTTGAGCGGGTTAGCGTACAACTTCATCGCACACCCATTCCGCCCCGCACACTTGCAGGGTTTGCGTTGGGCGTGGTCACGAAGGGGCGTAAACGGCTCATTCACAAGGGCATTTCTTATGAAGTTCCTGCCGGTTCGCTTACTCTGTTAAACCCGGATGAACTTCATGCCACGGAGGCGGATCAGGAACAGGGCGTCATCTATCAGGCGCTTCATGTGCCAGCTGAGGCCATGGCGGAGGTCGCTTCAACCAATTTTTCCTTCCCCACCCCTGTCCTTCACAATGCATCCATCGCGCGTCGGTTTACCGAGCAGCTGATCGTGCTGGATGCGACGCGAAATCATTCACTCTGGGACGAGAGATTGAACGAGATCCTCTTTCACGCAAGCTCTCTCTTCTCCTCCCGCGTCAAGCAACCGCTTTTGCAAGAGGATCAAAGGATCAAGCAGGTCCGCGATTATATCGAAGACCATCTCAGCGAGACCTTGGAAATCGAGACCCTCTCGACCATGATCGATCTCAGCAAATTCCACTTCATTCGTTTGTTCAAGGATAATGTGGGGGCAACACCTCACGCCTATATTCAGGCGCGACGCACAGCACGTGCCAAGCTATTGCTGCAAACCCGCCCACCTGTGCAGGTGGCTAGCCTTTGCGGCTTTGTGGATCAGAGCCATCTGACCCGATGGATCAAGGCCTGCTATGGAACGACACCCAGTGCCTACCACAAGCGCTTCCGGGCGGCTGGGCGCGGATTGGAGCCGATCGCAGCTTCCCGTTGATCTATACGGCATGTCACGGCGTAATCACCGATGTGTGAGACAAGCAGCGTGCACCCATGCCGAAACATGTGAAGAAAAGCGATCTGCCTTCCAAGATCTGCGCCACCTGCGCCAGGCCATTCAATTGGCGGCGCAAGTGGGCGCGTGATTGGGAGCATGTGAAATTCTGCTCCGACCGTTGCAGGCAGGCAAAGGGTGGAAGCGGATCATGAGGCCTCAGATTGCCGTTATCGGCGCCGGTCTTGCCGGCGTTACGCTTGCAGCGCGGCTTGGGCCTCATGCCGCAATACAGCTTTTCGAGAAAAGCCGCGGCATGGGTGGGCGCATGGCCACACGCCGGGGTGAAACTGCGAGTTTCGATCACGGCGCGCAGTACTTCACCATTCGCGATGCAGCCTTTCACGACTTCATCGAGCCCGCTATGGAACGCGGTGTGGTTGAGGTGTGGGATGCACCTTTACACCTGATGAAAGAGAACGGGCATCTGGAACAACGCAAAGATCATTCGCCCCGCTTCGTGGCAAATCCCGGGATGAATGAGCTTGTCAGATTTCTCGGTGAAAAACATCGACCGCAACTCAATACCAAGATTGAAGCCATTGAAGGCGAGGTTGGAGAGTGGCAATTGCGAACGCAAGAAGGCGTGCACATAGGCCCCTTCGATTGGGTGATTTCCACCGCGCCCGCCCCACAAACGGCTGATCTTTTGCCTTTCAATCCGGATGATGCCGCCGCTCTGCAAAGCGTAAAAATGCTTGGCTGCTTCACCCTGATGATCACGCTTCAGCCTGAAAGTCACCTGCCCTTTGCAGCTGCACAGGTGGAACACACGGTGCTGAGCTGGATTGCTGCAAATCAGTCAAAACCAGAGAGAGCACCGACGCCCTCTCTCGTTATACATGCGCAAAACGATTGGTCGCAGGAACATCTGGAGGCGCCGCGTGATTGGGTCGAAGCGCAGATGCTGCGGGCGCTTGGCGCGTTGGTTCCTTCCCTTTCGGCACGGTTTGCCAGTCCGCCTGTTCTGCACCGCTGGAAATACGCGAGCGTTGCAAAACCGCTTGGCCGCCCTTTCCTGTTCGACCCAGATCGGCATTTGGCAGCCTGCGGCGATTGGTGCATCGGCAACCGTGTTGAAGCCGCGTTCCAAAGTGCCGATGCGCTTGCCGCCAGCATCTTGACCCAATTGGAGATAGCGCCGTGAACGCTAGACAGCTCACCCAGATCCTGACGTTTAGCGGAGCATTGCCGTTCTATCTGCTGCTCCTACCCAGCCTTGCCTGGGTGGATAATGCGTTTCGGCTGCAGGCCTTCCTCGCCTATGGTGCCGTTATTGCCTCCTTCATGGCGGGAACCGTGTGGGGGATGGTGCAGAGAGATGTGACCCCGTCCTTCGTCGTCATCATAGCCAGTAACATCGCGGCCTTGGTCGTGTGGGGCTCGCTTCTGCTGCCGAATGCCGTTGCCGCACTGACTGTGCAACTCATTACTTTCGCACTCCTGCTCGGGACTGACAGGCTTGTTTTGAACCGAGGTAGTGAGGAAAGCTGGTACTTTTCCATGCGCATTCGCATTACAGCGCTGGTCATCATCGCCTATGTGCTTCGTCTCATCATTCCGCTCGAATAATCACCATTCAATCGATGAACCGTCATAGGCGAAGAAAGAGCCGGATTGGGAGGGTTGCAGCCCGTTGAGAACCCTTAGTAGATTCTCCGCAGCCACAACCGGCTCGGTTCGATCATGGCCACCGGAATATTTCTCCGAGAGAGAGGTTGCGACCGTGCCCGGATGCAGCGGTACCATCACAGCTTCAGGATACGTGCGGGCAAGCTCAATAGAGGCTGTACGGACGATCTGGTTCAGTGCCGCTTTCGAGGCTCGATAGGAAATCCATCCGCCCAGATGGTTATCGCCTATGGAACCCACACGAGCCGACAGGAAGCCCATCAATCCTCGCTCCTTCTTTGGCAGAAGGGGAGAAAAATACTTCACCACCAGCGCTGTGCCGATAGCGTTCAATGCAAACTGGCGCGACATGGCCTCAGCCGTGATCTGACGCAGGGATTTTTCTGGCCCAATGCCATCGATGGTGAGGCCGCCGGTGGCACAGAAGATCAGATGAAACGGACCTTCCAGATGTGAGGCTGATTGCGCAACACTCGCCTCATCGGTCACGTCAAATCCGTCCTTGCTGCGGGAAATCTCCACCAATTCGCTGCAATTCCCATCGCCCTTGATGGTGGCCGAAATCGCGGAACCAATGCCGCCGCTCGCCCCCAAGACGATTGCGCGATATCCATGCGGCAGTGATGTCAGAAGTGTCATCGACCATCTCCTCCTTAGCCTTTGTGACTGTTACGGATGTGGCCCGTGCGTGGTTCAAACGACCTCGCCTGCTTCAAGTTTTTTCAGGAAGTCTCGGGCGCTGATGCGATAGTTCTGCCGCTGCTCATCGCTCATCCGGCGCCAGGTCGCATAGGGTTGCGCCAGCCGCCGATTGCCGGACAGCTTCTCGCCATTGCGATCCAGAAAATCCCAGTAGAGCGCGTTGAAAGGACAGGCACCCTCGCCCACCTTCTTCTTCACATCGTAGCGACAGTGCTCGCAGTAATCCGACATTTTTGAAATGTAGTTGCCGCTTGCAGCATAGGGTTTCGAGCCCAACAATCCGCCATCGGCAAACTGGCTCATGCCAATCACATTTGGCGCTTCCACCCAT
Organism: Affinirhizobium capsici; assembly: GCF_977018625.1. Lineage (NCBI taxonomy): Bacteria > Pseudomonadati > Pseudomonadota > Alphaproteobacteria > Hyphomicrobiales > Rhizobiaceae > Affinirhizobium > Affinirhizobium capsici. Next base: position 493,826 of record NZ_CDRNXD010000004.1, on the reverse strand, counting down.
TCATAGGCATCGGCATAGACCTCCAGATACCACTCATGCACTTGGAATGGATCGACACCCGCGAGCAGCGCAAACGTGCCTGTAATCATCAACCGCTGGATATGATGCGCATAGGCGTGATCAATCGTCTCGCCAATCACGGTGGAGAGACAGCGCATATCCGTCTCGCCTGTCCAGTAGAACGCAGGCAGATCGCGTTTGGCCTCCAGAACATTAAGCTCCGTATAGCCCGGCATTTTCAGCCAGTAGACCCCACGAACATATTCCCGCCAGCCAATGATCTGGCGAATGAAGCCTTCCACCGCATTGAGCGGCGCGCGTCCGGCGCGAAATTCCTCTTCTGCGGCCCGGCACAGTGAATAGGGATCGAGAAAGCCGATGTTTATATAAAAGGACAGGAGGGAGTGGTTGAGGAAAGGGTCGGACACCAGCATGGCATCCTGTGTCTCTCCGAAGGAAGGCAGAAAATCACGAATAAACTCCGCCTGCACCTTCTCCGCTTGGCTTCGTGTTACGGCAAAACCGAAATTCTCAAGCCTACCGATGTGATTGCCGAAGCGTGCTTCCACCAAGGATAGGACCTCTTTGGTGATCGCATCTGGCTTGAAACGCCGGTGCTGTGGGCGCAAGAGATCCGGCGTGGCAGGTTTCCGGTTTTCTGCATCGAAATTCCACCTTCCGCCGACCGGATGATCGCCTTCCATCAGTAATCCGGTCTTGCGGCGCATTTCGCGGTAAAAGAACTCCATGGTGAGTTCCTTGCGCCCAGATGCCCATTCACGGAACTGCCTGTGCGAACAAAGAAAGCGGGTGTCCGGTCTCACCTCAACCGCTATACCCGTCAGCTGTTGCCAGGTCTTCATATCCTCCAGAACACGCCATTCCCCCGGTTCCGTGACCAGAATGGCCTTCGGCGAAAGCTCTTGAACGACAGCACGCAATTCCTCGCGAAACGAGCCCTTATTCCCCTCGTCATCCAGTTTTCGATAATGAACTTGAAAGCCTTTGCCACGAAGCTCATCGGCGAAATGGCGCATGGCCGAAAAGATGAAAGCGATTTTGAGCTTGTGGTGGCGCACATAGGTCGCCTCTGCCATCACCTCGCACATCAGGATGTGATCGCGCTGAGGGTCAGCGTCGCGAAGGCTCGAAAGATCAAGCGATAGCTGATCGCCTAAGATGAAGATAAGATTGCGGACGTGGGACATCAAAAACGGCTTCGTAAGTGGCACTGCCTGACCTTACGAAGCGCTTGCGTTATTGGATTACGCGTGTCAGCCCCGTGCACCTCTAAGCGGTATAATTCGTCCCGTCTCTTCCGGCACATCCGTATGCGGCAAGCGGGTGCGCCCGATGGGGAAGCGCACGATCTTATCCGTTTCTTCCAACTCATCCGGGCGGCGCGTCAACAGCGCGTATAGTTCCGGCACCAAGCCATCGCCATTCTGCTGGGCCAGTTTGTGCAACCCTATGAAAATCGTGCCGTCGCGGTGATCGTAGGCCATGGTATTAAGCGTTCCGTTCCTTCATGGTCTGCAAGGCGCGTTCCAGGCTCGATTTGGAGCCATTGCGCAAAGGAATGAAGGTCTTTGCAAATTTCTTGCAGCCGCTCTTCACCCGCAAGCAGGCATCGTGACTAATACAGTCAATGGGGCAGAACACGCAGTCGACAGAGGGCAGAAGCGTATCGATGCGTGAAACCGCCTCTCTCAAACCGCCATCATGGTGGATGAGTTCCGCGCCAAAATTGCTGGCAATCGCACGCAAATGCGCGACCTGGCAATCACGCCCGCCCACATAGAGGAAGCTTTTCACCTCGTTGGAAGCTTCAACCTTATCCTCTGCCTGCACGGCAGCCTGCTTGGCTGCTGGCTTGGTCGTTGTATGGCGCTTGTCCTTCTTTGCCACGGCTCGTCTTCCCTTAAATCTTCCGAGTCATGCCCTGAAAGGGCGTTGCGAGCGGCACCATAATTAACATGACAAATGGAGTAAAGTATAAACTTGATAATTTTTGTCATGAAATTCTGCATTTAAAAATCCTCAAGCCGAAAGTTTTACCGTTTGATAAAAAAAATTGTCGTGTTAGCCTCGGCCAGTTGCGTAACAAATCCATAAAAGAGGGAAGCAACATGCACAGACTGGGAAACGGTATCGCAGGAGGCCGTCTGGCACCTGCGGAGTACGAACACAACTTCAAAGACCTTCATCCACGCCTTGATAAACACGAGGCTTTGGTGGCATCGGACCGATGCTATTTCTGCCACGATGCGCCATGCATGACGGCCTGTCCCACCGAAATCGATATCCCGCTGTTCATCCGGCAGATATCGACAGGCAATCCGCTCGGTGCAGCACGCACCATCTTCAACCAGAATATTCTGGGTGGCATGTGCGCCCGCGTCTGTCCCACCGAAACGCTGTGTGAGCAGGCTTGCGTGCGCAATACGGCGGAAGACAGACCGGTTGAGATTGGTCGCTTGCAACGTTATTCCACCGACATTGCCATGGAGAGCAATCGCCAGTTCTTCCAGCGCGGCGCGGAAACCGGAAAAACCATTGCCGTCGTCGGCGCGGGTCCGGCGGGTCTTGCCTGCGCGCATCGTCTCGCCATGAAGGGCCATACTGTCGTCATTTTCGATGCACGGGAAAAGGCAGGCGGCCTCAACGAATATGGCATCGCCACCTATAAGGCACCGGATAATTTCGCCCAGAAGGAAGTGGATTACCTGCTCGCCATCGGCGGCATCGAGATTCGCAACGACCAGGCTTTGGGCCGCGATTTCTCGTTGCAGGATCTGGTGGCAGATTATGATGCCGTCTTCCTCGGCCTTGGTCTGGCTGGCGTGAACGGCCTCGGCATCGAAGGCGAAGAGCTTGCAGGCGTGGATGATGCGGTGGATTTCATCGCTTACCTGCGTCAGGCGGAAAAGAAGGCAGAAGTGCCGATTGGCCGCCGTGTGGTGGTTCTGGGCGGTGGCATGACGGCTGTCGATGCCGCCGTGCAAGCCAAGTTGCTCGGCGCGGAAGAAGTGACCATCTGCTATCGCCGTGGCAAGGAAAACATGAATGCCTCGGAATATGAGCAGGATCTGGCCGCCTCCAAGGGCGTTACCATCCGCCATTGGCTGGCACCCAAGCGTGTTCTCGCCAAGGATGGCGCAGTGGCTGGCATCGAGTTGGAATACACTGCGGTGCGGGATGGCCAGCTTGTCGGCACCGGCGAGACCGGTGTGATTGCCGCAGACCAGATATTCAAGGCCATCGGTCAATCCTTCAAGGCCAGCGGCTTAGGCAGCCTTGCCATGGAACAGGGCCGCATCGTGGTGGATGAGCACTGTCGCACCTCCATGGAACGGGTCTATGCCGGAGGCGATTGCGTCAACCGGGGTGAAGACCTGACCGTTTCCGCCGTGGCCCATGGGCGCGATGCCGCCGAAGCCATTCATCTTGCCTTTGCTTCCGCCGGCCAGCCGGCTGTGGCCGTCGCTTGAACCGGGAGATGAACCATGGCTGATATCAGAAACAACTTCGTTGGCATCAAATCGCCAAACCCCTTCTGGCTGGCCTCTGCCCCGCCAACGGATAAGGCCTATAACGTTGAACGCGCCTTCAAGGCTGGCTGGGGCGGCGTTGTCTGGAAGACACTCGGCTCGGAAGGTCCGCCCGTCGTCAACGTCAATGGCCCACGCTACGGCGCAATCTGGGGTGCGGACCGCCGCCTTCTGGGTTTGAACAACATCGAGCTGATCACCGACCGCCCGCTTCAGGTCAACCTGCAGGAAATGAAGCAGGTGAAGATGAACTGGCCGGATCGCGCCCTCATCGCCTCCATCATGGTCCCATGCGTGGAAGAAGAGTGGAAAGCGATTCTGCCGCTGGTGGAAGAAACGGGCGCAGATGGCATCGAATTGAACTTCGGCTGTCCGCACGGCATGTCAGAGCGCGGCATGGGTTCTGCCGTTGGTCAAGTGCCGGAATATATCGAAATGGTGGTGCGCTGGTGCAAGCAGTACACGCGCATGCCGGTGATCACAAAACTCACGCCGAATATCACCGATATCCGCAACCCCGCCCGCGCTGCAAAACGCGGCGGCACGGATGCCGTCTCGTTGATCAACACGATCAACTCCATCGTTTCGGTCGATCTGGATAATTTCGCGCCGGTTCCGACCGTTGGCGGCAAGGGCAGCCATGGCGGCTACTGCGGTCCGGCGGTAAAGCCAATTGCACTGAACATGGTCTCCGAAATCGCTCGCGACGAGGAAACCTATGGTCTGCCCATCTCCGGCATCGGCGGCGTGACAACATGGCGCGATGCGGCAGAATTCCTTGTTCTTGGCGCTGGCAATGTGCAGGTCTGCACCGCCGCCATGACCTATGGCTTTAAGATCGTGCAGGAAATGATTACCGGCCTCTCCGACTGGATGGACGAAAAGGGCCACCGCACGCTGGACGATATTACCGGACGGGCTGTTCCGAACGTCACCGACTGGAAATATCTGAACCTTAATTATGTGGCCAAGGCCCAGATTGATCAGGACGCCTGTATCAAATGCGGCCGCTGCCACATTGCCTGCGAAGATACCTCGCACCAGGCCATTACCAGCATGGTCAATGGCGTGCGCCACTTCGAGGTGATGGAAGACGAATGCGTGGGCTGCAACCTCTGCGTCAACGTCTGTCCGGTCGAAAACTGCATCACCATGGTGGGGCTGGAACCCGGCGCACTCGACCAGCGCACCGGTAAGGTTGTGGAGCCCAATTACGCCAACTGGACCACGCACCCGAACAACCCGATGTCACAGGTGGCTGCGGAGTAACAGAAAACATCAGTGGGGCGTGCGAGCGTCCCACTGATCTCATGCACCGGCCACGCTTCTCTCTACTCGATAAACATGAGCCGTTATGCTAATTCGCTCCCATGACGCCGCGGTCGTTATGGAGAGATACAATTATAAAAATCATGGTCTTGCTGCACAGCACAGTTGGCACTGGCTGGCAGTCTCCGCCCAAAGGCACCAGCCTGAAGACATTGGGTGAAGCCGAAGAACAAGGCTTTATCCAAATTCGCGGCGAGTTTCAAAAACGCCAGATCCGTTTGACCGAACTGGGTATCCAGCATCTTGATCTTGACAAACGACGCCTTGAGGCGCGCAAGCAGTGATGGCTGGTAGGCAGAGATCTTCATCGAAACGCTAAAGAATGTCGCGCAGAAGTGTACAGCGGTCTGCAGGCACGACCTGCGTTAAAATAAAGCTTAAAGCGTGCAGAGCGAATCGGCTCATCGACCAGCACTACGAATGGCTATTCTTCAGATCTGTTGGCGACAACTCTGGTGCGGTCTTCATTTGCAACAAGATTAATAACTCCGCCGTGTTTGAAGCTGGGAGGCTTAATCTCATATCGAACGACAGCATCAAAATCCGGTCCTATGGGAGCATCCATTGCGAAGGAGCGACCACTGAACACGACAGTTCGGGTCTCTCTAAAATTCCATCCTCGTAGCAGCAGATCGAAATCCTTTGCATCAACACTGAAGGCACAACTTACGATAATATCGGTAATCGCCCTAGATGAACATTCCATGTCACCCACAGATGAAGGCAATTCTGAAAGGTTTAGTATGAACATAATGCGTGCTGGTTTTTAAGGTAATCAGTCGCGTTCAAATACTGAACATATGTGTAAAGTGAACCTCCTGCCAAACCACAAAAGGCCGAGAAAAGGCAAAACCGGGTTAGCTTGCGCATTATATATCTTTGATCTAATCAATAATTGAATTCTTTGGCTGCGACGTTCAACTTTGCCCATAGCAAATTGCTGAATGCCGATCATATGCTTCCAAATGTTATAGGGACTTAAATCTACCTGATCCCCAGCCCGCGCATGAACAGCTCTTCCAGAAAACGGGCGGCATCCTCAAATCGTCCTTCGCCTGATTTTTCTCCCAGAACCGCCTGCACCTGTACATCAAAATCGGCATAGTGCTGGGTGGTGGACCAGATGGAAAAGATCAGGTGATGCGGGTCGCATTTCGCCATTTTGCCAGCCTTGATCCAGGCGCGGATCACCTTCGCTTTCTCATCCACCAGCTCACGCAAGGGACCGCTCAATTCGTCGGCGATGTAAGGCGCGCCCTGAATGATTTCATTGGCAAACAGCTTGCTCTCTCGCGGAAAATCCCGCGACATTTCCAGTTTACGGCGAATGTAGGAGCGGATTTCCGATTCGGGATTTCCCTCGGCATCAAAAGCACGCAAGGGCTCTAACCAGGTGGATAGCAGCTGATTGAGCAGAGCCCGGTGAATGGTTTCCTTCGTGCGGAAATAATAGAGAAGATTGGGCTTGGACATGCCCGCCGCCTCGGCGATCTGGTCAATCGTCGCACCGCGAAAGCCATAGGTTGAGAAAACATCCAGAGCTGCTTCGAGGATTTTCTCCTCTTTTTCCTCCTGAATCCTGGTGCGCCGCTGTGTCTTTGCCGCTCGCGGTGTTGTCACTCTTTTTAAACCCCTTCTTGCACTGCACAGAGCCAACGCAGATGCACAAATTTTGCCCCGCCAGAGTGACTGCCGGAAACTTGTTCATTTTTTCGGCGACATCGTGATTTTACGCTTGAGTGCCACGATGGAAATTGTAAGCTTTTACCAATCGGTCAAATATCAATGAGCTGCCGGGCAAAGGCAATAGACCTCTCTTCGCCTTGTCACAAGAAGCGGTCAATGACCAACGGGAACAGCAGCCGCATCGCGTTGAACAACGGCTGAAACAGATGAAGGAATGAACGTATGGTGGCAGCACCAGGCGAAAACCTGCGCGTGAACGGCGATAGGCTTTGGGACTCGCTGATGGACATGGCCAAAATCGGCCCGGGCATCGCAGGCGGCAACAACCGCCAGACCCTGACAGATGCCGATGGCGAAGGCCGCCATCTGTTTAAAACGTGGTGCGAGGCAGCGGGCCTCACCATGGGCGTGGACAAGATGGGCACCATGTTTGCCACCCGCGCCGGAACGGACCCGGATGCCCTGCCCGTCTACGTCGGCAGCCACCTGGATACGCAGCCCACCGGCGGCAAATATGATGGCGTGCTGGGCGTGCTGGCAGGCCTCGAAGTCATTCGCACCATGAATGATCTCGGCATCAAGACCAAGCATCCCATTGTCGTGACCAATTGGGCGAACGAGGAAGGTGCACGCTTTGCCCCTGCCATGCTGGCGTCCGGCGTGTTCGCGGGCGTCCATTTCCTGGATTATGCCTATGGACGCAAAGACCCGGAGGGCAAGACCTATGGCGATGAGTTGAAGCGCATTGGCTGGCTGGGCGAGGAAGAGGTCGGCGCGCGCAAGATGCACGCCTATTTCGAATACCACATCGAGCAAGGCCCGATTCTTGAAGCCGAGAACAAGCAGATCGGCGTCGTCACCCACTGTCAGGGCCTGTGGTGGCTGGAATTTACGCTGACGGGCAAGGAAGCCCATACCGGCTCTACGCCGATGAATTTGCGCGTGAATGCTGGGCTGGCCTTTGGCCGCATTCTGGAAATGGTGCAAGACGTGGCCATGGGTGAACAGCCAGGTGCCGTGGGCGGCGTGGGGCAGGTGTTCTTCTCCCCCAACTCCCGCAATGTGCTTCCGGGCAAGGTGGTATTCACCGTCGATATTCGCACGCCATCCCAGGAAAAGCTGGACCGCATGCGGGCAAAGATCGAGGCGGAAGCCATGAAGATCTGCGAGCCGCTCGACGTGGGCTGCGCGGTGGAAGCGGTCGGCCATTTCGATCCCGTTACCTTCGATCCGACACTCGTGGAGCGGGTGCGCAGCGCGGCTGAAAAGCTGGGCTACAGCCATATGGACATCATTTCCGGCGCTGGCCATGATGCCTGCTGGGCCGCCAAAGTGGCACCATCCACCATGGTCATGTGCCCCTGCGTTGGCGGGCTTTCGCACAATGAAGCGGAAGAGATTTCCAAGGAATGGGCAGCGGCAGGCTGCGACGTACTGTTCCACGCCGTCGTCGAGACAGCGGAGATCGTGGAATAAACAAACAGCCGGCAGCCTGAGCGAAAGACAAAAGGGTGCCGGCAAACGCCGGTCCCTTCAAGAAGACAGACAGAGGGAACGGATCAATGAGCACAGTCATCAAAGGTGGAACCATCGTCACGGCAGACCTGACCTACAAGGCTGACGTGAAGGTGGATGGGGGCAAGATCGTGGAGATCGGCCCAAACCTTGGCGGTGATACGGTTCTGGATGCCACGGGCTGCTATGTCATGCCGGGCGGCATCGATCCGCATGTGCATCTGGAAATGCCCTTCATGGGCACCTATTCAGCCGATGATTTTGAAAGCGGTACCCGCGCCGGCCTTGCTGGCGGTACCACCATGGTGGTGGATTTCTGTCTGCCCGATCCCGGTCAATCGCTTATCGATGCGCTGAAGCGCTGGGATAATAAAGCCACACGGGCAAACTGCGATTACTCCTTCCACATGTCTGTCACCTGGTGGGGCGAGCAGGTCTTCAACGATATGAAGACGATTGTGCAGGAAAAGGGCATCAACACCTTCAAGCACTTCATGGCCTATAAGGGCGCATTGATGGTGAATGACGACGAGATGTTCGCCTCCTTCTCCCGCTGTGCCGAACTGGGCGCCCTGCCGCTGGTTCACGCCGAAAACGGCGATGTGGTGGCTGCCATGCAAGCCAAGCTGATGGATGAGGGCAATAACGGCCCAGAGGCACACGCCTATTCCCGCCCCGCAACGGTGGAAGGTGAAGCCACCAACCGCGCCATCATCATTGCCGATATGGCAGGCGCGCCGCTTTACGTGGTGCATACCTCTTGCGAACAGGCGCATGAAGCCATTCGCCGCGCCCGGCAAAACGGCATGCGGGTCTATGGCGAGCCGCTGATCCAGCACCTGACGTTGGATGAGACCGAATACTCCAACCCGGATTGGGACCACGCAGCCCGCCGCGTCATGAGCCCGCCCTTCCGCAACAAGCAGCATCAGGATAGCCTTTGGGCCGGCCTTTCAGCCGGATCGCTGCAAGTGGTGGCAACCGACCATTGCGCCTTCACCACAGACCAGAAGCGCACCGGACTTGGCGATTTCCGCAAGATCCCCAACGGCACCGGCGGTTTGGAAGACCGCATGCCGATGCTTTGGACCTATGGCGTGGCCACCGGCCGCATCACCATGAACGAATTCGTCGCCGTCACCTCCACCAATATCGCCAAGATCCTCAATGTCTATCCGCGCAAGGGTGCCATCCTCGTCGGCGCGGATGCCGATATCGTGGTGTGGGACCCGAACAAGGAAAAGACGATCAGCGCGAAAAGCCAGCAGTCCGCCATTGATTACAACGTGTTTGAGGGCAAGACCGTGAAAGGCCTGCCGCGCTACACGCTGACCCGCGGCCATGTGGCGATTGAAGACGGAGCGGTCAAAACCCGTGAAGGCCACGGCCAGTTCGTAGCGCGCGAGCCCTACCCCGCCGTGTCGAAAGCGCTCTCGACTTGGAAGGAACTGACGGCACCGCGCAAGGTGGAACGCACCGGCATTCCGCCAAGCGGGGTATAGGAATGAGCAAGGCCAGGATGCTGGGAGCCTATGCTGGCGCGGTGATTGCCGGCATAGCTTTCTTCAATGCCATGGCTTCGCTCGCAATCATCTTATTTTCAATCATCTCAGGAAACATTTGGTCGTCACCGACTGCGTTTTTCGAGATCATGGGGCTCGTCATTGCCCTTAGCCTGCTGGTTTTTGTTTACGCAGTTCCCGCTTGCCTCATCTCGGCCGCGCCGTTCACCCTTATCTGCACTCTGTTTATTGGAAAGCTATGGGCCGCAACTCACCGAAACTCTGTCATCCTCGGCTCGATATGCCCGTTGGTCTCAGTGCTGCTCTTCACGCTGGTCTTCATCGCACCCACCACCTCATCGGCCCAGACGGAAGATACGCTTTCCACCTACCTGCTACCCGCCCTGGCCGCAGGGGTGGGAATGATACCAAGCGGAGCAGTTGCAGGATCGGTCTTCTGGCGCATGGGTTTGCGGCCTCGGGCTCCGTTCTTGCAACCTGCTCCTCAAAGCCAATTGTGAGGGCATAATGATGCGAGGGTCAGCCCTTCACCAATCCCTCCAGCTCAGGCAGAAGCACCACGCTCTCCTGCTCGTTGGGGTCCGTGCGAGCTATAATAGCTGTCGCCGGTTCATCGAAGCTATTGGCCGGAAGATGCGGCACGCCTGCCGGAATATAGAAAAGCTCGCCTGCGCTGACGACGACATGGTTTTCCAGCCGGTCGCCGTACCAGGTGTCGGCCTTGCCAGAGAGCATGTAGATCGCCGTCTCATGGTTCTCGTGCAAATGCGCCTTGGCGCGCGCGCCGGGCGGCATGGTGAGAATATGCATGCAGATGCCTTCTGCCCCCACGGTTTCTGCCGCAATGCCCGCGAAATAGCTCAGCCCTTGCTTGCCGTCGTAGGTGGCGCCCGGCTTCACCAGACGGCAGGTGGGCTTGGATGATTCAGCCATGATGTTCTCGCTCCCCGGAATGCTCCATCAAATCCAACTAAAGATAGCAGCGATTATGCCCCATACCATCTGTCCCTTTGCATGCGAGGCGTTGCGATGAACGGTAGTGCCTCTGTCGTCTCCGCACGAAATCTCGGCCTCACTTTCGAGACCAATGACGGCCCTGTTCACGCGCTGACAGGCGTCGATCTCGATATCCGCAAGGGTGATTTCGTTTCCTTCATTGGGCCGTCGGGCTGCGGCAAAACTACCTTTCTTCGCGTCATTGCCGATCTGGAAAAGCACACCAGCGGCACAATCGAAATTAATGGTATGACGCCTGAAAAGGCGCGTCAGGCACGTGCCTATGGTTATGTTTTTCAGGCAGCGGCACTTTATCCATGGCGCACGATTGAGAAGAATATCGCCCTGCCTCTCGAAATCATGGGCTTTGGTGCGCAAGAGCAAAAAGAGCGGGTGGAGCGCACGCTGGACCTCGTCAATCTTTCGGGCTTTGGCAAGAAGTTCCCCTGGCAACTTTCAGGCGGCATGCAGCAGCGCGCCTCCATTGCCCGCGCGCTTGCCTTCGATGCGGACTTGCTTTTGATGGATGAGCCCTTTGGGGCATTGGACGAAATTGTCCGCGATCACCTGAACGAGCAGCTTTTGAAGCTATGGGAGCGCACCAACAAGACGATCTGTTTCGTTACCCACTCCATTCCCGAAGCGGTCTATCTCTCCACCCGCATCGTGGTGATGAGCCCTCGTCCGGGCCGGGTGACGGATGTGATCGAATCCACGCTTCCCCGCGAGCGACCGCTTGATATTCGCGATACCCCTGAGTTTCTGGAGATCGCTCACCGTGTGCGCGAAGGGCTAAAGGCAGGGCATAGCTATGAAGAGCACTGATCTCTTCCGAGACCGAATCCTGCCTGTTTTTGCCGTCATAGCGGCAATCCTTGTGATCTGGCATATTGCCGTCATTTATCTGAATGCTCCGTTCGTGCGCGATCAGGCCGCCCGAGCGGGCGAGACGGTGAGCCTTAGCCAGATTATCGGCCAGACCTTCAATCAGGAACGGCCGGTTCTGCCAGCCCCGCACCAGATCATCGCAGAGCTTTGGGATACGACGTTCGCCAAGCCGATCACCTCAAAACGCAGCCTTGTCTACCATGCCTGGATCACACTTTCGGCGACGCTGATGGGCTTTGGAATGGGCACGGTGCTCGGCATTCTGCTGGCCATCGGCATCGTGCATAACCGAGCAATGGACAAGTCCCTGATGCCCTGGGTGATTGCCAGCCAAACCATTCCAATCCTTGCCATTGCGCCAATGATTATCGTGGTTCTGAACTCCATCGGCGTCTCAGGGCTTTTGCCGAAGGCGCTGATCTCCACCTATCTTTCCTTTTTTCCCGTTGTCGTGGGCATGGTGAAGGGCTTGCGTAGCCCTGATACACTGCTGCTCGACCTCATGCATACCTACAGCGCCAACAAATCACAGACCTTCTGGAAACTGCGGTGGCCTGCCTCCATGCCCTACCTTTTCACCTCGCTTAAAGTGGCCATCGCCATCTCGCTCGTGGGGGCCATTGTGGGTGAATTGCCAACAGGGGCGGTAGCAGGTCTGGGCGCACGCCTGCTCTCCGGCTCCTATTACGGGCAGACAATCCAGATCTGGGCCGCTCTCTTCATGGCAGCAGCGCTCGCCGCCATTCTGGTTTCCATCATAGGCGTTGCACATACGCAGGTGCTGAAGCGGATGGGGGTAAAGCCATGAACGCCTATCTGATCGCCGCCATCGTCATCTGGATTCTGGCCTGGGGGCTGAATGAGTGGCTGGTGCGCCAGCAACCTGCAAATCCTGCGGCAAGGCGCGCCACTGGTATCATCGTACCCATCATCTTCGGCCTTACTTTGCTGGCGGTCTGGGAATGCGTGGTGCTGGGCTTCCAGATACCGCCGATCCTTCTGCCCGCGCCAACCGCCATATGGGCAAAACTTATCGCATCCGGTCCAGTTCTCTGGGCGGATTTTCAGCAGACATTCCTCAAATCTGTCATCATCGGCTATGTGGCGGGTTGCGGCCTTGGCTTCATTGTCGCGATCCTGATCGATCGCTCGCCTTTCCTGCAAAAGGGATTGCTGCCTATCGGCAATTTCGTCTCAGCGCTTCCCGTTGTCGGTATCGCGCCCATCATGGTCATGTGGTTCGGGTTTGACTGGCCATCCAAGGTCGCGGTCGTAGTCATCATGACCTTCTTCCCCATGCTGGTGAACACAGTGCAGGGGCTGGCTGCGGCCAGCCACATGGAGCAAGACCTGATGCGCACCTATGCTGCCAACTGGTGGCAAACCCTCATCAAACTGCGCCTGCCCGCAGCTTGGCCCTTCATTTTCAACGCACTAAAAGTCAATTCCACGTTGGCCCTCATTGGCGCTATCGTGGCGGAGTTCTTCGGCACGCCGATTGTCGGAATGGGTTTTCGCATTTCCACCGAAGTGGGACGCGCAAATATCGACATGGTCTGGGCAGAAATTGCTGTCGCGGCGGTTGCAGGCTCAGTGTTCTACGGTTTGGTTGCGGTCACGGAAAGGGCCGTCACCTTCTGGCATCCGTCCGTCCGTGGGGGACGGGCGTAACAATAAAGAAAAAGAGGGAACTGACATGACAATCAAACTTGCATCCCTAATTCTGGCGGCAGCTGTCTCGCTGACTGCCATGCAGGCGGCAGCGGCAGATAAGGTAACACTGCAGCTGAAGTGGGTCACACAGGCACAATTCGCTGGTTACTACGTGGCCAAGGAAAAGGGCTTCTACAAGGAAGAAGGTCTCGACGTCGAGATCAAGCCGGGCGGGCCCGATATCGCCCCTCCCCAGGTCCTGGCTGGCGGCGGCGCGGATGTCATCGTGGACTGGATGCCTTCAGCTCTCGCCACCCGCGAAAAGGGCGTGCCCCTCGTCAACATCGCACAGCCATTCAAGAAGTCCGGCATGATGCTGACCTGTCTGAAGGAAACCGGCATCACCAAGCCAGCGGATTTCAAGGGGAAGACGCTTGGTGTCTGGTTCTTCGGAAACGAATACCCGTTCCTCTCCTGGATGGCGCATCTCGGCATCAAGACGGATGGTTCTGCCGAGGGCGTGAAGGTTCTGAAGCAGGGCTTCAACGTGGACCCGCTATTGCAGAAGCAGGCCGCCTGCATTTCCACCATGACCTATAACGAATACTGGCAGGTAATCGATGCCGGCATCAAGCCGGACCAGCTTGTTACCTTCAAATACGAGGATGAAGGCGTTGCCACGCTGGAAGACGGCCTCTACGTGCTGGAAGACAAGTTGAAAGACCCAGCCTTCAAGGAAAAGATGGTGAAGTTCGTTCGCGCCTCCATGAAGGGCTGGAAATACGCGGAAAAGAACACCGATGAAGCAGCAGAGATCGTTCTTGAGAACGACGCCTCCGGTGCCCAGACGGAAAAGCACCAGAAGCGCATGATGAGCGAAGTTGCCAAGCTGACGGCAGGCTCCAATGGTTCGCTGGATGAAGCCGATTATCAGCGCACGGTGAAGACGCTTCTTGGCGGCGGTTCGGACCCGGTTATCACCAAGGAACCGACCGGCGCTTACACACTAGACATCACCAAGGCTGCTCTGAAGTAAGATCTTGGTCAGCATGATTTTGAAACGCCCGGTTTTGCCGGGCGTTTTGTTGTTTAGTGACCCTTTCTCACAAAGTATGGGGTTGAGATTGATCCGTAACGAAGTCAGGACTAATCTCCTGCCGGTAAAGTTGAAGGGTGATCTTGCGCGGGGGGTATCGCGTAACCACCTGAGACTGGGTTGCGGGCGGGTCAATCCGAGACATACAGCATGACACATGGCGGAAATGCCGCAACGCATCTACCTGCGCGCATTCAGCTGCATGTACGGTCGATTTTTTACATTGAATGACGGGTGGGACTGGATGATGGGGTCAATGGTTAGAAATCGCGCACTGCTGATGGGTGCTCTTGCATCCGTTCTGGCTGCTTCACCGCTCGCAGCGCAGGAAACAGCACCTCAAGCACAACAGAACCAGCAGCGCTTGCCCGCGATCATGGTCACCGCCGTAACCGAGCGTCCCTTGAAAGACAGCATCATTGCCAGCGGCAGTATCCGCGCTGTGCAGGAAGTGCTGGTTCAGCCTTTGGTCGACGGCCTCTCGGTCAAATCCCTGAAAGTCGATGTGGGCGATCGCGTAAAGGCTGGACAGGTTCTTGCCGAATTGAACGACGATGCGCTTCTCCTGCAAAAGAGCCAGCTGGAAGCGAATAGGGCCAAGGCTGAAGCCGGACTTGCCCAATACAAGGCCCAGGTGATTGAGGCGCAAGCCAATGCAGACGATGCTGCGCGCCAGCGCGACCGCACTGCCAATCTCGCCAAAAACGGAACTGTTTCCACGGCGCAGGTTGAGCAGACGGCAGCGACAGCGCAAGCATCTCTTGCGCGATTGAACGCAGCTCGGCAGGCGGTGAGCGTGGGTGAAGCCGATATCAAAGTGGTGCAGGCGCAGATTGACGATATCAACCTGAAGCTGGAGCGGACGGATGTGAAAGCCCCGGTCGATGGCGTGATTTCAAAGCGTGATGCCAAAGTGGGCGCAATTGCTTCCGGTGCGGGTACACCACTCTTTAATATGATCCGCGACGGCGATGTGGAATTGGTGGCCGATGTGCCAGAAAGCATGCTTGCTCGGCTGAAGACAGGCATGGCGGCCAACATTACGATTGCGGGAACCACAACCGCCCTGCCCGGCAAAATTCGCCTTATCTCTCCCATTGTCGATCAGGCCACGCGTCTGGGTGAAGTGCATATCGTGGTGGATGAAGAGAGCGGCGCAAGACCCGGAATGTATGCCAGTGCCGAAATTGTTATTGCACAAACAAACGGCCTTGCTCTGCCGCAATCAGCCGTCACCACAGACCGCAAGGGCTCTTTTGCTCGAAGGGTTGAAGATGGCGTGGTCAAGCAGGTCACTGTGAAGACCGGCA
The DNA here is from genome assembly GCF_977018625.1 of Affinirhizobium capsici. NCBI lineage: Bacteria > Pseudomonadati > Pseudomonadota > Alphaproteobacteria > Hyphomicrobiales > Rhizobiaceae > Affinirhizobium > Affinirhizobium capsici. The sequence continues at coordinate 478,279 of NZ_CDRNXD010000004.1, read as the reverse complement.
TTCAGGATGCTGGTTTTGTGCAGATTGAAAGCGGCTTGAAAGCTGGTGATCAGGTCGTCGCAAAAGCTGGAGCTTTCGTGCGCGATGGTGATCGTATCAGGCCGGTGCCTGTCGAAACCACCGCTTCCAATTGATGGGAACCTGATCGATGAACTTCTCCGCCTGGTCCATCCGCAATCCCATCGCGCCCCTGTTGGCCTTCGCGCTGCTGCTCTTCATGGGCATTCAGTCGTTCAACAAGCTGCCGATTACCCGTTTCCCCAATATCGATGTGCCTGTGGTTTCCATTTCCGTGGTGCAGAGCGGAGCATCGCCCAGCGAATTGGAAATGCAGGTTACCAAGGAGATTGAGGACGCGGTCGCATCGATTAGCGGCGTTGACGAAATCACCTCGACGGTAACCGATGGCCTGTCCACGACGGCAGTCCTCTTCCGCATCGAAAAGCCAACGGAAGAGGCCGTTCAGGAGACAAAGGACGCTATCGATCGTATCCGCTCCAGTCTGCCAGCGGCGGCTGAAGCGCCCATCGTCACCAAAATCGATGTTGAAGGTCAGGCGATCCAGAGCTTCTCCGTCACCTCCCCCAATATGACGCTTGAGGAACTGTCCTGGTTTGTGGACGACACGATCAAGCGTGCGCTTCAGGGCCAGCCTGGAATTGGCCGCATCGACCGCTACGGCGGCGCTGACCGTGAAGTGAAGGTGGCGCTCGATGCTGCCAAGCTAAACGCCTACGGCATCACGGCATCCGAGGTGAACAGCCAATTGCGCGGCACGAACGTCGATCTTGGCTCTGGCCGCGGCCAGGTTGCCGGCAACGAGCAGACGATCCGCACCTTGGGCGATGCTAGGAAGGTCTCTGACCTTGCAAATACCACCATCGCGCTCTCGAATGGACGCTTCGTCAAGCTTTCCGATCTCGCGACCATTACCGATACCTATGAAGAGCCAAAGTCGTTTGCGCGGTTCAACGGACAACCTACCGTCACTTTCGCGGTCTTCCGCGCCAAGGGTGCCAGTGAAGTATCGGTTGCCCGGACCGTTGCAGAACAGCTGGACAAGATCCGTGAACAACACAAGGATGTCTCCATCACCATGGTGGATGACAGCGTCTACTTCACCTATGGAAACTATGAAGCCGCCATCCATACGCTGATCGAGGGCGCGATCCTTGCCGTCATCGTGGTCATGCTGTTCCTGCGCAACTGGCGCGCGACACTGATTTCTGCCGTGGCACTGCCGCTTTCTGCCATCCCCACCTTCCTGGTGATGGACATCATGGGCTTTTCACTCAACCTTGTCAGCTTTCTGGCGCTGACATTGGCCACCGGCATTCTGGTCGATGACGCCATTGTTGAGGTGGAGAACATTGCTCGCCACATCAAGATGGGGAAAACGCCCTACAGGGCAGCGCTTGAAGCAGCCGATGAAATTGGTCTTGCCGTTATCGCGACCAGCTTCACCATCATTGCGGTTTTCGTGCCGGTCTCGTTCATGCCTGGTATCGCAGGCCAGTATTTCATCCAGTTCGGTCTCACTGTCGCTTTTTCGGTTTTCTTCTCGCTGCTTGTCGCGCGTCTCATTACGCCTCTTATGGCCGCTTACCTGATGCGTGCCGAAGATGCGATGGACGACCATCACGACAATGATGGCCGCCTGATGAAGGGTTATACGCGCCTCGTGACTGCCACCACCAGCCGCTGGTACATGCGCTATGCCACGCTTCTGGGCGCAATCCTCTTCCTCGTCGGTTCACTGTTCCTTCTCTCGAAGGTGCCGGGCAGCTTCCTGCCGCCGGAGGACAGTTCGCGCATTACGATTTCACTTGAGCTGCCACCGAATGCCAGCCTTGAAGAAACGGATGTGACGACGACAAAGGCCTACGACATCATTAAGGCGGTACCCGGCGTTGAGAATGTCTTCGTGTTGGGCGGTGCCTCTCCGAAGGGCGACCTTGAACTTCGCCGCGCCACCATCAATGTTCTGCTGGGCAAAATCGATCATTCGCTGCTCAAGACCCTCGTCAACAAGGGCCTGGGTAACATACCGCTCATCGGCTCCTATTTCCCAAAGGTTGAAGAGAAGGGTCGCACCATCCCGCAATGGGAGATCGAGAAGCAAATTTTCGCCAAGCTGCATGCACTGCCTGACGTGCGCATAACCAAATTGAATGACCGTGGGGAGCGCGAGCTTTCGTTCAACTTCCTGGCCAATAGCAGCGAAGAACTCAACGAAGCGGTTGCCAATCTGGAAAGCAGGCTTCGCGCTTCCTCAATCCTTGCCAACGTCTCTTCCGAAGGTGCATTGCCCCGCCCCGAACTGCAAATTCGTCCGCGCAAGGATGAAGCCGCCCGCCTTGGCATCACAGCGCAACAGATTTCTGAAACTGTTCGCGTTGCAACCATCGGCGATGTCGATGCGGCCCTGCCGAAAATTTCGCTGGATGACCGTTTGATTCCTATTCGCGTGCAGGCCTCGCTGGATGTTCGGCGCGATTTGCAGACAATTCGCGATCTGAAACTGAAGACGGCCAGTGGCAAGATCGTTCCGCTCTCGAGCGTTGCGGATGTGGATTATTCCGAAGGCCCAAGCTCCATCAAGCGCAATTCCCGCAGCCGAGTGGTCTCTATCGGCTCGGATGTTCCGCAAGGAACAGCGCTTGACACGGCGACTGCCGAGTTCAAGCGTATCGTGGACGAAACCAAGCTTCCGCCAAGCGTTCGCCTCGCTGAAAGCGGCGATGCCAAGGTTCAGGGCGAAATGGTGCAGGGCTTTGCCAATGCCATGTTGCTTGGTTTGCTCCTGGTGCTTGTCGTGCTGATCCTGCTGTTCAAGGATGTGATCCAGCCCTTCACCATCCTCTTCTCACTCCCGCTTGCCATCGGCGGCGTGGCTGTTGGCCTCATCGTCACCAACAATGCACTCTCCATGCCTGTGCTCATCGGCATTTTGATGCTGATGGGTATTGTTACCAAGAACGCCATCCTGCTGGTCGATTTCGCCATTGAAATGCGCCGTCACGGGCTGGAACGGGTACATGCGATGGTGGAGGCTGGCCGCAAGCGTGCGCGCCCAATCATTATGACCTCGATAGCCATGTCGGCTGGTATGTTGCCGTCCGCTCTTGGCGTGGGCGAAGGCGGCTCCTTCCGCGCACCCATGGCCATTGCGGTGATTGGCGGCATCATTGTCTCGACTGTGCTTAGCCTGCTGGTCGTGCCTTCTTTCTTCCTCATCATGGATGATTTGTCGCGTCTGCTCGGTCGCATCTTCAGCCGCTTTGTCGGCAAGAAGGAGAAAGAAGATCCCGTCCTCAGCGAGGAGGAGCTCAGCCGCGCAGCACGGGAAACCCAGCACAAACTATCCGAACTGGAAACTCGGCTCGAACGGCTTCAGGCTCCTGTAAAACAGGATAACACTTCGAAAGGCGATGCCCCGTCGGCCAATAATGTCTTAAGACTTCCCCCACTCGCCGCAGAGTAGTACCATTTGATTTTACGCATTCCGAGTGTCTGGATTGACATCGATCAATCCAGACACTCGCTTGCCGTGATAATCAACGTTCATGACATCGGAACAGGCAGTCAGCCATGGCCCGATGCGGGACGGAAAGATGAAACCAAGACGCACATTTTCTCAATGTGCGCGCGGTTCAAGAGAATTTTCAGGTCAGCCGAATGATGGGGAATCGGGAGATGCTGGATAGAAGTAACAGGGCAAATCAGCGGGAGCGAAATCTTCTCGCCAAAACGTCCTTCATGAAGAACTTGTCGCCGTCGGCCCTGGAGAGCCTGCTGGACAGCGCTCAGACCGTTTCGCTTCCGGCGCGTTCAACTATTTTTCGTGAAGGTGAGCCAGCAACTGCGATCTACTGCCTTCTCGCAGGCTATGCGCGGCTCTACCGGATGGGCAAGGATGGCCGGCAGGCGGATTTCCGCATCTGCACGCCGGGTGAAGTCTTTGCCGAATGCCTGGTTTTCGGGGGATCCAATTATCCTTATAGCGCACAGGCCGCTGAAAACCTCAGCGTGGCCAGACTGGATGCGAAAGACGTTCGCGAACTTGCCGAACGCGATCCAACCGTTGCCAAAGCGATGATCGCCGCACTTTCCGAACATCTCATCGTCACCACCGAAACTCTGGTGAACGATCGATTGCATACTGCTCCACAGCGCGTGGCGGATTACCTTCTGGAACGCTGCCCGGTTGATGCTGGCTCTGCCTCCATTCGCTTGCCTTTCCAGAAAAACCTGCTGGCTGGAATGCTTGGCCTTGCGCCGGAAGCGCTTTCCCGCGCCTTCTCCTCGCTCAAGCGAGCAGGCGTCAGCGTTCGTGGCCGCGTTATCCAGATCAGTGACGTGAAGGCACTGAGAGAAATGTAACTCTGAGGAGGCCGGAATAATCACTTCCGGCCTTGTCCCATCATGCTTCGATAAAGCGCCAGACAGAACCAGCCTGCTCCATGCGAACAAAGCCGGAGACGTGGCCACCGGACGCCACCCAGCCTTCCTGAACAGTACGCGCAAAGATGCGGCGGCGGCTCGCCGCTCCCGATGGAGCGTCTGCATCATAGATGAAGCAGAAATCGGGATCGTCCAGTTGCAGTGAAGGGGCGTGAACAAGGTCTCCCCACAGAATAAGCTTTTCAATGCCTTCGCCGATCAGATAGCCGGAGTGACCGGGCGTATGGCCGGGCATTGAAACCAACTCTATTCCCGGCAGAACCGGCCCCTCTGCAACGGGGGTGACACGATCTGCGTAAACGTCGAGAAGCCGGGCGGCGATATCGAACCCACCGCGCCGATAGGTGGGCACGGTTTCCTTCAACTCGGTCCTGGTGAAGAAAGCGAGATCGGCTTCCGGCACCACGATTTCCGCCTCCGGAAAATAGCGCCCGTCATCTCCAAACAATCCAAGCGCATGGTCTCCGTGCAGATGCGTCACAAGAACGCGCTTTACGTCACCGCGCGAAATGCCTGCCGCTTCCAAGGCTGCGCGACCAAGCCCAAGCTCTGGTCCCCAGAACGGGCCAGTGCCGGCATCCACCAGCATCACCCCATCCGGGCCGGCAAGGGCAAACAGGTTTACATCCATGTCTATGGTTGGTGTTTCGCAGGCTGCAATGGCCGCATCGCGCCTAGCTTCGCTGGTTGCGTGATGCAAATGCTCTTTCGGCGCCTTGTAAACACCATCGATCAGGATCGTTACCTCATAGGCACCGAAACGACGGGAGACTGGCATGTCAAAGCCCCCCATGCGTTTCAAGGAAGCGAACGATATGGTCCACGCCCTCGCCGCGCTTAAGGTCGGTAAACACGAAGGGCTTGGCTTCGCGCATACGAGCCGCATCGCGGTTCATCACGTCGAGATCAGCCCCCACATAAGGTGCCAAATCCTTCTTGTTGATGACGAGAAGATCGGAGCGCGTAATGCCCGGCCCGCCCTTCCGTGGGATTTCCTCTCCCTGACAGGTAGAGATGACGTAGATGGTAATATCCGCCAGATCCGGTGAGAAAGTCGCGGCCAGATTATCGCCACCGGATTCAATGAACACCACGTCGAGATCGGGAATACGCTCATTCAACCCCGCAATCGCTTGAAGGTTGATCGTCGCATCCTCGCGGATGGCGGTGTGCGGGCAGCCACCGGTTTCCACGCCAACAATGCGGTCTGAAGACAAAGCCTGCATCCGCACCAGCGCTTCGGCATCTTCCTTGGTGTAGATATCATTGGTGACGACCGCGACCGAATATTGCTCGCGCATAGCCTTGCAGAGCTTTTCCGTCAACGCCGTCTTGCCGGACCCGACAGGCCCGCCGATGCCAACACGCAAAGGTCCATTCGTGGATTTCATTGTCTGATCCTCAATATCTTTCATGATCGAAACAGGCGGGAAACCTGCGTTTCATGGCGCAGTGAAGCAATATCCGCCTGCACGGAAGCGGTGCCTAAATCATCCAGGTCTGAAATGGCAGCCTTGGCCGCCACCCCTGCCAGCATCGGCTCAAGTTCCGCCAAAATGCGCACGCCATCCTGCTGCCCAGCCACGCCTAATCTTATGCCCGCCGAAACACCTTGCGAAAGAGCGGCGTGCAGGAAGGCCGCAATCGCCGCTTCGGCCTTGATCCCATGCCCAGCAGCAACCGCACCCACCCCGATGGGGTAGGCGCAGTCCTTCGGCAGACGCGCAAAAACATCTGATGGCCAGGCTTGCGCGGCAGCGATGAAGGCCTTGCCAAGAAGCAGCGTTTCCTGATGCCGCTCCGCCGAACCGGCAAGCGCCAGCGCCAGTTCACAAAGCTCGGCAAGATCACCCTCTTTCTTGTCCGCATGCATGGCGGCGGCAAGAAGAACCGCATCATTCCACAACGTACCGTGGCCGAGAAGTGTTGAAAGCCAGGCCCGAAGCCCTGAAGCATCCGTCACTAGACGGTCATGAACTGCACGTTCAAGACCGGAGGAATAGGCAAAGCCCCCCACCGGAAAGGCGGGAGACAGCCATGCCATGAGACGCAGCAGGCTTTGCGTGCTGGAAGCGCCCTCCATCACGGCTCAATCGTGATGATGGCCGTGGCCATGATCGTGGTTATGCCCATGATCATGCGAATGACCATGGCTGTGATAGGCACCTCGAGCAGGCTGGAAGGGCCCTTCCACTTCCGTCACAGTCGCCCCAAGCCCTTGCAGCATGGAGCGGATCACATGATCGCGCAGGATGAGAATGCGGCCTTCCTCGATCTGGGCTGACAAATGCCGATTGCCCAGATGCCATGCCAGTTCGATGAGATGCAGCGTATCACGTGCTTTCACTTCGAATAGCTTTTCCGCCGCCGCCTTCACTTCCACGGTGTCGCCGCTCTCCAGAACCAGCCGGTCACCATCATGGAACAGCACCGCTTCCTTCAGGTCCAGCATCACCATGTCGCCATTCGATAGGTGCAGAAGCTTGCGCCGCAGATGGCGCAGATCATGCGGAAGAGTGACCGTGTCGATTGGCGGATCGCTGACTTCGCCAGCGGGACGATAGGAATGAACATGCTGCATTTTTTGGAACTTTCACAACATCAAAACAGAAAATAGCGCTGTGCCATGGGCAGAACCGTGGCCGGTTCGCAGGTCAGCAATTCGCCGTCGGCGCGCACTTCATAAGTCTCCGGGTCCACCTCGATATGCGGTGTCAGATCGTTGAGGATCATGGATTTCTTGGAAATGCCGCCGCGCGTGTTTTTCACCGCCACCAATTGCTTGGCAACGCCGAGACGATTTGCAAGGCCGTTATCCAGCGCCGCCTGGGAGACGAAGGTAACGGAAGAATTCGTGCGCGCCTTGCCGTAAGCGCCAAACATCGGGCGATAATGCACCGGCTGTGGCGTGGGGATAGATGCGTTGGGATCACCCATTGGGGCCGCGGCAATCACGCCGCCCATCAACACCATATCCGGCTTCACGCCAAAAAAGGCGGGGTTCCAGATGACGAGATCGGCACGCTTGCCGACTTCGATGGAGCCGATCTCGTGGCTTACCCCATGCGCAATGGCCGGGTTGATGGTGTATTTCGCCACGTAGCGACGAACGCGGAAATTATCGTTATCGCCCGTTTCCTGTGCCAGTGCGCCGCGCTGGCGTTTCATCTTGTCTGCCGTCTGCCAGGTGCGGATGATCACCTCACCCACGCGGCCCATGGCCTGACTATCCGATGAGATAATCGAAAACGCACCGATATCGTGCAGGATATCTTCTGCCGCAATGGTTTCCTTGCGGATGCGGCTTTCGGCAAAGGCAATGTCTTCCGGGATCGACGGCGACAGATGGTGACAGACCATCAGCATGTCCAGATGTTCCGCCAAAGTATTGATCGTATAAGGCCGGGTCGGGTTGGTGGACGACGGGATGACGTTCAGCTCGCCGCAGATCTTGATGATATCAGGTGCATGGCCGCCGCCTGCCCCTTCCGTATGGAAGGCGTGAATGGTGCGGCCCTTGATAGCTCCGACCGTATCTTCCACAAAGCCGCTTTCGTTCAGCGTATCGGTGTGGATCATCACCTGCACGTCATACTCATCGGCAACCGAGAGGCAGCAATCGATAGCGCCCGGCGTTGTGCCCCAGTCTTCATGCAGCTTGAGCGAAGTTGCGCCGCCCAGCACCATTTCCTCAAGTGCTTTTGGTAGCGAGGCATTGCCTTTGCCCGCAAAGGCAAGGTTCATCGGGAAGGCATCAGCGGCCTCGATCATGCGGGCAATGTGCCACGGTCCCGGCGTGCAGGTGGTGGCAAGCGTCCCGTGGGCTGGCCCCGTACCACCACCCAACATGCAGGTGAGGCCTGACATCAGCGCCTCTTCAATCTGCTGCGGGCAGATGAAGTGAATATGGGCATCCATGCCACCGGCGGTCACGATCTTGCCCTCACCCGCAATCGCTTCCGTGCCGGGACCGACAATGATATTGACGCCCGGCTGCGTATCCGGGTTGCCAGCTTTGCCGATCGCGACGATGCGGCCGTCCTTCAGGCCGATATCCGCTTTCACGATGCCGGTATGATCCACGATTACGGCATTGGTAATGACCGTATCGACAGCGCCATCTTCCCGGCTCACCTGGCTTTGGCCCATGCCGTCGCGGATGACCTTGCCGCCGCCGAACTTCACCTCTTCACCATAGCTGGTGAAATCCTTTTCCACCTCAATGAAAAGCTCCGTATCGGCAAGGCGCACCTTGTCGCCCACCGTAGGGCCGAACATGCTGGCATAGGCAGCGCGAGACATCTTGTAAGGCATGGGCTCTTTTGCTCCATCATGCATGGATGAAGCGACGCCCCTCGCGCCTGCCCCATCCGAGGTTTGTTATTGACCGAGTGGCTCGGCGAGATCTTTGAGTTCCTGCGTGCGGTGTTTGGTCATGCGCGTCAGGCAGACGATGTTCAGCATGGTTTCCAGCGTGCCGCCACGGGCCTGGAAGCCTTCCGCCGTGCATTGGTTATCGCGATAGGTGATCCACGCACGCTGGCCCTGCAACAGCGCCGTTTCAGCGCCGCGCTGGTCTTCCTCCAGCTCCTTGTCCCAATCGGCCATGGCCTTGCGCGTCAGCTTCCACTGGTCGTTCAGCACCTTATCCGCCGCGTCATATTCTTCCTGGGCGCAGGCGTTCATTTCCATCTGCGTTTCCTTGTTGCCGCAGTCGAACTCCGGCTTCTCTTCCGCAGAGGAAGGCCCATCCTGCAAAAGCACGCAGCCGCACAGCATGAGGGCAAGGACCATTTTCATTCTGCGCTCCCCCATTTCAACACGCCCTTCATAAAGCGCCCATGATCTTCTGGCGAAAACCATAAACCTCCCGCTTGCCGGAAAGCGGGATCAGCGTCACCTCGCGGGTTTGACCGGGCTCAAAACGCACCGCCGTTCCCGCGGGAATATCCAGCCGCATACCCCTGGCCTTTTCACGGTCAAAAACGAGGCCCGCATTGGTCTCGTAGAAATGATAGTGGCTACCCACCTGCACCGGGCGATCACCCGTATTGGCAACCTGAATGGTCACAGTCGCATGGCCTGCATTGAGTTCGATTTCGCCGCTGGCGGCAATGATTTCCCCTGGGATCATGATCTTTCCCCTCTCCTCAGGCAGCGCTCAGATCGGCGCAGCCTTCAGCCTTGAAGACACGCACGACAGACGGTGGGTTGTTGGCAAGCTTGGCTGCAGGCCGGATAGGCCGACGAACCAGTTCGCCGCCGCAGTTCGGGCAAGTTCCTTTCAGGCGATCTTCCACGCAATCGGCACAGAAGGTGCATTCAAAGCTGCAAATCATCGCCTCTCGGCTATCGGGGCCAAGATCGCGGTCACAGCATTCGCAATTGGGACGGAGCTGAAGCATGGCTTACCTGATTGGCTCGTGAACGGTCACCAGTTTGGTACCGTCCGGGAAGGTTGCTTCCACCTGCACATCATGGATCATCTCAGCCACACCTTCCATCACCTGATCACGGGTGATGACTTCCGCACCCGCCTTCATCAGGTCCGACACGGCGCGACCGTCGCGCGCACCCTCGACGACAAAATCTGTAATCAGCGCAATGGCTTCCGGGTAATTCAGCTTCACGCCACGCTCCAGGCGGCGGCGGGCCACCATGGCGGCCATGGAAATCAGAAGCTTGTCTTTTTCTCTTGGACTGAGGTTCATGGGTTCCCCGATTTTTATCGCTCAGATGTTCCAGACTTTCGGCACGTTTGCATCTTTTCGCAAGAGCGAAATGACCGGAACCAGAAGTTTTCGCAGCGCAAAACCATGCTCAGCCGCAGCACGGATAACGAGCTTATCCTTCCACAGGCTTGCGCCTGCATAACCTTGGTCGAGAAGTGGATAGAGACGCGGCAGATAGGCTTCCAGATGCGGGCCTGTGTAGAGCACAGTGGCAAAAGCAACTTTGCCGGAGAGCACGGCGGGTTGCTGGCCAAGCAACGCAATCTCGCCTTCCATGCACACCTCCTCCGCGTGGATAAGCTTGCCGCCACGGCGCACCCGCCAACGGTCGCGGAAGAAGCCGTTTTCCGTGCGCTCACCACGCGCCGTGCGGCCAAGGATCACCGCTTCAACGGCCAGGAATTCTGCAGTGGAGTGAAGATCAACGTGAAGTTGGCGGGTGAGAGAGGCGCGATCGAAGAGGATGCTTTCCTGCGGCAGCCAAGCCACGCGGCTACCCTCACCGGCCTCGATTTCGCTTTTCAGAAGCGCTGTATCGGCAGAAGCCTTGTAAATCTTCTCATTCGCCTGCGTGGTCACGGTCACATCCGTGCCGGGACCGGCGCAAAGCGACCATTCCAGGCGGTCGCCGCCGGTCAAACCACCGGAACTATTGATGAGAATGGCTTCAAGAGAATTGTCGAAGGTTTCCGGCAAACGGATCTTGCCGCACCCTTCCTGATAGAGTTCGGCGAGCCGCGTGCGGCCCGCCAAATGTTTCGTTACAAGGCGCCCTTTGCCCCGAGCGCGCTGCGGCGCTGGTCCACCGGCTGGCTGTTGCTGCACGTCATCCCCTCGGCATTCGTCGTGGCCGAAACACCATCTGCCGCACAGCCTACGGCCTGAACCTTGGCCTTGGCGGCGGAAGGCTGGGCAGTTGCCACGACATCAGTGCTATCGGCTTTGCGGAAGAAGTCCCACATCCGGTAAGCCGGATCAACATTTGGATCGAAGCTTGGCTTCTTGACTGATGATACCTTCACGACCCCCGCTGCCTGCCCGTCACTTGCAGCAGCAATAACATTGGCCTTGGTGCTCGGCTTTGGCCAATCATGGGTGCCGTTTGCAAACTCATAGGTCGCGATGCGTGCACCCTTCTGGCAGGTATCCATTAGGCCATACGTTACGCCATCAATCGTATCAGGCTTGGTTCCGGACTTGCAGCCGTCCAGTTCCATCCAGCGTTGAAGCGCGGTTTTGAAGCTATATTGCCAATAGGGCTTGCCGCCGCCGGAATAAGGGTTCTGCTCATCCTTCACACCGGCAAAGGCCATGATGGATATCGGCTTGGCAGGTGCGCAAGTGGCGGGGTCCGGGCCCCATTTGCCTTCCGCATTTTCCACAGGCAAGCCGACACGCAGAGAATTGACGAAACCGGCACCGGCAAAATCCCCCGCACCAGAGCAGAGATAGGCAGAGAGCATACGCCCGCCACCGGAATAGCCGGAGGCATAAATCTGGGCGGGATCAACGCAGTAATCCTGCTTCACGCGCTCCACGGCTGCCTTAATGTAGGCTACCTCATCCAACCCACCCTCACGGAAGGTGACGCCTGGCACGTTCCAGGCATAGGTGCCGGACGCAGAGCCTGACAGGCTTCCCTGAGGCGCGAAAACGATGAAATTGTTCTTCGCCGCTACCTTATCCCAGGAGCTGCGCACCATCTGACCACGCGGATTGCTGTTGCTGCCGTGGAAATCGAAGACCACTGGCAGCTTGTCAATGCCAGTATAGCCTTGCGGAATGAAGGCGAGGCCAGAGCGCAGAGCGCCACCAACCTGCAACGACATTTCGTGATAACCCGGTTTAACCGGAGTGCCGCAACCAGCGGCCTCGGCCACGGCGCTTGCGCCCACTAAAAATGCTCCAGCCGCAGCAATACGGGTAAGAGCACGGACGAAAGATCCGGAGCGAATTCCAAATGCCATCAAGCGCCTCGCGAAGAAGAGTGCGTGGAAAGGATACATGCGATGGATGAAAACCGCGCTCCGATTATCATATTCGTTAATACTGTTAAACCCCGTCACCAGAAGGCAGCTATGCAAAAATGCGTTACACTGTCAGATGTCGCCGTGCTTCCGGCGTATCCAGCGTTTCCGCCGCCCCTTGATGAACGATTTCTCCCCGATCCATGATGTAGACATGATCCGCCAGTTCACGGCAGAAGTCGAGGTATTGTTCGACCAAAAGGATGGCCATCCCTGTTGAATCGCGCAAATATCGAATGGCTCTGCCAATATCCTTAATAATAGATGGCTGAATACCTTCGGTCGGCTCATCCAGTACAAGAACTTTAGGCCGTGTTACCATAGCGCGACCAATCGCAAGTTGCTGTTGCTGGCCACCGGAAAGATCTCCGCCGCGACGGGCAAGCATCGAATTGAGCACCGGAAACAGGCTGAATATGTCATCCGGTATGAAGCGCTCCTTGCGAGGCAGCGGCGCAAAGCCCGTTTCCAGATTTTCCTGCACCGTCAGAAGCGGAAAGATTTCCCGCCCCTGTGGCACATATCCAATACCTCGGCTGGCGCGATTGAAGGGTGCAAGCCCCTGCAAGCTCTCGCCATTGAAGGAAATCGCCCCGCCGCTAATGGGATGCTGGCCCGTAATGGCGCGAAGCAGCGAGCTTTTGCCCACGCCGTTTCGACCCAGCACGCAGGTGATCTTGCCCATCGGCGCTTCAATGGAAACACTACGCAGTGCCTGTGCCGCACCATAATGGAGGTTGATGTTGTCGACTGTCAGCATGGTGATCACCGCCCCAGATAATTCTCGATAACCTTGGGATCGTTCGATACGAAATCGATTGATCCTTCGGCGAGCACAGAGCCTTCCGCCAGGCATGTCACCTTCACGCCAAGGTCGCGGATGAAGCCCATGTCGTGTTCCACCACCACAACGGAACGGCTTTTGGCGATTTCGCGAAGAAGAACGGCAGTCTCGGCGGTCTCGGCATCCGTCATGCCCGCGACCGGCTCATCGACCAGCAAAAGCTTGGGCTCCTGCGCCAAGAGCATGCCGATTTCTAGCCATTGCTTCTGTCCGTGGGAAAGGTTGGCTGCCAGTTCGTCGCGCCGATGCGTGAGGCGGATGGTGGCGAGGATTTCCTCTATACGATCCCGATCTTCGCTGGAGAGACGGTAGAACAGCGTGGAAAACACGCCGCGCTTGCGGTTCAGGGCAAGTTCCAGATTGTCCCAGACCGTATGGCTTTCAAACACGGTCGGCTTCTGGAACTTGCGCCCGATGCCCAGTTGCGCGATATCGGCCTCGTCCCGCTTGGTCAGGTCCACCGTATCTTCGAACAGAACCGTGCCGCTATCCGGCCGTGTCTTGCCGGTGATGATATCCATCATCGTAGTCTTGCCGGCCCCGTTCGGGCCGATGATGGCGCGAAGCTCACCCGGCTCTACGACGAAAGACAGGGAATTCAGCGCCTTGAAGCCATCGAAGGAAACGGACACGCCATCGAGATAAAGCAGCGATTTGGATTTGCTGTCGGTGATATCCATGGTCTCACTCCGCTGCCTGAATATGCGAGGCTGGTTGATCGTCATTCTGCCCGGCCTCAAGGCGCGCCGATGCCTTGCGGGCTCTGCGGCCAGCCAGCCCATGCTGCACCGTGCCGACAATGCCCTTCGGCAGGAACAGCGTAACGAAGATAAAGAGAGCGCCGAGCGCATAGAGCCAGAATTCCGGGAAAGCGCCGGTGAAGAAGCTCTTGCCGCCATTGACCAGCACCGCGCCGATGATCGGACCAATCAGCGTGCCGCGACCGCCGACCGCCGTCCACACCACGACTTCGATGGAGTTGGCAGGCGCAAATTCGCCGGGGTTGATGATGCCGACCTGCGGCACGAACAGCGCACCGGCAATGCCCGCCATCATGGCGGAAGTGACGAAGGTGAAGAGCTTGATATTCTCCACCCGGTACCCAAGAAAGCGCACACGGCTTTCCGCATCCCGCACGCCCACCAGCACCTTGCCGAACTTGGAGCGGGTGATAGCCGATGCCAGCACGAGGCAGACCGAGAGCATAATGGCTGAGAGCGCGAAAAGGACGGCGCGGGTGCCATCTGCCTGAACGGAAAAGCCGAGAATATCCTTGTAATCGGTCAGACCGTTATTACCACCAAAGCCCATATCGTTGCGAAAGAAGGCGAGCATCAGCGCATAGGTCATGGCCTGAGTGATGATCGAGAGATAGACGCCGTTGACGCGGGAGCGGAAGGCAAACCAGCCGAACACGAAGGCCAGCAGGCCGGGAACCACCAGCACCATCAGCGCCGCGAACCAGAACATATCGAAGCCATGCCAGAACCACGGCAGTTCTTTCCAGTTCAGGAAGACCATGAAATCCGGCAGAAGCGGATCGCCATAAACACCACGGCTGCCGATCTGGCGCATGAGATACATGCCCATGGCATAGCCACCGAGTGCGAAGAACGCGCCGTGGCCAAGCGAAAGAATACCGCAATAGCCCCAGACGAGATCCAGCGCCAAGGCCAGCATCGCATAGCAAAGATACTTGCCCATCAGTGACATCATGTAGGTCGGGATATGCAGGGCGCTGTCTGGTGGTAGCAGAAGATTGCTGGCAGGAACTGCCACGGCCACCGCCAGGATGATGGCAATAGTGATAAGGATGCGGCCTTCGAGAGCGCGCAGAATGAAGCTGGAAATCATGCTTCCACCGCCCTTCCCTTGAGCGCGAACAGGCCGCGCGGTCTTTTCTGGATAAAGAGAATGATAAGGACGAGCACGAGGATCTTGCCGAGAACGGCTCCGGTCCAGGGCTCCAGGAACTTGTTCAAGACACCGAGCGACAAGGCACCCACCAGCGTACCCCAGAGATTACCCACGCCGCCGAACACCACGACCATGAAGCTATCAATAATGTAGGACTGGCCCAGATTGGGCGAAACGTTATCGATCTGGCTGAGCGCAACACCAGCAATGCCCGCGATGCCGGAACCGAGTGCGAAGGTGAAGGCATCGACCCATGGCGTGCGAATACCCATGGAAGAGGCCATTCGGCGGTTCTGCGTGACGGCGCGCATTTGCAGACCAAAGGCGGAGCGCTTCATCAGGATCAGTAGCCCAACAAATATCGATAGCGAAAAGGCCACGATCCACAGACGGTTCCAGGTGATTTGCAAGCCACCCAGCGCAAAGGCACCAGACATCCAGGACGGGTTTCCAACCTCCTGGTTCGTCGGTCCAAAGATGGATCGCACCAATTGCTGGAGAATGAGCGAGACGCCCCAGGTGGCCAGCAGTGTTTCCAACGGGCGGCCGTATAGGAAGCGGATGACTCTGCGCTCGATGACGAGACCGACAGCACCGGTAACGAGAAAGGCAACCGGAAGCGCAATCGCCAGCGACCAATCGAACAGGTGCGGTGCGTGGCTGCGGATCGTCTCCTGCACCATGAAGGTGGAATAGGCACCGAGCATGACCATTTCGCCATGCGCCATATTGATAATACCCATGACGCCAAAGGTGATGGCAAGACCGATGGCGGCCAGCAGCAGAACAGAGCCGAGCGACATGCCGTACCAGATGTTCTGGCCGATTTCCCAGAATTTCAAATTGGTCTCGATGGCGGAGATAGCCTTATCCATATCCGGCTTCAGGCTCGCATCGATGGAAGACGAAACCGACATCAAGATGCTGATCCCATCGCGACCGCCGAGATTGGCGATCGTGGAAATAGCCTGACGCTTTTCCTCGACCGCACGATCAGAAATAAGGACCGAGGCAGCACGCGCTTCTTCCATGCGCGTCTTCACCTGACCATCGGTTTCCTTGGCAAGGGCTGCCTCGACAAGTTCGAGATTTTCCGCACTGGGCGATTTCAAAACTGCATCGGCGGCAGACAGGCGAACATTCCGGTCAGGGCTGAGCAAGGTGAGCCCGCCAAGGGCCGAGCGGATGACGCGACGTAGACTGTTATTGATCTTCAGCTTGGCAAGCGAGGCCTTGGGCGCTTCGCCAGCTACCTCGCCACTCACCGGATCGACCAGCGAAACATTGGTACCGGCAGGCTTGATGATGAAGACGGCATTATCGGATTTACGGGCGTAAAGCTCGCCTTCCGCAAAAGCTTCAAGCGCTGGCACAATGCGCGGATCGCCGGTGGCGGCAAGCTGGCCGATCAACTGTTCGGTCTGCTTGAAATCTGCCTTGCCCAAGGCGTTGAACAAAGCCTGAGGATCGGACTGCGCAAGACATGGCGCGGCGAGCGAGACGACCAGAAACAGGATCGATAGGAGAATTCGTAGCATGAATGTTGCCCCTGATTGCAGTAGACGCGGCTCGCGTCCATGCGTGGGGCTTACCCCCTGTCCGATAGCACAGAGGGGGGTAAGCGTAGTCTAGAACGTCAGCATGGAGGTTGGCCGCTTGGGCTTAGCTGCCCTTGCCGCCGCACTTGCCGGTCGCGACATTGAAGTTGCCGCAAGACATTGGCTTTCTCCAATCAGAGATCAGATCCTTGGAATCCGGCAGGTAATCCGACCATTCATCACCCACGACGGCTGGCGTCTGCTGCACCACTTCGAACTGGCCATTGGCCTGGATTTCGCCAATCAGAACCGGCTTGGTGATGTGATGGTTCGGCATAACGGTTGAAGTGCTGCCGGAAAGGTTCGGAACGGAAACGCCGATGATGCTATCGAGAACCTTATCTGTATCCGTCGTGCCTGCCGCTTCCACAGCCTTTACCCAGGCATTGAAACCGATATAGGCGGCTTCCATCGGGTCGTTCGTCACGCGCTTTTCGTTCTTGGTATAGGCGTGCCAGGTCTTGATGAACTCGGCGTTAACCGGCGCATCGACGGACTGGAAGTAGTTCCAGGCAGCCAGATGACCGACGAGCGGTTTGGTATCGATACCAGCCAGTTCCTCTTCACCAACGGAGAAGGCAACGACCGGAATGTCTTCTGCCTTGATGCCCTGGTTTGCCAGTTCCTTGTAGAATGGCACGTTGGCATCACCGTTGATCGTGGAAACCACCGCCGTCTTCTTGCCTGCGGAACCGAAGGACTTGATCTTGGAAACTTCAGTCTGCCAATCGGAAAAGCCGAATGGCGTGTAGTTTACGATGATATCCTCAGCCTTCACGCCCTTGGACATGAGATAGGCCTTCAGGATCTTGTTGGTCGTCTGCGGGTAAACGTAATCTGTGCCTTCCAGCACAAAACGCTCAACACCTTCCGAATTCATGAGGTAATCGACAGCCGGAATGGCCTGCTGGTTTGGTGCAGCACCCGTGTAAATGATGTTGCGGGACGATTCCTCACCTTCATATTGCACGGGGTAGAAGAGAATGGAGTTCAACTCTTCGAAAACTGGCAGAACGGACTTGCGCGAAGAGGATGTCCAGCAGCCGAACACGGCGGCAACCTTATCCTTCGAAATCAATTCGCGGGCTTTTTCAGCAAAGAGCGGCCAATCGGAAGCCGGATCGACAACCACGGCTTCCAGCTTCTTGCCCAGAACGCCGCCCTTCTTGTTTTGCTCATCGATGAGCATCAGCATGGCATCTTTCAGCGTCGTCTCGGAAATTGCCATCGTGCCGGAGAGCGAATGGAGAACGCCGATCTTAATGGTGTCGTCGGCGGCGAAAGCACCGTGGAATGCGGTTGTAGACATGATGGCAGCGATCAGCGCACCGCCGAGCTTGGCTTTGGAAATCATCGTCGAACCCCTCTTCTTGTTGTGCAACAGCCCGTGAAGCCATTCGTTAACCGTTGCTTCACGGACTATCCTTCGCTGCACCGCAAAACCCCATACGTCGAATGACGTATGGGGAGGGCGAAAACCGGAATTACCAGATGAAGCTGGGGTCCGGCCCAAACTCGAAGTTCACCTGATCGCCGGTGTACTTGCCGAGCTTTTCATTCAACGCCACTTCCATCTTGTCGAGCTTCTGCACGCCCTTGATCATGTCGTAGAGACCCAGGCCGAAACCTGCCAAGGCACCCACAGCACCTGCGACCATGCCGCCAGTGGCCATGACGGACTTGAAGGCGCCCGAGGCCATGGAAGCGACGTCTGCTGTCACTCCTGCCGCATGGAAGAGCCGTGGAATAGCATTGGTCAGATGCACCATGCCTTCCGTGAAGCCAATCGCAGCCGAGGCAGCCCCTGCCGTTCCGCTGATGATTTCCAGAGCTCCCTTGACTGGTTCGCCCTGCTTGATTGAGCGGGCTGCACTGTAGAAGGAAAGGCCCGCCATTGCGGCACCACCGGCTGCTCCCAGGATTTTGCCGCCTGCCTCAAGGTTTTTGGGATTGACCACGGATGAAAGAGCCTTGCCGAAAGTTCCATCCGTCGTTCCAAATGCACTGAAACGCTTGCCTGAGGCATCAAGGTTCTTGGCCAGTCCTTCGGTAACCATGCCGGAAATCTGCACGCCTTGACCAACAGATGCGGCAATTTCATCCGCCGTCCATACTTTGCCCGGCTGCAAACTGCGAGAAACAAGAACGCTGCTCATGGCCAAGGCCTGAGCGCCGTGCATGATACCAGCTTTGTAAAGCTCGCCGTCCACCCCAATCGGTGCGGTGCGTTCACCAACAGATTTTCGCAGACTTGTGATTGCATCGTCCAGTTTCATGCCGCCGCGCATCAGACCGATCACAGTATTTGCGTCACGCGTGATGTCCTGGGCATAATTGACCTTCAGCGCGACCTGATTCATTTCGGAATTATTGGCATTCTTGCCCATGAATTCGAGCGCCAGCGCATCGGCAGCAGGGCGCAGCGTTGCCGAATTCCCCTTGTCATCTGCAGTGAACTGCGAGAGGTCGCCCGGTTTGCCATCTCCGAGATAATGATCCTGTACGCGCTGAGAGAGGGTTGCAGTAGCAACGTTCATCTTCAACCGGACGAAATCGGAGGGCAAAGCTTCCGACAAAGTTGTCAGCTCCGAATTGTAGGACTGCATGGCATCGTCGAAACTTTTGCCCTTCTGCAATTCCCGATCGAGAGCCTTTCCTCCGACAATGTCATCAAGATAGGCCGTTTTCAGTCGGCTCTGAAGAGCCTCATTCTCAGGACGTGACACATAATCCTGAATGGCCTTGCCAGCCAACATGTTAACATGCGTTTGCGTATCAACATCCTGCATCAGATTGTTGATGCGATTGTCGATATTCTGCCCTACCTTGTCGATGCCGGGTACGCTATCTCCATAGTTGTTGTCATAAGCGTTGAAGTTTTGCTTCAACTCGACCAAATCGACCAGCAGCGCAGATTTCTGCTCCGTCGTCAGACTTGCGAGGTTCTTGTCATTGTCTGGGTTCACAAAGCCTCGGTCGACACCGGAAAGGCTGTCCTTCAGCAGAGAAAACTTCTGATCGTCCAACTGCTTGGCATCGGACTCGAAGGTTTCTGATGCAATACCGATCTTCTGCCAATGCTGGCTTTCCAGAATATCAGATTTGGTAATCGGATCTGCTTGTAAATTGCTCTGGTAAGCAGTCACATCCGGCAAGGGGCCGACCTTTTCCATGGCCTCCCGGTCGCGGTTCATGTACTGCATGACGAGCTTGTCGTTCTCGTTCAAACCCTGGTAGCGATAATCTTTGGGAGGAGCATTGTTTCGAGGAAGATCCTTCAATCCATCATAATTGATGTATTGCTGTTTGCCTTCATCCGCTTGGGCTACCTTTGATTCGGCAAGCTGATGCGCCTGAACTTCGCTCATCGCAGTCGCTTTACCCCTGAGGTTTTCTTCCGTCTTCGTTTTGAGATCGTCCCTTGTTGCCTTGGATGCCTCTGAATCCTTCGATGCCTTGGAAGCTGCCGAAGCTTCGGAAGCTGTCAGTTCCTTGCCATCCTTGGCATCAGCAGACTTAGAACCAGCCTTGGCTTCCGCTGCCTTGGCATCGGTTTTGTCGCCCTTCAGCTCAGCCTTCGCGTCCGCTTCCTTTGGATTTCTGGCTTCAGAACTCTTGGTTTCGGCAGGCTTGGCTTCGGTGGGCTTCGTCGTGGAGGCCTCGCCGCCCTTGCCGGCAGCGGACTTGGGATCAGCCTTGGCTTCCGCTGCCTTGGCGTCGGTTTTGTTGCCCTTCAGCTCAGCCTTCGCGTCCGTTTCCTTTGGATTTCTGGCTTCAGAACTCTTGGTTTCGGCAGGCTTGGTCTCGGTGGGCTTCGCCGTGGAGGCCTCGCCGCCCTTGCCGGCAGCGGACTTGGGATCAGCCTTGGCATCCGCTGCCTTGGCGTTAGTTTTGTCGCCCTTCAGCTCAGCATTCGCGTCCGCTTCCTTCAGATGCTTGGCTTCAGAGGTCTTGGTTTCGGAGGTCTTGGTCTCGGTGGGCTTCGTCGTGGCGGCCTCGCCGCCCTTGCCGGTAGCGGACTTGGGATCAGCCTTGGCATCCGCTGCCTTGGCGTCGGTTTTGTCGCCCTTCACCTCAGCCTTCGCGTCCGGTTCCTTTGGATTCCTGGCTTCAGAGGTCTTGGTTTCGGTGGGCTTGGCTTCGGTGGGCTTCGTCGTAGCGGCCTCGCCGCCCTTGCCGGCAGCAGACTTGGAATCAGCCTTGGCATCCGCTGCCTTGGCATCGGTTTTGTCGCCCTTCACCTCAGCCTTCGCGTCCGCTTCCTTTGGATTCCTGGCTTCAGAGGTCTTGGTTTCGGCAGGCTTGGCTTCGGTGGACTTCGTCGTGGCGGCCTCGCCATCCTTGGCATCAGCAGACTTGGAATCAGCCTTGGCATCCGCTGCCTTGGCATCGGTTTTGTCGCCCTTCACCTCAGCCTTCGCGTCCGCTTCCTTTGGATTCCTGGCTTCAGAGGTCTTGGTTTCGGCAGGCTTGGCTTCGGTGGACTTCGTCGTGGCGGCCTCGCCGCCCTTGCCGGTAGCGGACTTGGGATCAGCCTTGGCTTCCGCTGCCTTTGCGTCAGTTTTGTTACCCTTCACCTCAGCCTTCGCGTCCGGTTCCTTCAGATGCTTGGCTTCAGAGGTTTTGGTTTCAGAGGTCTTGGTTTCGGTGGGCTTTGCCGTGGCGGCTTTCGGGTCAGACTTTGCATCCGTCTTCTTCGGGGCGGCTGTCGCAGGCTGCTTTGGCTCAGAAGCCTTTGGCGTGGCAGTCTTGGTATCAGCTTGTCTCGAATCCGCCTTGGCTTCTGTTGGCTTGGCAGCAGAAGCCTTCTCAACAGGTTTGCTCTTCGGGTCAGGCGTTACTTTTCCCGTTGTCCCCTGCTGAGAAGGTTCTTCACGTCGGGGCATTGGTAGGACTTTGGATTGTTGTGCCTTGGCCGAAGCGTTGGGATCAACTTTCGCCGCAGCACCCTGGGTAACAGGCTGGGCTTTTGTCTGAGAAGTATCAGACTTCGGCTTTTCAGGAACTTTTGCTGCTGCTGGAGCAGGTTGCTGTTGAGCGGGTTTAGGTGCCTCTGTTTTTCTCGCGGCACTTCCAACACTGTTGACCATCGTCATCAAACCTTTCGAAGAACTTGGTTACAGCGCGTGCCTATTGTGGTTAATCAAAAGTTTTATGACAATTTAACAAGTAATATAAATGAATGTCATGTTTATTTTGAATTTGCTATAAAAGAAAAGCCGAAAACAGGATACAAAACAAAGAGTAAACTTTAATAACTACCTGACAATTCAGCTAGAGAAGTAGAATTTATCTGAAAAATTCGCTGGATTCACATCGCGTCTGACTTCTAAGTAGACGAATGTCTCGCCGCCGCAGGTTGAGTAAGCATGTTAGTGATTATTTATTTATTCTCACCGACACTGCATCTCGAAAGAGGCAATGCGAGGGAGGGCGATTTTCCTCACTCCTTGCCGTTGGATCGGATGGAATGAGCGATGCACACGAGACTAACGAAATCCCTAGCGCTGAAGCTTCTGCTGGTGAGCGTCACGGTCATTACGGTTATCCTGGCCACGACCTTTACGTATATTGTCACAGAGGTGCGCAACCGTGTGATCACCAGCACGCTGGAACAAGCGCAACTGGATGCCAAGAGCACGGCACAAGGTTTCGATGCCAAGATGAGCATGGTCGTCGGCGCGACGCGCTCCATGGCTGGCGAAGTGGAAAAAGGCTTGGCCAACGGCTACCTGACCCGCGAGATGGTAGTATCATCGCTTCCATCCTTGATCGAACGCTTCGACTTGGTCTTCGGCTCATGGATGACGGAAGCCGATAAAGGCTTTGATGGCAAGCTGACTGCTGGCATCTCAACCAGCCAAGGTACGAACGCTGGAGGCGCATTCACCCCCTACTGGACGCGCGCCGCTACCGGCACGGAACTCGTGCTGCCGGACAAAATCGATTATGATGCTCAATACTACGCGCTTCCATCCAAAAGCCGCAAAACCGCCGCGACAGATCCATACCTGGAAGACAATGGCGTCAACCAGACCATGATGAGCATCGCCGATCCGGTGATTGTCGATGGCAAGTTACGCGGTGTCCTTGGCACGGATATTGTGCTTGCAACGCTCTCTGACTCACTGAAAAACGAGAGGCCATTCGGCACGGGTCGCGTCTATCTTCTCTCCGGAAGTGGAAAATGGCTCACAGCGCCTAACGATTCCCTGATTATGAAAGACTATGACGACGTTGGGAAAGAACAGGTTCAAAAGTCACTTGGCGATGGGAAAACCCGGATCGTCGAAGGTGTAAAGGGAGCAGAGGACATTGATGTCTACCGCGTTGTCTACCCGTTCGAGCTAACAGGCCTGAATACACGCTGGTATATTGTGGAGGATGTACCAGTCTCTGTCATCACGGCTGTTGTGAACCAGCAAACCTTGACACTTGTATTGAGTGCAATTGTCATCCTGGCCGCGGTGATCGTGGCCCTTCTCGCGGCAGTGCGCCTGTTTGTGCAAAAGCCGCTTGGCGAATTGATGCTGGAGGTCGCTCGCCTCTCCAATGGCGACTATGACAAGCCCGTATTTGGCCAGAACCGCGGCGATGAAGTCGGTGCCCTCGCAACCTCTCTGGAAAGTTTCCGTCACAAGCTGGCGGATGGCCGATCACTGGAAGCCACGAACGAAAGCCAGCGTCTGGCTGCCGACGAAGCTCGCAACATGAGCGAACAGGAACGCGCGGCAACGGCCGAAACACAGCGCAAAATCGTTGATGCACTGGGCAGAGGTCTTGCCCGCCTTTCCGATGGCGACCTGACCTACCGGATCGATGAAGCCTTCCCGGATTCCTACAAAGTTCTGCGGGACGACTTTAACTCGGCGGTCCAAAGCCTTGAGCAAATCATTGCACGGCTCAACCAGTCTGCACACACCATCAGCGATGGTAGCGGCGAAATCAGCCGCAGTGCCGACCAGCTTTCAAAGCGCACTGAACAACAGGCAGCAAGCCTGGAGGAAAGTGCGGCGGCGCTGAATGAAATCGGTGAGAAGCTCAATGAAACGGCGCACAATGCCGGCGATGCGGCCAAGAAGGTGGATGGCGCCTGCGCCGATGCTGATCGTTCGGGACAGGTGGTTCAACGCGCTGTTGCCGCCATGGAAGGAATTGAGGATTCATCCAACAAGGTAACGCAGATCATCGGCGTCATCGATGAGATTGCCTTCCAGACCAACCTGCTTGCGCTCAATGCAGGGGTGGAGGCGGCTCGCGCCGGAGAAGCAGGCAAGGGTTTTGCCGTTGTTGCCCAGGAAGTTCGTGAACTGGCACAGCGCTCCGCCAACGCAGCCAAGGAAATTAAAGCGTTGATCTCCGCATCCAGCGATCAGGTCCAGCAAGGTGTCGCACTCGTGGGCGAGACCGGCGAGGCGCTACACCGCATTGCCGAGCAAGTTCAGGAAGTGAACGGACTGATCCAGCACATTTCCCGCTCCGCGCAGGAGCAGGCTTCCGGCCTTCGCGAAATCAACATCGCGATGAACCACATGGACCAGACAACGCAGCAGAATGCCGCGATGGTTGAGGAAACCTCCGCTGCATCTGCCGTTCTGAACGATGAAGCCCGCTCGCTGCGGGAGATGGTCGAACGCTTCCAAATCAGCGGAAAATCGCAGCAGCAGATGCGCCGCGTCGCGTAAGTCATTCGCTTCAAAGATAAAGAAAGGGCGCGAGCATTCAATGCCGCGCCCTTCTTGTATGATCTTCCGCTCTATTGCTTCGGTTGATTGCGAAGCGCTTCTGCCTGAGCGTAGAATTTCTTCT
This sequence comes from Affinirhizobium capsici, assembly GCF_977018625.1. Classification (NCBI taxonomy): domain Bacteria; kingdom Pseudomonadati; phylum Pseudomonadota; class Alphaproteobacteria; order Hyphomicrobiales; family Rhizobiaceae; genus Affinirhizobium; species Affinirhizobium capsici. The sequence goes on along the minus strand of NZ_CDRNXD010000004.1, from coordinate 453,888 downwards.
CCCACTCTTTATGGTTATCCAGCCCCTCCCGAATGAAGGGGGTGAAGATAGCCAGATGCATCAGCATCCAGTTCACGAGGCGCGCCGGGAACTTCAGCGGCTTGACGAAATCCACGAACAGAACGACGCGTGTCTTGTCCGTGTGGTTCCAGGCCTCATGCTCATAGGCATCGTCGAAAATAAGCACCTTGCCCTCCTCCCAGTGGCAGATCTCGTTTTCCACCCGGATCGCAAGCTTTTCGCGCGGCTCAGGAACGATCAGACCGAGATGAAGACGCAGCACGCCATTATAGGGTCCGCGGTGGGCAGGCAAATGCTTTCCCGGCTCGAAGATTGAGAACATCACCGTGGTGAGGCCAGGAATTTTCTGCATGGCTTTCCACGTTTCCGGGCAGGCTGCGATATTCTGTTCAGAGCGCACACCAAAGCCAAGCAGGAAGAAGGTCTTCCAATGATTATCGGTCGAAATGGTTTTGACATCAGCCGAGATGTCTTGAAACGAAGGCAATTCGTGCTGGCGCACAAGAATGCGGTCCAATTCTGCGCGGATGGCGGGCGTCGCGGCCTCTATGTCCTTCACCCACGGAAAGGTAGCATTATCGTAAACCGGCGGATTGCCGAGCTTGGCATATTTCAGGTTCAAGCTTTCTGCCCATGCCACGATACCCATGAAAAAGCGCGTGATCCGGCTTGGGCGGTCCATGGGCGCGATGCCCGTTGTGCCGAAATTCTGCTGCGGAGAGGATAGATTGGTATTTGTTGTAGGCTTCACGGCGACGGCCTCAATGTCATGGGCGGGAACGGCTCGGAAACCTCCCCCGCAGCGAATGTTGATGATGCGGAATAAATAAAGCGTCCCCAGTCACTTGCAAGCAGCTGTGTCAGACTTGTGACGGAGATGGATGGAGCTTGCAATTCTTTGCAGAACCATCGAAAATGCACAATTACTCATCATGCACAAAGAGACGGCATAATAGATGGCAGCGCGGCAACGCATCATCCCCATCCGGCGTGACTATAACCGCTGGGTGGCGGACCAGACGCTGGAAGATTATGCGCTTCGCTTTACCGCGAAAAGTGCACGCCGCTTCTCCTCCAACCGTATCTCGCATACGGCGATTGGCGCGATCTCATTCCTGGCTTTGGAAGCTATAGGCGGCGCGATCACAATCTCCTACGGCACGACGAACGCCTTTTTTGCCATTCTTGCAGCCGCGACAATCATGCTTCTGGTTGGCCTGCCGATCAGCCGCTACGCAATCCGGCACGGCGTGGACATCGACCTCCTGACCCGTGGCGCAAGCTTCGGCTATATCGGCTCCACCATCACGTCACTGATCTATGCCAGCTTCACCTTCATGCTCTTTGCCATCGAGGCATCGATTATGACGGGTGCGCTTCATCTGGCCTTCGGGATTCCACCCTGGATTGGCTATATTATCAGCGCTGCTGTGGTCATTCCGCTCGTCGTATATGGTGTCCAGCTCATTTCCCGCTTCCAGCTGATGACACAGCCGTTCTGGATCATTCTCAACATCCTGCCCTTTCTCTTTATTGCGGTGATGGATTGGGAGAAGTTCGATCTCTGGCGATCCTTTGCAGGGGTCGGCCATTCCAACACCGGGATCGGGGGTGCGGCACCATTCGACCTTCTCGAGTTCGGCGCGGCCTCCGCTGTCATCCTGGCTCTCATGCCGCAGATCGGCGAGCAAGTGGATTTCCTGCGGTTTCTGCCGGCGGAGGGGCAGAAACGCTGGCGCCATCGGGTGGCGGTTTTCCTGGCGGGTTCTGGCTGGGTGGTTCTGGGCGTGCCAAAGCTGCTGGCGGGTTCGTTTCTGGCTGTCCTCACACTCTCTACAGGCGTTCCAATCAAAGAAGCAGGTGATCCGGCCCATATGTATCTGGCAGCCTTCGGTTACATGATCCCGAACGGAACCGCTGCCCTTCTGCTCATGGCAGCCTTCGTGGTCGTGTCACAGCTGAAGATCAATGTGATGAACGCTTATGCGGGTTCGCTGGCCTGGTCGAACTTCTTTTCCCGCCTCACCCATAGCCATCCGGGACGCGTGGTCTGGCTGATCTTTAATGTCGCGATTGCGCTTCTGCTTATGGAGCTTGGAATCTACCGCCTGCTGGAAGCAACGCTCGGCATTTTCTCCATTATTGCCATGTCCTGGCTATGCACGATTTCAGCGGATCTGTTCATCAACAAGCCACTGGGCCTTTCCCCACCCGGTATCGAGTTCAAGCGTGCGCATCTTTACGATTTGAACCCCGTGGGTCTTGGGGCGATGTTCGGCTCCGCCGCAATCGCACTCCTCGCGCATTTTGGGCTATTTGGTGTCACTCTCGCCTCGCTTGCCAGCTATCTGACGCTTCTTGCCTTTCTCATCTCGCCGTTCATCGCCTGGGCAACAGAGGGTCGTTACTATCTCGCACGCAAGCCCCGCCACGGTTGGAAACTGTCCACATCCATCACCTGCTCAATTTGCGAACACCCGTTCGAACCGGAAGATATGGCATGGTGCCCGGCCTATGCAGCCCCGATTTGCTCCCTCTGCTGCTCGCTCGATAGCCGCTGCCATGACATGTGCAAGCCGATGGCACAGATGAAAGCGCAAATTGGCACAGTGGCGCGATCCATGCTCTCCGACCGGGTCGTGGAAAAGCTCATGACCCGGTTGGGTCGCTATGCGCTGACGGCAGTTCTCTCCATTTCGCTGATTGGCCTCATCCTTCTCGTCATTGCCTACCATGTCGGCAAGGCAGCGCCTGCCAATACTGAAGTGATCTATGGCACCACGCTGATCGTGTTTTTCGCCTTTGCGCTAATTGCGGGCATCGTGTCCTGGTTCTATGTGCTGGCGCATGACAGCCGCGTCGTGGCGGAAGAGGAAAGCTCACGACAGAACACGCTTCTGCTGAAGGAAATTGCCGCCCACCGAAAAACCGACAGCGCGCTGCAACAGGCCAAGGAAACAGCGGAAGCCGCCAACCGTGCCAAAAGCCGGTACGTCGTTGGCCTCAGCCATGAATTGCGCACGCCGCTCAATGCTGTTTTAGGCTATGCTCAGCTTCTGGAGCGCGATGAGACCATTCCCCCACCCCGCCAATCCGCCATCAAGGTCATCCGGCGCTCTGCCGACCACCTCTCTGGGCTGATCGATGGCTTGCTGGATATTTCCAAGATCGAGGCCGGGCGGCTTCAGGTCTATTCCAACGAAATCAGCATTCAGGACTTTCTCGATCAGATCGTTGATATGTTTCGCCCGCAGGCTCAAGCCAAGGGGTTGAGCTTCCATCATGACCGAGCCTCCGGCCTTCCCACTTATGTTCGCACAGACGAAAAGCGGCTGCGACAGATTCTCGTTAATCTCCTTTCCAACGCCATTAAGTTTACGGATGCGGGATCGGTTCGCTTTGAGGTGGCCTATCGAAGCCAGGTCGCCACCTTTACAGTGAGCGATACAGGGCGCGGCATAGCGGAAAAAGACCTTGCCCGTATTTATGAGCCCTTCCAGCGCGGCGAAGCCGAAAGCATTCGCCCTATGCCAGGCCTTGGTTTGGGACTGACAATTACACGCTTGCTGACCAATACGTTGGGCGGGGAAATTTCCGTCAGCAGCCAAAAAGGGGAAGGCTCGAGCTTTCGCGTGCGATTGATGCTTTCCGCCGTCAACCGCCCGACAACGCTGCTCGCCCCGGAGAAGAAGATCATCGGCTATAGTGGACCGCGACGAACATTGGTGGTTGTCGACGACAATGAAGATCATCGGGACCTGATGCGCGAAGTGCTGGCACCGCTGGATTTTGTGGTGCTGACCGCCAGCGACGGCCCGGCCTGCCTGACCTTGATTGAAGGTGTGAAGCCCGACCTTTTCCTTGTGGATATTCTCATGCCCGGCATGACCGGCTGGCAGCTGGTGGAAAGACTGCGGGAAAACGGACAGATGGCACCGATCCTGATGCTGTCAGCCAATATTGGCGATGGAGCGAGCACTATTCGTGCGGGCGATGGCCATAATGACGCAATCGCCAAACCCGTTGATATCCGCCAACTATCGGACAAACTTGCCAAACATCTTGGACTAAGCTGGATCTACGAAGGCGAACAGCCCGAGATCCAATCAACTGGCCCCGCACCTCTTCACCCTCCACCGGCAAGCGATATCAGCGATCTCATTCAACTTGCAGAAATTGGCTATATTCGCGGACTTGAAGGGCGTCTTTCAGACATTGCAGCAGAACAGACCCATGCCGCCTTTACGAACGCGTGCCGCAATTATATCCAAAGTTTCGACATGGCCGGACTGGTGAACTTCCTCAAACAGTTCAGCGAGGAAAGGACTTCCATCCATGGCTGAACGGGCCCTCCCCCGCGATATCGTACTTCTGGTGGACGACAGCCCGGAAGCGCTAGGGTTTCTCACCGAAGCATTGGAGCAAAGCGGCGTTTCGGTGCTGATAGCGACATCCGGGCAATCTGCGCTTGCCATTATCGACCGCATCACGCCGGACCTCATCCTGCTGGATGCAGTCATGCCGGGCATGGACGGTTTTGAGACCTGTCGTCGTCTCAAGGCAAATCCAGCCGCGTCCCAGGTGCCGGTCATCTTCATGACCGGCCTCACCGAAACAGAGCATGTCGTGAATGCACTGGATAGCGGAGGTGTGGATTACCTCACAAAGCCAATCAATATCGATGAATTGCGCGCTCGAATCCGGGTTCATCTTTCGAACGCAAGATCCACCCAAAGTGCAAGAGTAGCCTTGGACGCAGCAGGTCGCCACCTTCTGGCTGTGCGCGCCAATGGAGAGCTTCACTGGTCCACACCGCAAGCCACCCGTTTGATGAACAGTGTGCTTGAAGCGGGATACAAGATGAATAGCCTGGCGGAAAAACTGGCCCCCTGGTTAGCAGATCGAGAGAGGGCGGGCTTTTCAAGAGAATTCACTCCGACTTTCGATGCAACCCAACAAAGCCCGTTGCAATTTGCGTTTCTGGGAGCCATCGGCGTCGACGAGTATCTGATCCGCATTACGTCTGCCAGCACGCTTGCTGGCGATGCCTTACTGCGCGATCACTTCAGCCTGACTGCGAGAGAAGCAGAAGTTTTGCTATGGATCGCTAAAGGAAAGGCCAACAAGGATATCGGGGAAATTCTGGGTCTCTCTTCGCGCACCGTCAACAAACATCTGGAGCAAATTTACGTCAAGCTGGGCGTGGAGAACCGCGCATCGGCAGCCGTAAAGGCTGCCAATGTGCTTCATGAACGTTAAGCCAGCTTGGCCAGTATCAGACAGACGCAACCACTCCTGCGCGCGACCTCTGCCTGAGGAGAAGCATCGTGGTGAAACCGGCCAGAATGGTGATTGGCACAAGTGCAATCATGACATCAGATGGCGTGCTGCCGCGAGCAACTAGAAAACCGGCAAGCAGTGGCCCAGCAACAGAGCCCAAACGACCCACGGCCACGGCCATCCCCACGCCCGTTCCTCGGACTTCAAAACCATAGCACTGCGGGGCGAGACCATAGAGAATGGCCTGCATCATCAAAATTGCCGCGCCCACCAGCATGCCACCCGCAAGCATGAGGGTCAGATTGGCTGGCAGTACGGCCAGCATCAACAGCGCCGCTGCAGCTGCTCCGAATGCCACCCCAACTGCGACTTTCGGATTTTCCCGATCCAGAATTCGACCCCCGATGACACTGCCAGCAATGCCACCAATGTTAAACAAGATCTGCACAAGCGCGGCATCATTGCGCTCCAGACCACGGGAAACCAAGAGCTGCGGCATCCAGTTGAGCAGAAGATAAACCACGATGAGTCCCAGGAAGAAGGAAACCCAAAGCGAAATCGTTGTGAACAAGGTGGAAGGTGCAAACACCTTGGCAAATGCAGCAGCCGCTGAATTCGTAGCACTTTTAACCACTGCCATCGGCGGCAGCATGGTGTGGACGAAGGGAGCCAGCGCGATCGGCATCAATCCCCCCACCAAAAATATTGTGTGCCAATCACCGCCATGAAGGCCAAGCATGGAAACACCGCTCGCCACGGCACCGCCCAAGGGCACGCCCGCATAGACTACTGCTACTGCGCGGCCACGTGCATTCTGTTCCACCGATTCCGCTGCAATATTCAGCATGTTGGGAAATGCGCCACCTAACCCGACGCCCGTCAGGAAGCGAAGAATGAGGAGTTGCTCATAGGTCGAGACGAAGATCGTCATGACTGAGAAGAAGCCGAATGTAATAAGTGAAAGAACCAGCCCTGTACGCCTGCCCCACACATCGGCAATGCGCCCGCCTGCCAAAGCACCAAGGATCAGGCCGATTGTAGCCGATGACAGAAAAGCTCCGATCTGCTGCGGGCTGAGCGCAAAGGCAGGCGCGAGCTTTGGAACGGCAACACCAGCTGCCTGCAAGTCAAAACCTTCAATGACTGCCGCCAGGAAAGCGAGCGCGAGCGCTCGTCCTCCGCCTGGGCGAAGTTGTATTTGCATAAACATGATGTCCTCCCGTGGCACGACCCTCCCCGGATCATGCGCCATGACCACTTTGTCCTCTTCGCCTCCATGCGACGGACTAACAATCGTCAAGACGATAACGCTATGTCGAATAGCAAGTCAAGTAGTATGCGTTGCATACAATTATAAGAAGCGTTGACACGCGACGTCCCGGACACGTAACGGCAATCGGAATCGAAGCGGAACGGACATGTTCGAGACAACTTCCTTCTCGCGAGAGTAATAACTATCTAACATAAAATAATTTGAAATTTATGTTGTTTAAAATTCGAGAAATTAATTTAACGCGAGTAAAACAGCCAAATTGTACTCATCGAAGGTAACTTTAACTAATTTTAGCCATTGATAATTTACCTATCAGAGTTTGAGCATTCGTTATCCTCTCAAGCATATGATCGGGAAGCATAACGGAGACAATTCATGACCGTCATCCTCCAGCCTAGACATGTTATTGGAGGAGAGTGTTTGGTTTCCCGCAATCCGAACACTGTTTATATGACCGTACTCGGCTCCTGCGTATGCGCCTGCGTTTATGATCCAATGAGTGCAGTGGGTGGGATCAATCATTTCGTTCTTCCTTATGGAGCAGAACAAGCTTCGGGCGATGCTGCCAATCGCTACGGAGAAGTGGCGATGCGTAATTTGATTGACGGATTGGTGCGCTTTGGCGCAAAGCCAGAGCGTCTCGTTGCCAAACTCTATGGCGGACGCACAAGCGGTGCAGCTACAACTGGAGCAGGCATATTGAATGCCGCCTTTGCCAAACAATTTTTGCGTGACGAAGGAATCCCCCTGCTGGACGCCAAACTAGGCGGACAGGTTGCTCGGTGGGTAACTTTTAAGCCTACTACGGGCGAGGTCGAAATCCGCGAAGCTGCCGAACCCGCCAAAAGCTTCCGACGCCTGCCCCAAAAATATCCAGGCAACAAAATTGCCTGCTGAGATTGTAATTAGTCCAAAAATGGAAAAGGCCCGGATTTTCCCCGGGCCTGTGTGCCGGTAAAGCCCGTTTTTGACGGGCTTCACTTGGCGATCTATTCAATCACATCTGGAAGTAGGAATACTTGCCGTCAGGGCCCTTCTTCCACTGGTACATCACATAGTCAGGACGCGTGATATCACCCTTGGCGTCAAAGCCGATGTCACCGATAACGGTCTTGAATGGACCCTTCGCCTTCATCGTTTCGGCAACCTTCTGCGGATCGTTCGAGCCTGCTGCCTTGGCAGCGTCAGCGATGATCTGGAGACCAGCATAGGAATAGAGCGTATAGGCTTCCGGCTCGAAACCAGCCTTGCGGAACTTCTCGACAAGATCCTTGGCGCTTGGGTTGGTGCGTGGGTCTGGCGGGAAGGTCATCAGCGTGCCGTTAACGGCATCGCCAGCAATCGAGGCCAGTTCGTTCGACGTAATACCGTCACCCGACATAACAGGAGCCTTGAGGCCTTGGTCCGCCATCTGACGCATCAGAAGACCGGCCTCTGTGTGCAGACCACCGTAGTAAACGACGCCGACGCCGGCCGCCTTCATCTTGGAAACGAGCGCTGAGAAGTCCTTATCACCGACTGTGATACCTTCGTAGATGACTTCCTTAACGCCGAGCTTGTTCATGGCCTTCTTGGTTTCATCGGCAAGACCCTGACCATAGGTCGTCTTGTCGTGAATGACCGCGACCTTGGCATCCTTGAACTTTTCAACGATGTACTTGCCCGCAACCTCGCCCTGCTGATCATCACGACCGCAGGTGCGGAACGTGTTCCACAGGCCGCGTTCCGTGTATTTTGGGTTCGTTGAAGCTGGTGTTACCTGCAGAATGCCGTTTTCTGCGTAAACTTCAGCGGCAGGAATGGACACGGCCGAATTGAAGTGACCGACAACGAATTTCACGCCATCAGCAACGAACTTGTTGGCAACGGAAACGCCCTGCTTCGGGTCCGACACGTCGTCACCGAGTACAACCTTGATCTTTTCGCCGTTGATGCCGCCAGCTGCATTGATATCTGCCGCTGCCTGTTCGGCACCCTTCTGCAACTGCGCGCCAAACGCAGCGTTCGGGCCTGTCAGCGGGCCGCCAACACCCACCAGCACGTCCGCGAAGGCAGAGCCGCCGAAGGCGACAACAGCCGTCAACGCGACCGCCGAAAGAAGAGACTTCTTCATCATTTTACTCCCAGTTTATTCAGCGGGTCCAATAAATTACCCTCGCAAGCCCCACTTTCCTTGCGCGGTTAAGAGTTTCCCCGAGACACACTCTGCTGCGGAAAACAACGCGCTGTCAATTCTTACTCTTGCGTGAACACTAATTTATTTTTTCACGCTATAGATGCATAAGGATTTCTGATATCGTCACATGGCATGGCGCGTCGAAGGGCACAATGAAGACATGCGCAAAAGAAGAGCAAATGTATTTTTAAGACGCAAGGAATTGTAATTTTTTGCCGAAAAATCATTCACTTGCAAAGAGGCTAACCGCAGCCGCGCCTCAACCACACATTGTTTTCAAACTGTTTATAGAAATAAGTGTTGAGGCTTCTCACAGAAAAATTCGTAGCCTGTTGAAAAAACTTCGAACTAAGGATCAACCCGATCAAACATCATGGTTTTCCAAAGATCTTTCTTCATCAATAGAAGAGAATTTCCAGCGCCTACATTTTGTCCAAAATCGAAGTTGTACTAAAGTATATGGAAAAAATGCCTTCTGATCTCAAGTGACGACAACGGCATGAAGGCAGTAAGGCATAGACCCGGCGCAGTGGCTCCAGGGGACAGCCGGCCTCGAGAAAACGTCAAGCAAACCTGCGTTAACAGTTTCGCGTCCAGACTGTATGAAAACCCTCTCGGCACAATGCCTTGAGCATGTGAGACGGAGCACGATTTCCGCATCGCTTGATGCACATGCAATCCATCAGAGGATACACATTGCATGAACCGCCTCATTGTCATTTCCGGCTGCTCTGGAGGAGGAAAATCATCACTCTTGCAGGAACTGGGTCTTCGGGGTCACCAAACCGTTGAAGAGCCCGGCCGCCGAATCGTTGCTGACCAAATGAAGGGTGATGGCTCAGGCTTGCCTTGGGTCAATATGGCTGCGTTCGCCAGTTTGGCCATGAAGCGAAGCCTGGAAGATTTGGAAAACGCAAGACGGTTGCAGGGCTTCATCTTCTTTGATCGGGGCTTGGTAGATGCCGCAAGTGCGCTACTGGCTTCTTCAGCATCAGAGACTGACAGGAAAATGGCCGTAGAGATCTGCAAACGCTATCGCTATCACCATACCGTGTTCATGACCCCACCATGGCCGGAAATCTACCGCACAGATAGCGAGCGCAAACACGAATTTGTCAGCGCTGTGGAGGAGTATGATCGCCTCTGCGCTTTCTATCCCTTGCTTGGCTATCAACTTAACATTCTTCCTCAGAGCAGCATCTGCGAACGTGCAGACTTCATCCTTTCCAGTTTATAGCGCACGGGGTGAGGCCAGCTCATTTCAAGGTCTTGGACCTGTGCCTTTCCCAGCGGGAAAATTGTTAAAGCCGCCAGATTAACAGAGCCGGGAACTCAGTTTATCTGGCGGTCAAAAACCCGCGCTCCCCTCGACGGAGGGGTTTGCCATGTGGCCTATCCGGTTTCGAACGGATTGGCCTGTGCATCGACTACGATCGCCCACTATTCACACCACATCAGCTGAAAAGGAAATATTTTAGGACGCCCATGCCCTAGAAGCGCCTATGAATACTGATTTTACGAATGGCAGAATAAAATGAAAAAGGCCCGGATCTGATCCGAGCCTTTCCATGAAACAAAGGAATTCTAAAAACAGCTTACATCTGGAAGTAGGAATACTTGCCGTCAGGGCCCTTCTTCCACTGGTACATCACATAGTCAGGACGCGTGATATCACCCTTGGCGTCAAAGCCGATGTCACCGATAACGGTCTTGAATGGACCCTTCGCCTTCATCGTTTCGGCAACCTTCTGCGGATCGTTCGAGCCTGCTGCCTTGGCAGCGTCAGCGATGATCTGGAGACCAGCATAGGAATAGAGCGTATAGGCTTCCGGCTCGAAACCAGCCTTGCGGAACTTCTCGACAAGATCCTTGGCGCTTGGGTTGGTGCGTGGGTCTGGCGGGAAGGTCATCAGCGTGCCGTTAACGGCATCGCCAGCAATCGAGGCCAGTTCGTTCGACGTAATACCGTCACCCGACATAACAGGAGCCTTGAGGCCTTGGTCCGCCATCTGACGCATCAGAAGACCGGCCTCTGTGTGCAGACCACCGTAGTAAACGACGCCGACGCCGGCCGCCTTCATCTTGGATACCAGCGCTGAGAAATCCTTATCACCGACTGTGATACCTTCGTAGACGACTTCCTTAACGCCGAGCTTGTTCATGGCCTTCTTGGTTTCATCGGCAAGACCCTGACCATAGGTCGTCTTATCGTGAATAACGGCAACCTTGGCATCCTTGAACTTTTCAACGATGTACTTGCCCGCAACTTCGCCCTGCTGATCATCACGACCGCAGGTGCGGAACGTGTTCCACAGGCCGCGTTCAGTGTATTTTGGGTTCGTCGAGGATGGAGTGACCTGCAGGATGCCGTTTTCCGCATAGACTTCAGCAGCCGGGATCGACACAGCGGAATTGAAGTGACCGACAACGAATTTCACGCCATCAGCAACGAACTTGTTGGCAACGGAAACGCCCTGCTTCGGGTCCGACACGTCGTCACCGAGTACAACCTTGATCTTTTCGCCGTTGATGCCGCCAGCTGCATTGATATCTGCCGCTGCCTGTTCAACGCCCTTTTGAATCTGCGCACCGAACGCAGCGTTCGGTCCTGTCAAAGGCGCACCAACGCCAACAAGAACATCAGCCCAAGCCGATCCCCCAAATGCGACGATAGCAGTAACTGCAACAGCCGAATAAAATAGGCTCCGCATATGATCCTCCCAAAATATATCGAAGTCTTAAAATGTAAGACGGCGCGGAAATATTTCCGCGCCGTCTGTCCGACACTGAATTTTTAATTGGCAAAGGAAGTAACTGTCAACCCTTAGCCTTCCAGGAGAAGGGTGAAGTTTTCTCGTAGAGCCAATAATAATTATTGGTCATCTGCTGCGTACGACGATGGCGGAAACCAGCCGTCGAGAAAACGATGAGGAGCGCCACATCGATTACGTAGTATTCCAGGCTCAAGAATGGACCTTGGAAAAGCGCATAATGCAGAAAGCGCATCATGAAACCCAGCAGCAGCGTGTAGACAATGACCAACGGATAGTTGTTCCAGCCATCCGCCACCGCCTTGCCCGTTCGCCACGCAGTCCAAAAGCCTAGCAGCAGCACGAGCAAGCGCAACACATAGCGGGCGCCTGTATCGCTTTCGAAGAAAAGACCTTGCATTTCAGATTCTCCTTACGCCTGCGATCAATGACGTCCGCCTTCGAGATAGGCGGCGCGAACTTCAGGATTGGACAGAAGGTCTTTGCCCGATCCACTCATGGTGACCTGGCCGTTGACCATGACATAAGCGCGATGGGACAACTTCAATGCAGCAAAGGCGTTCTGCTCGACCAAGAAGACCGTGAGGCCCTCCTTCTCGTTCAACTGCCTGATGGCCTCAAAGATCTGCTTGACGATCAGCGGTGCCAAACCGAGCGATGGCTCGTCCAGCAGAAGCAACTTCGGACGAGCCATGAGGGCGCGACCAATGGACAACATCTGCTGCTCACCGCCCGACAAGGTGCCGCCGCGCTGGCTCTGACGCTCCCGAAGACGTGGGAAAAGCGCGAAAATCTTTTCTACATCCTCATGGAAGTATTTCAGATTATCGAGCCCTGCGCCCATCTGCAGGTTTTCATACACCGTCATGCGCGGGAAGATGCGGCGACCTTCTGGCGATTGTGCAATGCGAAGACGCGCAATCTCGTGGGTTGGCATACGGGTAATATCGCGCCCTTCGAACACCACATTGCCGTGGCGCGCCTGTGGGCTACCGCAGATCGTCATCATCAGCGTGGACTTGCCGGCACCGTTTGCGCCGATCAAGCTGACGATTTCGCCCTTATGGACATCAACATCCACGCCAGCAAGCGCACGGATATTGCCGTAATAGGTCTCAACGCCGGAGACCTTCAATAGAGGTTCGCCAGCCATTACTGCACGCTCCCGTCGAGTTCTTCAGAAATAACGTTCTCAACCTCGTCGTCTTCTACGCCGAGATAGGCCGCGATGACCTTTGGATCGTTCTTCACATGATCCGGCGTGCCGTCGGAAATTTTCTGCCCATATTCGAGGACGACGACATGGTCCGATATTTCCATGACAACGGACATATCGTGCTCAATCAGAAGCACCGACGTGCCGGTTTCGTCGCGAATGCTTCTCAACAAGGTATTGAGTGCGAGGGATTCTCGTGGGTTCAGACCAGCCGCTGGCTCGTCCAGGCACAGAAGTTCCGGGCCTGTGCACATGGCGCGTGCAATCTCCAAACGCCGTTGATCACCATACGGAAGATCGCCCGCCGGATCATCTGCACGATCGATCAGATCCGTCTTTTCGAGCCAGTAGCGAGCCAGTTCGATAGAAGCCTCTGCTTCGCGCTTGTAGCTGCCAACACCCAGAAGACCCATAACCGTATAACCGGAAGCCTTCATAAGTTTGTTGTGCTGTGCCACGAGCAGATTTTCCAAAACGGTAAGGCCGGAAAAGAGCCGGATGTTTTGGAAGGTTCGGGCCACCTTGGCCTGCTTGGTGATATCGAAATCAGATAAGCGTTCGAGCATATACTGCTTGCCGCTTTTCTGTGTCATCGAGATCATGCCCATCGTGGGCTTATAAAAGCCGGTGATGCAGTTGAAGACAGTTGTCTTGCCTGCGCCGTTCGGCCCGATCAGCGCGGTAATTTCCCCGCGCTTCACTTCCAAAGACAGGTCGTTGATGGCCATGAGGCCACCGAAACGCATCGACAAATGCTCGACCTTGAGAATGGTATCCTTGTTCATTGTGTGAGCTCCGGAGGTCATCAGCCGTGTCCCTCCTTCGTGAAGCTTCCTGAGACGGCCTTACGCTCCTTGAGGAAGGCTGTCGGTTCGCGCGAGCCAACGAAACCGCGTGGCTTGAACAGCATGACCACGACCATGGCCAGACCGAAGATCAGCATGCGGTAAAGCTCAGGTGTGAAATCATCACCGAAGACATGCTTCAGGAACTCCATCTCACGCAGCAGTTCCGTGCCGCCGACCATGACGATGGCCGCAACGGCAATACCCGTCAGAGACCCCATGCCACCGAGAACAACGATGGCCAGAATGACCGCCGATTCCAGGAAAACGAAGCTTTCCGGAGAAACAAAGCCCTGACGAGCCGCAAAGAACGAACCTGCGAAACCACCGAACATGGCACCGATCGCAAACGCTGTGAGCTTGGTCTTGACAGTGTCAATCCCTAAGGATCGGCAGGCAATCTCATCTTCACGCAACGCTTCCCAGGCACGACCGATAGGCATGCGACGAAGCTTGATCGTGACATAGGCCGTGAGAAGGCAGAGCGCCAGGATCACATAGAAGAGGAAGATCTTGTAATAGGCAGATGACATCGGAAGGCCGAAAGCCTTGGCGAAATTGTTTGGCGCACCGACATCAAAAGAATAGATGCCGAAGACAGAGGCTTTGGCAATGCCGGATATACCGGCCGTACCACCCGTGACTTCAGTCCAGTTCATCAGCACCAGGCGGATGATTTCACCGAAGGCAAGCGTGACGATGGCGAGATAGTCCCCGCGCAGACGCAAGACCGGGAAGCCTAGGATAATGCCCCAGAAAGCGGCGAGAATGCCCGCGACCGGCAGCAATATCCAAAAGGAGAAGCCGAAAGCGTCTGAAAGAATGGCGTAGGAGTAAGCACCGACAGCGTAGAAAGCCACGTAACCGAGGTCGAGCAGACCGGCGAGACCGACGACCACGTTCAGACCCCAGGCCAGCATGACATAAATGAGGATCTGGATACCGAAGTTGTCGACGAACTTGAGCGAGCCCTGCACGCCATTCAGCGAAATAGCCAAAGGCGGATAAAGAACGAGGGCAACCAGCGCGATCTTCAAGAAGTGCTTATGGAAAAAGCCCTTGTCCTCAGAAATCTCAAGGATACCCGATTTCGCCTTGGCGAGCTTACGGCGATCAAGATGCGGCTTGATGAAGCCGACGACAAGGAAGCGTCCGACAGCCGATACCACTACAAAGACAGCCAGAAGCGTCCAGCGCGTGCGCCAGACCAGGCGGTTGTCTATATCCTGATACGTCTCAATGCCAACGTACAGAAGGAACATGCCGAAGGCGATAAGGCCTGCCAGCAACGCCTCCTTCATAGCTTTTGCCACGGGGCTAGGCGCGGCTGTGGAAGCCGAAGTTTGAGTATTGGCCATGACGTTACACCTTCTCAACTTCAGGACGACCGAGAATGCCGGTCGGCTTGAAAATCAGCACGAAGGCGAGGATCGCGAAGGTCGCGACATCCTTATAGGCAATCGAGAAGTAGGCGGACCAGAGGGACTCGATCAGGCCGATCAGCAACCCGCCGAGCACTGCGCCGGGCAGAGAACCGATACCGCCAAGAACGGCAGCCGTGAAGGCTTTCACACCGGGAATGAAGCCATCGGCAAAGGAAGCAACGCCATAATACATGAGGTACATGGTGCCAGCGACAGCGGCGAGTGCCGCACCCATCACGAAGGTAATCGAGATCGTACGATCAACATCCACGCCGAGAAGAGCAGCCATCTTGCGGTCCTGCTCCGTTGCGCGCTGCGCACGGCCAAGCGGTGTCTTGTGAACGATATACCAGAAGGCGGCGAGAAGAACCGTCGTGAGAGCAACGATGACCAGCTGCTTCAGCGAAATCGTCACTGTGCCGAAGTGGTAAACATCATTCACCAGCGGCGGGATCGGCTTGTTGCGCGGACCCTGCGTGACCTGAATGAAATTCGACAGCACAATCGACATGCCGATGGCCGTAATCAACGGCGCAAGACGAAACGAGCCACGCAGCGGGCGATAAGCAATGCGCTCGATCGTCCAGTTCCAAAGGCTCGTTACCAGCATGGCCACGATCAACATAATCAACAGCGCCAGCGCGACCGGAATGCCCGCGAAAAAACTGGTGATAATCAGGAAGATGATGAGAGCGGCAAAGCCGCCGAGCATGAAAATATCGCCATGGGCGAAGTTGATCATGCCGATGATGCCGTAAACCATCGTATAGCCGATTGCGACCAGGCCATAGATGGATCCAAGCGTCAGCCCGTTGAGGAGCTGCTGGATAAAATATTCCATAAACTTTCCCCCGACGCATCACGGCCTCATTGCCGTAGCGCCCATGTCTGTGTGGCCCTTAAGGGTTCTTAGATTTTGCGGGAGTCATAACCATTTCGTCAAAAATGTGAAGCAAAAAAGCTTTGATTTAGCCATCTTCCCCCAAACAATGCTTAAAGTGATTTTAGAGTAAGCAAAAGTACTATAATTTCAGCAGCCTACGCTGAAAAAATGGCTTGCGCATATTGCGGGGCCTGGCCCCTCAGGACAAGCGGAAAAAACCGCGCCAAGTGCCCTTTTTCGCCGCATTGCAGCATACTCACCAGCTCCAGGCCTCACGTTGGATGATGACGAATTCGGCCAAGCCGCAAGGCGCATCAATACGTTAGGCAAAATACATACACCAGCTAAAGCCAGCATTTAGGATAGTCCGACAGTTTGGTCGGAGTTTTATTCATGCTTGATGAAAGTAATAATCTTGCTCTTTCTTTTATACAGCCTTCTCAATCACAAAAGCATGTGAGCTTTAATGAAACCGTCGCTATCCTGGATAGCCTGGTGCATTTGACGATCGATGCACAAGCCACGCAACCACCCGTCAGCGCACTGCCGGGCGCTCGTTTCATCGTCAGCGCAAACCCCGCATCCGAATGGGGTGGTCACGAAGGCCATATTGCGGTGCGGGAAGAAGATGGCTGGTCCTTCCTTGAGCCACGAGAAGGCTTTCTGGCGTGGTTCAGGCATGAGAATGGATTGCGTATCTTCAGCAATAGCGAGTGGCGGACACTCCCGACGCCAGACGATCTCTGTACGGGCCGGTTGGGTATTTCCGCCAGCGCCGACCAGATCAATCGTTTCTGTGTTTCATCTCCCGCAAGCCTCTTTAATCATGCTGGCACCTCCCATCAGATTAAAATCAACAAGGCATCAAACCCTGACACGGCTTCCATGCTGTTCCAAAGCAATTGGTCTGGACGCGCTGAACTGGGCTTGATGGGCAGCGATCAGTTTTCTCTCAAAGTCAGTGAGGACGGCAGTCAATGGGTGACCGCGCTCTCGATCAATGACAAAGGGCTGGTCACACAGCCCACACGCCCCGTCGCTAGGGCGTTTTCCGCCGCCGGCTCTATGGTTCCCACCTCCAACAGCCCGCGCGGCTTTGCCGCCTTGGCCAATACGCAGGGCGGGATGGCGCTTGGTTCCTCGTTGCCAGGTGGGGGCAACACACTGGTTTTGTCCGAGGCAGGCACCTACCTCATCTGCCTCAATATCACCTTGCTCACATCCAGCGGACATTCCGTCAGTCTTGTTCGCAATGGCGCAGAAACGATTTTCACTGTGCACTGCTCATCTTCCAGCGCTGCAACACTCAGCCGAACAACGATTGCCTCATTCAATGCGAACGATACTCTGAACTTGATTCATCAGGGCTCTGCGACAGTGCAAGAAGGCCCCACAGCAACCGAGCTGGTAGCGATAAGACTTTAGGTCAGGACTTGGGGTATTTAAGGATGGACAAATGTAGACCGTGAACGGCCAAGATTCGAATGATCTTACACAAGAACAGCGTGTTGCATCATGATTCATACAAATTGCGGAACACGTTTAGTTAATTGTTAAATCTGCCCGGTTACCGTCTGCCTCGTGGTCTTGTGTAGTGTAGAGAGTCCAATGACCGAAATGATCCGTCCACGAGTAAAATATGTCATCGGCCCCGATGGCAGCCCCCTGACAATCGCGGATTTGCCGCCGGCCAATACGCGCCGCTGGGTTATCCGCCGTAAGGCAGAAGTGGTTGCAGCGGTGCGCGGTGGCTTGCTGAGCCTCGAGGAAGCGTGCGCGCGTTATACCCTGACTGTTGAAGAATTCCTGTCCTGGCAGTCCTCCATCAACGATCATGGTCTTGCTGGCTTGAGAACCACCCGTATCCAACAGTATCGTCACTAGTCCGCACGCGAGATTTCATTGTTTCCCATGCTCCCTCGGATGATCCGCCGGGGGAATTTTGGCTGGAACGAGATCTCTTGCGACTGTTGATGGAAAAAGCAGCCCCACGCCAATGGCGGAGGCCGCATAGAACCAGAGGCCAGGCAGAACCGAAACGGATGCCAGGCCACTGCTCTTGGCCGCGAATATCGCGATTGCAACCAGCATCACGTCAACCATAGACCACTTCGACAGATGCGGAAGCACGCGGCCGAGCCACCCTTTGAGGGAAATAGCTCCGATTTCCAGGGTAAAAAGCACTGCAATCTTTGCAGCAGGAAAGATGATGGAAAAGAGCGCCACCAGCAAAGCCAGCGCCACCTCCCCTTCTGCCCATAATTCACCGATGAGATCCAGCAAGGACGGCGTTTTTGAGAGAAAATAGAGCCGTTCGAAATGCATGATTGGCAACGAAATGCCCGCCGCAAACCATGCCGCGGCCACCAATGTGCAAAACAACCGCCACCGCTTGAAAGCGTGCTTCAACGCCAATCCTCTTGCTTGATGTGATTTGTGACTTGCCTATCTGATGTTAGGACGTCACCGTGACCAAAGGAAGTTGGAATGGATATAAGCAACGAAGAATACAAATCACGCGGCGCTTATCGGATTACCTTGCCGGAAGGTTCAGCGGAAATGACCTATTCCCGAATTTCCGAAAAACTGATCGACGTAGACCATACACAAGTTGATGAGGGACTTCGGGGAAAAGGCATCGCTCAGGCTTTGGCAGACCATGCTGTGGCTGAAGCGCGAAAGGGCGGCTGGAAAATCATCCCATCATGCTCATTCATGAGCGCACAGGCAGAACGCCACCCTGACTGGCGGGATGCCATTCAGCGATAAAGCGTGTTGCGATTTTTGCGAGTCGCGACCTGGGCTTCAAAATATTTGTTCTTCCGCCTGCAATTCAAGCAGAACCGCTGCGCGGCAACAACTGACGCGACCTTTTGAAATACGCAGAAACGGGCTTACCGCAAGGCGCAAGCGCCTGCGGTTCCACCGGCCGTTTTTATCTCGACTATCAGGCGCGGGCGCGAACGCCCCCATCCCTTTCTTCCAGAGCTGTCGCCTTGGCAAGCTCAGCCTGAGCTTCTTCCAACGCCAGTTCTGCCGCATCCTGCTGCACCCGCAATTCACGGATGGAAACCTGCAGATTATCTGCACGCTGACGCGCTGCCTTTGCAAAGGTTGGATATGCAAAGTGATTCGGGTCTGAGATACCCGATTTCTTTTCTTCCAGCGAAATCTGGTGCTCCAGTTCCTTCGCCATTCTTTCGAATTCAGCCATCATCATCTGCAACTGCTGCAGCTGACGACGCTTCTCATTCACCTGAAATTCCTTCAGGCGCACAAGGCTGTCACGCGTCTTCATACGCAATACTCCCGTGGATAGCGAGACCCCGGCCACTTCACAACTCTCACCCTGAGTCCGCTGTGCAACACATGGGACTTAAAAATTGCCACGCCGTTAATTATTTCACGTGCGCAGTAACCTTTCGTTTACGGGCATCATTAATGATAGGGACGATCATTTAAGGGTCCGTAAATGCCATGGCCGGTTTTCGGCCGACGACAATGATGAGTCGTATGAATCGCTTAGAGGGAATTCTTCCCAAAAAGATTCAGGAATGGCGCTGGCGAATTCACGTGAGAAATCAGGCGAATACCAAGTTTGTTTAACGAATTCCTGTGCCTTGCCAAAGGCGGTGAGATTTTGTTAACCAATTGGTGTCAGCTTCCAAATCAGGCAACGTCTGGAACCGTTTTCGCGTTGGGGGGCATTCACACCTTCGCGGCGGTAAAGGGGAAAATTATGCGGGTTCTACTCATCGAAGATGACAGCGCGACTGCTCAGAGCATCGAGCTGATGCTTAAGTCCGAGAGCTTTAACGTCTATACGACGGATCTCGGAGAAGAAGGCGTCGACCTCGGAAAGCTGTACGATTACGACATCATTCTGCTGGACCTCAATCTGCCGGACATGTCCGGATACGAGGTGCTTCGTACACTGCGTCTTTCCAAAGTTAAGACGCCAATCCTGATCCTGTCCGGTATGGCAGGCATCGAGGATAAGGTTCGTGGTCTCGGCTTCGGCGCCGACGACTACATGACCAAGCCGTTCCACAAGGACGAGCTTGTTGCACGTATCCATGCCATCGTTCGCCGCTCCAAGGGCCACGCTCAGTCGGTCATCGTGACTGGCGAACTGATTGTGAACCTGGATGCAAAGACGGTTGAAGTGGGCGGCCAGCGCGTTCACCTGACCGGCAAGGAATATCAGATGCTTGAGCTGCTTTCCCTGCGAAAGGGCACAACGCTGACGAAGGAAATGTTCCTCAACCACCTGTATGGCGGAATGGACGAGCCAGAACTGAAGATCATCGACGTCTTCATCTGCAAGCTTCGCAAGAAGCTGGCCAATGCGGCCGGTGGCGCAAACTACATCGAAACTGTTTGGGGCCGTGGTTATGTGCTGCGTGAACCAGATGGTGCTGAGTACGCCGAAACGGCCTGATCAGTTGCCACCCGCAGGGTTTGAATTCCGCCCGCACCTCACGGTGCGGGCGTTTCTATTTCTGCTTTGCAAAATTCCTGTTTTCCCTCACGTGAGCCCATGCGAACGATAAGAGCCGCAGACTGTAATCCACCGAGCACATAGAACGAGAGTGCAGAAATCTGTTTGACCATGAGGCATTTCGCCCGCGCGAGGCAGGCATAGGACGCTAAGCACTGGAACCCTTTGAAGAGCGCTTTACAAAGTGGCGGCGGTTAAGAGCGATAGTTGAACCTTCGATCTCTTTTCATGCAGTTCGCATGCAACGCCGATGGCGCTTTTGTAAGGTTAGAGATGCTGCATCAGAGTGCATAGCTCGCAAGCCGTGATGAGCAGCTATCTGCCTTAAGCGACCTTGCTCAGCCCGGAAAAGACGGAAGAGAGGATCTTCCGGTCAAAAGGCTTCAGCAGAAAATCATCTGCCCCTGCCCGCTTGCCAGCCATCATTTTTTTCAGGTCGGCTTCAATCACACAGTAATATATGCGGACACTCTTCCCGTTGGGGAGGCCACGAACCGCTGAAATCAGTTCCAAGGCGCCTTCCAGGGCCGCATCGACAATAAGAATATTGGGAAGATCGGCCTGGCATCGCATAAGGGCTTCCCGATCACCGGAGGCTTCCACCACCAGGAAGTTAAGTTCCGTGAGGATACGCTTTGCAACGGTCCTTACGATATCCGAATGATCGGCAATCATCAGGCGCTGCATTGTGTTCCTCCCGGCGCAAAACGGCCAAACCCGCGTAGGTAAAGATACGCGGGTTCAGGGTAATCTTCTGAGGCTAAAGAAGTGTTACCGCCATCTATCCTTGAGTCAGGCGACCAACCTCAGGCGCGGCGGTTCAGGCAGCGGCAGCTTCAGCAATGAAGGTGATGCGGTCTTCATGCACCACATGCTTCAGTTCCATATTGCACTCATCGGCCAGAAGCACCGTGTAATAGGGCTGGATGGTGTGCGCATCGACTGCCTCCTCCATCTGGCCGGACAGGACCTCAACATATTTCGCAGGCAGGCGCAGCATACGGCCCTTTACAGTTATGCTGAATTTCGCATCCGTTTCCGGGTTTTCAACCACGACATCCAGCGAGCCGCCGCGCGGAATGGCGCTATAAGCCACCAGAAACAGATTGAGCAGAAGCTTTACTTGATTCTTCGGAATAATGGCGCGTGGGCCGCTCCAGCTCACTTCCGTCTTTTTTTCAGCAGCGGCGAAATCCTTGGCCGCCTTTTCAGCTTCGCCCGTATCGATCGACGCGCCGACGGAGCCGGATGCGCCGAACGCAAGTCGAGCGAATTTCAGGCGAACGGAGGCGTTCAGCGCGGATGTGCGGATCAGATCCAATGCATCAGCATCGGTTCCACCTTCGTCGAGCAGTTCAAGCCCATTGTTGATGGCGCCGACCGGCGAGATGACATCGTGGCAGACTCGGCTGCACAGGAGCGCCGCCAGATCGGGACCGCTCAGCGTGAGGTTCGGATTCTTCGGCATGGTTCATTCCTGTTTCAGGGTCTTGGCATTTAGAGCCAGATGACACGATAAGATTGCCCCGAGCTTTCTGCATGCCGCGAAGGCCGGGAGTTTCGCCGCCATAATGACACCATTTTTGGTAAACCGGTTGTTAACACGATGCCAGCAAGATAGGCCCGCCGTAACAACTGGCATTCAAATCGGAAGGAACGGACACGCTCATGCACTTCGAACGAGTTTCCGCTGTCGCCCGGCTGCTGGCCGCCACATTCTGTTCAGTGCTTCTGGCCATGCAGGCTGCGCCTGCATTTGCCCAGCAAGGCGCCTCTCAATATTCCGTGCAGGAGATCGTGGATGCCGGTCATGGCTTCTTCGGTTCAGCCAGCGGCGGTCTGGCCAAGGTCGTGGAAAACGCCTTCGCCCAATATGGCCTGCCCAATGGCTACATTCTCGGGCAGGAAGGTTCAGGCGCATTCATTGCGGGCCTGACCTATGGCGAAGGCGAGCTTTACACCAAAAATGCTGGCAACCATCCAGCCTTCTGGCAAGGCCCATCGCTTGGCATCGATTATGGCGGACAGGGCACGCGCACCATGATGCTGGTCTATAATCTGCCTTCAGTGCCAAGCCTTTATCAGCGTTATGGCGGCGTCAGCGGCTCTGCGTTCGTCGTGGCTGGCGTAGGCATGACGGCGCTGCGCAACGGCGATGTCACCGTGGTTCCCATTCGCACAGGCCTTGGCGCGCGCCTTGGTGTTAACGTCGGCTACCTGAAATTCACTCAGTCTGCGACCTGGAACCCCTTCTGACCGGGGCCTAAGGCTGCAAAGCCGCACACACGAACGGGCTCATGCCACAAGGCATGAGCCACATTCTTATAATGTTCTTGCCGATATTGCCGAACCTCTTCGGAAGCTTTAGCTCTATTGGAAATAACCATCCTAAAATGGACCTCCCGTGATACAGTTCGCGCTACTTTTCGGCTTTGGCTTTCTCAGCGCGACGCTTCTGGTCATGATTCTCGCACCAGCCGTCCACCGCCGCGTCGTGCAATTTACGGAAAACCGGTTGAAGGCGACCATGCCGATCAGTCCATCGGAAGTTCGGGCGCAGCGCGATATGGCGCGCGCCGTTTACGCCGCCGAAAACGCTCGTACCAAGCAGGAACTGCTGCAGGAGCGCGACAAGGCGGTCGATCTTCAAATCCGTTTCGACAAACTCGTTCGCGAATCTGCTGAACTGCATGCCTCCAATCATGAATTGCAAATGCAGGTTCAAGATATGAGCACGGAGGCTGCGGACCTGCGCTCGCGCCTGCGTCGCGAGGAAGGCTTCATCCGGCAGCTTAAGGAATCGCTTGCGGCCGTGGAACATGCCAGCACAGCCAAGGATGAGGCACGCGAAGCGCTGGAGCGCCGCATTGCCCGTCTCGCCTCCGATTTCGACGATGCTAAACTGGATCTCTCCGCCCGCGAAACAGAAATCGAGAATGCCCGTATCCGCGCAACGGCTCTTCGCGAGGAACGCGATACGCTGCGAATGGATGTGAAGCTGTTGACCGCCCGAGCCAAGGATGCAGAACTGCGGCTGCATGAGACAGAACGCAAGCTGCAGCGGCTGGAGGCGAAACTGGAAAAAGAAGTTTCGGCGAAATCCGACCTTCTATCCAGGCTGGATTGGCGCGAGCAGGAACTGGAGCGCTTGCGGATCAATCGTGCAGACAGCGCGGACATCGTCCAGCCCGTCACCGGTAACTATCCCCTGCCCCGTAAGAAGCCTTCAAACCCCAAGGCTCAAACCAAGAGTGCAAAGCCAACCGTGCCGGAATTGCCCGCTTCCATGCAAAACGTCTCGAGCGAACTCGAAGCGCATATCCAGCGCCAGACATCTGAGCTTTCAACAGCCATTCTGACGGCTGACAACGATGCTGAACGTGACAATATCCGTAGCGGGCTTGCAGCCCTTGCCGCTGATATGGTGGCGCTGACCGCTCTGAAGGACGGCGACGTGGCTGCCGTGAAATCAGCATTAGCGACCAGGCTATCTGAACAGGAGCCCGGCTCGCGTGAAAGTCTGGCGCAAAAGGCAGTCGCCGCGCTTGATGCACTCACCGGCCAGCCATCTGGCGCTCAAGCGATGTCCAGTAAATCCTGAGCTCGCGCCATCTCGTAAAGCGCTATTCCAGTCGCCGTTGCCGCATTGAGACTATCGAGATGTGGCATCTGAGGAATACGTGCTGTGTTGAAGCGCTGCATGATTTCGGCCGGAAGCCCCTCGCCTTCAGTTCCTGTCACCAGCGCGAGTTTCGGCACCTGTGGTATCTGGCGGATATCCACGCTGCCACGCGGTGACAATCCCCAGATGGCAAATCCTGCGGCATCCACCTCTTCCAGCAAGGTCAGAGCGTTGCCACCACGGGCAAAGGGAACAGAAAGGACCGAACCGACCGAAACACGCAAGGCTTTGCGGTAAAGCGGATCGCAACAGGTTTCATCCAACAGCAGGCACGACACACCAAAGGCAGCGGCATTGCGAAAGATCGAGCCCATATTATCGTGATTGGAAATGCCGCAGCAGACGGCAATCAAGCCGGGAGTCCGCGCTTGCGCAAGCAGAGATGCGGGGTCAGGAACAGAGCGGCGCCGCCCCAGCGCCAGCACCCCCCGATGCAGATGAAAGCCTGCAATCTGATCCAGCACTGAAGCTTGCGCCACATAGACTGGAACATCCGGCGGAAAGTTTTCAAGCAGACCACAAAGACCATCGACCCGATTTTCAAGAAGCAGAAGTTTTTCTGCCGAAAAGGCGCCGTTGCTTGAACAATGCGCCGACGCCAACATGCGCAGAACCACGGTTCCTTCCGCAATGAAGCCGCCCTGCCGCCCAACCAGATCACGCTCGCGAATATCCCGAAACTCCGCAATGCGCGGGTCGCGAGGATCATCGATATGGATGAGGTCAGGGCGTCCGCTGATCATGCGGTTAATTGCTGACAGTGATATCAGCTACCACGCGGCCCACGGGGATATCGAAAATCAACGCCTTCTTTTGTCCGTTCAACGTTCCCCAGAATAGGATCTGGCTACCTGAATTCGACACGGACTGGATCTCAAAACCAGCGGGCAAGGCTGCGCGCGCTGCGAGCGGTTGATCTGCCGGAACTGCGAAGCCTGTCGCTGGCACGGCTATCTTTTCCGCTTCCGCACGGCTGCGCACCTTGTAGACAACGGCGAACAACACAGCCATAAGGCTGACAATAATGATGCCGCTGGAAACGATCTGCAGGCGCACCATCTTGCGGCGAACGTTTTCCATCACCGGATCGAGCGGCTCGTCTTCATGCTTCTGCTCGGGTTCAAGATGGGCCATCTGTCAGGCGTCCTTGCTATCAACGTGTCACGGAAACGAAAAAATGAACGACCCCTTTAACCAAGGCGAGACCGCAAGGAAAGTGCTGACTGCCGGTGAAGACGCCGAAGGACGCCTGGATGCCTGGCTTGTGAGCGTTCTTGATGGAGAATTTTCCCGCAGCCGCATCAAATCCCTCATTGAACAGGGTGCGGTATCCTTGAATGGCAAAATCTGCACCGAAGCCAAAAAAAAGGTTTTGCCGGGTGCGGAAGTGGAAATTCTTCTGCCCGAACCTGAAGACCCGGAGCCAAAAGGCGAGGATATTCCGCTCGAAGTGCTTTACGAGGATGAAGACCTCATTGTCATTGCCAAGCCCGCGGGGCTGGTGGTGCATCCGGGTGCTGGCAACTGGACCGGCACTTTGGTCAACGCGCTTATCTATCACTGCGGGGACAGCCTTTCCGGCATTGGCGGTGTACGCCGCCCCGGCATTGTGCACCGTCTTGATAAGGAAACCAGCGGCGTGATGGTCGTGGCAAAGAACGACAATGCCCATCGGCATCTTGCCGCACAATTTGCCGATCACGGACGCACTGGCGATCTGGAGCGCGCTTATTTGGCCCTCGTCTGGGGCAGGCCGCAGCAATTGCGTGGGACAATCGATGCGCCTCTCGGCCGTTCTTCGGCAGATCGTACCAAGCGCAGTGTGAAGCGCGAAGAGGCCATGGACGCCAGAGAGGCCATTACCCATTACGACGTGGTTGAGCGCTTCGTGGAACAACCCGATGCAACGGCGCTTGCTTCGCTCGTGGAATGCCGCCTGGAAACAGGGCGCACGCACCAGATTCGCGTGCACATGGCGCATATCGGCCATCCTTTGATCGGCGATCCGGACTACGGCGCAGCCTTCAAGACAAAGGCAAATCGCCTGCCCGACGCGGCGAAGGAGGCGGTGAAGCATTTTCACCGGCAGGCACTGCACGCCTATCTGCTGGCTTTCGAACATCCTCGAACAGGGGAAATCATGGAATTTGAAGCGCCTGTGCCGGATGATATGGAAGCCTTGCTTGAAGCACTTCGAGGCTGAACCTCTTCTCACACTAAATTTTAAGTAAATCTAATATACTGGCGCGAACTAAGCGCCAGTATTCGTGCGTAAAGTGCGCCCTAATTCCGCTTTAATCTGCCATGGAGATAGCAACATTGGAATGGTTGCTACGAATACAATTCACAACCCAATGCTTTTCGCGAAAAGTCGCGAAATACACTTTAAAGTGCAACAAGGTTGGAGCAGGTTGAAGATGGATAAAGCGGATAGAAAGTTTATATTTCAATCGCTCTCAACCATCGAGGGCTATATTGACCCTGCGGATGCCCTGGTTTTCCAGGCACTTCTTCACTGTCAGCAAAACCGTCGCATGACAGGTTCACTTGCGGAAATTGGCGTCTTCTACGGACGCTCTTATTTCCTCATGAAACAGTTGTCTCAGGGCCACTCCCCCATACTGGCGATCGATCTTTTCGACCTCGATGCGGATTCATCAGGAGAAGCCCAGCAATATAACCGTTTCCTCAACAATGGCTGGCGCTTGGGTTTGCCCGTCGATGAGGCGAATGTCATTCGGGGCGATAGCTGTGCGCTTACGCCAGATACGGTTCTAAACAAGGTAGGACCGGTACGCTTCTTCAGCATCGATGGCGGGCATCATCTGCACCATGTTGCCTCGGATGCAGCCTTGGCGCGGGAGTGCATGGCGCCTCACGGTATCATCGCCTTCGATGACACGTTCAATGTCGCCTGGCCGGAGGTCACGGTCGGGGTTGCGGATTTCCTGCGCCAGAATGCAGATACCCTCTGCTGTTTTTGTGTCACCAAGTACAAGACCTATGTCTGCCATCGTTCCTATCGCGATTTTTATCTGGAAACGATCCGCCAAGCGAAACAATTATCAGGGCTGGAGCGTTCGGAAATCGAGTTCCTGGGGTCCAGTGTGATCAAACTGCACACGCCCATAAGACGCCGGGTTATGTTTGAAATCATGAGGCGCTCCGGGCTTGGGAGTTTTTCAAGCCGGGCGTTCCGCTAATCGGTTCCCACTGATCTGATCGTCACGACAGACGTATTCAGAAGCAGAACGTGCGACATCTTGAATGGTGGACGTATCGTACTTATCTGTCACATGGCTTGGTGCGAGGTCAGGACAAGACTCGCACCTTCGGCTCGCCGCGGCAGATGTGCATGGGGGCCGGAGACAGAAAGAAAGGGGTGCTTTATGGCCCGTAACACGCTTCCATCCATTACCGCCGGTGAAGCCGGTCTCAATCGTTACCTCGACGAAATCCGCAAGTTCCCGATGCTTGAGCCGCAGCAGGAATACATGCTCGCCAAGCGTTACCATGAACATGGGGATCGTGACGCCGCGCATCAACTGGTAACATCACATTTGCGCCTCGTGGCGAAAATCGCCATGGGTTATCGCGGCTATGGACTTCCCATCGGCGAAGTCGTTTCTGAAGGCAATGTCGGCCTGATGCAGGCCGTAAAGAAGTTCGATCCTGAGCGAGGCTTCCGCCTTGCCACTTATGCAATGTGGTGGATCAAGGCTTCTATTCAGGAATACATTCTGCGCTCCTGGTCCCTGGTGAAGATGGGAACGACTGCCAATCAGAAGCGGCTGTTCTTCAACCTGCGCCGCATGAAGGGCAAGATTCAGGCCATTGATGAGGGCGATCTGAAACCGCATCAGGTCAAGGAAATCGCAACGAAGCTGAATGTGTCGGAAGAGGAGGTCGTTTCAATGAACCGCCGCCTTACTGGCGATGCTTCATTGAACGCCCCGATCCGGGCTACCGAAGGTGAATCAGGACAGTGGCAGGACTGGTTGGTGGACGATCACGACAGCCAGGAAGACACCCTGATTGAGCAGGACGAACTCGAAACACGCCGCCGCATGCTGGACAGGGCTCTCAGTGTTCTGAACGAGCGCGAACGCCGTATCTTTGAGGCGCGTCGCCTGTCTGAAGATCCGGTAACGCTGGAGGAGCTTTCTTCCGAATTCGACATCAGCCGCGAGCGCGTGCGCCAAATCGAGGTTCGTGCATTTGAGAAGGTCCAGGATGCCGTCCAGAAAGAGGCTCTCGCTCAGGCCAAGGCCCTTCGCGTGGTTGACGCCTGACGCTCAAGACCTGCGCATGAACCGAAGCCGTCCACCGAAAGGTTGGCGGCTTTTTCATTTTGCTGCTCCGCCGAACGCTTAAACCTGGTTATCATCGAGGAATGGCAGGCAAAAAAGTGCAAATCGTCATTAAGTACAACTTTTAGGGCGCAAAGATTATGCGCTCCTAATTAATCTTCGCGTTACCACTCCATTGTATTTTGAGATGCAATTCGCAAAACGTTGCTTGGAGAGCGACCTACCAGCCCCTCCCCGCACCGCTCAACCCTTGGAGCGCGCCATTTTATGTTCTCATTCGGCTCTGGAACCAATAACGCCAAGTTGAAGGCGTTAGATGTTATCAACGCGAACATCATGATCGCGGATGCAAACCTCAACATCATATACATGAACGAGGCGGTGCGATCTTTTCTACAGGCAGCCGAATCGGATCTGAAGAAAGAGCTGCCCCGCTTTGACATGAAGACGCTGGTCGGTAGCAGCATCGACATTTTCCATAAGAACCCCAGCCACCAACGCAACATGTTGTCTTCGCTTTCGAAGCCGTACTCGGCGACAATTTACGTCGGCCAGCACGCGTTCGACCTCAATGTCACGCCTCTCAAACAAGGGGCCACGACGACAGGCTTTGTGGTCGAGTGGGCAGATGCGAAAGTTCGGATGCAGAACAATGACTACTGCGGTCAGTTGAAGGCAATCGGGCGGGCGCAAGCCGTTATTGAATTCACGCCGGACGGCGAGATTGTTTTGGCAAACCAGAACTTTCTGGATGCGACCGGGTACCAGCTGGGTGAAATCAAAGGTAAGTCACACCGTATCTTCCTGCCATCGGGAGCCGTGGGTGATGCGGAATATGAGCAGCTATGGACCGAGCTTCGCCAGAACAAGGCACGCATTGGCGATATCGTGCGCGTTGCCAAGGCTGGTAACCAGATTTTCCTCAACGCCTCATACAATCCGATCACAGACGAAAACGGCAAGCTGATCAAGATCGTCAAGTTCGCCACAGATGTGAGCGACCGTGTCTTTGCGGTCAACAAGATCGGTGAAGCTTTGACGCAGTTGGCGGACGGCAATCTCGCCTTTGCCATAGAAACGCAATTTGCAACTGCTTTCGAGCCTCTTCGCGCCAGCATGAACAACGCTGTGAAGCGCCTGGGAGAGACGCTCGTTTCCGTTTCACTCGCGGCTGATCTCATTGAAAGCGGCTCCCGCGAGACAAGCCAGAGCGCGCAGGATCTTTCCAAGCGCACCGAGCAGCAGGCAGCTTCGCTCGAGGAAACGGCAGCGGCACTGGAAGAAATCACTGCCAATGTAAAAAATGCTTCCCAGCGTTCTGAAGAGGCCCGTAGCGCAACAGAACAGGCCAATACCAGCGCCTCTCACTCTGGCGAAATCGTCTCGCAGGCTGTGGGCGCCATGGCCCGTATTGAAAGCTCGTCCAGCCAGATCTCCAATATCATCGGCGTCATCGATGAAATTGCCTTCCAGACAAATCTCCTCGCTCTGAACGCAGGCGTAGAAGCAGCGCGTGCTGGCGAGGCAGGTAAGGGCTTTGCCGTCGTCGCGCAGGAAGTGCGTGAACTGGCGCAGCGATCCGCCCAGGCCGCCAAGGAGATCAAGGAACTCATCCGCAAATCTTCGGAAGAGGTACAATCCGGCGTCAAACTTGTCAGCGAAACGGGCGAGGCTCTTAAGGCCATCCAGGATCACATACTTGCAGTGAACGAGCACATGCAGGCTATCGCCAATGCATCCCGCGAACAGTCCACGGGCTTGTCGGAGGTCAATTCTGCCGTCAACCAGATGGATCAGATGACACAGCAGAACGCGGCTATGGTGGAACAGTCAAATGCTGCCAGCGCGACGCTTGCTCAGGAAGCGGTCCGCCTGCATTCACTGATCGCTGCCTTCGCGCTGCCTAGCACCAGCAATCGCTCCAGCATGGCCTCAACACCGAAAGCCGCACCTGCACCCTTACGTGCACCCGCAGCATCGGCGCCAGGCCGTGCCAGTGCCGCGCCCCTAAGAATGCCAGCTGTCAGCGGCAATACGGCTTTGAAAAACGAGAGCTGGGAAGAGTTCTGATCCATCGATCAAGATAAGAGTGTGGAAGGCCGCTCTATGCGGCCTTTTCCATGTGTTCTTGAGCCCTATTGGCTCAAGCCTGCTTGGCGTAGGCAGACAATCGTGCCTCAAGCGTGCCGGTGTGCAGCTCGAACAGATGATTATCGTCATCGTGAAAATAGATAGACTGCCCTTCCCCAGCAATCCGAGAGCGCCCCTGACGCACGTCTAATCCTAAGCTTTCGATAGCCTCCAGCCGCGCTGCCATCTCGCCTTCCTCAATCTTGAAGGCGACATGATTATAGCTGCGATGGGGAAGTGGATCGCCTTGCATTGCTACGAGCCACACGGCTGCCTCACCCTCGCCGACCATAAAGAAGCGTTCAGGCGAGAGTGAAAATTCGCGGCTGGCGCTGTCATAGATTTTGCGTCCCTTCAGAACCTCGACGATAATCTGCTCCATGCGATCGAGATTGCGAAAAACAAAGGTGATGTGACTAAGCATAAGAACCTCTTCAGTGTGTTTCGCTAAAGACAGCATGCGAACGTTGTGGCGAGAAGTCGCTGGCAAACAAAAACCCGGCGCTCGAGACGAGAGCCGGGTTTTGAATAAACCACTTCTAGAAGTTAATTACTGTCCCTGTTGCGTCGGTGCCATCGCCTGCCATTCGCGAGTGGCCTCATCGAATGCTTTGCGACCATCCTCGCCCTTTTGCAGGGTCAGCAATGCGCGGCGCCCCGTGCCGTAAATCAGGGGAACATCCATCCAGTCCCGTGACTTCATCAAATCGAGATTGCGTGCGCGAGCATCCGGAAAATCATTCAGCGCGATCATATGAAAATCCGCGGTGATCTTGGCTGGGACAGCCACGAGAGGATCGCCCCGATCCTGTTCGGACGACTTCATCGAAATCCGCTGAACATTATCGATGGAACCGCCCTCGAAATTTGGCGGAAGCGAGAAGACGAACTCCACCAGATGGCTGGCGGGAAGCGAAGGGTCAGTATTCCGCTTGAACGTGACCAAAGCCGTCAAACCACGGCCCGGAACACTGATGCGCCCCTGAACCGTCGGCTCCGACTTGCCATTCTCTCCATTTTCCTTCTGAAGCGACCAGGACACGGAACCTTCAACCGCAGTGGGTGACGACTGCCCGATACGCTCTTCATAAAGGAAAATCTTATCGCCAGCGGCTGCCACCGTATTGGCTGGCTGTTCCGGCGTGCCAACCGGCGGGGTGGCTGTCGACGTGGGGCCAGCCTGGCCGGGCGTTGCAGGCTGCGCTGCTTCAGCGGCAGCGCTGACCTGCGCGACAGACTGGTTCTGAGCCGTAGCGGCTGGACCGCCCGTACCTTCGTCCACTTCGCTGCCATTGGCCAACAGCCGCTGTGTAAACTTTTGTGGCCCTGCCGTTTCGGTGGTCCCCGCAGGCGTGCCAGCGGTCTGCTGCGGCGTTGTTCCCGGCTGTGCAGGCTTCGTTTGCGCAGGTTGCTGTGCTTGGTTTGCAGGCGGTGTGGTTTGCGGGGTCGGGCTACCTGTCGACGCAACCGTGCCTATGACACCGCTTAAGGCATCACGGTTCATCCAGACAGCGTAACCGCCCCCACCGAGCAGCAGCAGGCCGAGGATGGAGAGAATGAGCGGTGCGAAACTGCGCTTGCGCTTCGGCTGAACACGATAGGCGCGCGCGGCAGGCGCTGCCATCAACTCTTCCAGCTCGTGATTTTCTTCCGTTTCCGTGCGTGGCTTATCCTCGGTCGGCGACACTCGTCCGCCGAGACCAGCCGACGCCACACCGCTAGCAGCGCCCGCTGCTGCCAAGCTATTACGGTCCTGGCCGATGAACTCTTCCAGATCGTTCCAAGGATCACTTTCTTCCTGACGATCCTCAACCCTTGCAACGCTCTCCACCTTGGTGGGCTTTACGCTCGGCTGAATGAAATCGGCGAGAAGATCGTCCGGGCTGCGGCTCTGCTCTGGTGCTGGCTTGGAATTGAAATCCGGCAGGTCTGAAACAGAGGGCATGTGCGCTTCAGCGACGGCATGCTGCTCTTGCGAAAAATGAGCGGAGAATAGATCGGCTGCGGCGGAATCATCGAAAGACTGTCCGCCTGTTTGCCGCGGCGCATGATCCGGCTGATCCTGTCCTTGCTCTTCCGGCGCCCAGAAAGCCTCATTCGCTTCGGGTTCTTCATGGCGCACGGAAAAGTCCACCGCCTGTGCGACTAGAGGTTCTGCGGACTGCCAAGTTGGCTGCTCAACCTCGGGTTCAGCATCATGCACATCGGGCGCTGTCGAGGGTGCATCCGGCCATGCGGGAGCTGCCTGCGGGGCGCTGCGGAAACTGGACGGCTGGCCATAAAGATCAGGATTTGCAGCATTCGCATTGCGCCAATCCGTGTTGTCTGGCGTCTGCTGAACGGCCTCATCGTCAATGCCGCTCTGGCGCTGCTCTACATGCTCTTCATCATCGGCAAACGGATCTGCTCCGTGATCGGCTGTTTGCGTTTGATGAGCCGGCTCGGCCTGAACGGGTTCCGCCTCATTCCAAGCAGGATTCTCCGCCTGGCGCTCTACAGCGTCATAAGGCTGAACCGGTAGCGGTTCAGGTTCAACATCGGCATCGTTTTCAGCAGGAGCATGATAGAAGGGCTCCGCCTCCGCCGCCGGTACTGGCTGCTCGTAGGCAGCCTCGTGGGAAACAACCTCGGAAGGTTGAGCCAACTGCTGCTCATCGACTCGCTCTGCCTGATGAACCGGTTGGTTTTCGTAGGCGACAGGCTCTTCATAGACAGGCGCGGGTGCGACCTCTTCAGGTGCTGCCGGTACATGCGCGGGCTCCGGGTAGGCTTCTGCCTGGCTTGGAGCCTCTTCGTATGGAACAGCTTCCGGCTCAGGCTGCACGAAGGCGGGCGCCGCTGCGGCAGCAGCGGGCGCATAATCTTCGGCAGGCAGCGCCTCCTGATGTTCGGCCTCCACTTCCCGAATGGCAGCGTCCAGCTTTTCCAACTGGCGGCGCAACATGTCATCGGAAGGACGCGGCTTCATATTCTCCAGCTGACGCTGGACTGCACCGCGCGCTTTCTCGTACACCCGCACGCGCATTTCGGGAGTATTGTTCGCCAGCCCATCCACGGCCCGACGAATAACCGCTACAAAATCAGCCATTGATACTTTCTCTTGCTCACCGGCTTACCCGCCGAGTGAAAAGGCAAATAGTGCTGAACCTTAATCCTCAAAAGGGTCCGTCACAAGTATTGTGTCGTCCCGCTCAGGACTGGTGGAAAGAAGAGCCACTGGCGCGCCAATAAGTTCCTCGACCTGACGAACATATTTGATGGCTTGCGCGGGCAAATCAGCCCACTTGCGTGCACCAACCGTCGATTCTTTCCAGCCTTCCAGCGTGATGTAGATCGGCTCCACGCGGGCCTGGGCTGCCTGTGCTGCCGGGAGATAATCAATCTCCTGGCCATCAAGCTTGTAGCCAACGCAGATCTTCAACTCGTCCAGTCCATCCAGAACATCGAGCTTGGTCAGCGCAATGCCTGTAATGCCGTTGGTGGCAACCGATTGACGCACAAGCGCCGCATCGAACCAGCCACAACGACGCTTACGCCCTGTAACTGTGCCAAATTCATGACCACGCTCGCCCAGGAACTGGCCGATTTCATCCGTCAACTCCGTCGGGAACGGACCTTCGCCCACACGAGTCGTGTAAGCTTTAGTGATGCCGAGGATATAGCCGAGCGAACCCGGGCCCATGCCCGAACCGGCAGCAGCCTGACCGGCAACGGTGTTGGACGAGGTCACGAAGGGATAGGTTCCGTGATCAATATCCAGCAGCGAGCCTTGCGCGCCTTCAAACAGAATACGGGAACCCTTGCGGCGCTCCTTGTCCAGCAGACGCCAGACCGAATCCATGAAAGGCAGAACCCGCTCAGCGATGGAGGTCAACTCCTCCATGATGGTCTTATGCTCGACTTCGGCAACACCGAAGCCGCGACGCAGGGCGTTGTGATGGGTGAGAATTCGCTCAACCTTGCCTTCCAGCGCCTCGAGATCGGCAAGATCCATGACGCGGATGGCGCGACGACCGACCTTGTCCTCATAGGCCGGACCAATGCCGCGGCGCGTGGTGCCGATCTTCGTGCCACTGTTGGAGGCTGCATCTTCGCGCATCCCGTCGAGTTCACGGTGCAGCGACAGAATGAGGGTGGCATTTTCAGCGATGCGCAGGTTTTCCGGCGTGACGTCCACACCCTGATCCTTGAGGCGACCCATTTCAGCAATCAGCGCATGGGGATCAACCACAACGCCGTTGCCAATGACAGCCATCTTGCCAGGACGCACAACGCCGGAAGGAAGCAGCGAAAGCTTATAGCTCACGCCATCGATGACGAGCGTATGACCCGCGTTATGACCGCCCTGAAAGCGCACGACGATATCTGCGCGTTCGGAAAGCCAATCGACAATCTTGCCCTTGCCTTCGTCACCCCATTGCGAACCGATTACCACCACGTTGGTCATTGCCTGTGTCTTCCTGCTGTGCTGCGAGCTTCCGTCACCCGCTCAAACCGGCGCATCTATACTGTGTCATCTCACGGAAAGCGACCCGTTTATGCGCTTTATGGCGTTTTTGCGTGACATATCAAAAACTGAAAGGCTATCTCAACGCAACCATCATTCGGTTGCGGCCGCTTGGCTGCGTGATTGCAGGACATGACATTGCATCTAAGAGCCTATTTTTTCCTCGTCATCGCCGCCCTTTGCTGGGGTGGAAATGCAGTTGTCGGCAAATTGGCCATCGGTCATGTCAGCCCGATGATTCTCACGATGTGGCGGTGGATTTTCGCCTGTGCGCTCATTTTTGCGCTCTCACTTCCACAGCTGAAAAAGGATTGGCCGGTGGTAAAACGGCATCTGCCACTCCTCTTCGGGCTCGGCGCAATCGGCTATACGCTGTTCAACGTCCTTCTCTACTCGGCAGTCCATTACACAACTGCGATCAATGTCACGATCGAACAGGCAGCCATTCCCTTCCTCATCTTTCTCGCCAATCTCCTATTCTTCCGCATTCGCATTTCGCTGGCACAGGTCATCGGCTTTTCGCTCACCTTGGTCGGCGTGGCACTCACGGCCTCCCACGGTGATTTGGAAAGCCTGCTGGAGCTGGAATTGAATTTCGGCGATGCCCTGATGCTCATTGCTGTCGCCGCCTATGCCGCCTACACAATTCTTCTGCGCTGGCGCCCTCCGGTCGATTGGCGCACCCTGATGGCCATACCTGCCCTTGCAGCGCTCCTCTGCACACTTCCCCTCGTGGGATGGGAAATATCCAGCGGCAATGCTGTGTGGCCGGATGCTTATGGCTGGGTGGTTGCGCTCTACACGGCGCTATTTGCCTCGCTGGTGGCGCAGATTTTCTATGTGCAGGGCATCGTCCATATCGGTGCCAATCGCGCCGGTCTGTTCATCAATCTCGTTCCGGTCTTTGGCACCCTGCTTTCCGTGCTGATTCTGGGTGAAGAGCTCTACGGTTTTCACATTCTGGCGTTGGTTCTCGCACTTGGCGGCATTGCAATTGCCGAGCGGTGGAAGCCAAGCGGGGAGTAAGGTGAGCCCCTGTCACGATCTGTAAACGTTTAGTTAAATCTTACCGGTTATTAATCCTCTCAGATCGAGAGGATAAGCGATGCGTTATGCGTTTTTCATCGCCCTTCTCTTTCTTGCCGGTTGCGGAACAGCACCCAGCAGGATTGATAATGCATGCGCTATCTTTGCGCAGCGTGACGGGCTCTTCAATAACTGGGCGCGAGAAGCGAGACACGCTTCACGGCAATATGGCGTGCCTGTTCCGGTTCTGATGGCAACCATCTATACCGAATCCAGCTTCAGGCCCTATGCCAAGCCACGTCGCACGTATATCCTTGGCTTCATTCCATGGAAGCGGATATCGACGGCCTATGGCTATTCGCAGGCTCTCGATGGCACCTGGGCAACCTACAAGCGTGAAACGGGCAGTTGGGGTGCAAGTCGCAGCAATTTCGGCGATAGCATTCATTTTGTCGCCTGGTACCATAACAAGAGCAATAGACGAAACGGTATCGCGCTCAACGATACCTACCGGCTCTATCTTGCCTATTATGCAGGGCACAAAGGCTATGCGAAAGGCGAGTTTACTTCTGCGATTCGTGGGGCTGCGCAGCGCTCCGCCAAAATCGCGGAACGCTATGAGCGGCAGTTACACGCTTGCGGCTACTGAACCGCCACGGGAATTCCTTTGCCGGAGCATGGGCTTCCGGCAAAGGATCACGAATTTATACTCGTTTCAGTTCACGGATGCGTAGCGTGGTGCTGAGCCCAGTTGAACAGCCACGCGGTTCCGGCAACAACGCCCCCTATGAGAGCGCCTCCACCAGCCGTGACCGCGTCCCCTGGCCCAAGTTCAGCACCGGCAACGCCACCCACGACGGCGCCGGTCGTCGCCCCTGCCCCAACGGATGCCCAGAATGAGCTTCCTTCTTCCGCAGGCTGCGAATTAGATGGGCCAGGGCGATTAGGATCTGCTTGCTGTGCGGGTGGCCTATTGAAATCGACCGGGATGAAGGCGCCAGCAATGCGGCCCGGCTCACGCTGACGCTGTACTGTGCTGCCCGATCGCGTCCCAGGTTGAGGAGCATCGACTGTCGCATCCTGAACATACATCACCCACTGTCGCGTTTGCTGGTTATACCCGGCAAAGGCTGTCGCGGAGGGCACGGATAAAGGTCCCATTCCCTCGTTATTTCCATAATGCGTATCATATCCCATGCCGACTGCACCGTCGGGAATGCCCATTGGAGATGTCGTCGTTCCGAGTCCTCTTCTTGGATCGTGAGTAAACAGAAGCGAATTAGCGTCGTTAGGGTCCTGCTGTACATAGAACGAGCAGCCGGTAAATGGACCCGTGACAACAAATTGCGGATCGCCTGCGGTTGGGTTCCGCGGCACCCTTACCGTTGTTGCCCCACCATTGGTAAATGGCACGTAGTAGGCAAGAGCTGAACTTGGTGTCCCTTGCCGGCCCAATTCCGATGGTCGCCCGGTTACTGTCATATCCACATTCCGGTCATCGGTTCGATGCATCGTGAAACCAACGATGTTATCAGACCCGTTGACCGTCTCTCCCGGCCTGGCCTCGGGCACAGTTCGACCCGGCATCACGAAGTTATTCATGGTGTTTACAAAGTAACTGGCCGCAAATGAGGACGGATCTCGAGTGAACTCGTTGGTTGCGTTCGGCGGAAGATCCCTACCCGTGAGCATTCGGTTTCCCGGCACGACCCCTTCAGGCATGCCGGTCTGATCTCCGATTGGACGTCCTTTCTCGAGACTATCTGGGGTATCGTTGCCGGATGCACTTCCTTGCCCTGGCGGAACGGTACTTCCACCTCCAGGCTGTTGAGGGCCGCCTCCACCGGGTGGAGGCGGGGTATCTGAGCCCGGCGCGCCTGGACCAGACCCGTTATGACCTTGAGAAGGGGTATCGTTGCCATCGCCAAGCCCACCGCCCGGCCCGTGATTGATCGGGTTGTGCCCGCTATCCAGAACCGCATTGGCTCCTCGGGCGGCCAAGGCAGGTTTCTCGGAACCAGCCTTGGTTTCAGAGCCTGCCTTGTCGGGGCCTTCCACCTTCGCGGTACCGTTCTTGCTGGCCTCGACTGCTGTCTTGTCGACACTCTGCCTGTACTTCTCTTCTGTCCCGGAAGCCGTCTTCTTTGGCGGCGAAGCGGTCCCGGTGGCATCAGCCTGACCAGTCTTTTCCGATGTCTCAGCTGCCTTTCCAACTGATGCAGATTTCTCGGGGCCTGCCTTGGCTTCATGGCCTGCCTTGTCGGGGCCTTCCACCTTCGCGGCACCATTTTTGCTGGCCTCGACTGCTGTCTTGTCGACACCCTGCGGAGCCTTGGTCGGGTTTGATCCAGTGACCGTCTTATCGACACTCTGCCTGGACTTCTCTTCTGTCCCGGAAGCCCTCTTCTTCGGCAGCGAAGCGGCCCCGCTTGCATCAGTCTGACCAGTCTTTTCCGGTGTCTTCGGATTTGCTTGGCTATTACCAGAGCTGGCAATTTTGGTTCCGGTCGATTCGGTCGCAATATTTTTAGATGAAGGCGAATTTTGTGTGCCTGGAAGCGCTTCGAGTTTTGCGTTCGCTTGCTTAGTATTGGTTGAAGTGATTTTGCCGTCTGCAGGTTGGATCTTTGCAGTTTCAAAATTATTGGATTTCATATCACCAGAGGGCGAAGATTTAGCCGGAGCGGGAGCTGTGGTGGGAGCAACCGATCTTGTGGCATTCACTATCGGCTTAGGCGATGCCTGGCCATTATTAGCCGATGGCTTCTTTTTATCCTCGGTGGGATGCACCTGTGCCGGCGTTTTGTTATTCCCGTTGCTGACAGCAATAGCCATTTTCCCAACTCCTTCTAAGTCAGCTTTTCCTCACCTTTCGAAGTCGATTGGAACGTCCTGGCAGGATGTTTGAGCGCAATACTAGGTGTGCAGTCGCAAGGCACACAGTCTTCGGCTGCGCACAACCAAAGATAAAAATGGAATTCAACAACCTACCCAAAGTATATAAAGACAGAACTCAATCGATATAGCGAACTAAATTATACACCTCAGATAAATACGTTGGCTTCAATAGTCTCCTGTGAAATAGTATTTGGGTTTTGGTACAAACTTGTCAAATTGATTCTGAATTTTATTATTAATTTTACTAGATTGCATTGAAATTGGATCGCGCTAGCAACGGAAAGTCGCACTTTATTTATTTAGGTTATTTAGAAATATAAAAAATGCGCCCATCGAGACGATGAGCGCATTAACTTCAGGAATTCGCAGGGTGATTAGTCAGGCGAGGAATACCTTCACAGCCTCAATTTCATTGCCGCGAATTTCGTGCCCACCTTGATGCCATTCCAGATGCACCTGCTCCCCGCTTGCTGCGAAATAGTCTGCAAGCGATTGCGTGAGCGGCACTGGACAGATCGGATCGCGCTCGCCCGCCGTGATCAGCACCTTGCCGGTTCCCTTGCGCGTCTTCGGCTGAAACGGGATCAGCGGATGCATGAGCACTGACGAGGAGAAAAGGTCAGGCTTTTCGATCACGACGTTGGCGAGAATGTTCGCGCCGTTGGAAAAGCCCAGGCCAATGACCTGCCCAGCCTGATACTGGTCCTTGCAGGCCATGATGAAATTGGCCATGCGCTCCGTCGCGCGCGCTAGATCGTCAAGATCGTAGACGCCCTCCGCCTTCCGGCGAAAGAAGCGGGCAGCCCCATGTTCAGACACATCACCGCGTGGTGAAATGACTGTTGCATCCGGCAAAAGACGGCTTGCGAAATCGAAGAACTGGTTCTCATCACCGCCTGTGCCGTGAAAAACGAAAAAGATCGGCGCTCCCGCCGCACCGGGCCTCGCCCGGTGCACATAGTTTTCGGTTGTCATTGATCCGCTTCCTCAGCCTTCCAGCTTTTCCAGGTGCTCTTCGAGGTAGTTACGAAGATGCGCATGTTGCGTTGGCAGCTTCAGTGCCTCACCCAGATGTGCCGTATCTTCATCACGGTCGAAGCCGGGCTCATTGGTGGCGATTTCAAACAACACCCCGCCCGGTGTGCGGAAGTAGATGGCCCAGAAGTAATCGCGGTCGATCACTGGCGTGACCTGATAGCCCGTGTCCATCAGGGCCTTGCGCACTTCCAGCTGCTTTTCCCGGTTCTCTACAGCGAATGCGATGTGGTGAACCGAGCCCGCACCCAGATTAGCGCGATTGATGTTCGGCATGGTCTCGATATCAATCACGTCCGCACCATTGCCACCAGGGATACCAAGACGGATAACGCCATCCTGACGATCCACTTCCTGATAGCCCATGAACTTCAGGAGCTCAGCCGTTGCGCCCTCATCGCGAAGGCGCAGCGAAGCGGAATGAAAGCCACGGATCGCGTGATCTTCGGAAACACCGTTGCCGGTCCATGCGGCACGTGGATCGTCCTTCACTTCCACAAGGGCGAAACCATCGCCATCGGGACCAAAGAAGTTCAGGCGCTTTTCGCCGAAAGCTTCGGCATTCTGCAGTTCCAGGCTACCTTTGGACGCAAGCCGGTTGGCCCAGAAACCAAGCGAACCTTCCGGAACGGAGAAGAGCGTTGTACCCACCTCGCCGGTGCCGGGACGGCCCTTGGCAATATGCGGGAACGGGAAGTAGGTCATGACAGAGCCAGGAGTGCCGAGCTCATCGCCGTAATAGAGATGGTAGACATCCGGCGCATCGAAATTGACGGTTTTCTTGACGCGGCGAAGGCCAAGCGTATCCGTGAAGAACTTGTTATTGGTGCTGGCACTGGCCGCCATGGAAGTGACGTGGTGCAGGCCCTTGATCTGGTTCAGCATTGTAAACCCTCCTGATGCATTGAGCGGCGCGACTGTTTGCGCCGTTTCCATGACGACCAAGATGGTGGCAAAACGTCGTTACGTATAGACTGAACAATCAGAACGGATTGTTCACAAATAAGCTATTGCTGAACCGCATTTTCTGGCAATTGCCAATCCACAGGGTCTCGCCCATTGGAGATGAGATAGGCATTGGCCTTGGAAAAATGCCCCGAACCGAAGAAGCCATTATGGGCCGACAAGGGCGATGGATGAGGCGCCTTTAAAACCAGATGCCGCCGCTGATCCACAAAGCCCGCCTTCTTTTGCGCGTAGGAGCCCCAGAGCATGAACACCACATGGCTGCCCTGCTCATTGACGGCGCGGATCACCGCATCGGTAAAGCGCTCCCAGCCCTTGCCTTGATGGGAGGCGGCTTTCGCCTCCTCCACGGTCAAGACGCTGTTCAAGAGCAGCACTCCCTGTCGCGCCCAATGTTCCAGAAATCCATGTTTGGCGGGCTTGATACCGAGATCGCTCTGCATTTCCTTGTAGATATTGACGAGCGACGGGGGAATGCGCACCCCCGGTCGCACGCTGAAGCAGAGGCCATGGGCTTGGCCCTGCCCGTGATAGGGGTCTTGCCCGAGGATGACGACCTTCACATCGGGCAAGGGTGTCAGGTTCAGTGCGCGGAAATATTCAGACCCCTTCGGGAAGATATGTTTTCCCGCTTCCTTTTCTTGGCGCAGAAACTGGCGAAGCTCTCCCATGTAGGGATTGGCAAACTCCTCTCCCAGCGCCTGTTTCCAGCTTTCCTCAAGCTTCACTGCCGTCTCGCTCATCGCCTGTCATTCCAATCAAAGCACGTGGTTGCTGCGGGAGTGCCAGTTCCAGGCGGACTGGATGATATCGTGCAGCGAATAACGCGGCTCCCAGCCCAGCACTTGTTTCGCCTTTTCATTATTGGCAACGAGAGAGGTGGAATCGCCCTCCCGTCGTGCAGCATATTCCACCGGGAACGGCCTGCCCGACACATCCGAAATTGTGGCCAACAGTTCCTTCACGGTCGTGCCGGTGCCTGTGCCAAGGTTGAGTTCCAGCGTCTCGCCGCCAGAAAGCAGATAATCCAGCGCTCGCACATGCGCGTCGGCCAGATCGAGCACGTGGATGTAATCGCGAACACAGGTGCCATCCCGCGTGTCGTAATCCGTACCGAACACCTTGAAGCCTTCGCGCCTGCCGAGCGCTGCCTCAATGGCCAGCGGAATGGCATGCGTTTCAGGTGTGTGCCATTCGCCGATACGACCTTCGAAATCGGCACCGGCGGCATTAAAGTAGCGCAGCATCACCGAGCGCAGGCCCTTGTAGGTACTGTAATCCTTCAGCGCCTGTTCGATGATGAACTTGGTACGGCCATAGGGATTGATCGGAGCTTGAGGATGCGTTTCATCCATCGGCACCTGCTGCGGCAGGCCATAGGTGGCGCAGGTGGAAGAAAAGACGAAGGCCTTTACGCCCGCATCCATGGCAGCGGAAAGAAGCGTCAAGGCACCGATGACATTGTTATCGTAGAAGGCGACCGGATTCTTGACCGACTCTCCCACCTCGATCAGTGCCGCGAAATGCAGCACGGCATCCGGTTTATGCTTGGCGAACACCTCATCCAGCCGTGCCCTGTCACGAATGTCGCCCTCTTCCAGAGGACCCCATTTGACGAATTCTGAGTGCCCGTTGGACAGATTGTCGAAAACAATGGGCTGATAGCCGCGTTCTGCAAGAGCAAGACAATTGTGCGAACCGATATATCCGGCACCGCCGACAACAAGAACTTTCTTGATTGACATGAAGCGCGCAAAACTCCGTTGGACGTTGAGGGTGAATATAGACGGCGGCCTTTAGAATGCCAGCCTGCGGCAAGATCATGAACTTGAGCATTCAAGAAAGGATTTTGCGGATAAGAAGGCTTGGCCTATGGTCAGGCCAAACAAGAGGTTGATGGCAACGCGATGCGGTGGCTCTTTCTGATTCTCGGCTGGCTGTTTGTCGGCCTCGGCGTTTTAGGCGCATTCCTGCCGCTTCTGCCCACCACACCTTTCCTGCTATTGGCCGTCGCCTGCTTCACTCGTTCTTCACCACGGCTGGAAGCATGGCTACTCAATCATCCGCGCTTTGGCCAACCTCTGCGTGACTGGCGGGAGAAGGGAGCCATTCCCAGAAGGGCGAAACTGCTTGCCGTTTCCATGATGGCCGCCAGCTACGCTCTCTTTGTTCTCAGCACATCCCCACCCTTGTGGCGGGCCATGCTGGTTCTTGCCATCTTATGCGGCTCATCACTTTTCATCATCACAAGGCCGGATAGCGGCTGACATTCAGGAGGAAGATCAGATGTATATCGCGATGAACAGGTTCCGCGTCGCGCCCGGTTTTGAACAGGCATTCGAGGATATGTGGAAGAACCGGGAACGTCATCTTTCCACGGTACCCGGATATGTGGAGTTTCACATGCTGAAGGGACCTAAAAAAGAGGACCACACCCTCTACGCCTCCCACACCATCTGGCAAACGGAAGCGGATTTTACCGCCTGGACGAAATCGGAACAATTCCGTGCTGCCCATTCCCGTGCAGGCGAAAATCGCAAGACAGTGGAATATCTGGGGCCGCCGCAATTCGAAGGTTTTGAGGTTATCATCAGTGAGAACCGCGACGGCCAGTCAACCCTATAAAGATCAGTGGCTGGCCGCGTGCTGCGGCTTGCCCTTCCGCTTGGTTGCGGCCATGTCGTGAAGCTCCTTTTCCGACATGGATTTCTCCATGCTTTTCGATGCTCCCTTCAACTCGCTTTTCTTGATGTCACCGCGCTTGGCGGCAAGAGCGGCTCCGGCTGCTTTCTGCTGTGCCTTTGATTTTGCGGGCATGACATGTCTCCGTGAGTTGGCAATGACAATATCCAACTCACCACCAATCCTTCCGTTCCGCCTTGCACCGCAGTTTGAGTGAAGGAACCGGAAGCTTGTTCTGCGGGTTTCCTTATCATCGCAGCCGCTAAGACTGCTTGAGCCAGAAAGGAAATCCACATGGATGCCAAGGACAATATGGACGCACGCGACAAGATGACCGACGAGGGTTCGCAGCGGTTTGAACAGGATGATCGTGAGCGTGCTGAAGACGCCCTGCATACGCAACTCGATTCCACGAATATGAAGGCTGTTCAGGAAGCATCCCGCCTCGGCGGCGGTGACACCTATCTGGTTGAAAGCGATCTCGAGGATTTGGATGAGCGCCTTGACAGCGACGGCGCCGATGGCCGCCCAAGCCCCATGGCCAATGCAGACAACCCAGAGCGATAAGACACAATTGAGCCGGATGTGAAGGAACTTGGTTCACATTCGGCTGTTTCCCCGCGCCCCTGAAACGCTTACGGCCCCGGAGACCTCCCATGAATGCACCGACTGACCCAGAGACCGCCAAGGATACAAGGCCAGCCGATCTGTCCCTGGAGGCTGTTCCGCATATTGAAGCACAAGCCGCCCCCACGCTGGCCACGGCCGATGCGCAGGATTTCGTGGCGGAATCGGTGGAGGAACTGGCGGCCTCCCACATTCCGTTTCTGCTTGCCGGAACCTATGCTGTCAGCGCCTATACAGGCATTACGCGCCAGACGAAGGATCTCGATATCTTCTGCAAGGCAGGGGATTTCAACCGCATCCTCGCCCATTTCAAGACCAAGGGTTTCGAAATTGAGGTTGAAGATGACCGTTGGCTTGGCAAGGTAAAGCGCGGCCAGCATTTCTTCGATGTCATCTTTGCCGGCTCGAACGGCACCATGCCGATTGGCGATGCCTGGTTTGAAAATGCACGGCAGATGGATTTCAACAATCATAAGGTCCGCGTGGTCGCGCCAACGGAATTGATCTGGTCGAAATGCTTCGTGCAACTGCGCCATCGCTACGATGGAGCAGACGTCGCCCACATCATTCTCCGTGCGCACGACCAGATCGATTGGCAGAGGCTGCTGGGCCATATGGAAGTG
Organism: Affinirhizobium capsici; assembly: GCF_977018625.1. NCBI lineage: Bacteria > Pseudomonadati > Pseudomonadota > Alphaproteobacteria > Hyphomicrobiales > Rhizobiaceae > Affinirhizobium > Affinirhizobium capsici. The sequence goes on along the minus strand of NZ_CDRNXD010000004.1, from coordinate 409,012 downwards.
CATTGGGAAGTGCTGTTCATGCACCTTTTGAACTTCCGATGGATCTACCCGACAGAGCGCGACAAAGTGCCGGACTGGCTGATGGACGAGTTGTTGGAGCGGTTGGCTGCGCAACGTCAGCTTCCCCTGCCCCAGATGAAGATCTGCCGCGGCCGCATGTTCTCGCGCATTGATTTCGAGATCGACGTGAAAGAGTGGGGCTTTGCCGATGTGGGCGGCGAAGGTGAGTTGAGACAGGATCAGGAAGGAGCTTTACTGTGACAAAACCTGCCCAGACCAAGAAGCCAGAGCAGGCGAAAAAGCTGAAGATTGCAGCAGTCGCTGATCTCCACGTCAAAGAGGCCGGCTCTGCCAGCTATAAAGACCTGTTCACCGAGATTTCCGAGGCAGCGGACATCTTGGTCATGGCGGGCGACCTGACCGATCTTGGAAAAAAGGTGGAAGCGGAGCGTCTGGCCGCCGATCTTCGCGCCTGCACCATTCCCATGGTTGCGGTTCTTGGCAACCATGATTTCGAATGCGGCGCGGTGGATGAGGTACGTTCCATCCTGAAGGATGCTGGCGTCCACCTGCTGGAAGGTCAGGCGGTCGAGATCAATGGTGTTGGTTTTGCCGGTGTCAAAGGCTTTGCTGGCGGGTTTGGTCGGCACATGCTGGGCAGCTTTGGTGAGCCGGCCATCAAGGCCATGGTCGCCGAGGGCATGGAGGAAACCATGCGGCTGGAAAACGCGCTTCGCCAAGTGCGCTCTGAGCGAGCCATGGTGGTTCTGCATTACGCACCCATACCGGAGACGGTGGAAGGTGAGCCAAAGGAAATATATCCTTTCCTCGGCTCATCACGGCTGGCCGAAACCATTGATCGCTTCCCCGTCAGCGCGGTGGTGCATGGTCATGCCCATCGCGGCCAGTTTGAAGGTCGCACCCCTGGCGGGGCGCCTGTCTATAATGTCGCCGCGCATATTGAGAAGCCCACAGGCAGGCCCTATGCGATAATTGAGTTGTAACGCATAAGCGCGGGAACTGCTTCCTCCCGGCGACGTTTCAGTGGGCTCTTCTCTCTCATTGAAATTCGCGTCGGAGGCGCAGCCAGCTTGACGATTCCCACATCCACCTACCGGATTCAGTTCCGCAACGGCATGACCTTCGACAAGGCGGCGGAACTTGTTCCCTATCTTAAGTCCCTGGGAATCAGCCACCTTTACGCCTCGCCGATATTTACGGCGGCAAAAGGCTCCACCCATGGTTACGATGTGGCCGATGCCAACGAAATCGAACCGGAAATCGGCGGTCGAGAGGGCTTCGAACGCCTCAGCGCCCGGCTGAGGCAGGAGGGCCTTGGCCTCATTCTCGATATCGTGCCGAACCACATGGCGTCTGGCCTGGAGAACCGCTGGTGGCGCAGCATTGTGGAATGGGGCAAAGACAGCCGCTATCATCACTTCTTCGATGTGAACTGGATGCGCAGGCTGACGCTTCCCTTCCTCGGCGATGACTTCGACAAAGTCTTGAGGGATGGAGACATTACACTTCTGCTGGACAAAGAGGCAGGCAATCTCGCCTTCGGCTATTTCGATAGCCACTATCCAATTGCTCCATCCACCTATGCTCTGGCTCTGGCTGGCATTCATCATCCGCTGGCAGACGGGCTGATTGCGCTTGCCCGCGATGCAAAACCGGAGGAGGAAGATACCTTCCACGACAGCATCCGCCAACTGTCACAAGACTTAGACAGCGCCACCCTCGACCAGAAACTCACTGAAGCCGCGCAGGATCATGGCTTTCTCGCTAACCTGCATGAGGCGCAACCCTATCGCCTGATGTCTTGGCGCGATGCACCGCGTGACCTCAGCTATCGCCGCTTCTTTGAAATTACGGGACTGGCCGGTCTTCGTGTGGAGGAGGAAGAGGTTTTCCTTGAAAGCCATCGCCTGATCCTTGAACTTGTACGCTCGGGCCAGGTCGACGGCCTTCGGATTGACCATGTGGACGGGCTTGCCAACCCTGGCGATTACCTTGCCCGCCTTCGGGAAGAGGTTGGGCCAAAATGCATTCTGCTCATCGAAAAAATCCTCGCGCATGGCGAACATCTTCCGCAGAAATGGCCGATCTCCGGCACCACCGGATATGAATTCATCGCCACCGTTTCTGATGCCTTGATTGAGCCGGAAGGTCTGGAACAGCTTCGCCATACCTATGCTGAACTGGCGGGACGCGAAATCGATATCGAGGAAGAGGTTCGCAAGGCCAAGGGCCTGATGGCGGACGTAAATTTTGAGGGGGAGTTTCGCACTCTCGCCACCATGGGTCAGGAAATGGCACAAGGCCACGGCATGTCAGTGGCAAGCGATGAGGCAGTGCTTTCCAATGCGCTGCGGGAACTGCTGATTGCCTTCCCCATCTACCGTACCTACGGAAACAAGCATGGGCTGGAACCCGCGGATCGTCAGAGGTTGACGGATGTCCTCACCCAGATCCGCGCGAAACCAACCGCGCCGGAACCAGAAGCGCTGGCCTTCATCGCTCGTATACTCGTTGGTGATGTGGATCAGGAATTCGATGCAAAGGCCGCTGTATTCCGCACCCGCTTCCAGCAGTTGACCGGGCCGCTGATGGCAAAATCCATTGAGGATACGCTGTTCTACCGCATCAACCCGGTTCTTGCCCTGAACGAGGTAGGCGCTGAGCCTTTACCGCGAAGCTATAGCCTTCAAAATTTTCATGCGGATATGAAGCAGAGACAGGCTCTCCAGCCGGAAGGCCTCTCCGCCAGCTCCACCCATGATACCAAACGAGGTGAAGATGCGCGGGCGCGGCTCTACACCCTCACCGAACAGCCAGAGCTTTTCACGCGTGCGTTTACGGAGTGGCAAGCGCTGCAGAAGCCAGAACTGGTGGCACTGAATGATGGGCCTGCACCGGAGCCCGAGGTGGAATGGCTTATCCTTCAGGCCCTTGCAGGCGTTTGGCCGCATGATCTTGCGGCCAGCGACACAGAGGCCTTGAAAGCACTCGAAGAGCGGTTGCTGCCCTACGTGGAGAAAAGCCTTCGGGAAGCCAAACTGCGCACCAACTGGAATGGCCCGAATGAAGGCTATGAGAAGGCGGTCGCGGCTTACGTCCGGCATTTGCTTTCGCCGGAGGGCCGGCCCTTTCGTGAGCATTTCCTGCGTGTGATGAAGCCGGTCTTCCTGGCGGGTGCCGTCAATTCCATGAGTCAAACCCTGATCAAGCTGACAGCGCCCGGTGTGCCGGATATCTATCAGGGTAGCGAAGTGATGGACCTGAGCGTCGTTGATCCCGATAATCGTCGGATGCCGAATTACGAGCACCTGATCCGCCAGATTGATCAGCCAACGGATGCAGCGCAGCCAGAAGCTTGGTTGAACGGCCACCTGAAGCAGCAAATCATCAAAACGCTACTGCACACACGTCGCGATCATCCTGATCTTTTCTGGCATGGCGAATATATTCCGCTCTATGCGGCTGGCGAGAGGGGTAGTCACGTGGTGTCCTTTGCCCGGCGCCTGGGCAAGCACACACTGGTGACGGTCGCTCCACGCTTCCTTCTTGACGACATTCAACAAACGGGAAGCCTGCCGGCTCCTTCCTTCTGGCATGGCACAAGCCTGACCACCCGGGAACTGGCAGGAAGCTCCCCCTTCCGTGATCTCTTTACGGGAGAAACTCTCGAACGCGATGAGCGAATTTCCATGGAAAAGCTCTTTGCCCGCCAGCCATTTGCGGTATTGCTGTCCTCGTGACAGCAATATCTTTTCATCCGAATAAGAAAAAGCGCCGGTCGTTAAACCAGCGCTTTTTTAAATTTCGGTTTTGTCTTGTTCAGGCGATGCCGACGAAAGACAGAACTGCAATAACGATAACGACTGCTCCAACGAGCCAAACGATGCTGTTCATGTGTTTCTCCCTAGTGTTGAGGTTGTTAAGCGGCAGAGAGCCGCGGGCTTATCTCAAGGTGGCGATCAGGAAAGACCGATCAGATTCAGGATCGCGATCACAATAACAACGGCTCCGACGAGCCAGACGATGCTGTTCATTCCCATGCTCCCTTTCGTTTCGGCTAATCAACGAGATCGTGAAGCAAAGGTTCCGCACGTCTCGCGGGAACATTCGATTGGCGCCGGTGTTCACTCGAAGAGCTGAGAAAATCTCGAGGATCAAGAAGAGGTTCCATGTCCATCACACCTGACACCTCCCCACTCAGCGTATTGCCAGCGCAAAACAACAAGCCGCAACGGCCTCAGCGGGTGGTGATTGTCGGTGCTGGTTTCGGCGGCCTTGCGGTGGCCCGCGCTTTGGGAAACTCCGTTTTGGATGTTACGGTCATCGACCGTCGCAATCACAACCTCTTCCAGCCACTTCTTTATCAGGTCGCAACCGCAGCGCTTTCGCCTGCCGATATTGCCGAACCCATTCGCCGCACACTGGGCCGCTACCACAACATCAAGGTCATGTTGGCACAGGTTTCAGGTATTGATCAGGCAAACCGCCAGGTGCTGCTCGATCAGGCAGATCCAGTGCCCTATGACCGGCTGATCATCGCGACGGGCTCTGAATATAACTATTTTGGCCATGATGAGTGGCGTGCTTTTGCACCCGGCCTCAAGACGATCCATGAAGCGCGGCTGATCCGTCAACGCCTGCTTCTCGCGTTCGAAAAGGCAGAGCTTTCCCGTGATCCCCAAGAAAAGAAGGCACTGCTGACGAGCGTGGTGATCGGAGGCGGACCAACTGGCGTTGAAATGGCCGGAGCCATTGCCGAACTTGGCCGCTTTATGATTACCCGCGATTTTCGCAAGCTCGCCCCAGAGGATTTTCGGGTTGTGCTGATCGAAGCTGGACCGAAAATCCTTGCTGCCTTTCCCGACGAGCTGACCGATTATGCGCGTAAGGAATTGGAAAAGCTGGGCGTGGAAGTCCAGACAGGCCGCATGGTTGAAAGGATCACCAAGGACAGCGTGATCGCCAGTGGCGAGACCATTTTCGCGGGCAACATTCTTTGGGGCGCAGGAGTGAAGGCCTCCCCGGCCTTTGCGTGGCTTGGACTGGAGCCAAAAGCAAACGGGCGCATTCCGGTGGGGCCGGACCTTCTGGTCGAGGGAAGCCAGGATATATATGCAATTGGCGATACCGCGCTTTGTCTAGGAGAGGATGGCAAGCCTCTGCCAGCGCTTGCCCAGGTGGCAAAGCAACAGGGTGAATATCTGGGCCGTTCGCTACGCTACGCACTTCTGGAAGGTCAAAAACCAGAACCCTTCCGCTTTCACAATCGAGGCAACACAGCCGTTATCGGTCGTCACGCCGCCATTTTCGATTTCGGCAAACGCCGCCTGAAAGGGCGCACTGCCTGGCTTTTATGGGCCTTCGTCCATGTCTATTTGTTGGTAAATTTCGAAAAGCGCCTACTCGTCAGTGTCCAGTGGCTTTGGCGCTATGCAACCCGCCAGCGCGGAGCGCGGCTGATTGATGAAAACGCCGGAAACATGGTTCCGGCCACGACGCATAGGAGTGAAACATGAACACGGCCAACCCGCAGCTGGAAGGGCTCTACATGGCCATTGCAGGCATCAACCGCCTGCTTGTGGAAAAGCAGCTTTTGACCCATGAGGAAATTCGCGACGTCCTCGGCGAAGTGGAGCGGGCAGTCCTGACCGATCCGAAAGCGCAAAGCGTTTCCCCCTCTCATGTCAAAGCCATGGCGTTTCCCATCCGCCTGCTTCTTGTTGCCAATGATGACGCAGAAAAAGGTGCGCATCCAAACTTTGAGGCTTTGGCACGCAAGGTGGGTCAGCAGGATACGCAAGACGCCCTATAGGGCCTTTGTCATGAGGATCAGATCGCCTGACGGATCAGATCCGGGAAACGCCACGAAGGGTCTGCGATCTTGCTCGGTGAAACCGAAGCTTTCATAGAGCGCCAAAGCCTTCGGGTTAAAACTCCCAACCAAGAGAGCGAGCCGGGAAGATCGCGCTTTTTTGGAAAGGTTGGCTGCCTCCTTCAAAAGCACCTTGCCCAAGCCCTTACCCTGCCATTCCGGATAAAGTGCAAGGGCAGAAATATAGGCAGAACCGGGCAGCAACGCTTTCAACTCATTTAACGGCCTTACCACGTCCGGCGCATCCGCTGGCATCACGGCGGGATCAGGCAGGGTGTATATGTTGAAGGCCCCCACTGTTTGCCCCTCAATTGTGGCGAGGGTCCAGTTCGAGCAGTGAATGAAATGCCGGGTGTCATGGGCAATGATCCTTCGCCCGACATTAGAAGGAGCCTCGCCTGTATTTGCTGAAAGGCTCCAGAGATATGACGTCAGTCCACGCGAGGCTGTATCTGCAAGCAGCACTAGATCTGCACAGTCCTGAACGGTTGCAGTACGAAATATAACGTCGTCTGTAATTGCTGCCATCGGCATCTCAGATGTTAAATCTAAAGTTGATAAAAATAATGATGCAATCAAAAGATGGCGGTGAACTTCAGTCACCGCCATCCTTCAGAATCAATATTAAGATGTTTTTGCGCTTTGTGAAAAGCCCGCATCTAATCCTTGAAATGACTAAGGGTTTTTAGATGATTGGCTTGCCGCCTGTGACCGCAATTGTCGCGCCGGATACATAGGACGAGAGCGGATCGGCCAGCATGACATAGGCTGTAGCGAGTTCTGCTGGTTGGCCCGGTCGCTTCATCGGCACCTGCTTGCCGAAGTTCTTCACCGAATCCTCTGGCATGGTAGAAGGGATGAGTGGTGTCCAGATCGGGCCGGGAGCAACGGCATTGGCGCGAATGCCCTTTTCCGCCAGCATCTGGGCGAGCCCTGCTGTGAAATTCTGGATGGCCCCCTTGGTTGTCGCATAGGCAAGTAGCGAAGGATTGGGGCTATCCGAATTGATTGAGGCGGTATTGATGATGGACGAACCCGGCTTCATGTGCGGGACTGCTGCCTTGGTAAGATAGAACATGGCATGGATGTTGACCTTGAAAGTCAGTTCCCACTCCTCATCCGGAATCTCTTCAATGGTCGAGAAGGTCGCCTGATGTGCTGCATTGTTCACGAGGATATCGATGCCACCTAGCTCTTGAACGGCTGAATCGATGACCTTACGGCAATGATCTGCAGATTGAAGATCGCCGGCGACGACGACAGCCTTTCGCCCTGCCTCTTCCACCAGACGCTTGGTTTCGTTCGCATCCTCATCTTCATTCAGGTATGAAATCAGCACGTCGGCACCCTCACGGGCAAAGGCAATGGCAACGGCACGGCCAATACCGCTATCGCCGCCGGTGATGACAGCCTTCTTGCCCTCCAAGCGGCCTGACCCCTTATAGGATGTCTCTCCATGGTCCGGTTTCGGCTGCATCTGGCGCGTCAGGCCGGGCATTTCGATTTTTTCCTGCGGGAAAGGCGGCGTGGGATGGTTCTGGTTCATGAAGTCACCTCTGATCGTTGGGGGATGTGAGGCCCAACGTCAGTCAACCGCCGATGTTCCAGCTTTCCTGTCAGACCGCAAAACGCAAAATTTGCGGCAGCGCCCCCAGAAGGGTCGCGCCATGCACATGGCCTTCCAGCACCTCCGACGAAACGGAAAGAGCTGGATTTTGCGCAAGGCGACCAATGAGAGCCATTGTCTCCGGCGCAGGTCCGGTGGGCGGCGGCCCCTTATCGTTAGAGCGCTGTTCCTTGTCGCCGAGGGACAGGAATACTCTGATCTTGCCTTCATCCGGCTTCGGCCAAATAGCTTCTTTCTCCAGCTTGCGCATCGGTTCCATCGCCCACCAGAGCGAGGGACTGACAGGTGCATAGGCTGAAAAAGCATCCGGTTGCCGAAAAAGCGTTATCAGCGTCATCAATCCGCCGAAGGAATGACCGCCGAGCACCCGCCGCGACGGGTCCACCTGCAATCCACGTTCAGCCTCAGTGCGCAATTCAGCCGTCAACATGGTCAGGAACTCAAAGCCGCCACCGATCTTTCGCTCTGGTCGCGAAGCATCGACATGCGGTCCCTCACCTTGTTTCGGCGGAGTGTAATCCAGAGTGCGCTCCACCATCGCGAATTTGCGTGAGGTGTCATAGCCTACACCGATCACCACCAGATCAGGCGAGAGCGCCAGCAGTTCCGGCGTCAGATCATCGAATACCGCATTTCCGTCCAGCATGGTCAGCGTCGGATATCCTGAAGCAGGCGCTGGCGTTTTCGGAATGGCCCGGAAAATGCGGAAAATGCGGCCATTGCTAAGTTTCACCACACGGTCATCCAGCCTGTGAGTCGGCACCTCCATATTGAAGATATCGAGTGTTGTTTCGGCAACCCGCATCTGGGCGTAGGTCAGGCTTGGCTTCAAAACGGATGTCATGGTTACGAACGGCAGGGCAGCGAGCAATTGACGGCGACGAAGGTTGAAGCCTGGCATAAAAACTCCCGCTGTTGTGATGGCCGCCTCCATATAATTCTTGACGAACTCACACCGCTTTAAATAAGTGAACCCACATTCTCAACTTATAATCGCCCGCTCATCCTGATTTCTGTGAGTGGACCCGGCGCAAGGATCACCCCATGCTGCTCTCTTCGTTTCGCTCTTTCACGCTTGCCTTCGCGCTGGCTGCCAGCGCCATCTCCGCCCATGGGGCGGATCTGACCATCCGCCATGCGCAGGGCGAAACCAAGCTGGCAGCGACGCCAAATAAGGTCGTGACCTTCGATCTTGCAGCACTCGACACGCTGGATGCCTTGGGCGTTTCCGTGGCAGGCGTGCCGAAAGCGCCGATGCCGGATTATCTCGCGAAATACGAGGGCGGTGGCACCGAAAAGATCGGCTCCCTGTTCGAGCCGGATTACGAGGCCATTGCCGCCATGCAGCCTGACCTCATTATTGTAACGGCGCGATCCGCCACCAAATTCAAAGAGTTGTCGCAGATTGCTCCGACAATTGATCTATCAGTCGATGGCACGAACTTCCTCAGGCAATCGGAAGATAACATCCGCATGTTGGCGCGCATCTTCGATAAGGAGAGCGAAGCCGACCGACTGATCGATAAGCTGAACACCTCCACAGCGGAATTGAAGCAAAAGACAAAGACGGCTGGCAAGGGTCTGATCGTGCTGACCACTGGCGGCAAGATGAGCACCTATGGCCCCGGCTCGCGCTTTGGCGTGCTATTTTCCGATTACGGCATGACGCCCGCCGATGAAACCATTAAGGCGGACACCCACGGCCAGCCGATTTCCTACGAATATATTCTGGAAAAGAACCCGGATTGGCTGATCGTGATTGATCGCGACGCGGCCATTGGCGGCAAGGGCGAAGCGGCTGCCAAGATGCTGGACAATGACATTGTTCACCAGACCACCGCCTGGAAGAAGAAGCAGGTCGTCTATCTCGATGGCTTGGCGCTCTATGTCGTCGGCGGCGGTCTCACGGCTTTGCAGAAGACTGTCGATCAACTGAACAGCGCAATCGCCGCTCGTTGAGACAGCGCAAAGGTCGATCAAACGGATTAGCCTCCTGCTGACTGGTGCATCATGCGTCTTGCCCTCGCCACTCTCGCTGTTTTCTCTCTTGGTTTGCTGAGCCTGTTTTTCGGCGTCAGCGACATCTCCCCGCTTGCCGTTTTGACAGGTCAGGCAGACGAGAAAGCGCTGCTTGTTCTGGCCGCAAGCCGCCTGCCCCGCACGTTGGCTCTCGTGCTTGCGGGCTCCGGCCTTGCTGTCTGCGGAACACTGATGCAGATGCTGGCGCGCAATCGCTTCGTTGAACCCTCAACGGCGGGAACGGTGGAATCGGCAAGCCTTGGCATGCTGATCGCGCTCATCGTTTCGCCGGGCATGCCCGTGCTTGGCAAAATGGCTTTTGCCGCAGCATTCGCGCTGGCAGGGACCGCGCTTTTCCTTGCCATCCTGCGGCGCATACCGCTGCATTCGGTGGTCATGGTGCCGCTGGTCGGCCTGATGCTGGGCGGAGTGATTTATTCTGTTGCCGCCTTCATTGCCTACCGGCTTAACATGATGCAGACGCTGGCAGCGTTTCAGAACGGCGATTTCTCCTCAGTCTTGCGTGGGCGCTACGAAATTCTCTGGCTTTCCTTCGCGCTGACGATTGCCGCCTATATCGCCGCCGACCGGTTTACCCTCGCTGGTCTTGGTGAGGAATTTGCCACTAATCTGGGCCTCAACTACCGCCACGTCATGATGCTTGGCCTCGTCATTGTTTCCATGGTCACGGCGTGCGTCGTCGTCACAGCGGGTGTCATCCCATTCCTCGGTCTCATCGTGCCGAATGTGGTGAGCATGGTGATGGGCGATAGCCTTCGCCGCAGCCTGCCCTGGACAGCTCTTTTTGGCGCCGGACTGGTGCTGGCTTGCGACATCATCGGGCGCATCGTCGTCTGGCCGTTTGAAGTGCCGGTGGGCGCTGTTCTCGGTGTGCTCGGCAGTGGCTTCTTCCTCTTCCTGCTCACAAGGAGGCAGAGCCGTGCGGCGTAACCCTATGCTCATTCTTAGCGTTTTGAGCGTTCTCTGTCTTGCCGCCTGCCTTGCCTTCATGACCCTTGGCGCGCGCGGAAGCTGGTCCTTCATCCTTGGCTTTCGTGGAACCAAGCTGCTTGGAATTTTGCTTGTGGCCTACGCCATAGCCCTCTCCACCGTGCTTTTCCAAACCATCACGAACAACCGAATTCTCACACCCTCCGTCATGGGTTTCGATAGCCTTTACGGCCTGTTGCAGACCCTTCTTGTGTCTATGCTTGGCGCTGCCAGCCTTTCCACGCTCGATCCACGGCTGCTTTTTGTGCTGAGTATCGCAGTGATGATGGGCTTTTCGCTGATCCTGTTTCAGCTTCTCTTTTCCGGCGCGCTGAAAAGCCTCCATCTGTTGATGCTGACTGGCATTGTGGTCGGCGTCCTGTTTCGAAGCCTTTCCGGGTTCATTCAGCGTATTCTCGATCCGAACGATTTCGTTATCTTGCAGGATCGGCTGTTCGCCAATTTCAATTCCATGGATGCGGAGCTGCTCGGCGTTTCTTTCGGCCTGGTCGGCATGGCCTCGCTCGTTGCCTGGCGCATCGGCCACACTTTCGATGTTCTGGCGCTCGGTCGGGAAACTGCCATTTCGCTCGGCGTCGATTACAAGCGCTTAACCTTGATCATTCTCATTCTGGTGTCCGTACTTGTGTCGGTCTCCACCGCGCTTGTTGGTCCTGCCACATTCTTCGGCGTCCTGGTCGCAAACCTTGCCTACATCCTGATGCCATCGGCCAAGCACCGCTTCGTCATTCCCACCGCCGTATTACTGGCAATCCTGATGCTTGTGGGAGGTCAAACCTTCTTGGAACGTGCGTTCAGCTTCAACACCGCCCTCTCCATCATCATTGAGTTTGCGGGCGGTATTTTCTTCATTCTCTTCCTGCTGCGAGGTGCCATCCGATGATCGAGATCCAGGGCGTCAGCAAAGCCTATGGCGAAACGGTGGTGGTCGATGGTGTTACGCTCACCCTGCCAAAGGGAGGCCTCACCTCCATCATCGGCCCGAACGGCGCTGGAAAATCCACTCTTCTATCGATGATTGCCCGTTTGCTGCCCATGGATCAGGGCAAGGTTTTGGTGGATGGGCTGGATGTGGCCCGCACCTCGGGAGATGCTCTGGCGCGAAGGCTGGCGTTTCTCCGGCAGGATAACCACATGGTCGCCCGCCTCACCGTGCGCGATCTCGTGACCTTTGGCCGCTACCCCTATTCCAAAGGCCGCCCGACGCGGGAAGATGCGCAGCATGTGGAGCGGGCGCTCAGTTACTTGGGCCTTGAAGCCCTGGCGGAACGCTACCTGGACGAACTCTCCGGCGGGCAACGGCAACGCGCCTTTGTTGCCATGGTACTCTGCCAGGATACGGATTACATGCTTTTCGATGAGCCGCTGAACAATCTCGATATCCGCCACGCCGTTGGCATGATGAAGCTTCTGAAGAATGCCGCCCGCGACCTCAACAAGACGGTGGTCGTGGTGCTGCACGATATCAACTTCGCCTCCTGCTATTCCGATCACATCGTCGTCATGCGCGAGGCAAAGCTGTTTAAGCAGGGCGCGCCAATCGATATCGTACAACCAGAGACCCTATCGGAAATCTATGGTACGGAGTTTACTGTGCACCAGCTCGACGGGCACAGGATTGCCACTTATTTCACCTGACGGAACATGACATGCAGAACGCCTATCCCGGTCTCGATCTCCATCACGAAGGTCACCGGATCAGGCTAAAATGGCATCGTTTGCGACTGAGGCTCGATGCGCCTCTGTTTTCGGCAGATACCATGGCGGAAGGTTTTCGGCTCGGGGCATCCATGGAGCTGGACCTTCGTGTACGCGGCGATGGTGGCTTTGTGGTTCTGCATGATGCAGACCTGAAGGGTGAAACAAGCGGTCACGGTTTGGTCAGGGCGGCCAGCGGCAGCGATATCCGCGTTCTCACCATGAAAAGTGGCGGAACCCCTCCGATCCTCAGTGAAGATCTGGCCCACCTCATGCAATCGGCACACAGCCAAGCCCTGCTGCAATTCGACATGAAGGACGATCTCGCCACAATTGGGCCAGGTGGTCTTGCGCATCTCAAGCGCTATTTCGCGGAGATGGGGCAGTTCATGATCGTCAGCGGGGCGGACCTCTCCCTGATTGAAGCCATCCGGCGCGAACTGCCTCAAGTCCCCCGTGGTATTGATCCCACTGACAAGCTGTTTAATTTGCTGCACCGAGCGGGACCGGAGGCGGTGGAGCGTGAGCTATTATCCTATCTGGATGGCCCTACTGATCCGCATATGGTCTATCTCTCCTGGCCGCTTCTTCTGGCAGCGCACGCGTCAGGGCTGGACCTTGTAGCGCTTTGCCATTCCAAAGGCCGCACGGTGGATGCCTGGACATTCAATCTCCAGAATCGTGACCTTGGATTTTCCTCCGAGGAATGGCGGCAGTTCGCATCCCTGCTCGATCTTCGCGTCGATCAGATTACAACAGACGAGGCTCCGGCCACTGAAAGAGCCATGCAATTGAGAAGAGAGGCGGTCAATTTTTCGAAGAATTCTGATCAATAAGGACAGTGCTTTAAATCAAAAACCCGCCGTAGCGCTTTCGCTCGGCGGGTTTCTTTGATCAAGCACTCCAGCAGGAGGCTTCAATTACATTTCTGGGCAACCGCGCTCGTTTGCGAAGGTGACGCGCTGTACGCCACGGCGAGTTTCGCCTTCTACGACAACACGGCCCGGGGTGACGCGCACCACTTCAGGATCGCGAAGACCCATATCGCGTGCGGCTGCACGTGCTTCACGCTCGCTGCAGCCACGGCCAGGGCCGCGGCGGTAATCGCGCTGCATCTCACGTTCGCGATCACGAACAACAGGGCGAACGCCATCCGGCCCGATGCGCAGTTCCACATCCTGAGCGCCTGCGGGCGTAGCCGTGACAACGCCTGCGACCGCCATTGTCAGCGCCAGAGAGGCAGCTTGGATCGCCTTGAACATGTTTCCTCCTCGTGCCGCTCGATGGGCACTCTCTATCGTTACGCGGGCCATCAACGCGGCCATATGAAGTTTTGTTCCATGGCACAGAGAAAAGTCAACATCGTTGAAACCTCATCGCAAATGTTAAAAGAGTACGAACACTAGGTCCTTATGAAATCGAGCCGATATTATACTTCAGCTTAACTATTGACCCTCTACTGATAGAGAAATGCTCCATATCCATATGAAATCATTTTCATTTATGCAGAGCATCTAATTTTAGGGCGGCGGGGGCCGACCTGTTTTTTGGGGGTTATGGACGAAGATGCTCAATCGCTTGTCGATTAGGACGAAGATCTTATCGCTGATCATTTCTCTGGGTTTGTTTACGTTCGCTGGCATCGTCTATTTGAGCGAGACATTCGATGGCGCAAACGATCGCTATGCGGACTTCATCAAGACCCAGGCAGCATCCGCTGTTTTGGGCGCACGGTCTTCCGCAGGTATGTGGACAGCAGTCAACGCTATCACGCGCGTTGCGTTGAATGAGCGCGGCTCCCCAGCTTATGAAGAGGGCAAAGCCGCTTTCGCTCGCAATTTGGCCGGTGCGAAGGAAAAGCTGGTAACGATTTCCACCAACGTGCCGGAGCGCCGCCCTGCAGTCGCTGAGATCAATACCTTGATCGAAGAGTTCAAGACAGTTTTTGACAAGGTGGTTGCCGCCAAGGAGGCGGGTAACGATGCGGAAGCTTATTCCATCGTTCGCTCGCTGGACAAGCTATCGCAAACTTTCTCGGACAAATCAGGCGCCAACAATGCGAGCTTGACGGCTCTGGTCGATACAGGCGGCAGCACGATCGCTGCGGAAACCGATGCTGTCATCGACATGAGTTTCTACGTTCTTCTGGCAGGAATTATCGGCATTGTCAGCTTTGCGTTCTACGTCTCTCATGCGGGCATTACATCTCCGATGAACCTTTTGAGCGGCCGCATGAAGACGCTGGCCAACGGGGAAACCGGGGCAGCGATTGAAGGTACGGATCGCGCTGATGAAATCGGCGCAATGGCACAGACTGTGGCCATTTTCCGCCAAAACCTGCTGGAGCGCCAGGAACTTGAAGCCAAGGCGGAGGCTGCGCGGCGCGAGGTGGATGCAGAGCGGGCGCAGAACGAAGCCATTAAGGCTGAGGAGGCTGGCACGCTGGCCAATGTCGTGCAGTCTCTGGCTGCTGGTTTGAAAGCTCTTTCGGATGGAGATCTTTCCTTCCGCATTTCCAAACCATTCACACCTACGCTCGATAACCTTCGCATGGACTTCAACAATTCTCTTGAACGTCTGGCTGCTGCCATGCAGGAGGTTGGCGGCAATGCCCAGACGATCGGTGCTGGCGTGAATCAGTTGCGCAATTCCACGCAAGATCTTGCCCACCGCACGGAGCAGCAGGCTGCCTCAGTTGAGCAAACAGCCGCCGCATTGGAAGAGATAACCACGACCGTGCGCGACGGCGCCAAGCGCGCTGAAGAGACACGTCGATTGGTGGCTGAAACCGGAGAAGGCGCTCGTCAGTCTGGCGCTGTCGTTCGCTCCGCTGTGGATGCAATGGAAGCCATTGAGACTTCTTCAGAACAAATTTCCAGCATTATCGGCGTCATCGATGAAATTGCTTTCCAGACCAACCTTCTTGCCCTCAATGCAGGCGTGGAGGCTGCGCGTGCTGGCGAAGCGGGCAAGGGTTTTGCTGTCGTCGCACAGGAAGTTCGCGAACTGGCGCAAAGATCCGCCAAGGCCGCGAAGGAAATCAAGGATCTGATCCACACCTCCAGCGAACAGGTGGCGCGCGGCGTGGAACTGGTTGGCAATACCGGCAAATCGCTGGAAGGCATTGTCGAACAGGTTCAGAAAATGACTGCGAATATCCAGGCTATTGCGGAAGCCTATCGCGAACAGTCCTTGGGACTGCAGGAGGTGAATACGGCGGTGAACTCTATCGACCAAGGCACGCAGAAAAATGCGGCCATGGTTCAGGACGCAACCTCCACCTCGCAGAACCTTGCAGGCGACGCGCAGGCGCTTATTCAACTGCTCGGCCAGTTCCGCCTGCCACAACAGGGCAGCGCTTCATCCTACAGCAGAGCAGCCTGATCACGGCAACGCTACAAAAGCTCCCGGCCCGGGTCGGGAGCTTTTCCATATCAGATATCCAGTGCCTCTCGAAGAGCCAGACCATCCCGAACACGCAGATCAAGATCCGCTTCGATATGATCGATGTGATGCAGCATCAATGCGCTGGCTCTCGCAGCATCCCGCGCTTCAAGCGCTGCCAGAATATCAGCATGTTCGTGATGGCCACAGCGTGAAACGCCAGTATTGCCGTAAAGTGCAATTACAAGCGAAGAGCGGGCGACAAGCTCGTCCATGAAGCGCTCTAGGATGACATTGCCAGATACCCGCGCCAACATCAGGTGAAAATCGCCCGACGCCTTGATTTCCGCCCGCCGTGCCGCCGGACCTCGCTGGTTCATGTAGCGGGTTTCTTCGTCCAGCTGTTTGCGAAAATCCTCAACATCGCGGTCAGTCAACCGCTCAATCGCCGCGCTCACGATCCCGGGCTCCAGCAAACGGCGAGACGCGAACACCTGCCTCGCCTCTTCAGGAGACGGATTGGATACAAAAGCCCCTCGATTTCGCTCGGATTTCACAAGGCCTTCAAATGTCAGCATCTGCAAGGCTGCGCGAACCACGGTGCGGCTGGCATCGAAAAGCGTACCAACCTCCGCTTCCGAAAGCTTGGTGCCGGGCGCAAGACGCCGGTCAACAATGGCATCCCGCAGCGCTTCTCGTATGGCCAGGGCGCGATCATCCGGCACATCTTCAAACGGAGAAATCTTGTCGCTGATCTGCATGATCGAATCCAGTTGCGCTCCTCTTCTAGCCTGAACATGAAGCGGAAGAAAGAAGCTCGGTCGATTGGATACAATCCACCCAATCCTTCGTACACAATCGCTGAAAATTTGAGCAAAGACTGCTCGTGCGCTGTGCGTGCAGCGCACAAAACCGCCTGAGCCCTTCCTAATGCACGTCAAACACCGCGAAATCCGAATTGGCACGCCTCATGCATCAATCAATTCGGCTTGAGGGAGACGTGTATGAGCAAAGCAGCAGAAATTGAGATTGCCTCGGTATCCAAGATCTATGGTGCGACCAAAGCCGTCCACTCAATCAACCTCAAAATTCCCGCAGGCAGTTATTGCTGCCTGCTCGGCCCATCCGGATGCGGCAAGACATCAACTTTGAGAATGATTGCCGGGCACGAGAGCGTGTCCGAGGGTGATATACTTCTGGGCAACAAGGACGTGACAGACCTTCCGCCGGCAGCACGCGGCACGGCCATGATGTTTCAGTCCTACGCTCTTTTTCCCCATCTTGATCTGATCGACAATGTCGCCTTCTCCCTGAAAATGAAAGGGGTCGATAAAGAAACACGACGCGCCAAGGCACTCGACATGCTGAAGCTGATGCAGCTGGAACCCTATGCCAACCGGCGTCCGGCCCAGCTTTCCGGTGGTCAGCAGCAACGTGTGGCTCTCGCCCGCGCCCTGATTACCGATCCTGAAGCTCTGCTTCTGGATGAGCCACTGTCTGCCCTCGATCCGTTTCTTAAAATTCGCATGCGGGCTGAACTCAAAAAGCTGCAAAATACGCTTGGCATCACCTTCGTTCACGTCACCCACAGCCAGGAAGAAGCGATGGCGCTGGCAGATATCATCGTGGTGATGAACGATGGTCGCATAGAGCAAGCCGCTGCCCCACGCGATGTATTTGAGCGTCCAGCCACTGCCTTCGTCGCTCGCTTTATGGGTGATCACAATGTCATTTCCGGCAAGGTCACCGCAAGGACCGATGAAGGCATCGCCCTTGCCATTCCCGCGGGTGGCCGATTCTCGGCCCCTCCCTCCAAACTTGAAGAAGGAAGCCCCGTTGATATCGCGATCCGCACAGACCGGGTGCAAATTGGCAATGCCCCGATGGAAGGGCGAGGCTTTACCGGCACTGTTTCCAACGTCGAATATCGCGGCTCATCCGTGAAGCTGGTCGCTACAGGCGCCGGCATCGAGGAATTCACCGCCATCATCAGCGACACAATGTTCTTTGCCTCACCCATTCGGGTTGGCGAAGCCATCCAGCTGTCCTGGAACGCCGAGGACGTAATCGTGCTCGGACACAACGCATAACAAGAAAACATCAAAACCAAGAACCACAGAGAGGAACATGGCATGACTGATACCCCTAAGAAGCCTTCAGGCATCTCCCGCCGCGCCCTGCTGAAAACGGCCTCTGCCGCAGCCGGTCTTGCTGCCGGTTCCGGTGCGATCACCGGCTTTCCCACCATTTGGGCGCAGAGCAAGATCACGCTTCGCCAGTTCGGCACCGGCGTTTCCAACATCAATGCCGTTGCCGAACAGTGCAAGAAGGACCTCGGCATCACGCTGGAGATGACAGCAACAGACTCCGATGCCGCTGCCCAACGCGCCGTGACGCAGCCAAACTCCTACGATATCGCTGACATCGAATACTGGATTTTGAAAAAGGTCTATCCGGCAGGTGTCATCCAGCCGATGGATGTGAAGAAGCTGAAGAACTACGACAGCGTCGTGCCATTGTTCAAGAACGGCAAGCTGAAGGCCGATAGCGTGATTGCGCAAGGCACCGCGCCCCATACGGTCGGATATGTCGAAAAGCCCGGCACCAAGACCTTCGCCAAGGGTGAGACCGAATGGTTCACCATGATGCCCACCATCTATAACGCTGATACGCTCGGCATTCGACCGGATCTGGTTGGCCGTGAGATCAACAGCTGGGCTGATATTCTGGACCCGGCCTTTAAAGGCAAGACCTCGATCCTCAACATTCCTTCGATCGGAATCATGGATGCGGCAATGATCATGGAAGCCAAAGGCGATATCAAATACGCCGACAAGGGCAACATGACCAAGGCCGAGATCGACAAGACGATCGAGTTCCTGATCAAGACCAAGCAATCGGGTCAATTCCGCGCCTTCTGGAAGAGCTTCGATGAAAGCGTAAACCTGATGGCTTCAGGCGAAGTGGTCATCCAGTCGATGTGGTCACCTGCGGTTGCCGCTGTTCGCTCGAAGGGCATCGCCTGCAAATACCAGCCCCTGAAGGAAGGTTATCGCGCCTGGGGCGGCGGCTTGGGCCTGGCTTCGCACCTCAAGGGCGCGCAGCTGGATGCCGCGTATGAATACATCAACTGGTACACATCCGGCTGGGTCGGCGCTTACCTCAATCGCCAAGGCTATTACTCAGCCTGCATGGAAACCGCGAAGAAATTCATGACCGCCGACGAATGGGGTTACTGGATCGATGGCAAACCCGCGCAAGGCGACATCCTCTCGCCGGAAGGCAAGGTGATGGAAAAGGCTGGCTCCGTGCGTGACGGCGGTTCGTTCGAAGATCGCATGGGCAAGGTCGCCTGCTGGAACTCCGTCATGGACGAGGACCGCTATATGGTTCGCCGCTGGAACGAGTTCATCGCGGCTTAAGCGGGTCAGCCCTCTGTTGTGGGTAGGCAGGCGTGGGCGTTTACCCCCTTTGCCTTGCCAGGCATCTCCCCCTCAAGGGGGGAGATCGGCAGAACGGTTATCCACCCATTCGCCACGCTTAGTCAACGCGCTCCCTGTTCAAGGTCAGTTGAGGATAAACGCGGTTGCACAAGTCGATCTCCCCCCTTGAGGGGGAGATGTCCGGCAGGACAGCGGGGGTGAGGCCAAGCCCACCAACAGTTCCTGCCATAGTTTTGATCGCGGAAAGGATGGCCTCTCCATGGCAACAGTCCGTTTTATAGGTGTCGGTGATCCGAAGCCAAAGCGCAACATCAGCATTCCACCGAAGCTTGTCGCCTATTTGCAGGCAACACCGCTAACGCTGATCCTCGGCGTTTTTCTGGCACTGCCACTTCTGATGATCTTCGTCGTCAGCTTCTGGGATTATGATTTCGCCCAGATGTATCCCGATCTCCTGACCATGAACTACGCGGAAACGCTGGGCTCCTGGGTGACCTGGAAAACCTATCTCAACACGCTGAAATACGCGGCCATGGTTTGGGTCATCACCCTCTTCATCGGCTTCTGGGTTGCCTATTTCCTGGCGTTCCATATCCGCAGCACCGCCATGCAAATGGTGCTGTTTCTGGTCTGCACAGTCCCTTTCCTCACCTCCAACATCATCCGCATGATTTCCTGGATTCCGGTTCTGGGTCGGAACGGGCTCGTGAATTCAGCGCTCATAAAGGCAGGAATCGTTCCTGAACCCGTTGAATGGCTGCTCTATTCGGATTTTGCCGTGGTGCTGGCCATGGTGCATCTCTACACGCTGTTCATGGTGACGCCCATCTTCAACACACTGATGCGTATCGATAAATCGCTGGTGGAAGCTGCGCGCGATGCAGGTGCTTCCAGCTGGCAGGTTCTCACCAACGTCATCATTCCGCTGGCCAAACCCGGCATGGCAATCGGCACGATTTTTGTTGTCACGCTTGTCATGGCCGATTTTTCAACCGTGCAGGTCATGTCCGGCGGTCAAAGCGCCTCTGTTGCGCTGATGATGAAGAACCAGATGTCGCTGCTGCAATATCCGGCGGCGGCCGCCAATGCCGTCATTCTGCTGGTTCTCGTTCTTGCCATGGTGGCAGGCATTCTGCGTATCGTCGATATTCGCAAGGAGCTTTGAAATGTATGCCGATAAGCGTTCTCGCGAATTTTATATCCTTGCCTTCTTCTTCTGCATCTTCGTTCTCTTTCTCTATGGCCCGCTTTCAGCCATCGTCATTCTCTCCTTTCAGGGACCGAATGGCGGCCTTACCTTTCCGCTGAACGGCATATCCTTTCACTGGTTTGCCAACCTTCTGGAAACGCAAGCGGTGGGAGATTTCGGCGGATCCTTCCGTCGTTCCGCGATGTTGGGGCTGATGGTTATGATCGTCACCGTGCTGGTCTCGCTAATGGCTGGACTGGCTTTTCGGCACAAATTCATCGGGGCTACCGTCCTTTTCTATCTCTCGATTGCCAGCCTTGTCGTGCCTTCCATCATCATTTCGCTCGGCATCGGCGTCATGTTTCAGCAGGTTGGCATTCAGCCTGCCTGGTTTTCCTCTGCCTTCGGTGCGCACCTCACCTGGACGCTACCCTTTGGCGTGCTGATCATGTTTGCCGTGTTCAACCGTTTCTCTCCCGCTTATGAGGAGGCCGCACGCGATCTGGGTGCCACCTCCTGGCAGACATTCCGCTTTGTGGTCTTGCCCATGATTGCACCCTCCTTGATCGGTGTTGGTCTGTTCGGCTTCACGCTGTCCTACGATGAATTTGCCCGCACACTGATGACGGCAGGCACCTACAACACGCTGCCGCTGGAAATTTACGGCATGACCACAAACGTCACGACGCCCGTGCTCTATGCGCTCGGCACCGTCACCACCCTCTTCTCTTTCCTTGTGATTGCAGGAACCCTGGGCTTGATCGTCACCCTCAACCGCCGCCGGATGAGCAACTGATGAAGATCCTGCTTGTTAATCCGAATACGACGGTCAGCATGACGGAAACGGCCGCCCATGCCGCGCGGCTGGTTACCGCGTTCGGCACCGAGATTGTTCCCGCTACCTCTTCCATGGGGCCGGTTTCCATTGAAGGCTATTATGATGAGGCATTCGCTGTTCCCGGCCTGCTGCTGGAGATAGCAAAGGGTGAAAGGGCCGGCGCACAGGCCGCGATCATTGCCTGCTTTGACGATACGGGACTGGATGCCGCCCGTGCCATGGCAAACATCCCTGTTCTTGGCATCTGCGAGGCAGCGCTTGCCAGCGCCTCCTTCATCGCCCAGAAGATAACCATCGTCACGACCATGGAGCGCTCGCGGCAACCTCTCGAACATCTCGTTCGACGCTACGGCATGGCGGAGCGCGTGCATGTGCGCGCAGCTGATATACCAGTTCTTTCGCTGGAAGATCCCTATTCCAATGCGCGTGAGAAATTGTGCTATCAGATTGAGTTGGCATTGAAAGAAGATCGCGCTGAAGCCATCGTTCTCGGTTGCGCGGGCATGGCGGACCTCGCCGCTGATCTTTGCCGGAAATTCGGTGTTCCTGTCATTGATGGCGTGGCAGCTGCGGTAAAACAGGCGGAAGGCTTGATTTCCCTCGGCCTCTCCACATCCAAAGCGGGAGCCTATGCCAGACCTGTGACAAAGCCCTATGCAGGTGCGCTTTCAGGATTTGCACCGGAAGCGATGGGCATCTGACGGCAGAGAGGCTGGAAATGATTGAGGCGCCCTTCTCCGCCTAGAAGGACGCCTCGCCGGGGTGTAACCGGATAACAGCCCTGCCCTCAACCACGGGGAAGTTGGGCGCAAGGCAGGTTCCGCTCCCTCATCCCGCCTTCAACGAGCAATGAACACCGGCAAAGGCGCATCTTCGACAAGAGCTTGGGTTACCCCGCCAAACACACGCTCTCGCAGACGGGAATGGCCATAGGCCCCCATGACGATTAAATCGGCCCCGATCTGGAGAGCGTGATCCTTGAGAATTTCCTGAACCGGGCGTCCCCCACCCGGCAATTGATCAACAACGACAGTGATGCCGTGGCGTGCAAGATATGTCGCCATGTCTGCCCCCGGTTCGCCGCCGCTGGCAAGGTAGGATGTATTGGGGTCAACCATGGTCAGGTGCACTTCATCGGCATGACGTAAAATGCCGAGGGCTTCGCGTGCTGCACGACCAGATTCAGGCCTTGAATTCCAAGCCAGCAGAACTTTTCTCACCTGCATACTGGAGGAACCGGTAGCAGGCAGAAGCAGCAGCGGGCGTTGAGCATCAAAAATAGCTCCATCAATAACCGCGCCCAGCAGCGGGGAGTTGGCGCGGGTGCGCTGACCGACAATAACCAGATCGGCATAAAGGGCGCGACGGTAAACGATCTCCGCAACGAAGGGCCGCTCCGTATAAAAACGTTCAACATCGAAAGAGATTTGCGCCACTTTACAGGCGGCCTCGGCTTTGTCAGCCGCCTTATGCAGATCATCCATATCGCCGATGCGCAGATCGAGCCAGCTCACATCGACCGGATAATCCGCAAGGGTTGGAGTAACGGCTATATCCATGACCAGCACAGAAAGGTGCGCATCCATCTGCGCCGCCATATCGATGGCTCGACCAAGATCGGCCTCCTGCTCCCGGTTGCCAATAACCGCCAGCATCGTTTTAAATGACATCGCTGTTACTCCTCCTCGCTTAAGGCGGGCCACGCTTTTCTTGCGCAGCACCTGATGCGTGTAAGCTAGCGAAAATCCTAAGAGACCGTTTTGATCTTCCTCAACTTCGGACCAGGAAGCGTGAAACGAAACGCCCCGCCATCACAGGTTGGAGGGAACCAAAAGTGAGCGCCAGGCTTTCTAGCGCAAAGCTCACGCTCTGGATCATGTCGAAATCAAGCGTGATCTTGTTGAACATATGATCAAGAACGGCTAGTAATGCTGCGCTGCGAAGAAATTTGGATTTGGGGGTTCGCAGCATCCTTTAGGCTCATGCCCGAAATTTCCGACCAAGGTCGGCATACCAAAGGAGTATTCCATGACAATCTCTCAAAATAATATCGATCATCAGGACTCTATCTCTCTGGCGCAAGCGCTTGCGGAAGCTCGCCGTGCAGCTGGATACAGCTTTGAAGATCTGGCCATTGCCTCTGGTCTCACCGTGAGCGAACTTGAAGCCTTGGAAAATGGAAAAGACCAGGATCCAGCCCGCTTGAAGCGAGTGGCCTCATCGCTCCAACTCAATCATCTTGTTATTTGAGCATTTGCCGGGCAGCTTCGGTTGCCCGGCTCCTTCTCCTGAGCATATTCAATTCATGCCCATTTGCGGGTCCGATCCCCGGCGGCGGCAGATCTTACAAGCATCCAGCAACAGAAATTTTCGCTGTCCTGCGCAATAACCAGATAGGGCATGTCCGATTATTAGATTTCACCCGCAAATTCTCTTGGTGAAAAACCCCATGAAGAATCCGGCCAGCGCACTGGCAAGCACTGCCGATGTGCGACATGGCTTATCCATGGTTGTTCCTCAATAATTCCATCAGAAACTTTCGGGCTTTCACCGCATCCCCCTGTTTCGGAACGACCGAGCATTCATTATTGAACACAATTTACGTGTAATGTTGCATATCAAAACAGAATAATTCTGATAGCGTCAAAATAATATATGCGTCTTTCTAATTAAAAGACATATATCAGGCAACATATACATAGTTAAGAGCAATAATGAACAACTCAAAAACATAGAATCTAGAGAATGATTAGTCCAGGATTATGATCGATTAAAATTTGACGTTGATTCACGTAAAAACCCGCATATAGTAAAATCATAGTTAACGAAAACAAAGCTTATAAAGAAAACAATAATAATTAAGCTTAGCGTTAGCTTTATTAGCGGGAATTGTTTTCAGTAACCTTCATTAAACTAGGAGTGGGACATGCGTGCAGGAAGCGATAGCGCAAGCAGTAATAATTACGAACTTTTTCGCAGCAACAATTCGACGAGCAGTTCTTCATCCAGCAGCAGCACATCGGGCAGCAGTTCCTCTTCCAGCAGCAGCGCGGCAGGCGGTCGCTCATCGTCTAGCAGCAGCAGTGCGGCAAGCAGCGGTTCGTCGTCTAGCAGCAGCAGCGCGTCGTCTGGAAGCGGTGCTGCAAACAGTGGTAAAGTATCGCCAAATTTTGGCAATGCTGGCGCCTCTTCGCGTTCAGCAACCGCGCCAAGCAATTCCCAGTTTCGCTCTAGCGTATCCTTCAACATAAATCAGCAGCCAGGCAGAGGGCATATCGATCCGCGGACGCAAACGGCAAACCCCAAACCAGGTTTTTCATTCCACGCCAACATGAACGGCGGCGCTGCTTCCAATCAGGGCGGTCATTCGGGCATCCAGTCGCGAAGCCATGGCGGAGAGCACGGCACACTTGGCCACCAGAACGGCAACGCCCATGGACGCGGTCTGGAAGGCGGACGACAGGCTTCTCACGCAGAAGGCAGACATGAGGGACCGCATCATGGCGGCCCGGATCGGGGAGATAAGGCTCCTCACCACGGCACGCGCCCTCAAGATCACACCAGCGGCTTCCATGGTGGTCAATACCGAGGCAAGGATGCCGGAAAACACGCAGGAACTGAGGCCGGCGGGCCTCCAAAAGGAACTAAGGATCTTCATGCCTCCCATGGCGGCGCTCAGGGTTCGGCGGGCGCAAATGCAGGTAAGGGTGGCGCAAGTGCAGCCGCAGCAGCCAGCGCAGGAGGCTCAAGTGCAAGTTCCGCAGCAGCGGCTAGCGCAGGAGGGGCGAGTGCAGCTGCAGCAGCGAGCGCCGGTGGCGCAAGCGCGAGTTCTGCCGCAGCAAACGGTGCAGGTGGAGCAAGCTCTGCCGCGGCCTCGACGGGCGGAATGCAGCAGCCAAATAAAGGTAGCGCAGGCCACCCTCAATCAGGCGGGCAAACGGCACCTGCGGGAAAAAACGGTGGTTCGGCAGCTTCCGCTGGCGGCGCGAGCGCAAATGCACCTGCGGGCACGAAATCTGCATCTGTGAAGGCTCAAAGCCCTCATGGCCAGCATGGTCCCTCTGGCAATCAGCCTCAATCGGGTTCGAAAGCTCCGCAGACGGCTCAGGCACCATCCAACCTTGCCGATGGCAAGACGGCAACAGCGGCGAAGCCGGGCTCTGCAGCATCTGCTGGCTCACAGCCGACCAAATCAGCAACACAGGGTCCGGGCTACCCAAATGTGGGTACAGGAAGTCCTGCTGGCAGAGGTAACCAAACGGGTCATCCAAGCCCAATCCAGAGTGGCAAACCAAGCGGTCCAGTCAGCGGCCACCAGAATGCTGCTGCTGGCCCCGAAGTTGATCGTGCTTCCAACAATGCCATCAAGAACTGGCAGGCACACGGCAACACATCGTCCTGGCCAACCAATGGCGGCATTGGCGAAAAGGCTACGCAAGCGCTCTCGCAACGCGCTGAAGCAGGCGGCTACGGAGAGCATCTTTTCAACCCGAAGGAAGCCCAGAAAAACGGCTTTGACCCAGGCCGCACGCAATACATCGCTCAAGGCGGTCTTGCCGATCCGTCCAAGGGTATTCAGGGTAACTCTCTGGCAGCCGTGGATTTTGCACGCCAGAACAATTTCCAGGGCGTGCAGTTGAACGTTGGCTCCACGAAGGACGGCCAAGCCTACCTTTGGGATGGCAAAACTGTTGGGCCTCAAACCGGGGACCCACAAAACCGCGAACTATCCTCTTTGACGAGCGACCAGCTCTCCAAGATGTCAATGAGCAACCTGAACCCGGTGACCGGCGAACGCACACCGGCCTATGGCTTGGCGGGCGGCGCGCAGAAGCCGGAATCCTTCCAGCAGACCCTTGACTACGTGCGCGCCAACATGGCCAAGAATGGCAATGAGGCGACCAACATCATCCTTAATCCGAACGACAAAAGCTCTGCGCTCAACATCATCAATATGCTGTCGAAGCCGGAAAACGCTGATATCCGCGGCAGCTTTGGCATCAAGATCAATTCGGAAATGCTACCTTCCTTGGGCAAAGATGCCAATTCCGATATCCTGAAGCAGTTGACTGCCGCCAATGAGGCTGCCGGCAAAGATCCATCGGCACGCCTGAACATCATTCCCGTTCTGAACAATCTCAAGGATTTGTCCCAGAACGGCTTCAAGGTGACGCCAAATCAGGGCGCAGAATGGCTATCCGGCTTCAATAAGCTTGGTAATGTATCCATGGCCGAAGTTTCCCGCACGGGCAACAACAACACCATGGACGATGTCCTGAAGGCCTATCGCGCTGCAAACCCGGACCAGAAGAACATGCCGATCTCTGTGACACAGCGTCAGGAGGACTTCTCTGTCAACGGAACGCCATATGCCTATAATGACCGTGGCCAGATCACCAGCATGGCAAACAATCCGCCACAGTCGTTCAACAACCTGAAGCAGTACGGCAATATCGTGATCTCCAGCAATCCCTACGTTGCAATGCTTTCCGACAGGCAGGCAACACGAGGCTTGGACTTCGCGCAGCTTGGGATTGATCCGCGGCTTGGCTTTAGCAATGTGAACCCGGCAACCGATCTCAATGCACCTCCCGGCTTTACCGGAAAGCCTAGCTGGCAGGACACTGCCGCAACCGCCTGAGTGGAGGACATGATGCGCTGACCGGAAGGGGAACCCGCCAGCGTATCATGATCTGAAAATGAGGCCTTCCGGACAGGGGTCCGTCCGGCTTCACACTCTGGCAGCAATACGGCAGACGCCCCGGCTCTCACTGTAGGGCCGGGGCGATTGCGACTTCCACTCGATGCGGAGTGTTCGAAGACTTGAACCGCTCACGGTGATGTTGGGGCAGCCTCAATAGCAGTCCGCAGCCATTCGGCAAAATACTGGATCTTGCTGCGCCCGGGTTGCCTGACCTGCAACACATAGCGATATCCGCTCTGGCAAAAGCGAAATGGTGCTGCCTGGGGTGAGCAACCTGCGGACGTTTTGATGCCGGGTGCCAGACCCTATATTTAAACGTCGACAGGGGTACGGATCGGTTGCAAGGCGAATATCGTATTGCCAATAGCGTTCGGCAAAGGTGTGTTCGCCATGGACCTCGTACAGCAGCGTAGTACGGATAGTTGAGGCCGACTGTTCAAGAGCTTCCCGTCACGGCTTCATGGAAATGATCCTGCCTATTGCGCGTCAGGCAGGGAATTTGCCCTGACGCTTAAACATCGGCATTCCACGAAGTGTATATGAGGAAAAATGGTAGCGGGGGGCGGACTTGAACCGCCGACCTTGGGGTTATGAATCCCACGCTCTAACCACCTGAGCTACCCCGCCACGACCGCGATTTAATAGACCGTTCCGAAGAACCGCCCGACGCGATGACGGGCTTATAAAGGGATGCTCCCGGCAGTGTCAAGCGCGTGTCACACAAAAAGGAACAGAGCTTGCAAGCACCTGTGGAGCATGCAAGTCACGCGGCCTGCGGGGCTTCCAGCAACGCCTTCAGCGAAGCTTCAGCGTTAGCGGATCGTTCAGAGCGCTCAATGAAACCACCGCCCCAAACACGGGCATCTGGGCCTTCCGCCGAATAGAGAACGCAAGCCTGACCGGGCGCAACACCCGCCTCACCCATTGCGAGGTCAACATAGATTCCGCGCTCATCCACATGCAGCGTGGCCGGTGTCGGCGGACGGGTGGAACGCACCTTGGCAAAACAGGAGAAGCCACTGGCCGCATCCGCTTCAAGCGTGGAATCACCAATCCAGTTCATGTCGCGCAGATAGACGCGGTGCGTATCGAGCGCCTCCCGCGGACCCACGATCACACGGCGGCCACGCGCATCGAGATAGACCACATAAAGCGGCTCGCCAGTGGCGACGCCCAGGCCCTTTCGCTGCCCAATCGTGTAATGAACGATGCCTTCGTGGCGACCAAGCACACGGCCATCCATATGCACGATGTCACCCGCGAGCGCCGCATTCGGCTTCACCTTGTTGATGATGTCGGCATATTTGCCTTGTGGTACAAAACAGATGTCCTGGCTATCAGCCTTTTTGGCGACAACCAGCCCCATCTCCTCCGCCAGCGCCCTAACCTCAGCCTTGGACATGCCACCCAGCGGGAAGCGCAGGTAATCAATCTGCTCCTGCGTTGTAGCAAAGAGGAACCAGCTCTGGTCGCGATCACTATCAATGGGCCGATAGAGCGCCCGGCGCTGTGGCGCATCAGGCGTCGGATTGGCACGTGAGCGAATGTAATGGCCGGTTGCCAGCGCGTCTGCGCCCAATTCCTTGGCGGTCGCCAGAAGATCGGCGAACTTGACGGTCTGGTTGCAGGCAACGCAAGGGATAGGTGTCTCGCCCATGGCGTAGGCTTCCGCAAACGGGTTGATGACCGTTTCCCGAAAACGCTTTTCGTAATCAAGCACGTAATGCGGAATGCCGAGCGTTTCCGACACACGGCGTGCATCATCGATATCCTGACCGGCGCAGCAGGAACCGGCGCGATGGACGGCGGCGCCGTGATCATAAAGCTGGAGCGTGATGCCAAGGACATCATAGCCCTGGCGTTTGAGCAGCCCTGCCACCACGGAGGAATCCACGCCACCGGACATCGCCACGACGACGCGCGTATCCTCCGGCTTCTTGTTAAAATCCAGCGTATTCACAGGAACTCTCTCGATTTGGTTCGGGAAGCGCCATCCGTGCCAGTGGCGTCCAAGTCCGGCAAAGGGCGGCGGGATCGTCCGCCACCATGCATGTTTGTGCTGATATAGAAAGGAAGGGGTGCAAACGCAAGCGCGTGCGAAGAAACGCAGCCAGATCAGGATTGCATGACGCGCGTGACGCCATTAGCCGCGACCGCTGCATTCGACGTATTTGACTCCATACCTTGCGCCCGGACCTTGGGAAGAGCATCGGGATAGCGACGTTGGATATACTCCATCAGCTTCTCGCGTACCTCGCATCTGAGATCGAATGTTCTTCCGCCATCCGATGCGGAAACGAGAATGCGGATTTCAACCACGTTCTCACGAAAATCCGTAACGGCAACATTCACCACCTGACGATCCCACAGCGGCGAGTTGGCGGCGATTTCCTCTACCTTTCGGCGGATATCGGCCACTGGCACTGTGTAATCGAGATAAATCATGACGGTACCAATGAGTGCCGCCCCTTCCCGCGTCCAGTTCTGAAACGGCTTCTCGATAAAATAGCCGAGCGGCAGGATGAGACGTCGCCAATCCCAGAGCTTCACGACCACATAAGTGGAGGTGATCTCTTCCACCTTGCCCCACTCGCCTTCCACGATCAGCGCATCATCGATGCGGATGGGCTGCGTGATGGCAAGCTGGATGCCGGCAAATAGGTTCTTCAATACCGGCTGTAGTGCAAGACCCAGCACAATACCGGCGACACCGGCTGATGCCATCAATGAGACGCCATACTGGCGCACCGCCGGAAAAGTCATCAAGGCTGCAGAAAGGCTAACAGCCACGATCAATGTTGCCGCGACCCGCTCCAGGATGCGGGATTGAGTGACGTGCTTTCGGGCCAGCAGATTATCTTCCGCGTCCAGTTTGAAGCGGCGCAGATAAACCGTCATCCAGATATGCAGCGCTGTTCTAGCCACCCATCCCACAAGAGCGATGAAAGCCAGAAGCAATATCTGCCGAATGAAATCAGCCTGCGGGTCCGTCAGCGGCGCAATCGTGACCGCAGGCGATAACACCCAAACGACGATGGCAAGCCGTAATGGCCGACGGTTGCGCGAAACGAGCGACCGCCAGAACAGATCCCTCTTCGCCACGATACGGGTCAAAAAGCGAAAGACAATACGGTGGATGCAGTAGGCCACAAAGATGGCGGCTATCAGCACGATCATGCTCAGCAGCCAATCCG
Organism: Affinirhizobium capsici; assembly: GCF_977018625.1. NCBI lineage: Bacteria > Pseudomonadati > Pseudomonadota > Alphaproteobacteria > Hyphomicrobiales > Rhizobiaceae > Affinirhizobium > Affinirhizobium capsici. The sequence continues at coordinate 379,012 of NZ_CDRNXD010000004.1, read as the reverse complement.
GCGTGACCCGGATGATGAATTGCAGAGTGTTTTCCAGTCGCTGTTCCATGAGCCAGCACTTAGTGTGCAGTGCGGGAGAAAAAAGATAAAACAGCTAACAAAACTGTGAGGCACCTGGAACGGCACGTTCACAAACCGATTTTAGCGGCAGGAGACATCATGATGAATTTCGATCTTGAACGCTTCGTCAAAGCCCAGTCTACCAGCTATTCGCAGGCGCTAAATGAACTGCGCCAGGGACGAAAGCAAAGTCACTGGATGTGGTATATTTTCCCGCAAATTGAAGGGCTTGGGCGTTCAGAGACGGCTCGCTTCTATGCGCTTTCGGGCAAGGCTGAAGCTCGTACCTATCTCGACCATCCGGTCTTGGGTGCGCGTTTGCTGGAAACAACAGGGGCTATGCTCACCCATTCCTCACAGAGTGCCTATGCCATCCTCGGCTCACCAGACGATCTTAAATTTCGATCATCTATGACGCTCTTCGCAGCGGTCAGCGAAAAGGGCTCGCCTTTCGAGCGAGCCCTTGATGTGTTTTTCGATGCAGAACCGGATCAAGCGACCCTTGATCTGCTGAAGGCTTAATCCGTGCCCTGAATGGCCGAAAGCTTCCAATCTTCACCCGGTTTGCGAACGAAGGTCCAGATTTCGGTCGATTCCGTCGGGGTGGAAGGATCGCCGTGAGCGACCGCGCCTGTGTTGCGGTTACGCATGACATCAACGCTCTGATAACGCAGCGCGACGGTTGCGAATTCCTGACCGTTTTCACGCCAGGATTCAGCCAAATCGCCCTGCAAGAGCTGAACATCCGTGACGTCGTTGCGAACACCTTGTGTTGCGTTTTCACCCAGCTCCTCAGCAAGGTAAGACATGGCCTCAGGCGTGGCGAGAGCGCGAAGCTTGGCATAATCTTCCGCGCCGTAAGCGGTCTGTACATCCTTCAACAGCGCCTCGAAGCGATCAAGATCAGCATTGGTGATGCCGATTTCATCGGTCGCCTTCGACGCAACACGAGGACGCGACGCCGCAGCACTTGCCGCCGCCGTTGCACCCGCGCCCATTTGAGGGATCTTGAAACCGGAGCCCTGCGCATTTGGCGCATCATAGGCGTAGCGGCCTGCATTACCAGCACTCGGGCCAGAAGCTGGCTGCGAGCGACGTGCAAACATGCGCATCAGGAAGAAGATCAAACCGCCAATGAGCAGCATTTGGAACAACATGCCAAGCATACCGGCCATGCCGCCAAAGCCATTACCCATCATCATGCCGAAAAGACCACCGAGGAACAGGCCACCCAGGATGCCGCCTCCAAAGCCACCAAACAGCCCACGTCGTGCCTGCTGCCCAGCTGCCTGCTGGCCCGCTGCCATTCCGGGGTTTGTTGCGTTGTTCTGCTGTGTGTTCGGCGTCATCGAACGCTGAATAGGTGCAGATGTACCGGGCGCGGTATTGGTGGAAGGCGGCGCAGAATAGGTGCGCGTGCCACGGCTGCCGAAGCCGCTGGAACCAGCACGGCGGGCCTCAGCGAAGTCAACGGCAGCAAGAGACACGACCAGACCGATGGCCATCACCGATGCGACGTGCTTGAAGCGCCGAAGCTTTGAAAACATTTCTCTCTCCTCACATGCCCGTCCTGTGCGGGCGTCGGAGTTACATATAGAGAGTGTGTGATCTCAGTTTTAGTGGCAGTCGCTCGTTCTGACGTGCTTTTGATCAAAAGTGCGCGATGAAAAGCCCGGCAGATACCGATCTACCGGGCTTTGACAGTTGAGATGTGGTTTTATCAGTCGACGTTGAACGTCAGCGGCTTTGCCTGCTTGATGGCAGCATTGGCAGTCAGCTGGTCCAGCACGGCCTTGTCTACGGTGCCATCAACATAAAGAAGCGCGATAGCATCGCCGCCTTCCTTTTCACGGCCCAGCTGGAAGTTCGCAATGTTGACACCGGCATTACCGAGCGTGGTACCCACAAAGCCGATCATGCCTGGAACATCCGTGTTGGAGATGTAGATCATGTCGGCACCCACATCAGCATCCATATTGATGCCCTTGATCTGGATGAAGCGTGGCTTGCCATCGGAGAAGACGGTACCGGCAACAGAGCGGGACTGCTTTTCAGTCGTAACCGTCAGCTTGATATAGCCATCATAAACGCCTGTCTTATCCCGCTTGACCTCGGACAGAACAATGCCCTTTTCCTTGATCATGATCGGAGCGGAAACCATGTTCACATCCGCCACCTGGTTGCGGATCAGGCCCGCCAGCAGTGCAGATGTCAAAGCCTTGGTGTTCATGCCAGCCGTCTGGCCGTCATACAAGATTTCGATAGCCTTGATCGGGCTCTCCGTAACCTGACCGGCAAAAGAACCCAGCACATCGGCGAGCTTGATGAACGGCTTCAGGATCGGCGCTTCTTCAGCCGTGATGGACGGCATGTTGATAGCGTTCGAAACGGCGCCCTTTACCAGATAATCCGCCATCTGTTCGGCAACCTGCAGTGCTACGTTTTCCTGAGCTTCCGTGGTGGAGGCACCAAGATGCGGCGTGCAGACAACGTTCGGTAGACCGAAGAGCGGGCTTTCCGTGGCAGGCTCAACCTCGAACACATCGAAACCAGCACCAGCAACATGGCCTGACTTGATGGCTTCTGCGAGCGCTGCCTCATCCACGAGGCCGCCACGGGCGCAGTTGACGATGCGAACGCCCGGCTTGGTTTTTGCCAGAGCTTCCTTGGAAAGGATGCCACGAGTTTTGTCCGTCATCGGCACGTGCAGCGTAATGAAATCCGCCTGCGCCAGCAGCTCATCCAGCTCAACCTTGGTCACACCCATTTCCTGAGCACGCTCGACCGAGAGGAAGGGGTCGTATGCCAAGACGCGCATCTTCAGGCCGATGGCACGTGAGCAGACGATGGAGCCGATATTGCCGGCGCCAATGACGCCAAGCGTCTTTCCGGTAATCTCAACACCCATGAACTTCGATTTTTCCCACTTGCCAGCTTGCGTGGAAACGTCGGCAGCGGGGATCTGGCGGGCAACAGCAAACATAAGCGCGATTGCATGTTCAGCAGTCGTGATGGAGTTGCCGAAAGGCGTGTTCATCACGATGATACCGCGCTTGGAGGCAGCCGGAATATCGACGTTATCGACGCCGATCCCCGCGCGGCCAATCACCTTCAGATTGGTGGCAGCGGCAATCAGCTTCTCCGTTGCCTTCGTGGCGGAACGGATGGCAAGACCATCATAATTGCCGATAACTTCAGCAAGCTTATCCTTGTCCTTGCCAAGCTTTGGCTGGAAATCCACTTCAACGCCGCGATCGCGGAAGATCTGGACGGCGGTTTCAGACAGTTCGTCGGATACGAGAACGCGAGGTGCCATGAGAGGCCTCCTTTAAAAGAGCTCAAGCGAAAAGGGGAATGATTGTTCAGTCAATACGACCCCGCCTTTGGCGGCAGGGCCGAGAATGCCAGATCAGGCAGCAGCCTTGGCAAGCGCTGCCTTCTGCGTTTCAAACGCCCAGGACAGCCACGGCATGACAGCCTTCATGTCAGCCGTTTCAATCGTTGCACCGGCCCAGATGCGAAGACCCGAAGGAGCATCGCGGTAGGCACCGATATCGAGAGCGACATCTTCCTTTTCAAGAAGGGAAACAATACCCTTCGCAAAGGCAGCCTGCGCATCCGCATCAAGAGCCGCAACCTGCGGATCAACGATCTTGAGGCAAACGGAAGTATTGGAACGCGTGGCTGGATCAACGGCGAGGTTGGCAATCCAGTCATTGGCGTCAACAAAATCGAAGATTACCTTGGCATTGGCATCAGCCCGCGCCACCAGGGCATCGAGACCACCAAGCGACTTCGCCCACAACAGCGCGTCGATATAATCTTCAACGCAAAGCATTGAGGGAGTATTGATGGTTTCGCCGGTGAAGATGCCTTCAATCAGCTTGCCGCCCTTTGTCATGCGGAAGATTTTCGGCAGCGGCCATGCAGGAACGTAGGATTCAAGGCGCTCCACAGCACGGGGGCTGAGAATGAGCATGCCGTGACCGCCCTCACCGCCTAGCACTTTCTGCCAGGAGAAAGTGACAACGTCGAGCTTGGAGAAGTTCATGTTCTGGGCAAAGGCAGCCGAAGTGGCGTCGCAAATGGTCAGGCCTTTGCGGTCAGCCGGGATGAAATCTGCATTCGGCACGCGAACACCAGATGTCGTGCCGTTCCAGGTGAAGACGACATCACGATCGAAATCGACCTCGGCGAGGTTCGGAAGCAGGCCGTAATCAGCCTCGAACTTGCGAACATCCTTGAGCTTCAACTGCTTGACGACATCCGTCACCCAGCCAGCGCCGAAGCTTTCCCAAGCAACCATGTCCACACCACGCTCGCCAAGCAACGACCACATGGCCATTTCGACAGCACCGGTATCGGATGCAGGCACGATGCCGATGCGGTAATCCGCAGGCACGTTCAGAATTTCACGGGTAAGATCAATGGCCTGCTTCAGCTTAGCCTTGCCCACTTTGGCGCGGTGCGAACGACCGAGCGGGGCATCAGAAAGCGCTTCGAGCGACCAACCGGGGCGCTTCGAGCAAGGGCCAGAAGAGAAATGGGTATTATTCGGACGTACGTCCGGCTTCGCGAGATCCGCCATATGGCTATCCTTCCAGATAGAAAGCCTCTCGTTGGGGAGAGGTGTCCCGCCGTCGCTTCTAGTGGAATGAGCCGCTCTCGTCAAGGCAGCGGTCGAATATTCAGAAAATCACATGGCGCTTGTAAAACTTGACCTGAATCAACAAGTATCTCGCCGCCTTGTTTTATGAAGAGGAAGTAGGCGCGAGGGAGGAAGCGCCCATTCATTCAACGGCTGTCAGCACAGCAACCAGCCCAATCGAGGCACGACCATGACCATTGAAACACTTTATAGCCCCTCACCTGCGCAGCCTGCCAAAAACCAGAGCCGATACTTTCTTCCAGCGCTTTCCGTTTTTTACGAAAAGTTTGCGCAACCCTTCGCCTGGACGGCCTTTCGTGTCGCCATTGGCGGCATGTTGATGGTTGAAGGCTACCCAAAAATCATGGCGCCGATGGCGCAAGTGGGCTTTGTGGAAAATCTCGGCTTTTATCCGGGCTGGGTCTGGTCGCCGGTTCTCGCGGCCATGCAGTTTTTCGGCGGAGCCATGATTGCAATTGGACTGCTCACCCGACCGATTGCCTTGGCCAATGCGGTGATGCTTGCCATCACATTATGGTTCCACTTTGCCTTTCCCTATGGCCACACATTGCTGACTGACAACGGCATCGCAGCCCTCGCCTCCGGCAGCGATCTCTTCACACCCAATGGTGTCAAGCGGCTTGCGGATGGCGGTACTAAGTTCCTGGAACAGGTACAGACCAAGGCCGAACTGGCATCGCTTTTCTGGTGCGGCGGCGCCTTCTTCTACGCAGCGTTTGGCGGCGGATACTGGTCGATTGATAAAAACCTGCTCAAGCGGGAATTCTAACCTGGATTAAAACAGAAAGGCCGCTCCTTGCGGGGCGACCTTTTGATTTTCAGTGCGTTCTGACGTTTACTTGTAGACGATTGGCTGTGCTGGCTCTTCCGGCACGTAGGGGGCCTGGCAGCCGCCGAAAAGGTAACGCGCGCCAACACGAGCTTCGTGGACGTTGATGCCCTTGTCGAAGCCGGGACCACCATTCTGGGCCCAGCCAAACATGTCACCACCTTCAATATGGCGGTAACGATAGCCAACATCAGCCTTGATGTTGCAGGTCACATCGATCGTTGCACCGGCCATCAGCGCATAGGTAAAGCGCCAGCTGCCCTTGCCGCCATGTTCGACCGTGTCATCGCAACCGCTGCCGTCATCGGCGCAAGAGGTGTTGCGAAGCTTGTCCCACTTCACATAGGTGCCGCCGAGACCGGCGCCGACATAAGGCGTGACATAGCCATAGGTACCGAGATCGACATAGGCGTTGGCCAGAAGGCTATAGGCTTTCATATTGGCAATGTCGCTGGATGTGCAGGGGCCGACGCAAGCGCCAAACGGCGCGCCGCCACCCACTGTGGAGCCATTGAATTTGCTCTTGGAGAGATAATCGAATGTCAGGTCGGTGCGCAGGTAGTTGTTGACCTGATAGCCAACGCCCGCACCCACGGTGAATGCATCGCGGAGACCGGAAGATGCGAAATCAACCCGCTGGCTGGTATCATTACCCTGATAAAAATTAGCGCCGCGCAGCTTGTTGAAACCATAGCCGACATCGCCACGCAGATACCATCCACTGGAGGACTGCTGAACGGTCACTTCCGGCGCATCGAGCGGCACCTGTTCTGGCTGTGGCTGGTAAAGATCTGCCGAATGCGCCGCCCCCGCCAACAAGGCGAGTGCCAAAGCGCCGATCAGGGTATTCCTCATTTCGTGAACTCCAGGTTCAAGCTCCTTGCGACGCACAGGCGGCGAGGACGATTACACTGGAGAGGATCATTAACGATAAAGGTTAAGGAGCCATTAAGGCTAATATCCCCCTAACAAAAAGCGATAACTGTTCTTAATATTAATATTTACGCGTATTAAAAAAGCCTGCACCGAAGTGCAGGCTTGAGTATTGGATGAAGCTGATGACGTTTAGGCTGCAGCACTTCGAACATTACCGATGACGCTTACCAGCTCACCCACAATGCGTTCGACCTGGGCTCGATCGTCACCTTCCGCCATAACGCGAATAAGCGGTTCGGTACCGGATGGACGAATAACAAGACGTCCTTTCTTGCCCAGTTCAGCTTCAGCGCTCTCAATGGCTTGAATAACAACAGGATCTTCCAGCGGCTTGCCGCCAGAGAAACGAACGTTCTTCAAGAGTTGCGGCACTGGCTCAAACCGACGGCACACTTCACTCACCGGCTGGCCGGTTCGTTTCACGCGAGAGAGCACCTGCAGTGCTGCCACAAGCCCATCACCTGTTGTGCCAAAGTCAGACATAACAATATGACCGGACTGTTCGCCACCCACGTTGAAACCGTGCTGGCGCATGTGTTCAACCACATAGCGGTCACCCACCTTGGTGCGCGCAAGACCGAGCCCCTTCTTCTTCAGGAAGCGCTCCAGCCCAAGATTGGACATGACCGTCGCGACAATTCCGTTGCCGCGCAGCTTCTCATCCTCCAGCCAGCTTTCGGCAATGACGGCCATCAACTGGTCGCCATCGATGATCTGGCCGTTTTCATCCACGATGATGACGCGATCCGCATCGCCGTCCAGCGCAATGCCGATATCAGCCCGTACTTCATGAACCTTCTTGCGCAAGGCATCTGGGCTGGTCGAACCGCAATCGAGATTGATGTTCGTTCCGTTCGGGGTGTTGCCGATCGTGACGACATCCGCGCCCAATTCCCAAAGAGCCGTAGGCGCGACCTTATAGGCCGCACCATTGGCGCAATCGATAGCGATCCGCATACCTTCGAGCGTCACGTCACGCGGCAATGTCCGCTTCACGAATTCGATGTAGCGATAGATATCGCCATCCACGCGCTTGGCCCGGCCGATTTCATTCGGCTTGGCAAGCTGTGAATAGATATCCTTTTCAAGCAATTCTTCGATCTGCTGCTCGAGCTCATCGGACAGCTTATAACCATCCGGGCCAAACAGCTTGATACCATTATCCTGGAACGGATTGTGGGAAGCCGAAATCATCACGCCGATATCAGCGCGCAATGAGCGCGTCAGCATTGCGACGGCAGGTGTAGGGATTGGGCCAAGCAGGAAAACATCGAGCCCTGCTGCGGTAAAACCTGCAACCAGCGCATTCTCCAGCATGTAGCCGGAAAGACGCGTATCCTTGCCAATGACCACGCGGTGACGGTGATGACCCCGACGAAAAATGGTACCAACCGCAATGCCCACCCGCATCGCAAGATCTGGCGTCATCGGGAAAACGTTGGACTGACCACGAATACCATCGGTGCCAAAGTAACGGCGTGTCATGAATGCTCCTTGGGTAGCCCGGATGCGCACGGGCACATCAATATAATGAGAACCAGCCTGCAAAGCGAACACGCGCACGGCTGAGATCTTGCTCTTGGCATAGTTTCACAAGCAAGACACGTAAAATACCGCGAAAGTTGATTATATAGCGTTACCAAATCCCCATGAAAAAGGGCCGCCCGATGGCGACCCTTTGCATCCAAACAATGTTGGAGGATTAGTGCGGTTGCGGCTCCAGGCCACCTTCCGCTTCACCATCCTTCGGCTCATCCTTTTTGGAACCTGCCTTTGGCACAGCGGAGCCACGTGCAGATGGCGTGTCATCGCCCATATCACGGGCAGGTTTTTCGCCGCGAATGAGCGCCTTGATCTCCTCGCCGGACAGGGTCTCATATTCGAGGAGACCCTCCGCAAGCGTGACGAACTCGTCGTGCTTGTCTGTGAGAATGCGGCGCGCTTCCGTATAGGCTTCATCGATCAAGCGACGAACTTCGTTGTCGATCTTCTGAGCCGTTGCTTCAGAAACGTTCTTGCTCTGCGAAACCGAATGCCCGAGGAAGACCTCCTGCTGGTTTTCACCGTAGGCAACCTGCCCAAGAATATCCGAGAAACCCCACTGCGTTACCATGGCGCGGGCAAGCTTGGTGGCCTGCTCGATATCGGAAGATGCACCAGAGGTGATGTTTTCCTTGCCGAAGGTCAGCTCTTCCGCAACACGTCCGCCCATCATGATAACCAGACGCGACACCATCCACTTGTAACTCATGGAATAGCGGTCACCTTCCGGCAACTGCATAACCATGCCGAGTGCACGACCGCGCGGAATGATTGTTGCCTTATGCAGCGGGTCCGCCACCGGCACGTTCAGGGCAGTAATCGCATGGCCAGCTTCGTGATAGGCAGTGAGCTTCTTTTCCGCCTCGGTCATGGCGGAAGAACGGCGCTCCGCACCCATCATGATCTTGTCTTTGGCGTCTTCGAACTCCTGCATGGTGACAAGACGCTTATTGCGGCGTGCCGCCATCAAGGCTGCTTCGTTGACCAGGTTCATCAGGTCCGCACCGGAGAATCCAGGCGTACCACGAGCAAGGGTCTTCAAATCGACATTCGGGGCCAGCGGTACATTGCGGGCATGCACCTTCAGAATGCGCTCGCGACCGACGATATCTGGGTTCGGAACAACGACCTGACGGTCGAAACGGCCTGGACGCAGAAGAGCTGGGTCAAGCACGTCCGGGCGGTTCGTCGCGGCGATCAGGATAATGCCTTCGTTCGCCTCGAAGCCGTCCATTTCAACGAGCAACTGGTTCAACGTCTGCTCACGCTCATCGTTACCGCCGCCCAGACCGGCACCGCGATGGCGGCCGACGGCATCGATTTCATCGATGAAGATGATGCAAGGCGCGTTTTTCTTCGCCTGATCGAACATGTCGCGCACGCGGCTTGCGCCAACACCGACGAACATTTCGACGAAGTCAGAACCGGAAATGGTGAAGAATGGGACGTTGGCTTCGCCAGCAATGGCGCGTGCCAGAAGCGTCTTACCCGTACCGGGAGGACCGACCAGAAGTACGCCGCGCGGAATGCGACCGCCGAGACGCTGAAACTTCTGCGGGTCACGCAGGAATTCCACGATCTCTTCCAGATCGGACTTCGCCTCATCGACGCCAGCCACGTCTTCAAACGTCACGCGCCCATGCGCTTCCGTCAAAAGCTTGGCCTTTGATTTGCCAAAGCCCATGGCACCGCGGGAACCACCCTGCATCTGGCGCATGAAGAACAACCAGACACCGAGGATCAGCAGCATGGGAAGAAGCGTGCCGATATAGCTGAGGAAGCCGGACGAACCATCGGACTCGGGGCGCGCTACGATGGTAACGTTCTTCGACTGAAGGCGCTCGATCAGCGTGTCATCGACAACTGGCGAATAGGTCTGAAAGCCTGTGCCGCCCTCTGTATACGTTCCAACCACGCGATTACCGGTGACAACAACATCGCGCACGCGGCCTGAATCCACATCGCGCAGAAACTGCGAGTACGGAACCTCGCGAGAATTCGTCTGCGTGGGCGCAGTCTGGAACATGCTGAACAGAGCGATCAGCAGCAAAGCTATAATCGCCCAAAGGGCGAAATTACGAAAGTTTGGGTTCATCGAACTCCCCGGACATTGACAGCCCGCTTTACGCGAGCCGCCTTTCTTGGTCCTTAACATAGGTTCCCCGAAGGCCCTTGCCAAGGCGAGTGGCACGGCAGATCATGTTTTTGAGCGCAAAGCGTTAAGTGGAGATGGCTTAAATCGAGCCAAACCCATCGCATGAGCAATAGAATTGGCAATTGCGAGGTCAAATACAGGAAGAAATTCCATCCAAGGCCGAAGGATTGGATGAGCCGACACCGCTATGATATTGCCGGTAGAGACGCTGTGAAACTGCCACGAAGCCTGCCATGCCGCCTCCGCGACGGCGGGGGGAAAATGATTGAAGGCACCCTTGGTCAGTACATCTTCACGGGTGTTCACAGATTTGTTTGCGGATAGCATAAAACGACCGTCCCAAAGGGTCGTCTCTCCGGTGTCCAACAGGAGTTTTCCAAAGCTCCTCGTCTCGCGCACCAAATAAAGTCCTTGCTTTTTTGCGGTGAGCAACACGCGCCCAAGCGTGTAACAAAACCGCTCATGATGCCTGATACGAGCGACAATCTGTCCCAGTGCTACAGGAGGCGGACCGTGCTCGCGCCCGCCCATAACCGCAATCAAGGAAGACAGAGCAACCTGCAGAACGTCAGGCTCAACGGTTTCCCAGTCCACGGGCAAATGAGCGACGAGCTGATGCTGCAGGTTAAGATTTCTAGACAGCCACTCGGCTGCCGATTGAGCCAATCTTTCGCGCTCAGCCTGTGCAGCTGTCATCAGCCCCATGCGATGAATGGCCTCGTCATCTCCCATGCCTGACAGTTGCAGACGCGTGCGGACTCGTTCGGAAGCGCGGTTTTCATTCGAGGGGTCGTCAGTCCAACCTTCACCAAGCTCCTGCAGAAATGCCCTTATAGGCTGGCGACGTGTTTGAAGAAATGGCCGCACCATCCAGATTTTCTGGTGAAGAAGCACCGATGATGCCATGCCAGCATCGCCAGATCGAAAGGTGCCCTGCCCCGCTTCGGCTGTCGCGCCACGGGCTTGGCGCATGGCTACGGTTTCAAGCTGATCGTCCAGAGTATGGCCGGTGAGGAGCGCGTCAGCACCCAGTCTATCTGCCAAATCCGTCAGTAATTGATATCGAGCGGTACGCGCGGCAGCGGCAATACCAGTCTTTGGCTTTTCACCCACCCAGGAGAGAATCGTGTGGTCGATCGAATAGCGTTGGCAAAGGGCCGAAACCTCTTCTGCCTCTTGTCGCGCTTCGGGGCGAAGACCGTGATCAACAGTGGCAGCAGAGAGCTGGATTTGATCAGGGAAGTGCAGTCGGACACGCTCATGCAGCGCCAATAAAAGGCCGGTTGAATCACTGCCGCCAGAAATCGCCACAAGAAGACGCGCAGGCTTTCTCAACTGCTCCAGGAGACGGTCAATCGCCTCGACCGGAGAAAGCAGCCTGGCAGGCGCATCGACGCCGTTGGAACTCAAGTTCAACAGCTCAGCCGCTTCAACTCACTCGATACTTTTGCAGTCACCGGCTTGGATGCGGAAGGATAGCGCTTCGGCACTTCGCGCAGTGTTGCACAGGCTGTCTCGCGATTGTCGAGGGCGGCAAGCGACATCCCGAGTTTCAGCAGCATTTCAGGTGCCTTTGGCGAGGTGCTATAGGTCTGATGCGCGTTGAGGAAGGTCTTGGCAGCCTCATTATACTTGGCTTGCGAATACTGTGCCTCACCCAGCCAGAAGCTCGCGTCGGCTGCGCGCGCACTCTTCGGGTAGCTTTGCAGATAGGAGGTGAATTCGGTTTCGGCGGTTTTGTAGTCGCCGGAAAGGATGTGGTTATAGGCGGCGCGGTAGCTATCGCTTTCCGTACCAAGCGATGCAGTTTGCTGAGTCTTCTGCGACGAGGTGCCCGTATCGACGCCCGGCAGGGCAGAAGAATTGCGCGCATTCGGGTTTGCTTTCGCACCGAGTGGACGACCGCTCGGATCAACCTCAAGAGAACCCAGCGTTGTTGCCCCTGGCGCAGTCGTGGATGACGCGGAGGGATTGGCACCGGCGGAGCTGTTTACCCCCGCCGAAGCGCCTGGTTCGTCGATGATTGTGGCAATTTCATCGTTTTTTTTTGAGCCGGCTGCCGGAGCGGCAGCAACTGAAGGTGCAGAAGATCCGCCACCGGAGCTTTTTTCCATCTCCTGGAAGCGGAATTCATTGTCTTCCTGCGTCTTGCGCATCTGCTCCTGCATCTGCAAAAGCTGGAAGCTCATTTCTTCGACACGGCCATTCAACTGGCGGATCGTCTCTTCCAACTGCTGGATGCGAACGGATTCGCCCGAGCTTTGAGCCAGGATAACCGGCTGGCGCTGTTGTGCCACTGGCTGCTGGCGCGCTGGCTTTCCTTCAAAAATATTGCCGAGCGAAAATGCGCTCGCGTGGCTCGTGGTAGCCGCAAGCCCTAGCATCGCTGCCAGAACAAGTTTCTTCATGATGTCCGTCCTGCTTGTCGTGAAGTGCGCATTCGTGTGGCGCTTCATGAGAGTTTTCAATTACAGGCAATGGCAACTGTTAAGTTGCAAGAGAGCGTGCAACTTCGGCCAAACTATGGAGAAACGAAAAAGGCGGTGCGTGGATAGAAACTGAACCAGTTTCGCCAAGCAACCGCCCTGTTCATTCACCATCAGGCGAAGCGATTACATTCCGGCGCCGCCGAGAACGGTAACAGCGCGACGGTTCTGCGACCAGCAGGAGATGTCATCGCAAACTGCGACCGGACGTTCTTTGCCGTAGGAGATGGTCTTCATACGGTTTGCAGGTACACCGCGCGATACGAGGTAGTCACGCGTTGCAGCAGCACGGCGTGCGCCAAGTGCAAGGTTGTATTCGCGTGTGCCGCGTTCGTCGGCATGGCCTTCAACAGTGATCGCGTAGCGCGGGTAGCGCTGTAGCCACTGAGCCTGACGATCAAGCGTCTGCTGCGCATCAGCGCGGATCGACGTGGAATCGGTGTCGAAGAAGATGCGGTCGCCAACATTGACCGTGAAGTCCTGGCTAGAGCCCGGTGTTGCCGCACCAGCGCCACCGGCGCCAAGACCAAGTTCACCGGCGCTGTTGGGCAGGTTCTTCTTGTTGGCGCAACCAGCGAGTGCCAAAGCCAAAGTCAGGGCAATAACAGCAGGATTACGAGCGAGGTTCTGCATGCGGCTCATTGCCGGGGTATGGGTGCGGCTCATAGCCGGTCTCTCCTTGATCAGAATTTCATCGTTGCCAGAGTCTAACCGTTCTCGGTTAATGCCTTGCCAACGGTTATGGTTAACAATCCCCTACCGGACCAGTTCCTTCCGCATTTTCAGCATAATGCGGCAGGAACGTGGCACGGACTGTCATAATCACGTCACTATTCGAGAAGCGGCGACCAAGCCGGGTCGGATGCGAAAGCCGGTGTTTTGACCTGCTGTTCGTTATAACCCGTAAGATCGATGGAATAGAGCTGCGGACCGCCTGCACCCGCATTCTGGCGGAAGAACATCAGCACGCGGCCATTCGGTGCCCATGTCGGGCCTTCATTGTGGAAGCCTGTGGTCAGGATACGCTCACCCGAACCATCCGGCTTCATCACACCGATGGAAAATTTGCCGCCGGACTGCTTGGTAAAGGCAATCAGATCTCCACGAGGCGACCAAACGGGCGTCGAGTAGGAGCCGTCGCCGAAAGAGATACGTGTCTGGCCAGAGCCGTCGGCACCCATAACGTAGAGCTGCTGGCGACCGCCACGGTCACTTTCAAACACGATCTTTCCGCCATCCGGTGAATAAGACGGCGACGTATCAATGGCTGCCGTATTGGTGAGGCGAGTTGTCGTACGCGAACGCAGGTCCATGGTGTAGATGTTGGAGTTGCCATCCTGCTGAAGGCTCATGATGACCTTCTGCCCATCCGGCGAAAAGCGCGGCGAGAAGGTCATACCCGGGAAGTTGCCCACCACTTCACGCTGTCCGGTCTCCAGCTGCAACAGATACACGCGCGGCTGCTGACCTTCGAAGGACATGTAGGTCACCTCCTGACGGTTCGGCGAGAAGCGCGGCGTCAGAACGATATCCTTGGCATTGGTCAGCATACGAACATTGAAGCCGTCCTGGTCCATGATGGCCAATTGGCGCTGACGAGCCGTTTTCGGGCCGCTTTCGGACACGAACACGACACGTGTATCGAAGTAGCCGTTCTCGCCCGTGATCTGCTTGTAGATCGCATCAGCAATGATATGGGCCACGCGACGCCAGTTTTCCGGCTGCGTGAAGAACTGCTGGCCCGTCATCTGGGTGCCGGCAAAACTATCCCAAAGGCGGAATTCCGCGCGCAAGCGGCCATCGCCTTCGCGGGTCACCCGACCTGTGACAAGCGCCTGAGCATTGATCGCCTTCCAATCCTCAAAACGTGGCATCTTGTTTGGATCGGAAATCTTTTCGATAAAGGCTGCCTTGTTAACCGGCGCAAACAGACCGGAGCGCTGCAAGTCTGCGGCGATAACGCCAGAGATCTGCGCACCCAGCTCATTGCCGGAGATGAAGTCGGTGATTGCGATAGGAAGCGGCTCGACATTACCGCGATTGATGTTGATTTCCACGCGAGCATAAGCGGGCGCGGCAAACATCACGGCCATTCCAGCAAGCGCCAGCATGACGCGGATGAAAGATCGTTTCAACATGGTTACAAAGCCTTTCAAAGCAGTTCGCTCGGATCGAAGTTCACGACAACTTCGCTCCATGCGTCGTATTTGTCGGCGGGAAGATTCTTGAACGGAGAGGAACGCATGACCGCACGAATTGCGCTGCCCTCCAGCATGCGGCGGGCGCTCTCGGTGCCACCCGTCGAAGTCACTTCCGGCCTGCCAACGATCGCGCCGGATTCATCCAGCTTCATCGTCACAGTAATGACCATTCCCTTGGCACCGTCGATGCCGGAAATGACGGACCAATTGTTCTGTATCTGACCTTTGAGAGCATCCATCTCGCTCTGGCTGAGCGATGAGCCACCCGTAGTTTTTTTGCCGCCAAGCGATGCCGTCTGCTGCGAACGCTTCGCGCCGCCACCTGCAGCTTCCTGCTTGTTGAGCAAGGCCGCGATATCATCAGCGTTGAAATCGCTCTGCTTGGAAGAGGTGGACTTTGCAGTCTCCTGCTTTTTATCAGCCACCTTCTTGTCGGTCGGCTTTTCAGCCTTGGCCGTCTCTTGCTTTTTCTCTTGCGGCTTCTCGACCGGCTTGGCCGTTTCCTTCGGCGGCTCAGGCCGTGGACGCATTTCCGGCACAGGAACGCTGCTTGGAAGCGGTGTTTCCTCCACTTGCTGCGGGGCAGGTTCCGGCTTTTGCTGTTCTGGCTTGGGCGGCTCAGGCTTCGGGATAGGCGGCGTAATTTCCGGCTTCGGTGTGGGCAGCGCTGCGGTTTCGACAGGCTTCGGCGCTGTCTCTTCTGGCGCGACGTCCTTCACATTATTGTTTTCATTTGACGGGTTTGGCAGCGGCTTTTCATTCTTTGGCGGAGCAGCTGCCGTTTCTGTCTGCACGGGCTTCTTCACCGGCGTCGGCGGATTTTTCAAATCCACATCGTTCTCACCCGCATTTTCAGCATTTTCCACGACGTTCTGCTTCTTCGTCTCTTTCGGCGAAGGCTTGTCGTTCATGGGGGCCTTTTTATCGCCCTGCTGGATCTGGGTGATCGATTCGACCGGCACGATGTCGACCGGCAATGCTTCCACCGGAGCAACCTCGAACGAGGCCGGAGCGCTGATCGAAACCAGTGCCCAGCTGAGCAGCAGCGTATGCGCAACCAGCGATGTGCCGATACTCTTCTTCATTGTGAACGAATCACTTCTCCTGTTCCTGCAGCGTCACAAGACCAATGTTCTTGAAACCGGCTGCAGAAATGCGGGCCATGACCTTCATGACGACACCATAGGCAGCGGCAGTATCGCCGCGCACATAGATGCGCTCATTATAGCCAGTGGTAGCGATGGCTTCGAGCTTGGGAACCACCTCATCAATCGCGATAGGGGTTTCCTGTAGAAAGATCTGCCCTTGCGGATTGACGGAAACGGTGATGGGTTGCGTATCGGAATTCATGGCCTTGGCCTGCGTTTCCGGCAGGTCGATCGGCACACCGACGGTCATCATTGGCGCTGCCACCATGAAAATGATGAGCAGCACGAGCATGACGTCAACCAGTGGCGTGACGTTGATTTCGCTGATAGCACCACCGCGACCGCCGCGACGGCCACGGCCTCTGCGACCACCTGAACCTTTGGCTCCTCCAGCCGACATACCCATGAGGTTATCTCCTTGAGACTGGTAGAGCCGTTACTGCGCCGCCTGGCGCGGTTGCAGCTTCTCATCGATCTGGCGTGACAGGATGGCAGAAAATTCGTCTGCAAAGCCTTCCATCCGAGCGGAAAGCTTGCCTGCATCGCCCATGAACTTGTTGTAGGCCATAACAGCTGGAATAGCGGCCACGAGACCGATGGCTGTTGCAAGAAGCGCTTCCGCAATACCCGGAGCAACCACCGCAAGGTTGGTAGACTTCGAACCGGCAATGGCCTGGAACGAGGTCATGATACCAACAACCGTACCGAAGAGGCCAATAAAGGGACCGGCAGAGCCGATCGTTGCAAGCGAGGCAAGACGCGCTTCGTAATGCTCGCTTTCACGGGCAATTGTCACATCCATGGCGCGGTCGATGCGCATCTGAAGCCCGATGGGCGAACGTGCACCGCGCTCGAAGCTCTTCTTCCACTCGCGCATGGCCGCCACGAAAATTGCTGCAAGACCGGTATTTTGCCTGTCTGCCAGCGTGCGATACAGTTCTTCCAGCGACTGACCTGACCAGAAGACCTGCTCGAACTGGTCGAAATGACGCTTTGCCTTGGTGAAGTTCATGTATTTATCGATGACGATGGCCCAGGTCCAAACCGAGGCCCCCATCAATCCGATCATGACCAGCTTCACAATCAGGCCAGCCTGCATGAATAGCGAAAGGAGGCTTACCGAGCTTGCAGCCGCCGCCAGATCAGCGTGTTCCATTATTCCCATACCCCTGAATCGAATCGCCCGGCACGTAAAAACGGGCCGGTTCGCAAGCGCTGATAGTGTCGAGCGCGAATGCGCAGAAATGCCCGTGTACCTTGAAGTTCAAGGGCCTTCTCGCCTTCAATTTTGGTCAAAGGAAGGCGTGCACCGCACAAAGTCTATGAGCGTTAGTAAGACTCTATTATGGTTAAACTTGTGTTAAAATTTTACCGGCGATTGTGCGATCAAACGCCAGTGAAGGATTGCGCAAGGCTTTCGGGCAGCCTTCGAGGGCGTCCCTGTCGGTTGATGACGGCAATAATCACCCTGGCCTGAATGAGCAAGGTCTCGCCGCGACGGATCTCCTGGCCAATTACCATCTTCGCACCACCGGCCTTTTCGGTCCGGGTATGAATTGTTAGAACATCGTCCATGCGTGCAGGTGATTTAAAATCAATCTCCATGCGGTGAACGACGAAAACCAGCCCCTCTTCGTCAATGCCAATCAGGGTGCTTTGTTCGCAGCCAAGGCAGCGCAGATAATCCGTGCGGCCACGCTCCAGGAAATGAAGATAGCGGGCATGATAAACGAGACCGGAGAAATCCGTATCTTCATAATAGACCCGTTGCACGAGGCGATGTGTATCGCCGACCAGCTCTCCGGCAAGAAAGTTGGGGGTGTTGGAGGTCATGTTAAGCAATCCGCTAGACGTCAATGCCGCCTCTCTTGCCAGAGGAAGCGGCATTTCGCAATGTCGCGATGCGACCAGCCTTAGCTCTTTTTCTGAACTTCCGAGGCACTTTTCAGCACACGGTCGCCCCCCTTTTGCTGGATTAGAACAGCAGGCTCTTTCTCATCTGCCTTGCGTTTCACGGTCTTTCCCTTGATCTTGCGCTCAACATCGTGATCGAAGGTTTGGCTGACCTTGCCTTCCGCTTTGCCCTTGCCCCATTTCCAGCTGACTTCGTCGCCCTTGTGTACATTGCTCATGGCTTGGTCTCCTGATGATCGTTGCAGATCAACGGCTTCAGGCGTGCGGCGTTCCCTTGGCATCGAGGTTGCGATCATCCCAGATCAGATGACGTGGTGCCTCAGGCAGGTTTTCAATCTCACCGGCAATGAAATAGGGCGGAATATCCAGCGCATTCAGGGCTTCGGTTGTAGCTGGCACCCATTTAAATTCCAGCACGTTCTCACCATCCTGAATGCGATGGACGATCTCGTCCGACGCAAAAGGAAAGCTCTCAGGAATCGTCATCAGATAATAGAGCCCAAGCTCGTGCCAGTCGCGTCCCTCATAGTGAAAGAAGTTCTCGACCATCCAGAGCAGCCGGTCGACGCTGACATGAACCTCCAACTCCTCCATCATCTCCCGCCGAAGTGTTTCCTCCGAGGTCTCGCCAATTTCTGCACCGCCGCCGGGGAACGTCCAGAAACTCTCATGCACCGCCCGATGCACCAGCACATGACCGTTCCGGAAACCTAAACCGGCGATTCGCATCTGAAAGGTGCGCTTTGGCTTCGTCTTGATGCGAATGCGTGTTCCGGTCATGCAGTCCCCAGCTCAATATCGAGAATTTCCGGCCAGGAACCGATCCGCATGGGCAGGCTAGAGCAGCCCAGACCCTTCGAGACGATCAACTCTGCGTCTCCCTTGCGAAACAGACCCGCCGGATAAAGCTCAGAGCCCCGCGACGCATTGACGGGGCGCCAACCGAAAAGATTCACCTGCCCACCATGGGTATGGCCGGAGAGCGTGAGACTGATGCGTTGATGAGGCTCAAGAAACACATCCGGCTCATGCGCCATCATGATGACTGGCGCATCATCCGTGACATTCGCCAGCATTGCCATCATATCCTCGATCCCGCGTCCTTCAGTCTCACCCAGATCCCGCTTCGGGAGGATGGCAATCTGATCGCCCAGCCCGGCAAGCCAGAAAGGGTTGCCATTTTTTAAAAGCCTGATGGCACTATTGATGTGTACGGAGATCCCCGCTTGGCTGAGCAGTTTTGCAACAACGGGTTCGACTGTCGGGTTACGCTGAAAATCCCGATCGGACCAATAGTCGTGATTTCCAAGCACAGCATGAACACCAAGCGGTGCCCGCAACGTGGACAAGGGCTCAACCCAATCCGCCGGTGGGATGGGCTCCGCAAAACGGTGCATACCGGGCGTAAAATCACCCAGAAGCAGAATGAGGTCCGCATGAAGCGTTTGCGCCTGTTTGCAGATCCCCGTGATGCGTTTTCTGTCCATCCAGGGTCGGCAGGCATGGATATCGGCAATAACCGCGATCCGGAGTTTCAAACCGCTTGTCCACCGGGCGGGCGTCAGCTGGTAACGGGTGATCCGAGGCTTCGCGAAGGCTTCAATAAATGGGTAGCTGATCGCGCCAATCCCCGTGATGAAACCCGCAGCGGCCATCTTGATCAAAGCGCGCCTGCTGATCACCTATTATTCCTCTTCGCTGAACAGGCGAAACTGCGCAGCCTCAAGATCTTTCGGCGGCTGCAGCCCCAGATGTTTCCACGCCGTTACCGTCAACACACGTCCCCTGGGCGTGCGCTGAATGAAGCCCTGCTGGATCATATAGGGCTCAATGATATCCTCAATCGCGTCTCGCGGCTCGGACAGGCCGGCTGCAATGGTCTCGATTCCCACCGGACCACCACCGAAGTTGACGGCAATCATATTGAGATAGCGCTTATCGAGTTGGTCAAGGCCCGCATGATCCACATGCAGACGGGTCAGCGCCTCATCTGCCAATTCCTTGGTCACGGCTTGTGCCCGCGCCACTTCGGCAAAGTCACGGACGCGCCGCAGCAGACGTCCTGCAATACGCGGTGTTCCACGCGCACGCCGGGCAATTTCGCGGGCACCCTCATCCGTCATGCCAAGGCTCATCAGGCGAGCTCCGCGCCGAACAATCAGTTCCAGTTCATCAACCGTATAAAAATTGAGGCGAACGGGAATGCCGAACCGGTCCCGCAAAGGGGTCGTCAAAAGGCCAAGGCGCGTGGTTGCTGCGACAAGCGTGAACTTGGCAAGATCAATTTTCACGGAACGCGCCGCTGGCCCCTCCCCGATGATCAGATCGAGCTGAAAATCCTCCATGGCTGGATAGAGGATTTCTTCCACCGCTGGGCTGAGGCGATGGATTTCATCGATAAAGAGAACGTCCCGCTCTTCCAGATTGGTGAGAAGCGCTGCGAGATCTCCGGCTTTTGCAATCACCGGGCCGGAAGTGGAGCGGAAGTTCACGCCCAGTTCCTTCGCCATGATTTGCGCAAGCGTGGTTTTACCAAGACCAGGCGGACCGACGAACAGCACATGGTCCAGAGCCTCGCCGCGATTTTTCGCGGCTTCGATGAAGACCTTCAGATTGGCGCGCGCTTCCGCCTGTCCGGTAAACTCGTCCAGTGCCTGCGGCCGAAGCGCGGCATCCAGATCCTCACCCTTTTTATCCGGTGAAAGCAGGCGGTTTTGTTCAGTCATCATTCAATCCGTGCCGCATTTTCAGGCCTTGCCGCACCCTCGTGGCGCTGCACTAAACAAACATGTCTTGGATACAAGGTCAAAAACACCGCGAGTGTCAGCGGGACAGTTCCTTCAAACCCAACCGGATGAGCTTGGCGCTGTCTGCTCCCTCGCCCGCAGTCTTCATGGCCGCAGCAACCGCATTGGCCGCCTGATCCCTGGAATAGCCGAGATTTGTAAGGGCGGATACCGCATCGGCCACAGGTGCGGAAGCCACACCCTCCCCAAGTTCCTGCTTCAAGCCAATGGTTGCGGAAGCCTCTCCGGCAAAGGCGGGAGCCTTGTTCTTGAGTTCCGTGACAATGCGCACAGCCACCTTCGGACCAACACCCGGTGCGCGAGACACCGCCGCCTTATCCTGAAGCGCGATCGCATTGGCAAGCTCTGAGGGCGTAAGGGTGGAAAGCACGGCCAATGCCACTTTCGCACCTACGCCCTGCACGCTTTGCAGCAGGTTAAACCACTCCCGCTCCCGCGCAGACATGAAGCCAAACAGCTTCAGCTGGTCTTCCCGCACATAGGTTTCGATGAAGAGGATAACTGCCTCCCCTACCGAACCGACACGTGAAAGGGTTCGCGCCGAGCAATGGGCGACATAGCAAACGCCATGAACATCCACGAGAATATAATCATCGCCAATCTCGTCGATGGTACCTTTGAGTTTGCCGATCATGCAGCCAATCCGCTAAAATGTAAGAATGCTGGCAACAAAGTGCAGCGCATAGAACAAGTCAAGAACAAACTATCCGGCCAAGGCCTGCCTCATTCGATTTCCCGCCCGTTGATGCGCATGACAAATCGCAATCGCAAGCGCATCGGCAGCATCATTGCCCTTGAACTCGGCCTTGGGCATCAGGATCTTCAGCATCATGTGGATCTGCTGTTTCTCACCGTGGCCCACGCCGATCACGGCTTTCTTCACGGCATTGGGCGCATATTCCGACACCGGCAAGCCTGCACGAGCCGGAACCAGCATGACCACGCCGCGCGCCTGACCAAGCTTCAAGGTTGCGACAGCATCCTTGTTCACAAAGGTCTGCTCCACCGCCGCTTCATCAGGCTTGTAGCTGTGCACCACCTCCGCCAAGCCATCATGCAATTGGCAGAGGCGCGACGCGAGATCCATGTCACCATCTGACGTCACGGTACCGGAGGCGACAAATTTCAGGCTGTTGCCAATGGTATCTATGACGCCCCAGCCGGTGCGACGCAGGCCCGGATCGATGCCAATAATGCGAATCGTGTTTGTCATGATCTCACCATACTCTCGCGACCTGCCCCGAAGCCAGCCAAAATGCGAACAAATGAGAAACAAACAGTATAAGCGTTAACCATGTATTAAGGCTGTCCTCTCGAACAGGCCCTTTACCTCAACTTGGGCCGAACTTGCGCCAACGAATCGCATTAGTTCAGGCGAGTGCCAAGATTGGAGGTCATCATGAAGATGTTCACCCGCTTGAAGCGCAGGCCGATCGAGATCATCCTTCTTCTCGTGACGTTCAACCTGGTAGGAACCTCGCTCATTGCCATTCAGGCTTTGCAGGATTCCCCCCGGATTCTGGGCTTCAGCATCGCCGCGGCTATCGCCGCATGTCTCGCGATCGCAATGATCGCAACACAGGTTCTCGATCCATTGCGCAGGCTTGTTCGCCACGCACATGATCCGGAAACCAATTCCGCGTCCCTTCAGCATCTTGCTGCTGGCAGAAACGATGATTTTGGCCAGTTGGCCGGTATCGTATCGAGCCTGCAGGAAGATATTGCGCGCCGGAAGGCCGAAGAGCGGGATTCACCGCTGCATCGGCTGGAGGAATCCATGCGCAAGCTGGCCAATGGCGACGTCGCAACGCTTCTCTACGCCAGCTTCCCTGAGCGTTTTGATGGATTGCGTGTTCAGTTCAACAGGCTTGCCTCGTCGCTTGGCGCAAACATCGCGCCCGCTTGCGGAAACGCGCAATCCGTCAAGCAGCAAGCCCGGTCCTCCCAAGCGGACCTTGCTGTCATGGCCGCGCGTCTCGACGCTTCACTCGGGGCCGTTCGCAAGACGACGAGTGCGCTGGAGGCCCTCACCAAGGCTGCGCGTATGCGCCACGGAGATGCAAGCCTCACCGCACGCCGCCTGACGGAAGCCGCAGAGCGAAGCGCTGCTCTTACCACTGCCGTGGGCGAGCTGACGGAAGCTGGCCGGCAATCACTGGAATGCCGCGATGAGCTGGATAGCCTGACCCATCGGCTTGCGGATCTTGCAGTCCGGGCAGAACGCGCCGTGGCACAGGGTGCAGGGACATCTTCCACCACTGAGCGAGAGCTGGCCGGCGAGTGCCTGTCACTTACCCGGTCCATGATGCAAATCTGCCGTCAGAACGCATTGACGCTGGATAAGCAGCAACGGCTTCACGGCAAACTGCGCAATGAAGCGAAATTCCTGGCGATGGATTTGTCTCATGCCGTTGAGCCCGCAGATCGTGTGGCGCGCAATAGCGATCTTGAGCTTCAGCGCCTCACCTTTGTGCAATCGACCACCCGCGAAATCGAAGGGGTCATGAGTCGCGCCAGCGCCATTGCAGGCGCCACGGAAACGGCCATCATCCGCATGATGAGCGATGCCAGCGCCATTGAAACCCGCCTCTCGCTGTTTCGAATTGCCGTGCCGGAAGGTCCAAGCCGCACGCCAGCCAATGGCCCGAACCTGCGTTCAGTGACCTGAACGATAAACGAGGCAGGAGCGCTAATTCGCTTCCGCCTCTTAAGTTCGGCGCTCGGAGTTCCTAAATAAAAAGGCAACTCAAGAACTGAACAAAGCAGATCATCATGATTCCCTTTTCCATTCTCGACCTTTCGCCCATCGCAGAAGGGCTGCAGGTTTCCGAGGCGCTCCAGCAATCACGAAAGCTTGCCCAAAAGGCGGAGGCGCTCGGATATAACCGCATCTGGCTGGCAGAACATCACGGCATGCCGGGCATAGCGAGCGCCGCAACCGCAGTGGTCATCGGCCATGTTGGTGCGGGCACGGAACGCATCCGCATCGGCTCCGGCGGCATCATGTTGCCGAACCACTCTCCGCTTGTCGTTGCAGAACAGTTCGGCACACTTGCCGCTCTTTTTCCCGGTCGTGTCGATCTGGGCCTTGGCCGCGCACCAGGCACGGACATGCGCACGGCCCGGGCGCTTCGCCGTAATCTGGATGCAGGTGCCGAAAACTTTCCGCACGATATCATCGAGTTGCAGCAATATCTGGGAGCGCCTCGCGAAGATCAGGCGATCCTCTCAGTTCCCGGCGTGGATTCCAATGTTCCGATCTGGCTACTGGGTTCCAGTGTCTATAGCGCGCATCTCGCCGCAGCCCTCGGCCTGCCCTATGCCTTCGCCTCGCATTTCGCGCCCGATATGCTGATGGACGCCATTGCGATTTATCGCGAGCGCTTCCAGCCCTCTGAGGCACTAGCCGAGCCCTACATGATGGTGGGTGTCATGGGTGTCGCGGCTGAAACGGATGAGGAAGCGCAGCATCATTTCACATCGGCTCAGCAGCAATTCGTCAATCTGCGCCGCAATATCCGCTCCAAATTCCCTCGCCCCGTGGCCAGCATGGATGGCATCTGGAACGACATGGAAAAGATCAATGTCGAGCATACTCTGCGCTACGCGGCTGTGGGATCGGCCTCGACTGTTGAAGCAAAGCTTACCGCGTTTTTGGGCGAGACCGGGGCGAATGAGTTGATCATCTCCATGCCGGTACATGACTTCGAGGCTCGCCTCCGCTCGGCGGAAATTTTCGCCAACCTACCGCTGATGCAAAAGATGTGAGGCTTTCACGCCGGAGACAAAGAAGCGCCGGTTGCTGGCCCAGCAACCGGCGCTTTTCTTTACGGACAGAAAGATCAGGCCGAGAGCTTGGCCATCACTTCATCAGACACTTCGAAGTTGGAATAGACGGTCTGCACGTCATCATCGTCTTCCAATGTGTCGATGAGTTTCATCAGCGACTGTGCTTTTTCTTCATCGACCGGAACCGTGTTCTGCGGTTTCCAGACGGCTTTGACAGTATCTGCTTCGCCAAGCGATGCCTCAAGGGCCTTGGACACTTCGCCGATGCTTTCGAACGCGCAGATGATCGTGTGGCTCTCGTCGTCAGAAATCACATCGTCTGCACCGGCTTCGATGGCCGCTTCCATCACGGCATCGGCGCTACCGGCGGAGGCCTTGTAGACGATTTCGCCGACGTGATCGAAGGAGAAGGATACCGAGCCGGTTTCACCCAATGCGCCGCCTGCCTTGGTGAAAATGGAGCGAACGTTGGAAGCCGTGCGATTGCGATTGTCGCTCAGCGCCTCAACGATCACGGCAACACCGCCCGGACCGTAGCCCTCGTAGCGGATCGCGTCGTAGCTTTCAGCGTCAGCACCGGAGGCTTTTTTGATCGCGCGGTCGATATTATCCTTCGGCATCGACTGCGCCTTGGCGTTCTGGATCGCCAGACGCAGAGCCGCGTTCATGGTCGGGTCGGGCAGACCGGACTTGGCAGCAACAGTAATTTCGCGTGCAAGCTTGGAGAACATCTTCGACCGGATGGAATCCTGCCGTCCCTTGCGGTGCATGATGTTCTTGAACTGTGAATGGCCAGCCATGGCACCCCTTCATCGCGTAATATGTCTGGAATGGCGGGCTTATAGGCACGAAACGCCCCGTGTTCAAGAAAAAAGCGGCAACAGGCAGCGCCAGCGCATCTTGCTGAACAAGCATTTCTGACACGATCGCGAAAAAGGAACAAAGCACAACCGGCAGCGTTCTCCGCACGAACTCTTACATTAGGAAGGAATGGTAATGGCAAGTCTCACCGAAGCCCGCGAAGCCCCAGCAAAGCAGCTGTGGGAAGAGATCAATTCCATCCATGCGGGCATGCTGGGCATCGAAGGTTCGCACATGCATTTCCAGCCAATGGCACCCCATGCGGATCCAAAGACGAACACCGTCTG
Organism: Affinirhizobium capsici; assembly: GCF_977018625.1. NCBI lineage: Bacteria > Pseudomonadati > Pseudomonadota > Alphaproteobacteria > Hyphomicrobiales > Rhizobiaceae > Affinirhizobium > Affinirhizobium capsici. Next base: position 353,328 of record NZ_CDRNXD010000004.1, on the reverse strand, counting down.
GTTCTACACCAAGCTAGACACCGATTTGGTGAAAGCCATTCGCCCCGGCACCCGGGCGCATTTCTGCGTGGTCGGCAAGGATCACGATTACCACGCTTGCCTTGCAGGCGTTATCGAAGTGAAGAAGGACCACGCCAAGATTGACGAATATTGGAGCGCCGTGACGGCTGCCTGGTACGAACATGGTAAGGACGATCCGCAACTTACAATGCTCGCATTGCATCTGGATGACGCGGAAATCTGGGCTTCTACCGATAGCTCGCTGAAGTTCGGTTGGGAAATTGCCAAGGCCAATATGAGTGACGAAAAGATGCCGGATGTTGGCGTAAAGCAGCATCTTTCTTTCGCCTGATACCAGCCTGATTCACAAAGACGCCGGGTTCCCTTGGGGTTCCCGGCTTTTTTTTGCAACGCGCTTGCTTCAGGAGTTAGGCTGAGGGCTGGGTTTGGTGCTGAGCTTGGATGCAATGCCTTCCAGACGGCCTGCCAGCTCGCTGAGCGTGCCAATCATGGCCTGTTCGTTGCGGGCATGGGTCTCTGCCGCCCCATCGCCATGTGCGCGAAGGCCATCCAACTCTTTTTCAAGAGCTGTAACACGACGGTTGGTTTCCGCCAGCTCATCCATAACCATGATACCGGCCATCACAGTCAGGCGCAGATCACCGATTTCGCCGAACTGGCTTTTCAAATGCCCAACATATTTGTCAAAACGAGTGGCCAGCATTTCGAGGTGGCTTTCCTGCCCCTCTTCACAAGCCATCCTGTAAGCCTTGCCATCGATATTGATTGTGACCTGAGCCATGCGCCTTCTTTCTTCTTAACGGTCAAGCACGGCCCGGATCGTTTCCATCGCTGTCACCAGACGACGGGAAACTTCCCGATTGACCTCTTCCAGGCGGTTTGCGCGCAGTTCAGATTGATCCAGCTCATGCGCCAGCTTCGCTCGGTCGGCATGGACGCGACGAACTTCCTGATCCACATCGGCTGCCTCGCGCTGCCGCTCAATCCGCATATCAACGGCGGTCTCCAGGCGGTTAACCGCTGCCCAGAGTTCGGAAATGGCTGCTTCCAAGGTTTTACTCACCGGCATCCCGCAGGTTGCGACGCATCGTCAGGGCAGGTTCTCGAATCGAACCTGGATCCATGTTTCATAAGCACTGCACACTATGCTCCACCGCAATAGTGGTCAATAAAGGGACACCTCCCTGCCCCAGCCTTACCTGTGGATCGATGCACGAAGGTCAAGTGCACACCATGTTTGAGACATCATTGGCCCGATAACTTGTCCGCGACCCTTTAACCGAGATTCTTTCCTCCTACTTGAGGGGTCGATCAAATACATTCGCGGCCACGTCTGGCGGGTGGGATTTATTGACTTGGCCGTTGCACCTGATATTGAACACCCGCGCCTCATTTGGTCCTACTCTTGGGCTGTGATTGACACTGCAAACCAGCGGATTAGCCATGACCTCTGTCGAACAACATAACCGGATGGCGAATGCGATCCGTTTCCTTGCCATGGATGCGATCGAGAAGGCCAATTCCGGTCACCCCGGCCTTCCCATGGGCGCGGCTGATGTCGCGACCGTCCTTTTCAGCAAATACCTGAAGTTCGACCCGAAGAACCCGCTCTGGCCGGATCGTGACCGCTTCGTGCTGTCTGCTGGCCACGGTTCCATGCTTCTCTATTCGCTCCTCTTCCTGACAGGATATGAGGATATGACGATGGAGGACATCAAGCAGTTCCGCCAACTGGGTTCCAAGACTGCCGGTCACCCGGAATATGGCCATGCCTCCGGTATTGAGACTACAACTGGCCCGCTCGGTCAGGGCATCGCCAATGCTGTTGGCATGGCGATTGCAGAACGCAAGCTGGCCGAAGAATTCGGCTCCGACCTGCAGAACCACTTCACCTACGCACTCGTGGGCGACGGCTGCCTTATGGAAGGCATCAGCCAGGAAGCCATTGCCATGGCTGGCCACCTGAAGCTGAACAAGCTGATCGTCTTCTGGGACGACAACAAAATCACCATTGACGGTGCTGTTTCCCTATCGGACTCGACCGATCAGCTCGCCCGCTTCAAGTCCGTTCACTGGAACACGATCGAAGTTGATGGTCACGATCAGGCTGCGATTTCTGCTGCTATCGAAGCTGCGCAGAAGTCTGACCGTCCGACTTTCATCGCCTGCAAAACCATTATCGGTTTTGGCGCTCCCAACAAGCAGGGCTCCCACAAGGTGCACGGCTCGCCGCTTGGCGCGGAAGAAATTGCTGCTGCCCGCAAGGCCCTGAACTGGGAAGCGGAAGCCTTCTCCGTACCGGCTGACGTTTTGGATGCTTGGCGCAAGGCAGGCCAGCGCTCCGAAGGCGTTCGCAAGACCTGGGAAGAGCGTCTGGCTGCTTCCGAGAAGCGCGCAGAATTCGTTCGCCGTTTCGCTGGCGATCTGCCGGAAGGCTTCGATGCAGCCATCGATAGCTTCAAGAAGAAGGTTGCCGAGAACAACCCGACCGTTGCCACCCGCAAGGCATCGGAAGACGTTCTGGAAGTATTGAACGGCCTCTTGCCGGAAACGCTGGGCGGCTCTGCCGACCTGACGCCTTCCAACAACACCAAGACCAGCCAGATGAAGTCGATCACACCTGACGATTTCTCTGGTCGCTACATGCACTATGGCATTCGCGAGCATGCAACGGCTGCTGCCATGAACGGCATTGCGCTGCATGGTGGTCTTATTCCTTACTCTGGCGGCTTCCTGATCTTCTCCGATTACTGCCGCCCGTCCGTGCGCCTCGCCGCCCTCATGGGCATTCGCGTCGCGCATGTCTGGACGCATGATTCGATCGGCGTTGGCGAAGATGGCCCGACCCACCAGCCGGTTGAGCATCTCGCTGCCCTGCGCGCCATCCCGGGCCTGCTGCTGTTCCGTCCTGCAGACGAAACGGAAACGGCTGAATGCTGGCAGTTGGCGCTGCATGAGAAGCATCGCCCATCCGGTCTTGCGCTCACACGTCAGAACCTCATGCCGGTTCGTCTGGATTATGCTCAGAAAAACCTCTCTGCCTCCGGCGCTTACGAACTTCGCAAGGCCGATGGCGCAAAGGTCAGCCTTTTCGCCTCCGGTTCGGAAGTGGAAATCGCGGTGAAGGCTGCGGAAGTGCTGAACGCAAAGGGCGTGGCCACCCGCGTGGTATCCGTGCCCTGCGTCGAGTTGTTCTTCGAGCAGTCGGACGAATACCGTGCCAGTGTCATCGGCCAGGCTCCGGTCAAGATCGCCGTGGAAGCTGCTGTTCGCGAAGGCTGGGATGCAATCATCGGCAGCGATGGCGCGTTTGTCGGCATGAAGTCCTTCGGTGCTTCTGGTCCGGCCAAGGATCTCTACAAGCACTTCGGTATCACGGTGGAAGCCGTCGTCGCTGCTGCCGAGGCCAAGCTTTAAACTCTTCCGGGCGCCTTCGTGGCGCCCGTTTTTCTATCATCATAAGCCCATGTTCAGGGAGTGAATGCACATGACTGTCAAGGTTGCCATCAACGGGTTCGGTCGTATTGGCCGCAACGTTCTGCGTGCTATCGTCGAGTCGGGCCGTACCGACATCGAAGTGGTTGCGATCAACGATCTCGGCCCTGTCGAGACCAATGCGCACCTGCTGCGTTACGATTCCATCCACGGCAAGTTCCCGGCAGACGTCAAGGTCAATGGCGACAGCATCACCGTTGGTGGCGGCAAGCCGATCAAGGTGACGGCAGTCAAGGACCCGGCAACCCTGCCGCACAAGGAACTCGGCGTTGATATTGCTCTGGAATGCACAGGCATTTTCACCGCGCGTGACAAGGCAGCTGCGCACCTGACGGCTGGCGCGAAGCGCGTCATCGTGTCTGCTCCGGCTGACGGCGCTGACCTGACTGTCGTTTACGGCGTCAACCACGATCAGCTGACGAAGGATCACCTCGTCATCTCCAACGCATCCTGCACGACGAACTGCCTGGTTCCGGTGGTGAAGGTTCTGAACGACGTGATCGGCATCGATCATGGCTTCATGACCACGATCCATTCCTACACCGGCGACCAGCCGACGCTCGACACCATGCACAAGGATCTGTACCGCGCCCGCGCCGCGGCCCTCTCCATGATCCCGACGTCGACCGGCGCTGCCAAGGCTGTTGGCCTCGTACTGCCTGAACTGAAGGGCAAGCTCGACGGCACCTCCATCCGCGTTCCAACGCCGAACGTATCGGTCGTTGACTTCAAGTTCGTGGCGAAGAAAAACACCACCGTTCAGGAAATCAACGACGCCATCATCGCTGCTTCCAACGGCGCGTTGAAGGGTATCCTGGGCTACACGGACGAGCCGCTGGTTTCGCGCGACTTCAACCACGACAGCCATTCCTCGATCTTCGCTCTCGACCAGACTAAGGTGCTGGAAGGCAACTTCGTGCGTATTCTCAGCTGGTACGACAACGAGTGGGGCTTCTCCAACCGCATGTCGGACACCGCTGTTGCCATGGCAAAGCTCATCTGATCGGTCGCAAACAGCCACTAGAATTGTGGGGCGGTCTTCGGGCCGCCCTTATTCGTTTCATCGGTCAGGCGCTGAAGTTCAGACTTTCTTTACGTCCCGCTCTATCCCCGGTGCATATCTCAAGTTGCGAGCAGGAAGTTGCAGCTTTGCCCTTCTCTTGCCGAATTTCATCCTGCCTAATGATGGCACAGGTGATTCTTTCCAGCACATGCTGGGCCAGCATGACATAGATATGTTGAGACGCAGGCGCTGACGACGAGCCGATAACGGTGCGTCGGCAATGACGCGGAAAGAATGACTTTGCTCGATGGGGCTGACGGCGGCGAGAAGGGACTGGGGCTTTGGAGGCATTTTACATCCTTGTGCTGGTGGGCACGATTCTGGTTCTTGCCGCAGCCTTTTCCAGTCTTCTCGCCTTCCGCTTCGGTGCCCCTCTCCTCCTTGTCTTCTTGATGATCGGCCTGCTGGCAGGTGTCGATGGCCTCGGCATCAACTTCAGCAATTACAACCTTGCTTATGTGCTGGGCTCCTTGGCGCTGGCCGTCATCCTGTTCGATTCCGGTTTCGGCACCTCGCTGCACGCCTTTAAGATAGCCGCAGCCCCTGCTCTCACCATGGCCTCGCTTGGTGTCGTGCTGACCGCTTCCATCTTTGCATTTGCCGCTTCGCTTCTTTTGAATTTGAGCTGGCTGCAGGGCCTTCTTCTAGGCTCCATCGTTGCCTCCACGGATGCGGCAGCCGTGTTCTTCCTTCTGCGTGTGGGCGGCGTTCACATTCGAGACAAGGTACGCTCCACGCTGGAAGTGGAATCAGGCACCAACGATCCGATGGCCGTGTTTTTGACCATCGCACTGGTGGAACTGATCAGTTCCGGTCACGGCGCTGCGGGCTTCAATCTCGATCTCTTCGCCATGTTCCTCAAGCAAATGGGACTTGGAGGCGCCATGGGCGCGCTGGGCGGCATGATGATCGTCACCGTTCTCAACCGCCTGCCGGTTGATCGGGGGCTCGCTCCCATCTTTGTACTGGCGCTAGCCATGTTGATTTTCTCCTTCACAGGAGCGGTAGGCGGAAGCGGCTTCCTCGCAGTTTATGTATCCGGCATTTATGCGGGCAACAAAAAGCTTTATGCCAAGGAGGCGATCAAGCGTTTTCAGGATGGGCTGACCTGGCTTGCGCAGATCATCATGTTCCTGGTGCTCGGGCTCCTCGCGACACCGTCGCAATTTCCAAGCATTCTCCTACCTGCAGTTTTGCTTGCGCTGTTCCTGATTTTCGTCGCGCGCCCGATTGCCGCCTGGCTCAGCCTTCTGCCCTTCGATTTTACGCAGCAGGAAATAGGCTTCGTTGCCTGGGTCGGTCTACGTGGTGCAGTCTCAATCCTGCTTGGCATCATGCCGATCCTTGGCGGCATCGACAACAACCACATCTTCTTCAATACGGCTTTCATCATCGTCCTTGTTTCGCTTCTGGTGCAGGGCTGGACCATCCGCCCGGTTGCGGAACGGCTCGGTCTCATCATTCCGCCGCGTATGGGCGAAGTGGACAAGGTTGAACTGGATCTGCCCGGACGCGCCAACCACGAACTGATCTCCTATCGCGTCATCAAGGATAGCCCCGTTTTGCGGGGTGAGCGCATTCCGCGCTGGGCTGCACCCTCGCTGGTCATTCGTGATGGGCGCAGCATGCGCTATCAATATGCGGGACGTTTGCGCGAAAACGATCACGTCTATCTCTTCATCGCGCCTGGCTATTCACGCCTGCTCGACAGGCTGTTTGCCAGCCGGGCGCCAGTGGATGAAGACGATGCCGATTTCTTCGGTGCCTTTGCTGTTTCCCCTTCCCGCCCGGCAAAAGAGCTGGATGCCGCCTACGGCCCCGGCCTCTTGACGACGGCGGAACAGGCCATGACGGTGGGCGATCTGATGACCTATCGCCTAGGCGGCAAGGCAGACTACGCAGACCGTGTTCGCCTCGGCTCTATCATTCTGATCGTGCGCGATCTGGATGAACACGAGCATATCAGTTCCGTCGGTATTTCGCTGGAACCGGTGGAGCCCGCGACGCGATTGCCAATTTTCATTAATATGCGGGAAATTGCGCATCGTATCCGTGACCTCATCCGCCGCTATCGCGGCAAACCTGTGCCGGAGCGGGAAGCGCGATAATTTGAGAGGTGCCGCTTTTTGCTCAAGCGGTGCTTGCGCCGTGCGGCAGGTTGGGTATGGTCCGCTGCGAATTTCAACCACGAACGGATTGATACCATGCCGGCCTTCAAGACCCTTGACGACCTCACCGATATTGCTGGAAAGCGCGTTCTCGTTCGCGTCGATCTCAACGTCCCGGTTTCTGACGGGAAGGTCACGGATACCACCCGTATCGAGCGCGTTGCGCCTACCATTCTTGAGCTTTCCGGCAAGGGCGCAAAGGTTATCCTGCTGGCCCATTTCGGCCGCCCCAAGGGTGCGCCGGTTGCCGATATGTCGTTAAAACTTATTGCGCCAGCCGTCGAAGAAGTGCTGGACCACGCCGTACTTTTTGCTGGGGATTGCATTGGCGAAGCTGCCGCTTCCGCCGTCTCCGGCATGCAGAACGGCGATATTCTTCTTCTTGAAAACACCCGTTTTCATAAGGGTGAAGAAAAGAACGATCCAGAGTTTACCAAGGCGCTCGCAGCCAATGGTGATCTCTACGTGAACGATGCCTTCTCAGCCGCCCATCGCGCCCATTCCTCCACCGAAGGTTTGGCCCACCACATGCCAGCCTATGCGGGCCGCACCATGCAGGCGGAACTGGAGGCGCTGGAAAAGGGCCTCGGAAACCCCACCCGCCCGGTCGTAGCCATTGTTGGCGGCGCAAAAGTTTCCACCAAGATCGATCTTCTGATGAACCTCGTGAAGAAGGTGGACGCCCTCGTCATCGGCGGCGGCATGGCCAACACGTTCATCGCAGCGCGCGGCACATCCGTGGGTAAATCACTTTGCGAACACGATCTTGCCGAAACTGCCAAGCAGATCATGATTGAAGCAGCGAGCGCACAATGCGCGATTGTTCTGCCCGTTGATGGTGTGGTTGCCCGAGAATTCAAGGCCAATGCTGAAAACGAAGTTGTCGATATCGAAGCCATCCCGGCAGATGCCATGGTTCTCGATGTCGGCCCAAAGTCCGTTGAGGCGGTGAATGAATGGATTGGCCGCGCCCATACGCTGGTGTGGAACGGCCCCCTCGGCGCCTTTGAAATTGCACCTTTCGACACCGCAACCGTTGCTGCGGCGAAGTTTGCCGCCGAGCAAACGGAAGCCGGGAAGCTCGTATCCGTCGCGGGCGGTGGCGATACCGTAGCCGCCTTGAACCATGCAAGCGTTGCCGACGAGTTCACCTACGTCTCAACCGCGGGCGGCGCCTTCCTTGAATGGATGGAAGGCAAGGAATTGCCCGGCGTTTCCGTTCTGACGCGCGCTCAATAAGGCCAGCCTCAATTAGGGCGTGCGGAGCTTATTCCAAGAGCGCCGCAGCCCGCTTTCCACTGATTTAAAAATATTTAGATATTTTAAACGATTGAAACGATTTCAATCGTTTCAATGGCTTAGGTCAGGATTTCCCTTCAAAAAAACTTCTGTTATCCGCGATGTATCAAGCGGAATGACCGCGTTATGCCCCGGTTTCAAGAACAGGAGTTGAGTATGGGATACCCAAAGATGTTGGACAAGATCAGTTCAGCGCAAGGCTTTATCGCAGCGCTGGATCAGAGCGGAGGTTCAACACCGGGTGCCTTGCGTCAATACGGCGTCATGGAAACCGATTATCAGGGCGAAGAGGAAATGTTTCGCCTGATGCACGCCATGCGCGTTCGCATCATGACGGCACCGGCCTTCACGGGCGACAAGGTTATCGGCGCGATCCTGTTTGAACGTACGATGGATGGTGATGTGGATGGCGAGGCTGTTCCCTCCTACCTTTGGGACAAACGCGGCGTCGTACCCTTCCTCAAGGTGGATAAGGGCTTGAACGCTGAAGAAAACGGCGTGCAGACAATGAAGCCCATGCCGGACCTCGACGCGCTTCTGATCCGTGGTCGCGAAAAGGGTATTTTCGGCACGAAGATGCGCTCGGTCGTCGCCAATGCTGATAAGGCTGGCATTGCCGAAGTCGTCAAGCAGCAGTTCGAAGTGGGCCGCCAGATCATTGGCCAGGGCCTGATGCCGATCATTGAGCCGGAAGTTTCGATCAAGAGCCCAACCAAACAGGAAGCGGAAGCCATCCTTCGCGACGAGATTGCCGCCCAGCTGGACAAGCTGCCCGCTGGTGAAACCGTCATGCTGAAGCTGACAATCCCGACCGTGCCGGATTTCTATGCGCCGCTCGTCGCGCACAAGTCAGTTGTTCGTATGGTTGCTCTGTCCGGCGGCTACAGCACGGCTGACGCCTGCGACAAGCTGAAGCGTAACAATGGCATGATTGCCAGCTTCTCGCGCGGCCTGACGGAAGGCCTGCAGGTCTCGATGACCGACGCGGAATTCAACGCAAGTGTTGCGGACAAGATCAATCAGATCCACGACGCCAGCGTCAATAAAGTCGCTTGAAGACAAAGAGGCCGTTGAAGGCCCGAAAGGTCTAGGGAGAGGAGGAAGGTCGCTCTGGCAACGGAGCGGCCTTTCACATTTTCCAAGGTAATCGATCACATACAGCGGATAGGCGCTATCTTTCCTGCTACCTTATCCGCCTGCACGCGAATATCCGGCACAGCAGTGATTTCCCAAAACCGGCCAGCGGTGAGCGCGCCAACCACGTAGATGTGCGGATGCGGATTGCCATCCGCAGCGATGAGATGGGAATCGCTATCGACACAAAGTCCGAGCCCAAGAGGGTCCGCCCCCAATTGTCCGCGGGCCTGCATAGCTTTGAGGAAAGGCGAGTGATCGATGCCTGTCCTTTCCATGCCCGTGCAATTCACAATCCAGTCGGCTGTCAGGCGTTCGGTCGCGTTTCCTCCACGCTTACGGAAAGTCAGGCTGATCCCTTGCGGAGAGGGTGAGGCCTGTTGAAGATAGCCCGCATGAACGCACAACCGTCCGCTTGCGAGAAGTGCTTGCAACGCTTCGCCCACATCCGGCGCAAGGCGGTGGCGATGCACCGTCCACCACGGCAAAGCGTGGCGAAGAAAGCGCTTCTTCTGATCTTCGGACAGAGATTGCCAGAGGGCTTGAGTGTGCGGACGTAGGCCATCCACCACGCCGCGCCATGGTGCGCCGTCTCGGACCCGTTTTCGCAGCGCCTTCAGGAGCAAGCTGATCTGACGTTTCTCTTCCGGCAACTGCGGTGCAACCGGCGTTACCGGCTGCGGATCATGGGCATGGGGAACAAGCCCGCGTCGAGACAGAACATCGATCTGTCCCTTATGCCCCAACAGTTGAAGTGCAAGAACCTGATCGATCATGGTGAGCCCCGACCCCAGGATACAAACCCGGTCATTGGGTTTGACGCGGGACAGCCAGCCCAGCCGCCAGGGATTATCGATCACATGCTGGCGCGCGGTATCCGGTAATTCCTGAAGCGTCTGCGGCGGCGAAGCGCTGCCCACGCCAAGGCACAAAACCGTGCTGCAAGCGACAATCGTATCGCCATGGTCAAGCCGGATCATGGTCGTGTCCGGTGCGATATCGATGCATCCAAGGGCGCGAGCCTTGATGAATTCCACTTTGGCGCGATTGGCGCGATCTCGCAAAAGCGCCGCCAGCCGATCCCGAAGATAGAGGCCGAAATCGCTGCGCAGCGCGAATTGCCCAGGGCCGGTGCTGCGGCCATTCTCCTTCAGCCAATTGAGAAAATCATTCGGCTCATCGGGAAAAATGGACATGCGAGCCGCCGGAACATTGAGGCGGTGAACGTGAAATTCACTGCGATAGGCGGTGCCGCGCCCAAACCCGGGATCGTCTCCAACCACGGCAATTGCGGCAGTGGAAGGCAGTTTGCGAAGGAGATTGATGACAACGGCGATGGCGGAAAAGCCTGCTCCCACTACGGCGACATCGTATTTCATCCTGGCTCCTCTCAGTCAAAATACCATCCGGAATAGACTAGTAATTTGGTAGAGATTTCAAGCAAGAATATTTCAATTCGTTAGGTGAGATCGCGGATCAGCATGGTCAAAGCCCAGCTTGCGAAGGCAATCACAGCGATTTTCCAGAAGTCGGAACGGTAACGCAGGCCCGGCAAACCAAGCGGTTTGATGATGTGAACCGCCATGGCGGCGAGCAGCAGAAGACCGATGAGTTTTGTCATGAATTTCTACAGCTTCTCTGGATCAGCCACAGGCTGGACATTTTTCCCCTGCACCACAGATAGGCAGGAGGGCAGCAGATTCGGAACCTGTTTTTGAGGTGCCGGGAGGTTGGGATTTGGATTGGCAATCCAAAGTCGTGAATATTCACGTCAGCGTCGAAATCTGGTGTACTCGTTTAACCATTGTTGTGGTTCTTTGCCATAACAGTTTTCAAACATTCGAATGCATGCGGTTTCGCTGATGCCTCGTAATATCCTACCTGTCTTTAGTCTGCTTCTCGGCACGCTCTTCCTGTTTCTCGGCAACGGCCTTCAGGGCCTTTTGTTGCCCGTTCGCGGCACGCATGAAGGCTATTCCAACGAAGTGCTCGGCCTTCTCGGCACCACCTGGGCAGCAGGCTTCGTGGCAGGGTGTTTCGTTGCTCCACTGCTCGTGCGCCGCATTGGTCATGTCCGCGCCTTTTCTGGGTTTGGCGCCATCATCTGCCTCAACGTCTTGGTCACCGGCATCTTTGTTCATGATGGCGCATGGCTGCTTCTTCGCGCTGTCACCGGCTTTTGCACCGCTGGCACGTCGATGATTATCGAAAGCTGGCTCAACGAGCGTGCCACGAATGAAAGCCGTGGCGCGATTTTCTCGCTTTATATTGCCATCACTTTGCTGGGCGTCGTGGGCGGCCAATTGCTGGTCGGCCTGGCAGATGTCACCACGCCGCTGCTGTTCATGGTTTGCGGCATTCTATATTGCATTTCCATCCTGCCGACGACCATGTCGACTGCCGCCTCACCGCAACCGCTGAAACGTGTCAGTCTCGATCTTCCAGCGCTCTACCGGAATTCGCCAGTATCCTTCGTTGGTATCCTCATGGTCGGAATTGCCAACGGTGCTTATGGAACGTTGGTTGCCGTCTTCGGCGCCAAGACAGGGCTGCATCAGGGCACCATCGCGGTCATGGTCAGCATCACCATTTTTGCCGGTGCCATCATGCAGTTTCCTGCCGGTCGTCTGTCGGACCGGATGGATCGGCGGTACGTTCTCGCCGCACTCTCAGGATTGGCAGCCGTGGCGGGGCTGCTTCTCGTGGTCCTGGAGCCGATGAACGTCTATGTCATCATCATTCTGGTTGCCACCTATGGCGCAGCCGCCAATGCGCTCTACCCTATTGCCGTGGCGCATGCGAACGACTTCGCCTCACCTGAGGATTTTGTCAAAGTCTCCGGCGGTCTGCTGCTGCTCTTCGGCATTGGAACGATCATTGGCCCGACCCTTGGCGGCCCTGTCATGACCCATTTCGGTGCTCATGCGCTGTTTGCGGTAACGGCCACAGCGCATATGATCGTGGTCGTCTATTCTATTTTCCGCAGCAGAAGACGTGCCGCTCTGCCTACGGCAGAAAAGGATAATTACACCACGGTTCCAGGCGCTGCCGCCCAGCTTTCAACACCGGAAAGCCTGATGCTCGATCCTCGCGCCTCGTCTGAACCGGACAATCGATAACACTGATGACGCAAATGTGAGGCGCGCTTACAGCCATCTATCTGGACGCGCCTCACGACCTCACGCATCCTGCCCTCCATGGTTGACGAGGGGGTAGCATGATGCTGCGGACTTTCGCATTCGCATGGTTCGTGGTCGGTTTGAGTTCTTCCGGCGCGTGGGCCCAAGATCAGGCGCGACCGGCCAGCCAGTGCCAAGCCATCGCGCAATCCCTTCCCAAGGTGCAGTTCGCCAGCTTCCAGCCGCCAAAATTGATAGAGGCAAGGAAAAATCTGGAAGAGGTGCGCATTCGCTGGATCGGCCATTCCACCTACTCCATCGAAACGCCGGACGGAATTCTCATCGCGACCGACTATAGCGGCTATCACAAGCCAGATCGAACGCCCGATGTGGTGACGATGAACAAGGCGCATTCCACCCATTACACGCTGACACCCGAGCCGCAGATCAAGCAGGTTTTAAAGGGCTGGAGTGATAAGCCAGGCCAAAAAGCCGAGCATCACGTGGTGATGGGGGATGCCTATATCCGCAATGTGTCCACCGACATACGTGGCTATGGCGGTTTTGAGGAAAACGGGAACTCGATTTTCATTTTCGAAGTGGCGGGGCTTTGCATCGGCCATCTGGGCCATCTGCATCATGAACTGAGTGATAGCCATTATGCGGAGATTGGGCGGCTCGATGTGCTGATGGTGCCAACAGATGGTGGATTGACCATGGGACCGGAAAGCATGAGCCGCGTCGTTCAACGTTTGCGCTCATCTCTCATATTGCCCATGCACCGCAGCGGACCGCCTTTGGAGCAGTTTCTCGCCATGTTCGACGGCAAATACGATATTGTTTACGCACACGAGCCAGAGATTGTGGTGTCGCTTCGTAATCTTCCCCGCAAACCGCAAATCCTGGTGCCGCAGGGTTTGTGATGTGCACCAAACAAAATCGATGATGAGGACTGTTAAGCTCTGGCGGTCGCCATTAACCTGTCTTATATTCCTGTTGCGGTCTGCGCTTCCCGACAGGAACCACAATCCCTGGGGCCATACTCGATCCAAAGGGAGCTGTCCCTGACCAGGCCCGTGGGCTTGGACATATGGCGCCCACCTACTTTTGTAGGCACCCAGGATCGTAATTATCCATCGGTCGCCGTGGATCGCACCTTTTACCTCCGAAGGATCAACCGAAAGGCGGGTTGTCACACCTTCGTTTTTCCCGTCATGCGCTTGACTTCCTGAAAGCCTGACCCATTTACCCCGGTCGGGGTAAGGGTTTTTAGATATAATGCCATTCGCAAATACAAAATTCGCGCGCTCGTCTTTGATCATGCTCATGATCGGCGCTGCGGTTCTCGCTGCTATCGTCACGTCATCATTCTATCTGGCGCGCTCGACACAAAGCTATTTCGGCGATGTGGTGCGCCTTCGTGATTTGCGTAGCGCCTCTGCCGATATGATGCTGTTCCTGCGCGCCGCGGAAGCTGGTCAACGAGGCTATCTACTGAGCCGTGATCACGAGTTTCTGGAGCCCTATATCGCTGCGACGGACCGCATGGCCAAACAGCGGGATCGCCTGATGGAAACCTATCAGCGCCAGAACGCGGTGGTTTTTCCGTTCGAGCAGTTCAACACCCTGCTGGATGCCAAGCTCGCAGAAATGAAAGAAACGGTTGATCTGGCCCAAGCCGGTCAATTCGATGAAGCTGTGGGGCTGGTTCGCGCCGCAACGGGGCGCGAGTTGATGGACGACATCAGCGCGCTCCTGGTCACTCTTATTCGCGATCTGGATGTCAAACTAAGCTCCGGCGTCGATGAGCTGAACAGCCATGCATCAACCCTGCAATGGGTCACAATCGGCGGTGGCGTGGTCATCCTCATCGTGGTGGGCGGGGCAATCCTCGTGGTGATGCAGCATGTGCGTGAACTTTCCTACGCGCATCGCGAGGTGGAGGCCCTGAATACGGGGCTGGAAGAGCGGGTGAACGAGCGCACCGACGACCTGATGCAGGCCAACCGCGAAATTCAGCGCTATGCCTACATCGTTTCGCATGATCTGAGAGCCCCGCTTGTGAATATCATGGGCTTTACCAGCGAACTGGATCAAACACTGAAGACCATCCGCGCCTATGTGATGGCGGGTGACGCCCAGCCCACGGAAGATCAGGCCCGCGAAGCGCGCCTTGCCGTGGAAGAAGATCTGCCGGAAGCGATTTCCTTCATTCGCTCATCCACCAAGAAAATGGATGGCTTGATCAACGCCATCCTCAAAATTTCCCGCGATGGCAGGCGTGAGCTTAAGCCGGAACGGATCAATCTCCAGGATCTTCTGGAAGCCACAGCTGATAGCATCAATCATCAGGTGACCGATGCGGGCGGAAAAGTGTCGATATCTGTTGCCGCAGCCCGCAATCTGGTGACAGACCGCTTTTCATTGGAGCAGATTTTCGGCAATCTCTTTGACAATGCGGTCAAATATAAAAGTTCAGACAGGCCCCTCACTCTCGACGTGACAGCACAGGCGCTCGGTCGCAGCATGGTGCGCATTGAAGTGAAGGACAATGGTCGAGGCATTGCGCCGGAAGATCATGAGCGCGTGTTTGAACTGTTCCGACGCTCCGGGCGTCAGGATAGTCCCGGCGAAGGGATTGGACTGGCTCATGTTCGATCGTTAGTTAGAAATTTAGGAGGTGAAATTACGGTCACTTCCACCCTCGACGGCGGATCGACTTTTCTTATTCGCTTGCCGATGGACCTTTCCCAACATGTCAGGAGTCCTGGGATATGAAAGCTGCCGGTCGCGAAGTCACCATCGTTATGGTGGAAGATGACGAAGGTCACGCCCGCCTCATCGAGAAGAACGTACGCCGCGCTGGCGTGAGCAACGAAATCATTCCGTTTACCAACGGCAATGCCGCGTTGGATTACATTCTGGGCGAAGACCGCTCGGGCGAGAATATTCAGAACCGCTATATGCTGATCCTGCTCGATCTCAACCTGCCAGACATGTCCGGCATAGACATTCTGGAACGGGTGAAATCAAACGCGCACGCCAAGCGCCTGCCGGTCGTCATTCTCACCACCACCGATGACGAGCGCGAAATTCAGCGCTGCTATGATCTCGGGGCGAATGTATACATTACCAAACCAGTGGACTATGACAGCTTTGCCAATGCCATTCGGCAGTTGGGATTGTTCTTCTCTGTCATGCAGATTCCCTGAACCGCGTAGAGGCCATGCAGCAGACCGTTCTATATGTTGACGACGATGTCGCTCTTGGCCGGCTCGCACAACGCGCGCTGGGTCGCCTTGGCTATTCGGTCGTGCATGTCACGGACGGTCAAGCCTGCCTGGCGGCGCTGGATGACGCAAAATTCGATGCCATTGTGCTTGACCACTATCTCAGCGCGGAAACCGGGCTCGACATCCTACGCAACCTGCGGGAACGTGGTTTTTCCATTCCAACCATCTATGTGACCGGCTCCAGTGAAGCAACGATTGCCGTCGATGCGCTGAAAAGCGGTGCCTCCGACTATGTTATCAAAACCATTGGCGACGAATTTTGGTCGCTGATGGAAAATGCCCTGCGTCAGGCGATTGCCACGGCGGAACTGCACCGCGCCAAGGAATTGGCAGATCAGGAAATCCGACTGGGCAAGGAACGGGCGGAGGTGCTGCTGGCGGAAGTCAACCACCGTGTTGCCAATTCACTGGCCCTGGTGGCCGCGCTCATCCGCCTTCAGGTCAACAACAGCAAGGATGAAGCGGTTCGCGAGGCGCTGACTGAAACGCAGGCTCGGATCACCGCCATAGCGGGCATGCATCGCAGCCTCTACACATCCGACGATGTGCGCCATGTTGAAATGGATAAATACCTGCAAACGCTTGTGCAGGAAGTACAGCGCTCTGTGAATCTCGAAAATTCTGGTCCCTCCATCTCTCTGGATGCCGACCCGGTGTCACTCACCTCGGATAGAGCGGTTTCCGTGGGAATGATCGTAACGGAATTGCTGACCAATGCTTTGAAATACGCTTATCCCGCTGGCTCAAGCGGCGAAGTGCGGGTTCACCTGCGCCGCGGGGATGATGGCTTTGCGTTGCTTGCGGTGGAAGACGATGGAGTTGGCTTGGTAGAGGGCTCGAGCCCGAAAGGCACCGGACTTGGGAGCCGGATTATCCGCTCCATGGCCTCTACGCTCGGTTCATCCGTGGAATATGTCCCCGCTTCGCGCGGCACGCGGGCGGAACTTTCACTTGAACTGGCGAAAAATGCGTGACCGCATTGCATTGACTGGGGCCGGTCTGTAAGATTGCGCGCATACCGTCAGCTGGCTTCGCGAAATCGGAACTTATATGTTCGTTTTGTGTTTGTGCGGCAGGATTGGCCGGCTTTTCGAGCTGATCCGGGATAACCGTGCTTTATTAGGCGGTCAGGGTCCCTGACGAAACTTATGAGCGTCTCTTGTTAACCGAAATATCAATCGTCATTCTTCTAACCATTCTTAACGGCGTTCTCGCCATGTCAGAATTGGCCGTGGTCTCATCTCGACCTGTTCGCCTGAAAGTTATGTCTGAACAGGGCAATCGCGGTGCCGGCCTTGCAATGAAGCTGGCGGACGATCCGGGCCGCTTCCTATCCACGGTTCAAATCGGCATCACGCTGGTCGGCATTCTGTCCGGCGCCTTTTCAGGTGCAACGCTGGGTGCGCGCTTATCAGGCTGGCTGTTGGATCAGGGCCTTCCGCAGGTCTGGGCCGATGGCTTAGGCGTCGGCTCCGTCGTCGTGGCCATCACTTACCTCTCGCTCATCATCGGTGAGTTGGTGCCAAAGCAGATTGCCTTGCGCGCGCCGGAAACGGTTGCGGCGCGGGTTGCCCCCATGATGGTGCTGCTGTCAAAGCTTGCTCTTCCTCTGGTTTGGCTGCTGGATGCCTCGGGCCGCGCAATGCTGGCCCTGCTCGGCCAAAAAGGCGAATCTGAGGAGAAGATGACGGATGAG
Organism: Affinirhizobium capsici; assembly: GCF_977018625.1. Classification (NCBI taxonomy): domain Bacteria; kingdom Pseudomonadati; phylum Pseudomonadota; class Alphaproteobacteria; order Hyphomicrobiales; family Rhizobiaceae; genus Affinirhizobium; species Affinirhizobium capsici. Next base: position 336,040 of record NZ_CDRNXD010000004.1, on the reverse strand, counting down.
GAAATCCGCACGGTTCTCGCAGAAGCGCAGATTGCGGGCGTTATCGAAACCGAAGAATCCGCGATGATTTCCGGCGTCATGCGCCTGGCAGACCGCACGGCGCGTGGATTGATGACGCCTCGGCGCGATGTTGAAGTCATAGACATTGAAGACGATCTGGAAGAAATCCGCACGCAATTGCGCACGACACAGCGTTCTCGTCTGCCGGTTCGCAATGGTTCCTCCGATGAAATTCTCGGCGTTCTTTTCGTCAAAGATGTCTATGAATCGATGATGGAAGGCATGGAGCCGGATATTCGTGGCCGGATGCGCGAAGCCCCTGTGGTTTCCGACCTCACTGGCGCACTGGATGTCATTCAGGCGCTGCGCAAGGCCAATGCGCATATGGTTCTGGTCTACGACGAATACGGCCACTTCGAAGGCATCATCACCTCTGGTGATATTTTGGAAGCCATTACCGGCGTCTTTCAGGAAGACGAAGTGGAAGAGCCCGCCATCGTCCAGCGCGAGGATGGCTCCTATCTCGTGGCTGGCTGGATGCCGGTGGATGAATTCGCCCACCAGATGGGCTTTTCCATGAAGGAAGATCCGGACTATGAAACCGTTGCCGGTTTCGTCCTGGATGAGTTGAAGCACCTGCCGGAACTTGGCGAAAAGTTTCAGTGGAACGGCTGGAACTTCGAAGTCATCGATCTGGATGGTCGCCGCATTGACAAGCTGCTTGTTCAAAAGGTGCAGGAAGCAGCATGATGGAGAACGCACAGGCAAAGGCGCGGCTGCGTGCTGAACGTCTTGCCGTGCGAGACCTTCTGGCCCCCGACCAGCGGATTGAAATGAGCCTTGCCCTGGCCGAACACGGACTGTCCGCTATCGAGCTTTCACCGGGCACGATTGTGTCCGGCTTCTCGCCCATTCGCTCCGAAGCCGATCTTCGTCCACTGATGTCCGGCCTCAAGGCAAAAGGTGGGCAACTCTGCCTGCCGGTTATTCTCGATAAGACCACGATTGTGTTTCGAGAGCTGCGGGCGGACCGGGAATTGGTGCCAATGGGCTTCGGCACTTTCGGCCCCGGGCCTGATTGTGAAGAGCTGGACCCGGCCATTATGCTTGTGCCGCTTGCTGCTTTTGACCATACAGGCCAGCGTATCGGCTATGGGGGCGGCTATTACGACCGTGCAATCGAGCGTTTACACAGGAAAGGCCTCTCTCCGCAGTTGATCGGCATTGCCTTCGATTGTCAGGAAGTGGCATCAGTACCTGCAGAATCCCACGATATGCGTCTGCACGCTGTTCTGACTGAAAGCGGACTGAGACGCTTCAACAGCTGAACGGATAGGCATGCGACTTCTTTTTCTGGGCGATATGGTTGGCAAGACAGGACGCACCGCCGTCTGGGATCGCCTGCCGGGCCTGATCTCTGACCTCAAACTCGATTTCGTTGTGGTGAACGGCGAAAATGCAGCAGGCGGCTTCGGTATTACGGAAGATATCTTCCTTGAAACCATCAATGCTGGCGCGGATGTCGTTACCACAGGCAATCATGTTTGGGACCAGAAGGATGCCGTTGCTTTTGCTGGCCGGCATGACCAGTTCTTGCGCCCGGCCAACTATCCGGCAGGAACGCCGGGGCGCGGCTCCGGTCTCTTTTATGCTCGCAATGGTGCGCGCGTACTGGTGTCCAACATCATGGGCCGTGTGTTCATGCACCCGGAACTGGACGACCCCTTTAAAAGCGCTGAAGCCATTCTCGATGCCTGCCCGCTGAAGGAACAGGCAGACGCCGTTATCTTTGATTTTCATGCGGAAGCCACCAGCGAAAAGCAGTGCTTCGGCCACTTTGTCGATGGCCGTGCGAGTTTCGTTGTCGGCACCCATACCCATGTTCCAACGGCTGATCACCAGATCCTCAATGGCGGCACCGCCTATATGTCCGATGCGGGCATGTGTGGTGACTACGATTCCTCTCTCGGTATGGAGAAGGAAGAGCCGCTCAACCGGTTCATTTCGAAGATGCCAAAGGGGCGTTTTGAGGCTGCGAGCGGCCCGGCTACCATTTGTGGTGTCGGTGTGGAAATTTCAGACACCACTGGTTTGGCGGAAAAGATTGCACCGCTGCGTATTGGTCCCCGACTTGCAGAAACGATCCCCGAATTCTGGCGCTGATTGGAGTTTCCCATGAGCCTCTTCGATGATGACCGCCCCAAGAAGGTCAATACACACGAGATTGGCTGCGACATTTCGCAGCTTTCAGCGGATGAGCTGGAGAGGCGCGTTACCCTTCTGGAGGCCGAGATCGACCGGCTGCAAGAAGAACGAGCCCGCAAAGACGCCGGGCGGGCCGCTGCAGAGAGCTTTTTCAAGCGGTAATTCGCCCAAGCTTTCTGCAAATAACATGTTCGTTACCGTACGAATCACCGGCAAGTTTTGGATGATATTGCTCCGCCTGCACCAGAATAGGTTAAAGCAACACAAAGAATTTATAGTTTTTGAGAGTGCATTTACCGTCTGTTAAGCATTTTCGGTAATGATGCTCTTGTCCGGGCTTCCTGGACTCAGACGGTTTCTCCTATCGGCGGATTGGTCTGATTCTCCCTGTTTTACCTTGAGAGCCGCTTTCGCGGCTCTTTTTTTTGATTATGCTGTGTAAACTGTGGGAATTAACCTTTCTTTAAGAAACGGCTTGCGGAATTCAGCTACTGGCATCATCTTCTGGTCATGAAGTCGACAGCGGAACTTTTAATGAGTTTCGTCATTGCCTGATCAAGTGGATGCGTTAGCAGGATTATCTCGATGTCAGAACAGGTATTGAATACCGTCAGTTTCGCGGGCCGCGCCGCTAGCTCTTCGCAGTTCAAGGCGCTCTACACAGAGGGCATGTCCCTCGTGGAAGAAACCGCCGCCTATCTCGATGGTCCGGGCCGTGCAGCATCCAAGGTGCTGCCACGTAATGCCACGGTCCTTTACGCCGCAGAATCGATGCGCCTGACCACTCGCCTGATGCAGATGGCGTCCTGGCTGCTGCTCCAGCGTGCGGTTAACAATGGCGAGATGAGCCATGACCAGGTATTGAGCGAGAAAAACAAGGTCCGCCTTGACGGTTTCAACGTAGACCGCATGGCACCGGGCTGGGGTGACCTGCCGGAAGCATTCCGGGAATTGGTCGAGCGCTCCTTGCGCCTCCAGAACCGCGTTTCTCTGCTGGACCGCGAAATCTATCGGCCACAGGAAGCAATTGTTCCAGACAACGAGAACAGCGTTCGTGCGCAACTCGATCTGCTGCGGACAGCATTCACGAACTAAGTAGAATAAAGAACAATAAAAAAGCCGCTGAAACCCAGTTTCATCGGCTTTTTTTTAATTCGGTGAAGCCTTTACGGCTGCGCGACGGTGGTCGTTACCGTCGCTGTTCTGGCAACCGGTTCTGCAATCTTGGCAGCTGGCTTCTTTTGCGCAACCGCGGGTGCGGCAGGAAGGTAGCGATCAAGCAGGCCCTTCATAATCTCATCGCGCTCCTGAGCGGTCTTGCCGCCCAGCACGACACCCACGAGGCTCACCCCTCCCCGCTCAACAGAGGTTACGAGGTTATAACCGGACGCATCCGTATAGCCGGTCTTGATTCCGCTCGCGCCGGGATAGGTATTCAGCACACCATTGTGACCGCGAATCTTCATGTGTCGAAAGGTGATCGTGCGGGCGGAAAACATCTTGAACTCCTCGGGGAAGTCCCGCATCAGCGCCATGCCAAGCTTTGCCATATCCGCTGCTGTTGTCACCTGCTGCGGATCGGGCAGACCGGCTGGGTTGCGGAAAACAGTGTCCGTCATACCAAGCGCATGAGCCTTCGCCGTCATCATCTGACCAAAGCCCTCTTCGCTGCCGCCGAAATGCTCGCCCATCGCAACCGCCGCGTCGTTGGCGGAAATGACGATCATTCCCTCTACAGCCTCGCGCACGCTGATGGTGTTTCCGGCGCCAATCGCAAACTTGAACGGCTCCTTGTTGTTCGCATTTTCCGAAATGGTAATGCGATCCGTCCACTTGAGCTTGCCGGAATGCAGCGCTTCAAAGGTCATGTAAAGCGTCATCATTTTCGTCAGGGAGGCCGGATAGTGCAGCTCCGTTGCGCGATCCGCTTCCAACACTGCGCCAGTTTTCACGTTCAGGACGATGCTGGCCTGGTCGGCCATTGCAGCAGCGGTGGAGAGAAGAAGAGTTGCTGCCGCAGCAAGCGGCATCAAGGAGCGACGAAGCATAGATAGCATAAGGGAAACTCGATCTTTCGGCACCCTTTTAACAGAGCGCCATCAGTCAAAGAAAAACCGCCCGGACCTTGGGTTCGGGCGGTGCGAAATCGTCAGATTGCCGGATGAAGCCCGGCCAAGCAATTAGAGGCCGAGGCCGCCGAAGCGCTTGTTGAACTTGGAAACGCGGCCGCCGCGGTCCATAAGCTGCTGGTTGCCGCCAGTCCAAGCTGGATGCGACTTGGAGTCGATTTCCAGGTTCATGACCGCGCCTTCCGAACCCCAGGTGGAGAAGGTTTCGTACTCGGTGCCGTCGGTCATGACGACCTTGATCTTGTGGTAGTCTGGATGAATATTGGCCTTCATGACACTCTTCCTGCTGTGCGGGGTCTTTTTGTCGCAATTGCAGCGAGCGACCCTATTCCGTAATGAAGCCGTGCACCCGAAGGCCACGGCTTTCCAATTCGATGCGGAGCCTATACAGGAAGGTCTCTCAAAGCACAAGTACCTGCAAAGCAGCCCACAAGTACTGTTTTGCTGCAGCCAAGACGGAATTGCCGATGACAGCTGAGAAGACCCGCCGCTCCCCACAGCCTTTGCTGCGGCTCATGCCCTATGTGCTGCGCTACAAGAAGATGGTGGCTTTGGCAGGTGTTTTCCTGACAATAGCAGCGGTGACAACGCTCATCCTGCCGCTGGCCGTCCGGCGCATGATCGATCACGGCTTTGCTGCGTCAGACAGTACCTTCATCAATAGCTATTTCGGCATGTTGCTGGGTCTTGCCTGTCTCCTCGCGGTATCGAGCGCCATGCGCTACTATTACGTCATCACCATCGGTGAACGTGTGGTGGCGGATCTGCGCGGCGAGGTTTTCGCTCGTGTCACCTCGCTCTCACCATCCTTTTTCGATGTCAATCAATCCGGCGAAATCGTCTCCCGATTAACCGCGGATACAACCCAAATCAAATCTGCTTTCGGCTCGGCGGCATCGCAGGCGCTGCGCAACACGATCCTCTGTCTTGGCGCGATGGTCATGATGATCCTCACCAGCCCCAAGCTCTCCATGCTGGTGCTGGGTGCCATTCCTCTCATAGTCTTTCCGCTCGTTGGTTTTGGCCGTTCGGTGCGCCGCCGAGCCCGTGCGGCGCAGGATACGCTCGCGGCAACCTCGGCTTTTGCTTCAGAGACCATTTCCGCTAACCGCACCGTCCAATCCTTTGGCGCGGAACAGGCGGCGACCGCACGCTACACATCCACGGTTGAAGATGCCTATGATGCCGCACGCGTGGCCATTCGTTCGCGCGCCTTCCTCACCGGCTTTGCTATTCTCATGGTGTTTGGCAGCATTGTCGGCGTGCTTTGGTACGGCGCGCAAAGCGTACTGGCAGGAACGCTGACTGCCGGAACGCTCGGTCAGTTCGTTCTCTATTCCGTCATCGCCGCAAGCTCGCTCGGGCAGCTCTCGGAAGTCTGGGGTGATCTGTCGCAGGCAGGTGGTGCCGCCGAGCGCCTGACAGAGCTACTGCGCGAAGTTCCCGCCATTCGTGATCCGCAATCCCCGCTGCCCCTGCCATCATCCCCGCGCGGTGAAGTGCGTTTTGAGGCTGTGGAATTCCATTATCCCACACGCCCCGGTGCGCCTGCCTTGCATGGCCTCTCTTTCCATGTAAAAGCTGGGGAAACGGTTGCTATTGTCGGTCCATCTGGTGCTGGCAAAAGTACAGTGCTTTCACTGTTGATGCGTTTTTACGATCCGCAAAGCGGGGCAATCCGGCTGGATGGCGTGGATTTGCGCCAAGCACGGCTTGCGGAATTCCGCAGCCGTCTCGCCATCGTGCCGCAGGATGTCACGATCTTTGCCGCTTCCATTCATGATAACATCGCCTTCGGCCAGCCTGGCGCCAGCCGAGAAGCCGTGCGTGAGGCAGCCATTGCGGCACAGGCCGACGAGTTCATCTCCCGCCTCGACCAAGGCTACGACACCATGGCGGGAGAGCGAGGTGTTACCCTCTCCGGCGGCCAGCGCCAGCGCATTGCAATCGCCCGCGCGATCCTGAAAAATGCGCCTGTCCTGCTTCTGGATGAAGCCACTTCTGCGCTTGATGCCGAAAGCGAAACGCTCGTTCAAAAGGCATTGGATGGCCTGATGCGGGATCGCACCACCATCGTCATTGCCCATCGCCTCGCCACCATCCTTAAGGCAGATCGCATTCTGGTCATGGATAATGGCATGATCGTCGAAGAAGGCACACATCAACAGCTTGTGGCACAGGGCGGTCTTTATGCGAGCCTTGCCAAACTTCAGTTTGAGGCTGGCAACCCCGCCATCGCAGCGCAATGACCCATTGAGCGCGGGTGGAGTTCCACCCACGCTGGCGAGTGGAATGGGTGGAGTTCCACCCATCGTTCATCACAGTGGCTCGCCTCTATCCCTTTCGCAATGCAAATGAGTTGTCATGAACAGCATCCCGCCAACAATCGCCTCAGCTTAAAGCGGAGGAGGTAGCCGCTTTGGGACGATCATGTCTGCGGAGGAGATGCACATGAAACTGATCAGGAAAATTTGGGCAGCGGGTGTCATTGCTGGCCTGTTAGCCGCTTCGCCGGCTCTTGCAGAATATCCCGAAAACACCATCACACTGGTCGTGCCGTTTGCGGCAGGCGGTTCAACGGATGTCGTGGCACGGGTGATTGCAGAGCGCATGTCTGCCGATCTTGGCCAGCAGGTGATCATCCAAAATGTCGCGGGCGCAGGCGGCAGCCTCGGCGCGGCAAACGTGGCGCGCGCGGAGCCGGATGGCTACACCATTCTCATGGGAACGGTTGCCACACACGCGCTCAATCCCCTGATGCTGAAGGCCAAGCCATACGATGCGGAAAAGGATTTCGCCCCGGTTTCGCTGCTCGTTGTTGTGCCGAATGTGCTGGTGGTGAATCCGGAGCTTCCCGCCAAGAGCGTGAAGGAGTTGCTGGCGCTGCTGAAAGCAGAACCTGACAAATACAGCTATGCCTCATCGGGCAATGGCACGCCGCTGCACCTCTCTGGCGAATTGTTCAACTCCATGGCGGGCGTTAAGATGCAGCACGTTCCCTATAAGGGTTCCGGGCCTGCCTTGAACGATGTTATCGGGAACCAGGTACCGATCATGTTCGACAACCTGCCCTCCTCCTCCGGCCACATCAAGGCTGGCACATTAAGAGCGCTAGCCGTAACCACCGCGGAACGCGCACCCTCCTTCCCCGATGTGCCGACCATGGCGGAAGCCGGAATTCCAGGTTACGAGACATATACTTGGAATGCGCTGTTTGCCCCGGCTGGCACGCCAAAGCCAGTCATTGATCGATTAAACGCCGCTGCCAAGGCAGCGTTAGCCTCCCCGGCTGTTGCGGAACGCATGAAGGAATTCAGCGCCAGCATCGTTGCCTCTACGCCGGAAGCTCTGGGCGAGCATGTGAAGGCGGAGCTTGCCAAGTGGCAACCGGTGGTCAAAAGCGCCAATGTTTCGCTCGACTAACACGACGTTCTGGTCGTCACGTTCCTGCGTGGCGACCAGCAATTCGGCCAGAGAACAGGCATCCGCCGAGGAATGTGCCTTCCAAAGCGTTGTAGCCATGCACTCCGCCGCCGCCGAAGCCCGCAGCCTCACCAGCAGCGTAAAGCCCCGGCACTGGCTCGCCTTCTCCATCCAGCACGCGACCCTGTAAATCGGTATGAATGCCGCCCAGCGTCTTGCGGGTCAGAATGTGCAGGCGCACAGCGATTAAAGGCCCGGCGGAAGGATCGAGCAGACGGTGCGGCTTGGCAGTTCGCATCAACTTGTCACCCAGATAGCGACGAGCGCCACGGATGGCCGTAACCTGCGCATCCTTGCTAAATGCGTGGTCGATCTCCCGATCCCGCGCTTCGATCTGATTGCGCAGATGGTCCAGGTCAAGCCGCTGTTCACCGCTAATGGCGTTCATGCCAACGACCAGATCATCCAGGCGGTCGCGAACGACAAAATCCTCACCCTTATCCATGAAGGCTTGAATCGGCGCAGCAGGGTTCTTGCCCAAGCGCTTGAGCAGCAATGGAATATTTCGCTCCGTCAGGTCCGGGTTCTGCTCCGAACCTGAGAGTGCGAATTCCTTCTTGATGATGGATTTGGTGAGAACGAACCAGCTGTAATCTGATTTTCGCTCGCGCAATATCTTGAGCGTCCCCAAGGTATCGAAACCGGGCATGGCAGGCGTGGGAAGACGGTTTCCATCCGCATCGCACCAGAAAGAGGATGGACCGGGAAGAATACGAATACCGTGGTTAGGCCAGATAGGAGCCCAATTTCGCAAGCCCTCGGTATAATGCCACATGCGGTCACGGTTGATGATCGAGGCACCGCTTTCCTCAGCGATACCGATCATTCGTCCATCCACATGACTGGGTACACCGCTTACCATGCTGGCAGGAGGCTCGCCAAGGCGGTCGCGCGGCCAGTTGCGGCGGACCAGTTCATGGTTTCCGCCGATGCCGCCAGAGGCAATAATGACAGCATCAGAGCCGAGTTCAAAATCGCCTGTGACCACTCGGGAGCTCGTTTCGCCCCTCAAGACGGGGTCAAGCGCGAGAACACGGCCCGCGACACCGCAAACAGACGATCCAGCCTTGATCAACCGGTCAACCTGATGCCGGAACTTCAGGACCAACCGTCCCTTTTCCACCTCATCCTGTGCAAGCTTCAGGAACGGCTGCAACACGCCAGGACCGGTTCCCCAGGTCACGTGGAAGCGAGGCACGGAATTGCCGTGTCCATGGGCATGTGCGCCTCCGCGTTCGGCCCAACCGACCACGGGAAACCAGCGCATGCCTAAGCGATGCAGCCAATCCCGCTTTTCGCCGGCCGCGAACTGAAGATAGGCTTCTGCCCATTGGCGTGGCCAGTGATCCTCAGGACGATCAAAAGCCGCAGAGCCAAACCAGTCCTGCCTTGCAAGATCGAGCGTGTCGCGAACGCGCATTCGGCGCTGCTCTGGGCTATCGACGAAAAATAGTCCGCCCAATGACCAGAAGGCCTGCCCGCCGAGGTTTTGCGATCCTTCCTGATCAATAAGACAAACGCGCTTGCCTCGTGCGCAAGCCTCTGTGGCAGCGACCAGCCCAGCAAGCCCACCGCCAATCACCAGAATATCGTATTGTTCCATGCGCCTTCTCCATCCCCAACTTACTTTTACGCGAACGTAAGTCAGAGGCAAGCAGGCGACAGATCAGCGCTCCGTCAATTTCAGCTCAATGCGGCGGTTTTGGGAACGCACCTCCGGTGTGTCACCTTCCGCAATCGGTTGATATTCGCCAAAGCCTGCAGCGACCAGACGGTTGGCGGGAACACCCTTGGAAATGAGATATTTAACAACCGAAGTGGCACGTGCGGACGAAAGTTCCCAGTTGTCTCGATACCGACCCGAGCCGCTTAAAGGTGCGTTGTCAGTATGACCATCAACGCGCAGAACCCAGTTGATTTCCGGCGGAATTTCCTGCGCCAGTTGGAGAAGCGCGGTGGCGAGCTTATCCATTTCCGCGCGGCCTGCATCATCCAGATCAGAGCCGCCAACGGGGAAAAGAACCTCCGACTGAAAAACGAAACGGTCACCAACGATGCGGATGTTTTCGCGATCGGAGAGAATTTCCCGCAACCGTCCAAAGAAGTCGGAACGGTAGCGGTTCAACTCTTGAACCCGCTGAGCGAGCGCCACGTTCAATCGCCGGCCGAGATCGGCAATCTTCGCCTGTGAGTTCTGGTCCTTGGCCTCTGATGCCTGAAGTGCTGCCTCGACGGCTGCGATCTGAGCCCTCAGTGCGGCAATCTGCTGGTTCAGCAGTTCAACCTGGCTCATGGCGCGGGCACTGACCTGCTGCTCCTCGTTCAACTTCTCGGTCAAGGCACCAATGCGGGCATTGGCGGTATCGCTGGCTCCCGCCCCCTTATCAAGCAGAGCTTGCAGGCGTGATCGTTCTGTCTCTGAGGCGGAAAGCGAGGCCTGGAGGTTCGCCAGCGCATCCTCCACATCCTGCTTGCCGCCTTTTTCCAGCGCCAGCAGTTCGGTCAGTTCAGCGATCTGGCTGTTCAGCCGGTTCAACACCTCATCGCGCCCGGTGATTTCCCGCCCTAGGATGAACTGGGCAAGAACAAACACGGTGAGCAGAAACATGATGGCCAGAAGCAGCGTCGATAGCGCATCGACGAAACCCGGCCAATAATCGACACCGCGTTCGCGACGTCTGTTGCGGCCAAGCGCCATCGCTTACTTCTCCCCGATCCGGTCGGAGAGTCTGTCCAGAGCGCGACGCATGGCCTTGGCTTCTTCCTGCTGGGCCTCGATCCAGTCGCGCAACATCTGCTGCTCATTACGCATGTTCTTCACAAGGCCCTGAATGCTTTCCGCCAACTGGCTCATGGCAGCGGTGGAGCGCTCTGCCTGCGCGGTGCCATCCGTCTTGGTCTGCTGGGCAGTCAGCTTGCGCAACTGCTCTACAACGCGGCGCAACTCATCCGCCGTATTGCCGGAGATGCCTTCACCAGCGGGCAATTCCGCCTCTACTTCCGTGACGGACGACAACCAGTTTTCAAGCTCGGTGTAGAACCGGTTCTGCGCACGCCCCGCCTGCAAGTCGAGGAACCCCAGGATAAGGGAGCCTGACAAACCAAGCAGCGAAGATGAAAACGCCGTTCCCATGCCAGACAGAGGCGCGGTGAGACCGCTCTTCAGGGCGCTCAAGATATCCGTATTGCTACCGGAATTCGGATCAAGGCTCTGAATGACAGTGCTGATCGACCCGATCGTGCCGATAAGGCCCCAGAAGGTGCCGAGCAGACCAAGAAATACCAGAAGGCCGATGAGATAGCGGGAAGTATCGCGTGATTCATCCAGGCGCGTACCAATCGAATCGAGGATCGACCGCAAGACATTGGCGGACAAGGCAACCCGTTGACGGCGACCGAGCAGTGCACGCATGGGCGCGAGCAGCTTGGGGTCTTTTCCAACCCGGTCAGCACTGCCTGCCGCGCGGAAGGAATTAAACCAGCGCACCTCCGGGATGAGGCTGATGACTTGGGTGAAGATGAGGATAACACCAATGGCTAGAACGGCGAGAATAAGGCCGTTCAGGCCCGGATTCGTCATGAAGGCGGTGTGCGCCTGCCGGTAGAGGATGGCGGCGATAAACCCGACAATGATCAGGAAGATCACCATGGTCCAGATGACGGAGCCGGGGTTGGACAGCTTGTAGCCATGATGGCGCGGCGCCATTTCCGCCCCGTTGACATCCTCAAGGGTATCATTCGCCATGTGCACGCAACCTCTCTTACGACCTGTGGCGGGGAAGCTAGTGCAAAAATGGGACGAATTGAAGTGATGGCAATTCGGAAATCTGCGGAAATTCAGCGCGTTCGCAGAAAGACCAATCTTGCGCACTCATCTTGCTCAAGCAAAAAAGGCTGCCCCGAAGAGCAGCCTTTGCAGAAGAAGCCTTGATTAGCGGCTGGGAATTGGGCGATTGACCACTTCTACCAGCTGTTTGTGGATCAGCTCGTTGCCAGCCACCACACTCCGGTGCTCGAAAATATCCGTGCCGCCATTCATGTTGGACGTAAAGCCACCCGCCTCCCGGATCAGGATCAGGCCAGCGGCAATATCCCATGGCGAAAGATCAACTTCCCAGAACCCATCCAGGCGACCGGCAGCAACATAAGCGAGATCAAGCGCGGCGGCACCGAAACGGCGAACACCTGCCACCTCACCCATGACATGACGAAGTTCCACCAGGAACTTGCCGTGATTGCCCCGGCCCAAATGCGGTACACCGCAGCCAACGACACAGTCAGACAGAACGCGGCGCGCTGCAACACGGATACGGCGATCGTTGAGAAAAGCGCCACCGCCCTTTTCAGCCGTGAAAAGCTCATCCGTGGCCGGGTTGAAGATCACACCGGCGACAATCTCGCCGTTGCGCTCCAGCGCGATGGAGACTGCAAATTGCGGAATACCGTGCAGGAAGTTCGTCGTGCCATCCAGCGGATCAACGATCCAACGATGCGCACCGTCTGTCCCTTTTTCTTCCTGGCTTTCTTCACCCAGGAAACCATAGGTCGGGCGCGCCTTCATGAGCTCGTCATAGACGATTTTTTCTGCCTTCAGATCAGCCTGAGAGACGAAATCGCTTGGTCCCTTTACGGATACCTGCAGGTTCTGAACTTCGCCGAAATCGCGAGAAAGCGATTTGCCTGCCTTGAGGGCAGCCTGAACCATGACATTGAGAAGAGCAGAACGGGCCATCTGGGAATCCTTGGGATAAAGGCGGGCGTCCCCAAGCCATCAGGGACCTGTGCATACGTTTTTTCGTGATTAGGCGGCTTCAGAACCACAAAATCGCGGGAAATTCAAGTCGCAACAGCCAGCGTGTCGTCAGCCACGGCGAAAACGGTTCGCGGCATCGATCGCCTTTTTCTGCTGATCCTCATTAATGCCGAGGTAAAAATCTTCGAGAACCGGATCGGGCAGACCGGCACGGCGCGACAGAACATACCATTTTGCCGCTTCAACCGGATCAGGCCGTGTGCCAAGCGCGTTGATGTACAGGTGAGCAAGCTTGTTTTGCGCAACCACATTGCCACGAATGGCCGCCACGCGCAGCCAATCGAAACCCTGGTCGTAATCGCGAGGACCACCAACACCATTGACGAACCAGATGCCCATATCCAGTTGCGCCGTATCATAGCCCGCCTTCGCTGCCCGCAGCAGCCAATCGCGCGCCTTCGACTTCTTATCCGCCGGTATGTCGGGAATGGCCAAGTAAAGCTGGGCGACAGCATATTGTGCATCCGCAATGCCCTGCTCGGCAGATTTTTCATAAAATGGCAGCGCGAGCTTCAGGCCCTTGTCACCCGGATTGTCGGCAATCAGGATCTGTCCCCAATTGAACTGTGCCGATCCATTGCCCGCTTCGGCAGCACGGCGCATGAATTCATCGGCCTTGGCCTTATCATGCGGCACGTCGCGCCCCTGCATGAGCATTAACGCATACTGGAACATGCCTGCCGGATCGCCACCCTCCGCCGCCTGCTTGAACCAGAAAGCGGCCCCCTTGGCATCATGAGCAAGGCCACGCCCCTGCATCATCATGGTTGCTACCAGCGTCTGGGCGGCGGAATCACCTTTTTCGGCGCGGGGTAAGGCCTTGTCCAAGGCGGTGCGGTAAAGACCGCGTTGGTAGGCACCGTAGGCCTCGTCAATCGGCCCCTTGTATTCCTTCTCAGGCGGCAGTGGTGGAAGTGTTGTTCCCATGCGCTGCAACAGCGTGATCCCGCTAGAAGGGTAAGCCTCATCTGTTGGCCGCTCGCCCTTTTGAGCGTTGGGCGGCACCTCATCCTGCTTTTTCAGCGGATCGGCACCCTGCTCGACCGGCCGGGTAACAGCCCGCTCAGAACCTTGCGCCAACATCGAAGATGGCAAAATCAGCCAGAGCGCTGAAAGCGCACAGGCATGACGAAATGATATCCAACGGGTGAGAGAACGACGCATGCGGACCTTCAAGCGTCAAACCGTGGCGCTTTTTCGTCCAAAATGGCATTCGCTTGCGCAACCGCTGCAGCAGCGCCCGCTGGACTGGAAAAAATAGCCAAACGCAGGGCAACGAATTCAGCACCTGTGGCTGCGACTTCCTCAACGCTGGCCACATCCGTGCCGCCCATCGTGATGCAAGGAATTTCCACCATGGATGCCCACCATTCCGCCAAAGCAAGGTTCTTCGGATGCGCCTCTGGCTTAATATCCCCATCGATCCGACCGAAGAAAATATAGTCGGGCCGCAATTCACCCACTTCAAGGGCGGCATGCCTATCCTTGGCAGAGGCGGAACCAACAATGAGCTTTGGCGAGAACTTTTCGATGGCTTCGCCGAGTTCCTCTATCGATCCCGTCAGATGGAGGCCATCAGCCTTGGCACGACCGGCCACGCGAGAATCCCCACAGATCAGCGCTGCCGCGCCCGCTGCCTGAACAATCGGGACGAGCCTTTCCGCACGGGCCTGAAAAGCGCTGTCATTGGAATCGTATTGCGGAATGATGACGGAAGCGACATCCCCGCCTCGCAGAGCATGACCAAGCTCTTCGGCCAAGGCTGCCTCATCCTCACCTTCCGGCACAATGAGGACAAGTCTGCATCGATCTTCAGGAAGTGCCATGGTCTAATTCCGATCCGTCTGACTGATTTCTTGGCATGTCTCTGGTTCAACATCTATATTTGCTGAAATGCAAGTTGATGCGACCAGGCCTCGCCTTATTTCCAAGAGTCCGATAGACCGGACAGGCCCCGCAATCAACCGCCATCCTGCCATGCTCTCATTGACAATGCCCGATCCTCTCTTTTTTGCCGCCGCAATACCAGCGGTGGCGCTTGTTGGCTTGTCGAAGGGGGGCCTCGGCGGTGCCTTCGCGCTGATGGGCGTTCCTCTTCTGGCACTGGTTGTGACGCCGGTGGATGCCGCAGCCATTTTCCTGCCTATCCTGATCGTAATGGATATGGTGGCCCTCTATGCCTGGCGTCATTTCAACGACCGCAAGCTGATGTTCATGATGCTGCCTGGCTGCCTCATCGGCATTGCGCTCGGCTGGGCAACATCGGCCTATGTGCCCGACGATGCTCTACGCTTCGTCATTGCGATGTCGATGATTCTGTTCGCACTGCGGTACTTTTGGGATACTTATGGCCCGCAAAAATCAGAGCCTTCCGGCCCGCAGAAACACAGAGGCGGCCCGGCTCTCTTCTGGGGTACACTTTCCGGCTATGGCAGCTTTGTTGCCCATGCAGGCGGCCCGCCCTTCCAGATCTACGCGCTACCGCTGAAGCTGGACCCGAAGGAATACACCGGCGCGAGTGTGCGGCTGTTTGCCCTTGTCAACGCAGTCAAAGTCATTCCCTACGTGGCACTGGGCGCACTCGACAGCCGCAATCTCGCAACATCTGTCACACTCTTGCCCGTCGCCTTTTTATCGACCATTGCAGGTGCGTGGATTGTTCGCCGATTGAAGCCGGAAGTGTTCTATCCGCTGGCCTACGGGCTGGGGCTGCTGGCCGCTTTGAAGCTGCTATATGATTCACTTCCGCTGTAGGACTTGCTGAAATTCCGCACTGCACAAAATCACTTGTGGGGTTTCGCAACTTGACGTAGCATCATCCCCATGACGACCGATCCTTTCGCAGCCATTGCAGACCCGAACCGGCGTCATCTGCTGGAAGAGTTGAGGCGTGCTCCCCGTACAGTCAACGAGCTGGCAGAGGGACTGCCCATCAGTCGGCCAGCCGTTTCCCAGCATTTAAAGGCGCTTCTGGATTGCAACCTCGTGACGGTGACATCCGAGGGAACAAAGCGGATCTATTCCGTCAACAACAAGGGCTTTCACAAGCTCAACCTGTGGCTTGACCAGTTCTGGGCGTAAAGCAGGCTTTGCTTGCAAAAACGCCGCCCCCGGTATCGGACCTTGAGAGCGGCGTGCGACAATCGAAAACTCATATACGATCGCGATTGCGTCAGTGCCTTGTCTTTTTCAGGCGTTCCAATTCGTCTTTCAGGCGCAGCTTACGCCGTTTCAAATCTGCAATGTGAGTGTCATCAGAGGATGGAGACGCAAGAACCGACTGGAGCTCCTCCTCAAGAGCGCCGTGTTTCTTCTCGAGCGATGCGATATGAGCCTGAATGGTCATGTGGCACGTCCTTCCTTTTTTCTCCGGCCACGAGCTCCCCTTGAGCCCATGGCTTTTGGTTTGCGAAGGAATTGTGACATGATCCGCCCGCTTTGTCGAAGGCGAAATCGTGACAACTCGAGGGCAAATCGATGGTCTTGTTTAAACAGAGATAAACTTTTGCGGAAACCGGCGTGAGTGTGGCCCGCCACAGAACAGACGAAGCAAAAGTGGCAAATACCAACCTCGTGTGCAGCTTGGAAAGTGTAGAGGCATCGCAGAACCGATTCGCAACATCGGAACCCCAGGTCGGGATTACCCGCATCTGCCGCAACTCGTTAACGGTGCCCCGCACTGTTGGTGCATTTCCATAAGTTTTACTCTGGGCTCTACTAGTCGTTCCCTGTGTTTGGTGGTAGGAGCTTGCCTGCATTCCCCGGCGATACAAAGACCGGATTGAAGATGGGGACAAAAGACAAGATGGCCGATCAGGAACAGGCGGATATCAGGCTGGCGCTCGCTCGTTTGCGCCAGGAGCATGAAGATTACGATGCCGCCATCAACGCTATGATCGCGACAGGCTGCGAAGCCCTTCGTATCCAGCGCATGAAGAAGAAAAAGCTCGCCATCAAGGATAAGATGACCAGCCTGGAAGACCAGATCATTCCAGATATCATCGCGTGACGGAGGATAGCAGCGTGCCGCAGGAGAGACCCCCGGTCGCCATTATCATGGGTAGCCAATCGGATTGGGAAACCATGAAGAATGCCGCAGACACGCTGGATGCGCTGGATGTGGGCTACGAAGCCAGAATTGTCTCCGCTCATCGCACGCCGGACCGCATGTTCGCCTTTGCCAAAGGCGCGCGGGAAGAAGGCTTTCAGGTGATTATAGCGGGCGCCGGAGGCGCAGCCCACCTGCCCGGAATGGTTGCAGCCCTGACGCCACTGCCGGTATTCGGCGTCCCGGTTCAATCTCGCACCATGTCTGGCACAGACAGCCTTCACTCCATCGTGCAGATGCCCGCCGGCATTCCCGTCGGCACGCTGGCCATTGGCCGCGCCGGTGCAGTGAATGCAGCCTTGATTGCAGCCGCCGTTCTGGCGCTTTCCGATCCCGACCTGGCAGACAGGCTCGATGAGTACCGCGCACGCCAAACCGCGTCCGTGGCAGATTATCCTATCGACGAGGCGCCATGACGCTTTCTACCATCGGCATTATCGGCGGCGGGCAGTTGGGCCGCATGCTGGCCATGGCCGCAGCGCGGCTGAATTTTCGCACCATCATTCTTGAACCGCAGGCAGACTGTCCGGCAGCGCAAGTTGCAAACCGGCAGATCGTTGCCGCCTACGACGACCCCGCGGGTTTGGCGGAATTGGCTGCGGCCTGCGATGTCATCACCTATGAGTTCGAGAACGTGCCTGTGGAAGCTGCCCAGACACTGGCCGCCAGCAAGCCTGTCTATCCACCAGCCAAAGCGCTTGAAGTGGCGCAGGACCGCCTGGTCGAAAAGCAGTTTCTCAATAGCTGCGGCATAGAGACCGCCCGTTTTCATGCGGTCGACAGCCAGGCAGATCTGGAAGCAGCGCTTTCCGATTTTGGCGGCAAGGGCGTGCTGAAAACACGGCGTCTCGGCTATGACGGCAAAGGGCAGAAGGTTTTCAAGGGAAGCGACGAGCGTGCCGATGGCGTTTTCGAAGCCATGGGCAATGTGCCACTGATTCTCGAAAGCTTCGTTGCGTTTGAGCGGGAAGTCTCGGTCATTGCCGCGCGCGCCGTGGATGGCACGATCAAGGCTTTTGATCTGGCTGAAAACGTTCATCTCAATGGCATTCTCCACACATCCACGCTTCCGGCCCGCATCAGTGCTGAAACGGCGCACGCTGCGAGAACCGCAGCCGAACGCCTGCTCTCCGGCTTAGATTATGTCGGCGTGATCGGCATGGAATTCTTTGTCATGTCCGATGGCGGGCTTATTGCAAATGAAATCGCGCCCCGTGTTCACAATTCCGGCCATTGGACGGAGGCGGCTTGCGTGGTCTCGCAATTCGAACAGCACATTCGCGCCGTGGGAGGTTTGCCGCTTGGCGATCCTGCACGTCATTCGGATTGCGTCATGACGAACCTGATCGGCGATGACATCCATGACGTGCCGCAGTGGCTCTCAAAGAGCAACGTTCTGGTGCACCTTTATGGTAAGGCAGAGGCGCGAGCTGCGCGAAAAATGGGTCACGTTACCCAGCTTTTGCCGTGAAAAGCCTTGGGAGCAAGGGGATGTGCGGTTGACAGGGGCATGGTGAACCTGTATCTCCCCTCCCATCCTAAAGAGCGCGCTACATGGCGCGCTTTTGATTGTCAGAGACATGGGGCTTTTTAGCGCCCTGCAATACGCGGACCAGAACAATGAAGATCAAGAACTCGCTTAAAGCGCTTAAGGCCCGTCATCGCGATAACCGTCTGGTTCGCCGCAAGGGCCGCGTTTACATCATCAACAAGCAGAACCCACGCTTCAAGGCTCGTCAGGGCTGATATCGGCGGGCTGTTCATCAGCCCAGCATCACGTTGTCGATAGCGTGTGATTTTTGGTTTGAAAGTCGGCGCATGCGGTTTAAGTCTACCGTATGCGCCGATTTGTTTTTGCAGCCTTGCTCATTCCGCTCTCTTTGAGCCCCCTCTCCGCTTTTGCGGAGGAAAAGCCCGTGATTGAGCCGCAGGCTCCTGGGTCAAATGATCTACAGCCAGGTGACCCCGGGCAAGCTGATCCGGGAACAACCGGCTCCAGCGCACCGCGTGCGGCTGCTCAGCCGTCGGAAAAGCCACAACAAGATTCGGCGCAAAATCTCGACCCGAAGGCGCGGCAGAACAAGCTGTTCGATTCGCTTCGCCGTGAGCGCGATCCGGATAAGGCCAAGGAAATCGCAGGCCAGATCATCACCAACTGGAATGATTCCGGCAGCGCCACTGTGAACCTTCTCATGCAATGGGCAGCCAAGGCCGTGGCGGACAAAAAGAATTCTGCGGCGCTCGATTTTCTGGACGAAGTCACTGTGCTTGATCCTTCCTATACGGAAGGCTGGAATCGCCGCGCCACCCTGCATTACGCCATGGGCGATACGCGCAAATCCATGGCCGATATCAATCAGGTTCTTCAGCGTGATGCGCGACACTTCCCGGCCATTGCTGGCATGGCGACAATTCTGATGGAAAATGGCGAAGACGAGCTGGCGCTGCGGGCTTGGGAGCGATTTCTGGAAATCTATCCAGCGGAACGCGATGCTCAGGAGAACGTTACCAAGCTCTCCGAGAAAATTGCCGGTAGCCGCACCTAACGCCGAGGCCTCCCCTGTCATACATTGTTATCGCGATCATTATCGTCGTCGCCCTTTTTGCGGGGCTATTTGGTTTTACGGAATGGAAAGCAGCCTCAATCGAGCGTAGATTCCCTAATATCGGCACGCTCACCGATGTTGGTGGCTATAAACTCAATTCGCTGCATATACCTGCGGGACCGGATGCCGACCTGCCGCCCATCGTCTTCATTCATGGTGCCAGCGGCAACTTGCGGGATCAGGAAGCCGCCTTCCTTGAGCCACTGAAGGGGCGCGCGGACCTTCTCTTCGTCGATCGCCCCGGACATGGCTATTCCGAGCGCGGCGGACCAGAAAATGCCTATCCCGATGGACAAGCGACCGCCATTTCCCAACTCATGGAAAAACTGGGAATCAGAAAAGCCATCATTGTCGCTCATTCCTTCGGCGGTGCCATTGCCGCCAGCTTTGCGCTGAACCATTCTGACAAGGTAATCGGCACCCTGTTTCTTTCACCTGCCACACATCCATGGCCAGGCGGCATAGATTGGCATTACCGTCTTACCTCAACGCCCATTATTGGCTGGCTGTTCAGCCACACGCTTGTCATGCCTGCCGGACTGTCGCTCATGGATGGCGCAACCAAGGCTGTCTTCGCGCCCAATCAAAGACGTGAAACTTATGTTGAGGAAGGCGCACCTGCCTTGGTTCTTCGGCCATCGGCCTTTCAGAGCAATGCTGAAGATGTCGCCAATCTGCTTGACTATGTGAAGCGCGCTTCTCCGGGCTATACGGAGATCCAGACACCGGCGATCATCATTACCGGCGATAGCGATCCTATTGTTCTTGCCAATATTCACTCGATCGGCCTCAAGCGCGACATTCGCAATTCCGAACTGATCTGGCTCAAAGGTGTAGGCCACAAGCCAGATTATGTGGCGACCGACCTTTGCATTGCGGCAATAGAAAAGCTCTCCGGCAAATCGCGGGATCTGGAGGCCATGGCTCTGAAGGTGGATACACGCATAGCAGGCGAAGCCCGCAAGCCATAACAGGCTCTTGACCGCATCACGTGAATGTTCTTTATTTGTTCCCGCGAGGGGAACAACCATGGATCTCAAACATTTGAATGACATTATTGTTGAGGCGAAGCGCACAACCTATGTCGGTGGGGGGCGCCGAACCATGCCATCCAGACCGGGCTCCTATGAGCTTGCTTGGCATCAAGGTGATTGGCGTTATCTCGACAGCTATTTCGGCGGCACCAATTTCATCGGTCAAGAAGTGATTTGGCACCAAGGAAAGCCAATCTGGGGCATGAACTACTATGGCTATGTCCTTCGCCCAGACCTCATTGATGCTGAACGCGCGGGACAGACGATCAAATCAGCATTGACCACGCTCTATGAGCAGCGACGATTTCTCGGCGGGTTTGAATGGGATGGGCCTCATGGCACCTATACTGACAACAACACCGGCAATGCCGCGTATTTCACGGGTGTAGAAACCATTGCAGTGAAAGGTGAAAAGGCATACGCGCTCGATTACTGCGGCGGGCTCATCAAAGCCTGATATGACCTAAAGCAGGTTGCGGCTGATCAGCCTCATGCAACGTGCTTTAGCTTCTTGTTTTTATGCATGTCGTCATCGCAATACCGCTGCTTACGAATGCGCGCCATGCTTTAGGCCTCATTATTTTAACGCAAAACGCCCGAACTCTCATCCGGGCGCTTTTTAAACTCTCAAGAAGCTTTGTTATACGCCAGACTGACCATCAGGCCCAATATAGGCGATACGAAGCATGTTCGTGGCACCTGGAGTGCCAAGCGGAACACCCGCTGAAATGATGATGCGGTCACCCGGCTTGCCGAAACCTTCCGAAGCCACGATGCGACATGCCTTGTTGACCATATCATCGAGATCGCTTGGCTCTTCCGCGACCACGCAATGAAGACCCCAGCACACGGAGAGACGGCGGGCCGTCTGCACCACGGGAGACAGAGCAATAATTGGCACCTGCGGGCGCTCGCGTGACGCACGAAGGCCCGTCGTTCCAGACGAGGTGTAAGTAACGATGGTCGATAGATTAAGCGTTTCCGCAATCTGTCGGGCAGCCAGTGAGATCGCATCGGCACCAGTCGCTTCCGGCGATGGGCGCTGCGCATAGATGATGTTGGAGTAATACGGGTCCTGCTCCACCGTGTGGGCAATGGATGCCATGGTGGATACAGCTTCGACCGGATACTGACCCGATGCTGATTCCGCCGAAAGCATGATGGCATCCGCACCTTCAAAGACGGCTGTTGCAACGTCTGAAACTTCAGCGCGGGTCGGAACCGGCGCGGAAATCATGCTTTCCAGCATTTGGGTGGCAACCACAACCGGCTTGCCAGAGCGACGGCAGGCACGCGTCAACTGTTTCTGAATGCCAGGGACAGCTTCCAGCGGCATTTCCACGCCAAGGTCACCACGCGCAACCATCAATGCGTCGGAAAGATCGATGATCTCTTCAATGCGCTCAATAGCCTGCGGCTTCTCGATCTTGGACATGAGACCCACGCGACCCTTGGAAATCTTGCGCACTTCTGCCAGATCTTCCGGGCGCTGCACGAAGGAAAGCGCCACCCAATCCACCTGATCCGTGGCAAGAACGGCATCGAGATCGGCGCGATCCTTGTCGGTCAGTACACCAACGGCGAGCAGCGTATCTGGAAGGCTCACGCCCTTGCGATCGGAGATGGAGGTTCCTGCCACGACGGTGCAAACAATGCTCTTGCCGTCGCATTTTTCGGCGCGCAGCATCAGCTTCCCATCGTCGATCAGCAGCCGGTCACCCGGCTTTACGGATTCCAGAATTTCCGGATGCGGCAGGAAAACGCGCTTTTCGTCCCCCGGCGCTTCATTATTGTCTAAAGTAAAAGTCTGGCCAGGAGCGAGCGTCACCTTCGTATTGGCGAACTTGCCGACGCGCAGCTTGGGACCCTGCAAGTCGGCGAGAATGCCAATGGGGCGACCATTGCGAGCTTCGACGGCACGGATACGCTCAATCAGCGTACGCATGACATCGTGGCTGGCATGGCTCATATTGATGCGGAAGAGATCGGCACCTGCCAGATGCAGTTTTTCGATCATCGCCTCGTCAGAGGATGCTGGACCCAGCGTTGCGAGGATCTTTACTTTGCGATTACGCTTCATCACTTCTGGCCTTCTTGCGTACCGGGCGTGTCAGACAACTGGACCATCCAGCTTCCCTGACGGCCCGTGTCATATTCCTTGAACCCCATGCGCTGGAAGCCGCGGGCGAAGCAATCGCCCACGCCGGTGATCTTGAACTCGTTCTCGGCAACACACATGTTGACGTCGCCGGTCCAACGACCGCCCCGCGCGGCATCTTCCGCGTAGAGGTAATAGTAGCGGGATTGTAGTTCACCCTCGATCAGAGTGGCGCAACTGGAAGCAGGCACCTGCCACCAGCCTTCAGAAATCCAGCCTTCCGTGGCGCGATAACCAATGGCAACGCCCACCAAATTTTGCGTGCCGTTGCATACACGGAAATCGGCATGGGCCGGGGCGGCCGCCAAAAGCATCGGTGCACTGACAACAACAAAGGCAAATGCCGGCATGAACTTGAGAATGGATGAGAAAAACTGTTTCGACACGGCTTCCGCTGGGACTCCATGAGAGATGATCTGCACTGTCTTCGCCCGCAACCTTCGGAAAGTCAATCAAATCTAATCGATTAAATGGCCAATGGTAGCGGTTGACTTTCTGAACCCGGCGCTTGCACCACTCATAAAAGCCATGCCATCAACACCTGAACGTTGATGAAGCAGGCAGGCAGTAACGGCTATGCAAGAATTCGAATCGCATGAGGTGATAGCAGGAGATCATGACAAAGGCATGGTTCTTCTGGCAGATCACGCCACGAACAGGCTACCCGCCCGCTATGGATCACTAGGCTTGGATGAAGCCGCATTTCGCCGCCACATCGCCTTTGACATCGGCATTGAGGGGCTCACGCGCCAATTGGCAGCACGTCTTGGCGTCCCTGCGGTCATGTCGTGCTTTTCGCGCCTTCTGATCGATCCCAATCGCGGCGAGGATGACCCCACGCTCATCATGAAGATCTCTGATGGCGCTATCGTGCCGGGTAACTATCCCATCACGCAAGCGGAGTGGGATTATCGGCTGGATACGTTTCACCGCCCCTATCACAAAGCTGTGGATGCGATGCTGGCACAAGTGGCAGAGCAAACCGGCAAGGCGCCTCTGGTTCTCTCCCTCCACTCCTACACGCCAGCCTGGAAGGGTGTGCCGCGCCCATGGCATGCCGCGGTGCTTTGGGACACGGACCACCGCGCTGTGCGACCGCTGATTTCGCTGCTGGAAGCGGAGGGCGATCTACGGGTCGGGGACAACGAACCTTATGATGGCGCTCTGAAAAACGACACGATGTACCGCCACTGCATGCGGCGCGGCATTCCCCACGCGCTGCTTGAGGTTCGGCAGGATTTGATCGGTGACGATGACGGGATTGCGCAATGGGCCGACCGCCTAGCTCCCATCTTCGAAACAATGAATGCCATGCCGGAGCTTCACGATTATCAACTCTTCCAATCCCGCACCGGCCCCTATTCCGATAAAGCTGAGGTTAAATCATGAGCGAACTCACTGAGCAGCAGAGAACAGAACTGGAAGCCGCCGCCTTTCGCAGATTGGTGCAGCACTTGCGGGAACGCACGGATGTTCAAAACATAGACATGATGAATCTGGCTGGCTTTTGTCGCAACTGCCTTTCCAACTGGTATCGCGACGCAGCAGAGGAAGCTGGGCTGTCGGTTTCGAAGGACCAATCCCGTGAAATCGTTTACGGAATGCCCTACGAGCAATGGAAACAGCAATATCAGGCGGAAGCAACCGAGGCGCAAAAGACCGCCTTTGAAACCTCCAATCCGCATAAATCGTAAGCCCATTCGCGAATGGCCTTGACCTTGCCATGAGTTCACGGCACTTGAACGCGCAATCGCCGGGGTGTGAAGCGCCTTAGGCAAAGAGAACAGCAAAGGCTGATATGGCCTGCGCGGAAGATTTACATCCTCAATTTGACAGGAGGCCCCGATGTCTGATGCTCATGGCGTCGCCCGCGACCAACTCCGCGCCTTTGTCGAGCGCATCGAGAGACTGGAAGAAGAAAAGAAGACCATCGCCGACGACATCAAGGATGTCTATGGCGAAGCAAAATCGATGGGCTTCGATACCAAGATCCTGAAAAAGGTCATTGCGCTGCGCAAGAAGGACGAGCAGGAGCGCATGGAAGAGGATCTGATCCTCGATACCTACCTGCAGGCTCTGGGGATGGTCATTGCCCCTGCTGACGAAGCAGCCTGATCAAGAAGATAATCCGTGAACTGAAAAGGCCTCCCATCACACGTTGGGAGGCCTTTTTCATGGTCGGATCGTTTCGGCGTTCAAGCTTTCAAGCAAATCTGACAGATCGCGATAGGCTAAACGTCAGGGCTTTACACCATTTGCATCGCTAAAGCGGTTTGGATCAACTGCGACCGCTTGCGACACAGGTCGGAAACCACCGCTATAGGCTGCTGACACTTCGGCACTGAAGGCTCGCGTCATCAGGCGTGGAGCCTTCACGGAAGCGCTCGCGTCAGTACGGTTCGTATTCGTCGCCCATTTGGCCAGCACATCGCCGGTCAATACCTTGGAGTCCGGCGTGGCCGGACGTCCGCCGAGCTTGGTCACCGCACCACCTTTGACAGCTTTCACAGTCTGCATAGGCTGCTTGGCGGAACGTGCCGCTTCAGGCGGGGACGATGGAGAAACGGCCTTCGGCATATCGAAGCCATCATTGAAGGTCATGCCGGTATCAGCGGGCTTGGGTGAAGCCATGGCCACCTGCTGCTCAGCCGGGCGCTTGGCAGCCATTGGAACGGGAGCATGAACGGGTTCCGCCTGCTCGGCGGTTCTTGCCAGTTCCGCCACCAGATCGGGCGTCAACGTCTGCTGGTTAGCACCACCTTCGGCTTGCCCCGTTGCAGCAGCAACAGTTTCTGCGCGTGCCTGGGCAATCGCAGGTCGCGCTGCAGGTACTGGCACGGAAGCCAGCATGTATTCATCCGAACCCGGCTGCGAGAGAGATGCCGTCGCAACACCAGCTTGCGCATCGCCCTTCATGCCGCGCGGGCCAAGCAGGGTCGGAACCGGAACGGACATGGCGGCGAGGTCTGCGTAACCATTGTTATCCTGCGTCGGACGAGCGGTTGGCAGAACCGGCGTTGCGGGCATGGCCGCTTCGATGGCCTGCTGCGCGGTGTCACGCTGCGGAGAATATAGAGCCGTTGCGAAGCTTGCGCCCTGCTGATCCTGACGGAAGGCCGGACGCGCCTGGGGAACAGGTGCAGCAATGGCAGCCTGGGCGGCAGGAGTCGGCGCAGCACTTGCGACAGCGACAGGCGCGGGTGCACCGCCCTCTTCGCCGTCATCCGATGCTGCCGCGGTTGCAGCAGGAGCTGGACGTTGCGCCACCATGGTTGGGGCTGCAATTTCTTCCGCATCCTCCTCTTCGTCACCACCGCCAAACAGCATGGCCATCAGGTTCTTCGGCTTGCCGCGAGAGGAAGAGGAATATCCGCCAGCCGTGCCAGCAATCTGAATAGAATCGGCCGCCACGCGGCGCTTGTAATCGGCTACAGCCTGCTCATAGCCCGGCAGCGGCTTTCCGTCGGCCGGGATATGCATGGTGTTGCCGCTTGGGAAAAGCCGAACCAGATCCTGACGCGCCATGCGCGGCCAGGCCCGAACGCCGCCAACATCCAGATGCACGAAAGGCGAGCCGGAAGTTGGGTAGAAACCAACGCCGCCCACCTGGAGTTTCATGGCTGTTTCGCGCAGCGTTGCCAGCTTCACACCCGGAATGAAGAAGTCCATAGCCTTGCCCAGCATGTGCTGGCTGTTCTTGGCAACACCCTTGGTGCGCGAACGCAACATGCCGTTGGTGTTGGGAGAACGGTAGGCGGAAACAACGTGAATATAATCGCTTGCACCAACGCGGCGGTAAACTTCCCAGACGAGATCGAAGAGGCGCGGGTCCATGCGGGTGGGCTCGTTGCGACGCCAGTCCCGCAAGAAGCGGTTCAATTCCTGCAAACCTTTAGGGTCGAAACGGCCATTGCGCTTGAAGGTGATGACGGCCTTTTCACCGGTATGAACGAAATAAAGCTTGAGGCTGCGCGTATCGCCTGCAGCAGATGCTTCACGCGTTGGGATCGCCCCGACCGTCATTCCGATCGCAAGCGCCACAATGGCCCCCGTCGCACGCTTAATGAAACGGCTCACACATGAGCCGCCAGCGCGCCGTCCGTTGTCACCCGAAGGCGTGGAATCTGCATTCGTATAAGGCAAATCGTTCCCCGTCCGATAGACAACATTCGGTGTTGCCTCACATGACCGTGAATTGCGGTGACACGATGGCAAATCTGCCACACAAGCACAAGCAATTATTTCATAGTCAACAAGTGACTAATGAAAGGTTGACGAATGGTAACAACCTATCCTTACCCGAAAGTAAACACTTTTTTTTAAGGAAGCTGAGGCGGCGCGGGGTTCACGCCGCCTCCTTCAAAGGGTCGTCAGGGTCAATCCCGTAATCTTTGAGCTTGCGATAGAGCGTGGAACGCCCGATCCCCAGCTTGCGTGCCACTTGGCTCATCTGTCCGCGATAGAACTTCAAGGCAAAGCGGATAAGCTCCTCTTCGACATCTGCCAGCTTGCGCACCTCACCCGTTTCATCGGTGCTGACGATAACCCCATCGCCCGATGTCTGGTGAGACGCGCTACGCGCCAGATCGGCCCGCGCCGAGCGAAACAGTTCCGACATGGCTGCCGCCTCGTCACCATCATGCAGGTCATCGTGACCCGGCACGGCGGTAGCCAGAAGTTCTGGGCTTTGATAGGCGGGAAGCTGTGCCGCGATTTGCGGGAAATCTTTTTCCGTCAGTTCGGTACCTTCCGCCAGCACGACTGCGCGGAAGATGGCATTTTCCAGCTGGCGAATATTACCCGGCCAATCATAGGCCGTCAGCAGTGCCATGGCACCGGCACCGACCGTCAAAGGCATTGGCAGTTTCTGCTCCGCCGAGAAGCGCTCGGTGAAGGTGCGTGCCAGATGCGGAATGTCTTCCTTGCGACGGCGCAAGGCCGGAATGGTGATGGGGAATACATTGAGCCGATAATAGAGATCCTCGCGGAAGCGCCCCGCACGAACCTCTTCGATGAGATCCTTGTTGGTGGCGGAGATCAACCGCACATCAACCTTCTGGACCTTGCCAGCACCGACGGTTTCAATCTCACCTTGCTGAACCGCACGCAGAAGTTTGACCTGCACTTCCAAAGGCAACTCGCCGATTTCATCCAGGAAAAGTGTGCCGCCATCTGCCTCTAGGAACTTGCCCGTATGCCGCTCAGTCGCACCGGTAAACGCGCCCTTCTCATGGCCGAACAGGATGCTTTCCACCAGATTGGCGGGAATTGCGCCACAATTGACCGTGATGAAAGGTTTGCTTGCGCGTTCGCCGCCAGCCTGAATGGCGCGAGCGATCATTTCCTTGCCGACGCCGGATTCGCCTTCCAGCACGACCGGGATGTTGGATTGGGATGCACGATGAGCGAGATCGATCACGCGCAACATGTCGGGGCTGGCAGACACGATATCACCGAAGGTGACGGCCGCGCTTTTCGTCTTACGCGTTGCCTTGATCTTGGCTTCCCGGTGATCCACCTTCAGGGCGTTGGCGATGGAGGCGGCAATCCGTTCTGGCGAGACCGGCTTGACGACGAAATCAAATGCGCCTGCCCGCATGGCCTGGACGACCGTTTCAATGCCGCCCTGCCCGGTCTGTACGATGACAGGCGTTTCGAGCGCCATTTCACTCGCAGCCTGGAGGAAACCGAGACCATCCATTTCAGGCATCATGAGATCGAGCACGATGACATTGAACTGGCTGCGGTTGCGCTTGAGAAGCTCAAGCGCCAAGCGACCATTCTCTGCCAAATGGGCAACATGCCCATGCCGCTCAACCGCATTTTTCAGAAGGCGACGCTGGACGGGGTCGTCATCGACAACAAGGATTTGGGCCGTCATGCTAGCTCCGAAGTCTTAAGTGGAAGTCCCGGAGGACCATTGGCTTTGTTGTGCCAGAAAGGGTTAAACATCCCCTTGGTAGAAACACTTGCATTTTAACAGGTGCGTTGCAAAACAGAATAAGCGCTTCGATTTGCGCCAGAAGATATCAGGAGATCCTCTTTGAATAGTCGCATTCCATCCCATCCTGTGTCGATTTGGGCAAGTCATGCCCCGGCTGATACTGCAGTTTCCGCAGAAGCGGAACTGGGCAATTTGCCCACTTGGCGTCTGGCCGATCTCTACCCTTCCCGCGAGACTATGCAATTTAAGGAAGATGTGAGCAAGGCGCTGGAACAGGCGCAAGCGTTCGAAAAGCGCTGGAAAGGCAAGTTGGCGGCTGCAGTCTCCAAAACGGGTGCTGATGGAATTGGTGCGGCGCTGGAAGAATTCGAAAAGCTGGAAGATCTTCTCGGCAAGATCGGCTCGTTTGCAGGTCTCACCTATTTCTCCGATACCAGCGATCCTGCAAACGGCAAATTCTATGGCGATGTACAGGCCAAGCTGACGGACATGTCCGCGCATCTTCTCTTCTTTGCGCTGGAATTAAACCGCATCGAAGACAGCGCGATGGATCAAGCCATCGCAAAGGATGAGAAAGCCGCTCATTACGCACCGTGGCTGCTGGATCTTCGCAAGGATAAGCCGTTTCAGCTCGATGATAGACTGGAACAGTTGTTCCTCGAAAAATCGATGACCAGCGCAGCAGCCTTTAATCGCCTGTTCGATGAGACCATGGCTGAGCTTCGCTTCGATATTGACGGCCAGAAACTGCCCCTCGAGCGCACGCTCAACATGCTGCAAGAGCCGGATGCGACAGTCAGGAAGAAAGCTGCAGAAGCGCTTTCGAAGACGTTTCAAGACAATATCCGTGTCTTTACGCTCATTACCAATACGCTCGCCAAGGACAAGGATATTTCCGATCGCTGGCGCGGGTTCGAAGATATTGCCGATAGCCGCCACCTGGCCAATCGCGTTGAACGTGAAGTCGTGGATGCGCTGGCCGCCGCCGTGCGCGAGGCCTATCCCCGCCTCTCCCACCGCTACTACGCCATGAAGGCGAAATGGCTCGGCATGGAGCAAATGAACTTCTGGGATCGGAACGCACCTCTGCCGGAAACGCCAAATGCGCTCATTCCCTGGGAGCAGGCCCGCGAGACCGTACTCTCAGCCTATGGCCGATTTGCGCCTGAGATGGCAGATATCGCCCGCCGTTTCTTTGATGAACAGTGGATCGATGCGCCAGCCCGCCCCGGCAAGGCACCGGGCGCTTTTGCGCACCCTACCGTTCCCTCCGCCCATCCTTATGTACTGGTCAACTATCTCGGCAAGCCGCGGGATGTAATGACGCTGGCACATGAACTTGGTCACGGCGTACATCAGGTATTGGCAGGAAGCCAGGGCGCGCTGATGTGCCAGACGCCTCTGACGCTCGCGGAAACAGCGTCCGTTTTTGGTGAAATGCTGACCTTCCGGGCGCTGCTGGACAAGACCAGCGACAAGCGTGAACGCAAGGCCATGCTGGCCCAGAAGGTTGAGGACATGATCAATACGGTCGTGCGCCAAATCGCCTTCTACGAATTCGAGCGCAAGGTTCATACCGCCCGCAAGGAAGGCGAGCTTACCGCAGAACAGATCGGAGAACTCTGGCTATCGGTGCAAACGGATAGCCTTGGGCCATCGATTCGCATTTCCGAGGGCTATGAGAACTGGTGGACTTATGTCCCCCACTTCATCCACTCGCCCTTCTATGTCTACGCCTATGCCTTTGGCGATTGCCTGGTAAACTCGCTCTATGCCGTCTACCAGAACGCCGAAGACGGCTTCCAGCAGAAGTATTTCGAGCTTCTGAAGGCGGGCGGCACCAAGCATCATTCCGAGCTTTTGAAGCCCTTTGGCCTTAATGCCACCGATCCCAGCTTCTGGAGCAAGGGCCTCTCGATGATCGAAGGCTTGATTGACGAACTGGAAGCGCTTGACAGAGCCTGACACCTGTTCTTTCTGACGGTGCGCCGAAAACCTCGGCCACCGTCAGGGACAAACGCACTTGTGAAAACCTCAGAACCAGACCGCCCTTACGCGCTGTTCCGCAATGACCGGAAGGACGAAAGTCTCGTCTTTTCCGAACCCTTGCGTGTTGTGCGTGTCCACAAGGCTGCAGATATTCTGCTGGCGCTGGAAGAGCTTGAGGCCGCGCGGCGCGCTGGCTATTGGCTCGCAGGCTATATCTCCTATGAAGCAGGCTATATTTTTGAGGAAAAGCTCA
The DNA here is from genome assembly GCF_977018625.1 of Affinirhizobium capsici. Lineage (NCBI taxonomy): Bacteria > Pseudomonadati > Pseudomonadota > Alphaproteobacteria > Hyphomicrobiales > Rhizobiaceae > Affinirhizobium > Affinirhizobium capsici. The sequence goes on along the minus strand of NZ_CDRNXD010000004.1, from coordinate 305,318 downwards.
AGCACCTGATCGAGGATGGGCGTGAGACGCCGCTGATTGCTATGGGCATCTTCAACGCGCCCGCAGGCAAGGAACATCCGCTGGCGCAACCGCTTCCAGAGGGAGAGCTTCAGGCTTCACGCATTTACGATGCAAAAGCTGCATGGAATTTGGACGACTATCGTAGCCGGTTCGAACGTCTGCACGAGCATTTGCGGCGCGGTGATTGCTATCAGGCCAATCTGACCATGCCGGTGGAGGCACGGTTTGCGGGAAAGCCCCACGCCCTTTTTCAGGCGCTCGCCACTCGTCAGCCAGTCTCCTATAGCGCACTCATCGATCTTGGCGGCCCAATCATCCTGTCACGATCTCCAGAACTTTTCTTCCGCGTGGATGAGGAAGGTTGGATCGAGACCCATCCGATGAAGGGCACCGCCCCGCGCGGCAAAACGGAAGACGAGGATAAGGCAATCATCGCCTCCATGCTGGCCGACGAGAAAACGCAGGCCGAGAACCGCATGATCGTGGACCTGCTGCGCAACGACGTCTCACTGATCTCCGAGGTTGGCTCGCTCTCTGTGCCGAAACTGTTCCAGATCGAAACCTATGCCAGCCTGCACCAGATGGTGAGCCATGTGCGGGCAAAACTTCTACCCAATATCGGGCTGCCGGAGATATTGGCCGCACTTTTCCCTTGCGGTTCCATCACAGGTGCGCCCAAGATGTGGGCCATGCAAATTCTGGAACGGCTGGAGGCAGGGCCGAGAGACGCCTATTGCGGCGCAATCGGTTACTGTGATCCGGCAGGGCCAATGCGATTTTCGGTGGCGATCCGAACGCTGTCGCTGTTCAGCACGGGCAAAGCCGTTTTCAATGTGGGTGGTGGTATTGTCTTCGATTCGAAGGCAGAAGCGGAATATGAAGAATGCCTGCTCAAAGCGCGGTTCGCAGTAAACAATCAGCTGACTTCTCGCTGATCGAAACCCTGAGATGGGAGCCGGACGCAGGCTTTCTGCGGTTGGAACAGCATTTGCGCCGCATGCGACGCTCTGCCGATGCATTGGGTTTTCGTCAGCCCGAAAGCCCCATCAAGCTTTTGGAAGAGGCGGTGAAGGAAGCAGGCCAGCCGATGCGGGTCCGGCTCACCTCCAGCTTTCGCGGCAAAGCCGAAGTCACGGCAACCGCCTTTCAACCCATCCCCATCGACACGATCTGGACGCTGCGTATCGCAGAGCAGCGACTGGTTTCGGATGATCCTTTGTTTCGCCACAAGACAAGCCGCCGAGACCCATACGAGGCAGCACGGTCCGAGTTCAAACCGGAAGAGGCAGACGAAGTTCTGCTGCTGAACGAGCGCGGCGAACTCTGCGAAGGCACAATCACCAATCTGTTCGTGGAAGGGCCGGATGGCCAGTTGCTGACGCCACCCCTTTCCTCAGGTCTGTTGCCGGGCATATTACGGGCTGAACTGATCCGCGAAGGCAAAGCAAAATCCGAGATATTGAAGCCGGATGACCTGAGCGGGCGCAAGATCTTTGTCGGTAACGCCTTGCGAGGCCTGATCTCTGCGCAACTCGCGGAGCTTTGAATTATTTACCTCCTCATCGCCCGGAAGTTTGCGTGACAGCTGCAACAAGCCGCACGGCAAACTCTTTATTATGTCGCGGTTTTGTGATCTAGAACCGGCACTATTGGTTCGGTCGAGGATGAATTCGACTAAAAACCGCCTGCGAAACTTTTCGAGCTTCGCCTCCAAGGAGACCTAAATGAGTGAAATGACCTATCCGGTACATGGCGAAATCACCGGACCGATCGTGATGATCGGCTTCGGCTCGATCGGGCGCGGCACACTGCCGCTCATCGAGCGCCACTTCAAGTTCGACAAGAGCCGGATGGTCGTGATCGACCCGCGCGACGACGACAAGGCAATCCTCGAAAAGCATGGCGTGAAGTTCATTCAGTCGCATGTGACCAAGGAAAACTACAAGGAGCTGCTGAAGCCGCTTCTGACCAACGGTGGCGGTCAGGGTTTCTGTGTCAACCTGTCCGTCGATACCGGCTCGCTCGATCTGATGAAGCTCTGCCGCAAGCTGGATGTTCTCTATATCGATACCGTAGTTGAGCCATGGCTCGGCTTCTACTTCGATAAGAACATGAAGAATTCAGAACGCACCAATTATGCGCTGCGTGAAACGGTGCGCCAGGAAAAGAAGAAGAATCCAGGCGGCACGACTGCCGTTTCCACCTGCGGCGCCAATCCAGGCATGGTCTCCTGGTTCGTCAAGCAGGCCCTGCTCAACATCGCCAAGGACACGGGCCTCAGCTTTGAAGAGCCTGCGGTGGACGATCGCGAAGGCTGGGCCAAGCTGATGAAGAAGGTGGGCGTGAAGGGCATTCACATTGCCGAACGCGACACCCAGCGCACCAAGAACCCGAAGCCCCTCAACGTGTTCTGGAACACGTGGTCTGTGGAAGGCTTCATTTCGGAAGGCCTGCAGCCATCCGAACTCGGCTGGGGCACGCACGAAAAGTGGATGCCGAAGAACGCCAAGAAGCACAAGAAGGGCTGCCAGGCCGCCATTTATCTGGAGCAGCCGGGCGCGAATACCCGCGTTCGCACCTGGTGCCCGACACCTGGCCCGCAATACGGCTTCCTGGTCACGCATAACGAATCCATCTCGATTGCGGACTTCTTCACCGTCCGCGACAAGGATGGCGAGGTCACTTACCGCCCGACCTGCCATTATGCCTATCATCCGGCCAACGATGCCGTGCTTTCGCTCCACGAAATGTTCGGCAATGGCGGCACGGCACAGCCGGTTCTGCACGTTCTTGACGAGAATGAACTGGTAGACGGCGTCGATGAACTCGGCGTTCTGCTCTACGGCCACGAAAAGAACGCCTACTGGTACGGTTCGCGCCTTTCGCTGGAAGAAACCCGCCGCATTGCCCCTTACCAGAATGCGACCGGCCTCCAGGTCACTTCCGCGGTTCTCGCCGGCATGGTGTGGGCTTTGGAAAATCCGAAGGCTGGCATCGTGGAAGCCGACGAGGTGGATTACAAGCGCTGCCTCGAAGTGCAGACGCCCTATCTCGGCCCGGTCGAAGGGCATTACACGGATTGGACGCCTCTCGATGGTCGTCCGGGTCTCTTCCCGGAGGATCTGGACGAGAAGGATGCGTGGCAGTTCAAGAACATTCTTGTGCGCAACTGATCCGTTTCGATACGATTGCCTAAATTTCCACTGAAATTCCGTGCAAGGCGGGTGTGAAAGCACCCGCCTTGTATTACATCTGGGTCATGCCGAAATCGCGTCCGAATCGCGGGAGACAAGAATGAAAGTCAAAGGGAGCCTTGCGCTCGTTGCCGCCGCTGCCATGCTGACGGCCTGTGTTTCATCACCTCAGACCCGGCCAACGCCTGTTGCACAACAGCGGCCGCAGGGCGTGGAAGGAAGCTGGGTCGATCCGAACGGCATCGTTTCCACTTTCCAGGCGGGCACCTTCAACACCCGCTCGACTGACAACAACGCTCTTCTGGCAAGCGGCACCTACACGCAAAGCGCGCCGAACCTTGTGGAGATCAACATGACCTCCATCGTGCGCCAAAAGCAGTCGCGCGTGAACTGCGCTCTCGTCAATCCATCGCAGCTGAACTGCACGGCCGATAGCGGCTCACAATTTTCGCTGACCCGCAAAGCCTGATTTTTCGCTCAGCCTTACGCATCCAGACCCCGCTTCGGCGGGGTTTTTTGTTGCCTGATTTCGCTATCTGCACAACTGTCACATTTCGCTTGAGTTCGAAGCCTCTAAATGAAAACATGACAGACGAAGTGTCACAAACAACAACTAGAAAATGGTGGAACGGGCGCAGGACACGAGCGCCCAATAACAGGAGAGGCATCAGAATGATGAGACGATTTGGCTTGAGCGTGCTGGCGGCGGCCGCCTTTACATTTTCTTCCGGCGTGGCCTTTGCCGACTATCAGCTGAACATCCTCCACATCAACGATCTGCACTCACGCATTGAACCGATCAACAAATCGGATGCCACCTGCTCCCAGAAGGAAGCAGACGCGAAAGAATGCTTCGGCGGCATTGCCCGCGTGAAAAGCGCTATCGACATGTTCCGCAAGGACCATTCCGGCGCAAATATTCTGGTTCTTGATGCTGGTGACCAATTTCAGGGCTCGCTTTACTATTCCACCTTCAAGAGCGCCCCGATCGCCGATTTCATGAACGGCATCGGCTTCGATGCCATGGCGATTGGCAATCATGAGTTCGATGATGGCCCGGAAGAGCTGAACAAGTTCATCGGCGCACTGAGATTCCCGATCATCTCCGGCAACACCAAGGCCAAGCAGGGCTCGCTGCTGGACGGCAAGTACAAGGGCTATGTGGTCAAGGATATTGGCGGCCAGAAGGTGGGCGTGGTATCCGTGCTGGCGACCGATACGGGCGAGACCTCATCTCCCGGCGCTGACATCTCCTTTGAAGATGAAATCACCTATCTCAAATCCGCAGTAAAAGAACTTGAGGGCCAGGGCGTCAACAAGATCATTGCGCTGACCCATGTTGGCTATAACAAGGACAAGGAGATCGCTGCTGCCGTCGATGGCATCGATGTGATCGTAGGTGGCCACAGCCACACTTACCTCTCTTCCACCGACCCGAAATCCTCTGGCCCCTACCCGACACTGGTGAAGAACCCGTCTGGCGTGGAAGTGCCGATCGTCACATCTTACGCCTATTCGAAATATCTGGGCGAACTGGAAGTGACGTTCGATGACAACGGCGTTGTCAAATCCACGAGCGGTGCGCCGAAGCTTTTGGACGCCTCTGTCACACCGGATGAAGCCTATGCGGCGAAGGTGAAGGAGCTTGGCGCTCCCTTGGAAGAGTTGAAGAAGAAGGTTGTCGGTTCATCGGAAGGCCAAATTGATGGCGACCGCAAGACCTGCCGCGTTCAGGAATGCTCCATGGGCAATCTGGTGGCCGATGCCTCGCTGGCCCGCGTCAAGGATCAGGGCATCACCATTGCCATCGTCAATGGCGGGGGCCTGCGCGCCTCTATCGATCAGGGCGATGTGACCATGGGCGAAGTGCTGACCGTACTGCCCTTCCAGAACACGATTGCCACGTTCCAGTTGAAGGGCGAGGACCTGAAGGCCGCTCTCGAAAATGGTGCAAGCCAGATCGAGGATGGCGCCGGACGTTTCGCACAGGTTGGCGGAATGAAATATTCCTTTGACCGCTCGAAGCCCGTTGGTAGCCGTGTGAGCGATGTCATGGTCAAGGAAGGCGATAATTTCGTGCCCCTCGACCCGGCAAAGACCTATGGCGTCGTCACCAATAACTATGTTCGCGGCGGCGGCGATGGGTTCAAGATCTTCGCGACCAATGCCGTCAATCCTTACGATTTCGGCCCCAATCTGGAACAGGCGGTTGCCGATTACCTGACGGCGAATAACCCTTACAAGCCTTATACCGATGGCCGCATCAAGGATGTAACGCCAGCCGATTACGTGGCACCCGCCAAGGCTCCTGCGCCAGCCGCTTCCACTACAACGGCTCCCGTAGCACCTGCTCCGGCAACAACCGCACAGGCACCGGCGGCAGCCCCTGCACCTGCAGCACCGCCCGCGCCAGCAGCACCGGCTTCTCAAACGGCAGCGCCAAGCGAACCGGCAAAAGCACAAGGCCCGAAAACTTATAAGGTTGTGAAAGGCGATTCTCTCTGGAAGATCGCGGAAGCGACCTATGGCAATGGCGAGGAATGGAAGAAGATTGAAGCAGCCAACAAGCTGCGCAATCCGAACCTGATCGAAGTCGGCCAGGAGCTGGAACTGCCCGCTCAATAACCATCATCGACCTTTTGTCGCTTGGCGAACAGCGGTCCGGGCTTCCCCGGGCCGTTTTTTCTTTCTACAAAGAACCAAGTTTGCCTGACGCACGTAAGTCGCTGCAACTGCCCAGATTTTTTCGGAAAGCTTTTGATGATGAACGCCCCAGTTTCCCACCTTCCCGCCGATCACCCAGAGGTTCGCTTCGGCAAGGTGGGCGTTCTGCTCGTTAACCTCGGCACCCCGGATGGCACCGATTACAAATCCATGCGTCGCTATCTGGAAGAATTCCTGACCGACCGCCGCGTCATCGAGTGGTCGCGTCTGTTCTGGTACCCGATCCTTTACGGCATTGTTCTCAACAAGCGCCCGCAAAAGGTCGGCAAGGCCTATGAGTCGATCTGGAACAAGGATCTCGACGAAAGCTATCTTCGCACCTACACGCGCAACCAAGCGGAAATTCTGGCTGAGCGCTTCAAGGATATGCCGCATGTGCATGTGGATTGGGCGATGCGTTACGGTCAGCCCGCAATCCAGGCCAAGATGCAGGAAATGCAGAAGGCTGGCTGCGAGAAGATCCTGCTCTTCCCGCTCTACCCGCAATATGCCGCTGCCACGACAGCAACGGTGAATGACGAGGCGTTCAAGGCGCTTCTCAAAATGCGCTGGCAACCGGCGCTTCGCACCGTTCCTCGCTATCACGATGACCCGGTCTACATCGATGCGCTGGCCAATTCCATCGAGAAGCATCTGGCGACGCTGGATTGGGAACCGGAAGTGGTCATCACCTCCTACCACGGCATTCCCATGTCCTATTTCAAGAAGGGTGATCCCTACCACTGCCAGTGTTACAAGACGACACGCCTGCTGCGGGATCGTCTGGGCTGGTCGAAAGAAAAGCTGATGGTCACCTTCCAGTCCCGCTTCGGGCCGGAGGAATGGCTACAGCCCTACACCGACAAGACGGTGGAAAAGCTGGCCAAGGAAGGCACCAAGCGCATCGCCATCCTCAATCCAGGCTTCGTCTCCGATTGCCTGGAAACGCTGGAAGAAATTGCCGAAGAGGCCGGTGAGGACTTCCTGCATAATGGCGGTGAAAAGTTCTCCCACATCCCCTGCCTCAACGACAGTGAAGACGGTATGCGGGTACTGGAGCATGTTACCCGCCGCGAACTGATGGGCTGGGTCTAGAACATTTCCAGGAAAAGCGGGAAACTGCTTTCCGTTCGGAAATTTGCACCAACAGAGGCTTAAGAGTGCGGAGCGACCCTGAAGGATCGCGATACACCTCAATCAGATTGCTGGCCCGGCAGTGCCGGGCCGCAACAAAGTCACCGAGTTTCAGCGTGCCAGTCAAAGCTTTGCACGCAGTTGCGGCCCTTCTCCTTGGCGCGATAAAGCGCGCGGTCTGCCTGTAGCAGCATGGCCTGCATGCTGTCGCAGGGCGTTGCTTCATAAAGACCGAAGCTCGCTGTAATACGACCGACAGGCAGCGGATCGACATTCAGCTTTTCAAGCTGCGTGCGGAACCGCTCAGCAATCACCACTGCTTCTCCGATACGGGTCTTGGGCAGGATCAGGCAGAATTCCTCACCACCGATACGGGCAGCCAGATCATAGCGACGCAGGTTGTCGCGGATCACCTCACCCACGCCCATCAACACGCGGTCCCCGACATCATGCCCGAAACTGTCATTGATATCCTTGAAGTGGTCGAGATCGAACAACACGACCGAAAGGGGAGCTTTCTCGCGCTCGGCGCGGGCCTGTTCCGTGACAATATGTTCAGACAGCCAGCGGCGATTGCCAAGGCCGGTCAACTGGTCGGTCATCGCCTGTTGGCGCAGCTTGCGCATCACGCCTTCCAGTTCAACCATGGTGGCCGTCACCGCGCGGCTGACAACGCCGATTTCATCCGGCCCATCAATCGGCAGGCGCACCGGGGTACCATCGGCATTATAGCGCTGTAGCGCCGTTGCGAGCAGGCGCAATGGGCGAATGAACCACCATAGCGTGGTAAGGCAGGCAATCGTGCCGATCAACGTCGCGACCAGCAAAATGCTTAAAACGGGGAACGGGTGGGACGAGTAGCCACTCGCAAGATAAGCGATCATGGCAAGCAGGGGCATATGGATTGCCAGAAAGCAAACCGCGAAAATCTTCGTCACAAGAGAATCGCGGATAGCCTGCAGGGCCATCACTGACTTCGGAATCATTCCGAACTCCTTTAGCTGATTCATACAGTGGCGCGACCCTAGGCGACACCGGGAAATGCGACGTTAATCGAATCGCTAAAATACGATAGAATCTCCCCAAGCCTTATTCACGATATTTTTCGCCCCACACAATTGAAATTAGGGAACCATTTGAAAGGCTTAGATTTCTAGTCGAAAAATCTGTTTTAGACGCCTCTTAAATTTCCCCACAATAGGACATGCAGTTGCGGCAAGATTTTTGCCTGAAACCATCCGTCCTGCATCACGTGGTCGATCAGCCAATGCATACGGTTGAGAATTCCATCCATGTCAATGCGAGCATCGCTTTCCTCCGGCGGCGGCGGCGTATGATTGCCTGGCTGCAGATAGACGGGAAGCTGTGGCAAAAGCTTTGCAATCTTGCGAGCAAAGGCATAATCCTCCTGATCGAAGACCACGAATTTCAAGACCTTTTGCGGGCCCTCACCAGCTCTTGCGACGCACTCCAAGAGCGCGTCCGCATCAAAATTCATCCCGCTGGATGGCGGTTTTGGGGAAAGCACCAGCACATCCAGATCGGCAAACCAGTCACGCGCCACGCTGCCTTGCGTCTCCAAGGCCGTGCCATAGCCATGCGCATGTGCACGAGCAATAAGCGGTGCGAGCGGTTGTATGGCGGGGTTGCCGCCGGAGAGAGACAGCATCAACGGCTTGCCGCCTGAAAGGGCCTCGATCTTCAACCAGATTTCGTCCACGCTCATGGCAACCCATGTATCGCGAAAACGGGATTCAACGGCATGTAGGCTATCGCACCATGAACAGCGATAATCGCAGCCGCCGGTTCGCACAAACACCGTCGGCTGGCCGATCAGCACCCCCTCGCCTTGAATGGTTGGCCCGAAAATTTCGCTGACGCGGATCATCTCGCCCGCACTCACGGACGGTACTCCGCCCATGTCTTCGGCGTTTCTGAAACCTTGACCGCAGATGTTTCCGGAAAGCGCTCTCTGCACCATTCATAGAAATGCTTGGCGAGGTTTTCTGCCGTGGTGAAGCTGTGCCCCAGGATATCGTTCAGGTGCCGATGGTCGAAGTGATCATCGATATAGGTCTTCAGCGCCTTCAAGTCGTGATAATCGCGAACGAAACCGTGCTGATTGAGGTTTTCACCCGAAAGCTCGACCACCACGATGTAGTTATGCCCGTGCAGACGATAGCATTGGTGATCTTCCGGCAGGTGATCCAGCCGATGCGATGCGGAGAAGTGGAATTCCTTGGTGATGCGAAACATCGGCCTCACACCTCTTCCGCTTTGTAGCCAGCCGTTGCGGCTTTCCAGAAATCCCGATCTTCGTATTCAGTCGGGTCTTCAATGCCAGCCAGGTAAAAGGCTTCACGCCGCTCCACGCAGGTACCGCAACGGCCGCAATGGTTATGCCCACCCTTGTAGCACGACCATGTGTCAGCAAATGGGGTATCGCAGGCTGCCCCCTGGCGCACGATCTCCGCCTTGGAAACATGCACAAAGGGCGCAAACAGCTGAACCGAGGCATACCCATCCAGCGCATGGTTCTGCATGGCCTGAAAACTATCGATAAATGCGGGGCGACAATCGGGATAAATGAAATGATCCCCGCCATGCACCGCAACCGCCACGGCATCTGCCTGCCGCGCCGCCGCCAGCCCAAAGGCGATTGTCAGCATGATGGCGTTGCGGTTTGGCACGATGGTAACCTTCATCGTCTCTTCTGCATAATGACCGTCTGGCACCTCCAGATCGTCTGTCAGCGCAGAGCCCGTGAGATGCTGTCCAATGGCGGTGATATCGATGATGTCATGCGGCACGCCGAGCCGTTCAGCGGCTTTCGCGGCAAACTTCAACTCTTTCAAATGGCGCTGGCCATAGTTGAAGGAGATGAGGCCAATCAATGTATGTTCCGCCGCAACCTTGTGCGCAAGCGAAACGGAATCGAGTCCGCCAGAGCAGACAACGAGCGTTTTCATAGTCAGAGTTCCTTGTTTTTACCGGGTAGGCTGCGACCGGAGTGTTACCTGCGCGCCTCTTAGCGCAATCCTCATGCGCTTGCCAAGCCTGACACGATCGCGTGTCAGGCCTCTGGCAGAATGAGCCACGATGGCCTACATCCAATGCGTGAATTTTGAGGGAGTTGAAGTCTCATGGTTTTGTCCGGTCTGGATATTTTTGTCATCGGCGTTGTCGTCATCGTCATTCTGGTGCTGTTTGCCGCCATCAAAACCGTGCCTCAAGGCTATCGCTACACGGTAGAGCGCTTCGGCCGATACACCCGCACGCTTGACCCCGGCCTCAACCTGCTGACGCCCTTCATCGAAAAAATCGGCTCACGTATGAATGTGATGGAGCAGGTGCTGAATGTTCCGACGCAGGAAGTCATAACCAAGGATAATGCCAGCGTTTCCGCCGATGCCGTCTCTTTCTATCAGGTTCTGAACCCCGCCCAGGCTGCCTACCAGATCGCCAATCTGGAAAACGCGATCCAGAATTTGACCATGACGAACATCCGCTCCGTCATGGGCTCAATGGATCTGGATGAGCTTCTCTCCAACCGCGAAATCATCAATGAGCGGCTGCTGCGCGTGGTGGATGAGGCCGTGCATCCTTGGGGTATCAAGGTGACCCGCGTTGAGATCAAGGACATTCAGCCGCCGACCGATCTGGTTCAGGCCATGGCGCGGCAGATGAAGGCCGAGCGTGAAAAGCGTGCACAGGTTTTGGAAGCCGAGGGTTCCAGAAACGCCGCCATTCTGCGTGCCGAGGGTGCCAAGCAGGCAGCCGTTTTGCAGGCTGAAGGTGAGCGTGAAGCCGCCTTCCGGCAGGCCGAAGCCCGCGAACGTTTGGCGGAAGCGGAGGCCAACGCCACCCGCATGGTATCTGAAGCCATTGCTGCGGGCGACGTGACCGCCATCAACTACTTCGTGGCACAGAAATACACCGAAGCCATGGCCTCCATCGGAACGGCCTCCAATTCCAAGGTTGTGTTGATGCCCATGGAAGCCTCCTCCCTCATCGGCTCTCTAGGCGGCATTGGAGCGATTGCACGGGAAGTATTTGGCGATCAGCCTTCGCCTGCTGCCACCTCTGTGCCGCGTTCACCTGCACCAGCGCGTGAACAGCGCCGCACTGCCAGCACGCCCTCCTTCTCCACACCTGGCTATAATCTGGCGCAAGGAACGCCAAAGCCTGAGGATAGCAAATGATCGCTCAGGTCGTCAGTGATCTCGGGCCGTGGGGCTGGTGGATACTCGGTTTCGTGCTTTTGGGAGCGGAACTGGCAGCTCCCGGCGTGTTCCTCATCTGGATCGGACTTGCAGCTCTCGTCATCGGCGCGGCATCGCTAGGCCTTTGGGATAGCCCCTATTGGAGCTGGCATATCCAGTTCCTCCTGTTTGCCGTGCTCTCCGTCATCAGCACGCTCATAGGACGCCATTACTTTGGCAGCTCTGACCGTGGAAGCGATCAGCCCTTATTGAACCGCCGGGGAGACAGCCTCGTTGGCCGCACTGCGACGCTGAGTGAACCTATTCGGGAAGGACGCGGGCGCATTCGCCTGGACGATACCTGGTGGTCGGTGACGGGACCGGACCTACCGGCCGGAATGCGGGTCCGCGTCGCCGAATGGACCGGCAGCGAACTGATTGTTGAGCCGGTGGGTTAACCAAGGGGGTTAAGCCACCCCGATCCGCAGGAGATCATGGAAGTGAACAATGCCGAGCGGGCGCCGCTCGGCATCTGCCACGATCAGCGCACCAATGCTGTGCTTGTTGATCATAGCGAGAGCGGCAGTCGCCAGCGTATCCGCCCCGATCATCTTCGGGGTGCGGGTCATGATGTCGTCAACAGCAAGCTCTGCAAGATTACGGCTCAGGTTACGGGCCATGTCGCCCTCTGTCACGATACCCGCCACGCAGCCATCCTCTCCCAGAACAATCACGCAGCCGAAGTGCTTGCGAGAAAGAACCTGCACGGCTTCCGTCATCGGGGTGCCGCTTGCAACCACCGGCAAGCGCTCGCCTGTATGCATGATGTCCTTCACATGCGTCAGGCTCGCGCCCAGCTTTCCACCGGGATGGTAGACGTGGAAATCGGTCGCCGTGAAGCCCCGCGCCTCCAGAAGCGCAATCGCCAGTGCATCGCCCAGAGCCAATTGCATCAGTGTCGAGGTGGTGGGAGCCAAACCATGTGGGCAGGCTTCCTGCTCGTTCGGCAGCAGCAACACGACATCTGATGCGCGTGCCAGAGAAGACTGCGGCGAACAGGTCAGCGAAATTACCGGGATGGAGAAACGGCGCGTATAGGCAAGAATGCTTTTCAGCTCTGCACTTTCTCCGCCTTTGGATAGCGCAATGACCAGATCGTTATTGGCAATCATGCCCAGATCGCCGTGATTGGCCTCAGCCGCATGCACGAAACTTGCCGGAGTGCCGGTGGATGCGAAGGTTGCCGCAAGCTTTGCGCCAATATGTCCGCTCTTGCCGACGCCGGTGACGATAACGCGGCCCGTGATACCGGAAATCAGCTCCACGGCCCGGTTCATTGGTTCACTCAGGCCGTTTTGAAGGGCAGCTTCCAGCGCCTCAAGCCCTCGCTTCTCAGTGGCAAGCGTTCGCAGAGCCGACTGTACGGCGGTGGAGGAAGATGAGAATGCGGCGTCCTGTGTCATGAGCGGGAGCATTATCGCCGAGGCGCGGAAAAGTCCATGCTCTCCCGCAACCCTGCCACGATCTCCACTTCAACCAAACGTTAACCATGAACATTTAACGATAGGTAAGTATATTTAGGAGCCCGACGGCACCATGACGAAAGCCTTTTTCCATCCGCCATTCAGGCTGCGGCGATTTTCGCCCCTGGCTGCGCTGATGGCATCCGTCTGCCTGGTAACGGCACCGTCTTATGTTGCAGCTCAATCGGCACAAACTGGCTCTCTGCTCACACCGGTAACCGGTGGATCGGGCTCCATTTCGAGACTGTCCAGCACAGACCCGGACGCATCCGCCTTACCAAACGATAATGATCCTGCTTCGCCCCTGCCAGTTGCGGCTTCCAACAGCACATCATCATCCACCAACCCGCCATCAGGCAATCTCAATGGTCTGCGTGGCAGTGCGGGCATGCTGCAGGGCACACCACTCAACCAGGCAGACGATCTGGCGGGCGATGACCTCAGCACGCTCGCAGAATCGCCAGAGAACGCGCCGGAGCCGGGAATTGACGTAGGCGAAGCTCCCACTGGCCCACGGGACGATGGCACCGGCTTGCGGCTCGGTTCTTTCATCTTGCGTACCAGCAGCAATCAAAGCCTGAATACGGAGAGCGTGAAGGATGCGGCAGGTAGCCGCCATCGCACGTTCTTCGCCAACACCACAAACGGCAGCCTGACCTCCGATTGGGGCCGCCACGCTCTGACGATTACGGGTGCCAGCACCTATGAAAAGAACATCAGCGGCCAAGGGGCAACCGAGCCCAGCGCCCGCATCGATGGCGATTTGCGGCTCGACCTTTCGGAACAGACCATCGCGCATCTGACTGCGGGTTATGCATTCGAGCGCGAAGAAACCTCCAACCCCAACGCCTTTGCAGGCGCAACCCAGCAGGCCCGCGTTGACCGCTACTCTGGCGGTGCTTCGATTGAGCGGGAGCTTGGAGTTCTGCGCGGCACGGCAGCGGTGGCGGCAACCCGCACCACCTATGGCAGCGTCAGCTTCGCCGATGGAACGCGTGTTGACCTTGGCGACCGCGACCGAAACGCCGTGGAAGGTCGTCTTCGGCTTGGCTATGAGCTTTCGCCTGCCCTCATCCCCTTCATCGAAGCCACGCTTGGCCGGGCAGTCTATGATGAAGAACTGGACGCCTCGGGCTACGCCCGCTCCTCCTGGAGCTATGGTGGACGTGCGGGCGTGCAGCTTGATCTGGGTGAAAAACTGCGCGGTGAACTTGGGCTCGGCTATGCGACCGTCAAATATGAAGACGCCCGCCTTGCAGCTATCGATGCCTTCACAGTGGACGGCACGCTTCTTTGGTCTCCCCAACGGGGCACGGATCTTGATCTCGGGCTCCGCACGACAGTTCAGGATTCGACCAGCGCCGGCCAAAGCGGCTGGGTGGAATATCTGCTCAGTTCCGGCCTTTCGCATCAGTTGAGGTCTGACCTGACGGCGCGATTGACCGCATCCACCACCTGGCGCGATTTCCGCGATACGCAGGATCAGTTCAATTGGGCCGTAGGCACAGGCCTTGTCTGGAACATGAACCGCTACCTCGATGCCACGGCCAATATCGGATACGAATTGAACGATAATCCGGGCGGCGTGGACAGTAGACAGTGGCGCGCCGGTATTGGCTTGAGCCTCAGGCGGTAAGCAAAGCTTCCACCTCTTCCACGATAACTATCCTCAGAAATGAAACGCCCCCGAACCATAAGTTCGAGGGCGCAAAAGCTTGCAAGCGTTTAGATCAGAGCTTGGACGTAATGCTTCGCAGAGGACCTTCGATAAGCGGACGAATGTCGTCACGCTTCAGAGCGAATGCGAGGTTGGCGAGAATGAAGCCATCCTTGGCACCGCAGTCGTAGGTCTCGCCCTTGAAATGGTAGGCGGCAAATTCCTGGCTCTTTGCCAGCGCCAGCATGCCATCCGTCAACTGGATTTCGTTGCCCGCACCGCGTTCCTGCGTTTCCAGAATCTTGAAGATTTCCGGTTGCAGGATATAGCGACCGTTGATGAAGAAGTTGGAAGGAGCCGTGCCCTTGGCAGGCTTTTCAACCATCTCGGTAATCTTGAAGCCTTCGTCGCCCACCTTATCGCCAACGCCGACAATACCGTATTTGTGGGCAAGCGCAGGGTCGCATTCTTCAACGGCAAGCACGTTACCGCCGGTCTTTTCATAGAGCTCCACCATCCCGCGCAGGCAGCTCTTTTCGGAAGCCATGATCATATCCGGCAGAAGCACGGCGAATGGCTCATTGCCCACGATATCGCGTGCGCACCATACCGCGTGGCCAAGACCCAACGGCACCTGCTGTCGCGTGAAGCTTGCAGTACCGGCGGTTGGCAAGAGATCGGCCAGCAGCGTCAGTTCGGCATTCTTGTTACGCTCGCGCAGCATCTGCTCAAGCTCGAACTGGATGTCGAAATAGTCTTCGATGACGCCCTTGCCACGACCCGTCACGAACACGAAGTGCTCGATGCCAGCGGCCGCAGCTTCATCCACCACGTACTGGATGACCGGCTTATCGACAACCGTGAGCATTTCCTTCGGAACAGCCTTTGTGGCGGGCAGAAAGCGCGTTCCAAGGCCTGCCACGGGAAAAACGGCTTTACGGATCTTTTGTTGTCCCACTCATGCCTCCTTACAGCACAAACGAATAATAGGGTGCTGCGCGTTCGCGCCATAGCAACCAATCACTACATTTTCACAAACAATGACAGAACAGTGTCCACATGGTAAAGAATTTGTTGACACGTTATGTCTACCCTGTCGTGCATGCCAGGGCGTCGTTCCCGATCCTGGCGAATTTGAGACCGGAAAGAACAAGGGACACGACTGACGATGAAAAAATTCAGCGCCAAACGCATTGCCCTCTCCGCAATCGCAGCCATTGTGGTTGCGACCTCTGCGATAGATGCCAAAGCTGATGCAGGTTTCAAGGCATGGGTCTCGAAATTCTACGAAACGGCTGCTGCGAGTGGCATTTCTCGTTCTACCTATAACCAGGCATTCGCCGGGGTAACAGGGCCAGATCAGGATGTTCTGGATAAGGCGCAGTATCAGCCGGAATTCAAATCGCAGATCTGGGATTATCTCGATTCGCGCGTGAACCCCTACACGGTGAAGGTTGGCCGCGAGATGCTAGCCCGCCACAACCGCACGCTGACGGCGATCGAGAAGCATTTCGGCGTCGACAAATATACGCTGCTCGCCATCTGGTCGATGGAAACCAATTATGGTGCAGCACTCGAAAATCGTGACCGCCTGCATCATGTGCCCCAGGCACTTGCAACACTTGCCTGGGCCGATCCGAAGCGTGCCAATTTTGCTCGCAAGCAGCTGATCGCAGCCCTTAAAATTCTGCAATCCGGCGACGTGACGCCCAAGCATCTGACTGGCTCGTGGGCGGGTGCCATGGGCCACACGCAATTCATCCCCACAAGCTATCTGCTCTACGCGGTTGATGCCGATGGCGACGGACGCCGAGACATCTGGAGTTCCGTACCAGACGCATTGGCAACCTCCGCCAATCTGCTTGCCAAGAACGGTTGGCAGACGGGCTCCACTTGGGGCTATGAAGCCGTTATTCCAAACGGTGGCAGTCGTTATAGCGGCCAGACGAAGACACTTGCCCAGTGGGCAAAGCTTGGCTTTGTCCGTGCCAATGGCAAGGCGTTTCCACGCCCCAATGACCGCGCAGAATTGAAGCTGATGGCGGGTGCGAACGGCCCTGCCTTCCTGATGACCAAGAACTTCTTCGTCATCAAGCGATACAATGCTGCGGATTCCTACGCGCTTGCTGTGGGCCTTCTGGCAGATGAGATTGCAGGCTATGGCGGCATTCAACAAGCCTGGCCGCGCCCGCACAATACGCTCGACATCAAGGAAAAGTTCGAGCTTCAGAGCCGAATGAAGGCGATGGGCTATTATGACGGCGAAATAGACGGCAATTTCGGCTCCGGTTCCAAGGCTGCAATCAGCGCCATACAGTCTCGCCTCGGCATGGAGAATGATGGCCAGCCCTCGAAATCGCTGCTTCGCGCCTTGCGTAACTGAGCAAGCTCCCGCACATTCATCGATAAGAGAAAGGCGATATACCTCGCCTTTCTGGCACTTGATGCGAAGTGCCATCCGGGGTGGAATTTGAGCGGCACATTCCGTACCTTGACGAAAGCCGCATGTGGAAAGAGACGACGATGGGCAGCAGATGGCACAGATCCGGGCCAAGGCTTGTGACGGCTTGCCTCATGCTCGTGCTTGCCGTTCCAACCGTGCCTGCTCATGCGCAGGAACGCCGCACACTTCTCGACATGCTGTTTGGTGAACCTCGCCGCCAGAGGCCGGAAGGCTCGATCATTCGCATTCAGCCGAACCGGCAGCGTGCGCGTCCGCCAGCCAATGTTTCACCTGCCCGCCCTGCCGTTCGCGCCCCTGCCCCGGTTGTTGCAGCACCTGCCGAGCCGGAGGCGGTGGAGAAGATGGAAACCGCCCGCAAGATCCTGGTGGTCGGCGATTTCGGTGCCATGGGTGCGGGTCAAGGTCTTGTCACGGCTTTTGCCGAAGACCCCTCCGTCGTTGTCGTTGAGAAGGGCTCTCCATCCTCCGGCCTGGTGCGTCAGGATCACTACGATTGGCTGGCTGAACTGCCGAAGATGCTGGAGGAGGTGAAGCCCCAGATCGTGGTTGTCATGATTGGCGCGAATGACCGGCAAACCATGACGATCGGCAGCAGCAAGGAACGCTTCCGTTCAGACGCTTGGCTGAAAGAATATGATGCGCGGGTCACACGCTTTGCCAAACTGGTAACCGATAGGAAAATCCCGCTGCTCTGGGTTGGCCTTGCCGCTTTCGAATCTCCCTCCCTCAGTGCCGATGCGCTGACGCTCAACGGTATCTTCCGTCAGGATGTCGAAGAAGTGGGAGGCGAGTTCGTCGATATCTGGGATGGCTTTGTCGATGAAGGCGGGCAGTTCATCATCACCGGCTCCGATATGAACGGTCAACCGGCTCGCCTGCGCGGTGCGGATGGGGTGAGTTTCACAGATGCAGGCAAGCGGAAACTCGCATTCTATGTCGAGAAGTTTGCAAAGCGGCATTTGGGGGATCTCAGCGTCAGCGACCTGATCCGGCTGGATTCAGGCAATCTTCCGCTTCTGGCCAATCTACCACCGGATGTGGAATCCAAAATTCCGAGCCAGCCGATCAGCCTTTCCGATCCAGAACTCGACGGCGGCAAAGAGTTATTGGGCGCGGCGGTTACAAAACCTCTGCCCGCAGAGACCCCGCAAAACCTGCTGCTGACCAAGGGAGAATTGGCGGAAGCGCCGGTGGGCCGAATCGATTACTATCGAACCGAACCCGTCAAAACGAACTGAGCTTTACCAACCTCACCGGCTGGCAAAGAATTCCAGGCAGCGGCGAAACGCCGAAAGGTCCGTGTAGAGGGCATCGGCTGCGGCATCATGCGTGGCAACAAAACCGCCTCGCCGCTCGATACCACCATGCAGCATCAAATTGTCGATCATATCGAAATCTTCAAGCGACAGACCATCTGGCCCGCGTTTGCGGCCATCCGCACCTTCAATGATATCGCCGTTGTAGAAACCGCGCGTTCGCTCGAAATGAGTGGCGGTCATGTTGGTATAGGCCGCTACCTTCTTGCCCTGCGCACACATATAGCCCAGCTCGAAGGCTGTGCCCACATCAGCGGCAATACCGCGAAAGGGCGTCAGATTGGCAATGATGCCATCGGCGCGGTTCATCATGCCTTCATCGACGGCGCTAATATTCAATCCGAACTGATGACGCGTCGGGGCAGGTTCAATGATGAGATCGCCGGGGCAAATAGGTTCGAAGCCAAATTCGCGGGTCAACGCGGCCTTGGCATCGAGCATTTCGCGAGCATGCGGGAGAAAGACCTCAGGTCCGGCGAGATAGAATTTCAGGCTCATCGGATTGCGGCCTCTCCCGTGCGTGCTCAACGCGGCAGAACAGATGCGCCCATCAGGGCTTCATCGACAGCGCGTGCAACCTGGCGACCTTCGCGGATAGCCCAAACCACCAGAGACTGGCCGCGACGAACATCGCCCGCTGCCCAGAGCTTATCCACCGAGGTCTTATAGTCACGCTCATTGGCGATGACATTGGTCGAGCCACGGCGGTCGACATTCAGCGCAAGCTTGTCGCCCAGATCCTTCAGCACGCTATCCTTCGCCGGACCGGAGAAACCGATAGCGATGAAGGCAAGGTCTGCCTTGATGATGAAGTCTGTGCCGGCAATCGGCTTGCGTTGCTCATCCACCTGGCAGCAGCGAACGCCGGTCAACTGACCGTCTTCGCCGACGAATTCCAGCGTGGCGACCTGAAACTCTCGGTTGGCACCTTCCGCCTGCGAGGAAGAGGTGCGCATTTTGGTGGCCCAGAATGGCCAGACGGCAAGCTTGTCTTCCTTTTCCGGCGGCATGGGGCGAATGTCGAGCTGGGTCACCTTCACCGCACCCTGACGGAAAGCGGTGCCGACGCAGTCAGAGGCAGTATCGCCACCGCCGACAACCACGACATGCTTTGCACCGGCCAGGATCGGCTCAGAAGGCCAACCCACGCTATCGATGTTTTCGCGGCCAACGCGACGGTTTTGCTGCACAAGGTAAGGCATGGCATCATAGACGCCGTGCAGATCAACACCCGGAATACCGGCAGGACGCGGCGTTTCCGAACCGCCGCAGTAAACCACGGCATCGTGGTCGGCCAGCAGCTTTTCCATCGGCATATCGACACCGATGTTGACGCCGCAATGGAAGGTAACGCCTTCGCCCTTGATCTGCTCGACGCGGCGGTCGATGAAGTTCTTCTCCATCTTGAAATCAGGAATTCCGTAGCGCAGGAGCCCACCCGGCTTGGTTTCACGCTCATAGACATGAACCTCATGGCCTGCACGGCCAAGCTGCTGGGCAGCGGCGAGACCGGCCGGACCGGAACCGATGATGGCAACCTTTTTGCCTGTATGAATCGTCGCCGGCTGCGGCGCGATGAAACCAAGCTCATAGGCCTTATCGGCAATCGCCTGCTCAACGGTCTTGATGGCGACCGGCGCATCTTCCAGGTTCAGCGTGCAGGCTTCTTCGCAAGGCGCCGGACAAACGCGACCGGTAAATTCCGGGAAGTTATTGGTGGAATGGAGGTTGCGGATCGCCTCTTCCCACTTGTTGTTATAGACGAGGTCGTTCCAGTCCGGAATCTGGTTATGAACCGGACAGCCGGTCGGGCCGTGGCAATAGGGAATGCCACAGTCCATGCAGCGGGCCGCCTGTTTCGTCACCTCGGCATCCGACATTGGAATGGTGAATTCGCGGAAATGGCGAATACGGTCCGACGCAGGCTGGTACTTTGCCACCTGCCGGTCGATTTCCATGAAACCCGTAACCTTGCCCATGTTTCATCCCTCAATCTTCGCCGCTAGCGCAGCCAATTTTCAACCTTCAATCCCGGCACGCGGGAAAATTCTTTCTCGTTGTTCGTCACAAGCACGGCATTAAGCGCCAGCGCGTGTGCGGCAATCCAAAGATCATTTGGACCTATGTTCTGCCCCTGTCGCAAAGCCAGCCGGGTCTCGGCATAGCGCTGGTCGCTTGGCAGTTGGAGGGGCGCGACGTAAAGCCTCCGCGTAACTGCTGACACCTTCCGCGACAGCTCCTCTGAGCCATTTTTCCTGACGCCGTACCAGATCTCACCGTGAGTGATGATGCTGATAAAAGCGTTTTGCTCTCCAACCTCGAGTAGTCGTTCAAGAACCTGTCCACGCGGATCCCGAACGATCGCCGAAACGATGTTGGTATCGAGCATGTACCGCATCAGATCTCGACCTCATGCAGCGGCGCCAAATCGTCATTATTGCCGACGAAATCGTCTCCGCTCCACGCCTCCGCATGCTTCAGGTAATCGACCAAACCAGCGGTCACCGCAGTTCTTACCAAGATCGAACCATCGGGCTGCCGCACCATGACGGCGCTGTCGCCTTCAAGATCGAATTCCTTCGGTATCCGAACCGCCCGGCTTCGACCATTTTTGAAGATGGCGACGGAAACTTCACCACCTTCACCAGCAGAATTTAAGTTCGTGCTCATTTTCGACTCCATGTTTGTAATATGCCATAAGCATATCACAAGAGAAGTCGAAAAACCAATCACTCCGCCGCAACGCCCATGCGCATGCGTTCCATTTCCTCCAGCGCACGACGGTACTCGACCGGCATGACCTTGCGGAACTTTGGACGATACTCGGTCCAGCGATCCAGGATCTCCTTGGCACGGTTGGAGCCGGTGTAGTGGAGATGGTTGGAAATCATCTGGTAGAGGCGCTCTTCATCGTGGCGCGTCATGTCTTCGGACACGTCAACACGTCCCTTGTGCATGAGGTCGCCACCGTGATGGTGGAGCTTCTCCAGCATGTCGTCTTCTTCCGGCACCGGCTCCAGCTCGACCATGGCCATGTTGCAGCGCTTGGCGAAATCTCCGCTCTCATCAAGAACATAGGCCACGCCACCGGACATGCCGGCTGCGAAGTTGCGGCCCGTTTCACCCAGAACCACGACAATGCCGCCCGTCATGTATTCGCAGCCGTGATCGCCCACACCTTCGACGACAGCGACTGCGCCGGAGTTACGAACAGCGAAGCGCTCGCCTGCCACACCGCGGAAGTAGCACTCGCCGGTGATGGCACCGTAGAGAACCGTATTGCCAACGATGATCGAATGCTCGGCTGCCAGCTTCGAATTTTCCGGCGGACGTACGATGATGCGACCACCCGAAAGACCCTTGCCCACATAGTCGTTGCCATCACCCACCAGATCGAAGGTGATACCTCGGGCAAGGAAGGCACCGAAGGATTGGCCAGCCGTGCCGCGCAGAGTGACATGGATGGTATCGTCTTTCAGACCCTTATGGCCCCACCGCTTTGCTAGCGCACCGGACAACATGGCACCGGCAGAACGGTCCACGTTCTTGATCGGCACTTCAAAGACCACAGGCTCTTTGTTTTCCAGCGCTGGCATCGATTTTTCCATCAGCTTGCGGTCGAGAATGTCATCAATCGGATGCTTCTGCCGCTCGGTCCAATAGGTTGCCTCCTTCGGAGCATCCACCTTGTGGAAGATCTTCGAGAAATCGAGACCCTTGGCCTTCCAATGGGCCAGCATGTCATCTTTTTCGAGCAGTTCCGACGCACCGATAATCTCATCCAGCCTTGTGAAGCCAAGGGAGGCAAGGATTTCGCGCACTTCTTCGGCGACGAAGAAGAAGTAGTTGATGACGTGTTCCGGCGTCCCCTTGAAGCGCTTGCGCAGAACCGGGTCCTGCGTGGCAACACCCACAGGGCAGGTGTTCAGGTGGCACTTGCGCATCATGATGCAGCCAGCCGCAATGAGCGGAGCCGTGGCAAAACCAAACTCGTCCGCACCGAGCAGCGCGCCGATGATGACGTCGCGGCCCGTCTTCAGACCACCATCCACCTGCAAGGCGATACGCGAACGAAGACCGTTCAGCACCAGCGTCTGCTGGGTTTCGGCAAGACCGATTTCCCAAGGGGAACCGGCATGCTTCAGCGAGGTGAGCGGAGACGCACCCGTGCCGCCATCGAAGCCGGAAACCGTGATGTGGTCGGCACGTGCCTTGGCAACACCGGCAGCAACCGTGCCAACACCCACTTCCGATACCAGCTTGACCGATACATCGGCCTGCGGATTGACATTCTTCAGATCGAAGATCAGCTGTGCCAGGTCTTCGATGGAGTAAATATCATGGTGCGGCGGCGGCGAAATGAGGCCGACGCCTGGCGTGGAATGGCGGGTCTTGGCAACCGTTGCATCCACCTTGTGACCTGGCAACTGACCGCCTTCACCGGGCTTGGCACCCTGCGCGACCTTGATTTGCAACATATCGGCGTTGACGAGATATTCCGTCGTCACACCAAAACGGCCAGAGGCGATCTGCTTGATGGCGGAACGCTCCGGGTTCTGCGAACCGTCCGCCAGCGGCAGATAACGGTCGCTCTCTTCACCGCCCTCACCCGTATTAGATTTGCCGCCGATACGGTTCATGGCAACGGCCAGCGTCGTGTGCGCCTCACGGCTGATCGAGCCGAAGGACATGGCGCCTGTCGAGAAGCGCTTGACGATATCAACCGCTGGCTCAACCTGATCGATAGAGACTGCCTTGCGTCCAATCTGCTCGGCATTCTTGATCTTGAACAGGCCGCGAATGGTGTTCATGCGTAGCGCCGTATCATTCACCATTTCGGCGAATTCGCGATATCGGTCTTGGCTGTTGCCACGCACGGCATGTTGAAGCGACGCGACCGCATCCGGTGTCCAGGCATGGCTTTCGCCGCGAATGCGGTAGGCATATTCGCCGCCGATATCGAGGTTGGAGGCAAGAACCGGGTCTTTGCCGAAGGCTGCCTTATGACGCGCGACGGTTTCCTCGGCGATCTCGTTGAGGCCAATACCTTCAATCGTCGTGGCCGTACCGAAGAAGTACTTGTTGACCAGTTCCGAAGACAGGCCAATGGCATCGAAAATCTGTGCCCCGCAATAGGACTGATAGGTAGAAATGCCCATCTTGGACATGACTTTCAGAATGCCCTTACCGACGGCCTTGATGTAGCGGTAGACGACTTCGTCTTCCGAAACTTCCTTCGGGAATTCACCCTTCTTATGCATGTCGATGAGCGTATCGAATGCCAGATACGGGTTGATCGCTTCCGCACCGAAACCGGCCAGACAGCAGAAGTGATGAATTTCACGCGGCTCGCCTGTTTCGACAACGAGGCCGACCGAGGTGCGAAGACCCTTGCGGATCAGGTGATGGTGAACAGCAGCAGTGGCCAGCAGGGCCGGAATGGCAATACGGTCTGGACCCAACTGACGGTCGGACAGAACGATGATGTTATAGCCACCGCGCACTGCCGCTTCCGCCCGTTCGCAGAGACGATCCAGCATTTCCGGCATGCCTTCAGCACCACGCTCGATATCGTAGGTGAAGTCGAGCGTCTTGGTATCGAAATGGTCTTCCACATGGCCGATGGAGCGGATCTTTTCCAGATCACCATTTGTCAGGATCGGCTGGCGCACTTCCATGCGCTTCGCCTTCGCCATGCCTTCATGGTCCAAAATGTTCGGACGTGGACCGATGAACGAGACAAGGCTCATCACCAGTTCTTCGCGGATCGGGTCGATCGGTGGATTGGTGACCTGCGCGAAATTCTGCTTGAAATAGGTGTAAAGCAGCTTGGACTTGGCCGACATCGCCGAAATCGGCGTATCGGTACCCATGGAGCCAACGGCTTCCTGACCTGTCGTCGCCATAGGCGACATCAGAATGCGGGTATCTTCCGAGGTGTAACCGAAGGCCTGCTGGCGGTCGAGCAAGGATACGTCACGGCGAAGTGCACGGGGCTCCACCGGCTTTAATTCTTCCAGAATGATCTGCGTGCGATCCAGCCAGTTGCGATACGGATGCTTGGTGGCCAGTTCGCTCTTCACGTCCTCATCGGAAATGATGCGACCCTTTTCCATGTCGATCAGCAGCATCTTGCCAGGCTGCAAGCGCCACTTCTTGACGATGGTTTCTTCCGGCACTGGCAGAACGCCAGCTTCCGATGCCATGATGATGCGGTCGTCTGAAGTCACGACATAACGCGCGGGACGCAGGCCGTTACGGTCGAGCGTCGCGCCAATCTGCTTTCCATCGGTAAAGGCAACGGCAGCTGGGCCATCCCAAGGCTCCATGAGGGCCGCGTGGTATTCGTAAAATGCCTTCCGCTCAGGTGACATGGACTGGTTACCCGCCCAGGCTTCCGGGATCAGCATCATGACGGCATGGGCCAGCGAATAGCCGCCGCGCACGAGGAATTCCAGCGCGTTGTCAAAGCAAGCCGTATCCGACTGGCCTTCGTAGGAAATCGGCCATAGCTTTGAGATATCGTCGCCAAAGAACGGCGAAGACACCGACGCCTGACGCGCCGCCATCCAGTTGACGTTGCCGCGCAGCGTGTTGATTTCGCCGTTATGGGCAACCATGCGGTAAGGGTGCGCCAGCTTCCAGGACGGGAAAGTGTTGGTGGAGAAACGCTGGTGGACAAGCGCCACGGCGGACTCAAAGCGCGGATCGCTCAAGTCCTTGTAATAGTCGCCAACCTGATAGGCGAGGAACATGCCCTTGTAGACAATGGTCGAGGAGGACAGCGAGACTGGATAAAAGCCGGTTTCCTCACCACCAAACTGATCGTAGATTCGGTTGGAAATGACCTTGCGCAGAAGGAACAACTTGCGCTCAAAATCATGGTTCGTCGCAGCATCACGGCCAGCGCCGATGAAGATTTGACAGTGATATGGTTCGGTCGCAGCGATATCCGGCGCCTTGGACAGCGAAGAATTATCGACCGGCACGTCGCGGAAGCCGAGGAATTGCTGGCCTTCTTCGGCGACAACCTCGATCATCACCTTCTTGAAGTGCTCGATCTGCTCCGGGTCGCGCGGCATGAAGATGTGACCGACGGCATATTCGCCAGCCTTCGGCAGCGTCACGCCCTGCTTGGCCATTTCCTCACGGAAAAAGCGATCCGGAATCTGAACGAGAATACCCGCGCCATCGCCCATCAGCGGATCAGCGCCGACAGCGCCGCGATGCGTGAGGTTTTCCAGGATGAACAGACCATCCTTGACGATCTGGTGCGACTTGTGCCCCTTCATATGCGCAATGAAGCCAACGCCGCAGGCATCGTGTTCATTGCGGGGATCGTAAAGACCCTGCGCGAACGGCATGCCCGAAGGAGACCGACGGGCTGGGATAACGGCTTTCATGCTCTCGCCCTGCTCGGGAGCGGATACAGGCTTCGTCATCATTTCCTCCTAGTCACCGCCGGGGCGGAAGGTTTCGGTTGCTAGCGCGGCCAACCGACCAACGCCTGAGGCACCGCCACATCTTGTCGGACCAACGAAAGCGGCACCAAGATAAAAATTAGGACAACATATCTGTCCTATTTCCCAGATTTTATGACAGACAACTGTTCAAGGTGCAAGACATCGAGACTGAAATAATTTGTTGACGGATACAGGAAAGTTTCATCATCAAGAGTTCTGGCGACAGAAAATTACCCCCTTTCAGACGCTCCGTATAAATTCTTGCGAGGATGCGTGAGCGGAGGGCGAGATGCAGGCGCAGAAATCAGGTCCGCTTCTCAATATGCGAATTTTTTCATTGAACCCCTCGCCGATCTGCTTAGGCTCCAGGCGACCTGCATACAGAACTGGAAAGTCCCTACATGTTTTTCGCTTCCGACAATTGGGCTGGCGCGCACAGCACCATTAACGAACGACTGATGAATGAAACGACACGTTTCGCCGCAGCCTATGGCAACAGCGATCTCGACCGCGCCATCGAAGCACGCTTCAATGACATCTTCGAGAAGGAAGTCGCAGTCTTCTTTGTGGCCACAGGTACTGCTGCCAACTCGCTGGCACTTTCCAACTTTGCCAAGCCCGGCGGGGTGGTCTTCGCTCACGCCGATGCGCATGTTATAGAAGATGAGTGCGGCGCACCGGACTTCTTTAGCAGAATGAGAATTGCGCCGGTTGAGGGTCCAGAAGGGAAAATGAACCCTATTGACCTGCAGAAACGCATTGCTCGGTTCCCGCAAGATGCCGTTCACCACGGTCGCGCTAACTCCATCACCATCACGCAGGCCACGGAAGTGGGCACAGTCTACAGCCTCGATGAAATTCAGGCCATTTCAGCCATTGCGAAAGAAAACGGCCTACCTCTGCATATGGATGGCGCGCGCTTTGCCAATGCTCTCGCCAAGCTCGGCACAACAGCTGCGGAAATGACATGGAAGAGTGGCGTTGACGTGCTTTCCTTTGGTGGCACCAAAAATGGCTGCTGGTGTGCGGAGGCCATTGTCTTTTTCGATCCGGAAAAGGCAAAGGAAATGCCGTTTCTTCGTAAGCGTTCAGCGCAACTCTTCTCCAAATCCCGCTTTATTGCAGCGCAGTTTGATGCCTATTTGACAAACGATTTATGGCTTCAACTGGCTCGCCACGCCAACGACATAGCGGACCTCCTGCGCGAGGGGCTTGCCCGTACGAACAATGTTCGCCTTGCTTGGCAGACTGAGAGCAACGAGGTCTTTGCCGTCATTCCGATCGACCTGATGAAAGCGGCCCAAGCCAATGGCGCTAAGTTCTATGACTGGCCGGAGCCGGCAGCTATGGCCCAGCCGGTCCAACAGGGCGAAATGCTGATTAGGCTCGTGACGAGCTTTGCAACCGAACGTCAGGATGTCGAAGATTTCCTCAAAGTGCTTCAGGCAGGCTGAGTGGCCACAAAGACCTTCGCGGCAGGCTGTCGGGCAGCCAGCCGCGAAGCTCTTCTCATACACGGACCTAATGTATTCCTATATTTGAAATATAAAACCAAAGAATGACGCTATCGGTATGTCTATTTTATAATATATATATTTACTGCGATAACAAACTTGTCATTTTAGAAGAAGACAAAACTATATTGTAAAAATATTTATATCAATCACATCTCCTCTCGTTGCCCTTAAAGGCTTTGATTGGAGGAACGATCAATGAAAAATATCTATGCTACAGCACTCGCCGTCATGTTCTTAACGACAGGGGGCGTCGCCGCTCAGGCAAAGACACAATCCTGTGAACCGATTTCGAAAGAACAGGTTGAAGCCCTTTTCACCAAATTTAATGAGGCGTGGGCGACCAAAAATCCCGAAACAGTGACGGCGCTTTTCACAAAGGAGCCCTTGTTACTGGCAACGCTTTCTAACAGGCCGCGCAACAATCCAGCCGAAGTGAAGGATTATTTCGAGCATTTTCTGCAGAATAGTCCGGTTGCTCGTCTCGATACATCCAAAGTCGAAATCGATTGCCATACGGCTGTTAATGCAGGAACCTGGACGATCAAGCTGACCGATCCGGCGACAGGCAGGGCATCTGAAGTAAAAGCGCGTTACAGCTTCATCTACCGCTTTGAAAACGGCCAATGGAAAATTGATCACCTGCACTCTTCACTGATGCCCGAGAAGTAATCTCAGCGTGCCCACTTCCAGTATTGTCCGATCCATAGTTACGCCGCAGCTTGCGGCGTAATACGTGCCTCAATCAAAGAGGAAAGCGCCTCGACAAGGGCGATATCTGCACCTTTGCGAGGAACAAGCACAAACTCCACATCTTCCAATGGTGGCAAGTGCTCGCCCGTGATTTCTCGAAGACCATCGGGCGCCATACTGCGCGGCTGAACCAGAACCCCCATACCAGCCCTTGCCGCAGCTGTAAGCCCGCTCAAGCTCGCGCAGGTGCAGACAATGCGCCATAGGATTTTCTCGCGATCCAGAGCGTCCTGCGCCACCTTGCGGGTAATGCTTGGAGGTGGAAAGGCGATCAGCGGCACCGGCTGATCACCCCGCAAACGAAGCAAATCAGGATCTCGCGCCAGCCATACCAATGGTTCACGATAAAGCAGGCGTCCCCGCGTTTCGCCAATATGCCGCTTGGCCAGAACCAGATCGAGCTCGCCCATGTCCTGCATCTGGTAAAGCGGCGCGCTCAATGCCACCGTCAGTTCCAGATCGACCAGCGGATGCAGCCGAATGAAATCCTCCAGCACGGCAGTAAGCCGGCTTGCCACCACATCTTCCGATACACCAAGCCGCAGACGGCCATGCAAGCGGCTTTGGCCGAAGAGAGATAGAACCTTTCCATTCAGGTCCATCATTCCCCTGGCATAGCTTAAAAGCGCCTCACCTTCCGTGGTCAGCTTCACCCGGTGCGTGGTTCTATCGATCAACTGGCGACCGAGGTTCTTTTCCAGCCGCTGAATATGCTGGGTTACAGTAGATTGCCCCACCCCGAGCTTATCCGCAGCCAGCGTGAAACTTCCAGCCTCGTAGAGCTCTATAAAGCTCGCGAGATGAACGAGATTCAACATCTCATCACAATCCATAATAACTGTTAGTTATTGCATCTTGCTTCATGATAGGGCAGGCGTAAAGCCTTTGATAGGATTATTCGCAAGGAGAAATCATGCGTCGCTTCCTGCCGGATACCTTTACACTGCTTTTGGTCACAACAGTGATCATTGCCTCGTTCCTGCCTGCACAGGGCGATTTCGCTGAATATTTCGGCGATGCGACGGATTGTGCCATTGCACTCCTGTTCTTCCTGCATGGGGCGCGCCTCTCCCGTGATGTAGTGATTGCCGGCGTGTTGCACTGGCGCTTGCACCTCACAATTCTTCTCGTCACCTTCGGCATCTTCCCACTCATCGGTATGGCGCTTGGTTACATTCCCGAATCTATCCTGAAGCCCGAGCTTTATGTGGGACTGCTGTTTCTGTGTGTCCTGCCTTCGACAGTGCAATCCTCCATTGCCTTCACGTCGATTGCAGGCGGCAATGTTCCGGCTGCCATTTGTTCGGCTTCCGCCTCCAACCTGTTCGGCATGTTCCTCACACCCCTTCTCGTGGGCCTGCTGATGACGACCAGCGGCAGTGCGGGCTTCAACTTGGATGCACTTGAAACCATTGTGCTGCAATTGCTGGCGCCGTTCATTCTCGGTCAAGTCCTTGAGCCCTGGATTGGCAAGTGGATTCGCTCGAAGAAGAAACTGCTGATGCCTGTGGATCGCGGCTCAATCCTTATGGTCGTCTATCTCGCCTTCAGCGAATCGGTGAACGAGGGCCTGTGGCAGACCTTTTCGGTGCGCGACATTGCCATTGTCATCGGCCTCGACATGGCGCTGCTGGCCGTCGTGCTGTGCATCACCACCTTCGGCAGCCGTCTTCTGCGGTTCAACAAGGAAGATGAGATCACCATCACCTTCTGCGGCTCCAAGAAAAGCCTGGCATCGGGCGTGCCTATGGCAGGTGCCATTTTTGCAGGCCAGAGCATCGGGGCCATCGTCCTGCCGCTCATGCTTTTCCACCAGATCCAGTTGATGGTCTGCGCCGTCATCGCCCAGAAATATGCGGCCAAGCGATTGGTGACCGAGCCGGTGGTCGATATCAAAGTGGCCTGAGACCATACATACAGTTAGGCCCCGTCCTGCGGTCAGGACGGGGCCCTTTCATATCTGAAATCAAACGATAATGCTCAGTTTACCTGCTGTGGGGCAGGCTGTGCCTCAATCGTCTTCGTTGCCTCGGCCACATCCGCAGCAATCGCGATACGGCGCGGCTTCAACGTTTCAGGAATGTTGCGAAGAAGATCGATGTGCAGAAGGCCATTCTTCAACGATGCAGCCTGCACCTCAACGTGATCGGCAAGCTGGAAGCGGCGCTCAAAGGCGCGCTTGGCAATGCCGCGATAGAGGTATTCTGTCTTTTCAGATGCTTCTTCCTCGGACTTCTCGCCCTTGACAGTCAGCACATGAGCGTGAGCTTCAATGCTGAGTTCTTTTTCATCGAAGCCAGCAACTGCCATGGTGACCCGATAGGTGTTTTCACCGGTGCGCTCGATGTTGTAGGGCGGATAGCTCTGCGCCTGTTCGGGCTGACCGACGCCATCCAGCATGGAAAAAAGACGGTCAAAGCCTACAGTGGAGCGGTAGAGCGGGGAAAAATCGACGTGACGCATAGTGTCCTCCTTGGAAGCGACGTTTGCGAGTTTTGACTGACAAGGCAACGCCCCATATGTGGCGACGCTGCCCTTGCGTTACGGACCCTTGCGGCATCCGTGACCTTCAGATGGGAAGGCG
Source organism: Affinirhizobium capsici (assembly GCF_977018625.1). Taxonomy (NCBI): domain Bacteria; kingdom Pseudomonadati; phylum Pseudomonadota; class Alphaproteobacteria; order Hyphomicrobiales; family Rhizobiaceae; genus Affinirhizobium; species Affinirhizobium capsici. The sequence goes on along the minus strand of NZ_CDRNXD010000004.1, from coordinate 274,790 downwards.
CATTTTTTCCTTCAAGACCCTGATCTGCGAAAAAATACGATGACGATTTCTGCGAATGAATGGGCGATGAACGGACCATTTCGGAAGGGTTCAGACCAAACTCGCTAGACCAATCGTCAACCGGCGGCATCTGCCCCGGAGACTGAAGCCACGTCCCTTCTCTTCAGTCTGGAGCTCGCCGGGGCCACTGAAGTGGTTCCGGCCTTTTTTCCAGGATCATCAAATCTGGTTCCCACACCGCTTAGGATACGATATCTCTAGGCCCATGAGCGAAGCGGCAAATTCCACGAACGATACCCTCTATTCCTGCGCGGACAATCCGATGCCGCTGCATTGTACTGCTGGATTTTTCGAGGGGTATGGCGGCGCGCGACTGCGCTATGGCATTTTCCGCTCAGACGTTTCGCCCGCGCGCGGGACAGTGGTCTTGCTTCAAGGCCGCAACGAATTCATCGAGAAATACTATGAGACCATCCGCGACCTCAACGCCATGGGTCTTTGGGTCGCGACATTCGATCTGCGTGGACAAGGCGGCTCTCAGAGGCTGCTGAAAGATGGTCGCAAGGGCCATGTGCGTCGTTTTTCCGATTACCAGCAAGATCTGGAAATCTTCCTCCGCGATATCGTTTTGCCCGATGCGCGACTGCCTTTCTTTCTGCTCGCTCATTCCACTGGTGCACTTATTGCCCTTGCCTCCGCTCCGCGCCTGAGCAATCGGATCGAACGTATGGCGCTTGCAGCACCATTCGTCGGGCTGGGTGGTCAATCGCTGCCGGAACACTGGATTCGCAAACTGGCAAGCAGTCTTTCCGCCCTGGGATTGGGCAATCTCTCCATGGGCAAGGATCAAAGCGAACGGGCGTTCCAGAACAATCCGTTGACCTCCGATAAGGCACGTTTCGATCGCAATGCGGCAGTCATCTCAGCTCGGCCAGACTTGACGATTAGCGCGCCTACGGCCCGGTGGCTGCACGAAAGCCTTTCCGCCGCAGCCTTGGTGACACGACAATCTCACCTGACCCGGATCACGATCCCGACCCTATTGCTGGCACCCATGCTGGATGGAATTGTCCCCTACCTTGCGCAGGAGCAATTGGCCCGCAATTTTCGCGCCGCCCAGTTGATCACGATTACCGGCGCGCGCCATGAGCTTTTCCAGGAGCGGGATATCTACCGGGCGCAAGCCTTGGCAGCCATCGCGGCCTTCATGCCTGGGACAGATCCTCTGGTTGATTTCTCGGAAACGGAAACGGCTGCCTGACCAATCAATCCGCAATCCGTTCAAGCGCCTGACGATGCAACTCCGCATTGCCTGCCGCGATGATGTTGCCGCCATTTTCCGGGCGTTCGCCATCCCAAGTCGTCACAACGCCACCAGCTTGCTCGATCAGCGGAATGAGTGCGCCGATATCATATGGCTTCAGGCTGCTTTCGATAACGAGGTCAATATGGCCTGACGCCAGGAGGGCATAGGCATAGCAATCCGTTCCATACCGAAAGAGCCTCACGTCCTGCTCGACGCGGCGATATTTCTGCGACTCAATCTCGGTAAAGATATGCGGTGAGGTGGTGAACAGGATCGCATCGGAAAGCGCCTGACAATCACGCGTCTTCAGCTGCCGCTCACCATCGGGGCCGCGATACCAGCTTGCGCTGCCATCGGCGAAATAGCGCTCGCCCGTAAAGGGTTGATCCATCATGCCCATCACCGCCCGGCCGGATCGATAAAGGCCAATCAGCGTTCCCCACACCGGCACACCAGAAATGAAGGCGCGTGTACCATCGATTGGATCAACCACCCAAACCTCATCCCGGTCCAGACCAATGGAATCATGTTCCTCGCCCAAAATCCCATGATGCGGAAAATGCTCGATGATGCGCTTGCGAATGGCAAGTTCCGCGGCCTGATCAGCTTCCGTGACCGGGTCAAACCCTGAGGAAAGCTTGTTTTGAACCGCAGTGCCTGCGCGAAACCGGGGCAGAGTTTCCTGACGGGCAGCGTCGGCAAGACTGTCGAAAAAAGCACGATCTGGTATCATCGGTAAAACGGCTCCCCTGCAAATGAATTGAAGAGCATGTCTCGGCTTAACCCAAACATTCTCTCGGTTTCTGTTTATCGAAATGGTTCTCTTGAGCAAGGCAGATTTGCACCGGCCAGAATGCCCGAAGAATAATCAGCATACGGATTTGCTTGACATTTGTGCAGTCCGGCTGTAACGTAACAGTCACAGTCTTTTGACTGTAAATACCCTCCTTGGGTGTTTCCTCCCTAGACTCAAAGCCGCGCCTCTGGCGCGGTCTTTTTTTGATCGCGACATTTTCTTTATTGGAATTTGGGTAGATCGGGACCGCAGCTCATTCGGCTGCAAGCGTTGCCTCAATCGAGAAGTCTTCGGCAAACTCCACCATTTGGCGCATGAAGGCGGAAAGCGCTCCCGCAATCAAATCGAACTCCGCGCGCTTCTCAAGCGTCGTCTCATCGACATAGAGCGAGCGGTTGATTTCAATCTGCAAGGCATGCAGCCCGCGCACAGGGCGACCGTAGTGCTCGGTTATGAAGCCACCCGCATAGGGTTTATTACGGACCGCGTTGAACCCCATATCTTCGAGGAACTGGATAGCCGCCCGCGAAAGCTCAGCCGATGCACTGGTGCCGTAACGATCGCCAATGATGAAATCCGGTCGCGCATCCGAACCTGCCACGCGGATATTACCGGGCATGGAGTGGCAATCAATCAAGATTGCCAGACCGAAGCGAGCATGGGTGCGTGCAATCAATCGCCGCAAGCAGGCGTGATACGGCTTGTAAATGGTCTCTATCCGCGAAAGCGCATCGGCAACGGGCATGCGGCGAGCATAAATTTCCATATTCTCGGCCACAATCCGCGGCACGGTGCCAAGTCCACCCGCAACGCGCATGGAACCGATATTGGCGTAAGAGGGAAGCGGGTCCTCGAACATGCGCGGATCAAGCTCGTAAGGTTCCCGATTCACATCGAGATAGGCTCGAGGGAAATGCGCGAGCAGCAAAGGTGCGCCGAAATGGGTCGCATCGGCAAAGAGCTCATCGACGAAATGATCCTCGGACCGGCGTATCGCCATTGCATCAAGACGTGATGATGCCAGGAATTGTGCTGGATAGTGCCTTCCGCTATGGGGAGAGTTGAAAACGAAGGGAATTGTCTGCGTTTCAGGCTCGCGCACCTCAAAGGGTTCAGTATCGCCTGCCAGCCAATCCATCCGGTCTTTACCATGTCGTGAACAACTCAAGACGCCATGTTGCCAGTTGCGTGCTCCGAAGTCCATACTATTGCAATGCCTACCCACGGATGTACTTCGACGACCATCATTTGCCTTGAAGGCAGATTGGCCTGTATTAAGTTGTCCTGAACCACGAGAAATCAAAAACGGTCCTGATGATGCAAAAAATACTTCTCGCAGAAGATGACAACGATATGCGACGCTTCCTCGTGAAGGCGCTGGAAAAGGCTGGATACAAGGTCAGCTCGTTTGACAATGGAGCAAGCGCCTACGACCGCCTTCGCGAAGAACCATTCTCGCTTCTGCTGACAGATATCGTCATGCCTGAAATGGACGGCATCGAGCTTGCGCGCCGTGCAACCGAACTGGACCCGGATCTCAAGGTCATGTTCATCACCGGCTTTGCCGCGGTGGCCCTGAATTCCGATTCGAAGGCGCCGAAGGATGCCAAGGTTCTCTCTAAACCTTTCCATCTGCGCGACCTCGTGGACGAAGTGAACAAGCTTCTGGCTGCTTGAGGCCTGTTTTTCAGCGGTCTATGCGGCGCTGCAAAAAAAGCGTCACAAAGATGAAAAAAGCGGTTGACGGATCAGCCGCTTTTATGGTCTATCCGCCGCCACGGAAGGGCGTGTAGCTCAGCGGGAGAGCACTACGTTGACATCGTAGGGGTCACAAGTTCGATCCTTGTCACGCCCACCATTCCTATTCAAAAGGCCTCTCGGGAAACCAGAGGCCTTTTTGCTTTTCTATCGTATCGTCGTGCCCTGAAGCGACGAAAGGGGCGAGCCACATTGCTCGCCCCTTTTCTTTTTAATACCAGCCTGGAGGCGGGCCCCAGCGACGCTGTGGCGGACCCCAATCACGGTGATGATGGTGTCGTGGCGGACCCCAGCCCCAGCTTGGCGGTGGTGGCGGGCGGTAGTAGCGCGGCGGTGGCGGACCACGGCGAGGCACACAATCGCCCCAACGGTTCAATCGCCAACCGGGACCGCAGGCGTAATCTACCTTTTCCACCATGTTGGCGGGTGCGACATTTGGTTTTACCGCGATAGGCTGAGCCTGGGTGGATACCGCGCCTGCTGCAAGCATGGCGGCGGCGAGGACTAACGCTTTCATCTTCGTGACCTCAAGTTTCACTGCATTTTCGAAAATATGAGGAACGATCTGAATGGTAGGTGAACCGGCCATTCATCGATCTGCCGGGTACGAGGGACTAGATAAAGCCTCTTGGGTTGACGGCCACGAATTAATGACCAATTGCCTGCTTGAAGTTGAAGCCAAAGTCTGGTTCCAGACAAAGCGCTTCAGCAGTTTCAGTTATTCCGCGCAACGCAAACGAAAGCGCGATTACCACCGGGAGGGCAAGAGCGCCCCATGCAGACGCTGTCGGCATCACATATCGTCAAGCTCGGCCACGCCTGGGGCAAGTTGTTCAAGAAGAAGGCCTTTGCGCGCGGCTCTGAAATCGGGCTGATCCTCTCCAGCGTTATCATCGGAATGGCAGCTGGCAGCGCCGTCAGCGGCATGAGCTGGATTTCCCGTTCGCTCCACAGCCTGGTCTATGGCATTGAGATGAGCGAATGGCTAAGCGCCTCAGAGATCGAAAACAAGCTGGTGGTTTTGTGCGGCCCGATTGCTGGCGGCATAATTCTTGGCATCTTCCTTTATATCCTTGCACGCCGCCGCAGGCGGCAGATTGTCGACCCCATCGAGGCCAATGCGCTTTATGGCGGGCGCATATCGCTGACCGACAGCATTATCGTGGCGGTCCAGAACCTTATTTCAAACGGCTTTGGCGCGTCTGTGGGGCTGGAGGCCGGTTATACGCAGCTTTCGGCCGGCATCGCCTCCAAGCTCGGCAGCAAGCTGAAGCTCCGCCGCGAGGATATGCGCATTCTGGTCGGCTGCGGCGCAGCAGGCGCAATCTCTGCGGCTTTCAACGCTCCCCTCACCGGCTCCTTTTACGCCTTCGAACTGATCATCGGCACCTATAGCATGGTGGCGTTGGCACCTGTGGTGATTTCAGCCATCGTCGCCACTTTCGTAGCACGCAGCTTTTCCGGCGATAGCTTCCTGATCGAAGTTGGCGAGATCGGCACCATCGCACCTGCCGATTACGTGCCAGCCATAGCACTGGGTGCCATTTGCGCAGGCGTTGGCATCCTACTCATGCAGGGCGTTGCCTTCATTGAGGAAACCGCCCGCAAAAGCTCGCTGCCGCCCTATGTGCGCCCGGCAATCGGCGGCATCATCGTCGGCTTGCTTGCGATGATAACGCCGCAGGTGCTGTCAGCTGGTCACGGAGCATTGCACATCAACCTCGATTCCAGTGCGCCAGTACAGATTCTCATCGGCCTCTTTCTCATGAAATCTGTCGCCTCCGCCGTTTCCATCGGTTCCGGCTTCCGTGGTGGCCTGTTCTTCGCTTCGCTGTTCATGGGGGCGCTGGTGGGGAAAATCTTCTCCGTGCCCGCAGATTTCATCACCACCGGCACGCTGACGCCAACAGTGCTTTCTGTCGTTGGCATGAGCGCGCTGGCCGTTGCGATCATCGGCGGCCCGCTGACCATGACTTTTTTGGCATTGGAAATCACTGCCGACTTTCCCATTACCGCGCTTGTGCTTGCAGCCGTCATCACCTCATCCTTCGTGGTGCGCAACATGTTCGGCTACTCTTTTGCCACCTGGCGCTTCCACCTGCGAGGTGAGAGCATTCGCAGCGCCCATGATGTGGGATGGATCAGGAACCTGACGGTAGACAAGCTGATGCGCTCGGACGTTAAATGCGCAAGGGTAGACGCAACCCTCACGGACTTCCGCGAGACCTTCCCCCTCGGCTCTGCCAAGCGCGTAATCCTGCTCGATGAGGACGAGAAATATGCCGGCATGATCCCGGTACCGGATATCTATGCCGACGAAGCGGAAAGCACCCGGCCGCGTACCGAGTTGAAGGAGTTTCTGCAATTCCAGAACGACTTCCTGCTGCCCAACATGAATGCAAAACAGGCAGTGGAAATTTTCGACCAGGCCCATGCGGAAGCACTTCCCGTCATCAACAACTTGATTGATCGCAAGGTGATCGGCCAGCTTTCCGAGGCGCATGTGCTGCGGCGCTACAGTGAAGAACTGGATCGCCAGAGACGCGAAGCCGTCGGCGAGATGTGATCCCTTTGACTAAAGGATGAACACACAAAAAGGGCGCCGGTTGAACCGACGCCCTTTTTCATGAAATCCTTGGGAGGATGATTTATGCCGCAGCGGAAGCCGCTGTCGGGACTTCGGCAATCGTAGCCAATACGCGCGAAGCGATCTGGTATGGGCAGCCCTGAGAGTTAGGGCGACGATCTTCGAGGTAGCCGCGATAGCCATTGTTGACGAAGGAATGCGGCACGCGGATAGATGCACCACGGTCAGCAACGCCGTAGGAGAACTTGTTCCAAGGAGCCGTCTCGTGCTTGCCGGTCAGGCGCAGATGGTTGTCCGGGCCGTAAACGTCGATGTGCTCTTTCCAGTTCTTGGCAAAGGCCGCCATGAGAGCTTCGAAATACTCTTTGCCGCCAACTTCACGCATGTAGGTGGTGGAGAAGTTGCAGTGCATACCAGAGCCGTTCCAATCGGTATCGCCGAGCGGCTTGCAGTGGAATTCGACATCGATGCCGTACTTTTCGCACAGACGTACGAGCAGGTAGCGCGCCATCCAGATCTGGTCAGCGGCTTTCTTGGAGCCTTTGCCAAAGACCTGGAATTCCCACTGACCCTTCGCCACTTCGGCGTTGATGCCTTCGTGGTTGATGCCAGCAGCAAGGCAGAGGTCCAGATGCTCTTCGACGATTTCGCGAGCGACCGAGCCGACGTTCTTGTAACCAACGCCCGTGTAGTACGGACCCTGGGGAGCTGGATAGCCCTGCTCAGGGAAGCCGAGCGGACGACCGTTTTCATAGAAGAAGTATTCCTGCTCGAAGCCGAACCAGGCGCCATCGTCATCCAGAATGGTAGCGCGGCTGTTGGAAGCATGAGGCGTGACACCATCCGGCATCATGACTTCGCACATGACGAGTGCGCCGTTGGTGCGGGCCGGGTCAGGATAGATTGCAACAGGCTTCAAGACGCAATCCGAGCTATGACCTTCAGCCTGCATCGTGGAGGAACCATCAAAGCCCCAGAGCGGCAGCTGCTCCAGCGTCGGGAACGCGTCGAATTCCTTGATCTGGGTCTTACCGCGAAGATTCGGCACCGGCTTGTAGCCATCGAGCCAAATGTATTCGAGCTTGTATTTCGTCATAGCGTTCTCTCGTTTCTTAAGGTCTGCGCGTTATCGGCACATCCCGTTCCGCTGCGCTCTTCATGGGCGCGCCTTCGGGACTGATTATAGCGATGCATACACCGTGCCAGATTCGAGAGTGAGCGATCAAAAAGCCGAAAACACCCCCGACTGCTTTGCCAAGGTGCGACTTCTTTAAAGCTCTTCGTCGTTTTTCTGGATGGAACATGAGGCAGCATATTCCGTTGGCTTTATTACGAGTGGAGCGCAATTCGCGATGGGGCTCAGCCTTTACGGCAACGACATCATCGCTTGCCATTTGGATAAAATATGGGCATAATGCCCAAAGAATCCGCAGCCAAAAGATGCAATATAATGCATCATGGCTATTTTTTATGCAAACAACATTCCAGGCGGAAGAATGCACTAAGGATAAGATCATGAGCACAGCAGCCGAAAGACCCACAGCGAAGATCATCCCTTTCCCTGTAAACGGCCTTCGCGCACGTCGCGAATTCGTGCAGCGGATGGACAAGAAAGGACCGGAGGTTAACCCGGCACTTTGCGATCTGGCATTCGGCGGCAGCTGGTATCATGAGGAGGCGGTCCGCGATTGTGCCACTCCAACAGGCAAGCCTAGCTAAGTCCATTGCCTAAGCGGAATGCACTTCTGCCGCTTTTATAAGCACGAGCCGCGAAACTAAGCAGGTTTGCGGCTCAACTCTTTGGCAGGAGGATTGGCGGGACTCATCATTGAGCGTTTCGCCTAATGTATTTGCAGTGGATCAAGAATAGTGACGCCCAGCGCCAGTCGGTTCGTCATCGCTTGAAAGCCGCATCAAGTTAAAGAGGGGTAGAGATCTCAGCATCACTTGGGGGATGCTGTAAGCTCGCTCGAAACAGCTTGCTTTGTCGGGCTGCATTGCACAAACTCGCTCCGTAATTCGGGGGCGGGCCGCAAATGACAGGCCCCGGCAAGGAGCTTCATGTCGATCAAGGCCAGTATTTATCACCTCACCCATTACAAATACGACAACCCGGTCCGATTGGGACCACAGATCATACGCCTGAAGCCGGCAGCACATTCCCGAACCCGCGTCATTAGTCATTCGCTGAAGGTCACCCCCGAAAATCACTTCGTAAACCTGCAGCAAGATCCTTACGGCAACTACCTCGCCCGCTTCGTATTTCCCGATCCGGTGACTGATTTCAAAATCGAGGTCGATCTCGTTGCGGACATGACGGTCTATAATCCGTTCGACTTCTTCGTCGAAGAGCAGGCCACCAACTGGCCGTTCGAATATCCGGCAGACCTGGTGGAAGACCTTTCCATCTACCGCACGCCGGAGCCGACCGGCCCGCATCTGGCCCGGTTCCTGGGCACGGTGGATAAGAGCGCAAACCAGCCGACGGTGGATATGGTCGTGGGGCTGAATGCCCGCCTTCAACAGGAGATCGGCTATGTCATCCGCATGGAGCCCGGCGTCCAGACACCAGAGGAGACGCTGAAAAAGGCTAAGGGCTCCTGCCGGGATACCAGCTGGCTGCTTGTGCAGGTGCTGCGTCATCTCGGCCTTGCCGCCCGCTTCGTATCCGGCTACCTGATCCAGCTGACGCCGGACCTCAAGGCACTGGACGGGCCTTCGGGCACCGATCACGATTTCACAGATCTCCACGCCTGGGCGGAGGTTTATCTTCCTGGCGCTGGCTGGATCGGCCTCGACCCCACCTCAGGGTTGCTCACAGGCGAAAGCCATATCCCGCTTGCTGCCACCCCGCATTATAAGAATGCAGCCCCAATCTCCGGCGGCTATTTCGGTGAAGCGGAAACCAGCTTCGATTTTGACATGAAGATATCGCGCGTGGCAGAGCATCCGCGCATTACCAAGCCTTTTTCGGATGAAAGCTGGGAGGCACTGAACGCTCTTGGCGAAAAGGTCGATGCGGTTCTCAAAGCACAGGACGTGCGCCTGACCATGGGCGGCGAACCGACCTTCGTTTCCATCGATGACTTTCAATCCGAAGAATGGAATACGGCTGCCGTTGGCCCGACCAAGCGTGATCGCGCCGATGTGCTGATCCGCAAACTGCGCGAGCGCTTTGCCCCCGGAGGCTTCCTGCATTATGGCCAAGGCAAGTGGTATCCTGGCGAAAGCCTGCCGCGTTGGACCTTCTCTCTCTACTGGCGCAAGGATGGGTTGCCGATCTGGAGCGATCCAAACCTCATCGCCGTTGAAAATCGCGATCACCAGGTGGCCCATGAGGATGCGGCAAGGCTTCTTCAGGCAATCGCGATTGAGCTGGATCTCTCCGCAGACAATGTGACGCCCGCCTATGAGGACCCGGCGGAATGGATCATTCGCGAAGCAAACCTGCCGGAAAATGTCGATCCGGCCAATTCAAGGCTGAAGGACCCGGAAGAGCGAAACCGGATCGCCAAAGTTTTCTCGCATGGTTTGACCACGCCAGCTGGCTATGTTTTGCCGGTTCAGGCTTGGCAGACAAGGGCTTCAGGCCGCGCCTGGGTCAGTGAGAAGTGGCGCACGCGCCGTGGACGGCTTTATCTCGTTCCAGGGGATAGCCCTGTTGGCTTCCGCCTGCCATTGAACGCCCTGCCCTATATCCCGCCATCGATCTATCCCTACATCAATCCGGTCGATCCAACAGTCGAGCGCCCGCCCCTGCCGGACTTTTCCGACGAAAAAGGTCGCATTATGCCGGAGCATTCGCTGCGGCCCGACATTGCCCAGCAGACCCAGCTTGGCCAATCCTACGAGGAAATCGGCGGGCGCGTGCGAACCGCCATTTCGGTGGAAGTGCGCGATGGCAGGCTTTGTGTGTTCATGCCGCCCACAGCCGCACTGGAAGAATATCTTGATCTGATCGCTTCGGCAGAACGTGCCGCCAAGGCGCTGAACCTCCCGGTTCACATCGAAGGCTATACGCCACCCCATGATGAGCGGCTGAACGTGATCCGCGTTGCGCCCGATCCGGGCGTCATCGAGGTGAATATCCACCCGGCTTCCAACTGGAAAGACTGTGTGGATATCACCACAGCCATATATGAAGAGGCGCGACAAAGCCGTCTGGGTGCCGACAAATTCATGATCGATGGACGCCACACCGGCACCGGCGGGGGCAACCACGTTGTGGTTGGTGGTGCCAACCCGAATGACAGCCCCTTCCTGCGTCGCCCCGATCTTCTAAAGAGCCTCGTTCTGCATTGGCAGCGGCATCCATCGCTTTCCTACCTATTTTCCGGTCTGTTCATTGGCCCCACCAGTCAGGCCCCGCGTATCGATGAGGCCCGCCACGATAGCCTTTATGAGCTGGAAATCGCGCTTTCACAGGTTCCAGAACCGGGACAAGGCGTACCCCCACTGCCCTGGCTGGTGGACCGCCTGTTCCGCAATCTTTTGACGGATGTGACAGGCAATACGCACCGCTCGGAAATCTGCATCGACAAGCTGTTTTCGCCGGATGGTCCAACGGGCCGCCTGGGCCTTGTAGAGTTCCGTGGCTTTGAAATGCCGCCCAATGCCCGCATGTCTCTGGCGCAACAATTGCTGGTGCGGGCACTGATTGCCCGTTTCTGGAAAAATCCGGCGCAAGGCTCTTTCGTGCGCTGGGGAACGGCGCTCGCGGACCGCTTCATGCTGCCGCATTTCGTCTGGGCGGATTTTATGGACGTGCTGGCAGACCTTCGCCAGAACGGTTTCGATCTGCGGCCCGAATGGTTTGAAGCGCAGCTGGAGTTCCGCTTCCCCTTCTTTGGGGAGGTGGAATATGAAGGCGCAAAGCTCGAGATCCGTCAGGCGCTTGAACCATGGCATGTGATGGGCGAACAGGGTGCCATCGGCGGTACGGTGCGATATGTGGATTCCTCGGTCGAGCGCTTGCAGGTGAAGCTGGAGACCAGCAATCCAGCCCGCTATCGTGTGGCCTGCAATGGCCGTGCTGTGCCGCTTGCTCCGACTGGAATCTCCGGTGCTGCCGTGGCTGGCGTGCGCTTCAAGGCATGGCAACCCGCATCCGGCCTGCATCCCGTGCTGCCGGTCAATTCACCGCTAACCTTTGACATCTATGATACCTGGTCTAACCGCTCAATCGGCGGCTGCGTTTATCATGTGGCACATCCCGGCGGTCGTAACTACGAAACATTTCCGGTGAATGGCAATGAAGCGGAGGCCCGCAGGCTTGCACGGTTTGAGCCTTGGGGGCATAGGGCGGGCCAATATCATTTGATGCCTGAGCTGCCCTCGGCGGAATTCCCGCTGACGCTCGATCTGCGTCGCCCTGTAGGAGTGTAGCTTTGTCCGTGGTCCCAGCCGATGACCGAAGAGAGCCTGACGGCGGGATGGGCGACGATCCCATCCTCGGTTATCGCGCCCTGCCTGCCGTATCGGATGAGATGCTGGACCGGAACGGGCATATACGCCCGGTTTGGCAACAGCTGATTGGCTCATTGAGCCAGATGTCAGAAGGAGAACTGGTCGAACGCTTCGCCCGAGCCGACCGCTATCTGAGGGATGCAGGGGTTTTCTATCGTTCCTATGGGGGTCAGGGTAGTGCCGAACGCAACTGGCCCATTTCCCATATTCCCGTCCTCATCGACGAAAAGGAGTGGCAGAAAGTCTCGGAAGGCTTGATCCAGCGGGCCGAACTGCTGGAACAGGTAGTTTCCGATATCTATGGCGAGAACAGGCTGGTGCGCGAGGGTATCTTGCCGCCCGCGCTGGTAGCCTCGAACCCGGAATTCATGCGGCCCTTGGTCGGCATCAAGCCTTCCAGCGGCTATCATCTGCATTTCTGTTCCTTCGAGATCGGACGTGGGCCGGATGGAAACTGGTGGGTGCTGGCAGATCGCACGCAAGCGCCATCTGGTGCAGGTTTCGCGCTGGAAAACCGCGTTGCCACCACACGCGCCTTCTCGGATATCTATGGCGAAAGCCATGTACATCGGCTGGCTTCGTTCTTCGGCGCGTTTCGTGATGCCCTTCAGGCGCAAAAACGTTCGCCAGACGATCGCATCGCGGTTCTGACCCCCGGCCCTGCCAACGAAACCTATTTCGAACATGCCTATATTGCCCGTTATCTCGGCTTCATGCTGCTGGAAGGCGAAGACCTGACTGTGGTCAACGGTCGAGTGATGGTGCGCACAGTTGCAGGTTTGAAGCCAGTCGGCGTTCTCTGGCGGCGGCTGGATGCATCTTACGCCGATCCTCTGGAACTGAACCAGCACTCACACATCGGCACGCCGGGCATGGTGGAGGCATTGCGTTCGGGCTCAGTGACTATCGTGAACGGCTTGGGTTCCGGCATTCTGGAAACCCGTGCGCTTCTCGCCTTTACCCCCGCCATGAGCCAGTATCTGCTTGGCGAGGATCTGAAACTGCCTTCCATCGCCACGTGGTGGTGCGGCCAGAAACCGGAACGGCAGCATGTGGCCGATCATATCGAGAAGATGGTTATCGGCCCCGCCTATTCCCGCGCACCCTTTTTCGATGACAATGGACAATCCGTTCTGGGCGCTGCCCGCAAGGCGGAAAAGCATTCGCTGGAAAGCTGGCTGGAAGCACAAGGCCCACGTCTGGTCGGCCAGGAAGCCGTGACGCTTTCCACCACGCCTGCTTATGTCAACGGCAAGCTCACACCACGCCCTATGTCTCTTCGCGTCTTTGCGGCGCGAACCGATAAAGGCTGGCAGATCATGCCTGGCGGCTTTGCTCGCATTGGCTCAGGTGATGATGTGGCCGCCATTGCCATGCAGGCGGGTGGCACAGCGGCCGACGTGTGGATCGTGTCCGACAGGCCGGTGGAAAAACCAACGCTGCTGCCGCCGGAGGAAAGCTTCTCGCGCAACATGCCGGGCAGCCTGCCAAGCCGCGCTGCCGACAATCTGTTCTGGCTCGGGCGCTATATCGAACGGGCGGAGGGGGCGCTTCGCATTCTGCGCTCCTGGCATATGCGATATGCCGAAGCCGCCAATGCGGAACAGCCACTGCTCGCCAATGTTTCCAGCTATCTCGAAAACGTGGACATGGACATGACAAAGGCAGTGCCTCTGCCTTTGATCCGCAACATCGATAGCGCCATCTATTCCGCCAGCAATATTCGCGACCGCTTTTCGCCTGATGGCTGGCTGGCGCTGAACGATCTGGCAAAAACCGCCCGCCGTTTCCATGAGGGTGTCAAGCATGGTGACGATGCCGCCCATGCCATGACCGTATTATTGCGCAAACTCGCAGGCTTTGCCGGTCTTGTGCATGAAAACATGTATCGCTTTACCGGATGGCGTTTCCTCTCCATAGGGCGCTATCTCGAACGCGGTCTGCACATGACACGCCTGCTCGGCCACATGTCCGGGCCGGATGCACCGGACGGCGCGCTGGATATGCTCTTGGAAATCGGCGACAGCGTCATGACCCATCGCCGCCGCTACAATGTCAACACCGCACGGCTGACGGTGACAGACCTGCTGGCGCTCGACCCGCTCAACCCCCGCTCCATCCTGTTCCAGTTGAATGAAATTCGCACCGAGGTGGAGCAGCTCCCGCATCCTTATGGCAACGGTCAGATGTCGGCACTGGATCGGGAAGCGATGCGCCTTCATTCGGGCCTTGCGGTCATGACACCGGAGGGCATGACGGACGATATTTACCAGCGGCTGGAAGCGGAGATGGAAAAGCTTTCCGACCTCCTCGGCCGCACCTATTTCGGATAGTCCATGCTTTACGATATTTCGCTTCATATGGGCTATCGCTATGACGTGCCAGCCTCTGGCGCACGCCACATGCTGCGCCTGTTGCCCCTGTCCATACCGAACAGGCAGAGATTGATTGCCGGTTCCGTAACGATTTCTCCCAACCCGGAAGAAAGAAGCGATTTCGTTGATTTCTTCGGCCAGCAAACAACATCCATTCTTCTGCGCGCACCGCATGAAAAGCTGGATTTCCGCATGCAGGCGCGGGTCATGGTGGAAGCGGCCAATGTGAGCGCCGACTTTTCACCACCTCCTGGGGATCTTGCGCTGGAACTGGCCGAGCTTCGTTCCGTGGACTGCCAGTCTCCACATCATCTTGCCGGCTCAAGCCCTCGTCTACCGGATGATGCGCAGATTGCAGCCTTTGCTCGTGAGACCGCGGGTTCCGGTCTTTCCACGCGCGAGATTGCAGCCGCCATTTGCGCCCGCATCTTCAAGGAATTCAAATACGATTCCGAGGCGACCACCGTCGACACCACGCCCGCCGAAGCTTTCAAGGCGAAGCATGGCGTATGCCAGGATTTCACCCACATCATGATTGTGGCACTCAGAAGCCTTGGCATCCCGGCAGGCTATGTCAGCGGGTTTTTGCGCACGATCCCGCCGCCCGGCAAAGAGCGGCTGGAAGGTGCCGATGCCATGCACGCCTGGGTGCGTGTCTGGTGCGGCAAGACGACAGGCTATATCGAGCTTGATCCAACCAACAACATCCCCGCTGGATCAGACCATATCGTCGTAGGCTATGGACGTGACTATTCCGATGTGGCGCCGGTCATTGGCGTGTTAAAAAGCTACGGCAACCAGAGCACGACCCAGTCTGTGGATGTCATTCCTATCAAATCGTAGACAACAGCCGAAAATCGCAAATTCCGACCCAGATTCAACCGCTTTACTAAAATGCAACCAAGTACGTTAGCGGTTTGCTTAAGCGAACAGCCTATCTGTGAAGACGTTCTAATGAATGGGACAGGGGTCGGCCGATGGGATGCTTCAGCAAATTTTTCGGAAATCAGGACGGCAATTTTGCAATCATGACAGCGCTTTTGCTGCCGGTGACGCTTGGCATCGGGGGTTTGGCTATGGACGTGACGGATGCCGTGCGTGAGCGCTCAAACCTGCAAAACATAGCTGATTCCGCCACGCTTTCCGCAGCCTCCAAAATGTCTCGTGATGACATTAGCCCTGCTGATGCCGAGGCCATGGCCAAGAAGGAAATGCTGGCACAATACCTCGCCAACATGAAGCAGAACGGCCTGTCCGATTCCGATATCGCCGCGCTGAAAGACGAGCTTCTGAAGAACATGCAGGCCACGGCCACCGTGACATCAACAGGTGGCAGCAGCAAGAATTTCGAAGTCAAGCTGACATTGAAAAGCAGAGTGCCCATGAACGGGCTGAGCCGCGTAATGGGATTTGCCTATCTGCCAGTCTCGGTTGACAGCGCATCCGCCAGCGCCCGCGAGGGCAATGCACTTTCCATGTATCTGGTACTGGACGAATCCGGCTCCATGGCCTGGGATACCACGACAGTCGATCCGATCAATCCAACCAAGACCGTTACTGGCTGGTATGACTGCGGGTGGTCGCAATGCTATGGGAGCTATCAGGTTACGAATTACGTCACCAAGATCGCCGCACTGAAAACTGCGGCAGGCGTGATGTTCTCCGAGCTACAAAAAGCTGCCGCACCTGATAGCAGCAGCACAACAGTGCAGGAAGCAGCCGCCAAGGATCTCATTCGTGTCGGCGCGGTGTCATACACTCATGTGACCAAGACCGAACAGAAGCCGGCCTGGGGCATCACCGCAGCGAAAAATTATGTGCTGGCGCTGCCACAGGTTCCGCAAGGCGGAACCGACGCGACAGGCGCTATGGCAATGGCCTTCTCGGACCTGAAATCGCTGAACCCCACTGAGACGACGCAGCACAAGTCCAAGAAGAACTATTCCTTCTCTCGCTTCATCGTATTGATGACCGACGGTGAAATGACCGGCAATAGCGGCAACTGGAACAAGAGCATTGACGACAAGGTGCGCGCTGCTTGCAATCAGGCAAAAGCTGACGGCATCACCGTCTTCACGGTTGCCTTCATGGCACCGGCCAATGGAAAATCACTGCTGCAAGCCTGCGCCAGCAACCAGGAAAGCTACTACGAATCATCCGATATGAGCCAGCTAGTGGCAGCCTTCGGCGATATCGGGCGCAAGGCGGCAAAAACCCAAACCCGTCTGACCAATTGACTTTTAGCTTAAAAAAAACACATAGGGCACTTGCAGCAATGCAGGTGCCTTTTTTGTTTTCGCTCAACCGGTTGATCGACTTCAAAGCGCTTTGAAAATCTGATGCAAAACCTATTGCGGCGCAGGAACGCATGTGCATCATATCGATTAGTATTTCAGACAGTAAAAGGCCATACCCCTGAACCGAACGCCTCCTCTCACGTTCCTCCCAGCACGATTGGCGACCTCATGACGAACACACTCCCCACGGTCGAGATTCCTCAGCCCGCTCCCCGCAGTTCCCGCCCGGAAATCATGGCGGAAGAAATCATAGAGCGCCTGACTTACCGCATCGGCAAGGACGCAAAGGTTGCCAAGCCGCATGACTGGTTGACAGCAACAATCCTCGTGGTGCGCGACCGCATCATCGATAAATGGATGGAATCCACCCGCCGCGTCTACGCGACAGGCGACAAGCGCGTTTATTATCTATCGCTGGAATTCCTGATCGGTCGTCTGATGCGCGATGCCGTCAGCAATCTGGATCTACTGGCTGAGATTCGCGATGCACTGACTTCGCTCGGCGTCGATATCGATGTCATTGCCGGGCTGGAGCCGGATGCAGCTTTGGGCAATGGCGGCCTCGGTCGCTTGGCAGCCTGCTTCATGGAAAGCATGGCAACGGTGGATATTCCCGCCTATGGCTATGGCATTCGCTATGTTCACGGTCTTTTCCGCCAGCAAATGGCGGATGGCTGGCAGGTAGAACTGCCGGAAACATGGCTTGCCCATGGCAATCCATGGGAATTCGAGCGCCGGGAAAGCTCTTACGAAATCGGCTATGGCGGTTCGGTTGAGAGTATTGGCGGTTATGATGATCCGCCGCGCTTTGTCTGGAAACCGGCAGAGCGCGTGATTGCCATGGCTTATGACACGCCGATTGTCGGCTGGCGTGGCAAGCGGGTGAACACGCTGCGTCTCTGGTCGGCCCAGCCCATCGACCCGATCCTTCTCGATGCCTTTAACGCTGGCGACCACATCGGCGCGCTTCGGGAAAGCAACAAGGCGGAATCGCTCACCCGCGTTCTCTATCCGGCGGATGCGAACCCGGCAGGTCAGGAACTGCGCCTACGGCAGGAGTATTTCTTCTCCTCCGCCTCATTGCAGGACATTCTGCGCCGCCACTTGCAGCAATATCCGGATTTCACCAATCTGCATGAAAAGGTGTCGATCCAGCTGAACGACACGCATCCAGCGGTTTCCATTGCCGAATTGATGCGTCTTCTCTGCGATGTTCACGGCATGGATTTTGACCAGGCATGGGACATTACCCGCCAGACCTTCTCCTACACCAACCACACGCTTCTGCCGGAAGCGCTGGAAAGCTGGCCAGTGCCGCTATTCGAGCGCCTGCTGCCGCGCCACATGCAGATCGTCTATGCGGTCAATACCAAGATTCTCTTGGAGGCCCGCAAGGAGAAGAAGTTCGGCGATAGCCAGATACGTGCAATTTCCCTGATCGACGAAGGCGGCGAACGCAGGGTGCGCATGGGCAATCTGGCCTTTGTCGGCTCCCATTCGATCAACGGTGTTTCTGCCCTGCATACGGAACTGATGAAGGAAACCGTATTTGCGGATCTTCATGCGCTCTATCCCACACGCATCAATAACAAGACGAACGGTATTACCCCGCGTCGCTGGCTGATGCAGTGCAATCCCGGCCTCACCAACCTCATCCGCGATGCCATTGGCCCTGAATTCGAGGACGATACGCAAGCGCTAAAGGCATTGGATGCCTTTGCGGATGATACGAGCTTCCAGGAGAGGTTCGCTGCCATCAAGCGGCAGAACAAGGTGCAACTGGCCAATCTGGTTGCCAGCCGCATGGGCGTGCGCATCGATCCGTCAGCCATGTTCGACATTCAGATCAAGCGTATCCACGAATACAAGCGCCAGCTTTTGAACATCGTGGAAGCTGTCGCACTGTATGATCAGATCCGCTCGCATCCCGAGCAGGACTGGGTGCCGCGTGTGAAGTTCTTCGCAGGCAAGGCAGCCCCGAGCTATCATAACGCCAAGCTGATCATCAAACTGGCAAACGATGTGGCGCGTGTCATCAACAATGATCCGGCTGTGCGCGGCCTGCTGAAAGTGGTCTTCATTCCGAACTACAACGTCTCGCTGGCGGAAGTCATGGTTCCGGCAGCCGATCTTTCGGAGCAGATCTCCACGGCTGGCATGGAAGCATCCGGCACCGGTAACATGAAGTTCGGGCTGAATGGCGCTCTGACCATCGGCACGCTGGATGGTGCCAACGTGGAAATGCGCGATCATGTGGGTGAAGAGAACATCGTGATCTTCGGCATGACAGCGGAAGAAGTCGCCAAGACCCGTGCAGACGGTCATAATCCACGTGAGATCATCGAAGGCTCGCGCGAGCTTGCGCAGGCGCTTTCCGCCATCGCCTCCGGAGTATTCTCGCCGGATGACCGTTCGCGCTTCACTGCCCTGATCGATGGCATCTATAGCCATGACTGGTTCATGGTGGCCGCCGACTTCGATGCCTATGCCAAAGCACAGCGCGATGTGGACCAGATCTGGAGCGATCCTGTTTCCTGGTACGGCAAAACCATCCGCAACACTGCTCGCATGGGCTGGTTCTCCTCCGACAGAACCATTCGCCAATACGCTTCGGAGATCTGGAGAGCCTGATGACCTTGACGCCCAAATCTCTCAGTGAGAACGGACCATCCAAAAGTGAACTTCCGTTGGCTGAGATCGAGGCGATCATCAACGGTTCACATGGCAATCCCTTCGCGGTTCTTGGACCGCATAAGGCGGGCAATGGTTTTATTGCCCGCTGCTTCATCCCCGGAGCCGATGCCGTCGTGGCCTTGAGCCTGGACGGTACGCGCCTGGGCGAGTTGAAGAAACGGCATGAGGCGGGTTTCTTCGAAGGCCCTGTCACGCTTACCGCGCAAAAGCCGCTGCGTTACCGTGCGCGCCGTGGTGACGTGGAATGGGCGCTGACCGATCCCTATAGTTTCGGCCCCGTGCTTGGGCCGATGGATGACTATTTCGTGCGGGAAGGTTCCCATCTTCGCCTGTTTGACAAGATGGGCGCACATCCGATGAAGCATGAGGGCGTCGAAGGTTTCCACTTCGCCGTCTGGGCTCCCAATGCTGCCCGCGTTTCCGTAGTCGGCGAGTTCAATAATTGGGATGGACGCCGCCACGTCATGCGCCTGCGCATGGATACCGGCATTTGGGAAATCTTTGCGCCCGATGTGATGGTGGGAAGCACCTACAAATTTGAAATCGTCAGCAAAACCGGAAAGCCTGTACCGCTGAAGGCTGATCCTTACGCCCGCCAGGCCGAACTTCGCCCGCAAACCGCCTCCATCACCGCGCCTGAGCTGGTGCAGAAATGGGAGGATGAGGCACATCGCAAGTTCTGGGCCAAAGCCGATCACCGCCGCCAGCCCATTTCCATCTATGAAGTCCACGCCGGTTCCTGGCGCAAACGCAACGACGGCAGCTTCCTCAGTTGGGATGAGCTTGCATCGGAACTGATCCCCTACGTGACCGATATGGGCTTTACTCATATCGAGTTCCTGCCAATTACCGAACACCCTTATGACCCCTCCTGGGGTTACCAGACGACCGGGCTCTATGCGCCAACGGCCCGCTTTGGCGATCCGGAAGGCTTTGCCCGTTTCGTCAATGGCTGCCACAAGGTCGGCCTTGGTGTCATTTTGGATTGGGTGCCTGCTCATTTCCCGACAGATGCCCATGGCCTGAGGGAATTCGATGGAACGGCTCTTTATGAGCACGAAGATCCCCGCCAGGGTTTCCACCCGGATTGGAACACGGCGATCTACAATTTCGGTCGTAACGAGGTGCTCTCCTACCTCATCAACAATGCGCTCTACTGGTCCGAAAAGTTCCATCTGGATGGCCTGCGTGTCGATGCCGTCGCTTCCATGCTCTACCTCGATTATTCGCGCAAGGAAGGCGAGTGGGTGCCCAACGAATATGGCGGGCGCGAAAACCTGGAGGCCGTGCGCTTCCTGCAAAAGCTGAATTCCGTGAGTTATGCGGCGCATCCCGGCGTCATGACGATTGCTGAGGAAAGCACCTCCTGGCCGAAGGTGTCACACCCGGTTCACGAGGGTGGCCTCGGTTTCGGCTTCAAGTGGAACATGGGCTTCATGCATGACACGCTGAGCTACCTGAAGCGTGAGCCCGTGCATCGCAAATACCACCATCATGAACTGACATTCGGTCTCGTCTATGCCTATTCGGAAAACTTCGTCCTGCCGCTCAGCCATGATGAAGTAGTGCATGGCAAGGGATCGCTGATTGCCAAGATGGCGGGCGATGACTGGCAGAAGTTTGCCAACCTACGTGCCTACTATGCATTCATGTGGGGTTATCCCGGCAAGAAGCTGCTGTTCATGGGGCAGGAATTTGCCCAGTGGAGCGAGTGGAGCGAGGCACGGTCACTGGATTGGAACCTGCTCCACTACCATCCTCATGAGGGCGTGCGCCGTCTCGTTCGTGATCTTAATCTCTGCTATCGCTCCAAGCCTGCACTTCACGCTCGCGATTGTGAGGGCGAAGGCTTTGAGTGGCTGATTGCCGACGATTCCGAAAACTCCGTCTATGCCTGGCTGCGCAAGGCACCGGGGGAAAAGCCGGTGGCGGTGATTACCAATTTCACGCCGGTTTATCGGGAAAACTACCGCATACCGCTGCCGCTGGCGGGTCGCTGGCGCGAAGTCTTGAACTCGGATGCCGAAATTTACGGCGGTAGCGGCAAAGGCAATGGGGGCAAGGTTCAAGCCGTGTCCGCCGGGGGAGTGGTTCATGCCGAGGTAACATTGCCGCCGCTTGCCACAATCATGCTGGAATTTGAATCCTGAATTTATGAAATGGGGAGGAAGCCATGACGAGTAAACGTGTTCAGCCATTGGCGCGCGATGCCATGGCCTATGTGCTGGCTGGGGGAAGAGGCAGCCGGTTGAAGGAACTGACAGATCGCCGCGCAAAGCCCGCCGTCTATTTCGGCGGCAAGGCCCGCATTATCGACTTTGCGCTGTCCAACGCGCTGAACTCAGGTATCCGCCGCTTCGGGGTCGCCACGCAGTATAAGGCACACTCGCTGATCCGGCACCTGCAACGCGGCTGGAACTTCCTGCGGCCAGAGCGAAACGAAAGTTTCGACATTCTGCCGGCTTCCCAGCGCGTTTCAGAAACGCAGTGGTACGAAGGCACAGCCGACGCCGTCTACCAGAACATCGATATCATCGAGGCCTATAACCCCGAATACATGGTGATCCTGGCTGGCGACCACATCTACAAGATGGACTACGAGCTGATGCTGCAGCAGCACGTGGATTCCGGCGCGGATGTGACCATTGGTTGCCTTGAAGTGCCGCGCATGGAAGCCACCGGCTTCGGTGTCATGCATGTCAACGAGAAGGATGAGATCATCGCTTTCGTTGAAAAGCCTGCCGATCCGCCCGGAATGCCTGACAAGCCGGATTTCGCGCTCGCTTCCATGGGCATCTATGTCTTCCATACCAAATTCCTGATGGAATGCCTGCGCCGCGATGCAGCCGATGCCGGTTCCAGCCGCGATTTCGGCAAGGATATCATTCCGTGGATCGTTGCAAACGGCAAAGCCGTCGCGCATCGCTTCACGCAATCCTGTGTGCGCTCCGATTTCGAGCGGCAGGCATACTGGCGCGATGTCGGCACCATCGATGCCTATTGGCAGGCCAATATCGACCTCACGGGCATTACGCCGGAACTCGATATCTATGACAAATCCTGGCCGATCTGGACCTATGCGGAAATCACGCCGCCCGCTAAATTCGTGCACGACGACGAAGACCGTCGCGGCTCCGCCGTTTCCTCTGTCGTTTCGGGCGATTGCATCATCTCCGGTTCATCGCTTTACAACAGCCTGCTCTTCACCGGGGTTCGCGCCAATTCCTACTCGCGCCTTGAAGGAGCGGTCATCCTGCCGAATGTGCGGATCGGAAGACGCGCCCAGCTTAAAAATGTTGTCATCGATGCGGGTGTAACCATTCCGGAAGGCCTGGTGGTGGGTGAAGAGCCGGAGCTTGACGCCAAGCGCTTCCGCCGCAGTGAAGGTGGCATCTGCCTCATCACGCAGCCGATGATCGACAAGCTGGACCTCTGACGGCGTGGTCCAGCAGGTTCGAGGGTGAGGACATCAAGGGGATGGGAATGAAGGTTCTATCGGTTGCCTCCGAAATCTATCCGCTCGTCAAGACGGGCGGCCTTGCCGATGTGGCAGGGGCGCTGCCGCTGGCCATGGCGGCGCTGGGTATCGAGGTCAAAACTCTCATTCCCGGCTATCCCGCCGTGATGAAGGCTTTGAGCAATGTGACTTTGAGCCTTCATTTCGATGATCTGCTGGGAGAACCTGCCCGCATTGTGGAAGCAAAAGCCGCGGGGCTCGATCTTCTGGTTCTGGAATGCCCCGCCCTTTTCGATCGTGCTGGTGGACCCTATCTCAATGCGGATGGGCACGATCACAATGACAACTGGCGGCGTTTTGCAGCACTTTCGCTTGCAGGCGCGCGCATTGCCTCTGGCCAGTTGCCGGGATGGCAACCGGATCTCGTCCATGTCCACGATTGGCAGACGGGTCTCGTGCCAGCCTATCTCCGTTTCCTGGATGGACCGGCGGTCCCGAGCGTCATGACAATCCACAACATCGCCTTTCAGGGAAATTTCGGGGCCGACATCTTCCCGCAGTTAGGACTGCCTGCCCACGCCTTTGATATTGAGGGCGTGGAATATTACGGGCAGGTCGGCTACCTGAAAGCAGGTGTCCAAACCGCCTGGGCTGTCACCACAGTCAGCCCCTCTTACGCGGAAGAAATTCTCACGCCCGAATTCGGAATGGGGCTCGAAGGATTGCTCAATCGCCGTGCTGGCGAGTTGCATGGTATCGTCAACGGCATTGATGTGGATATCTGGAACCCGCAAGGTGACAAGGATGTGCCGCACCACTTTAGCGAGGCTGACCTTGGCGCTCGCCGGCAGAACAAACGGGCTGTGGAAGCAGAATTCGGACTGGTCGATGATGATGCACCGCTTTTCTGCGTCATCTCGCGATTGACCTGGCAAAAGGGTATCGATCTCATCGCGCAAGCTGCCGATGATCTGGTTGCCATGGGTGCCAAGCTTGCCGTGCTCGGTTCGGGCGATGCGGAACTGGTTCATGCACTTCAAGGTGCTGCGAGCCGTCATCCGGGGCGGATTGGCATCAAGGTTGCCTATAACGAGCCGCTTTCGCACCTGATGCAGGCGGGCAGCGATGCCATTCTCATTCCTTCCCGCTTTGAGCCCTGCGGCCTCACTCAGCTTTATGGCTTGCGCTACGGCTGTGTGCCGGTGGTTTCCAGAACCGGGGGCCTCAACGATACTGTTATCGACGCGAACCCGGCAGCACTTGGCGCTGGCGTTGCGACCGGCATTTCCTTCGGGCCTGTAACGCTCGACAATTACAAGCGTGCGCTTAGACGCGCCGTTCGCCTCTATGGCGACACAAAAACATGGGCTCAGATCCAGAAGCAAGGCATGAAATCCGACGTGAGTTGGGAAAAGAGTGCAGGGCTTTACGCTGAACTATATTCCAGCCTTCTACCGAAAGGTTCTTATTGATGATCAAGACCGTCTCGACCACACCCTATCAGGACCAGAAGCCAGGCACGTCCGGCTTGCGCAAGAAGGTGCCGGTTTTCCAGCAGGAACATTACGCTGAGAACTTCATCCAGTCGATTTTCGACAGCCTGGAAGGCTTTGAGGGCAAGACGCTGGTGATTGGCGGCGATGGCCGTTACTACAACCGTGAAGTCATTCAGAAGGCGCTGAAAATGGCTGCCGCCAACGGCTTCGGCAAGGTCATGGTGGGCAAGGGTGGCATTCTTTCTACGCCTGCGGCTTCGCATGTTATCCGTAAATACGATGCCTTCGGCGGTATCGTACTGTCTGCCAGCCACAATCCCGGCGGCCCGACCGAAGATTTCGGCATCAAATACAATATCGGCAATGGCGGACCGGCACCAGAAAAGATTACCGATGCCATCTATGCTCGCACCAAGGTGATCGATACCTACAAAATCCTGGAAGAACCCGATGTCGATCTCGACACGATCGGCATGTATGCGCTCGGCGACATGGTGGTAGACGTCATCGATCCGGTTGCTGACTATGCCGACCTGATGGAAAGCCTGTTTGATTTTGGCGCAATCCGTTCGCTGATTGGCTCCGGCTTCCGCGTCGTGATCGACAGCATGAGTGCCGTCACCGGTCCTTATGCAGTGGAAATTCTGGAAAAGCGTCTTGGCGCACCGGCAGGCTCCGTGCGCAATGCTGAACCCCTGCCTGATTTTGGCCACCACCATCCAGACCCGAACCTGGTTCACGCCAAGGAACTCTACGACGACGTGATGAGCGCGAGCGGTCCGGATTTTGGTGCTGCTTCCGATGGCGACGGCGACCGTAACATGGTTGTTGGCAAAGGCATGTTCGTCACGCCTTCCGATAGCCTTGCGATTATCGCGGCCAATGCGACGCTTGCTCCCGGCTATGCCGATGGCATTGCCGGTATTGCCCGCTCCATGCCCACCAGCGCTGCCGCTGACCGTGTGGCGGAAAAGCTCGGCATCGGCATGTATGAGACGCCGACCGGCTGGAAGTTCTTCGGCAACCTGCTTGATGCAGGCAAGGCTACCGTATGCGGTGAGGAAAGCTTCGGCACCGGCTCCAACCACGTGCGTGAGAAGGATGGCCTCTGGGCCGTTCTCTTCTGGCTCAACATCATTGCGGCCAAAAAGAAGAGCGTGAAGGAGATCGTTGAGGCGCATTGGGCCGAATATGGCCGCAACTATTACTCTCGCCACGATTATGAGGAAGTGGATACGGACGCTGCCAATGGTCTGGTCACCGCCCTTCGCGAGAAGCTATCCAGCCTGCCCGTCCAGAGCTTTGGTGCGCTGAAGGTCGAGGCTGCGGACGATTTTGCCTATAACGATCCGGTCGATGGCTCAGTCTCGAAGAACCAGGGCATTCGTGTGCTCTTTGAAGGTGGCAGCCGCGTTGTCTTCCGTCTCTCTGGCACCGGCACGTCAGGCGCGACGCTTCGCCTTTACGTAGAACGTTACGAGCCGGATGCCGCCCGCCACAACATCGAGACGCAGGCAGCACTTGCTGACCTCATTGCGGTTGCGGACCAAATTGCGGAGATTAAAACCCGCACAGGCCGTGATGCGCCGACGGTAATTACCTGAAAAAACAGGAAGGGCGCCCATACAACGGCGCCCTTCTCTCTTTATGGCTGGCGGATTTCCGGCTCCACTAAAAGCGCCAGCAGGGCAAGCGATTCCTGCCAACCGAGATAGCAGGCCGCTTCGGGGATAGGATCAGGGATGCCCGCCTGGATAATCGTCAATTCGGTACCAAGCGGCGTCTCCTTGAACTCAACGGTGGTTTCCATCTGGCCGGAGAGATTGGGATCGTCGAATTGATCGGAATAGCGCAACAGCTTGTTTTCAACGAAATCGAGATACGCACCGCCGAAAGCATGCTTTTCCCCTGTCGTAAAATTGGTGAAAGACATCTTGAAACGGCCGCCCACTCGGGGATCGAATTCTTCAATTTGCGCCGTAAACCCATGTGGCGGGTTCCATTTCACCACCGCATAGGGATCGGTAAAAGCACGAAAAACGCGCTCAATCGGCGCTTTCACAACACGATGAAGGCGAATTGCAAATGGCATGATATCCTCCTCAAGATCTGCCGTTGAAACTGAAGTCCAACCCCATGGATTGGACTTAAATCATGACTATCTAATACGACCTGCTGACAGAGTTGAACTGGAAACTGCATGACTTCTTCCGCTCTTGGTGCAACCCTTCAATCCAGTGGCTGCTGGTTTCGCGTTCAATCTCTCCATGCAAGCAAGATTGAACTATGCCTTTTCGATGAGGCCGGAAAGCGAGAGGCTCAACGCCTGGAAATGAACCGCGAAGGGACAGGCCGCTTCTCGCTATTCCTGGAGAAGATCAAGGACGGCATGCACTATGGCCTTCGTGCCCATGGCGAATATGATCCTGATCGGGGCCTATGGTTCGACCCTGCCAAGCTTCTGATCGATCCCTATGCCAAACGCCTTGACCGCGGCTTTGCCCACGATCCTCGCCTCTCCGAATTTGGCTTCGACACCTCTGACCTTGTTCCGAAAGCCATTGTGACTGAAGATCGGCCTGTAGAGCGAGCGCCGGCGAAATTCCGCAAAGGCGGGCTGATCTATGAGCTTGGCGTGCGCCCTTTCACCAAGCTGCACCCGGATGTGCCAGAGCAGGATCGTGGCACCCTGCGTGCCCTGAGGCATCCCTCCGTCATCGCCCACCTGAAGCGGATCGGCGTGGATGCAGTGGAGCTTTTGCCGATTATTGCCTGGATAGACGAACGCCACCTGCCTGCACTGGGGCTCTCAAATGGATGGGGCTACAATCCCGTCACCTTCATGGCACTTGATCCCAGGCTTGCGCCGAGCGGCATGGCCGATCTTACCGAAACCGTAGCTGAGCTTCACCGGCATGATATCGGGGTCATCCTCGATCTCGTCTTCAATCATACAGGCGAAAGCGACCGCTTCGGCGCTACGCTCAGCCTTCGTGGCCTAGACAACCTGACCTACTACCATCGCCACCCCGACGACGCAGGCGCTTTGGTCAACGATACAGGCACTGGCAATACGGTCGCGTGTGACCACCCTACGGTACGCCGCATGATTGTCGATACACTGCGCCACTTTGTGCTCAATGCAGGCGTTGATGGCTTCCGCTTCGATCTCGGCACTATACTCGGCCGCAGCATCGAAGGCTTTTCGCGTCAAAGCGACACCTTGAAGGCGATTGCCGAAGACGATGTGCTGTCGGACCGGATCCTGATTGCGGAGCCATGGGACATTGGCCCCGGCGGCTACCAACTCGGCAACTTCCCGGCAGGTTTTCTCGAATGGAACGACCGTGCGCGTGACGATATGCGGCTTTACTGGCGTGGCGATGAAGGTCGCACAGGTACGCTGGCCAGCGCCTTGGCAGGCTCCTCACAGCTCTTCTCGCGTCACGGGGAAACTGAAACGCGCAGCGTCAACTTCCTTGCAGCCCATGATGGCTTCACCCTGATGGATCTCGTATCCTACGCTCACAAGCACAATGAGGCCAATGGGGAAGACAATCGCGATGGCCACAACGACAATCACTCCTGGAACAACGGCACTGAAGGCGAAACGGATGACGTGACCATTCAGGCGGCGCGCGAGCGGGATGTGCAGGCACTGCTTTCCACCCTCTTTGCGTCTCGAGGCACAATAATGTTGACAGCGGGTGATGAAGCCGGACGCAGCCAGCGCGGCAACAACAATGCCTATGCGCAAGACAATGACATCACCTGGATGAACTGGAACAGCCTGAACGATGAGCTCATCGCCTATACGGCGGAGCTTGCTCATATTCGCAGACGGTTTTCAGCCTTTTCGCAACTTGAATTCTTCTCGGGTCAAGGTGATATCGAATGGCTGAATGAGTTTGGGGAGCCAATGACGGTGGGCGATTGGGAAGATCCTCAACGCACGCAATTGACCATGATCCTGGAAAGCCGTGATCATGATCAAAATTCAGATGTGAAACTGGCTATCGTCTTCAACCGTTCCAGCCGGGAACAAGCGATATGTCTTCCAGAAGGAAGCTGGCTGGAAGTTCTGGGCACACGCCCTCAACCGGAACTGGGCTTTGCACC
Source organism: Affinirhizobium capsici (assembly GCF_977018625.1). Taxonomy (NCBI): domain Bacteria; kingdom Pseudomonadati; phylum Pseudomonadota; class Alphaproteobacteria; order Hyphomicrobiales; family Rhizobiaceae; genus Affinirhizobium; species Affinirhizobium capsici. Next base: position 246,439 of record NZ_CDRNXD010000004.1, on the reverse strand, counting down.
ACGGTCCGTCACTTGGCTTGTGTCACAGACGGATGATAGAGCGGATGTAGAAGACAACTGAAAACCCTTTCACCTGACCCGCGCACAGGACAATCAATGCAAATGGAAATTTCCCTGAAAGACGTGCCTGCTCTGGTGGGAACGGAACTTGGTATTTCAGACTGGATCACCGTCGATCAAACCATGATCGACGCTTTTGCCGATGCGACACTTGACCATCAGTTCATCCACACCGACCCGGAGCGCGCGGCCGCGGAAAGCCCGTTTGGCGGCACTATTGCCCACGGCTTCCTGACGCTTTCGCTGCTTTCCGCCATGAACTATGCCGCTCTTCCCAAGATCAAAGAGCAGACGATGGGATTGAACTACGGTTTCGATAAAGTCCGCTTCGGTTCGCCGGTGAAGGTGGGCAAGCGGGTGCGCGGGCGCTTTACCTTGAGCGAGGCCCGCTATCGGGGTGCTGCCATGTTGATGACAAGCTATGACGTGGTGGTGGAAATTGAAGATGAAAAAAAGCCAGCTATCGCTGCCAGATGGATCACCATCGTTCAGTTCGATCCGAAAGACAGGCCGGAGGCGGACTGATCCGCCTCCCCGTGGATCATGCTGGAGCATGTTGCGCAAAAGTTGCAGCGGTTTTGCGCTAACACAGCGGTAAAACAAAGACTTAAAGCGTTGGTAAGCGAAAGATCGCGACACGCTGTAGATCAGGCAGCTCTTGAGAACTGCTGCTGAGACGCACTGAGCTGAAAGCGCGACAGCAATTGCCGCAGACGAACAGCTTCGTTGCTGAGCGTGCCACTGGCAGCTGTTGCTTCTTCCACCATCGCGGCATTGTGCTGGGTCACCTGATCCATCTGGTTGACCGCGCTATTGACTTCGGCAAGCCCAACCGATTGCTCCTTCGCAGCAGTTGCGATGGCATCGAGCTGGCCGTTGATCGCGATCACATGTTCGCCAATCACTTGCAGGGCATCACCTGTTGCAGTGACCAGCTCAACGCCATTTTCCACTTCCTTGGCGGAGGTCTGGATCAGGCCGCGAATCTCGTTAGCCGCCTGGCCGGATCGCTGTGCCAGCTCACGCACCTCCTGGGCCACGACCGCAAAACCTTTGCCTGCCTCTCCGGCGCGAGCAGCCTCTACACCAGCATTGAGCGCAAGAAGATTGGTCTGGAAAGCAATCTCATCAATGACGCTGATGATGTTTGCAATCTGCTTTGACGATTGCTCAATACGGTTCATGGCATCAACAGCATTGGAGACAACCTGGCCGGAACGTTCCGCCGCCCCTGTTGCATCCTTGGCACGCATCTTCGCCTCTTCGGTGCGGCGTGACGAACTGGTGACATTTGCGGTGATTTGATCCAGCGCCGCCGCCGTTTCCTCAAGCGACGCCGCTTGGCGCTCCGTGCGCTAGGAAAGATCAGATGCACTCACACTCATTTCCTGGGAACCGGCGGCAATAACGTCAGAGGCCTTGGCCACCTCATGCAATGCGGATGCAAGACCCTCCACGGCACCGTTGAAGTTCTGCCGCAAACCCTCGAACTCGCCCGCAAAGGGCTCACGCAAGCGGTAGGTGAGATCGCCTTGCGACAAACGCTCCAAGCCTTCCGCAAGCGATTCTGTCGCCTTGCTCATCTCGGCCGCCCGGCGACGCTCCAGCTCGCCGGATTTCTCCCGCTCGGTTGTGGTCGCTTCACGCATACGCTCAGTTTCCTCAGCCAGCTCCTTGGCAGCGATCGCATTATCTTTGAACACCTGAACGGAACGGGCCATGGCGCCCACTTCATCCCCTCTGGCATTGCCCTCAACGACCGTCTTCAATTCACCTTGGGCGAGATACTGCATGGCAGCGACAAGCTTGTTGATCGGCTCTACGACGGTTCGGCGCACTGTCCAAAAACCAAAACCTAGAATGAAGCCAAGGGAAACAACAACCAAACCGATGGAAAACCGGGTTGTGCTGGTGGCCGAGGCCTCAAGTTTCGAACCTACTTTTTCGGCATCATCAGTGATGGTGTTGACCAGAGCGGAGATACGAGCTGTCGCCTTGCTGAAAACAGGCTGGCAGCTCTCGCTGTAGCGTTTCATGAGATCGGCAAGATTGGAGCCGGCAGCGGATGACTTGGCGCTGGTAATCAGGGGTTCGCAGAAGGTCTTCAAGTCCGAAAGGAAGTCTGCCTTAACAGGCCCAATCTCCGTCTTTTCCGGCACAGCAGCACTCGCTGCCTCAACAAAGGAGGTAAACTTCTCGATAGCCTTTATATACTCTTCGACAGCAGCATCGCGCGCAGCATTGTTACCTGCTAACACCACGTCTGCAACGCTAGCGCGAATTGTCTGCGCAAAGCGGTTGGACCGCGCCATTGACACAGCTGCCCGGCTATCTTCCTGCAACAACTCCTGGTAGTTGCGCGACACTTGGTTTATCTGCGAGCCCATATACAACGCAACAGCTAATGAACAGACGCCAAACACTATCATAAGTGCAGTGAATTTTTTGGATATTGCCCAATGTTGCATACCGGCCCTCGATAAGATCAAATTTTTTAAGGATCATCACAACTAAAAGTAAAATTAATATTATCGAATAATTTTACTGATAGATAAGACATGAAAGCCTGTATTATGTTGAATAACGTTATTTAATATTAACGTATTTCTTATTTATAATCTTCTAACCGAAAGAAATTCTATTTTCCCGTAGCACATACCGCTACAAGAACTGTTGACGCGACAGAGGCATCTTCCTGCGCAACAACCACAGCATTAAGTGGTAGACGTGCATCCGCTGCTCCACCGCTCACGCCAGCGCAGGTCATATTGCCAAAGCACAGGGCCTTGTTTCTGCGCCAGCACAGGAAAGTTGGGACGATTTCTGATTTGCCACACACGCTGCACTATTGTCGGGTCAGCGCGGGTTCTCTTTGAAACTCATTTTGTTGAGAAAAGCCCGCTTCGATCTCTCGATGAAGCGGGCTTGACTGTTTGATTATATACATCGGCAAGCGGCTGATCTTAGAGCACCGCGTCCTCTGCTCCTTCACGCAGAAGACCAAATGCGTAGTCCGAGAAGGACCGCCAGAATTCAACACGGAATGCCTCTTCGCCTGTGCGAAGCAAAACAACTTCAATTTTGCCGAGCAAGGTTCGGGCACAGGCTCCGACCGGAAAAGCCTTCAAAGACAGGTCCATGAAGCAACCGCTGTTGATGGCATTAGCAGCACCCGGTCCACTCACCAAAATCGCGGTATTGCGATGGGAAACATCGGTTGCGGAATGGAGGCTGGCTGATTTTGCCGCATCCAGCATCAGGCTATTGGCAAGGCCCGTATCGCTCTCATCCAATACGAGCCACTCATCCGGCCCAAGCCAGAGTGCCGTGCGGCTACCAGCTGTTGCCGAAGTCTTGGGCTTCGTCGGCAAGTCAACACCAAATGCCGCAGAGAGAGCCGAAACTGCATCTGACCCTGCCCGCAAAGAGATGCGGTGCGCAGGCGGTGCCGCATGTAGGCCAACCGTGGCAGAACCGCCGTGAAACCCGGCAAGTGGGAAATTACGGAGCGCTGGATCAGCCATTGATACGGCCCCCTTCCTTGTCGAAGAACACCATGTCCGTCACGGTGGCAGCGATGGTTTTGTCTTTCATCGGAATGTACACGGTCTTGCCCATACGCTCACGGCCATTGGCTACCAGCGCGATGGCGATGGAACGGCCGAGGTTTTCAGACCAGTAGGACGAGGTGACGTGCCCTAGCATAGTCATCGGTTTAGGCTCGTTCGGATCAGCCACGATCTGGCCACCCTCCTCCAGCACTTCCGTTGGATCTTGCGTCAGCAAGCCGACCAACTGCTTTCGACCGGCGCGGATGAGGTCCGGTCTCTTCAGGCCCCGAATACCAACGAAATCTGTCTTCTTCTTGGAAACCGCCCAGCCGTAGCCTGCATCATCCGGTGTGACAGTTCCATCCGTATCCTGGCCGACGATGATATAGCCCTTCTCGGCGCGCAAAACGTGCATGGTTTCCGTGCCGTAAAGGCAGGCGCCCAATGCCTGTCCGCGCTCCCAGATCGCCTGCCATACGGAGGCGGCATAATCGGCAGGCACGTTGACTTCGAACCCAATTTCCCCCGTAAACGACACGCGGAAAAGACGTGCTGGAACCCCCATGACTTTGCACTCGGCAATACTCATGTGTGGGAAGGCTTCGTTGGAAATATCAACGCCTTCCACAAGCGGCGCAATGATTTCACGCGCCTTCGGGCCTTGAACCGCTATCACGGCCCACTGCTCGGTGGTGGAGGTCAGCCAAACCTTCAGATGCGGAAATTCCGTCTGCAGATAATCTTCCATGTGATGCATGACACGTGGCGCACCGCTTGTCGTCGTCGTCACATGGAAGCGATCTTCGGCCAAACGGCCAACAACACCGTCATCATACACAAAGCCATCTTCACGCGTCATAATGCCGTAGCGGCATTTGCCGGGCTTCAGCGTATCCCAGGCATTGGTATAAAGAAGGTTGAGGAACTTGGCCGCATCGGGGCCCACCACTTCGATCTTGCCAAGCGTGGACGCATCGAAGATGCCGGCCGTTTCACGAACTGTCTTGCACTCGCGGTTCACGGCCTGATGCATATCCTCGCCACGACGTGGGAAGTACCAGGCACGCTTCCAGTTGCCGACATCTTCGAATTCCGCGCCTGCCGCAACCAGATCCGCATGAAGCGGGGTCTTGCGGGCCGGGTCAAAGAGATCGCCGCGTGAATGAGAGATCAACGTACCGTAAGTCACAGGCGTATAAGGCGCACGGAAGGTGGTAAGGCCAACCTTCGGAATCTCCTTGCCCAGCATTTCTGCCGCAATGGCAAGCCCGTGCATGTTGGAAAGCTTGCCTTGATCGGAAGCCATGCCATTGGTGGTAAAGCGCTTGATATGCTCGATGGAGTGCATGCCCTCACGCACCGCCAGCCGAATATCCTTGGCCGTAACGTCGTGCTGGAAATCGACAAAGGCTTTGACCGCAGTCTCGGGTCCTGCACCTTCTGCTGCACCAATCATGCCGCCTGTCCAGGCATAGGTGCTTTCCCCAGCAATACGCACGGTGCCGCCACCAGCTTCGGCGGCTTCCAGCAGCAACTCATTGATGTCGTCCGTGCCGTTGCAAGCACCAACGGAAACACAGTTTTCAGCGTAGATGTTCGGCAGAAAGCGCTGGTTTGCCGCATCGAATTTCAGCTTGCCGCGTGACTGCGAGAACAGATGAACCGATGGCGTCCAGCCGCCAGACATCAGCAAAGCGTCGATTACGATCTTCCGATGGTTGGTCGATCCACTGCGCGACACCGTCATGGATGAAACGCGCAATTTGCCGGCTGTATCGACCACGGCGTAATTGGTCAGGACCTCAATGCCGAGTGTACGTGCAACCGAAAGAAGCTGCTCATTCGGGCGTGGTCGGGAATCCACGATTGCAACGACATCGATGCCAGCCTTCTTGAGATCGAAGGCCGCTTCGTAGGCGCTATCATGGGCCGTGTAGACGCCGACCTTTGAGCCGACAGCGACGCCATAATGATTGAGATACATGCGCGCAGCAGAAGCGAGCATAATTCCAGGACGGTCGTTATTGGCGAACACCATGTGCCGTTCGATGGAACCCGTTGCCAGAACCACCTTTCCCGCCCGCACCTGCCAGAGGCGCTCACGCGGGAGAGACTTGTCCGGACGCGGCAGGTGATCCGTCACACGCTCGACCAGACCGATGAAATTGTGGTTGTAATAGCCAAACACCGTCGTGCGCGTCAGCACGCGAACATTTGGCATGGCCTTGAGCTTCGCCAGAGCAGCTTGCGCCCAGTCGTATCCCGACTTGCCATCGATCACCGTCGAGCTATCGAACAGAAGAGCACCGCCCACATCGGCGCGCTCATCGACCAGAATGACCTCGGCACCGGTTTCAGCGGCGGAAAGGGCTGCTGTCAGACCGGCCGCACCGGCACCTGCCACAAGCACATCGCAATGGGCATAGCGATTGGCGTAGTGATCGGGATCGGCTTCTTTTGGTGCATTGCCTAAACCGGCAGCACGGCGGATGATCGGCTCATAGACTTTCGCCCAGGCCTCGCGCGGCCACATGAAGGTCTTGTAGTAAAAGCCAGCCGCGAAGAAAGGCGATAGCAGATTGTTGATGCCACCAATATCAAAGCCCAGGCTTGGCCAGCGGTTTTGAGATTCGATGATCGCACCATCGAAGACTTCCTGTACACTGGCCCGAACGTTCGGCTGGCGCCTTGCATTATCACGCGCCACATCCACCAGCGCATTCGGCTCTTCAGCACCGGCTGAGAGAACGCCGCGCGGACGGTGATATTTGAACGACCGGCCCATCAGATGGACGCCATTAGCAAGCAGCGCCGAGGCTACGGTATCGCCTTCCAGCGCCGTATAGATCTTGCCGTCGAAGGTGAAGCGTGCCTTGCGGGCAGGCGTCAGTCGGCCTGCGCCCTTGATACGATGAGGGCTCATGCAGCACCTCCTTCAACCGTTCCCGCGCTGGATGGTTCAGTTCCAGGAACGGGCTGACGCGGCATACCCGCCTCATAGGTCAACAGGAACTTGTCGCTCACAGTATCGCGGATCGCATTGAAGAAGCGCCCGCAACCGTGAATATGACGCCAGCGCTCCCAGGCTATACCCTTGGTATTGTCACGCATGAAGAAATATTCCGCGAATTCATCGTCTGTAATATCGGCAATGTTTTTCGGCCGAGCGATATGCGCTTCACCCGCCCAGCGGAATTCAAGTTCCGAACGGTTCTCGCCACAATAGGGGCATTTGATCAACAGCATCGTTTTCCCCTTAGTGTGCAACGGCGGCAGCAGCCGCCTCATCGATCAGACGTCCGGTGCGGAAGCGATCCAGCGTCAGGCCCTGCGCCAGCCGGTGCGGCTCACCCTTGGCAATCAGCCAGGCAAACAGGTGCGCCGAACCAGGCGTTGCCTTGAAACCACCCGTTCCCCAACCGCAATTGACGAAGAGGTTTGGCACAGGCGTCACACTCTGAATAGCTGAACGATCCGGTGTGTTATCCGTGATGCCGCCCCACTGGCGCATCATCTTCACGCGGCGGAAAATCGGGAAGAGTTCGCAGATGGCATCAAGTGTGTGGGTGATGATCTGCAAGCCGCCCGTTTGCGAATAGGAATGGTACTGGTCAGTACCCGCTCCGATCACCAACTCGCCCTTATCCGATTGCGAGATGTAGGCGTGAACCGTGTTCGACATCACGACGCATGGGAAAATCGGCTTCAAGGGCTCAGACACCAGCGCCTGAAGCGGATTGCTGGTGAGAGGGACGCGAACATCGGCCATCTGCATGACAACGGAGGAATGACCCGCCGCCGAGACGCCAATCTTCTTGGCGCCGATGAAGCCGCGATTGGTTTCAACACCCACGACCTCGCCGCCCGGCCCACGGCGGATGCCAGTGACCTCGCAGTTCTGAATAATGTGCACGCCTCGGTCGGACGCGCCGCGCGCATAGCCCCAGGCCACAGCATCGTGACGGGCAGTACCGCCACGCCTTTGCAGCGCTGCACCGTTGATGGGGTAGCGAGCCGTGCTGGAAATATCGAGCGGCGGACAGAACTTCTTTGCCTGTTCCGGAGTCAGCCACTCATTGTCGATGCCATAGAGTCTATGGGCATTGATATGGCGCTTGAAGCTCTGCATGTCATGCGTATTGTGCGAGAGCATCATCACGCCGCGCGGCGAATACATGACGTTGTAATTGAGATCCTGGCTCAAGCCTTCCCACAGCTTCAGGGAATGCTCGTAGATGTCCATACTCTCTTCATAGAGATAGTTGGAGCGGATGATGGTGGTATTACGGCCTGTATTGCCGCCGCCAAGCCAGCCTTTTTCTATCACCGCCACATTGGTAATGCCATGTTCCTTGGCCAGATAATAAGCAGCGCCCAGGCCGTGGCCGCCCCCACCGATGATGATGACATCGTAGGAAGAACGCGGTTCAGGAGAAACCCATTGAGGCTCCCACCCCTTGTGGCTGCGCATGGCCTCCCGGGCCACCGCAAAGACCGAATATTTGCGCATCTATGCCTTCCGCTCGTTGAGGCTATCCAAGCCTTATTGGAACATAGAAATCGCAAATCGCCATGCGTCGCAATGGCCCTTTTGCGACGCATGGAGGCACCGGTTTCGACACACGCGATTTTGTTGGCCCGCAAGTGTCACACGGTCAACTTCAGGAGAGCCTCAAAAGCACCTTGCCCTTGCGTCCCTTTGCGCCAGCCGCCTTCATGGCAGAAGCCGCATCGTCCAGGGGAAATACCCCATCCACCTGCAAGCGCAGATCGCCCGAAGCGGCACGGGACACCAATTCGCCAACGAGGCGTCGCATCTCATCGGCTGGCATGGTTTCCATAAGCTTTGCCAGCCAGAAACCCTTGACCACCGCCTGTTTGAAAATCACATCGGCGGACGAAATACGCATCGGCTCACCCGACATCACGCCGAAAGAGATCAACTGGCCCCCCTCGCCCAAAAGCGACAGAAGATCGCCAGACGCACCCCCGCCCACGCCATCGACGCCAACGGCAATGGGGGCACCGCCGGTGAGAGCCTTCACCTTGTCCTTCCAGTCATCGCTGTCAGTCGCAATGATATTGTCGATACCCAGTTCTTGCATCTCGGCAATCGCCTCTGCACGACGCACCAGATTAATGACATGAACATCCCGCGGCTTCGCAAGCTGCGCCACCACCTTGCCGACAGCGCCATTGGCCGCGTTCTGGATCAGCCACTCGCCCTTGCCGATCCCGGTAAACTCCAGAAGCTTCAAACCGCTGAGCGGCATGGCGATCAATTGCGCCGCCGTCTCGTCATCGATGGAATCGGGCAATGGCACGGCAGATGATGCTTTTCCAATCGCATAGTCCGCCCAGGCCGCTTTCAGGCCGCTGGCGGCGACGCGTTGGCCGACTTGGACGTGATCAACACCTTCACCCAAAGCGTCCACGACACCCACGCCTTCGCTTCCGGCGCCTGAAGGCAGCGGTGGCTTGTAACCATACTGACCGGAAACAGTCAGAAGATCGTGATTATGAATGGGAGAAAGGATCATGCGAAGGCGCACCTCGCCCTTGCCTGGCTGGGGAATGTCCTTCTCCTCAAGCCGCAGGACATCAGCCGGATTTCCAAATTGCGAATAAACCAATGAACGCATGTCTAACTCCTTATTGTCTCTCTGAAACTGACTGGATATGAGTCTCTTCAGGCGAAAAGGCAAATGGCAAGGCCGGGACTAAAGCGGTCCATTCCCGTGTAAAATTACATCAGAACCCCCGTATTTCGTGGGTTTTACGCTTTTTCGCACAAGGCGTGCAGGAGGCCGCTAGACTTGGCCAAAGCCTTCTGTTATGTGCCTTCACCAATCGCATGGCTCCGCGCCATGGAAGCTATTGTTTCGTCTTCGGCACACGCTGTTGGGCGGCTAACTCTAAAAACCAAAGGAACGGGATTCACGTGCAGGTACTTGTCCGCGACAACAACGTCGATCAGGCTCTCCGCGCTCTTAAGAAGAAGATGCAGCGCGAAGGCATTTTCCGTGAAATGAAGATGCGCGACTATTACGAGAAGCCTTCTCAGAAGCGCGCTCGTGAAAAGGCTGAAGCTGTTCGCCGTGTTCGCAAGCTTGCCCGCAAGCGCGCTCAGCGCGAAGGCCTGGTAGCAGGCGGTCGTACCGGCCGTTAATTGGCCGTTTTTTCGACGTTATTTCGTGATTAAAGGGCGGGGGCGAATTTTCGCCGCCGCTTTTTTTGATTTGCCGGACAACTCCCGACTGATACGAGGACCTGCGCCTGATGGCCGCCAAGACCGCAGCAATTTCGCATGAATTCCAGGCAGTAACCGTTTTCCAGCAGAACACGGCTCGCATGAAATCAGGCTTGGCAGGGTCCATGCTCCTGATCGCTGGCTTGGCTCTGGCCGGTTGCCAGACGACGAACACCAGTTCGGATGTCTTCCGTTTAGACCGGGCACAAGGATCCGAGCAGAATATCTCCTCGCTTTCAGCGGTTATTCAGCAAAACCCGCAAGACCCGGAAGGTTATAACGTACGTGGTGCCGCCTATGGCCGCGCCGGTGAGTTCAAGCGGGCTGTTGATGATTTCAATCGCGCACTGCAGTTGAACCCGCGTTATTATCAGGCCTATGCGAACCGCGCCCTCGTCTATCGCAACATGGGCAAGCCTGCGGAGGCGGTGAACGACTATAACGCCGCTCTTCAGATCAACGCCAATTATGATGTGGCGCTCATCGGTCGCGGCAATATCTATCGCCAGGCTGGCCGCACCAATGATGCCTTCAACGACTTCAACCGGGCGATCCAGCAGGATACGACCGATGGTCGCGCCTATCATGGTCGCGGGCTGATCTATCAGTTGCGCAACCAGCACCCTCAGGCAATCGAAGACTTCTCGAAGGCCATTTCGCTTTCGCCGAGCTCACCGGAGCCGTATAACGGACGTGGCGTTTCCTATCTTGCGCTCAACGACAACGATAACGCTTTCGCCGATTTCAACCATGCAATCGATCTGAACGACAAGGTTGCCGAATCCTGGGCCAATCAGGCGCTGGTCTATGAGCGTCGTGGTGATCGCGCTCGCGCATTCAAGTCTTACAATCATGCGGCCCGGCTCGATCCAAATTACAAGCCAGCTCAGGACGGCGTTGCCCGCACCAGAAGCGCAAGCGGCGCTTGAGGCACGAAGGCTAACCAATAAAAAAGCCCGGTTTGCGCCGGGCTTTTTTTGATTCGGTCATAAATCTGAGAATTAGCGGAGCAGGTAGAACCCGGCTGCATTCAGAATAACGAACAGCAGAATTCCGCCGAGCAGGCCACCACCCGCGAAAAAGCCGCCCAGCATGGCAAGAAGCAGAACGACCACCATCATCGTTCCCCACTTCGCAGCAGTCAGAAACGCATTGTAGGTCTTGTCGTGTTCGCGGTAGTCCATTGGCGCACCCGTTTCGACCGGTCCTGCCTTGTGATTGTCCATGTCCCAGCTCTCCCCATTCGGCAATGCGCGCGGTAAATGCAGCGCATCGCAAACCTCTCTTCACAAGAATGGCTACACAAAAAGGCGGCAAAGTGCAATTGCGCTTCGCCGCTGCAGGCGCTCAGCCATCCAAATATGCTTTTCACTAAAATAATGCTGGAAGCCGTAGCAGCATCACCTTTGGTAGCGTTGCGCGATTTGTCGTATTTGTCCTACAACAGTACCAAGAATAAAGAGTGGGGGAGCTCTCATGAAATTTCTTCTTGCTGTGAGCCGCGCAATCGACGCGGTGACCAGCTTTATAGGCCGGTGGGTTTCGTGGCTACTGCTGGCTGCCGTACTGATCAGCGCTGGAAATGCTGTCATCCGTAAGGCATTCGACGTATCGTCCAATGCTTGGCTGGAAGTGCAATGGTATCTTTATGGTACCGTCTTCATGCTCGCCGCAGCCTATGCTCTACTGAAAAACGAGCATGTGCGGATTGACATCCTGTCATCGCGATGGAGCCAAAGAACACGCGATATTCTCGATCTCGTGTTGCACATCATCTTTCTTGTACCCTTTGCAAGCTTGATGACCTATCTGGCCTTTCCCTGGTTCTGGCTGTCATTCAAATCTGGCGAGGTCTCTTCCAACGCCGGAGGCTTGCCGATCTGGCCGGCAAAGCTGGTCGTACTGGTTGGATTTGCGCTTCTGCTGGCGCAGGCTTTTTCAGAAATCATCAAGCGTTACGCGGTAGTTACTGGTCGCATAGCCGATCCTCGGGAGGAACCGTCCTCCGATGCCGCAGCACCTGGCGCGGAGGTGGTTCATGACTGAGTTGATCCATCTCATCGCGCTCAACCTGCCGCTGGTTATGTTCTCGACTGTAATGCTGATGCTTTTGCTCGGTTATCCAGTCGCCTTCACCCTGGCAGCAGGCGGGCTTCTTTATTTCTTCGTTGGCGTCGAGCTATCCCATATCTCGCCGGATATCCGCCTATTCTGGCCTTTGCTGCAATCGCATCCCGAGCGCATTTACGGGATCATGTATAATGACACGCTGTTATCAATTCCCTTTTTCACCTTCATGGGGATTATTCTAGAGCGGTCGCGCATGGCGGAAGACCTGCTGGATACCATCGGGCAGCTTTTTGGACCGGTTCGCGGCGGTCTTGCCTATGCAGTCATTCTCGTCGGCGCCTTGCTCGGCGCAACCACCGGCGTCGTCGCCGCTTCAGTCATGGCAATGGGCCTCATCTCCCTGCCAATCATGATGCGCTATGGTTACAATCGTCCGCTTGTAGCTGGCACGATTGCGGCTTCCGGCACCTTGGCGCAGATCGTACCGCCGTCCCTCGTCCTCATCGTCATGGCTGATCAGCTAGGCCGGTCAGTCGGTGACATGTATGTGGGCGCGCTTTACCCTGCGTTGATCATCGTTGCCTTCTACTGCCTCTACATCTTCGCAGTGACGATGATAAAGCCGGAAGCGGCACCCGCCCTGCCCCAGGAAGCCCGCACCCTCGGTAATGGCGTCACATCGCTTTTCGTGATGATCGCCATATCCATCGCTCTCTATTATATCGGGATGCACCTGCTGTTCCCCGGCATACAGAGCGAAGAATGGCGGTTGGTCGCGGCTCTCGCTTTCGCTGTTGCCGTCGTTTATGTGGTTGCGCTGCTGAACAGCCGCATGGAAAACAAGATCATCTCCCGGCTTGCGGAACAGGTCATCATTGTTCTCATCCCGCCACTGGCGCTGATCTTCCTCGTTCTCGGCACCATCTTCCTCGGGATTGCGACGCCCACAGAGGGCGGAGCAATGGGCGCGACAGGAGCTTTGCTTCTTGCTCTGGCGAAGGGACGCCTGACCCTCACCTCCATCAAGACGGCATTGGACTCGACCACTCGTCTGTCTGCATTCGTCATGATGATCCTGATCGGTGCGCGCGTCTTCGGCCTCACCTTCTACGGCATTAATGGTAATGTCTGGATGGAAGAGCTGTTGCTGGCACTGCCGGGTGGCGAATATGGCTTCCTGATCGTTGTGACGATCATCGTGTTCATCCTGGGCTGCTTCCTCGATTTCTTCGAAATCGCCTTCATCATGGTGCCGCTGCTGGCACCGGTTGCCGACAAGCTGGGTATCGATCTTGTGTGGTTCGGCATTATCCTTGGCATCAACCTGCAGACCTCGTTCCTCACACCGCCATTTGGGTTCTCCCTCTTCTTCCTGCGGTCCATTGCACCCGCCGGAAACTGGGTCGACAAGGTCACGGGCAAAACAATGCCGGGGGTGAAGACAACCGAAATCTACAAGGGCGTTTTCCCCTACATCGTAATCCAGTTCATCATGATCCTGGTGGTGATCGCGTTCCCCGGTCTCGTCATGCATTACAAGACGGATCAACCGACAACGAACCCATCCGACGTGCAGATACAGCTGCCGGGTATGGGAACGACGGGAGGAGATGCGCCGTCTCTTGGCCTGCCGCCTCTGGGCGCTCCTGGAACGGATGGCTCTCAACCCCAGTTCGGATTGCCACCTTTGAATCTAGGAGGAGACAGCCAGCCTGCGCAGCAAAACACTGCTCCCGCTCTCGGTCTTCCGCCAATGGAGGGACTTCCGGGCCAGAGCCCTGCGGCACCGGCACCCTCATCACAGCCGGATCTGAGTCAGCCGCCAAAGATCAATCCATGAGACGAAAAGAGCCCCGAACGGGGCTCTTTTCACGTCCACATTCTTCAAGCTTCAGACAATAAAAATGCCCCGGAACATGCATTCCGGGGCATTGGCATTCAAATCGAAGAAAACTCAGAGCTTGCCGTTGCGCTGCTGGATCATCATGAACGTGTCATAGGTATATTCGGACAGCTGCATCCAAAGATAGCCTTCCTTCTTGAAGGCAGCCTGATCCTCATAAATCTTCTTGAACCACTCGTTTTTAGAAGAAATATCGGCGTAGACTTCCTTCGAAGCATTAAAGGCTGCTTCCAGAATCTGCTGGCTGAAGGGACGAAGTGTCGTGCCAGCGGCCACGATCTGCTTGATCGCCGCCGGGTTCTTGATGTCGTACTTTGCCATCATGTTGGTGTTGGCAAAGGTGCAGGCATCCTGCAGTATAGCCTGATAAGCCTTTGGCAGACCTTCGAACTTTTCCTTGTTCATGAAGGCATGGATAACCGGGCCACCTTCCCAGAAGGCCGGATAGTAATAATATTTGGCGACCTTGTAGAAGCCGAGCTTGTAGTCGTCATAGGGGCCAACCCATTCGGCTGCATCGATGGTACCTTTTTCAAGTGATGGATAGATATCGCCACCGGCAATCTGCTGCGGCACGACGCCAAGCTTTTCAACCACGCGGCCTGCAAGGCCGGCGATGCGCATTTTCACGCCTTTGAAATCATCGACGGTGTTGATTTCCTTGCGGAACCAGCCGCCCATCTGAACGCCGGTATTGCCTGCCGCGAAGCCAACCAAGCCGTGCGTCGCGTAGAACTCGTTCAGCAGCTTTGTGCCATTGCCTTCATAGAGCCAGGCATTGGTCAGGCGCTGGTTCGGACCGAATGGAATGGCCGTACCGATCGCGAAAGTCGGGTCTTTGCCCACATAGTAGTAAGAGCATGTATGGCACATTTCGACCGTACCGGCAGAAACGGCATCCGCAGCCTGAAGGCCAGGCACGATTTCGCCTGCAGCGAAGGTTTGAATAGTAAAATTGCCATCGGTGGCGGCGGCAACATGCTTGGCAATATCTTCCGCGCCGCCCCAGATCGTATCCAGCGATTTGGGAAAGGACGAGGTCAATCGCCATGTAACCTTCGGTGTTGATTGAGCAATGGCAGGAGCAGCCAGCGCAGTGGCAGCAGCAGCCCCGGTGCCTGCGGCAGCGGCCTTCTTGAAGAATGAGCGACGATCCATGAATTACCTCCCGTTATCCTTGGCCGAACAGTCTCTTTCCCCTCTGTCGGCTGAATAATGAAGTAACCATGCCGCTTTGTTCGTGGCAAGCAGAGGGGGCGTAAATCTTCCCTCAAAGATAGGTCTTCCGATCTATGACTTTCGTCTAAGATGAAAAAGCAAGGAAAGCTGAGCCAAGAACCAGAGCGTCTGCCTTGACTTGCCGCACCTCACCTGCTGAGACAAGATTTTATGACGGAGACGATTTGATGACGCTGCCTCTCATTGCCATTCCCGCCGACATCCGCCATCTCGACAAGGCAGATTGGCACGCCGTTCAAACGCAATATGTCAATGCCGCGGTGCGCGTATCCGGTGTTCTGCCGGTTCTCATTCCAGCGTTGGAAAACGGCATGGATGTTGATTCTGTTCTAAACCGCGTGGATGGCGTTCTGATTTCGGGCTCGGCCAGCAATGTCCACCCTTCTCTCTACGGCGATGACTGGACAGAAGCAGATGGCCCCTTTGATCCCGCTCGCGACGCAACCTCACTGGAACTCATCCGCCGCGCCATTGATCGCGGGATTCCACTTATTGCCATTTGCCGTGGTCTACAGGAGTTGAATGTGGCACTGGGCGGCACCTTGGCCCGCGAAATACAGGATCAGCCCGGCGTGTGGGATCATCGCCGCCCTCCCGTGGAAAGCCGAGATGAGATGTATGCAATCCGCCAGCCCGTTTTCATTGCGGAATGCTCCTGCATTGCCCGTTACCTTGGCCAGTCCGGTGAAATCCAGGTCAATTCCTTGCATCGTCAGGCCATCGGGAAGACCGCACCTCGGCTTCAAGTGGAAGCCAGTGCCGCCGATGGCACTGTGGAAGCGGTCTCCGTGATCGATGCCAAGGGCTTTGCGGTCGGCGTTCAATGGCACCCGGAATATTGGGCCGAGGGCGACACGCCGTCACGCAGGCTGTTCGAAGCCTTTGGCAACGCCGTGCGCGAATATGCAGCACGGCGCAGCTGATTACTTGACTGGCGTTTCCGGCACTGGCGTGCGCAGGTGGCGGCCATTGAACCAGTCGACAATGTTATCGACCACCAGGTCTGCCATATCATTGCGGGTTGGGACTGAGGCGGACGCCACATGCGGCAGCATGGAAAGGTTCGGCAGATCGAAGAAGCCTGCTGGCACGCGCGGCTCATCGTAGAAAACATCGAGGCCCGCCGCCGCGATGGTGCCGGTTTTCAAAGCCTCAAGCAGGTCATCCTCATCTACGCTGGTGCCGCGCCCGACATTGATGAAAACGCCATTGCCCCCCAGCGCCTGAAGCACCTCGGCATTGATGATCTTGTGGGTCTCCGGTGTTGCCGGAATGATGGAAATCAGCGTATCGACTGATTTCGCCAGTTCCAGCAGCGAGGGCGCATAAGTATAAGACACATCCTTGCGCGGCGTGCGCGTGTGATAGCTGATCTTGACTTTGAAGGGTTCAAGACGTTTTGCGATTTCGAGACCGATCCGGCCCAGGCCCAGAAGACCGACGTGGCGGTTCTTCAGCGAAAGCGGGGTCAGGGGGAAGGAGCCTTCTTTTTCCCATCGCCCCTCACGCAAATAGGTTTCGGCTACAGGAAAGCGGCGGATGGTATTCAGCAAAAGGCCAATGGTCGTATCGGCCACCTCATCGTTCAACACATCGGGCGTGTTGGTAACGAAAATACCTTTGGTTGCGGCATGTTTCGCATCCACACCATCGTATCCGACACCAAAATTGGAGATCACCTCAAGCTTTGGAAGCTGATCGATCCATTCCGCTGGCATGCGATTTGCTGTTGCAACGGCACGGATTTGTCCACGCTGTTCCGCGCTCAGATCCATCTCTGAGCCTGACTTGGTCTGGATGAGATCGAATCCCTCCCCCAACCGCTTCACGACGCGCGCATTCATGCCGCCTGGAATGAGAACGGTGATTTTGGCTTCGGTCATGACAAGCTCCTTACGAGATCAGGCGCGGGGGCGATAAGGCCCGGTAGATTGCCGGATGCGCATTTCCGGCTTGATGAGGTGAATACCATCCGGATCGTGGCTTCCGGCGAGACGATCAAGCAGCGCACGGGCGGCCAAACGTCCCACCTCAGTCTGTCCATTCCAGACTGTGGTGAGAGCAGGCGTTGCGATGGACGCCTCTTCGAGATCGTCATAGCCAGTGACGGAAATATCGCGTCCCGGCTGGAGACCGGCACGGGCCACGCCGTTCATAAGGCCAATCGCCACCAGATCGTTCCAACAGACGGCAGCCGTTGGTTTTTGCGGCAGGGAAAGGAAATGCACTGCCGCTTCAAAACCGCCCTGCTTTGTGCGTGGTCCGGGAATGCGCAGGTTCGGGTCCACCTCAATGCCTGCCTTGCGAAGAGCATCGACATAGCCCTGATAACGATCACGGCCCGTTGAGGTTTGATCCGTCCCGCCGATCATGGCAATGCTGCGATGTCCAAGTCCGATCAGGTGATTGGTCGCAAGCGAAATGCCGTAGCTGTCGTCGCCACGGTAGGTGGGCAGATCAACGCCATCCATGGAACGCGCCACCAGGATGGCAGGCATTCCATTCGCTTCAGCCAGCTTCACATCTTCAATCGGCGTGCCGATGGCAGGCGACATGATGACGCCATCGCCACCCAGTTGCAGAAGAGTTTCGATAAACGTCCGCTGCTTCTCGACCGAGTCATAATGATTGGAAAGAATGAAGGTCTGGCGGCTGCGATCGAGCTCGCTCTCAATGGCTTTGAGAATTTCGCCATAGAAGGGGTTCATGATGTCATGAACCACGACGCCGATAATGCCGGAGCGCGATGTGCGCAAACTGGCGGCGCGGCGATTATAGATATAGCCCAGCGCCCGGGCTTGTTCCTTGATCTTCTCTCGCGTATCGACCGCCACCAGCGGACTGTCACGCAGAGCGAGAGATATGGTGGCAGTCGATAGGCCGAGGCTCTCGGCAATCGTAGACAGCTTGACCTTTTGAACCACGTCCCCTCCCCGGCGGATTCTGCACTCCGTTCTAAAAGTTTAGTTAAACAATTTAATTGGGGAGTGCAATCTCTGTCATTACTCCGTCATGTCCACCTCCGCATCGTCCACCGCTTCAGCGCCCATCAGGTTACGATCCATGGCTTTGAGGAGCTTCAAAAGCGTGCGGACTTCCTTACCTGAAAAGCCTTCCAATGCTTGAGCGGCACTGGCGGCGACGGCGGCCTGAATGCGCTCGACCGTATCCAGTCCGGCTTCAGTCAGGTGAACCTTGATGAGGCGGCCATCCTCGCCATCCGGCTTGCGCTGGAGAAAGCCCTGCGCCTCCATGCGTCCCACCGTGCGCGTCATCGTCGGCGCTTTCACGCCAAGGCGTTGGGCCAACTGTCCAGGAGTAAGAGCCTCGCCTTGGGCCAGTTGCAGGATCACTCCATCCTGCCCGGCATAAAGCCCCGCTTCCGCAAGATTTCTGGACAGGACAGTGCGAAGAGAACGCGCCGCTGCCGTCAACACAGGGGCCACGTTTTCCTGGGCGGGGATTGGCTTCTTCTTCCCCGCCTTGTCTTTCTTGTCGCTCTTTTTCTTGCTCATTCAGCCTTGGCCCCGTTTGCCGCTTCCGGCTTTGCCCGCTATATGCTCAGGTTTCAGTGATGAATAGCGAAAGCAGGAGCTTACCGCCAGATGCCCTTGCCGAAACCACGCTTCTACGAGAACGATCCGGCGCTTTCTCCTGCTGAGCGCGCAGATTGGATCGCCGTTTTGCCACTCGGCGCACATGAGCAGCATGGCCCCCACCTTCCCTTTGACACCGACACTCTGATTGCGACAGGTCTGACCGAACGGCTGATCGCAGCTCGTCCCGAAGACTTGGGCGTGACCTTCCTTCCCGTCGAGCGGGTTGGCTATTCCATCGAGCATATGGATGTGGCGGGAACGCGAAGCCTCACTTTTTCCCAGGCCATCAATCGCTGGCTGGCCATAGCCGAAGGTCTTGCCGAGGCGGGTGTTCGCAAATTGGTGATGCTGAACGCCCATGGTGGCAACTCACCGCTGATGACAATTGTGGCGACTGAAGCCCGCGTGCGTTTCGACATGCTGGCTGTCGCAACAAGCTGGACCCGGTTCGGACAACCAGAGGGCTGGATAAAGCCGGAGAACAAGGTAATCGATATCCATGGTGGAGATATCGAAACTTCCGTCATGCTGGCGCTCTACCCGGAGAAAGTGAACATGGGGAGAGCCGCAGACTTTTCGTCACGGCAGCTCGAGTACATGAAAACATTCAAGCATTTGCGCGCCTATGGACCCCATGCCTTTGGCTGGAAAATGTCGGACCTCAATGCCGAGGGCGTGGCTGGAAATGCCGCTGCTGCGACAGCCGCTCGCGGCGAACTGCTGCTAAACCATGCGGTGCAGGGCATTCTGGAATTGCTGGAAGATGTACGCCGCTTCGATGTCAACACACTGTCCTCCCAAACGTGACATTATAACATCGGAAGACCCTTTGAACTGCCGCCAAGACAGCTTATATGAACGCAACCGCTGACGCTCCATTCGCGAGCGCCCTCACTCCCGGAGGTTCTAATGGCCGATACAGCCGCGCAAAAGCCAATTCCTGTAACCGTTCTGACCGGCTATCTCGGTGCTGGCAAAACCACGCTTCTCAACCGCATTCTTTCCGAAAGCCATGGCAAGAAATATGCGGTCATTGTCAATGAGTTTGGCGAGATCGGTATCGATAACGATCTCATCGTCGAGTCGGACGAAGAGATCTATGAAATGAACAATGGCTGCGTCTGCTGCACCGTGCGTGGGGATCTGATCCGCGTCGTTGAAGGCCTGATGCGCCGCCCGGGCCGTTTTGACGGCATCATCGTAGAAACGACGGGCCTTGCCGATCCTGTGCCTGTTGCCCAGACATTCTTCATGGATGACGATGTTCGCGCCAAGACGGAGCTGGATGCAGTTGTGGCCCTGGTCGATGCAAAGCACCTGCCGCTGCGCCTGAAGGACAGCCGAGAAGCGGAAGACCAGATTGCTTTCGCCGATGTCGTCGTGATCAACAAGACCGACCTCGTCTCGCCACAGGAACTTGCAACCATCGAAGAGATTGTCCGCGCCATCAACCCGGCCGCCCGCATCTACAAGACCACTCGCTCAGGCGTTGACCTCGCTCGTGTACTCGATCAGGGAGCCTTCAATCTGGAGCGTGCGCTCGAAAACGATCCGCATTTCCTGGAGCATGGGCACCCGGAACATGTTTGCGGCCCGGATTGCGGCCACGACCATCACCACCACGATCATGATCACCACCACCACGATCATCATGATCATGATCATGATCATGATCATGGGCACGACCACCATCATCATCACGATGCACCCTCTGCTATCCACGATGTCACGGTGAAATCCATTTCGCTGCGCGGTGGCGAAATGCACCCGGATCGCTTCTTCCCGTGGATACAAAAGATCACACAGACGCAGGGTCCAAATATCCTTCGCCTCAAAGGCATCATTGCTTTTGCTGGCGATGACGAGCGCTATGTGGTTCAAGGCGTTCACATGATTATTGAAGGCGATCACCAGCGCGCCTGGAAGGACGGGGAGAAGCGCGAAAGCCGCCTCGTTTTCATCGGTCGCGACCTTGATCGTGAAAAGATCGAGCAGAGCTTCCTCGCCTGCCAGGCGAATGGCTGATCGCAGCAAGAGACAGAAGGATTACGCCTGAAATGCCGACAGTTGCCCCATTTGATATCGAAGGCCACGTTATTGCGGCGCATTTTCTAGGCGACATCCCCTTCTTCGCAACGGCTGCCGGAGAGATTCGGCGGCTCGATGGCGGCGAGAAAGTCACCGAGCTCCATCAGGGCATGCTGACCTGCGTGCGCGATCCCTTTCATGCCTCGCTGCTGACCGGCGGTGAAGATGGCAAGGTGATGCGCGTGGCCGCTGATGGTTCTACGTTGCAAGTGGCGGAAGCGCCGCGCAAGTGGATCAATGTCGTGGCAGGTGGGCCGCAGGGTGCCGTGGCCTACGCTCACGGCAAGGCAAGCCATGTGGTGCTGGCCGATGGAACGACCAAGGAATTTGCCGAGGAACGCACCGTTGAAGGCCTTGCTTTCGCCTCCAAGGGTTTGCGGATTGCAGCAGCCCGTTACAATGGTGTGTCGCTGCATTGGGTGAACACCAATACACCAGCATCCGATTTGGAATGGAAGGGTGCGCATACCGGCGTCACCTTCTCGCCAGACGGTCGCTTCCTGGTTACCACAATGCAGGAAAATGCCTTGCATGGCTGGAAGCTCGATGGGAAGCCGGGTGACCCGCGCCATATGCGCATGACGGGCTATCCCGCCAAGGTCAAATCCTATTCCTGGTCACCCAGGGGCAAGTGGCTGGCCACATCCGGCGCCCCTGCGGCAATCGTATGGCCATTTTCAGCCAAGGATGGCCCGATGGGCAAGGCACCTCTCGAGCTTGGCACACGTGCCAATGTGCTCGCCACCTGCGTCAGCTTCCATCCTGCAGAAGAGGTTCTCGCCATCGGCTTTATCGATGGCATGGTGCTGGGTGTTCGCGTGGGCGACGGCAAGGAAGCGCTGCTGCGCCGCCCCGGCAATGGTGCCATTACCGCTTTGAGCTGGAGCGGCAATGGCAAGCTTCTGGCATTCGGATCGGAAACCGGTGATTGCGGCGTGATCGATATCGCCGGCTGAGGCTATGGCTTCTGGCATTTTCGATGCCAGAAGCCTCTGCATGTCAAAAAACTCAAAGCAGCTGCAGGCTTTGTCCTTTTAGACAAGGCTTTCTGCTGAGAGCACATTCTCCAGCATCCGCCGGTTCGTCGCGATCGGCACGAGGTGGGGCTTCTTCTTGGATTTCAGTTGCTGAGATACCAGCATGCCTATTTCCTTTGCAGGTTTGGCATCCAGCATATCTGCATGTCCAGCATTGATTGGAATGACATCCAGATTGCCGCGTGTGTGCTCCAACCAGGCGGCAGGATCGTATTTCAAGACTTCTCTCAACTTGGGAGATGCCATGGAGCGTGCCTGGAACATGTGAATATCGACATCGACACGACCCGGCACGAACCTATTGCTCATTTCCAGATGCTGCACGATAGCACCTCTGACACGCGCGAACATTTGAGGATTGTTTAGTTTCAGCTCGCGCTCGAACGTGGTGCCGTTAAATTCCCACTGATCGAGAAGAAAGACTTCCAGTTCGTCCACTGTCGGGTTGTCGCCGAGTGCCATGGCATCGTGGCCCAGGAAAGCAAGTGCCTGTTGGACAAGGAAGCCTTGCCGTTCCGCCACATCGATTTTGGTGTTGGTGAACGGATAAGAATCCAGCATCCCCAAATATGAAACACTGCCACCGCCTTGCACGATCTGGCGCGTCATTTCGTGCGCGACAAGTCCGCCCATGGACCAGCCGAGCAGTCGATAAGGGCCTGTGGGCTGAATCTCCCTGATCCGGCTCACATACCGCTGTGCCATGGATTCGATGGTATCATCCGGTCGCAAACCTTGCTCCGCATAGGCATCGGATTGAAGGGCATGGATCGGCACGTCTGGATCGAGTGACTGGGAAAGAGCCGCAAACTTCCAACCAAAACCGACGCCCGGATGAATGCAGAAAAGCGGCGCTTCATGTCCCCCTTCCCGCAACGGAAGAACGGGCTGGAAGTAGTTCACATCCGATGGTTTTTCCAAAACCACAGCTAGACGGGCAATTGTAAAGGAATCCAGAAGGGCAGCAATCGGCACATCCGGCAGCCCAACATCGCGCAGAGCTGAAATCATGACCGCTGCGGAGAGAGAATCACCTCCCAGCTCGAAGAAGTTGTCATGGATGCCGACCGAAGTAAGCCCAAGCACATTGCACCAGATTTTCGCAACGCGCTTTTCCAGTTCCGTAGACGGCAGTACCGCCTGTACTTTCGCCGTCTCGCGGGGCTCGGGCAGTGCACGGCGATCAATCTTGCCATTCGTATTCAACGGCATGGCGTCCAGCACGATGAAATCGGATGGGATCATATGCGCTGGCAGGAAGCCGGTGAGCTTGTGTTGCAGCGCCTTCGTGGTCAGATGCTGTCCCTGTTCCATCACCAGATAGGCAATGAGACGCATGCGCTGGCTGGCATCGGGCTTTGCGACAACGACGGCCTGATACACCCCCTCCTGAGACGCAATGACTGCTTCGATCTCGCGCAGCTCGACCCGGAAACCACGGATTTTTATCTGGTCATCATTCCGACCCAGATATTCCAGCACACCATCGCTGCGCCACTGAACCAGATCACCTGTTTTGTAAATTCGACCGCCATCCTGCGTGAATGGGTTTTGCAGAAAACGCTCTTGCGTGAGATCGGGGCGATGGAGATAACCTTTGGCAACACCGAGACCGCCAATATAGAGCTCCCCCGGAACTCCAACCGCGACGGGTTTGAGATTACGATCCAGAACATAAACCTGCGTGTTCAGGATTGGACGTCCGATAGGCGTGGTCTCAAGGTCATGGCCCGTTAACTGCATGGCTGTAGACCAGATCGTCGTCTCGGTCGGTCCATACACGTTCAAGACGGGATGGCCCATAAGCGCCATCTTGCGAGCAAGATCCGATGGCAGCGCCTCCCCACCGACCAGTGACCGCAAGCCCTTGAGCCGTTTGCCGAATTCATGCGCAAGAGAGCGCCAAAGCGATGGCGTGGCCTGCATGAGGCACACGTTTTCCCGCTCGATGAGATTGACCAGTCTTGCCGGGTCCTTCACCACATCACGCGGTACAATGACGGTTGCCGCACCCGCCGTCAGAGGCAGAAAGAGTTCCAGCCCTGCAATGTCGAAGGCGACCGTGGTGACAGCGGCAATCTTCTGACCGGCTTCCAGCCTCAGCATCTCCTGCATGGCCTGCAAGAAGTTCAGAAGTGAGAGATGCGATATTTCCACGCCCTTTGGACGGCCAGTGGAACCCGATGTGAAGATAACATAGGCAGTATCATCGCCCGATGGCATGACGGAGGCCACTGGCCCGCGGATTTCCGGCAATTGCTCATCCATATATAAGGTTCGACCATGAACCGACGGCAGCTGGCGAACCGTGTCCCGCGTCGTCATCAGGGCGGCAGGCTTTGCATCCTCAAAAATCATGGAAAGGCGATGGACCGGATCTTCCGGATCAACCGGCAGATAGGCAGCACCGGCTTTGTGGATCGCAATCATCGCCACCAGCATGGTCAGTGACCGGGGAACCGCGACAGCCACAAGATCGCCACGGCCAATGCCTTCCTGCCGCAGCACTGCTGCCCAGCGATCCGAGAGGCAATCGAGATCGAAATAGCTTGTACTACGATCACCAAAGCGTGCGGCCAAGGCATCCGAGTGCTGGCAAGTCTGCATCTGGAACAGTTCAAGCCAGCTTTGGCCGTTCACAGGCTTCTGCGTCCGGTTCCACGTGTGGAGAAGGGTGTGCAGTTCTGGTTCTGAGAGCAGGGAAACTGCATGCACCGGGGTCTCTGGCACTTCCAAGATAGCATCCAGCATCCGTTTGAAACGCACCTCATGCGTCTTCAAATCTTCCAACGTATAAAGACCAGGATTGGCATCAAAATCCAGTTCGACATCCTGATCTGTACCCCGATCATAGGCAAAGATGGTGAAATCGCTCATCGTGCCATTGGAAAGATTGTGTGCTGTGGTCGGATGTCCATCGAAGCGCAGATCGTAGTTGAAGGGCTCAATGTTCACGCCCAGGCTGACTAGCTGGTCTTCCTGCTTGTTCATGCTCAGGTCACGACGCATGTCTTCGTAGCGATAGCGCTGATAGCGCAGTGCCCGCATCATCTGCTGCCCGACCTGTTTGGCCAAATCCGACCAATTCACGTCTGCCCCGATGCGGAAACGCAAGGGCACACCGTTCGCCATCATTACAGGCAGGCGACGCATGGCGGGGCTCGTGCGCGCCGTAACCATGGTGGCCATCGTCAAGTCTTCACTGTCAGTCGCACGGGCATAATAGGCCGCGACGAGCGCGATCAGGCATTGCGGCAGGGTGCAGCCAATCTCCTTGCCTAGCGCGGATAGCTTCTCCACCTGCTCACGTGGAAGCTTTGCGCGATGGCGAAGAATGCCGCCAGACATTGTGCCGCGTCGGTTCGCGAGGGTTACAAGCGGCGGCATATCCTGCAGCTGCGACAGCCAGTAATCGCGATCACGAGCGAAGCTGCTAGAGGTCCTGTATTGCTCCTCCAGATCGAGCGCATCCTGCATACTGCCAAGTTCGGTAGGAGGGATGGGATCGTTGTTTATGAGCGCGGTATAAATCTGCGATACCCGATGGGCAATCAAGACACCACAAAACCCGTCCATGATGATATGGTTGGCGCGGTGAAACCAGACCCAGTGGTCATGCGCCACCCGCAGCAAGGCGCTGTCCCACAAGAGGCGGCCATCGCCCTTCACAATCTCCTTTTGCATCCAGTCGTATGCTGCACTGCGAGCATCAGCGCTATTTGAAAAATCATGAACCTCAAACGGCTCAATGCGCTTATCGCGGATCGAAAAATGAGGGACGTGCGCGACCTCCACCAACTCACTGCGCGCGCCCTCAATTTCGTTAGAGACCATTTCAAGGCTTGTTGTGAACACACCGGGATGGATGGGTCCATGAATTTCAATAGCTTCGGCAATATCGAATAAAGTGTCACTGGAGGAGAAGCGTTGCTTCAGCCATATGCCTTTCTGCGCGGAGGTCAAAGCTTTCAAGGAGGTTTTCGTAAGCAATTCCCTCTCCTATAGATAGGTTATAAAAAATTTATTCATGGAAAAACAGTCACTGAAAAAACGTAATTTCGTTTTTGTATGAAAGCACCTTAAAACTATGGGTGTATTAGTAATCCACTTTGCTATTTCTGATAAATTTAAAAAATTGAAGTAATCGATCCAAATTTTTTAACGTGAACAGTTATTATATTATTAGAGCTTCAAAAGAGGAGATTCAGCCTCCACATTCCCCATAGTGCATAAAAATGATACAGAATCATGAAGGCGCGCCGCACAGGCGGCTGTGCGCGCGCTCGCACCGCAGCAAAAATAATCTTTGATGTGGATTTTTCTCGACCACCGCAAACCGGAGGGACGCTCCCGGGGTGATGGCTTCTCGGCCGGCATCATCAATTTTCCTGATGTGCGAGCTCCGGTTTGAATGGAATTGCTATCGCAGTGCACCAAGCTCGAAGCGCAAAGAATGTCACCGGCGTTATAATCAAACAAAATCGAGGGCCGACACCTGAGTGCCGACCCTCGCTCACCTCTTTTAAGAAGAAACCTGCCACGGTGCCGGATGCCCCCATCCGAACGATTCTTCCTCGAGGTAGACGTAAAATCAGAAGCGGTAGGTTACACCTGCACCCACCAGCCAGGGATCAAGCTTGGCTTTGCCCGAAAGCAAACCACCTGCGGTGTTTGCGCTCCATTTCGTATCGAGGAAGATCTTCTTCACGTCGAAGTTGAGGCCCCAATGCTCATCCAGCATATAGTCAAAGCCGACCTGTAGTGCGGCACCAACATGATTATCAACCTTCAGATTACTGAAGCCGGGCTTGGTGGTTTCGTTGTAGAAGAAGGTATAATTCAAGCCGGCGCCAATATAGGGCTTGAAAGCACCTAAATCGGTGAAATGATACTGCAGCGTAACAGTAGGCGGCAGTATCCAGGTTTTCCCGACTGGCGTGCCAGCCAGAACACCATCGCCACTGATCTTTGAACTCGTTGTGCCAAGGATCAGTTCGGCGGCGACATTGTCCGTGAAGTAATAGGAGATATCCAGTTCGGGGGTGATCGAATTCGAATACTTCAAGTCCGACCCAGCCACGCCGTTCACCGAACCCTTGTCATTTGGAATAACGCCAAGCGCGCGGACACGAACCTGCCATGGGCTGTGCGACGCAGCAACGGCCTCATGGGCAGCCTGAACCGGATCGGATACCGTCAGGTCCGCAGCCTGCGACGCGCCGGAAAGAACGACCGTGGCCGCACCCAAAATTGCAGCAATCGCTGGTCCGCTCTTGATCATGATACTCTCCTTGCAACAATCAATCTCATGCGATGGGGAGAGGTTTAGTTGTAATCGTCGCAAAGAGCTTGATCGGCATCAAACGCGTTTGACGAAGGTCAAGGCCCTGATTGAATTACAAAAAATCACACAGCACAGTGCAATTTTGCAACACCTGCGCCTGCTGTCTTTAACGAGAAATTAGTCGTTTCGGAAACTGTATCAGCTTTGAGGATCATTCTCAGGGAAAGCGCGTTCTGACTTCGCAAAGCCGGAGCAGACGCATGACCGATTATAATCTTATAACCGATTTTCTCGCCACGTTCCGCGCTTTGCCGGACATTATAAAAACAATCTGGCTGGTCTTTCCGCCCACAGTTCTCCTGGCGGTCCTTGTTTTCTGGCTGAAGTACAGCCGGAGCAGAATGCCAGAGGAGCAAATCCTGGAGGCTCTGACGCGGATCGATATTCGCCCTGTCCACCCAACACATATACCGCTGCTTTGCGACCGTCCCGGTGTTCAGGTTGAGAGTAAGTTGGACATCAATAGGTGACATGATCATTCAAGATCATGTCACAAGGTCTTGTCAGGCGGCGCGGCGCTGCTCGATAGTGCGGGAAAGCTTACGGCCCGACGCCGTCAACATACCGACGGCACCCTCCAGCCAGCCAGCCTTTAGCTCCAACCCCAGAAAACGCTCACGGGCAAACGGACCCGGCATGACGAGGTGCTGTGCCTTGGAGGCAAAGAAACCGAAACGCTCGTAATACGGCGCGTCGCCAACCAGAAGAATGGCACCGTGACCGCGTGCGCTCGCCTCCGCGATAGCCGACCGCACAAGGGCTGCGCCAATTCCCTTGCCTTCATGCGCCTGATCCACAGCCAACGGTCCGAGCAGAAGCGCGTCAACCGCGACGCCATCCGCACCCACACCCGCCTCCACATTCCAAAGGCGCACTGTGCCGATGACATGTCCCTCGTCATCGCGAGCCACAAGGGCTAACCCTTCTGCGGGAAGACGTCCACGACGCAGCTTCTCCGATGACTTCCTGCGACGACCAGGTCCCATGGCGCGATCCAGCAAATTTTCGCGCGCAACGATATCTGCCGGGGTCTCGGTAGCAATGATGAAGGAGTTCCGCGCAAACAGGGCGCGTACAGAATCAAGAACAGCGGCCATCTTGGCCTCCGAAGCTCAACACCGTTCAGACGGCTCGAAAAAGAATTGTGAGATGCGGCTCCGGCTACAAACCGGAGCCAGCCAATCAGATCACATAGGCCTTCAGCGGATCGAAGCCGTTGAAGGCAACCGCCGAATAAGTGGTCGTGTAGGCACCCGTGCCTTCGATCAGAACCTCATCAC
The DNA here is from genome assembly GCF_977018625.1 of Affinirhizobium capsici. Classification (NCBI taxonomy): domain Bacteria; kingdom Pseudomonadati; phylum Pseudomonadota; class Alphaproteobacteria; order Hyphomicrobiales; family Rhizobiaceae; genus Affinirhizobium; species Affinirhizobium capsici. Next base: position 218,018 of record NZ_CDRNXD010000004.1, on the reverse strand, counting down.
CCACCGTCAGCGAGATCGGCAGAGGGTACATGTTCTTTTCGTATAGAACATCGGCGGAATCGCATGTTGGGCCAGCGATGACGCAAGGCTCCATCTCGTCACCGTCACGCTCCGTGCGGATCGGGTAACGAATGGCTTCGTCCATGGTTTCTGCCAGACCGCCGAACTTGCCGATATCGAGGAAGACCCAACGATGTTCGTCATTGTCGGACTTCTTGGAAACCAGAACGACTTCCGCCTTGATCACACCCGCATTGCCCACCATGCCGCGGCCCGGCTCGATGATGGTCTTCGGCAGGTTGTTGCCAAAGTGCTTGCGCAGCGAAGCGAAGATCGCCTGACCATATTCCTCAGCAGACGGGATGTCGCGCAGATACTTGGTCGGGAAGCCGCCGCCCATGTTCACCATCTGCAGGAAAATGCCCTGCTTGGCGAGCTGTGCGAAAACACGCTTGGCATCGGCCAGAGCGGAATCCCAGGCATCGACCTTGGTCATCTGCGAGCCAACGTGGAAAGAGACGCCGTAGCTTTCCAGACCCAGTTGATGTGCATAAACAAGCACGTCCACCGCCATCTGCGGAACGCAGCCGAACTTGCGAGACAGCGGCCATTCGGCACCTTCGCCATCGGTCAGAACGCGGCAGAATACGCGGGCACCAGGGGCTGCACGGGCAACCTTTTCCACTTCCTCGTGGCTATCCACCGCAAACAGGCCAACGCCGAGTTCGAAAGCGCGCGCAACATCGCGTTCCTTCTTGATGGTGTTGCCGAAGGAAATGCGGTCAGCGGAAGCACCGGCGGCCAGCGCCATCTGGATTTCAGCGACGGAGGCGCAGTCGAAGTTGGAACCCATGGAAGCGAGAAGCTTCAGGATTTCAGGCTCGGGATTGGCCTTTACCGCATAGTAAATCGCGCTATCCGGCAGAGCATGACGGAAGGCGGTGTAATTGTTGCGCACGACATCAAGGTCAACGACGAGGCACGGGCCTTCCGGACGTTGGGTGCGGAGAAAGTCGAGAATGCGAGCGGTCGTCGTCATTGGTCTAATCCCTATAGAGCTTCTCCGGCAAGCCGAAGGACAAAGACGCGCAAGCAGATGAGCGAGGCCCGGCCGGTGGAAAATCCCGGAGCTTCACTCGCGCCTGAATGCGCAGGGTTTGGGTCAACGCCCTGCCAAGAGCATTGATCCGGCTTTGTCTGCCATGGATTGGAGGGGATTATCCCAACCGCACTTCCGGCAATGATGGTGTGCCTCTTCAGTATTGCAGGCTGATGGAAAGCCTGCAGAGACTAGAAAGGCCCGCACCGTCGTTGCTTCAAGATGTCCTCGCATTTTCCGGTTGGCCGGAATAGCGACTGGAGGGGTTAGTTCCAGGTACCTTACCGATTTTCCTCACCACTCGAGGGTCGGCGGACACCCACAGGCACGTGCGACTTTGGGCAGCACGGAAATATGAATATTCGCCGTCATAATCAAGGGCTTTTTTCACACGGCTGAAAATTTCACATTGCACAACGATGCGTAACGCTCCACGAAGGAGACAACGCTAGAAAAGGGACGAGAGTGTGGACACGCTGACGCGCATGCGCGCCTTCATTGATGTGGTGGAAGCGGAAGGTTTTTCAGCCGCCGCCCGCCGCACCGGACGTTCAAAAGCCTTGCTTTCCAAGTATGTCCGTGAATTGGAGGACGATCTTGGCGCATTGCTTTTAAACCGCACCACGCGCCAATTTTCCATGACAGAGGCTGGCCACACCTATTACCGAACAGCTTCGGATATTCTGAAAGAGATCGATAATCTCGCCGATCTGGTTCGCGAGAATAATGCGGATCTCAAAGGACGCTTGAGAATTTCCGCGCCGCGCACCTTTATCGATGCCGATGTTGGGCAGTCGCTCATCGATTTTGCCAAGGCTCATCCCGAGGTTTCGCTCGATATCGTCGCTGAAGACCGATTCGTGGACCTGATCGAGGAAAATTTTGACCTCGCCATCCGAATCACGCGGCTTGAGGATTCCGGCATGATTGCGCGCAAGCTTTCCGACTTTCGGGTTCATGCCTGTGCCACAGCCGATTATGTGGCCCGATTCGGTCCCTTGAAACATCCGCAGGATCTTGTCGGCAAGCCGGTTATCATCGATACCAATGCGCGCTCGCATAACCATCTTCGGTTCCGTAACCTGGATGGCAGCAACCTTTCGGTCTCGGTTGCCGGGCCAATCGAGGTCAACAGTCCGCAGGCAACCCTCCGTGCTGCAAAGGCCGGTCTCGGTGTCGCTTTGATTCCGGATTTCGTTGCCAAGGCAGCGATCGAATCCGGCGAGCTTGTGACTTTGTTCGATGAGTATATCGACAAGGACCGCGGCATTTACGCCGTTTATCCGCATCGCCGCTATCTTCCCGCTAAAGTGCGAAGCTTCGTCGATTTTCTCTCCAACTGGTTCCGCAAATCCTTGTGAAAGCAAGACGGCAGGGCACTGCTCTGTTGACGCTGGCCGAAATTCCGTCCCATTTGCGGGCGAAATCAGCGCTAACGCTTCACAGGATTCGGCAATGACCAGATACGGGTGGCTCGCTGCCGCAGCACTTATCCTCTCCCCCCTGCCCGCATTGGCTCATCCGCACATATTCGTGGAAGCGCGCATGGAGGTGCTGGCCGATGACAAGGGTCAGATTTCCGAAGTGCGCAATATCTGGCGTTTCGACGAGATGTTCTCATCCAGCGTGCTTCTGGATTTCGACAAGAACACCAATGGCAAGCTCGATCCGCCGGAACTTGCGGAACTGGGCGAGACCATGCGTAACTCGCTTGTCGATTTTCATTACTTCACCACCATCACCATGAACGGTAAAAACATTCCGGTGCAGAAGCCGGATGTGATCCATGTCACCTTTCAGGACAATCAGGTGCTCGCCTTCTTCGCCGTCAAACCAAGCGAGGCCGTTCCATTGAAGGGCAAGCTCACTTTCGGCATATACGATCCGTCCATGTACACCTCGCTCGACTTCCCGAATGATAAGGATCTCGTGCCGGAGGGCAAAGCGTTCGCTGCCTGTCAGCACAAGGTGGTGCGCCCCAACCCGGATGAGGTGATCGCCCAGAACCAGTCTTCCCTCACGGACGCATTCTTCAACGATCCGACAGGCACGGACATGACAAAGCTTTTTGCCACCCGCCTGGAGGTGACATGCTGAGTAAACGCGTCGTACCCGTTGCGATCCTGGCATTGCTGGGTTTCGTGGTCGCGGCCCATGCGCAGTCTCCCCTTGGCGTCGGAACAGCCGAACCATCCTTTAATACAACAGGCTTTTTCGGCCCCTATCTCGGCTGGATCAATGTCTGGCAGCAAGCCTTCTACCGCGAACTAACCGGTGCGCTCCGCGACATGCGGCAAGACCCATGGGCGCTGAAAGGTCTGATCGGACTTTCGTTCGCCTATGGCATATTCCACGCGGCCGGACCTGGGCACGGCAAGGCCGTGATCTCTTCCTACATGATCGCCAACGAAACCGCCCTTCGTCGTGGCATTCTGATTTCCTTCATCAGTGCCCTTCTTCAAGGTCTGGCAGCGATCCTTCTCGTGGCTGTCGCCTATCTTCTTCTACGCGGCACAGGCATCACCATGACCAAGGCAACCTGGGCCATGGAAATCGCAAGCTTCGGGCTGGTCGCACTGTTCGGCTTCTGGCTGCTCGGTAAGAAGCTCGTCGCGCTGTGGCCGCAACGCTCATCCCTGCCCATCTTCGCTCATGCCGCACCTGCCGGTGGCCCGACAGGACTTCGTTTTGAAGCGGTGGAAGTGGGTCATGACCACAAGGATCTGGCGGCTGGGGAATACTGCGCTGATTGCGGCCAGCTGCACATTCCAAACCCTGCTGCACTGCGCGAGAAGGATTTCCACTGGCGGGAAGCCTGGTCGGCCATGATTGCAGTCGGGCTTCGCCCTTGCTCCGGTGCCATTCTGGTCATGAGCTTCTCACTGCTCAATGGGCTTTATCTCGGCGGGGGGCTGTCCGTGCTCGCCATGTCAATCGGCACGGCGATGACTGTTTCGATCCTTGCGATCGTTGCGGTGACAGCAAAGGATCTCGCTGTGCGTCTGGCTGGCAAGCGCTCGCGCACAGCAAACCTCGTGACCAACGCCATCGAGATTTTCGGCGCGCTTTTCATTATCGTGGTCGGTTTGAGCCTGCTTGCCGCCTCGCTTCAAGGCACGGGATTACAAGGTTTCTGATGCTCAGCGATCCTGGCTGCGCTGGTGTCTTGCCCGCAGCCAGAAGACCAGAAAGAAGGATAGAACCGCAAGCGTACCGAAGGCTGCTGCAAGCCATGGCGAAAAATCCGCCAGCCACAACATGATCGCGGGCATGGCGAAAAACAGCAGCATGAAACCAAAGAAGATAATTGCCGCGGCAATGGCGGGCGAACGGCCAGATCTATTTGTCATGCTGCCTTATCCTGCAACTCCGCACGGATGGCTTCCAGTTTCCGCTTCTGATGTCCGTGCTCATCGAAGTTGGCAGGGTCCAGCCATGCCTCAAAGGCCTTTGCCAGCAGCGGCCACTCGCTATCGATGATCGAAAACCAGGCCGTATCACGGTTTTCGCCGCGCGAAATCATGTGCTGGCGAAACACGCCTTCGAAGGTGAAGCCATACCGGAGTGCAGCGCGCTTGCTCGGCTCGTTGCCATTGTGGCACTTCCACTCGTAGCGGCGATAGCCCAAATCCTCGAATACGTGACGGGCCAACAGATATTGCGCTTCTGTGGAAAGAGGTGAGCGCGACATGCCCGCACCGTGAGCGATGGACCCGACTTCTACCACGCCATTGGCTGCATCGGGACGCATATAGGTCGCCATGCCCACCACTTCGCCATCTTCCTTGTCACGAAAGACAAGCGTGACATAGCCGAGGCGGTGATTGATATCCTCTATCCAATCGGCAAATTGTTCTGGGTGGTTATAGCTTTTGTTTGGAAAATAGCGGATGAGATCGTTGATGCCGTCTCCTGCCCCAAGCGCCTCCCACAGCGTTTGAATATGCACTGCCCGTTCATAAGGCTCGACAATGACATAGCGACCCTCCAGCCGCACCGGCGAAGGCGGCGGGCAGCCCTTGAATTCGGCAAGATCACGCATGGTTCTTCCCCTCCATTACCGCTTCAGGCTTAGGGGAGTAGCGCGGCAAAGGCAATGTTCGCTCATGCCGCACCCGAATGCTTTTCAAGCTGACCGCGTCAGCAATGTCACAGGCTGACCTTGGCAGAAGAAACCGTGGCTTCGATGTGATCCACCAAGGGGTCCGGTAGCTTCAAGCGTCCGGCCAGAAGATCGAGATAGCCGCGTTCGGCGCGTGTATCGGGGTCTATGGCCAGGCGAGAGGCGGTGTAGATTTCCACGCGCTGCTCCTCAGTGCGGCCAGCAGCCACCAGAGCGTCAAGATCGATGGGATCAGCGAGTTCCTTGGCCAGAAAGGCTTCCGCTTCGGAACCCAGATCTACCTCGTGCACCTTCTGCATGATATTCTGCCGCTCGAAAGCGTCGATATGCCCATCTGCCTTGGCGGCGGCTATCATGGCCCTCAATAGCGTCAGGGCGAAATCATTGCTCAGTGTCGCCGACTGCGGATGGAACGGTGAATCCGCTGGAAGTTGGAGCGCTGCCAGATCATTTGGCACGCCCTGCGGCTTCTGTCCGGACTGGTAGTTGCGGTAGGCGAGATAGCCAAGGCCGGCAATGGCGGCAATGCCGCCCACGGTCGCTACATTTCCGGCGAGCTTGCGGCCTGTCTTGGTGCCAAGGATGGCGGCAGCCAGGGCGCTTGCCTTCATCGGGTTGTTACGGGCAAAGCTGCCCGCCTGTTCGGCACGCCCTTTGACCGACCCGGACAATCCGGGGATTTGTGACCCCAGAAACTGGTCAAGCAGCTTTTTCGCGTCGAACATTCATCTTCTCCCTGTTGAACTCAAGGAGAAGATAGGAACGTATCTCCGCATTACAAAGGCAATCAGCCCTTAAGTGCGAAGGCTTCCGATGCCAGTTTCGTGATCGCCGCCCAATCGCCAGCGCCAACAAGCTCCTTCGGCGCAACCCATGAACCGCCAACGCAGACAACGTTCGGCAGCGAGAGATAATCGCGCGCGTTCTTCAAAGAGATGCCACCCGTTGGGCAGAACAGTGTTCCCGCAAGTGGAGATGACAGCGCCTTCAGATAGGCCGAACCACCAGCCTGTTCAGCGGGGAAGAACTTCATGACGTCATAGCCCGCCTCGCGAAGCGTCATCACTTCGCTGGCTGTTGCCGCACCTGGCAAAAGCGGCACCTCAGAATCCTTCGCGGCGCTTAGCACGCCCGGTGCCACACCAGGGCTCACGATGAAGGTTGAGCCGGCCTTGACGGCCGCTTCAAAATCACGCGCATTCAAAATCGTTCCAGCACCGACATTGGCACCTTCCACTTCGGAAGCAACCGCCTTTACCGCATCCAGTGCCGCAGGTGTGCGCATGGTGATCTCAATTGCCCGCAAGCCTCCCGCGACGAGCGCACGAGCCAAAGGCACGGCAGACGCCGCATCTTCCACGATCAGCACCGGCACGACCGGCTGAAGTTTCAGGATGGAAAGCAGACCTTCGGTCTTGCTGCTCATGATCGATCTCCCGTTAGACGGATTTTAAACGATTGAATTAGCTGCGAAGGGCATAGCGCGACAGGCTGTCGCTGTCGAGGAAAAAACCGTTTCGGCCTGGACCAAGCACTGGCCTCGCCCCATTCTTTGCAATAGGTTAGAGGATAACTAAGGACGGACAACCGCATGGCAAAGGAAATCGAACGTAAATTTCTGGTGCGGTCACAGGACTGGCGAGAGAAGGCGGTATCGCAGGCGAGCCTGATCCAGGCCTATATCGCCGTGGATGAAAACCGGAACGTCCGGGTTCGCATCAAGGATGGCGCACAGGCCACCCTCACCATCAAGATCGGACATAGTGCACTGGTGCGTGATGAGTTCGAATATGAGATCCCGGTGAGCGATGCGGAGGAACTTGCTCGCACGGCCATTGGCATTATCATCGAGAAGAAGCGACACCATGTGCCGCATGACGGCAAAGTCGTCGAGGTCGATGAATATGAGGGCTTCTATTCCGGGCTCGTGGTTGCGGAAGTTGAACTTGATAGTGAAGAGGATGCCTTTGAGCCGCCAGCCTGGCTGGGCGAAGAGGTAACCGGCGACGGCCGTTACTCGAATATGATCCTTGCCACCCAGGACCTCGCTTTGGAGCTTATACATGGCGTATCGCATCAAGCCCTCTAAGTCCTTCAGCGCCGAGTTTTCTCGTGCCGTTGAAGAACAGTTGCGCCGGGCGATCGATGTTCTGGAACAGCGTCCTGAAGGCACGCATGAGGCCATTCACGCCGCTCGAAAACGCTTCAAGCGCCTGCGCGCTCTCTACCGACTTGTTGAACCGGAGGCCAAGGAGTTCCGCAGACAAGAGAATGAACGCATTCGCGATATGGCCCGAACGCTTTCTACCGTGCGCGATGCGACGGCGCTCGTGGAAACGCTGGATTATCTAAAATCCCGATCGAGTGACCAAGAAGAGGCAGAAGCGCTCAAGCTTGCGCAGAATGCTCTGCGTGAGCGCCGTGATCAGATTGCCGAAGAGGCGGAACACGATCTGGAGGCGAAGCTAACCCAGGCGATTTCGACATGCCGGGATGCGATACAGGCTCTGGAGGCCCTGGACCTGCCGGAAGGGCGTGGACGCACCGCCAAACGGCTTGAAAAAGTCTGGCGCAAACACTTGAGGAAATCGCACAAGGCGCTGGAATCCTGCCATGCCAGCCATACTGAAACCGCTTTCCATGAGCTTCGCAAATGCGGCCAGATCTACTGGATGCATCTGCAATTGCTGAAAGACCTTTGGCCAAGTGCCATGGAGGCAAAACGCGAACAGGTGAAGCATCTGGTCGATCTTCTTGGCCATGAGCATGATCTGAGCGTGCTGATGCAAACGATCAACGAAAATCCGGATCTGCTTCCCACAAGCGAAACTCTGGCGTTGCTGCTTGGTGTCGTTATTCGAACGCAGCAGGCGCTTCGCACGGATGTCATGCCTCTTGCAGAACGTATCTTTAATGATGCGCCAGCACAGGAAGCGTCGATCATCGCGACGCTGTGGCTCGAAGCGGCAGACTGATTGGCCTAGGACGAAATCCAATATTTGGGATCAAATTGCTTCTGACTGACTATCAATTTCATAGCGCTACGATGTCGTTTTCTTGCTGAATATTCAACATTTTTTAATTTAGACCAAGCACCTTGCCCTCGGGAACAACAGGGGGAATATGCTTTGCTGACGCGCCGCAGTTTATGCGCCATGGCATTTGGCGTCTTTTGCGTTTCCAGTATTGCGCAAGCAGCTGGAGGCGATACGATCTATTACAACTCTGCCGGCGGGAAAGAGAAGACACTGGGCTTCGAAGTTCTCAAGTTGGCCATTGAAAAATCGGGTAAAAACTACAGTCTGAAACCATCACCCACCGGCTACAGCTCAAATGCCGGCATGGTGGATGCTATCGCGAACGGCGCGCAGATCGATATCGCCTGGGTCAATGCTTCCAAAGCCGTTTCCACAAAGCTTCTCTCTGTACCCTTTCCCGTCGATATGGGCCTGGGCGGTTATCGCCTCTTTCTCATTGATGGCAGCCGCCAAAGTGAGTTCAGCCAGGTCAAGAACCTCGCAGACCTCAAAAATTTCATAGCGCTGCAGGGAACCGGCTGGGCTGACGTGGACGTGCTGCGCAAATCGGACCTCACCGTTCGCACCGGGCCGCAGAAAAATCTCTACCGTATGACCATCGGCAAGCGTGGCGATTACTTCGCGCGAGGCGTGAATGAGGCTCTCAACGAGCAGGCCAAACAAGTGGCGGAACTTCCATCACTTGCTGTCGAAAAGAACCTTGTTCTGCAATATCCTTCCGCTTCGATCTTTTACGTTTCCCGCAATCGACCTGATTTGCGCGACGACCTGATGCGCGGGCTGGAAGCTGCGTGGCAGGATGGATCGTTTGAAAAGGTCTTCCTCTCCTATCCGGATATCATGCTGGCGCTAGAAAAAGGCGACCTGAAAAACCGGACAATCATCAAGATACCGAACCCCAATCTGCCGGATGATATTCTGGCGATGGACACGCGCTACTGGTTCAACCCGCAAAAATAGCCCGCCTCACGCTGTCTCGCCGCCCAGACAAGCAAATGCGGGACGTATTCGAGATTTTCAGGATCAAGACCATGTTCAAAAGCAAATCCGTTCGCATGCAGGTGATGCTACCTTCATTGGCCCTCATTGCCGTTGGTTCTATCGCCATCAGCGCCTATTCTGTCTGGTCGCAGGCAGATTCTGCCCGTGAACTTTTTGAGCGCAAGGTGCGCCTGACGGCGTCCATGACCACCGCTGGCGCCTCCACCGCCATGTGGCAGTTCGACAAGGGTTTGGCGAAAGACACGTTCGAACCGGCGACAACCGATAACGATTTCCGCGCTGCCGTTGTTCTGGACAACACCGGCAAGGCTTTCTTTTCCTCAGGCGAAGCGCAGGCGATCACCTCCGCGACTGAGCTTGCTGGCAAACAGGCTGCCACTGCTAATGAAGACAATCTTCGCTTCTCCGTCGTGCCGTTGAAGCACACGGAAGAAGGAAAGGAAATGACCATCGGCACCATGGTGCTCGCTTTCGATACGGAAGCGATCATGCGTGACACGTGGTCGTCCCTGCTGGGCCAGGCAGCCATTGCCGGTCTCACTCTGCTGGCTTCAGCTTTTGCGCTGATGTTCCTGCTGCGCGGCATTACCGAGCCTCTCATCTCGCTGTCCGCAGTCATGAAGAAGCTCTCCGGCGGCGCTTTGGAAACAGACGTGCCAAACCAGAACCGCGCCGACGAGATCGGCGAGATGTCTCGCGCCGTCCAATATTTCAAGGAAAGCGTTCAGCAGTCACTCAATCTGCAGCAGGATGCCGATGCCAGCCGCAAGATGGTTGAGAAGCAGCGCCTTGAGCAGGAAAACAGTGAACAGCAGCGCATGCAGTCGATGATGGAAGCAAACCAGGCGCTGGCACATGGCTTGAGTGCATTGTCACGTGGCGACCTGACCGTGCAGCTTAATCAACGCTTTGCACCGGAATACGAAGACCTGCGCACCAATTTCAACGATGCTGTTCAGCAGTTGCGCCAAACCATGTCGGTCGTCGTGTCCTCTGCCATGAACATTGATGCCGGCACCCGCGACATTGCCAGCAATACCAATGATCTGTCTCGCCGCACGGAGCAGCAGGCAGCATCGCTGGAAGAAACTGCGGCCGCTCTTGATGAGATCACGACCAATGTTTCCTCATCGCTTCACCTGACTGAGGAAGCCCGCCGCGTGGCGACGGAAGCCAACCAGAGCGCTGAAAAATCCGGTGCTGTGGTGGCTGAAGCCGTGGAAGCCATGAGCCGGATCGAATCCTCTGCCACGCAGATCTCCAATATCATCGGCGTGATCGATGAAATTGCGTTCCAGACCAATCTCCTCGCGTTGAATGCAGGCGTTGAGGCGGCGCGTGCTGGCGAGGCAGGCAAGGGCTTTGCTGTCGTGGCACAAGAAGTGCGCGAACTTGCCCAGCGCTCGGCCAATGCAGCCCGCGAAATCAAGGTTCTCATCCAGAACTCGACAACGGAAGTGGGTGCCGGCGTGCGACTGGTATCGGATACCGGAACGGCGCTTTCCAGCATCGGCCAGTTGATCGTTGCCATCAACGAACATGTCAGCGCCATCGCCACCTCGGCACGTGAGCAGTCCACCGGGTTGAAGGAGATCAATACCGCCGTCAATCACATGGACCAGAGCACGCAGCAGAACGCCGCCATGGTGGAAGAAACCAGTGCCGCATCGGAAGCACTTGCTGCCGAAGCAACGCGCCTGCGGGAGTTGATGGTACAGTTTAATCTGGATGCCAAATCAGCAGCCCGGATGGCGCAAAGAGCCGCCTGAGTTCTTTTCATTAAAGTTCATCCCCGTTTCATGGCGGGGATGAAACACGCCTGCCAGAGATTGACAAAGATCAAAGCACATTCGTGATCGCGAAAATCGTTGCTTTGCAGCGCGTGAGGCAGTATTTCGCCTTTCATGACCGACATTCTGAACACCAGTGCTGACGCCCAGTCCGGCTCCTTCCTCGTGGCCGCGCTCTATCACTTTGCGCGTTTTGAACGCTTCGCGGATATTCGCGACCCGCTTCAAGCGCTTTGCGAAGAGAAAGGCGTGAAAGGCACATTGCTGCTGGCGCGCGAAGGTATCAACGGCACGATTGCTGGCACAGATGCCGCAATTGCCGCCGTACTCTCTTTCATTCGCGCTCTGCCGGAATTTGCCAACCTGGAGCATAAGGAAAGCCGCGCTTCCAAAATGCCGTTCCTGCGCATGAAAGTGCGGCTGAAGAAGGAAATCGTAACGATGGGTGTTGAGGATATCGACCCCAATCGCATCGTTGGCACCTATGTCGACCCGAAGGATTGGAACGCCCTGATATCCGATCCCGAGACCATCGTGATTGACACGCGCAACGATTATGAAACAGCCATCGGCATCTTCAAGGGCGCGGTGGACCCGAAGACCAAGACCTTCCGTGAATTTCCCGACTGGGTGCGCAACAATTCCGGCCTGCATAACAAACCGAAAATTGCCATGTATTGCACCGGCGGCATCCGATGCGAAAAGGCAACGGCCTTCATGAAGGAACAGGGCTTCGATGAGGTTTTCCACCTCAAGGGCGGTATCCTGAAATATCTGGAAGAAGTGCCGCAAGAAGAGAGCCTGTGGGAAGGCGCATGCTTCGTATTTGACGAGCGCGTGTCTGTCACGCACGGACTAAAGGAAGGAAATCACAAACTCTGCCACGCTTGCCGTGAGCCCCTGACACCAGAGGTTATGGCATCTCCTCTCTTCGAAGAAGGCGTCTCCTGCCCACAATGCTATGACAAGCGCAGCGAAGCGGACAAGGACCGCTACCGCCAGAGGCAGCATCAGATTGCACTGGCCCGTAAACGTGGCGAAAAGCATCTGGGAAGCTAAGCAAGGAAGCGGGCCAATAGCCCGCTCAATCACTTCGTCCCATAAAGCCGTGGCTTCTCTTCAAGCGAAACCATCATCTGCGTGATCTGCTCCTGCCCGCTTGGCTTGCCGAAGAGATAGCCCTGCAAAAGTTGGCATCCGGCGATCTTCAGTGCCTCGGCCTGAGCCTGCGTCTCCACACCCTCTGCCGTCACAGGCATATCGAGAGACCGCGCGAGCGCTACCGTCGCATGCAGCAATTCGGCATCGCGCTGGCTATCCGCCACACCTTCAACGAGTGCCCGGTCGATCTTGATGCGGTCAAAACCGAATTGGCGCAAATAACCCACACTTGAGAAACCAGCACCAAAATCATCCAGCGCAACCTTGATACCCATGTCACGCAGCATATCCAGCGTCTGCCGGGCACGAGCAGGGTTTTGGATGAAGTAGGTCTCAGTCATTTCCAGCGTCAAGCGCGAGGCGTCGATATCTGCTTCCTGTAAAATATCCCCCACACGTCCGACAAAGGCCGGATCACGGAATTGCCCGGGAGAAACATTGACCGACAGCGTAATATCAGGCCACTGGCGCAGCGCAAAGCATGCCGACCGCAAGACACACAGACCCAGAAGATCGATCAGACCCGTGCTTTCTGCGATCGGGATGAAGATTTCAGGCGAAACAGGTCCGTAGCCCGCACGATTCCAGCGTGCCAGCGCTTCTACACCGGAAATACTGTAATCGCTGGCACGGACTATGGGCTGATACACGACCCCAATTTCCTGACGGTCGATAGCCGCACGCAGATCGAGTTCCAGAAGATTTCTCTCTTCGCGTTCGTCATCCATGGAAGCATCATAGAAAGTCCAGCGACCGCGGCCATCCTCCTTGGAGCGATACATGGCCACATCTGCCCGGCGGATCAGTTCCTCTCCCGGCACAAGCCCCTTCTTCGAGACTGACAGACCAATACTGCAGCCGATGACCGCAACACGTTCGCCAATGGTCAAGGGTTCGTCAAGAAACTCCAGGACACGATCTGAAAGCTGAGCGGCTTCCTTCTGCACATCAAAGCCAGCAAATGCGACAGCAAATTCATCGCCGCCCAATCGGGCCAGGACCGCGTTCTCCCTCGTCAACACACGAAGCCCGGCGGAGACGCTACGGATCAACCGATCACCGGTCGCATGCCCGTAGGCGTCGTTGACTTCCTTGAACCCATCGAGATCGAGGTAAAGGAGTGCGACATCGCTCCCCTCCTCTTGCGCCTTCGTCACCAGTTCCTGCAGGCCGACGAAAAGACCAGCACGATTAGGCAGACCGCTCAGACGGTCGGTCAGGGAAAGCTTTACGGCTGCTGCTTCATCAGCACTCACGCGCTTCAAAATCTGGCTGCCCGTCACGAAGAGCAGCACCATGTAAATGCCGATCATCAAGACGGCGCACCAGATTAATGGACGCACCTGTGCAAGGCTCGTATCGCCCGGTGAACGTGCCACCCAGGTAATCGAGGCGACAGGTCGACCTCTCGTGCTATTTAAAACGACCCTCTGCTCTGATGCAGCAGTATCAGCGACCAGTTCCAGACCGGGCAAAACATAAGACTGTGCAATTCTCTCGATAGCGTCATCCGTTAAATGCCGAAGGAAAACCGCATAGCGACTTTCGCCGAGAGAAACGGCTCGCTCACCGGATTTTTTACGAATGAGCCCGATCCCAACAGCTGCCACGCCCTTCTTTGTCGAGACGAAACCTGTGGCTTCCGGCATGCTGGTATCATCCATGCCGCGAACCTTTTCGAAAAGGCTGATCACATCGGGCGTGAGGAAGTCCCCGACCCGACGAGAAATATCCTCTCCCTGTGAATGGGCAGTGATTGCCGCTCCACGCTGATTCAAGACCATCGCAACATCAAAGAGATCGCTGTTAAAGCTCATTTCCCCGAAATTGCGCACGAGCCAATCACGCCCCATCGGACTATAGCCAAATTGTGCTGCATCATCCCAGGCCGAGTAATCATGAAGCGTTGCGGCCAGCTGATCCCGAAACGTTCGCATTGCACCGGTGACCGCTTCACGGGAACGGCTTTCATCCAACTGGTTGGCATAGTGGCCAACACGGTCCAGCGCACTGAACACCATGGCGGATACGCAGATCATCACTGCCGCAAAAATAAGAAGCAGTGAGCGAACGGCAGAACGCCGATCCACTGTCGTCGCGGATTGTCCGAATTTTGCTGAGACAAATCGCATACATGCGCCCCGGAATGAGAGGCCACATTGCCTGCCAAAGCGTTCAATTTACATTAACGGACTGGCTCGAATTGCAGGCTTTGAAACGTTGCTCAACAGCTTATGAAACAGGGCATGAAACAATTGCTCCATGCCCTGTTGGATGCACCCTATCAGCGCACTTCGCTAACGAACTTATCCTTGGCACGGCGAACCTTCTTCAGGTTGACCAGCCAGTCATTTTCGCTTTCGCGATACCCCAGCGGAAGGAGCGTAACAGAGCGAAGGCCACGAGCCTTGAGGCCGAGGATTTCGTCCACCTTTTCAGGCTCGAAGCCTTCCATCGGCGTTGCGTCCACACCCTCGAAGGCGGCTGCCGCAATTGACATGCCGAAACCGATATAGGCCTGGCGGGCGGCATGCTCGAAGTTCACCTGCGGGTCGCGCGGGGGATAGGTGTCAAGAATCATCTTGCGATAATTTTCCCAGCCTTCGTTGGTAAAGCCGCGCTCTTCATTGACCAGATCAAACATCGCGTTGATGCGCTCGGGAGTATAATTATCCCATGCCGCGAAGACGAGCAGATGCGAACCCTCGGTAATCTGCGCCTGGTTCCAGGCAACCGCCTGAATTTTTGCACGCACTTCCGGATTGGACACTACGATGACTTCAAACGGCTGTAGACCGCTGGATGTTGGCGCAAGGCGTGCAGCCTCGACGATGCGCTCGACCTTGTCTTCAGAAACGGCCCGCTTCGGGTCCATCTTCTTCGTGGCATAGCGCCAGTTCAGCTTTTCAAGAAGCATTTCATAAAACCTTTTATCAATCCCGACCGGCGGGAGGAGCCAGCCGAAATGCCATTTCGACCGGCTCTAGATAAAGAGGCGAACCCGCTAAACAAGCAGGCACTTTTCAGTAACCAGCCTAATCAAGCAATCGGACGAGAAACCGCCGCCTTTGATGAGCGGGGTTTATGCAGCCATCAGCTGAGGGCGAATGAAGCTCTCAAACGCAGGTTTTGCAAAGAGATAACCCTGGAAAAGACTGATGCCCAGATCCTGTAGAACATGAAGCTCACCTGCGGTTTCCACGCCTTCGCACAGCGGCGTAATGCCGAAATCCGCCAGCATGGCAACCGTGTGCCTCACGACAATGCGGCGCGCCGGGTCCTGATCGATGCCGCGGATGAGATCCATGTCCAGCTTTACGATATCCGGCTGGAAGCGGGCCAGCAGGTTGAGACCCGCATGGCCAGCGCCGAAATCATCGATTGCTGTCTTGAAGCCCATGGAGCGGTAGGTCCACAGAATGTTGAGCAGATGGTTCGTGTCGATCCGCTCGCTTTCCGTAAATTCAAAAATAATCCTTTCCAGCGGAAAGCCTACGCGCTCGGCTGTGGCAAGGGTCAAGCGAATGCACGCTCTGGGTTCATAAACGGCATTCGGCATGAAATTGATGGAAAGCTTCTCGTTTCCATTGTCTCTGAGAAGACCTGCCGCCAGTTCGATAGCCTTTACCCGGCAAGCCTGATCAAAGGCGTAACGGTTCTGGTCGTTCACACGCGCCAGCACAAAGCCTGCGCCCTCCCCTGCCATGCCTCTGACAAGGGCTTCATGCGCAAACACTTCACCTGTCGCCACATCTACAATTGGCTGAAACGCCATCGAGAAAGGCAACTCAAAGCCGGAGCCGTTTTTACAGCCTTCACATCCTGTCGCCATGAAATCCTCTCTACGCGCATGACGCGAAGCTACCTGGCAATGATTAAGGCCGTGCTAAATAAATGGCTTAATGTGATTACCTTTAGGAAAATGCTGGGCCAATTCACGATACCATTTGCCGCTCTTTTTAACGGTGCGCTTCTGCGTATCGTAATCCACATGAACCAGACCAAAGCGCATGCGATAGCCTTCTGCCCATTCAAAATTATCCATCAGGCTCCAGGCAAAATAGCCGCGCAGCGGAACACCTTCAGAGATCAGGTCTGCTGCAACCGAGAGGTGATCGCCATAATAGTCTATACGAGGCTGGTCGTCCACTTCGCCATCCACCACATCCAGATTGTAGCAGGCACCGTTTTCGGTGATGTACATCTCTGGCAAATCGTAGCGACGGTAGAGATCATTGACGAGATCACCCATCGCCGAAGGGTAGATCTCCCAGCCAATATCGGTCTTTTCGGGATTGACGAAAGGGGCCGGCTGCGTTGCCGGAAACTCCTGACCGGAAGGATCATCCAGCACGCGCATGGGGGTATAGTAATTAAGGCCCCACCAATCCAGTTTCTGGCTGATGACGGATAGATCGCCCTCTTCGACTGTCGGCATTTGCGATCCCAGCGCTTCGCGGAATTGCTGCGGATATTCACCCTTGAAGACGGGATCGAAGAATGCGCCATTGTGGAACTGGAAGGCTCTTTCTGCCGCAGCGCGGTCGGCTTCGCTGTCAGAGCCCGGCACCACGGAATGCGCGTTGAGCACCAACCCGACCGGCACCTGTGGCGCCACTTGGCGAATGACTTCCACCGCCAAGCCATGCGCCAGGTTGGTGTGATGCATGGCATGAAGTGCGGCTTGCATATTGCGTTCTCCCGGGGCATGGACGCCGTAGAGATGGCTGAGCCAGACCGAACACCAGGGCTCGTTGAATGTTGCAACGGAATCGAGACGATCGCCCAACCGCGCCATCACAACCTGCGCATAGCGCTGGAAAGCATAGGCCGTTGAGCGTGCCGTCCATCCGCCATCGCCCATCAGCGCCAGGGGCAAATCCCAGTGATAAAGCGTGGCGAACGTCTTGATACCGCGCGCCTTGCAGCCATCCACAAGCCGATCGTAGAAGTCCAGCCCCTTCTCATTGGTGGAACCGATCCCGTCCGGAATGATACGCGGCCAGGCAATGGAAAAGCGATAACCGTTAACGCCCATCTCCTTGATAAGGTCGAGATCTTCATCGAGCCGGTTGTAATGATCGCAAGCCACATCGCCGTTGTGGCGTCCATAAACGCGCCCCGGCATGTTTGAGAACGCATCCCAAATAGAGGGCTTGCGCCCATCAGCCTTGGTTGCTCCTTCTATCTGATAGGCAGCCGTTGCTACGCCAAACAGAAAGTCACCGGGAAAGCGGTCAGCAAGTGCTTTGGGATCGATCATTCATCACCTTACAAGACTAGATTTGCGTTGTATTTTAATCAGGAACATGTCACTTTAGGTTGTATTTTTCGGAGAACCTTTTCATGAACAAGACTTTATCACTCCTGATCCGCGCAGCAGCTCTGAGCATTGCACTTCCAGCGGCTACAAACGCTGCAACGCTTTCGTACAAGAACGGCCATTCCATTCTCAGCTTCAAGATAGGTTGGACGCAAGGAATGACCGTTCAACAGGCAATGCAAAAAGCCGGACCGGATTATGTGACGGGATGGTCACATAAATACGCTGGCAACTCGTTGTTGATGGTTCTTGGAACCGGCAATTTTTCAACGACCCCATCCTCCACCAAGGGCCAGTTAGGCTCACCCTACTGGCTACTTTGCATTGACGGCAAACCGGCCAACAGCGGCATGACGCAACAGAAAATTCCAGCCTCAAAATCGAATGTGAGCTGGATCTGGACCTCGAAGTTTCAGTGCAACTAACCTACCGGACTCGTCCTCACGAACCCGCGCCAGGGCCGCCAACGCGACCCTGGCACTCTCTCAAAGCTTGACCCAGGCTCCGTTCTTGCGTGAGCTTTCGATACAAGCGCTAACAAAGGCAACGCCTTTCACACCGTCGTCTACCGTCGGATAGACCACCGCCGAATCGACACGCACGCCCGTGCGTGCCGCATGAATGGCCGCAGCAGCTTCGGAGTAGATCGTGGCGAAGGCCTCCAGGTAACCTTCCGGATGGCCGCTCGGAATGCGCGTTACACGGGCAGCAGCAGAGCCTGCACCGGCACCGCCACGCGTGATCAACTGCTTTGGTTCCCCCAGTTTCGTGAACCAGAGATAGTTTGGGTCAGCTTGCGTCCATTCGATACCGGCCTTGGTGCCGTAGACGCGCACTTTCAACCCGTTCTCATTGCCGGTAGCCACCTGACTGCACCAGAGCAGGCCCTTCGCGCCGCCCTTGAAGCGCAGCATGACATGGGCATTGTCATCCAGCCGTCTGCCTTCCACGAAGGTGTGCACGTCTGCAGCCAGCTCATCCAGTTGCAGGCCGGATATGAAGCTTCCCAAATTATAGGCGTGGGTACCGATATCGCCCGTTGAACCGCCAACGCCGGACTGGTTGGGATCTGTGCGCCATACGGCTTGCTTGGCACCCGTCTGTTCCACAGGTTCTGCCAGCCAATCTTGCGGATATTCCATCTGTACCAATCGAATATCACCCACCTCGCCACTTGCCACCAGTTCCCGCGCATGGCGCACCATAGGGTAGCCAGTATAGTTATGGGTTAGGATGAAGAGGCTCTTAGCTTGGTCGGCCACCTGTTTCAGCTGTTTTGCATCCTCCAGATTGGAGGTCAGCGGTTTATCGCAAATAACGTGGATGCCGCGTTCCAGAAAGGCCTTCGCCGCAGGAAAATGCACATGGTTCGGCGTAACGATGGAAACCGCCTCAATGCCATCAGGGCGCGCCGCTTCTTTTTCGGCCATCTCCTCGAATGAGCCGTAGCACCGCTCAGGATCAAGACCAAGAACTGCACCGGATGCCTTGGATTTTTCGGGCGTCGAAGACAGTGCTCCCGCTACCAGATCGTAATGATCATCCAGACGGGCCGCCATGCGATGCACGGCGCCGATAAAGGCTCCCTGCCCGCCGCCAACCATGCCGAGCCTGATCTTGGCTGCCCGCTGCTCTGTTTTGCTTGCTTCGATTGTCATGGGACCTCTCCAGCCGCTTAAAGGCCAAGCATTCGGCGGTTGGCGGCATCATCCGTGCCACCGGACGCGAAGTCATCGAACGCCTTTTCCGTCACGCGGATGATGTGCGCCTTGACGAATTCGGCTCCCTCACGCGCGCCATCCTCAGAATTCTTCAGCGCGCATTCCCATTCGACCACGGCCCAACCATCGAAATCATTGGCGGTAAGCTTGGAGAAGACGGCACCAAAATCGACCTGCCCGTCACCGAGTGACCGGAAGCGGCCAGCACGCTGTACCCAGCCTTGATAGCCACCATAAACGCCTTGGCGTCCGGTCGGGTTAAACTCGGCATCCTTGACGTGGAACATCTTGATCCGGTCTTTGTAGATGTCGATGTTATCCAGGTAATCCAGGCACTGCAGCACGTAATGCGAGGGATCATAGAGCATGTTGGCGCGCGCATGGTTACCCACCCGCTCCAGGAACATCTCAAACGTCACGCCATCGTGCAGGTCTTCGCCGGGATGAATTTCGTAGCAAATATCGACGCCATTCTCATCAGCGTAGTCGAGGATAGGACGCCAGCGCGCAGCCAACTCATCAAACGCTGCTTCAACAAGACCGGCGGGGCGCTGCGGCCAAGGATAGATGAAGGGCCACGCCAACGCACCGGAGAAGGTGGCATGGGCTTTGATGCCCAAATTGCGTGAGGCTTTCAGCGCCATCTTCACCTGCTCAACGGCCCAGGCTTGACGGGCCTTCGGGTTGCCTCGCACCTCTGGCGCGGCAAAGCCGTCAAACGCTTCGTCATAAGCCGGATGCACGGCAACAAGCTGCCCCTGCAAATGGGTGGAAAGCTCTGTGATCTCGATGCCGTTTTGTCGCGCAACGCCCGCAAATTCCTCGCAGTAATCCTTGGATTCTGCGGCCTTCTTCAAGTCTATCAGCTGGCTTGCCCATGTCGGCACCTGAACGCCCACATAACCCTTCTCTGCTGCCCATCTGGTAATGCCGTCCCAGCTGTCAAACGGAGCTTCACTGCCCGCAAACTGGCCGAGGAAGATGGCCGGACCTTTTATCGTCTTCATTTAGTCTCCTCCCTGAGAATAACTGCAACGTTGCAGTAATGGCTAACGCAGTTCGTCCACCAAGACAACCGCGCTAGCATGACATGTTGTTAAAACACACTTGAGGTACAATGGGATAGCAAGGCTCAGCCATACAAAAACGTGTCGGAACATGCCTCATCCGCCACCCCGAATTGAGGAATTAAGTAACTGATTGAAAACGAATTTAATGCTAGAAAAACATGTGATTAGGGATGCCTCCGCGTAGCGGACGAAAGCCATACTCATCTTTCCCGCTCTGGTGGAAAAGTATATATCTTTTTGATGAATAGGTGGCATTGAAGACATGCATGCCCTTGGAGCGCCAGCAGAGATTATTTGCAAACAGCCGTGCAAAACGGCTAGCGGATTAAAACCCTTGTACGGGCTTGGCAAGAACGGCGGGATCGATATGAACGTGGCTGGCATCGGCAGAATCATCCTCCATTCGAGCGATGTAGAAGCGATGGTGGCATTCTATGCGCATCATTTCGGTTTCAGAGCCAGGAACCTTGCAGGCGATGAACTGATAGAACTGACCCCCGTTGAAGGGGGTGCTGCGTTGTTAATCCGGCGCACAGAGGCTGACCCTTGCGAACAAAAGCAGGTGGAACTTGTGTTCGATGTCGCTGATGTCGATGAGTTCGTTGCCCGCGCTTATGAACGTGGTCTCGAATTTAACGGCATCCGCGAGGGCCAGGGCTATCGTTTCTCCCAAACGCTGGACCCCAGCGGCAATCGAATTTCCGTTTCCAGCTTCGCCTTTGCGCAAAAACTCTTGTAAGGAGCCGCAAAGCGGCTCCTTACCTTTTAAAGCGATCAAACGTAGCGGTTGACCACGTTCTCCAGCAGTTCCTGTTTGCCAGACTTCGGCTGCGGGTTGACGTTCTGGCTTTCCACACGGGCCGCAATGGCATCAAGGCTTTCTTCGCCACGCAGCATCTTCTGGTTCTCCGCCTTGTTCCACCCGGCATAGCGAGCGTCGAGAGGCTGCGAAAGCGCCTTGTCCTCAATCATCTTTGCGGCAGCCTTCAAACCGCGCGCGCAGCAATCCATGCCGCCAATATGGCCAATCAGCAGGTCTTCGGCATCAAGTGATTGACGACGCAGCTTGGCATCGAAGTTCGTGCCGCCGGTGGTGAAACCGCCGCCCGCCAGAACATGATAATAGGCCAACGCCATTTCCGGCACATTGTTGGGGAACTGGTCGGTATCCCAGCCGGACTGGTAGTCATTGCGGTTCATGTCAATGGAGCCGAAGATGCCAAGCGCATTGGCAAGCGCCAGTTCATGTTCAAAACTATGGCCCGCCAGGATCGCGTGCCCCTGTTCGATATTCACCTTTACTTCCTTCTCAAGCCCGTAATTCTTGAGGAAGCCGTAAACCGTGGCGACATCATAGTCGTACTGATGCTTGGAAGGCTCCTGCGGCTTCGGCTCGATGAGGATCGCTCCCTTGAAGCCAATCTTGTGCTTGTACTCCACCACTAGGTTAAGGAATCGGCCCATCTGGTCCAATTCCTTTTTCAGGTCGGTGTTGAGCAGGGTCTCGTAACCCTCGCGGCCACCCCAGAGCACGTAGTTTTCGCCACCGAGTTTCAGAGTCGCATCCATGCAAGTCTTCACCGTGGCTGCCGCAAAGGCAAAGACATCCGGATCAGGATTGGTGGCAGCGCCAGACATGTAGCGGCGATGAGAGAAAAGGTTCGCCGTGCCCCAAAGCAGCTTGACGCCCGTCTCTTCCTGCTTCTTTGCGAAATAATCAACGATCTTGTTGAGATTGCGGGTGTTCTCCGCGAAGCTCGCGCCTTCAGGGCGCACGTCCGCATCATGGAAGCAGTAATAGGGTGCACCAAGCAACTGGAAGAATTCAAAGGCCACATCGGCCTTCAGCTTCGCGGCGTCCATAGTATCCTTGAACCATGGGCGCTCGAAGGTGTTGCCGCCGAACGGGTCCGTGCCTGGCCAAACAAAGGTGTGCCAGTAGGCGACGGCAAAGCGCAGATGGTCTTCCATGCGCTTGCCCATGACCACTTCATCGGGATTGTAATGACGAAAAGCCAGCGGATTGGTGCTGTCGGGGCCTTCATATTTGATCTTCGGTGTGTTTGCGAAAAAGCCGGTGCTCATGGGTGTTACTCCTCCTTGGGAAGGTCTGTTCAAAGGGATTTGATGGCGGGGTAGAGTGCGCTGTAACGCTGATACGCTTCGTCATAGGAAGCAGTCAGCGTGGAAACCGGATCGACCGTTTCGGCGGTTTTCGGCGCGGTGAAGACGGAGAGCGGATCAGCGCCGGTGGCAGCCACAAGGCCGAGCCTTGCCGCACCAAAGGCTGCTCCAAAATCTCCATCGGCTGGAATATCGACCGGCACGCCAAGCGCCGTTGCAATTGAGGCAAGCCAATAGCGCGAGCGCGAGCCGCCGCCGATCGCCGTCACCCGCTCAATGCTGGTGCCTGCCGATTTCAGTGCCTCCAGGCTGTCGCGGATCGCAAAGGTCACGCCTTCCATCACTGCCTGGGTTAGCGCCTTGCGCGATGTTTCATGGGCAAGACCGATGAAGGCACCGCGAATTTTAGCATCATTATGCGGTGTGCGCTCGCCGGAAAGATAGGGGAGGAACGTCACACCACCGGGAGCCTGAAGCGCATCGCCCAGTTCGGCAGAAAGCTCGCCTGCAGTTTTGCCTGTGACCTTTGCGTGCCAGTTCAGCGCATCGGTGGCAGAGAGGATCACACCCATCTGGTGCCACGTATTGGGAAGCGCATGGCAAAAGGCGTGAACGGCGCTTTCGGGCTTTGGCAGATAGGCGGAATTGGCGGCAAAAAGAACGCCGGAGGTGCCGAGCGAAACGAAAGCCTGACCTTCCCGCACTGTACCCATGCCGCAGGCAGAGGCAGCGTTATCCCCTGCTCCACCAGCCACCACGATATTGCCCGTCATGCCCCATTGCGCGGCAAGTTCGCCACGTAGCGCACCACCCGCTTCGGTTCCCTCCACCAGATGCGGCATGTGTTCTTTGGTCAAATCGGTAGCAGCCAGCAATTCGTCCGACCATGCACGCCTGCCTGTATCGAGCCAGCTGGTGCCAGCGGAATCGGACATTTCGGAGATATGCTCGCCCGTCAGCCAAAGACGCAGGTAATCCTTTGGCAGAAGTACCTTGGCGACCTTGCCGAATATCTCTGGCTCATTGTTCTTGACCCAGGCAAGCTTGGGCGCGGTAAAGCCGGGGAAGACGATATTGCCAGTCAGCGCCCTGAAACGTGGGTCAGCATCCAGTTTCGCTGCTTCCGCATGAGAGCGGGTATCGTTCCAGAGAATGCAGGGACGCAGCACCGCATTATCTGCACCGATCAGCGTTGCGCCATGCATGTGCCCGGAAAGGCCAATGCCGCGAACAGCAGCAAGCGCTTCACCATGCGCTGCCTTCAGGGCCGCAACTGCCTCCTGCGTCGCGGCGATCCAATCCGCCGGGTTCTGCTCCGACCAGCCGGGGTGTGGGCGCGCAACATCCAGTGCGGCGGTTGCCGAGCCAATGACGGCCTGATTATCATCGATCAGCAAAGCTTTGACGCCGGACGTGCCGAGATCGAGACCAAGATACATGGATTTCTCCTTCTCTCCTGCCCTCAGGGCAGATTTTCTTTCAAGAATATGTCGATGCGAATGCGCTCTTGCGCGGCGAGAAGGGCTGCACCATCGGTCCCCGCCTTCAGCACGCGAAGGGCGCTGCGAACCTCATGCCCGGCATCCTGATTGAGAACCGCATCAATACGGCCGCTGAGCAAGCCTTGCCGGCTGACCTCGGTCAGTTCATGCACCACGACCACCGGCCCCTCGGCCGCCTGCTCATTCAGCACCTGCAAAAGCCCGCGATTGCCTGCCCCGAAGCTATAAATGCCGGCAATGCCATGACTCTCAGCCAGCGCATGGCGCACCAGATATGCGACGCGCTCCGGGTTATCCGCACCTTCCACGACGGGCAGGAGCGCACGGCCCGGAAAAGAGCGGCTCACATGATCGCTGAACCCCTTCAAACGGTCACGATGATCCTGAACTTGCAGCGATCCCGCGATGGGCAGGATCTTTCCTGCGCGCTCACCTAAGAACCGGCACATCAGCGTTGCAGCGGTTTGCCCGGCAGCAACGTTATCGATGCCCGCGAAATGATGACGCTTGGAACCCGCAAGATCGGACACCAGAGTGACGAGAATTATTCCGCGTTCCGCCAATCTCTCCACGGCATCTCGAACGGCAGCGGAATCGACGGCCACGAAAGCGATGCCATCCACCTCATCCTCGCCCGCCTGCTCCAGTGCTCCAGCAAGCGCCAGATCGTCAAAGGCCGGAACATCAACCACGCGGATCGACATCCTCTCGCGTGCCGCCCACCGGATCGCCTCTTCCACCTCGGTGCGCACACCAATCATGAAGGAATTATCGTTGGCGGGAAGAATGAAGGTGAAGCGATAAATGCGGCCTTTTGCAAGGTTGGCAGCCGCCACATCGCGCACAAAACCAAGTGCTGCAATCGCCGCCTCCACCCGCTCCCGCGTGGGTGCACGCACACCGGCGCGACCGTTCAAAACACGATCGACCGTTGCAAGGCTGACGCCCGCATGAGCTGCGATATCGTGAACGGTTGGCTTCATGTCTCCTCCGGTGCAAAGGCATAAAGGAGGAATTGAGGTACGTAAATCAGAAATGTTCGCGATGTCGAAAAACACGTTGGATTGCGACATATTGAAATGGAAATGGGGCCGCTGCTTTTCGGCAACGGCCCCTCAGGAGCTGGCATCTGGCAGGGAGCAGATGTCAGTGTGCCGCGTCTGGAGGCGGGGCGGCTTTTGGTTTGGAGATCATCGACACCAACAGGATAAGACTTGCGAACAATATGGTCAGACCCATGAACACATCGATAAAGGACATGATGGTCGCTTGCTGGTGGATCATCCCCGAAAGCTTTTGCATGGCGGCGGTTGCACCATCCATGCCGTAGGAGTTGTAGTTTCCGGCAACATTGTTCAGCCAGTCGAGAGCGGCTGGATTGCCGAAGTTCACATGTTCTGAAAGACGCGCATAATGAGCATCGGACCGCTGGGTCAGCATGGTATTGATGATGGCCAGCCCCACCGCGCCACCGAGGTTTCGGGTAAGATTATAAAGGCCGGATGCGTTCTGGATACGCTGCGGCGGCAATGTGCCAAGTGCCACGTTATTGATCGGCACCATGCACAGCATCAGCGAGCAACCGCGCAGGATCTGCGGCAGCAAAAGCTCGTAAAAATCCCAATCCGCTGTCAGCCCGGTCATCAGATAGGTACCGCAAGCGAAACCGAAAAAGCCGATGGCCATCATCACCCGCGGGTCCATCTTCACCGAAAGCTTGCCCGCGACGGGCGCGGTGAAAAACATGGCGAGACCGGAGACGAACATGGTCTCACCGATCATCAACGCATCATAGCCACGGATACGGGCGAGATAGAGCGGATAGATATAGGTGAGGCCGTAGAGACCGACGCCCATAATGAAGGAAAAGAGTGAGCCGAAGGCAAAGTTGCGGTTGGAAAATGCCTTCAGGTCTACCACCGGGAAATCAACCTTGAACGCCCGCCAGAAGAACACGACAGCGCCAATCGTCATGGCAACGGTGCCAAGCACGATGCGTTCGTCGCTGAACCAATCCTTGTTGTTGCCCTCCTCCAGCACATATTCCAGGCATCCGAGGAAGACTGCCATGGAAAGCAGGCCCCACCAATCGAAGCGCTTCATCAGCTGGTGCTGCGGCTTGTCGAAGTCGATGAATGTCCAGGCAAGCAGTGTCACGACAATGCCCGGCCCGATGTTGACGAGAAACAGCCAGTGCCAGGAAAAGGCATTGCTGAGGTAGCCGCCCACTGTAGGTCCAATCGTCGGTGCAAGCGTGGCAATCAGGCCGATGATTGGAGACACGACCGAACGCTTCGAAGGTGGAAAGATGGTGAATGCCGCCGCGAAGACAGAGGGAATCATGCCGCCGCCGATGAAGCCCTGCAAGGCGCGGTAGATGATCATCTGCTCGATGCTGGTTGCCGTGGCGCAGAGTGCCGAGGCCATTGTGAAGCCAGCGGCGCAAATGGTGAAGAGAACGCGCGTGGAAAGAATACGTGCCAGCGTGCCAGACAGCGGGATCATGATAACCTCCGCAATCAGATAGGATGTCTGCACCCAGGCGACTTCATCAGAACCCGCAGAGAGGCCCGCCTGGATTTCCGATAGCGAGGCTGAGACGATCTGAATGTCGAGAATGGACATGAACATGCCGACAACCATGGCGAAGAAGGCAATCAGCTTTCTTCTATCCATGGGCGGATCGACAGGCATGGCGCCAGCATTTGCTGTAACGGCAGCCATGGGCTTGCTCCTTCAGGGCACTACCGGACGAACCTCAAGGCAATTGACCGGCATTCGCGCAGAGACGACGACACATCGCCTGCCGGACTGGAAAGCTCGGCAGGCATTGAAGGCTGGTTATTTCTTTGCATCCGGTGCGGTGCGAGTATCGACATCGGCAATGATGCTGAGACCTGCACGTAAACGACCCGTTGCCAGAGCTTCCTGCGGGATAGCGATGCGAACCGGAACGCGCTGAACGACCTTGGTGAAATTGCCTGTCGCATTTTCCGGCGGCAGCAGCGAGAAGACCGCCCCTGAGGCAGGGGATATGGATTCCACCGTTCCCTCAATCGGATGGTCGTCGAAGGCATCGACGTGAATACGGACCTTGGAGCCCGGCACGATATGGCCGATCTGCGTTTCCTTGAAGTTTGCACTGATATAGAGCGCATTCAGGGGAACGAGAGAGGCGAGGCGCTTGCCAGCGGTAACGAAATCACCCGTCTGGACAGCCAGATTGCCGACCGTTCCATCATATGGCGCCTTAAGCACCGTGAAATCGAGATCGCGCCTGGCCTGATCAACGGCCAGTTGTTGAAGATCGATCGTATTCACGGCTTCGGCACGCTGGGCTTTCAGAAGTTCAATATTGGCCTTCGCGGAGGTGACAGCTGCTTCGGCAGCTTTGACATTTGCCTGCGCCTGGTCGAGAGCAACCTGCGCATTATCAAGATCAGCCGCAGTACCGACATTCTTTGCAGCCAGTTCAGCCGCGCGCTTCTGCGTAATTTCGGCACCGCGAAGCGCTGCCTGAACCGCACCCAGTTGCGCCTGTGCCTGAAGCAGACTTGCCTCACCGCCACCGATCTGCGCGTCGATCCGCGCTACCGCCAGCTTGGCGCTCTGCACATTGGACTGAGCCTTTTCAAGCGCCAGCTGATAATCGCCCTGATCGAGGGTTACAAGCGGATCGCCAGCCTTGACCGTCTGGTTTTCAATAACATTCACCTTTTGAACGTATCCGGAAACCTTTGGCGCAATGACCGCAATATCGCCTTCCACATAAGCATCATCGGTCGACACGAGGAACCGGCCTTCGGTCCACCAGTTATGGCCATACCATCCAGCTGCGCCAAGGGCCGCAAGCAAAAGGATGGGAAGCACAGGGCTACGCTTTTTCTTAGGTCCACCAGTTTCCGAAGGCTTTGCTTCCGCAGAAACCTTGTCAGGCGCTGGCGAAGAGGGCCGCGCTTCGCTCTTGTCCTTGTTTTCCGCATCTTGGGGCACGACGCGGAGAGAACCTGAATTGGAAGGAGATGTCATGTGCTATCACCGTAGCTGGGTGGCATCCAATCGAACCGATCGGTTTAATGATCTTGACATAATCCCATATGCAGGACATTACAAGTGCAATCGAACCGCTCGGTTCGAAAAGGTTAAAAATTAGGTTCTTATATGACGGAGAAGAGATGCACCCCCTGTGAGAACCCGCCGCAGCCAGGGCGGTTCGCAGCAGGAGAAGATCCTGCCAAGCGGGAACAGATTCTTGACGGTGCCAAGCGCGTTTTCATGAATGTCGGCTTTGATGCTGCCAGCATGAACGATATCACCCGTGAGGCAGGCGTCTCCAAGGGTACGATCTACGTCTACTTCAATGGCAAGGATGATCTGTTCGCCGCGATCATGGAGCGAGAACGCGGTAGGCTGGCCCGATCCATGCAAGATGTGCTCGACGATTCGACAGAGGTGGAAGACGGTCTTTATCGGTTCGGCTCCGGCTTCATTCTGCGCGTCACCCACGAGGAAACAGTATCTGCGATGCGCACCATGATTGGTGTTGTCCACCGCATGCCCAACCTCTCACGCCGTTTTTTCAGCACCGATAACCTTAACGTCCGCACGGTGCTCGAAGCATTTCTCAAGCGCCATTGCGATGCCGGCCGCTTGATTATAGACGATGTGCCGCTGGCAGCACGCCATTTCCTCGACCTTACATCCGGGGGGTTCTTCAAACTCCGCCTCTTCGGGGACTTGAAGGATCAGCCACCTGCGGAAGAACTGCATCGCATTGTTTCCAGTGCAGTACGCCTATTCATGGCCGCCTATGGCGTAAAAAAATAATTGACTGGATAGGGAATAGTTTTCACCTCTGTTTCGTATAGTGAGACGGCTTAAATCAGGCCGCCGAAATTCTACCAATAGTTCGCCGGTCATCATCGCGGCGCAGAGGAAAACCACTCAATGCAAGACATTATGGTCCTTGTCCAAGATCCAGCCGCCTGGGTCGCTTTGGTCACGCTTGTGGTCATGGAAGTTGTTCTCGGTATCGACAATCTGATCTTCATATCCATCCTTACCAATAAGCTGCCGCCGGAAAGCCGCGAAAAAGCGCGCAAGATCGGCATTGGCCTGGCGCTGGTGATGCGCCTTGGCCTGCTCGGCACCGTTGCCTGGATCGTCCAGCTGACCAATCCGGTCTTTGAAGTGCTCGGTCACGCCTTCTCCTGGAAGGATCTCATCCTCATTGCCGGTGGCCTCTTCCTGGTCTGGAAAGCGACCAAGGAAATCCACCACAGTGTCGATCCGGTCGACCACAAGGAAGACATGGTGGGCAAGACCGTTACCATGAGCTTCGGCGCAGCCATCGGCCAAATCCTGCTGCTGGATCTCGTCTTTTCGGTTGATAGCATCATTACAGCGGTTGGCATGACGCCGCATCTGCCGATCATGGTGGTTGCCGTCGTCGCAGCCGTGACGGTCATGCTGGTCGCGGCAACACCTCTGGCAAACTTCATCGAGAAGAACCCAACGATCGTCATGCTGGCGCTCGCCTTCCTGCTGATGATCGGCACCACGCTGATTGCCGAGGGCATGGGCTTCCACGTGCCGAAGGGCTATGTTTATGCAGCCATGGCGTTTTCTGCTCTGGTTGAGCTTCTCAACATGTTTGCTCGAAATGCCAGACAGCGGAAGCGGCAGAAACAGGGACAATAGCGTACGCCCGCGCAAGTGGTTGGAACTTTGAGACTGGCATTGTATTGGTGTGATCACCTGCTGCGATTCTCATTTGAAGCGTTGCGGCAGGCCCATCATTCGGTGGCAGTTCTTGCCGCCACGGCCCTTGCGGAGCGGCATGACCACTGAACAGATCCTTTCCTTCACCGTAATTGCAGGCATGATGGCGGTGTTCATCTGGGACCGCTTTCGTTATGATGTGGTTGCTTGCTGTGCTCTTGTGGTCGCCGTCGCTCTTGGTGTCGTACCCGCCAATCATGCGTTTTCCGGCTTTTCAGATGATATCGTCATCATTGTTGGCAGCGCGCTCGTCGTGAGCGCTGGTGTTGCGCGTTCCGGCATTGTCGATCTCGCGATCAAAAAATTCTTTCCGAACTTGACATCATTGCGCACCCAGATGGCGCTGCTGATGATCGTGGTGGCGGTTCTTTCCGCCTTCATCAAGAATATTGGCGCATTGGCCATCATGATGCCGGTGGCCTTTCAGTTCGCCCGCCGATCCGGTGTATCGCCATCGCGCTACCTGATGCCGATGGCGTTTTCCGCCCTTCTCGGCGGCTTGATGACCCAGATCGGCACCTCGCCCAATATTGTCGTGTCACGCCTTCGCGCGGAAATGACGGGCACACCGTTTTCAATGTTCGATTTTACGCCCGTGGGCGGCATTCTGACAATCGTCGGCGTCACCTTCCTGATGTTCTTCTATTGGCTTGTTCCTGAACGCACAAAACAGAACAATAGCATCGAAGAAGCCGTCGAAATCTCCAACTATGCCTCAGAAGCGGTGGTGACGGGCCAAAGCCAGATCATGGGCAGGCCACTTGCCGAACTTCTGAAGCTGGGTGACGGGGAAGTGGTTGCAACAGCTGTTCTGCGCGGGCCGGTGCGCATGTCACCCTTTCCCGATCTTATTCTCAGGGAGGATGATTCCGTCCTTCTGGAAGGCAGATCTTCTGCGCTGGAGCGGGTGATCTCCGGTGCCAAACTCAGACTTTCCGGCAAGGAGCTGAACCAGGGCAAACGCGTCCAGCAAGATTTGATTTCCATTGAGGCCGTTATCTCCCGTCAATCGGCGCTTGAGGGTCTTACTGCCCGTGGAATGGCTCTGTCCTATACGCGAGGCGTCAACATTCTTGCCGTCAGCAGGCGAGGCGAACGTGTCCGTGAACGCCTCAGCGATCTGGTGCTGCGCGAAGGCGATGTCATCGTTCTGCAGGGCGGGCGTGAAACCCTTCCCGGCGTTCTGCAGGATCTGGCGCTTCTGCCGCTTGCCCAACAGGAAGTCATGCTGGGAACGCAGCGCAAGGCACTCATCCCAATCATGATCCTGGCGCTGGCCATGGTTACCACTGCTCTTGGTTATGCGCCGGTCGCCGTTGCCTTCTTTGCTGCCGCGCTGGGCATGGCTCTTTTCAAGGCAGTACCGTTGACGGATATCTACAAGTCCGTCGACGGTCCTATCCTCGTCATGCTTGGCGCTCTCATTCCTGTCTCGGATTCTCTGCGCACGTCCGGCGGCAGCGAATTGATAGCAGGTTGGCTGGGCCAGATCGCCCATAACTTGCCGCCCTATGGAGCCATTGCGCTGATCATGATCACGGCCATGGCCGTGACCCCATTCCTCAACAATGCCGCAACGGTGCTGGTCATGGGACCGATTGCCGTGAGCTTCGCGACGACTCTCAATTTTCGGCCAGAGGCATTCCTGATGGCGGTTGCCATTGGTGCAGGTTCCGATTTTCTGACGCCTGTCGGCCACCAGTGCAATACGCTGGTCATGGGGCCAGGCGGTTACCGCTTTTCCGATTATCCGCGCCTGGGCCTGCCGCTATCGATAATGATCGTTCTCGTCAGCGTGCCGGCATTGATGTGGTTCTGGCCGGTGCAGTAATACCTGCCAGACCTAAAAATCTTGACGCTTGCAGCGGAATATGCGCTAAGGCCAGCCAAACCTATAATCAGGCTTACGCCCCTTGGGCGCGCCATTGTCCAAGTTCGAGCAGGTCCTCATGAGCACTTCCGGCGTTCGCGTCCGCATCGCACCTTCTCCAACCGGCGAGCCGCATGTCGGCACGGTTTACATCGCATTGTTCAACTATCTCTTCGCAAAGAAGATGGGCGGCGAGTTCATACTGCGTATCGAAGATACGGATGCCACGCGCTCCACACCGGAGTTCGAGCAGAAGGTGCTGGATGCCCTGCGCTGGGCAGGCCTCGACTGGAAGGAAGGCCCGGATGTGGGCGGTCCCTTTGGTCCCTATCGCCAGTCCGACCGCAAGGCCATGTATCAGCCCTTCGCTGATGAACTCCTGGAAAAGGGCCATGCATTCCGCTGCTTCTGCACGCCGGAGCGCTTGGAAAAGATGCGCGAAGAGCAGCGCGCTGCCGGCAAGCCGCCCGGTTATGATGGCCGCTGCCTGCATTTGAGCGCCGAAGAAGTGACCACCAAGGTTGCCGCCGGTGAGCCGCATGTTGTTCGCATGAAGATCCCGACCGAAGGTGCCTGCGAGTTCAACGATGGCGTCTACGGCGATGTTTCCATTCCGTGGTCTTCGGTCGACATGCAGGTGCTGATGAAAGCCGATGGCATGCCGACCTATCACATGGCAAACGTCATCGATGACCATCTGATGAAGATCACGCATGTGGCGCGCGGCGAGGAATGGCTGGCCTCCGTGCCCAAGCACATTCTGCTCTATCGCTATTTCGGCTGGCAGGAGCCGAAGTTCATGCATCTTTCGCTGATGCGCAATGCCGACAAGTCTAAGCTTTCCAAGCGTAAGAACCCAACCTCGATTTCCTATTATTCAGCTCTTGGCTACCTGCCCGAAGCGCTGATGAACTTCCTTGGCCTCTTCTTCATCCAGATTGCGGAAGGCGAAGAGCTTCTGACGATGGAAGAACTGGCCGATAAGTTCGACCCGGACAATCTTTCCAAGGCTGGCGCGATCTTTGACATCCAGAAGCTCGATTGGTTGAACGGTCGCTGGCTGCGCGAAAAACTGACACCGGAAGAATTCATTGCCCGTACCATTGAATGGGCATCCGAAAACAGCCGCCTGACGGAAGGCTTGAAGCTGGCACAAAGCCGCATTTCCAAGCTCGGTGAATTGCCGAGCCTGGGCGGCTTCCTGCTGGCCAATGATGTGGGGCTGACGCCAGCTTCCTTTGGCGGCCTGAAGACCTCGCCTGCTGAAACGCTGGAAATCATCAATACCGTTCAGGCCGATTTCGAAAAGATGGCGGAATGGACGGTGGAGAGCATCGATCAGGAACTACGGTCCGTAGCAGACAAGCTGGGCAAGAAACTGCGCGTGGTCACGCCGCCGCTCTTCATTGCCATGTCGGGTAGCCAGCGCTCACTTCCGCTGTTTGACTCGATGGCTCTGCTCGGTCGCTCCGTGGTGCGCCAGCGCCTGAAGATTGCCGCAACCGTGGTTTCCACCATGGTTGGCAGCGGAAGCTGAAGACACAATAATCTGCCGCATTGCTCCGGCCCCTCTCCGCGAGGGGCCTGATGAGCCGGTAACCGCAACGAACACAGCCGAAAAGGCGATAGACGATGACCGAACAGAAGACTGAAACCGCCCTCTCCTCCGACGCCACGGAAGTGCGCCGCCAGAAATTGGCAATGCTGCGCGAAAAGGTCGGCGACGTCTATCCGGCTCATTTCCATCGCACGATGACCAATGCGGAACTCGCGGAAAAATATGAAGGTCTGGAGCCGGATGTCGAGACGCAGGACGTCGTCACCGTTGCTGGCCGCGTCTATTCATCGCGCAATTCCGGCATGTTCATGGATGTTCGGGATGCCTCTGGCAAGATCCAGATTTTCAGCCACAAGGACACCACGCCGGAAGCCGCCCGCGACATGCTGGCGATGATCGACATCGGCGACATTATTGGCGTGACGGGTGTGGTTCGCCGTACCAAGCGCGGCGAGCTGACGATCAATGCACAAGAGATCACAATGCTCACCAAGTCGCTGCTGCCGATGCCGGAAAAGTGGAACGGCATCGCGGATGTCGAAATTCGCTACCGCAAGCGCCACCTCGACATCATGTCGAACGATGAGAGCAAGCTGCGCTTCCAGCAGCGCTCGAAAATCGTTTCCGGTTTCCGCCGGTTCCTGGAAAGCGAAGGCTTCCTGGAAGTCGAAACCCCGATGCTGCAAACGGTTTACGGTGGCGCGACTGCTGACCCGTTCAAGACCTTTCACAACACGCTGAAGATGGACATGTATCTGCGCATTGCGCCGGAACTGTTCCTGAAGCGCACGCTGGTTTCCGGGCTCTCCGACAAGGTGTTCGAGATCAACCGCAACTTCCGCAATGAAGGTGTTTCCACCCGGCACAATCCTGAATTCACAATGATGGAGTGCTATTGGGCCTATGCCGATTATGAAGACATGATGGCGCTGGTTGAACGCCTGTTTGAAACGCTGGCAACCTCTATTCACGGCACCACGGATGTGGTGTTTGGAGACAAGACCCTTTCATTCAAGGGTCCGTTCAAGCGCGTTCCCATGCCGGACGCCGTAAAGGAAGCAACCGGCATCGACTTCCTCTCAATCAAGACGGATGAGGAAGCCCGCGCTGCCGCCAAGGCTGCCGGTTTCGAAGTCGAAAAGGATTGGACCTGGGGCGAGTGCCTTGCCTTCATCTTTGAAGAAAAGGTCGAAGGCACGCTGATTCAGCCCAGCCACGTCACACATTTCCCGAAGGATATTTCCCCCTTCGCCAAGGAAGTGCCGGGCGAACCGCGCCTTGTTGAGCGGTTCGAGACCTATTGCAATGCCTGGGAAGTGGGCAATGCGTTTTCCGAGCTCAACGACCCGGAAGAGCAGCGCCGCCGCATGGAAGAGCAGCTGGAACAGGCCCATGCTCGCGGTGAGAAGGACAAGCAGCTGGACGACGAATTCCTTGATGCAATTGACCAGGGCATGCCGCCCGCTGGCGGCCTTGGCATCGGCGTTGATCGCCTGATCATGCTCCTGACCAATGCGCCGTCGATCCGCGATGTCATTCTCTTCCCGGCACGCCGCAATAAAGCGGACTAACAATCGCTGGCTTTAAACATGAAAAGGCTCGTCATCGGCGAGCCTTTTTGCATTCCAGTTACAGAAGCATTTGCCGTGTTACCACCGGACTGCGTTAAAGCAGATATTGAGAGTATTCCGCTTATCGGAAATGCTTGAGGAAATTACGGAAGTAAGCCTGCCCTTCAATGACCAACTTTGGGAGAGGCGGCATCAGGAGCCGCCTGTGCTTCCGTTGGTGCAGCGACCTTCATGGGATCGATCCCATCATGGGCAGGCTCCACCTCATGCGCGGTATCACTGGCATTTGGGGATGGCGCACGCTTTTCCACGACGTCCGGCTTGCTATCCCCGAACATCATGTTCTTGATGCGGTCTACCAGACCGGGCTTTTCAGCCACAGCGGTCGTTTCGGGGCTTGGTGCCTGATGATCTGAGGCCTGCTGGCTTTCTGAGTTGGTATCGTGGTTATTCCCCGCTACTCCATGCGTCTCATCAGCGTGCGCTTGCGCTGCCTCGGCCTCGTTCTTCTTGCCGAAGAGCATGTTGCTGATCGAGCTTACGAGACCTTCGCTTTTTGCACCTTCCGCGCCATGCCCTTCGGCAGGTGCAGCCTCACCATGAGACGCCTCAGCAGGACTTGCTTCTCCGTGGCCTGCGTCCGCAGCAGGAGCATCATGACCTCCGCCATGCTCAGAAGCGGCACCTTTGCCCTTCTTCTCCCCATGGCCAGGACTCTTGCCATGCTCGCCAGCTCCACCGTGGGCATCACCTTCGGTCTCTACCACAGGAGAAATGCAATCGGCCCCATCCGTCAACCCCGCGGCAATTTTCTCGATATCTTCAACCGGCGGTGAAATTCTCAAGCCGTAGAATTCGCCGTTGCTCGCGGCTCCCTCAATGTAGAATGCGGAATAGATCGGGTCAGACGGGTCTGGCGCCTTGCTGGTGTCGGGAATGTAGACCACCTGCGCACCAATGGCGCGCCCGCGCATGGCAGCACGCTGTGTTGGCCCCGATTTATCCAGAACAGTGATTTGAATGAGATCGGCCTTGGCAGATGCTTGTACCGCTTTTGCCACGCGCACCGCAGTTCTCAACCGCGCCGGGCCATCGCCTCCTTCGGTGAAGACATAACGACGCACCCAGGTGCGTTGCTCTCGGTTGATCTTCATTTCCTGAAGCGTGGTGCATTCCAGCCCGTTCACACTCTCATAGGGAGGGCCGAGAAGCTTTTCAGAACCAAAATAAAGGGCTGCTGCGCCACTTCCACCCACGAGAAGCAAGCCACCGAGAACAAGGATGAGAGTTCGTGAAAGCCTCAGCTTCAAGCCTTTCACAACCGGAACTCCGGCATCCATCACTCCCATCAACGCAATACATATTCCCGAGACGACACATACTGCCGCATTACTCTTGAAGAAGCTTTAATATGACCGGCGGCTTTCCACCTTTCCGCGCGAAGCAACTTAGCTGATGAAAGGCAAACCCACCCGTGCGGGACGGCAAAGCCATTCGTTGTTGCAACTAATTCGCAATAGCATTGACAGTCTGGATCGAAACGCTACATTCAAATGAGAATGAATTGCAATAAGGGTGCCCCCCGTGCGTTTTCAAAGTCTAACTCTGGCGTTTATCGCGGCTCTCGGCCTGTTACCTTCCATCGCCACAGCGGCGGAAAAAACGAAGGTTGTCACCACGTTCACCGTGATTGCCGATATGGCACGCAATGTTGCGGGCACGGCGGCAGATGTTGAAAGCATCACCAAGCCCGGCGCGGAGATCCACAATTACCAACCGACGCCACGCGATATCTTGCGCGCCCGCAATGCCACGCTTGTTCTGCGCAATGGGCTCAATCTGGAACAGTGGTTCGACAAGTTCCTGGTCAACCTTGGCAAGGTACCGAGCGTTACGGTCTCAGAGGGCGTAGAGCCAATGTCCATTGCCGGCGGCGCCTATCAGGGCAAGCCCAATCCGCACGCCTGGATGTCGCCGGAAAATGGGCTGATCTACGTGGAAAACATCCGCAAGGCTCTGGTTGCCGCCGATCCCGCCAACGCGGAAACCTACAACGCCAATGCAAAGGCCTATAGTGACAAGATCCGCGCCACCGTACAGCCCATACGTGATGCGCTTTCCCGACTGCCGGAAAATCGCCGCTGGCTCGTGACCAGTGAAGGCGCATTTTCTTATCTGGCTCGCGATTTTGGCCTGAAGGAGCTTTATCTCTGGCCGGTCAATGCCGATAGCCAGGGCACGCCGCAACAGGTGAAATCCGTCATAGATGCCGTTCGGGCAAATCGGATCAACGTTGTCTTTTCAGAAAGCACGGTCTCGGCCGATCCGGCCAAGCAGGTTGCCAAGGAAACCGGGGCTGCCTACGGCGGTGTCCTTTATGTGGATTCCTTAAGCGAACCCGATGGCCCTGTTCCGACCTATCTCGATCTTTTGAAGGTCACAACCGGTACGATTGCAAAGGGGTTGGCATCATGAGGATGGGCAGGTCCACACGCCATCACGCAGGGCTTTCGGTAGACGACATCACTGTCGCCTATCGCAACGGCCATGTCGCACTTTCCAATGCAAGCTTTGCCGTTCCCAAGGGCAGCATCACTGCATTGGTGGGTGTGAACGGTGCGGGAAAATCAACTCTATTCAAGGCAATCATGGGCTTTGTACCCCTCTCCTCCGGCAAGGTGGAACTGCTTGGAATGTCAGCGCGAGAGGCATTGCGCCGCAATCTGGTTGCCTATGTTCCACAGGCAGAAGAGGTGGATTGGAACTTCCCCGTGCTGGTGGAGGATGTGGTGATGATGGGCCGCTATGGCCATATGAACCTGCTGCGCATTCCTTCGCGCCGTGACCACGCCATGGTGACCGAGGCGCTTCGTCGCGTGAACATGGAAGCCTTCCGCAAACGCCAGATTGGCGAGCTTTCCGGCGGGCAACGCAAGCGGGTGTTTCTGGCCCGCGCGCTTGCGCAAGAGGGGCAGATTATTCTGCTTGATGAACCCTTTACCGGCGTGGATGTGACCACGGAAGAGCAGATTGTTGCGCTTTTGAAAGCCTTGCGCGATGAAGGCCGCATCATGCTGGTTTCCACCCATAATCTCGGCAGCGTGCCCGATTTTTGCGACCGCACCGTCTTCGTCAAAGGCACAGTTATTGCGGAGGGTCGAACAGATCAGGTCTTCAACGAAGAAAACCTGGAAAAGGCGTTCGGCGGCGTGCTGCGTCATTTCATCCTAGGCGGCACCGACCTGCATGACGATGACGACCGGCGGCGGATCAGGGTCATTACCGATGAAGAACGGCCCTACGTGACCTACGGAGCAGATACCGCACGGGTGGAGCCAACAGAGACGCGTCGGCAGGAGGCCCATAGTGCTCGAGACGCTCATTGAGCCCTTTACCTATGGCTATATGCGCGATGCAATTCTGGTCAGCGCACTCGTCGGCTGCGTCTGCGGCTTCCTCTCCGCCTATTTGATGCTGAAGGGTTGGTCGCTGATTGGCGATGCCCTTTCACATGCCATCGTACCCGGCGTGGCGGGTGCCTATATGCTGGGCCTTCCCTTTGCGCTCGGCGCTTTCCTCTCCGGTGGGCTTGCGGCTGGTGCCATGCTGTTTCTCAACCAGCGCACAAAGTTGAAGGAAGATGCCATTATCGGCCTCATATTCACCTCCTTCTTTGGCCTTGGCCTGTTCATGGTGTCGCTTTCACCGACATCGGTGAACATCCAGACCATTGTTCTTGGCAATATTCTCGCCATCACCGCCGAGGACAAGCTGCAACTGCTCCTGATTGGCGGCGTCAGCCTTGCCGTGCTGGCGCTCAAATGGAAGGACCTGATGGTTGCCTTCTTTGACGAGAACCATGCCCGCACCATTGGCCTGAAACCGGACGCCTTGAAGGTGCTGTTCTTCACGCTGCTGGCCGCCTCTACAGTTGCCGCCCTGCAAACGGTTGGCGCATTCCTCGTCGTTGCAATGGTGGTGACCCCTGGTGCAACTGCTTATCTGCTGACTGATCGCTTTGGCCGCCTGATTGCTCTTGCCGCCACCATTGGCGCGGTCACCAGCTTTATTGGCGCCTATGCCAGCTACTTTCTCAATGGCGCGACAGGTGGCGTGATCGTGGTGTTACAAACGCTCATATTCCTGATCACCTTTGTCTTTGCGCCCAAACATGGCGTGCTGGCGGCTAGACGCCGACGGAACCGGGAAATTGCAGGGAGGCTGGCATGAGCGAAACCCTGCAATTGGCAATCCTGCCCTTCCAGCTTCCTTTCATGCAGAACGCATTTCTCGTCACGCTGATGATCTCGGTACCGATGGCAATGCTATCCTGCTTCCTCGTCCTCAAGGGCTGGTCACTGATGGGCGATGCTGTGTCCCATGCCGTTCTGCCGGGCGTGGTTCTCGCTTACATACTTTCCATTCCGCTCGCGATTGGCGCCTTCGCAGCTGGCTTGGTGTGCGCCATAGGCACCGGCTTCATCAAGGAAAACAGCCGTATCAAGGAAGATACAGTGCTCGGCATCGTCTTTTCCGGCATGTTTGGGCTGGGCCTGACCATGTATGTCGCGGTGCAGAGCGATGTTCACCTCGATCATATTCTATTTGGAGATATGCTGGGCATTGCCCCGGCTGATCTTATTCAATCCGGGCTCATCGCACTGGCAGCAACTCTCTTCCTCGGTATTTTGCGCAAGGATCTGCTGCTGCACGCTTTCGATGCACAACATGCGCAGGCCATCGGCCTACCGGTCAGGCTGCTGCATTACGGGCTGCTGGCGGTCTTGTCTCTTACCGTGGTGGGGGCGCTGACGGCTGTTGGCATCATTCTGGCCGTAGCCTTTCTCGTCGGTCCGGGCGCAATTGCTTATCTGATGGCACGCCGCTTCCACACCATGCTGCTCACAGCCATTGCAATTGCCGTCGGCTGCTCCTTCGTGGGCATCTACGCAAGCTTCTTCATCGACAGCGCCCCTGCCCCAACCATTGTATTGCTGATGAGCATGGTCTTCATCGCAACCTTTGTGAAGACGTCGATCCAGGCGCATCGAGCTGCCTAAAACACGAACGGCCCGGTCGAAAACCGGGCCGTACAATGTTTTACCTTTAAGGAAGCTTAGGCTGCCAATTCCTTCTTCACGATATCGCGCAGTGCCAGCAGATCCTTGGCAAAGAGGCGAATGCCCTCCGATAGCTTTTCGGTCGCCATGGCATCCTCGTTCAGCATCCAACGGAATGTTTTCTCGTCGATTGGCTGGAACGGATCTTCCGTGATGTTGTCCGGCGAAAGCTTGCGCTCCAGCGTGCCTTCCGCCTTGTCCAACTCATCCAGCAATGCCGGGCTGATGGTCAGGCGGTCGCAACCGGCCAGAGCTTCAATTTCGCCTGCATTGCGGAAGGATGCGCCCATGACAATCGTCTTGATGCCATTGGCCTTGTAGTAGTTGTAGATCTGGCGAACGGAGACGACGCCCGGATCGGTTTCCGCCGTATAGTCCTGGCCGGTCGACTTCTTGTACCAATCGAGAATACGACCAACGAAAGGCGAAATCAGGAATGCCTTGGCATCAGCGCAGGCAATCGCCTGAGCCTTGGAGAAGAGAAGTGTCAGGTTGCAATCAATGCCTTCCTTCTGGAGCACTTCCGCAGCCTTGATGCCTTCCCAGGTGGAGGCTAGCTTGATGAGAATACGATCCTTCTCAATACCGCGCTCCTTATAGGCCGCGATGATGCCGCGTGCCTTGGCGATGGACGCTTCCGTATCGAAGGAGAGATCAGCATCCACTTCGGTGGAAACGCGACCGGGCACGAGTTCGGCCAGTGCCGCACCGACGGAAATGGCCAGGCGATCCGCAACCGCTGCTACAACAGCGTCTGAAGAACCGTTCTGGCTCTTGCCCCAGACAACAGCTTCCTTGACCTTGTCGGCGAAGATCGGCGTGCCGAGGGCCTTGAGAACGATTGTCGGGTTGGTGGTGCAATCCACCGGCTTAAGACGCGCCACTGCCTCGATATCGCCCGTATCGGCGACCACCGTGGTCATGGAACGGAGTTGTTCAAGTTTGGACGCCATCGGATGTTCCTTGCGTTCTGAAAGTGCTTTGGGACACGCCCGTCCCTTCACCGCCACTATCGCAATGCTCGCGAATGAAAGTCAAGACATTTGCTGATCGGATTTGACATATGTCTCATCCACGTTGATAGTCACCACTATCAACAACTCTGACCAATCGGCAGTTCCCTTGGCGAAATTGAAGCGCGAAACCCACATTGCTTATTCGGAAGCCGCTTCTCAGCGGCTTCGCGCCGCCTGGCTCTACTACAATCAGGGACTGACGCAGAAAGATGTGGCAGACAGGCTGGGCGTCAGCCGCTCCACCGTCATTCGAATGCTGGATGAAGCGGTTAAGCGCTCGGAGGTTCAGATCTGGATCAGCGAGGGGGTGGATGATTGCGTGGCGCTCGCCGTCAAGCTGGAACAGGCTTATGGTCTGGATGAGGCGATTGTCGTGCCAGCCCCAGCAAAGCAGGATGCCGATTCATTGGCCAAAGCCGTAGGGCTTGCGCTCGGCCAATTCCTCACCGAGGTCATAAATAACGACATGACCATTGGCGTCGGCTGGGGCCGAACCATGACCGCCTCCCTTTCCGGCTTCCGCTCTCCACGTCGGGAAAATTGCAAGGTCGTCTCATTGCTCGGCGGCATTGTCGCTGTCCACCAAACAAATCCCATCGATTATACGTGGCGGTTGGCCAGCCAGCTGGGCGCGGAATGCTATATGTTTCTCGCACCTCTGCTCGTCGATTCAGTCGAGACGAAACAAGCACTCATTGATAAATGCGGCCTCAAAACCCTTTATGATCTGGCGGAACAGCTTGATCTCGCAATTGTCTCCTGCGGCGATATTGGCCCACATTCCACATCGCTATCCGAAGGCTTCATCTCTCACGAAACCTTGCAAGAACTGGTGGACGCGGGTTGCGTGTGTGACACAATGTTCAACTTCCTGGATGAGGCCGGACATTCCATCGACCACCCCATCAATCAGCGGGTCATGTCTGTCGATCTCGATACGTTGAAGAAGGCAAAGCACATCGTGCTGTCCTCCGGCGGCGCGCACCGCGCTAAAGCCATTCGCGCCACCATTCGCCGCATCGGTTGCAACACGCTGATCACGGATGAAGGCGCAGCAAGAGCACTTCTTGATCTGGCCTGAACCCTGCGTTAAGCCCTACCCGTCTCCCAGCCGAGAATGGCACGTTTGCGCGTTAGCCCCCAGTGATAGCCAGTAAGAGCGCCGCTTTTACCCAGTGCGCGGTGGCATGGCACAACGAAGGAAATCGGGTTGCGTCCGATGGCTGCACCCACGGCACGGCTTGCTTTGGGCTGTCCAATATCGCAGGCAACATCCGAGTAGGTCACGGCCTTTCCAAACGGGATTTTCAAAAGGCTTTGCCACACCCGCACCTGGAAATCCGATCCGATCAATACCACCCGAAGCGGCTCCTCGGGTGACCAGCGGCGCGCATCGAACACTCTGGCAATATAAGGCTTGGTCGCCTCTTGATCGGCGACATACTCCGCATTCGGCCAGCGGCGCGCCATATCTTCAAAACAGGCGTCCTGCCCTCCCTCGTCATCTGCAAAGGCAAGGCCCGCCAGCCCGCGATCCGTTGCTATTACCAGAGCGAGCCCGAAGGGCGATGGGTGAAATCCGTAGCGCATAGTGAGACCGCCACCGCGCGCTTTCCATTCACCGGGGCTCATGGCTTCGTGGGTCACGAAAAGATCATGCAACCGCCCCGGCCCGGAGAAGCCAACTTCCAGCGAGGTTTCAAGTAGCGGCAGTTGCTCATGCCCTAGCAGACGCTTGGCATGATCCAGCGTTACCGCTTGCAGGAAGGCTTTGGGCGAAAGCCCGGCCCAACGGGTAAACACTTTCTGCAGTTGCGTGGGTGATTGTCCAAGCTCCGCCGCAATCTTCTCCAGCGAGGGCTGTTCACGATAATCCAGCGTGATCAGTTCGATCACCTGCTTGACGATCTGATAATCCTCGCCGGTTGGCGTCACGTCGATCTGGCTGTCCGGCACGGGTTGAAGGGCGTTCATGACTCAATCCTCATCATGAACCGAGAAGACCATGGGACGCGAGCAAGTGCCACCCGTTTCTTGCCTCACAATCGTTGTTTGACGGTGGAAAGAGCGGAGCGAAACGCTTTGGCGAAGCTTTCCCGATCATCCGGGTTGAGGAAGGAACCAATATCTGTATGTCGCCCCTCGCCTGTCACGTGCATGGAGGTGATGCCGAATTCGTGGTGCCGCTTTACACGAAAGCGAGCCCAAAAAGGGTTGAAGCGATGTTCCACGAGCCTGCCCGCGGGCGAGAATTTGCGCACAGAGACATTGGTGCGCGACACCGTGACTTCTTCACGCGCCCGCCCGGACCGATAATTCAAGGCGAACGCGCCCCACAACAGCAGGAAGTCCACACCGAAGAAAAGCCCAATGGGCCATGCTCCAGTGGCCAGAAAAAAAGCGGCGTGAAGCATGCATATGCCTCCGCTGATCAGGAGCAATATGCGAAAACCCTTTCGTCCCAGTGAGCGGTAGGGCGTCAGTTCGGCTGCAAAAACCGGTTGCTCTTCGTGGGCGTCCACGTTGCC
This sequence comes from Affinirhizobium capsici, assembly GCF_977018625.1. Lineage (NCBI taxonomy): Bacteria > Pseudomonadati > Pseudomonadota > Alphaproteobacteria > Hyphomicrobiales > Rhizobiaceae > Affinirhizobium > Affinirhizobium capsici. The sequence continues at coordinate 174,621 of NZ_CDRNXD010000004.1, read as the reverse complement.
TTCCATCCTTAGCCTTGCGATACAAGCCATATGGCAACTTCGAAGAACCAATCCCACATGCAAACCTCACAAAAGTCAAATGGCGCGGCGAGAAGTCGCAGACATGCACGCACGGCTTATAACAAGGCAGAGCTGGAGGAGATCTTCCGGCGCTTTTCGGTGCAGAGGCCAGACCCCAAGGGAGAATTGGAACACGTCAACCCATTTACCCTTGTGGTTGCCGTCGCCCTCTCCGCTCAGGCGACCGATGTGGGCGTCAATCGTGCCACCCGCAAACTGTTTCAGATTGCCGATACTCCAGCCAAGATGCTGGCGCTTGGCGAAGAAGGGGTGATCGAGCACATCAAGACCATCGGGCTTTATCGCAACAAGGCAAAGAACGTCATTGCCTTGTGCAGAATGCTGATCGATGATTTCGGCGGTGAGGTTCCGCAAACCCGCGAAGAACTCATGCGCCTGCCCGGCGTAGGCCGTAAGACTGCCAATGTGGTGATGTCCATGGCTTTTGGTATCCCCACTCTTGCGGTCGATACGCATGTCTTCCGCATCGCCAATCGCATCAAGCTCGCACCCGGCTCAAACCCGGATGCAGTGGAAGATAATCTCGTTCGTGTTATTCCGAAGCAATATCTCTTTCACGCCCACCACTGGCTGATCCTGCACGGGCGCTACACCTGCAAGGCCCGCAAGCCGGAATGTGAGATTTGCGTGATCGCAGATCTCTGTCGCTATCCTGCCAAGACAAACGACATCCCTGCTCCACTTGTAGAGCTACCCGCGCAACTGATTGGGGTGGCTGCTCTGGGCGAGAGCGAATGACGGGTCCTTGCGGCTGACGGCCTTATGCAGATGCACCATCATACCCGCCGCAAACAGCGGCGTTAGCAGGTTGAGGAAAGGAATAGCCAGAAAACCTGCGATCAACAGCCCGCCCATGAATACGGTTCCCTTGTGCTTTTCCCGGAAGGCCTTGGCCTCGGAGGCTGGACGAAAGCGCATGGCAGCAAATTCGAAGAATTCTCGCCCCAGCAGGTAACCGTTCACCAGAAAGAAGGCCATAATGTTGATGCCTGGCACAAAGAGCAGGAACAGCGCGATGATGTTGCCGATGATGACGACGCCGAGGAACTTCGCCGATTCCACAAGCGCCTGTCCGAGCGGCAACGCCATACCCGGGGGGTCGGCGGCATAATCCCGGCGCTCCACCACGTCGGCCACGTCATCCAGAAAAAGACCTGCGATCAGAGCGGTCACTGGCGCAATGAGAAGGGCAAGCGCAAGCGCCAGTCCGATCCCCGCCAAGATAGCGAAAATGAAGGTCAGCCACCCTGCCCAGCCCGGAACTGTCGGCATCCATTGCGCGAAATATGGCCAGATATAGAGGAAGAACACTTCGCGCAGGGCAAACCATAGCCCCATCAGCACGACGAAGGTCAGCCCCAAAACTTTCCAGAATACAGATCGTGTTTCCGGGGCAAAAAGGTTCAACAGCGAAAGACGGGCTGCTTCGAGGATCATGTAAGAAACGCTCCCTGTTCCTCACCGATGTAGGTGGTGAGCTAGTCATGAACAAGCAGCAGCGAGCGTGCGAGCCATCACAAGGCTTCAAGTTCGGCGCGATGGCGGTGCATCAGAAGAAAACGACGGTAATCGCGCTCATACCCTTCCTGCCGTTTTGCATCCGGCAGTTTTACGGTCGAACCCTGATCCATCTGCCTTCCCGCCTCAGCCATATCTCGATGGCGACCACTGGCAACAGCCGCTGCCATGGCAGAACCGAGCAAGACTGCATCGGGCGCCTTGGGAAGAAGGACGCTACGTCCCGTCACATCGGCATAAAGCTCTACCAGGAGCGGATTGTTGAGATGGCCGCCGCCCGCGTAAAGCCGCTCAAAGCGGTAGCCCGATTCCTCCATCCGTTCCAGGATATGCCGGATACCGAGAACAAGCGCCACGCATGTCCGCCAGTATATGCGGCATAGGCCATCGAAGGACGCGTCGAGCGTCAGTCCGCTGATAACGCCACGCGCACGCGGATCTGCCAGTGGGGAACGGTTTCCATGAAAATCAGGTAAAATATGCAGCCCCTCTCCGAAGCACTCCCCTTCGGTGGCTCTCAACACGCCGATCCGGTCAATGATGGCCTGATGCAGCTTTGGCGTCGGCTGGCCACCCGCCGCATGCATTCGCACCACATGGTCGAGAAGCGCGCCGGTGGCCGATTGGCTGCCCTCGACCAGCCAGTATTCTTTTAATACAGCCTCGAAATATGGTCCCCAAAGGGAATGTCCCGGTTGAGGCTTGCGCGACAGAGCAACGAGGCAACTGGATGTGCCGCCGATCAGCGCAAGATTCTGCTCGACCTCAGAACGACCGAGATCCGGCGCGAGAAGGCCGATTGTTCCTGCATAGGCATCGATGAGACCGGCGGCAACGACGCAATCCGTGGTCAAGCCAAGCGCTTGCGCCGCCTCTAAAGTCAGCGTTCCAACCGCGTCGCCCGGTGCCACCGTCTCTTGCGGTAAACCACCGCGCTCCAGCAAATCCTCCAGTCCGGCAAGGCGAAGATAGCTGTCGTCCCATCCGCGGGCCTCATGGGCGAGATAATTCCATTTGGCCGTCAACGTGCAGCGGGAGCGTGCGGTCGATCCCGTTGATCGCCAGGTGAGGAAATCCGCAAGATCAAGGAAAAGCCCCGCCCTGGACCACTGCCGTGGCAGGTTGCGCTTCAACCACATGAGCTTCGGGATCTGCATCTCCGGGGAGATGGACCCACCCGCATAACCCAAGATTCGATGGCCAGATGCGCTGATTTTTTCCGCTTGCGCGACAGCACGATGATCGAGCCAGACGATGGTATCAAAGCGGGGCTCACCATCTGCGGAGACAGCCAGTGGCCGATGATCTCGGTCACGCACGACAAGCGAACAGGTCGCATCAAAGCCAATACCCGCCACCTCATCTGCGCGCACACCCGCGTCGCCCAGAGCCGCACGCACGGAAGAACAGGTTGCCTGCCAGATATCTTCGGAATCGTGCTCGGCAAAATCCGGCACCGACCGGCGCATTTGAATAGGGTGCTGGGCCTTGGCCAGCATACGGCCTTGGCTGTCAAAAACACCTGCGCGTGCGCTGGTCGTGCCAATGTCGACCGCCACCAGATACTGACGCATCAGGCTGTGTTTCCCATCCCCTCGATGCTCCGCTGAGTGACCCGCATGAGGCACGATCAGGGCGCATCCACTCCCAGACTTTCAGCCACAAGGTGGAGCAATTTGTCCATGTCGTCAAATATGACGTCTGGTGAAAGTGCTGCAACCTCTTCTCGATACTCCTCCCGGTCCGCATGGGAGCCCCCGGTGAAGGCAAACACGCGCATACCTGCCCTTTTGGCGGCGAGTATTCCGGCCGGGCTATCTTCGACCACCACGCATTTGCCGGGTTCGGCATTCATTTCCGCAGCGGCATGCAGAAATAAATCCGGCTCCGGCTTGCCGCGCTTTACCATTGTAGCGCTGAAGATATGCGGTTCGAAGAAATCTTGAAGGCCGGTCAGCCCAAGAGAAAGACGTATCCGCTCCGGTTGGCTGGAAGAGGCTACGCATTTGCGCCACGGCATCTGCTGCACAGCATTGGCTATGCCCGTGATGGGCTGCAGTTCTTCCTCAAACCGCTGATAGAGCGCACGCCGCATGCCATCCAGAAATGCAGCATCGGCAGCTATACGGAAATCCTCATCCAGAATGGAGACCATGGTGGCCATGCTGCGCCCTAGAAACCGCCGATAGGCCTCCGCTTCCGACAAGGTACCGCCATGAGCCGCAACCGCATCCATCAGGACACGGACGGACAGTGGCTCGCTATCGACGAGCACACCGTCACAATCGAAAATCACCAGCGGCTCTTGGACATGTTGCATGGCCTTGAGACTACTCCACGAGGCGGTTATCGAGATAGAGTTGAAGTGTCTCTGCCGTACCCTTCGTCCACAGGCAGTTGAGCGCATGGGCAAAGCGCTGGCGGAAATGCTCAGAGCCGGAAACGGCACCAAAGATCTCGTCAAAGGCCAGGAATGCCGCCGGATCATCCTTTGCCTTCACTGCTGCCGCTTGCAGCTTATCTGCACTCGCATCATTGAAGGAAATCACCTTGCCGCTGTCAGTCGTTCCTGCGAAATAACGGCACCAGAGAGCGGAAACCAACGACAAGCCCACGATGTCCCCTCCCTGCCGCAGGCGATCCACCGTGGAAGGCAGAATGAATTTCGGCTGGCGGTTAGAGCCGTCCTGCGCCAGACGCGGGATCGTATCGCCAATCTTGGGATTGAGAAAACGCCGCTCAATCAATTGAAAATACTCATCCAGATTGGTGTTCGGCACCGGCGGCACAATGGGGATGATTTCCTCCCGCTCCAGCTTGGCGAGGAAGGTCCGGATGAGAGGATGCTCCATGGCTTCGTGCACGAAGTGAATGTCGAGCAGCGCTGCCGGATAGGCAATCGCGGCATGGCCGCCGTTCAAAATGCGGATCTTCATCAGCTCATAGGGCGCCACATCCGGCACGAACTGAACACCCACCTTTTCCAGCGCCGGGCGACCCGCCGGGAAATTGTCTTCCATCACCCACTGCTTGAATTCTTCGCAGAAGACCGGCCAGTTATCGTCAATGCCGAATTCATTCGCCAGAAGGTCGATCTCGCGTTTACCTGTGGCGGGCGTAATGCGGTCAACCATGGAATTCGGGAAGGCCACGTTCTCGTGAACCCACTCGGCAAATGCCGGATCGGAAAGCCGCGCCAGACCACAGACCGTGTTTTCCGTCACATGGCCATTACCCGGAATATTGTCGCAGGACATGACGGTGAAGGGCGCAATGCCCTTCTCACGCCGCGCCTTAAGGCCCGCAATGATCAGACCGAAAACTGTCTTCGGCTGATCTGGGTTCTGGCTATCCGCGACGATGGCCGGATGGGACGGGTTGAAATGCCCCTCCGCATCAATGAAATAGCCACCTTCCGTAATTGTCATGGAGACGATGCGAATCTTGGGATCAGCCAACGCCGCAATGACGGCATTGGTGTCGCCTACAGGCAGAATATCCACCATCGGTGCCGTGACCCGCGCGCCGGTCTTGTTGTTATCCTGCTCCACGACGGTGGTGAGGAAATCCTGCGCGGAAAGCTTGTCGCGCATGGCCTGATCGGACGGCAGCACACCGGCACCCAGAATGCCCCAATCATGATCGAGGCCAAGATTGAACAGGTCGTCCAGATAAATCGCCTGATGGGCGCGATGGAAATTTCCAACGCCGAAATGAAGGATGCCAGCCTTGAGGCTGCCGGGATCGTAACCAGGAACCGCAGCCGTTTTACCGGCAGCTGCCAGCGTGGAAAGCGAAAGTTTGACAGTCATGATGTCACGTCCTGAAAATTGAACGGTGAAATGAAGTTCGCCCTTTATCCAGAGCACTCACATTGCCAGCCCCTTGTCGTTGAAGCGATGCAGCTTGGCCTCATCGGGGGTGAGGAAGACGCGGTCGCCATGGCGAACGCCAAATTCACCGCCCGCACGGGCCGTCACCGTGCCAATCCCTGCAATCTCGATATGCATGAAGGTGTCTGACCCCAAATGTTCGGCAATGGTGACCATGCCCTCCCAGGTTCCGCTTTCACGCGATAAACCGATATGTTCCGGGCGGATTCCGACTGTTTTGGCACCCTTCGTCTCGGCATAGGCACCTTCGATCAGGTTCATGCGCGGCGAACCAATGAAGCCTGCCACGAAGAGGTTCGCCGGTTTGCGGTAGAGATCGAGCGGCGAACCCACCTGCTCGATATTGCCCCTGTTCAGCACCACAATCTTGTCGGCCATGGTCATGGCTTCCACCTGATCGTGGGTTACATAGATCATCGTGGTCTTCAGCTGCTGGTGCAGTTCGCTGATTTCCAGCCGCATGTTCACACGAAGCGCTGCATCGAGGTTGGAAAGCGGTTCATCGAACAGGAAGGCATCTGGCTGGCGCACGATGGCGCGGCCAATGGCGACGCGCTGGCGCTGTCCACCCGAAAGCTGGCGCGGCTTGCGCTCCAGATAATCGGTGAGGTTCAAAACCTTGGCGGCGTCAGACACCTTGCGGTCGATTTCCGCCTTGTCCACGCCCGCCATCTTCAACGGGAACGCAATATTGGAGCGCACGCTCATATGCGGATAGAGCGCATAGGATTGGAACACCATGGCCAAGCCGCGCTTTGCAGGCGCAAGTTCAGTGGCATTTTGGCCGTTGATGATGATCTCACCGCCGGAGACATCCTCCAGCCCGGCGATCAGGCGCAGAAGGGTAGATTTGCCGCAGCCGGATGGCCCGACGAACACCACGAATTCCCCGTCGTTGATCTCCAGATTGATGGAGGGAATGACCTTCGCTTCACCGAAGACTTTTGAAACATTGCGAAGAGTAATGGAACCCATCTTCGTTTTCCTTGAATATCTACGGTTACTTGACGGCGCCAAAGGTCAGGCCACGCACCAACTGCTTCTGGCTGAACCAGCCGAGGATGACGATGGGCGCAATGGCCATGGTCGAGGCAGCGGAAAGCTTGGCGTAGAAAAGACCTTCAGGGCTGGAGTAAGAGGCGATGAACGTGGTGAGCGGGGCTGCATTCGAGGTGGTGAGGTTGAGCGTCCAGAAAGCCTCGTTCCACGCCAGAATGATGTTGAGCAAAAGCGTGGAGGCAATGCCCGGAACGGCCATCGGCGTCAGCACATAGATGACTTCCTTCATCAGCGAAGCACCATCCATGCGCGCTGCCTCCAGGATCTCCCCCGGAATTTCCTTGAAATAGGTGTAGAGCATCCACACGATGATCGGCAGGTTGATAAGGGTCAGCACAACCACCAGCCCGATGCGGCTATCCAGCAATCCAGTATCGCGAAACAGCAGGTAGATCGGGATGAGCGCGCCAACCGGCGGCATCATTTTGGTGGAAAGCATCCACATCAGCACATCCTTGGTGCGCTTTGTGGGTGAAAAGGCCATGGCCCAGGCGGCTGGGATAGCGATCAGAAGCCCCAGAAGCGTAGACCCAAAGGAAATGGTGACCGAATTGAGGAAGTGGCTGAAATAGTCAGACCGGCCCTGCACCTCCGTGTAGTTTTCCGTCGTCCAATGGAAGAACAGAAAGACGGGCGGCGAGGCAATGGCATCGCCTTCACTCTTGAAGCTGGTCAGGAACGTCCACAGTATCGGGAAGAACATCAGGAAGCCGATGGTCCAGGCGATGACTGTGAAGGTGATCTTGCGTTGTGTGGAGACTGCGCGCGCCATGGATCAGGCCTCCAGGTTCTTGCCGATGAGGCGAATGAGGAAGATGGCGACGATATTGGCGAGGATGACCGCCACGATACCGCCAGCGGACGCACCACCCACATCGAACTGCAACAGCGCCTGCGTATAGACGAGGTAGGTAATGTTGGTGCTCTGCGTTCCCGGTCCGCCATTGGTGGTAACGAGAATTTCGGCGAACACGGAGAGAAGGAAAATCGTCTCGATCAACACCACAACCGTGATGGCGCGGGCCATGTGCGGCAGGGTGATATAGATGAACTTGGAAAGCGGTCCGGCTCCGTCCATTTCTGCTGCCTCCTTCTGCTCTTCATCGAGAGATTGGAGCGCAGTCAAAAGGATCAGTGTGGCAAACGGCAGCCACTGCCAGGCAACGATAATGACGACCGAGGTAAGCGGTGCCACGGCCAGCCAATCGAGCGGCTCTGCGCCAAACAGCCGAAACAGCCATGCGAACAACCCGTTCACCGGGTTCATGAACATGTTCTTCCACACCAGTGCCGCGACCGTGGGCATGATGAAGAAGGGTGCGATCACAAGAATGCGCACAATGCCCTGCCCGAACATGGGCTGATCCAAAAGCAGCGCCATCAGAATGCCGCCAATCACAGAGATCGCCAGCACGCCACCGACGAGAAGAAGCGTATTGGTCAGCGCATCGAAAAAGGCCGGGTCCGTCAGGAAGAACTGATAATTCAACAGACCGGCAAACTCTTCCGTGCCCGGCATGAGAAGATTGTAACGGAGGAAGGAAAAATAAATGGTCATGCCGAGCGGCACGATCATCCAGGCAAACAGCAGAATGACGGAAGGTGCCATCATCAACCGCGCTGCCGAACGGGTGTGGGTCGTCGCCATGAGGCCGCCTCTTGATAACGTGTTCTGTAGGTTTGTTAGCCGTAAAAGGGCTATTCCTTACCCTCGCGAAGAGGGAACAGGCCGCCTGGACAGCGGCCTGTCGCTAAGATTACTTCTTAGGGTAACCCGCCTTTTTCATTTCACGCTCGGTCAGCTGCTGAGCACTTTTGAGAGCCTGATCTACCGTCACCTGGCCAGCCAGAGCCGCCGAGAACTGCTGGCCGACAGCCGTGCCGATGGCCTGGAATTCTGGGATGGCAACGTATTGCACGCCTTCATACGGTACAGGCTTCACCGTCGGCTTCTTCGGATCGGCAGCGTTGATTGAGTCCAGCGTCATTTTGGCGAAAGGCGCCGCCTTCTGATATTCGGCATTCTGGTAGAGCGAGGTGCGCGTGCCCGGAGGAACGTTTGCCCAGCCATCCTTCTCGGCCACAAGGTTCAGATAGTCCTTGCCGGTTGCCCAGGCGATGAACTTTTCAGCGGCTTCCACCTTCTTGGAGCCTGCCGGAATGGCGAGGTTCCAGGACCAGAGCCAGTTGCCGCGCTTGCCAAGGCCGTTATCCGGTGCAAGCGCAAAGCCAACCTGATCCGCAACCTTGGATTCCTTCGGGTTTGTCACGAAGGAGGCAGCAACGGTTGCATCGATCCACATGCCGCATTTGCCGGTCTGGAACAGAGCCAGGTTTTCGTTGAAGCCGTTGGAGGAAGCGCCGGGAGGACCAGCGTCCTTCATCAGCTTCACGTAGAAGTCGAGCGTGTTCTTCCACTCCGGTTGATCGAACTGCGGCTTCCAGTTCTCATCGAACCAGCGAGCGCCAAAGGCATTGGCCGTTGCCGTGAGGAAGGCCATGTTCTCGCCCCAACCGGCCTTGCCACGAAGGCAGATGCCGTAGGTTTCAGACTTCTTGTCGGTAATCTTGCGGGCAGCATCCGCGATGAAATCCCAGGTCGGCGCATCCGGCATCTTCAGGCCAGCCTTGTCGAACAGGTCCTTGCGATACATCACCATCGAGCTTTCGCCGTAGAAAGGTGCCGCGTAGAGCTTGTTATCAACCGTCAGACCAGAACGAATTGGCGGCAGGAGATCATTGGCATCATAGGAGGCATCCGAAGAAAGCTTGTCCAGCGGCGCCAGCCAGCCCTGCTTGCCCCAGATGGGCGCTTCGTAAATGCCGATGGTCATCACATCATACTGGCCGCCCTTGGTAGCCACATCCGTGGTCACTTTCTGGCGCAGGATGTTTTCTTCCAGGGTAACCCACTTCACGTCGATGCCGGGATTCTTCTTCGTGAAGTCATCCGTCAGCTTCTGCATGCGGATCATATCGCCGTTGTTGACCGTCGCAATTGTCAGCGTTTCTGCAGATGCAATGCCGGAGAGTGCCAGCGCAGATACCGCGCCAAGCAGAATAGTCTTGAAAGTCATGTCTTCCTCCCAGAAGAATGAGAAACGAGCATTCGCTTTGCTCGTGGGCAATTACTCATTTAAGGCTGGGAAATGTCAAGCGGCATTCGTCGCTGCAGTGCAGCGACACTCTATCAAGCTGTTGAAAGGTATAGATAATATTTTAGCTCAACGTGTGAGCAACTGCTCAGCTGTGCGTTCGTCTGTGATCAGGCCGTTTATCAAACCGCCGATCAAGGCAGCCTTGATCGCCTTTTCCTTGCGTTTGCCGAGGCCAACACCAATGACGATGCCGGGGTCACGCGGCGGGATAGGAACGCTTGCTACACGCTCATTGATCGGATCGACGAGAAGACTTCCCTCGCGATCAAACACCCAACCACAAATTTCACCGGCCGCACCGCGTTCCATCAGGGCCGTCATCTCTTCTGGTGCAAGAAAACCGTCAACGCAGAGCGGTGCATCGACCCCCAGCTCGCCAATACCAACAAAGGTGACATGCGCTTCTGCGCCAAGCCTCAAGGTTGATTGCACGATGCTTTGCTGGTGGAGCGCATCCCGCTCCTCTGCCGAGGAGCACAGCACCGGAAGCGGCATGGGGAAATGCCGCGCCTTTATGGCATCCGCCATGGAAAAGATGACGTTGTAATAGGCCGCGGAACCATCCGGGCCGATATTGCCGGTGAGTGAGACCACGCGATGCTGCGGGCATTCCATGACGCCGAGCTGGTCGACTGCAGCTTTCAAGGTTCTCCCGGTTCCGATAGCCAGCACGATGGGGTCAGGACGCTTCAGCCAGCGCTCGATTTCGGCTGCGGCAGCCTCAGCAATACCGACTGTCGTGGAGCTACCAGCCGGATCGCTTGGCACGACCTCCACATGCGCGAGGTCGTACTGTTTCTTGAGCGCTTCTGCATATTCAAGGCAAACTGCAATGGGATGGTCCACACGCACCTTGATCAGCCGTTCAGCCACTGCCAGCGACACCAGCCGCTGGGCCGATTGGCGAGAAATACCCATGGCCGCAGCAATTTCATCTTGTGTGCGACCAGCGACGTAATAGAGCCATCCGGCTCTCGCTGCGTCATCCAGCCTGCCTTGGGCATCCGATTTTCTGGCCATTCTCGATTCCTGCTCCACCCCGCGCAAATTGCTGGCATGATTGCGGGGATCGTGTCAAATCGGGATGCTTGCATTCCTCATCGAAGATCAAGCCATCTGAACAAGATGCCCTTCAGACACTTGTCGATATTCACGAACAGGCGGCTCAAAACCAGTCGGCCGAATCGGGCTCTTGATTTCTTCGGTAGAGAGATTGCGCTTGATATTGCGGCGCGAAGGATCAGGCACCGGCACGGCGGCCATCAGCTTCCTGGTATAGGGATGCTGTGGGTTCTCAAACACTGCCGCACGCGGCCCAATCTCGACGATTTCGCCCAAATACATTACGGCCACCCGATGGCTCACCCGCTCCACCACCGCCATGTCGTGACTGATGAAGAGATAGGCGAGGTTCAGGCTCTGTTGCAGGTCGAGCAGCAGGTTGCAGACCTGCGCCTTGATGGAGACGTCGAGCGCAGACACTGCCTCATCGGCTACAATAACTTTGGGATCAAGCATCAGCGCACGGGCAATGGCAATGCGCTGCCGCTGACCGCCGGAAAATTCATGCGGATAACGGCCCATCATATCGGGGGATAGCCCCACCTTGGCCAGAAGATCCGCAGCCTTCTCCCGCGCTTGCGCCTTGCTTCCCAACTTGTGCTCGATGAAGGGCTCCATGACCGCAGACCCCACACTCATGCGAGGATTGAGGCTGGCGAAAGGATCTTGAAACACCATCTGGATCGAGCGGCGCATGGTGCGAAGCGTTGTGCGATCCAGCCCCATCACGTTGTAGCCATCAAGCGTCACCTCGCCGCTGGTTGGCTCCACAAGCCGTGTCACGGAGCGCCCGGTGGTGGATTTTCCGCAGCCGGATTCGCCAACGAGAGAGAGCGTTTCCCCTTCGAAAAGCTGGAAAGACACCTTCTCCACCGCATGCACAGCGCCTGTCTGGCGGCCCAAAATGCCGGATCGGATGGCAAAGCGTGTCGTCAGGTCACGGACATCGAGGATAGGTGTCTTGGTCTTGGCAACCGTATCGGCGACCTCCGCCATCGGCTGAGCCTGTCCTGATCGGACATCCACTACGGGGAAGCGAAGCGGAAGGTTTCTATCCTTCATCGAGCCGAGCCTTGGCACCGCCGCCAGAAGTGCCCGCGTGTAAGGATGCTGGCCGCGATGGAATATATCGTCTGTGACGCCCGACTCCACCTGCTCGCCCCGGAACATCACGATGGTTCGGTCAGCGATTTCCGCCACAACGCCCATGTCATGCGTGATAAAGAGAACGGACATGCCCTCTTCATCCTGCAACTCTTTGATAAGATCGAGGATCTGGCCCTGGATCGTCACGTCGAGCGCCGTTGTCGGTTCGTCGGCAATCAGAAGCTTCGGCTTGGAAGCAAGCGCCATGGCGATCATCACGCGCTGACGCATACCGCCGGAAAACTGGTGTGGGAACTCGTCAAATCGACCCTTGGCGTTGGGAATGCGCACCTTTTCGAGCAGACGGATAACCTCCGCCTTCGCCGCAGCCGACGAGATATTCTGATGAACCGTCAGCGCTTCGGCAATCTGCTTGCCGATCGGAAAGATCGGGTTCAGGCTCGTCATCGGCTCCTGAAAGATCATCGAGATATCGTTGCCGCGCACCTGGCGCATCTGCTCTTCCGGCAGTGCCAGCAGCTCCTTCTGGCCCAGCAAAACCCTGCCCTCGATCTTGCTCGAAGCCTTAGGCAACAGGCGCATGATGGAGAGCGAAGTCACGCTCTTGCCGGAGCCCGATTCGCCGACAATGGCAACCGTTTCCCGAGGAGCTACCGAGAAGCTCATATTGCGAACCACGGAGCGCCACTCGCCATTCACCCGGAAAGATGTGGTGAGGTTTTCGACGCGCAAGATAGGCGCTTTTTCGGAGGCATTGGAGGTCATGGCATTCTCCTGTCCGTCACGCCCGTTCAGGCAGCAAGCTTCGTTTCGGCCAAAGTCACCCAGTAGCTGATGCCGTAAGGAATAACCTCATCGTTGAAGTCATAGGCCGGATGGTGAAGATTGGCACCCTCGCCGATACCAAGGAAGATGAAGGCGCCTGGACGAGCCTCCAGCATGTAGGAGAAATCTTCAGCCCCCATTTTCGGGGCCATTTCCACTTCGACGCTCTTTTCGCCGGAAACCTTCGCCGCGACGGAGGCTGCAAAATCAGTCTCCTCCGCATGATTGACGGTGACTGGATAGCCGCGAACATAGTTCACGTCGGCAATTGCGCCATGCGCCATGGCCGTGCCTTGCGCCACCTCCATCACACGTCTGGCGGCAAGTTCGCGGATTTCCGGATCGAGCGTACGCACGGTTCCCGTGAGTTTCACATCCATCGGGATGACGTTATAGGCATCGCCGCCGTGAATGGTGGTGACCGACACCACGACCGATTTCAGCGGATCGACCTCACGGGAGGCAATAGCCTGCAGCCCGACCACCACATAGGCTGCGGCGAGCACCGGATCGACCGATAGATGCGGCTGTGCCGCGTGGCTGCCTTTGCCCTTGATGGTAATTTCGAAGGAATCTGCCGCCGCCATGATGCCGCCCTTGCGAATGGCAAAGCCTCCAAGCGGAAGATTCGGCGCGTTGTGCAGCCCATAGACTTCGCGAATACCGAAGGTATCCATCATGCCATCTTGCACCATGGCAAGACCGCCGCCGCCACCTTCTTCCGCCGGCTGGAAGATCACTGCAACGGAACCGGCGAAACGCCTTGTTTCGCAGAGATATTGAGCGGCCCCAAGCAACATCGCGGTGTGTCCATCATGCCCGCAGGAATGGGCCTTGCCCGGCACCTTCGATGCCCATGGTTTGCCGGTGCTTTCGAGAATCGGTAGCGCATCCATGTCGGCTCGCAGGCCGATGGTTGCGCCCTCGCCGAGCGATCCCTTGATGATTCCCACCACGCCAGTGCGACCAATCCCAGTCTCAACCACATCGCAACCGAAGGCTTTCAGTTTGTCCGCCACGAAAGCGGCAGTCTCATGCACATCGTACAAAAGCTCTGGATTTTCATGCAGATGGCGTCTCCAGCCTGCGACCTCTTCCTGCATTTCTGCGGCTCGGTTGAGAATTGGCATGAATACAACCCCTTTGAATTTTCACTGTTTCCCTTATCGTTATTGGAGATATTGCAGTGGTCCATCGCACGAAAGCAAGCTCGAATTTTCATTCTTGAATGAAATTTAGGCTTGTGTTTAGATGGCCCAAAATTTGATCATCCTCGATCCTGACACGGCGAAAACGTCGGCCTGCTATCGCGTCAAGACATTGGGAGAATTCAATAATTCATCATTGCGCCGGGAGGATACGGCGAAATGGAGAATCCGGCCCACAATAACGAAGAAGCCGGGCCGGGATGGCTGTAAATCACACCAAACCTCAAGGGGAACAGACATGAAGAGAAGCAAGATCCTGTTGGCAGGCTGCGTGGCGTCGCTCGCCTTTGCCAATATGGCGCATGCCGAACGCGGAACGGACGGGGATCTCAAAATCCTGTTCTGGCAGGCCGTTTCCACGATGAACCCCTATCTTTCCGGCGGCACCAAGGAGATCTACGCATCCTCGATGGTTATTGAGCCACTGGCCCGCTACGACGAGAAAGGTGTGCTTCAGCCCTGGCTGGTGACAGAAATTCCAACGCTTGAAAATGGCGGCGTTGCCAAGGACATGAAGAGCATCACCTGGAAGATCAAGCCGGGCATCAAATGGTCGGACGGGTCAGCTTTCACTGCAGATGATGTGGTTTTCACCTGGCAATATTGCACGGCACCGGATGGCGGTTGCGCACAAAAAGCCCAGTTCGAAGGCATCAGCAGCGTAGAAGCTGTCGATCCGTTGACCGTCAAAGTGAGCTTCTCCGAACCGAAATATTACCCTTATGGCGCTCTGACGGGCGCACAGCAGCCTATTATCCAGAAGGCGCAGTTCAAGGATTGCATGGGTGCGAAAGCCCCCGGCTGCACTTCGGCCAATTTCAGCCCCATCGGCACCGGCCCCTTCGTCGTCAAGGAATTCAAGCCGAATGACGTGATCACCTTCACGGCCAATCCAAACTTCCGCGATCCGGCCAAGCCTGCCTTTGCCACAGCCACTTTGAAAGGCGGCGGCGATGCCGCTTCTGCCGCGCGCGCCGTTCTGGAAACCGGCGAATACGACTATGGCTGGAACATGCAGGTGGAGCCGGAAGTACTGGCCACCATGATGCAGGCTGGCAAAGGCAAGCTGGAAACCGCCTTTGGCACGCAGGTTGAACGTATCGTCATCAACTGGACGAACCCGGACCCGAAGCTCGGCGACAAGCGCTCTACCGTCGATGGCGGCAAGCATCCAGCCCTTTCCGATCCGGCAGTTCGTCGCGCCCTCTCCCTCGCCATCGACCGTGACATCATCGTTGAAGCGGGCTACGGCGAAGCGGGCAAGCCCACCTGCAATATCGTACCGGCACCGGATGCTTATGTTTCCACCACCAACGACAGCTGGTGCCTAAAGCAGGACATCGAGGCGGCCAACAAGCTTCTGGATGATGCGGGTTGGAAAAAGGGCGGCGATGGCATTCGCGCCAAGGACGGCGTGAAACTTTCCTTCCTCTACCAGACCTCAACCAACTCCGTGCGCCAAGGCACACAGGCACTGGTCAAGGATTGGTGGAGCCAGATCGGCGTTGATGCCGAGCTTCGCAATGTCTCCGCATCCGTCTTCTTCGGCGGTGATCCGGCAAGCCCGGATACATTCCAGAAGTTCTATGCCGATGTGGAGATGTACACCAACAACTTCGACGGTACGGACCCTGAGAAATATCTGGCGGAATGGCTCTGCAACAAAATTCCGGCTCCAGCCAATGGCTGGCAGGGCCAGAACATTCCACGTTACTGCAACCCGGAATATGACAAGACTGTCAACGAGCTGGCAAAGACTGCCGATCTCGAAAAGCGTGGTGAACTGGCCAAGAAGGCCAATGACCTTTTGACCACGGAAGGCGCGCATATTCCGCTGGTTCACCGCGGCCAGATCTCTTCCCACTCTGTCACGCTTCAAGGCGTGAAGATGACGGGTTGGGATTCGGAACTCTGGAACGTTGCGGACTGGTCTCGCAAGAAGTGATCGGATGAAACCCAGCCCCCGCTTGCGGGGGCTGGCCATCTTTTTCTTCGAGAACCTGGAGACGCAATTCATGTTTACCTACACGATCCGGCGGCTGATGTTTGCCGTGCCGACGCTGCTTGTCATCAGCTTCGTCATTTTCGCCCTACTCGATCTCGCCCCCAATGATCCCTTGGGTGAAATGCCACTGACCATTCCGCCGGAAGTTCGCGAACAGATCCGCGCCTCCATGGGTCTCGATCAGCCCTTCCTCATCCGCTACCTGCATTGGCTTCACCAGTTCTTCATTAACGAGCCACTGAACATCGTCGAGCAATTGACCGGCATGACGGTTGGCGATGGCCAGCGCATGCGGGTTCTCTCCTGGGCCACGCGGAGCCCTGTGGTGGATCTGATCGTGCAGCGTTTGCCGCAAACCCTCTGGGTGGTTGGCATGGCCTATGTCCTGGGTATTCTGATCGCCATTCCCATTGGTGTCATTTCCGCCTATCGGCAATATTCGATCTTCGATCAGATCGGCACCTTCGTCACCATGGTCGGCTATTCCGTTCCGACCTTCTTCACGGGTGTCGTGCTGATCGTAATCTTCTCGTCCTACCTGCAATGGTTCCCGTCAATTTATGACACGAACCTGGTGGTCAATGATTGGTCGAGTTTCCTGCAGCAGGTGAAGCAAATGGTGCTGCCAGTCACGGTGCTGGCCCTCTACAATGCCTCGCAGATTGCCCGCTTCGTGCGCGCTTCGATGCTGGATAATCTCAGCCAGGATTACGTGCGCACGGCACGCGCCAAGGGCGTGAAGGAGAAGGTCGTTCTTCTGGTGCATGTTTTACGCAACAGCCTCATCCCGGTGGTCACGGTCATTGCGCTTGGCGTCCCGACCATCTTCTCGGGCGCTATCATCACCGAGCAGATTTTTCGCGTCAACGGGCTTGGCCAATTGCTCATCACGGCGGTTCAAGGCGCGGATATTCCGCTGGTGCAGACACTCACCTTCATCTTTGCCGTGCTGATCGTACTCTTCAACCTGATTGCCGACGTGCTCTATGGCATCCTGGACCCGAGGATTCGCTATGACTGATATCGTCCTCACCACACCTGCCGCTGCAGCTGCAGCTGACACAACAACGCCCTTCGGCATGTTCTGGCGCAAATTTCGCCGTCACAAGGGCGGGGTCGCGGGCCTCATTGTCTTTATCGCCATCGTTCTGATTGTCTACATCGGCCCGCTGATCCATACCATCGATCCGAACAAGATCGATATCCGCGCCAAGAACAAGGGGCCTTCACTCGCTCACCCATTCGGCACCGATAATCTCGGCCATGATATGCTGGCACAAGTGATGGCGGGGGGGCAGATTTCGCTTGCCGTCGGCCTCACCGCCATGCTGCTGGCATTGCTGCTTGGAACGCTTGTGGGGGTTCTCTCCGGTTATTTTCGCAGGCTCGATGGGTCCTTGATGCGCCTCACCGACCTTTTCCTCGCCCTTCCCCTTCTGCCGCTGCTTCTCGTCATCATCATGCTGTTTCGAGATACGTTGAGGGGTGCCTTCGGGCCGGAAACCGGCATTTTTATTCTGATTGTTTTCGTGATTGGCGTAACAAGCTGGATGCACACGGCCCGCATCGTGCGCGGCGATGTTCTGGCGGTCAAATCTCAAGAGTTCATCACGGCGGCAAAAAGCAGCGGCATGCGGGAATACCGTATCGTGCTGCGTCATATCCTGCCAAATGTGTTGAGCTCCATCATGGTTTCGGCAACGCTTGGGATCGCCTCTGCCATCATTACCGAATCCGCCCTCTCCTTCCTTGGCCTCGGCTTTCCGTCAGACTTTCCAACCTGGGGACGGCTGCTGTTCGATGGAGCAAACTTCCTGCAAATCACCCCGTCGCGTGTCATCTGGCCAGGACTGGCAATTTCCTTGACTGTGCTCAGCGTCAACTACATCGGCGATGCCATTCGTGACGCCTTGGATCCGAGGACGCAAACACAGTAAAAAAAACAAGCCACAAACTTTTTCTCGATTTTTTTCTGAACCCCCGGAACCTAATTCCGGCCCGCCCGTTCTTAGGATATCTGGAAGCGCCCCCGTCCCCCGCCCTTCAAGCTTCCAGATAAACTCTTCATCCCCCTCGAAGAGACCAACGGTCTCGGCTTCGCAAGAAACCGAGACCGTTTCTTTTTGTTCCCTCATCAAACTTGATGCTTGCTAAAGCAATTCCAGGAAAAGCGCGTAGCGGTTTTCCGTCCGGAAATGCGTGAAAACAAAGACTCAGGCGCCTCAATATTTCCGGGAAACAATGAAACGCTCCAGCAAGCGCATGAAAAAACCCGCTCAGTTAAATCTGAAGCGGGCGCACTTGCATGTCGTTTCTGGCGGAAGCAATTATTCCGAGGCGTGCTCCAGCGGGAACACAAGACTGTAGCTGATGCGGTCGGCTGTGATCGTATATCGTGCCTTGCCGTTGACGGAGGCCGGCACCACGCGTTCAAGCACGGTGCTACCAAAATTGGCTTTCAGGTTGTCGCTGTCGCGGGGGTCTGCATGACGCACCAAGCTTGGCAGGCCCTCCTCCCAGCGCACTTCAAGCGAATCCTGGCCGTTTGCCTGCACACGTTGGCACGTAACCGAGATGGCGCGACCGCTTTTTGCCAGTGAACCGTGGCTCACGGCGTTGACGATCAACTCGTGCAGCGCCAGACCAAGATGCAAGGAAGCATTCGGGCTCAAGAGCACATTGTCGCCCTGGATTTTCACCAGTCGCGACTTCTCCGGAAGGTACTTGTCCGTCTGCTGCTGAACGAGATCAAAGAAATAGGCTCCGCGCCAGCTGGAATCCGTGATCAGGTCCTGCGACTGCGAGAGTGAATAAAGACGCCCACGGAATTTGTTGAGAAACACATCAAGCGTGACCGAGTAGCGCGCGGTTTGCAAGGCAATGCTTTGGATGATGGCGAGAAGGTTCTTCGAACGATGGCTCACCTCTCTCAGAAGCGCTCGCAGCAACCGCTCACGGTGGCGCTCCTCGGATCGGTCGACAATCGTGGTGATCAAATGAACGTCGCCACCGCGGCGGGCAATGGCCTGCACGCGGAATTCGTAGACCTCATCGGAATTGACGGTAAACTCAATATGACCCTTCTGGCCATGCTCGGTAATGCCATCCTTTAAAAGACGCAGCTTGCCGGCGATGTCATCACCAAACAGGCCACGGTCAGACGGCTGTTCGCCAAGCCCCTCGGACCAGATGGTCGGAAGATTGGTTACGAATAGATAATTTTGATTGAGATCCTGGATGATCACGCTGGCACCAAGGTCCACCAAGGCGGGCATGAAGAAATCACGCAGGGCCTCGCCGTTTTCACCAGCTTGCTGCCATGTCAGCTGATGCGACAAGAATTTACTCCGCCATTCCCTGTGGGGCCATAGACAACACCCTTGTTGCTACCGCCGCCAACGCTGCGCCCGTTATAGGCCCTAAGCCCTTCGGTCTCAATCCGATAAGCCATGAATAACCAAATTCCGCCAGTCTAATTATTGCCCGCGCGGTTCGCACGAGCGGGTAATTTTAAAGAACAAAAACTTTGGAATTGGCCCGTTTAAGAGCCAAGACTGCTTCCCCCAAAGGGTTCGCGGCGGAAAAACGATAGAACCGCCGCGAAGGTTCCGCAGGATTGCTCCAATACGAATACTACGAGACGAATTGGTTAAGCAGCAGCCTTAACGGCCTCATTGAAGAACAGCGCCTGGCTGATGAGCGCCTTTACCATGTCCGGGTTGAACGGCTTGGTAACGAGGAAGGCAGGCTCCGGGCGCTCGCCGGTCAACAGACGTTCCGGGAACGCTGTAATGAAGATGACCGGCACATTGGATGACTTGAGAATTTCGTTCACGGCATCGATACCGGAACTGCCATCCGCAAGCTGGATATCGGCGAGAACCATCTTCGGGTTCGAGCTCTGGAACAGGGCCACAGCTTCCTTGTGGGTGCGGGCGATGCCCGTAACGCGATGACCAAGATCCTGCACCATCTGCTCGATGTCGAGCGCGATCAGCGGCTCGTCTTCGATGATCATGATGTCGGTCGCAACCTGACGAGAAATTTCGCGCGACGCCTCATCAAGCAGACGGGCAACCTCATCGACGCTTACGTCAAGAATTTCGGAAGCCTCTTCCATGGTGAAGCCTTCAACAGACAGCAGCAGGAAGGCATGACGTGCCTGGGAAGGAAGGCTCGCAAGGTTGGCAACCGCTCTTTGCTCCCATGCGAAAGGAGACTCGATTGGTCGGATCTCGATCGAGGTGGAACCAAAAATTGCGACGAAGAGTTTGTACAGCGAAACACGGTCTTTTGACGTTTCCGGAAAAATGGAAACATCGGCAATCAAAGCTTCCAAGACCGCTGCGACATATGCGTCACCTGAGGTCTGCGAGCCGGTTACAGCGCGGGCGTAACGGCGCAGATAAGGAAGGTGGGACGCAACGCGAGTGGTAAGTGACATTCAGAATCTCCCCTGATGCCCAGCGGGCAATGAACGTGGTATAAACACCAATGTAGAAAAAAAGTTCCGACTTGGGGAACTTTTTTTGCATTGGCGCATTTTCATAAAACAATACCGCAACAGGCTGCCTGCGTGATGAGTGACGACAAATCCAGAAAAAAAGATGATATGAACACAGCACAATCGAGCAATTTCAGGCCGGGCGCCGCGTCACCGAACGCTTCGATTTCCCGTAAACTTCGGGAATTTTATGATGCTGTTCAGGAAGAAGGCATCCCGGATCGCTTCATGGACCTGTTGGAACGCCTTGAAGAGGCGGAGAAAAAATCCAAGTCGGTGAACCCGAAATGACTGTCGAAAAAGACGATGCCGACCGCGCATTCAAGCGAGACCTCCTGTCTTCCCTTCCGAATTTGCGCGCATTTGCCGTTTCATTGACCGGTCGCCACGATAAGGCGGACGATCTGGTCCAAGATACGATCATGAAGGCCTGGGCCAACCAGAAGAGCTTCACCGCCGGAACGAACATGCGCGCCTGGCTGTTCACAATCCTGCGCAACGAGTTCTACAGCCAGATGCGCAAACGTGGGCGTGAGGTTCAAGACAGCGATGGTCTGTTCAGCGAACGCTTCTCCGTTCACCCTGAACAATATGGCCGTCTGGATCTTCAGGATTTCCGCAAGGCTCTCGACACCTTGCCCGACGATCAACGTGAAGCAATCATCCTGGTGGGTGCGGCCGGTTTCGCCTACGAAGAGGCGGCGACGATCTGCGGCTGTGCTGTCGGCACAATCAAGAGCCGTGTCAGCCGCGCGAGAACCAGACTTCAGGAATTGCTCGGTGTTTCCGGCGAAAGCGATTTCGGTCCAGATCCTGGTGATGCCGCCATTACCGCACGCGCCTTCGGTAGCTAACGCCGGGTTTATCCGAGCATGAGGCCTACAGCCTCAATGAGCTTTTCATCATCAAACGGTTTCAAAATCACTGGCACTTGGGGAAAACCCGGAACGCCGGAACGATGACTGCTGTCTACCGAAGAAAAAACGAATCCAGCGCCTGCGCCCATCAGGCGCTGGATTCTCTCCCCCAAAACAGCGTCGACCAATGCAGCATCCACAACCGCGACATCAAAGTCCGCTGATTCCAGAAATTTTTCCACGTCCCGCGGCATGCCAATCTCCACCGGGCAGCCGAATGCATCTCCCAGAACCTGCTCTGCTTCAAGGGCCACCAGGTATTGCGTGTCGATGACCAGCAGCCGCAATCGCGCATTCCTCATTGAAAGAGCTTATGGCGTAGATCACTTCATGTGGCTGTGGGTCATTTAAAAAAGACACAGCGGAACCCAAAATCTTGGATAATATGAAAACCGGCTGGATGAGAACGGTTCCCAATGATTCATACGAAGACCTCAAGCGCCTCGCGTACACCCTGTGAACTTTGTCCATTGCGCAGTCGCCCAACCTTTCGCGATTTTGCACCTGAAGAACTGTCTTTCGTTTCATCCTTCAAGATGACAGAATTGCTGGTTGAAGCCGGATCTCCCATCATTGTGGAGGGTGAACGTCATCCACAGCTATACACAGCGCTTGGCGGTTGGGGTTTTCGCTACAAAATTCTGGAGGATGGCCGGCGCCAGATCCTGAATTATATCTTGCCTGGCGATCTTATAGGCCTCCAGGGTAACCTGATGTCGGAAATGCTTCACTCGGTGGAAGCACTGACTCGCATGACACTATGCATATTCGAGCGAGAGCGCCTGACCACTCTCTTCCGCAATCACCCGCCGCTCGCCTATGACCTCACCTGGATTGCCTCGCGCGAAGAATCGATGCTGGATGAGCATCTTCTGTCCATCGGTAGACGCACCGCATTGGAAAGAGCCGCCTATCTCCTGGCATTTCTGAATCATCGCGCCAAGGTAACAGGGGTATTTACGGCTGACGGCCCAAAAGTCTTGCCACTGACACAGCAGCATGTGGCCGATACGCTTGGTCTCTCGCTCGTTCACACCAACAAGACACTGAAGCGACTGTCCGAAATGGGATTGGTTCGTTGGCTTGATCGTGGGTGTGAGGTTCTCGACATGCGAGGCTTGCTCGACATCGCCGGATGGCAACCGGCACCCGAAGGACTTCGCCCTTTCATTTGAACAGGAAAAGCGCCGCAGTTTCCCGCAGCGCTTCACGATTGATGGGTATGGAGCTTATTCTGAAACGATGGCGCGGAGCATCCACAAAGCTTTTTCGTGGAAAGTCAGGCGATCGGTCAGCATATCGGCGGTCACGACGTCACCGGCCTCATCGGCCTTTTCAGCCGTCTCGCGCATCGTCTTTACCGCGGCTTCGTGATCGGCAACCAGATCGTTTACCATATCAACCGCTGTCAGCTTGCTGACGTCATTGGCTTTTGGTGCAAAGCTGGCAGCCTCACCGAGTGTTGCCGGGGCAAGATGGCCGAGTGCACGAATGCGTTCGGCAATGATATCCGCCGCACCAAACAAAGCGTTGTAATGCTCCTCCGTCAGTTCATGCAGAGGCTTGAACAGCGGACCAACGACATTCCAATGATAAACGTGGCTTTTGATGGTCAGGCGGTAGGTTGCAGCCAAAATCTCGGAGAGGTTCTTGGCAGCGTCGGCACGATACTTCTTTTCCAGGCCGATGTTGATGTCTTCATCGTGAGACTTCGGCTTCAAAACAGAGGATGCATTAGCCATTTCAGCGTTTCCTTTTTCTGGTTTCATCCGCCGAGGACGCCTGTCAGGCATCCATATCCGGGTCGTCGTGCCTGCCACCCAGCAGCTTTAGAGCCACCAGACCCACCCCGCCTGAAATCGCAGCAGCCATCAGCGGCTTCGATTTCATGAGAAGCGGAAGTGCTGTGACAGCCGCTGTCAGCATCATCGCCCGGCTGCCTGCCGCGGCTTCGCGTCGCTTTTTCTCATCCGCGCGGTTTTTGAGCACCACGAAAAGGATCATGATAAGCGCGATGACGATGGAGGCAGCAGCGACGATGCCGAGCGCTTCAGCAAGGCTCATCATTGTGGCAAGCCATACCGCAAGCGCAGCAATTCCGGCACCGTAGGCAGTCAGCAAGAACAGACCGACAAATGCATAAACAATGACGTTGCGCTTCGTGCGCTGTGCGAAACCTTTCACATCAGCCGCCAGAAGCGACGCCAGCAAGGGCGCCAATCCGCCCATATCAGCGACGTGACAGAAGTGCGAACAGGAAACCGATGCCAGCCGCAATGGCGACAGACTGCAAGGGCTTCGTGCGGATCTGACGCTCAAGATCCTTTTCCATGGACTGGAACTGAAGCTTGGCGGAATCGAGTGCCTGTTGAGAAGCATCCATTGCTTCGTGCGAAGCGCGACGTGCCTTGTGCTTCAGGTTATCAGCCTTGTTCGAACCTGCCGTGGCCACCGAACGTGCCAGAGACGCAATATCTTCGCGCAGCTGTTGCAGCTGGCGCTCGATATCTGCCTGTGAACCGGTACGCGTGAAATCATTCGGTGAATCCATGGACATCATCGTCTCCTAGCTAAGTAAACCGCGATTAGAGGGTAACACGACGTGTCAGCGCTCCCCCTTCTGGATGGCAGCCCCGCAAGCTGCCCTCTTCGCGCCGACAACGGCTATGCCGCCATTTTGTTCCTTAGCAGACAGGCAACAATGTCGCCTTGAGCGGAATCAATGGGAACGAGGATCAAGAAGGTCGCGCAATCCATCGCCCAGCATGTTGAAGCCGATCACGGCAAAAGCGATGGCGAGACCCGGGAAAGCCGCAAGCCAGGGCGCTTGGGTCAGATAGGTTTGCGCATCGAACAGCATCCGCCCCCAGCTTGGAGCGGGCGGCGGCATGCCGAGGCCCAGAAAGCTCAAGCCCGCTTCGGTCAGAATGGCGAGACCAAGCTGCACGGCGGTCTGAACAATGATCTGAGGGGCAATGTTGGGCAGAATATGCACGCAAGTGATACGAGCGCGGCTTCGTCCCATGCCAATGGCTGCGGTTACATAATCGCGCGTCCAGATCTGGCGGGCAGCTCCAAGCGTCATGCGGGCAAAAACAGGCACCATGAAAACCGCAATGGCAATGATGGCGGTGAACCGGCCTGCCCCCATGAAGGCAGCCAGCAGCATGGCTGAGAGAATTGGCGGAACGGCAAAGATAATATCAAGGCTGCGCATGACCAGAACGTCTGTCCAGCCGCGCACAGCCGCCACCAGCACTCCGATTAATGAGCCGAGACTTGCGCCGAGAACAACGGCCAGAACCGAAGTCGAAAGCGAATTCCACGCGCCGACCATCAAGAGCGAGGCAAGATCACGCCCGAATTGGTCCGTTCCCAAAAGCCCGTAAGTCAGCGGCGGACGAAGCTTCTGCATGATCTGCATCTTGGTCGGTACGGCAGGAGTCCAGATCAGCGACACCAGCGCAATGAACAGCAATACCCCGACGACAAGACAACCAAAGACGAGCGCGGGATGGTGAACCAACCGCCGCATCAACGCACTCTTTGCCGCAAACGCGGATCAAGAACGAGGTAGAGCATATCGACCAGAAAGTTCATCAGGATTACGAGGCTCGCGAAAAACAGGATGACATTCTGCAGAACCAGCACATCCCGCTGCGAAAGCGCCTGGTAGGCAAGTCTTCCCAGGCCCGGCAGGTTGAAGACATTCTCCACCAGAACCGCACCTGCAATCAGGAAGGTAAACTGAAGACCAAGAATGGTCACTATCGGCACCAGCGCATTGGGTAGCGCATGGCACCAGAGCGCCCTTCGATTGGATAGACCCTTTGAACGGGCCGTGCGCACATAATCTTCGGAAAGAACTTCAAGCACCGAAGTGCGCGTCACCCTCGTCAACACACCGGCTTGAGGCAGGGCAAGCGCCAGCGCTGGTAGCAGAAGCGCCTTCATCGCTGCCAAACCTCCGGCATTCCAACCGGGAAAACCTCCAGCAGGCATCCAGCCCAATGTGACGGAGAACAGCATCACAAGCAGAAGGCCAATCCAGAAACCCGGAACCGCGATAAATATTTGCGATACAAAGCCCGCCGCGAAATCCACCCCGCTGCCGGAGCGGCCAGCCGAAACCACGCCAAGAGGAATGGCGATGAGCAGGGAGAGAATGATCGCCATCAGCGCCAGGGGCAGAGTAACGGTGAGCCTTTCGCCGATCAATTCAGCCACCGGGACGCCATAGGTATAGGAGGTCCCAATATCGCCAGTCAGCGCACGTATCAGCCATTGCAGGTAACGCACGGGCAAAGGCTGGTCGAGGCCGAATTGCTTTTGCAGCGCCGCCAGCGTTTCAGGCGTAGCGGATGTTCCGAGCATCACCGACGCCGGATCGCCCGGCAGTAGCGCCATAACCACAAAGAGCAACAGCGACACGACCAGGAGCGTGACAATGAGACCGGCGAAACGGCGGGCGATGAGCGCTATCATTGCAACCGCTTTCGAGGCAGGACAGGGTTCAAATTACTCCACCCACTCCACGCCGCTCAGAACGTTGGAAGGAATAGGTTCATGGGTCCAAAGACCCTTCAACTTCTTGTTCCACACCCCAAGCTTTGGCATGACGAAGAGGTAGAGCGCTGGCACATCTTCCGCCAGAATCTGCTGCGCCTCGCCATAAAGCTTGGCTTGGCTTAGCTCATCCGTCGTGGCATCCACCTGCTTCAGAACCTCATTGAAAGCTGGGTTCTTGTAGTTGAAGTAATAGGGATCACGCGAGTAGATATCGATATCCATCGGTTCTGCATGGGCAACGATGGTCATCTCGTAATTGCCCCCCTTGAACACATCGGAAACCCACTTCGCGGGAAACTCGGTCGTCTCGATGGTTAGCGTGACGCCAACCTCTGCAAACATGGCCTGTAGCATTTGCGCACTGCGCTGGGCATAGGCCATTTGCGGCGCCTTGATCGAGAAAGACAGACCACTGCCATAACCTGCTTCAGCCAAGAGCGCCTTTGCCTTTTCCGGGTCATACGGGTGGCGGCTAGTCAGATCAACATAACCTTTGTCATTCGGCGTATAATGGCTGCCAATCGGCGTGCCAAAACCGGACCATGCGCCTTCGATCAGCGTCTTACGATCCACCGCCATCATCAATGCCTGGCGCACGCGCTTGTCATCGAAGGGCTTGCGCGCATTGTTCATGCCCGCGACCACCTTCATCTCGGTGTTACCGATTACGGTGACGAGGTTTGCGTCATCCTTGAAGCTATCCATTAGCTCCGGGGCTGCAAATTCCGGGAAAGCATCGACATCGCCGGATTTAAGCGATGCTGATTGCGCCTGCGGATCGTTGATGAAGCGGAAGGTGACCTTCTCCAGCTTGGCCGCGCCCTCACGGTTCCAGTAGTTTGCGTTGCGTTCCAGTTGAACGGCAGATCCCTTGATCCAGCTGACGAACTTGAATGGGCCGGTGCCAACCGGCGTGGTCTTGTTTGCATCCGCCGTTTTCGGCGACACCATGACGGAAGATGGCCAACCGAGCCAATAGAGCAGATTGCCGGTCGGGCTTTTCAATTTCACGATAAGCGTGGAAGCATCCGGTGTCTCAACTGCATCGACAGAGGAGAAATAGCGCTTTTGCGGGTTGACTGAATCCGCTGCACGCGCCCGGTCGATTGTGAATTTAGCGACCGCGCTGTCAAAGGGGGAGCCGTCGTGGAAGGTGACGCCTTCGCGCAGCTTGAAGGTATAGGTCAAACTGTCCGGCGAAATCGTCCAGCTTTCGGCCAATTGCGGCTGCACCTTGCCTTGCGCATCAATGGTCGTCAGGCCTTCGAAAATATTCTGCCATGTCACCTGTCCGATTGCGACGGGGGCGCCAGCAGTTGGGTCCAGTCCAGCCGGTTCGATGGTCATTCCAAGGGTCAGAGTCGTCTTTGCAGCCGCGTGAGCAGACAGGGGGCCTGCAAATGCAGCGACCAGCGCTGTACCTAGAATAGCCCGGCGCGTGCGGTGAAGCCTTGCGGAAGAAAGCAAAGACAGAAGCGACATATACAATACCCCGATGCAGCACCTCCCCTCGATTGGGGAGGATGCTATTTATGCGAGATGACATTTCGTTGCACGAAAAAGAGAGTAACGGGTTCTCAGTTTCGCCGGAAGCCCTCACTCGCCACCAGCAGTTGGCGCGTATAGTCTTGCGAGAACTGGCGATTTTCCAGCGCTTCCACAGCCACAGTCTCCACCACCTCGCCCTTGCGCATGACGGTAAGCCGTTCGCACATGTGGCTGATGACACCCAAATCGTGGCTCACCATCACGAAGGTCAGGCCGCGATCCTTGCGTGCCTGCTCCAGAAGGTTCAGAATTTCCGCCTGAATGGAAGCGTCCAGTGCCGAGGTTGGCTCATCCAGCAACAGGATTTTTGGCTCCAGGATCAGGGCGCGCGCAATAGCGATACGCTGACGCTGTCCGCCAGAAAGCTGATGCGAATAGCGGAAACGGAACCCAGAGCCGAGCCCCACTTCATCCAACGCACGGGCAATACGGGCATCCACGTCGGTAAATCCATGGATCGCCAGCGGCTCCAGCAACAGACGATCCACCGTCTGGCGCGGATGCAGAGAACCATAGGGGTCCTGAAACACCATCTGCACCGTGCGATAGAACTCCTTGTCCCTCTTTGTGCCCGAATAGCTCCGGCCCGCGACGGTCAGAGTGCCGGATTCGAAAGCATTCAGACCGGCAACCGCACGGAGAAGCGTTGATTTACCGGAACCGGACTCTCCCACAATGCCGAAGGATTCGCCCTCGTTCACATCGAGCGTGACGTGGTTCAGCGCCACGAATTCATCGAATGTCACGACCATGTCGCGAACGGAAAGTGCCGTGCCTGTCATTGCGCCCACTCCGCCTTTCGCTCCAGAACCGGCAGCGGGTGACGATGAGTTCCAATGGTCGGCAGGCAATTGAGAAGCCCCTGTGTGTACGGATGCTGGGCCGCGTGCAGATTGGCTGAGGGTAGCTCCTCCACCACCCTGCCCGCATACATGACGAGAACGCGGTCGCAAAAAGACGAGACGAGCCGCAAATCATGGCTCACGAAGATCAGGCCCATGCCGCGCTCGCGCACCAGCTTGTCCAGAATATCCAGAACTTCCAGCTGCACCGTCACATCGAGTGCGGATGTCGGCTCGTCGGCAATTAACAGTTCCGGGCCGCAAACCAGCATCATGGCAATCATGATGCGCTGGCCCATGCCGCCGGATACCTCATGCGGATAAAGGCCAAACACACGTTCCGGGTCGCGGATCTGCACGGCTTCCAGCATGGCAAGCGCCCGCTCCCGTGCTTGGGCTTTGGATACACGCTCATGCGTCTTCAGCGTTTCCATGATCTGCCGACCAATCGGCATTACAGGATTGAGCGAATATTTCGGGTCTTGCAGGATCATGGCCATGCGCTTGCCGCGCATATCCCGCCGTTCCTTTTTGGATGCGGTCAGCAGGTTCGTACCATCGAAGTCCAGCCTGTCAGCCGTGATGCGCGCCTGCGCCGGGGTGAGCCCCATGATGGCCCGGCCGGTCTGAGACTTGCCGGAGCCGGATTCGCCAACAATGCCCAGTCTTTCGCGCCCGAGCGTGAAGGAAACACCACGCACGGCATTGACCTCCCCGGTTCTCGTGGGAAAGGTCACGCGCAGGTTTTCAACCGTCAGAAGTAGGCTCATTGTCCAGCCTCCTTGGGGTCCAGTGCATCGCGAAGCCCATCCCCCAGTAGGTTGAAGCCAAGGCTGACGATGAGAATGGCAAAACCCGGCATGGCCGCCACCCACCATTGATCGAGAATGAAGCGACGACCCGAAGCAATCATCGCACCCCATTCCGGCAGCGGCGGCTGGGCACCAAGGCCAAGGAAGCCAAGCCCGGCAGCCGTCAAAATAATTCCCGCCATATCGAGCGTGACACGCACGATGAGCGAAGAGGTGCAGAGCGGCATGACATGGCGCAACACGATGCGGAAGGGAGAAGCCCCCATCAGCTTCACCGCCGAGATGAATTCCGAATGGCGGAAGGTCAGCGTTTCAGCACGGGCGATACGCGCATAGGGCGGCCAGGAGGTAACCGCGATGGCAAGAATGGCATTCTCAATGCCGGGGCCGAGTGCCGCGACGAGCGCCAGTGCCAGGACCAGTTTCGGGAAGGCGAGAAAGATATCGGTAATGCGCATCAGAACAGCATCTACCCAGCCGCCTGCATAGCCAGCCACTGTGCCGACCAGCAGGCCGATGGGGGCGGCAATGACCGCGACCAGCACTACCACCATTAGCGTAAGCCGTGAGCCATGGATCAGGCGAGAAAGAATATCGCGGCCCTGATCGTCTGTTCCAAGCAGGTAGCCATCGGCTCCCGGCGGCAGCAGGCGGGCATTGCGCAGATCGCCGATCACCGGATTATGCGGCGAAATGACATCGGCCAGGGCCGCAACTACGATCAGCGCCAGAATGATGAAGAGGCCCAAGAGCGCCAACCGATTTTCGGAAAATCGCCGCCAGATCACATAGGCGCGGCCAAGCTGGGCCTGCCGCCGTGTCGCGGGGCGGTCGGAAAGCAGCCATTCACGGCTATAGGGTTTCAGTGTCGTCTCAAGACTGGTCATCGGCTGCGCGTCCTTGGATCGAGCGTCCGGTAGAGCAGATCGGACAGCAGATTGATGGTGACGAACACGGCACCCACAACAATCGTGCCACCCAGCACGGCGTTGATATCCGCGTTCTGCAGCGAATTGGTGATGTAGAGGCCAAGCCCCGGCCAGGAGAAGATCGTTTCCGTCAGCACGGAACCTTCAAGCAGACCGGCATAGGAGAGTGCAATGACGGTAATCAGCGGCACTGCAGCATTGCGCAGCGCGTGAAACCAGATGATCCGCGCTTCGGAAAGCCCCTTGGCACGCGCTGCCACCACATATTCCTGTGCCAGTTCATTCAGCATGAAACTGCGCGTCATGCGGCTGATATAGGCCAGCGAGAAATAGCCGAGTAGCGCGGCGGGAAGAATGATGTGGCGCATGAGATCCCAGAAGATATCCCACTCGCCCTGCATAACGGCATCCAGGAGGAAGAAGCCTGTCGTCGAGGTGAAGGTATATTCATAGGCAATGTCGATCCGGCCTGGATAAGCCACCCAGTTCAGCTTCGCATAAAACAGGAGGAGCGCCAGAAGCGCCAACCAGAAGACCGGCACGGAATAGCCGATAAGGCCCACCACGCGCACGATCTGATCGATGATGCTGCCGCGCTTCACCGCAGCCAGCACACCCAAAGGCACACCAAAAAAGGCACCGATCAGCGTTCCAACCGTTGCCAGTTCCATGGTGGCAGGAAACACCCGCTTGATATCTTCCATCACCGGATTGGTGGTGAGCACGGAGGTACCGAAATCGCCGGTCAACACCTGCTTGATATAGATGAAAAACTGCTGCCAGAGCGGCAGGTTCAGTCCAAGCTCCTCGCGCACACGTTCCACCACATGGGCAGGGGCACGATCGCCGACAATCGCGAGCGCCGGGTCGATGGGGATCACCCGACCGATGAAAAAGGTGACAGCCAGAAGGCCGAGGAACGTGGTCAAAACCGTTACCGCAAAACGCAGAACGGCCCCGACCGCACGGGTGTTAC
The DNA here is from genome assembly GCF_977018625.1 of Affinirhizobium capsici. Taxonomy (NCBI): domain Bacteria; kingdom Pseudomonadati; phylum Pseudomonadota; class Alphaproteobacteria; order Hyphomicrobiales; family Rhizobiaceae; genus Affinirhizobium; species Affinirhizobium capsici. The sequence goes on along the minus strand of NZ_CDRNXD010000004.1, from coordinate 143,608 downwards.
GACGCCGCCTCAGCCGCGTCGCCCCGCTTGTTTCAGGAAGCGTCAAGGAACTGGTCCCTATTCCTTGGACACCGTATAGACGAAGTTGGTGTCAAAGCTCGGACCAAGCTTGAAACCTTTCAGCTTCTTGGAATGGCCAGCCACTTCAACCTGCTGGAAGATGATGAGGAACGGGCTCTTGGCCAGCACTTCCTTCTGCAGGTTGCGGTAGATTTCGGCGCGCTTTTCGGTGTCCTTTTCAAGCAGTGCTGCCTGCGTCTGCTTGGTCAACTCCGGCACGTCCCAGGCATTGCGCCAGGCCAGCGTCTTGTTCTTGCCTTCGTCGGAATTATCCGGGTTGAAGGTGAAGGTTTCAGCATTGGAATTCGGATCGAAATAATCCGAACCCCACTGGCCGATATACATATCGTGCTGGCGCGCGCGATACTTGGTCAGCGTCTGCTTGCCATCGCCTGGAATAATTTCAAGCTTGATACCAGCCTGCGCCAGCGTCTGCTGGAATGCCTCGGCAATGCCGGTCACCGGCTGCGTGTTGCGCACATCCATGGTAACGGTGAAGCCATCCTTCAGGCCAGCCTTAGCCAGCAGTTCCTTGGCCTTGGCAACATCGAGCTTGTAAGGCGTATCGGACAGTGCACCCAACTGGCCTTCCGGCAGGAAGGTCTGGTGAACCTTGCCAATGCCGTTGATGATCGTCGCACCAATCGCGTCGTAATCCATCAGGTACTTGAAGGCTTCTGCCACTTCCGGCTTGGCCAGATTGGCGTTTTTCTGGTTGAGGCTGATGTAATAGACCGTGCCCTTGGGTGCGGAAACCGTGCCGAGGTTCTCCTTGGAGGCAATCGCCTTCAAATCGTTCGGCTCAAGGTTGCGCGCAACGTCAATATCGCCATTTTCCAAGGCCAGACGCTGCGAAGCGCTTTCCTTCATGTAGCGGTAGATGACGCGCTTCAGCTTCGGCTTTTCGCCTTGGAAATTCGGGTTGGCTTCCAGAACGACAGCTTCGTTTGCCTTCCAGGTCAATACCTTGAAGGGGCCGGAACCGGCAAAACCAGTCTTCAGGAACTCGTTGCCGAAATCCGTGTCATATTTGTAGTCGTTGGTCGGCTTCATGGGCTTGGCCTTGGCCATCACCACTTTTTTGTCGACTACTGAAGCAACCGTTGCTGTCAGCACGTTCAGGACAAAGCTTGGTGCGTAAGGCTTGTCGACCGTCAAAGTAAAGGTTCCGGCATCGACTGCCTTTGCCTTCTCGGCCACGTTATCGCCCTTCAGACCGAACTGGGTCAGAAGGAAAGCAGGGGATTTGTCGAGCTTGATCGCGCGCTCAAACGAGAAAGCCACATCTTCCGCCGTAATCGGATTGCCGGAGGCAAACTTCAAATTCGGCTTCAGCTTGAAGGTATAGGTCATCCCATCATCGGAAATGGTCCAGCTATCGGCAAGCTGCCCGATCACCTTCGACGTATCGCTTGGGTCAAGCGTCACCAGCTTCTCATAGGTGTTGGCCGTGATTTCCGCCGTGGAAAGCTCGAAGGCCTCACCTGGGTCAAGCGTGATGATGTCGTCGATCGCAAAACCCTCGACAAGGGTATCCGCAGGTGTTGCGGCAAAGGCATTCGGTGCGGAAAGCATCATCAGCGAAAGGGCTGCACTGGCACCCAGAACTCGAAGGCTGCGATTGAATGCGTTCATGGTCATTGTTCCCCTTGTCTTTGTAGACAGCAGTGTTTTTTGGATCGATCCGAAGTGGCCTAGCGCCACGTTTGGTTGAAGATTCTCAACCAGTTAGTGCGGCACAGCTTTATTAGATCATCCTGACCGTATCCCGCGTTTTTGAGGGCCGCAACCAGTTTCTGATTGCCCGCTGCATCATGAATTTCTTCCGGCACGGTTGCGCCGTCGAAGTCCGATCCAAGCGCCACGCAATCAATGCCCATACGCTCCACCATGTAATCGATGTGGCGCACCATCAGGTCCAGTGGTGTACGGGCATCGTCCCGGGCATCGGGCCGGAGCATCGTAACCGCATAGTTCAGCCCGACAAGACCCTTTGTCTCGCGGATCGCATCCATCTGTTTATCGGTGAGGTTGCGGGCTACCGCAGTCAGCGCATGAACATTGGAATGACTGGAAACCAGCGGATTGGCAGAGGTTTTCGCCACATCCCAGAAGCCTTTTTCCGTAATGTGGGCAAGATCGATCACGATGCCCAGTCGGTCACAGGCGCGAACAAGATCAAAACCCGCATTGGTAAGACCCGGTGCTGTATCCGGCGACATGGGATAGGCAAACGGAACACCGTGGCCGAAAATATTGTGGCGGCTCCAGACAGGGCCAAGAGAGCGCAAGCCAGCTGCATGAAACACATCCAGCGCTGCAAGGTCCGCTCCGATGGCCTCACAGCCTTCCATGTGCATGACGCAAGCGAAAATGCCGTCACGCATGGCGGCTTCAATCTCCGGCACGGTGCGGCAGATTGCCCAAGCCTTGGCGCGGTCGAGTTGAAGCGCAATCGAGAACTTCTCAAGCGCAATATCCAGAGAGGGTGTCCGTTCCAGCGGTGCGGCCAGCGGGGTCACGTAGTGACCGTTAAGATCCGGCTCCTGCAGGATCAGATCACCCGATGGAATATAAATGGCACAGAGGCCACCCGCCAAACCACCAGCACGTGCGCGCGGCGCATCAATGTGTCCTTCGCGGGTTCCCTCAACGAACTCCCGCACAGGATCGCCGCCATTGCGCAGGGTGCGCCACAGCCGCAGCAAAACGTCGTTGTGGCCGTCGAAAACTAATTCCATCAGGATTTTCCGCATGTTCGATCAAGGAAAGATGCGGCGATCCTAATGGGATAAAGCCGAACCGCAAGGCAAAAAGTGCCGCATCAGACCCAAGCGTCAGTTCCTGACCGTGTAAGCTTCGGCGTTTCGAAAACGCCCCTGACAAGGGCAATCCACTTCGGGTCGAGTGCCGCAAGCGCTTCCTCCCAGCGTCTCGTTTGCAGCATGGCGGCGCCAATTGCCACCGGCTCCACGCCAACTGCACCGAGCAATGAGAGGCCCGCGATTATAGACGTTCCACTTGAAAGCACGTCATCCACCAGCGCCACGCGCCGCCCTTCCAGAAGAGGCAACATGCGTGGATCAATGTAGAGCCGCTTTACCTGTTCCGGCGTCGTGATGGATGAAATGGGAACCGAAAGTTCATCCCGATACCAGAATTTTCGGGAATTGCCGCAGGGCACGTAGCGGGAATGGCCGAGCTTGCGCGCCACCTCTGCCGCCAAGGTCAGCCCCAGTGTTGGCAGGCCAACCACGACCTCTACATTCTCTGTGGCAAGCTGGCCCGCCAGATCCTCTGCCAGCGCATCCAGCACGGCAAACGAGGCTTGATTGACGATGAGCGAGGCGAGCGCATGGACGCCATCGTTGAGGGGACGAATGGGAAGGCGCAATTGCCTGCCGTCTCTCAACCTCGCAGGGTAAAAGCCTTCATAGGGTCCAGCTTGCGGAAACGTGCCGGGGGCATGAAGCTCCTGCCAGAAATCATGGGGCTGCATTGTCGATCCCTGCTTATGCGTAGAAAGGTTCATTTCGCCAGCGGCCGACCTCTTCGATCAACCAATTGCGAAAGAGCGCAACGGGGCGAAAATCCATCTTGGTGATAGGGGCTGCCAGATAATACGAGCTTGGGCTGCGGACCTGCTGCGGATAGGCCTGCACCAGGGTCCCGGCAGACAGTTCCGCCTCGATCAGAAACAGCGGCATGAGCGCGATACCGAGACCGGCGCTGCATGCCTGCGCTACGCTTGAAAATTGCTCGAACCGCATACCAGGCGATGGGACTGCTGTCACACCCAGCGTCTCAAATAGATGCGTCCAGGCACCGGGGCGAGATGCCATATGCAAAAGCGGCACGGTCGTGAGATCGTCCGCCTGATTGATAGGATTTTCACGCAAAAATTCCGGGCTGCATACGGGCGCGACCATCTCATCCATCAGGAACGTACATTCCGCACCCGGCCAGTTCGGTTGGCCGATGTGGATGGCGACATCCAGTCCATCCTGCTCGAAATCGAAGATGCCAATGCGGGTTGCGAAATTGAGCGTGATTTCCGGATGGGCGGAGACAAAACGCGGGATGCGCGGCAAAAGCCAGCGGGTGCCAAAGGTTGGAAGCATCGCCAGATTCAAGGTGTCGCCATGCCGTTTGGTCATGGCCTGAAGCGAAGCGGTGCGGATTTGCGAGAGTGCCGCACCGATGGCTTTTGCATAGGCCCGGCCCGACTCCGTCAGGGAAACGCCACGACTGCTGCGCTCGAACAAAAGAATGCCAAGCTGCTCTTCCAGGCCGGAAATCTGGCGGCTGATAGCCCCTTGCGTGAGCGCAAGCTCATCTGCGGCAGCAGAGAAACTGCCAAGTCGTGCAACAGATTCAAACGCCGCAAGCGCGCTGGTGGAGGGAAGAAGCCTTCGGCTGAGATTGCTCATGCCCCATTCCTATATCTCATATCAACGTGAGTAAACTGCGCTTTACCGGCATTTGCCCATCCCCCATAGTGCCACCAACAGTTTTTGGAGATTTCGACATGAGCGACCGCGCGGCTTTCAATTGGGCAGACCCCTTCCTGCTGGACGACCAGCTGACGGATGACGAACGGATGATCCGCGATACGGCAGCAGCCTTCGGCAAAGCCGAGCTTCTGCCCCGCATCCAGGAGGCCTATCTCAGCGAAACGACCGAACCGGAACTCTTCCGCCTGATGGGCCAGACAGGTCTTCTAGGGGTCACACTGCCGGAGGAATATGGCGCAGCCAATGCTTCTTACGTCGCCTACGGTCTGGTTGCCCGCGAAGTCGAGCGCATCGATTCCGGCTACCGTTCCATGATGAGCGTGCAATCCTCGCTCGTCATCTATCCGATCTATGCCTATGGTTCGGATGAGCAGCGCAAGAAATATCTGCCGGGCCTCGTATCTGGTGAACTCATCGGCTGTTTCGGCCTGACCGAGCCGGATGCCGGTTCCGATCCCGGCGGCATGAAGACCCGCGCCGAGAAGATCGAGGGCGGCTATCGTCTGCGCGGTGCGAAGATGTGGATTTCCAATGCGCCGATCGCAGATGTGTTCGTCGTTTGGGCGAAGTCCGAAGCCCACAATAATGAAATTCGCGGCTTCGTGCTGGAAAAGGGCATGAAGGGCCTCAGCGCACCGAAGATCGGCGGCAAGCTTTCGCTTCGCGCTTCAATCACCGGCGAAATCGTCATGGATGGTGTGGAAGTTTCCGAAGATGCGCTGCTCCCCAACGTATCCGGCCTGAAAGGACCGTTCGGTTGCCTCAACCGTGCCCGCTACGGCATTTCCTGGGGTGTCATGGGTGCGGCAGAAGATTGCTGGTTCCGCGCCCGTCAATACGGTCTGGACCGCAAGCAGTTTGGTAAGCCGCTGGCTGGCACCCAGCTTTTCCAGAAAAAGCTTGCCGATATGCAGACCGAAATTGCGCTTGGCCTGCAAGGATCGCTTCGCGTTGGCCGCCTGATGGACGACCACAAGATGGCCCCGGAAATGATTTCCATCGTCAAGCGCAACAATTGCGGCAAGGCGCTGGATATCGCCCGTCAGGCCCGTGACATGCACGGTGGTAATGGCATCCAGATCGAATACCACGTCATGCGCCACGCTCAGAACCTGGAAACGGTCAACACCTATGAAGGCACGCATGATGTTCATGCGTTGATCCTCGGCCGCGCCCAGACCGATATTCAGGCGTTTTTCTGATTTGTGCCTTGAGATGCGATCCTACGACGGCGGCTCCCAGGGCCGCCGTTGACGTTATTAAGTATTACTTTTAGAGCCTGCTGTTGATTGTCACGCTCCGATGTCTTAACTCAGGAGCCGAACCTTCCTGAGCCGCTTCTCTTCAAGCTTGGCTACCCTGCCTAAACGCGGCTTCGAACGCGAAAATGAGGTCAAAATGCACACTTATCCCGACGTAAAACTTTTCATCGCAGGCGAATGGCGCGATGCCATTGGTGGCAAAACCATTCCGGTTGAAGATCCTGCAACGCAGGAAATCATCGGCAAGATCGCCCATGCGGAAAAGGCTGACCTCGACCTCGCGCTGGAAGCTGCCGACAAGGGCTTCAAGATCTGGCGCGACACCTCCGCTTTCGAGCGTTCAAAGATCATGCGCAAAGCCGCTGACCTGCTGCGCGAGCGTATTGATTACATCGCTTGGCTGATGACGCGCGAACAGGGCAAGCCAATTGCCCAGTCCAAGGGCGAAATCATCAACGCTGCCGACACCATTGACTGGTTTGCCGAAGAAGCACGCCGCACCTACGGCCAGATCATTCCAGCCCGTTTTGGTGGCGTTGCCAACATGGCCGTCAAGTTCCCGGTTGGCCCCGTCGCAGCGTTTACGCCTTGGAACTTCCCGATCAACCAGATCGTGCGCAAGCTTTCTGCTGCTGTGTCCGTTGGCTGCTCCATCATCGTCAAGGCACCGGAAGAAACGCCAGCCTCCCCGGCCGAACTCATTCGCGTCTTCGTGGATGCCGGCATTCCGGCTGGTGTCGTCAACCTCGTTTACGGTGTGCCAGCAGAAATCTCCGAATACCTGATCCCGCATCCGGTCATTCGCAAGATTTCCTTCACCGGCTCCACGCCTGTCGGCAAGCATCTCGCAGCGCTCGCTGGCAAGCACATGAAGCGTGCCACCATGGAACTCGGCGGTCATGCACCAGTCGTCGTGTTCAACGATGCGGATCTGGAAAAGGCTATCGAAGTGTCAGCCGCTGCCAAGTTCCGCAATGCCGGTCAGGTCTGCGTGGCTCCGACCCGCTTCCTCATTCAGGATGGCGTGGCCGACAAGTTCATCGATGGCATTGTGAAATATGCGGAAAGCATCAAGGTCGGTAACGGTCTCGAAGGCGATACCACCATGGGCCCGCTGGCCAACGAGCGCCGCATTCCGGCCATGGAAGACATGATTAACGATGCCGTTTCCAAGGGCGCTGTTCTTAAGACCGGCGGCAAGCGCATCGGCAACAAGGGTCACTTCTTTGAGCCAACCGTTCTCACGGACGTTCCGACCTCGGCCAAGATGATGAACGAGGAGCCCTTCGGCCCCATCGCCATCGTCAACCGCTTCTCAACGCTTGATGAGGCACTGGAAGAATCCAATCGCCTGCCCTTCGGCCTTGCATCCTACGCCTTCACGGGCTCGGTCAAAACCGCTCATGCGCTCGGCCAGCGTCTGGAAGCAGGCATGCTGACGATCAACCACAACGGCTTTGCAATTCCGGAAGTGCCGTTCGGCGGCATCAAGGATTCGGGCTACGGCACTGAAGGCGGCTCGGAAGCTGTTGCAGCCTATCTGGAAACCCGCTTCGTCACTCAGATGAACTGATCTGATTTGAAGACAAAGAAAAAGGCGTCGGGAAACCGGCGCCCTTTTTTGTTAGGCAGTTTGAAACACTGCTTCTGCGGTTAGGCCAACGAAAACACCTTTGCCCGCCGCACCGTCACATATCCGCTCTGGCCAGCCACCACATCAATCTCAGGCTCGACATCGAACTCCAGCGTCTCGCCCTTGGCAGTCACGGCCACGACACGCCGTTCACCGGGTCGGTCCAGCACCCGCTGGACGGTCGCCTCGACCCCCGGCCCGACGCTGGACCATTCCAGATCACGCGGACGGGCATAGATTTCCGCGGGGCCATCGATAAGGCCGCGAGCCGCAACTTCCGAACCACCTGCTCGCGCAACCCCGTTTTGCACCTCTCCAGTCAGCCGATTGGCATCGCCCAAAAACTTGAGCACGAAGGCATCCTTCGGATCGCGGCAAACCTCCTGGGGCGTGCCTTCCTGAACAATTTGGCCTTCCTTCAAAATGACGACGCGATCTGCCAGATCAAGCGCCTCTTCCTGATCATGGGTAACAAAAATGGTGGTGATGCCGAGTTCCTGATGGATCTCCCGCAGCCAGCGGCGAAGGTCGTGGCGCACATTGGCATCCAGCGCGCCAAAAGGCTCATCCAGCAGCAGCACTTTCGGGTCCACGGCGAGCGCCCGCGCCAGGGCCACGCGCTGACGCTGACCGCCAGATATCTGTCCGGGAAAGCGGTCGCCTAAGCCTTGCAGCTTTACGAGTGAGAGAAGCTGCTCAACGCGGGCCGTGATATCCGCCTTGCTGCGCTTCACTTTCGAAACGCTCATGCCGAAGCCGATATTTTCCGCCACCGTCATATGCGGAAAAAGTGCGTAATGCTGGAAGACGAAACCGACCCCGCGATCCCGCACAGGGATATCGGTTGCGTCCTGATCACCGAAATGGATTTGGCCGCCATCAGCATATTCGAGACCGGCCACCATGCGCAGGATGGTTGTCTTGCCAGAGCCAGAAGGACCAAGAAGCGCGATCAGCTCTCCACTCTTTACGGTGAGTGAAACGCCGCGTACCGCGCGGAACGTATCGAAGGTCTTGATGACGTTATCGAGGCGAATTTCCATGGTTCAATGTCCTGTCGGTACGGCTTCGGTGGCTGCGAGCTTGCGGCGGCGTCCCGCACCGCGACGCTCCAGCGCCACTTTGGCAATGATGGTGAAGACGGCGAGAAGGGCCAGTATGGAAGCGGAGGCGAAGGCACCTGCTGCCTGATAATCGTGGTAGAGCAGTTCGATATGCAGCGGCAGCGTGTTGGTCTGGCCTCGAATATTGCCTGACACAATCGACACGGCACCAAACTCGCCCATCACGCGGGCGTTGCACAGCACCACGCCGTAAAGCATCGCCCATTTCACATTCGGCAATGTCACTGAGAAAAAGGTTTTCCAGCCAGAAGCACCGAGCGAGGTGGCCGCCTCCTCAAGATCCCGCCCTTGAGCCTGCATCAGCGGGATCAACTCGCGCGCTACAAAGGGTGCTGTAACGAACATCGAAGCCAGCACAATACCCGGCAGCGCAAACAGGATCTTGATGTCGTGCGCATCAAGCCAAGGGCCGAATACGCCTTGCAGGCCATAAACGAAAAGATAGGCCACACCCGCCACGATGGGCGAAACGGAAAACGGAATTTCGATCACCACCAGCAGCAGGCGCTTGCCCCAGAAATCGAATTTGGTGATGGCCCAGGCTGCAGCAACGCCGAAGGCGGTGTTAAGCGGCACGGCAATCAGCGCCGTCAGCACCGTCATCATAATGGCATGGCGCGTATCGGAATGTTTCAGCGTGCCAATATAGACGTTCCAGCCCTGTTTGAAGGCTTCGTGGCCGATAACAAGCAGCGGCGCGAGTATGAGAAGCGCGCCGAGGATCAGCACGAGGCCAATCAGAACCCGGCGAAAGACAGGGCCATCACCCACGCGCGGCGGTTTTCTGGATGGAATAGAATTGCTCATGGCCTCAGCCCTTCACCGTGTAGCGCAAGGCGCGGGACTGCAGCCAGTTCGTCACGGCCAACATGGCGAAGGCCGTAAATAGCAGAACGGAGGCAATCGCTGCTGCCGCCTGATAATCATATTCTTCCAACCGGATGAAGATCAGCAGTGCCGTGATTTCCGTGCTCATCGGCTGGTTACCCGCGATGAAGATGATGGCGCCGAACTCGCCAAGCGACCGCGCAAAGGACAGCGAAAGACCTGCCAGCAGAGCCGGTGTCAGCAGAGGAAGGATGACCTTGCGGAAGATCGCCCAATCCGAGCCGCCAAGTGATTGCGCCGCCTCTTCCAGCGCTGGATCAAGATCCTCCAGCACCGGCTGAACGGTTCGAACGATGAAAGGCAGACTGGTGAAACACATGGCAATCATGATGCCGATGGGCGTATAGGCGACCTTGATGCCCGCATCGGAGAGAATGGAACCGAACCAGCCATTGTTCGAAAAAAGCGCAGTAAGCGAAATGCCCGCGACCGCAGTTGGCAGGGCAAAGGGCAGATCGACCATGGCGTCGACAATCCGGCGACCTGGAAAGCGATAGCGTGTCAAAACCCAGGCGAGCGCCAAGCCGAAGACAAGGTTGAACACGGTCGCAGCAAGTGCCGAAAGCGCCGTCACCCGGTAGCTTGCAACAGCACGCGGCGACGAGACAATGGACCAGTAATCGGAAAGACCGAGGCTTGCCGCCTTGAAAACCAGTGCTGCCAGCGGCAGCACGACAATCAGACCGACGTAGAAAAGAGTGATGCCCAGCGAGAGATGCAAACCGGGCAGAACATTGCGTCTCACGATGCGCTTCCTGTTATAAACAGGCAAACCCGACGGTCATATTACCGCCGGGTTGCCATTTCCTTGGGAGGAGAAATCAACGGCTGCCGTATAGCGTGTCGAGAATGCCGCCGGAAGCGAAGTGTTCTTTTTGAATCTTGTCCCAGCCACCGAAAACGTCATTCACATTGACCAGACGTATTTCCGGGAAGTCGCTTTTGAATTCAGCCGCCACCTTTTCATTGTGAACGCGATGGCCGAACTGGGCTGCAACCCGCTGACCCTCTTCGCTGTAGAGAAAGTTCAGGTAGGTCTTTGCAAGCTCTTCCGTGCCATGCTTTTTGGCAACCTTGTCCACCACGGCAACCGGGAATTCAGCCAGCAACGATACGGACGGAATGACACTCTGCACCTTGTCCGCACCATATTGCTTGGCAATGCCGCGCGTTTCTGCCTCGAAGGTAATCAGCACGTCACCTGTTTCGCGCTCCACGAAGGTTGTCGTCGCAGCACGGCCACCCGTATCGAAGACAGGCACGTTGTCGAAGATCTTCTTCACAAAGGCTTCGACCTTCTCCTCATCGCCATTGAAAGCTTCCTTGGCGTATGCGGTAGCGGCCAGATAGGTGTAGCGCGCATTGCCGGAAGTCTTGGGGTTCGGGAAAACAACCTTCACATCATCGCGGATCAGATCGTTCCAGTCCTTGATATTCTTCGGGTTGCCAGCGCGCACAAGGAAGGATGGGAAGGAATAGAAGGGCGAAGCATCGTTTGCAAAGCTCTTCTGCCAATCTTTGGAAACGAAGCCCTGTTTTACCAGAAAATCGATATCCGTCACCTGATTGAAGGTTACGACATCCGCTTCCAGACCCTCCACAATCGCGCGTGCCTGTTTTGAGGTACCGGCATGGGATTGATCGATGGAAACACCCGGATGCTGCTTGATGAAAGCCTCGTTCTCGGCGGCGAAAAGCTCTCGCGCCACATCGTAGGATGCATTGAGAAGCTTCTGCTCGGCCATGGCAGGGGCTGCGAGAAGGGCAGCAAGCGCGGTGCCGAGGATTATCAGGCGTTTCATTCCACTCTCCGGTGCATTTCACTGAATGACCGAAGACTACGAAATCCCTCACCTCCCTACGAGGAACCGCCGCCTCATCCACTGACGAGAAAGAGAATTTTTCTCTCAAATAGCAAGCGGGCGGCGATACCTATTTTAACGCGTATCGCCGCCCGCTGATGGGTTGGGAGACGGCAGGGGTACGCCGCCTCCCGCCAGATGCTCACTCTGCCGCGGCGGAGGGCTTGAGCGAGCCTGGACTGGAGGTGTTTTCATTCGTCTGATCGCCCGAAGCCGAGCCCTTCTTGTCCTTGCCAAAGAACAGGGCATAGCCCGCCGGAAGAACAAGAATGGTCAGCACCGTTGCCACCATGATGCCGCCCATCATGGCGTAGGCCAGCGGTCCCCAGAACAGACCGCGGGAAATCGGGATCAGAGCGAGAACAGCGACCAGCGCTGTCAGCATGATTGGGCGGAAACGACGCACTGCCGCCCCGATGATCGCTTCGCTACGCGCCATTCCGGCGGCAATATCCTGATCGATCTGATCCACCAGAATGATTGAGTTGCGGATAATGATGCCGAGCAACGCAATGACGCCCAGGATTGCAACGAAGCCGAACGGCGCACCTGTAATTAACAGCGCGGACGCGGCACCGATGATACCAAGCGGACCCGTTGCCAACACCAGCATGGCTTTGCCGAAATGCTGCAGCTGGATCATCAGCAGTGTCAGGATGACGAAGAGCATGACGGGAGCCTTGGCGGCAATCGACATCTGGCTTTCGGCGGCATCTTCCGCACCGCCCTGAATCTCGACCTTATATCCGGCAGGCAGGGACTTGCGCAGATCCGCCATTCCCTCAAACATCTTGGCAGAAATATCGGTCGGCTCCACATTATCCGGCACTGTAGCCTTAACCGTGATGGTCGGCAGGCGGTCACGGCGCCATTCGATGCCGTTTTCCTGTACCGGCTCAATGCGGGCAATCTGCGATACCGGCACAAACGCGCCGCTATCGGTCGGGATATAGACGGAGTTCACAGCCGTCAGCAGATCACGGGTCGCATTCGGCTCGCGAGCCACGATGGAGACGGTTTCTTCGCCATCACGGAACTGATCGAGCGTCACGCCGGACATGGATGCAAAGAGCATCTGGCGTACACGCTGCGAGGTCACACCGAGGGCGCGGGCGCGGTCCTGGTCGATGACCAGCTTCATCTCCGTTACCGGTTCCAGCCAATCATCATGAATGGTGCCAAGAACCGGATTCTGGTGGAAGCGCTGCTTCACCTGATCGGCAATCCGGCGAACCTCCTGCCGATCCGGACCAATGACGCGCATCTGCACGGCCCAGCCAACCGGAGGCCCGAGGAAGAGGCGATCCACCTTGCCGCGCACCGTGGGGAAGTCCTTCGCCAGAATATCACGCAGCTTCACAACCAGACGCTCACGCTGTTCAAGCCCCTTGGACATAACGAGAAGCTGGGCATAGTTCGGATTGCGCAACTGCTGGTCCAGCGGCAGGAAGAAGCGTGGGGCGCCCTCCCCGATGAAAGTTGCAACAAAGGCCTTGTCCGGATCGTCCATGATCTTGGCTTCCAGCACCTTGGCCTGACGTTCTACTTCTTCGATCGCTGTTCCTTCCGGCAACCACATATCGACAAGGATTTCCGGGCGCGAGGATTGCGGGAAAAAGCTTTGCGGGATGAACTGGAATGCCCAGAGGCTTGTGAAGAACACGCCAAGTGTTGCGGCAAGAACGATCAGACGATGGCGCACGCTCCAGGTTACGGTGGCTTTCAGCCCACGATAGAAGCGCGTGTCATAGACATCGTGATGCGTCCCCGCATGCGGTCGCTGCTTCAACACCATGTAGCCGATCCAGGGCGTGAAATAGACCGCCACGAACCAAGAGGTCACAAGCGCGATGCCCACTACATAGAAAAGCGAGCGTACATATTCGCCAGCCGTTGAATCCGCAAAGCCCACGGGAATGAAACCAGCCGTGGTGATCAGCGTGCCGGTCAACATGGGGAAAGCGGTGGAGGAATAGGCGAAAGTGGCAGCGTCGAGCTTTTCCAGCCCCTCTTCCAGCTTTCGCTCCATCATTTCCACCACAATCATTGCGTCATCCACCAGAAGACCAAGCGCAATGATGAGAGCGCCCAGCGAAATACGCTGAAGCTCGATGCCCATCTCATACATGATGGCAAGGGTCGCGGCGAGAACGAGCGGAATGGAGATGGCAATGACGATACCCGATCGCCAGCCGATCGACAGCAGCGAGACGACAAGGACGATCACCAGAGCCTCGATCAACGCCTGGGTGAATTCACCAATGGCTTCATGCACCACTTCCGGCTGGTTGGCGATCTGCGAGATTTGAACGCCATAAGGCAGTGTCTTGTCGAATGTGCTGTAGGTTTCTTCGATCCACTTGCCGACATCGGTGACCTTGTAGCCATTCTGCATGACTACGCCGATTTCGACCGCATCCTTGCCGTTGAAACGGAATTTTCGGTCGTAGGGCGAAATGAGCCCCGGCGAAACCGTTGCGATATCACCCAGGCGAAACACTTGGTCGCCGCTTCGAATGCGCAGTTCGCGCACATCTTCGGGAGTCTTCACGCCGCCTTCAACGGAAATGCGAACCGAGCGGGTTGCTGTCTGCACACTGCCTGCCGGGTCAACATTATTCTGGCCAGCCAGCGCATTCTTGATGTCGTTCAGTGTCAGCTTGCGTTCGGCCAGCGCCTTGGAGGAAATGTCAATATAGATGCGCTGATCCTGATCACCGAGGATGGAGACCTTCTCAACGCCCTTGGTAGCCAGCAGCACATCACGCGCCCGGGTCGCTATGTCCTTCAGTTCGGGATAGGAATAGCCATCACCGGTGATCGCGTGCAGCGTCACATAGGTATCGCCAAACTCATCGTTGAAGAAGGGGCCGAGCACGCCCGATGGCAAATCCTGCTCGATATCACGCACCTTCTTGCGAACCTGATAGAAGGCATCCGCCACCTGTGCGGAGTTGGTGTTGCCCTTGATCTGGATCGTCGTGATGGAGAAACCGGCACGGGTATAGGATTTCACCCAATCGAGATGCGGCGTTTCCTGAAGCTTCCGCTCGATCTTGTTGACGACTTGATCCTGCATTTCCTGAATGGAAGCGCCCGGCCATACCGCCTGCACAACCATGACGCGGAAGGTAAAGTCAGGATCTTCCTTCTGGCCCATATTGAGGATGCCAAGGCCTCCCACAATGATGATGATGCCGAAGAGAAAGCGGCCAATGCTGGGATGGGCAATAGCCCAGCGCGAAAGGTTGAATGGTTGCTTGCCGCCAGTGGGACGAGACGAAGTCATGTTTTGATCCTCGCTCGCCGCTTACGTATTCGCAGGAGACGCGGCTTTACCCGCATCGCCCTCTGGCTTTGCCGGTTCCGCGCTCAGGTTGACTTCCAAATCCGGCTGCATGAATTGCGTACCAGCGGCCACCACCAGATCGCCAGCAGCAAGGCCAGAACCGATCCGCACTCCATCGGCGGTGAAGCCACCAATAGTGACAGTGCGAGGGCTTACCTTCTTCGTATCGGGATCAACAACCCAGACGACGGATTTGTCGTCCTGCTTGGTCAAGGCGGTCAGGGGAAGTTCGAATGTTTGCGCAACCGCATCTGAGACCGCAGTCACCGTTGCTGTGACACCCAAACGAATTCGTGGATCGTCCGGAAGGCTCACGCGAACTGCGAATGTTCGCGACTGCGCATCGGCGCTGCCTGCCACTTCACGCACCTTACCATCAACGACGAGCTTCTGATCGAACCAGAAGGAGGCCTTTACCGTCTTGCCCGGTTCAAACTGGGCAATATCGCCTTCCGGCACGGCAATCACAGCTTCCTTTTCGCCATCTTCGGCGATGGTCAGCACCGGCGTACCGGCGGCAAGAACCTGTCCCGCCTCCGCGCTCACTGCCGTCACAAGACCGGGAACATCAGCATTCAACACAGAATAGGTCACACGATTGCGCGCCTGATCCAGTGAAGAGGCTGCCGCATCACGGCTGGCAATGGCCTGCTGGGAGGAAAGTTGAGCCTGCTCCAACTGAGATTGGGATGTCACGTTCTGCTGCTGAAGCGTCTGCGCGCGTTTCAATGCAAGCTGGCTGATCTCCACCTGCTTCTCAGCAGAGGCCAGCTCAGCCTCGGCTTGGCGAACGGAAAGCTCGTAATCCGTGGAATCGAGCTTGGCCAGCACATCGCCCGCCTTTACTCGCTGGCCGACATCGACCAGACGCTGCGTAACCTTGCCATCCACCCGGAAGCCCATGGGGATTTCGGTTCGAGCGCGAACGGCACCGGAATAGGTAAGAGAGGCGCCCTGTTGCGGTGCCTTTACCTCGACCACCTTGACCGGACGTATGACCGGCGCTTCGGCAACTTTTTCTTCAGAGCAACTTGTCAAGCCGATCAGGACCACCACACCGGCAGCGCTCAGCTTCCCCAGTCTATCGAACAACATTTTCATGACTCCTGTCACAAAGGCCCCTCTCCAGGAAGCCGAAACCTACTTGAGCGCTCGCAGGGAATAGTCGACGAGTTGTTCTGGCGTCAGAACATCATCAGATGCGAGCGTTTTGGTGATCAACTGCGGATGACACAGACAGACGCCTGAATTCATGAACCACTCAGCAGCAAGGCGTGTATTCTGATCCCGAAACTCACCAGCGGCTATTCCTTCAGCAATGATCCGCTCCACTAAAACTCTGACCTTGCTGATATGCTCTTCAATAACGGGCCATTGCTGATCCATCGCAATCACGACCATTTCATGGACCTTTTCTTCGTCCATCATAGTCTCGACAGTCATACGATGCTGCATAAGAACGTGATCTTTTAATCTTATCGACGAAGACACTTTTCTGACTGAATTCAATTGCAACATATCATATTGTATAGACAGCATTCTCTTGGCCAATGCCTGATGAATATCAGACTTGGAGGAAAAGAAGCGGTAGATATTCGCAGGCGACATTGAGAGGTCGCGGGCGATATCTGCAACATTGGTTTTCGTATAGCCGTAATGCTTGAAGAGACGCTCAGCACTGTCGAGAATCTTCTCCACATTTTCTTGACGGGAGGCTTCCGCCGCGGCTGTCATAGGTTCAATCATCGCTACCTTCTAATGAATGACGAATTTTGAATTTCGTCAGTCGTACATCGGCAGCCGTTTTGAGTCAACCAGCATACAATTTGCTCGGTCCTGAAACTTTTCGATATGAGCGATGTTCGGCACTGCTGTGAATGCTGGTGGGAGATGCGGAATATGGCCGAAGGCCGGACTGTGCGACGTCAGGTGCAGGACCGATACAGGCTGCTGATCGAATCCATCATCGACTACGCCATCTACATGCTTGATCAGGATGGCCATGTTGCGAGCTGGAATCCGGGAGCAAGACGCCTGAAGGGCTACGATGCGGAGGAAATCGTTGGGCTTCATTTCTCCAATTTCTACACGCCCGAAGACCGGGAAAAACGAGAGCCCTGGCGTGGTTTGGACGTGGCGGCACGCGAAGGACGTTTTGAAAACGAAGGCTGGCGGGTGCGCAAGGATGGCACGCGCTTCTGGGCCAGTATTGTCATTGATGCCATTCGCGACGACGAAGGCAATCTCCTGGGCTTTGCCAAGATTACGCGCGACATTAGCGAAAAGCGCGAGGCACAACTGGCGCTCGCCAAGGCGCGAGAAGAACTGTTCCAAGCACAGAAGCTGGAAGCCATCGGCCAGATGACCGGTGGAATCGCGCATGATTTCAACAATTTGCTCACCGCCATCCTGGGTTCGCTCACGCTTTTGCAAAAGCGTCTGCCAGAAGATACCGAATGTCAGGCATTGGTCAGAAGCGCACTTTTGGGAGCAGAACGCGGTGCAACGCTCACCCGGCGTCTCCTGGCATTTTCACGTCGGCAGGATTTGGACGTAGGTCCGGTAAAGCCGGTTGCCTTGGCCTCGGGAATGCTGGAACTGGCCTTGCGGTTTCTTGATCCCGATATTGAGCTTGAAACGGACTTCGAGGAGGATATTCCCGAAGTGCTGACCGATGCCAACCAGCTGGAAATGGCACTCCTCAACCTCATCATGAACGCCCGTGATGCCATGCCGAACGGCGGAAAGATCTTGATTGGTGTACGGCGTTCCCAGCCGTTCCAGGTAACTTCACAGGTGTCGGAACCGGGCGTCGAACTCTATGTCAAAGACGAAGGACATGGCATGGATGAAGAGACTTTATCCCATGCCACCGCACCCTTTTTTACCACCAAAGGGATCGGCAAAGGCACCGGTCTCGGGCTCGCCATGGTGCATGGCCTGATGGAACAATCTAGTGGTCACTTGCGTATTCTTAGCAAGCCCGGCGCGGGAACAACCGTGTCGATGGTCTTTCCGGCAGCTCCAGTTGCGGCAAGACCGCAACTTGAAACGGAGAATGCCGAGCCAGTCATGCAAGATGTTTTGAGCGTTAATCGTCCCCTCACCGTACTCGCCGTCGATGACGACGGTCTTGTGCTGATGAACACCACAATGATGCTGGAAGACCTGGGTCACACGCCCTTGGAAGCTTACAGCGGTGACGAGGCATTGCGGCTTCTGGATGAACGCCCTGACATTGATCTGGTCATCACCGATCATTCCATGCCGCGCATGACAGGTACCGAACTGGCGACCGCCATTCTGGAGCGCCGAAGCGATCTGCCCGTCATTCTGGCAACCGGCTATGCCGAAGTCCCAAATGGCAAAGGCGGTTCACTCCAAAAGCTCACAAAGCCATTTACACAGGATGAGTTACGCTCTGCTATTAGTATGGTCTTGCAGAGAACATGAACGAATTCCAATTTCGAGCGTTACCTCTCCAAACCATAAACATGGAGGAGACGCATCATGGTATTCAAGCATCCCACCTTTCATCGGGAAGACCCGGTTGTCGAACAGGAGTTTCCGCCACAGGCCATGCTGGAAACCACTGTTGCCGCAGCGCTTGCCAGCGCTGGCGGGTTGGACGCATCCAACGTGAAGGTGACGGCCAAGGGTCCCACCATCGAACTCGGCGGTCGCGTGTTCCTGAAAGGTGAAATTCAGCGCGCCGAGGAAGTGGCACTGAGCGTGCCGGGCGTGGACAGGGTTGTGAACGCTCTGATTGCTGAACAGCCGTAAATTCATCGTTCGTAATATGATACAAGAAGCCCGGCGCAGGTATGCGCCGGGCTTCTTGCTTCAAGACTTGAAGTGGGGGAGCCGAAGCTCCCCGCCGTTATTTCTTGGGCAGTGCGTAGGCAATTACATAGTCGCCTGGCTTGGTGCCAATCGAACCGTGGCCACCTGCCACCATCACCACGAACTGACGACCGTCATCGACCGAGTAGGTCATTGGTGTCGCCTGGCCGCCTGCTGGAAGACGCGCTTCCCACAGCTGCTTGCCGCTGGTCAGATCATAAGCGCGCAGGAAGTTGTCGACAGCTGCGCCGAGGAAGGCGACACCACCCTTGGTGATCATCGGTCCACCGATGCCTGGCACACCTACCTTGAATGGCAGCGGCAGCGGCGTCATGTCATACACCGTACCATTCTTGTGTTTGTAGGCAATCTTGCCGTTGCGAAGGTCAGCGCCGGTCACATAGCCCCATGGCGGAGCCTGGCACGGAATCTGAAGCGGACCAAGGAATGGGCCCATCTTCACGGCATAAGGTGCGCCGTCATTACGGTTCAGCCCCTGTTCGGAACCCTTTTCGTCCTGCCCCTTCGGCGGCACTTCCGAACGCGGAACGAGCTGCGAGGTGAAGGCGAGGTAGGTAGGCATGCCAAACATGACCATCCGTTCCGGATCAACTGCGACGGAACCCCAGTTGAAGGTGCCGAAATTGCCCGGATAGATGAGTGAGCCCTGCAATGAAGGCGGTGTGTATTGGCCTTCATATTTAAGCTGCTTCAAGCGGATGCGGCACACCATCTGGTCAAACATGGTGACGCCCCACATGTCGCGACCTTCCAGGGTGCGCGGACGGAAGTTGAGGGCAGAGATAGGCTGCGTTGGCGAGGTACGATCTTCCGGGATGGCACCGCCAGGCGCCGGCTGTTCCGTGACAGGAATGATCGGCTCGCCGCTGCGGCGATCGAGAACATAGATGTCACCCTGCTTGGTTGGTCCGACAAGAGCCGGAACCATGGCACCATCTTCCTTCTTCAGGTTGATCAGAACAGGCTGTGCCGGAACGTCCATATCCCACAGATCGTGGTGGACGAACTGACGCATCCAGCGATCGGCGCCCGTGTTGACGTCAAGTGCCACAATACCGGCTGAATACTTTTCGACATTTTCCGAGCGGTTCATGCCAAGCTGATCTGGCACCTGATTACCAAGCGGAATGTAAACGAGACCCAGTTCTTCATCGACACTGAAGACGGACCAGCTGTTGGGCGAGTTGGTGGTGTATTTCTGGCCCTCTGGCAGCGGCTGTGTCTGGGTCGGATTGCCCGAATCCCAATTCCACACCAACTGTCCCGTATTGACGTCAAAGGCGCGGATAACACCGGACTGTTCTTCAGTCGAATAGTTATCGTTGACCGCACCGCCGATTATGATCTTGCCAGCGGCAATCACTGGCGGAGACGTGGAGTAATAATAACCCGCTGGGTTAAAGCGCATTTTCTGCTCGAGCTGCAGGACGCCATTTTCCGCAAAGCTTGGGCAGACCTGCCCATTTGCTGCATCGAGAGCGATGAGACGAGCATCGGACGTGGGAAGATAGACGCGCTCGGCACAGGCTGCGCCAGCTGCCGCCTGTGGATCTTTGTAATAGGTTACACCACGGCAGGTCTGGTGCTGACGGTCAGGGTTGAGGCCCACATTCGCGTCATATTTCCACTTCTGCTTGCCGGTAGTCGCATCAAGCGCAATGGCCCAATTGTGCGGCGTGCAAAGATAGAGAGAATTGCCGATCTTGAGCGGGGTCACCTGATAGGTGGTCTCACCCACATCTTCAGGCAGCTTCACATCGCCAGTCTGGTAACGCCAGACTTCTGTCAGATCGCCAACATTCTTGACGTTGATCTGGTCAAGTGGCGAGTAACGCTGACCATAGGGGGTACGACCGTACTGGTGCCATTCACCCGGAGGCACATTGCCTCCCATGGCAGGCGCTGCTGCAACCTGTTCTTCCGGAAGTTCGCCCGAAAGATCGTGGATATCTACCAGCATCGAAACCACGGCGATGAGGAGGGCCAGAGCCAGCGATGCAACAAGCGGCGTCGCAACGGCACTATATCGATAGCCCGTATTGGGGCTGATAAAACCAAGCGGCTTGCGAATCCAGGGCGTAAGCAACCAAGCCCCAAGCACGATGATGACGCCGCCGCGAGGGCCAAGCTGCCACCAATCGAAGCCAACTTCCCAGATCGCCCAACCGAGCGAACCGAGGACAATGAGAGCATAGAGCCAAAGCGCTTCCGCGCGCCGGAGGAAAAGCAAAACAGCGGTGACGAGAAACGCTATGCCGGTGATGAGATAGTAGGCACTATCCCCCAGCATCAATAGCTGTGCGCCACCCGCCGCCAGGGCGATCCCGATAAGTGCAAACAGGATCGCGGTGATCGTTACGGGCATAATGAAATCCTTAAAGAGCAGGTGCAGACGATCGAGGCCGGACGGCCTCCCGCTTCGCGTGAACTTGCGAGCGCTCTAAAAGTTCCCGCAATTTTTACAGGCAGAGTGATTTAAAAATCATCGTGGAGAAATGTCACTCTTCGCCGAGCTCTTGAAGGATTTGATGCCGCGCCCTGTTCAGCCTGCTTTTCACTGTTCCTACGGCGCAATCGCAGATTTCAGCTGCAGATTCGTAGCTTTCTCCAAGGATGGCAACGAGCGTCAATACCTCCCGGTAATGCGGTGGCAGTTTGGCAAGAGCCTCCTGCACTTCGCGCGCCCGCGCCTGCACCTCCTGCGTTGCTTCCATCGGAGAGTCACCGCTCACACACTCTTCAACGCCAGGCGCTTCGCGCCCCAGAACCTTGGCACGCGTGTAAAATGTGTTGCGCATAATGGTGAACAACCACGACTTCAGCTTTGTTCCAGGCTCAAACTTGTCGAGATTGGCAAGCGCCTTCATCAGCGTTTCCTGCACCAGATCATCTGCATCTGTGGGATTACGGCAAAACGTGCGAGCAAAGGCACGAAGGGCAGGAATGAGCCTGACAATATCTGCGCGAGCAGGATCGCGACTCGACTGTGATTCGGACACCGTTCGAAACCTCTCCCAGGATCTTGGCGGGGTGTGGATGCTGGCAAACGTCGCGTGCATCTATTTGGTTCCCCTAAAACAAGCATATGTCAGCTTGTCTGGAATCGTACGGAAGAAGCGGCAGTGCCGGAACAATTGCGGCCTGTTTCCTGTTCAGCGAGTCTTCTTAAAAGGAGACTTGTCGTGGCACCTCGCGCAAATTGGAAAGGGCATCTGACGCTTGGCGAACTCAGCTGCGCCGTTAGTCTATATACCGCGGCCTCCACCTCTGACCGGGTCAGCTTTCACATCATCAATCGCCGGACCGGCAACCGGGTGCACCGCCAGATGGTCGATGCAGACACAGGCGATGAGGTCGAGCGCGAGGATATCGTCAAAGGCTATGAGATTTCGAGCGGCGAATACGTCCTGCTCGATCCGCAGGAAATTGCCGATGCCGTGCCTGAAAGTGACAAGACGCTGGCGCTTGAGACCTTCATTCCCTGCAGTGAAGTCGATACCATCTATCTTGACCGCCCCTATTATCTTGCACCGGCTGATAAAGTGTCGATGGAAGTGTTCGAGCTGATCCGCCAAGGGTTGAAGGCCAGCAATGTTGCCGCCCTCGCGCGCACAGTTCTGTTCCGTCGATTGCGAACCGTGCTCATCCGCCCGCATGGCGACGGCTTGATCGCCAGCACCTTGAACTATGATTACGAGGTACGCTCAGCCAGCGAAGCCTTTTCCGACATCAAGCCCTTCAAGATCGAGGGTGAGATGCTCGACCTTGCCAAGTACATTATCAAGACCAAGCAGGGAAGTTTCGATCCGCAAGAGTTCGATGATCGCTATGAAAGCGCGCTTCAGGAACTGGTGAAAGCAAAAATTGAAGGCCGCAAGCCAAAGAAAAAGCCAAAGCCCAAAGAAACCAATGTCGTCGATCTGATGGAAGCGCTGCGGATGAGTGCTGGGGCAGACAAGCCCAAGGCGAAGAAGGCACCTGCCAAGGCTTCGGCAAAGAGCAAGACCAAAGCCACAAAGACATCCGCGCCTCCCAAGCAGAAGAAAGCGAGCTAACTCGTGTCTCTCCAGACTTATCATCAAAAGCGCGATTTTAAAGCCTCCCCTGAACCAAGAGGCAAAAAGGCAAAAGCCAGCGGCAACAGCTTCGTTATCCAGAAGCATGCGGCACGGCGCCTGCATTATGATTTTCGCCTGGAAATGGATGGAGTGCTGAAAAGCTGGGCCGTGACAAAGGGTCCAAGTCTTGTTCCCGGCGAAAAGCGGCTGGCCGTCCACGTGGAAGACCACCCGCTGGACTATGGAGATTTCGAGGGCACAATCCCAGAAGGCCATTATGGTGCCGGCAATGTGATTGTGTGGGATCGCGGCACCTGGACGCCGGTCGGCGACCTGAAGAAGGCATATCGCAAAGGCCATATGGAATTCGTGCTGGAGGGAGAAAAGCTGCAAGGCCGCTGGCATCTTGTGCGCATGGCGGACCGCCGGGATGAGAACCGCGAAAACTGGCTTTTGATCAAGGCTGAAGATGAGTTCGCCCGCACAGTAGATGATGTGGATATTCTTGAGGAACGCCCCGAATCCGTCAAAACCGGAGAGACATTGAAGGGCAAGAAGCCCCGCAAGACTTCGAGCGCAACGAAAACTTCTGGCTCGCCCGCCACCAAGATGAAGGGCGCAAAGCAGGCCGACATGCCGGATTTCGTCCAGCCACAGCTTGCCACATTGGTTAAATCCGCGCCCACAGGCAGCCGCTGGCTCCATGAGGTAAAGCTTGATGGATACCGACTGCAAGCGCACATTCAAAACGGCAAGGTTACGTTGCTGACCCGCACGGGATTGGATTGGACGGACAGGTTTGGAAAAGCAATCCGTGACGCACTTTCCACGCTTGCCGTCGAGACCGCCATTCTGGATGGAGAAATTGCGGTTGAAAACGGTAGCGGCGCGACGGACTTTTCTCTTCTGCAGCAGGATTTGAGCGAGAACCGGCAGGATAGGTTTGTATTTCACCTGTTTGACCTCCTTTATCTGAACGGCGAGGACCTAACCGGCGCTACCCTAGCCGCACGCAAGGAGCGGCTGGAAACGATGTGCAGGGATTGCCCGCCTGTGCTGCGTTATAGCGAGCACTTCACCGATGAGGGCGGGTTGGTGTTGAAACATGCCTGCCGCTTGAGCCTGGAAGGCATTATCTCCAAGATTGCAAATGCGCCTTACAGGAACGGTCGCAGCAAAGACTGGGTGAAATCCAAGTGCTCCGCCCGGCAGGAATTCGTCATTGCAGGTTTTGTCCCGTCCAGCGTCTCGAAATCGGCAATCGGAAGCCTGATCATGGGCTACTATCGTAATGAGGAGCTGATCTACGCCGGACGCGTCGGCACCGGCTATTCCGCTGAAACTGCCCGTAGCCTTTTCAAAACGCTTGAACCCAATCGGGTGGAAAAGAGCCCGTTTAAGCAGAAGCTGACCGCAGACGAGCGACGCGACGCCATCTTCACCGAGCCGCGTTTCGTGGCTGAAGTGGAATTTCGCGGTTGGACAGCCGATGCGCATCTACGCCACGCTTCGTTTCGGGGTTTACGCGAAGACAAATCACCGGAAGAGGTTGTGCGTGAAAGCCAGCCAGATGCTTCCGATAAAACTGCCTCCTCTCCGCCCGAGACCCAGCGATCGGTCAAGCTCACTCACCCAGACCGCATCTATTGGCCGGATGCGGGCGTAACAAAAGCCGGGCTTGCAAATTACTATGCGCAGGCCTGGCCGTTCATGGCGCCTTTCGTGGTCAACCGTCCATTGTCGCTGCTTCGCGGACCGGATGGGATCACCAAACCCCTGTTCTTCCAGAAACATGCTTGGCGCGGAATGACCAAGCAGGTTCGCCTGGTGACAGACCCACAGGATAAGAGTGGCGCGCAGAGCATAACGATCCGCGATCTTGACGGATTGCTGGGCCTCGTTCAGGGCGGGACGCTGGAAGTTCATCCTTGGGGCTCCAATCTTTCCAACTGGGAAAAGCCAGACATGATCATCATGGATCTTGATCCCGGTGAAGGAACGTCCTGGAGCGCGGTGATTGCCGGAGCTGAGGAAGTGCGCGAACGGCTGGCAGCCATGGGCCTGACCGGCTTCTTGAAGACCTCGGGCGGAAAGGGTCTTCACGTGGTTGCTCCAGTGAAGCCGAAGGCGGAATGGCCGGTCGTTAAAGCCACGATGAAGGCCTTGGCTGATGCCATGGCAGGCGATAGCCCCGATCTTTACGTATCGACGGTGACAAAGTCCAAGCGCCGGGGAAAAATTCTGATCGATTATCTGCGCAATGGACGCGGAGCGACTGCCGTCGCGCCCTACTCGACCCGCGCTCGTCCGGGCGCACCGGTTTCCATGCCGCTTGATTGGTCGGAACTGAATGAGGATATTGGTCCGGCGCAATTTACTGTCGAAAACACGCCTGCCCGTCTCGCTGCGCTGGACAAAGATCCATGGGCCGATTTTCGCAAGGCAGAAGCCGTGATTGAAGGCGATACGCCAAAGAAGAAGCGCCGTTGAGATGATCGTCGCGAGACCGCCCCTTTGCCTGGGCGGTCTCAAGCCTTGTTACCTATAACGCCGCTGTTCCGGCAGTTCCTCGCTTCGGGAAACGAGGTTGTTATAAATGGCAGCATATTTCTCGGCGCTCCGTTCCCACGAGAAGCGGGTTTTCATGCCCTGGTTCTGAAGGCGCGCCCAGTTGCGCGTATCCCCATAAGTGTCCAGCGCCCGGCGCAATGCCAGTCTTAGACCATCTGTGTTGACTGGATGGAATTGGAAACCCGTCGCGACACGGGCAGACATGGCTGCATCATTGGCATCGATGATGGTTTCCGAAAGCCCGCCGGTGCGGGAAACGACAGGCACACATCCGTAACGCAGCGCATAAAGCTGGGTCAGACCGCAGGGCTCGAAACGCGACGGCTGGACGATAGCATCCGATCCGCCATGAATGAGGTGGGCCGTTGGTTCGTCATACCCGACATGAACAGCCATGCGCCCCGGAAAACGGGCAGCCGTCTGGCGCAAAGCCTCTTGAATGGCAGCGTCACCCTGGCCGAACACGATAACGCGCCCGCCCTGGTACAGAACTTCATCCGCAGCATCCGCGAACATGTCCATTCCCTTTTGCCATGTCAGGCGTGTCACGGCAGAAAACACCGGGCCATCGCCCTGCTGCAAGCCGAAGCGCTCCATCAAGGCAGCGCGGTTTTCCCGCTTGCGCTTCAATGTAGTGGAATCGTAGTTCCGGGGCAGATAGGGATCGGTGGATGGGTTCCAGATATCAAGGTCGATACCGTTGACGATGCCGCGAAGCGACATGACGCGCTCGTTCAGAACGCCGTCCAGTCCCATGCCGAAACGAGAAGTGAGGATTTCGCGTGCATAGGTGGGGCTGACCGTGGTGATGACGTCCGCTGTCTGCAATCCGCCCTTGAGGTAACTGATATCGCCAAAATATTCGAGGCAATCCGTGCTGTAGAGATGCTGGCCAAGACCAAGCTCCTCCATTCGATCCACACCATATTGACCTTGGAAAGCCAGATTGTGGATGGTCAAGACGACCGGTACATTGCACCCCATTTCGCGCATGTAAACGGAGGTGAGAGCGGCCTGCCAATCATGCGTATGAACGAGGTCCGGCTGCCAGCCTGGAAGTGCACCATTTGCCACGTCCGCCGCAGCGCGTGAAAGGGCGGCAAAACGCTTCCAGTTATCGGCGTGATCGGTTCCGCTTCCATCGATATAGGGGCCACCGTCACGGGCAAAGAGGTTTGGGCAGTCGAGAATAAAAAGCTCCAGTCCTTCATGACGGGCATGATAGAGCGTTGCCCGCTCACCGAGGAGATCATCAAAGCTCATGAGCGGGATACGCTCGCCAATGGCCTCCATCACAACAGGATAGCCGGGCAGCATGCTTGTGGTATCCACTCCGCAACTCAGAAGCGCCTTCGGCAAAGACCCTGTTACATCCGCAAGCCCCCCTGTCTTGATAAGGGGAAACAGTTCGGAGGTGACCGAGAGTACTTTCATTGGGCCTGTTTCTTTCCTGCGCGCGCTGAACTCAACCGATCGGTTTCGCTCAGCGCCACGGCTAAACCGGTTATCCAGTGTCAACGGGGCGTTCATCATCGCGGCTTCCTCCGAATGCACGGTTCCTGCCGACCCGCATGCTTCGCATCATGCGAAACGTGACGAAAGCCTCGCCCGTTCCAATCAAAAAATGAAATAAAGTGATGGTGAAGATCGAAAGTCATGCCCGTCCCGAAGTCAAAACAACGCCACGCCGCCGCAGAAGCTGCGACGGTCACAAATTCCCGGTAAAGATATTGGCGATTAGGCCGTGGTGGCCTTGCGCGTCTTCTTCTTCGGCGAAGGGTCCGCAACCGGAGGCATAGGCTTCAATGAAGCCTTGGCTTTTTTCGGTTTCGCGGATGTTTCAATTGATGGGTCGCTTGCAACAGGCTCGGCCTTTACCGGCGCCTTGCGCTTTGCTGGCGCTTTGGAAGCTGAAACCGGAGATTTGCCATTATGCTTGGCCTTGAACTCGGCTGCCGCCTGCTGCCAATGTTCATCATGCTTTCCATGCGGACGACCATCGGCCTCCCACAACTCATAAGCGCGCTGTTTTATCCAATTTTCGGAATCCGCCATATGCCTCTCCATTCGCCCGACAACGATAACGTTAGAGAAATCTAAAAGGTTCCGTACCCAAAACGATTTTGTGCGCTGCATCTAAAACTAGCAAGAGCTAAAAAACTTTTTTTCAGCTGCGGGAACCTTCTTCACTGCCGCCAGTTACGGGGCCGGGCTTGGGAGGGCCCGTCAAGATGGAAAAATGCTTCGACATCATTCCGCATTCTACCGGCTGGGTTTACGTGTTGGATGGACGCGTTTCCGCATCCTATCCCTCTTATGCCTTGGCATTGAAGGCGGCCCGCCACCATGCGTCCCGAGAGACAGATACCCTGAAGCGGATTGTGTTTCGAAGACAAGAGCTCAACGGTGAAATGACCCGCGTGGCCTCTGCCTCGACAATCGCCCATCAGTAATTTCAATTTTCGCTTGAACAGCAGCAAGGGCCGACATCTGCCGGCCCTTGCTATTTGTTAGGCTGCTTTCTGAGCTGCAGCGTTCAGTGTGCTTTCTGCGAGCTTGGAAAGCTTCTCATCCGTTGCACTTTCTTCCTGCAATGTCTGCGAGAGCAGGTCTGCAGCTTCCTTCATGCCAAGCTGCTTTGCCCAGGCGCATAACGTGCCGTAACGGCTGATCTCGTAATGCTCGACAGCCTGAGCTGCGGCCAAGAGACCGGCGTCCAGTGCGGGCGTGCCCTTGAATTCTTCGAGAATTTCTTCGCCTTCGGAAATAATGCCTTCAATGGCATCACAGGTCTTACCACGGGCGCGCTTGCCGATGAGTTCGAAAACCTGCTGCAAACGTTCGATCTGCCCGTCTGTTTCTTCCTTATGCTCAAGGAAGGCCTGCTTCAGCTTTTCGTTCTGCGCTCCGCGGGCCATCTTGGGAAGCGTCCGAGAAATCTTGCGCTCAGCGTAGTAGATATCCTTCAAGGTCTCGTAAAAGAGATCGTCGAGGGTCTTCGCAGCCATGTGTTTCTCTCCATTGTTATCTTTTTCAAACGTCCTTGGGCTCAAGGCCGCCTTCTAACAGCGACCCCGCCGCAGGGTTCCTGATGGAGAAAAAGAATCATCAGTGGGTTCGAAACAAGCGAGCGCACTGAGATCGATAGTGAGGAATCAGCGGCGCTTTTCCAAATCCTGCTTGCGCTGCTCCTCGTCGGCCAAGTCATCGACGGGGTAGTCGTTTGCCGTACGCTTCTTGTCTTCGACGGGATCGTCAGCGAAGATATTCGCTTCCCCCTGAACGTAGCCGCTCGGTCTGTTTTCTGCTGGCCCTTCCCATCGTGGCCACTGAGAAATTTCGCCAGGCTTTCCGCCATCCTTGGGTTCATGTCGCATGACATTCTCCTTCTTTAAGTTTCGTGCTGTCCCAATCCCAACAGGACGCTCAGGCGAATGTTCCTCCTTCACCGAGACAGAAACTTTCAAGCTTTCTCTTGGTTAGCTTCTGATCTGCCTGTGAGGAGAAATTTCATGTCAGAACCTCTTAAAATTTTCGCCCTTGTTCCCAATGCCCCAGACGACGACCCGCAGTGGATGGACCGACCACCGCAAGGGACAATCTATGTCCGCGCCCGCACGTCAGGTGATGCAAGGCTTGTCGCAAGTGAAGCTGAAGGTGATTTTACGCAGATCGATGCGCTGCCCGCGGAGGGAAACTCAACAGAAATGGCAAGCGCCTTCCGCAGCGAGAAACTTTACAGCGTGATCTTGGATGAGAGTGGGCAATATGAAACGGAAGGCCCGCGCGAGGTCGTGGCTGGCTATATCGAACGCGATGTTCTGTCTGCCTCTGCCAAGGCAAAAACCCGCTAACGCTTACTTCAGCTTTTCGTTTAGCGCTTTTTGCAATTCCAATGCCAGCGACATGAGCCGGTCCGGCACCGGCTCTTTCTCGATTTCGCAAAGCAGATCAGCGACTTTTTCGCTCACCTCGCGGCCCAGAACCTTCTGGCTGATGCCAGTTTCCTCGACAATCCTGGGCTCTTCCTTTGTCATTCCGACCTCTTTGACGCCCGCGCAGCAAGAGCACAGGTACACCATGTTCAGTACATTCTGATTAAGAACATCTGAACGAGTGGAAAACGACGATTGAATGGCAAAGTCAAGCGATGCTCGCAAACGCAAAACACCCGAAAGCGACTTAGCTCTCGGGCGTGACATTCGTGCTTCGCGATTACTTAGTTCGTGTTGTTATTGCGTCCAGGAATAGACGTGATGGTTGCAGACACCGGATCACTGGCCGGGAATGTGTCTTCCAGACCTTCGTTCAACTGCTGCTCCTGAGAAGAGCTGCTGACGCGGTCTGCGGAGGCCATTGTCGAAGCGCGGCCATCCTGGTTTTTTCCCTCCACCATTTCGTCGGGAAGTGCATCGCTTTCAACAATCCGGCTCAAGAATTCCTTGGCCTTCAAAACTGCATTGGTCCTGTTCACACCAGACGTATTCGAACGGAGGCTGACGGAAACGACATCCCCGCTGTCTTCAATGAATTCGACCGTGTAGCCTGCGTTTCCGCTGCCTTCTGCGATAACCTGCGTACCGACAATGCTCATGATGGCCACCCTTTCCTGTATTTTTCTATTTCGCTTGAACAGAAAACGGGTCAACCCGGCCTTGGTTCCCGTACCCTACGGAACCAGTGAAGGGCCTTGCGGTTTCTCTCTCGAATTGGAGAGAAATCATGGCACCTCGCGCCTTCTGGAAGGGATATCTCAAACTTTCGCTCGTCACCTGCCGCGTCGCTATGACGCCTGCAGTATCTGAAAGCGCGAAAGTTCGTTTCCACAATCTCAACAGCAAAACCCATAATCGTATCGTCACGCAATATGTGGATGCGGTGAGCGGCAAGCCCGTCGATGAAGACGATCAGGTCAAAGGCTTTGAGCGCGCAGAAGATGAATACGTCCTGTTCGAGGATGACGAGTTGGACGATGTGGGACTGGAAAGCACCCGCACTATCGATATCGAAACTTTCGTTCCGCGCCAGGACATCGGTTGGATCTGGTATGACAGACCGCACTATCTGACACCGGATGACAAAGTGAGCGACGAGGCCTTCTCGGTCATCCGGGAGGCCATGCGCGTAACGGGCATGGTGGGAATTGCCCGGCTTGTCATGTACCGCCGTGAGCGGGCGGTAATG
The DNA here is from genome assembly GCF_977018625.1 of Affinirhizobium capsici. Taxonomy (NCBI): domain Bacteria; kingdom Pseudomonadati; phylum Pseudomonadota; class Alphaproteobacteria; order Hyphomicrobiales; family Rhizobiaceae; genus Affinirhizobium; species Affinirhizobium capsici. The sequence goes on along the minus strand of NZ_CDRNXD010000004.1, from coordinate 113,239 downwards.
CTCGTGCCCGACGACAAAGGCATTGTGGTTTGGACACTTCGCTATGGAGACGAGGTAAGAGATGCGGAGGCCTATTTCGACCGCACGGCACCGGGCAAGCCAGACACCCGGCATTTGAACCTTATAAAGCGTCTGATCAACGAGCGGAAAGAAGAGTGGGACCCGTCCATGGCGGATGATCCGGTGCAGGATAAGCTCGTTTCCATCATCGAAAGCCGAAAGAAAAAAACGAAGAGCCGCGCCAAGCCGAAGGCCAAGGCGAAGGAAAACAATGTCGTCGATATTATGAGCGCATTGAAAAAGAGCCTGGAAGCAGAACGCCGCTCCAAATAGGAGCGGCGGTTTTTTTGTACAGATCTGTGATCTGATCAGCCGCGGCGGAACACTGCCATGCTGCGGCCTTCAAGCTCGTAATCTTCTTCCTGCTCGATTTCCTGACCGCGAAGACTTGGATCGGCAGTCGTCAGTTCCAGTATCCAGCGCCCTTTGTTGAGCGGCGGGATCTTGAACGGCACATTGCCTTCGAAGGGGTTGAACAGCATCAGCACATCCGACCAGATGCCGGATTGGCCTTCCAGGTCGCGACGGCCAAGGTGCAGACCAAGTGTTGTTCCTTCCAACCATTGCTCAGGCTGCTGATAACCACCACCGGCATTGAACCAGTTTACCTCCATGCCATCGCGCCAGTTTTCGCGGCGGAAAATTGGTTGCTTAGCGCGCAGAGCAATGATTTGCTTGGTGAAGTTGCGCAAAGTCTCGTTGGATTCAGGGAGATTTTCCCACTGAACCCATGAGATTTCACTGTCCTGGCAATAACCGTTATTATTGCCCATCTGGCTGCGGCCAAATTCATCGCCTGCCAGCAACATGGGCGTGCCATGCGAAAGAAGCAGCGTGGCGAGGAAGTTTCGCTTCTGCCGCTCGCGAACGGCATTGATACCCTCATCCTCCGTCGGACCTTCCGCACCGTAATTATAGCTACGGTTATCGTTGTGGCCGTCATTATTGTCTTCGCCATTCGCCTCGTTGTGCTTCTCATTGTAAGAAACGAGGTCGTTCAGCGTGAAGCCATCATGGGCTGCCAGGAAATTGACACTAGCCCAGGGACGGCGCCCGCGCTGGTCGTAGAGGTCACCTGAGCCCAAAAGGCGTGCAGCAAAATCCGGCGCGGTGTTCTGGTCGCCCTTCCAGTACTCGCGAGTCGTATCGCGGTACTTGTCGTTCCACTCTGCCCAGCCGGGAGGAAAACCGCCGACCTGGTATCCACCGGGACCGATATCCCAAGGCTCACCGATCAGCTTCACGCGAGACAGGGTCGGGCATTGCGTAATGGCATCGAAGAAGCCGCCACGCTCATCGAAACCTTCCGGTTCGCGGCCCAAAATCGTACCGAGATCGAAGCGGAAACCATCAACATGCATGTGATCGACCCAGTAGCGCAGCGAATCCATGATCATCTGCAGCACGCGTGGATGCGATGTGTTGACCGTGTTTCCGGTGCCCGTATCGTTGATGTAATAGCGGTGATTATCCGGCATCGTCCGATAATAGGAAAAGTTGTCGATGCCCTTGAAGGAAAGGGTTGGGCCGAGCTCATTGCCTTCTGCCGTGTGGTTGTAAACCACATCGAGAATGACTTCGATATTGGCATCGTGGAAGGCGCGCACCATGTTGCGGAAGCCTTGCAGACCCTTTGGCCCGTAATAGCGCGAGGCCGGCGCAAAGAAGCCGATGGTGTTATAACCCCAGAAATTGTGCAACCCCTTGTCCAGAAGGTGCTGATCGTCCGGGAATTCATGCACTGGCATGAGTTCGACAGAGGTGATGCCAAGGCTCTTGATATAATCGACCGTTGCCTTGTGGCCCATGCCTTCGAACGTGCCGCGCAGATCCTGCGGAATACCGGGGTTCAGCTGCGTAAAGCCTTTGACGTGGGTTTCATAGATGATGGTTGAAGGCCACGGCACATTCGGACGCTGATCAGACCCCCAATCGATGGCAAACGGGTCGATCACCCGGCACTTTGGCGTGAACGGCGCACTGTCGCGCTCGTCAAATGTCAGATCCTTGTCATCGTGGTAGATGTCGTAGGCAAAATGCGCGTCGTTCCAGTCGTATTTCCCGACCAGTTCCTTTGCATAGGGATCGACCAGCAATTTGTTAGGATTGAAGCGGTGGCCGTTTTCAGGATCGTAGGGTCCGTGAACGCGATAGCCGTAAAGCTGCCCCGGTTTTACGCCCGGCACATAGCCATGCCAGATTTCATGCGTATTTTCCGGCAGTGTCAGCCTTGCAATTTCCGTTTTGCCTGAAGGGTCGAAAAGGCAAAGTTCCACGCGTTCGGCATGGGCAGAAAATATGGCGAAGTTCGTGCCTTTGCCGTCAAAGGTCGCGCCCTGTTCCAGCCATGTGCCGGACTCGATGGTGAAATTGTGTGATTTGCTGTCCATGCCGCACCTTGTGTTGAATGTGCGCAATCAAAGCGCGACATGTCTTTTCGTTCCCGCACCTGCGAAGAATATAAGCGATTGACGATCTACTGGGTAAAGCCACCGTTCTTGTTCTGCCTGTCGCCGCCCGTGCTGCTATCCGCCGTAGGGTCGCTTCTGGCAGGTGCAGTTCCGACACCCTTTGTCGTTACAGGGTCAGTATCGCTGCGAGAGTTCTGCTTGTCGGAATCGCAAGCGGACAAAGACAGCACCAACAATGCTGCGGAAGCAAATCTGAGAATTCTCATGGAAATTGCTCCTCGGTAGTCTTGGCTTTACGGCGGTCTCGATCAAAGGACACAACCTTTTCAACAGCGGCGATATCAGCCTCCGCGGCAGCTGGAATGGGATCTTCGGCAATCGCCTGCAGAACTTCCGGCGAAATTGCGCCTTTGCGAATGACGTATTCCAACGCTTCTCGCGTATCGCGTTCGGCCTTCAGCTGCGCATAGAGTGCGAGAATAAGACGGTCTCGAACATCACCGCCGCGGCCTAATCCACCCAATGTGGCATGCCCTTCCATGGTATTTCCTCCTTGTTCTTTGGAGGATTAACTGACTGCCGTGCCGGGTTGTTCCCGTATCCTATCGCGCTAGTTCCAGATGATAAGTGCAACGAGGAGAACGCCTATGACCGCCCTTAGCCGCGAAGAACTGGAAGCGCGCGTGAACGCCCACCGGGAATTACTGATCGATTGTCTGGCCGCTCTTTTGGCGGGTCAATCGGTGCGGGACAGTTTGATTGAGCGCATTCGCGAAGATGCGAACTATAAGAATTATGAGGAAGATCCAGGTGCTGTTCCCTCTGCCGGCATCGCCATTGAAAACGGAGCAGCCCGCGAAGTGCGCTCCATTCTGGAGGCCGCGAAAGCGCGGGCTGACGCTGCGAAAAGTTAACGGACCGTCATCTTCCCGACAGATTATCGCCCCATTATTCACACCTGTGGCGAATGTGTGGAACCCTTGACGCGACACAGCGTTTTGACAGCACACAGCAAAGGGAGACTGATCATGACACGCGAGTGGGTTGAAGCGGCGAGTTTCGTGTTTGCAATTGCCGTCTGCTACATGTTCATCGTCCCGGTTTGAGCCGGTCTCGAAATAGTGTGATTGCCCGTATTCACGGGCTATCTCAGTTCTGAAGCGAAATAGGCGGAGAGGTTCTCGATATCCTTATCCGTCAGGTTGTTGGCCGCTGGTATCATCAAGTGACTGAAGGCCGTTCCGCCTCGATAGCCTTCCCTGAACAGCCGCAATTGCTGCGCAAGATAAGGCGCACTCTGACCTGAAAGCCTCGGATAGGCCGGGTTGCTATCTTTTCTCTCATGGCAACTCAGGCAGGCAGGAATACGATCCTGCGCCCGGCCATTCATCGCCAAATCTTTTCCCGCCTGAACATCCGCGCCACGCGGGTTCACACCCCCCGCATCAATCGGCTTACGCTGCATGGTGGCATAGGTATGCGCCAGTCTGCCGACATCATTCGCATCCAGGCCAGCCACCGCCGCCTGCATGACACCACTTGCACGCTCGCCCTTGAGGTAGGCTAGAAGGGTTGCCCTCAAATAAGCTTCCGATTGACCGGCAAGGCTTGGGATAAGGCTTTGCCCGTTCAGCCGGTCCTCCGCGTGACAGGACTGACAGTTGAGATCCACCTTCTGCTGCGAAGAGACATCGCCAAGCCCCGCCAGTTCGCAGTACTTTCCAGCGTCCATGCGCGGCACCTGCCGAAGGAAAGCGACCATGGCCCAGACCTCATCTTCCCGATGGTCGGAAGGCCAGGCTGGCATACCGGTGAAGCGCACACCGTCCTGAACGATATGGAAAAGTTCTGCATCCGTCCATTCAGGCACTTTGACTTTTAGGTCCGGCGGAACCGGCAACATATTGAAGACCACCTGAGACCGGGCCTCAGCCGGCGAACCATGGCAAAAAGCGCAGCCCTGCTCATAGTGACCGGCAGCGAGCTTCAGCATTTCAGGGTTATCGAGCGGTGGTGGTTCGGTACCGAGGGAGGCTGTGCGTACCGAATTTTTCATCGTCCAGTGGAGAAACCAATCCGTCACCGCCCAATGGCCGCTCCGAGCACCAATGCCCATGATACCCGACCAGGCAAACGCGAAGCCCAGGATGACTGCCGCGACCGCTGCAATTGCAAGATGTTTCCAGCCTAATCGCATGTCATTCTCCAGATGGTCTCAAGTCTGGCCGGTTCAGCGTACGGCCAAGCAGTGTCACACCCCCTGCCAGATAAACGGCTGCCCCGATGAGCAGCATGACCACTGCACCAACCTGTTGATCCTGACCTGCAGTGAGCGGCACGCCAAAACAGGTTACCTCCCCTTCTCCGTAAAGAGGCCGGGGCGAGAGCGATAACAGTGCGCCGAGCAGGGTCATGTGCATGGAAGTAAAGAGAAGCCCGAGTGTTCCCGCCAGACGGCGGCTATCTTTTTCACCCCCTGAACCACTTAGGCAGGAAAGCCAAAGAATAAGGCCTGCCATCAGAAAGCTCACCTGCTCAAGGCCGCGAACCAGTACCGACCCTTCTGCCAGGTCACGCGCCGCTGGCGAATGCCAACCCCAGACGACGAAAAGCTCCACCATCGATGCAACGAGCGGCGTCAAAACCCGGCTTCGCGAAACAACGTCGTAAACCCCGCCTGCCAGTCCTGCCGCCAACAAAGGTGCTGCCCCCGCCACGACAGCCATATGCACGATCATGTGCACTGAGAAGCTCTGCTTGTTGCCAAGGATCAGCGTTATCCAGGCAGAAGCGAGAACCAGGAGTCCAAGGATGAAGCAGATCTGCCTGAACTTCATGACTGGCACTCCGCGAGGAATATCAACGGGATCGAGGTATAGATCACCGCGACAAAGCTGAGGCCGCAGAGAAGCAGGGTCGCAAAACCCTGAAACAGCTTGCGGTCATCCCGCGTCGGTTCATCATGGGGCGGGTCGCCGGAACCAAAACCCCATTGCCGCCAGGCCAGATAGCCCGCAAAAACAATAAATGCGAGCGCGGCGAAAGTGAGCCCACCGAGTAACCAGCGCAGGCTGATGAACTGTAACCCCATGATGCCCGGCTTTGCGCAGTAAATCGCCGCGGCCACGTAGCAGATGAGAAAGTGGAGCGCCCACACGGTTGGCGCGGTAAACAGGGTCCAGAGGGTTTCCACTTCGCGAGGGATGACGCTTTTCATGGCCTCACCTCAGTTCCGGGAAGAGGCCGATGGTGAGGTAGGTCACCACGGCGGTGAAGGCCATGAAATGCCAGTAGAGCACTGTATTGCAGAGATCCTGATCATATTCCGAAGTCAGGTAGCCAGCAAAGCTTCGCGCCAGGCAATAGACCTGCATGATGAGAGCCACCAGCGCGTGAACGGAGGTCCAGATGGCCAGAATCCATACAGTTGCCGGGTAGACATGCACGGTCGGGTCCATGGCATGGGTATAAGGCCCCATCAAACCGGCCAGCAATCCGCCAATCGTCAGAAGAAATGAGAAGCCGAGTGAAAGGCGCATAGGCAAAACCCTGTCGCGGTCGTTTAACCTTCTCGCACCCACCATCAAGAGCCAGGCAATAAGAAACAGCGCTGCGGCCGCCAAGGGCCAGGCCATGCCAGGGCCACCGAGACCGGCTGTAAAATCCTCATGGATGGTCCAGTAGAAGAAATAGCCGAAGACGAGGCTGGCAAAGGCCGTTCCATCTCCTACCATGGTGATGAACATGGCCCACCAGCCAACTGATGCCGGACCGGAAACATAGAGCGGATAGCTCTCGCCCAGCCCCACCTCGCGATTTCCCTTTTCCGGGATTTGCGCCGTACCTGTCCAAAGCCAATAGAGAATGGCAACCAGTGTGCCAATTCCGCAGAGGATGGTAACGAGCCACCACTCAAAGGTGAGCGCGATGAAGACGCCGCCCAACAACAAAGCTGCGATCATGGTGATATAGGACGAACCGCCGACGCGCAGAACCTGAAGCGGCTTGCCATCGAGAACAGAGGTGACCAGCGTTTCGCGGTGGCCGGTTTCCGCATCCGGCAGATAATAGCGGCCCTTCTCGATGTTCTCGCGCAGGTCCGGCTGATCCCATAGCGGATAACGGCTCTCGATAATCGGGATCGACCGAATGCCCCAGCTTTCCTCGTGCTGGTTCAGCCATTCCATCGTGCCTGCATTCCAGGGGTTTGGAGCGCAGGGTGGCACTTTTTTCTTCGGCCTCACCACATCGAAGACAACAATGAGGAACCCCGCCGCAAAGACGAAGGCACCCACGGTGGAAATGAGATTGAACCAATCCCAGCCCATATTGGCCGGATAGCTGAACACGCGGCGCGGCATGCCGCGAAGACCGGCAAAATGCATGGGGAAGAATGCAACGTTGAAGCCGACGAACATCAGCCAGAAGGCGATCTTGCCGAGGCTATCGGAGAGTTTCTTGCCGTTAAAGAAGGGGTAGAAGTAGTAGATGCCAGCGGTGACGGGAAACAGCATTCCGCCAATCAGCACATAATGCAGGTGCGCCACGATGAAATAAGTATCGTGCGCCTGCCAGTCAAAGGGCACAAGGGCAACCATGACCCCGGTCAACCCGCCGATAATGAAGATGGCCAGCCCGCCCGCGCCAAACAGCATGGGCACCGAGAAGATGACCCGGCCTGCCAGCATGGTGGCGATAAAGACGAAAATCTGCACGCCAGTGGGTATGACAACGGCTTCCGATGCTGCCGAAAAGAAGGCGAGCGAAATCTGCGGCAGGCCCGTGGTGAACATGTGGTGCACCCACAGCCCGAAGCTCAGGAATCCGGTTCCGACCGCCGCCAACACGATCCACGAATAGCCAACAATGGGACGCTGGGAAAAGGTCGGCACGATCATCGCCATTAAGGCGATGGCGGGCAAGAAGATGATGTAGACTTCCGGGTGGCCAAATATCCAGAACAGATGCTGCCACAAGAGCGGATCGCCGCCGCGACTGGCATCGAAAAAGGGCCAGTCGAACATGCGCTGCATTTCAAACAGCAGATCGCCTGCAATCAATGGCGGAAAAGCAAACAGGATCATGCCCGCTACGATCAACAAATACCAGGCAAAGAGCGGCATCATGTTGACCCGCATTCCCGGAGCACGGCATTTCATGATGCCAACAATCAGTTCCACTGCAGCCGCGATGGATGCGACCTCGATGAAGGAAAGACCGAGCAACCATATGTCGGCACCAATGCCGGTCTGCTCCTTGTCGGTGGCGAGCGGCGGATACATGAACCAGCCGCTATTGGGCGCTGCATTGAAGAAGATGGAACCGCAGACGAAAACGCCACCGATTGCAAAGCTCCAGAAGCCAAAAGCAGACAACCTTGGGAAGGGCAGTTCACGCGCACCCAGCATCGATGGGAGCAGAAATATTGCCACGGCCTCGAAAATCGGCACCGCGAAAAGGAACATCATCACCGTGCCGTGCAGGGTGAAGGCCTGGTTGAAAAAATTGGCGCTAAGGAATGTATTTTCCGGTACTGCCAATTGCAGGCGAACGAGAAGCGCCAAGGCGCCTGCAAACAACATGAAGATGAAGGCGGCGCAGCCATACCAAAGGCCAATTTCGCTGTTGTTGACAGATGTCCAATATCGCCAGCCACTGGGCGTTCTCCATACGTCCCGAAGACGCTTCTCCTGCGCCTCACGCTCTTCGGCGGGCAGAAGCGGTCCAAGCTTGGCTGTCATTCCAATCCTTTCAGGTAGTCTGCGATGGCCGTCAGTTCACTCTCAGGCAGCATGGAAAATGAAGGCATTCGAACACCTGGCTTGATCGTATCGGGGTTTCGAATAAAGCGGATGAGGTGTTCGCGCGTGTTTGGCAGAGTTCCAGCGCCAATGGTGGGTCGGCTGCCGAAACCAGTCAGATTCGGACCAATGGTTCCCCGCGCCTCTGTTCCGTCAATTGCGTGGCACGCCCCGCAACCCTGTCGCAGAAATGATGCTTCGCCAGCTGACAACGAAACCTGCTGCAGCCTTGGCTGATCCGATGAAGCGACAGAGGTTTTTTGCAGCCATTCATTGAATGCATCCGGCTCCAATGCTTCCACGGTAAAGGCCATCAAGGCATGGGCCGTGCCACAAAACTCTGCACACACGCCGCGATAGCTGCCAGGCTTCGTCGCTTCCAGTTGCAGCGCATTGACGCGACCGGGAATGGCATCCATTTTCCCGCCAATCGAGGGTATCCAAAAGGAATGGATGACATCCTTGGCTTTGAGCAGGAAAAGCACGCGCTCATCGACAGGCATGTAAACTTCATTGGCACTTTCCCGGATCAGCTTGCCGCGCTCATCCAGGTAGCGAACGCGCCACCAATATTGTTCGGCCGTCACCTCAATGCGTCGCAAACCCTCACCCTCGCCGCCGAACCATGGCCGCATGGCGGGCATCAGCCAAACCGCATAGGCAAGCAGTGCCGCAAGCACGGTCACTGGAAAGGCCACCCCTCCAAAGAGGATCAAGCCACTCGCCTGACGCTCGGAATACCTGCGTTTTTTCAGGTGGCTTGCATAGATCAGCGCCCCCATCACGGCGAGCCAAATAATGCCTCCGCCTGCAACCATGACCCAGAATAGAAGCGAGACTGCCTCTGCCTCACGCCCGGCAGGATCGAGTGCGGATTGCACGCCAGAACAAGAACTCAAGAATACCAGAACCAAGGGAAGCAATGCCGAAGGCGGCAGTAAAATCCGTGACAGTGATCGTGTCAGTCGGCAAGGGCCAACCAATCGGTCATTCATGAGGGGCTCTGGCCTGACTTTGAGAGATTTTCATGTCGTCGCAGCACAAGGCTCCGAACAACGGCACTCGCGCGAAACACATCGAACTTAGAAAAGGTTCCATAGATTTCGACGATTTTTAACGGAACCGTCTTCTTGCTCCATCGGTTCTTACAGCACGAGGCATCAAGAACCTCACCGCCGACATGGAAGGGAGAAGACCGATGACTAGTTTTTTGACGAGGCTGAAAGGCCTTTTGAGTGAACACAGTAATACCGATGCCAGTGAGGTTCGCCCCACCCCGCATCTTCACGTCGTCGCACCCGATAGCGTGACACTGCCTTTTCCTCGCGCTTCCCGCGAAGAAATCTGCGTGCCAGCTTCCATCAACGGGCGCGACCTATCGACCGGCCGTTTCTAACGACCGATCACCTTCAAAAGCACGAAAGGATTATTGACCCATGCCTGATATCAAATCCGCACGTATTCTTATTCTTGCAACAGACGGTTATGAGCGTTCTGAACTTCGCGTACCGCTTGAGAAGCTCCGCAGCCATGGCGCCGATGTCAAAATCGCATCTCTCAAATCCGGCGAAATCAAAAGCTGGGACGAGAAGGATTGGGGCGATACCGTTCCTGTCGATTTGACCGTCGATCAGGTTAGCCACGAAGATTATGACGCGCTCGTCATTCCGGGCGGCCAGATCAACCCTGACATTCTGCGTACGGAAGAAAAGGCTGTTCAGGTCGTTCGCGATTTCATCAAGAGCGGCAAGACGGTCGCTGCGATCTGCCACGGCCCATGGCTTCTGGTGGAAGCGGATGCACTGCGCGGTCGCAAGGCCACATCCTACCACTCCATCCGCACCGATGTGAAAAACGCTGGTGCCACATGGGAAGACAAGGAAGTGGTGACGGACAACGGCATCATTACCTCGCGTTCCCCTGAAGATCTTGAAGCTTTCGTGGCCAAGATCGTCGAGGAAGTCGAGGAAGGTCGCCACGACCGCCGCGCTGCCTAATCAATTTGATACGACAACAAAAAAAGGCCGCCCTCACAGGCGGCCTTTTCTCGTGCAAAGCGTTCCGGACTACTCTTGAGCAAGGCCGAGATATGCTCGCAAATATTGCTCTTCAGCCCGCAAACCAGTGAGCTTTGCCTCTTTTGCAAGAGGTGCTGAAAATAGCTGTTCCAGGGGTGAAACATCATCAACAAGCGAAAGTATGGTTGGATGAATATAGCTGTTGCGACAGACGGCGGGCGTATTCTGCAACCGCTCCGATGCAGCCTGCGTCAGAAGCTTCATTCTTATTTTCTCACCCTTTTTGAAGGCATGCGCCGCTGCGCCGAAGGCGGCAAGACTGCCTCCCCAGGTTCTGAAAGTTTTGGCGGAAATCGGCAGGCCTGAACATTGTGCGAGGTAGCTGTTCAGGCGGCCTGAATCGACGGGATGCATCACCCCATCCTCATCCAACCAGGAAAACAGCTGCCGCCCGGGCAGATCGGCAATTTCTTCGAAGATCCGTTGCAGACGCGGATGGCGAATGACGTGACGCACGCGCTTTCCACCTTTTGCGGTGAAGCGAAGCTGCACACCATCCTCAGTAAAGCTCATATGGCGCTTGAGAAGTGTTGTCGCGCCATAGGTCTTGTTCTGCTTGACATAGGCGCGGTTTCCAACGCGCAGATGCGTCACATCCAGCAATGAAACCAATGCGGCCAGTACTGCTTCAGGCTTATCCAGGCCATTCAACAAATCCCGCTGAACCTTGCGGCGAATGCGTGGCAATGCGTTTGCGAAAGCGGCAAGCTGGTCGTATTTCAGCTCACTGCGAAAGCTTTGCCAGGCTGTGTGATAGCGATACTGCTTGCGCCCGCGGGCATCATAGCCGGTTGCCTGCAAATGCCCTTGCTCATCAAGGCAGATCCAGACCTTTTCATAGGCGGGCGGCAGGCCAAGAGACAGGATGCGCTGTTTGATCGGCCCTTCGCAAACCAGCGTCCCATCCGGCATTCGGTAGCAAAAGCCGCGCCCTTTGCGCACACGGCTGATGCCAGGTTCAGCATCGCTGACATAGATGAGGCCGATCTCTGACAGAGCCGCCGGTTCCAGGGGAATTGTGCGTGTAACATCCATCCCCGCCAAACGCCCAATCCGCGCGTTCGTTCCGGCTCACAATCTTGCTTCGGCTTCCATTTGCGCTTCTGTCGGGCAGCGTTCAAACAGACGTCGCGGGCCTGTGAGCGCCCAACGGAAACCATCAGCACAATAATCCACCTCAACTTGGCCATTGAAGGCGGCGGCGGCATGACGTTTGATGATGGTTGTACCAAAGCCGGTCGTCGTTGGTTCGTGCACCTCCGGGCCGCCACTTTCCGCCCACTCGATGCGGATATTTGGCTCCTCGCCAATCTCCTCGACAACTTTCCATGTGAGCGAAACACGACCATCATTAGCGGACAGAGCGCCGTACTTCACCGAATTCGTCGCCAGCTCATGCAGAACAAGACCGAGGTTTTGAACCGCTTCCGCTCGCAAAACAAAATCGGGTCCTGAAACATCCACGCGCTTCTGTGCCTCGGCAAAGACCTCCAGATGCAGCGAGATGACACGCGCAATGGGAACACCCGCCCACTGCTCCTGGGCCAGCATTTCGATGGACTTGCCAAGCCCCTGCAAACGTTCGCCAATGGAGCGTTGAAAGGAATCGATATCTGTTTCCTTGCGGGCCAATTGCCGGATCATCGCCTGGATCAGCGTCATGATATTCTTGGTTCGATGCACCAGCTCATGCATGATGAGATGAATGCGGTCCTCTGCCTCGCTTCGATCGAAGGATGCATTGGATAGTGCGATTGCAACCTGGTTGGCTTCATCGATCCGTGTTTGAACCGGTGAAACAATTTTGCCGCGCCCGATCTGATCCGCCATCTCGGCGATCTGGCGGATGGGCGTGCGCAACTGCCTGGCCAGCAGATAGGCCATTAAAAGACCGACAGAGAGGAAGGCCATGCTGCCTACAGCGAAGTATCTCCATGTGGACGTAATGGTCGCCTGGGCAGCACTGATGGGACCCCAGACGATAACTTTCCAATCCCAGGGTGCCAGTTGCGCATAGCCATACATGTTGCGTTCGCTGCCGCCCACATCTTCAATCGTGCCGCTCGCGCCCGTCATCAGTGCAAGGGTCGCAGGCGGTATCGGGCTTGGCTCACCCGCCCAGGCATTGGTGGAGGTCACCACGTGCCCCGTCTTGTCAAGCACAGCGACCGACCACCCCTTTGGCAAGACGTCGGTGGAAATCAGACGCTGAAGGTCTTCCGCATTCTGGGTCAGGATAAGGGCATCGCCCGCTGTCTTGCGAAGCCGCTCCGGCAAAGGCATCAGCACGTTGAAAACCCAGCGCTTGCTTGTATTGCCAAAAAAGATATCGGAGACGGTCACCTGCTGCGTCGAAATAACCGTTCGAAGTCCATTTTTATCTGACAAAGGTTGCAGTGCCACGCCATAATCGACACGCGTGTTCAAAACCTGCCGGGCATCTGCGTTGGCTATCAAAACATAGCGCTGGCTGCCACGCAGGCTTTGCTGTGTGCGTGAATGAAAATTGGCCAGATCCCCGGCTTCCAGTTCAGGGGCGGTCGCAATCAGGCGAAGCGTGGTCATACCGTCCCGCAGTTCCTGATCAATGGCTCGCGCAATAACGCGAGCATCATCCTGCGTTTCCCCGTTCAGGATTTCCCGCTGCTGATCTTCCAACCGCAGAATTAGGAAAATGACGAAGGCAATAAGAGGCAGTGCGATGACAACCGCCAACGCTATAAGATAAGCCCCAATGGGTGCGGTCGGCAGAAGGCGGTTAAACCGTTTCATGTGCTGCCATGACATCCCGAACGATGTGCCGAATCTCGCTTGAATATGCGATCATCGCTTGCAGTCCCCTCATATCTTCGACGAAGATCGTCGAACCACTTCTATCCGACTTCGCTTATGGAACCAAGTCGGTATCAACACGATACAATTGAACACGATCGTTAATCATATTTAGAATCGAACCTATCCGCCGGAAACTCAAGACGCAACGTTCGATTGAAGTACGCTAAAAACTTCATTCATTATTGTTCTTAATGTTGTACCACTTGCAAAGATAAATTGTTCCATTTCTGAACGTTTTCCTTCACATGGTTTTGCCTGCTCTCCTGGCGGTGATACCGTGTCGTATTTTTTCCGCTTGAAGTCTTAGACCAGCATTTTCAATTGCGATTGAATGTGATTGTAGGCAGCAAGACGAGACTCTGGGGGAGAGTAAGGATCATGACATTCAAGGAGGAAAGACCTTCCGGAGGAATTTCGACCAGGGAACTGACCGGCAACGGAGTTTCCGCAAAGCCTACTTTACGAACCATCTCTGAACTGACAGGCCTTGCGGTCACAACCGTTTCCAGAGCCTTGGCAGGCGCACCGCAAATCGCACTGGAAACCCGGTTACGCGTAGCACAGGTCGCAGAAGACATCGGTTACCTGCCGGATCGAGCTGCCCAGCGTTTGCGTACGGGCCGCACCAATGTCATCAGCCTCGTTCTTGATCCGCACGAGGAAATCCTTGGCTACGCAACATCCATGATCAGTGGCTTGAGCGAAGCCCTGCGTTCCACCGCCTATCATCTGGTCATCACGCCGCATTTTTCCGACACGCCGCAGATCGACCCGGTCCAGCATATCGTGCGCAACCGTATGGCAGATGGCATCATCTTCACCCGTACAGAGCCGCAGGACGAGCGCGTGAAGATGCTGCTGGATTACGACTTTCCGTTCATCTGCCATGGCAGAACGGAAATTGAAACCCAGCATCCATTTGTGGATTATGACAACTTCACTTTCGCTCATCGCGCTGGCCTGCGACTGGCGGAGGCAGGTGCAACAAAGCTCTCGATCATCCTGCCGCCCACCAGCTTCACCTTTGCGCACCATATGCGCGACGGATTTATGAAGGCAGTCGAAGAGGCGCAGACTGCATTTGACATCCCAAGCACGGTCAGCATCGATAGCAGCTCCGACGCAATCCGCGATTGCTTCTATGAGCAGTTTGCCCAGATGGACAGGCCGGATGGCGTCATTTGCGCGGGCGAGGTTATTGCCATGGCGGTCATGGCAGCGGCTCATGATCGGGGCCTTGAGATCGGCAAGGACGTTCATATCGTGACCAAGCAGACATCGGGCCTGTTCGATCAGGTTCGCCCACGCATACCAACCATTTACGAGGACCTGTCTGAAGCCGGACGTCTGATGGGCGAATTCCTGTTACAAAGGATCAACGAAAAAAAGCCCGTCCACGAACTGCAATATGTGCAGGGCGTAACGGGCTTTTGAGACAGAGTCTGGCTCTTAGTCTTCTTCGACGAAAACTTCCTCACGCTTCTTGCGCACGCTTGGCAGCAACACCACAATGAGCACAATGAGTGCGATGCCGAGAAGTGTGGCGCTGATCGGGCGCGTGACGAATGTGGTAGGATCACCACGAGACAAGATCATGGCGCGGCGCAGGTTCTCTTCCAAAAGTGGGCCGAGAACGAAACCGAGAAGCAGAGGTGCTGGCTCGCAACGCAGTTTCACCAACACATAGCCAATGAAGCCGAAGAAGGCGACCGCATAGAGATCGTACACGTTGGAATTGACGCTGTAGACCCCGATGGAGCAAAAGGCCATGATGATGGGGAAGAGCACGTAGTATGGGATCGTCAGAAGCTTCACCCATAGTCCGATGAGCGGCAGATTGAGTACCACCAGCATCAGGTTGCCGATCCACATCGAGGCAATAATACCCCAAAACAGGGCGGGCTGCTCGACTGCCACATTCGGCCCAGGCACGATGCCCTGAATGATCATGGCACCGATCATCAGCGCCATGACGGGGTTGGCGGGAATGCCAAGTGTCAAAAGCGGAATGAACGAAGTTTGCGCCCCTGCATTGTTGGCGGATTCCGGCCCTGCCACCCCGGCAATGGAGCCTTGGCCAAATTCCTGCGGTGTTTTCGAGACGCGCTTCTCCACCGTATAGGATGCGAAAGACGCGAGAATGGCACCGCCACCCGGCAGGATGCCGAGCGCCGAGCCAATGACCGTGCCACGCAACACGGGCGCAATCATCTGCTTGAAATCGTCCTTTGTCGGCAAAAGGCCAGATACCTTGGCAATAAGAACCGTACGGGTCTTTTCTCCTTCAAGATTACGCAGGATTTCCGCAATCCCGAAGACACCGACAGCGACGGCGACGAAGTTCAAGCCATCCGAATATTCTCGGATGCCAAGGGTAAAGCGAGGGCTACCGGAATAGATATCGGTTCCGACAAGGCCCAGCAGAAGGCCGAGAACCACCATGGCCAGAGCCTTGATGATGGAGCCCGATGCAAGCGCAATGGACGAAACGAGACCGACCACCATCAGCGAGAAATATTCTGCCGCCCCAAATTGAAGCGCCACCTTGGTGAGCGGCGGCGCGAAGATGGCGACAAGAAAAGTGGAGACGGTCCCGGCGAAGAAGGAGCCAAGGGCGGCAATGGCGAGAGCGGCTCCCGCCCTGCCCTTTCGCGCCATCTGGTAACCGTCAATGGCTGTGACAGCAGACGAGCTTTCGCCCGGCATGTTGATCAGGATTGCCGTGGTCGAACCGCCGTATTGCGCACCGTAATAGATGCCCGCCAACATGATGAGCGAGGAAACCGGCTCAAGCTGGAAAGTAATCGGCAGCAGCATGGCAATGGTCGCTGTTGCGCCAATACCCGGCAATACGCCGATGAGCGTGCCGAGAAGCACACCGATGAGGCAGAAGAACAGGTTTTCGATGGAACTTGCCGTCGAGAAACCAAGCGCGAGATTACTGAAAAGATCCATTTTCGCTCCTCAATAGCCGAGCCATGGGCCGAACGTGCGGAAAGGCAGCCCAAGACCATAGGAGAAGACAAGCAGCGAAAAGACCGTGAGACCGGCCGATAACAGCACGGCCAGAAGCGGCGTCATGCGTGTAGAGGCAAAGGAGGCGATCAGGGCTGTGCAAAACAGCGAAGGTACAAAGCCTAGACCACGCACCGTCAAACCAAAAAAGATGGCAGATGGCAGAATGAACATGAGGCCGCGCCAGGCGATTGCGCCGATCTGCTCGTGCTCCACCCGGAAAGACTGTATAAAGATCACCGCCCCCAGAAGAGTGAGCGCACAAGCAAGAAGGAAAGGAAAGTAGCCAGGCCCCATGCGGAAGGCCGTACCCAAGTCAAGATCCAGGGATTGCAGGGCGAAAAACAGCCCAAGAAGAATAAAAAGCGCGCCGCAGACCGCATTTGTCTTGTCGATTGTGGTGGATTTCATGATGCCCCCATCGATGATCCGGCAGCCGTCTGTTTATGGGTCCGCACCTGTGCGACGACCACCGAGACAGCCTGAATGGGCGAAATGGCCGCGCCTTCCGGGAAGACGCGGCAGGTCGCGGCAGGTATCAATCAGCGTACTGACCGGCACCTTCGATGACAGGCTTCCAGCGAGCGATTTCGCCTTCAAGCTTCGCCTTCAAGGCGGCAGGCTTTGCATCGGCTTCAGGTGAAGGTGCGGTGCCCAGTTCCGCGAAGCGTGCCGCCACGTTCTGGTCCTTCAGCGCAACCTGAAGAGCCTTGGAGAGACGCTCCGTTGCTTCCGCTGGCGTACCCTTCGGCGCATAGATGCCGTGCCAGATGCCAACCTCGAAGCCGGGCAGACCTGCTTCCACCGCGGTCGGGATATCCTTCATGACGTCCAGACGCTTGGGCGAGGTCACGGCATAGGCTTTGATTGTGCCACCCTGGATCTGCTTTGTCGTGTTGGTGGTCTGGTCGCACATGATATCGACCTGACCACCCAGGAGATCCGTCATAGCCGGGCCTGTGCCCTTGTAAGGCACAGTCACCAGCGGCGTTTCAATGGCGCTCATGAACATCATACCGCACAGATGCGAGGCAGCACCGATACCGGCATTGGCCACGGTCACCTTGTCCTTGTTCGCTTTGGCATAGTCGATCAGACCCTTGAGGTCTTTCGCTTCCATGTCCTTGCGGGTCACGATGGTCATCGGGACATCGGTCACGAGGCCCACATATTCAAAGGCCTTCAACGTGTCATAGGGCAGCTTGCGATAAAGCGTGGCGCTCGTTGCCATGCCAATGTGATGGAGCAGCAGGGTGTAGCCATCCGCCTCCGCGTTAGCCACACGTCCAGCACCAAGCGTGCCGCCGGCACCGCCAACATTTTCAATGATGATCTGCTGGCCGAGATCCTTGGACATGCTTTCTGCCACAAGGCGCGCAACAGTATCAGTCGGGCCACCCGCCGAGAACGGCACGATCATGGTGATGGAACGTTCGGGATAGCCCGCAGCATTGGCAACAGACGAAAATGCGCAGGCGGCAAAAGCCGTCGCACAGGCAAGAGCCTTGAGAAACTTCATCGACATCCTCCTCAGACGATCATTCCAGGGCCGCAGCTCCTCCCGCAGCCCCTGGTTCGCCGTCATCTGTCAGAAGAAACGCTGGCGCTTCAATGCCCGCAGCATGCTTTGCCGGATCGGCTGTGCGCCTTTGCCGGCTTGATGGGTGGATTGCGAAACACGGGCTTTCAAACCGCGGGTGGAAATCCACACATCACTATGAGCGCGATCAATCGTCTAGTTCGGCCAAGCTTTCGGGAGAAAGATGTTTCTTGTCCAAACCGTATTTCTGCATCTTCTCGTAAAGTGTTTTGCGACTGATTCCCAATTGCTCATAAACAGGCTTCAACGCACCGCCATGTGCGGCAATGGCGCTTGCCAGAATATTGCGCTCGAAAGCAGCCACTCTATCTGCCAACCTTCCGCTTTCCGGCTTGACCAGCGCACCACCATCGCCTGGCCACATATCAAGCCCCAGTACGAGGCGATCCGCAGCATTGCGAAGCTCACGCACATTGCCCGGCCACTCTTTGGAAGCCACGGAGGCGACCAGTTCCTGCGGCACATCCATATCATCCCGCCCATAACGGGCACAGGCTTCCCGCACCAATTGCAGGAACAGCAAGGGAATATCCGGGCGACGCTGTGTGAGTGCGGGAACATGCAGCGTGGCCACATTGAGCCGATAGAACAAATCGGCACGGAAGCGACCGCTGGCCACTTCTGCTTCAAGATCCACCTTGCTTGTCGCAATGAAGCGCACGTCGAGCCCCACTGGCTCATTCGAACCCAGCCGCGTAATCACCCGCTCCTGAAGCACGCGCAGGAATTTCGCCTGGAGATCGATGGGCATGGAGCCGATTTCATCCAGCAGAATGGTGCCGCCACGTCCATGCTCAAACTTGCCGTATCGCGGGCGGAGCGCACCGGGGAAGGCACCCGCCTCATGTCCGAAAAGCTCGCTCTCGATCAGTGTTTCCGGGAGGGAGGCACAATTGATTGCAATGAAAGGCCGGCTGGCGCGGGCGCTGACATCGTGAAGCGCGCGGGCAACCACCTCCTTTCCAACGCCTGTATCTCCGATGATCAGCGTATCGGCGTCTGTCGCACCAATGGCGCGGATCTTGTAGCGCAAGTCGATCATCGCCTGCGTGCGGCCCGGCAGACGCGTTTCCAAATCGTCACGCTTGCCCGCAACCGCCCGCAGCCGCCTGTTTTCCAAAACGAGGCTTCGCCTGTCGAGCGCGCGTCGTAAAACACCGGCCAGATGTGCTGTAACGAAAGGCTTCTCGATAAAGTCATAGGCACCTTCGCGCATGGCCTTGACCGCCAATTGCACCTCGCCATGACCCGTGACCAGAATGATAGGCAGCTCAGAATCTAACTCGCGAACGCGCTGCATCAGCGTCATGCCATCCATACCGGGCATACGGATATCGCTGATGATAACCCCGTCGAAGGCATAGCCAGCCAGTTCCAGAGCCTGTTCGGCACTGGCTAGGGTCTGCACGTTGAAGCCAGACAGCTCCAGCGCCTGCGCCGTGGAGCGCCGAAGCTCCTCTTCATCATCCACCAACAGAACGCGCTGCATATATCCCCGTTACTCTGCCGCCTGGTCCAGGGATGTCCCGGCTCTGGCAAGTTCAATCACAAATTCAGCGCCGCCTTCCGGGTGCGAGCCAACACTCAGGCTGCCGCCGAAATCCTTGATGATGTTATAGGAGATGGAAAGGCCAAGTCCCAGCCCCTTGCCCACACCCTTCGTGGTGAAGAACGGATCGAAGATACGCTCTCGGATGGCTTCGGGCACGCCTGGGCCGCAATCGCGCACTGCAATGCGCACCGTCGATTTTTCAGTGGTGACGGTGAGATCGATGCGACGGTCCTCCAGACCTTCAACGGCATCGGCGGCATTGGTGATGATGTTGACGAGCACCTGCTGCAAACGGACGGAGCCTGCCTGCACTATGGGAGCAGGCTCCTCAATCTTTACGGCAAGGTCTGCCCTGGCACTCTTCAGCCGCGCTTCTGCAATTTCCAGCGTATCGCGGATCACCTCATCCAGCGCAACGGTGCTTAGTTTCTCATTGGGTTTTCGAGCGAAATTGCGCAAATGCCGCGAAATGGACGCCATCCGATCAATGAGGGCGGAAATCCGCCGGATATTGTCGCGAGCCTCATCCAGTCGCCCGCGTTCGATCAGAACTTCGGCACTATCGGAATAGGTCTTGGCTGCCGCCAAGGGCTGATTGAACTCATGTGAGAGCGCCGCAGACATCTGGCCGAGCCCTGCCAACTTGCCTGCCTGAATAAGATCGGCCTGGGTTTGCCGAAGCTGTTGCTCCGTTGCCCGGCGCTCGGCAATCTCCTCCTCGATGCGGCGGTTCACACGTGCCAGATCGGAGGTGCGCTCCTCAACCCTTCTCTCCAGCTCCACCTGCGCCGCCTCTTGCATGTGCATGCGTTCGGCAAGCCGCGCACGCCGCTGCATGAGAATGGCAAAGCCAAGCCCCGCAAGGCAAATGAGCAGAAGTCCCGCGACCACCACGGTCTGCGCCTGCGCACGGGCAGACGCGGTATCGGTCAGCACATTCACCGTCCACCCCGCGTCTGGCATGGTCTGCGACAGCACGAGATATTCCCGGACATTCCCCGCCTCTGGGATTGTCATCAAGGCGTGACCGTCCTCTTGCCGCTGGGTGAAATTCAACGGTTTCAATGCCGCATCGGAATAGCGGCGCGAGGCGGAGGTCCGCTCCAGACGCTCCTTGGTCAACGGCAAGAGCGAGTGGTAGAGCCAATTCTGCGTGCCCGTCATGAAGATGATACCTTCCGGGTCCGACACGAAGATGCGGGAATCTCCTCCTACCCAGGACGCTTCCAGATTATCGATATCGACCTTGAAGACGATGACGCCCAAGATCTTGCCGCCAATCTCGATGGGGGAGGAGAAGTAATAGCCGCGTTTGGCTGACGTGGTGCCGAGCGCATAAAAGCGAGACTGCTTGCCCGCTGCCGCCTCCTGAAAATAGGGACGATAGCTGAAATTCTGGCCGACAAAGCTGGTTGGCAGATCGTAATTGCTGGCCGCAATCGTTTCCCCATTCATGGTCAGCATATAGATGTCGGAGGAGCTGAGCAGAGCGTTGATGTTCGCCAGATATAGGTTTGTGGAGTGGCGCCGCACCGGATCATTGGGAGACAGGATCAGCGCTTCGATGTCCGGCTGATCCGCGATCAAGGCCGGCAGCGCTTCATAGCGGCGCAAATGCCCTTCAAGGGCCGCGACGGCCAGACGAAGCGTGGTGCCGCCTTGCGTGGCAGCCTCATCCAGATAGCCGCGTTTGATGATGTTGCCGCCATGAATGGCAAACACAACACCCAGAATAACAAAGGCGATGAATGCCGCCAGATAACGCTTCCCCAAGCCGATCCTCCCATGGATTGCGAAAAGGTGGCTCAATTGACCGGCCCGAACAAGGGCCTGTCCGCGTCTAATGCTATCGACACCGCCTCCTTGCGGTTTCTTTTAGCTTTCAGAGGTTACAGCGCCGTGCGCTTTATCAAACGCACAAAGGACGCTGTAACACTTTAAATCTGCTGCATTATTTTGTCCTTAAATCAATTCCGATTGAAGGAATTATGCAGTAGCATCCGAGCCACCATGATGATGTGGAATGGAGTGGCGCATGTGTGGCTTTGCGGGATACCTGAAAGCGGATATCAACCCCGCAGAAGGACGCCAGATCCTAAGTCGCATGGCAGATGCCATTGCCCATCGCGGCCCGGATGAGCGCGGCATCGACCTCAGCGAAACGGGAGAGCTTGGTCTGGCGCATGTCCGCCTTTCCATCGTTGGCCTGGGCGACGGGCAGCAGCCGATGCACAGCAGCGATGAGTGCCTCACAATCGTCTTCAACGGCGAAATCTTCAACTACGTCGAGTTGCGGGAAGACCTGCGCCAGCGGGGCCACAGCTTTCGCACCGGGAGCGATACGGAAGTCATTCTGGCGCTTTACGGGGAGTATGGCGAAGAATGCTTGCAACACCTGAACGGCGATTTCGCCTTCGCCCTCTGGGATAAACGTATCAAGCGCCTGTTGCTGGCGCGGGACCGCATTGGCGTACGACCGCTCTTCTTTATGCGCCACGGCAAAGGCATCGCCTTTGCTTCAGAGATCAAGGCACTGCTCGAGCTACCAGGGGTCACGCCGCGCATCGACCCCATGGCGATGGACCAGATTTTTACGCTCTGGACGACGTTGGGTGAGCGAACCGCTTTTACAGACATCCAGGAACTGCAACCGGGCCATCTGATGATCATAGAAGATGGCCGCACCACGACAAAAACATGGTGGCAGCTCTCCTATCCCCGTTCAGGTGACATCGCACCGGCGCTGCGCATGGACGAGGCGTGCGAGCAGGCAAAGCACCTGTTGCAAGATGCCATACGCATCCGTTTGCGAGCTGATGTGCCAGTCGGTGCCTACCTGTCCGGAGGTTTGGATTCCTCTCTTCTCTGCGCCCTGGCAGCCCCCATGAGCCTGGAGCCGCTGAACACCTTCTCCGTCAGCTTCGATAGTTGGGAGCATGATGAAAGCAGCTTTCAACAAACAGTGGCGAAAGCGCTTGGCACCCGGCACCGCAGCATACAGTGCAGCCTGGAGGGCATTGCCAATAGATTCAAAGAGGTTGTGGGTCTATGCGAGAGACCTATCCTTCGAACAGCGCCTGTACCCATGCACATGCTGTCAGGTCTGGTGCGCCAATCGGACATGAAAGTGGTTCTAACCGGTGAAGGCGCGGATGAGATTTTCGGCGGCTACGACATATTCAAAGAAGCACGGCTTCGCCGCTTCTGCGCTGCTCAACCAAAATCACAGCGGCGGGCGCTTCTCTTCCGTCGCCTCTATCCTTACCTGCCGGGCCTCCAGAGCCAACCGGCAAGTTATATCGCAAGCTTCTTTGGCGTGGCGCAAGATAGGCTGGATGATCCACTCTTTTCGCACCGACCCCGCATGCGCAACACAGGTGGCACCAAGATCTTTTTCTCCGATGCATTACGGCGCGCGTTGAAGGGATACGATGCCGCTGAGGAACTCGCCTCCCTGCTGCCAAATGAATTCAAGCACTGGCATCCACAAAACCAGGCGCAATATCTGGAAGCACGCTACCTGCTGCCCGGCTATATTCTGTCCTCTCAGGGTGACCGCATGGCCATGGCAAACGGTGTGGAGGGACGCTTTCCCTACCTCGATCACCGCGTAATGGAATTTGCGGCACAGTTGCCTCCCGGTCTCAAACTGAAAGGGCTGACGGAAAAGCCTCTTCTGCGCGAACTGGCAAAAGGCCTTCTACCTGAAGAGATACAGACCCGCCCGAAACAACCCTATCGCGCGCCCGATAGTGCAGCATTTCAAGGCGCTGCAGGGCAAGCAATCATCAATGAGTTGATGTCTGAAGAGGCGATTGCCGCTGGCGGCTTGTTCGATACGTTTGCGGTTTCAAAACTCTGCCGAAAGGCGCAGGGCGCACCCTTGACTGGCTTTCGCGATAACGCGGCTTTCATTGGAATATTGTCTGCCCAATCACTGCTCAAACCATGGGGACTGGCACGACGTCAAAAAACAGAAGCCGCATAAAGTGGGATCAAATGTCGCCCTAGACGGTTTGATCTTCGTGAACAGAGATGAAGGAGAACCGAAATGGCCAATGCCAACTCCAAACACATGGGTTCGGGCGCACAGGGCAAAGGGAGCGGAACTGGCGCGATGACAGATATCGATAAGGACAAGCTCAACGAAAACATGGTGCTTTCCAACCGCGACAAGGCCCAACATTCCCAAGAGCGCGGCCTGGACAGCAAGTTCGTCCAGACGGAGCAATATCAGGATCATGAATCCAACAAGCTGAATTGACGCCCGGCCTTTAAGAACGATTGACCACCTCACGATGATCCTTTCGATTTCGTGAGGTGGCTGCGGCTTGCAATTGCCGCATTTAAGCGTAGGCTAAACTCATCGTCGATAAATCAAGGGCATCGACGGCTGGAAGACGACATCGCTTTCGCCCTCCACCTTGGAGGTGACAAGATGCAGACATCCGCTGAAACTACAGTCATTGAACCGCAGGAGCTTTCCTTTCTGGAGGACGTCTTCAACGACGCTTTGAAACGTCGAGGTCTCGACAATGACACGACAGCCGCCAGTAATCTGGCGGCGCAGATTATTGAGCTTTATCAAATCGGGGTTCGCGACCCTCAGGAACTGGATGAAAAATTGGGCTAGCGTTTAGCGAGCAGATCCCTTTCTTCACGCATAAGATAGAGCCGCGTGACCCCATCCAGATAAGCTTCAAGCCAATCCGCCATGGCCTTTTCCTCGTCGAGAATTGTCTCGCAAACGGAAACGGCCGTGGCATCTCCCAATTCATCCGCTGCAGCCAACAGCACTTTGTAGCGAGCGATTTCTTCATGCGCGAAGACGTAAGCATTCATGCAGGTTTTCACGATCTCATCGGCTGAGAAGGCACCCGTCAACCCTTGCGCTGTCGCGGACAGGCGTCCCGCCACCTCTTTGAGAACAGACTGCGCGCCGGGAAAGCGCTCCATCAAGCCTCGCAGAGCCTGCTCATGCCCCTCGCTATTGGCGAGATGCTCAATCATTTTTTCGCGCAAGTCAGGGTAATTCTCAATGCGTGCGATCTGGCCCTTCAAGCGGGTGATGGATTGCACTTCAAGCGCATGCGCATCGCTCAACCAGCGTGCAAAGTGATCTCTGGCATGGGTCATGAACCTTGCTCCTCTCCTTCACTTCTCTTTTCAACATGTGGGCCACGAACGGCATTTTGCAAGAATTTGGCACGGAACCAAAGGCCGCCACTCGTGTTTTGAAACTGAAGTCCAACGGAAGGAGACATGCATGTCTGACCCTCGGGAACCAAGCGAGCAGCCTCCCATGCCAGCACCGAGCTGGGCGCCGGAACCGCCGATCCAGGAGCCGGAACCGGACCATCTCCCAGATGAAAATCCCGTTCCAAACCCCGATGAAACGCGTGAGCCTCCGATGCAGGCAAACGCTTAAAACAAGATTCTATCCAAGCGCGAGGCCGCCGTGGGAACCCACGTGCGGCCAATTGCGTTTTCGAGGAAACGTTTCAGGGGTAGCAACGTGGATCTCTCGTCAAACGCCGTTCCATTGAACGACAAAAGCCTTTCCGTCATTCGGCCGGGTCGCAACGCGTGGCGCAGCAGCCAATGTGAAAAGGCGGCTTTTCTTGTCGATGGGGCAGAATATTATCATCGCCTTGAGCAGGTGTTGCGTAAAGCGCGCAAATCCATCTTCATCGTCGGGTGGGATTTCAACCCGAACATCCGCCTGAGGCCGGAAATTCCGGGCAGCCCCACACTCGGCCAGATCCTGCGCCAGCGTGTGGATACGCAGCCGGATTTGACGGTTCATATTCTCGTTTGGGGCATGGGGCCGATCTATTCCGGCAAAAGTCTGAAGCTTTTCAAGAAAACCGGATGGAACGACCATGCCCGCATCACCATGGAATTTGATTTCCGCCATCCCGTGCGGGCAAGCCACCACCAGAAAATGGTGTGCGTTGACGACGCGGTGGCCTTCCTCGGCGGTATAGACCTGACAGCGCGACGCTGGGATGACCGTCGTCATGCCATTCCCAACCAGCTGCGCTGCTCGCCTGATGGCACCTGCTATGGGCCGGTGCACGATGTGCAGTCCATTGTCTCTGGCGAGGCCGCACGCATGGTAGGCGATGCCTGCCGAAAGCGTTGGAAATGGGCGCGCAAGGAAGTACTCCAGCCTGTTTCAGGCCTAGCGGATGACCTCTGGCCCAGCGATCTTGCCCCGGCCCTCACCAATTGCAACGTCGCGTTGGCGTTGACGGAGCCACTTCGCTGGAACGGGCGCAAGGGGCGCCGTGAGGCTATCCAGCTGACGCATGATGCGCTTCATGCGGCCAAAAAGCATATCTATCTTGAGTCCCAATACCTCGCTTCCTTCAATGTTGCCCGCACCATCATCGATCGACTGCAGGAAGTGAATGGGCCTGAGGTTGTCATTCTCGTCACACGCGAATCTCATGGCTTTCTGGAAAAGGTCATGATGGGCCACAACCGCACCCGGTTGTTACGCCGCCTGAAGCGACATGATCGCTATGGTCGACTGCGGGTTTTCTATGCTGTAACGCAAGATGAGGAAGGCCAGGAGCGGGAAATCGTCGTTCATGCCAAGGTCGTCATTATCGATGACAGCTTCGTGCGCGTTGGCTCTTCCAACCTCAATAACCGCTCAGAGGGGCTGGATACGGAATCTGATCTCGCCTTCGAACCCACGGATGCAGCCAACCGGCAGGCTATCCTCGACTTCCGCAACGATCTGATTGCCGAACATCTGGATACGACACCTGAACGGGTGACGGAGACGCTTGCAGAAACCGGCTCGATGATCCGCACCATCGATAGGCTGAACGTGAAGCCACGCGGCTTGAGACAATTCGATGTGGACGTTCTGAACGGCGAAACCGAATCCCTCATGGGCACCTCGATCATAGATCCTCGCCGTCCCTTCTGGCCCTATCGACAGTTCAAGGTTGGCACCCGCTGGGCGCTCTCACGCCTGATGCGCAGCTTTACCTGAAACCTCGGCTTCCTTGACGCCCTTGCGGCGGGCTAGAATTTCCGTCAGGAGAAACAGTGGCCCGCCGATCAACAGCGGTACAAAATAATAAAGCACGCGGAATGCGACCAGGGCGCCGATCGAGGCACCGGCGGGCAACAGCATCAGCATGGTTGCTTCCAGAACTCCCAACCCTCCCGGAACATGGCTCAGCATGGCCGCGATTGTCGCGGTCACATAGGCGGATGCGACTTGCAGATAGCCTGCATCCGTAAAGGTCGAGAGCAGTTGATCGAGCGCTGCCGCCACGAAGCCGAAATTCACGGTGCCCACGGCAATCTGGGCCATACACATGCCGGTGGTTGGCATTTCCATGCGAAAATTGCGAAACTTCAGCGGAGGCCGCCAGCGGATGGATGCAAGCACATAAGCCGCTGGATAGGCAAGAAAGGCTATGCCCAGCCAGAAGCGCGGCCATGGGTCCAGTTGCAGGATTGTTTCACCCGTCGGCGGCATGAGAACGAGGGCAAGACCCGCCAGCATGCTCAAGCCCAAGAGAACGGTCGCGCCACAAAACAGGATCACCTTCGCCACTTCGTCGCCAGTCAGTCCCCACCTCGTGTAGAACCGATAGCGCACGGCACCGCTGGAAAGTGCCGCACCGCCGACATTGTGGCCAATCGACAATGCGCAGAAGGAAGCAAGCGCCGCACGCGGATAGCTTTGCGGTTTGCCGACATATTTCAGACCTAGCCAATCAAAGAGCGAAAGGCAGATATAAGACGACAGAACACAGGCAAAGCCACTGATGATCCGCGAGACGGGTATTTGCGATAATGAACCTGTCACTTCTTCCAGGCTGTAACGGCTCAAACTCCGGTAGACGAGAACCAGGGCGATGCAGATGACCAGAAAGATGAGTATTCGAATGAATTGCCGCGACACGAAATGTCCTCGCCCTTTTTCCGCTAGAAGGTGGCCTGCGATAATAAGTGCTGAGGGAACGAAACGCGGTGTAAAGGGGTTCCCCGCGTCATGAACGAACCCAGCCTCTCTACGCCCTCCGCTCCTCACCGGACCATTCGAATCCTCAGCTATAATGTTCACAGCTGCGTGGGCACGGATCGCAAGCTCGACCCCGCGCGCGTGGCAGATGTAATTGCCTCGCTGAACCCGGACATTATCGGTTTGCAGGAGCTGGATGTCGGGCGAAAGCGCAGCGGCGGAATTGATCAGGCCGAAGCCATTGCCATGCGGCTAAAGATGGATTTCCATTTTCACCCAGCCCTGCACTTGGAAGAGGAGCTTTATGGAGACGCATTGATGACGGCTCTCCCCATGCGGCTCGTCAAGGCTGCAGGCCTTGCCTCCTATGGGGAGCCTCGAGGTGCTCTCTGGGCTGAAGTCGATGTGGGGGAAACCTCGGTTCAGGTCATCAACACGCATCTTGGTTTGCTGCGCCGCGACCGCCTGCGACAGGCAAGAGAACTGCTTGGTCCTCACTGGCTTGGGCATCCCACCCTTCGGGATAGGCCAGCCATCCTGATGGGTGATTTCAATTCCATCCCAAGTTCCAAGCCCTATCGCGAACTGAGCGGTGCTCTTGCCGATACCAAGCGCCACACGAAGCGATTGGCCGATCCAACATTCCCCTCTCGTTTTCCTCTTTTGCGGCTTGACCACATCTTTGTGGTCAATGGGCCTGAAATCGTGGAGGCGAAAGCGGTGCGAAACACCGCCACCCGCCGCGCCTCCGATCATCTGCCTCTGATTGCCGATATAAGGCTATGAAAGCTCAACCTTTACGGTGCGCGCTTTCCTGATTCACCCCGCGGACAATGCCGGGATCATCGTGCATCGATACTTCTCCCACCTGCGGGTTGATGCTCTCACCCTTGCGGAAGGCCTCCCGCGCTTCCGGGCTACGTTCCAGGTCAGCGCGTGCATCGAAATCAGGACCGGCATTGGCTGTATTTTCCTGTTTCTCGATGATGGCCCGCTGCTGTTGATGTGTCTTATTGCCTTGCATGGCTCGGCTCCTGATCAGTGACGTGACACGAACTTGTTGAAACGGCTTGTCTTTCCATCCTTGGTTTTGTCCTGATAAAGAAAGCTCAGCTCGTTCTCATCGAAAATGGCAAAGAAATCGTCCCACCCGATCTTTTCCAGGTTCTCCTCCGGCTTCCCGAAATCCACGCGCAACAGGCCACCTTCCTTCGCTCCCTTGACGCGCGAGGGATGGCCGCCACGCTTCTCGATCCAGCCACGAATTTCCTTATGATCGGTCGTTTGAACGGATTCGCTCATGTTGGTTCTCCTGATGAACTGACACCATTCCGAACCAGTGCCTGAGGCCAGGGTTCCTCAAAGAATGTTTGTCCGCCTGGAACTAATGGCCCGACCGCTCGTTTTTTTGCTGTCGCGAGGCACAAGGCGCCTCGCGACAGCGTCATAGAACCTCCCCCCTCGGGGCGTCTCCTTCCTAAGGAGGCGCCCTTTCTTTCGCATCGGATGCTCTGCGACCTTTCGTCAATGCGACCAAACTAACCATTGCCGAACTTCAGCTTGCGATTACATACTGCTCAACAAGGTCGATCTGTGTGTTTTTCGATCGGAAAGAGAGCTGCCATGTTCGAGCACTTCGATGCCATCCTACTGGCGCGAATTCAGTTCGCCTTCACGGTTTCCTTCCACATCATTTTCCCCGCCTTCTCTATTGGGCTTGCAAGCTATCTTGCGGTGCTGGAAGGCCTACACCTTTGGACAAAAAAACCGATCTACATCGAGCTTTTCGATTTCTGGAAAACCATCTTCGCGATTGCATTCGGCATGGGCGTGGTCTCCGGCATCGTCATGTCCTACCAGTTCGGCACGAACTGGAGCGTGTTCTCCGATAAAGCCGGGCCGGTGATTGGCCCATTGATGGGGTATGAAGTGCTCTCTGCCTTCTTCCTCGAAGCTGGCTTCCTGGGTGTGATGCTGTTTGGCCGCAAGCGGGTGGGCAAAGGGTTACACTTCTTTGCCACACTGATGGTGGCTTTTGGCACGCTGTTATCAGCAACCTGGATTCTCTCGGTCAATTCCTGGATGCAGACGCCGGCAGGGTTTGCCATGAACGAGAAGGGCCAATTCGTGCCTGCGGATTGGTGGGCGGTGATCTTCAATCCCTCCTTCCCCTATCGCTTCACGCATATGGTGCTTGCCGCCTATCTGACGACGGCTCTGGTGGTGGGTGCGGTTGGCGCATGGCATCTCTTGCGTCGCACGGCCCCTTTGCGGGCAGGCACTATGTTTTCCATGGCCATGGGCATGATTGCGGTGGTCGCGCCTCTGCAAATTCTGGCAGGCGATGCGCATGGCTTGAACACGCTGGAGCATCAGCCCGCCAAGGTCATGGCCATGGAAGGCCATTTTGAAAGCCATCCAAACGGCGCACCATTGATCCTCTTCGGTATACCCGATCAGGAAAACCAGAAAATGAACTACGCTATCGAGGTTCCGAAGGCGTCGAGCCTGATCCTGAAGCATGATCTCAATGCTCCGCTAGCAGGGCTCGATACAATACCGCGCGACAAACAGCCGCCAGTCACGGTCGTCTTCTGGTCCTTCCGCGTCATGGTCGCTCTCGGCTTTGCCATGTTGGGACTTGGGCTATTCAGCCTGTACTGCCGCTGGCGGGGTTCTCTCTACCAGAACGCCTGGCTGCATTGCTATGCCTGCGTTATGGGACCAGCCGGTTTTATCGCAGTTCTGGCGGGTTGGATCACCACAGAAGTGGGACGGCAGCCCTACACAGTTTATGGTCACCTGCTGACGGCAGATTCGATCTCACCGATCTCAGCGCCTGCCGTTGGTGCTTCTCTCATCGCCTTCATCATTGTCTACTTTCTCGTCTTCGGTGCTGGAACCTTCTATATCCTAAGACTGATGGGCCGGTTGCCGCGTGATCCGGATGCCCACTTGGGGGGTGGACCAATTCGCAGCGCGGGGATCACCCCGGCACCCGCCCTTGCAGAGGGCCATACCCGCCATGGAGGGGCGCATCATGGAGCTTGATCTTCCCTTCATCTGGGCGGCCATCATCGCCTTCGCCGTGCTCGCCTATGTGGTTCTCGACGGCTTCGATCTTGGCATCGGCATCCTGTTCCCATTCTTTCAGCAGAAGCACGATAGGGATGTCATGATGAATTCCGTCGCACCAGTCTGGGACGGAAATGAAACATGGCTGGTGCTTGGCGGTGGCGGTCTGCTCGCCGTCTTTCCGCTGGCCTATGCGACCATTCTTCCCGCTCTTTATGCGCCGCTGATTGCCATGTTGCTGGGTCTGATCTTTCGCGGCGTGGCCTTCGAATATCGCTGGAGAACCAAGCGGGCGGAGTGGCTCTGGGACTGGGCTTTTGCGGGCGGCTCCATTGTCGCCACCTTTGCCCAAGGCGTGGCGCTCGGGGCTCTCGTGCAAGGTATTCCGGTGGTCAACCGCGCCTATGCAGGCGGCTGGTGGGATTGGCTGACACCGTTTTCCGTTATGACGGGAGTGGCCTTGCTGATTGGCTATGCACTGCTCGGCGCAACATGGCTGGTCATGCGGACAGAAGGCGAGCTGGCCGAGCGGGCAAGAAACTTTGCTTTCTTCACGGTTTTCGGAACCGTGGCCGCTATGGGTATTGTCAGCATCTGGACGCCCCTGTTGAAGCCGGAATACTTGGATCGCTGGTTCAAATTCCCCGGCGCTCTGTTGACGGTTACCGTGCCACTCCTCGTTTTTGCCTGCCTTTATGGCGTGCTTTCTGGCATCCGCAACAACAAGGACACGAGGCCTTTTCTCTGCTCGCTTGGCCTCTTCGTCCTGGCCTATGCGGGCATCGGGGTCAGCTTCTATCCCTATATCGTTCCGACCTCAGTCACCATCTGGGATGCTGCAGCACCCGATGAGAGCCTGAGTTTTCTGCTTGTGGGAGCTGCGGTCCTGGTTCCGGCGATCCTGATCTACACCTCTTATGCCTATTGGGTCTTCCGAGGCAAAATGAACCCCGATGAGGGCTATCACTAATGGCAAGCCAGAAAGTTCAGCAGATCGCCTGGTTCATTGGCCTCTGGCTTGCGGGTGTGCTGGCTGTCAGCTTCGTTGGCCTCATTATCAAACTGTGGCTTGGAGCCTGAACGCCTTCACGCCCCTCGATTTGGGACGCGCTTTTCGAGCAGTCGGAAGGCGTAGACCAGAATGCCGGTCAGGATGAGATAGATGAGTGCCAGGAACAACAGCGGCTCATAGGTGAGGAAGGTATCCTGACGCACGCGGGAAATCACGCCATACACATCCACAACCGTGATCGTGGCGACGAGCGGTGTTGATTTCAGCTGCAGAACCGTTTCGCCCGTCAGTGTGGGCAGGGTGCGCTGGACAGCCCGTGGCAACCAGATGCGCCGGAACATGGTGAAACGACCCATGCCATAGGCGCGGGCAGCCTCCAGTTCGCCCTTCGGCACACCGGCAAATGCGCCGCGCATAACCTCACCCTCATAGGCGGCAAAGGAAATCGTCAGCGCTGCGAAACCATAGGGCCATGCCTGCCTGAGATAGGGCCAGAGGAAGGATTGGCGGATTTCCGGGTACTGCGCAAACAGCGACCCCAGCCCGTAATAGAGCAGCCAGAGCTGCAAAAGCAGGGGTGTTCCACGAATGAGGGTGCAAAAACCCCGCGCCAACCAAGCGAGAGGCCGTGGTCCTGTAACCTGAACGAGGCCAAGCGGCACGGCAAACAGGAAGCCAACCACAGAGGTTGAAAAGAGCAGAAGCAGCGTTTCCCAGATGCCCCAGAGCAGACGGCTCTGGTATTGCGGCAACCAATCCCACCGCATGAACCAGACCATGCAGAAGATGATGCCAGCAAAGACGGCCATCAGGAAAATTCGATGTGGCTCAAACAGGCTGCGCGCCTTGGGCGGCTCGTAAGCGGGAATTCCGGTAACCTCGCTCATGCTGCACCTTCCGGGCGGGTCATGCCACGGCGGGCTCGCTTCTCAAGAAAGCCGATCAGCACGTTCGAGATCAATGTTACCAATAGATAGAGAACCCCTGCCGCCAGGAAGAACATGAGGTAGGCCTTCGTGGTGCCTGCCGCCTGCCTCGTGACCAGCGTAAGTTCCGCGAAGCCCACGACGGCAAGAAGCGCGGTATCTTTCGTGGCAATGAGCCAGAGGTTGGAAAGGCCGGGAATGGCATAAGGCAACATGGCCGGAAGCGTGATGCGGCGAAGCGCCAGCAACGGTGGCATGCCATAGGCGCGAGCCGCTTCGATCTGGCCAGGCGGCACGGCAAGAATGGCACCGCGCAACACTTCGGTCGAATACGCCCCTTGCACCACGCCGATAACGAAAATACCGGCTACCAGACCGCTGATATCGACCGCAGGCAAACCCAGCACGGCCATCAACTGGTTCACCGCATCCGTGCCAGCATAATAGAGTATGAGGATCAGGATGAGTTCCGGCACCCCGCGCACCACAGTGGTGTAAACCGCCAGCAGATCGCGCAGAATGGGACCGCCCCACAGCTTCCCCGCTGCTCCTCCGATGCCAATGAAAAGCCCCAGCAGATAGCCACCAATGGCCACCTTCAGCGACATCAAAAGCCCTTGCAGCAAAACGCCGCCCCAGCCGGGTGAAGAAAGGGCAAGCAGGCTCAGGTCAAAACTAGTAGGGCCCATGAACGATCGGTTTTCCGGGGCTTATGCAGCATGTTCTGACAGCAGGAAAGCGACCAGAAAAAGGATGCAGAAGCGTCAATCGAAAAGCCGAAACCCACCAGAAAGACGGGCTTCGGCAGCGATTACGGTAAGTTACTTGCCGTAGACGTTGAAGTCGAAGTACTTCTTCGAAATCGTGTCGTAGGTGCCATTGGCGCGGATAGCCTTGATGGCGGCGTTGAACTTGTCCTTCAGCGCCGTGTCATCCTTGCGAACGCCAAC
This sequence comes from Affinirhizobium capsici, assembly GCF_977018625.1. Lineage (NCBI taxonomy): Bacteria > Pseudomonadati > Pseudomonadota > Alphaproteobacteria > Hyphomicrobiales > Rhizobiaceae > Affinirhizobium > Affinirhizobium capsici. The sequence goes on along the minus strand of NZ_CDRNXD010000004.1, from coordinate 79,931 downwards.
GCCAACGCCGGCACCCAGGATTTCCGGGTCATCCTGAACGTTGCCCTTGAGGTCGCAACAAGCTTTGCCTTCATCCGTCTTGAGGAAGGAATCGAGCGTGATGAGGTCGGCCTGGATCGCGTCGATACGGCCAGCTGCCAGATCGCTATTGGCTTCATCCTGGGACTGATATTCCTTCAGTTCGGAAATAGCCTTGCCGAAGTGGGCCTGCACATAGCGCTGGTGAATGGTGGAAGCCTGAACGCCCACGATCTTGCCCTTGAGACCTTCTGCCGTTGGTTCAAACTTCTCGCCCTTCGGGCCGATAATGGCCGATGGTGTGTTATAATATTTATCGGAGAAATCGATCATCTTCTTGCGCTCGTCGGTGATCGACATGGAGCTCATGATCGCGTCGATTTTCTTGCCGTTGAGCGCCGGGATGAGGCCGTCAAAGGCAATCGGCGTCAGCGTGCAAGTCAACTTGGCTTCTGCACAGAGCGCATCCATGATTTCCACTTCCCAGCCAACCCACTTGCCGCTGGAATCCGGCGAGCTGAACGGTGGATACGGGCCGGAATCAACGCCGACCTTGATGTCTTGCGCCACGGCTGCGGTCAGGCTGGCGGCTCCCAGTGCCAGCGCCAGAACGGCTGTCTTCACAATGTTCTTCATGATTTCCCCTTTCGAGATTATCTTCGTTTTTAGTGGATAGAACTGATGAACTTCTTCAACCGCTCAGATTGCGGGTTCTCGAAGATGGCTTCTGGCGGCCCCTGTTCCTCGATGACGCCGCCGTGCAGATAGATAACGTGGCTTGCCACCTGCCGTGCAAACTTCATCTCGTGCGTCACCAGAAGCATCGTGCGCTTTTCGCGGGCAAGATCGCCAATAACGCTCAAGACCTCGCCGACCAGTTCAGGGTCGAGCGCGGATGTCGGCTCATCGAAAAGCATAACGAGCGGCTGGATGGCGAGCGCGCGGGCAATCGCGGCACGCTGCTGCTGACCACCGGAGAGAAATGCTGGATAGGCATCACGCTTCTCGTAAAGGCCGACGCGGCGCAACAGCGCTTCCGCCACTTCAATAGCCTGATCCTTCGATTGACCGAGGACGTGGACCGGCACTTCAATGACGTTTTGCAACACCGTCATGTGCTGCCAGAGATTGAAGCTCTGGAACACCATGCCGAGCTTGGTGCGAATGCGCTGAACCTGGCGGCGGTTGGCGGGCATCAGGCCGCCATGACCATCGCTTTTCAAATCGATGGGTTCACCGTGGATCGACACGCTACCTGCCGTCGGCAGTTCCAGCATGTTGATGCAGCGCAGGAAAGTAGATTTCCCCGAACCACTCCCGCCGATCAGCGCGATCACATCGCCCTGCTTGGCGGTGAGAGAAACGCCTTTGAGAACCTCCAGCGGACCAAAACGCTTATGGAGATCCCGAACTTCAATGGCTTGCGCCGGTTCCGTCATGTTACCTTCACTGCCAGCCTTTGAATGGCCGGTCTTGGCTTAACGATTATTCCCCCCAGCATGTTTTTGATCAACGGAGCTGGTACCGATGGATTAAGCGGCAACTTTTGCACTTGTCCATAAATTACTCAAGCGTATAATACAGTTTCTGAACAATCTTCAGCTTTGGCATCCATGGCGAGGTCTATTGTTGCGCTTCTGGCCGCGGCAGTGACGCCCCTCCTCGTCTGATCGATGCTATGTTCCGATGTATTTGCGTTCGCAGCCGCAAGAGGGAAACCGGATTGACCCGCCGTAGCTATCACCGCGCCTCGGAAAACGAGCGCCGCGACGATCTGATCAACGCCACACTCGATTGCATCGCCGAATTCGGTATTCAGGGCGCAACTGTGCGCCAGATTGCAACGCGTGCTGGCGTCACCGGCGGGCTCATACGTCATTATTTCGAGGGCAAGGACCAGATGATCCAGGCCGCCTATCGCCAGATCATGGCCGATATGCTGGAGCCTGCCTTGAGCGCTGCGGATCAGGATGTGCCCGCCGCCAAGCGGCTGCATGATTTCATCGTGGCGAACCTCACGCCCCCGGTTACGGATGTGAAGATGCTGTCGCTCTGGGCCGTTTTTATTGGCCAGATCCGCATTGATCCCGCGATAGCCGCCATCCACCGCGAAAACTACCTTATTTTCCTCAACGCGCTGGAGGATCTGGTCTCAAGCTTCTTCCGCGAGCGGGGCGAAGTTATCGATTCCGAACGTTGCCGCCGGGAAGCGATCGCGCTAAACGGCCTCATCGATGGGCTTTGGATGGAAGGCACGCTGGCGGCAGATATGTTCCGCGAAAGCGAGCTGGCAGAAACAGCTCTCATTTCGGTGGAGCGTCTTCTCGGTCTTAAACCCGGAGAACTCTCCGCCTGACACGTTCCGGAGGAGATATACATGCGCTACGCTTCCATCACCGACCGTTTGGCCGATCTGGGCTCAGGCCGCTGGGCTCTGCACATCGCAGCCCGCCGCATGAAAGCGGAGGGTGAGCCAATCATCGAGCTGACAATCGGCGAGCCGGATCTTCCCCCCCATCAGGAACTGCTCGATGAATGCGCACGTGCAATGTATGCGGGGCGCACCCGCTATTCCAACGGCCGCGGTGAGCCAGCCGTCCTGAAAGCCTTGGTCGATAAATATTCTGCGCGTCGTCCTGGCGTGACCGACAAGAACTTCCTCTGCTTCCCCGGGACCCAAAGTGCACTTTATGCTGTGATGACAGGCCTTGTTGAAGCGGGCGATGGCGTTCTGGTGGGTGATCCGCTCTATGCAACATATGAAGGCGTAATCGCCTCAACCGGCGCGCACCTGATCCCCGTTCCATTGCGCCCGGAAAACCGCTTCCATTTGCAAGCTGCCGATCTTGAAAGAGCCATCACACCGGAAGCGCGCGTCTTGTTGCTCAACACGCCGCACAACCCGACAGGCGCAGTGCTGACCGCGGCAGAAATCTCAGCCATTGGCGCCATCTGCCGCAAGCATGATCTCTGGATTGTTTGCGACGAAGTCTACGAACAGCTAATCTTCGGCGCGGATTTCGCCTCTCCTTTCGACATGCCGGAGCTGGCGGAGCGCACCATTGTCGTCTCTTCCATTTCAAAATCCCATGCAGCACCCGGCTTTCGCAGCGGCTGGGCCGCGGGACCTGAAGAATTCTGCGCCAGGCTTCTGCCTGTTTCGGAAACCATGCTTTTCGGCGTTCAACCTTTCATCGCAGATATGGCAGCCTTGGCGCTTTCCAAGCCGTTCGAGACAGCAAGCATCATGAAGGCCAATTACAGTCGCCGTGCCGCCATTATCGAAAAGACCCTGTCCGGCAGCAACCTTTTGAAGCCGATGATGCCGGAAGGTGGGATGTTCGTGGTGGTCGATGTAACCGGCACAGGACTGAATGGCGAAGCCTACGCTTGGGAATTGCTGCGCAAGGAAAAGGTCGCCGTGATGCCGGGTTCCTCTTTCGGGCATCAGGCTGCAGGCTTCATCCGCATTTCCTTGACTGTTCCCGACGATGTTCTGGAAGAAGCGGTCAATCGCATGGCACGTCTTGCGGCCAGCCTTGCCAGCGCCCCGCAGGCCGAAGGCGATAAACTTCACGTCTGAACAGCACATCCGCCTGCCGCAAGCTTGCCGTGAGACGGTAGCAAGGTCGGTTTACCAATTGCCTGTATAAATAGGCGTGGTGGAGACGTTTCGTTTCCGCAGGTGGATGCAGGGCATGGCAAATACTGAGCAGAACGCTGATCGATCCGATCTTGAAAACTATCCGGATTTTGGTTTCGGAAGTCAGTTGAAAATGATGGCGGGGGCCTTCTGGTCCTCGCAGGTGCGGGGCCGCGTTTTAGCGCTGATCGTGGCACTTCTCACCATCATTCTGACAACGGTCTACGCGCAGTACCGCCTGAATTACTGGAATACGCCTTTCTATAATGCACTGGAACAGCGCAACCTGCCGGAGTTTTTCACGCAACTCAAAGCTTTCTTTATCATCGCCGGTTCGCTTCTTGTGCTGAATGTCATTCAGGCGTGGCTGAACCAGATGACGGCGCTTTATATGCGCGAGGGGCTGACCCGCGATCTTGTTGACCAATGGATGAAGCCGCGGCGTGCGTTGCGCCTGAGCCGTCTTGGCAGGATTGGCGTCAATCCCGACCAGCGCCTGCACGAGGATGCGCGTAACCTGGCTGAGCTGACCACCACACTGGCCATCGGTCTCGTCAACGCAACCATCCTTCTCATCAGCTTCATCGGCGTGCTGTGGGTACTCTCGGCGGATTTTTCATTCACTTTGGACGGCAAGCGCATCGACATCCCGGGCTATATGGTCTGGGCGGCACTCCTTTATGCTGGCTCCGCCTCCCTGCTCAGCAATTATGTCGGTCGCATGCTGCCGATCCTGAACACACGCAAGCTTTCGCAGGAGGCAGAGCTACGCTTCACGCTCATGCGGACCAACGAGAACATGATGGCCATCACCCTCACCAAAGGGGAAGGTAATGAGCAAAGACGCATCAACGGCGCAATCGACAACGTACTTGCCATCATACGCCGTTTGGCATTGGCCTATACCAATCTTACCTGGGTATCAGCTGGCTTCGGCTGGCTCACCGCCATTGCACCCATCCTGATTGCCGCACCCGTCTATTTTTCCGGAAATCTTTCTTTCGGCGGCTTGATGATGGCGGTCGGCGCGTTCAATCAGGTCAATACCGCGCTTCGCTGGTATATCGATAACTTCCGCCCGATTGCGGACTGGAAAGCCGCCCTCTTCCGCGTCTCGGTATTTCGCCGGGCCTTGATCGAATTGGACCGAGCGGAGGAGAAGCCAGGGGCCTTCACGCTCACAGTTGCCGAGACAGAAGAGCTCGTGCTCAAGGATCTCGTTCTTACACCCAACCCCAACGGCAGTGGCGCTGATCGCGGACTGCGTCTGGATGGCGAATATACCATTTTGCCCGGCGAGCGGGTGATGGTGAACGGCGATCCGCGTGCAAACAGACGGCTGCTGTTTCAAGCTCTGGCGGGTCTTTGGCCCTGGGGGCAAGGCGAAATCCGGCTGCCGAAAAGCGGGCGAATGCTGCTGGTTCCGCAAAAGGGTTATTTCCCCGATGCTCCTTTGCGGGAAGTTTTGACCTACCCGCTACCAGCTGATTCCCATCGCGACGAAGACTTGCGCGCGGCCCTTGACAATGTGGGGCTATCGCGACTGGCAGATCGCCTGGATGATCGCGACCGCTGGGAACGTGTTCTGGAAGAGGAAGAGCAGATGCGGCTTCGGCTTGCCAATGCCGCACTCGTCAAACCCGGCTGGATTGTACTGGATGACGCGCTGGAAGCGCTTGACCCTGAAACACAACAGGAACTGGTTTCCATTCTTGATAAGATGGCCGATGCATCGGTTATCTATGTCGGCCGCTCAGAAACCTTTCTGTCCATCAAGCCAAAATCAATACATCTTCAACCTTATTGATGAGAAATGGTATCGCTACGGGAAAGCTTGCAGTTTACTGTCTGCCGTTATGCAATTTCTAAGCTTTAAAGTGTTAATTTAGCTCACATTCATTGGACTGGCCGGGTTTCGCATGCGTCAAGCACCCAAAAATGTAGAGGTTAATCAATCGCGAGCGCTTTTGCTCGACCGCTACTATCTGGACCGCAGCTATGACGATGCCTTCACAGAATCGTTTTGCGATCTTCTATGCAACATCGCGCAAATTCCGATTGTTTACGTATCACTTATTTCAGATGATCGACAAATTATCCGTGCATGCAGCGGAGCGGTCATTAAAGATATCGCGCGCGAGGACAGTATTTGCAGGTTAACCATTGAGAGCAATTCTCCAATGGTTATTCTGGACACCGCCTTGGATGGGCGCGTCAAAGATCTTCCCTTAGTTGCAACCTATCCAAGAATTCGTTTCTATGCGGGCGTTCCGCTCACGACGCCGGATGGCGATGTACTCGGTGCGCTGTGCTTTGCCGATACACGCCCTCGCAAGGCTTGGAGCGCAGCCAGAACTGCGCGATTGATACAGGCCGGTCGCCTGTTGATGGAACACTATGAAGCGCGCAAAGACGGCTTTCCGGCCAATACGGCGGCCAGCTTCATCAACGCGACCGAGCTTTCAATGATTTCCGTCGATCGAACCGGTACGGTAAAGTTCGTCAATGACAGCCTCCTGCGCCTTTTGGGCTATCAGCGTGAGGAAATCATCGGGCAGAACGTGAGCGTCATTGTACCGCAGCGTTTCCACGGTGCGCATGATCACGGCTTCAGCCGCCTCTCAAAATCGCATGGCCCCCTCCTGGACGGTAAAACCGTAGAGGTTTTTGCACGTCATAAGGACGGAGCCGAGATCCCGATCGAACTCACTCTTTCCGCCTGGACCGATGCCAACGGCCTAGGCGTTGGCGCGATCATCAACGACATCTCCGAACGCCGTGCCAGAGATGCTCGCCTTTTGCGGCTGGCCAACAACGATCCGGTGACAGGCTTCAACACACGACACCACTGGGAAGAATTGCTGGACCAGCATATCGCTACCCACCGCGCTGGCACCGTCATTCTGGCCGAATTGGATGGATTGCGCGAAACCGGTGACCGCCTGGGTCAAGCTGTCTTCGATACGCTGTTGCAAAACATCGCCATCCGTCTTCCTCGCGTCCTGTCCAAAGAATGCCTGATATCCCGTTTTACCGAAGAGCAGATCGGCATCCTCGTACCTTCGGCACAAACATATGAAGAGGCCCAGGTTCTTTGTGAGGCGGTTCTGACCGAGCTGGAAGCTCCGTTCGATGTCGGAACAATGCGGTTACAGATTCGGCCCATCCTTGGTTATGCGAGACGGGACAATGTCGCCGATGCCCGCGAGTGGCTGGCCAATGCGGATTTCGCCCTCATGCATGCCAAGCGTGGCGGCGGCAGGACTGCCGTCACCTACGAAGGCCCGGTAGCCCAAGCCGCTCTGCAAAATCGTGTGGCGCGCGATGAACTTCTGGACGCCTTGAACAAGCAGCAATTTGTTCTGCACTATCAGCCCCAGGTGCTGCTCGAAACCGGTGAACTGACGGGCATTGAAGCCCTCATTCGCTGGCAACATCCAGAACGCGGCCTGATTTTGCCCGGGGCGTTTCTGCCGGCATTGGAAAAAAGCGCGCTGAGCCTCGATGTCGGAACATGGGTAATGCAGGAGGCGACACGCCAATTGGGCGAGTGGATTGCCAAGGGACTGCCTCCGATCAAAATGGGAATGAACCTCTTCCCGTCGCAGATTCGTGGTAGCGATTTACCGCGCCATATCAGTGATCTTTCTGCCCGCCATTGTATCGAACCAAAATGGCTTGAGCTGGAAATCACGGAAACTGCGACACTTGAGGATGAGGATCGCGCGTTTGAACTCATCAGCGAGTTGAGGGAACTCGGCATCGGCATCGCGTTCGATGATTTCGGCACCGGCTATGCCTCGCTTGGCTCCTTACAGCGCTACCCAATAACCACGCTCAAAATCGACCGCGGCTTCGTACGTGATTTGATGAGCCGTCAGCGGGATGCGGCCATCACGCGTGCTCTGATCATGCTAAGCCACGATCTTGGCCTGCAAACCATTGCAGAAGGCATTGAAACATTGGACCAGCAAATCGCGCTGAGGCTGATGGGTTGCGACTACGGCCAGGGCTTTCTCTACGGGCGTGCCCTGCCCGCCGCAGACATAGAGGCGATGCTGGCGGCGCGGGTTCCAAAACGCAGACGCACTTCCAAGGTCTAAGATCTTACAGCCACATTTTTGCAGATCCTCTAAGGATTGGTGAAAGCGGCATGATGTGACCGCTTGGATTTCCTACCTGACCGGCCAGCGCTCAAACAGTCATGCAACACCCGGAGCAGTCCCGGGGAAAAGTAAAATCCGGTTTACGCCTGAAAAGGCGTGAAATTGAGACTTGGAGTGATCCAACTTTCTTAAGACCACTCAAACGCTCTGACCAACGGCGAAAAGTTAAGGACCCAACAGGTAGTTTTCACACGCAATAAGTATTTTCGCATTTTCGAATATGAAACTTTAGATCCCTTTAACCTTTACACCCATACTTACACACAACCCAGGGAATACGTGAGGTTGTGATGAGGCTGACTGTTGCGAAAATGATCGGTGGCCTGACAGTTTTGATGTTGACCGTTGCAGTCGCTCAGGGCTTTTCATCACTTTTCTATTTCTCAAGGCTTGTCGACGGAGTTGAAATCGTCGCACAAAGTCGTGTGCCCTCTTTCATCACAATAGGACAAATGAACGCTGTCCTGGGCGATCTTCGCATCGCACAAAGCGGTGTACTTGATGCCTCTGAGCAAGATAGACCCAAATTCGAAGCTTCACTCACTCAGGCTACAAATTCACTTGAGAGTGAAATGAAGAAATACGAAGCCTTTCTCGTAGATGCAGCGGACATAGAGTTTTTCGCAAAGTTCAAAGGAAAATTGAACGAAGTGAGCCTTAGCTGGAAGGAAGTCGCTTCTTTGAAAGACCAAGGCAAGCTGGATGAAGCCAAGCGAATTTTCTTTGGTCCTGCTTTGGATACATACAATCAAGCAAGTGATACGCTACAACAGGCCGTCGACGATATGGCTTCCGACACAACCGCTGAAGGGAATGAAGCGCTCTCGACTGCTCGGCTAGCGTCGATGGTTGCCTATGTCGCATTGGGCCTCGCGGTTCTTTTCGGCATTATCTCGATACTCCTCGGTTCACGCAAAATCAGCCGCCCCTTGGTTCAAATGGCTGAAGCCATGAGCAGCCTAACCCATGGAAAACTTGACATTGAAGTGCCGGGCAAAGGCCGCAATGACGAGATCGGCGACATGGCCGACGCTCTGGAGGTCTTCAAACAGGCTGCAATTACCAACAAGCGCCTTGAGAGAGAAGCCGATGAAAATCGTCGGCAAGCAGAAGCAGATCGTCTTGCGACGCAAGCCAGAGCCGAGGCAGAAGCTGCTGAGCGCCTGCGGGTCGCGACATCCGGTTTGGCTATCGGCTTGAAGCGGATGGCAGATGGCGACCTGTCATTCCAGCTTACCGAGGCCTTCGCACCGGACTTCGAGGCCTTGCGTCACGACTTCAACCAGTCCATCAGCAAGCTTGGCTCGACCATGGGCGCGGTATTGAACAGCGTGGCGGCAATCGAAACCGGTGCCCGCGAGATTGCGCAAGGCGTGAACGACTTGTCACGGCGTACCGAGCAGCAAGCCGCTTCTCTTGAAGAGACCGCTGCTGCTGTCGATGAAATTACGACCAATGTTCAGAATTCTTCTCATCGGACGCAAGAAGCACAGCAGGTGACAAGTCAGGCCAATATGTCCGCTGACCGTTCAGCCAACGTGGTATCGGAGGCCGAGGAAGCAATGCGTCGAATTGAAGAATCTGCGCAGCAGATTGCAAACATCATCGGCGTCATTGACCAGATTGCTTTCCAAACCAACCTTCTGGCACTGAATGCCGGCGTCGAGGCCGCACGCGCTGGTGAGGCAGGCAAGGGCTTCGCCGTGGTAGCGCAGGAGGTTCGGGAACTTGCCCAGCGTTCAGCAACGGCCGCCAAGGAGATAAAGGACCTTATTCATAATTCGTCTACCCAAGTCGAGGGCGGTGTTGTTCTCGTTCGCGGCGCAGGCGACGCTCTGAAGAACATCGGCAGTTTTATTCTCCAAATCAACGAGCATATGTCCGCTATCTCGGTCGCAGCACGAGAACAATCAACTGGACTTTCCGAGGTCAATCAGGCGGTCAATGCGATGGACCAGGTTACCCAGCAGAACGCAGCCATGGTGGAGCAAGCCAGCGCGGCCGCCAGTTCGCTTGCCCGCGAGGCGGAGCGGCTGCGAGATATGGTAAGCGAATTCACACTGAAGGAGATGACCGGACACCAGGCAGCCCTTCTCACGCAAACTGCGAAAACCATGGCAGCCGCGACGGTACCCCACCAATTCGAATCCAGCGCACCGCCGCCTCAGCAGACGAAACGCATGATGGCGAACGGTGGCAATAGAGCGGAATGGTCGGAATTTTAGAGCATTTCAAGAAGTGAGCCGGTGTAGCGATTTAAGCATTCTGATCAAGATGAGCTTCAGAGATACACATTCAATCCAGTAGAGCGCGCAACTGCATGGCAAGCTCGCGCGCTGTATAGGGTTTCTTCAACCAGCTCTCGTCCGCCGCCAGCTGCTTGCCCGCCACTTCCGGCTCCGCATAGCCCGAGGTGAAGAGAATGCGCACCTCAGGCCAGCGCTCTCGCACATGCCCGGCCAGTTGATCGCCGGACATTCCCGGCATGGCGATATCGGTAAAGACGAGAGCAAAACCGGGCTGTTGCTCCAGCACGCTTAGTGCTTCAACGCCGTTTCCTGCCTGGTGCACCTCATAGCCCATGGTTTCAAGCCGTGCGACCGCCACGCGGCGAACACGGGCATCATCCTCCACCACAAGTATTTTCTCCGTGCCCCCCGGAAAATCGAATGTAGGCGATTCCTGTTCGCTGGCATGATCCGCAGGTTTTGCATCGCCCTGAATGGCCGGAAGAAAGAGCCGGATACTGGTTCCCTGGCCGGGTTCGCTATAGATCTGGATATGGCCGCCTGACTGGCGCACGAAACCATAGACCATGCTGAGGCCAAGCCCCGTGCCAGCACCCATGGTCTTGGTCGTGAAGAAAGGTTCAAAAGCCCTCTGCTTCACCTCTTCCGACATGCCGCTACCCGTATCGGTGACAGAGATCAGCACATAATCGCCGGCCCGCACTTGCGGATACATTTGCGCATAATCGAAATCCAGATGATTGCGGCTCACCTCAATAATCAACTGGCCACCAGAGGGCATGGCATCACGGGCATTGAGCGTGAGGTTCAGCAGAGCGTTTTGCAGTTGCGGCCCGTCCACCAGCGCCTCGTTTTCACCAGCGCGTATGACAGTTCGAAGTTCGATGCGGTCGCCAATCGTCCGTCGGATCAGTTCGGCGAAGCTGGAGACCATCTGCCCCAAATCCATCAAACGCGGGTTGAGCGGCTGGCGGCGGCCAAATGCCAGCAATTGTCCAGTCAGTTTCGCACCGTCATCGGTGGCACCTTGCGCCTCCCGCAAAAGCTCCTGCGCCTTCGGGTCCCTCACCCGCATTTCCAGCATTTCCAGATTGCCGCTGATGATGGTGAGAAGATTGTTGAAGTCATGCGCCAGACCACCGGTCAACTGACCGATGGCCTCCATTTTCTGGGCCTGACGCAGTTCTTCCTCGATCTTGTGACGCGAGGTGAGATCACGAATGAAGCCGGTAAAGATGCGCTTGCCGTTGGAGATGGCTTCGCCCACAGCAAGCTCCATCGGAAAGGTGGAGCCGTCCTTGCGCAGCCCTTTTACGACACGACCAAGGCCTATGATGCGTCGCTGACCGGTGCGCAGATAATTATGGATATAGTTGTCGTGATTGCCCCGGTCCGGCTGCGGCATCAGCATGCTCACATTGCGGCCTTCAACCTCTTCCGCCTCATAGCCGAAAAGGTCTTCCGCAGTGGCGCTGAAGGAGGTGATGATGCCAGCCTCATCGATCACAACCATCGCCTCAGGCACTGTCTTCAGGATCGAGCGAAAATGCGCTTCACGCGCCGCCAGATTTTCCTGAATGGTGGCTGCTGCGCGGAAATCCTCGTTGATTTGAAGCACGACTGGCTGGCCATCGGCATCCTGCCCGGCCGCAAGCCAGCGGCTGAGCACGGAAATGGTATGCCCATCCTTGTGGCGATATTCCAGATTGGCTTTCCAGGCACCGGCATCGCGAAGATGGGCGGCTTGGCTGTCAAGGGAAATGGAAGGCTCCGGGGACAGAAGCTCCGTCACGTGCAGACCGATGGCATCTTCCTTCGACCAGCCAAACAGGTCCGTGCTTCCCGAACTCCAGTCGCTAATAATCCCATCATGCGTATGGACGATGAAGTTGATGGGATCGAGCAATGACAGCAGGTCCGTCAGCTGGGTTGCAGATGCACTGTGGTCCTTACTGTCAGCCATACGAAATCCGCTAGTCTGGTGCCTGTCAATTCGGCCAGACAGCCTGACGCGTCTTCACGCCGCTGCCGCCGAGTTCCTCATAACTATCTCCATCGCCACAGAGGGCAAGCAGTTTTCCAGGCTTGGCGACATCGAATGCGTGGCGGCCGTTTGGCGCGATGATGCCCCGCTGGATCAGCTTTGTAATTGTGCGTGACACAGTCTCGATGGTCAGGCCCAGATAATCGGCAATATCCTGGCGGCTCATGGCAAGCTCCACCATTCGCGGCATTTGCCCGCCTGAGTGGCGACGTCCTGTCATCAAGAGGAAGCTGCACAGCCGCTCTTCCGCGCTCTTGCGTGACAGAAGCACCATCTGATCCTGCGCGGTAGCCATCTCATCGCACATCAGCGCAAACAATTGCGGGCGAAGTTCCGGCGAATTTTCAATCGCGTCCTGGAAGCTCTTTCGCGTCAGGCGGCGCACCTTGACGGCGGTGACAGCTTCCGCGCTGTAGAGATAGACATCCCGGAGTGACAGCCCGACCATATCACCGGCATACAGAAAGCCGGTAATGACGCGGCGGCCATCACCAATGATCTTGAAAATCCGCAGCACACCTTCTGTAATTTCGAATATATGCTGCGCGCGATCACCTTGCCAGAACAGGCCTTCACCGATATCCAGTGACTCGCGAGGCGTAGACGCAAAGAGTTCGTCCAGCGTCGCCAACTGTGGCTTCATGCCCATCACTGTGGCAAGGTGTGGTTGTGCGTTGGAAGCTGTCGAAAACATCATTCGTCCCTCTGTCTTGATGGCCGAAATATGGCGGCTGGCGGTGACAGAAGGATGCCGCGCATGTTACCGTTCGTTTGAATAGTGTAACGGTGTGTAACAGAGCAGAAGTAGCAGTCGGATCAGTCGGATGACGAAAGTCGAAAAGCGGGTGGAACGAATCCTTGTCGTCGATGACGATCCCCGAATCCGACAGATGGTGACACGCTATTTCGAAGACGAGGGCTTTCATGTACTGGGTGCGGCGGATGGCCAGTCTATGCGACGCCTACTTCAGGATCACACCATCGATCTTATTCTTCTCGATCTGGTTCTGCCCAACAGTGAAGACGGCCTTGCGCTTGCGCGTGAGGTCCGCGCCGGTTCCGACGTTCCCATCGTCATGCTGACAGGTCGCGACGATGTTCTGGACAGAATCATCGGTTTGGAGGTGGGGGCTGATGATTACATTCCCAAACCCTTCCATCTGCGCGAGGTGCTGGCCCGCGTTCGCAGCATCCTGCGCCGCCGTCGGCCAGTGGAACAGGCACCGCAGGATACTGGCCAAGTACTGGAATTCGATGGCTGGCGGCTGGAAATAAGTCGGCGACGCCTCCTTAATCCGGAGCTTCAGGAAATTGAACTCACGACCGGCGAGTTCGATATGTTGACGGTGATGATCCGAAATGCGGGCCGGGTATTGACGCGTGAAATGCTCATGGACCAGACACGCGGCCGTTCGCTCGAGGCTTTCGACAGGGCTATCGACGCTCAGATTGCTCGCCTCAGAAAGAAGATTGAACCAAACCCGGCACAGCCGACCTTCATTCGTTCGGTTCGCGGCGTTGGTTACATCTTCACGGGCGAGTTGAAGTAAGGAAATTTAAGGCTGATGGCGGCCGCCGGTTCGGTCTGCAAAAGCACTGACGCCTTGAAGCAGTGCCTCGCGAACGCCTTCCTCATCGACAACCGTCGCTACCACCTGCAAAGGTACATCCAGCACTAAACCCTCCTGTGTTCGCTTCAGCCGCGCAAGACACAGCGCCTTGAGGTAACCAAGCGCATTGGTGCAGACGAACAGATGGTCATCACCCGTCTGCTGCTGGGCAATAATGTTTTCACAAAAGCGTCGCCACTCTCCCAGATCGCTCGCAACATCCGCAGCCGCAGCCAAGGGAAAAGCGAGATCGATCTCGGATGCCGTCATTTCAGCGACGCGGTAGGCCCGTTCCATGGTCATTCCTTCGAGGGACTACCCTCAAAAATCCGGCGCGTACTCTCAAGTACGGCACCTATCCAGGACTGGACAATAGCCCTTCAAAATGAACCATGCTTTGCGCAGAATCAACTGCGACAAAATCGTACCTCCTATGAGGTAATTCTGATGATTGGGGTTTGCAGAAGCCGCCCCGTCAGAACATCGGCGATGCCGAGATCGGTCTGATGCGGCCCTGCATTGCAGGCAAGCGTTGCGCCAAAGCAGGCCTTGAAGACCAGATAGGGCGGCTCCCAATCGACAATCTCATCCATGATCTGACGGATCGCGGCAAATTGCGCCGCCACGTCACCGACTGGACGGTCTGAAACGAGGCCAGCGAGAGGCAATGGCAAAACGGCCTTCACCTCACCATCCGATGCAACAGCCAATCCTCCGCCAGCCGCAATAACAGCATTGGCAGCGACTGCCATATCTATCGGGTCCTGTCCGAAGACAGTCAGATTATGGCTGTCATGCGAAACAGTGGTGGCAAGGGCACCACGCCACGCACCCCAACCCTTCAGAAATCCTAGACGGGGAACGGCTTCTGTTCTGCCGTGCCTGTGGATCACGGCAATCATCACCGTATCGGCTGGCGGTACCACAAAGCCATCAACCACCTCCGCATCGGCCTCCCCCCACTGGGTAAAACGGGGGCGGTCAATTGTCGCCAGCCGAACGGATGCCTCTTCCGATCGCAGGCGGAAATCATCGGCAGTCAGCGCTGAAAGTTTCATGCTGTCTTGAAGGATAGCCGTCTCTATGCCGAGCGGCGGATGCAGAAGCGCACCGCCGGCTGCCACTTCCCGCCCAGACACAAATACCCGCCGTGCCTCAAAACCGCAGAGGTCTTCAAAGAGCACAAGATCAGCCCGCCGCCCTGGAGCAACCATGCCAAGATCAGGCCGCCCAAGCCGTCTGGCGGCATTGAGGGTGGCGGCCTGGATGGCCCATTCCGGCTTCAAACCGTAGCGCACGAGGCGGCGCACCACATCATCCAGCCCACCCGCCTGATGAAGATCGTCTGGGAATACATCGTCGGTGCAGAGCGTCACCGTCTGCGGCAGATGGCCGAGATCATTCAGGGCCTCCACGAAGTCCGGCAGAAGATGATCATGACTGCCACGCAATTCGATGGTGAGGCCAGCGCGCAGTTTCTCCATGAGATCCTGTGCCGAGACAAGTTCATGGTCTGATGTCACGCCTGCCGTTACAAAGGCTTGCAGGTCTTTGCCGGTCAGGCTTCTTGCGTGGCCGCAGATCAGCTTTTGCTGGTGTAAACCGGCCTGGATAATGCCTTCCATGCGGAGATCGCCTTCGATGATACCCCGCATATTCATCATTTCGGCGATGCCTGCGATATCAGGACGGGCAAGAAGCTCGGCCAACACCGTCTCGTCAAAATCGGCACCGGCCAGTTCCAGTCCCGGCGCGGATGGCACTGAAGAGGGAGCCAGAAGAAGGACGCGCAAAGGCAGGTCGATCACCGCATCTGCGGCCCAGTTGACGCCTTCAGCGCCAATGACATTGCCGAGCTCATGCGGGTCCCACACGACAGTCGTAACACCTCGCGGCACCACGGCCTGCGCATAATGAGCAGGAGATACCATCGAGCTTTCAATATGCATATGTGTATCGATGAGGCCCGGCGAGATGATGGCACCCGCAGCATTGACTATGCTTGCAGCCATCTCATGCGCACCCGGCGCATGGACGCTGGCAATCATCGGTCCGACCAAACCAACATCGGCTTCACGCAGTTCGCCTGTCACGACGTCGAGAACTTTTCCACCCTTCAACAGCACGTCGAAAGATATCTCCCCCCTTGCAGCCTGCACAGCGCGACGTCGCAATTCCGGAAGGTTGAGATCGAGAAACTCAAATGGACGGGTCATGAACCAGCTTCATTCTGGAGCACTTGCAGGATCAGGTCACGCGCCTCCTCAACCCGAATGCCTTGTGCATAATGGGCATTGAACACGCCTCTCCCGTGACGTGTTTCGATCACTGTACGGCCTCTCGTATGCTGGCCTTGAAGTTCGACATCCAGCCGCGCTTCGCGCCATTCCACCAGATCAGGCCGCGTGAAGGCAACCGCTGCCACACCATCATAGAGCGACATGGCACGACGCCCACGGCTGACCGCAATATCAATGAAGCCGCTCAAGAGATCGGCGATAAGGTCTGCATTACGACCATGCGCTGCCCGGACCGGCCAGACGTCGGCAGGTGCCGCCAATACCTTGCGGCAGAGATCGAGATCAACCATGCGGATCGGCAGGGCGTGAGAAAGCACGATGGCCAAAGCTTCCGGGTCTGCAAGGGCATTGAACTCCGCAGAGGCAGTGTGATTACCTGTGGTCAGACCACCACCCATCCACACCAGCTGCTCAATACGCGGCAGAAGATCAGGCCGTGCAAGCGCTACGGCAGCAATATTGGTCAAAGGGCCAAGCGCCAGAATGCGCCGTTTCTCGCCCTCTTCCAACCAGCGGCACAGAGCTTGGAAAGCATTCTCGGCGTGCAGGACCACAGGCACTTCAGGCAGGCGCAAACCTGCCGTGGGCATCCCATGGGCGCCGAGAATGCTCTCCGCGGTTTCGAGCGGTGATAGCACCGGCCCGGAACGACCGGTATGAAGCGGGAAACGCCATTGAAACGCCTTTGCGGCGCCAGCGGCATTGGCCTTTACCTGCTCCAGAGTACTGTTGCCAAAGACAAGCGAGACGCCATCAATTTCGTAGTGGGAATGAGCAACGACAAGAATGGCGACGATATCGTCAAAGCCCATATCGGTATCGATCCACACACCCATTACACCGTTCCCCGCTTGCACAATGAGAACAGCATAAGTGCGCCGCGCACGATGACATGGAAAGGACCTGAGACCATGTTCACCGCACGCGGCGGCCCGACCAGTCCCGCCGCCAGGGAGACCGTATCGGGAATAGGCTGATGACCGCCAAATACGGCACCAGATGCGATTGAGGGGATGCGAAAATCTATTCTGCCAGCAAAGGCTTCAAGCAAGGCCAAATTAGGGCGCATAGCGATAACAAAGAAAATCCGACGCATCACGATACCACCTGTGGGGGAAGCACATTTGTTGCAAGGCCAGTGGAGGCACGAACAACAAGCGTCATGGCAACCCGATCGATGGGCGAGACGACCGCAAGATCTGCTGTCGAAGCCGAGGCTGGTAAATCCTCAATGGTCGAACTCAAGGCATCGATGGCGAGCCGCGCGATCTCAGCCATATTCATGCGCATGGTGGTGATGGCCGGTGTGACGACAGCAGACCAGAGAAGATCATCAAAGCCTGAAACCGAAACCGTCTGAGGAACGGAAATGCCCGCGCCCTGCAATTCCGTTAGCGCCCGAAGCGCAGTCAAATCGGAAAGCGCAGCAATAGCGGTTACGCCGCTTGCGACGCGTTCTATGAGCCCCAGAGAAGAGCCGCCGCGAACCGGCTTTTCCAAAGCGTCGAGATAAACCACGTCTACCTGCGAATCTGGCGTTAAACCTTGTTTGATACCCGCAATCCGGTCGGCCTGCACCGTTGAATGAGCGCTTGTGGCAAGCACGAGGACTTTGCGGTGGCTGAGCTCGGCGAGATGCTGGCCCATTTGCTCTCCCGCCTGGACATGATCGGCAGCGACCGTATTACCTGGCGTCGAAGGTGAATCGATCATGGCGACGGGGCAACCGACATTGGCAACACGCGTGCCGCGCCGGGGGATGACGACCAGGCCATCGACACCCCGATCAATGAGGCGAGACACAGCCTGTGCCTGCCCCTCAACATCGCCGCGGGAATCCCCGATCAGGACACCATAACCGCGAAGAGAAGCGGCATGTTCGATAGCTTGCGCGATCTGCGGGAAAAGCGGGTTGGAAATATCTGGCAAAACAAGGCCCAGCACACCGCTTCGTCCGGTTCTGAGCGCCCGGCCCGCACTGCTTGGCACATAACCCAGTTCACGCGCCATTGCGCGAACGCGCTCTGCCAATTCCGGCGAAATGCGTCCCTTACCCGAAAGGGCATTGGAAACGGTCGCGACAGACACGTTGAGCCTTTCGGCCAAAAGGGTGAGTTTCGGTTTGATGGAGTGCATGGCTCGACAAATGATTAATCGTTTAAGCGGTATCGGTTAAATTTGGCCCTGTCGAGATATATTTGAAAAAGGCTGCTCACTAATCAGCGTGTAAGCCAAGAATTTAGGCAATGACGCGGCCGCGAGACATTGATTGGATCAGCGGATGCGGATTTTCCAGAAATGGCAAGGTTTTTGCAGTATTATTCCTTGATGGAACGAGCCGCCGAAGGCAATACCAGACGCTTGATCGCTCAACCGAGTATCGATCACTGACACCGCCAAGAACCGCAGGACAACAGAGCCTGGCCGGAGACTGATCAATGGAAGCTTTGCACCCCATGCGCAGCGACAGCAAACGAGCAGGCCTGACCCGTATGGAGCCGCTGGCCAAACTGCCGGTTTTCTTCGCGCTCGATGGAAAGCGTGTCGTGCTGGCAGGCGGTTCCGAAGGCGCTGCCTGGAAGGCGGAGCTTCTTGTGGCCTGCGGGGCACGAGTGGAACTCTACTGTCCATCAGACGAGCTTTCGGAAACTTTCCTGCGGATGCTGGAGGAGGATCGGGCGAAGGTGGAGCCTGCCTTTCAGCACCACGATCACCCCTGGCACATTGGCATTTTCCAAAATGCAGCCATGGCGCTTGGCGATTGCGAGACGGATGATGAAGCTCGTGCCTTCTATTGTGCGGCCAAGGCGGCAGGAGTGCCGGTGAACGTCATCGACAAGCCAGCATTCTGCGAATTTCAGTTTGGCTCCATCGTCAATCGCTCTCCGGTCGTCATTGCCATTTCCACTGATGGTGCCGCCCCTATTCTGGCGCAGGCAATCCGCAGGCGCATTGAAACTCTGCTGCCTCCTTCGCTCAAGGCTTGGGCGGAAGTGGCGCAATCCATTCGCGAGGCTATCAACCTTCGCCTGAAGCCCGGCACAGAGCGGCGAACATTCTGGGAGCGCTTCGTTGATCGAGTGTTTCGGGAAGCACCTGTCGAGGGAACCTCAGGGCAATTGATCGCGGAAGCCCAGAAGATCGCCACCGCACCGGCGCACCAATTAGGACAGGGCCGTGTGACGCTGGTTGGCGCGGGTCCCGGCGATGCAGAGCTTTTGACCCTGAAAGCTGTTCGCGCCCTGCAAGCGGCAGACGTTATTTTGTTTGATGATCTGGTCTCTGCCGATGTGCTGGAACTAGCACGCCGCGAAGCCAAACGCATGTTGGTGGGCAAGCGCGGGGGCCGCGAAAGCTGCAAGCAGGAAGATATCAATGCCACGATGATTTCCCTCGCCAAGTCGGGCAAGCGCGTGGTGCGTCTGAAATCCGGTGACCCGATGATCTTCGGGCGTGCCGGCGAAGAAATTGAGAGCTTGGAGCGCGAAGGTATCGCCGTTGAAGTGGTGCCCGGCGTGACGGCGGCAACAGCTATGGCCGCAAGGCTTGGTGCTTCGCTGACCCATCGGGATCATGCGCAATCGGTGCGGTTCGTGACAGGCCATTCCCGCAAGGGTGAGCTGCCTTCCGACCTGGATTGGGCAAAGCTCGCGGACGCCTCCGTAACGACGATCTTCTACATGGGTGGGCGCACTGCCGCTGCCATTGCCGATAAGCTGACCGGACATGGCATGTCGCCTTCGACACCCGCCGTCATCGTCAGCTCTATCGCCCGGGACGAGGAGCGGCGCTGGGTTGGGCAGCTTCGTGATATGCCCGCTGCCATGGCTGAAATCGGATTCGAGAATCCGGTTCTGCTCGGCATTGGTGACGCCTTCATCAAGGCGCGCACCAACTTCCAGATGGTGATTGAGCCCGTACCCTCTGAGGTCGGTATTCGGCAGGCCTGATCTATCGGGAACGACCCCGCTCATCCTGAAGCGCTGCCACCACGCGCTTCAAAAGCGGAAGCTCAGGCAGTTCATCGAGGTCAGCCGAAAGCCTGGTTTTCCAGTTGGGATGGCTATCGCTCGTACCGGGAATATTGGTTGGTTCTGTTTCCTTGGTCAGATCGGCAAGCCGCACGGCTAGTAACAGGCTTGGAGTACGGGCGAGGAAATGGTGCAGACTGACGATCAGGTCGTCCAGCACAGCCTCATCCAGATCAGTATCATCCGGCTCCGGTGCCGTTAATTCCTCCGCTTGTAAAATGCGCACAAGGTCTTCACGCTCACCGCGTCTCGCCTTGAGATCTTGTTTCGCCAGCTTCTTGGGCACCAGATCATGATCAATGCGGGCTTGAACGTCTGCGCCGATCCACCAGCCGCCAAGCGTTTGATGATCATGCGTCGACACACAGGCAAGTGCCAGCGCTGGATAATCCTCAGCCGGAATGAACCCATGAGCATCCCGCTCATAAGAGAAGATTCGATAGGAAAGAATATTTGCGGCGGCCAGGTCCTGCTTCAAACCGCCGGGCAGATTGCCGAGATCCTCGCCGATCACCAGGCAATGATGGTGGTGCGAAGCTTGTTCCAGAACTTGCAACAGTTCCGCCTTCGGATAATCGACATAGGCCCCTTCCGCAGGCGCATCCTCAAACGGGATCAGGAAAAGGCGGCTGAGTGCCGCAGCATGATCAATACGAATAGCACCTGCATATTGCATGGCGGCATCCAGCATCCGCCGATAGGGAGAGTTTTCACCGCCCGCGATCTTATCCGGTAAAAATGCTGCCAACCGCCAATCCTGCCCGGTGATCGCCCAGGGATCAGGTGGGCCACCAACACTGGCGGAAGATACGTAGATATCCTGCTCGCTCCAGGTTGCGGAGCCATCAAGCGCCTCGCCCACAGCAAGATCAAGATAAAGACCAATACGAAGCCCAGCATTCTGGGCAGCTTCGGCAGCCCCACTCAATTGGAGATGCGCAACCCATTGCAGCCAAATGTGGAAGTCCACCTCTTCCAACCGCGATCTGGCGAATTCATCCACCGCGGCACTGGCAGGGTTTTGAAGTTCATCCGGCCATTTGCGCCAACCGGTGCTTTCACCGCGCTGCGCCATTGCAAACGAAATAACCTCAAACAGCGCGTGGAGATGAAGCGAGCGCCCGCCCTTTTCACGAAACTCCTCGAAGTGTTTCGGCAGAAACCCGTCGGAAGGCGTTTGGCCCGAACGCCAGCGCTTCCAAATTCCGTGCAACGCGCCGAGTTTCAGGTCCGCCAGTTTTTTGTAATTGATCCGCTTCTTACCTCGAAGCTTGGCAGCCCGCTTCTCCGTCTCCTCCTCCGGCTCAAAGCCCGGCACGCGGTCTACAGCGATATAGAGAGGGTTCAACCAGCGACGGTTGGAAGGCTCGTAAGGGCTGCATCGGGCGGGATCGGCCAGGAACGGGGCGTGCAGAGGATTGAGACCGATAAAATCCGCACCCCATTCACCCGCCAACGCAGCGACATCGGCAAGGTCGCCGAAATCTCCAATGCCCCAGTTTCTCTCGGAGCGCAGCTCGTAGAGCTGCAACGAAAGGCCCCATACACGCTCCTTCGAAAGAAACTGAGGCAGGAAACATACCGGTCCATGGGATAGGTCTTCACCATCCACGGTCACATTAAGGGCAGAGAGCAGCTTGCGCTTCGTATCTTGCGTGATTGGCACCTCTGTTCCGTCCGGCTCCGGCCGCGTTGGCGCGATGCCATGCAGTTCGGCGAGTGCATCCAAGGGGGAAGGATGAGGATCAAGCGGCTTCTCATGCTTCTTTTTCGATCCCTCAGCCATGATCGATACTCCAGAAGACCGACCAAGGCTGAATGCTGCTTGCGTCGTAACTGCCAAGTTCGAAAATGACATCACCCTGCAAAGGAGTGGCCGAGGCAGCTTCATTGGAGAGATTGGCAACCAGCCTCAGCGTCCCCCTGGCAAAGGGCCATTCCATCTGAAGCGCCGAACCGCCTGTTTCGAACCTGGCGTCTCCATTGCCACCGGATTTCAAAAGTGGAACGATCTTCTCCCGACGTATCCGCAAAACTTCGGTGTAGAAGTGCAGCATGTCGATTCCAGGCTTCTCAAGCAGTCGCGCCCAATTGAGCTTTGCCTTCTCGAAGGTGTCCCGCGCCGTTGGGTCTGGCAGGTCGTCCGCATCGAAGCCCGGCAGGCGAGACAGTTCCTCCCGCCGCCCCTTGCGCACCTTCTCATTCAAATCCTCGTTGAAGTCACAGAAGAACGGGAACGGCTCATCCGCTCCCCACTCTTCGCCCATGAACAGCATGGGAAGCTGAGGTGCGAGAAGGTAGACAGCAGCGATAGCCTGCATGCGCCGAACCGGCTGGTTGGCGATCATCCGGTCACCCAAGGCACGATTGCCGATCTGGTCGTGGTTCTGCATGAAGGAGATGAAAGCCGTCGGCGGAAGATGTGCGCTGGGCGTGCCGCGTGCCTCGCCGCGATATTCCATCATCTCTCCCTGAAACACAAAGCCTTCAGTGAGCGCCTTGCCAAGTTTGGCCGGATCATCGGCGTAATCCTTGTAATAGCCGAAGGTCTCATCCGTGGCTGCGATGTGCAGGACATGATGGACATCGTCATTCCATTGTGCGGTGAAATAGAGCGGGCGCCCGTGCTCGTCACGCGCCAGAAGACTGCTATCATTGTCTTCATTCTCGACGACCAGATGGATCTGCCGCGCACTGACCGAGGCGCGAACGCGGCGTGCAAGCTCTTTCAAAAGATGCTCGCGACTATCGTCCTTGATGGCGTGCACCGCATCGAGCCGCAACCCATCGAAATGGAAGTCCCGCACCCAGTAAATCGCATTTTCAATCATGAAATCACGAACGGCTTTATTGTTCTCGCCATCGTAGTTGATGCCGTTGCCCCAAGGGGTTTTATGATTTTCGGTGAACAGGGGGGCATAGACAGGCAGATAATTTCCATCTGGTCCGAAGTGGTTATAGACCACATCGAGAAAAACGCAGAGACCTCGTTGATGGGCTGCATCTATCAATGCCATCAGATCTTCCGGGCGACCGTAAGAGCTTTCCGGCGCATAAGGCATCACCCCGTCATAACCCCAGCCGTAATGTCCGGGAAAATCGCTGATCGGCATGATCTGGAGCGCAGTTACCCCAAGTGCCGCGAGATGATCCAGATGTTGGATAGCCGCCTTGAACGTGCCTTCAGGCGTAAATGCCCCAACATGCATTTCATAAAAGACCAGCTCTTCAGCGGGCCTTCCCTTCCACTCCCCGTCTTTCCAAGCATAGGCTGCCAGATCGACCACCTCGCTTGGACCATGCACATCATCCGGCTGGTAGCGGGAGGCAGGGTCCGGCACCTGCATGCCATCTGGCAGGATGAAGCTGTAGCGGGCGCGGGCGCCGACACCGACAACGTCGCATTTGAACCAACCCTCCGCATCCGGCTCCATCTCAACCGGCGCATCGCCTTCTATTTTGAGCTGGATACGGTCGCTCTTGGGAGACCAGAAGCGAAACGTGGTTTCGGAGGGGGAAATGACAGGACCAAATGTGAAATCGGACAAGGGAGCGCGCCTCTGCGTTCAGTGATCGAGCCATTAACTCGTACCTTGGCGCAAAGGTTTCCCCACCGGTTGGTAAATATGAGAGATTGATCAGCGGTTTATTTCAAGTCAATCGACCAGCTGCTGCCGCCAAAAGTTACGCTGACGGATGAGGCAGTCTCGATTGTCGGAGCGCCGGAGAGAGTTCCCGTTGTCACCACCTGTCCGGCTTTCAGATAGCCACCCATCGGCAAGCCCTTATTGGCGCACATGATCACGCTTGCCAGAGGATCTCCGTCGGGGTGCTTCGCGGTGCTATCGAATAAAACCTTGTCGCCATTCGTCAGATAAAGCCCGCCCAGATCCGCAGGTTCGGTCAGCAGAGACCTTGGTATCGCAGGGCCTACCAAATAGCCAAGATTGCTCATCGAATCCGCAAGCAGCAGCGACAGAGCATCGCCTGCCCCGCCGACATAGCGGCTGCGGACGAGTTCAACCCCAATGTTGACGCTGGAAATGGCATCAACGATGTCTTCCCGCCGATAGGGACCTGGCTTCGGTGGCAAGTCGCGACCGAGTGTCATCGCAAGCTCAATTTCCACCTTGATGCCCGGTTGAAAATTGGCGCTTTCTGCATTTGATACGAAGAGGAGAGACGACCCCACGAGATCACCATCGCGAATGGCGAGTTTGAAGCCCTGCGGGCTGGTGCCGCCCAGAGCCGTGAACACAGCTGCCTGAATGCGATAGCCATCGGCAAAATCCGGTCGCGGCAATCCGTCCTTTTCGATCAAAGTGCCTTCGCGCACTGCCGCCACCAAAAGAGACGCAAGTGCGCCCTGTTGCTCAAGATGCATCTGACCTGTCACAGCCAATTCCCTTCATGTTCCCCTAAAGGGATTTGCAATGTCGGACTTGGCAAAGTCAATCTGAAACGTGGCAGAAGGCAGCACATGAAAAGACCGCGGATAAGAAGGCCGCGGTCTCCAGAATGACGGCATTGCAGTGATGTTAGCGATCAGCTGGTGCCTGATGCTCGGAGCTATCCAGGATTCGGCTCAACGTCAGCGCTGCGAAGGTGCAGATCGCGCCGGAAATCAGATAACCACCGATGAAGATGATACCGAACTTCGTTGCAAGCCCAAGCGCCACCAGCGGTGCAAAGCCTGCACCAACCATCCAGGCGAGGTCGGAGGTCAGTGCAGAGCCCGTATACCGATAGGGCAGACTGAAACGTGAAGAGACAGCGCCAGATGCCTGACCGAAAGACAGACCAAGGATGGCAAAGCCGATAATGATATAAGCATCCTGACCCTTGCCGCCGGCATCCAGCAGGAAGGGCGCCGAAAAGCTGAAGATCGCGATGATTACAGCACCTATCATCAATTGACGGCGGCGTCCGATCCGATCGGCAATTGCACCTGAAATCACCACAGAGCCAATGCCGACGAACGCGCCAAGGATCTGCACGAACAGGAATTCACCGGCCGGTTGACCGCCCTTCAACAACACCCAGCTCAGCGGGAAGATCGTTACGAGGTGGAACATGGCAAAACTTGCAAGCGGGGCGAAGGCACCCAGCAGCACCTCACGTCCATGATACTTCAGGGTATCAGTCACCGGTTTCGGCTGCAATTCCAGGCTTTCGAAGAGGCTGCCGAATTCAGGACTTGCGACGATGCGCAGGCGGGCAAAGAGCGCAACGACGTTGATTGCAAATGCCACAAAGAACGGATAGCGCCACCCCCAGGTGAGAAAATCCTGATCACTGAGGCTGGAATAGAAATAGCCGAACAAAGCGCTGGCCAGAGCAAAGCCGATAGGCGCGCCGAGCTGCGGCACCATGGCCCACCAGCCGCGCTCCGATTTCGGCGCATTCAACGCCAGAAGCGATGCCATGCCATCCCAGGCGCCACCGAGCGCGAAACCTTGGCCCAAGCGGAACAGCGCCAGAAACGCCACCGACCACATGCCGATGGTTTCATAGCCTGGCAAAAACGCCATGCAAACGGTTGAACCGCCCAGCAGGAAGAGGGCAATGGTGAGTTTCGTGCCGCGACCGTAATTGCGGTCGATCCAGATGAACACCAAAGAGCCGATGGGGCGCGCGAGGAAGGCGAGAGAGAATACAGCGAAGGAGTAGAGCGTTGC
This sequence comes from Affinirhizobium capsici, assembly GCF_977018625.1. NCBI lineage: Bacteria > Pseudomonadati > Pseudomonadota > Alphaproteobacteria > Hyphomicrobiales > Rhizobiaceae > Affinirhizobium > Affinirhizobium capsici. The sequence continues at coordinate 54,192 of NZ_CDRNXD010000004.1, read as the reverse complement.
AGTGATGGGATCTGCGGCGAAGGAAAAGATCAGCCGTGGAAAAACCAGCACGGACGCGAGGCCATAGACGAAGAAATCGAAGAACTCCGACATGCGACCAATGATCACACCAATTGCAATGCTACCGGGAGATAGCGGCTTGTCATCGTGCATCTTGCGCGCGTCGCGCTCAAACTCTGCGGATGTCGGATGACCGGCTATAGACATGGATGCACTCCTCATATGCGGCGAATGGTCGCCTCCCCAAGACAGAGGATGATGCAATTTCGGCACATATCAAGTGTGCTTTTGCGTTCGACGGTAAATTTATGCTTTAGAATGGCCTTCACGAGTTCTGGTTTTTGCCTATCTTCAAGGTTGCAGAGGCAACGCACAAACCTCTGGCTAAGCTTCGCCTGTTCATTTGTAGGGTATTGCGCATTGGAGCCCAGGGGTCTATTGCGCCGCACTATCCGTTTTTTGCACTGCGACGAAAGACCTCATAGAGAGCTTCGTCTCGGTGCTTTAGTCGCAAGTAGACAAAACGCAAATTTCGAACTGAAAGATGCCACGGTTAATGGAACTCATTCGCCGGCTTAGTGCCCTCACTCTCTTGCTCGCCCTTTCGGGCTGCGACCTCGTGGTCATGTCGCCCTCGGGTGACATTGCCGTTCAGCAACGCGATCTCATCATCGTTTCGGTGGTGTTGATGCTGCTGATCATCATTCCGGTCATCTGCCTCACGCTCTATTTTGCGTGGCATTACCGGCGCTCCAACATCAATGCCAAGTACGATCCGGAATGGCATCACTCCACCCGTCTGGAAGTGGTCATCTGGGCTGCACCTCTGGCTATCATCATTGCGCTTGGCGCGGTGACATGGGTGAGCACGCATAAGCTTGACCCCTATCGCCCGCTGGACCGTATCGATGCGCAGCGCCCGGTCACCCCGGAAGTGAAGCCCATTACCATCGAGGTGGTGGCGCTTGATTGGAAGTGGCTGTTCCTTTACCCGGAACAGGGCATTGCGACGGTAAACGAGATTGCCGCCCCCATCGATCGGCCAATCGAGTTCAAGATCACCGGTTCGACCGTCATGAACTCCTTCTACATTCCAGCCCTTGCCGGCCAGATCTATGCGATGCCGGGAATGCAGACCAAGCTGCACGCGGTCATGAACAAGGAAGGCGTTTATGAAGGCTTCTCCGCAAACTACAGCGGCGACGGCTTCTCCGGCATGCGCTTCAAGTTTCATGGCATGTCGAACGATGCATTCGGACAATGGGTCGCAGGTGTAAAGAACCAGGGATCCGCCTTGAACCGCGACACGTATCTAAAGCTTGAGCGTCCGAGTTCACGCGTTCCCGTGACCTATTACTCGAGCGTCGAAAACGGTCTCTTCAACGCGATCCTCCATCTTTGCGTGAAGCCCGGCCAGATGTGCACCAGCGAAATGATGCAGATCGACACCATGGGCGGCGCAGGCAAGGAAAGCGAAGAGAACCGCAAGCGCCTTGAATACGATACACGCTGGAGCGACAGCGCGGGCGCCGGTGCGACACACCCGGCCACTGGCCATGGAGCCAAGGAACCGGCCCAGGCCGAAGGCGTGAACGCGCCAGCCGAAGCGACCGAGGGACATGACGGCCACGAAGGCCATGGTGTGGCCCCCGATCAGCTCAACACAACACCAAAGCCTTGAACGGCTGGCTGGACAGGTAATTGGAAGCTGCCATGTTTACGAACACAAACCTGATGGAATTCATTTTCGGACGGTTATCATGGGATTCTCTCGCATTCACCCATGAACCGATCCTGCTGGTGACCTTCATCGCAGTCATCCTCGGCGGCCTCGCAGTCGTGGGTGCCATCTCCTACTTCCGCCTCTGGGGCTATCTCTGGAACGACTGGTTCACCAGCGTTGACCACAAGAAGATCGGCATCATGTATGTCATCCTCTCATTGGTCATGTTGCTGCGCGGCTTTGCCGATGCGGTGATGATGCGCACGCAGCAGGCAATGGCCTTCGGCGCCAATGAAGGCTATCTGCCGCCAAACCATTACGACCAGATCTTCACCGCCCACGGCGTGATCATGATCTTCTTCTTCGCCATGCCATTGGTGACGGGTGTCATGAACTATGTCGTGCCGTTGCAGATCGGCGCGCGTGACGTGTCCTTCCCTTTCCTGAACAACTTCTCGTTCTGGATGACGACGGCTGGCGCGATCATCATCATGATTTCGCTTTTCGTTGGTGAATTTGCCCGTACTGGCTGGCTGGCCTATCCGCCACTTTCCGGCGCGGATTATTCTCCGGGTGTAGGCGTCGATTATTACATCTGGGGTCTACAGGTCGCCGGTATCGGAACCACCCTCTCAGGTATCAACCTGATTGCGACCATCGTGAAAATGCGTGCACCTGGCATGACCATGATGAAGATGCCAATCTTCACCTGGACCTCGCTCTGCACCAACGTCCTGATCGTTGCCTCCTTCCCGATTCTCACGGCTACCCTCGTTCTTCTCACCCTTGACCGCTACGTTGGTACAAACTTCTTCACCAACGATCTCGGCGGCAACCCGATGATGTATGTCAACCTCATCTGGATCTGGGGTCACCCGGAAGTTTACATCCTTATTCTCCCGGCCTTCGGTATCTTCTCCGAAATCGTGTCGACCTTCTCCGGCAAGCGCCTGTTTGGCTATGCCTCTATGGTCTACGCTACGGTCGTCATCACCATCCTGTCCTATCTGGTGTGGCTGCACCACTTCTTCACCATGGGTTCGGGCGCCAGCGTGAACGCCTTCTTCGGCATCACGACCATGATTATCTCGATCCCCACGGGCGCGAAGATCTTCAACTGGCTCTTCACCATGTATCGCGGTCGCATTCGCTATGAAGTGCCGATGTACTGGACGATTGGCTTCATGGTAACTTTCGTCATCGGCGGCATGACCGGCGTTATGCTGGCCGTTCCTCCGGCAGACTTCGTGCTGCACAACTCGCTGTTCCTGATCGCCCACTTCCATAACGTCATCATCGGCGGCGTGGTGTTCGGCTTGCTGGCGGGCATCAACTTCTGGTTCCCCAAGGCGTTTGGCTACAAGCTCGATCCGTTCTGGGGCAAGATGTCCTTCTGGTTCTGGCTGATCGGCTTCTACTTCGCCTTCATGCCGCTTTATGTACTTGGCCTGATGGGCGTGACACGCCGCGTCAACCATTTCGAAGATGCATCCTTGCAGATCTGGTTCGTCATCGCTGCATTCGGTGCATTCCTGATTGCGCTTGGCATTGCCTCCTTCGTCATCCAGCTCGTCGTCAGCTTCTTCAAGCGCGAGCAGCTGCGTGACACGACAGGCGATCCGTGGAATGGCCGTACGCTGGAATGGTCTACCTCGTCTCCACCGCCGGAATATAACTTCGCGTTCACGCCGGTGGTTCATGACCACGACAGCTGGTACGACATGAAGAACCGTGGCTATGTGCGTCCGCTGGAAGGCTTCAAGCCGATCCACATGCCGAAGAACACCGGCACGGGCGTCATCATCTCCGCTCTCAGCATTACGCTGGCCTTCGGTCTCATCTGGTACATGTGGTGGATGGCTGCGCTGTCGTTCCTCGGCATCCTGGTGGTCTCTATCGCTCATACCTTCAACTACAAGCGCGATTACTACATTCCGGCTGAAACCGTGGTTGCCACGGAAGATGCACGGACCAAGCAGCTTGCAGAACAGGCCTGATAACCATGAGTAACACCCAAGCCGTCTCGACCGAGAAGCCGGAATTCTACCTGACCGAGGAACATCACCCGGAAAGCAGCACCATGCTGGGCTTCTGGATCTACCTCATGAGCGACTGCCTGATGTTCGCAGTGCTCTTTGCCACCTATGCCGTGCTCGGCCGCAATTATGCGGCCGGCCCCTCGCCTGCCGATCTCTTTGATCTACAGCTGGTCGCCATCAACACCGCCATGCTGCTGTTCTCCTCCATCACCTATGGCTTTGCCATGCTGCGGATGGAAAAGAACGACAAGTCTGGCACGCTGATTTGGCTTGCCATCACTGGCCTCTTTGGTCTCGCCTTCCTCGGGCTCGAACTCTATGAGTTCAATCACCTGATCCACGAAGGCGCTGGCCCAACCCGCTCGGCCTTCCTGTCCGCCTTCTTCACGCTGGTCGGCACGCACGGTCTGCACGTCACCTTCGGCTGCATCTGGCTGGTGACACTGATGACGCAGGTTGCCAAACATGGCCTCATCGAAGCCAATCGCCGCCGCCTGATGTGCCTCTCCATGTTCTGGCACTTCCTGGACGTGGTCTGGATTGGCGTCTTCTCCCTCGTCTACCTGATTGGAGTTCTCGGATGAGCTCGAACCCTCACGCGCCAGCGCACGAAAGCGCGCACAACACGCATCATGGGCACAGCCACGGGCATGAAGCGGCTCATGGCAGCTTCAAGAGCTACATGACGGGCTTCATCCTGTCGGTCATCCTCACGGCAATCCCGTTCTGGTTGGTCATGGGCGATGTCCTGAGCAGCAAGGTGGCAACCGCCATCGCCATCATGGGTCTCGGAGCCGTGCAGATCGTGGTTCACATGATCTACTTCCTGCACATGAACTCAAAATCTGAAGGCGGCTGGACCATGCTGGCGCTGATCTTCACGATCATCATCGTTGTTATCGCGCTCTCCGGTTCGCTCTGGGTCATGCATCACTTGAACACCAACATGATGCCGATGAACCCGGACATGATGATGAACATGCCCTGACCGGGCGTCAAAAGAGAATGACAATGAACGAGGCTCGTCCCACACCTGCAAAGCGACACACCGTCTTTGCGGCGGTCATGGCGGGCCTCGTTCTCGTTTTCTTGGGCCTCGGCACCTGGCAGGTGCAGCGGCTGTTCTGGAAGCTGGATCTCATCGCCCGCGTCGACGCGCGCGTTCATGCAGTGCCCGTTCCCGCACCCATGGGAAGCGCCTGGCCCTCGATCAACCAGGCAAATGACGAATACAGACATGTGACCGTGAGCGGACGCTTTCTGAATGATAAGGAAACTTTGGTTCAAGCCGTCACGGAGCGCGGGCCCGGCTTTTGGGTGATCACACCGCTGATGACAGAAGATGGCGCAACGGTCCTTATCAATCGCGGCTACGTGCCCTCCGAAAAACGCTCCCCTGCCAGCCGTAGTGAGCCCCAACGAAATGAGCCGGTCCAAATAATTGGCCTGCTGCGACTGACCGAGCCCGGCGGAGGCTTCCTGCGATCGAACGATCCTGCCGGTGACAAGTGGTACTCCCGTGATGTTCAAGCGATTGCCCAGAGCCGTCAGCTTCAAAATGTAGCTCCTTACTTTATCGATGCAGATGCTACTCCCAATCCAAGCGGGCTTCCTGTCGGCGGCTTGACCGTGGTTAAATTTCGCAACAGCCATCTGGTCTATGCGCTCACATGGTATGCGCTGGCTGCCATGTCTGCCTGCGCGGTTTATTTCCTTCTTCGCAAAAAAGCAGATTGAAACTCTGAAGTTCGGTCACGGTTAGCCTGCTGGATAGTGAAAGCAGCGAGAGCCATGACCAGACCAGACAACGACCCGATTACGAGCCCGGAAGACAGCGCAGCTCAAGCGGACCGCAAGCAGAATGCCGGCCGCGGCATTGTTACCTTCTTCATCATTTTCGCCGCTGGTGCTTTTGCCATGTACTTGTTCGTCATCTTCTACGGCGCGATCACGGGCTCAAATTAAAAAAATGCCAGCGGCCTGATGACCGCTGGCTTACTCTGTCGAGAGGCTAAGCAGCGTTAGATTGCTGCTGGCTCGTCGGCGCGATAAGGCGTGCCGCTCATGCGAAAACGTTCTGGCGCACCGGCTTCGGCAAATTTCGGCAGCTCGTCCATATCCGTCTTGTTGAGAATGACGCCGGCCACCTTGGACGAGATTGTCAGTTCCGACTCCAGCAGGTTCTGCACCAGCTTCACCGGTGTTTCGCCCCATTCAACCACCATGAGATAGCTGTCGACATGCGGAGCGAAGGCCTTCGCATCGATGGCGGGAACGAGCGGCGCAAGGTCCACGACCACGTAATCGAAGCGGCCATTCACCGTCTCCATCAACCGGCCCATATCTGCTGAAGCCAAGAGGTCACTCGTATGCGGCATGGCCTTGTTGCGCGAGGCAATTGGCAGAACCGCGAGCTTGGCGGCGGCATCAAGCGTGATGGCGCTCGTCCACGGCGCTTCGCCCCGCAGAACTTCCATGAGGCCGTTCGGCGGCTCTGTTCCCAGAACGCCACTCGACGCGCGATTGTAGCTATCGGCATCAATGAGCAGAGTGCGCTTGTTCATGGCACTCAGCAGCACCGCCAAGTTGGCGGCAACCACCGACTTGCCCTCATTTGGCAGCGCTGAGACAACACCAATGACACGGCAAGCCCGGTTAGGCGTTGCCAGATCACAGGCAAGCTTGGCATTGCGCAACGTTTCGGCAAAGCCCGAGCGCGGATAATCGGCAGCAATGCGCATCAGCTTGCGAGTAAATTCATCAGTGACGGATGGATCAACCGGCAGAGACACATCCGTGGACGCGTTTCCGCCATTCTCTTCTTTCTTCGGCGCAGCGCTTGCGCGCTTGATAAGTGGCAAATATCCAAGAAAGCGCTGACCCAGACGGTTACGGACATCCTGGCCCAGACGGAAACCACGTTCCCGCAATTCCTGCACCGCTGCAATGCCACCACCGGCAAAGAGGCCAAGCACAACGGCAAGCGCCATGGTCAGCGTCTTCTTCGGGTTTGAAGGTGCACTTGGAATACCGGCACTGGAGATAACCCGGGCTTTCGCAATCGGGAAGGATTGCTGCTGGGTCGCCTGCTCGAAGCGGTTGAGGTAAGACTGATAAAGCTGCTTTAGCGAATCCGCTCTCTGCTCCAGTTCCCGAAGCTGGATGAGAGACACATTGGCCTCGGAGTTGCGGCCAGCCAGCTTGTCGATGCTGCTACGAAGCGAGGTTTCGCGTGAGTTGGCCACGTCGAACTCGTTCTTGAAGCCCGATGTCATCTGCTGCAATTCGCGATAGATCTGCTGCCCGATATCCGCCTTTTGCGTTTCCAGAAGCTTTGCCTGCGGGTGATCTGGACCGTACTGATCGACAATTGAGCGTTCACGCTCATTGGCAGCCTGATAACGGCGACGCAAATCCTGAATGACGGAGTTATCCGTTTCCTTGGTAGAGACAACGGCATTGTTCACTGCGGATTCCGCGCCTTGATCAATGATGGCCTTGTATTGCTGGTAGCGCGCCGAAGCGGTGGCTGTATCGGCCTGGGCCACGATCAACTGGCTTGTCAGGTCGGCCAGCTGCTGGGAGGACAACAGTTCACCGCGTGGTGAGATCAAATTGTTCTTGATCTTGTACTGCTCAACAGCCATCGCCGCTTCCTTCGAGCGCTTGTTGAGATCGCCCATGCGCTGCTGCAGCCAGTTGGAAGCGCGTTCGGTCGCCTCGAAATTGGCATTCAACTGCTCGGATACGTAGCCATCCGCATAGGCCTTGGCGATCTGCGCCGCCAGAAGCGGCTCCGGTGCCTGGACAGACAGATTGATCACGGAACTGCGGCCTTCGCGGTCGGCACTCAGAACCTGTTGCAGCATGGCTGCAGCCTTTTCCCGCTTGCCGTTTGCTTCATCCTGCGCAGAGACCGGCGGCTTTGCGGGCTTCAGGAGGCCGATGATGCTTTTGACCGAGCTTTTCGCCAGTCCGATGGGCGACTGTGGCGGATCGACGAACAGCTCATTATCCGCAAGCTTCATCTGGTCCACGACGCGAAGGGCGAGCGCCTTCGACTTCATGATCTCGACAGCGCTGGCAATGCGGTTATCGATCTGCTGCGCCGTTTGCGGGGTTTCTTCCTGCTCGGCATACCGCGACAGGTTATCGTCGATCAAAATCTGCGTGGCCGCCGTATAGGTCGGCGGTGTCATGAACAGGAAAAGGCCCGCCAGAATGACCGCCGCGACAACGCAGAGAATGATCAGACGGGTGCGCCGCATGATGGCGGAGAACAGCCGGTCCAGATCGATGAAGGCATCCGCATCGCGGCTGGACGTCTGGAACGTCGAACGAAGGTTGATGTGATCCATCAGTCTATCCTTTCTTCACCCGCTCCGGGCAAAGGGAATGTTCACGACGAAGCTCGTCCGGCGGGGCCGGCAAAGTTCATGAGACGGCGCATGCGGGCCGCAATTGGCATCTTCAAATGGCGCACTGCCCGCGGTTGGGCAATGGCCACGCGAAGGCACCCTGCCACCGAGCCGCGCTTTATCTCCTCCACCAACGCAAGAAACGCGCCAGCCTCCTTTAAGCTCCGGCTGCGGCACTTCTGAGCCTCCAAAGCCTCTCTATCCAGATCGTACCGGGCGACAAAGCGCCGATCTCCCTCGATCATGGCCTCCACATGCTTCGGCTCCAACACGCGGGAAATCGAGCCTTCCCGAATGTGATAGATATAGCCGGGTTTCGGCTCTATGGCGCAGCCCCCGCCGCAGGCGAGAGCAGAGGCCAAGAGCAGATAATCCTCCCCAATGCGCAAACCTTCATCGAACCGCAGCGCATGACGGTTCAGAAAGTCACGTTCGAACATCGGCTTCATGTAGCCGAAGTTATAAGTCGATTTGAAAATCACGTTCGAATCGATGAATGCAGCCAGTGTCATCGCTGGTACCTGCTGCAAGACATGTTCCGGGAACATCGTGACCGCCGGATCGCCGGGTTTAAGCACCCGCAGATTATCGACAACGATTTGCGCATCCATTCGGCCTGCCCTTGCAATCATACGGGTCGAGCGATCGGGCAGAATTTCATCGTCGGAATCGAGCACCGCAATCCAGCGGCCAAGGGCTGCATCAATGCCCGCATTTCTTGCAGCAGCCGGGCCGCCATTCACCTCACGCTCAATCAGGCGAACCCTTGGATCACCGAAATAGCGTACAAGTTCTGCTGTACCGTCAGAGGATTTATCGTCCACCACCACGATTTCTACTGCGACACCTGTCTGTGCCAGCGCGCTCTCAATGGCACGCCCAATTGTTTCGCGCGCGTTGTAGGCAGCGATGACAAAGCTGACATCGGGTCCGACGGGTTCGATCATGCAGCCTCCATCGAGCCATATTGGCGTATTTCACGCACACCAAGCAGGCCGCTCAATACGCCGAAATGAAGCGCCGTGCGCAACTGATAGGCCCGGCGTTTGACGGGTGAGAGATAAAATAGAAGGGCAGCGCCAGCACAGAAGCCAGCTTTCATGGCTGCAAGGCCAAACTGCGTCAGCCGCGCCAGGCCGGAATGCTTCTCCCCCAAAATCCGCCCATGCGTCTGGCCGGAACGGAAGCGCCGCTTGAGAAGCCAGCCAAAGCTCTCGCGCTTGCGCGGCACCGGCTCTGTGAGTTCTGCTTTTTGCGAAAAGGCGATATGGCCACCGGCATCTGTGACTTGAGTGAAGAAGTGCGTATCTTCCCCGCCGCTCTGGCCGAGCGAAAGCTCAAAACGGCGTCCGCGCACATGGGGCGAGCGCATGTCGAGAAGTACATTGCAGGTATAGCCGGTCAGAATTTGCGAGCCTACCCAGACCGGAAGTGTGGAATGGAAATCGCCATCCTTCATCCAGATCGGCGCACCCTCACCGTAGATCGCTTTGACCGGACCCAGAACGGCATCGGCATTTGTCGCGGAAGCCGTTGCCAGAAGCTCATCCAGCCATTGCGCAGGCGCAATCTCATCGTCGTCAATAAAGGCCAGAAAATCACCCTTGCTCGCAGACAGGCAGGCATTACGGGCGATGGAAATGTTCGATTTCGGGCAATGCACGTAGGTAATGGGAAACGGCGAGCGAGGCTTTAAAGCCTCTACCAATGCCTGCGCCGTAGGTTCCGCATCATTATCCGCGACAATCAGGTTCACTCGAACACCTGCCGGAACAACCTGCCGAAAAAGAGACAGCAGAGTGGCTTCCAGTTCTGGGCGGCGAAAGGTGCAGATGCCGACATCCACATGGAGAATGGATTGATCCCAGGTCATACAAGCGCCCTCCTCTGACGTCCCGAAACGAGTTCAAGCCAGAAGCCTGCCGACCATGCGGCATGCATGATCATCGCGGAGATGGCCGCAAGCGGACCAAGCGCGTTTTTCTGAGAGAGAGCGATCCAAAATCCATAGGCGAGACAGGCTGCGGCCCAAAGCGCGAGCGGCACGAGTGCAATCCAGTGGAAGACACTCAAAAATGCAAAGAGAATGACAGGAACCACAGCCAGAGGCAGTGCTTGACGAAGCTTGGGCCGAGCCTTGTGTTTCAAAAGGTTGCGCGCTCGTCCACGGCCATAGCCAAGATACTGGCGAAACAGCGGGTAAGGCGCAGAACGTGGGTAGTAGATCATAAAGGTTTTGGAAGTCATCCAGATCCTGAAACCCGCCTTGCGCAGGCGAAAATCAAGCTCTGCATCTTCGTTATGCGTGAAGGCGGGGTCATAGCCACCGACGGTACTGAAGGCTTCGATCCGCATAAGCGCATGATGCCCGTGATCGATCCAATGGCCCACGGCGCCATCGCGGTGCTTGGAACCGCCATTGCCGAGCTTGGAGTTTTGCGCCACGGCAGTTGCCTTTTGGAAAGAGCCAAAGCCAACGGTCTTCATACCGACGACGACGGAATCCGCACCCGTATCGACCGTCTCCTGAAGCAGGGTCTGGCAGTAATCATCCGGGTAATCGCCATGGGCATCGATACGGATGAGGTAATCTCGCCCATCGCCGAATTGCTTGACAGCCAGATTGACCGCAGCGCTTTGGATACGCTCCGGATTATGCAGAAGGACGACCCCGGGAACCTGTTCAGCCACGAGGGAAACGATTGCCTGCGTGCCATCGGCGCTGCCGCCATCTGCCACCACGATCAGCATGTCATGATTGCCACGGCCTGCCGCCAGCTTCATCAGAAGCGGCTCGATATGGCGCGCCTCATTAAGGCATGGAATGACCACAAGCACTTTCATATCGGGCAATACCGGCATCTCAGGCAGGATCGGCGACGACATACTTTATCCTTCCGATTGCAGTTGTGACGAAACGGTTCGGCGAGAGGCATTGGCAGCTGTTGGCGGGAGTGCCGCCAATTGGCGGATCAGCGCCTCGCATTCATTGGCACCCACCATCCATTGCGATGCCTCGCTTTGACGCAATTGATCCATCAAGGTGAGATAATATTGTGGCGTGATATTGAAGAAACGGGTCGTCAGGCTGTCGGGATCTGCCCGCTCCAGCAACAGGCCCATGCCACGGCGTTGCAGGAAGCGGCCCGTCTCAGTCGACGCAAGCGCAATCGGAACTGCCCCGTGCAGCGAGCCTTCATAAAGCCGGTTGGGCAAAAGCCATTCGGAATTCAGCCCTTCTTCGAAGAAATCGATGGCCCAGACAAACTGCACCTCGCGATAAATATCGGCCAGATCCTCCGGGTTTTTATAGGCACCGTGGAAGCTCACATGCGGGCTGCGGGCAATCATGCCTTCGAAGTCGGAAAACTCATGCGGCGAGACACGTCCGCGAATGACAACCTCGACACGCCCATCCATTTCTTCGGCAAAACGGGACAATATATCGAAAGACTTCCGGCAGCGGATCGCGCCAAACCAGCCGATACGCCACGGCTCGCCCTCATCCGGCAGGCGCGGTTGCGGTGGCCACTCTGCGCTTGAACCTTCAAGTGCCAGCACCTTGTTTTCCAAAAGCAGAACCGGAAGGTCCAGGCCGGAAAGTGGCTTGAAATAGTTTTCGACAAAGGCTGGCGAACTGGTGGCCAAGAGCGATGCATGACGACCGAACTTGGCCTCCGCAGCCCGCAGGATTTTGCCCTTCATGCCCTGATCGAGCAACAATCGGTGAATATCCAGGCATTCATAGACCACCGGAATATTCCCACCGAAATGTGTGGACGCAGCCCCAGTGAGTGCCAGCATTTCCAGATTACGCGCAATCACCACGTCTGGCCGTGCCAATCCTTGGAGCAGACGGGAAAGGCCGAGCCTTGCCTTCACAACGGCTGAGACGCGCTGTGCCAGCCTGCCATCGGCGGTATGACCAAGAATGATTGTTTGGACACCGTCCAGATCAGCCAAACCGTTGCGATCCCTCTGGAAGCCAGCCACGCAAACCTTGGCACCGCCCGCCATCAGCATCATAACGCGCCGACGAATGGCCGGATCGGATAGATCGTGGGCGAGGTATAGAACGTTTAACGTCACGTCATCCAACTCCTTGGGCGCCCCATTTTTCAGGCATTGATTGGCAGGCTCGAATATCAGTTGATCTGGCAGGTCACGGATTCTGGAAACAGGCATTTTTCGCCGGGAGCAGTATAGGCAATGCGCTCCACTTCCATGCGGGATGGGCCATTGTACGCAAAAGTACCCATCCAGCTTTTCAAGGTGTCGCTGCCCCAGAGGCTCGCAAAAATCTTCTGCGGATGCTGCGGGATCTTGGAAGGATCAGTCACCTCCTGAACCAATTGGCCGTTCAGGTAATAGCGCAGCCGATCCTTCTCCCAGACAAAGGCGTAGTCGTTAAACCGGCTATCGGCACCGCCCTCGACGGGTACGAGCTTCTCGTTGCCGCCCTTGCCACCGATATACTGATTGACCTGAACCTCGTTCTGGTTCTTGCCCAGAACCTCAAAGTCGATCTCGTCATGCGGTTGCTTATCGGTCGGGCCGATATAGCTGAAGAACGCTGAATTAAGACCAGAACCCGAAGCCGCCTTCATGCGAATTTCGTAAGTGCCATAGCTGTAGCGCTTGCGGGTCTGCACCTCGCCGCAGACATAGGGACGATCTTTCATCGGTCGCTGTTCAAACGCCAGAGTTAGCTTCCCGCCTTCCACTTTCACCTGATCCTTGGACCAGTTGCAGTTCTGATGGCCGCCATTATTCCAACCGTCGGACACATACCATTGAGCCGGGTCCAACGTGTCGAAGTCCTCGACAAACGAACCACCCGTTTCCTGAGCATGGGCCGATGCGAAAGACACCACGAAAAGGGTGGTGGCGGAACATGCCAGGATTTTCAGTTTGCCGTTCATCATACGTCACCTCGTTTCCTGACCAATGGAAACCGTGCGGTTTCCAATCGTCTCACTGCTTCGGATTGCGGTTTGATTTGATTTTTTGCCGCGGCTTCCGGTGAGAATGTTGTAGACCACTGGGAAGTAGCGTTTGACGATGCGATGGCTTGCAACAATCACCGTGAAGGTGACCAGCACGGCGCCGATGTAGAAGACCGGGTATAGCGAGGCATCAGCGTATCGGTTCCAGAACATCCACAATACGACCAAGAGGGGGTAATGCGCGCAGAAGGTCCAGAAACTCAAGGTTCCGGTTTTCGAAAGCGCCTGCCCTGCCCGCGTCCTGATCAATGGCGCAGACAATATCCACACCAACAGCGCTCCCGCCACAGCCAGCAGATTTCGGGAAACGTGAAGGCCGGTTGGATAATCCGGCCCCTGTTTCAGAAGTCCAAGCGACAGGGCGAAGGACGTGAACAACAACACGGCGAAAGCAAGTGGCGCGTATTTATCCAGCACCTTCAAATCCAGCTTATGGATCGCGGCTGCGATGCCCAGAGTAAAGCTGAACAGGATCGAGTTCTTCAGGAAGATGACTGTGTCCAGCATCGGAAAGACAGCAAAGGCAAACAGCACGCCAAGTGTCATGGACGGAGCCTTGCGGACCAGAAACACCAGAACCGGCGACAAGAGAATGCACAACAAAAGGTCGCGCAGAAAATAAAGCGGCAGGTTCACGGGAAAATCGGAGAAAGCAAAAACGTAATCCAGCCAATCCGTGGCGCTTGCATGCCAAAGATCGGGGAAGTAGCCAATTCCCATGCCAACGCTTTGCACGGCTAGTACGAACAGGATCAGCGCGAAGTTCCAGATCATGAAGGGCAGCAACACAGTCCGGCTTTTGGAGGATAGCACACGACTGTAATTGAAGCTCTCGTAGCCCTTCTGGAACAGAAGGTAACCGGAAATGGCGCTGAGACACGGAACGCCGATTCGAAACAGGCTTTCGCCGAGATAGACCCTCAACCAATCGAATGGACTATCCGGCCCCACAAACGGGCTGGCATCAGCATCATACGGCACATGCACGAAAACGATGCCGCAAATCAGCAATATACGCATCAGATTGATACGAGCAGAAATATTCTGGTCGACTGTCAAACCGTCATCCCTGTTTTGTAGGTCACGCCTCCCCTCGCGACCCATTTCAGACAGAGCGGCGTGGCCACTCGCGAAGAGCAAAAGCATGACTTTTCCATTCGGGCAAAATGTGGCAGTGCAGCAAAAACTCAAGTTCGCATGGGGATAAAGATGTCACATAATCGGATTTTGACCAGCGAAATTTATGAGCTTGTTCCAATTTGCCTCAGTATTTTCAGGCTCTAACGTGTTGCTAACAACTGTGGAAAGGGCGGGCCTGGGAGGTCGAAAACAAGCTTTCCCAAAGTCGTTGTTTCTGTATTTTTTGGCCATCTCACTGATTTTCTTGATCGCAAAACCGTGATTGAGGCCGAAATGCGGCATGCTGCGAGTGTGGACTATTGCCGTGTCAGCCACGCATTCCGGATGAAATTTTGAATTCGCCTTATGTAGAGAGAACTTGGCAAGAACGCGTATCATTTTGCTTGCCCTCTTGCCGCAGTGCAAAATACGGCCCAATTTGCAACGCATAATGTGATGATGAATCCGAATTCGCGTTAGCCTCGGGCGAACGCACTTAAAGCTGAAGACACGGCACGTTTGCCGCCACCGAAGGCCCGATGGGCGACGATCTTAGGGGATCTGCATGGCGACAGTCACTGTTATCATACCCTTCTACCAGCGTGAGGCCGGGGTTCTTACCCGCGCGCTTCGCTCCATTTTTGCCCAGACCTATCAGGACTGGAATGTCATCGTCGTGGACGATGCTTCACCTCTGCCGGGAGGGCAGGAACTGGCGACACTGACGGATGAGGAGCGTGCCAGGATTCGGCTTATCACCCAGGAGAATGCTGGTCCGGGCGGTGCGCGAAACACCGGCCTCAACAATGTGGAGGCAGATAGCCGCTATATCGCCTTTCTCGATTCCGATGACATCTGGCTACCCACACATCTTCAGAATGCGGTCCAGGCGATGGATACCCTCAATGCGGATTGCTATTGGGCGTCCATGCAGGCGGACGAGGATTTCTACTACCACTTCGGTATGCGGGAACTGGAAAAGGAACCGGGCGTAACGCGCCTGATGGAGCAACCACTCATTCTCGACGTTCCGGACCTTGCCAGTGTCATGCTGAAGAACTGGAGCTTCCTGCACCTGTCCTGCATGCTGCTGGGTCGGCCCGTATTCGAGAAGGTTCGGTTTGAACCGACCCTGAGACTTGCGGCTGAAGACGTCCTCTTTTTCTGCGACAGTATTCTTGCAGCCAAGCGCCCCATTCTTTGTGATGACCCGGGTGCGGGGCGTGGCCGTGGCATCAACATCTTCCACGCCATCGACAACCAGTCGCCGCAGTTTCTCAAGCAGCAATTCAACACCTGGGTAGCGCTTGACCGGCTGGAGCAACGCTTTGCTGCGCGGCCAGACGATATCGCCTCCATAACCTCCTACAAGGATACGGCACGCAGGCAGGCTCTGTGGAGCCAGGCAGGGCTGGTGCGCAAGCGCAAGATTCCTGATCTTTCCATGCTTGCAAAATGGGTCATGCGCGATCCGGGCCTCATCAAAGCCGCGTTCCAATTGGGCGCGGGCAAGCTGAAGCCAGCATCGTGAGAGCACCGATGATCCGAATTCCCTTGAAAACAAAGCTGAAGGACAGGACATGAAGCCCTATTACTGGGAATCCCATCACGGCAATTTTGGTGACGACCTGAATCTTTGGCTGTGGGATTGGCTTTTGCCCGGCCTGCGAGAAAGCCATGACGATGTGATGCTCGTTGGGGTTGGCACGGTCTTGAACCCGGCACTCCTTCCCGCTGGCACGCGAAAGCTGGTCGTGGGCAGTGGTTATGGCTATGGCACGCCGCCTGACATTTCCGACAGAAACGAATGGGATGTGCGGGCTGTGCGCGGGCCGCTGACTGCCGATAAGCTTGGCCTGCCTGAAGAAATGGGCATCATCGATCCAGCCGTCATGGTCACGGACATGGATGAATTCCGAAACCTCCCAAAGCTACACACCCGAACCTTCATTCCCCACTGGGAATCGGCGGAATTCGGCATTTGGAAAGAGGCGTGCGAACTGGCAGGGTTGACCTATCTCGATCCGCGCGGTGAGGCAAAATCCGTTATCAAATCCATCGCGCAATCGGAGCTGATTGTGGCGGAATCCATGCATGGTGCAATTCTTGCGGATGCGTTTCGCGTTCCGTGGATTGCCATTTCCACATCGCGCCAGATCAACAGCTTCAAATGGTCGGACTGGGCAAACACAGTAGGCGTAAGCTACGCGCCGCGCTTCGTTCCCGTCACCACGCGCGCCGAAGCTGTACGCAAAAAGTCCCGCTTCTGGGGTATCGACTTTGGCCAGTCCTCATCGCAAGGCCATGGCCACGTTCAACCGTCAGGAGATGCGGCAACTGCACTGGCAGAGCCCCCTGCCCCTCCGGTGAAAATGGGCGGCTTGAAGGGTGTGGCAAAACAGGTTCTGGCCGCCCCCTCAACTCTGGCACTGTGGCAAGCCAGCAGGGTCGAGCCGCAACTTTCACCCGCAGGGCGGCTGGAGGAGCGGAAAGACCGCTTCGCCAGCGTGATTGAGGGCATACGCCGGGATTACTTCTGAGCCACCGGCACGCCGGGCAAAAGATAACGCAACTGACCAGCCGGAACCGGGCTTTCCGTTTCCGGCTTTGCCATGCGTGCTTCCAGCTTATCGCCCAAAACACCGGCTGCAACAACTGGCACTGCCGCCGGACGGCGCGCAAAGTGACGCAGCACCGCTGTCAGGCCGCCTTTGCTTTTGACATCGAGCGCTTCTCTTAGTTCAAACTTGCCCTTGATATGGCGTTCATGCTTCAGCACGACCGCTTTTTGCTCCGGCATTAACAGGCGTGGAGTAAGCCGCACTGCGCGTTCAGCCTCATAGAGCTTGCGTAGATCCTCTGTGCGATGGCGACCGCTGAGTGAATCTGCGCGCACCACGGCTGCATAACCGCAGTGATCGATCACCTTGTAGCGCGCGCCATGCGCGAGCGCCCGCAGATAGAGATCGTAATCCTCGCCAAGCCTCAGGTCCTCATTGTAGCGCAGGCCATGTCGATCAAGAAATTCACGTCGCATGATGGGCTTGAGAAAGCCGATTTCACCACGGCGCATGCCACGGCGAGAAATATTGCCCTCTACGAATTCCGTCAGCGTCAGTTTGCGGCTTCTGGCATGAAACCGCTCGGGCTCAATCGGTTTAGAAGGATCGTGGTGGATGAAGCCGATATTATCAGCAATCAGATCCCAATCTCCTTCCGCCAGCATCGGTGCAAACCGACCGGAAAAAAAGAAGTCGTCCGCGTCCAGAATGCCGATGAAGGGAGAGGTTGATGCTTCAATAGCCGCGTTGCGCGCAGCTGACGGGCCGCGGTTGACGTCAAAGCGGATGACCCGCAATCGTCCCGAACCATCATCGGCCGCTCGTGCCGCACCGCTCGTATCATCCGAGGAACCGTCATCGACGACGACGACTTCTGCCACTGCCGTTTCACGTAGGGCCGACGCTATGGCTTTGCCAATCGTATCGCTGGAATCCTTGGCGGCAATGATGATGCATACATCCGCCTCTGCCGAACCTGTCATGCGAGCCTCCATGGATCGTTGAGGAATTCACATGAAACTAGGATGTTGGCCATGATATGGAAGTGTGAATCTTTATCAGGAACGATCGCCGATATGCAGCTTCGAAGCGGGGTTGGCGCGCAGATCGTCACCGCGCAGCCCCTCTGCGCCCCGTGAAGCACCAGAAGCATCTTTCAAGTTTTTCTGACGATCAAGTTGCTCACGACGAACTAGAAAAACAATACAGCCGAAATAGCCGAGCTGGAGAATCACCGCGCAGAGCGCTGTCTGCCACAGTGTTGAGAACACAGAAGCAGTGATAAAGTAGATGGCCCCAGCAAAAACAACCAAAACGGCGGCCATGCTGGCCAAAGCGCGGGGTCCGTACATCATGTTCCTCCAGAATGCGCCAGGATCATAGTATTATCCCGTCGCGTTCTTCATCTTCGCCCCGACACAACCTCACTCACCGGCACGCAAGGAAAGCCATTATCATATTTATAGCCTGCCTTTCCATGAATAATTGTTAAATTGTGTACACAAACGCGAAATCGCCTCCGCCCAGCTTCCGCCTCATTCCGGACAGCACCCTGCCTTGATCGCCGTGAGCGGTACATGCAAATCTGTTAACTCAATCAAAATTTGTTACATAGAAATCGATTGAAATGCCTGCTTGTTTGCGTTGCACAATAAGCATCGCACCGCACAAGATTCCACCATTCGCACCAACCGCGCATGAAAAAGTGAGCGATTGACAGAATTTATCTGGTTGTAGCCCGAACGATTTCCGAGCCTTCATTGATTTATAAAAGATAAAGTCCGAAACTCTTCTTAAGAAGACTGCGCGATATACATAATAGAATTTGATGAATTACACATTCTATACAGCTAGATATAAAAGCATTACAAAAGGAATTGCCATGTTGAACCGGGGAATCCGGTCTCTGTAACAGTGTGATTCAAAAAAATGACTGGCAACAAATTCCGAACACACAATTATTATCTCTTGAAAGTCGCCGAAAGGCACCGACCACTCGCAACAGCTATGGAGTCCTCTCTATGAAGTCCGCGACACGATCGGCAGGTTCGCCGCTCAACTCGACCGATGAAATGCAGCTCGCATTTCCAACAGGCGGTCTTGCGAAGAGGAGTTTTGACGTTACGGCAGCAGTGCTTGCCCTCATCGTCTTTAGCCCCCTCTTTCTCATGATCATGGCCTTGGTGAAGTTCACCGATGGAGGCAGCGTTTTCTACGGCCACAAACGCGTCGGCCATAACGGGCGCTATTTCAAGTGCCTCAAGTTCCGCACCATGGTGCCGAATGGGGATGAGGTGCTGCGCAAATATCTGGCCAGCAACCCGGAAGCCGCCGACGAATGGCGTGCCACCCGAAAGCTGAAGAACGACCCGCGTGTCACCACAGTTGGTACGGTTCTGCGCAAGCTGAGCCTGGATGAGCTTCCGCAGCTCATCAACATCATCCGTGGTGAAATGAGTGTTGTTGGCCCCCGTCCCGTGGTGGATGAGGAACTGCACCTCTACGATAATTTCGCTGTCTACTACCTCAAGACCCGCCCCGGTCTGACTGGCCTGTGGCAGATCAGCGGTCGTAACGATGTGTCCTATGAAAGCCGCATCGCATTCGATACGCAGTATGTGCAAAACTGGTCGCTGCGGACTGACTTTGCCATCATCGTCAAAACCATTCCCGCCGTTTGCCTGTCACGGGGCAGCTATTAAGCGCCCCGTCTTCCCTTCGCAAAATATCCTGTTTGCCTGACAGTGCAGTTATCCATTTTCCGTGAACCAATTGGCCAGTTGAGCATTTTCAACCGGTTTCATTCTGTATTTTGAGGAGCGTCCATGCCGGCACGAGCCAAAACTTCCACTGTGTGTCTGACGCAACGGGCATCCGTTGCATTGGCGCTTGGGATTTCTCTGCTTGCAACTCCGCTTCTGGCCGCAGACGCCTATCGCCTCGGGGTGATGGACAAGATCCATGTTCGTGTGGCGGGCTGGGAGCCGACGGCTGGCACGATGCAGAATTGGGAAGCATTGAGCGGAGACTACACGGTCGGGCCGTCTGGCGCGGTGTCCCTGCCATTCATCGGCAACCTTGATGCCAGCGGCAAGACGCCGGAAGAGTTGGGCAAGGAAGTTGCGGAGAAGCTGCAACAGCAGCTTGCCCTTCGCAGCCAGCCATCCGCTTCCGTGGAAATCGCACAATATCGCCCGGTCTTCCTCGCAGGGGATGTGAACACGCCGGGATCGTACCCGTTCGCGCCCAATCTGACGGTTCTCAAAGCGGTCAGCCTGAGTGGCGGTCTTCGCCGCTCGGAATCGGGTCAGCGTTTTGCCCGCGATTTCATCAACGCGCAGGGCGATATGGTCGTCTACGATTCTTCTCGCGCCCGTCTCGTTGCTCGCCACGCCCGTCTCCAGACGGAGATGGAAGGCGGCACAGAGATCAAGATGCCGAAGGAATTGGAGAAGGTTCCCAATGCCGCTGAATTGATCCGCAGCGAAGCAGCCCTGATGAAGCAGCGCCGCGACCGCTACGATCTCCAGCTAAAGGCGCTGGCCGATCTGAAATCTCTTCTGCAGACGGAAGTGGAAGCGCTTCAGAAAAAGAGCGAAACCCAGAACCGGCAGCTGGAAATTGTCCAGAAAGACCGCGACAAGGTACGCGGTCTTAGCGAACAGGGCCTGGCACTCAGCACACGCATGATTTCCGCTGAAGAGCGCACTGCCGAGATCCAGACCCAGCTTCTGGATATCGACACCAATATTCTGCGCGCCAAGCAGCAGATCACCCAAGCCAATCAGGACGAAATCAACCTTCGCAACGATTGGGAAGCCCAGCGCGCCAAGGAATTGCAGGACACGGAGGCTGAACTCGAAAAGCTCAACCTGCAAATTACCACCAGCCGCCAGCTCATGGGTGAAGCCATGGCCCAATCGGCGGAAGCACTTAAGTTCGATCCGACCGGTCGCGCTACAAATATCAAATACACTATCGTTCGCGATCAGGGCGAAGGTCCGAAGGAAATTGCCGCCGATGAAACGACACCGGTTCTGCCGGGCGACGTTATCAAGGTCACATCCGAACTTCTTATGCAGTAACGCACCATGAAGATTGCCAAGGTCAGCCTGATCGATCCAGATCGGAATGCCGTCTATGCAACGGCAGCCGTGGCACTCTCGTTCTTTGTGTTCGCCTATTCCAGCCGCTTTGGCCAGATCTCCATTCTGGCCTATTATGGGCTCTGGCTGCCGCTCCTTCTGGTGGATTACAAGCGGGTTATCGGCCACCCGGGCCGATATCTCTGGATATTTGCCTTTCCCATTCTCTGTTTTCTTTCCAGCTTCTGGTCGGCGGCTCCTGGCGTGTCGCTGCGCGCATCGATCCAGTATCTGACGCATGTGATGTGCGCGCTGATCATCCTGCGCACGGTCAGCGTCCCTACCCTTGTCAAAGGTGCTTTGATTGGCTGCCTGATCGTACTGATCTATTCCAAGCTCTTCGGCTATTACGCCTATGACCCGATGGACGGCACCTACAGCTTTGTCGGGGCTTTTTCATCGAAGAACCAGCTTGGCTTTTACGCGTCGCTTGGGCTCCTCTTCACCTATTGCGCGGTCATGGTGCTGCGCTTGCCGCTTGTATGGCTGGGTGTGGCTGGCATGACGGGAGCTCTTTCTGGCTATTCGATCTTTGCTTCGCAATCGGCGACCTCGGTGCTCACCACCTTTGCCATATTGGCAGCAGTCGCAGGTTTACAGGTTCTATCCCGGCTGGCCCCCAATTTCCGCAAGCTGATCTTTTTTGGCGGCTTGATCATCGCCGTACTTGGCATCAACGCTGCCCTGGCAGGTGGTGCGGCAGATGCTATCCTTGGCCTGTTCGGCAAGGATTCCACGCTCACCGGCCGCACCTATCTTTGGGCGCAAGGCATGGAAGCAGCAAGAATGCACCCTGCCTTCGGTATTGGCTATCAGGCCTACTGGGTTCAAGGCTTCCCGGATGCGGAACGTCTGTGGGAAGATTTCTTTATCACCTCGCGCAGCGGCTTCCACTTCCACAACACCTATATCGAAACCACGGTTGAGACCGGGTTGGTGGGCTTGCTGATACTCATCGTCACGCTTCTGACGCCGCTGATCGTAAACCTGAAACGCATCTTGCATGATGCTCGCAACCCACAAGCCAAGGTGATGTTCGCCGTTTCAGCTCTGCTTCTGGTGCGTTCCTTCGTGGAGATTGATGTGATCTTCCCCTATCAGGTTGGGTCTTTCCTGATGTTCTTTGCCGCCGGTCAAATCACTCTGAGGCGGCGTGGATACAATGCGAGCCCAATTGTCGTGCGAAACATTCGGGCTCACCGGGTCCATCTCGCCTAAGGTCAGAAGGCGCGAGCCGTTTTCAGCTTTTCACCGTCCAGCCCAAAATGATCCAGGATCATCTGCACGTTGCGGCGATGGGATTTGAAGTAGAGATCGAAGACATCGCCCAACAGCGGAACGCTGCCCAAGACCGCATCCACCCCCACATTGCCCGCCATTTGCGCAAGCTTCTGTGGCGGAAGACCAAGACGTCGCGCCTCATTGATGATGTAGGCGCCGATAAGTGCGCCGCTCGCATCGCCAATGACTGGCACGAGACCAAGCACCGACTCCGCACCGAAGCGAGTGCCGAGCAAGGGAAGCCGGATGGCCGTATCCATAAGACGGGCAAGTCGCACCAAACGGGTAATGCGTCTCAGGCGATCCGCATCCAACGCATCTGTGGACTCAACTTTAGCATTCGCGAACCCATTCCAACCCTGCGCACCAGCATGAACCATAACCAGTCTCCGCTCAATCGCTGCCTCATGCAGCGAAAGAAGAAATGGGAAGGCCCTATGAAGGATACAATAGGAATATCACGCAATGCTAATGATTAGGTGACTGCACCGACCTGCCATGGCACGAATTCGTTATCGCCGTAGTCGTAAATCTCGCTGAGGGTCTGCTGGCCGGAAGCAACCGCGATGATGTGCTCGAAAATGCGCTCCCCCGATTGCTCGATGGTCTCATCTCCGGTGACGATGCCACCGCAGTTAAGATCCATGTCCTCCTTCATATGCTCGTACATCTCGGTATTCGTGGCAATCTTGATGCACGGTGCGGGCTTGAAGCCAGAAACAGAACCACGCCCGGTGGTAAAGCAGATCACGTTGCAGCCGCCGGCCACCTGCCCGGTCACAGCCACGGGATCGTAACCTGGGGTATCCATGAACACGAAACCCGGCTCGGTTACGGTTTCCGCAAACTCATACACGGCCTTCAATGGCATGGAGCCACCCTTGGCAACGGCACCCAGTGACTTTTCCAGGATCGTGGTCAGGCCACCCAGTTTATTGCCATGCGAAGGGTTGTTGTTCAGTTCATCGCCGTTGCGGGCGGTATAATCCCGCCACCATTCAATGCGGTCGAGAAGCTTTTGCGCCACGGCAGGCGTGATGGCACGGCGGGTTAGAAGATGTTCAGCACCATAAATTTCCGGCGTCTCAGCCAATACAGTCGTCCCGCCGTGGCGAACGAGAAGATCAGAAGCGTAGCCCAGTGCCGGATTAGCCGATATGCCGGAATAGCCATCGGAGCCTCCGCATTCCAGCGCCAGCTTCAGCTTCGACAAAGGCTGCGGCGTACGATGTGCAGCGTTGACTGTCGGCAGCATTTCCTTGACGATCTCAATGGCTGCATCGATGGTTTTTTTCGTGCCGCCATATTGCTGGATCGTCATGGTCCGCAGCCGGTCTCCCTCCTCCATCCGATAATGTTCGAGGATCGGGCCAATCTGGTTCGTCTCGCAGCCGAGACCGATCATCAGGATGCCGCCGAAATTGGGATGCCGCGCATAGCCCTGAATGGTGCGGATCAGAAGTCTATAGCCTTCTGACTTGTTGTTGAGCGCACAGCCGCCACCATGGGTGAGAGCAACCACGCCATCAATATTGTCGAATCCATCCAAACCGCCCATGCGGTTGAAGTAATCGGCTATGTAGCGGGACACCGTGGCGGAACAGTTGACCGACGAAATGATGCCGATAAAATTACGGGTGCCGGCACCGCCAATGCCACGATCAAACCCCATGAAGGTGCGGCGCTCGGCGACCGGCAGCATGCCTTTTTCTTCAGTATCGACGCAGAACTGATGCTCGTGCTCGGACGGCAGCATGGCCAGATTGTGCAAATGCACATGGGCTCCAGCCTCGATATCCTGCGTGGCCAGACCAATAATCTGCCCGTATTTGCGCACTTCCTGACCTTGAAGGATTGGTCGAACGGCAAGCTTGTGCCCACGCGGAATTTGCGTCGAGGCAACCAAACCATGGAGGCCCGTTGCGGCACCAGCGGGAATGGCATGGCGCGCCACGGCAACATCATCGATCCCATTCAACAGAATGACGGGTGAAACAGTATCCAGCATTGAGCCTCCTCCCCGGAGGAATGTCTTGTTTGATGTCTTGTTCAGCGCGGCTCGCTATCCAGCCAGCGCCGACGTGATTCATCCAGATGCGCATGCATCCGCGCCTGGGCGAGCAGCGGGTCACGCGCTTCAAGCGCTGCATAGATCGCTTCATGTTCCCCAAGCGCCAGGTTCCATGTGTCAGGCGTCTCGAAATGCTCTCGCAATTGCGTGGAGATAGGGCTGTGGCGCTCGTCGAAAAGCTCGCCGACGAGGCGGGTCAACACGCTATTGCCTGCTTGGGCCGCGACCGCCAGATGAAACTGCCGATCCTGCTCCACCGGTTTGCGTCCCTCGGCAATCTCATGCCGCATGGCGTCGAGTACCTGGCGAATGGACTTTAAGCCCTCAGTTGTCATACGCGCACAAGCCGACACGACAACCGCACCTTCCAGCGCGGAACGCGCTTCCATCAACTCGACGGGACTTTCTCCCATCGAGCCAGAATTGCCGGTTTTTCGTTCCGTCGTCCCAACGACATAAACGCCCGACCCCATCCGGATTTCGACGGTGCCATCGATTTCGAGCGCGATCAGCGCCTCTCGCAGCGAAGGACGCGACACACCCAATTGCTGCGCCAATTCCCGCTCGGCAGGGAGCCTTTGCCCGAGACGAAATTCTCCCGTCTGGATCAATGCGCGGATCTGGTCTGCTACCTGCTGGTAAAGCCGCCGCTCGCTTGTTCGAATTCCATTCATGAAGTTTCCGCCCATCTGGCCTTACCATATCGTTGGGAAACACAACTGGCAAGACCATAAGAATCGCCGTTTTCCGGCATTTAATGCCTTCATCTCTACAAACATAATGCTATGCGCATAAATTGGCTTGACCACTTTGGTCAGGCCGCTTACCAATATGCCCGTCGCTGGGGTGGAGCTTGTGCGGCAAAGTGCGAGGAGGATGAAATCCGTGACAGAGGCTCGAAGCCTTCATACTGGAGCGATGGAAGCCGGAAACGGCTTGTCCATTGATGCATCCCAGCCAGTGCTGGTTCTGGAAAATATCCGCAAGGAATTTCCAAGCGTCGTGGCGCTGGCCGACGTCAGCTTCGATCTGCGGCGCGGCGAAGTTCACGCAGTTTGCGGCGAAAACGGCGCTGGCAAATCCACCTTGATGAAAATCATCAGCGGCGTTTATACGCCAACCTCGGGCCGCATTCTCTATAAGGGAGAGGAACGACAGTTCTCGACACCGCTTGAGGCAGAGCGCATCGGCATTGCCATTATCCACCAGGAACTCAACCTCGTCCCGCACCTCACCGTGGCGGAAAACATCTATCTGGCCCGCGAGCCTCGCAAGGGCTTTCTGGTGGATCGTAAAAAACTGAAGCAGGATGCGCAGGCCTGCCTTAACCGGCTGGGCGTCCAGATTTCACCCGATACACTGGTGCGCCAGCTTTCCGTTGCCCAATGCCAGATGGTGGAAATCGCCAAGGCGCTTTCGCTCAATGCCGAAGTGCTTATCATGGATGAGCCGACCTCGTCGCTGACGGAGCAGGAAACCCGGCTGCTGTTCAAGGTCATCCACGACCTCAAATCCTCCGGCGTTGGCATTATCTATATCTCCCACCGGCTGGATGAGATGGCCGAAATCGTGGACCGCGTAACCGTGTTGCGTGACGGGCGCTATGTAGCGACCAATGATTTTGCCGCGACCAGCGTGGATGATATCGTTGCCAAAATGGTAGGCAGGTCGCTGGAAGAGAAGTTTCCTGAGCGGACCTCGACACCAAGCGAGGAGGTTCTCTTCCGCGCCGAAGGTCTGACCAGAAATGGCGTATTCAACAATATCAGCTTCACACTGCGCCGAGGTGAAATCCTGGGCTTTGCCGGATTGATGGGGGCTGGACGCACCGAGGTTGCGCGCGCCATTTTCGGCGCGGACCCACTTGATGCCGGAACGGTTTCGCTAGGCGATCAGGTCTTATCGATCACGTCTCCCCGCGATGCGATCTCTGCCGGGCTTGCCTACCTTTCGGAAGATCGAAAGGCGCAAGGACTGGCGATCAAGATGCCGGTCGATGCCAATATGACCCTTGCCAATATGGAAGAAGTGTCGAGCCGCTTTGGCCTGATCAACTTTCGCAAGCATGCGCAGGTGGCCAAGGAATATGTCGACCTCCTGAATGTCCGCACGCCCTCGATCAAGCAGCCAGTGAGGCTTCTGTCCGGCGGCAATCAGCAGAAGATCATCATCGGCAAATGGCTGTTTCGCAAATCGCGCATTCTCTTCTTCGATGAACCCACGCGCGGCATCGACGTGGGCGCGAAATTTGCCATCTACAAGATCATGGATGAGCTGGCGCGGGAGGGCATCGGGGTCGTTCTCATCAGCTCCGAACTGCCGGAAATCTTAGGCATGACCGATCGCGTGGCCGTGTTTCACAACGGCAGGATTACCGGGGTTCTGGAAACTGCCCGCACCAATCAGGAAGAAATCATGCGCTATGCGTCGGGCTACGGCCCGGGCGCCCGCTGAATGCCGAATTGAGGTTAGACTATGAGTGCACCCATTGAGCCCAAGAGCGGACGCCTGACCGACCGGCAAAAGGATATCATCCAGAAGTTTGCAGCCCTTGGCAGTCTCTTCGTTCTGGTCGCCGTGTTCTCGCTGACCAGCAATGCCTTCTTTACCGTCAACAACGGCATGACGATTGCACTGCAAGTCACATCCATCGCGCTGCTCGGCATCGGGGCCACCTGCGTCATCATCACCGGCGGCATCGATTTGTCAGTGGGCTCCGTGCTGGCGCTGGCGGGCGTGGTGGCGGCACTCTGTGTGAAAGAGCTTGGTTTCCCGGTTCCACTGGCGATGCTGATCGGCATTCTGACCGGCTCCGCCTGCGGCCTGATCAACGGCATTCTCGTCACCCGCATGAAGCTGCCCCCCTTTATTGCAACGCTCGGCATGATGCTGATCGCAAGAGGCGTCGCCCTTCAGATCACCGGCGCACGCGCTGTCTCCGGCCTTGGGGAAAGCTTTGGCGTGCTGGGCAATGGTTCGCTCTTTCGCATCGTCACCATTGGGGATGATGGCTTCCCGAACGTCGTCTTTCCAGGCATCCCTTACCCGGTCATCCTGATGATCGTCATTGCGATTGCGGTCTCCTTCATGCTGAACCGCTCGGTGCTTGGACGCCACATCTATTCCGTCGGCTCCAATATTGAGGCTGCACGTCTATCCGGCGTCAATGTCGCCCGCGTCACCACCTTTACTTATGTACTTTCGGGAACGCTCGCTGGCCTTACCGGCTGCGTGCTGATGTCGCGCCTCGTCACGGCCCAGCCAAACGAGGGCGTGATGTATGAACTCGATGCGATTGCAAGCGCCGTCATCGGCGGCACCTCCCTGATTGGCGGCGTCGGCACGATTTCCGGCACGGCCATTGGCGCCTTCGTCATCGGCATCCTGCGCAACGGCCTTAACATGAACGGCGTCTCCGCCTTCACACAGCAGATCATCATCGGCCTCGTCATTCTGGTCACCGTCTGGATCGACCAGCTGCGAAACCGCCGCTGAAGAAGGGTGCGGACCCTTTTCCGCGAAAAATCGGGAGCGGGGAGCTCCCTCGAAGCCGCCAATGGAGGACGGTTTCGACCTGAGGAGGATGGGAAATGAAAAAGCTTGCGACTGCATTACTCGCATCTGCAATCGTGTTCTGTGCAGCACAGACACAGGCCGCAGAAATTGCTGTCATCGTGAAGACGGTCAACTCCACCTTCTGGCAGAATGTCCAGAAGGGCGCGGATGCGGCCATGAAGGAAGTAGGCGATGGCAACACCATGACCTTCCAGGGTCCGGCTGCCGAATCCGCCATTGCCGACCAGGTGAACATGGTCGAAAACGCGGTAAACCGCGGCGTGGCTGGTATTGTTCTTGCACCATCTGACCCGGATGCTCTGATCCCGGCGGTCAAGAAAGCCTGGGAAGCCCGCATTCCGGTCGTCATCATCGATTCTATGCTTTCCAAGGGTTCCGAGCAGTATTACCAGTCCTTCCTCGCCACGGATAACCGCAAGGCCGGCGAACTGGCTGCCAAAGCCCTGATCGACAAGGTTGGCAAGGAAGGCAAGATTGCTGTCATGTCCTATGTCGCCGGCGCCGGTTCGGAAATCGGTCGCGTGGGCGGCTTCACCGACTATGTGAAGGCAAACTCCAAGCTGCAGATCGTCGGTCCGTTCTACTCCCAGTCCCAGATGGCAACCGCATTGAACCAGACCACGGACGTTCTGGCCGCCAATTCCGACCTCAAGGGCCTGTTCGGTGCCAATGAGCCAACGGCAATCGGCATGGGCCGCGCCATCAAGGAAGCTGGAAAGTCGGGCAAGGTCGTTGCTGTCGGCTTCGATGGCAATGAAGACCTTCAGGGCTTCGTGAAAGACGGCACTCTGGCCGCTATCGCTGTCCAGGGTTCCTTCCAGATGGGTGAGCTCGGCGTGAAGAACATTGCCAAGCTTCTGAAGAAAGAAAAGGTCGAGAAGTTCGTCGATACGGGCGTCGTCATTGTCACCAAGGACAATATCGACAAGCCGGAAGCCAAGAACGTTCTTTACTGATCCTCAACTGACCAAGAACACGCGGCAGCGCGTGTCCTCATCTCTACCCATAGGCAAGGCAGGTTTTTCATGAAGGTCACCGATACCCGCACCCACGCACGCACCGGCATTTCCTTTACCGGAATGGGGCTTGGCTGCGCCCAGATGGGCAATCTCTATCGTGTAACGCCTTATGAGGAATCTGCCGGTGCTTTCCGCGCATCCTGGGATGCAGGCATTCGCTATTTCGATACGGCACCCTATTACGGCTTCACCCGCTCCGAGCGTCGCCTCGGCACCATGCTGACCGACCACAAGCGGGAAGACTATGTGGTCAGCACGAAAGTCGGCCGGGTGATGACACCGGATGAAACGGTTGGTGCTGAAGAAGAAGGCTATGTCGAGCCCCTGCCCTTCCGCCCGGTCTATGACTACACGCATGATGGCATCATGCGCTCCTTCGAGGCCAGCCAGCAGCGGCTTGGCCTTTTGAAGCCGGACATCCTCTACATTCACGATATTGGCCGGATGACCCATGGCGAAAAACACGAGCACTACTGGTCACAATTGACCAAAGGCGGCGGCTTCAGGGCGCTGGTCGCCTTGCGGGACCAGGGTTTGACGAAAGCCATCGGCTTGGGTGTGAACGAATGGGAAATCATTCGCGATACCATGCAGGTCTGCGATATCGATATCTGCATGCTCGCCGGTCGCTACACGCTTCTCGAACAGCAAAGCCTTGCCTTCATGAATGATTGCGCCAAAGCGGGCGTTGGCATTGTCATTGCAGGTGCCTTCAATTCCGGCATTCTGGCGGGCAACAAGAAGTTCAATTATGCCGATGCGCCAGCAGATGTTCTGGCGCGTGTCGATGCCTTGCGCACAGCCTGCGAGGAAGAGGGCGTGACACTTCAGGCCGCGGCCCTTCAGTTTCCACTGGCGCATCCGGCAGCCCTCACCATAGTTTCCGGCGCGCGTAATGCCGATCAGCTTTCCGCCAATGCCGCCTGGTTCGAGGAAGACATCCCTGCCGCCTTCTGGCAGAAGCTTCAGGCCAAAGGCCTGATCGCGGAAGGCGCACCAGTACCGGGCAGCGGTGGCTGATATGCCGATCATCGACGCCCACCAGCATTTCTGGAAGCTTGGCGAGCGCGCTGGCGAATGGCCGCCCGCCGAGCTGGCCGCCATTTATCGCGACTTTTATCCGGAAGATCTTGAACCGTTGTTGAAGACTGCCGGTGTGGATGGAACCGTTCTGGTGCAGACCATGGAGCGGGAGGCAGATACGGCCTACATGCTGGATCTGGCGGCTCGCCATGACTTCATCCGCGGCGTCGTAGGTTGGACAGATATCAAGACCTCAAACGCCCCCCTGCAGATTGCAGCGCTAGCCCAAAACCCCAAGCTTAAAGGTCTGCGGCCCATGTTACAGGGTATAAGCGATATTGGCTGGCTCTGCGATGAAACGCTTGATCCCGCCATCCGGGCAATGATGGATCATGACCTTGCTTTCGATGCGCTGATCCTGCCACGCCAGCTTCCGTATTTCCATGAATTTTCAAAACGACATTCGCAACTTCGCATCGTGATTGACCATGGCGCAAAGCCATACATCGCCGAGGGAAAGATCACCGAATGGCGTAGCGGAATGAAGGCTCTGAGCCTTCTGCCCAACGTGTTTTGCAAACTCTCCGGCCTGCTGACGGAGGCGGGCAAGCAAAAGCCCGAGGCCATTCGTCCCTATGCCGAGACCATTCTGGACCTGTTTGGACCAGGCCGCACCCTCTGGGGCAGCGACTGGCCGGTGGTGCGTCTGGCTGGAGATTACCAAGGCTGGTTCGACCAATGCCGCAAGATTGTGCCGACCGAGCATCACGATGCCGTCTTCGGGCAGAACGCCATCAATTTCTATCACCTGAACGGATAATGCCATGTTGACGATTGTTTGCGACACACCGGGCGTGCTGACGGCTACAGAACGCGAAAAGCCCGCGACGGGACCGGGGGAAGCACTTGTGCGGATCAAACGCATCGGCGTGTGCGGCACCGATCTGCACATCTTCACCGGCAACCAGCCTTATCTCTCCTATCCACGTGTCATGGGGCATGAACTGGCGGCAACGATTGTTGAGCCCGCGCAAGGCAGCCATTTCCAGGCTGGCGATAATGTTTCCATTATTCCTTACATCTCCTGCGGCACCTGTGATGCCTGCCGGAAAGGCCGCACGAATTGCTGCCGCAATATCGGCGTTCTTGGCGTTCACCGCGATGGCGGCATGACCGAATATCTCTGCCTGCCGGAACAGTTTCTCATCAAAGCCGATGGCCTCTCTCTCGATCAGGCGGCCATGGTGGAATTCCTGGCCATTGGTGCGCATGCGGTGCGTCGTTCGGGCCTGAAGGGTGGAGAGAAAGTCTTGATCGCCGGTGCTGGACCAATTGGACTGGCAGTCGCAATTTTCGCCAAGCTTGAAGGGTCTGAGGTAACGATGATCGACGGGCGGCAGGATCGTCTGGAATTTGCCCGCGAGCATCTGGATATCACCTCTCTCGTTCAACTCGGCGAAGGCGACAGCGAGCAACTTTCGAACATCACCGATGGCAACTTCTTCGATGCGGTATTCGATGCGACGGGTAACCCGAAAGCCATTGAACGCGGCTTTGGCTTCGTGGCCCATGCGGGAACCTATGTTCTTGTATCCATCGTCGCCTCCGATATCACCTTCAATGACCCTGAATTCCATAAGCGCGAAACAACGCTGCTCGGCAGCCGCAATGCGACCATTTCAGACTTCGAATATGTGATGGCCGCCATGCGCAAAGGCGAGGTGCCTGACGCACTGATCACCCACACGATGACGCTCGCAGAGGTGCCAGAGCGCTTTGCCGGATTGACTGACCCTGCCGCCGGTGTGGTGAAAGCCATGATCAGCGTGTGACGGATTAAGGCCTGTCTGGCCTTGTCTTTGACGCAACAAACCGAAATTCTTCAGCCGCCGCTTGAACAGCAACGCGGCACCTAAAACCGGGCAACCACCGGAAAATGAGGATGACATGGCAGATTTAAAGGGAAAAACGGTGCTGATCACCGCCGCCGGTCAGGGCATTGGCCGGGCGAGCGCCATCGCCTTCGCCAAGGCCGGTGCGAAGGTTCACGCAACCGATATTAATGAAACAGCCCTGTCCGAGCTTCCAAAACTGGAAGGGCTCACAACCATGCGTCTCGACGTGCTGGATGAGAATGCGGTGAACACGTTCATTGCCTCACTCGGTCGGGTGGACGTGTTGTTCAATTGCGCCGGTGTGGTCCATGGCGGCTCCATTCTGGAGATGAAGGACAGCGATCTGGATTTCGCAATCGACCTCAACGTCAAGGCAATGATCCGCACAATCCGTGCAGTTTTGCCGGGCATGATCGAGCGAAACGATGGCTCCATCATCAACATGTCGTCGGTCGCCTCCAGCATCAAAGGCGTGCCGAACCGCTTCGCCTATGGCGTTTCGAAAGCTGCGGTGATTGGGCTTACCAAGGCAGTCGCTGCCGATTATGTGGCACACAATATTCGCTGCAATGCCATCTGCCCGGGCACTGTGGATAGCCCTTCATTGCAGGAGCGTTTGCGCGCGCAAGGGGATTATGAGAAGGCCCGTGCGGCCTTCGTGGCCCGCCAGCCGATTGGCCGCCTGGGCGAGCCGGAAGAGATTGCAGACCTCGCCGTCTATCTGGCGGGCGCCACTTATACGTCAGGCCAGGCCATCGCCATCGATGGCGGCTGGACCATCTGATTTTCTGAAAGGACTTAACACCATGAAACTGCTTCGCTACGGCGCCCCCGGTTCCGAACGCCCTGCCCTTCTCGATGCCGAGGGCAAGATCCGCGATATTTCCGCCCATGTGAGCGATCTTTCCGGTGCAGCGCTCGACCCGCAAAACCTTGCCAAGTTTGCCGCTCTCGACATCTCATCCCTGCCGGAAGTGTCAAGCAGCGAGCGCCTCGGCCCCTGCGTTGGCCAGACTGGCAAGTTCATCTGCATCGGCCTTAACTACTCCGATCACGCTGCCGAGTCCGGCATGGCGGTTCCGCCAGAGCCAGTCATCTTCATGAAGGCAAGCTCGGCCATTTGCGGCCCGAACGATGATGTCCTGATCCCGCGCGGATCTGAAAAGACAGACTGGGAAGTCGAGCTTGGCATCGTTATTGGCAAGACTGCCAAGTACGTGTCCGAAGCGGACGCCATGGATTACGTGGCGGGCTACTGCGTCAGCCACGATGTTTCCGAGCGCGCTTTCCAGACGGAACGGTCTGGCCAGTGGACCAAGGGCAAATCCTGCGACACCTTCGGCCCCATCGGCCCATGGCTGGTGACGAAGGATGAGGTTGCCGATCCGCAGAACCTTAACATGTGGCTGAAGGTGAACGGCGAAACCATGCAGAACGGCTCGACCGCTACCATGGTCTACGGCGTTGCCTTCCTCGTATCCTATCTCAGCCAGTTCATGTCGCTTCATCCGGGCGATGTCATCTCCACCGGCACCCCTCCGGGTGTTGGCATGGGCATGAAGCCGCCGCGTTACCTCAAAGCCGGTGACGTGGTTGAGCTTGGCATTGAAGGCCTTGGTACGCAGAAGCAAACCTTCCGCGCCGACACGTAAATCAACCTGATACATAGACTGCCGGAGCAAAGAGCATGGCCAAGATTACCGACATGCGGATCATCGATCTGCGGTTCCCGACATCGCAAAGCCTTGATGGCTCCGATGCCATGAACCCGGACCCGGATTATTCGGCAGCCTATGTCATTCTTGAAACGGATGTGCCCGGTCTTGCCGGGCACGGCCTCACCTTCACCATCGGGCGTGGCAACGACATTTGCTGCATGGCCATCGATGCCATGCGCCATCTGGTCGTTGGCACTGATCTTGAGGTCGTGAAGGCACACCCCGGCAAGTTCTGGCGGCATTTGACCGGCGATAGCCAGTTGCGCTGGATCGGGCCGGATAAGGGTGCCATGCATCTGGCAACGGGTGCCGTCGTCAATGCCTTCTGGGATCTTCTGGCCAAGCAGGCGGGCAAGCCGGTCTGGCGGCTGGTGGCCGATATGTCGCCAGAGGAAATCGCCGACATCATCGATTATCGCTATCTTACCGACGCCCTCACCCGTGACGAGGCCATCGCCATTCTGCGCGCTGCAGAAACCGGCAAAGCAGAGCGGATCGCAACACTCGAGGCGGAAGGCTATGCCTGCTATACCACCTCTGCCGGATGGCTGGGCTATGATGACGACAAGCTGCGCCGCCTTTGCCAGGAAGCCATTGATGCTGGCTTCAACCATGTGAAGATGAAGGTTGGCCGCGATCTGGAAGACGATATTCGCCGCCTGACGATTGCCCGCGAAGTGATTGGCTCCGATCGTTACCTGATGATCGATGCCAATCAGGTCTGGGACGTGGATCAGGCGATTGATTGGGTCAAGCAGCTTTCCTTCTGCAAGCCATTTTTCATTGAAGAGCCGACAAGCCCGGACGACGTGGCGGGCCATCGCAAAATTCGTCAGGCCATCTCGCCCGTAAAGGTGGCCACTGGCGAGATGTGCCAGAACCGGATCATGTTCAAGCAGTTCATCGCCGAAGGTGCCATCGATGTGGTACAGATCGACAGTTGCCGCATGGGCGGATTGAATGAAGTTCTCGCCGTTCTGCTGATTGCTGCCAAATACAAGCTACCCGTCTGGCCTCATGCCGGTGGTGTTGGACTTTGCGAATATGTGCAACATCTTTCCATGATCGATTATGTGGCGGTGTGCGGCACGAAGGATGGTCGTGTGATCGAGTATGTCGATCACCTTCACGAGCATTTCCTGGAACCCTGCCGCATTGAGAACGCGGCCTACATGCCGCCGAAGCAGCCCGGCTTCTCTATTGAAATGAAGCCGGAAACGCTGGAGCGCTTTGCCTTTGCGCCTGTCAAGGGAAGTACAGGCGAGGCGCGGCCGGGACTGAGCCGGACTGGCTGACACAGGTCGTGGATTAGGAAAAGCACATTTTCCAATTCCGATTTTGTTCCAGAAAAATCGCAACCATTCAGCAACTCTCTCGTTTCGTTCTCTGTGCAGGTTCGCTTGATCGCGGGCCTGCCTTTCCTTTGTCCGGTGCTTCCGGGCCAAAATGAATGAAGACAGCGAGGTAGAAGCAGAACAGTGTGTGGCATTAGCGGAGAAATTCGGTTCGACGGCACCCAGCCATCCCCCATGGTCCAGGCTCGCATGATGGAGGCCATTGCGCCGCGCGGGCCAGACGGTTCAGGTCTCGTCATTCATGGTTCAACCGCATTGGCGCACAGGCGCCTCTCAATCATCGATCTTTCCGAAAAAGCCCGCCAGCCCATGGTCGATGGCGAGCTGGGACTGACGATTGCCTTCAACGGCTGCATCTACAATTACCCGGAATTGCGCGCCGAACTGGAAGGCAAGGGCTATCGCTTCTTCTCGCACGGAGATACGGAAGTCATCCTGAAAGCCTGGGCCGCCTGGGGAACGGAATGCGTGAAGCGCTTCCACGGCATGTTCGCCTTTGTAATCCACGAACGGGACACGAACCGCGTGGTGATGGCTAGAGACCGCTTCGGCATCAAGCCGCTGTACCTCGCAAAAGTGGGCAAAGCCATTCGCTTTGCATCCACGCTTCCAGCGCTTGTGCAAGGCGGCGATATCGACACCTCCATCGATCGCATTGCCCTTCACCATTACATGACATTCCACGCCGTCGTGCCGCCGCCGCGCACGATTTTGAATGGCGTGAAGAAGCTGCCGCCCGCCACCATTCGCGTGATTGAGCCCGATGGCACGGAGCGCGATGAGCGTTACTGGAACCCGCCCTATCAGCGCGATCCTTCCATGGCCGGAATGAGCCGCAACGATTGGCGCGATGCCGTGCTCGATGCACTTCGTCTTGCCGTAAAGCGCCGCACTGTGGCTGATGTACCGGTTGGTGTTCTGCTGTCTGGCGGCGTCGATTCCAGCATTATCACTGGATTGCTGGCCGAACAGGGCCAGAATGACCTGATGACATTCTCCGTTGGCTTTGAAGAGGCCAATGGAGAAAAGGGCGATGAGTTCGTTTATTCGGACCTGATTGCCAAGCATTTTGGCACTAACCATCACAAGATCTTCGTTCCATCCAATCAGTTGATGCAGGCACTGCCCGGCGTCATCTCCGCCATGTCGGAACCCATGGTCTCCTATGATAATGTGGGCTTCTATCTGCTGGCCAAGGAAGTCTCGAAGCACATCCGCGTTGTGCAATCCGGCCAAGGTGCAGACGAGGTGTTTGGCGGCTATCACTGGTATCCGCCGCTCGGCAACTCCACGGATGTCGTGGGAGATTACGCCCGCGTCTTTTTTGACCGCAGCCATGAGACTTTGAAATCGCAGTTGGGCGGCGACTGGATTGCCGACCATGATGCCAGCCTGGAACTTGTGCGCCATCATCTGACTGAGAGTGGAGCCGATACGCCGATTGATGCTGCTCTGCGGCTCGATAGTCAGGTTATGCTGGTGGATGATCCGGTCAAGCGCGTCGATAGCATGACCATGGCCTGGGGTCTGGAAGCGCGTGTGCCCTTCCTCGACCATGAGCTTGTTGAACTGGCCGCCAAGGTGCCGCCGGAATTCAAGCTGCATGATGGCGGCAAGGGCGTTCTGAAGGATGCCGCGCGCCTAGTGGTGCCGCATGAGGTGATCGACCGCAAGAAGGGCTATTTCCCTGTTCCGCAGCTGAAATATGTCGATGGGCCTTACCTCGAAATGGTTCGCGACGCGCTCTCTTCGCAGGCTGCCAAGGAACGCGGCATCTTTCGCCAGAGCTATCTGGATGAGCTTTTTGCGCATCCTTCGGATCACATCACCCCCTTGCAGGGTTCGGAACTCTGGCAGGTTGGCCTGCTGGAAATGTGGTTGCAGGCCCAGGGCGTGTGAGGGAAGAGCGATGAGCACCAAGATGACCGAACGATCCAACCGCTTTCGCAGCGAAAAAGCGGTGGCGCATCGCCTGAAGCGCAAACGCTTTGAGAGCCTTCGCAGCGGCATTACCCATGAAGAAGGGCCGGAGCGATCCGCTTGTGTGGATTGTGGTTGGGGTCGCCTGATCTTTGCTCAAACCTTCGATGACAGCGCGGAACTGGTCGCGGCACTTCGAGAAGAAGCGCCTGAGCATCGCGATATCGCCGTTTACGTGGGCGATCCGCATGTTCTCCTGGCCGAAGCGCCGCAGGAAATCTTCCTCGATCCGTCACACACCTTCCGGCTTGATCTTTCCACCTACCGCTCGGGCCGCCGCCAGCCAAAAGGCTTTTTCGTGCGCCGCCTTACCTCCGAGGCTGATGCGCGCGCGGTGAACCGGATTTATTCCTCGCGTGGCATGGTGCCGGTTCGCCCGGATTTCTTCTGGACCAATCGCGACAACAGGGCGATCACCTATCTGGTGGCAGAGGATGAGCAATCCGGCGAAGTGATCGGCACCGTCACCGGCATCGACCACATGCGAGCTTTTTCCGATCCTGAGCAGGGTTCCTCGCTCTGGTGCCTCGCGGTTGATCCGCAGGCTCGCCACGCAGGCATTGGCGAAACGCTGGTGCGCAGGCTGGGAGAGCACTTCAAGGCTCGCGGCAATGCGTTCATGGATTTATCGGTCCTGCACGATAATTCGCAGGCCATTGCACTTTATGAAAAGCTAGGATTCCGGCGCATTCCGGCCTTTTCCGTCAAGCGCAAGAACTCCATCAACGAACGGCTCTATGCAAGCCCACTGGAAGCCTACGATGCGTTGAACCCCTATGCTCGCCTGCTGGTGGATGAAGCGCGACGCCGTGGTGTTCATGTGGAAATTACCGATGCGGAAGGCGGCTTCTTCCGGCTCTCGCATGGTGGGCGCTCCGTTCATTGCCGCGAAAGCCTATCCGAACTCACGTCCGGCGTGGCTATGTCGATCTGCGATGATAAGGCCGTCACGCGCCGGGTTGTCGAGAAAGCAGGCATTGTCGTTCCTGAGCAGATGACAGCGAGTGATGACGATGCGGCTCTTTCCGCATTTCTTGAAAAGCATGGGCGCGTGGTGGTGAAGCCTGCGCGTGGCGAACAGGGGCGTGCCGTGGCCGTTGGTCTCTCAACCGTTGAGGAGATCAAGACCGCCATCCGAGCCGCGCGGGAAGTCTGTGACCGCGTTCTGATAGAAGCCTGTTTTGAAGGGGAGGATCTTCGCCTTGTCGTCATCGATTTCAAGCTGGTCGCTGCTGCTGTTCGCCGTCCGCCGCATGTGGTGGGCGATGGGCGCTCGACCGTGCGCCAGTTGATCGAGCGCCTGTCTCGCCGACGCGCTGCTGCAACGGGCGGCGAGAGCACCATTCCCGTTGATGGCGAAACAGAGCGGTGCCTGCAAATGTCCGATCTGACGCTGAACGATGTGCTGGAAGAAGGCCGTGAGGTTGCCGTGCGCAAGGCCGCCAATCTGCACACCGGCGGCTCCATTCATGATGTGACCGAAATCGTTCATCCGCGGCTGATAGAGGCCGCTATCAATGCAGCGCGTGCCATCGATATACCCGTTGTCGGCATAGACCTGATGGTCAAGAGCCCGACTGAGCCGGATTACGTGTTCATCGAAGCGAATGAGCGTCCGGGCCTGGCAAACCATGAACCGCAGCCGACGGCAGAGCGGTTCCTCGATCTGCTGTTTCCCCTTTCCGGCCACCGCGCAGCCCGTAACGCGCTTGGCAAGTTGTAAGGCCGCTATCGAAGATGCAGATCACAATCGACGAAAACTATCTGCTTCGGCAGCTTGC
The DNA here is from genome assembly GCF_977018625.1 of Affinirhizobium capsici. Classification (NCBI taxonomy): domain Bacteria; kingdom Pseudomonadati; phylum Pseudomonadota; class Alphaproteobacteria; order Hyphomicrobiales; family Rhizobiaceae; genus Affinirhizobium; species Affinirhizobium capsici. The sequence continues at coordinate 15,482 of NZ_CDRNXD010000004.1, read as the reverse complement.
CGCATTGCTGCAAATAGACAGCCCTACCGGCTATACGGATGAAGTGGTTCTTTATTGCTCTGCCGAACTGGAAAGGCTGGGCTTGAGGCCGGAACTCACCCGCCGCGGGGCTATTCGTGCCGTGCGCCAGGGCAGCCGCCGCGCAGGCGCGCGCGCCATTGTTTCCCATGTCGATACGCTTGGTGCTCAAGTCAAAGCCATCAAGGATAATGGCCGGCTGGAACTGGTGCCCATCGGCCATTGGTCGGCCCGCTTTGCCGAAGGTGCCCGGGTCACCATCTACGGCACGCACGGCATCCATCGCGGCACGATCCTGCCTCTCAAGGCTTCGGGTCACACATTCAATGATGAGGTGGACACTCTCCCAGTCGGGTGGGCCTATGTAGAGGTTCGCATTGACGCGATCACTCGCTCTGCCGGTGAAACAATCGGGCTTGGCATCGAAGTGGGCGATATCGTCGCCATCGATACCGGTACGGAATTTCTGGAAAATGGCTTCATCAATTCCCGCCATCTGGATGACAAGGCGGGCGTCGCCATTGCACTGGCCGCTATCGAGGCTCTGGAACGCGCAGGCGCCCAAACCCCTGTTGATACGCACTGGCTTTTCACAATTGCCGAAGAGGTGGGCGTTGGCGCATCTTCCATCGTAACGGCAGAAATTGCTTCGATGCTGACAATTGATAATGGCACGACAGCACCGGGGCAAAATTCCTCCGAATTCGGCGCAACCATCGCCATGGCCGACCAGACTGGACCCTTCGATTTTCATCTGACCCGGAAGCTGGTGGAGCTTTGCCAGGAAAACCAGATTGATTACCAGAAGGATGTCTTCCGTTATTATCGGTCCGACTCAGCCTCGGCGCTGGAGGCCGGCCACGACATTCGAACGGCCTTGGTCACTTTTGGCGTCGATGCCTCGCACGGCTATGAGCGCATTCACAAAAACGCACTGACCTCGGTCGCCCAGCTCGTCTCTGCTTTTTCGGTCAGCCCCGTTATCATTTCTCGCGATGCCAAGGAAATGTCTGGCCCGGAAGGCTTTACACACCTGCCCATTCGCGGATCGGGAGACAGCTAAAAAAAGACCGGGCCGAGGAGAACCTGCCCGGTCTTGCAACAGCGATCCGCAGGAGGTTACGGATTATCGCGTTTGAAGATCCAGTCATGATCCGGGTGGTTCTGGAAACGCCATTTGCGCATCGGCCCTGCCATGACATTCAGATAATACATCTCATATCCGTAAGGCGCGCCGCACGGATGGTGGCCTTTTGGCACCAGCACCACATCGCCGCTGGAGACAGCCATGGTTTCATCCAGCGAGCCATCGTCGGTGAAGACGCGCTGGAAGCCGAATCCCTGTTCAGGGTTCAAGCGGTGATAATAGGTCTCTTCCAGATAGGTCATGTCAGGATAGTTATCCTCATCATGCCGATGTGGCGGATAAGACGACCAATTCCCTGATGGCGTGAAAACTTCCGTCACCAAGAGGCTGTCGGCCACATCCCGCTCTTCCATGGCAATCGGGAAGATGTAGCGCGTATTGGCACCCTTGCCGCGTTCGGTGAGATTGATTCCGGCAGGACCGATAACCTGTGCCTCACGCCCCGGCTTGGCCGGTGCCGTGCAGATGGCAAGTGTGCAATCGCTCGTGGCCTCTGCCGACCAATCGGAACCGGCAGGCACATAAACGCAGTGCGGCGGCTTCTTCTCGAACACATTCATGCGGTCGCCAAGTTCACCGAAGTCCTTGTCCCCACCGGATATCTTGGCTTTGCCCTCCACAAGAACGAGGATCACCTCTGTTTCGCCGGTCGGCTCCGCTGCCTTTTCGCCCGGCTTCAGGTGGTAGAGACCGAAGCCGACATAACCCCAATTGGCGCTTTGCGGCGTGATGTCATGCACCTTGCCGGTTTTGCCGGAAGGCTTGCGCAAGAGATTGCTCATTCCTCGTCTCCTTCCCGCTCGGCCTGAGTGGCAGCCTTTTTGGCTTCCGCCTCCGCAATCGAACGGTCGTACATGATGAGAAGTTCATAGGCCGCGTAGGCTGCGGCACCTAAAAACAGAATCGCCCAACCCCACGATTGGTTCAAAGCTTCGACGCCGCCCCAAAGAGCAGGCAGAACGACGGTCAGAACCCGTCGCCACTTGGGCGTGAAGAATGGATGTGTGGGATCGAGCAGTTTCAACGGCTTTTCCTTCAGAAGGGACTAAATCAGACCCGCATCCTTGGCGAAGCCCTTCAACGATTTCAAGCCGAGGCTCTGATATTGATAAGGATTGCGGACATCCGGGTCCTGTTCCGCCTCAATCACGATCCAGCCGTTATAGCCATGCTCTGCGGCGATCTTGAGAACTGGCGGGAAGTTGACGCCGCCCTCTTCATCGCCGGGAACGGTGAACACGCCACGGCGCACGCCTTCCAGGAAGGAGAGCTTTTCATTGCGCACCTGATCGGCAATGACGGGACGCACATTCTTGGCGTGGATATGGCCAACGCGGTGCATGTACTTGCTTGCAACCGCTTCCGGGTTGCCGCCGCCGAAATAGCAATGGCCAGTATCCAGCAGCAGCTTGGCGTGCGGACCGGTGTGCTGCATCAGCTTGTCGATCTCTTCCTCGCTTTCGACCACCGTTCCCATGTGGTGGTGATAGACGAGCGAAATGCCCTGGGAAGCGGAGAACTCCGCCAGCGCCTCGACGCCTGCACCGAACTTTGTCCAATCGGCGTCTGCCAGTTTCGGGCGGTCGGCAAGTGCCGTATCGTCAGCGCCGTGAATGGCATTAGAGGTTTCGCAGACAATGATGACCTTGCAGCCCATGGCCTTCAGCACATCGAGGAAGGGCTGCATGGCGGCCTTTTCTTCTTCGATGCTGTTTGTCAAAAGGTTCAGCGAGTGCCAACCGGATACGAATTTCAGGCCGCGTGGCTCCAGAACGGATTTGAGACCTGCTGGATCGGTCGGCAACTTGTGGCCCTTCTCTATACCATCGAAACCGATCTTCGCGGTTTCATCCAGGCATTGTTCAAGGCTGATATGGGCGCCGAGCGAACGGTCATCATCATTGGACCAGGCAATTGGGTTTGTACCGAAGAGGATCATCTTAAATTCTTTCCTTCAGGGCAGCTTCATAGGCGGCACGCGCCTTGGTAACTTCTTCTCGTGTGGACACTTCCGGCACGGCCACATCCCACCAATGGCCCCCCGCATCCGGTGTCGGATAAGGGTCCGTATCGATGACGATCACCGTTGTCTGCGCCCCTTCGCGGGCAGCGTCGAGCGCCTCTTCCAGTTGGGCGATAGATGAAACCTTGGAGGATTTCGCCCCCATGGCGGCAGCATGTGCGGCAAAGTCAATCGCCATGGGGCTAACATTGGTGTGGGCATAGAGATTGTTAAACTCAGCCCCGCCAGTGCCCATTTGCAGCCGGTTGATGCAACCATAACCGCGATTATCGGTAATCACGACGGTGATCTTGATCCCCATGGCAACCGCTGTCGCAAGCTCCGAATTCATCATCATGTAGGAGCCGTCGCCCACCATCACGATCACATCGCGTTCCGGCTCGGCAAGCTTGATACCCATGCCGCCGGCAATCTCATAGCCCATGCAGGAGAAGCCATATTCCATGTGATAGGAAAGCGGCAGCTTCGCCTTCCACAACTGATGCAACTCGCCGGGCATCGTGCCTGCCGCGCACATCACAACCGTGTTATCGCGTGAAGCGCGCTGCACTGCGCCGATAACCTGCATATCTGTCGGAAGCGTGTTGGCATCCTTGGGTGCTGCCGTCACAGCATCGGCCTTCGCAAACCAGCTGGCCTTGAGGTTGGCGTCGGGACTGGTAAAGCGATGATTGCCCAGAGCTGCCGAGATTTTCTCAAGACCGACTTTGGCGTCGGCCACGAGCGGCATTGCATCATGCTTGGCACTGTCATAGGCCTGCACGTTGAGCGCCAGGATCTTGCGGTTCGGGTTTTTGAACAAAGCCCAGGAACCGGTGGTAAAATCCTGAAAGCGCGTGCCGACGCCGATCACCAGATCCGCCTGCTCTGAAACTATGTTGGCGCTTTCGCAACCCGTAACGCCCACCGGACCGAAGTTCAGGCCATGATCCCATGCAAGCGCGGATTTACCCGCCTGAGTTTCCACAACCGGGATCTGGTGCTTCTCGACAAAGCTTTTCAGCGTCTCAGTCGCGCCGGAGAAGTGCACGCCACCGCCTGCGACGATGACAGGATTCTTCGCGGCCTTGATCGCAGCGATGGCCGCTTCCAGCTCCATTATGTCAGGTTCGGGACGACGGAACCGCCAAGTCTTTTTCGAGAAGAAGCTTTCCGGGTAATCGTAAGCCTCGGCTTGCACATCCTGGCAGAAGGCGAGTGTCACAGGGCCACAATCAGCAGGATCCGTCAGTGTGCGGAAGGCACGCGGCAGCGCCGTCAAAAGCTGTTCGGGACGCTCGATCCGGTCGAAATAGCGACTGACCGGCTTGAAGCAATCATTGGCGGAAATCGTGCCATCCTCGAAATCCTCGATCTGCTGAAGAACCGGATCGGGACCGCGATTGGCAAACACATCGCCCGGAATGAAGAGAACCGGCAGGCGGTTGACATGAGCAAGGGCAGCGGCAGTCACCATGTTCAGCGCACCCGGACCGATGGACGAGGTCACGGCCATGGCGCGGCGACGGCCAAGCTGCTTGGCGTAAGCAATGGCGGCATGTGCCATCGACTGCTCGTTCTGGCCGCGATAGGTCGGCAGTTCATTGCGAATGCCGTAAAGCGCCTCACCGATACCGGCGACATTGCCATGACCGAAAATCGCCCAGACACCGGCGATATAGGGAACGCCATCCTCATTCAGCTGATTGGCGAGATAGCGCACGAGCGCCTGCGCCGCCGTCAAACGGATCGTTTTCATGCCTTTCCTCCCAGAATGGCCTTTGCGCGTGCTGCATCCCAGATGTCGCACAGGCTCTTGTAGCGGGCCGCCATATCCTCCACGGCGGCCTCATCGGTAACCTGACCCGCCAGCCACTTACGGGCGGCATCGCCGAAGATCGTGCGGCCAACGGCAAAGCCCTTGACCAGATCGAAACCGGCAGCAAGCGCAAAGCTCTCCTCAAGCTCCGCCTGCGGGGCATCCAGACCCAATACCACGATGCCGCGTGTGCGTGTATCGTGACGTTCTACCGCAGCACAGGCGTTCGCCCAGGCGGCTTTGGTTTTCATCGGCTCCAGCTTCCACCAGTCGGGGTAAACACCGACTTGGTAAAAGCGGTCGATAATCTTGGCCGTTGTCTCATCATCGATTGCGCCGACCTTGGACGGAATGACCTCCAGCAGAAATTCCAGGCGATTGCGGCGCGATGCCTCAAACAGGCGCTTTACCGTCTCTTCCTGTTTCTCCTTCATCTCAGGCGTATCGTCGGGATGATAGAAGCAGAGAACCTTCACCACATGTTCAGCGGCCCATTCGCCAAGACCACCGCAATCCATACCCAGTTCTGGCTCCAACGTCAGTGGACGTGAACCCGGCCACTCGGCTGGCCTGCCGATCCAGAGACCCGTTCCGGCGGCAGCGTATAGTGCTTCTTTCCCCAGACGACCATCGCAGAGAATGCCGTAGCCGCCCTGCCCGTTTGCCACCGAGGTTGCTGCTTGCAAGCACAGCTTCTTGAAAGCGCCAATCCGGTCAGTTGGAACGCCAGCCTCTTGCGCCATCGCTTCCAGCTGCATGCGGTGGTCGAAAGCAAACACCCGCATGGTGGACCAATCGCCCTTGCGGTTAGTGGACCAGTGAACCTGCTCAAGCTCCGCATCTTTGCGTAGCGCCTTGTTCTTGATGCCCGTCGCAAAGAAATATTGCAGCTCTTCCCAGCTTGGATAGGCGGGCGTGCAGCCGTGGCGGGATACCGCAAAGGCACCGCAGGCATTGGCATATTTCAGCGCGGTCGGCCAATCCTCACCCGTCAGCCAGCCTTTCAGAAGACCAGCCATGAAGCCATCGCCAGCACCTAGCACGTTGAAAACTTCGATGGGGAAACCGGGACCGGTCTGACCCTTGTCGAGACTATCGGGGATATCACCTTCAAACACGGCAGCCCCCATCGGCCCGCGCTTGCATACCAATGCCGCCTTGGACACCTTGCGGACAGCACGCAGCGCCTCCAGCGTATCGGTGGAGCCTCCCGCAATATGGAATTCTTCTTCCGTGCCAACAATCAGGTCAAACAGATGCAGCGTCGCTTGCAGCTTGGCTGTCACCTTGGCTGATTCCACGAAACGGCTCTCACCATCCCCATGACCGGCCACACCCCACAGGTTTGGACGATAATCGATATCCAGTGCAGTTTTCGCGCCATTCTCCCGCGCTAACCGCAAAGCCTTCATCACTGCCGCTTCCGTGCGAGGATGCGAAAGATGCGTGCCAGTGACGGTAACGCAGCGCGATTCCGCAATGAAGGCGGGATCGATATCGTCTTCGCACAGCGCCATATCGGCGCAATTCTCGCGATAGAAGATCAGGGGAAACTGGTTCTCGTCGCGAATGCCAAGCAGCACCAGCGCCGTCAAGCGCTCCGGGTCGGTGACCACGCCGCGCACATCCACGCCTTCGCGCACGAGCTGTTCGCGGATGAACCGGCCCATATGTTCATCGCCCACACGGGTAATCACTGCGCTCTTCAAGCCGAGACGCGCAGCACCAGCCGCAATATTGGTGGGCGAACCGCCGATATATTTGTTGAAGGAGGACATATCCTCCAGCCGGCCACCCACCTGGGCGCCGTAGAGGTCAACGGACGAACGTCCAATCGTAATCACGTCGAGTGGCTTCAAGAGGCCCTCCCTTTGGCCGCGAGTGGCATGTGGCGCTGATGGGGCGCAGTGCGGCACCTCCCGTGCCGTCTTCATTTTTGGACTATAAATTCTATTTTTCTGTCTTTCAATACGAATATTCAAATCTTGCGACGCGCACCGACTGCCGTTGAAAGGGCGATAGCGACGCATAATGTCGCCGAAAGAGAGCGAAAGGCGCCGAAATCGACTTCCGAAACGGTCAGCACCGTCGCACCCATTTTGCGCAGCGGGTTGACCGCCATATCCGTGAGCGCCACGACGGGGACATCCCGCCCCCGCACCATGTCAACAAGCTCAAGCGTTTCCGCCGAATAGGGCGAAAAGGTAATAGCCAGCAAAGCATCTCCGGGCCGGATGGCGGCCGAACTATCCAGCCTGCCTGCCGCGCTGTGAAGCATAGCCGGCACCTCCATTTTTTCCAACGCATAGGCGATGTAGCTGGCAACCGGAAAGGACCTGCGAAGGCCGACAATATGGACGAGATTGGCCGCAGCCAGAACCTCGACGGCCATCTCCAGCGCGGCTGAATCCATTGATTTTAGCAGGTTTTCCAGAGATGTTCGGCCAGCCTCCACGAACTCGGCCAGAAGACGCGGTCCGCTATGTTCACCCATCTCGCGCAGATGGTCGAGCCTGGTCGAATAATCCGGCCAGCCGCCCACATAGCTCTCGCGAAAGAGACGCTGCATTTCGGAATAACCGGAAAAGCCCATGATCTGGCAAAAGCGCATGAAGGCTGATGGCTGCACGCCAGCCGCCTCCGCCATCTCAGCCACGGTGGAAACGGCAATGCGATCCGTATTGGCTGCGACGTAATCTGCACACTGCTTCAGACGCTTGGGAAGAGAGACCGAAACATCCAGCAATCTTTCCTCAAATTCCGCCACGCTAGCCGGTGCGCCACCCTCCGTCATTCAATCGCCCTTTTCATAGCTTGACATAAATATGGCTCCACTCTAGCAAAATAGAACAGATATTCCAAAGGCTGTTTGGAACAAAAATTCCATCGAACTTTCAAATGGAGGAGAAACCATGGTAACGAGATTGGCGCTGCTCGGCGCAGGACGCATTGGCAAGGTGCATGCAAAAGCGATTGCCGCAGACCCGCGTGCAAAACTCGTGGCAGTCGTGGATGCCATGGAAGCAGCAGCGAAGGCGATTGCAGATGAAGCTGGCTGCGAGGTCAGCACCATCGAAGCTGTTCTGGCAAACAAGGATGTGGACGCCGTCATCATCTGCACGCCGACCAACACCCATGCAGACCTGATCGAAAAGTTTGCCCGTGCAGGCAAGGCGATTTTCTGCGAGAAGCCGATTGATCTCGATGTTGCTCGCGCTCAGACCTGCATCGACGTGGTGAAGGAAACCGGTGCGAAGGTCATGCTGGGTTTCAACCGCCGTTTCGATCCACATTTCCAGGCGGTGCGTGCCGAAATCGACAAGGGCACCATCGGTAAGGTGGAGATGGTGACAATCACCAGCCGCGATCCCGGTGCGCCGCCAGTAGACTATATCAAGGTTTCCGGCGGTATCTTCCGCGACATGACCATCCACGATCTGGATATGGCCCGCTTCCTGTTGGGCGAAGAGATCAAGACCGTCTTCGCAACAGGTGCCGTTCTGGTCGATCCCAAGATCGGCGAAGCCGGAGACTACGACTCTGCCAGCCTGATCCTGACCACCGCCAGCGGCCGCCAGGCAGTTATCTCCAACTCCCGCCGCGCGACTTACGGCTATGATCAGCGCATTGAAGTGCATGGTTCGCTCGGGTCTGTGGCTGCTGAAAACCAGCGCCCTGTCTCCATCGAAGTCGCCAATAAGGATGGCTACACCCGTCCTCCGCTGCATGATTTCTTCATGACCCGCTATACGGCCGCCTATGCGGCGGAAATCGCCGCTTTCATTGATACGGTGGAAAAAGGTGCCAAGGCTTCACCATCTGCTGAGGATGGCCTGATTGCGTTGAAACTTGCGGATGCCGCGTTGCAATCTGCCAAGACAGGCGCTGCTGTCAACCTCTGACATCTATGATTTTCATGGGGCCGCATGTCCATCAGCGGCCCTGTGAACTCTCCGCTGACTTGCGGAGAATTTGCCGCATTGTCGTTTGCCTACCTCTCGTCTAGTTTCAAAAGCGAGAGGTTTAGATGACTGGACGCGGAGACAGAACTGGGTTTGCCGTGCGCATGATCTGCGCATGCGCTCTGCTGTTTCTTGGTTTCGCGCACAAGGCTCCCCTCACCCATGCCGCTCAAGCGTCACCTTCGCAATTTGCACAACTGATCCTACCCGATCGCAGCTTTGCGACTCTTTGCTTAAGTGACAAGCATGGCGATCAAGACAATCATTTCGGCAGTGCGATCGGATGCGAAGCCTGTCGCCTCGGCCTGTCCGTTGTTTTGCCGCAGCCCTTGGCAGAACTCGCGCCTCGACAGGTCATCCCAAGTTCGGCATCACAGGCTACCGGCTTCATACTTGAGCCATCGCCACTCGCACCAAATTGTGGAGCTCGACCGCCACCGCTCTCCGCCTGACACTCGCACTCTATTTTAACCGGACTGCCGCTTTGGCACCGGTTTAAAGATATGCAAGCGCCACAAAAGAGCCGATTGGAATGTCGAAGCAAACCGCTGCTCTTCAGTTTGACCAATTTCCATAATCTGGATTTGAACATGAAAACAAAAATCCTGGGTCTTTTCATCGCCCTCCTCTCTCTTGCCGGTTTTAACCCCGCCTATGCCCATGGTTATAAGGTAGGAGAGTTGGAAATAGGCCATCCCTATAGCCGAGCAATGTTACCCGGCGCGAAAGTGGGTGGCGGATATTTGAAAATCACCAACAAAGGCGGCGATGACCGTCTCGTCAGTGTGACCACAGAGCGGGCCGCTAATGCGCAGGTCCATGAAATGCAGATGAACGACAATGTCATGATCATGAGGGAACTGAAGGATGGCTTGGCGATACCTGCAAATAGTACCGTCGAGTTAAAGCCCGGCGGCTACCACATCATGTTCATGAACGTGACACAGCCTTTCAAGGAAGGCGAAATGATCAAGGCTCGCCTCCTCTTCGAAAAGGCTGGCTCAATTGATGTCGAGTTTGCCGTGGGTCCGGCCAATGCTGGCGCAAAAAGCGATACTGCCCATGACCACGCAGGCCATGACGGCATGGACCACGGCTCCATGGAGCCTAAGCCATGAAGAATGTGAACCCATTTCTGCTTCTCGGAGGCGGCACTGCTGCTATATTCGTGGCGGCCTTGGTGGGTGTGATGATCTGGGTCGCGGCAGACAAGCCGCGCTCCACCCCCTTCCATGCAAGCTTTAGCCTCGTAGATGACGGGGGCAATCTTGTTGATCAAAGCCTCTTCACGGGTAAGCCTTCCCTTGTCTACTTCGGTTACACACACTGCCCGGAAGTTTGTCCCACCACGCTCTTCGAGGTGGCGGATTGGCTGAACGCGCTTGGACCGGACGGGCAGAAGGTAAAGGCTTACTTCTTCACGGTGGACCCCGCGCGTGACACGAGACAGGTGATGCATTCCTATGTTTCGGCTATAACTGACCGCATCACGGGCGTGACGGGCTCTGAAGCAGAAATGCAGAAGGTCATCAAG